>CAWGNS010000015.1:0-5209 GCA_963824095.1 Terriglobia bacterium | reverse complement strand
TCTCGGAACGGCAGCCGTTGATTGGCGGCCGGCCCCTCGCGATCGTCCTCGATCAGCCGCACCTGGTCGGCGGCCGGCGCGACGCGGTTCTGCCCGGAGCGCTGCGGCTGCTCGAGCACGACCTGGATTTTAGGAAAACCATCTGTATCGACCTGCCCTAGCCGGCTGGGCGGATCGGCGGCATCGGCGGCCTGTGCAAACCCCAAACCCTGCAGACACAATGCGAACGCCAGCGCGCCCAGCAGTTTCGCACTTCTGCGCAGCGGATTGGCGTTCCTGCCCAGGTTGGCATTCCTCATGGAGTCCTCCTGTATCGCGGAATCGGCCGTCAGCCGCGCTGTTTGGGTTTCGGGGAAGGGGGCAGGGCTTTGCAGCGCGCGCGGATCTGCACGAATTCGCCGAACACGTCGGGTTCGCCCTTGTCGGGCATCTCCTGCAACTCGCGCTCGATCCGTGCCGAGCGGCGCGCCGGGGCGGGATGGCTTGAAAGCACCTCGAGCAGTTCCGCGGCCGAGGCGTTCTCGCCTTCGCCGAGGCGACCCAGAACGACGGCCGCGTTGCGCGGGTGCCAGCCGCCGCGCTGCATGTTGTAGGCGCCCAGCAGATCGGCCTGGGTCTCGTCGTCGCGGCTGTATTTCAATTGCGCCAGAATGGCCAACGGGCCGCCCATCATCTCGAGGATCTGGACGACGACGGTGCGGTCGACTCCCAGCGCGCGCTTGAGCTCCTCGTAGAGATTCTTAGCCATCGCCATCCGCGAAAACTGATTGGTGCCGTGGTGGCCGACGACGTGGCCCACTTCGTGCCCGAGCACGGCGGCCAGCTCGGCTTCGTTGTTGGACCATTCGAGCAGCCCGCGGTTGAGAAAGATGCGCCCTCCCGGAAGCGCGCAGGCGTTGACGGCCGCGGTGTCGACCACCTGCACGCGGTAGGGCATTTCCGGGCGGCGGCAGGTCTCGGCAAGCCGGCTGACGATCTTCGCGGCATAGCTGCCGATGGGGCCGTCGTTGAGCAGGTTGTACTCCTTGGACAGTTCGTCCGCGAAGGCGTTCCCCAGCTCGATCTCCTCTTTGTCGCTGATCGTGTTGTACGGGGGGACGACGATTTTTGGCTCGGCCGCGAACGCCAGCCGCCCGGTGAGGGCGGCCAGCGAACCGAAGAGTACGGCGCGGCGGGTGTAGCTGGTTGGCATGGCCGTTGGCATTTTCTATGTCCTCCTACATCCCTCAGCGAATGTTGGCGCCCGAAGCGGACATCGCCGCCGCGTCGCTAGGTCCCTTTCTGGACGTTCAGGATCAGGCGCTGCAAGGTGACGGCGGCCTGCTGCCAGGTCTTGTGGACCATGAGCATCGTGGTTGCTTGCGACTGGCCGCCCAGAGGCCCAGGGAGCTTGCTGGTTTGCACGGGCGACATCGGCACTCCGACCATGCCCTTGGTGGGAGACTCGCCCAGGGGATAGATCGACGCGGTGTTCTTGCACAGGTTGTCCGCCCAGGGAACCATATCGTCGCGGACCTTGGTAGCGCTGGCGGCGCAGGCGGTGGGGAAGACGCCGAAGTTCCAGTTCTCCTTCTCCATCTTGGATGGATTTTCCGGGTTGGGGATCGCTACCTGAAATCCGAGGAAGGGATAGACCTTCTTCATGAAACCGAAGCCGATCTTGGACCCCGCCACAACTTTGTCAACGTCCGACCAGGGCACGGTGTAGCGCGGATACTGGGTGACGTCGGCGGAAGGCACGTACTCCAGGCCCTTGCTCGAAATACCGAACATGACGCGGCCGAACCAGGGATCGCCGATCTTGGGAAGGAACAGGTGCAGCATCGGGAAATAGACCGTAGCGCCCTTGGCGATGGCTTGGGCCGCCATTTGCTCGGCTTCCGGATACTTCATCTCCAGAAAGGTCGCACTAGCCAGATAAGCGAGGCCCTGCGGGTTTTCGTCTCCAATGAAACTAACGCGCATTTCTTCGGCGATCTTCTTGAGCCGCTCGCCTTGGAAGTCCTGGATGGCGGCCTCGGCCATGCTCTGCAGCCGGGAGAGGGGTGCGTAGTCCTCCATCTCGGTGGGATTGATGCGATAAGGATCGCAGCCCGACGACTCGTAGCGGCGGCACAGATATAAGTCGAGGTCGGGGTCGGCGGCGATGTCGCGTCCGCCCGTGGCGTCGCGCAGGCGCACGATCCTCACGTCATCGCCGATGCGCTCGAAATCGGCGTAGTAGGTCACGGTGCGGTCTCCGGCGGGATGGGTAACTTTGAGCACGGGACGAATGGACTTCTGGTCGATGGTGGCCAACGGCTCGATCTTGAGGGATTCCTGCGGGATGCGCTGGCCGCGGACGATGCGCCGCCAGCCGCCGATATCCGCGAGCGACTTGAGCAGCGCCGGCGTCATCACGTTACCGGCGACCTGCGACACGTTGTCGAAATCGGCGCGGTAGATCTCGCGCAGGCGCGTCTGCGCCAAGTCCAACTCGGCGGCCAGGTGGGCGGTGGCGTCATTGGCATTGGATTCGCTCAGGTCGCGCAGCAGCAGCTTGCCGTCTTTTGTGGGAGCAAATTGGGCGAAGTGCAGTTTTTCGACGCCGTCGGAGGTGAACACGAACAACGCCGCCGCCACGCGCGAGCTGCCCGGTATCAGGCGGGCCTTGCCGACGGTGTGCTTGCGGTAGCGTTGCGGGTCGAACACCGACATCACCTTGCCTTTGTCCTCGAGAAGCTGCGGATGCAGCGCGCTGAGAACGTCCAGGCTGGCGGGCTGGCCCTTCGACAGCGTGTTCAGAATCGCCTCGATCATCGGCTGCGCCTGGTCGGGGGCGACCGGCGGCGGGACCAGCTTCTTCAACGCGACAACCAGCGCGGGAAACTTGCTGGGCGGCTGCTTGGATTGTTCGAACAACAGCCCGATGTCTTCGATCTCCGGCTCAAACGCCAGGCCACGGGTATTGACCTGAGCGACAACCGCCGCAGGGTCGAGCACGGTCATCAGCTTGACGAGTTCCTGGCGCGTGAGCGGGGTCTTGGCCGGCGCCGCACGCTTGGCCTGAGCGGATAGGGTGGCCAGCGAAGCAAGCGCTACTACAATGGATAAGAACAGGGTCGCTGTGGTGCGCCGTGCGTTGCCTGTAAACAATGGCATGGTGTTTGGTCTCCTCATTAGTAACCAGCGCGCCGTGCTCTCCAAATCGGACATGGCCGCCGTCAGGTGCGTCAATTTCCGCCCAGGGTGAGGACGTTGCAAGCGTTCTTGTTTCTTTTCAGAGCCGTTTCAAATCGGGGGACGGAGCTACATTGTTCAGGCGCCGCGTTCAGGCTCACCACCGCTGCGCAGGGGTCGGCGTTGTTTTCGTTCTGCTGCGCCTGGCGAAGCGCCTCGTCACAGGCGGCCGTGGGGGGCTGGGACACACCCGAATTGATTGTGGGGGGAGGATTACCGCCGGTCGTCTCCGCAGCTTTCCGGGTGATCGGCGGAGGAACCGAGCGATTCTCCTGTGCGACTTGTGGCGGTGTTACCACCGCCGCGCCGCAGGCGCCCTGTTCGAGCGCCGCGATGCGTACGACGTCGGCGTCGCCCGGATAAAATCGCTCGGCCTGTTTGGCGTGTTTGGCCGCCTCGCAGGGCTGAGCCGATTCGAGGGCGCGGGCCTGGTCCCGATGGAAATCGCCGGGCGCGCAAGCCTCAAACGCCAGGGCCTGTTTTTCCTTGGCGGCCGCATCGTTGGGGCGGCGCCCCACATAGGCGTCGAGCAAGTCGCGCGCACGGCAGGGATTGCTATCCAGAACGGAGTTGGCCTGTTCCAGCAGGCTATCGGTTCCCAAAAGGCTTGCCGGCAAAGGCAGGATCCCAGCCTGCCCTAGAAAGTAACCCAGCAGCGGCACCAGGACCGCCGCCGCGGCAACAACCATGAGTCCCGTGCGCGAACGCCGCGGCTCCGCAACGGGCGGCGCCACAGGCTCGGGTCTGGCCGGGGCTTGCGGCGTCTCCAGCGGCGGCAGGTTGGCCAGTAGTTCGGTGCCGCCGCCGCCCATCAGCACCGTCGGCGGATGCTGCTTGGCGGCAGGCTCGGCCACGCCCAGCAGCGCGGCGAGTTGCTTCTGATCGCGCTCGGCGCAGGCCTTTACGGCCTGCTGGAAGTCGCGGCAGCTCTGCCAGCGGTCTTCCTTGCGCTTGGCCAGCGCCTTCTGCAGAATGCGATCGAGCCACGGGTCCAGGCCGCTATCGATGCCTTGCAGCGTCGGCGGCGGCGTCTGCCAGTGCATCTTGCGGATCTCGCTGCCGGGGTCGCGCACCTGGGGGTCGGTGCATTCAAACGGCGCCCGGCCCGTCAGCATCTCGAACAGCACGATACCGAAGCTGTAAACGTCGGAGCGGTGGTCGAGCTCGAACTCGCCCATCGCCTGCTCCGGACTCATGTAGGTCGCCGTGCCGATGATGCCCCGCGCCTGGGTCAGCCGCTGGTTGGGGTCGGTGGCGATGGCGATGCCGAAGTCGGAGATGCGAATCTTGCCGTGCTGGGTGAACAGAAAGTTGGACGGCTTCAAATCGCGGTGGACGATATCCATCTCGTGGATCTCGGCCAGCGCGCCCAGCGCGTCGGCGGCGATTTGCAGCGCCTCGGCCAAAGGTAGGCGATTGCCGCCGGTGATGCGGGCCTCCAGCGTGCCGCCGGCCATGTACTGCATGACCATGGCGGCCAGCAGCCGCCTGCTGCGCGGCTCGGCGCATTCGAAGTAATTCATGACTCCGACGATCGGGGCGTTTTGCAGATCCATCATGGTCTGCGCCTCGCGCCGGAAGCGCTGCCGGAAGCGCTCGTCGGAGGAATACTCCGGCAGTAGCACCTTGACCGCGACTTCGCGCTCCAGGCTGGGATCCTCGGCGAGCCAGACCTGACCCATCCCTCCGGCGCCGAGTTCGCGGATCAGCCTGTATTTGTCGAGCGTGTCGCCTGCCAGCAGCCCTAAAGTTTCTGTCTCCGGGTTGTAGTTCATCTCCCCCAAAAGCTCACGTTGTACAGGCGTCCCTCCTTAAACAGCGTGAGTAACCCCAACAATCGGACTCCATCTTACAACAGGAATTGGATATTGCAAAGATGCCGGCGGCATTTTTGACTAGGAAAAATCGCTTGTTGTTAATAATTTGTTGTATTCTACAGCCACGTGTATCAAATGAAATACACTCGGTCTTATAAAATAGAACTTCTCTG
>CAWGNS010000014.1:0-1195126 GCA_963824095.1 Terriglobia bacterium | reverse complement strand
TACGGTCTTGCCCACCTTGCCGGCCTCGTAGCCGCGCCGGTATCGGGCTTGGCCTGCCTGACTCCGCTCTAGAATGAGAGAACGCTCGAACTCGGCTGTTGCCGCCAGGACATGCACCAATAGTCGGGAGGCAGGGTTCCGCTGGTCTGTGTCGAGCGCCTGGGTAACGGCGATGAAGCGGACCCCATAGCTGTCCAACGCCTGAATGCCGTTGAGGCAGTCCACAAGCGATCGGCCAAACCGATCCAGCTTCCAGACGAGGACGCAATCGAACTTGCGAAGGCGGCCATCAGCCATGAGCCGGTCGAGGCCAGGGCGGCGGGCCTTGGTCCCGCTGATCACGTCGTGGTAGGTCTCGACTACCTCCCAACCCTGGCGGGCAGCGTAGTCGCGGAGTTCCTGGAGTTGCAGTTCAGGGCTCTGGCCCGGGGTGGACACGCGGGTGTATGCGGCAACCTTCATGCCACACCCCCGACCGTCGAACAGAGCGCCGATTGGTGAGGTGGGGACGGGATAGGGACTTCAGTGACACACAAAGGGCAGCATCGGGCACACCACGGCCCGCCGACGCCGCAGATTGGATCGTAGCGTTTTGATTTAGGGGTTAGCGCCCGAACGTCGGAAGTGAGTGAGACACACGCCGCGCGGGCCTGGAATTGGGACCAATTGGGACCACAACCGGGAAGGAGGGGCTCGTAAGTTATTGATTCTGTGGTGGCCAGGGACGGAATCGAACCGCCGACGCCAGCCTTTTCAGGGCTGCGCTCTACCGACTGAGCTACCTGGCCGGAAAGACCTCATTGTAGGAAGTGGTCGCTGGCAGTGTCAATTCGCAGTCTTGTCTCATGCAAAGATGAGCCTGAAGGGTCGGGGAGTGGGCATGCTGGGGATTGACCATCCACGTGCAAGACAGCAAGCCGCTGAGTCTGCAACAGATCCGGGAGTTTTTACGGGCCAGCGACGAGATTCACTTCCAAGGCAAAGGGCGCGCCGAGATCTACGCCTGGGTGGCGCGAACCCTTGGTCAACACAGTTACAACGGCTCTGTCCGTTGCGCCCGGCGCGGGCGGTCCGTCAAGGGCGCCGGGTCTTGGGGCGGTGAGGTTTGGATTGCTTGGGGGCGCGGTTTCTTTCCCAGACGATGCGCAGCCCTTCCAAGGTCAGGTGCTCGTCGATCTCCTGGACGTAGCGCGAGGCGGGGCAGATCACGCGCGCTTCGCCTCCGGTGGCCACCACTTTCGTTTTGGGGCCGAGGACTTCGAGCATGCGCTCCAGGATGCCGTCCATCATCGCCAGCGTTCCGTAGTAGAGGCCCGACTGCAGCATGGCGACCGTGTTCGAGCCGATGACTTTGGCCGGCTCGCGCACGTCGATGCGCGGCAGCCGGGCAGTGCGGCGGAATAAGGCGTCCGACGAGATGCCGATGCCGGCGCCGATCAGCCCGCCCAGGTATTCCCCCTTCTTCGAAATGGCGTCGAAGGTGACCGCGGTTCCGAAGTCGACCGCGATACAAGGTCCGCCGAAACGGTGGTAGGCGGCCACGCTGTTGACAATGCGGTCGGCGCCGATTTCGGCCGGGTTGTCGGTCTTGAGAATGAGCCCGGTGTCCGTCTCGGCGGTGACAAACAGCGGCTCGGCCTGGAAGTAGCGCTCGGCCATCTGTTCGAGCGAGAAATCGAGCGGCGGTACGACCGAAGAGATAATGATGCCGCCGATTTCGCTGATGGCGAGGTTCGAAAGCGTGAACAGGTTGCGGAACAGCACGCCCCAGCCGTCGACGGTTTGCGACGGATCGCTCTTGAGCCGCCAGTGGCCGATCAGCTCGTGGCCGCGGTAGACGCCCAGCGTGAGGTTCGTATTTCCGACATCGACAGCGAACAGCATTTCAAACCTCGAGAGCGTCGGATTGCCAGCGGCGGACGTTTCCGGCAAGCACCGGCTCGATACGGCCCTGGTCGGTTTCGAGTAACAACAGGCCGGAGGGGTCCAGGCCGGCGGTGGTGCCGGAGAGCGTGCGCTCGCCGGTTTCAACGATCACGCGGCGGCCTCGGACATACGTCGACGCGCGCGCGAACGCTTCCAGAACAGCCGGCGTGCCGCGCTCCAAGAACATGTCGTAGTAGCGCTCGGTGTGTTTGAGGACCGCGTTGAGAACCGCCTCGCGGACGAACTCGCAGCCGGTTTCGATCCGCAACGAAGTGGCGGTGTCGGCCAGATCGAGCGGCATCGACTCATGGTTGACGTTGATGCCGAACCCGGCGATGGCATATTCGACGCGCTCTGGCTCGGCGGCCAGTTCCACCAGCACGCCGCAGCACTTCTTGTCGTTAAGCAGCACGTCGTTGGGCCAGCGGATGTCGCACTGCCTGCCGGCGGCCTCGCCCACGCCGCGGGCGACCCCCAGCCCGACCACCAGCGTGACTACGGTGGCCTGCGCCGGCGGCACGTCGGGGCGCAGGATCAGCGAGCCGTAAATGCCCAGGTCGCGCTGCGAGATCCAGGTACGTCCCAGCCGGCCGCGCCCCGCGGTCTGTTCTTCGGCGAGGATCAGCGTGCCTTCCGGCGCGTTGCGCTCGGCCCACTCGGCGGCTTCGCGCATCGTGGAGTCAGTTACGTCGAGCCGCAGGACGTTCTGGCCGAAACGAGGTTTTTCAGGCATCGCGCGTGGTTGAATCCGGTGGCGTGGGCGGAGCACGCGGGCTGACCGCCGTGTCTCGTCGAGGGATCGACCGACTTGCCGCTGGTGAGCATCACTGGCGCCACCTCAGCGTCCGGCAAGCCACGCGTTTCAGCAAACGGGGCCGGCTCGACGTCGTCCGGGCCATGCCGCTACTCCTCTTATACACCATGGCGTCACATACCATGGCGCCTGACAAGTTGCCAGAGACCCACGCCGCATCGCGTCGCGCGGGCCCAAGGGCAGCGCTCGCGTGCCCGCGCTCGCAGCGCACGTCCTCGAACAACGCGGCGCGCGTCTCCGGGCGAAAACGTCCAGCCGGAGGCGGACCTCGTTTGGCGATTCCTCAATGGTCGAGACGGAAGGCGATGTCCACCGAACGGAACGAGTGCGTCAAGGCCCCCGAGGAGAGATAGTCGGCGCCGGTTTCGGCGAACGCCCGGACGTTTTGCAAGGTGATGCCGCCGGAAACTTCGACACGGGCGCGCCCTTGGATCTTGCGGATCGCCTGACGCACCTCGTCGAGGGTGAAGTTGTCGAGCAGAATGTGGCCAGCCCCGGCGGCCAGGGCCTCGTCGAGGTCGTTCCAGTTGTGGACTTCGATCTCGATCGGCATGCCCTTGGCGCGCGCTTTCTCGAGGGCCTGCCGCACACCCCCGGCCGCGGTGATGTGGTTGTTCTTGATCAGCACGGCGTCGAACAAGCCAAGGCGGTGATTGGTGCCGCCCCCGGCCACCACCGCCAGCTTTTCGAGGCGGCGCAGGCCGGGCGTCGTCTTGCGGGTGTCGAATACCTGGCAATCGCTGCCTTGCACCGCGTTGACGAAGGCACGCGTGTGGGTGGCGATACCACTGAGCCGCTGCAAGAAATTCAGCGCCGTCCGTTCGATCGTGAGCATCCGGCGCGTCGAGCCGGAGATGCGGGCGATAACCCCCTGGGCGTCCACGAAATCGCCGCTCTCGTAGGAGATGTCCAATTTCTCCTGGTTGTAGATCTGCGGCAGAAGCTCCACTCCAGCCAGCACGATTGGCTCGCGTGTAATAAAGTAGCCGCGCGAGGTCGATTCGGCTGGAACACACGAATCGGTGGTGACATCGCCGGTGCCCACATCCTCCTCGATGGCGCGACGGATGACTTCCGTTATCTCGGGGTGTTCCCAGGACAGCTCCATGTACCTGCTCCTTCGCGGGCGCGGCTGGGGGCGGCGTGGCGTCCCACCTCGCGGCAAACTCGCGCGTTCTGAATTCGGACCCGGCGTGACACCGGGCTGGCCACGTAGGCCGGAACCCTGCGCCACTGCATTTTGGGACGGCGCGGGCACTGTGTCAAGCGCGGAGTTTCGGGCCGAAGCCGCCACAAAGCACTTGCCGTCGCGTTCGGCCATGGCCCGAACCGCGCGGGTACCGCAGTGCACTACTCCCCTTTTGGTCGATTTGCAGCCCTTTCCGGGCTCAATTCGAAATGAAATGGTTCCCCAGGCCGACGACGTCGGCTGCCGGACGCTCCCACCCTATCGGGTTGAGAACCAGCCGTATCCCCTCTGACAGCATCTCACGAGCGCGGCCCGGCCGGCGCGCGCGATGGCTCCACGGGCGCTAGGAAGGCTGCCCTCCGGTCGAGGGCGTGCGCATGCCTGCCATGCGCGGAAAAACCAGACCCGGGAACAGACGCACCAGCGCCACCAGCGCCCAGCCGATGCGCGGCGTCACCACCGTGCGTTTTCGTTTGCGCAGGCCGTCGATAATCGCCGCGGCACATTGTTCGGCGGTGATTTTCAGACGCCGCTGGCGGTTCACGGCCGGCGGGATCTCGCCGGTCAGAACGTTGTCGCGAAACGGCGTATCGACAAAGCCCGGGCACACCGACAACACCTGGATCCCGCGCCCGTTGAGCTCCATTCGCAACCCGTCGGAGTAGCCATTCAAGGCGTACTTCGATGCCGAGTAGAGGCTCAGCCAGGGCAGCGGGATCTTGCCGCCGATCGAGCTGACGTTCACCACCGCGCCGCCGCGCGGGATCGCCGGCAGCAGCCGCGCGGTCAACTCGACCGGCGCGAAGAAATTCAGCTCGAACAGGCGCCGCAACATCTCACGGTCGGCCTCGAACGAGGGCACGTACATCCCCACCCCGGCACAATTGATCAGGATGTCGATCGCCGGGAACAGGGCGCGGGCCTCGGAGGCGAGCCGGTCGACATCGCCGGGGTCGCACAAGTCGGCCGGAATCAGCGCGGCCTCGGCCGGGGCGGCTTCGCGAGCGACTTCTTCGAGCCGTTGCCGCGATCGCCCGCTCAGGATCAGCCGCACGCCCTGGCGCGCCAGCGCCTGAGCCGTCGCGCGGCCGATGCCCGACGAGGCTCCGGTAATCAGCGCAGTCTTGTTTCTGAAGTCCATATTCATTGCTCATCGGGCGAGCGGGAAGCCATAATGTAGCATGGGTGACGGCTCACTGCTGCCGCTGTTTCCGCTCCCCGTCGTGCTGTTTCCGCACGCCTCTCTTCCTTTGCACATCTTCGAAGAGCGCTACCGGCTGATGGTCGGCGAGGCGGCGCGCGAGCATACTGAGTTCGGCATCATTCTCATCGACGACGGCAAACTCTCCACCGCCGGCTGCACCGCGGTCGTCGACAGCATCGTCAAGCAATACGAGGACGGACGCTTTGACGTCGCCACCACCGGCCGCCGCCGTTACCGCACCCGCTCGCTCAATCAATCCATGCCTTACCTGCGGGCCACGGTCGAGTTCTTCGACGACGAGGACGTTGCGCCGCCCGATGCCGCGCAGCTCGAGCGGGTTGCCGTGACGGGCCGGCGGATCGCTGAGATTCTGCATACCTCCTGGCCCGATCTTGCAGGCGTCGCGCAGCCAAGCTTCGTGATCGCGAATCACCTGCCTCTCGATCTCGACTTCAAGCAGCAACTGCTCGTTCAACGCTCCGAAAGCGAGCGGCTCGCGGCCATGGCCGATCATCTCGACGAACTCGAACGCCGCCTGGCGACGATCCGTGCGACACAGCGCGTGGCGCGCACCAACGGGCACGCGAGCGGCCACTGAGGCCGCGTGGCACTCCCCCCGGCCGCGCGCTTCGCCGCAAATGCCGCGCTCCCTACCTAGCCGGTACCCCTTTAGAGTCATAAGAAGAGGAAACCGCTGACCGATATGAGGGATGGCGGCACCCCCCGCGGTGGGCCCGCGCTTGTTCCGGGGCCGACGGGGAGCCGGCCTACCAGCATGGCTAATGACGAGCACCTCAGCGTGCTGCTGCAAGGTCCGCAGCAATGGAATCGCTGGCGGGATGCCAACCCCGAGGTCAAGCCCGACCTGCGCCAGGCCGACCTGCACGAAGCCGAGCTGAGCGGTGTCAATCTCAGCTATGCCGCGCTGATCGGTGCCGATCTGCATCAAGCCTGCCTGCAGGGAGCCAACCTGGAGGGAGCTAACCTACGCCACGCCGACTTGCGCGGGACCAATCTCCGCAACGCCGACCTGCACCAAGCGATCCTCGCCAAAACCGATCTGCGCGACGCTCATCTCAACGGCGCGGATATCCGCGAGGCCGACCTGCGCGAGGCGCGCTTGCCGGGGGCCGATCTGGCCGGAGCCGACTTGAAAGGCGCGGTGCTGCACAAGGCGGGCTTTGAGTATGTCAGCCTGCACACCGACTGTCTACCCAGCGGCCATCCGCATGGCGGCGCCGGCCCCGCCGCGCGCTCTCGCCCGGCCCTCGCGTATCTGACGGCGAAGCCCGCGCCGGCCGCAACACGCAAGCTGGCCTTGGCCGCAGCCCTGACGCTGGCCCTGGGTGTCGTCGGGTTTTTGGTTTTGCGCCCCGCCGATCCCGTCGATGCGCGAGTCTCGCAGGCCGTTGCGGCGGCGGTCGGTAAGACCAGTGGCGTCGATTCGGTGCAACTCGAGGGTCAGGCGCTGATCCTGCGTTCCGGGCGCCAGACGATCGAGAGCGGCATGTACCTGGATCTGCTGAAAACCGCTTGCCGGGTCCTGGAGGAAATGGAGTCCGCCAGCGGCCTGCGCGAGATTCGGATCGTCAACCAGAGCGGCCAGGAGGGCTGGGTTTACGAGGCTCCCGAACAATGTGCAACGATCCTCACCAAGCCGCCCGCGCTGACTGCTTTGTCGATTGCGGCCCACACCAGGCCGATCCGCAAGCAATAGCGGCCGGGCTTCGCAGGCTGCGGAGAAACTCTGCCGGAGGGGGCCAGTCACCGTGTTTCGCACCCTGCGGATCCTGTAGACCTCTGAAAAAATCGAGACGCGAAACGCGGTGACTGTCCCCATCGAGCACCCCATCGCCGCCGGGCTTTGCCGTGGCGTTGGCCCGTCCCGGTCCACGGATACTTCGTCCGATTGACAGAAACCCGCTTCGCTGGGAAACGCTCCCCAGTCCCTTTCGAAAGGTCATGTTGCGTGAGAGGGGGGCCGGCGTGAAGCCCGGCGCGCTTTCCAGTGGGCTGGGCGGCAGCCCGCGTTGTTTCCTACTCTGCTGTGCGGCGCCCTACCAGTCCGGCAATTGCTCGGTGGAAATGCCTTGATCGACGAGCATGACCGGGATGCTGTCGTCGATGCGGTAAACGATCTTGCCGTCTTCGGTCACCAGCCCCTCCTGGAGCGGGCTTTCGACCGCCGAACCGTCGTAGTTTTTCACCGCGCCCTTCGAGATAGCATCGTTGAGCTTGGCCAGTTGCCCGGCCGGGAGCATCTTGACGGGCACTTTGGTGCGCGGGCAGCAGAGAATTTGTAGAAGATCTTCGCTGATGGGCATGCGTCCTCCCAAGATGTCAGATACCGCGCGCGGGCGCAAGCCGTGCCACCCCAGCCCATCCCGGCTGAGGCGTCCGGGCGGCGTTCAGCGCCCCCCGGGCATCGCTAACTTGCCATCGCGGACCAGCGCCTTGCCATCGATGTCCACCGTCGTGTCGGGGAAGAAAAACCAGCGATGGTATCCGCCGCGGACGTTGCCGCCCAGTTCCTCATTGTCGCCCAGGCTCATCCGCACGACGCCGGCTCCGTAGCCGAAATAGGGAAGCACCTCGCTGCCCTCGAGGGTGGTCAACTTGGGGTTGAATCCCAGCGCGAACTCGCGAAAGCGGCGGGCGGCCTCGCCTCCGGCCCGCAACTCGGCTTCCACCGCGTCCTGGTTCTCGGCGGCGGATACTTGGGTGATCCGCCCATCCGCGATCGTGAACTGAATGTTGCGGGCCACCTTACCCTGCAGCCGCGCCTTGGGGATCACCAGTCGCCCCTGCACGGTTTCTTCGAGCGGCGCCACGCGCAGCACGCCGCAGGGCAGCTCGATTTCGCGGTCCACGCGGACCCGCGCATCCTGCATGCGGCGGGCCGAGGCGTCGCCTTCCTGTTTATTGAAGGGGCGCTCGCCGACGCGGAATCGCAGGTCGGTGCCGGCGGGTGTGCGAACGCGCACCGTGCCCGACCGCAGGAGCGCGATGGCGTGATCCTGGGCCGCGCCGATGGCCTTGTAGTCGACATCGAGGGCGTTTTCGTAGAGGCGATCGAGCGCCGCGCTGTGCTCTCCGGCCAGCCCGTCGGCCAGCACGCTGCCCTGCGACCAATGGAAGTGGATCTCGCGATGGGCGCCGCCGGCATCGAGCCAGCGCGCCAGCGCCGCGGCCTCGGCCGGCGGGGTTGTGCGCACTTCGAAGCGCACCGGCAGCCAGATATAAACGTCCACCGCGTCGAGCAGTTGCGAGAAGGCCTTGCCCGCGGCTTCGGCGCTCGCGGCCGGCGCGTTCGGATCGACCGCGGCGATTTCGACATACTCCAGAGCCCCGAGGTCGATGGCGCCCTTTTCGCGGATCAGCCGGCGCAGCGGGGCGACGATTCCGGTGAAATAGCCTGGGTCCTGGCGCAGCAGAACCCGTTCGCCCGGGTGCAACTCGAGCGCGTCGACGATGCGTCGCGCCATGGCTTCATAGTCCATCGCCTGTGCGCGAGCCAAAGGAAACGCCGCGCAGCAGGCCAGCGCCAGGGCCGGGGCGACGGACCGAAACCAACACCGGATGAAGGTTATTCGCGAGCTGCGCCGAGCCGAGATTGCGGAGCGGATCATGAGCTTGAGCTATTGTACCCGCACGGCCGCGGCGCCAGGCGGAAGTTGAACGCTGAGCCCCAGGCAGAGCCTACGAGGAACAGGAAACAGAGCCGCCGGCGTAAGCCCGTCGGCGTAAGCCCAGGGGCCGAGGCGCCACACAGCCCGGGGGACAACGTTCTTCCCCGTTTTCCAGCCAACTCAGCCCGAGCCCCGGGCTGCGGCTCTGTTTCTTCACTGCATGCTCCGACGGCTGGAGCCTCGGTGCGTGGGAAAGGTCTTGCGCCATCGCCGCATCCCGGCGAAGCCCCGGCAGCAGTGCCGCTTCGCACACCTGTGTCGCTTCCCGGTGAACCGCGCGGCCAGTGGGCCTGGGCGCGCTTGCTACAATGCGCCTAGAAAGCCATGTTTACCTGGGAATGCCCGACGTGCGGCCGCGAAGTGGATATCGCCGATAGCGAATGTCCCAACTGCAGCAAGAAGGCCAAAGCCCCGGCGACCGCAGTGGCGACCGACAACGCGCCAGCGGCCGGGAGTCCTCGCCCGCAGCCGCAGCGTGCCGCGCCTGTCTCCTTGCCGCCCTCGCAGCGCGCCGCCGCGCCCCGGCGCAGGCCCGCCGCGCAGGCTTCCTGGGGCCTGCAAGGCAAGCACATCGCGATCTTCGCGGTGCTGGCGATCGCGGCCATCGCCGTGGCAGTATATTTCGCGCGGCCCGACCTGTTCCACCGCGCAACTCAGCTCGCGCCCGCTCCCCTGGCCGAGGGAGCGGGCGATTCGGGCAGCGCCTACCTCGGCGATATCGAAATAGCCGGCGTCCGCACCTGGTATGACGCCGACTACAAGCCCAAGGTGAGCGCCGTGATCATCAATCACAGCGAAGACCCTCAGGCGAACGTGAGCTTCAAGGTAGAGCTGCGCACGCGCGAGGCTTCCGCCGGCGATACCCCTTTGGCCAGCTTCGAGATCCGGCTCGACAAGCCGTTGCAGCCCCGCGAGGCGCGCGACGTGCAGGTGGACCTCAGCGCGTTGGGCACTCTGGCTTCGCTACCGCCCTGGCAAAGCATGCGCGTGGACCTGCAGCGCCTCTGATTACTTCCTATTTCTTGCCGATCCTCCCCGCGGAGATGGTTTGCAGCGCATGCCGAGTGGCGTGCCTGAGGTGCCGATTCTGACCCGGCAGTCCCCCTTCGGCGGTCGTTCTCCGCCCCTTCGATACGTTTCGCGGCCCAACCTATTACCGCAGGGCTGGAGTGACCGAAAGCGTCGTCGGCGGCGAGACGGGGATCTACTTCCGTCCGCAGCGTCCCAACGCTCTGGCGGAGGCGGTGGAGCGTGCCGAGCGGCGCGCCTGGGATGCGGTGGAGATCCGCCGCCGCAGCCTGCTGTTCTCGCGAACCGCGTTTCGCGATAGAATGGAAAAGCTCTTCCGCATCCGCCTGGGTCTCTCCTCGGGTTCTCTTCTCCGTACGGATGTTAACTGCCCCTGAATCCCCGCCGTCGGGCATCTCGGACCGGCGGGTTCTCAAAGGCGGCCTTGTGGTCGCCGTGGGGCTATTGGTCGCCCAACTGGCGGGGTTCATCCGGCAGGCCGCCGTGGGCTATCTGCTGGGCACCGGTCCGCAGGCTGACGCATTGACGGCCGCGATGGCCCCGGTGGAAGTCTGGTGGGTGATTCTCAACATGGCCGTGATCTACGGGTTCGTGCCGAAGTTTTCGGTCCACGCGCCCGGCGGAGAGTCGCGATTCGCCGATATCTTCAAACCGGTTTCACGGCTGGCGCTGGGTTCGAGCCTGTGCCTGTTTCTCTTTGCGCGGCCAACCGTGCGTCTGTTCGCGCCCGGGCTCGATTCCGAGACGGCCGCGCTGGCCACCAACTTGCTGCGCGTGGCAAGCCTGTCCCCGGCCGCTGTGGGCTGCAGTTTCGTCTATACGGCCCTGCTGCTAAGCCGGCGGCGGTTCGTCTTGCCATCGTTCCACCACGCGGCGGTCAACTGCGTCACGATTCTCACCGCGTTGTTTTTGCACGAGCGCTTGGGCGTGTTCAGCTTCGTCATCGGCTTCAGCGCCGGGGCCTGGCTGCAACTGGCGGTGACGCACCTCTATTCCGGCCCGCTGATCGCCGAGCAAGTTGCCCAGCCGCGCAATCTCCGTCTCACAGACCTGCTCAAAGGGCCGGGACCGGTGTTGGGACAAGCCATGGCAGTGGAGTTGAGCACGGCCGTTTCGCGCGCCTACGCCTCAACATTCGGGTTGGGGATGACGGCGGCGTTCGACTACGGCTTTCGCGTCTTCCGCGTGCCCCTGGCACTGCTGGTGGTGCCGTTGTCGCAATCGCTGCTGCCCGAGATCTCGTCGCTGCAGCGCTCGCCGAACGAGCGGCGGGCTGCGTTGCGCAGTGCGGTGCGCGCCGCCTGGCTGGCGGCGGGGATCGGCTCGGCGGTGATGGTTTTCATGATGCTGTTTTGCGGCCCGATCGTCCACCTGCTGTTTGAGCGCGGCGCGTTCGGGCGCTCGTCCACAGAGGCTGTCGCCACGGTGCTGCTCGGCTACATGCCGGTGATGGTGGGCCGCGGGCTGTTCGAGTTCTTGTCGCGCGCGCTGTTTGGCATGGGCCGCTTTCGCGTGCCGGTGTCGGGTGCGGTGGCGGCGTTGCTGGTGAACGCCGCGGTTTGCGCGCTGCTGCCGAGCCGTTGGCCGGTGTTGATCGGGGTGGGCGCGGCGGCCGGATTCCTGGTGGGGGCGGTGTGGATTGTCTCTCACGTGCGACAGCTTGCGAGGGAAGAGTGAAGGGTTGGGGAGCGCGGTGGCCGCCCCCTGCCGGCGGCTGCTTGCGGCAGGGGCCGCCGGGCTTGCGTTGCCTGCCCCGGCCTTCGCGGCCGGCGGTGTGCCGCTATTTTGGATTCCCGCAGCCCCGTTGGGGATTGCGTTGCTAGTCTGGGTTGTCCGCGACCCATCCCCTGTTTCTGGATCGGCGAACAGATGCTCAGCGTCGACGCGCTGACCTACTGGCGCGTTCTGCCCCTGCATTTCACCGTCCTGGGCTCGCCGTCCGCGAACGCGGCCGCTAGGATAAGAGCAGGCTCCCTTAGCGCATGAAGATCCTTTTTCTGGATCAGTACAGCGACCTGGGTGGAGCGCAGCTTTGCCTGCTCGACCTGATGCCGGCCATAGCCTGGGCCGGCTGGCAGCCGCTGGTGGCGGTTCCCGGCGGCGGTCCGCTGACGGGCCGCTTGTGCGAGCTCGGAATCGCCGTGGAAAGCCTGCCGCTGGCGTCCTATCGCTCTTACAAGAAATCGGCGTGGGATATCGCCCGCTTTGCTGCTTCGACGCCGCGCCTGGCGTTGGCCATCCGGCGCCTGGTGAAGCGCTTCCAGCCCGATCTGATTTACGTCAACGGGCCGCAGCTGCTACCGGCCGTGCGGTCGGCCCGACGGCGCACACCGCTGCTGTTTCATTGCCATAGCCGTATCGAGCAAGGCCTCGCCGCGCGCGCCGCGGGTTGCTCGCTGCGGGCCTGTGAGGCCACCGTAATCGGTTGCTGCCGCTTCGCGGTCGAGCCGCTACTGCCGTACCTGGCCTCGCCGCCAAATCCCGCCGAGCGGGTCCATATCGTTTACAACGGAGTCGCAGGCCCATCGCGGCCGGCGGCGCGCAAAACGCCCGGCGGCGGCTTTCACATCGGGGTGGTGGGGCGCATCGCTCCCGAAAAGGGCCACGCCGACTTTCTGCGGGCCGCGCGTCTTCTCCAGGAGACTCTGCCCGGCTGTCGTTTCGTGATCTGCGGCGAGGCGCTGTTCGCCGACGGTGTCAGCAAGGAATACCGCCAGACTCTCGACATTCTGGCGGAGGGTGTGCCGGTCGAGTTTCTCGGCTGGCGCGACGATGTCTACGAAGTGCTCGAGCGGCTGGACGTGCTGGTGGTTCCTTTCACAAGAGAGCCGGCAACCACCCGCGTCGTTTTGGAAGCTTACTCCTGCGGACTGCCCGTAGTGGCTTACCCCAGCGGTGGCATTCCCGAAGTTCTCATCGACGAGCGCACGGGTTTCCTGGTGAATCCGATGGAGCCCCAAGCCCTGGCCGAGCGAATCCTTGCGCTCGTGCTGCAGCGCCCCGAACGCCTGCAGGAAGCCGCCGCCGCGGGGCGCGCCTTGTGGAACGAGAAATTCCGCGTCGAGCGCTACCAGATGGAGGTGGTCGAGATCCTGGCGCGCCGACGATCGTCGCATTCCGAGACGCCAGGGCGAAAGGGTTTGCCGCGTTCCACCACGAAGGCCGCTGATGGCTGAACTCCAGCGTCGCTCCGGCCGCGGCGCGTTGGCTTCGTTGTCGTTCCCCCAGATGGCCTGTCTATGGGGCATCCTCGCCATCGGCATGCTGCTGCGCGTGGCCGGAATCGATTGGGGCCTGCCGCCGGCGACGCCGGAAGGGGCGGCATCGGGAATCCGCAGCTCCTACGCGTTCGACGAGCAGCGTTTGCTCGCCAGCCTGGCGCGAACCAACCCCGCGCGCTTTGACCTCGATCCCCACCTCTACCGCTGGGGAACGCTGCACCTCGAGCTCGTTCTCGGCGCGCTCGAAGGGGCCCAGGCGGCCGGCATTTTCCGACGGCCGTGGCGCGAAGCGTTCCTGCGGATGGTTCCCGGTGAGTTTGAAAAGGTCTACGTCACCGGCAGGCTGGTCACGGTGTTCGCCGATCTCGTCACGGTCTTCCTGGTTTTCCTGATCGGGGTCGAAGCCGCCGGAAGCCAGGCCGGCTTGTGGGCGGCGGCGCTGGTCGCGTTTTCCCCCGGCCACCTGTTACAGGCCAGCCAGATTCGCGTCGATGTCACCGCTACAACGCTACTGACGCTGGCGGTGCTGCTGGCGGTGAAAACAAGCCGCACAACGCGCCCTTCCCACTGGTTCGCGCTGGGGCTGGCCGCCGGGCTTGCCGTGTCGGCGAAATACTCCACTCTGCCGATCGCTGGCGCCGTGCTGGCGGTGGCATTTTGGAAACAGGACTCGCCGTGGAAGGCCGTGCGCTGGGCGCTTGCGGCCCCACCCATCGGGTTCCTGATCGGCGAGCCGTTTATCATCAGCAATGGCACCGAAGTCGCCCGGCAGGTGGGCGTCCTGATCCAGGTGAGTCGCCGGACCCCGGTCGAGCTGCTGATTCCCAAATCGCTGCTTTTGGGATGGCACCTGGTCGATCTGGCGCGCTTTTCGCTCGGCATTCCGGCCGTGATTCTGGCCGGCTATGGCTTGTGGGTCTTGCGGCGTCGCAATCCGCCGGTATTCGCACTGCTGGCGGCGGCACTGCTGGCCGGGGCAGTCGCGTTGCTGCCGCAGAACTGGCCGCTGATGCGCTACCACCTGCCGTTGGTGCCGTTCTGCGCGGTGGCCGCCGCGGTGGGCATCGTCCAACTCCCCCGCTGGCGAGCGGCTCTGGCGGGAGCCCTGGCGCTGGCGTTCGCCTTGTGCGCGTCGATCGCCGAGGTGCGTTTCCTGTTGTACCCGCACCCCGCCAATCTGGCCTTGGCGGTGATCTACAAGGCCGTCCCCGCCGGAGACACCGTATCGCGCATCATGCCCGAGCTTCCGCCACTCGATCCGGCGCGATACCCGATGGGCCCGAACCCGCTGATGGACGATCTGACGAAAGACCCGCCGCCGTGGGTCGTCGTTTCCGACCTGCCCATCATCGACTACCCCGCAGCCAATCGCCGCCTGCTCGCCACCCGCTACGAGCCGATCGCTGTCTTCCGCAGCCGCCGCATCTTCTGGTGGGCCACGCTGGGCGAGGCCGGCGCGCCGCGCGATTGGAAATACACGCACCCCAGCATGATCGTCTACCGATTGCGATGACCGCAGCCGCCACTTCTCGCGCCGAGCCCACGGCTGCTGCCGCGCCGAGCCCTACTTTCGGGCGATCGTCTTCTGCGTCGGGCCGCCCCACCAATGAAATCGGGAAAGCCTACGCGAGAAGGTCGAGGGGCATGCCTCGTGGCGAGTCTTCGAGCGGGCAGTTTGCGAGTCGCCATCCATCGCTTGGGCTGTAGGCGTCGACCCTGTCCCACCGGCATATGCCGTCATATTGCCCGCTGGAGCCACTGGCCAACCGGCCCCGCCGCGGCTACTGCACCGCCAGCGTTGCATTCTGGCCGGTCGCGACACCGTCAATTGTGAGCTCGACCGGCGTTTGCGAACCGCCACTCGCCCCGGCCGGCACTACCGCGTTCACTTGCAGCAATCCGGAGAAACCCGGCGCCATGCCGGCGAACGAAACCGTAGTCGGCTGGCCGCCGATCGTAACGCTCACCGGGGAAACCACGTGGCTGAGTTGCGTACCGCCGGCCAACTCGCCGGTCGCCAGCGCCGGGTCGACCGGTCCCTGGCCCGTGCCAAACAGCGTGATGAACGAGCCGCGCGGCGCGGGGTTCGATGCGCTATTCAAGCTGCCGTCCTGGTTGACCACCACCGCGGTGGAGGTCGCTGGCATGGTGAATAAACCCGGCCGCGCCGTCCGGAACGTCACCACCGTTGGCGTGCTGACGGCCTGGCCGCGCTGGATCACCACCAGTGCGCTCGCCGCACCCGCCAGCTCCATCGGCACCTGCACGTTGAGCTGCCCGGCGCTGGCGAAAAACAGCGGCGCCGGCAGTCCGTTGAACGTAACGGTGACGCCGCCCAGCAGGCTGACCACCCGGCCGGACTGATCCAACCCGCCTAGGACACCCTGGTCGGGGCCGAGGTTCGACCCGAAGATAGACACGATCTCGCCGGGAGCGACCGCGCCGGATAGAAAGCTCGCCGCGTTGGTGACGCTGCCCGAGCTGAACAGCGGCGCCGGCAGCGGATCGACGACCGCAATCCCGCCCGTCAGTGCCGCCGCCTCGGTGGAAGTCCTTACCAGCGCCGTGACCAGGCCGGCCGGCGTGGTCGGCGCCACCTTGACCTGGAATGACAGCAGCGGATAGCTCGAGCCGAAGCCCGGCGTGCGCTTCAGCGACCCCCCGACGACTTCGAGCCCGGCGCCGAGAAAGGTGACCGCCGACTCGTTGATCTCCGAGCTGCCCAGTCCCTCGCCGTAGATTTCGATGTCGAACGTTCCCCCGGGCTGAACTTCCGCGATCAGTCCGCCCGGCTCGGCGACGCCGGCCGGCGCCGCCGCGCTGCCGCGGATATTGAGCGTCGGGTTGGAGTTTTCGACGACCAGGTCGGCGGCCACTGCCGCTCCGGCTCGCACCTCGAGTTGTTGCGGAATCGCCAGGCCGCCGTAAAAGTTGGTGCGGAACAGGTCGACGAAGCCTCGTGTCGGGCCGAGCTGGAACTGGCTGGCCGGCCCGTCGAGCGGCTCGGCGTAGAGCCAGTAGCGCCCCGGGGGCAGGCCGCCAATGCGGTAGGAGCCATCCCCGGCGGAAAGCGTTCCCACCACAACGTTCTGCTGCGCATCGACTGCCACGACATGCGCGCCCTCCACCGGCGGCGCGTAGCTGAAATTCACCCGCCCACGAATCTCGCCGAATGCCTGCGGCTCGTCCGCCGAAGGATAGACGTCGCGCACGAAGGCGATATCGTCGTTGGTGAGCCGCGCGATCCGGTTGGTGCCCGTCGCGGTGATCGCGAACATTGTCGCCCCGAAAACCGCGCTGTGGTCGAGGCCCAGCGCGTGCCCCAGCTCGTGCGTCAACGTTCCTTGAATGTCGAACGAAGTTGGGTCGGGATCGGTCGAGAAGCGCAGCCGTGGGTTGAACAGGATGTCGGTGTCGGTCAGCACGCCGTTGGCGTTCGTGTAGAGGAAGGTCACCGCTACCGCGTCTCCCACCAGCGAGCGCGTCTGCGCCGTATCGGCGAAGGTGATCACGTTCACCCCGTCGTTGCGCGGGTCGCTCCCGGCGCGGATCTCGAAGGGGGCGAAGTGAACCTCCGAATAAGGAATGTCCGACCACGATTCCAAAGCGCCGCGGATCGCGCCTATCGGGTCGCTTTCCGGCGTGATCGTGAACTGCCCGGCGGCGTTGAGTAGTCCCGGAGCCGTGCGGGAATCCACCACGTAAGGAATCGCACGAAAGTCCGATCGGACCATCGACGCTCCCGTGGAGCGTTGATTTTGGATGTAAGCGGCGAGCGGCCCGGCGGCGAGGAATGAAACGACGATGGCTCCGATAAAGCGAGACTGCATCCGCGGGATCCTGGGCCCTTCTCCGATTATGGACAGACAGCGACGGCGCGAGCGCCGCTGGGGATGCCTGCAATTGTTTGGCCTTTTTCCCTAGGGCTCCTCAGCCATTCACCCGATAGGTCGGATTGGGCCCTCACCGGGTTTCGCGACACAGGAATCCTGTAAACGCTTGACAAATCGCCTCGACAAATTGAGAGGCGGAACCCTCTGACGGTCCCCCCGCGGGCGCCGCCGCCCGGCCGGGATGGGATCTTTCCGAGGCCTGGAAACCCGGTTGCCTGGACCAGTTTGACCGCGACCCGTGCTTCCGGTAACATGAATGTGCGGGGTGGAGCAGTCTGGTAGCTCGTTGGGCTCATAACCCAAAGGTCGAAGGTTCAAATCCTTCCCCCGCAACCAATAACCTACCTTTACGGTCTTCTTTCTTGCGGGCGCTCCTGCCTGTTCTCACTTCCGTCTTCCGGCGTCTTCCTTCTGCATTTGAAGTGCTGGGCCGGTCCCATCTGCCAGGAGCGAAAGCGCCTGCCCAGGTACGCCACGGTGGGCAGACAACGGATTCCACCGCGGACCGTGCGATTCTCTTCCAGCCAGACCCAAAGCAATAGACACCCAAGGGAACAGAGCCGCAGGCGTAAGCCAGCGGGCCGAATCCGCTGTATGTAAGCTGTTTTAAATCAGTTTATTAGGGGATAGATGTCGTCACGATGGGCTGTAGGCCTACTGGCCGGGCCCGCCCGCCGGCATGGCCTGCAACGGGCTTGGAACGGGGTCAGACCCCTGCGCCAACCCTCGGTTTCGTGAGGTTGGCGAGGGTCTCGCGCAGGTATTCGGCGGCAAGTTCGACGTTCCTGTCCACGAAGTCGATGCCGGGCAGGGCGCCGTCGACCAGCGGCAGCGGGTGGCATAGCTCGTAGCCCAGATAGCCTTCGTAGCCGATGTCCAGCAGGCCCTCGATCTGGTCGGCGAGGAACTCGTCTTGTTTAGGAACGACTCTGCCGCCGGCCCGGTCGTATTCGTCGCCGAAATGCGACAGCGCCTGCAGTGGGCCGAAGGCGCGCGCCGCTTCGAGCAGGTAATCGCCCTTCTTGCCGCGTTCCAGCCGCGAGTCGAAGCAGGCTTTGAGGTGCGGCGAATCGATTTCGCGAATCATCCGCAGCACATCGCGATAGTCCCGCACGACCGGGGCATGGTTTTGGAGGGCCAGCGTAACGCCGTGTTCGCCGGCATAACGCGCCGCCTCGCTCAGGGTATCGCGGCACCACTGCCAAGTCTGCCCGTCGGGAAATTCCTGGTGGGTATGCGCCCAGACGTCCTTGGCGACGTCATAGCGGCCCCCGCCCCCGGGACGCAGCGTCACGCCGGGCCAGGCCAGGAACACGCGCAGCAGCTTGGCGTCCAGGTCCGCCGTCATGCGGATCAATTCCCGCACGTAGAGCAGTTGTGCCTCGCGATGTTCAGGGATCGGGCTGCTGAAGTCGTTATTGGCGGCGACGGCGTAGATCTCGACGCCCTGGTCCGCCGCGTATTGACGCAGCTCCCGACAGCGCTTCGTCGGCATATCGATCGGATTGCCGTGGGGCCGCTTGCCGTCGATCTCGACTCCCTGATAGCTGTATTTGCGGGCGCGCTGCACCACCTGTTCGAGCGTCAGCGCGCCGCCGCGGTACCAAACGCCGAGGTAGGTGATGCTATACAGGCCCAGTTGAATGCTTGGGTTCGTATCGCTCATGGGAAGCTCCTTGCACGACGAACTCGGCTTGTCGGTCGAGGATGGGGTTGCAAGTCCATCGTATCAGAGGCGCGGCGGGCTCCTGCCGGGCCCTGGGTCTATGCTTTCATCGCGAACTTCCTACATGGCGGGCGAGCGCGCCGTGTAATTTGTTCCTCGTGACGATCGCCCTCGGGCTTCGCGACGCCGCGGCGTCGCGGGCACCCTGCCGGGACGCCAGTGTGAACTTCGATACCTTTGGCGGGTTCGAAGCAGGCGGTGTTGAGGACACCCGCTGCCCAGCCGGACAGCGGGCTGAATTCCTCCGGCGGACGGATCCGCCACAGGCGAGCATACTCTTACGTCGGGCGGGAAGGCGGCGCGAGCGCGCCGGCGAGGCTCAGTGTTGAAACACCGACAGCAGCGCCTTCCAGGGCGCGCGCGAAGGCTTCGAAGCGGGCCGCTCGGCGCCGACCATGGCGGCTCCCAGGTCGTCGAGCTGCCGCCCCAAGTTCGATTCGCGGGAAAGCAGTTTCGACGCTTCCCAGGCTTCGTTCAGCGCAACGTAGTCGTTGTCGAGCGAGCGGTAGATGGGAAAGCCGATGGCGTGGGCGAGGTCTTGCGCCAGCAAGGAGTGCGCCGAGCCGGAGCGATTGATCACCATGCGCAGCGAGTCTTTGGGCAGCCCCATCTCGATCAATTCGAGGGCGCGGCGCCGCGCCAGGTGCAGCGAGGTGACTTCGGGCGTGCAGATCAGGTACACCTCGTCGGTCAGTTCCAGCACGTCGCGCGTGGAGCTCATCAGGGCGCTGGGCAGGTCGAGCACCACGGCGCTGTATTGCGACGCGGCGTATTGCACCACGTCGGGCAGCCGGTGCAGGTTCGTGCAGGCCATCTTGCGGCTCGACTCGGGCGAGGGCAGCACGTCGATGCCGTTCCAGGGCTGCACGACCCACGGCCACAGCTCGTCGAGTTGGTCGGTGCGGTCGAGAATTTCGGCGACGCTGCGTTCGGGTTTGAGCTTCAGTCGCGGGCGCAGCACGCTGCAATGAAAATCGAGTTCGAACAGCAGTACTTTGTCGCGCAGCTCGCGCGAGGCCGCGCAGGCGGCGTGCAAGGCCGCGGTGGAGGCTCCGTTGCCGCTTTGGGCCGGCATGAAAGCGATCACCTTGCCCATCGGCGCCTCGGGTCCGGCGATTAGCTTCGGCTGACGCGCTTCGCGGTGCAACCGGCGCAGATCGTAAGGCGGCGTCAGGAACTCGCCGGCGCCGGCGCGCATCGCGCTGAGAATCATCGGGGCCGTAGGCTCGGGATGCACCGCGGCCAGCAACAGGTCCGGATAGCCCTCGCGCAGAGCTTGGAGTAACTCGAGGCCGCCGCCGTCTCCGCTGAGGTCGGCGATCACGGCGCGGGTCGTCTCGCCGCTGGCGTCGAGCAGCTCGCGCACCGTGCCGATGTCGTTGCTCTCCACAAAAACCAGCGCCTTGCGCCCTTGGCCGGCGGTCTCACAAGCCTGCGCAACCTGCGAAATGACCTCGTGATTGGAAGAAATCAGGATCGTTCGGGATGACATCACATTCACTCGCCGCAGGCACCGCGCGAGAAGAATTTTCGCGATTTCGGCAGCCGCCTACACCCCTATCGTGCGCGAGCTTCTAGGAGGAAGTCCATAGTGATTCCGTACGGAGCGACCGTAGCTCTGCGGTACCAGCAGGGTCTGCCGAAAGGCATACGCCGCCGTTGGGATCATCGTACGACGCGCTGCTCAAACACCTGCAGATAGAGGCGTTTCCGCGAG
Source organism: Terriglobia bacterium (assembly GCA_963824095.1). Taxonomy (GTDB): domain Bacteria; phylum Acidobacteriota; class Terriglobia; order Bryobacterales; family UBA6623; genus JBBDWJ01. The sequence goes on along the minus strand of CAWGNS010000014.1, from coordinate 1,174,718 downwards.
TGCTTGGGACACCGTTTGCGCCGCGCGCGCTTCCGATCGGGCGCGATGTTCCGCGTCGTTGTTGGCGGGCTTCCTAGTATTCCACGTCGACCAGGAACAAGCCGCGGCCGGGCGCGGTGGGGCCGGCGGCCGAGCGGTCTTTGGTTTCGAGAATCCGGTCGATGTCGCCGGGCGAGAAGTTGCCGCGGCCGACTTCGATCAGGGTTCCCACCGCGTTGCGCACCATGTGGCGGAGAAAGCCGCTGCCCCGCACGCGGTAGACGAGCCGTTCACCGTCGCGCGCCAGCGTCGAGGAAAAGATCGTGCGCACGGTCGACTCGGTGGCTTCGCCGTCGTTGGCCGCCAGCGACCGGAAATCGCGCGTACCCCTGAGCCGCTCGGCGGCCTCGCACATGCGCTCTTCGTCGAGAGGGTAGGGAAAAGGCAGCACGTAACGGCTGACCAGCGGCGGGCAGACCTCTTGGCGCCAGATGCGGTATTCGTACGTCTTGGCGCGAGCCGAGTAGCGGGCGTGGAAATCCTCGGCGGCTACCTCGACCAGCAGCACGCGGATCGCCTCGGGCAGCAGGCGATTCAGTGCCTTGCGGAGATTGAGCGCGGGAATCGGGTTGGCGAGGTGGAACGAGGCGACTTGCGCCAGAGCGTGCACCCCGGCGTCGGTTCGGCCCGAGCCATGCACCTTGACCGCCGCGCCTTCGATTCTCTCGAGCGCCGCTTGCAGCAGCCCCTGAATCGTCGTCTGGCCGGGCTGAACCTGCCAGCCGCAATAGTCGGTGCCGTCATAGGCGACGGTGATTTTGAGATTGCGCATGCGGCCAGTCGAGTGCTTCCACTTCTCGGCTTCTATTCTCGCGAATGCCGCCGGGGTAGGGTTTTTGGAGGGACGGGGAGACCGATTGGTGCCGGTTCGTTCGGTGCTAAGGCGGCGAAGACCACTCGGAGCCGCAAGCGTTAGCTTGCGTTGATTGGCTGGTGCCAGAAGATGTGCCCGGCGTCGGCTGAGGTCGCTTTCCCAGGGGGTTCCGGCGCGGGCTCACGCCCGCGCCTCTGAGTGCGAACTACCCACGTCTGAGTGCGAACCACCCACGGCGCTGCGCCCCGCGATTTCACCCTCGTCGGCTAGCGCGCCTGGGCAAACGTTTGTTTGCTGTCCTCCCCGTTGCAGACGATGCTGTCGAGGCGGCGAATCAGCCGGGGAAGAATCTCGCCGCCGCGGCTGTCTTCGACCAGCGCCACGGCAATGTATTTCTTGCCGCCGGCTTCGACCAGCGCGGCGTCGGCGTGCCATTGGTGCCAGGTGCCCGACTTGCGGTAGATGTGATGGTCGGGCATGCCGTCGAGGCCTTTGACGAACTTGTGGTGAATGCCCGGGTGCGAAAGGATTTCCTTGATCTCGGCGCTGAAATGCGGATTGACCAGGCGCCCCTCGTCCATCATCAGAAAGAAGCGCGCCACTTGCAGGCTGGTCGCGCCGTGCGAGAGATTATGCAGCGGGTCGCGGCGCCAGCGGTCGTTCGGTCCGCCGTAGGCCTTACCCAGCCACAGCCCGCCATTCTCGCCGGGATCGTACAAGCGGTATTTCGGGCTCGTCAGCACGTCGGCAATGTATTCGAAGCCGATCTGCTGAATCGCGCGCGAGGCGTCTTCGTTGCTCGAATAGCGCGCCAGCCGCGTGAACATCTGCTTCACGCCGGGCGTGTAGCGCATCAGCCCTTGGCGAATGCGCTCGAAGCCCGCCACCAGGATGGCAATCTTCGGCAGGCTCGCCGCGTACATCATCTCGCGGTCGTTGAAACCGGCGTAGCGTGGCGCCCCGGCGTCACTGAGATCGATGAACGACAGCGCCATGTGCCCTTCATGCACCAGGCCGCTCAGCCCCATCTGGCTCACGGCGTGGGCCACGAGTCCCTGCAGCACGGGGTCGGGTTGCAGCGTGTCCGGCGGACTATCGTGTCGCGGCGCGGCAGTGGCGGCGAACACAACGGCGGCCAGGGTAACGATCGGGAGTAGGGGGGATGCTTTTCGCCAAGAGGGAAAGGGGAGTTTCATAGGCGGAATCGCCCAGTGCAGCGATTCTCCCAGTCTATACCAGAGCCGGGCGAGGTGGCGGTGCAATCCTTCACCTGAGGCTATTCCCCTTTTTGTTTCAGTGGTTTACTGGAGGCTTGGGGTGCCGGGAGGGGTAGGCTCAACGGCGAGCGCGCGATAGGCCCCGCAGAGATTCCCGGGCCAGTTGTTGCGCCGCCGCAATCTGTTCGGCCGTCATCTCGACCGCGAGCTCGTCGCGCTCGGTGGCGTAGTAGCGGGCGTCCGCCGGCTCGGCCGAGGCCGCCGCGAGATTGATCCAGGCGTGCGCCACGACATAGTCCTGCGGAACGCCCAGGCCGCGCGCGTACAACGTACCCAACTCGAACTGAGCCTGCGGCACGCCCTGAACCGCGGCGCGCGAGAGCCACTTGACGGCTTGTTGGTAGTCCTGCGGAAGTCCCTGGCCCTGCTCATACATCAGGCCCAGCGTGTATTGCGCCAGCCGGTAGCCCTGCTCGGCCAAAGGACGGAATTCGATCAGCGCCGCCGGATAGTCGCCGCGCGCATACGCGCTCATGCCGCCTTCAATTCCACTGCAGCCGGAACCGAAAGCTGCCACCAGCGACAAAACTAAAGCGGCGATCCTCACGGTGGACTTTCCCAATTACAAACGTAGGTCAATTGTAGACCCTTTGTCGCTTTGTTGTACGCCTGAGCGGCAAGGGAAAAATGACCGATGCCCCGGGGGGGCCATAGCACCAAATTCGGCGCTGGCTACTACCTTCCGAGCATGCGGCTAAGCGAAACCGTTGAGGCGCCGCCGGCCTTCTGCTCGGTGCCCGGATTTACGAACCCTGGCGTGCCCGCCACCGCCAGGGCCGAAGCCGTGGGCTTGAGCGTGCGCCGCATCTCTTGGGCATGCCGGAGCCTGCCCCACTGGGCCCGGCTCTTGGACTCATTCCCCGAAGGCGTGCATCACGACACTGCGCTGATGCGGCCGGCGGCGGTGCTCGAACAAGTAGATTCCCTGCCAGGTGCCCAGGCTCGGCCGGCCGCCGACGATCGGTATCGACAGTTGCGTCTGCGTCAGAGCCGCGCGAATATGCGCCGGCATGTCGTCGGGGCCTTCGATGGTGTGGGTATAGAGGCTGTCGTCCTCACGGACCAGGCGGCTGAAAAACGTCTCCAGATCTTTGACGACATCGGGATCGGCGTTTTCCTGGATCACCAACGAGGCCGAGGTGTGTTGCAGGAACAGTGTCAACAGGCCGGTTTGCAAGGCTTGTACGCAAACCCACGAGGCGACCTCGGCCGTGATCTCGTAGAAGCCCTTGCCGCGCGTGGAGACCGCGAGCCGTTGTGTGTTCTGGCGCATAGCGCCAATCTTATCGCGGATGGACCTGGCTGATCGCGGAAGGGCGTCTCGACGCCGCTTCAGAATCCGAACTCTTCCGGATTGCGGCCGATGATGATGGCTGCGAAAATCTTGGGAACGTATTCGCGGGTCTCGCGCGGCAAGGCGCCGACGCGGTAGAGATGCCAGAAGTTGCGCTGCTTGATGGGGTCCTTGACCTTGCGCACCGCCTGCCGCACGCGGGTGGGACCGGTGTTGTAGGCGGCCAGCGCGAGCATCACAGAGTTCCCCGAGCCGAACTCGAGAATCAGCGAACGGATGTAGCGCGCCGCCGCGTGCGTCGATTTGTCGACGTCGAAGCGCTCGTCCACCTGATCGTTGACCACCAGGCCGAACTGTTGCGCGGTTTCGGGGCGAAACTGCCATAGCCCGGCGGCGTCAGCCTGGCTGGTGCGGCCGTTGATGAAGGAGCTTTCGACCAGCACCATGTAGGCCAAGTCTCCGGGAAGGTTGTTCTCCTCGACGAGCTTGCGCATGCGGTCCAGTTGGCTGCGCGCGCGCCCCAGCGCCCGTTCCATGTGAGGCCGATCGGGGCCCTGGTAGAGCTCGATGTCCTGGCATACCTTGTCGACGAACTCGGGCGGCGGATCGTATTCGGTCGCTCCAAATTCCGCCAACAGCGTGCCGATCTCGCGACGCACGAGAATGCGTGTGCGGCCTTCTTCGGTGAACTGGTAGAACAGACTGTCCTGCAGGTTGCGGGCGCGCTTCTGATAAACCGTAAGGCGCGCAATGAGCTGCTCGATCTCGACCGGGTCCTGCCCGCCGTCCTCGAGGCGATTTTCGATGTCGGCGATTTGCGCGTCGATGTCGCTTTTCTGCCGTTGCAGGTCGGCGATGGCCCACCAGCTATAGGCGGCGACGCCGAACAGAACCACCACCAACGCGACGATCACTTGCTTGAGCGGCCGTGAGGATTGCCTGATGCCCGTATGCAAAAGCTTGCGAAGGATGACGGCGGTCTGGTCGGCTTCCCCGCGCCGCCGCGCCGAACGCACTTCCTCCAAAGCCTCGGCGACGAGCGCTTCGTGATCGCCGGCGGCGGCCTGCGCCTTCCCATTGCGCCCTCCGTTGGCGGCTTGCTCGAGATGCTCCAGGGCGGCTTTGGTCGGCATCTCCGGCAGCACGATCGTCGCGTCGAGATCGGCGCGAGGGGGCTGGCGCAATTCAAAAAGATATTCCGGTCCGTTGGGCCCGAGCCGGATGATGCAATCGGGCTCCAGCGCCGCTTCGGAAATCATCCGTCCGTTGAGATAGGTGCCGTTGGTGCTGTCGCGATCGTAGAGATGAAACTGATCGCCGTCGCGGCGAATCTCGGCATGGTAGGAAGACACAGTGGCCGCCTGCTCTCCGGTAACGACGATGTCGTTATCCGAAGCGCGGCCGATGCAGGTGACCGGTCGTTCCAACACAGTGTCGGGCACGTCAGGTCCATTCCTGGAAACCAGCCAGGCACCGCTTTTTGAGACCACACTCATGAGCGATAGCCGCCATGGGCGGCCTGCTTCCTCTTTCCGGTAAGACCCGCCTGGTTGCAAAAAGGTGACATGGGAAAGTCCGCGGCCGTCAGCAACTCATCGTCTACATCCATGCTGGACGCCGCATCCTGGAGGGGACGGAGCAGGGCGGCGATCGAAAGGGCACAATCTGGGGGGAGCTTCTTTTAGCCCCCTTATTGTACTCCGCTTCCTGCGGGAATGAAATGTTTTTATTCGTCCCGGGCGCGCCCCGCGCGGCCTATTTGACACCGAACCACTTCTCGTAGATCTGCTGATAGCGGCCGTTTTCCTGTGTTTTCAACAGCGCGCGGTCGACCCGCTCGCGCAGCGGGCTGCCGTTGGGAAAGGCGATACCGTAGCTCTGCGCATCGAACACTCCGCCGGCCAGGGCGATCTCGTCCGAAGTCCGACTCTTCATGTAGTAGAGCAGCGCGGGACCGTCGAAAACCACGGCGTCGACTTCTCCGCGGTTGAGTCGCTCGCAGGCCAGATCGATGGTCTGAGAGGTTTCAATACGCGCGCCGTAGCGCTCGAGGGCGTTGATACTGGTGGAGCCGGCGACGGTTGCGACGCGATGACCGCGCAGATCCTCGGGTCCGTTGAACTCCATCTGCAGGCGGTTGAAGGTCAGCCCCACGCTCAGCTCGGCAACGACGATACCGAACAGGGCGATCCCGGTAACCATTACTAATACCGAGACGACGCGACCGGTCCATTTTTGCGGCACCACGTCGCCATAGCCGACCGTGGTCATCGTCGCGAAGATGCACCAGGCGGCTTCGAAGATTCCCGGAAAATAGTGGTCGCTGATAGCCTGACGGCCCTTTTCGGCGAAGTACAGCAGGTGGGCGCACAGCACCAAAAACAACGCCAGGTAGCCGAGCCAGCGGAACGCGCCCGATTCGACGACGGTATTCCACAGGGCCTTGAAGTGATAGCCGCCGCGGTGCGCCAAAATGCGCAGGCCCGACTCCATGTAGGGGTAGCTGAAGTCCAGGGTTTCTTCGCGCTCGGAATGAATCGTAATTCCGCCCAGCCCCACATCGGCCTTTCCGGCCGCAACTTCGTCCAGCAGTTGTTCGAACGGTACTCTCCTGTAGACGAAGTCGGCTTCCATGTTGCGGGCGATCTCTTCCCAAAGATCGATGTCGAAGCCTTCGAAACCGCCGGGCCGCTGCTGCGATTCGATGACGTTGGGCGGGAAGATCGCCACGTCGACTTTGAGGGGCTCTTTTTGCGCCAGGGCGCTTGGAGAACAGGCCAGCAACAACAGCAGGCCGGTTCGAATCCATCGCATCGTTCGTTTCCCTTTCCTGTTTCGTTGTTATTGTACGCAGACGCGCCGCGATGGACGCCGACGCCGGCCCGCATTCGAAGATCTAAGATGAGGGAAATGCGGCTTCGTCATAACTGGTCTTTGCTGCTGCTCGCGGCCGTCACGTTGGCCGGGCCGCTGGCGGCGCAGAAGGCCGCGCTGCCCACCCCTGAGGAGTTTTTCCGTCTCGCCGGGGCCGGACTACGGGGCATCGAAGACGAGCGCAGCGACTATTGGGAGCCGCATGTCGCCCAGAGCCATCGCCGGATCCTCGAGGCCGCGTCTCACTGTGAGCACCGCTCGAAAACGCTCGTTCTGGGGGCGGGCAACTGTACCGAAATCCCGCTCGAAGAGTTGGCGCGAAGCTTCGATGAGGTGGTGCTTGCCGATCTCGACGACGCGAGTATGGCGGCGGCCGTCGACGAACTGCCCGACGACCTGGCCGCCAAGGTCCATATTCAAGTCCAGGATGTGACGACGTTCGCCGCGCCGCTGATGCGGCGGTTGTGGCACGCCGTCGAGAGCAGCGAGACCGCCGAACAGGGCCTTGAACGCATTGCCGGCACGCTCACTGGACTCGACAACGACGCCGCCGCGGCGAAGCTGCCCGAGGCCGACCTGGTGGTTTCGTCGCTGGTGCTTTCCGAACTGCATCGCTACCCGTTGAACTACGCCGCGCGGCTGCTGCGCGACAAGTTTGGAAAGCGGCTCACCGCCTGGGACGGCTACGAGCGTTTCCGCGCGCAGATTCAGCAAGTCGCGCTGCGCGACCACATACGGCTGCTGGCGGCCGTTTGCCGGCGCGGCGGAGCGGTCTATTTCGCCGACACCATCGCGCGCGGGCCGCTGTATGAAAAAATCGAATCGGCACGCCGCCGGGAAGCGCTGTTGACGATGCTGCCCGACCTCGCCCGGCTGGGCCTGTTCGCAGCGCTTCAGAAGGACCAGGCGTTGCGCGACACCTTTGCGGCCGCGTTCGAAAAGTTACGCCCGCGCTGGGCGAGGGCCGAGCCGCCGGCGCGCGAAACCACGCTGGCCACCATCGACCGGCTGGCTCGCGAACCGGCCGCGCTCGCCGAGCCCGACCGCGGTGCCGCCTGCGAGACGGCGATCAATCTGCTGTGCAATGAACGCTTCGATGTGACGGCGGAAACCGAAGCGTTCGAGCGGCTGCTGGCGCTCTACGCCGCCGCGCCCGATGCCTTCGAGCCGCTGCTCCCGATCGAAGCGCTCCAGAAGGAATGGAGTCAACGTGGATTTGCGGCCCAGGGCACGCCCGAGTCGTGGTGGTGGCTGGAGTACCCCTGTTCGATCGCTTATAGTCCGGGTGCGTTTCAAATCCGCAGTTGGATCTTGCAGCCTGCCGGCTGAGCCCGGCGGTCTCCCATCGACGCCCGCCCTGACCTCCGTGGTTCACGCAACCGAACCGCTTCGGGGGTGCCGTGAACTTTGCTAGGATGGGCCAATGTTCCCTCGGGGAACCGGACATACACTGCGGTTCGGGGCCGCGGCCGGTTTTACGATGGGCGATTCGTTGAGGCAGCTTGTTGGGTTCGTGGCAAACCGTTTTCCAGCCACGTAAGACGATTTCCCTCCACACGCGGGCGGCGGAAATGACCAAGTTCGTGGCCGAGGGGCGCCGTCTGCGCCGGCGCCAAAACCGTGTTCTACAGACTCTGGCCGGCTCTCTGACGCTGTTGCTGGCCAGCGCGTCCGCAGCGTTGGGCGAAGCCCCGCGCCGCGCTGAACTGCTCGCCGACCGCCGCCAGGAAAAGTCGCGGCACCTCAGCCCGCCGCGGCGGGAAAACGTCGACAAAGGAATTCGCGCCTTCGAAGGGTTTATCGAGCGCTTCAACAGGGTGCAGGAAAGCAGCGCCGGCTTCTTTTTCTCGACCGGTGATTTCCCCTCGGGCAAGGGCTTCGCTTATGGCGTCGGCTACCAGAACCGCGGCCTGCTGCAGCGCGGCTACGTTCCCGAGACTTATCCCAACCGGATCGATCTGCGCGTCGAAGCCGCCTATTCGAGCCGCGCCTACCAGCAACTCAGCGGCAGTCTTGATTTCCGCAACCTCGGCGGCAGCATATTCAACCTGGGTTTGCGCGCGAAATATTTCGAGTGGCCCCAGGAGGATTTTTTCGGGATCGGCATCGACGCGCGGGAGAAGGACCGCAGCAACTACCTGCTGCGGCAGCTCGAAGCCGGGGCCGACTTCTGGCTCGAGCCGATCCGCCGGCTGCGCATCGGCGGTGGAACCTACTACCTGAGCCCTTCGGTCGGCTCGGGCCGCGATACGCGCTACCCGACGCTTGAGCGGCTGTTCGACCCCGCAGCCGTGCCGGGGTTCGAACAGCAGCCCGACTTCCTGCGCATCGATGCTTTCGCCGACTACGATCTGCGCGACAACCCCGACTATCCGCGGCGCGGCACTTTCCTAGGAACGAAATTCTCCAACTACCGCGACCGCCACCTCGACACCTACCATTTCCGGCGCTGGGAGTTCGAGCTGCAGCGCTATTTCCCGCTCGGCAACGAATACCGCACGCTGGTTTTCCACGGCAACGTCGTGATGACCGATGTCGGCGCCAACGACCGCATGCCCTTCTACTACATGCCCGATCTGGGCGGCGGCGAACGGCTGCGCGGATTTCGCGAACGGCGTTTCCGCGACAAGAACGCCGTGCTGGCGCAGATCGAGTATCGCTGGTATGCCTCCTGGTTTCTCGATATGGCGCTGTTTGTCGACGCCGGCAAGGTGGCCTCGCGGCGCGCCGAAATCGATTTCAGCGACTGGCAATACTCCGGAGGCATGGGCTTTCGCATCCATACCCGCGACTCTTTTGTTTACCGCGTGGATGTGGCGTTCAGCCGCGAGCGGCTGATCCCGTTGTTTCGAGCTTCGGTTGTCTTTTAGGAACGCAACCATGCATACGTCGAACCACTTGCGGACATGGCCGGCCTTGCGGCATGGGCTTGCGGTATGCGGCAGGTGGCTGGCGGCGGGCGGCGGGCGGCTCGGGATTGCGGGCATCGCAGCCGCGTCACTGCTGGCCGTTAGCGTGGTTCTGGCGCAATCGGTCGGCGACAAGGGCGACGGCCGCAGATTTTATCCCGACGACCCGGTCTGGCAGGAGCCCGACCGCATCGACGCGCCGCCGGTCGAAGTCTTCGCGCTCACCGACGAAGCCGATTTCATCATTCATTCGTTCCAGGCCCCGGCCGGCGACGGAGGGCCGGCGCTCAACGCCAACACCCTGGGCGAGGTGCCCGATTCGAGCTGGTTCACCAACCGCATCGGCCATCGCGCGATGACGGCGGAAGAAATCGTGCGCGGTCCCAACCAGGTTGACGGCCCGGCGCCGCCGCCGTGGACGATCACCGGCAGCCCATCGGCCGGGATCACGCCGAAATTCTTTATCCGCGACAGCCGCGGCGACACCTACCTCATCAAGCTCGACCCGACGCACATGCCCGAGCTGCCTTCCTCCGCCGAGATGATCTCAACCAAGATCTTTTACGCCCTCGGCTACAACGTGCCGCAGAATTTCCTGGTCCGCCTGCGGCGCGGCGACCTGACCCTGGCGCCGGACGCGAAATGGAAAGACCTGCAAGGCAAACAGCGCCGGATCGTTGCTTCCGACGTCGACGAATGGATCAACGAGCGGGCGGCCGAGTCCAGTGACGGGGGCGTTCGCGCGCTGGCCAGCAGGTTCATCGAAGGAAAGTTCGTCGGCGAGTTCCAATACTACGGAACGCGCCCCGACGACCCCAACGACCTCTATCCGCACGAGAAGATGCGCCAGTTGCGCGGTCTGCGTGTCTTTGCCGCCTGGCTCAACCACGACGACTCGCGGGCGATCAACACCTTCGATTCCTACGTTCAGGAAAACGGCAGCCGCTTCATCAAACACTTCCTCATCGACTTCGGCTCGACGCTGGGCAGCGGCAGCACCTTCAAGCAGGACCCCCGCGCCGGGAACGAATACCTTGTCGACCGCGCCGACATCGGCAAGGCCATCGTCACCTTCGGCCTGTGGCAGCGGCCCTGGATGAAGGTGGAATACCCGGACTACCCGGCGGTGGGCAACGTTGAAGCCGACTTTTTCGACGCCGCGAAATGGAAGCCCGAATATCCCAACCCCGCCTTCGAGCGCATGGATGAAGCCGACGCGTTCTGGGCAGCCACCAAATTGGCGCCCTTCACCGACGAGGTGTTGCGCGCGGTCGTCGCCACGGCCGGGATTTCCGACCCGCGAGCGGAGCGCTACCTGCTCGAGACGCTGATCGCGCGGCGCGACAAATGCCTCCGCTATTGGATCGCCCGCACGAATCCACTCGACCGGTTTTCAATCAGTGAAGATGGGGACGAGGTGACCTTCGACAACGCGGCGGTCCGTACCGGAGCCGCCCAGGGCGACGTCGCCTACCAAGTGCAGTGGGCCCGGCTCGACAATTTGGCCAACCAGGAAACCCCCGTTGGAGACGAAATTCGGCTCAGTGCGGCCATGGCGAAAGTTCCCCAAGACGCCTGGGGACCGCGCGACGATGCCGGAAATCGCTATGCCGTGGCGCGCATCCGCAGCTTGCAGCCCGCCAACCCGCAATGGGCCAAGCCGCTCGTGCTGACCCTGCGCGATAAGGCCGGAGTCTACGACGTGGTAGGGATCGACCGCCCCCGCAGCGACGCCGACGTCCGCTACGACCGCAAGAAGTACCCCGGGCCGGCACAAGCCCAGCCGAAAAAGTAGCCGCAAGCGCAACCCGCACTGAAATAGGCAGGGCATCCCGCGCCAAAATGGCAGGGGTATCCGGCGCCGAAAGCAACCACCCAACAAACAGAGCCGCAGGCGTAAGCCCGCGGGCCGAAGGGGCTGAAAGTCCGGGGGAACCGTTTGAAATCTGTCGAATGAGGGGTCTACCGCTCCGAGATCAGGCGCCGCGCACGGCGGCTTCTTCGGCCCCTGGCTTCGTGCAAATTCGGCCCGCCGGCTTACGCCTGCGGCTCTGTTTGTTGGTGGATGCGGATGCGCCCGTCGGACTGGATGGCAGGGTTGGATCGTCGGCTCACGCCGCTTGCAGCGGCCGGTGCAGCGGTTCGCGCTTGATCTCGACGACCGTCGAAGTGGTCAGGGTCTTGCCGTCGGGCAGCACGAATTCGACGTGCATCCCTTCGCCGAGAAAGCCGGATTCGATCATCGAACCGCCCCAGGTCGAGCCCTCGATGCGAACCGGTGTTGGCGTCTGGCAGTAACGCGGGTGCCCCGACAGCAGGCCGTGATGATCGCCCAGGAAGGTCAACCAATAGTTACGGTTGCGGGTGGTTAACGACAACAGCTCGCCGCGATCCAGTTGGTCGACCGAGAACCCTTTGTGTGGCATCACTTTTCGCATCGTTTGTTCCCCCGGGCCAGCTAGTGGCTTCAGTCCCGTCGGAAACTCGGGTCATCCGCCTCAGCCGCTCGCACATGTTGGAAGCAAGTGAGGTTCCAAAACCGCAAGAGATTCGTAAGTCCTTTGATTTCAGTGTCCACTAAGTCGTCAAGCACCGATGCCGGTAGAGTTTTCGCACTGGGCGGACAGAATCACACGGCAACCATTCGTAAATCATTGAATTTTGGTCCCATAGCGCTGGGCCGCCGGCCTTCGCGCGCGGCCCGAATGGGTGGGGCAAATGCCCAGTCGGACACGAAGCTCCCAGGGGGTAGGCCGGCTTAACCCGTCGGATATCACGGCCGTCGCCGGGATCGCCGCGGCCGGCCGCCGTCCTGCCCACGTCGCCCGCTGGCATTCCGCCCAGGGCGGGGCTCTCGGCGTGGTACATTGAAAAACTTTCGCCCGTGCCGGCTGCGTCCGTGCTGGACGCCTGCTGCCGTGAAGCGGGAGGGGCCGGGGCTCAAGCCCAATTCGCGCCGGTTCCTTCGACTCTCTCGCTCCGATTTCCGGCCGCCCCTGGAGAGCCTCATGCCGTTTATCCTCGCCCTCGACCAAGGCACTACCAGCTCCCGTGCGATTGTGTTTGACCCGCAAGGGGCGATCACCGCTGTCGCGCAGCGCGAGTTCGAGCAGATTTTCCCCAAGCCCGGCTGGGTGGAGCACGATCCCGAGGAAATCTGGGCTTCCCAAATCGGCGTCGCCGTCGAGGCGCTGCAAAAAGCCGGCATTGGCCCGCGCGACCTGGCCGCTATCGGCATCACCAACCAGCGCGAGACGACCTTGGTATGGGATCGCGAGAGCGGCCGGCCGATTCACAACGCAATCGTCTGGCAGGACCGCCGCACGGCCGGCCTTTGCGACCGGCTGCAGGCCGAGGGCCGCGAGCCGATGGTCCGCGAAAAGACCGGGCTGGTGATCGATGCTTATTTTTCCGGCACCAAGATCGCCTGGCTGCTCGAAAACGTCGCGGGGGCGCGCGAGAAGGCCGCCGCGGGCAAGCTCGCTTTTGGCACCGTCGATTCCTGGCTGATCTGGAAGCTGACCGGAGGCGCGCGCCACATCACCGACGCCACCAACGCCTCGCGCACGATGCTCTACAACATCCACGCAGGCGCCTGGGACGACGAGCTGCTCGCCATGCTCGGGGTGCCGCGGGCCATGCTGCCCGAGGTGCTCTCCTCGAGCGAGGTCTACGCCGAGACAACCGTGCCGGAGATGGCCGGCGTGCCAATTGCCGGAGTCGCCGGCGACCAGCAGGCGGCGCTGTTCGGCCAGCTTTGCTTCGACCGCGGCATGGCGAAAAACACCTACGGCACCGGCTGTTTCGCGCTGATGAATATCGGCTCGCAAGCCACGGCTTCGAAGCAAAAGCTGGTGACCACGGTGGCCTGGAAGCTGGGCGGGCGCACCGAGTACGCGATGGAGGGCAGCATTTTCATCGCCGGCGCCGTGGTCCAATGGCTGCGCGACGGGCTGGGGCTGATTCGCACGGCGGCCGAGATCGAGCCGCTGGCCGCCTCGGTCCCCGACAACGGCGGGGTGTATCTGGTGCCGGCCTTCGCCGGGCTGGGCGCGCCGCATTGGGACCCCTACGCGCGCGGCATTTTGACCGGCATCACCCGCGGCACCTCGCGCGCCCACATTGCCCGCGCGGCGCTCGAAGGTATCGCCTATCAGGTAGCCGACATTCTGGAGCTGATGCGCGACGACACCGGCATCGAGATCAAAGAGCTGCGCGTCGACGGCGGCGCCGCGGCCAACAACCTGCTGATGCAGTTTCAGGCCGACATCCTCGGCGCCCCGATCGTGCGCCCCAAGGTGACCGAAACAACCGCCCAGGGCGCGGCCTATCTGGCTGGACTCGCCAGCGGAGTCTGGAAGAGTCAGGATGAAATCAGGGCCTACGCCGAGGTGGACCGCCGCTTCGAGCCGGCCATGCCTCGCGACCAGGCGGCCGCGTTGCGCCATCGCTGGCGGGAAGCTCTGGAGCGCGCCAAAGGCTGGGAGCACGCCACCTGACGTCGATACGCGCGATCCTCGGAAGTGGGACAGACAATCCTGTCTGTCCAAGCGTCGACCTAGAGGTTGACGTCCGGGGTTTGGCACCTACGAGGGTAGAGACAGGCGCTCTCGCCTGTCGGCCGCGGCGAAGCGGAGGCCCTCCTGGCGTGCATTTTGACTAAGGGCCGCCTAACGGCGGCGACAGGCGACAGCGCCTGTCACTACACAAGGACGGAAAGATTGTCTGTCCCACGTCCAAGAGCCTGCACCCGCCTGGCTCAATAAGACAGGGTCCAAGAAAACAGAGCCGCGCCCGTAAGAGTGCGGGCAAGTAAGATCAACCCCATGAATCGCGAAGAAATGCTCAGCCGCATCGAAGACCAGTCGGGCCCCTGGGACATGCTCGTCATCGGGGGAGGCGCCACCGGCGTAGGCACCGCGCTCGACGCCGCCGCTCGCGGCTACAACGTGCTGCTCGCCGAGCAAAGCGATTTTGGCAAGGGTAGCTCCAGCCGCAGCACCAAGCTCATCCACGGCGGCGTGCGCTACCTGCAGCAGGGCAATATTTCGCTGGTCATGGAGGCGCTCAAGGAGCGCGGCATCCTGCGCAATAACGCGCCGCACTTGGTCCACGACCTGGCCTTCATCGTTCCCAACTACGACTGGTGGGAAGCCCCCTTCTACGGCATCGGCATGAAGGTCTACGACCTGCTTGCCGGCAAGTATGGCTTCGGCACCTCGCGGCTACTTTCCAAAGAGGAAACTCTGAAGCGCATCCCGACGATCCGCACCGAGGGTTTCCGCGGCGGCGTGATGTACTACGACGGGCAGTTCGACGACTCGCGGCTGCTGATCGGCATGGTGCGCACGGCGGCCGAGCAGGGCGCCACGCTGCTCAACTACTTCCGCGTCACCGCGCTCACCAAGGGCGACGCGGGCTTTCTCGACGGCGCTGTTTGCCAGGACGTCGAGACCGGCAGGGAATACACGGTTTCGGCCAAGGTCATCGTGAACGCCAGCGGCCCGTTCTCCGACAGCGTGCGCCGCCTCGACGACCCGCAGGCGGCGCCGATGGTCGCCCCCAGCCAAGGGATCCACCTGGTGCTCGACGGCTCGTTTCTGCCGGGCGATTCGGCGATCATGGTGCCGCGCACCAGCGACGGCCGCGTGATGTTCGCGATTCCCTGGCACGGCGCGGCGCTGGTCGGCACTACCGATACGCCCATCGAAACGGTTTCGCTCGAACCGGTGCCGCTCGCCGAGGAAATCGATTTCATTCTAGAAACCGCCGGTCAATACCTGCGCAAACCGCCCACGCGCGACAATGTGCTCAGTGTGTTCGCCGGTATCCGCCCGCTGACCAAGGCCGGGGAAGGAAAAAACACCTCGGCCCTGGCGCGCGACCACCACGTTCACATTTCGAACTCCGGGCTGTTATCGGTGACCGGCGGCAAATGGACGACCTACCGCAAGATGGCTGAGGACTGCGTCGACCAGGCTTCGACGCTCGCCGGCCTGGAAACGCGGCCCTGCGTGACGCAGCAGTTGAATATTCACGGCTACCACCGCAGCGCCGCGAAGTTCGGCGACTTGAAGCTTTACGGGGCTGATGCCCCGGCGGTGGCGGACCTGCTGCGCGCCGAGCCGCCGCTCGACGAAAAGCTGCATCCCGCGCTGACGGCGCGCGCCGGCGAAGTGGTCTGGGCGGCGCGTTCGGAGATGGCCCGCACGGTCGACGATTTTCTGGCGAGACGCACCCGCGCGCTGGTGCTCAACGCCCGCGCCGCCATCGAGGCCGCTCCGCGCGTCGCCGTTCTGCTGGCCAAAGAACTCGGCCGCGACCCCCAATGGCAAACCGCCCAGGTCGAAGAGTTTACCCGGATCGCCGCGAATTACGTCCCGCGGTAACCCCCGTAGCGCAGGGCTGGCGCTGCGCCAGACCTGCGGCATGGCGAAGGCCAGAGCCCGCATCCCCTCTTGGGGGACCTCAGGCCCTTCCTTAAGTCGGCCCACATTCCTGATTGGACCAGGCAGACCTGAGGCTCCTCCTCGGCCACCTGCCAGCTTTTCGCCGCCCAGTCCTGGAAACGCCGCAGGCCTGGGAAATGCACCCAGCCCTGCGCTACGGGTCTCCCGGCTGCGGATTCCCCATTTCGTTTCGTGGGCCAGCCGCGCCAGTGCCGCTCCACACAGTGCCGCTCCGCACTTTCCGCCGCAAAGATCGCCTCTTCCGCTTTGCACCGCGAGCGCGGATTGTATTACACTCCGGTTGCTTGACTTTAGGCATGGTTCTCCGGTGCGCTTCCTCCGGGACGGTTCAGCGGGGTTCCGGCCGATCGGGCCGCCGGGCCGCCCGCCCGGCTCCAAAGCCGTCAAATCCGGTCATGTTCGCGCGCGCCTGCACGA
Organism: Terriglobia bacterium; assembly: GCA_963824095.1. Taxonomy (GTDB): domain Bacteria; phylum Acidobacteriota; class Terriglobia; order Bryobacterales; family UBA6623; genus JBBDWJ01. The sequence goes on along the minus strand of CAWGNS010000014.1, from coordinate 1,158,624 downwards.
ACCGGCGCCGCCTCGATCCCGGATTGCTTGTGGGGTGAATACGGATGAAGGTCTATTCCACCAGTGAGGTACGGAACGTCGGCATTGTCGGCCACGGTGACAGTGGGAAAACCAGCCTCGCCGCTGCGTTTCTCTATACCGCCGGCGTCACCACCCGGCTGACGCACGTCGACGAAGGCAACACCGTCACCGACTACGACGAAGAGGAGATCCACCGCAAGGTCAGCGTTTCCTCCGCGCTGGCCTGCGTCGAGTGGGACAAGGTCAAAATCAACCTCATCGACACCCCCGGCTACAACATCTTCATCAACGACACCAAGGCCGCGCTGATCGCCGCCGATACGGCCTTGGTGCTGGTCGACGCCCTGCACGGCGTCGAGGTGCAGACCGAGAAGGTCTGGAGCTTTTCCGAGGAATACGGCCTGCCCCGCATCATCCTGATCAACAAGATGGTCAAGGAGCGCGCCGATTTTGCGACCACGGTCAAGAACGTTCAGGACGTGCTCTCTCCCAGGGCCATTCCGGTGCAGTTACCGGTCGGCAAGGAGAAAGACTTCCACGGCGTGATCGACCTCGTCGAAATGAAGGCGTACACTTACCAGGCCGACGGCAATGGCAGAGGCCAGGCCGGGGACATCCCCGCCGACCGGGCCGCCGAAGCCGAGTCGGCCCGCGAAACGCTGATGGAAGCGGTCGCCGAATGCGACGACGACCTGCTCAACGAATATCTCGAGAACTTGACGCTGCCGCCCGAAAAATTCGCCGCCGGGCTACGCAAGGGCGTCGCCGAGCGCAAGATTTTTCCGGTGCTGTGCAGTTCGGGCCTCCACAACCTGGGGACCGACGCCATCCTAAACTTCCTGCAGGCCTACGCGCCCGACCCCAGTTTCCGCGGCGAGGTCGAGGGCACCGACGGCCACGGCGGCACGGTCAAACACAAGATCTCCGACAGCGAGCCGCTATCCTTGTTCGTCTATAAGACCGCCGCCGACCCATTTTCCGGGCGGGTGACCTATTTCAAGGTCGTCTCGGGCGTGCTCCACAACGACGACACCATCAGCAACTACACGCGGGGTACCCACGAGCGTTTCTCGCGCATCTCGGTGGTGCAGGGCAAGGATCTGGTCCCGGTGCAAGCCTTCCACGCCGGCGACATCGGCGCCGTCGCCAAGCTCAAGGACACCCTCACCGGCGACAGCCTCGGCCAGAAGGACCAGCCGTTCGAATTCCCCAAGGCCAAACTGCCGATGCCGGCCATCGCCTTCGCCATCCAGCCCAAGACGCGGCAGGACGAGGACCGCCTCAGCCAGGCGATCCACAAGGTGCTCGAGGAAGACCCCACGCTGAACTTCTACCGCGACGAGCAGACCAAGGAATTCTTGCTGGCCGGCAACGGCCAGCAGCACCTGGAAGTGATCGTCAGCCGGCTCGAAAAACGTTATCACGTCGCGGTCGACCTGAAGGCGCCGAAAATTCCCTATCGCGAGACGATTCGCGGCTTCGCCGACGCCCACGGGCGGCACAAGAAGCAGACCGGGGGCCACGGCCAGTTCGGCGATTGCAAGATCAAGATGGAACCGCTCGAGCGCGGCAAGAATTTCGAATTCTCCAACGAAATCTTCGGCGGATCGATTCCCAAGACCTACATTCCAGCCGTCGAAAAAGGCATCATCGAGGCCGCCGAGCACGGCTATCTGGCGGGCTATCCGGTGGTCGATTTCAAGGTCATCCTCTACGACGGCTCCTACCACGACGTCGATTCGTCGGAGTTGGCCTTCAAGCTGGCGGGGCGCAAGGCCTTCCGCAAGGGCATGGAGCAGGCCAAGCCGGCGCTGCTCGAGCCGATCATGAATGTCGAGGTCGTTGCGCCGCTGGACTTCGCCGGCGACCTGATGGGCGACATGAACAGCCGCCGAGGCCGCATCCAGGGCATGGACACCAAGGGCCAGAATCAGACCATCAAAGCCCAGGTGCCGATGGCCGAGATGCTGACCTACGCTAACGATCTGACCTCGATGACCCAGGGCCGGGGTTCATTCACCATGGAATTCGGCCATTACGACTTCGTGCCACAGCAGCAGGCCGAAAAGATCATCGCCGCGGCCGGCGGCAGGCCGGCGGACGACGACGACGAAAGCTGATTCCCGCGGGGCCCATCCACCGCGACCCATCGGCCGCTGCGGAACCGGTAGCGCAGGGCTGGGTGCTTTTCCCAGACCTGCGGCTCCGCCAGAAGGTCGGCGCTTTACCAAGCACTGTGTTTTCAAGCAGATAGTTCAGGTTTACGCCCGGTAGGCGTGATCTGCTGCGCGAGAGTCGATTCCCGTCAGAGGGCGGGGAACTGCCGCAGGTCTGGAAAAACGCCAGCCCTGCGCTACGGGATATCCCCCGCTACTTGATTTCCTGGTCCTTTTCGGAAGCGTCGCCCTCGCCGGTGTGCTGGCGAATGATGTTCGAGTGGTCGGTGTAAAACGAGCGGCTGCCGGTGACGTTGTAGGTCTGGGGGTCGGCATTGACCGTATAGCCGGCCGGGGTGCCCACCATCGTGAAGATATAGCCCGATTTGATGCCGCTGGCCAGGTCTTCGGAGATCAGATTCGCGGCCGCCGGAGAAGGCGGACCGTTGCCGGCCGAGGGACCCAGTTCGTTGAGCGTCGAGGCGTACCGCCCGTAGGTCGAAAAGTATTGAATCTGCGCGGTATTGAGCGTTTGTAGCGTCCGGACCGCCGCCATTTCGTAGGCTGCCATGCGGGCCTGGGTCAGCTTGGGCAGCGCGATCGCGGTAATGATGAGGATGATCGCGATGACGATCAGAAGCTCGATCAGTGAAAAGCCGTCGCGGCGTCGCAGTGTCATTTGGACCTCCTCTCCCCCTATTGTATGCGGACAAACTTCCGCCTGCAGATAGGGCCTCAAAGTGGAGACGCCCCGACAGATCGCCCCGTGCAAGCTTTTTTGTTTCTGGCGCTTTCCTGTAGCGCCGGGCTCGAAGAGACCCGCGGCTTCCAAAATCGCCGGTACCCCCCATATCCCGGCCGCGCCGACCTCCGCCGACCGCTCCCCGCCGCGACAGGCCGAAACACCGGCCTTCGGCCACCCGCACGGCAGGCCCCCGGTCCGCTTAGGACTGTTTTGCCGCCTGCCCTTCGTCCGCGGTGGCGGTTTCGGCCCGTGCGCCCGCCGAGCCAAAGCTGGTCAGCTCGACGCGCGCCTCTTCCAGGGCCGTCCGGGTTTCTCCCGACACCAACGCCTGCAACTCGATCTGGCGCGATTCGGTGAGTCGCGTCGGGGAGGTGCGCAGCTCGTAGTCGCAGTAGCCGGGATGGCACATGAACTCGGTGAGTCCGTCGGGCAGAGCGCGAATCAGCGCCACCAAATCCCCCGCCTGGTAGCCACCGGTGAGCTGGAACCCGGCGAAGTGGTCGGTGGCCTGGCGGCCGCTTTCGGCGAGCTTGCGGTCGAAACGCCGCTGGAACGGACGCAGAGCGCGGTTGAGGATCCGCCGCCGCAGCGAGGCGCGTCCCCGCACGGCCTGCAGCGGCGCGTCAAAGGGGTAGCGGATCCAGGGGATGGCGAAGCGCCGCGCCACCCGCAGCAAGGCCTCCAAAACGGGCGGCATCAGGTGGGTGTGCTTGTGCGTATCCAGATGCGTCGGCCGCAGCCCCGCCGACAGCAGCTTCTCGACCTGCGCCGAGAACTCCCGCTCGACGAGGTCCGCGGAAAGTCCTTGCGCCAGCCGCCACAGCAGCTCGGTCATCGATTGCGGCAGCGGCTCGTAGGGCGGCGCGACCGACTGGCCGCCGACCAGGACCAGGTGGCAGCCGACGTCGAGATCCGGGGTCTGCCGCGCGCAGTCGACGGCGTCCTCGAACGCCGCGCCGTTGGCCATCAGCGTGGTGGAACGTAGAACGCCGTTGCGGCAGGCCTCGACGATGCCGGCGTTGACACCACGGGTAAAGCCGAAGTCATCGGCGTTGATGATCAGGCGGCGCATAGCGGTTCCGTTACAGTATGACTGGAAAAGGGGTCGGTTTTGTGCGGTGGACTGGATCCATTTTTTGGGGGGCGTCCGCCGAATTCATTTTTGGAAACGAGATTGTCGGCCGCGCTACAGTTCTGACCCCACTCCGGGTGATCTATCGGTTCGTTCGCCGAATTGCCGTTTGCTCCGGCGCGGCCTACGACCCGGCATACTTCCAGCGAGTGCCCTCGCGAGTGTCCTCGAGAATCACTCCTTTTTCCTTCAATTCGTCGCGGATCTGGTCGGAACGCGCGAAGTCGCGGGCCTTGCGGGCGGCCAGCCGCTCGGCGATCAAGGCGTCGATCTGCTCGGGCTCCAGCGTGGCTTTGTGCGAGGGTTCCAACACCTGAAAGATCGCGTCGAACAGGTTGAGCACGTCTTCGGCGTCGGCGACGTTGCCCGCCAGGAACTTGCCTGCGTCCATGCGGCTGTTGATTTCGCGCACGAAATCGAACGCCGCCGCGGTGGCGACCGAGGTGTTGAGGTCGTCGTCCATGCCGGCTTCAAACGCGCGGCGCGCCTCAACGCTCAGGGCGGTGATGGCGGGGTCGGCGCCCTCGGGCAGCTTGTCGGTGCGCAGCCGCAGGCGGAAATTCCGCAGCCGCTCGATCGCGGTCTGCGCCCCCTGCACCTCGTCGAAGGTGAAGTTCAACTGCTTGCTGTGGGGGACCTTGGCCAGCACATAGCGAATCGCCTCGGGCGCGTAGCCCTTCGCCAGCAGATCGCGCAGCGTATAGAAGTTGCCGGCCGACTTCGACATCTTCTGGCCGTCAACGAGCAGGTGCTTGGAGTGCAGCCAGAAACGCACGAAGGGTTTTCCGGTGGCGCCTTCCGATTGCGCGATCTCGTTTTCGTGGTGCGGAAAGACCAGGTCCTCGCCGCCGGTATGGATATCGAAGGTCTCGCCGAGGTAGCGCATCGACATCGCCGAGCACTCGATGTGCCAGCCGGGGCGGCCGGGCCCGAATGGGCTGTCCCAGTAAGGCTCGCCCGGCTTGGCGGCCTTCCACAGCGCGAAATCGCGCGCGTCGTCTTTTTCGTATTCGTCCTGGTCGACCCGCGCGCCTGCCTGGATGCCCTCGGCCTTCAGCTTCGAGAGCTTGCCATATCCGGGAAAACTTGCGATGCGGTAGTAGACCGAGCCCTCGCTCTGATAGGTGTGGCCATTTTCTTCGAGCCGCTTGATCAGCGCGATCATGTCGTCGATGTGCTCGGTGGCCTTGGTGATGCGGTCGGGTTTTTCCAGGCGCAGCGCGGCGCAGTCGTCGAAGAAGGCCTCGGTGTATTTCGCGGTGAAGTCCTTGAGCGAAAGGCCGGCGGCGCCGGCGTCGCGGATGATCTTGTCCTCCACGTCGGTGACGTTCATGACGTGTAGCAGCGTGTAGCCGCGATAGCGCAGATAGCGGCGCAGCACGTCCTGGAAGGTGAACGTCCGCAGGTTGCCAATGTGCACGAAATTATAGACGGTGGGGCCGCACGAGTAAATGCGAACCGTGTTCCCCTCGGCCGGGGTGAAGGTCTCGAGCTGGTTGGTGAGCGTGTTAAAGAGCTGCAGGGGCATGAGATCTCGGACCCGGCGGCGACTTCTGCCCGCCGCGCATCGCGACGCCGCGACGCTGGGGTCAATCTGTCATTTTACGATTGAGTTGTCGCCAAAGGGGCGAGGCTCGTTTTTCTCAGGTGAATCCCTTAGCGAATCACTTGCCGAGATCCGCGGGGTTTTGCTGTCGTCAGGGTGGTGGCTTGAGGGCGGCGGCTAGAAAAGCGCGCCTCGCGAAGCGGCTGATCGAGAAAATGCCGCAGGTCTCTTCGAGCCCTGCGCTACAGGGCCCGGAATGGCTTTCGGCTCATGGTGCCTGAACCGGCCGTCGCTGCCGTTGTTTCGCCGCGGGGAACCTGATACTCTCGGCGGCAGAGGAGCAACGGCATGATTTTGCAACGTATCGGGGTTCTTTCCTGCGCCAAGGTCTTGGGAGCTACCTACGCCGGCGTGGGCCTCATCTTGGGGTTCTTTTTTTCGCTGATCGGGGTCTTCCAGGCCACGTTTCTCGGCGGGACCGACCTGGGTAACGGAGCCGCCGCGTTCGGGTTTCTGTTCGGAGTCGGCGCGATTGTCATCCTACCCATTGTCTACGGCCTCATGGGATTCATCTCCGGCGCTCTCGGCGCGTTCATTTACAACCTGGTGGCGGGAGTGGTCGGCGGAATGGAACTGGTGTTGCGCGAGAAGCCGGGCGTCGCCGCGGTCGGAGTCGGCTATGCCCCGCCCGCGCCGCCCGCCATCGGGTAACCCTCTTGGGGGTAGTCCCATTGGGTAAACCACGGAAAAGGGTGACCCCTTGGGATGCCCGTCCTTTGGATACCCGGCTGTGACGCGGCCCTTCGCCGATGTGGCGCGGGTCTCCGGCCGGCTGCATCCGCCTGTGGCGGACGTTCCGAGTCTCTCATCTCCACAGTAAGAACGTCGGAATGCACGAAGAACGCCGGCGTGTACGCCTACGCAGCCGGCCGGAGGCCCGCGCCACAGCCCATAAGCCCGCGATAGATTTCGGGCGGCCGCGCCACGGCTTCGAGACCCGCGACGCTGTTTGGGTGCAGGCGCGTCTCAGGACTGCGGGCCCTGCCCCTGCATCGCGGCGGCGTCGCGCGCCAGCTCGTCGCAGCGGTTGTTGTCGCCGTGGTCGGCGTGCCCTTTGACCCAGGTCCAGCGGACGGTGTGCTTCTTGAGCTCCTCGTCCAGCTGCTGCCACAGATCCTGGTTCTTCACCGGCGCCTTGGTCGAAGTGCGCCAGCCGTTGCGTTTCCAGCCCGGCAGCCATTTGGTGATGCCGTTTTTGACGTATTCGGAGTCGATCTCGATTTCGATCTCACAGGACTCGCGGAGAGCTTGCAGGCCGCGTAACACCGCCGTCATCTCCATGCGGTTGTTGGTGGTTTCCGGCGTTGATCCCCACAGCTCCTTCTTGGTTTCGCCATGGCGCAGGATCGCCGCCCAGCCGCCCCGCCCGGGGTTTCCCAGGCACGAGCCGTCGGTGATCAGCCGCACGCGCTTCATGCCGCGTGTTCCAGTTGCTTCTCAAAAAAAGCGTCGACGGCGGCGACGACTTCGTCGGCCTGCTGGCATCGATAGATGGATTTGCGCAACTCGGCGCCGTTGCGGACGCCGCGCGTGAAATAGGTGGCGAACTGCTTCATCTTGCCGGTGACCTCGCCCGAAATCTTGTCGGGCCGTTCGATCAGCATGCGGTAGTAGTCGCGGATCATGTGGTAGCGGTCGAGGTCGCTCGGCTCGTCGTAGCGGCCGGTGGCGACGAACTGCTCGATCTGGCGGAAGATCCAGGGGTTGGACGAGGCGGCGCGGCCGACCATGACGCCGTCGCAGCCGGTCTGCTCGAACATCCGCACGGCGTCCTCGGGCTTGAACACGTCGCCGTTGCCGATGACAGGGATGCTGACGGCTTGCTTGATCTCGGCGATGTGGTCCCAGTTGGCGCGGCCGGCGTAGCCCTGCTCGCGCGTCCGGCCGTGCAGCGCGACCGCCTGCAGTCCGCAGTCCTCGGCGAGCCGGGCCATCTGGACGGCGACGATTTCGTTGTCGTCCCAGCCGCTGCGGAACTTGCAGGTGAACGGGATCTTTACCGCCGCCCGCACGCCCCGCAGAATGCGCTCGACCAGCGGCAAGTCGCGCAGCAGGCCCGAGCCCCCGTTGCACTTGACAACTTTCTTCACCGGGCAGCCGAAGTTCAGGTCGACCATGTCGAAGCCGTGGTCTTCGACGACCCGGGCGGCCTCGGCCATCACTTCGGGGTCGGAGCCGAACAGTTGCGCCGCAATGGGGTGCTCGTCGGGCTCGTAGTAGAGGTAGTGGAAGCGCTTCTGCTTTTTGGCCTTGTTTTCCACCGCCACGACGCCATGCGAGCTGGTGAATTCGGTCATGATCAGCCCGCAGCCGCCCAGGCTCCGGATGAAGCGCCGGAAAACCGTATCGGTAACCCCGGCCATGGGTGCCAGGGTAACCGCCGGCTGGAGCGCTAACCCGCCGATATTCAACTGCTTGGGGATAGGCATCCAGTCTATTTTAGCAGCGGCCCGGTGGGGCAGGGCTCCGGCCTGCCCGATTCGCCGCGTCCGGCTGGCGGAGGCCGGCGGTTGCGGTGGTTGTTCCAGTGTGCGGCTTCGTTGGGGGGAAAAGCCGCGGGTCTGGGAAGGCCCAGCCCTGCGCTACGGAAACCTGGTAGCCCAGGGCCACGGGCCTCAGTACAGGGGACTTGCGGGCTTGGGCAGGCCGGGAGCCCTGCCCCACTTGCCCACTTAGCCCCGCCTTTGCAGGGCTTCGCGGGTCTCGGCGTCGGTTGCTTTCTTGCGCAGGACGTCGCGCTTGTCCTGGTGGTGCTTGCCTTTGGCGAGCGCCAACTCGCACTTGATGCGGCCGTTTTTGAGGTAGATCCGGGTGGGGACCAGGGTCAGGCCCTTTTCGCGCGTCTTGCCCAGCAGGCGGCTGATTTCGCGGCGGTGCGCCAGCAGCTTGCGGGGCCGGTCGGGCTCGTGGTTCTGACTGTTGGCCTGCTCATAAGGGCTGATGTGGGCGTTGAACAGCCACAGCTCGTCGCCCTTGATGGTGGCGTAGGCGTCGGTAAGGTGCATCTTGCCGTTGCGGGCCGATTTGACCTCGCTGCCGGTCAGCACCATGCCGGTCTCCATCCTGTCTTCCAGGAAGTAGTTGTAGCGCGCCCTGCGGTTGTCCACCAGGATCTTGATGCCTTCTTCCTGCTTCATTTTTCCTGCTTCATGTTTTGGTCCGGGAACCTCTCGAGCCCCATGCCGCCAACAAGATGTTGACGATTCCGGCCTGCTCCACCGTGCGGACAATTCTCCTGCACGTCTCGGGGGGCTGGCGCGTCAGTTTGGTATTAGGACCATTCCGCTCATGTTACGTGTTGCATCTCACCAAGCGGTCTCCACGACGGGACCGGATTCCGGCTCAGCCCAGGGGGGTCAACCTGTGGCTTCTCTTAGGTTGGCACGTTCCACTCATTTCGCGCATCGCCCCTGGTCGCGGATATCCGGGGCCCTGTTGCTGGTGCTGTTGAGCGCAACGATCGCCCTGTCGGCGCCGCCCAGCGGCCGCAAGGCGAAGAGCCTTTACGAGCAGGGGCGGAAGGCGGAGGTGGCCAAGGACTACGACAAGGCGCTGGAGCTCTACGAGCAGGCGATGCAGGAAGACCCCGGGAACCAGCGCTACGAGCTGGCGTCGCGGCGCACGCGATTCGTGGCCGCCGAGGTCCACGTCAACCGCGGCCAGGCGCTGCGCGACCAGGACCAGCTCCAGGAAGCCGCGGCGGAGTTCCAGCGCGCCATGGAAATCGATCCCTCCCTGGACGTGGCCCGCCAGGAATACGACCGCACGCTCAAGAAGATCGAGAAGCGGCAGGAGGGCGGCGAAGCCGGCGAGAACAAGGTCGAGGAAGAGACCGCCAGCGCGCTGCAGGAAGACCGCATGCAGCGCGAGCGCAAGATCGCGGCGTTGAAGCCGCCGCCCGACCTGCAACCGATTTCCACGCAACCGATCAACCTCACCATCCCGAATCAGGAGTCGAAGGTCATTTTCGAGACGATCGGCAAGCTGGCGGGCATCAACGTGCTGATGGACCCCGAGTATCAGGACAAGAAGATGAGCGTCGAGCTGACCAACCTCACCTTGTTTGAGGCGCTCGACTACGTCAGCCTGCTGGCGAAGGCGTTCTGGAAGCCGATTTCGCACAACGCCATCTTTGTTACCAACGACAACACCAACAAGCGGCGCGACTACGAAGAAGAAGTGGTCAAGACGTTTTATCTGACCAACGTAGCCACGCCGCAAGAGATGCAGGAGATCATGACGGCGATCCGCGGGCTGACCGACCTGCGGCGGATGTTTCCCGTCAACTCGATGAACGCGCTGGTGATTCGCGGTCCCGAGGCTAAGGTCGCGCTGGCGGAAAAGGTAATCAACGACGTCGACAAGCCGCGTGCGGAAGTGCTGATCGACGTGTTGGTGATCGAGACCAGCAAATCGAAAACCCGCGAGATGGGGATCACGCCGATGTCGGGCAGCACCGCCGGAATCGATGTGCCGATAGGCTTTGCGCCCCAGGGAGGGACCACCACCACATCGGACTCGGGAAGCGCCGCCACCAGCAGCAGTATTCCGCTGTCGAACTTGGGACACCTGGGCTTGCGCGATTGGCAGACCACGTTGCCGGGCGCGCGCATCGCGGCCCTGCTCACCAGTTCGGATTCCCGTCTGCTGCAGTCGCCGCGCGTGCGTACCGCCGACGGTTTCCCGGCCAGCATCCGTATCGGCGACCGTATCCCCATCGCCACCGGCAGCTTTCAGCCGGGCATCGGCGGCGTCGGCGTCAATCCGCTGGTCAACACGCAGTTCAACTTCGAAGACGTCGGCGTCAACGTCGACCTGACGCCGAAAATTCACAACGACCGCGAAATCTCGCTGCACATCGAAGTGGAGATCTCCAACGTCCGCGACCACGTCGATATCGGCGGCATCTCGCAGCCGATCATCGGCCAACGCAAGATCACTCACGACATTCGCATCGTCGAGGGCGAGGCAAGCGTGATGGGCGGGTTGAACCAGACCCAGACGTTCAAGACCAAGTCGGGCGTGCCGTTCCTGGGCGAAGTGCCGATTCTGGGCAATCTGTTCAGCACCACCAAGACCGAGACCAACGAGAACGAGATCCTGATCGTGTTGGTGCCGCATATCGTGCGGCTGCCCGAGATCGACGACGTGAACCTGCAGGAGATCGCTTCGGGCACGGACGCGGTTTTCCAGGTTCGCGAGAAGGCGAAAAAGAACGGCCGGGCGGCGTTGCCCGAAGTCGGCTCGCGCGCTCCCGAGGCGGGTCAGCCGGCGCCATCGGTGGCTGAAGCGCAACCGCCGGCCGCAGCGGCGCCCGCCGCCACGGAACCCGCGGCCGGGGAGCCAGCGACCGGCCAAACGGCTCCGTCCGAGCCCGCCGGTGGGTCACCGGTGACGGCCGCGCCGCCGCCAGCGACACCGGCCCAGGCAGCGCCGGCCCAAGCCGCTCCCGCTGAATCGGCCGGTGGACAGCCCCACTTCGTGTTCGAGCCGGCTTCGGTCGATCTCGCGCCCGGCGCCGAGGCCACCGTGAACCTGATCGTCGAAAACGCCACGCAACTATTCGGCTCGCCGTTGCGCATCGGCTTCGACCCGCGCATCGTGAAGGTCACCGATATCACCAAGGGCACCTTCCTCGAAGGCGACGGCATGGACCTGATCTTCGCCAAGAACATTCGCGGCGAGGTCGGCCAGGCCGCCGTGAATATCTCGCGGTTCCCGGGAACCGGCGGCAGCGACGGGCGCGGCGTACTCGTCACGCTGAAACTGCAAGGCGTCGCGGCGGGCAACGGCAAGATCGGCGTCACCTCGACCGGCGCTCGCAACGCCGATGCCCAGCCGGTCCGCATCCCGGCCATACAGCTTCCGGTGACGGTCCGTTAGGCTGAGAAAAAGGCGGCAAAGAAAAAAGGATTCGAGGCCGTGAGGCTACTCGAAAAACCGAGATTACGAGGCGCCGCGCAGGCAACCCCGCCGCAGAACCGCCTCGCGGTGCGTCCACAACCTCGGCAGCGGCACAGCGAACGGCCCGGCGGTGCCATCAACGACTGCAATGCGCCGGCGCTGCATCCGGACGAGCTCCGCTGGTTCCTTCTGGCCCGGCGGCGTGGCGCCGGCCGCAGCGGCATGACCTTGATCGAGCTGATCGTGGCGTTCACGATCCTGCTCATCCTCTCGACGATGGCGTTGCCGCTGGCCCGTGTGCGCGTGCAGCGCGAGAAAGAGCGGCGGCTGCATGACGCGCTCACCGAAATGCGCAAGGCCATCGACCGCTACAAGGACTATGCCGACGCCGGCAAGCTGGGGCAGGTCGACCCCGACTCCAACGGCTACCCCGAGAGCCTGCAAGTGCTGGTCGAAGGCGTGGAGATCTCCGACAGCGCCGGAATGGGCGCGCCCGGGACGAGCAACTTTGGCCAGCCCGCCGGCCAGAACAATCGCTCGCGGAGCAGTGGATTCGGATCGAATAGCCGATCGGGCAGCGGATTCGGATCGAATCGTGGCTCGGGCAGTGGATTTGGATCGAACCGCGGCAGCAGCGGATTTGGATCAAACGGAGGCGGTTTTGGTTCGAGCGGCGGGTTTGGGCAGTCCAACCGCGGCTCGAGCTCGTCGCGCAACGGATTCGGCTCCTCTCGGAACGGCTCCGGCGGGATGGGCGCGGCGGGGGATTCCGATTCCGACGACGAGCCCAAGAAAATCCGGTTCCTGCGGAAAATTCCGGTCGATCCGATGACCGGCACCGACGATTGGGGCATGCGCTCGGTCACCGATCCGCCCGAATCGATGAGTTGGGGAGGACGCAACGTCTTCGATGTCTACAGCAAGAGCATGGACACCGCGCTCGACGGCACGCGCTACAGCGAGTGGTAGGGCGCCCCTCCGCCTGGCCGGCTTTACGCTGGTCGAGATGATGATCGTCATCTCGATCATCGTGACGATCGTATCGATCGCCATTCCCTATTACCAGGCTTCGCTGATCCGGGCCAAGGAAAGCGTGCTGCGCAGCAATCTCCAGACGATGCGCGCGGTCATCGACCAATACACCTTCGACAAGGAACGTCCGCCGCAATCGCTGCAAGAGCTCGTTGACGAAGGCTACCTCCGCGAAATCCCTATCGACCCGATCACCGAATCGCGCGACACTTGGCAGGTGATCGTCGACAGCAGCACGCCGGGCGGCGAGTCCGGGGTGTGGAACGTCAAAAGCGGCTCGGACAAATCCTCGCTCGACGGAACTCCTTACAACGACTGGTAGCAAGGTAGAGACAGTCGCTACGCCTGTCTCCTCCCGCCGTACAAGCCCCGAGGGGCTGGAGTCTGGCCCCTTCCGTGCCCCGCAAGGTTCTGTGGCCCGCAAGGTTCTGTGGCGCGGGCCTCCGGCTGGCTGCGTCGGCCTTCGGGGCCGACGTTTCTTTCTGGGTCGGCAGACCGGAACAACCGCGTGTGAAGGAAATGGCAAGGAAAGGCTGACTCCAGGGCGGCCCTGCCGGCCAAAGGCCCGCGCCACGAAAGCATCGGCGGCCTGCCCGGCGAGGGACAGGCGGGAGCGCCTGTCTCTACCTTCCCTCGAGCCCGCAGCGATTTGACATTCGAAAAGGCATCCCTCTAGACTCGTCTTCCTGCAGGAACATCAGCTCGAGCCACGGCTGCTCCCACACTGCACGCCCCGTGTATGTTCCCGCTCCGTCCGGTCGCTCGGTAGGGTCTCGATGGACTCGCAAGGCATCATGATTCAGGAGTAAACCAATGCAACGACTCATTTTGGCTTTGGCGTTGTTTGCCGCCGGCCTGGGCTGTTCCAGCGCTCCTTCGGAACAGACCGCGGCGGCGCCGCAGTTTCCCAACCACCCCGACTTCAAGCCGGCCCCCGAGCAGGGGCCGATGCCCGACACCGTGCTCGTCGTCAAACGCACGCCGATCGAAAAGGCCAAGTACCCGGTGGTCGATTTCCATTTCCACGGCGGCAAGCTGCACACCTCTGAGGACTACGCCAAGATGGTCGAGGTGATGGACCAGGCCGGTGTCGGCGTCATCTGCAACATGGACGGCGGCTTCGGCGAGACGTTCGACAACCACATGAAGGCGAGCGAGGCGGTCAAAGACCGCTTTCAGCAGTTCGCCCGGGTGGATTTTGAAGGCATCAACGAGCCCGGCTGGTCCGAGAAAAACGCCGCCGAGCTGGAACGCTGTTTCCTGGCCGGCGCCGGCGGGCTGAAGATCAACAAAGTGCTGGGGCTCGAGTTGCAAAACCCCGACGGCAGCTACATCCAGTGCGACGATCCGCGCTTCGACGCGATTTGGGAAATGTGCGCCAAGCACAAAAAGCCGGTGATGATCCACGTCAGCGACTCGGTGGCGCGCTTTCAGCCGGTTGGTCCGAAAAACGAGCGCTGGGAAGCCGGCCAATGGCGCAGCGACGTCGACGGCAACTACTACGGCACCGGCCGCCCGAGCCCGGAGGACATTTTCGCCGCCCGCGAGAGAATGCTGGTCAAGCACCCTAACACGCGCTTCGTGCACGCCCACATCGCTATGATGGCCTACGATCTGAAGCGTGTCAGCGAGCTGCTCGATAAGTATCCGAACTCCGATGTCGAGGTTTCGGCCCGCATTCAGGACCTCGGCCGCCAGCCCTATTCCGGCCGCGCGTTTCTGCTCAAATACCAGGACCGCGTGCTGTTCGGAACCGACGGCAACCCCGGCCGCGAGGTCGAGCAGTTCTGGACGCCCCACTGGCGCTACTTCGAAACCGACGACGAATACTTCAACCACCCGGCGCAGATGCTTTCGCCGTTGGGCGCGCCGCTGCAAGGCCGCTGGGCGATCTACGGCGCGTATCTGCCCGACGAAGTGATCCGCAAGATCTATTACCAGAACGCGCTGAAGTATCTGCCGGCGGCCCGGGAGTCGATCGAGCGCCAACTCAAGGCGCGTGGCACGACATAACCGGCACGAGAAAACTGCAGTCGCCTGGCTCCGCGCGCGTGGCGCGAACCTCCAGGTTTGCCGCGTCGCGATTCGTCGCGGCGTAGGGCCCCAGCGCACGATCCGAGTTTCGCCGCGCTGCCTGGCGTCGGACTGTGCTACAACTTCTTTCAGAGATGGGCAGCGAGGCTCGATAGAACCATGAAGAAACATTGGATCCTGGCGGCGGTGGTGGCGTTCGGGGCGCTGTGGCTGGTTGCCGGCAGCAGCCCGGCTCAGGATAGCTTTCCGGTACCTGCGTTTGTCGACCTGTTCAACGGCAAGGACCTCAGCGGCTGGGTCAACGTCAATACCGACCCCGATACCTGGTCGGTGCACGACGGCGTACTGGTCTGCTCGGGCCATCCGATCGGCGTGATGCGCAGCGAGAAGCAGTACGAAAACTTCGTGCTGCACATCGAGTGGATGCACATGGAGGAAGGCGGCAACTCGGGCGTATTCGCCTGGAGCTCCGCCGTGCCCGGTGAGGAAAATCGCCTGCCCGACGGCATCGAGATTCAGATGCTCGAGCTGGGTTGGGTGAAGTTGCACACCCGCGACGGCAAGGCCCCGCCCGAGGCCTACGTGAGCGGCGAACTGTTCGGGGTGGGCGGCGTCAAGATCGTCCCGGAAAACCCCCGCGGCGAGCGCAGCAAGTCGGTCGAGATGCGCTGTAAACCCCGCGGCGAATGGAACTACTACGACGTCGTGGCGGTGGGCGGCGCGATCAAGCTCGCCATCAACGGCAAGTTCGTCAACGGCATTAGCCAATCGACGCAGCGCAAAGGCTACCTCTGCCTGGAGTCGGAAGGCGCCGAGATTCACTTCCGCAACATCAAGCTGATGGAGCTGCCGCCCGGCGTGACGACGCCGGACCAGGTGGCGCCCCTGATGCAGTAGCCCTCTCTCTCGCGTCGAAGCGGGACCAGGGTGGTGGATTCCGTGTCCGAACCCACGAAGCGCGTGAACTGTTCGGGGATCGTCCATTCCGGTGCGCTTGCCGTGCTGGCAGTTGCCTGTGCGCTCTCCTGTTCCCTTGCGCTGGCTCAGGTGCCGCCAAATCCGCCGTCCACATTCAGCGGTTCGAAAGCCTGCGGGACCTGCCACCAAGAGATCTACGACCGCTGGAAAACCACGCTGATGGCCAACATCATCGTGGACCCCAAACAACATCCCGAGGTGATCGTAGGAGACTTCTCGAAGCCCAACCCGCTAGTCACCTTTAGCAAGGATGATGTCGCCTTCACTTACGGCAGCAAGTGGAAACAGCGCTATTTCACGCGCGTCGGCGACGACTATTTCGTTTTCCCGGCGCAGTGGGACGTGAAGAATCGCGTCTGGCGGCCCTATACGGTCCAGCCGGGGGCGGACTGGTGGGTGAAATACTATCCGCCCGACCCCATGCAGCGCCCGACCGGGCCGCTATGCGACGGCTGCCACTCTACGAACTACAACATCAAGACCAAGCAGGTCACCGAATGGAATGTCGGCTGCGAAAAATGCCACGGGCCGGGCAGCGAGCACGTCAACGCTCCTTCGAAAGCAAACATCGTCAACCCTAACCGGCTCGACTACGTGCGCGCCGCCGACGTTTGCATCCAGTGCCATTCCCAGGGGCAGCCGATCGAAAAGCCGCTCAACGGCGTCTACTACGATTGGCCGGTCGGGTATCAGGCCGGGGATCGCTTGAGCGATTTCTGGGCGCTCGAAGAGCACCCACTGGGCGAAGAAACCTTCACGCACTGGCCCGACGGCTCGGCCCACAAAAACCGCATGCAGGGCAATGATTTCGTGAACAGCGTGATGTATACCCGAGGGGTGCGCTGCTGGGCTTGCCACGATGTGCACGGCACCAGTCACAACGCGCTGGTCATCAAACCGGGCAACGCCCTCTGCCTGACCTGCCACGGGCCCGAATCGCCCGCCGGACCGCGCGGCGCCCTCGAGGCACATACTCACCACGCCGCCGATAGCGCCGGCAGCTCTTGCATCGCCTGCCACATGCCGCAGATCGCCAAGACGATCGCCGACGTCAACGTCCGCAGCCATACTTTCCGTTTCGTCAGTCCGGCGCTGACCGAGCGATACAAGATTCCCAACCCCTGCCTGAGTTGCCATACGGACCGCGATAGCACATGGGCGGCGGCCGAAATGCGGCGGTGGGAAAATGTTTCGCCGTGGAGGCTCGAGCCCTAACCCCTGCGGCCCGACGGGCTTTGGCTCGCCGACCGCCGCATGGGGCCGACAAGAGCGCCGGCGGCCCGTTTACCCTCGCTAGGACCGCGCCTGTAAAAACCGCGCCACCAGCTCCGCCGTGCGCTCCCAGTTTTCGACTTCGCTTTGCAGTTGCCGGGTACCGCTGCGGGTCAACGAGTAGAATTTGGCGCGGCGGTTGTTGTCGGAAACGCCCCACTCGGTTTGGATCCAACCTTTGTGTTCCAGGCGCAGCAGGGCCGGGTAGACCGAACCCTGGTTGAGATGCAGCAGGTTTTCCGAAACCTGCTCGATGCGGCGCGCGATGCCGAAGCCGTGCATCGGTCCCATGGTTTCGAGGGTTTTGAGCACCAGCAGGTCAAGGGTGCCGTAGGGAACTTCGGCTTTCGGGTCGGCCATGTTGACTCGCTACAGGGGAGTCTAGCGAGTGGCCTGTAGTCTGTCAACAGGAATAAATCGGGCAAGCGGGATGCCCCCACCCCACGAGGCTTCGCCGTTGAAGACTGAGCTTGGAGCGGATGGATATTGCCATCGGTACGCCGCTTGCCTTGGGCCAGTTGGCCGGAATTGAGCCGCGGCGGCGGACCCACTCACTTGCCGGATCGGCCGATCACAATACGGTAGATTCCCAACAGGATCACCGCCCCCACGGTCGCCATCACGAAGCCGGCCGGTTCGCCCGGGCCGTAAAATCCTAGCGACCGCCCCAGGTATCCCCCGATCACGGCGCCCGCAATGCCGAGCGCGATCGTCAGCAGGCAGCCGCCCGGGTCGCGGCCCGGCATGACGAATTTCGCCAGCGCCCCTACGACAAGTCCGAAAACAACCCAGCCAATGATTCCAAACATTCTGTTTGCTCCCCGTTCGTTAGACTCGCGGCGCTGGGAATCTGCTACAGGCAAACGGCAAATATGCGACAGGCAAAACGGCGGCCGCCTCAACACGAGCCGGGCCGGCGTGCCCATGACCCTTTCTGGGGTAGAGACAGGCGCTCTCGCCTGTCGGCCGGAGGAAAGCGAAGGCCTCCTGATCCCTTCGTTGGAGAGAGGCGCAGAGGGAGGCTTCAGAACCGCCTAGCGGCGGAGACAGGCGAGAGCGCCTGTCTCTACAAGGAAGCCCTGGAGCAGAGCTTACAGCGGGTTTTCGGAAAGCCAGGCAAGCAACCGTCGGAACGCGTTGCCGCGGTGGCTATGGGCCCATTTTTCCTCGGCGGAAAGCTCTCCGAAGCTGCGCGCCAGGGGTGGATAGAAGAACAGCGGATCGTAGCCGAAGCCCTCCGATCCGGCCGGCGCTTCGAGGATACGGCCCTCCACCTGACCCTGGAAGGTCTTCAATAGCTCACCGTCGCGGGTGAGAGCGATCCAGCAGACGAATCGCGCGGTGCGTTGGGCGGCGGGTACTCCGCGCAGGCGCTGGAGCAGCAACTGGTTGTTGGAGAGATCGTTGGCCCGCGGACCGGAAAAGCGCGCCGAGCGTATGCCGGGGGCGCCGTCGAGGGCGTCGACCTCGATGCCCGAATCGTCGGCGAAGATCAACAGCGGCCGTTCGCTGCGCGGCACCGGGTTGCCGGGCGCCGGGTCGCCCAGGATCTGGTTGCCCAGGGACGCGCGGCTATAGCAGAGCGCCTTGGCGACCGCGTTTTCTTCGAACGTGTCGCCGTCCTCGGGGCAGGGCAGCGCCGGCAGGCCCTCGATGTGGGTGCGCTCGCCGCCGGCGACACGAAAATCGCGTAGCTTGCCGGAGTTCGAGGTGGCGCAAAAGAGCCGCAGCGGAGAGGAACCGGTCATCACAGATTCAATCGCCCACCACAACGCCCATCACAACGTTACGATGCTTCGTTGGACTTCGAGCAGTTTCGTGATACCACCCTTGGCGAGCTCGAGCATCTGCTGAAGCTGCTCCAGCGTAAACGTGCGCGATTCGCCGCTTGATTGCACTTCGGCAAACTCGCCCGCCGCGGTCATCACGACGTTCATGTCCACTTCGGCGCGGGAATCTTCCTCGTAGCAAAGATCGAGGGTGGGAACGCCGTCGACGACGCCGACGCTGATGGCGGCCAGCGGCTCGCGCAGCGGCATGGCGGCGATCATGCGGAAATCGACCATCTGCTTGAGCGCCAGGGCGAGGGCGACCCAGCCGCCGGTGATGGCGGCGGTGCGCGTGCCGCCGTCGGCTTGCAGCACGTCGCAGTCGATGTAGATGGTGCGCTCGCCGAGCTGCTCGAGGCGCGTCACCGAGCGCAGGGCGCGGCCGATGAGCCGCTGGATCTCCTGGGTGCGCCCGGCGGGCCGCCCACGGTTGGCTTCGCGGGTGGTGCGCGTGCTTGTGGCGCGCGGCAGCATGCCATATTCGGCGGTGATCCAGCCGCGCCCGCCGCCGCGCAGCCAGCCCGGCACCACATCGTCGAGCGAGGCGCTGCAGATCACCTTGGTGTGGCCGATCTCGATCAGCGCCGAGCCTTCGGCGGCCGGCAGAAAGCCCGGCGTGATGGTCACGGGGCGAATCTCGTTGGGTTGTCGTCCGTCAGAACGCATACAGGGTCAAGGGAACTCTCGATCTCGATCCGGGCAACGGCGCGCAAATTCGCACCGTTGTTGGACCGGTGCAACCGCGCGATGCCTGCGCTACTCTTACGCGCTCGGGACGCACGCAACGGGGCCTCCGCGCCGCTGGACCCGCCTCTGGTGACTCCGCTAGCTGGGCTTGAGGGCGACCCAAAACATCAGCAGGAAGAACATCAGAACAACGACGATGGCGCCGACGCATCCCAGGGCGATACCGCGCCCCGGCGCTTCCAGCTTTTTTTTGCCTCGTGGGACTTTCCAGCGTGCCATGGTGCTACGTGCGGCGTTTGGTGCGGCGGGCGACTTCGCCAAAAAACTCGCGAACGGTCTGCCGGCTGGCTTCGTTCAAGTCGCGTACGGTAAGCCCGACCACGGCCCGGCCACGCTCGGCCAGAGCCCTTTGCGTCGCCAGCCATTGAGCCCGGTGGTAGTCGGCGTCGTACTGGATCCGCCGGATGCTCTCCTGCCTTTCCGAAAGAACAATCGTGCTGAAGCCGCGGCCGTAACCAATGATCATCTCATGATAGGAGTGATTCATGGCGGGGCCCTCGTAAACGTCCACGGGCATCTTTAGTCGCGAGCGGAATACGGTCTCGCCCGCTCTCTCCAGGGTAGCGCGTAGCCGCTTGCCGGCGGGCTGGTAGCGCATGTCGCCGAAAAACGTCAGTTCGCCGTAGCTGACTTTACCGCTCTCGATCAGTTTGTCGAGCGAAGCGGCGTATACGGCGGCGGCGTTGCGGTTTTCCAGATCGAGCTGCGCCGGGTCGATCAGCCCAAGCTCGATCAGCGGCGCGAAGTTCACCGCCAGCCCGCCGCGCCATTTGAGGCGATGGGGGCCGCTCATCTGCTCGCGCCACACCGCGGTGCGTTCGATGCCGCCCGCTTTTTTCGCCTGCTGGTGAATGTCGTTGGCGATCTTTTTGTACAGCTCGACGCCGGGCTGCGTCACGAAATTCATGTTGCGCAGATAGCCCAGCCCGAACACCGCGTAGTGGATCAACTGCATGTAGCGCGGCAGCACGGGCTCGCCGCTCAGGCGCAGCACCGCCAGCGGATAGCCGGCGCGGCGCAGCGCGGCGACCTTGGCGGCGTCGGCATTGCGCTCGCCGGGGGCGTTGACCACCACGAAGCAGCGGTCCTGCCGCTTGTCCTTGCGCGAGAAATAGTTCACCAGCTTGATCTTCTCGCCGATGACGACCTTGACGCCGATGTCCTCGCTCTTGCCCAGGCTCTCTTCGAAATCCTGCTTGGTCCAGACCGCGCCGCCGCTCCAGGAGTCGGGCAGGAACAGGGTCACCTTGTCGCGGCCCTGGCGGGCGTTGCCTTGAATGAAGCCGGCGAGCTGAAAGCCCGCCTGGATGTGCTGCTCGTCGAGCATCGTGCCGCGCATCCAGGGCTCCATCTCGCAGCCGCTTAACGCCAGCGGATAGAGGCTGCCGCGCGTCAACGGCCCGCTGTGGCGGCCGGCGGTGGTGTTGCCGCCGTCGAGTTGCAGCGCCACCCGGCGGTAGCCGCGCTCGACGGCGAAGCGGTCGAGGATCGAGCCCGGCAGCGTCATGCAAAGGAAGTTGTGCGCCGACGGGATTTTCAGCTTCGCAAACAGCAGGTCGAGCTTTTCGAGGTTCACCACGGGCTCGTACGAGGTCATCCCCATCGCCATGCCGACCACCAGGCACTTGGCCAGCGCGCGTTTCAGCGGCTGTTTGTCGATGGTCTCGATGTGGCTGAGAATCGCGCGCAGCTTGGCCGGGTCGGTCGAGTCGAGCACGTAGACGCGCAACTTTTTGGTGAGCAGCCCCGCCGCCTGATAAAAAACTTTGTCTTCGGCCGAGCCGCCCATGCCGGCCCAGATGAGGTACTTCAGCGGCGTGCCGTGCTGCTGTTGGATGTTGTCGCGGATTTCGGCGACTTCCTGCTCGATGCGCCGCGGCCAGTCGCCGTCGTGCTCGGCCAGCCACGGCAGGTGCAGCACTCCGTAGCCGTTCTTGGTGACGTTGCCCGCGGCGTCCAACTCCATGCCGATCGGAATCAGCGGATCCGAGGACGCCCGCAAGCGCGACAACGGACCTTGCCGCGCGCGGCCGTCGATCTCGCGCACTCGCTCCAATACGCGGTCTTGGCGCAAGCGTTCGTAATCGGGGTTGGAGGGAAAGCTGTAGAGCGATAGTCTCAACGGGGAGCGCGTACGGGGCATCCAGACACTTGTAACCCAGACGACACGGAAGTGCAAGCCGTGGCTTGCGAACGGTGGCGGCTGTTTATTCTTTCCCGGCGAGGTAGCGCGCTGTGGGCAAAGGCGATAGCGGGGTAAGACTGCGTTTGCGGACCGCGCCGGCCGTCGAGATTTATTTACGGCTGGCCGCGTGCGGGCGGGTTTCGTTAGTATCCATTGCTCTCCGCCCAGCCGGCGAATCCCTTCGAAAACAGCACATCCAGGCACTGGCGTATCGAGTGGCAGCCGGCCGGCGGCGCCTGGAGTTGCGGTGGGTTGCCGTCGCGGTCGTACATCCCAAAACCCCAGGCTTCGCCGCCATTGAGAGGGTGGTCGAAGACCTGCCACAAAACGACGTAGGGGCAGCCCCACTCGATCGACGCGCGTAGCGCCGCGTAGAGCCGCGGCAGCAGCGGCCCGCTGGGCAGATGCTCGAAGCGGTCGCGCGCATAACCCAATTCGCCGATCATCACAAAGTTTTCGCCGAACCGCTTGCGGCCTTCGGCCGAGAGCGACGGCCGGGCGATGGCGCGAATCAGGTCGAGGTCTCGTTTGAGGCGGGCGCCGGTTTCGGCCGGCGGCCGGTCGGGGTTCTGCGTCGCAAACGGCGAGTTGGTCGATTCGTAAGCCGAGTAGGAGATCAGGTCGAAAGGGATTTTGGGAACGACGTCCTGCAGGGCGCTCCAGCCGCGCTGCCGCGGGTTTCGCAGCGCGGCCTTGCGGAAACCTTCGCGATAGGGCACCACGCGCAGATTCACCAGCGCGATCTCGAAGGCGTGCAACAGGCGCAGGCGCGCGTGGGGATGGGCCTGACGCACGGCCTCCACGGCTTCGTGGCGCGTACGCATCCACTGCCGGAAGGTGTCGATGGCCGCTTCGGGCGAACCTGTGTAGTTGGCGATATCCATGATCTTCTCGTCGGCCTCATGGTTGGCCAGAATCACCGTCTTATCCGTATCGCCGAACTCTTGATATAGCCAGTTGCCGAGCGCCGTGATCTGCTCGCGCTCGAGTCGTTCAAGCTCGGGTCCCCACGGCCGCAGCAGATTGAGGTCGTCGGGCCCGCCGCCATAGTCGTGCACGGGATAGGCCGTCAGCACGATCGTATCGAGCGCTGGGTCGGCCAGCACGGCGCGATAGCGCGGCAGGCTGAGGATCGCTTCGAGGGTCACGGGACCCCTCAGCCCGTCGCCCTCGAAACGGTGGGGCGAGAGCACTGGGTGCACGTAATCGAAACGGCCGCCCAGATAGAGCCGGAAAACGCGTCCTCCGGCTTCGACAGCCCGTTGGCGAGCCAGCGTGAGTAGATCCCGGCTGTCGCTGCCGGCCACGTCGCGGGGAGTCGCGTCGCGAGGGGCCACGCCGCGCCACTGGTAGAACCCGATCCGTTCGCGCAACGGTTCCAGCGGAGCCGCTGCCCGGCACAAACCCGCAAAGGAAACCGCAACCACCGACGCCCACACCCACAGAAGCGCGAACCGCAAAAGTGGCGCGGGCCTCCGGCCGGCGGGGTCGACCTGAGGTCGACCTTCTTTCAGGCATTTCGCAGCCTCGCCGCGACGGGGGAAAAAAGCGTTGCCGGCCCAGGAGAACGAGCTGCACAGGTTCGAAATAGGGAGCCAAGAACGTCGACCCCAGGTCGACGCCGCCGGCCGGAGGCCCGCGCCACTTTTGCCGCTCCGGCTTCTTTCGCGTTGCCAGGGACACGAGGGGCGGGTCGGGCTCAACCTTTCCACTCTCATTCGCCGACTTCAATCTGATCCGCGAAGCTGCGCCGGCCCGCCGACTCCACGACCACCTTCAGCTCGCCGGGCGGCGTGTTTTCCGGCAGCCGCACGTTGATCTGCCGCGGCCCGGTCCAGAGCACCTCCACCGGCGTTTCGCCAAATAGCACCCGCGTGCTGCCCGGGACGAAATTGTGGCCGAAAATCGAGAGCGACGCACCCGGCCGGAACGGAGGCGGCGTGAACCCCACGGCCTCGATCACCCCGCCGGGCGTGATGCGCGGAAACTCGCCCTCGGGCAGCGCGTGTGGCGGCATGCCGTCCGGAAACAGGCGCCGCGTCCACGAGGGTTGGAACACAAGGCGCACACGGGTCATGCGAGTTTCGGCTGGCGCGTTCGCGGCGGCGCCGGCGTCGAGCACCATGAACCCTAGCGGGTCGCACGCGATCGGAATTTCGCGCGAGCCTGTGGCCGATACCGCCTGCTCGCTCGATACCGTGGTCTCACTCTCCGTTGTCGCGTAAGCGTGCCAACCGGGCTCGCAGTTGCGCCGCACCAGAAACAGATCGAGCGGACCCAGTTCGGCCCAGACTTCAAACGCCGCCGTTCCCCCGCGGCGAAAGCCGGCGGGCTCGGGCCGTCCCGCCCAGCTCAAATATTGCTGCAATCCTTCGATGTCGTAGAGCCCACGAATCGCCGGGAGCTTTTCCCAGCCGCGCCGCGACACCAGAACCGCCGGCGCCGGGTTCGGATCGGGCAGCTCGTAGAGGCGCCAACCGTTCTTCTCCGCGAGGCACTCGAGCGCGCCGGAAAACTTCCCGGCGTCGTCGCTCACCAGATACCCGGCCGCCATCGCGCGCAGCCACAACAGCGATTCGTCCAAACGCCCCGGCGATGCGATCAGCACGCGAGCCTGCGCCAGCACCGGATTGGTTTGGGTCCGCAGCGAGACCGCGCCGAAGACCCCACGGCTGCCGAGCTCACGACCCGCCGGGTCGGCGCCATGTGTGGCACTGAGTTTGGTATCGGCGGGTCCGGCGCCGGTAACTTGAAGCGCGCTGCCTGTCAGCAGCTCGGCCGGCAGCGGCGCGTGGTTCGCCGGCCGGACCAGGAATACCCAGCCCAGTGCCGCCAGAAACCCCAGCAACGCCACCCGCCGGGCAGTTGCTGCCTGCGTCAGGCAGACGCCCAGCACCACGGCCAGCTCGCTCAGCGTCCACAGATCCTGCCGGCCGGCGCTCGCGGGATGCGCGGCCCAAACCACCGCCGCCGCGCCGACTGCCGCCGCGACGTTTCCCGGCCGGGGCGCGCGCCGCAACCGATCTATTGCGATCAGCAGCACCGGGACCAGCGACCAGCACAACAGCACGGCGCCCGATTCCGCACCCGATAGCAGCGGCCCGCCTTGCCGCAGTGCCCCGCCCAGTTCAGCCGCCCCGCCCGAGTGCGCCCAAACGCCCGATCCCAGCCATACCGACGGCAGACGCGACGGCGCCAGCGCGTAGAGCAAGGCCGCGAATCCCGCCACCGTGCCCGGCCGCAAACGACGCACCAGCACGTAGACTGCGGCGCAACCACCGGCATAGGCGGCCCACACAATCGCCACATAGCCCACCGGCCCGGGGACGCCCACCAGCCCCAGCGCGGCGATCAGCAAAGGCAGCAACGGGGGACAAACATCATAGGGAACCAGAGCCCCGAAGCGGCGGACAAATGCGGCGGCCTGAATCGGAATCTGCGCCGCGCTGTCGGGGCCTGGGATCATTCGGCTAGCTGGATTTCGAGCGGCGGAAAGCGGCGGCGTCCCAGCGAAACGGCCAGCTCGTGGCGGCCCGCCTCGACTTCCGCCGGAATGCGCAGGTTCACTTCGTAGCGCTGCGGCAGCGGGTCGACGCAAAACACGTCAAGGTCGCCGATCGCGCGGCCGCCGATCTCGGCGCGCAGCGCCTGCCGCACCGCTGCGGCGCTCTCGAGCCCGACCTCTTCGATTTGAATCTTCACCGAGCGGCTCTCGATCCACATCCGCGAAAGCAGATTGACGCCGTCGCTGACGCTGAGCAGCTTGGGAACCATCGGCCCGGGCTCGACGACGCGCATCGGGGCGGCTTCGCAGACCGGCTTGCCGCGCAGCTCCAGGCGGACCGGCAGCACTCCGGAGCGCACGCCGGGGGGCAAGTAGAAATTGACTTGCGTGGGGCCGTTCCAGACGTGCTTGCCGATAAAGCACGGCGCGGCCGGCTCGCCCTCGACGCGAACGCGCAGGCTGTTGAGATCCGCCGTCCCGTCAAGCCCCAGCACCCACAACGAAGCGCTCGCGAAGCGTCCGCCGCGCGGAATCAGGGCGTCGGCCGTGTAGGTATTTGTGATACGTACGATGCGCGTCGCCGTGTGGTCTGCGGCCGGGGCCTGCGCCGCAGAAGGCTTGCGCCAGGCGACCCACAGGTATTGCGTGTCGAAGCCATCCATCGCCAGCAGTTGCATGCCCTCGCCGGCGGCGAACGCGGCAATCTCTTCGGGGCGGAAACTCACCCCGCACCAGGTATCGACCGCGACGCGTTCGTCGGACGCTCCGGCCGCCGTAGCCGCGCGCGCCGACCAGCCTGCAACCGGCGGCGGCTCCCCTGCCGTCTGCGCAGTATTGGCCTGCAGCGTCTGCGGCAGCCCGCTGAGCTGGCCCTTAAACACGCCGCCCGGCTTCAGGACGCGGCAAGCCTCCCGCAGGTAGTTGCGGATGACTTCCTTGTCGGGGATGTGCTGGAAGACGGCGTAGGAGTAGCAGAAATCGATCGAGCCAGCGGCGAAATCGCCCAGGTCGGCGCCGTTGCCCCGGCGCGCCTCGGCATGCGGGATACCGGCGAGATTTTCGCGCGCCAGCGCCACCATTTCGCCCGAGACATCAACGCCGAACAGACGTCCGAAGTCGCCGCTCAGGGCCGCCATCAGCCGTCCCGGCCCGCAGCCGATTTCGAGGCTCGTAAATTTGCCGAAATCGGTGCCGGGCGGGAACCGCCGGTACTCCTCGCGCAGCGAGCGCAGCACGTCGTGCGCTGAGGAAAGAAACTCCTCGCGGCTCTGGCGCCGCCGCCCGAAGGCCACGTAATAGGAAGCATCTTCGCGCGCGCGGCGGTCCCAGTCCTCGCGCATGCGGTCGTTGACGGCGTCTAGCGTAGCCACAGACTTCTCAGGTTAGCGTATGGAGGTCGGCAGGTTGGCCGAAAACAGCGGCCGGCGTGGTAGGCCCCGACGCTCAATGCGTCGTGTCGATCACGCACCGAAAACCGATGTCCTCGGCACGGTCGCCCGGGGCCGCGCGGACACGAATCGAAGCGCGCATGTACTTGGGCCCGAACCCCCACGACCCGCCCCGCGCCGCCCGCGCCATGCCGCTTGGGGGACCTTGCGGATCGGTTTCGGGCGAGATGCGGTAGTAGTCCTCGTCCATCCAATCCGCGCACCACTCCCAGACATTGCCGGGCATGTCGTGGAGACCATATTCGTTGGCGCGAAAACTTCCCACCGGCGCGGCGTATTGCCACAAATCCTTGCCGCCGACGCTGCCGTAGTTGGCATCGTCGCGGGTCAACGCCGGACCATTGGGGTAGATGGCGCCCTCCCTGCCGCCGCGCGCCGCGTATTCCCATTGGGCTTCCGTGGGCAGCCGGCCTCCGGAGTACTCGCAAAACGCCGCCGCTTCGTCCCAGGTTACGTTCACGACCGGCCGGTCCTCTTTCCTGCCGGGTTCGGGTCGGAACGATTTCGCAATTCGGTTGCCGCGCCCCGACAGCGTCCGGAACGGCGTCGCTTTGGGCTCGGGCGGCAGACGGTGCGGCGTCTTGCGGGCGAACTGCTGAAAGGCCTTCCGGGTGACTTCGGTCCGGCCGATCCAGAATCCCCGCGTTAAGGTGACACGATGCCGCGGGAACTCGTCGCTCGCGCAATCGTGGTCAGCGGGGACACAACCCATCTGAAACGTTCCCGCCGGGACCCAGACGTATTCCAGACCGCTCCACGACTCGACCCGAACCGCGCCGGGCTTGGGATCGGGCCCCCCCGCCTGGGCCGCCAGAAAGAGTGGCACCAGAAGTGCGCCGGGTGCGCCGGCACGCCACAGAAGCCTCCCTGCCATGATCTCCCTCCCGAGTCAGGCTTTTCGCCATCTTACACACGAAGGAGACAGATGGCGAGACAAAACCGCCCTGGGCGCGCCCGCTCGGGCGCGGGCCCTACTCCGCGAGCACACGTGGCGGATGGGGGAGGGCCTGCTTTCTACCCCTTCTCAGGCCTTCCTTTTTCTGCCAAACTACTCACACCCCTCGTTGCAGACCCAAGGCCGGCCCAGCAGCGCCCGCGGGTCTGTTTCCCCCAGAACGAAGAGTTCGAGTCCGGACCTGCGGCGTTCCGCAAGGTGCCGGTTCTTTTGCTTGCCGAAGCCGCGGCGTGTCTGGCTGCCGGTTTCGGGTTCCGGCCGGAAACCGGCGGAGTGGCGAACGGATGGACGCCGCAACGACCAGAATTATCGAGTCTTACAGCCGCAGTATCGCCGACCCGGTGCGGCGACTGCGGTTCCAGCGCTCGTGCCTCACCCGCGGCGAAGCCGAGGGAGGCGAGCGGAGCGGATTTCTGCGCCGCCGCGTCCGTGCGCTCGAAATCATCGCCGCTACGGAGCCTTTTTCGCGCCAGCGGCTGCGCCCGCCTGACCGTGTTCTGTTCCATCTGGCCGGCCATGCCGTCGCGCTCCGCGGGCGGCTGCTGCATGGCCGCATGCTCAAGCTCGGCGCGGCGACGGGATTGGCAGCGGTGCTGGTGGGGTTGGCCGGCGTCGGCCTCAGCCGGCAGTCGTTGCGCGAGAACTCCGTCGCGGAAGGTCTTTCCAAGCCACGGCCGGATCAGCGGTTCGTCGACGTCTGGCTGGTCGAGCGGCACGGCAACGTCGAGCTCTACAGCAACGGCCTGACGATTTCCAACGAATACCTCACCCACACCGGGCCGCGCTCTTATCCGGTCTTCGACAACGGCGCCCCGCGCCTGGAGACCGCTCAATGGCATTCCGAGCCGGTGGGGTTGGTCTATCACACCACCGAGAGCGATCTGGTGGGTTTTGAGGCCGCCAACAACAGCGATCTGCTGCGCGACGGGCGGTTGCTGCTGCAGTTTCTCCGCCGCGAGCAGCTCTACAATTTCCTCGTCGACCGCTTCGGACGGGTCCACCGCATCGTGCCCGAAAGCGAGTACGCCTTTCACGCCGGCCACTCCATCTGGAGCGACGAAAATGGCCTCTATCTGGGCCTCAATCAGAGCTTCCTGGGGATTGCCCTCGAGACGCAGCGCAGCCCCGACGCCGCCTCGCCCGAGGATAAGGGCGTCACCGCCGCGCAACTGCGCAGCACGCGCCTGTTGACCGAATGGCTGCGGCACGAGTTTCGGATCTCCACGCGCAACAGCGTCACCCACGAGATGGTTTCGGTGAATCCCGACAACATGTTGATCGGCTATCACACCGACTGGTCGGGGCAGTTTCCTTTCGAAGCCGTCGGGCTGCCCGACAACTACCGCGAGAGCCTGCCTAGCGTCGCTGTGTGGGGCTTCGGCTACGACGAGTTCTTTCTGGAGAGAATCGGCGGCACGCTCTGGCCCGGAATTACCGCCGCCGAAGAGACCTTCCAACGGCAGGCATCGCGCAGTGGCCTTACCGCCGCGCAATACCGCTTGCGGGTACGCAAGCAGTACCGCGGCCTGCTGCGCCGGCTCAAGACCGAAACGCCGGCCAAAAGCTGGGCCGAGGCATCGCTCTAAACCCAACACCACCGGGACCCAAAGACCAGCGGGCGCCAACCCACTCAATAGCAACGCGCGCGAGCCCACTCAATAGCAACGAGCGCCAGCCGACTCGAGTAGAGACAGGCGCTCCCGCCTGTCCCGCGCCATGGAATGGCGCGGCCCGCTGTTGGGCTAGGGACGAGAACTGGGCCAAGAGGCAAGGCAAGAGGGGCAAGGCCAAAGGCCAAGGGCAGAAGGGAAAGGCGAAAGGCCGGCGGCCGGGCGGAATTCACGCCAACCCCAACCCGCCGACCTCTGCTCCATCCCAGCTTCGCCGCGTTGCGGCGAAGGACAGGCGGGAGCGCCTGTCTCTACCCGCCGGCATTTCCCGCCGGGTCCGCCCTAGGGGCTCACCACCGGCAGCAGCGCCCTTTGGCTCGACGCTCCTCCGATCGCTACGTTGATCTCGTGGTTCCCGGTTTGCGCGTTCGCCGGTACGCGGAAGTTGATCTGGTAGGCCGTGATCAGCGTCGGCGCATAGAACCCGCCGAAGTTCTCGACGCCGGCGTTGTCGAAGCCAACCACCGGATCGAGCGCGGTCGGGGCCGCCGGTACAGGGCCCGGGGTATTCGTCGCCACGGCCGGATCGGTCGCTCCCAAGCCGGTGAGGAACAGTTGGATGATCTCGCCCGGGTGGGCCGGGTTGTCCGGCGTCACCACGCTGTAGTCGGCGTGCAGCGCTGCCGCGAAGCGCGACTCTCCCAGGTAGAATTCAAAAATCCCAGGCTGCGTACTCAGGATCGGCACGTCGTTCACGGTCAGCTCGCTTCCGTTGTTGTTGATCACCACCGTCGCCTTCCCGGCCTGGATGCCGAACGGCACTTGCAGATTGATCTGCTCCTGGCCGTCGTTGTTGATCAGCGTGATCATGGGCGCCGGAACGCCATTGACCGTCACCGAAACGCCCTCGAGCGATTCCGGGAAGGGCGAGGTATCCGCGGCGACCACGCCGTTGACGCCGGTGATACCGGTTCCAAAAATCGAGCCCAGGCTGCCGGGGACCCAGCCGGCGCGGAAGCTGGCCCCGTTGACGAAGCCTTCCAGCGGGGCTTCGGGCCCGTTGCCGCCCGGCCCGCCCTGCAAGGCAAACGACACCGTTTGGCCGAATGCCGTGGCGGTTACCGTGACCGGGCCGCTGTCGTTGATCTGAACGGCCGTGTAGGCCACGCCCAGCCCGTCGGTCTTCGGCGCCGGCCGCGTCAGCACCGCCGAGCCCTGCGTCACCGTAAAGTCGACATCGACGCCCGATACGCCAAAGCCGTTCGAGCCCCGCGCCTCCACAACCAGAGGCTGTGAAACCGCGCCCGCCGCGACCGACTGGCCGTCGCCCGTCAGCCGGCGCAACTGCGAGGGATCCATCGAGACGCTCAGGTTGAACGTGGCGGTCACCTCGCCAGCCTGCGCCGTCACCGTGAACGGCCCGCCGTAGCTGCCCAGTTGCACCAGCACCGACGAGCGCCCCGACTGGTTCGTCGTGTCGACGAGGTTGCGGAAGGTGGCGCGGGGCTCGGGATGGACCTGCCAGGTAACGTGCTGCTGGGTCAAGGGGTTGCCACAGGCGTCGCCGACCTGCACCAGCAGCGCCGCCGAGCTCAGCGTTTGCCCGGGCGCGCCGACCTGGTTGTCGCCCTGCAGCTTGTCGATGCGCGCGAACGTGCCGGGCGTGAGCTGGAAGTCGATGTTGTCTTCGGGCACCCCGTCGGCGAAACCGACCTGGATGTTGCCGCGGTTGCGGTTGGAGCAGCCGAACGTAATCGTGGTCGTGGCTTCGCCGAAGCCATCGGTAACCACCGAGGGTGGGTCAAACGTTACGCCGTCGTCGGAGAAGAAATAGACGGTCTTGCCCGCCACGCGCTGGTTGGCGCCGGTGGTCGCGATGACGCGGATCGCGTTGGCGCGGACCTCGCCGACAACGGCCTGAATCGGCTCGGTCGTGAGGATCTGCAAATCGTTGGCACTACCCTGGGGCGTGGCGCGCACGATCACGTGGAACACCACCTGAGAACCCTGCGGCCCACCGACCGTTACCGTGATCGATTCCTCGCCGAAAACCACTCCGCCGCGGCAGTAGATATAGCCGAAACCGTCGTCGTCGGTGAACACCTGGGCGGGGCAGACCAGCGCCGGATGCTGGATCGTTGTGCCCACCGAAATCGCCAGACTCTGGTGCACCTGAGGCACGCCGTCAATCACACTGCGCACCGCCAGCGGCAGCGGTACGTCGGAGTTGAGAGCGACGTGCTGTTCATCGCCGGAAACGATCGCCAGGCCCTCCTGCAGCGTCTGGTTGGGGTCGATGGTGACGCTGAAGACCACCGACCGCGAGCCGTCGCTGAGCGTGATCATCGCCTCCGACCGCAATCTTGGGCGCGTCGGGTTGGGCCACCACGCCGCTCTTGCAGGTCACCGTGGCTTCGCCGTTGGCGTCGGTGGTGATCTGCGCCGGGCAGATCACGGCCGGGCGGCTGGGTACGCTCGAGACCGTCAGGGTCAGGTCGTCTTGCGGCACGCGGTTCAGGCTCGCCGTCACGGTCAACTGAAACTCGGAGTTCTCGGGAACGACCGCGAAATCGCCGCTCTTTTTGACCAGGCCTTCGGTCGCGGTCGGTTTCACCACCGTCACCTGGAAACTGGGCGCCGAGCGTCCGGTGGTATCGCTCAAGGTGACCCGCACCAGGGCTGTCGCCGTGACCTCGCCGGCCGTGCACGATAACGTGGTGGTTCCATCCGAGCCGGTCACGTTGGGATAGCAGTCGACGGTGGGCTGTGACGGGTCGAACCCGCTGGCGAACACCGTAATGTTGGATTGCGCCGCGCCGCCGGCGTCGACGGCTTTCACTTTGAGGCTGAATTCCTTGCCTCCGGCCACGGTCAGGGCCGGCGGCGAAACCTGTGCCAGCATTCCGGCGGCCTGCCCCACGTTGGGGGAGACCAGGGCGATTTCGGAGGGCTCGGCCGACAGCGCCACTGTTTGCGGAGCCTCGCTGCCGTTCAGCTCGATCTTTAGCAGTGTCGGCCCGTCCGAGGAGGCCGCGAACAGCTGTTGCCCGTCGGCCGACAGCGCGATGCTGCTGGCCGCCAGGGGGGCCGTAACTCCATCGTTCGACACGGTGACCGCGGTGGTCTGGGGCGGACCCGACAGCCAGCCCTTGTAGACGCGTCCGCCCGAAACCATCGCATAGCGGCCGTTGTCGGCGACGGTGACGGCTCGTGGAGCCGCCGCCGGATTGGCGGTCTGCCGCGCGCTGTCGGCGCTGGCCAGTTGCGGCCCGGCCTGGCTGGCCGGGACTTGCGACCCGGAAACCGCTCGCAGATTGTAGAAGGAGTTGCCCGCCACGCCGTAGATCCAGCCGCCGCTGGGGGCCGCCGCCACCCCGCTGAGTGCTTGCGGTGTCCGGGCTACGCCATCCTCGAGCTGATAGGTCTCGAGGTCGAGCTGCTGCAGCAGGCGGGAATCCTCGCCGAGCACGTAAACCCTCGCCGTGCCGGGCAGCGCGGCCAGGGCGCGCACGCCGAAGTCGAGCGCCACCGAGGTCAGCACGCGCTCTTCCGCCGTCGAAATCACCACGATCTCACGGCCCGTGGCCACCAGCAGCCGTGTGCCGCCCGCTGCCAGGACGGCGGTGCCGGGGCCGGGGGACGCCGATTCGTTCAGAGCCACGGTGCGGCGCACCTGGAAGTCTCCGTCCAGCACCACGACCGAGTCGCGGCCGACCACGAAAAACTTCTCGAAACCGCTCGTAAAATCCGTTCCCGGGAGCCCAAGCACCTGGCTGGCTCCAAAGCCCACCGGCGGGTTCGCTACCAACTGCAAACCGGCGGTGTCATAGACCGCCGCGGTAGTCGCGTCGGCCCGCAACGCGAACACATAGTCCGCTGCGCCGAGCGGAAGGGCCGCCGCCAGCAGTACAGAAAGGGCAAGAAAATGTTTGTAAAACGCCTTCATGTTCGTCCTCGGACTATTGCGAACGGAGCCGTTACCAGGGCGCGGCGGCTCGCCGGCGGACCGAATCCGCAAAGCACGCAGAATCCCGGCTGGATCGTGAAGCATACGGACGGGTCAGGATGGTGGACC
Source organism: Terriglobia bacterium (assembly GCA_963824095.1). Classification (GTDB taxonomy): domain Bacteria; phylum Acidobacteriota; class Terriglobia; order Bryobacterales; family UBA6623; genus JBBDWJ01. The sequence continues at coordinate 1,125,390 of CAWGNS010000014.1, read as the reverse complement.
GCCGGGCCGGAGTGTAGCGCGTGGGGCGCTAAATTGCCACGCCTCGGTGAGCTGCGCTTCACTCTGCCGCGAAGGGAACGGTTGCGAGAGAGGGGAAAGCCTCGCTTAGCCCCTCTTGCTAGCGGGCGAATTTCTATCATACACAACCCCTCGGCCGCCGTGCCGCCCGCACGCCTTCGCCCCGGCGGCATCGCACGCCTGTTCCGTAGTCCGCAGCGGCCGCCAGAATGTTGCAAACAATCGATTTAGCTTGTCTCGTAAGGTAATTTTTCACACCGCCGATCTCTAAGAGTAAGACCCGAGGAACCATGGTACCGGGGAAGAACTCTGAGGTGAACTTTAAGTCTATTGACCGATCGTTCCAGCCAAATCCATAATCAGGGTGACCAAGCGATAGCGGCACGAAAAGCCGCAGTACTCGATCCTCTTCGCTCGTTCTTGATTTCCCCCTCGAGCAGATCGTTCTCTCCCTGAGGCAGGTCGTGGGCATCGCCACGGGCAGCGGCTTCTCCGCGGCCCGGCGGTGAGTTGCGCCCGGTTGCCGCCCGTAACCGCGGCCACCGGCTCCGGGCGGAAATGTGCCCAAGACCTGTTGCCCGGGCGGCGGGTCCGCGCAAAAGCCAAGGCGCGGATCCCAATTTCAGGAACCGCCACGGGAGAGATGGGGGGCATCGAGCAGGGGAAAGCCGATATGACCGAAGACCTTGCGGCAATAAAGACGATCATGATCCTGGAGAGCGACGAGCTGGCGTGCCGGTTTATCCATTTCATGCTGCAACGCGAAGGATTCCGGGTGCAGCGAGCCGCCAGCCTGCAAGACGCCGAGCCGCTGATGTACGCCGAAACGCCGCAACTGGTGATGCTCGACCTGACGGGGCGCGAAGCTGGGGGCACGGCCATGTGCCGCGAACTCCGCAACAGTTACGACGGGCCGATTCTGGCGCTCTCGGGCGGGTCGCACGAACAACTCGTCATCGACGTGCTCGACGCCGGCGCCGACACCTATGTGAACATTCCCTTCAAGGCAGGGGAGTTACTGGCTCGCATCCGCGCCTTGCTGCGCTCGCGCGCCGCCAAGCCGCAGCGACCGGACGTGATTCGCAGCGGTGAAATCGAGATCGACCTGACCCAACGCAGGTTGTTGGTGGCCGGCAAAGCGGTACGGCTCACCCGAACCGAGTTCAACATCGTCTCGTTTCTGGCGCGCAACCACGACCGGCCCGTATCGACCGAGGCGATTCTGGAGACGGTATGGGGGCCGACGCGCGGCGATTTCACGCAAAGCCTGCGCGTTCATATCGGGCACATCCGGCGCAAAATCGAGCCCGACCCGGCCCAGCCGCGTTACTTGCTCACGCAACGCGGCGGCCGCTATCGTCTCAGTGGAACCGGCAAGAAACTGAAGGCGCAAGGCCGCTGAAAATCCAGGCCACGCTCACTCGGGCGGAGCAAACCCTCTCAAGGGAAAATCCACTCCAGGGCGTACAGAGGCGGGCGCGTTCCAGACGGTTCACAATCCGCTGGCGGCGCTCGGGGCGGGCTGCTCGGCGAGCAACTGGCGCATGCAGGCCGCCAACTGCTCGCGCTGGAACGGCGATCGAATATAAGCGGTGAGTTTCTTATTCGCGAAACGCTGGGCGGCTTCCTCCTCGGGGAAGGGCCCGGAAATCAGCACGCGGGTGTCGCTGCGGATGCGGCGCAGCGCGCGGTAGGCCTCTTCAGCGTCGATATTGGGCAGCATCCAGTCCAAAACGACGATGTCGATCGTTTCCGCCGCTTTGGCGAATACGTCGAGCGCGTCCCAGCCGTCGGCCGTGGTCAGCACCTGAAAGCCGTCGGCCTCGAAGGTCTGGCGGGCGAGTGTCCGCAGATTTTCCTGATTCTCGACGACCAGCACCACATGGCCGGCGCCGATGCCCTCGGGCGTCTGACCCTCGCCCTCTGCCGCGGCGGCGGCCTTGTGCGGCAGCGGGAACAGTGCCCGGAATGTCGAGCCCGCGCCGGGCCGGCTGTCCACCCGCAGGGCGCCGCGGTGGTTGCGCACGATGCCCAGCACGGCCGACAGACCCAGCCCGCGGCCGGGCGCCTTGGTGGTGAAGAAGGGATCGAAGATCCGCGCCTGCAGCTCGGCGTCCATGCCGAAACCCGAATCGGATACCTCGAAGTAGAGGTAGTCGCCCTCGGGAAGGTCGTGGCCCGCCGCGCAGCCGGCCAGATAGGCGCGGTCTGCCGCGCATCGCCCGGCGCGCAGCGTGATGCTGCCGCCCTGTTCAGGCAACGCCTCGACGGCGTTGTTGAGCAGGTTGGCGACGACGCGTTCGATCTGCGCCGGGTCGCCTTCGCATTCGGGAAGCTCGGCGCCCAACTCGCGCCGCAGCAAGATATTGGGCAGCAACAGGCAGCCGGCCGATTCGGTGACGCGCTCGACGAGCTGCGCCAGTGCGAGCTTTTCGACGTTGCGAGCGCCGCGACCGGCGTAAATGCGCAATTCGTCGGTAAGCTTGCCGACCCGCTCGGCAACGCGGTTGATCTCTTCAAAGCGCTGCCGCGCGCCCGAGTCCCGCGGCATTTCCCGCAACGCGAGTTCGGCGCTGCCGTCCACCGCCGCCATCGCCTGGCTCAGATAGTCCGAAAAGGCGGCAGCGAGCGTGCGCAGGGCTTCTTCCTTGCCGGCGCCCGGCGCTGGAACAGGGCCGGGCTGTGCCGAGCCGGGCGCCTGCGCCGATGAAGAACTCGCAACGGCTGCGGGAGCTTGGGGTGGGAGAGTAGTTGCGGCCGAAGCCGGGGGCGAGGCCTGAGTTTCGGGCGCCTGAGTCTCCGGCGCGGCAGCCGAAGCCGCCGTTGGGGTCGGGCGTGCCAGGGGCGCGGGCTCCGTCGCCGTCCCCGAGAGCGCCGTTGTGGTTCCATAAGAGGCGGCTGCGGGCGCCGTGCCGGGCGTGGCCAAAGGTGCGGCGATCGCCTCCGGATCGAGCTCCAGCGCCTCACCGGTTTCGCGCGGCCGCAGCAGCGTGGCCCAGACGGAGCTATCGGCCGGAAATTCCCGCCGGAACCAGAGGTAGCGCTCGCCGCTGTCCGCTTCCGAGGCCAGTGTCGCGCGGAACAGCGTGATATCGATGGCGCACTGCTTACGCAGGCTCTGCGCCGCCCACAGAATCTCGTTGCTATGCCCTTCGGCGACCAGGATCAGCCGCTGGTCGCGGTTGATCCGGTCGATAGGGGCCGCCAGAAACGAGCGCAGCCGCTCGACGGCGTCCTCGGAAAGGTCCCGCAGAAAGTCTTGCGGGCTCCACCCGGCGATCCATTCCGAGCACAGCAAGGCCCTGGCGAAGCAAGACGGCTTGTGCTCGGTCTCGACGAGGACGGCGACCGCGCGGCCGTTGAGGTCGAGGCCCAACAGATCGGCGCGAACTCCCCCGTGCAGCGGAAGCGCCTCGCCTTCGGGGTGCGGCCGGACGTTGGCGCCAATCAAAAAAAGCGTTTCGTCGATTTCGGAAAGAAAGGTCTCGGGGTTGGCGGCGATCAGCCGCGCGAGGTCCTGTTCGCGCCCGAGCGGCTGCGAACGCAGCCCCAGACGGGGAACGGGCCGCAGCTTGCCGCTGTCTGGTTCGATCTTCAGCATCGCTTGGAAGCCAGTTTCGGTCGAGACAGAGGGGAGTGCTTGCGGAGGCCGGCGTCAGCCCGGACGCAGCCAATCACGCTGCCGCGCCCCCGACGCCCATCCTCCACAAATATATTGTACCTGCGCTGTGAAGGGGGTCGAACGGCGGAGCCCGCAATCCGGCGGTGAAGCGGGGCCGCGGCGGACGGGGCCCGCGCTACGATTCGCGGCCCAACGGGCCCGGCTACCGTTGGCTGCGAAGCGGGTAACCCGGCAGCAGATTCGCCTGCGCGGGCGCATTGAAATAATCCGGACGAACGCGCTCGACGATCTGCGTCACCGGCTTTTCGAGCAGGTTGAAGAACGGCTTGGGATAAACGCCGATCCAGATTGCCCAGGCGATCAGCGGCGCGAACACGGCCCATTCACGCAAACGCAGGTCCTTGAGGCCCTGATTCTTGGTGCTGGTCAGCTCGCCCAGCATGGTGCGCTGGTAGAGCCACAACAGATATCCGGCGCCGAGCACCACCCCGGCCACGGCGAAGGCGGCCCAGGCGGGGTTGGCTTCAAACGCGCCCCGCAGAATCGTGAACTCGCCGATGAAACCGTTGAGCAGCGGCAGGCCGGCCGAACTCAGCATGGCGAAGGCGAATACGAACGCGAAGTTCGGCATGACGTGCGCCAGCCCGCCGTATTCGCTGATCTCGCGGGTGTGGCGGCGTTCATAGACCACGCCGACGATCAGGAACAGCATGCCCGTCGAGATGCCGTGGTTGATCTGCTGGATGACGCTGCCGGCGATGCCGTTGGGGTTCAGCGCGAAGATGCCCAGCGTGCAGAAACCCAAATGGCTCACCGAGGAGTAGGCGACCAGCTTCTTCCAATCGGTTTGCACCAGGCAGACCAGGGCGCCGTAGATGATGCCGATGATCGAGAGCGTCGCCATGGTGTCGACGATCCAGGGCTGGATCGAGGCTTTCGGCAACAGCGGTAGCGAAAAGCGAATGAAGCCGTAGGTGCCCATCTTCAGCAGCACCGCCGCGAGGATCACCGAACCGGCCGTGGGCGCCTCGGTATGCGCGTCGGGCAGCCAGGTGTGGAAGGGGAACATCGGCACTTTGATCGCGAAGCCGATGAAGAACGCCCAGAATACCCACTGCTCGAGCCCCAGCCCCATATTGACGTTCATCAGCGACTGGATATCGAACGTGTAAGCGCCGAACTGCTGGTGGTACTGGAAATAGAGCGTCAGGATGCCCAGCAGCATCAGCACGCTGCCGGCCAGGGTATAGAGGAAGAACTTGATGCCGGCGTAGAGCTTCCGGGGGCCGCCCCAGATCGTGATGATGAAATACATCGGGATCAGCACGATTTCCCAGAAGACGAAGAACAGGAAAAAGTCGAGCGAGATGAACACGCCGATCATGCCCGTCTGCAGCAGCAGCAGCATCGCGTAGTAGGGCTTGGTGCGGTCTTCGATTGCGCTCCAGGAGGAAAACACCGCCACCACGCCGATCAGCGTGGTCAGCATCACCAGCAGCAGGCTGATGCCGTCGATGCCCACCAGGAATTGCACGCCGAACGAGGGGATCCAGTCCATGCGCTCGACCATCTGGAAGCCCGCGGCGGTGCTGTCGAAGCGGGTGACCAGCGGCAGCGAGACCAGGAAACCGGCCACCGCTACCAGGTTCGCCCAGGCGCGGATCAGCGGCTTGTTCGACGCCGGAATCAGCAGCAACACCAGCATTCCCGCCAGCGGCGTGAACAAAACGAAACTTAGCAGATGGTCGTTCATGGGTTCAGCAGGATCCAGGAAGAACGGGACGTTGACACGATGCGTTCCGTGGGCGAAAGCTGTGACGACACAATGAGATAGCTAATGGCGGCCCCGCGTTTAGAATGATCGTTTCTACCATAGCGGTGACGGGGGTGTCAATGAAAGGTGTGACCGGCGCGGGACCTCCAAACGCGTCGGGAAATGCGCCGGGGCAATCGCCCGAGCCTGGCGGCGGACGCCAGCGGCGGGGCGTGTCTCTACCTGATGGTGTACCATGGGCAGCGACCACGCCCCTGCGCGCTGCTACCCACGACGATATTCAGCTATGCGGGTCCATCACGGCCTTCTCGCTCTCTGTCTCACCGTGCTGCCCCGTCTTGCGGTGCCGTCCACGGCGGGGGCCCAGACCGTCCGCATGGAGGTCCATGGGTCGCGGACTCTGGGGCCGCTCCGGCCGGTGTGGAGCTTCTTCGGCTACGACGAGCCCAACTACACCTACATGAAGGACGGCCAAAAGCTCCTAACCGAGCTGGCCGCCCTGAGCCCGGTGACCGTCCATGTGCGCACGCACAACCTGCTGACCTCGGGCGACGGCACGGCTGCGCTCAAGTGGGGATCGACCAACGCCTACACCGAGGACGCCAATGGCAAACCGGTCTACGACTGGGCGATCGTCGACCGCATCTTCGACACCTACGTCGAGCGCAAGATGCAGCCGCTGGTCGAGATCGGGTTCATGCCCGAAGCGCTTTCCACGCGGCCGCAACCTTACCGCCACGAGTGGGGGCCGGAGCAGCCCTACGCGAACATTTTCACCGGCTGGGCGTATCCGCCCCGCGACTATGAGAAGTGGGCCGAGCTCGTGTTTCAGTGGGTGCGGCATTGCGTTGAACGCTACGGCGAAGAACAAGCCGCAAGCTGGTATTGGGAAGTCTGGAACGAGCCCAACGGCGGCTATTGGCAGGGTAAGCCCGAGGAGTATCACAAGCTTTACGACTATACGGCGGATGCGGTCAAACGGGCTCTGCCGCAGGCGCGCATCGGCGGGCCGCATTCGACCGGGCCAGGGCACGAGCGGGCGGCGGAATTCTTGCGCGCATTCCTGGAGCATGCTCTGCACGGGAAAAACTATGCCACGGGCGGGACCGGCTCTCCGCTCGACTATGTGGGGTTTCACGCCAAGGGCCGGCCCACGGTTGTGGATGGCCATGTGCAGATGGGCATTGACTCGCAGTTGCGCGACATCGCGCACGGGTTCGAGATCGTCGCTTCCTTCCCGGAGCTGAAGGACCGGCCGGTCATCATCGGCGAATCCGATCCGGAGGGCTGCGCGGCCTGCTCGATGAAACAACATCCACAGAACGGCTACCGCAACGGCACGATGTATTCGAGTTACACGGCGGCGGCTTTTGCGCGCAAGTACGACCTGGCGGCGCGCTACGGGGTGAACTTCGAAGGAGCGGTGACCTGGGCGTTCGAGTTCGAGGGCCAGCGCTATTTCGACGGCTTTCGGGACCTGGCGACCAACGGCATCGACAAGCCGGTGCTCAACGTGTTTCGCATGTTCGGCATGATGGGCGGCCAGCGGGTGGAAGTGAACAGCTCGGGCGCGGCGGACCTCGACGCCATGATCGCCAACGGCGTGAAGGAGCAGCCCGACATCAACGCCCTGGCCAGCCGCGGCGATCGTTCCATTACCGTGATGGTGTGGAACTACCACGACGACGACTTGCCCGCTCCGGACGCGCAGATTGAGCTTGCCATCGACGGCGCCGGCGCGAAGCGCGTGCTGGTCGAACACTATCGCGTCGACAACGGGCACAGCAATTCCTACGAGGTCTGGAAGAAGATGGGCGAGCCCCAGACGCCCACCGACGAGCAGTACGCGCAGCTCGAAGCCGCCGGCCAGTTGCAGTTGCTGGGTTCGCCGGAATGGCGGGATGCGGGTGAGGGTAAGCTTGCGATTTCTTTTGCGCTGCCGCGGCAGGGAGTCTCGCTGCTGAAGGTGAGCTGGTAGCCTCGGCTAGCCGTGTCTCGCGGCTAGCCGGGACTCCGTGTCCAAACCACAGGCAAGCGCATTCCACGCGGAGGATTCGATGCTAGACTGCCTGGCCGTGAAAACCATGCGCGGGATCTTCACAACCGCCGTTGTCGGTTTGTGCTTGTTCGGTGGCTCCCACGTTGCATGGGGTCAAAACGCCGCGAAAAGCGCCACCTTGACCCTGCACGCCGATCAACCCGGACCGCAGATCAGCCGGCATATCTACGGCCAGTTCGCCGAACACCTGGGCCGCTGCATCTATGGCGGCCTGTGGGTGGGCCCGCAATCGCCGATCCCCAACACGAACGGCGTGCGCAACGACATCATCGAAGCGCTGCGCAAGATCCAGATCCCGAACCTGCGTTGGCCGGGCGGCTGCTTCGCCGACCAGTACCACTGGCGGGACGGCATCGGCCCGGCCGGCCAGCGCCACAAACGCGTCAACATCCACTGGGGCGACGTGATCGACGACAACAGCTTCGGCACGCACGAGTTTCTGGATTTCTGTGAACGGATCGGCGCCGAGCCCTACGTCGCCGCCAACGTGGGCAGCGGGACTCCCGAGGAGATGATGAACTGGGTCGAATACATGACCTTCGACGGCGACAGCGACCTCGCCAACCTGCGGCGCGCCAACGGCCGCGAGCAGCCGTGGAAGGTTCCTTTCCTCGGCATCGGCAACGAAAACTGGGGTTGCGGCGGTCGCATGACGCCGGAATACTATTCCGACCTCTTCCGCCGCTTCAGCGTCTTCGCGCGCGATTTCGGCGACAACCGCCTGACGCGCGTCGCGGCCGGGCCCGGCGGGACGGACTTGCATTGGCTCGAGGTGCTGATGAAGAACGTGCGTTCGGGAATGCAGGGGATCTCGCTGCACTACTACACACTCGGCAGTACATGGCAGAACAAGCTGCCGGCCACTGGCTTCGACGAAGATGGCTGGACTGCGGTTCTGCGCGACGCCCTCAAGTTGGAGGATCTACTGAAGGGCGCCGAGGCGATCATGAACCGCGAGGACCCCGACGGCCATGTCGGGCTGTTCGTCGATGAATGGGGCACCTGGTATCAGGCCGAGCCGGGGACGAACTCGGCGTTTCTCTACCAGCGCAATACCGTTCGTGACGCGGTCGTCGCCGGGGCGACCCTCAACATCCTCAATCAGCACACCAAGCGCGTCAAGATGGCCAACATCGCGCAACTGGTGAACGTGCTGCAGGCGCTGATCCTGACCGAAGGCGAAAAGATGGTGCTGACGCCGACCTATCATGTCTTCGACATGTATCAGGTGCACCACGACGCGACGGCGCTGCCTGTCGAGTTGAAGACCGACAACTATACCCACGGCGAGACGGCGATCCCAGCCGTCAGCGCCTCGGCCTCGCGCGACGCTCAGGGCGTCGTTCATCTCTCGCTGGTCAATCTGGACGCGAAGGCTCCGGTTGCGCTGCAGGCGCGGATCGAGGGCGGGAATTTCAGTGAGGTTTCCGGCCGCATCCTGACAGGCGACGCCATGGATTCGGAGAACACGTTTGATTCTCCGCGCCAGGTGCGGCCGGTGGAGTTCGAGGGGGCCCGCCTCAATAGCGGCGGGCTGGCGGTTCAGCTCCCGCCCCATTCGGTCGTGGTGCTAGCGCTCTCGCGCTGACGCGCCGTCAACCGCCGGTTAGGGGAACGGGCGCTTCAGGCCTCGAGCTTGGCGTCCATCGTGATCTTGGCGTTGAGCACTTTCGACACCGGGCAGCCGATCTTGGCGTTGTTGGTCGCCGTCTCAAACGCCTGGGCGTCGGCTCCGGGCGCTTTGACCACCACATCGAGGTGGACCGAGGTGATCGCAAACCCCGCATCGGTTTTTTCCAGCCGTACGCCGGCCGTGGTCTTGATGCTTTCGGCGGTGATGCCGGCGTTGCCCAACTGGCCCGACAGAGCCATGGCGAAGCAGCCGGCGTGCGCGGCGGCGATCAGCTCTTCGGGGTTGGTCCCTTTGCCGTCTTCAAAACGGGTGCTGAACGAATATTGGGTATCGGAAAGGACGCCGCTATCGGTTGAGATGGTGCCTTTTCCATCCTTGAGACCGCCTTTCCAGACGGCTGACGCACTACGTTTCATTCATCCTCCTCTGCCTCGTGAATCGGTTTCCGCCGCGTACGGCCGGGGAGGCCCGGCGCCTACGTGCGGGAATAGACGGGACGCGCTGACGGGAACTCAAGCGTACGAGGCTCATGATAGCCGAGTTGGCAGCCGGACGCGTTCGCCGGCGAGCGGCCGCTGTGCGGCTCGGCACGCCACGATCCCCTTCGAAGCGGGGTAAACTAGAGTCCGGCCGCCGTGATGCAAACGTCGCTGCTGTTTGAATCGCTTGAAGAGATTTTTGTGCGCGCGTTTCGCGAGTTGCGGCCCCGCACGCCCCAGCCCGAATTTTCGATTCAGTTCTACCCTTACGCCAATCTCGATAGCACCATCCGGCTCAATGCAGACCGTACCCGGGCGCTGGTGCGGTTGAGCGATCTGCTCGAAAGCGCTCCCGCGCCGGTGCAGGAGGCGCTCGCCTACATTCTGATTGCGAAGCTCTACCGCAAACCCATCCCGCGGCAATACAATCACCGCTACCGCTTGTTTGTGAATCGCGCGGACATCCGGCGCAAGGCCTTGTTGTTGCGCCAGCTCCGCGGACGCAAGCAGATCGGCCCCGCCCGCGGCCACGTCCATGACCTCGAAGAGATGTTCCAGGAGCTCAACCAGCGCTATTTCGACGGGCTGCTGGCCCAGCCCCGCCTGAGCTGGAGCCCGCGCCTGTCGCGCCGCATGCTGGGTCACTGGGACCCGGCTCACAACGCGATTATCATCAGCAAGATCTTCGACTGCCCGCAGAAGCCGCGGTTTCTGGTGGAGTTCATCCTCTATCACGAGATGCTGCACCTGAAATATCCCGCTGAATTCCGCAGCCAGCGGCGCTGCGTCCACACCGCCGCCTTCAAAGCGGAGGAACGCAAGTTTCCGCGCTACGACGAAGCCATGGCCACGTTAAAGCAGCTTTGAATTGAGGGGGCCTGCGAGGGCTGGGACCGAGAACCTTATCTGTCCTGTGTAGAGACAGGCGCTCCCGCCTGTCGCCGCCGTTAGGCGGCCCTTGGGCTGCGTACCCATCCAGGCCGGCGGCGAATCGACGGCGCCTGCGCCGTGCGCCCAGTCGGGCCGCGGTTGTGTCCCCAGTCAAAATTCAGGAGCAGGGCCTCCACTTCGCTGCGGCCGACAGGCGGGAGCGCCTGCTCCTACCTCAGGGGATCACGGGTTCTGCCCCGCCGGTTGCTGCGCGCTATCGGAATCCGCCGCCTGCTGTTTGAGGTTTTCGTATTGCTTGCGCAACTCGGCGGTACGTTCCTTGAGTTGCGCCGCGGCCTTGTCGGCCAACGCACGCGCGTTTTCTCGCAACTTGTCGATCTGCTGCCGGGCGGCGCCGGATTGCTTCTGCAATTCCTCGGCTTTGTCGTCGACGGCGTCGCCGGCCTGGCGCTGGGCATCGGCCGCGTCGTTGCGCAAACCGCTGGTGTCCTTGTGGATCGAGACGGCGGCCTTGCGCAAACCCTGGCGCGCCTCATGCACCGCCCGCGAGGCCTCTTTGCCGAGCCGCTCCGACTGCTCGCGAAGAGTCTGCTCGACCTGATCGTCGGGGACGTTGGCGTACTCCAGCCAGAAAATCACCGCCAGGGCCACGCACAACGTGAAAAAGAGCAGACGCATCATCGATGTTCTCGCTCCCCATATTTTATCGCGGCGGGCCCTCGCCGCGGGTTGCGTGGCGGCGGACGGCCCCGGCGCTCGGGCTTGCTCTTCGGCAAGCAATATCGGAGCATAGAAAGCAGCGGAGTAACGAAAGAGCTACTCATGGCGTGGTTCCGAAAAGATAGCGAGCCCGAGCCGCGGTCCGAGACCAAGAAGGTCCGCACCGAGGGCCTGTGGATCAAATGCGACGAGTGCCGCGCGATCATTTGGAAAAAGGATCTCGAGGCGAACCAACTCGTCTGCACGAAGTGCGGCTTTCATTTCAAGATGGACGCCCGCTCGCGGCTGCGTTCGTTGTTCGACGGCGGCGAGTGGGAGGAGTTCGACAGCGGCCTGCGCTCGACCGACGCGCTGCGTTTCGTCGATCAGAAGTCCTATCGCGAACGGCTCGAAAAAGCGGAAGCGAGCACGGGGCTCAAGGACGCCGTGATCAGCGCCGCCGGCAAGATGGGCGGGCATCCCACGATGCTGTGCGCCATGGAATACCGCTTCATCGGCGGCAGCATGGGCGCGGTGGTCGGCGAAAAGGTGACGCGCGCCATCGAGCGGGCGATCGAGCGCCAGGTGCCGATTACGATCGTGTCGGCTTCGGGCGGCGCGCGCATGATGGAGGGCGCCGTCAGCCTGGTCCAGATGGCGAAGATATCGGCGGCGCTGGCGAAACTCGGCGAGGCGCAACTGCCCTACGTCAGCGTGCTCACCGACCCGACCACGGGCGGCGTGACCGCGAGTTTTGCGATGCTGGGCGATCTCAATATCGCCGAGCCCGGCGCGCTGATCGGTTTCGCCGGCCCGCGCGTCATCGAGCAGACCATCCGCCAGAAACTGCCCAAGGGTTTTCAACGCAGCGAATTCCTGCTGCAGCACGGCATGCTCGATGCCGTGGTCGCCCGTCCCCAGATGAAGGATTTCCTGATCCGGGCCTACGATTTCTTCCGCGCCCCAGCTACCACCGGCTCCACTACGACAGGCCTTGCCAAGACCGGTCCCGGCGCATGACTCGGCCGCGGGGCATGATGGCGTAGCCCGCGGCACGACCTACCCATTCCCATGACCTACCCGGACGCCGTCCGCTATCTGCTGTCGCTGCTCGGCGACATTCGCGGCGCCAACTTCGGCCTGCAACGCATGAGCGCGTTGATGCAGCGGCTGGGCAACCCGCAGCGCGCCTACCGCGTCGCGCACATTGCCGGCACCAACGGCAAAGGCTCCACGGCGGCGATGATCGAGGCCGGCCTGCGCGCCGCCGGTCACACCACCGGGCTCTACACCTCGCCGCATCTGATGCGTTTCAACGAGCGGCTGCGCATCAACGGCGCCGAAAGCGGCGACGAGCCGTTTGCGGCGGCGGTCGAGGAAGTGCGCGCGGCCAACGAGTGGCTGGCGGCGCACAAGGGCCTTCAGGCGCACCCGACTTTTTTCGAATCCGTCACCGCGGTGGCGTTTTGCGGTTTCCGGCGCGCGGCGGTCGAATGGGGCGTCATCGAGGTCGGCCTGGGCGGCCGCCTGGATGCGACCAACGTCGTCGACCCCGAAGTGGCGGTGATTACGCCGATCGCGCTCGATCACGAGGCGTTTTTGGGAAAGAGCGGAGCCTCGATCGCGGCGGAAAAGGCGGGCATCCTCAAGCCGGGCTGCCGCGCCGTGTTCGCGCCGCAGACGGCGCAGGCGGCGGCCGTGCTCGATGCCCGCGCCGCCGAGTTGGGAATTCCCGTGGCGCGCGTCGGCGTCGACTGGCGCGCCGAGCGGATCTCGGACGAGCGCGGCTGTTACCGCTTCACGGCGCGGCGTGCCGACGGCTTCCACTTCGACGCCACTCTGGCGCTGGCCGGCGCGCATCAGGTCGACAACGCCCTGGCGGCGATCGCGGCGCTCGATTTGTTGGGCGTTCCGCCGGACGCGATCGCCGCGGGTCTGGCCGCGGTGCGCTGGCCGGGCCGGCTGCAGAGCGTCGCGGGCGCGCCCGAAATTCTGCTCGATGCGGCGCACAACCCCGCCGGTGCGCGCGTATTGGCGGCGTTTCTTTCCAAGCATCGCGCCGGCCGCCGGGTTCACCTGATTTATGGCACCTCGCGCGACAAGGCGGTCGACGAAGTCGCCGGGTTGCTGTTTCCCTGCGCTCATCGCGTGATTCTCACCCGCGCCAACGTGCCGCGATCGCTGAGCCCTGCCACATTGCTGGGCATTGTGGACCATCACCACGATGCGATCGAGGTGGAGCCGACGCTGGCGCTGGCACTCGAACGGGCGCAACGCGAAGCCGCCCCCGACGACGTCATTGTGATCGCCGGCTCGGTCTTTCTGGTCGGCGAGGCTCTGGGGCTGTTGCAGTCGGTCGAATCGATGCCGGTGTAGCCCGCGCAAGAGTTGGGGTGGCAAGAACCGCGCCTCGCCCACCCCGCTGCGATCAAGCCGCCGCTTGCCAACTGCTTGCAGCCGCCGAGCGGTGGTCGCACCCGCGGCGGGGTTTCGGCGCTGCCGCGATCGCCGTCATCGGCCGGCCGCTTGAGTGCCCGCGGGGGGAACGAGTAAACTACGACGCTCGTACAGCCGGAGTTTTCCGCTGGCTCAGCCGCTTGGAATCCATTTGGAATGAGGTCGTTGTTCGGTCTGCTGCGTTCGGTTCTGTGGATGTGCCCGCTGATCGGCCTTTCGGTCGTGGTGATGGGCACGATCTCGCTGATTTCCTCGTTGTTCGACTCGACAGGCCGGTTGCAGCATCGCGTCGCGGTCCGCTGGGCGCGGATGGTGCTTGGCATCTGCGGGGTCAAGGTAACCGTGATCGGGGCCGAAAATCTCGACCCGCGGCAGCCCTACGTATTCTGTTCCAACCACTTCAGCCTGATTGACACGCCGCTGATGTTCGGGCGGATGCCGCGCGAGTTTCGCATCCTGGCGAGGCATGGGCTGTGGAAAATCCCGTTTCTGGGCTGGCACTTGAACCGCGCCGGTCACCTGCCGGTCAATCGCGAGAACCCGCGGGTGGCGGCGCGCAACATCCAACAGGCGGCCGACAAGATCCGCGCAGGGTTTTCCGTGCTGATCTTCCCCGAAGGCGGCCGGACGCGCGAAGACCGCATGCGGCCCCTCAAGCCGGGGGCGGGCTACATCGCTATTCGGGCCGGGGCGCCGATCGTGCCGATGGCGATCGTGGGGACGCGCGACATCCTGCCACCCAGCTCGCTGCATCTGAGGCCGGGGCGCGCCGAGCTGCGTGTTGGCAAGCCGCTGCCGACCGCGGGGCTCGAACAGCGCGACGCCAAGCAATTGATGGTCCGGCTGCGCGAGGCGATCGCGGAGTTGGGGAATGAGCCGGTCGAGTAGCGGCCGCGGTCTGGTGAGGCAGCAATAGACCCGCGAGCCCCTTGGAAACGAGGGGGCCGCGAGGCGTGTCAGGTACGGGTGTCAGGTACGGATTGAGAGGTCGGCTCTTTGCGCGCCCCGAACGGGTCAGACCGCTTTGTCCTTACCGGCGGATAGGTAACACTCATGCCGGGCGCCTGGTGAGCACTTTTGCCGGCCCGGCTCCGGCCCGATATTTCGTCCCGCGGCCCTCATCGGATTAAGATAGAAAGAGATAGCTCGGACGGATCTGATGGAATTCCCCCTTCCTGCGCGTTGTTCGGCTCGTCTTGGCCGCGGCTCGTCCTCTTCCGCGGTTGCCTTGATCCGGCGCTCCAGCGGTGTATTCCTGGTGGCGTTGGCGGCCAGTTTCTGTCTGTTGGCCGTGGCGAGGGCCCAGGAAAAGACCCCCGGCCGCAATGTCATCACCCAGCAGGATCTGGTGCGCATGTCGAAGGAGCAGGTCGGCGACGCGCTGATCATCGAGCTGGTCAAGGCGGCCGACGAGCTGCCCAACCTGACGCCGCAAGACGTCATCGAACTGCGCAAAGCCGGCGTCAGCGCCAACGTGCTCACGGCGGTAGTTCAGCGCCGCAACACCACGGCAACCGACGAAGCCCGAAATCACCGGCCAGCCCAAGCGCCGGCGGATTCGCGTCACCGCCGTGCTCGAACCGCAGCAGCGCTCGCTATGGAGCCGCATCCAGGAGCGCGATAAGGTCGACGAGATCCAGGTGAGCTGGGGGATGCAGGCCAAATCCTGGGACGACCGCTCGCCGCTCGACCTCAAGGGTTCGCCCAATTGCCCACAGGAATCGTTCTGCCGCAGCCGCGATCCCGAAACCGGACGCTGCCAGGAGGAGGTGGCCGCTGGCTCCAGCGCCTGGCAGGAGCGTTTTGGCTGTTTCGCCGACGCCCGGCTGACGAAGTTTGGCGCGGAGTATCAGGTCTTCGAAACGGATCTGCCGGCCAACGCTTCCGACGCCACGATCATGGCTTTCTTCCGCGAGGGAGCCGACCTGGTGCCCTGGTTCACCCGCAGCGAAAAAGGCAACGACCGCGTTCCTGGCCAACTGCGGCTGCAGCTTTTTGGTTCGAACGACTTCGACCTCGATCTGCAGGTCAAATTGCTGATGTCGCCGGGAGGTTTCGTACAGGATTTGCAGATTGGCCAGTGCCAGGTTGTCAACCGCGACGACGCTTCGATGGAACGGCGCATTCTTTCCCAAGACCGGCAATATTGCCACGTCGAAGAAACCCGATTTTAAAGGGCGCCGGCGCAGTCGGCCGGGCCTCTATTGCGCCCAAACTGAGTCGGGCCCCGGAGGGACCCTAGCGTTGTCCCGGCGCCCGTTTCGTGCGCGCGGCCGACCGCTGAGCTAGACTGAGAATTCAGGTTCCCTTATGCCGAAGACGCTTTTCGAAAAGATTTGGGATGACCACGTCGTTGTCCACGAGCCGGGCAGCCCGGCGGTCATTTACATCGATTTGCACCTGGTTCACGAAGTGACCTCGCCGCAAGCCTTCCAGGGGCTTCGCAACCGCGGAATCAAGGTGCGGCGGCCGGACCACACTGTGGCTACGATGGACCACAGTATCCCCACCACCGACCGCAGCCTGCCGATCGTCGACGCCATCGCCGCCAAGCAGGTCGAGCAGTTGCGCATCAACTGCCGCGAATTCGGCGTGCCGCTGTTTGATATGGGCGACGCGCACCAGGGGATCGTTCACGTGATCGGTCCCGAACTGGGGTTGACCCAGCCCGGCGCGACGGTGGTGTGCGGCGACAGCCACACTTCCACTCACGGCGCTTTCGGCGCCCTGGCGTTCGGCATCGGCACCACCGAGGTGGAGCACGTTCTTGCCACGCAGTGCCTGCTGCAAAACAAGCCGCGTACCTGCAAAGTCTCGTTCGAGGGCGTCATGCCCAAGGGCGTCGTGGCCAAGGACCTGATTCTGGCGCTGATCGCCAAAATCGGCGTCGGCGGCGGCACCGGGCACGTGCTCGAGTACGGCGGCAGCGCCATCCGCGCGCTTTCGATGGAAGGCCGCATGACGGTCTGCAATATGTCGATCGAAGGCGGCGCGCGCGCCGGCATGATCGCCCCCGACGACACGACATTCGAGTACCTGGCCGGGCGCCCCCGCGTTCCAAAGGGCAAGGCCTGGGACGATGCGGTGGCGCGCTGGCGGAAACTGCCTTCCGACGAAGGCGCCGCCTACGACCGCACCATCACCATCGACGCCGCCAAGCTCGAGCCGATGATCACCTACGGCACCAACCCCGGCATGGGCATCTCGATCAGCCAGCCGGTGCCCGACCCGGCCGCGGCTCAGGACGGCAACTCGGGCAGTTCGATCCGTAAGGCGCTCGACTACATGCAACTGGAAGCGGGCCGGCCGCTGCTGGGCCATCCGATCGATGTGGTCTTCATCGGAAGCTGCACGAATTCGCGGATCACCGATCTGCGCGAGGCGGCGCAGCTTCTCAAGGGCCGTAAAGTGAGTCCCAAAGTGCGCGTGATGGTGGTGCCGGGCTCCGAAGACATCAAGCGGCAGGCTACTTCCGAGGGCTTGCCCGAGATTTTCCGTGCCGCCGGGGCGGAATGGCGCGAAGCCGGCTGCAGCATGTGCATTGCGATGAACGGCGACCAGCTCCAGCCGGGACAATATTGCGTCAGCACCAGCAACCGCAATTTCGAAGGCCGCCAGGGCAAGGGCGGGCGGACGTTCCTGGCCAGCCCGCTGACCGCGGCTGCCTCGGCTATCGAGGGCGCGGTTTCCGACGCCCGCAAGTACATGTAAGCCAAACCGCCGGCGGCGGCCTAACCTAGCAGCCGTAGCGCGGGCCGGCAAAGGTGGCGCAGGCCTCCGGCCGGCGGCGTCGGCCTACAGGCCGACGTTCCGAACACAAACCAAGACCCACTTCAACCTAAATCCATGGAACCCATCAAGACCTTCACCGGACGCCTCGTCCCCCTGGCCGTGCGCGACATCGATACCGACCAGATCATCCCGGCGCGGTTTCTGAAAACGATCGACAAGCAGGGGCTCGGCAAAGATCTCTTCTACGACTGGCGCTACGATGCGCAAGGCCAGCCCAAGCCCGATTTCATCCTCAACCAGCCGCGCGCGCAGGGCGCCACCGTGTTGCTGGCCGGCGACAACTTCGGCTGCGGCAGCTCGCGCGAGCACGCCCCCTGGGCGCTGATGGGTTTCGGTTTTCAGGCCGTCATCAGCACCTCGTTTGCCGACATCTTTCGCGGCAACTGCCTCAAGAACGGCCTGCTGCCAATCATCGTCGACGAGGCCGCGCTGCAAGAGCTGTTCGCCGCGGCCGAAGCGAATGACGCGGCGGAGGTGACCGTGGATCTGCCGCGCCAGGTGTTGCGGCTGCCGGGCGGCCGCGAGGTCGAGTTCCCCATCGACGAGTTCTCGAAGAAGTGTCTGCTCGCCGGCGTCGATCAGCTCGGCTACATCCAGCAGCAGAACGATGCGGTCGTGGCCTACGAGCAGAGCCACGTCCAGACCATCGCGACTCTGCCGGCCTAACCGGCGAAGTTGGCCACCGCGCGCGCTCCGGCATTTGGGGGCTTTCCCCGGGCCCGGCACCTCCTCCCATCTCCGCCCTGGACCGGATCGACCGCGGGTGTCAGGTTACCTAAACCAAAGACATACTCCGGTCCTCTGCCTCAGTTCGCCGCAACGGTGTCCGAACACCGTTGGTGTATGCAGGGGTCCTCAACACGGTACTGGAGCGCCAGGGAGCAGCGCGAGGCCTTTTCGAGCGCACCGCGCACTTGGGGTGGGCACGCCGTCGCAGTGTTGTTTCCTATGCCGGGGCACTACGAAAACACGCCACCGATCTTTCCCCGGCGAGCCGCCCTTTTCAGCGGCAGCCGCGAGGCGTGATTGGTACTCGTATGCCAAAAGGAAGCGGGGAGCGTAGTACGGGGGTCCCGCTGGAGAATTGTGTCCGACAGGCTATTGTTCGCGTTGGGCGATCGGCGCACAATGGGCGCATATGGAACTGCCCGTAACGGAATTGCACCAGGTGGGGAAGCATATGGTTCACCTGGTACGAGACAAGATCGAATCTTCGGACGAATTTCTGGCGTTGATGGAGGGAGGCGGAGTTTGCCTGGCGAACTCGTTCCCGACCTACGAAGAGGCCGACGCCTGGCTGCACAGCATGTTCGCGCGTCTGTTCGGCGACCATACCTGCGATCTGGGCTGCGTCCGCCTGCCCGGCTGGGAATTCCTGGCAGATCCGGAAGTGCTGGAAGAGCTTGTCTCGGACTCGGATTCCTCGCAGGCCTGACGGGCCGGCGACAGAGCTGTCGGGAGACCTGGCTCCACCGGCCCTGAGCCCTGGGGGAGTCTCCCCGAAGTCATCAAGAGGTCAGGTGCATCGGTCCTGAGGCCCGTAGGGCTGAATCCGATGAATAGCCCACGGCTTCAGCCGTGGAAGATCGCCCTTCAGGAAATTCCGCCCTGGAAGGGCGCCGCTCGTCCCTATTCGGCCAATAACTCCAGATAGCGCCCCACCGCTTCGATGCCCCGATAAAAGTTAGGCAGGTGGAATTTTTCGTTGGGGGCGTGGAGGTTGTCGTCGGGGAGTCCGAAACCCATCAACACGCTCGGGATACCGGCGTGCTGCTGGAGTACGCCGACCACCGGAATCGATCCCCCCGAGCGGATGTACACGGTCTTGTGGCCGAACGTCTCATCCATGGCGCGCGCTGCCGTCTCGATGAAATGGTTGCCGGGGTTCACGAGCGAGGCGGGGGATTTCGCGAACAGCCGGATGGCGACTTTCGTTCCCCGCGGCGTGAGGCTCTCGACGTGCTCCTTGAACTGCCGGAACGCCTTGGCGGCGTCCATGGCCGGCACCAGCCGCATGCTGACCTTCGCCGTCGCACGCGCCGGGATCACGGTCTTGGCGCCCTCTCCCACGAAGCCGCCGCGAATGCCGTGCACCTCCAACGTCGGCCGGGCCCAGGTCCGCTCCAGGACCGAAAAACCCTCCTCGCCGACCAGGCTGGTGGAGCCGATTTCGGCGTCCAGGTACGCTTTCTCGTCGAACGGCAGGCGATCCCAGGCCTGCTTTTCGGCCGGCGCAGGCGGCGCGACGTCATCGTAGAAGCCGGGGATCAGGATCTTCCCCGAAGCGTCCTTGAGGCCGGTGAGCACTTCCGCCATCGCCTGCAACGGATTGGGCGCTGCGCCGCCGTACATGCCCGAGTGGAGGTCGGTGCGCGCGGCGATGACTTCGATTTCGGTGTAGATGATGCCGCGCAGGCCGAGCGTGATGGTGGGCAGGTTGGGGGCGAACATCTCGGTGTCGCAGATCAGCGCCGCATCCACGCCCAACACCTTGCCCTTCTTCTGAAGGTAGGTCTCGATCGCCTGCCCGTTGGATTCCTCTTCCCCTTCGATCAGAAATTTGACGTTGACGGGCAAACGGCCGTTGGTTTTCAGGTGGCCTTCCACCGCTTTGAGCAACAGATAGACCTGCCCTTTGTCGTCGACCGCGCCGCGGGCGTAGATATTGTTGCCGCGAACCTCGGGTTCGAACGGCGGCGATTTCCATTCGTCGAGCGGGTCAGCCGGCTGGACGTCGTAGTGGCCGTAGATCAGCAGCGTCGGCTTGCCCTTGGCTCCCAGCCATTCGCCGTAGACGAGCGGATTGCCAAGACCCTCGATCAGATGCGTATTGTGCAGGCCCATCCGGGCGAGATCGTCGAGCACGAACCGTGCGGCCTTCTCGATATCGGGCTTGTGCTCCGAGAGCGTGCTGATGCTGGGGATGCGCAGAAAGTCCTTGAGTCCTTCGAGAAACTGGTCCTTATTTTGCGCGTAGTAGTTGCTGACGGTGTCCATGGAGGTTCTCCGGAAAGCGGGGTCGTGGAGCGGCGAAACGGGGCGCGCTATCGGGACCGGATGGAGCACGATCTCGACCGATGTGCCCACGCGAACCGCCTTGAGCGGCGGATGCGGCCCCGGCGACCATCGTAGCATCCGGCAGCCGACGGCCGTGCCTAGGTCTGTTCCCGGCAATGTCTCGGTTGACACCTTGGCAAGGCGGGCGGGCCGCATGGCCCAGTGGCTGGATCCGCATGTGGCCGGCCACATCGAGCCAAAGGCTGATCCAGACAAAGGCAGCCAGAGACCCCTGAAGATTCAAACCGAGACGCCACCGGCTTCCGGCTGCACCCTCTCCAACGCCACCGCGCGATAACCGCCCCGGGACTTGTAGTAGAAGTAGAGCATCGCGAAAACGACCGTGAGAATCGCCGGCAGCACGGCGACATAGAGGAACGCCGCGCCGGCGCCGGCGGTATCGTACCAGCCGCCCATCACCGGCAGGATGAAGGCCACCGCGAGATTGCCGGTGCCGCCCATGATCGCCAGCAGCAGCGCGCCGCCCTTGGGAAACAGCTCGGCGGTGACGCCCAGCATCACCGGCCAGAAGTAGGTCTTGCCGACTCCGAACAGCGTCGCCGCGGCGAAGGCCTGACCGGGCGTGGAGGCTTTGCTCAGCCCGTAGAGCCCGGCGGTGGAGAGAATCGCGCACAGCGTCATCAGCCCCATCGGCGAAAAGCGGTGGGCGAGCGAGCCGCCGAAGAAGCGCAGCAGGAACATGATGCCGGCGGTGTAGACCAGGATCAGAACGCCTTGCATACCGGTGAGGTTGGTGATCAGCGAGCCGACCCATTGGTCGGTGCCGAGTTCGGTGGCCGCCGTCATCCACATGCAGCACCACAGCAGCAGAAACATCGGCCGCAGCGCCTCGCGGCACATCTCAGCGGCGGGCACGCCTGCGGCGACACGTTCGGTGGGCGGAAACTGCTGGCTGCGAATCATGAACAGGTAGGCGACCGCGGCGATCAGCACCGTCGACAGCTTGATCTGCCAGCCCAGCGTTGCATCGGCCGCCGAGGTGCCCGCCGCGCCCAACCCCATCAGATGGGTGATCGCCACCGCGATCAGCCCGCCAATGATTAGCCCGCCCGGCCACCAGGCGTGCAGCAGGTTCATGCGGCGGGTCTTCTCATGCGCGTAGAGCGTGGAGCAGAGCGGATTGATGACGCCCTCGACCAGGCCCTGTGAAAGCCCCAGAGTGAGCATCGCCGCGTAGAGAATGACGAAACCCGGATCGGAATAGTACGGCGCAACCGGGCCGGCCGGGGCCGGCGCGAACAGGATCGCCAGAATCGCCGCAATGTAGCCCCAGCCCGACAGCATCAGCAGCCGCCGCATGCCGAAAAAGTCCACCAGCGAGCCGCCGATCAGGATCGAGACCGTAAAGCCCCAGAACGCCGGGCTCAGCAGCACGCCGGTCTCGAGTTTGGTGAGGTGAAAGTCCGCCCCCAGGGCGTCGAGAATGTCACCGCGGATGGAGAACACCATCGAGGTGGTGATCAGAGCCATGCAACTGGCCGCGAAAAGTCTGCCGCGATTCATGAACGGTCTGCTCCCGGAGACGGCAAGGAATACCGCCGCTCGCCAGGACCGCCGCAAGGCACTGCCGACGGCCCGGTCGGCAAGGGCAGAGTAGCCAACGCCACGACCGCTGTCAACGCGGTGGAACAGACAATCGCGTCTGTCGTGTGTAGAGACAGGCGCTCTCGCCTGTCGCCGCCGTTAGGCGGCCCTGAGAGGCCGGTCCCTGCGCCGAATCAACGGGGGGATGCGCCGGTCAACCCGTCGTGGTGTGCTTGTGTCTCGAGCCAAAACGCAGGACCGGGGAGGGCCTCCGCTTCGCTGCGGCCCACAGGCGAGAGCGCCTCTCTCTACCTTCAGAAGGGCGAACGGTCAAACGCCCCTGCTATCATTGGCCTGCCATCACCGGCCTTCACCGCTTGGCCTTACACCCGCGGCCCGGCGCCCGGCCGGACCCAGGAGTCGCCGTGAAATTCTCCGAATTGCTGACCGATACGATCGAGAACGCCGAGATTCCGCTGCGCTTCGAGCCGGGAGCCGCCGAAGCCGTGGCGCGTCCCGTGATCGAGACCCTCAAGGTGTGGATCGCCGCGCATGACCCCAGCGCCGCCAAGAGCGACTTTGAATTTGGCCAGAAGGCACTGGTGGTACAGCTCCTCGAGGAACTCGACGACCACGTCGATCTGGCCGTCGTCGAGCAACCGCAATAGGCCTTGGCTGGGGGCCAGCCGCCGTCTCGGCCGCGCTAGGCGGACTCGAGCCCTTCCGCGATCTGCAGCAGCTTGGTCACGGTGTTCCAGTTCCTGCCGGTGCCGGGGACCTTCAGGATCTTTTCGACCGCCAACCAGTTCAGCTTCGGCCGCGCCATGCCGTTGGGGAAATAGATGTAGAACTCGCGGCCGCCGAAATGCAGCTCCTCGGGGCCGGCCTCGATCTGCAGCGCCTTGGCGCGGGCCTCGGGCGCCGGGTCGCGGGCCAGGAAGGTCACCAGCAGCCTATTGGGCTCGATGCCTCGCCGTTTCGCGAACGGGTTTGCGGCGATCACCGCCCGGAGCTCGGACGAAGTACGAACGATGACACAAGGGCGGAAGCCGAAATGGTTTTCGATGCCGTCTTCGATCCGCTTCGCCAGCCGCGGCAGGTTCTTCTCGCCGCTTCGGAAAACGACGTTGCCGCTCTGCACGTAGCTGACGGCGTCGAGCAATCCTAGCGATGCGTAGAGCGCCCGCAGCGCCTCCATCTTGACCTTGTTGTGGCCCCCGACGTTGACGCCGCGAAGGAGGGAAATCACTACCGCCATGGCCCAAGATTAGCGCAACCGCCGGCCGCGGAAACCGAGTTGTAAAACTCCGTGCCGGCGGCGCTGCCGTGCTCTGTGCGCTATCGAGCGCATAGGTTATTTTGATTGGACAACCCTGGACCCCGGATATATTCTGTGGGAGGCGTTCGCCTCCCTGTAGAGTCACCGTTATGACGTAGCGCCGTGCGGGGCCAGGAGATTCGGAGATCCCCGGCCGGCCGATATCCCCATCGGCGCCGCCCCCAAAGACGCTGACGTCGCCGCCATCACCTCGTTGTTGAAGACCCATTCTGAAGCCGGGGTCGCGTGCTGTCCGGCCGTTGTATTTTTGGCGTTCGGAAGCTGATCCCCTTCACCGCAGCCGAAATCGCCGGCCGCTGCAAGTCGTGTGTACTCGAGACCAGGCATCCCTAGCGGCTATTGCGGCGAACCGGCAAGGCGCCGACGGCGCTTCGCCAACGGCCGAACCGGGTTGCGCCGCGGAAGGCTCGTGGCGCGGCGTCGCGGCCGGGCTGGGACGCGACAACTCTTACCGCTCCGAATTCCTGCCGCGCCAGGCTCGTTCGGGAGGTTGACGTGATTCGAATTGACACATTGCCGCAAGCGTTCGAGCCTCCGCACGGTGCGTTTGAGCGGGTTACGCTGGCGATGACGGCCTCCGACCGCGCCCGTGTAAGGCGTCGTGTGGTTGCGCCCGACGGCGTGGAACTGGCGCTGGCGTTGCCGACGGGCACGAAGCTCTGGCCCGGCCAGGTGCTGCACGCCGAGCCGACCAAGGTTTACGTCATCGAGGCGGCTCCCGAAGATGTGCTCATCATCCGTGCCGGCAACGCCCGGGAAGCGGCCTTTGTGGGGCATCTGATCGGGAACCTGCATCGCGACATCGATCTCGAAGGCGACGGCATCGTAGTGCTCTACGACGAGCCGATCGAAGAGCGTCTGCTGCGCGCGGGTCTGCGTTTCGAACGGGCGCGGCGGCCCTTTCACGGCAACGCCGCCAAGGATCAGGTTCACTGAACCGGGCGCTATCCGGGGCGTCCCCCGGGCTTTTGCCGCATCCGCGGCTGTTGCCGCCGGGAAGCGGTTGCGGACGGGGTTGGGAAGTTGGCGGGAGGCTATTATGGCGACCGTAAAGATCGGAGTCGGCGGGCCGGTTGGCTCGGGGAAGACGGCTCTTATCGACAGCTTATGCAAGCGTCTGCGCGACGACTACGAGCTTGCCGTCATCACCAACGACGTTTATACCTTCGAGGACGCTGAATTCCTGGTGCGCGCGGGCACGCTGCGCGGCGAGCGCATACGCGGTGTGCAGACGGGTGGCTGTCCGCATACGGCGATCCGCGAAGACACCACGGCCAATCAGGAAGCCGTGGAGGACATGCTGGATCGTTTCCCTAACCTCAACCTGCTGTTCGTCGAGTCGGGCGGCGACAACCTGGCCGCTTCGTTCAGTCCCGAGTTGGTCGACGTCAGTATCTATGTCGTCGATGTGGCCGGCGGCGACAAGGTGCCTCGCAAAGGCGGCCCCGGCATCACGCGCAGCGATCTGCTGGTGATCAACAAGATCGATCTGGCGCGCTTTGTCGGCGCCGACCTCAGCGTCATGGACCGCGATGCGCGCGGCCTGCGCGGCGAGCGGCCGGTGGTCTTCACCAACCTCAAGTCCGGTGCGGGCGTCGAAGACGTCATTCAATGGATTCAGCGGGACGTGCTGTTCGAAGAAGCTTCGTCCCAGTCCCCGCTCTGCCCCGTGCGCACCTTCTATTCGGCCCAAGGATAGCCGTTAGAATCGACACCCTCGAAAGCCACCGCCTTCCGAAAACAGAGCCGCAGGCGTAAGCCCGCGGGCCGAAGCCGCACAAAACCCGCCGCGAAGAGACCATCGCCGTGCTGCAACGCTCCGCCATCAAACACGCTCCACCGCGAAACGGCGAGCCTGCTGGTCCTCAGCCGCGCCTCTGGGGACGGCTGCAAAAGAACACGGACACGGCTGCGGCGGTCCGTACGCCACCCGACCTTCCCTCACCTTCTTGACTGGCGCGAAGGGTGTTTTCCCGACAGAACGAGGCTATCCGGCCCGCTGACTCGCGCCTGCGGCTCCGTTGCTCGCTTCGAGGCTCGCGCGGCGATACTCGAAAAAGAAGAGTGTCCAGGTAGGAACGGAAAAAGGGTACGAGAACAAGCAGCTAGAAAGGCACAGAGAAGTTGGGAAGAATGCCGGCGCTGAAATCCCCCCAGGGAATGCCGCAGCAACCCCGTTCAGCACCGGCTCCTTCCTTGACACGTAGGCACGGTCGACTGGCACCTTTGCGTCGGTTCTTGGGAGGCAACGGGAGTGCCAAAGTCGCCCGCAGCCCGGCGCCGCCCGCTCTGGCAATGCAAGACGCTGAATTCAAGGGCCTTACTGGGATCCCACGGGGCGGGACGTGTTTCACATGTAAACTGCGGCCCCCCAAGACTGATGCGGAGATCCAGAAAGGCTGACGTTTGCATCCTGTCGGCGAGGTAGACCGCGCAGCACGCTCTACGGGGACCTGAGAAAGAGCGCTAGGTACCTTAGAGTGTGGCCGCGGGGTCCCCGCCGGCCGAGCCGCCGTTACGCCGCCCGGTCGTGTCGCGCCAACGGGCGGCGCCAACCGATCGCGTCGTCGAGCCGCGCCGCCGAGCGGCAACCTGCCCGAGCATCCACCGATGGCGCGCGGCCCACGCCGTCACTCGAGTCATAATCGAAGCCCCAATCCCGCAAAATCCCGCCGGGAAACCGCGCCCGTGGCGTTCGGTTCCTCCTAATCCGCTGATCGCAAAGAACGAGATCGGGCGTGCGCTTGCGGCCAGCGCTCGGCCGATCCTCCGCCGGGCTGCCCCACCGTCCGGCCGGGCCCGGCATCGCTGAGGCGCCGGGCGCGGACGGAATGATGCGCCCGCGGCCCGCTCCATTTTCGTCCCGCCGGGCCGCTGAATTGCCATTGCATTTCCCTGCCTATATACCATCCGCCGTATGCCGAATTATGTTACGCCATAAGCCGGCCCGGACCCCGGCTCAGACGGAAGGATGAACTATTTAGGGCCTTTGCACGAGTGCAGGCTGTTACCAAAGTCGCGTATAAGACATAGGGAGAGGAAGCAGTACGCCTCTCCGCGATGTAGGGCATAGGCCACGTTAGCCTGGTTATATGACCACCTACATTGGGCATATAACTGCGGCTATTGTCTGCAGCGCGCTCACGCCTCTCGAATGGTTCAAAACAGCAGCAGTCGGCTCTAAAGCCTATTGCTTTCCCTGGCCTGGACCCGATTCTTAGTTCGGAGACCTTTGCTTAAGAGCGGTTTCGTCTCGGTTGCGGAAAAGATAAAGGAAATGTAACGAAACAAGAAATCGATCGGCGAAACAAGGAATTCGCCCACAAACGTCCCGGCAAGGCCGCCCGATTTCGGCGGCGGCGTTAGCGCTTCGGGAAATTGCGATTCAAGGGTATTTCACGAGTGGAAGTTGTTCAAATCCTGCTGCGAGAGTCTCCGGAGGCCTGGAAGAGAGCGCTGCTGGTCGCCGGAGTCGCCGGAGTAGGGAACGCCTCGATCCTGGCCATCATCAACCGCGGCGCGAACCTCGCGTCGGCGGACAGCGAGCTGGTGAGCCTGCGCCTGCTGCTGCTGTTCGGTTTCGCGATGCTGGCGTTCTACCTGGGCAAGCGCTACGCTCTGATCCACTCCGCGGTGATCGTCGAGCACATGTTGAAGAACCGGCTGGTGCGCGTGTTCGACAAGATTCGCAACTCCGATCTGGAGATCATCGAGCGGCTGGGGCGCGGCGAGCTCTACACCAAGATTTCGCAGGACACCGGACTGATTTCGCAGTCGGGGCTGATCGTCGTCAACGCCGCGCAGCAGTCGTTTGTGCTGGTGTTTTGCTTGTTCTACATCGCCTGGCTGTCGAAGGCGGCGTTTCTGGTGACCGTGGCGGTGATCAGCACCGGGACGGTGGTCTATTTCCGACACGCCAAATCGCTCGAGGCCCTGTTGACCAAGCTTTCGGCCCGCGAAGCCGATCTGGTCGACTCGCTGTCGCACATGGTGGACGGCTTCAAGGAAGTCCGCCTCAACCGGCGCAAGAGCGACGCGGTTTTCCGGGCTTTCGAGGATCTTTCCGAAGCGGTCCGCAACCTGAAGATCCACGTCCAGATCGGCGCCGCGGTCGATGTGATGTTTTCGGACGTGTTTTTCTACCTGCTGCTGGCGATCGTGGTGTTCATCCTGCCGCGGCTGGTGCCGACCTACGCCGCGGTCGTGCTGATGACCACGGCGGCGATTTTGTTCATCATCGGCCCGCTGCAGATGGTGGTGCAGGCCGCGCCGGTGTTCGAGCGCGCCAAGGCGGCGCTGAACAATCTCGACGTGCTCGAGCGGCATCTTGATGAATTCTCGGGTCCCCGCGCCAAGGTCGGCGAGCCGGTGAACGTGTTCCACGATTTCCAGAGCGTCACTCTCGACAGTGCCTGCTTTCAATACGCCGGCGACACCGGATTTGGCGTCGGCCCGTTGAATCTGAAGATCGAGCGCGGCGAGATCGTGTTTCTGGTCGGGGGCAACGGCTCGGGCAAGACCACCGTGATGAAGCTGCTCACGGGGCTTTACATGCCACAGCGCGGCGCCCTGAAGGTCGATCAAAACAAGACTGCGCCCGCGGCGCGCGCGCCTTCGTCATCGGCGGTGAAGCGCTGCGCGAAGACATGCTGACGTTCTGGCGCGAGGCGGCGCCCCACACGCGGCTGATCAACGAATACGGGCCCACCGAGACGGTCGTCGGCTGCTGCGTCTACGAAACGGACCGGCCGCGGCCGGGCGCGGTGCCGATCGGCCGCCCGATTGCCAATACCCAGCTCTATGTTCTCGACGCACGGGGCGAGCCGGTCCCTCGCGGAGTCGTCGGTGAGCTCTACATCGGCGGCGCGGGCGTGGCGCGGGGCTATCTGAATCGTCCCGAACTGACCGCCGCGCGTTTCGTGCCCGATCCGTTCGACAACGCGCCCGGCGGGCGTCTCTATCGCAGCGGCGACCTGGTTCGCTATCGCGCCGACGGTAATCTCGAATTTCTGGGCCGCGCCGACACGCAGGTCAAGCTGCGCGGTTTTCGCATCGAGCTGGGCGAGATCGAGACCGCTCTGGCGGCGCATCCGCAGGTGGCCGAGAGCTGCGTCGTCGTACGCGAAAGCGATGCCGGAGACCGCCAACTGGCGGCCTACCTCGTCCCGCAAGACGAAGCGCCGAGCGCGGCCGAGTTACGCGGCTTTCTGGCCGCACGGCTTCCCGAGTACATGGTGCCGGCGTTCTTCGTTTCGCTCGCCGCCTTCCCGCTGACGCCCAACGGCAAGGTCGATGGCAAGGCCTTGCCGAGCCCATCCACGGCCCAAGTCTCTGCGCACTTCCTGGCGCCGCGCGATCCGCTGGAAATCAAGCTCGCTTCGCTGTGGGAGCGCGTGCTCGGCGTCGCGCGAGTCGGCGTACGCGATAACTTCTTCGATCTCGGCGGCCACTCGCTGCTGGCGGTCCGTCTGATGAGCCTGATCCAACAGGAATTCGCGCAAGCCGTGCCGCTCGCGGCGATCCTGCAAGGGCCAACCGTCGAGCAACTGGCGCGTATTCTGCGGCAGACCGCTGGCGGCCGGCTCTCCGCCGTCGTGCCCATCCAAACCGGCGGCAGCAAGCCGCCGCTGTTCTGCGTGCCCGGCGCCGGCGGCAACGTAATCTACCTCTACAACTTGGCGCGCCATCTGGGCCCCGATCAGCCTTTCTACGGGCTGCAGGGCGTGGGCATCGAAGGCGAAGCGGCGCCGCACACCAAGGTCGAGCAGATGGCCGCGCACTACATCGAGGCGCTGCGCGCGGTGCAGCCCGAAGGGCCCTACTACCTCGGCGGCCACTCGCTCGGCGGCTGGGTAGCGTTCGAGATGGCGCAACAGCTCGAGCGCGCCGGCCAGCGCGTGGCCCTGGTCGCGATCATCGACACCGCCGTGCCGGTTCCCACCGTCGCGCGCGACACCCGCGGCTGGGACGACGCCAAATGGATCGCCGAGCTTTCCGAGCGCATCGCCCAGTTGCTCAACCCCGAGTTGAAAATCAGCGACGCGGCGCTGCGCGGGCTCAGTCCCGCCGACCAGATGGAGCGTTTCCGCGAAGCTCTGGTGAGCGCCGATCTGTTCCCGGCCGAGAGCGGCGCGGAACACCTGCGCAACGTGCTCGAACTCTACAAGGCGCACTCCCAGGTGCGCTACGCCATTGCGCCGGGCGCCGTGCCGGTGCCGATGGCTCTGCTCCGCACCGAGCACGATCCGCCGCACCTGCCCGCCCTCGCCGGCCAGACCGCCTGGGGCTGGGATGCGTTCGGCCCCGTCCACACCGACCTGGTGCCGGGCGAGCACCTGAGCGTGCTGCGGCCCCCGCATGTCGAAGTTCTCGCCGCGCGCCTGTCGGCCAGGCTGGCTGCCGCAAGCGGAACGGCGCAGGGCGGCCCGCCGGCGCCGCCAACGCGGATCACGGCCAACAACACCGCCAAGGCGGGCACAGTTTCACGGAACGGCCGGAACGGCAACGTCATCGAGACGTCCGGTCCCAGGAGGGAACCAACATGGCGACTACAGTAGTTCTCAACCTGCCCGAGCACGGGCACATGAACGCGACCTATCCCGTCGTCGCCGAACTGGTGCGGCGCGGGGAGCGCGTCGTCTACTACGCAACGGAACCCTATCGCGCCAAGGTCGAAGAGACCGGCGCCGAGTTTGCCGCCTATGGCGACGCGGAGCGCTTCCGGCCTCCGGCGCATACCGGCGGGCTTTACAGCGTGATGGCCTATCTGATGGGCCTGTCGGAGCAGGTCCTGCCGGCGCTGCTCAATCGACTGCAAGAGGATCGGCCCGACTATCTGCTGGTCGACTCGATGTGCGTCTGGGGCAAGCTGGTCCAGCAATTGCTCAAGCTGCCGGCGATCACGCTGGCGTCGGTTTTCGTGCCGCACGAGCGGCTGGTGTCGATGGACGACATGCTGCACAAAGCCTACGGCCAGGCGCCCAAGGAAATGCTGCTGGCCGGAATTGACGCGCTCAATACCTACATCGAGATCTCGCAGCGCGTCGATAGCGAGTACGGCACCAGGAGCCCCGACCTGGTCGAATTCTTCGCGAGCCGCCAGCCGCTCAACATCGTCTTCACGTCGCAATACTTCCACCTGCTCGGAGACCAGTTCGACGACAGCTACCGCTTTGTGGGTCCGTCGATCGCGCCGCGTACCGAAGACGCCGCTGACCTCGACCTCCAAAGTCTCGGAAGCGGCCCGCTGATCTATATCTCGATGGGCACGATCTTCCACCAACAGCCGCGGTTCTATCGCAACTGCATCGAAGCATTGGGCGGCAGCCAATACCGCGTCGTCATGTCGACGGGCGGCGTCGATCGCGCCGAGCTGGGTGAAATCCCCGGCAACTTTCTAGTGCGCGAATCGGTGCCGCAGTTGAAGGTGCTCGAGCAGGCGTCGCTGTTTCTCACTCACGGCGGCATGAACAGCACCAGCGAAGCGCTGTGGAACGAAGTCCCGCTGCTGGTCTTTCCGCAGCATGGCGACCAGCACCTGGTGGCGGCGCGCGTCGCCGAGCTGGGCGCGGGCTTGCGGCTGCTGCCGCCCGACGCCGAGCCCGGCCGTCTGCGCGAGTTGGTCGATCGCGTCGCCAACGATGGCGAGTACCGCCGGAACGCACGCACGATCGCCGAGTCGTTCCACGCCGCGGGCGGATACCGCCGGGCGGCCGATGAAATCCTTGCATTCACACGCGCGGAAACAACCGAAGATGCCGCGGAACAGGAACAACGTTATGTCGACAGTTTGCATGCTGGGGCATCCAGCACCTGGGCACATCAACCCGACCCTGCCCGTAGCGGCCGAGTTGGCACGACGCGGTGAGCGGGTCATCTACTACGCAACCGAGCCGTTTCGCGAAAAGATCGAGCGCGCCGGCGCGACGTTTCGCTGTTACGGCGCGCACGAGCTGTTCGAGCGCAATTTGGCGTCGGGCGGAATGCTCGGAGGGATGGCCGGTTTGATCGCGACCACGCAAGAGATGATGCCGGGCCTGCTCGAGCAGCTTCGCGGCGACCAGCCCGACTATCTGCTCTCGGAGGCTCACGCCGTGTGGGGCAATCTGACCGCGCAAGTGCTGGGCGTGCCCGCGGCGACACTGTGCGCGATGTTCGCCATCAACGAATCGCTGATCAAGTCTCCCGAGCTGATGCGCCATCTCTACGGGGCGTCGCCGCGCGAGGCCGTCTTCGACGGGCTGCTTGGCCTGAGCCGCTACTTCATGACGAGCCGCGAGCTCAGCAGCCGTTACGGCGTCACCTGTCCCGGCATCATCAATTACCTCGGCAACCGCCAGGCGCTCAACGTCGTGTTCACCTCGCGCGATTTTCAAATCGGCGGCGGCGTCTTCGACGACAGCTATCAATTCGTCGGTCCTTCGATCGACGAACGCCGCGACCCCGCCGACCTGCCGCTCGAAGAGCTCGGCCATCAGCCGCTGATCTACATCTCGATGGGCACCATGTACAACGACGAGGCCGGGCTCTACCGCGCCAGCTACGAGGCGTTTGGCGGCGCGGATTTCCGCGTGGTGATGGCTATCGGCCACCGTGTCGACCGCAGCCAGTTGCCCGAGCCGCCGCCGAATTTCCTGGTCCGCGAGTACGTCTCGCAGCTTGCCGTCCTCGAGCTGGCGGACCTGTTCATCACCCACGGCGGCATCAACAGCGCCCACGAGGCGATGCTGCAAGGCGTGCCGATGGTCGTGCTGCCGCAAGCCGCCGACCACCACGTTGTCGCGCAGCAGGTGGAGGCGGTCGGCGCCGGGATTGTTCTCGACCGCTCCAAGGTGACCGCCCGCGGCCTGCGCGACCTCACCGGCCGTGTCCTGCGCGACCCGGCCTACCGGCAAAGATCGAAACGGATGGGAGAGTCTTTGCGCGCCGCCGGCGGATATCGCCGCGCCGCCGACGAGATCCTCGCATTCAAACAACGTTGCGGAATCTAAAGCGAGGGTAATCCATGATCCCGTTTCTTCTACCTTTCAAGAAGCAGCAGACCATCGTGCAGGTCGGCGCCTACACCGGCGACGACTCGCTGATCACTGCGTGCGGGCGGTTCGGCCACGACCTGTATATGTTCGAGCCCAATCCCAAGAGCGTCGCCAAGCTGCTCAAAAAGGCCAACGACTCGGCCACCGTTCACGTCGTTCCCAAGGCGGTTTCCAACTACAACGGCAAGGCGACGTTCAAGATCGCCGCCTATGAAGACTGCTCGTCGCTGCAGGATTTCGACCCCAGCGCCAACCAGACCTGGGTGCACGAGTGGCATCCCTACAAGCGCTTCGAGATGGTCGAGCAGGTGGAAGTCGATGTCGTCCGGCTCGACACGTTCCTCGATGAGCAGGGCATCCCGACCGTCGATCTGCTGGAGGTCGACGCTCAGGGAGAAGACCTGCGGGTGGTCGAATCGCTGGGCGATCGCATCGCCGACGTCAAGTACATCCAGATCGAGGTCAATATTCACGACGCGCCGCTCTACCGCGACAGCTTCGGAATGGACGAGGCCGTCGCCTTCTTCGCCGAGCGCCAGTTCGAGAAACACACTTCGTGGAAGCAGAGCCTCAATCGCGAAGAGAACGTGGTGTTCCGCAACCGGCGGTTCTTTCCCAATCCTGTGGTGAACCGCGTGAACGCGTTTGTGGAGCAGAACTGGCGAAGCGCCTATCACACCGCGCTCAAGGCCCCTCGCTTCCTGGCCGTTACCGGCATGATGCTGCGACGGAAACTGCTGGGGCAGAGCGGCCCGCAAATGCAGAAAAGCAACTAGATCCGAAACCAACAAGAGGCGGATGCGATGAAAGTTCTCGTCACCGGCGGCTGCGGATTCCTGGGATTCCACGTCTGCCGCCATTTCAGCGAACAGGGCGCCGAAGTTGTCGCCTATGACAACTTGGCGAAACATGAATTCGCCCGGAACCCCTACATGAGCGCCGACGCGCGCGGCTACAACCGCCGGCAGCTCGAAGCCATGGGCGTCACCGTTGCGGTCGAAGACATTCGCGACAAGGAAACCCTGGTGCGCCTCGCTGGCGGCTGCGACTATCTCTGCCATACGGCCGCGCAGCCGGCGATGACCATTTCGTGGGAAGACCCCGAGCTCGATTTCTCGACGAACACGCGCGGCACCTTCAACGTTCTCGAAGCCGCCCGCCTCGCCGATATTCCGGTGGCGATCTGCTCGAGCATTCACACCTTCGGCCCCGACGCCATCAACGCGTCGCTGCGCGAGGAGGAAACCCGCTACGTGCGCGAGCCGGCGGCTCTCGATGAGAACGAGCCTCTGCTGCAAGGCCCCGTCACGCCGCTGCACGCCTCCAAGCGCGCCAACGAAATCTACCTGCAGTCCTACGTGGATACTTTCGGGCTGCGCGCGGCCTGCTTCCGGCTGACCGGCATCTATGGCCCCTACCAGTTCGGAGGCGAGGATCACGGCTGGGTCGCGAACTTCGCGATTCGCACCGCGCTGGGCCTGCCCGTGACGATTTTCGGCAACGGCAAGCAGCTCCGCGACATTCTCTACGCCGCCGACGCCGCCCGCGCTTTCGAGGCCTTCTATCGCTCGCCGAAACCTGGCATCTATAACCTGGGCGGCGGCCCAGTGTCGATGATCTCGCTGGTCGAGAGCATCGCGCTGATCGAAAAGCTCGTCGGCAAGAAGGCGGACGTGGGCTTTCAGGACGGCCGTTTCGGCGACCTGCGCTACTTCGTCGCCGACTACTCGAAGTTCCAGGCCGCCACCGGCTGGGAGCCGCAAACGCCCCCGGCCGAGGGCATCGCGCGGCTGGTCGAATGGATCGCCGAAAGTCCCGAGCTATTTTCCGTAGACGGTGCTGGCGGGCCCGTGGCATCCACGGCCACCGCCACGGCTAACCCTGTCGCCGCCAGCGGCGTGTAAGGAGGGATTGTGGGTACCGCTGTCGCTCTCATCTATCCAACCCACGGTCATATCGCGCCCGTGCTGGGTGTCGTGGAAGAACTGGTTCGCCGCGGCGAGCGCGTCATCTTCTACGCCACCGGGCGCTCGCGGGCGAAGATCGAGAGCACCGGCGCGGAGTTCCGTCCCTACGCGGTGGGGCACGACGCCTTCAGCCCGAATCCTCCCACCGACGGCCTGTTCAGTGACATGGCCCGCCTCGGAGCGCTGACCGAAGAGCTGCTGCCGGAGTTGAGCGAGCAGGTACGGCGCGACAACCCCGACTATCTGTTGGTCGACAGCAAGAGTCTGTGGGGACGCCTGGTCGGCCAGGTGCTCGAAAAGCCCGCCGTCACCTTATCGGTGGTGTTCGCCATCCGGCGAGGCATCATCGGCGTGCCCGATCTGGTGAACGGACTCTATGGCGGCGCGCCTCGCGAAAAAATGCTCGCCGGACTGACGGCGCTGAGCCGCTACGGGGCAATCGCCCGCCGGCTGCAGTCGCATCACGGGACCGTCAGTCCCGGAATTGTCGAGTATCTGGGCAACCCGCAGCCGCTCAACATCATCTTCACCTCGCGCGAGTTTCAGCTCCAGGGCGAGGCGTTCGATGACGAGTTCCAGTTCGTCGGGCCCTCGCTCGCGCCCAGCCGCGACGCCTCGCTCGAGCTTGGGTTCGAAATCGCGGGCGACCGGCCGCTCGTCTATATCTCGCTGGGAACGACCTTCAACAACGCGCCGGAGTTCTACCGCGCCTGCTTCGAGGCTTTCGCCGCCGCCCCCTGGCAAGTGGTTCTCTCCACCGGAAAAGACGGCTCGCGGAGTTTGCCTCGGCCGCCGGAAAACTTCGTCGTGCGTGAGTTTGTTCCGCAGCTCAAAGTGCTCGAGCGCGCCAGCCTGTTCCTCACCCACGGCGGGATGAATAGCGCCAACGAGGGTCTTTATCACGGCGTGCCGTTGCTGGTCGCCCCGCAGCGCGGCGACCAATACCTGGTCGGGGCGCGCGTGGCCGAGCTGGGCGCCGGCCTGTGCCTTTCGCCCCGCAACGTGACGCCGCAGAGTCTACGCGAAGCCGCCGCGGAGGTTCTGTCGAAACCGCAATTCCGCGAACGGGCTCGGGCGCTCGGGAAATCGCTGCGCGAAGCGGGAGGCTACCAGCGCGCGGCGGATGCGATTCTCTCGTTCGCGGCCAACGCCGCGAACCTCACCAGGGCCGTCCGTACGCCCGCGCCGGTTTGGCCGGCGGCTCTGCCGAAACCGGCCGCCGATCTTGCGGCCCCGGTTTCTTCCTGATGCGATCACCGGTCGCGGGAAAGGTCCGAAACGATGAAAGCGATTGTCACTGGCTCGGGAGGTTTGATCGGCTCCCAATGCGTTCGCGCCCTGTGCGCCGAAGGTTGGGAGGTCGTCGGCATCGACAACGATCTGCGGGCCTGGTTCTTTGGAGCGAACGGCACCACGAAGCCGCTTGTCGAAGAGCTTCGCGCCGGGCTGCGTTCCTATCGCCATCAAGAACTCGACATTCGCGACCGGCAGGCCGTACGCGAACTGTTCCGCGCCGAGCGCCCCGCCCTGGTCATTCACACCGCCGCGCAACCCTCGCACGACAAAGCAGCGTCGATACCCTACGAGGACTTTGACGTCAACGCGGTCGGCACGCTCAATCTGCTGGTCGCCGCGCGCGACTTCGCCCGCGAATCGCCGTTCTGCTTTCTGAGCACCAACAAGGTCTATGGCGACCGGCCCAACCAGCTTCCGCTGGTCGAAAGGCAGACCCGCTGGGACTACGCCGGCGGGCTCGACGGTATCGCCGAGGACATGCCTGTCGACCAGTGCCTGCATTCGTTGTTCGGCGCATCAAAGCTCGCCGCCGACGTGCTCTGCCAGGAGTACGGCCGCTATTTTCAGATGCCGGTCGGCGTCTTTCGCGGCGGATGTCTCACCGGCCCGCACCACGCCGGCGTCGAGCTGCACGGCTACCTGAACTACATCGTGCGCTGCGCCGTGCTCGGCAAGCCCTACACCGTCTACGGCTATCAGGGCAAGCAGGTGCGCGACCAGATTCACTCTCACGACGTTGCGCAACTGCTGCTGAGCTTCCAGCGCCGGCCGCGCTGCGGCGAGGTTTACAACCTGGGGGGCGGGCGCGCCAACAGCCTCTCGATTCTCGAAACCATCGAGATGCTGCGGCAGTTCGGCTACCGTCTCGAATACGACTACGTGGACCAGCCGCGCACCGGCGACCACATCTGCTACATCACCGACCTCAGCAAGATTCGCGCGCACTTCCCCGACTGGCGGCTTTCGTACGACCTGCCGAAAATCGTCGACGAGATTGTGGTCCACGTCGACCAGTACGCAACGGCTTCGGTGTAGACCTCGCTACGCCGCGATCACACACCGAACGATAGGGTTGCCTCTGCCGTGGCGCAAGCTAGATCGCGTTCGCGCGGTAGATCAGGTGCAGGATGTTCCCCTCGGGGTCGCGGAAAAAGGCGAGTCGGTTGGCGCCCGCCTCGACGCGCTCGAAAATCTGGACGCCCCGCCCCTCGAGATCCTTCACCGATGCGTCGAAGTCCTCGACCGCAATCGCCAGGTGCCGGATTCCCGGGGTCTTGATCTCGGTGGCCACACGCTCGCCCACCGAGGGGATCAACTCCAGCATCGTGCCGTCGGGCGCCTTCACGAAAACGTTGCCGCCATAGCGGTGGCAGATCGGGAAATCCAGCTTCTTCTCATACCATTGCGCCAGCGCTTCGGGATCGGGCGTGGCGATGGCGGTGTGTTCGATGCCTTTAAACATGGGCTTGGGGTGCTCCTTGGCAGGCGCCTAGTTCGAAGACTTGGCCGCCGCGGTGAGTTCGGAAATCAGCCCGTTCGCGCGATAGATGTGGCGCAGGGCCTCGTAGATACCTCGTGAGTCGACGCTGACGGCGCGGGCCTGCTCTTCCGAATAGAGGAAATCGTTCGAAAGCGACTGGATGTTGCCGTCGAAAATCAGCCCCACGACCTGCGCCTCGCGGCTGATCAAGGGGCTGCCCGAGTTGCCGCCGGTGATGTCGTTGGTCGAAACCATGTCGTAGGGCGTGTCGAGCTTGATGCGCTTCTTGGCCTTGATGAAGGTCTCGGGTAGAACGTAGGGGTCTTCGCCGGTCGCTTTGGCAAACAGGCCTTCGTAGTTGGTGAACGGCGCGATCCAGCGGCCTGCCTCACGGTAGCCTTTCACCTGGCCGAAAGCCAGCCGCAGCGTAAACGTCGCATCCGGATAGACGCCGGTGCCGCGAACGGCGAAGCGGGCGCGCGAGACCAGCGTCCCTTGCGCGTTCTCCACGGCCTCCACTTCGTCCTCGTAACGCTTGCGCAACTTGCGCCAGTGCTCGTCGATGGCGCGCACCAGCTCGATCATCGGATCGTGCGAGGTCGCCGCCAGCTTCGACTGGTCCGCGCCCAGCGTCTTGCGTACCTCCAGGTCGTTTAGCTTCGAGCCGTGAATCAGCCGGTCGGCCGCGCGGTCGGGGTTTTGCCCTTGCAGCGCGGCTTTCACCACCGGATGATCCGGCCCCAGGCGATCGCGCAACGTACGCATCGACTGCGCCAATTTCACCAGCTCGACGCCCGGGTAGACCGGCGCGGGTGAATAGAGCTGCTGATAGAGCGACTCCAACGCCGCGTCGTGGTATTCGGGAAAGCGCTCGCCGTCGGGCTTCTTCAGCTCCACCGAGAGCTCGTAGAGGTGCTTGGCGAAGGTGAAGTAGCGGCTGTAGAAGCCCAGGCTGTCGATCAGCCGGTATTCCTCGTAGAGCAGCGCCTTGGTTTCCTGCGCGGCGGCGATCTTCTCCCAGGCGCCGCCGAATTTCTGCTTCCACTCGGGGTTGTTGTCGACCGCGGCCCGCAGCTCCTTCTCCTGTTCTTCCTTTTGCTCGAGCAAAGCGTCGTTGCGCAGTCCGCCCAGCATTCCCGTGTAGGCTTTGATGCTGTTGTCGATCCGCAGCAGCTCGTCGCGGGATAGCCGCGCCGCTTCCCCGCCGCCGCGGCCGTAAGTCCGCAGGGCATCGGCCATGCCGTTCAGCCAGTCGAGCAGGAACGGGATGCGCCGGTTGCGCTCGAAACGCAATTGCGCCACCGTCAGCAGACGGTTCGTGTGGCCGGGGTGCCCCGACACCATCACGAAATCGTCTTCGGCTGAGCCGCTGGCGCTCAACGGCAGAAACGCCGGTGACTCGATCGGCTTGTCGTCTTTGTAGACGCGCAGAAACGACACGTCGAGACAGTAGCGCGGGTAGGTGAAGTTGTCGGTGTTGCCGCCGAAAAACGCCGCCTGGAACTCCGGCGCGAAGACCAGCCGCACGTCGGTGTAGCGAGCGTACTTATACAGGTCGAAAATCCCGCCGTTGTAAAGATTCACCACGTCGCAGCGCATCAGCGTCGAATCCTGGCAGTCTTTTTCGATGCGCGCCGTCGCGGCCCGCTGCGCCTCCAGCCGGTCGGCGTCGCTCATCTCCGGCGTCACCTTGCGATTGACCTGCTCGGTGACGGTTTCGATCCCCATCAGAACGTTGAGCTCGAGGGTGGGGCACTTCAACTCCGCCGAACGGCGCGCCGCGGAAAAGCCGTCGCGGATGTAGTCCTTCTTTTCGGAGCTGAGCTGCTTGAGGCAGTCCGATGCGATGTGGTGATTGGTCATCACCAGGCCGTTGGGCGAAACGAAGCTTCCCGAGCCGCCGTTGTTGAAGCGCACCGACGCTTTCTGCAGCCGCTCCAGGAACCCGGCGTCGGGAGCGAAAGCGTATTTCTGCTTGAGGTGGTCGAGCGGCAGCCGGTTGTAGGGCCACATGCCCTCTTCGGCTCTCGACACGAAGGGCAGCACGAGGCACAACGCCCACAACAGCGCCAGGCGGCGAAACACCGGTTTCATAGCAGCTTCCTTCGATCCGACGGATGGATTGCTTTGGCGCGGGATGCGGCGCATGCCGACAACACGCGCCCCGCGACGACCCGCTCCCATTATGCCGTCTCCGCGCTGCCGGAGCCAAATCCGCGCCGCCGGGCGCAGTTGCCCGACCTCTCCCGCGGACGTGGTTTCCGCCGCCGCGGCGTCGGCGGAAGCTCAGCGGCGGGCGATGCCCCGTTTGGAGCTTCGGATGAACTCGACCAGATGCCGCGTATGCTCGGTCGGGACTTCTTCCTCAATGCGCCGTAGAGCCTCGTCGAGCGGCAGGCTGGCGCGGAACAGCAGGCGATAGGCCGTCTTGAGCGCGGCGATGTCGCCGGTCGAAAAGCCCGCGCGCCGCAGCCCCACCAGGTTCAGTCCGCGCGGGGTGATGCTGAACTCGGAGTAGACGAAGTAGGGCGGGGCGTCTTTGTTCGACGCGCGTGTTGCCGCTGAGCATCGCCAGCCGGCCGATCTTGGAGAACTGGTGCACCAATACGCCCCCGGAGAGAAACGCCTGATCCTCGATCTCGGCGTATCCGGCGATCAGGGCGCAGCTGCAAACCACGATGTTCGAGCCCAGACGGCAATTGTGGGCGATGTGGCCCGAGGTCATGATGTAGTTGTTGTCGCCGATCGTGGTCGATCGACTCGGGCTGGGTGCCGCGGCTGATGGTGTAGTGCTCCCGGATGCGGTTGCCGTTGCCGATCCGCAGATAGCTGCGCTCGCCCGTGAAATTCTTGTCGAGCGGATCGCTGCCCAGCACCGTGCCCACGGAAATCTGGTTGTCGGCCCCGAGTGTGGTCCAGCGCTTGACGACCACATGAGGCTCGATCCGGGTTCGCGGCCCGATCACGACCTCGTCTTCGACAATCGCGAACTCGCCGATCTCGACGTCTTCGGCAATCTCGGCCCCGGCGGCAACGCGCGCCGTCGCCGCGATTTTCGCCGATGGATGAACGGGCATAGCTTTGTATCATAGCCCGCCGTACCGCCGCCGCAAGAGGCCGCGTCGCACCCGCGCCCGCATCCGCTTGCACCGCCTTGGGCAGGCCGGAGCCCTGCCCCACTACGGCCAGATCCGGTCGAGGATCTTCGCCAGCCGCACGCCGGCCTTCATCAGCTGCGTTTCGACTACTTCGTTCGCCTGCGCCACGTAGTCGCTGTCGAGGGCTTTGGGGGACCCCGACGGCAGCGCGCCATAGGCGAAGCGCGCCGCGAGCAGGTGCGTCTCCCAGGTCCAGTCGCGCAGGTTTCCCTCGCGCCACTTTTGACGCTGCTCGTCGCTAATGTTTTGCTCCAGCCGCTCGGCGATCGCCGCATCGTCGTCGCCCAACCGCTGCACGAGGCCCGAGTCCCAGGCGTCGTAGAGGCTCATCTGGCGTCCTTCGAGCACCACCGGGATTCCCTTGCCGCCCTCGTCCTCGGCGTAGCCCGCGTGCAGCGGCTGGTGCAGGTCGCCGACCAGATGCAACACCAGTTTCACCGCCTCTTCGATCTCCGAGCGGTCGCGAATCCCCAGTCGCGCGATCCCCTCGAACTCGCGCACCTTGACCGTGACGCACTCGCCGTCGGGACACGCCTGATGCAGGTCCAGCTCCATGGCGTTGGGCTCGATGTGGATGAAATGCCAGCGCGTCGTCTCGGGCCGTTCCACTTCCAGAGTGGCGGCCCAAAGCGCGGCGTCTTCAATCGGCGTGTCTTTGCCCAGATAGAAATTCATCCGCGACAGGGCCTTGCTTCCGGCCTCCTTCTCGGCGATGCGCGCGATGATGCGATGGCCCAAAGGTCCCCACGGGTGCGCCGGCACGGCGCTCAGCGCCAGCAAAACGCACCATCCGGCGGCCCGGGGAACGCGGCGTAGCGGCCTCAAGAGAACGGAAAAGCGCATCTCTGTAACATACTAGAGAACGGCTTGCCGACGGCGCCGCCGGGCGTTCCGGCGCCCCGCGGGTGGCCGGCTGCGCGCCGCGCATCGAGGGAGAAACCGCATGACAGTCGAACAGATCGCCGGGCTGCTGGGGGCCCGCTTCGAGGGTGACGGCACGCTCGCGATCACCGCCGGAAGCGACTTGTCGGCGGCCGAGGCTTCCGAGCTTGCCTTCGCGGAAGGGGACCACGCCGCCGAGGCGGCCGCCCGGTCGCGCGCCGGATGCCTGTTGGTGAGCGAAGACACAACGATTCCGGCGGGCCGTACCGTGATCCGCGTCGCCCGGCCGCGCAACGCCTTCGCCCAGGCCTTGCGGGCACTGCACCCCGAACGGCCGCCCGTGCCGGGAACGCACGCCACCGCGATGGTCGCCCCCAATGCCGAAATCGGTCCCGGCGTCTCCATCGGCCCGCACGTCGCGATCGGGGAATCGGCGAAGATCGGCGCGCGCTCGGTGATCGGCGCGGGCGTCACGCTGGCCGAGGGCTCGACGCTTGGCGAGGACTGCCGCGTATACCCCGGCGTGGTGATCTATCCCAATGTCACTGTCGGCGACCGCGCCATCCTCCACGCCGGCTGCGTACTGGGCTCCGACGGCTTCGGCTTCGTCTTCGAGGGCGGCAAGTACGAAAAATTCCCCCAGATCGGCCGCGTCGAGATCGGTAACGACGTCGAAATCGGCGCCAACGCCTGCGTCGACCGCGGAGCGCTCGGCGCCACCGTCATCGGCGACGGCTCGAAACTCGACAACATGGTGCACATCGGGCACAACTGCCGTCTCGGCCGCCACGTCGTGATCGCGGCGCAGACCGGCCTCTCCGGTGGCGTCGTGGTCGAGGACTACGTCGTGATGGGCGGGCAGGTCGGCATCAGCGAAAAAGCGCGCATCGAGACGCGCGCCATCCTCGGAGCGCAATGCGGCATTCTGCCCTACAAGGTGCTCGAAGCCGGCAAGACCTATTGGGGAACTCCCGCCCGGCTCCATCGCGAGCACCTGCAGCGGCTGGCCTTGGTCAACCGCCTGCCCAAGCTGGCCGCCGAGATGGAAGCCCTCCGCGAGCGCCTGGAAGCCCTGGAACGCAAGTAGCGAACCGTCGGCAGGGCCCATGGGTAGGGACAGTGGCGCAGGGCTCCGGCCTGCGCTGGGCTGTTTCGAACCCGTAATATCTTGCCCTCCGAGGTCCAATGGGCAGGCCAGAGCCCTGCCCCACTGGGTTTGTCCCCGAGACACCGCGATGCCTTCTTCCCCCCTGCAATCGAACCAGCGCCGATGCCATACTAAAACCCGTTCTACCCGGAAGCGCGAAATCCCCATGAAGCTGGTTGTCATCGGAGGCCATAGCCGCAGCGTCGGGAAAACCGCCGTCGCCGCGGCGCTGATCGCCGCCACTCGGGAGCGTTCCTGGACCGCCCTCAAGCTCACCCAATACGGCCACGGCATCTGTTCCTCGAGCGGCCAGCCCTGCGGCTGCGCCGTCGAGGACCCCGAGTGCCCCTACGCGATCAGCCGCGAGACCGACCCCGCCGGCTCCACCGACACCGCCCGGCTGCTGCGCGCCGGCGCCCGCGAGGCCTACTGGGTGCGCGCTCCGATGGGCCGCCTCGGCCTGGTGCTCCCCGAACTGGAACGCCTGCTGGCCGCCCGCGAGCACGTCCTGCTCGAATCCAACAGCATCCTCGAATTCTGGAAGCCAGACCTGTACGTCCCGGTGCTGCGATACGAGGTCGCCGATTTCAAGGACAGCAGCCGCCGCTTTCTCGAACGAGCCGACGCCCTGGTCGTGGCCTCGACGGCCGTCGCGGAACCGCGTTGGCTCGGAACCAACCGCGCGCTTCTGGGACAAAAACCCCTCTTTCGGGCCGTTCCACCCGACTACCAATGTCCCGCCCTGGCCGCCTTCTGCATCGGCCGCCTCGGTAACTGACCCCGGGCCCCGCCAACCGACGCGCCTGGACCGCCCGAGCCGGCCCAAAATCGCCTCGTCTACAAAGTCCTCACCCGCCAGCACGCCCACCAGTAACCCCCTCGCGCCCGATAAGATAGAAGAGCATGGATGGCATTATCGTCCTCGACAAACCTCGGGGCATTTCCTCTCACGACGCGGTACAGAAGCTACGGCGGATCGCCGGGATCAAGCGCGTCGGTCACCTGGGCACGCTCGACCCCATCGGCACCGGCGTCTTGCCCCTGGTTTTGGGCCGGGCCACGCGGCTTTCGCGTTTCTTTCTCAACCACGACCGTTGCTACGAGGCCGATATCCGCTTCGGTTTTTCGACCTCCACCTACGATCTGTGCGGTGCACCGACCAGCGAAAAACAGGAGGTCACCCTCGACCGGGACCGGCTCGAGTCCCTGATCGAGCCGTTTCGCGGCCGCTTTTCGCAGTTGCCGCCCCCGGTGTCGGCCAAGAAAATCGGCGGCGTGCCGGCCTACAAGCTGGCCCGCCGGAACCAGCCGGTCGAACTCGAGTCCGTGGAAATCGAGGTGTACGAATACACCCTGCGGGAGGTCGAAGGCTCGCTGGCGCGGATCACAGTACGTTGCTCGGCGGGGACTTATGTTCGCTCGCTGGCCCATGAATTGGGCCAGAGGCTGGGAACCGGCGCCCACGTCGAAGCGCTACGCCGCACCGCGATGGGCGAATTCACGATCGAGGCCGCCCGCACGGTCGAGCAGTTGGAGTCCCTGCGCGAGCAAGACCGGCTCGGGGAGGCCCTGCTCCCCCTGACTCAGGTATTGCCCGAGATCCCCACCGAGCGCGTCGACGCCGCCACCGCCGCCCAGATCGGCCATGGCCGCGACTTCCGCGTTTCGCCCTACGGCAACCGCCAGAGCGCCACCCAGGTCAAGGCCGTTGACCCCCAGGGGCGGCTGGTTGCCATCGCCGAGGCTCGTTTACCTCTTCTTTATCACCCCATTGTGGTTTTATAGCGTTTCGTGCAAAATGATAGCGGGTTCGCCTACGCCTGTAAGGCCGATGGCGCTCGTGGCGCAAGCCCCGGGGCTCCTCTACTCCCGGTGGGCGATTCAGGTTCCGCAAACCTTCCCCGCAAATCGCCTTCGTAGCGCTAAAGGTGTACACCACGTGTAGCCGATGGAGATATGTAGGTCTCGACACGCCAGGCAGATCATTGGAATTGACGGAACCGCAAGCTCGGTAACGCTTGTTTGGTATCGTTAGGTACACTATACTGGCTTCGCAGACTGCCAGGGATGGCCCAGGGCCGTCAACCGACCACCACTCGACGACCCCGAGCCGGCGCCGCCGAAGCGCTGGCCAGTACGCCAGCGGATTTCCGCAGCCTCGCGGGAGTTCAGCCTCGCGGGAGTTATCGCCCGCGGCCATGTCAGCCGATGCCCAGATCGTCGGCCGACTCGAGCGGCGTTCCGCATCCCGGGCAGATCAGCGATCCACAGTGTGGGCACGAAAGCGGTTCGGCCGCTTGCTTGGCGCAGCCGGGGCAATAGTAGACGCCCGGCTCGGACAGGTGCGGCTGTTGCGGCGCCAGCGGCATGCGGCAATCGCCGCAGTGCAGCCGGTCATGCGGCGACCCTTGCACCGAATCGGGGCGCTCGTCGGTGTGGCGAGCGGTTTGATCGTTACGTTCTGACATGCCGAAGCTGTTTCTATCTTACGAAGAGCAAACCGGCA
The DNA here is from genome assembly GCA_963824095.1 of Terriglobia bacterium. Classification (GTDB taxonomy): domain Bacteria; phylum Acidobacteriota; class Terriglobia; order Bryobacterales; family UBA6623; genus JBBDWJ01. Next base: position 1,080,554 of record CAWGNS010000014.1, on the reverse strand, counting down.
GTGAGTGCTGTCCGCCGGCGCGGCCTCGCTCCTCTGTCGAGCCTCGCCCATCGCTCCGGCCTGGTCCTTCTGCTGATCCGCGCAGGCCCCGCCGCGTTACTGTGGTTCTGGCCTGGCTGGCGCTGTTTTCCTGCTGGGTTGTGGGGCTGGGCTGCACGGCCAGGACCGAGCCGCCCGCCGTCGAGGAGGCTTACGTCGCGCGCAGCTCGGTCGCCCTGCTGGAGGATCTGCACCCCGCCTCGTCGATCGTGGCGCAGTTGGAAATGGGCGACCGTGTGCAAATTCTGGGCCGGCGGCGCTCGTTTGTGCGGGTGCGTGCCGACGACGGCTCGGAAGGCTGGGCCAAGAGCACCGAGCTGATCGTTCCCGAAGTCCGTGACCTGGTGATGCAGGTCCGCGAGCAGACGATCCACGACCCCTCACAGGGCGAGGTGCGCGCGCTGCAGACGCTGAACGTCCACCTGGAGCCCTACCGCTGGTCGCCGACGATCTATCAGCTCAGTCCCGACGAGGGCGCGGAACTGCTGCGCCATCGCACCGTCGACCGCCTGCCGGAGAAGCCCGAGGAGGGCAAGACCCCGCCGCCGGCCACCGAACAGGACGATTGGTACCTGCTGCGGCTGGAAACCGGCCGCGCCGGCTGGGTACTGGCTTCCGGCCTCTACTCGGCGATCCCCGAAGAGGTGGCGCAATACGCCGAGCGCCGCCGCATCGTCGCCTATTTCCCCCTGGCGAGCGAGATGAGCGTGGAGGCCAATAAAACCTGGCTTTGGACGCAGTCCAGCGCCGATAACCAGCTCTACGATTTCGATCTGCTGCGCGTGTTTCTGTGGAGCCGGCAGCGGCAGGCCTACCAGACGATCAAGATCGAGCGCGGCTTGCGCGGCTACCTGCCGGTGGTGGTGCACCAGCGTGTCGAAGCCGATCGCAGCGAGGGCCCGGGCTTCTCGGTGGTTGTCGAGAACAAACGCGGCGAGCGCGTGCAACGAACGTATGCATTGCTCAGGAACCGCGTGTCGCTGGTCTCCGAGGAGCCCGCTCCGCCGCCGCCCTCGCCCATCCGTTTCGTCAGCGCCGAGCCGCCGCCGCCGCCGCCCACCTTCATGGAGCGTCTGCTGAGCTGGTGGCACGGCGGAACTCAGCCTTAGCCCCACTGCTGAAGCGTGAGGCCCTCAGTCCCACTCCTCCCGAAAAACACAACGGGCGAGACCGCGTAAGCGATCCCGCCCGTTGGCTGCCGTGGCGGCGGTGTCTACCCTTTATCGCGGACTCTGTGTGCGGACGTTGCGGGTCGAGATGCGCTGGTCGTGAACCGTCGCCGCGGCCGCCTCATAGCCGTCGGGATAGTCAAGACCGGCATCGCGGAACATCGCTTCCACGGGCATGCCTTCGCCGATGCGCTCGAAAACCATCTGGCGGTGCTCGGCGTCCAGGTCGACGTGAATCAGATCTCCGGTGCGGACCTGCTCGGTGGCAATCAGACTCACCATCGGGTGCACCAGGGAGCGCTCGATCGAGCGCTTCAGGTGGCGCGCACCATAGCGTTCGTCGGTGCCTTCCTGCAGCAGAAATTCCCGCGCCGCCTGGGAAAGCTCGAACTTGAAGGGAACCTTGCTCAGGGCGCGTTCCTGCACCAGCGCCAGCTCCAGGTTCAGCAACTGCTCCAACTGCGGCTGCCCCAGCCGCTGGAACACCACGATCTTGTCGAGACGGTTGATGAACTCGGGCGTAAAACGGCGCCGCGCGGCAGAAACGCCCACGCGTTCCATCTGGTTCGCTTTGGGGCCGACGTGCTTGGGGCCGCTGAAACCCAGTCCCTGGGTGACCATGTCCTGCATTTCCTTCGCGCCCAGGTTGCTGGTCATGAAGATCATGGTCCGCGAGAAATCCGTCTTCGAGTTGTCGCCCATCGTCAACTCGGCTTTGTCGAGAACGCCCAGCAGCAGGTGCCACAGCGCGTCGTCGGCCTTCTCGATCTCGTCGAACAACACCAGCGACACCTTCGTGTCGGCGGTGTGGTAGCGGTCCAGTTCCTGTTGCGACAGGATCGACTTGGTCTCGCGGTGGCCCAGGTAGCCGGGAGGCGAACCGATCAGCTTGGCAATCTCGTGGCTGTGCTGGAACTCGGCGCAGTCGACTTTGATCACCCCTCGCGAGTTCCCCAGCAGCGACTCGGCGGTGGCTTCGACGACGCGCGTCTTGCCGACGCCGGTGGGTCCCAGAAACAGGAAACTGCCGATCGGCTGATTGGGCCGGTTCATCCCGGCGAGATAGGTTTGGTAAACCTTCGTGATCTGCTCGATCGCTTCGTCCTGTCCCACAATCCGTTTGTGGAGGTCCTTGCGGAGTTTATCCGCGTGACGACCCGTCCGGGAGGGATCCAGGGTAACTCTGGCTGCGGCCGTTCCGACCATGTTGGGGCTCCTAATCGTCAGGGTTCTAACGCCTACTTCCTTGGTATGTCATTCCTCCGCTGGTGAGCAATAGATCCATGGTCACTTTCGCTTTGGGGTGAACTCCCTAGTACTGCGACGATGCTCACTCCATTGGACGCGGCTGCTGTGTCGCACGGTTACAACACTCCGTTCCGGCGCAGCCGCGACAGGGCGAGTCCTGCCAAGGCTTTACAGGAGTTCTGCAAGAGAGCCGCGATCCCGGCAAGGCCGCAAGACTACTTAGAACGTCAGCGCTTGGCACGCTGTTTGGAGTGCAAGAATCCCCAGCCGGGGCGGGCTGGTTTGCCATCCCGGTAGTACCTTCGCGGCCGGCCGGCGCGATATGCTACCTTCAAAACTGAGGCTTTTCGGACGGCTCATGAGTCAATCGAAAGAAGGCAGCTCGAAAGAAAGCAGCAAGCTACCGCCCGTACAGCAATGGGGGGCGCCGCTCGTGCTGGCCTGGTTGCTGCCTGGCGGTGGGCACTTCTATCTTCGTAAGTGGAACCGCGCGATCCTGCTGTTGTTTGCGATCGCCGGCATGTTCGTATTCGGCCTGCTGATGCGCGGCCGGATGTTCGAACCGGCCTCGGGCGACCTGTTCACCACGGTCGTCAACTGGGGCGGCTACGTCGGCGACCTGGCCACCGGGGCGCTCTACTTTCTGGCGAACTGGCTGGGCTACGACCAGCCGCAGCTTGCCTCGGCGGTGGCCGACTACGGCACCAAGTTTCTGGTGTGCGCCGGGCTGCTCAACATCCTGGCGATGATTGACGCCTACGAAATCGCGATCGGGGAGAAGCCGTAATGCACCTGAACCTGTCTCACTTGCAGGCGGCGTTGTTGTTTGCGCTATTCACCTCGATTGTGCTCGGTGTGGTCGGCCGCAACACCGACCGCGAACGCATGCAGTACGGCCTCTACGTCTTCGGATATTTCGTCCTGGCCGTCGTCGGCCTAGGCTGGCTGATGTACCTCGGCCACGGCTAGAGCCGTGCCGCTACCGATAGAGGCTCCTGGCCTTTCTCCATCAACAGTCGGTTCACGACATCCCAGGGCAGCCTGGTTCCCCGATCTCGTAGTGCGGCGAAACTGGCGCGAAGAGCGGAGGGCGATATCAGCCCGAGCTCGTTGAGTCGCTGTAGAACCCAAACCGTACCGTGGTAGTCCAAGTCGCTGCGCTCTGCCAGCAGGCGGCCCCACGGATCGTCCACGATAACCACGGCGCCCAACTGAGACGCTTGCACGACCGCTTCAACCTCGCCGCGGTCCTTGATTCCTTGACGAATGCGTTCGGCGAGCAGAAAGTCGACTGTTCCTTTGTCGTAGTCGTTGCAACGCTCGAAGAATGCATACTGGTCGAAGAGGAACCGTATGCGGTCTTTGGTTGAGCGGCGCTTGAAAAGGTCCTCTCGCACCGCTTTGGGAACCAGCACCATCGAAAAGAGAAGGCTCAGGTTGGGCAGCAGGTCCAGGTGATCGAGGGCGATGACACAGGAGGTGTCGATCGTGCAGCGGGGCGCCCGCATGGTTTCGATTTCACTCGGTAGGTGCGAAGATCAGCAGACCGAGCGCGAGCGTTCCCAAAGCCAGCAGAGCTTTTTTCGCGTTTTGCTCCGCATCGACCACTTTGAGGTGTTCCACAATGCTGCGTTCGGCGAGGTCCGGGTAAGCGGGGTCGATCACGACTAGATTGCCGTTGAAGTGAGGGTCTAGATGGCGCGCAAGTGTCGGGTCCGCCATCACGACCATGGTCTTTTGCAGTGCGATCCCGGCGTTCAGTTCCTGCCTGCACGCCTCCGTCATGCCGGTTCCCACAACTCCTAAAACGACATCCGCCTCTTGTAGTTTCTGGCCCACCTCTGGGCTTGTTGGTGATGGATGTTCGGAACGGGTATACGCGGGAGGTACGAACACCGTCAGGCCATTGACGGCCGCAAGAGCCTGCAGGCGAAGAGCCGTGACTTGATCAGCCGCGCTGCCGTAGGAGATGAATACCTTCATGTCTGCGCCAGCCTTCTTGGTCCTGGTGGCCCCGTCTCGAGCCCGTAGTCTTTGACCTTGATCATACCGCGTCCGCTTTGGCTCCACCGGACGGGGCTCAGCCTCCATCGATTGTCTCGACCCTTCCCGCCCCAGGCGACTATAATCGAGGCAACCTAACTGCCTGAGGCAGCCAGGTATTCCCGTCCCGGTGCCAGCCATGAACCTGCTGTTGCGTAACTGGATCGGAGTCGCGGCCGCGCTCGTCTGCGTGTCGCTGACCCCCTACGCGGCGATCGCCGCCGAAGAACCGCTCCCTGAAACCGTCGATTTCAACCGCGATATCCGACCGATTCTGTCGGACAAGTGCTTCACCTGCCACGGACCCGACGAAGCCAACCGCAAGACCACGATGCGTTTCGACAAGCGTGAGGGGGCATTCGCCGAACTCTCCGGCGGGCGTTTCGCGATCGTCCCGGGAAAGCCCGGCGAGAGCGAGCTTATCCAGCGGATCACGGCGGAAAACGAAGCCTTACGGATGCCGCCGGTGTATTCGGGCCGCACCCTCAGCGATCGCGAGAAAGCGGTACTGCGTCTGTGGATCGAGCAAGGCGCTCCATGGCAGAAGCATTGGTCGTTCCTGGCGCCGCAACGGCCGGAGTTGCCGCAAGTCGAAACGCCCTCCTGGGTGCGCAACGCAATCGATGCCTTCGTGCTGCGCCGCCTGGAGCGCGAGAGCCTGCAACCTGCGCCCGAGGCCGATCGAGCCCGGCTGCTCCGCCGCGTGACGCTCGACCTCACCGGCCTGCCGCCGACGCCCTCCGAAATCGATGCGTTTGTGAACGACAACGCCACAGACGCCTACGAAAAGGTGGTCGACCGGTTGCTGGCCTCACCGCGCTATGGCGAACGCATGGCCGAGCGCTGGCTCGACGCGGCGCGCTACGCCGACACCAACGGCTATCAGACCGACGCCGAGCGCGAAATGTGGCGCTGGCGCGATTGGGTGATCGACGCCTTCAACGCCAACATGCAGTTCGACGAATTCACCCTCGAGCAGATCGCCGGCGACCTGCTGCCTCATCCCACGCTCGAGCAGAAAATCGCCACCGGTTTCAATCGCAATCATCGGGGGAACGGTGAGGGCGGCATCATTCCCGAAGAGTACGCCGTCGAATACGTGGTCGACCGCGTCGAGACGACCTCCACCGTTTGGCTGGGGCTGACGCTCGGTTGTGCGCGCTGCCACGATCACAAATACGATCCGCTGACGCAGAAAGAGTTCTACAGCGTCTTCGCCTATTTCAACAACGTCCCCGAGCGCGGCAATGCCTTCAAATACGGCAACTCGCCGCCCTTCATCGCGGCGCCGACTCGCGAGCAGCGCGCGCAACTGAGCGCGCTCGACGGCCGCATCGCTGCGGCGAAGAAGAGCTTTGCGGCGCTGCAGCCCGACATCGAGCGCGCCCAACCGCTGTGGGAACAGAGCCTGCTTCACGCCGCGCCGCTCGATTGGTCCGTGCCCGATGGGCTCACCGCGCACTACGCGCTCGATGGCGGGCTGACGGCGGAATCGTTGGGCGATGACGCGAACGCCACCGCGGACAAGGCCGTTCCCGCCGCGCGCGAGGGAGAGGCGGTGTTCGCCGCAGGCAAAATCGGCCGTGCGATCCAACTCGACGGCAAAGCCTACGTAGACGCCGGTGATGTCGCCGGGTTTGGTTTCCTCGACAAGTTCACGCTGGCCGCCTGGGTCCGGCCTCAGGCCGCCGATGGCGCGATTGTTTCGCGGACCACCGATGAAGACGACGCCGAAACCGACGGCTACAAGGGTTACGGTCTCTATCTCAAAGACGGCAAAGTGCAGGTCAACCTGGTCGTGCGTTGGCTCGACGACGCCCTGCGGCTGGAGACGAAAAATCCGCTGCGCCTCGACGTGTGGCAGCACGTGATGATGACCTACGACGGGTCGCGGCTGGCCCCGGGCGTCAAGATCTACGTCGACGGTGTCGAGCAGGAACTCACCGTGCTGCTCGACGAGATGAATCAGCAGTTCCGTGTTTCGCAGCCCTTCCGCATCGGCGCGGCCGGTGAGCACCGGCGCTTTCAAGGCGCGATCGACGACGTGCGGATCTACGACCGGGCGCTGACGCCGGCGCAGGCCGCGATCGTAGCGTCCGCCCAAACCGTCAACGAGATCGCGGCAATCGGCGCCGCCAGCCGCACGCCCGCGCAAGCCGACAAGCTGCGGCTGTGTTTCCTGGACAAGTTCGCGCCCCAGCCGGTTCGCGCCGCCTGGAGTCAATTGCGGCAGCTCTACCTCGAGCGCGAGCAACTCACCGACAGTTTTCCCACCGTGATGGTGATGCAGGAGCGCCCGACCCGCCGCGAGACGCATGTGCTCAAGCGCGGCGCCTACGACGCCCCCGGCGACAAGGTCGAGCCCGGCGTTCCCGCCGTCCTTCCGCCGCTGCCCGCCGGCGCGCCCAACAACCGCCTCGGTTTTGCGCGCTGGCTGATCGATCCCGCCAACCCGCTGACCGCCCGCGTCACCGTCAACCGCTTCTGGCAGATGTTCTTCGGTACCGGGCTGGTCAAGACCGTCGAAGACTTTGGCTCGCAGGGCGAATGGCCGACGCATCCCGAGCTGCTCGACTGGCTGGCCACCGAGTTTGTGCAATCGGGATGGAACGTCAAGGGAATCGTCAAGACGATCGTGATGAGCGCCACCTACCGCCAGTCGTCGAAGGCCGATAGCGCGCTGCTCGAGCGCGATCCCGAAAACCGGCTGCTGGCGCGCGGCCCGCGCTTCCGGCTTCCGGCCGAGATGTTGCGCGACCAGGCGCTGGCGGTCTCCGGTTTGCTTGTGGAGCAGGTGGGTGGCCCCTCGGTGAAGCCTTATCAGCCCGCTGGCTTGTGGTCGGAAATGGCGGGCTCGAGCGACTATCCGCAGGACCACGGCGACAAGCTCTACCGCCGCAGCCTCTACACCTTCTGGCGGCGCACCATCCCGCCGCCGTCGATGATGAATTTCGACGCCGCCGGGAGAGAAGCCTGCACCGTTCGCGCCACGCGCACCAATACGCCGCTGCAGGCGTTGAACCTGATGAACGACGTGACCTTCGTCGAGGCTTCGCGCATGCTCGCCGAGCGCATGATGAAGGAAGGCGGCTCGACGCCCGCCGAGCGCCTCGGTTTTGCCTTCCGGCTGGCGACGGCGCGCCAACCGCAGCCGCCCGAGCGTCAAGTGCTCACCGACAGCTTCCGCTACCACCTCGATCGCTACCAGAGCGACCGCGGCGCGGCGCTGAAGCTGCTCGCCGAAGGCGAACACCCTCGCGACGAAACCCTCGACGTCCAGGAGCTGGCCGCCTATACCGCCGTCGCCAGCATGATTCTCAACCTGGACGAAACCGTCACCAAGGAGTGAGCGATGGACCCCTTGCAGGAACACCAACGCCATCTGACTCGCCGTCACTTCTTCGGCCTCACCAGCACGGGCATCGGCACCGCGGTTCTCGCCAGTCTGTTTCAGCGCGACCTGGGCGCTTCCGAGACCGGCGGCGGGCTGCCGGGGCTGCCGCATTTCGCGCCCAAGGCCAAGCGCGTCATCTACCTGTTCCAGTCGGGTGCGCCGTCGCAGATGGAATTGTTCGACTACAAGCCCACGCTGCGCGACCAACTCGGCGCCGAGCTGCCCGCTTCGATTCGCAAGGGCCAACGGCTTACCGGCATGACCGCGACCCAGGCGAGCTTCCCGCTGGTGCCGTCGATGTTTCCTTTCGCGCAGCACGGCGAGTCGGGAATGTGGGTCAGCGAGCTGCTGCCGCACACTGCCAAGATCGCCGACGAGCTGTGCTTCGTGCGCTCGATGTACACCGAGGCGATCAATCACGACCCGGCGGTGACGTTTTTCCAGACCGGCGCGCAACTGGCCGGCCGGCCAAGCATCGGCTCCTGGCTGGCTTATGGGCTGGGCAGCGAGAATCAGGACCTGCCGGCGTTCGTGGTGATGGTGTCGAAAGGTTCGGGCCAGCCTGAAGGCGGCCAGCCGCTCGCCGAGCGCATGTGGGGCAGCGGATTTTTGCCGACCCGCTATCAGGGCGTGAAGTTCCGCTCGACCGGCGACCCGGTCTTGTATCTGTCCGATCCGCCCGGGTTCAGCCGCGACGCGCGCCGCCGCTATCTCGACGACCTTTCGAAGCTCAATCAAATGCATCTGGGCGAGTTTAGCGATCCGGAAATCTCGACCCGCATCGCGCAATACGAGATGGCCTACCGCATGCAAACCTCGGTGCCCGAGCTGGCGGCGCTCTCCGGCGAGCCCGAGCACATCTTCGAGCTATATGGACCCGACGCGCGCAAGCCCGGCACGTTTGCGTCGAACTGCCTGCTGGCGCGCCGCCTGGCCGAGCGCGGCGTGCGCTTCATTCAGCTTTTCCATCGCGGTTGGGACCAGCACACCAAGCTTCCCAAGGAGATCGTCGGCCAGTCGCGCGACACCGACCAGCCCTCGGCGGCGCTGATTCAGGACCTCAAACAGCGCGGGCTGCTCGAAGACACGCTGGTGGTGTGGGGCGGGGAATTCGGGCGCACGGCCTACTGCCAGGGGCGCTTCGCCGCCGACGACTACGGCCGCGACCACCATCCGCGCTGCTTCACGATGTGGATGGCCGGCGGCGGCATCAAGCCTGGCGTCGTGCACGGCGAGACCGACGATTTCTCCTACAACATCGTGCGCGATCCGGTGCACGTGCACGACTTGCACGCCACGATTCTGCACTGCCTGGGCATCGATCACACCCGGCTGACGTTTAAGTATCAGGGCCGCCATTTTCGCCTGACCGACGTGCACGGCAACGTGGTCAAAGCGATTCTGGCCTGAGGCGCCGCCGCCGAGCGCCCCGATGTCCCGCTCAGAGCCGCGGGCGTAAGCCCGCGCGTGGGACAGACAATCGTGTCTGTCCTGAGTAGAGACAGGCGCTCTCGCCTGTCGCCGCCGTCAGGCGGCCCTGGGTTTGGCCATCGAGGCCGGCGCCGACTCGACGACGCATGCGCTGCTCGCCCAGGCCTACCGCCCTTGTTTCACGAGTGAAAACTCAGCATCGGGGGTGGCCTTCGCTTCGCTGCGGCCGACAGGCGAGAGCGCCTGTCTCTACCTCCCCCTGAGTGCTCCCCCTGAGTCGCGCGGCGCGCTGCTCACAGGTGCTGTGGCTTGGAGCGCAGCGTCACGTCGACTTCCATTTCCTGTCCGTCGCGCACAATTTTCAGGTGAAGTTTCTGGCCGCCTTGCTTGAGCGCCATGATCTGGCGCCAGAGGTTGCCGTTGGCGACGGTGTGGCCGTCGATGCCGGTTACGAAGTCGCCGCCCCAGGGGATGACGTAGTTGCCGACTTCGATTTCGCGGCTGGCCCCGCGCAGGCCCGCTTGGTCGGCGGCCGAGCCGGGCGTCACCTCCGTGAGCAGGTAGCCCGCGGCGGCCGGCAGATCCAGCGCGCGCGCCTGACGGCTGGTAAGGAAATACGATTGCACGCCGATCGGTTCGGGCGGGCGCGCCGTGCCGCCGGTGCGGGCGTATTCGAGCAGCGGCTTGGCGCGGCTGATGGGCATCGCGAAGCCGATGCCGATGTTGCCGCCGGGCCCGTAGATGGCGGTGTTGACGCCGATCACGTTGCCGCTGCTGTCGAGCAGCGGACCGCCGCTGTTGCCGGGGTTGATGGCGGCGTCGGTCTGGATCATGTCCTCCAGTACGCCCTTGCGATCGCGAATCGAGCGGCCCACCGAGCTGATGATGCCCGTCGTCAACGTGCCTTCGAGTCCGAAAGGATTGCCGATCGCCAGAACTTTCTGGCCGACCTTGAGGTTGTCGGAATTGCCCAGCGGCAGATAGGGGAGCGGCTCGCCGGCGTCGATCTTGAGTAGTGCCAGGTCGTTGGCCTCGTCAATGGCGAGTACTTCGGCCGAGAAACGCCGCTTGTCGGCGAGGGTCACCTCGATCGACGGCGCGTTGCCGCCGATGACGTGGTGATTGGTGAGGATGCGCCCCTCGGCGTCGATCAGGAAGCCGGAACCGGTTTCCGCCGTCGGATAGACCTCGAAAAACCAACCCTGCTGCAGAACTTTGCTGGTGATGTTTACCGTGGCCGGCGACGCATGCTCGTAGATATCGACGTTGGAGATTTCTTCCCGCGTCAGACCGGCCGACTGCGCCTCGGTCCAGAACTGCTCGCTCGGAGGGCCCTGAACGCGCGCCCGGCGGTCGGCGATCGTGGTCCACGCCACGAACGCGGCCGTGAGCAGCAAGGCCAGGAAAAAAGGGCGCAATCGCCTCATAACGGTTTCCTTATCCATCTTATCTGTTGGGCGGTTGATCGGTTGATCCGGATTTGGCTGGGGTTCTGGGATTTGCTGGATGATCCGGTGTGTTCGGAATCCGGTTTGCCGATCGACGGCTGGTTGGCGGATTGGCAAGACCCGCTTAACGCGCGATCCACACTCGGATCAACCGATCAACCGATCAACCGATCAACGGGGCAACCGAGCACCCACCGCGGCCCCAGCCGCCGCTTCCTCTTTTAACTTCCGATAGACCTCTTCCACCTGTTGGGCCGTGCCGGCTTTTGTTCCCGACGTATCGATCACGTAATCGGCGAATTTTCGTTTCGCGTCGAGGGGCATCTGGCGATCGAGCCGCGCTCTCGCTTCGGCCTCGCTGGCGCCTTCACGCTCGCGGAAGCGCTCGATCTGCTGTTCGGGAGTGCAGTAGGTCACCAGCAGCCGGTCGTAGTGTTTGTAGCTGCCGACTTCGATCATGATGGCGGCTTCGACGATGGCGATACCGGCAGGGTCTTTTGCGTTGACCTGTTCGAAGAATTCGCGCTCGCGGCGGAACACATGCGGGTGGACCAGCGCGTTCAGTGTTTCGAGGCGCGAGGCGTCGGCAAACACCAGCTTGCCCAGCAGCTTGCGGTCGATGCAGCCGTCCGGGCCCAGAATGTCGCAGCCGAATTCCTGGACGACGGCCGGGTAGGCCTCCCCCTGCGGCAACAGCACCTCGTGCCCGAGCCTATCGGCATGGACGACGTGGCAGCCATGTTCTTCGAGCAGCTTCGACACATAGGTCTTGCCACTGGCCAGGCCGCCGGTGAGGCCGACTTTCAACATGGTTGTTCAGACGCAGCAGGACCTGGCCGCCGGCCCTGCCAATCGGGCGCGTCCCAGCGGCAAAGCTGAAGAACAATCGAGATCGCTGGTTTCATTCTTGGGGCGCCGGGTTTGCCGCACGCTCACGGTTTCAGGGTACAACACAGGTCCCAAAGGCTCTTGATCTCTCTCAGTTTGACACCTCGATGAAGGCGCGAGCCGGTGGCCGCCAGCAACCTCCGCCGCAGGCGGACGCAGCCGCCCGCAGGCCCGCGCCCCATCCGGCCTGGCGCAGCGCCACATCCGGTCGCATGTCCGCGCCACCTGGCACAGGTGCCGGCCGTGCGGCGCCAGCGGAGACACTACGAAGGCCTTCCAGGCAGGTGCCGAATGCTTCCAACGTGGAGAGCGGGGAGCCCTGCGACATAGTCGCGCCGCTGTCGCGCTAGGCCGGTGTGCGCGCGCCAGGTACCGTGCCGCGCACTGCCCAGACGCGGGCCGGTAGGGTGAAAGGCGCGTCATCGGCGGGCAGCGGCAATCGGCGCCTCAACTCGGCGCGCAGTGCTTCTTTTTGTTTGCGATCCAGAGTGCGAACGTAAGCGCCGGCGGGCCCTTGCCCCAGCAAAAAGGGTTGCCAGTAGTCCGCAAACGATTCGAATCGCATCGTGAAATCCAGGGGCTGCTCGTGAACCTGTTCCAGGCCGCCCTGCGTCCACGCCTGGAACAATTCTCCGGCGCGGCACAACGGCATGTGCTTCTCGTCGAGACGTTGCGCGTTCGAGTCGATGCTGACCGCGGCGTCCCAGAAGGCGCGGAGCATCCCCATTCCGGCGCCGTAGTCCCAAACAGCCGCCGAGATCTGGCCCCCAGGGCGCGTCACGCGGCGCACCTCCCCGAGAGCCTTTGTGGAGTCGGGAATGAAATTAAACACGAGCAAAGAGAGGCTGGCTCCAAACGCGGCATCGGGAAAGCGCAGCGCCTGAGCGTCGCCCGTCTCGAACCGTACCCGGCCGGGAAACGGATTCCGGTTGTTGGCGTAGGCGACATATTCCTGGGACGGATCGATTCCCAATACTTGGCTGCCCGGTCTTCGGCTGGCAATCGCAAGCGCCAGGGCTCCTGTGCCCGACCCGACGTCCAATACAGATCCCGACTCGGGCACACGGGAGAAGTCCACCAGAACGGGAGCCACAAGGCGGCTCCAGCGCCCCATGAAGCGTTCATAGGCTTCCGCATTGCCGAACATCTCTGGTCCCTGGCCCTGGCCGCGAAGCCCCGGGATCGACAGGATTCCGAGGACGGTTCTCCGCGATACCACGGCCTCCAGTGTAGTCCCAAGGCTCGCCGTCTGGAGCTGGGCCGCTCGACCCGATCCAGAAGCCGCAGGTCAATGCCAGCAGATGTTGTGTGTTATCCTTCGCGGTCGGGAATCGTGGGAGTCAAAAGCGATGAGCGAACATCCGGGCATCGCCCACCTGATGCAAGTGGGCCTGGGATTTTGGGCCTCGAAAGCGCTGCTGAGCGCGATCGAGATGGAACTGTTCACCGAGCTGGCCAAGCATCCTGAGGATTTGGCGGCGGTCCAGGCGCGATTGAGGCTGCATCCGCGATCGGCGCGCGATTTTCTCGACGCTCTGGTGTCGCTCGGCTTTCTGGAGCGGGTCGATGGCAAGTACAGCAACACGCCCAGCGCCGATTTGTTTCTCGACAAGCACAAGAAGTCCTATATCGGTGGGATGCTCGAGATGGCCAATCACCGGCTGTATCCCTTCTGGGGCCATCTGACCGAGGCATTGCGCACCGGGCAGCCTCAGAACGAGTCGAAAGAGGGCGGACCGGACATGTTCGCCATGCTCTATGCCGACCCCGCGCGGCTCAGGGAGTTCCTGTCGGCGATGACCGGGATCAGCCACGGCGCCAACCTCGCGATTGCGCAGAATTTCCCCTGGGCCGACTACAAGACGTTCGTCGACGCCGGCACGGCGCAAGGCGATCTGGCGGTGCAGGTTGCGCGCGCGCATCCCGGGCTGAAGGGCATCGGATTTGACTTGCCCGAAGTCGCGCCGATCTTCGAAGACTACGCGCAGGCGATGGGAGTAGCCGATCGCGTATCGTTCCAGGCGGGCAGTTTTTTCACCGATCCGCTGCCGAAGGTGGACGTCGTGATGATGGGCCACATCCTGCACGACTGGAACCTGGAAGAGAAGAAGATGCTGATCGGGAAAGCGTATGAGGCGCTGCCCGAAGGGGGCGCGTTCATCGTCTACGACTCGATCATCGACGACGATCGCTCCAAAAACAGCTTCGGGTTGCTGATGAGCCTGAACATGTTGATCGAGACCTCGGGCGGGTTCGACTATTCGGGCGCCGACTGCACGGGCTGGATGAAGGAAGCCGGATTTCGCGAGACACGGGTGGAGCACCTGGTAGGGCCCGATTCGATGGTGGTGGGGATCAAGTAGCAGCTCGCCGCCGGCAGACACGGCGCGGGAAGATCCGGGCGTGGGAGACTATGGTTCGGTGAAGATCCGGACCGCGTTGCTCTGCTGGCCGCCGACTTCAATCGTCAACTCGCCGACGCCGAAGTTGAGCACCGCGGGGATCTCGGCCTGCACGATGTAGGTGCCGATATATCCGCCGGCCAGCGTCGAGGACGTCACCTTGAGGGGAATGCCGTTGAGATAGGCATGAACCGGGCGCACCGTGGCCGGAGGATTGTCCAGCGGCGCCGGTAGTCCGGTCGGCCATTCGGGGGAAACGCGCCCCAAACCCGTGGCCAGGATCAGGATTTGACTGCCGGCCGCCGCCGGACACGCCGCACCCAGCAGCCGGCCGGTACCCGCGTCGAGCACCAGCGGCCCGCCCCGGTCGACAAAGATGGCCGGTGAAACCGCCGCCAGCGGGTACCCCAAACGCGTCGCACCCTGTTGGGTTTCCAACGCCAGTTCCAGCCGCTCGCCGGAGGCCTCGAAAGGCACCTGAATCTGCGATTCGCGGTCGCCCGAGGCCAGCACCGGGGCCCGCACGCTGCCGACCGAAACGCCGCTTACCTGCGCTCCCAGGATCGTCAGCAGTCCGCCCGGCGCCGCCGGGCGCTGCGTCAGGTCCGCCGCGTTCAATACCCGCAGCGCGTCGAGCACGGCCGGGGCGCGCGCGCGGAAAATGCCAAAACCATCCACCGAGGCGTAAAGAAAGCCCGCCACATTGTCGAGCATTAGGTCGTCGACCGTTGCCGCCGGAAGATTGCCGGCCGCCGGCCGCCAAAAACCGTCCTGGGCCACGGCGCGCAGACCGTCGCTGCTGTAATACACGCCGAACTCGCCGCCCACGTAGATGGCCCCGCCCTGAGCGCTGCCGGCCACCGCATCGATCCGGCCGGCGGGAAGGTTGGCGGTGACGTCGTCCCACAGGCGCCCGCCGTTGGTCGTCCGGAACACGCGGCTGCCCTCGGCGCCGCCAAAGACCACCACGGCTGACAGCGGGTCTGCCGGATCGGAGAAAATCGCCGCCACGGGCGAATCGGCCGGCGGCAGGCCCGACCCCCGCCAGGAGCGTCCACCATCCTCGCTCACCGACAGCAGCCCGTCGGAAGTACCCACGTAGTAGTGCGCCGCGCTCAAGTCGCCGCCCGAGGCCGCCAAGGCCGAAATGAAATGTTGGGAGGGGTCGGTACAGGCCTCGGTCGCGCAGCGGGTCAGATCGCCGGAAACCGCCACGCCGTTGACCCACACGCGGAACGAGGCCGCCAACCCCTCCGGCAAGTTCCATGGATCGGCCGACATCCGCAGCCGGTCTTGTTCGGGCAGCGCCTGCAGCCAGAACGGCGTTTCCTGGGCCGTTCCCCGGCTCCACAATTCGCCGGCGCCACGCACCAGCTCAAACGTACCCAGCCGCCCGGTGTTGATGCGCAGCCCTTCGGCGCGGTCTCCGGAGACGAACCGCGAGAGCGGGAAATTCGGTAGCCGCTCGTTCAAACTGCTCCAGGAAAGCCCGCCATCGGCTGATTTCCACAGCCCAGCGGCGTTGGAAACCACCAACAGATCGGGTTCGGTGGGGTGAAACGCGACAGCCGTCTGCCAGAAGCCGATCACGGAACCCGGTCCGTCCTGGGTCAGATTGACCCAGGTGAGGCCCTCATCGGACGAGCGGTAGAGGTACTTGCCCAGAGCGTAGACCCGTCCTCGGACCGAGGGATGGGCGATCAGAGCCGCCTCGGGCTCGCTCACCGGCGGGCGGGCGTTCTCCGGGGGGACCGGCTGTGGGCCGAATGGCGAGGGTTCGCCGTTCGCCAATTCCAGTGGCTCCCAGGATTCACCCAGGTCGCCGGAGGCCCAGATTCGCCCCGCCGTTCGCGCATAGAGCGTCCGGCCGTCGGGCGAGAAAGCCGTGTCCAGTACCGGGGCGCCAATGGGTCCGGCCAGTCCCAGGTACAAAGCCCCCCCGCCGACCCGCGTCCAATGCGGGCCCACAGCGGGTTGTTCCGCGCCGGCGAGCAAGCCGGCGGCGGCGATGAGGGCAACGAGAAAACGCACGAATCCCATCGAGTAGGTGGCGAAGTTGCAATTCGAGGGCCGCGGCCGGGCGGGAAACTCCTTTGCCCTGTGTCAATCCGACACGCGACTATGTCTCTCCAGACTACCCAAAAACCCTCGATCTTGCATTTGTTTAGGGGAAAACTTTTCGTATCATTAGGTAAGCTCTCGACGCGCTTCGGCGCTCGGCGTGCTTATCCTTGGGGAAATCCGTGGCGGTAGTGTGGACACAACGTGGCCGTCGGGCATCGGCCTTCGTCGCCCTCTGGCTAGCGCTGGCGGTGCTTCCAGGGCTGCTGCGCGCCCAGTTCGACGACAGCTCGAACGACGCGACGCTGATGAGCGCCGTCGGCGACGTGTCGGTGCTGCGCAGCGATTCGATCTGGGTGCTGTTCCCCAACAGCACGGTTCAGCCCGGGGAAACCATCATCACCGGCCCCGACGGTTTCGCCGAGTTTCAGGTCGCCGACGGCAGCACCTTTCAGGTTTATCCCGACTCCCGCGTAGTGTTTCGCAAGAACCCGGGGACCATCCGGGACCTGCTTGACGTGTTTCTGGGCCGCGTCCGGGTCTATATTCAGCACCTTGGCGGCCGGCCCAATCACCAGCGCGTTTTTACACCCACTGCCGTTATTTCCGTACGGGGGACCATTTTCGAGGTCTCGGTCGACGAGACCGAAACCACGGTGATCGCCGTCGACGAGGGCACCGTAGCGGTCAGCCACCGCCTGCTGCCCAGCGACGAAGAGATCTCGGTCGAAGCCGGGCAGAGCCTGATCGTCTACCGCGACGCTCCGCTGGCCAAGGCGGGCTTCGACAAGGCGCGAGCCGCCCGCATCGTGCAAGGCTTCGTACGGGCCGCCGCCTCGGTCTGGCAGCGCAGCCGCGTCCCTGGCTCGACCCCCACGGGTGGTGGAGGAGGCAGTGGCGGCGGGCTCCCCGGCGATCAACCGGCCCCCGAAGCGCCACCACCGCCGCCTTCTTCGACCCCAGACGGCGAGGCGCCCGCGGCGCCGCCGGCGCCCTAAGCAACAGGACCAGTCCTGGGCCCACGGCACCTTCCTAAGCCCCGATAGGGGCGGCACCGTTGAATAGCCCATGGCTTCAGCCGTGGAAAAGCGTCGCGAAGCGAAATCCGCATCCTGCCGGGGCTCAATCGGCCTGGGGCTCACCGCTATCGGCCTGGGGGCTCACCGGCCCTGCCCGCGTCCGGGACCCCGGCACGCGGCAGCCCTTCACTCGCTCAACCCTCGCCCACGACCTTCGGCGTCAATAGCCAGACCAAGGTGCCGGCCGCGGGCCGCACATCCGCCCAGCGCTCGACCTCAAACTCGATACAGGCCACCGCCGCGGTAGGAAACTCGAGCGAGCCGCCGCCGATCAGCAAGCTCGCGGTTTCGGAGAACGTCGGCTCGTGACCCGCCAGCAGCAGGGTGTCGCCGCTATCGGGTTGCTCCTGGATCAACCTCACAACCTGCGCCGGGTCGGCCTCGTACAGGCTCTCGTCCACCTCGATTGGGCAACCCCAGCTTCCCGCCGCCGCCAGCTCGACTGTCTTGACGGCGCGAATCGCCGGCGAGGTAACCACCCTGTCCGGCACACGGCCCACCATCCTTAGATGGCGGCCCATGCGCTTGGCGTCGCGCTTGCCGCGCTTGTTCAAGGGCCGATCGCGGTCGAGCTCGTACTCGGCCTTCCAGTCGGACTTGGCATGACGGAAAAGAAGCACCCTCTTCATGGCGTCGTTTTCTCCCGGTATGGGTCGCTCTCCACTGTCCCACAGGCGCAAAAGTCCGGCCCGCGTGAGACAGAGAGTCTGGTCTGTCCAGTGTAGAGACAGGCGCTCCCGCCTGTCGCCGGCGCGAAGCGGCGGCCCTTCTTTGGGCGCTGCGGTGCCGGCCCCGGGAAAGAGGCGAAAAAGAAACGGTCCTCGCGGTACACGCGTCGCGGGGTCGCGATCAGGCTGGACCAGAATGGAGGCGATAGGCGCAGCCGCTGCGAGGCTGCCGTCTGGAAGCTGCCGTTTGGAAGGCCCTACGTAGAAGGCCCCGCGTGGAAGCCGCCACGTGGGAACCGCCGCGTTGCGGCGGGAGACAGGCGAGAGCGCCTGTCTCTACCTAAGCCGGTCTCTGCTGGTGCCAGTCTGAGGGCGCCGCGGTGGGCCGCTAAGGCTGACCGCCGGCCGCTGTCGCCTGCGCCGTGGAGCGATGCGCCGGCTCGCCGGTCAGATCCACCGAAACATGCTCGTGGATTACCTGGCGTTCGTTGTTGTCTTCGGGGCTGCCGCGGCGGACACTCGCCGTAATCACCTGTGAATCCTCGTCGGCCTTGAAGCGCTCGAACAGCGCTTCCTCGTGCTGCGCTTTCTCCTGGTCGCCCAGGCCGCGGTAGCAGAGCATCGCCGTGTAGTGCATCTGCAAGTCCTCGGGATCGATGCGCGCGACGCGGTCGAGCGCGGCCAGCGCGTCGGCGTACTTGCGCTGCAGGAACAGGATCCGCGCCGTCTGGTTCAACATGACGCGATCCTCGGGATATTGCTCGTCGACCTTGCGCAGCGAGGCCAGGGCCTCGTCGTACTTGCCCTCCGACTTCTCGATCATGGCCTTGAAGAAATGGACGCGCGCCAGGCTGCTGTCGATCGCGAGGGCCTTGTCGATATAGGGCGAGGCGGCGGCGGTTTCCCCTTCCTGAATCAACGCCCGCGCGATGTTGAGCCAGCCGTCGGCGTAGTCGGGCTTGGCCTCGGTGACGCGCTGGAAGGCCCACTCGGCGCCTTTGAGGTCGCCTTGCAGCAGCAGGCCGATGCCGTAGTCGTTCCAGCGGATGTAGTCTTCGGCGAGCGTCTTGTGCTCCCACTTGCCGTTCCCGGCGCCGATGGGCAACTCCGTGGTGGCCTCGGCCAGCGTGACGATCGGCAAGTCGGGAATGCGGCCCTTGATCGCGCCCGAGACGTTGGCGGGCACGTTTTCCGGCGAGAAATGGAATTCGCGGTCGTCGAAGTCTTTGCCGAACTTCGCGGCCGTGCCCGGCTCCGGCTGGCCGGCATAGGCGAACTCGGTGTAGTAGCGCGAAAACTTGCGATAGTTCAACTTCGCGTGCAGCCGGATCGGCCCGGCGGCGTTTTCGGGAATGTGCATCCGGAAATGAACGGTATCGGCGGCGCCGGGTGGAATCTGCCGCGAATACAACAGCGTGCGGGCATGAAACGCGTTGCGCTTGTTGATGCGGTTGCCGTGCTCGTCGAGCAGGTACGCCAGATAGAAATGGGCGCCCTTCTCGACCGCGCCCTTGCCGTCGTCTTCGACCCGCCCGCTCCAAAAGATCGGCACGCCGTTGGCGTCCTCGGCCTTGAGCTCGAGCCAGATATCGAACGCATCGACGGTTCCGGTGGGGAACAGATGCCCGATCTTCTTGGTGCGCACCACCACGTCGACGCGCACCGTGGAACCGGGCTCTACCGGCGGCGTGGTGCGGTCGATCGGGGCGGCGATGTCGCCGACCTCGCGCAGCACCACCGGCACGCCGCCGGCCGCGGTTTCCTCGCCGCTTCCCACCATGCTGGCGGCCACCGGCAGTTCTTCGGCCCGCCGCTGCATCTGCGGGGGACCCTGCCCGGCGCTGACCGGCGAGACCGCGAAGATATCGACGCCGACAATGTCGTCCTTCAGGAAATTGACGACGGTCTGGAGCTGCTCTTCATCCTTGTTCACGTAGGGCAGGGCGGTGTTGGCGGCCGGAAAGCGATGCGAGTGCACGAAGCCATCGCGATTGCCGGGATCCTGCGAGGCCACCAGCGGCATGTGGCAGTTGACGCAGGTCGCCGATTTCGCCGGGTAGTAGAACGACCGCGCGCCGTGGCCCGACACGCCGCTCGCCTGCCAGCCGTCATAGTCGTCGAAGCCGCGGAACCAGCGGTAATTGTTGACCGGAACGTCGAGATGCACCTTGTGACACGTCGAGCAAAACTGCGGCGCATCCAGGCGCATGAACGGTTTCAGGAACGCCTTGCGGTGCGCCGCCGGCGCGGTGTAGATGACGTATTCGTTGAGCGCGTGGACGACCTTGTTTTTGGTCGTCATCAGCTTGTGGAGCGGCGGATAGCTCATTTCGAAGCCGCCGTTGCCCATGGTGCTCGGCACGCGCGTGATGGAGTGGCACGACATGCAGCCCAAGCCGGCCTGCGCGGCGTCGGTATCGATCTGCTCGATCGCCGGCTTTTCGAAACGCCCGTTGAAAAACATGGCGTGGTCGTGGCAGCCGGCGCACCATTTCGACGATTGGACGCCCGCGGTTTCCTGCATGTATTCCACCGCTTTGCGGTAGAACTGGTTGTTGAACGAGGAGAAGTGATGCGCCGAGCTGTTCCACATGTCGTAGATGTCTTTGTGGCACTCGCCGCAGGCCTTCGAGTCGAGGAAGAACTCGGAGGGAATCACCCCGCCGACATTGGTGGTCGCCGAGGAAGGGAAAAACGGGCTGTGCGGGCCGCCGCCTTCGCCATCCATGCTGACCGGCGCGGTGACGGGGTTCAAGATGCGCTCCTGGCCGCGCGTGGGGTGGAAGCGCAGGCGCAGATTCTCACCGGCGGGCAACAGCAGCGCCACCAGCAGCGCGGCGCCGGCCCAACGGCTGAACGACGGGTAACGCCGCCATCCATACCACACCAGCAGAGCCGCGCCGAAAAATCCGGCCGCGCCATGGGCGATGACCACCGGCATGTTCGCCAGCGTCGCGCCGATCACGCATAGCAACAGCCCCAGGGCAAAGCAGACACCCAGCACGAGCAGAACGGCGCGGCCGCGCTCGCGCCACATTTCCCGCAGCAGTTCGCGATGAGCCGCCAGCAGCACCGCCAGCGCCAGACCGATGCCGACATGGCCAAGCACGTTGCCGACGTAGAACAGCGTCGGCTCGGCGAACGCCCACAGCCAGCCCGAGTTCAGAAACAGGATGATCAGTCCGACGGCCAGCAGGCGGCTCTTGGTCATGGTTTCCTCCGGTGCTCGCCAGCCCTTTCGGGTGACGCTCCTTCCGGCAAAGCTCCTTCCACAGCAGCCGCTTTGGCCGAATGCGGCGCGACGTCGTCGGGCCCCAGCGCCGCCGCGGTCTTCTCGCTTCCCAGCACCTTCTTCAAAGCCTCTTCCATGCCGCCCGTCGCAAATCCATAAGGTCCCGGATCGCTCTTGTAGGCGACGCGGCCTTCCAGGTCGATCACATACAGGCGGTCGGGCCAGCCGGTATAGGCCCTCTCGGTGGAGTCCTCGATGCGGTCGAGCAGCGCCGGAAACTCGATTCCCAGATTGCGAACGCAGGCGCTGGCGACGCTGACGCGCTCGTCAAACGTTTTGGGGCTGCTGAAAACCACTTCGTCCTTGACGTTGGAGGGCAGTTGCCACAGGTCGCTGGGATGCGCCTCCTGAATGTAAACCACGTAGAAAGCGGCGCGGTCGCCGTAGTCCTTGTAGATGCGATTGAGCTCGGGAACCTCCCGGCGAAATGGCGGTCAAGTATAACTGCCGAAAACCAGCACTACCGGTTTCTCGCCGCGGAAATCGCTCAGCCGCACGGTTTGGCTCTTGTCGTGGGTCAGCAGCTCGAAATCGGGAGCGGGGTCGCCGGTTTGCAGATTGCCGCCGCGGGCGATCATCCACAGCGGCCGGAACGGCAGCACCATCATCGAAGGCAGCGGCACGTGCTTCATGATGCGCCCAAAATGATCGGGTGGCTGGCGCATAGCCCAGAACAAGCCGGTGCAAACCAGGGCGTAGACGCCCACCAGCACCAGGCCGATTCCGAGCAAGCTCTTGGCGTGAATCGTCATAGAGGTATCCGAACACCTAAGATTGTGACCCAGGCACGATCGAATCGGGGCCGGAAAAGCGCTGCGAGATCAAACTGCCGGCGCTCCAACGGAAAACTTGTGCGAGACCCCCAAGGATGTGACTCATGCTAGAGGCGCAGTACCCTGAAATCAATAACCTAAACAGGTTAGGCGCTTTGTTTTGAGAGGCTTAGTGACGGGCCCAGGTCCCGCGCTAGAAAATCAGCTTCAGGCCGAACTGAATCAACCGCGCCGGCCCCGCCTCCAGGATTCGCCCGAAGCTGGGCGAGGCCAGATCGTTCACCGGCAGCCCGAAATTGGGGTGATTGGTCAGGTTGAAGCACTCGGCGCGAAACTGCAGGCGCATGCGCTCGTTGATGGCGAAGTTCTTCATCAGCGACAGGTCGAGATTGCCGATCCCGTCGCCGCGCGCAATGTTGCGGCCCGCGTCGCCGAACTGGCCGGCCTCGGTAGCGGGGTCCAGCCGCCGGAACGCCGAGCGCGACACCCACTGCTCGACGGTGTGCGGGCCATTGTCGGGGTCGGCGACGACATCGGGGCGGCTCGAGTAGAACCCGGTGACTTCCGGATGCGAGCCTTGGAGCGAAACATTGGCCGAGTCGTAGACGGTGAACGGCGTCGCACTGCTCAGCGACAGGATGCCGCTCAACTGCCAGCCGTCCAGCAGCGCCTTCGCGAAGCCCGTCGTCTTGCCGAAGCCGGGAATCGCGTACAGAAAGCTCAACGTCAGTCGATGCCGCGAATCGAACAGCGAGGGGCCATGCTCGGCGTTCCAGTCGAAGGGATTCTGCGGCAGATCGTTCTCTCCGGCCACCAACTGTGGAGCCGATCCGGAAAGATTCAGGCTCGAAGCGTAGTCGAGCGTCTTCGAATACCAGTAGGAAAGCTGAAAGCCCGCGCCGGTGCTGAAACGCCGCGACAGGCTCACCTGCCCGGCGTGATAGGTCGAGCTGGTGGAGTTCGCCAGCAAACCCACGGACGCGAAATCGCAGGGCCCTTCGGGCGAGCTGCAACCGCCGTAGATGCGGCGCTGGTCGGCGTTTTCCGCGGTGGCGCCCGGCCCGTAGACCGCCGGATTCGCCTCGATGAAACGCGGCAGGCGGTTGCCCCGCGTGCCGATGTAGCGCACCTCGATCAGGTAGTCGTTGAGGAACGACCGCTGGACCGAAAGATTCCAGTCCTGCGCGTAGGTCGGCCGCATGGTGTCTTCCACCGTCAGCACCGTCGTCGGCTGCGGGTAGGTCTTTTGGTCGAACGGCGGCTGCCCGCCGAACGGGTTCGAAAAATTGAAGAACGGCCCGGGAATCTGATAGGCCTGGGTCCAGGGCAGCGCGCTCAGCGGGGCCTGGAACACGCCGTTGGCGCCGTTGGCGAAGCCGTCCCAGAAAATGCCGTAACCGGCGCGCACCGAAAGCTTGCCGCCGCCGGTGGGGTCCCAGGCGATGCCGACGCGCGGGCTGAAGGCGCCGTAGTAGATCGGCGCGATGCGGTCGGCGATGCCCTCGTCTCCGGGGAACAGCAGGCCCTCGGGCGCGGTGGGATCGACGGTTGACTGGCGCCCAGGTTTGAACGCGTTGAGCCGCTGGCGGGTGTCGCCGAACGGCGTGCTGATCTCGTAGCGCAGGCCGTAGTTCAGCGTGAAATTCGGAGCCATGCGCCACTCGTCTTGCGCGTAGGCGGCCATGTCCCAGTTGCGCATGCCGCGCTGCATGTCGCCGCCGGCCTGGAAGAAAACCACCGGACTGCCCGTCAAAAAGCTCCCGTAGGGGTCGCTGATCGGAAACGGCGCGAAGACGAAAAAGCCGTTCGAGGCGATGCCCTGCTTGGCGTTGATCTGCGTGCGGCGGAATTCGCCGCCGAACTTGAAGCTGTGATTGCCGCGGAACCAGGAAAGCGAATCGTAGAACTCGAAGCTGTTCTGCGCCGAATCGCGCGGCCCCGTGATCGGGTCGCCGACGCTGGCATAGCCGTTGACGATGAAAAACGGCGGCCCGGTGGCGACGTCGAGGGTCGAATCGTAGTTGAAACCGAGCTCGCGCGGCGGCGTGCGGTTGAAGCGCTTGTCGAACAGGAAATCGTGCCGGAAGAAACCCGCCCGGAACGAGTTCACCGTGTAGGGTGAGAACTGGTGGGTCTCGGAAATCGTCGCCAGCGTCGTCGCGATGTCGTCGCCCACCGGGAAACCCGGCACGCCGGCGCCCTTGATCGAAAGCGGGTTCATGTTCGAACCCGTCGAATAACCGAACCGGAACGACAGCGTGTCGCTCTCGCGCAACTGGAAGTCGGTTTTCGCGCCCACCTGGTCGTAGTCGTTGGTCATCACCTCGGTCGAGGCGAACAACGACGGGCCCAGGTTGCCCTGCGGATAGTAGTCCTGCACGCGCAGCGAAATCGGATTCATCATCTCGGCGGGGATCTGGTTATTGGGAAATGGCGCGCCCGCCAGATAGTTGATCAGCGGGACCGGCGCCCCGGTCTCGGGATCGGTGAGTTTGGAAAAATCGCCCATGCGCTGCTCGGCGGTCGGCACGACGGCCGCGCGCGTGATGCCCTGGCGATTGCGGAAACCTTCGTAGTAACCGAAGAAGAAGGCCTTGTCCTTGCGAATCGGCCCGCCGAGCGTGCCGCCGAACTGGTTTTGCTTGAGCGGCTCGACCTCGGTCGAGAAAAAGTTGCGCGCGTCGAGCTTGTCGTTGCGCAGGAACTCGTAGGCGACGCCGTGCAGATCGTTGCCCCCCGAGCGCGTCACGACGCTGGTGGTCGAGCCGCTGGTTCCACCGTACTCGGGCGGCGCGGTGTGGGTCAGGATCTTGAACTCGGCGATAGCGTCGACGGGCACGCGCAGGGCGTATCCGCCGTCGAGCCGGTTCACCGTGCGCGCGCCGTCGACCAGGAAATTGTTCGACTCGGGGCGCTGGCCGTTGACCGCGTAGGCGTGGCCGGAGCGCAGCGAGCCGCCCGCGGTCGCCACCCCGGCAGTCAAGTGGCGCGACGCCGGCCTGCAGCAGCCCGAGCTGCGTGAAGTTGCGGCCGTTGAGCGGCAGTTCGTTGATTTCGCGGCCCGTCACCACCTCGCCAATCGTATTGCCGGCCGTATCGACCAGCGGCGCATCGCTGTTGACGACGATCGTTTCCTGCGCCGCCGCCACTTGCAGCCGCACCGGCAGCCGCACCACGTCGCCGACGTTCAACACGATCGGCGAGCGCACGACTTTCGCGAAATTCTCCGCCCCGACCGTCAGCTCGTAGCGCCCGACCGCCAGCAACGGGAAACGAAACGCGCCCTGCGAGGTGGTTTGTTGCTGCAGCGCGACGCCGGTGTCGAGGTTGCGCACGGCAACCGAGGCGCTCTGGATCGCGCCGCCCGATTGGTCGCGCACCTCGCCTTCGAGAACCGCCGTCGGATCCTGCGCGAAGAGCGTGCTGACATCGACAATGCCGCCCAAAATGAGGAGACCGCACCAGAACGCAACAACGCCGGCGCAGAAGGAGAGCCTTCTTACCCTAAGCATATTTTTTTACTAACCCAGACTCCGCAAGACGCGCGGACCTCTGCAAGACGCACGTACAGCGCGGCCGCCTCACCCCTGAATGGAGGCGCGCCCCACCCTCGATAATCTGGATCAGACTAAAGGCTTAGAGGAGTGAAATCAATAATCTTATAGAACTAGCGGATTGCTTTAGGGAAGCGCGTGCGGCTTGAGAATCCAACGGAAGAGACGATAGGGCGGGATGGTTGGAGCATTCGGCCGCCGGGAATCAGGGCTTTTTGGTGTGAGCAAAAGGCAACTTGCTCTCGATTCCCTTGCCTTCCACGCAGCGATAGCGATTCCCAGCGGCGAGATTGGTGAATTCTTCCTCGCGGCCGCTGGGCCAACGAATCACGGCGCGCTCGACCCGGTCGCGCATTCCCAGACCGAACGTCAAAGGCAATTCCGACTGCGACAGATAGCTCGAGCCGCTCTTGACGAGCCGCTCCTGCCGCTCGCCGCTGCTTTCGATGCGTACTTTCGCGCCGATCGCATCGCGGTTGGATTTCGTGCCCCGTAGCTCAAACCGGATGCTGCGATGGCCGGCGCGGTGATCGTTGCGATAGAGCCGGGCCGCGCCGCCATTCTCGGTTAGCAGCACGTCGGGGTCGCCGTCGAGATCGAAGTCGGCGATGGCGGCGCCGCGGCCGATCCTCGGCGCCGCGAACCCGCCGCCCACTTGCGGCGCCACGTCCCGAAAGCCCTTGCCCTTCTGGTTGAGCAACAGATTGGCCGGCTGCGCGTAGCCGACGTCGCTGCGCAGCGACGCCGCCACGTCGTCGATGTGGCCGTTGACCACCAGCAGATCGAGCCAGCCGTCGAGGTCGGCGTCGAAAAACAAGCATCCGAAGCCGAGGCTGCCGCGCGTCACGCGGCCGATTTCCGAGCGCGGCGCGATGTCTTCGAACTCGCCCTTGCCGTTGTTGCGGAACAGACCGAGCATCTCGTTGTTGAAGTTGGTCACCGCGATGCTCGGCGCCCCGGAGTGATTGTAGTCGGCGGCGTCGACGCCCATGCCGGCCCGCGCCTTGCCGTCGTGGCTGAAGGCGACGCCGGCCGTCAGCGCCGTCTCCTCAAACTTGCCGCCGCCCACGTTGCGGTAGAGCTTGTTGGGCTGCGTGTCGTTGGCGACGAACAGATCGATCAAACCGCCGCCGTCATAGTCGAACATCGCCACGCCCAGCGACTTCGAGGTGGTGTCGAACAGCCCGGCCTGCACCGTGCGGTCCTCGAAGGTGCCGTCGCCGCGGTTGCGAAACAGCCAGCAGGTGTCGCCGCGGTAGGCCTCCGGGGTGCAATAGGACTTGCGCTTGCCGTCAACGCTGCAGCGCACGTCGATCTGCGGCGACCAGCGCACATAGTTACAGACAAACAGGTCGAGCAAGCCGTCGCCGTCATAGTCGAACCACAGCGCCGAGGTGCTGAATCCCTCGCGCCCGCCCAGCCCGGCCGCCTTGGTGGCGTCGACGAAACTGCCCTTGCCCGTGTTGCGAAACAGCCGGCTCTGGCCGACGCAAGTGATGAAAATATCGGGGAAGCCGTCGTTGTCGTAGTCGCCCACGGCCACGCCCAGGCCGTAGAGCTCGACGTCGAGCCCGGCGCGTTTCGTTACGTCGCTGAACGTACCGTCGCGATTGTTGCGATAGAGCTTCGGCGTGGTCGTCGAGCGCTTGTGGCCGGGCCAGTCCATGCCGTTGACGAGCAGGATGTCCATCCAGCCGTCGTTGTCGTAGTCGAGGAAAGCGCAGCCGGGGCCGATCGTCTCGGGCAGATATTTTTCGCCGAACGCGCCGTTATTGTGGCGAAAGTCAATGCCGGCCTGGCGCGTCACGTCGGCCAACTGGAAGCCCGGCGCGGCCGTCTGCGCGCGCAGCAGCGTGGGCAAACCCCAAAGCAGATCTCGGCGGGTGACAGGCATTACTTCGGAAGCGTGATCAGGCCCTTTTTCACCGCGAACAGCACCAGCTCGGCGGTCGAATGCAGGTTGAGCGAGTGCATCAGGTTGGTGCGGTGGACGTTGACCGTGTTGACGCTGATGTTCAACAGGTTGGCAATCTCTTTGTTGGAATGCGCCTGCGCGATGAGCTGCAGAATCTGACGTTCGCGCTGCGTCAGGCGTTCCAGCGGATCGTCGGGCTCGTCGCTTTCGAGATCCTTGAACGAGAGCGGCTCGCTGAGGAAGCGCCCGCCGTCGGCGACGATTTTGACCGCCGACACCAAGTCGACGTCGATGGCGTTCTTGAGCACGTAGCCGAGCGCGCCGGCCTTCAGCGCATTGCGGATGTAGCTGCGCTCGTCGTACATGCTGAGCACCAGCACGCGCGTCTGGGGCGCGCGGCGGCCGATTTCGTGGATCGCCTGCACGCCGTCGAGCTCGGGCATCGACATATCGACGACGGCGACCGCGGGACGCAGCTTTTCGGCGAGTTCAATCGCCTGCAAGCCGTTGTCGGCCTCGCCGACGACTTCGATGTCGGGCTCGTCTTCGAGCATGCGCCGGAAGCCCAGCCGCACCAGGCGGTGATCGTCGGCAAGCAGTACGGTGATTTTTTCCGGTTGCGGGCTCATGGCTTCCTCACGACGTTTTCAGCGGCACCGTCAGATGCACCAGCGTACCGCCCTCGGCGGGACGGCTGAACACCAGCCGGCCGTGAACCAGCTCGGCGCGCTCGCGCATCGCTACCAGGCCGAGTCCGTCGCGGCGTCCTGTCTGCGGCGGCAGGCCGCTGCCGCGGTCTTCGACCTCGAGTTCGAGTTGGTCTGCGTTGCGGCGCAGGCGAACCCAGGCGACGGCGGAATTCGCGTGGCGCACGATGTTGTTCAGCGACTCCTGCAAGATGCGGTAGACGTGAATCGCGGTTTCGGTCGGCAAAGCCTTCACCGCTTCGCCTTGCTTCTCGTACGTTATTGTAAGGCCGGTCTGCTCGCGAACCTGCTGCACGTACCATTCCACGGCGCCTTCGAGGCCGTAATCGTCAAGCACGTTCGGGTGCAGCCGCTGCGAAAGCCGCCGCACGCCCTCGAGCGTTTCCTGCGCGATGCCCTGCACCTCGCGCAGATCGCGGCTCAGTTGCGGCGCCTCCTCGGCGCCCTTGCGCTGCGCCCGCGCCAGCAGCGCCCCCACCGCCGTCAACACCTGCCCGAACTCGTCGTGCAGCTCGCGCGAGATCGACTGAAAGATCTCCTCCTGCACGCCGATCAGCTTGCGCGCCAGCACCTGGCGCTGCTCGGAAAGCTGCGACATGCTGCGGAAGATGCGGCGGTTCTGCAGAATCATATAGGCGCTGGTCACGCAAATCGCCAGCACCGCCGCCAGCAGGAAGTAGTAGATGCTGCGCTCGACGTTGGCGTAGATTTGCTCGATCGCCGTAGTGGCCTGCTGTTCGGCCTCGTTGTTCATCACCAGAAAACGCGCCACCGTGCTCGCCAGCGAGGCGTGGCGTGGCTGCATCACTTCGCGGATCAGCTTGCGGGCCTGCTCGTCATCGCCCTTTTCCGCGAGTTGGAACATGCGATCGGAGGCGTCCCAGAACTGCTCGAGCGAATCCTGCAAGAAAGCCTGCTGGCCGGGGCTGCGGGAGGTGGGCGCGAGCGTCGTCTCGATCTTCAGGGCGTCGTTGAGATCGAACTTCACGCGGTCGAACTCCACCCGGAATGCCGCGATCGGATAGGGGGAAACGCCTTCCAGCATGTCGCGCATCGACAAGCCCATGTTGTGCAGGTTGCCCTGAATACGCAGCAGTTGCAGCGAATCGCGGCGGTTGCGGTCGATCGTCTCGGTTTGCAGTTGGCGCAGGCCGTCGACCTGCGCCAGGGCGTGCCACGAGAACAGCGCCACGGCCAGCAGGGTCACGGCCAAACCGATCAGGAGTCCGCGCGTGGGCGACTGCGGCGTCATCAGGGGTATGATACGGGATCTTGCGCGGTGATTCCTGAATCGCCTGCGCGGCAGGAGGACTTCTCCCGGGGATGCCGCACCGCCCGGAATCGGTAGCATGCACGATCGACGGTGGCCGGAGTGTGGAGTATGGCCATATACTTGGAATATGGCCGTACCCAAAATCAAGAGCACGTACACGCTCGATGTCGAGACGGTCGAGGCGCTCGAGGAAATGGCCCATCGCTGGGGAGTTTCGAAATCCGAGGCCTTGCGGCGGGCGATCCACGCGACTGCACAGCAGAGCGTGGTATCCCGGGTCGAGGCCCTGACGAAGCTTCAGGAATCGATCGGTTTGACGCCCGCCAAGGCGAGCGCCTGGGTTCGTCGTAGCCAGGCAAACCGGCGGTCCTCGTCCGAGCGGCTGGAGCGAAGCAAACGGTGATTCACCTCGACACGAGCTTCCTTATCCGCAGTCTGGTTGCTGATTCCATGGAGAGCGGCAGCCTGCGGAGTTGGCTCCGCGAGGGCGCGCCGATCGGTCTCAGCGCCATCGGTTGGTCCGAGTTTCTGTGTGGTCCGGTGGACCCGGAGCAGGTTGAACTGGTCCGTGCCGTGATCGAGGAGTTCGCGCCTTTCCTGCCGCAAGACGCGGAGCTGGGGGCGCGATTGTTCAATGTGAGCGGACGGCGCCGTGGTTCTCTCATCGATTGCATGATCGCGGCGACGGCGATCCGAGCGCGGGCTGTGTTGGCCACATCCAACCCCGCGGACTTTCGAAGGCTCGAAGCGCACGGACTGCAGCTCGCCGAATCGGTCGAATGACAAATATGCGACGTCGAACCTTCAGCCTCGGGCTCGTCAGCCTGGCCGCCAGCGGCTGCCGCCGCTCGCAGAAGCGAACGATCGGCGTCGCGCCCAAGGGCACCTCGTCGATCTTCTGGCAGTCGGTGCAGGCCGGAGTCGTCGCGGCCGGCCATGATTTCGACGTCGAAATTCTCTGGAACGGCCCGCCGAACGAAACCGAGTACGCTCGCCAGATTCAGATTGTCGAGGCGATGATCAATCGCGGCGTCAACGGCATCGTGCTCTCCCCCACGCAAAGGACGGCCCTGGTCACGGTCGTCGAGCGAGCTGCCGACCTCGGCATTCCCGTCACCATCTTCGACTCGGGAATCGATACCGACCGCTACGTCTCTTACGTCGCGACCAACAACAACGCCGCCGGCGGACTGGGCGCCGACACCGTGGCGGAGCTGCTCGGCGGCAGCGGCCAGGTCGCCATGGTACGGCACGCGCCGGGCAGCGATTCCACTGACAGCCGCGAGCGCGGCTTTCAGCAGAGGCTGCAGAGTGATCACCCCGGGATTGAAATCGTGGCCGAGCAATATTGCATGTCGGATCGCGCGCGGGCGCTGGCGGTGTCCGAAAACATGCTCAACGCGAACCCGGGCCTGCGGGCCTTTTTCTGCTCTAGCGAGGCGGCGACGATCGGAGCCGCGCAAGTCGTACGGACGCGCGGCCTGCAAGGCAAACTGCGCCTCGTCGGATTCGACGCCAGCCCCACCCTGCAGCAGGACCTCAAGGACGGCGTGATCGACGCCCTCGTCGTCCAAGACCCCTACCAGATCGGCTACGTCGGCGTGAAAACGATCGTCGAAAAACTCAACGGCGAAACCCCGGAAAAGCAAATCGAAATGCCCGCCCGCGTCGTGCGCGCAGCCGACCTGGCAGATCCCGAAACGCAGAAGCTGCTGAATCCGGTCGCCGGCGGCTGAGCCGAGGACGTTCCCACGAGATCCCCGCGGAAACGGTTCCGCTGCCGACAACCAAAATCTTGTAACTGATTGATTCGATGGGGCGGGACGATAGGTGCTGTTCCCGCAGCAAACATTCCGCCGGCCCCAAAAAGGGCAGGCGGAGGGAGGAAGGTCTTTGGTCGGGCCGCCGAGATTTGAACTCGGGACCTCTTGCACCCCAAGCAAGCGCGCTACCAGGCTGCGCTACGGCCCGATCCTTCGTTATTGTAACGTGGCGATGGGGTTCAGGTCGATTCCTGCGGTCGGAAAGACAGGATTATCAGGAAAGAGGTCGGGACGCCCTTTCTACTGCGAGCCGCGGCCCCCGGAAACGGGAAACCCGGCTACTTGAAGACATCAAGGATACGGCTGAAGAAGCCTTTCTTTTTTTCCTTGGACGCGGCCCCGTTCTTGGCCGGTTCCTCGTTGGTGGGGACCTTGATGATGGTGGGCTTGCCGACCAGGCCTTCGCCGCTTCGGGCCGTTCCGTTCTGGGCCGCGGCATCGCCCCCCTGCCCGTTTTCGGCTGCAGGTGCGGCGACCGGGTCCCATCCGGCGACGTTGGTCGCCAGCAGCACGTCTTGTCCGCCGGGCCGCGCGTAGCGGGTGGGCTGCGAGCCGGCGATAAAGACCTCGCTGCTGCGCTGCGGGCAGGCTGCAGTGCAGATCTCGCCCGTGTCGGGGTCGACGTCAACGGTGACGGTGCCCTCGGCCGGCTCAAACGGCTCGGGGTTGCGGTACTGGCGCAGCTCGTGGGCGTGCATCATGAACTCGGTCCAGATGGGCAGGGCCGAGTCGGCGCCCTCGAGCTTGATGTCGGTGTTGTCGTCGAAGCCGACCCAGACCACGCAGATCAGGTTATTGGTGTAGCCGGCAAACCAGCCGTCGTCGTCGGTGCCGGTCTTGCCGGCGACCGAGGGCTCTTTCCAGCCGTATTTCCAGCGCACCCGCGCGGCCGTGCCTTCGTTGATGACGTCTTCGAGCATGTGCGTGATGACGTAGGCCACACGCGGGTCGAGCACCTGTTTTTCTTCGGGCTGCTGGCGGTAGAGCGCGCGCCCGGGAGAGTCGCGCACCTGCGAAATGAAATAGGGCTTCAGCTTCTTGCCGCCGTTGGCGAACACCGTGTAGGCGCCGGCGACGTCGAGCGGCGTGGTTTCGTAGGAGCCCAGCGCCAGCGACGGCGTCGGCTCGATGTTGTCGCCGATGCCGGCCGCGCGCGCCAGGTCGGCGACGCGGTCGTAGCCGACCATCTCGGCGACCTTCACGGTGGCGATGTTGATCGAATGGATCAGCGCGTAGCGCAGCGTCACCAGCCCATGGATCTGGTTGCCGAAGTTCGCCGGCTCGTAGGGTTTGTCGTCGTACCAGAAGGTCGTCGGCACGTCATCGACGAGCGAAATCGGCGTCAGCACCTCGTGCGGCCCGGGCGTCTCGGGGTCTTGCTCGAGGGCGGTGGCGATGGCGGTGGCATAGACGAACGGCTTGAACACCGAGCCCGGCTGGCGTTTGGCCAGCACGCGGTTGAGCTGGCTTTCGCCGTAGTCGCGCCCGCCGATGATCGCCTTAATGGCGCCGGTATGGGGGTCGAGCGCCACCAGGGCGGCTTGCGCCTTGGGCGGCGTCTTGCCGCGGAACCGGCGCTGCTTGGCGATCTTCTCGTCGACTTCCGCCATGCCTTTGCGCACGGCCTCGACGGCGGCGCGCTGCAGGTCCATGTCGAGCGTCGTATAGACCCAATAGTCCTTGGTGATCAGGTCGTCTTCGTTGAAGCGCTCCTGCAGCCGCTGGTTGACCAGATCGACGAAATACGGCGCGCTGCTGGTCTCCATGTTGCCGTGCGCCAGCGCCAGCTCGGTGTGCACTGCCGCGTCGTAGTCGGGCCTCTGGATGAATCCCTCGCGCAGCATGGCCATCAGCACGATGTCGCGGCGCTCGCGGGCGCGCTCGGGGTGGCGGTAGGGGTTCAGATAGCTCGGCCGCTGAATCATTCCCGCCAGCATCGCCGCTTCGGGCAGCGTCAGCTCGCGGACATCCTTATCGAAATAGGCGCGGGCCGCCTCGCCCATCCCCATCACGTTGAAGCTGCCGTGGCGCCCCAGCGGAACCTGGTTGGCGTAGTACTGGAAGATCTGCTCCTTCGTCAGCCGGTTTTCCAACTGGAAGGCGATCATCAACTCGGCGAACTTGCGCGTCAGCTTGAGCCAGAAGGTGTCCTCGCGCGAGAGAAAGAACTGCAGCGAGAGTTGTTGCGTCAGGGTTGAGGTGCCGCGCGGGCGGCGCCAGGCGATCAGCCCGTCCCAGGCCGCCTTGGTGGTGCGGATGATGTCGATGCCGCTGTGGTCGAAAAAGCGGTGATCCTCAATCGCCACCACGGCGTTCACCAGCACCTTCGGAAACTCGTCGTAGCGATACAGTCGGCGCTTGGAGCGGTCTTTATCGAACAGGTTGGTGATTAGCTCGGGTTCGAGTTCGTAGACCGTCTGCGGCGTGCTGTCGTTGAGCGAAACGATGCGCGTGACATGGTCTTTCTCGAAGTAGAGGACCGCCGGCTCCTGCGCGAAGTAGGAAAGCGCCCCGGGATAGACCTCGATGGCGCCGTCTTTGACGATGAAGTGGCCTACCTGGTTGTGGCGTGAGTCGGAATAGCCGGCGTTGCGCAGCCGCGAGAGCACTTCGTCGGGCGAAATCTCGTCGCCGACATAGAGCGGGTTGGGCGCCGCCAGAATCCGCGACGTGCGGTTGAACGGCCCATGGCTCAACTTAGCGTCGATGAGCTTGGAATATTCCCAATAGAAGTGGCCGAAGGTCAGCACCCCGGCCACGGTCGTAATGAGGAAAACGGCGAGGAGGACTTTACCGACGGGGCTGCCGGCAAACTGTACCACCTTGCCTGGAAGTGAACTTCGAAACGCCCACTTCTTGCTGCGAGGAGAACCTTTGCGCATGCTCATCGACTGGTTGGCGGGGAAGGGTAGATCTCACGCCCGGCGATCCACCGCCCTACTCCATTGGAACCAAACACACCCACGCGCGCTCTTCGTTAGACGCACGGCGCAGGTAAGGTGTTTCCGCTCGGCAGTCCTGTATGCGGGCTCAGGTCTTGGCGAGACTCGATTCGACCTTTTGCTTCAACAGCTTGGGCGCTGCATCCAGTTTAACATCGCTGGATTGACGTGTCGAGCGCTCCACTAGCTCGACCAGACCCTCGCCGATCTTCTTGCCGACGGTGATGCGGAACGGGATTCCGATCAGGTCGGCGTCGTTGAATTTCACGCCGGCGCGCTCGGCGCGGTCGTCGAGCAGGGCGTCGAGTCCCAACTCCAGACACTCGCGGTAGAGCCGCTCGGCGGCCTCGCGCTGCTCGTCTTGCTTGAGGTTGACCGGCGTCACCACCACCTGGAAGGGCGCGATGGCCGGCGGCAGCACGATACCGGCTTCGTCGCTCGACTGCTCGATGGCGGCGGTCAGCACGCGTTCCATGCCCATGCCGTAAGAGCCCATGATCGGCGTAACTTCCTTGCCCTCGGGACCCAGCACGCGCAGCCCCATCGATTCGGAGTAACGGTAGCCCAGCTTGAAGATGTGCCCCACTTCGATGCACTTCACGCACTGGACCGCGTGCGCCGGGTTGTTGGGGCAGCCATCGCCTTCGACCACCTCGCGCAGATCGGCGAAGTGGGCTTCAAAATGGCGTCCTGGCGTGACGTTGCGCAGGTGGTAGCCGTCTTTGTTGGCGCCGGCGATCATGTTGCGGCGGCCCTCGAGCGCCTCGTCGGCGATGATCTCCAGGCCCGTGACGCCAACCGGCCCCAGCGAGCCGGCGTCGGCGCCGAGCATCTCGCGCAGCTCGTCGGGCTGCGCCGGGCGGAAATCGGACGTCCCGAGCGCGGCGCCCAACTTCGCCTCGTTCAACTGATGATCGCCGCGCAGCAGCAGCAGAATGCGCCGCTCGCCGGCTACCATCACCAGCGACTTGAGGTGCGAGGTTTCCGGCAGGCCGTCGAACTCGGCCACCTCGGCGATCGTCTTGCGGCCGGGAGTGGCGAATTCCACCGGCGTCGCCTCGTCCGGCGGGTCGGGCTGCGCCGGCGGTTGCGGCACGGCGCGGGCTTTTTCGAGGTTCGCCTTGTAGCCGCAGGCCTCGCAGATCACGATGATGTCTTCGCCGGCGCTGGAAGGCACGGCGAACTCCATCGATTGCGAGCCGCCCATGGCGCCCGAATGCGCGTCCACCGGAAGATAGCGCAGCCCGCAGCGCTCCAGAATGCGGCAATAGG
The DNA here is from genome assembly GCA_963824095.1 of Terriglobia bacterium. Lineage (GTDB taxonomy): Bacteria > Acidobacteriota > Terriglobia > Bryobacterales > UBA6623 > JBBDWJ01. The sequence goes on along the minus strand of CAWGNS010000014.1, from coordinate 1,045,133 downwards.
CGTCGTAGTGCTTGCGGTAGCTCAGGTCGAGTCCGGCGGCGTCGATGTCGAACGAATAGGAGTCCTTCATCGTGAAACGCCGTACCCGCATCAGCCCCGATTTGGGCCGCGGCTCGTCGCGAAACTTGCCTTGAATCTGGTACCAGATCTGCGGCAACTGCTTGTAGCTGCGCAACTCGCCGCGGGCGATCGAGGTCATCACTTCTTCCTCGGTCATGCCCAGGCAAAGGTCGCGGCCCCAGCGGTCCTTGAGGCGGAACATGTCCGGCCCCATCGCGTTCCAGCGGCCGCTTTCCTGCCACAGCTCGGCGGGATGCAGCTCGGGCAGGAACATTTCCTGCGCACCGATGGCGTCCATCTCTTCGCGGGCGATGCGCTCGATCTTGAGTAGCGACCGGCGCGCCAGGAACAGGAAGCTGTAGATGCCCGCCGCCAACTGGCGAATGTAGCCGGCGCGCAGCAGCAGTTGGTGACTGATGACCTCAGCTTCGCTCGGCGTTTCCCGAAGGGTGGGGATAAATAACTGATTCCAGCGCATATAAGGGGGACATCACGACCGGCCCGAAGCCAAAAACCGCTCATTGTAGCATGCTAGAATGCGCTATCAGTGTCGCGCCGGCTCGGTGGGCGCGTGGAGCGGCGTTGCTTGAGCCGCGTCAGGCCGGTCTGCCCGATGCGGCACGCGTCGAGGGATTCGCGAACACTGCGGCCCCCGGGCTGAACGACGCCTTCGGGTCTTTCCGCGGGAGGCGACCCCTGGGCCGACGGCGGCATTTCGCTCTCCATTTGAAGCCCGATCGTTGGGGATGGCGCCGATCTCGGGGATCCCTTCGTGCCGTGCCCGATGGAAACCGCACCGATTTCCGTGGCTAGTTTGCCCACAAAAAGTGTCGAGGAGTCGCAGCCGAGTCAACATACGGCCGCACCGCGCCCGCTCGACTCCGACAGCCGCGACCCGCTGGTGGTCGGCATCGACATCCGGCGCGGCGGCGAATTCGGCGTCGGCACCTACATCAAAAATCTGGTGCAGGGGCTGGCGCGGCTCGGCGGTGGCGAACAATACGTTCTGATCGGCCGCCAGGGCCAGTTCGAGAGTCTCGGCAGCCTGCCGTCGAACTTCCGCCCCGAAATTTATCCCCACGCCTACGATGCGCCGTCGAGCCATTTCACCTATTGGCTGCAACTGCGCCGGCTGGGTCTGGACGTCTTCCACATGCCGCACCGCTGGGTGCCTTTCGTTCTGCCGGGCGTGTATGTGGCTACGCTGCACGATTTGAACAACATCCTGTTCCCCGAAGAGGACACCTCGCCGTCGGGCCGCCGGGTGCGCCGCCAGTTTTTGATCCACGGGCTGCGCCGCGCCGCACAAGTGATCACGGTTTCGGAGGCGACCAAGCGCGACGCCGTCAAGCATCTCGGCCTGTCGCCCGCCAAGATCGAAGTCGTGCCCGACGCGGTGGACGAAGAGCTGGCGCAGCCGGTCACCGACGAGGAGCGCGACCGCACTTTGGCCCGCTACCAGATCCACGACCCCTTCGTGCTCTACGCCGGGCGCATCCAGGTGCACAAGAACATTCCGCGCCTCATCGAAGCGTTCGGGGTCGTCAAAGCGGAGCTCGAAAACCACCCGCACTACCGCAACCTGCGACTGATCATCATCGGCGACGAGTTGAGCAATTTTCCCGAAGTGCGCCACGCGGTGATGCGCACCCGCATCCAGCATTGGGTGCGGTTTCTGGGTTTTGTGCCGCTCGAGACGCTGCGAGTGTTCTACGACGCCGCGACGGCCTTTTTGTTCCCGTCGCTGCACGAGGGCTTCGGGCTGCCGCCGCTGGAGGCGATGGCGCAGGGCACCCCGGTGGTGACATCGAGCGTTTCGGCGCTGCCCGAGGCCGTCGGCAACGCGGCGGTGCTGGTGAATCCCGAAAACGTGTTCGATATCGCCCGCGGCCTGCGGCAGGTGCTGCTCGACGACGAATTTCGCCTGGAGCTTTGCCGCCGCGGCCACGAGCAGGTGTTGCGGTTTAGCTGGGACCGCTCGGCGGAAAAGGTACTGCAGATCTATCGCCGCGTTACCGCGCAGGCCGGCCGTTCGTCGTAACAGCATCTCCAGGTTGCTCAACTCTATGGCATCGCAGCCCAGCCAACCACCGCTTGCCGCCGGCGAATCCGCGGTTTCGCCGCCACCCCAGTCTCCCGTGCAGGCCGCGCCGCTGGGCGGCAGTTGGGCCTGGATCATCCCCAACCTTACCGTCTTCATCTCGAGTCTCTGCATTATGGTGGTGGAGTTGGTGGCCGGGCGGCTGATCGCCCGCCACGTCGGCAGCTCGCTCTACACCTGGACGTCGGTGATCGGCATCGTGCTCGCCGGCATCGCGGCCGGCAACTACGTCGGCGGCCGCCTGGCCGACCGCTACCGGGCGCGCGAAGCGCTGGCCTCGCTGTTTCTGCTGTCCTCGGCGGCCTGCCTGCTGATTCCACTGTTCAACGATCGCATGGGCAACGCGCAGTTTCTGCGCAGCCAGGAATGGGCGCTGCGCATCGCGCTGCACGTCTTCTGCGTCTTCTTTCTGCCCTCGGCGATGATGGGCACCATTAGCCCGGTGGCCGCCAAGATGGCGCTCGATGAGAGCCGCCAGACCGGCCGCACCGTCGGCAGCATCTATTCCTGGGGCGCGGTGGGCAGCATCGTCGGGACCTTTCTCACCGGCTATTTTCTGATCGCGCGCATGGGCACGGTGGCGGTGCTGCTGTGCGTGGCCGCGGTGCTGCTGGCGATGGCGCTGTTTTTCGGGGCCAAGAGCCTGGCGCCTTACATCTGGAGCGGCGTCGTGCTGGCCTGCATTTTCGTCACGGTGAGCCCGTGGGGCTGGGCGCGCACCGTCGGACTGCGCCTGGGGCTGAGGGAACGCACCGGCGACACCATCCACTTCCAGGAGGAGTCGCACTATTCCTTCATCCGCATCGAAGACGAGCCGGACATGAAGGGCGATACGCGGTCGCTGACCTTGGACTTTCTGATCCACTCCTACATCGACCTGTCCGACCCCGACCGCCTGCAGTACGACTACGAGCAGGTGTACGCCGGCCTCACCGAGCTGGCTTCGCGCGACTGGCCGCCCGAGCGCAAGCCGCGGGCGCTGTCGCTGGGCGGCGGCGGGTTCGTGTTCCCGCGCTGGATGCTGCGGCGCTGGCCGGGCGCCTACGTCGAAGTCGCCGAACTCGACCCCGAAGTCACCCGCGCCGCTCATGTCGCCTTCGGCCTCTCGGAGCAGACGCCGCTGCACATCTTCAATCTCGACGCCCGCAATCACGTCGACAATTTGTTGATGGAGCGGCAGCAGGGCGCCGACGTCGGGCGCTTCGATTTCGTCTACGGCGACGCCTTCAACCATTACTCGCCGCCGTTTCACCTGACGACCTACGAGTTCAACGAAAAAATACGCCGCCTGATGAGCCCCGACGGCGTCTACCTGGCGAACGTCATCGACATCTTTCGTTCCGGCAAGTTTCTGGGCGCGATGATCAACACCTTCGAGAAGACCTTTCCCCATGTTTACGTGCTAGGCACGACTTTGACGCAGCCCAACGACGACGACGGCCGCGACACCTTCGTGGTGGTGGGGGCGAACCGCCCGCTGCCGTTCGAGAAATACGATTGGATTCGCTACCCCGGCCCGCTGCTCGAGGAGCCGGCGTTGGCGACGCTGCGGGAGCGCTCCGGGGGCCTGGTGCTCACCGACGATTTCGCGCCCGTGGACAATCTGCTCGCGCCGGTCATTCGCTACTCGGAGAAGCGCTAGCGTGGCCCAGGCAAGCCTGCCTGTGTTGCACGCGATGTTGTTTCCACCGTCTCTACGATGTCTACTAGAGTTGTCACCGCGGCCGCGAATTGCCGCTCGGAGCCACGGGCGTAAGCCCGCGCTGAGAGCCCGCAAATCGGGCCCTGTCTCGCAAGCAAGGCAAACTTGCCGGCGGCCCAGCGCAGGCGGCAACGGCCGCGGCTCTCGGCAGCGATTCGCCGCGACGGACGTTCGCAACGGTCTTCCATGAAAACCTACAGTATCGCCACCCTGCCCGGAGACGGCATCGGCCCCGAGGTAACCGCCGAGGCCGTCAAAGTCTTGCAGGCGCTCGAACCCCGCCTCAGCGGCGTGCGCTTTGCATTCGAGGAATACACCGTGGGCGCCGCCGAGTATCTGCGCAGCGGCACGCCCATGCCCGCCGAAACCTTCGAGGCTCTCCAGCAACACGACGCCATCCTGCTCGGCGCGATGGGCCTGCCCCACGTCCGCCTGCCCGGCGGCACCGAGGTCGCTCCTCAACTCGACCTTCGCGAACAGCTTGACCTTTACTGCGGCCTGCGACCCATCTACCTTTACGACCCGGCCTACTCGCCGCTCAAGTTCCACCAGGCCGGCGAGATCGATTTCGTGGTTGTGCGGGAAAACACCGAGGGCTTGTTCTACTCGCGCAAGAACTTCTACACGCCCGGCGCGGTGGAAGTGATCGATTCGCTGCGTATTTCGCGCCACGGCGCCGAGCGCCTTTTCCGCGCCGCCTTCCGCGAGGCCGCCCGCCGCCGCAACCGCGTCACGCTGGTCGACAAGGCGAATGTGCTGCCCTCGATGGCCTATTTCCGCGAGATCTTCGACGAGGTCAGCCGTGAGTTTCCCAATGCGCATCCCGAAAAAATCTACATCGACGCCGCCAGCCTTTACCTGGTGCAGCGGCCGCACACCTTCGACGTGATCGTCACCGAAAACCTGTTCGGCGACATTCTTTCCGACCTCGCCGCTGGGCTGGTGGGCGGCATGGGCGTGGCCCCTTCGGCCGACATCGGCGAACGCCACGCGGTCTTCCAGCCTTCGCACGGCTCGGCGCCCGACATCGCCGGGCAGGGAACCGCGAACCCGGTCGCCGCGATTCTCTCGGCGGCGATGATGCTCGAATGGTTCGCGGATCCCGAAACGCTGCGCGGCGCCGCGGCGATTCGCGACGCCGTGAAGGCTGTCCTCAATGGCGCCCGTCCGGAAAATCGCACGCGCGACCTGGGAGGCTCGCTGTCGACCGCTGGGATGGGCGACCGCATCGCCGCCGCGCTGACGCTCTGAACGCCGGTCGGGCCACGGCCGCCGCGCCGCCGCAAAGCGACCCCGGCCGCCCCGCGCCCACCGCTTTTCAAGCCGGCGCCTGCCGCCTCATTTCACACTTGGTGCCTGGCGGCTTGGGCCCGGCTTCGCTACTGAGTGGCGGCCCGTGGCGGCGCCATCTTTTTTTTGCCGTAAACATTTTTGTTGACGGACGATTCGTTATCATGAAGCTTTCCGGCTCTGCCCGAAGCGCGGACTGCTTCCACGGGACGCCGCCGCGAGTTGTGGGCCGCCAAGGTGACTTGCCCTTCCGCTTCTCGATCCAAGCCGCAACGCCGGGTCGGCGCGCCCGAACACAGGCCTCGCTGCGCGCCTGTATCCAATTTTGTGCCGCGAATGGGAGTTCGAAATGGTGACCTCTGATCAAGCAGTCCTGACCGCGAAGTCGGGGGTGGGCGCTGTGGAGCACATCGCCAAAACCTACGGCATCGATAACTGGGGCTTCGATTATTTCTACATCAATAGCGAAGGCCATCTCGCCGTTGCCCCGCTCAAAAACAAGCTGCTTTCCATCGATGTCTATGAGGTGGTGACGCGGCTGATGCAGGGCAAGCATTCGCCGCCGTTTCTGATCCGCTTTCCGCAGATGCTCGACGAGCGCATGGTGGCGCTGCACGAGGCCTTTCGCAACGCCATCCAGGAATTCAATTACGACAACCGCCATCAGGGCGTTTACCCGGTCAAGGTCAACCAGAAGTCCGAGGTGGTCCGGCGGCTGCTCAAGGCCGGGCAGCGCTACGACTACGGCCTCGAGGTCGGCAGCAAGGCCGAGCTGCTGGCGGCGCTTGCCATGCCGCTCTCCAAAGACGCCTTGATCGTCTGCAACGGCCTCAAGGACGATCTGTTCCTGCGCTCGGCGATCCTGGCCGAGAAGATCGGCAAGCGCACCGTCCTGGTCGTCGAGGACGCCGACGACATCCTGGCCGCCATCGAGGTCGGCGAGAAGCTCGAGATTCGCCCCAGCTTAGGCATCCGCGTCAAGCTCTACTCGCGCGGCAGCGGCAAGTGGGAAGAGTCGGGCGGCGAGTTCGCCAAGTTCGGCATGAGCACCATCGCGCTGGTCAACACGCTCGACCTGCTGCGCGAGCGCGGCGCCACGTCGATGCTGCGCATGCTGCACTTCCATATCGGCTCGCAGATCACCGACATTCGCCGCGCCAAGCAGGCCTTCAAGGAGGCCGCCCGCGTCTACGCCAAGGTCCGCAAGATGGGCTTCGACGTCGAATACCTCAACGTCGGCGGCGGCCTCGGCGTCGACTACGACGGCTCGAAGACGGCCTCGGAATTTTCGGTGAACTACTCGGTGCAGGAGTTCGCCAACGACGTGATCTACGTCATCGGCGAGGTCTGCGACAACGAAGACGTCCCCAAGCCCATCATCGTCAACGAAAGCGGCCGCGCCATGGTCGCCTACCACTCGATGCTGGTCACCGACGTCAAAAAGGTGATCACGCCCGGCGCCCCCGGCAATTACGCCATCGATACGATCACTTCGAAATCGGAGCCCGTGCTCGAGCTGATCGACCTGGCGCGCGAGATCAACGCCAAAAACTTCCGCGAGTATTACCACGACGCCATCCAGCAGCGCGACGACCTCAACAGCCTGTTCGAGCTGGGCTACCTCGACCTCGAGGACAAGGCCAAAGGGGAATGGTTGTTCTGGAAGATCTGCGGCCAGGCGGCCAAGCTCTCGCGCTCCATCAAAGAGCGCCCCGAGGAATTCGACCAGCTCGACAAGCTGCTCTCGTCGAAATACATCTGTAACTTTTCGATGTTCCAGTCGCTGCCCGATTTTTGGGCCTTCGATCAGCTTTTCCCGATCATGCCGATCCACCGGCTGAACGAAGTCCCCACGCAGCGCGGAATCCTCTGCGACATCACCTGCGATTCCGACGGCGCGGTTGACCGCTTCGTGGACGTCAAAGACGTCAAGGAAGCGCTCGAGCTGCATCCCCTCAACGACGGCGATCCCTACTACCTGGCGTTTCTGCTGCTGGGCGCTTATCAGGAAACGCTCGGCGACCTGCACAACCTGTTTGGCGTGGTCACCGAGGCCAACGTCGTCGTGACCGACGACGGCCGCATGCTGGTCGACAAGCTGATCCGCGGCGACTCTGTCCGCCAGGTGCTCGAATACACCGGCTACAGCGCCGACGAGCTGCGCGAGTCGATCGCCAAGCAACTGGCCAAGCGCAAGACCCTGGGCCTGATCAGCGACGATGACGAGCACGAAGTGCTGGCCACCTCGTCGCGCATCCTGGACGACTACACCTATCTGGAATAACGTGGAACAGACAATCCTGTCTGTTCCAGTAGGGACAGGCGCTCCCGCCTGTCCCCAACCTCCCAACCCAACTTGCTAGCCCGGGCCGCGCACCAATCCGTCCGGCACACGCGTTTCTCTAACCCGCGCCCGCCGTCTCCTGCCCCTCCCCCAGCGTGGGATAGCGCCCACCGCGCGATTCCCAATATGCGATCCTGAAAAAGCCTTTGGGCGCGAATCCGAGGAAAAGCAAATGTGCAAATCACTCCGGCCGTTTCTCTGCTTCCTGCTCTCGTTTCAACTCGCCGCGATGCTCCCGTTGTGGGCGCAGCAGCCGGCGCTGCGGATCACGGTGCTCACCGGCGACGGCGCCAATAACCACATCGACAATCGCGAGGCCGTCGCTCCCGTCGTGCAGGTGCTCGATGCGCAAGGCGAGCCCGTCAAAGGCGCCGAGGTGCGTTTCAGCGCGCCGCTTGCCGGGCCGACCGTCACTTTCTATGGCGCCGGCAGTCAGACCAGCCTGTTCACCGACGACGAGGGCCGCGCGCAATCGCCGGTCCTGCTGCCCAATACCTACGAAGGTCCGTTCACGATCGAAGCTGTCGCCAGTCACGAAGGCCAGACCGCCATGGCGTCGATCCACCAGACCAACACCTACGCCGTGCCGCCGCCTCCGAAAAAGAAATTTCACCTCGGGTTGTATTCCTGGGTGGGCGTCGGCGTGGCGGCGGCCCTTGCCATCACCGCCATCGCCAAGCACTGACCTTACTGCGCCGCTTCGCGCGCCCGCTGCTCGAAAACCTTGCGCGCTTCGGCGAACTGCCCCAGCACGTGGGAGCGTTCGTGCTCCGAGCGCCAGCCGGGGTGTGCGTCGGCCTGCCGGGTGATGTCGTCGATCCAGCGGATGAAATACTCGGCGTCCTGGCGCGAGCGGATCGTCTGCTCGCCGCAGTAGACGTAGATCGGGCTCGTCTCGGCGTGCAGGTTGGTGTCGTCGATCGGCAGCACCGGCTTTTCGGTGATGGCGCGCAAGGTGTACCAGCCGCTGTGGTGGACCTCGATGCGTTTGCGTAGCGAGCCGGCCCGCCCGCCGTCGCGCAGCGGGATCTCCTCGACGACTCCGGCGTTCGAAATCAGTTCGAGCTTCTCCACCGGAAACGCCGTGTCCAGCCGCGCCGCGATTTCGATGGAGCCGCCTTCGGCCGGCAAATGGATCTCGCTGCCCGGCATCTCGCCGTTGATTTCGAGTTCGACCAGCGGTCCGTTGGTCACGAATGTGCGGCCCTGGCGGATCGCGTCGACCCAGCGGCTCCAGGCGAGCCGGTCGCCCAGGTAGGCGTACATGCGCGCCGCCCCGATCACCGGCGTGCGGTGCAGGTTGCTGATCGAATCCTCGCCGCCCGAGGCCGTGATCCGGAAGCCGCAGTTGAGCGCGCGGTGCCAGACCTCGCTGGTGAATTTCGCATTTGTCGCGCTGGTCATCACTTCCAGATAGTCGAACGTGCCTAGCGCCAGGTCGACCGGAAAACCGCGCGCCACCGCGTAGCCGGCCTCGACCGGCTCGCGCGAATAGGGGTGCACGTAGCCGCCCAGCCCGCCCTGCTCGTGCGCCATCCGGAAAATGTCGGTGTTGCTGGGGTAGAGGCTCTCGATCGCGGTGCCCTCGTAGCCGGTGGTGAACGGCGAGATGAGGTGTTGGCTGAGGTTGATGAGATTGATGTGGCCGTAAAACGGCGGCCGGTATTCTTCGCCCCAGGCCAGAATGCGCTCCGCCGTCGAACGGCCCTGATCGTAGGCGCCGTTGTAGAACTGGTGGTCGAAGATGCGGTTGTCTTTGTTGGCGATCTTTTCGCCGACCACGTCGAGGTCTTCGGCGGCTGCCATGAACAGCAAGTTTTCGGGCGTGTTGTGCAGGTTGCCGCCGTAGTTCATGTGGACGTGATCGCTGCCGCTGAACCAGCCCTTGGCCTTGTAGTTGGTGAAGCGCTGCAGCTCGATGCGTAGCGAGGTCACCGCGCCGGCTTCGATCGAAACCTTGCGCGAAACCGGCAGCCGCTCAAAACCCTTCATCGCCTCAACGGACGCCTCGCCCGCCGGCAGTTCCACCGTGAACTCGCCCCCGGTGTGGAAGAAATCGAGATAGAGCGCCCGCGCCGCGACCCGCTGGTAGGCGTCGTGGGGGGCGTAGGCCTTGCCGTCGGACGCCCGCAGAAAGATGCGCGCCTCGGTCGGCCGGCCCGTTTCCGCGTCCGTCACGATGACGTGCAGCGTCCCGGTGGGGCGCCGGTAGACGCGGTTGCGGATCTCGATCGGCCGCTCCTCGCCTCCGAACGTTTTCAGCAACCGCAGCTCGGAAAGGCCGTGCTCGTTGGCGATATAGACGATCCATTCGCCGTCGGGCGACCAGCGCGGCTCGAAGTGGTCCCAATCGCCGAAGGTGAGCTGATAGGGTTCGCCGCCGCCGACCGGCAGCACGTAGAGATTGTCGAACTGGCTGCCGCGGTGCGAGCTGTAGACGATGCGCTTGCCGTCGGGCGACCATTGCGGCTGCGTGCGGTAGAGCGTTTCCTCGCGCAGGATCTGCGTCGCCTTGCTCATTGCGCCGGGCTCGATGGGAGCGCGCCAGATCGCGCCCGAGCCCAGCGAAATGCCGCGATTCGACACCAGGATCATCTCGCGGCCGTCGGGCGAGATCGTCGGCTCGATGTGCAGGTCCTGGCGCCCGAAGTAAAGCCGGGTGTTGGCGTATTCGTTGTCCTCGGTGAGCCGCAGCGGCGCGCCGGGCTTGCCGTTATCCAGCGGCAGCGCGTAAAGGTTGTACCAGCCGTCGGGGTTGGTCGAAGTGTAGAGGATCTTCGAGCCGTCGGGAGCCCATACCGGGTCGAGGTTCACCTGACCGCCCGTAGTCAGCGCGGCGCTTTCTCCGGTCGCCACGTTGAGGATTTTTAGGTTGATGCTCTTGGAATCGTCGTCGGCGGTGTAGACGATCCAACGGCCGTCGGGCGACCAGGCGGGCGAGGAGTCATAGGTCGGGTTTGCGGTCAACTCGTAGGCCGTATCTTCGCCGCGGCGGATTTTCCAGATCGAGCCCGCCATGCTGAAGGCGATCCACTCGCCGTCGGGCGAGAAACACGGCCGCCAGGGCGTGCTCGCTACCGGCGGCAGGTAGTAATTGTGCATGTAGTTGCCGCCGGTGCGCGCCGCGGGATACACGTCGCGCAGGTGCGAGATCGGCGCCCCGTAAAGTCCGTTGCCGGCGTCGGTGCGCCGTGCGGCGTCCTGGCCGAGCGCGATCGCGGCCAGCGCCGCCAGCAGAAAACACCATACCGTCGTCTGTTTGGTACTCATCCCCAGTTGCATCCGATCATTTCCCGGTCAGAATCTCGCCGTGCGGTTTGCCTTCCGCCAATTCCGCCCAGCGCACGCGAACCTGCTCGGCCAGCCCGTCGCCCACCCAATTTTTCACCGTGTCGGGCAAACGCACGCGTGGTCGAAACTCCCTGGCCGTTCTCGACCGTCACCACCTCGCTCATCTGCTTCTTCTCTCGGAAGGCGGTTTCCACGGCCTTGTTGAGTTCCTCGAAAAAGCGCAGTTGCCCGTCGACGATCTCGCGTCCGCCGGGGCCGCCATGACCGGGTAGCACGTGCTCGAAACGCAAAGCCTGAACCTTGCGAATGACGTTCGGCCAGTTGCCGGTGTTGCCGTGGCCAGTGAAATTGTAGGGGCCGTTGACGATCGCGTCGCCGGTGCAGATGACCCCTTCCTTGGGCAGATAGGCGAAGCCGTCGCCGCGCGTGTGCGCCCAGCCGAAGAAGTGGAATTCCACGCGACGCGTCTCATCTTCGAGCACAAACGGGCTTTCCCGAAAAGTCTTTTGGGGCGGCTCGGCGGTCGCCCGGTGAAGCGCCGCGACGTCCGGGCGCGATTTCGCGGCATCTTGCCAACCGGCCGGCTCGTAGCGGCGCATCTCTTCGGCCACGCCGGCGTAGGCTAGCGTCGTCGCCCCCGCCTTGGTCCAAACCGGGTTGCCGTAGGCGTGATCGCCGTGGTGGTGCGTGTCGAAGACGTAGCGCACCGGCTTGGAGGAGATTTTCTTCGCCGCCGCCATCGCCAGCTCGGCGCCGCTCGGGAAATTGGCGTCGATGACGATCAGATAGTCCTTCATCTCGATGAAGATGTTGTTGCAGTGGCCCAGTTGCTGCAGGTCGCCTTCGCGAAACCAGACGCCGGGCACGATTTCTTTCACGGTGCCGGGCTGGGCCTCTCCGCGCGAAACCCAAAGCGCTAGCGAAACCAGGCCGAGAAACGGCGCCAGCAGTAGCAAACGTCGCATCAACATGGAAGCTCCCTCCGGGACGCTCCAGTCTAGCGCAGGTGGCGGCTGGCGGAGTCGTAGAGTAAAGGGGGGCTCAGACAATCCCTGTTTCCGCGAATGACGGCTCGCTCGAATCGTATCTGACCCCGACAAATCATGATGGTTTCCGTCGCACGATCGCTGGCAATCCTGTTGATCCTGGCCGGCGCTGTCGCCCGCGCCGCCGATCCGCCGGGTTCGATCGCGGAACTCGAAGCGGCCATCCGCCAGCGCATCGCCGGGGAACCGGGCAGCTACAGCGTCGCCTTCCAGGACCTTTCCAGCGGCCGGAAATTGCTCATCAACGCCGCCGAGCGCACCCACGCCGCTTCGCTGATGAAGGTCCCCGTGATGATGGCGGTCTTCCATCGGGTGGAACGCGGCGAACTCGACCTCGAGCAACGCGTGGTCGTCAAGAACACCTTCGCCAGCCTCGTCGACGGCTCGCCGTTCGAGGTCGATTTCGACCCCAACGGGCCGCTGGCGGCGCAGGCCGGCCGGCCGCTCCCGCTGCGCGAGCTGGTTCGCCTGATGATCACGCGCTCGGACAATGTCGCCACCGATCTTGTCATGGAACTCGTCGGTGCCGGTCGCGTGATGGACCTGCTTGGCCAACTAGGAATCGACGGCGTCCTGGTGCGGCGCGGCGTCGAAGACAACAAGGCCTACGAAGCCGGCCTCAACAACGAATGTTCGGCGCAGGGCATGCTCGCCGCTCTGGTCGCCTGTCGGGACTCCCCCGTTTTCCAGCCCGCAAGCCGCCGCCAGATGATGGAGATTCTGCGGGCGCAAGAGGTTTCGTCGATGATCGGGCAGGGCATTCCCCAAGGTTCCGGCGCGGTGATCGCCCATAAGACCGGCTCGATCTCCTGGGTCGAGCACGATGCCGGCATCGTCGAATTGCCCGGCGGAGGCGCTTACGGGCTGGTGATCCTGACGCATAGCTTCGGCGAGCAACGCGAAAAGGCCGTCGAGACCGGGGCCGCGGTCTCCGGGTTGGTCTATCGCTATATGGCGCCGCGTTGAGCTACCGATGAGTACTACCTAGCGATCCCCGCGGTTGGGCGCCGACTGTCCTACCGATTGACCGGCTACCGTTTTCCTGCGTGCGCGACGCGGATCGCGGTGCAATCTTCCAGGCATTTTTCCCATAACCGGACAGTCGAGTCGTCCCTGCGGCTTGGCTTCATCGGCCGCTGATCTTTTTCAACTTACGTTTGCCCGGTACCCTCGTCTAAACGCTAGCCCCATCGCGCCAGCGGCGTGCGGTGTTCGCCGCCGGCGGAATCGTGAGGATTCCGTCCATGGATGGAACATCTCGGGGTGCTGCTGCGTATCGCTTGCAGGAAGGCAATGCTATGAATTCCTGTCTTGCACAAGCCTCGGGCGGGGCCGCATGCCAGACGGGCTGGCGGCGACACTTCGCGCGGCCCAGCGGCCCGCTGGGATGGCTGGTTGGGCATCTGCTGGCTCTCAAGAACCGTGAGCGCAGCGCCTGGGTCCGCACACTGTTGAACGTGCAACCCGGCGACCACGTGCTGGAGATCGGGTTCGGTCCGGGGACTGACATGGTGCACGTCAGCGAACTCGTCGAGCATGGTTTCGTCGCCGGCATCGACCCCTCGCGGGAAATGGTTCGGCAAGCCACCCGCCGCAACGCCGTGGCCGTCCAAGCGGGCCTGGTCGAGCTGTTGTGCGCCTCGGCCGAGCGGATCCCTTACCCGGCCGAGTCGTTCGACAAGGTGTACGCCATCAACTCGCTGCAGTTTTGCGATGACCTCGGCCGCGCGTTACACGAGATCCACCGCACGTTGAAACCCGCCGGGGTCGTCACTGTGGCGATTCAGCCGCGCTCGCCGGGGGCGACCGAACGCACCGTCGATGCCGTCGATGCGGCGCTGCGGGCGAGTTTGCGCGAGGCGGGCTTTGGTTCGCTGAAACGCGAGCGGAAACTCATGAAACCGGTCTCTTGCGTTTGCGTGCAGGCACTCAAGAGCGGGGAGCCGCGGCGTTCGTGGGCCGCCAGCGCTCACCAGGCCAACGGCCGGGTGGTGACGCCCATTTCCGGCTGAACAGCCCTAGGGAAAATTTTTTAGTAACCGATTACTTTTTTGGTTGCATGGCGCCCGTGGGCGTGATAGGATTTTTCGTATCAAGTAAGCGATCACTTAGTTGATTGTTTGATTGCCCCTGGAGCGGCGCTCGATGACGAATAACCGCATTTTAATCAGTATCTTAAGCGGAAATCGCGCCCTCCAGGCCGGTCGTGGGAATGCGCCGGGTTTGACCGCCGCACCAAGCGTGGTCCTCCGCTTCCCACGACCCACAGCCGCCGGTTGCGGCCGGCGTACCCGAGTTTTGGATTTTTCTCTTTACCCCTGAACGTTACCCTCCTCCTGTGTCGCCTCCCCCGGGCGACCGATGATGGACCGGGCGGGACCTTCGGAGCCACACCCGCCCGGTTTTTTTTCCACGCCAAGCCGACCAACAACCGCAGGTCCGGAAAAACGTCCAGCCCTACGCTACCGGTTACCCGCTGCCTCGCCCTCATCGAAGGGCTCAACGCCCCCGAATGGTATCTTTAGGGTTCGCGCAAACGAGTTTCACGGGGCCGAACGGCCCTTCTCCCTGCCAGCCTGGTATGTCTTCGAAGAACCCTTCTCTCCAAACTTCCCTGATTGAGTTCCGCAACGTGACGGTGATTCGCGGCCGCACCAAAGCGCTGGACGCCTTGACCTTGTCGATCTCGCTCGGCGAACAGGTCGCGATCGTGGGCCCGAACGGCTGCGGTAAATCGACGCTGATCAAGACCATCGGGCGGGAGTGCCATCCGCTGGTGGGCAACGGCGATTCGACCGTACGCATCCTCGGCCAGGAGCGCTGGAACATCTTCAAGCTGCGGCCGCAACTCGGCATCGTTTCGCCCGACTGGGTCGACCTGTGTACGCGCCCGATCACGGGCAGGGAAGCGGTGTTGAGCGGCTTTTTCAGCAGCACCGAGATCTGGCCGCACAACCACGTCACGCCGGCCATGGAGCGCAAGGCCGAGGAAGTGCTCGAACTGCTCGAGATCGCGCACCTCAGCGGCCAGGAGATGACCGAAATGTCGACCGGCGAGACGCGGCGAATCGTGATCGGCCGCGCCCTGGTGCACGATCCGCGGGCGTTGATTCTCGACGAGCCCACGGCCAGCCTCGATCTGCGCGCGGTGGCGGAATTGCGCGAGATCCTGCGCAAAATCGCCCAGGCCGGCACCACGATCGTGCTCGTGACGCATCATCTCCCGGACATCATCCCCGAGATCGATCGCGTGATTCTGATGAAGGCCGGCAGGATTTTTCGCGACGGAACCAAGGCCGACATGCTCGAGTCCAAGGCGTTGTCGGCGCTGTTCGAGATGCCCCTGGATGTCGTCGAAAAAGACGGCTGCTACCACCTGTTCTAAGCGCTGCTCCCCAGCGACACTGCCCCCAGCGACGTAGAGACAGGCGCTCTCGCCTGTCGGCCGGCGCGCAGCGGCGGCCCTGCCCGTGCGCATTTTGATTTGAGGTAAACGAAGAAGACCTGGGGCAAACGAACAACGGAGCCACCGACCCCAAGCTAACCATTGAAGCTCAGGCCCGGATGGTGCCGACATTGTTCCGGCCGCCTGACGGCGGCAACAGGCGGCAGCGCCCGTCCCTACCTCCGGCGGAGCTACTCCGAAGTCTGGGCGTTCTTCAAGGGCTCGAAGTGGGCGCGATCCACGTTGGCCGCTTGCTTTTCCCGCAGTTGCTTGATCTTGCGGACCAGCGCCTCCCGCAGCCGCTGCGGCATACGGCCGTAGCCGGGCGCCTTGCTCTCGACCAGCTCCTGGGTATGCTGAAAGACCTCCAGCGCCTGGTCGAATTTCTGGGCGTCCTCGTACATGGCCGCCAACTCGAGCCGCAGCACGTAGTTGCGGGGAAACTCCGTGATCAGCCCCTGCAGCAGCTCGGCGGCCTCCAGCGGCCGGCGCTCGCGGCGATACAGCAAGCTCAACAGTACCCTCGCCTCGGTGCGCACGAGCTGGCCGCGGTCGGCAACCATCGCAACCCAGTCTTCGCCGGTCTGCTTGCTGCCGTGAATGCCGCCCAGGGCGATCACCGCGCGGAGCGCCCACGGCAGGCTGCCCACCACGTATTCCTGCACGCCCGCCACGAGATAGCCGTCCACGAACTCCGGATAGTGCTTGCGCAGCTTGTTGCTGTACCCGCGGGCGCGCTGGCCGTTGCGCAGCGCCGCGATATAGCTCTTCTCGATCATGAACTGATAGTTGGCCTGCAGGCCGTAGTTCTGCGCCAGCGCGAACCACGCCATGCGGTCGCGCGGTTTGGTCTCGAGGATCTTCTCGGCGCGGCTGCGGCCCTCGAACAGATATTCGCGGAACTTTTCGCCCACCTGCGGGTCGGGCTCGGGTTTCTCGCGCTGCAGAAATTGATTGTCTTCCTTGAAGGCGCTGGTTTCGAGCATCCCGAGGCGATTCAGCTCCTTGAACAGAATCGCGGTGGCGATGTGGTTGTAGGTGTTCGGAGCGGCGGGGTCGAGCGCGAGGGCGCGACGATAGCTCTCGATCGCCTGATCGTATTCGAGGTTGAAGTAGTGGTCGTGGCCCTGGCGGATGTATTCGGCTTCGCTGCTGGCCGCGGGGGCGGAGGTCGGCGAAAATGCCAGCAGCCCCATGCAGAACAAGAACGCGGGTGTCGAACGGAGGGCTTGGACCATCACGTCCTTTGACGTACGCTAGCGCACCGCGATTACCTCGCGAAGATGATCGCGGGTCAAAAAGAACTTCACCTGGTGGAAGCCTTCGAAGAGGCGTTCGAGGCTGCGGTTGTTGAAGGTATGCGGCAGCGGGCGCGTCTGGCGCGTCTGCAGATTCAGCGTCTCGGCGTCCTCGATGTCGTAGCGGTAGAGGTCCACCATTTCGCCGCGCGGCAGCGAGTGGAAAAACGTCAGCATGCCGCCGCCGGGCCGCAGGATCTGCGACAGGCGCGGGACGGTGATATAGAGAACCTCGCTGTCGAGATGCTCGAGCAGATCCCACACCAGGATCGCCGAGAACTGCGCGGCCTCGAAATCGAGAAACTCGGCGACGAAATCGCGGGCGGCGTTGGCGGTGAAGCGCCGCTCGGGCAACTGCGCCTTGTATTCGTCGAAGCGGGCCAGCAGATTGACGGCGTGGATGCGGCAGCCGCGTTCGCTCAAAAAGCGCACGTTGGACTCGCTGAGCCCGCCCAGGTCGAGCACTTCCTGGCTGGGGTCGCCACCCGCCAGAGTCTGGCAAAAATAGCCCAGGCCGTGGCTGCGGCGCTCGATGTAGCCGCCACCGTTGCGAGGTTCGTCCTGGGGCGGACGCGAAGCGGCGGCGGAAGCGGGTCCCGCTGGCTTGGGAATGAGCACTCTGCGCAAATAATCGCCGATCACAAGTCCCTGTTCTTACCCCACCGGTGCGGCCATCCACGCGAACGGGTGGTCCGCCGGGGGCGTGGATGGAAATAAGCGGCGGAACCGCGAACCCCAGGGCCGGATATCCGGCTTCAGTGAATGCGCCGTCTTTCGCCAGGCGCCCGCCATTCCGCGGCAGGCGACCCCGGCGGCGGACCAAACTGCCCTGGCCCGGCGGGATACCGGCCGCCGGGGCTACTTATTGCCTTGCGACGACGCCGCTGGACTTTGCCCGGCGGTAGCCGCCGAAGCCGTGCTTTCCTTCGCCGGCTGGCTGGTTGCCTGAACAACCGGTTTACGGGCGGGCTCGGCGGCGCGCCCCGGCTGCAAAATATCGATGCTGCCGCGAAACACGGCGCCGTCTTCGATGATAATGCGCGCGGTGGCGAGATCGCCCTCGAGCGACCCGGTCTTGCGAATCTCGACCTTCTCGCCGGCCCGCACGTTCCCCTGCAGGCGGCCCAAGACGACAATCGAGCGCGCTTGCACGTTGGCGTGAACGTTGCCGTTGGGCCCGATCGTCAGGTTGTTGTCCTTGAGCTCGACCGTGCCCTCGACTTCGCCGTCGATGAAAAGGTCCTCGCTGCCCGAAATCTCGCCCTTGAGCTGCAGCGACTTGCCCACTTGCGCTTGCGACGAGTTGGAGCGGTCGGCGGCGACGGAGCGCTGCTGGCCACCGGCGGCGCGGCGGCTCGCGGCGGAGCAGGTCGGGGTGCAACCGGCTGCGGCGGAGCCGGACTCACCGACGGGGTTTCAGCTTCGTCTTTCTTTCCCCACATAGCAATCCTTTCGGCAGATGAAACCTCTATAGTATAACCTCTGTTATGTTCCAGGGGACCTGCCATGGGCCGCGCGCCATTTCGCAAACTGAATTCGCGCATTGTCTATAAGAATCCGTGGATCCGACTGGAGCGGCACGAGGTCGAGGTGCGCGCCAGCGGGCACCGGTTCGACTACACCTACCTGGCCTCGCGACCCTCGGTGATGGTGGTGGCGCTCACCGCCGAGGGCGGCATCGTGCTGGTCCGGCAATATCGCTACCCGCGCCGCGAATTCGCCTACGAGTTGCCCGGCGGCGGCACCCACGGCAACACCCCACGGCAGGCGGCGCGCGAGGAGCTCGAGCAGGAGACCGGCTACCAGGCCAGCCGCTGGCGCAAGGCTGGCGAATTCGTGGTCTATTGCGGCCTCTCGGACGAGCTTTGCCACGTATTTGTGGCCAGCGGCCTACGCCCGGGCCGCCAGAAGCTGGAAGAAACCGAGCACATCAGCGTCCACGAGGTCAGCCCGGTGCGCCTCAAGGCCATGATCCGCCGGGGAGAGTTTCGCGATGGAATGGGCCTGGCGGCGCTGCGCATCGCCGCCGAAAAGGTCGACCTGGAACTGTAGTACGTGGCACGGGCAATCCTGGTGGCACAGACAATCCTGTCTGTGTTGTGTAGAGACGGGCGCTCCCGCCTGTCGCCGCTGTGCGCTTCATGGGGACGGTTACCGTGTTTCGCCCCTCGATTTTTCAGAGGGTTCCGGAATTCGCAGGGTGCGAAACACGGTGACGTTCCCCCTCCGGCACCTCCGGCAAGGGTGGCCCGGCAGTGGTGAATGCGGCCAGCGGGGCCTCCGCTGCGCTGCGGCCGACAGGCGAGAGCGCCAGTCTCTACCCGTAGAGCCACACCCGGGGCCGACCTGTCGTGGCGCAGGCAATTCTGTCTGCGTTTCCCCAGCAGCTTGTACGAGCATTGTTGTCTCCGGCGGAGTCTGCTACCTTGAGGCTGGTTTATCAGGCGGTCGTTATGGCAAGTCGCAAGAAGGAACCCAGCCGGACGGCCGAGACTGCGGCCCGCAACTCAGGCGCGGCAAAGGGAAAGGCCCCGAAACCAGGGTCCGGCGGCAGCAAAAAATCAGCCCGCGCCGGCAAGCCGAGCCCGCAAAACTCGAAAAAGAAATCAAAATCGCAGCAGACTTCCCCATCGGCCAAAGCGGATTTTGCCAAAAAGCTCCCGGCAACCGCCGCAGCGCATGGCCGCAAAGCCCGGGCAGCCGCGAAGGGCAAGCGTGGCGCCGGCGCCAAGAAATCGGCGCGAGGCCCCGGCGCCCACTCCTCCGCGGCCATACCGATCGTGGGGATCGGCGCTTCGGCCGGCGGCCTGGAGGCCTTTACGCGCCTGCTGGCGGCGCTCCCGGCCGACACCGGCATGGCCTTCGTGGTGGTCTCTCACCTCAGCCACGCGCACAAGAGCATCCTCACCGAGTTGTTGGCCAAAACCACGGCGATGCGGGTCTCGCAGGTCACCGCAAGCACGGCGGTACTCGCAAACTGCGTGTTCGTCATCGCTCCCAACATGAACCTTTCGATCGGGGACGGCGTCATCCAGGTCAGCGCGCTGGATCAGGACCGCCGCTCGCCGATGTCGATCGACTTTTTTCTGCGGTCGCTGGCGGAGAGCCGCAAGAGCGCCGCGATCGGGGTGCTGTTGTCGGGCACCGGCACCGACGGCACTCTGGGGCTGGCCGCGATCAAGGCCGAGGGCGGCATCACCTTCGCCCAGGACGAGGCCTCGGCGCGCTACGCCGACATGCCGCGCAGCGCGACCCAGGCCGGTTCGGCCGACTACGTGCTATCCCCCGAGCAGATCGCGGTGGAGCTGACCCGCATTGCCCGCCACCCCTATCTGGTCGAGAGGAAGAGCGCGCCGCTCGAGGAAGACTCGGAGCCGGCGGGCGGACTCAACCCGATCTTCGCTTTGATTCGCTCCGCTACCGGCGTCGACTTTTCGCTCTATAAGCCCACGACCATCACGCGCCGCGTCTCGCGGCGCATGCTCCTCCATAAGATCGAACGTATCGCGGATTACCTCGCCTACCTCAAGAAGCATCGCGAGGAGCTGGATGCGCTATACCAGGACCTGTTGATCAGCGTCACCGGCTTTTTCCGCGATGCCGAGGCGTACCAGTTCCTGCAAAAGGAAATTCTCCCCAAGATCGTGGCGGCTCGTTCGGGAGATCAACCGATCCGGGCCTGGATTCCCGGTTGCGCCACGGGGGAGGAAGTCTACTCCGTGGCGATGTGTCTATTGGAAACGCTGAAGACCACCGGCCCCAATCCGCCGCTGCAAATCTTCGCCACCGACGTCAGCAAGAACGCCATCAAGCGGGCGCGCGAAGGTTTCTACGCCGCAAGTAGCGCCGGCGAGGTGTCGCCAGAGCGTCTGCGGCGTTTCTTTGTCCCTGTTCAGGGCGGCTACCAGATCAGCAAAGCCGTGCGCGACCTGTGCGTGTTCGCGCCGCAAGACCTGGTCAAAGACCCGCCGTTTTCGCGCATCGATCTGATCAGTTGCCGCAACGTGCTGATCTATTTGGGAACGCCGCTGCAGCGGCACGTGCTCCAAACATTTCACTACGCACTGAAACCCTCGGGGTTTCTGGTGCTCGGCAGCTCGGAAACCACCAACGCGGCCGGCGAAATGTACGAGCAGGTGGACCGGAGGCACAAGGTGTACACCAAGGTGCACAGCGCGTTGCGGCTGCAGTTGGATCTGCCACGGACCGAGGCGCAGCGCGATACGCATGGGCCGCCCAAACCCAAGGCTGAAGCGCAGGGCCCCGATCTCAGCAAAGAGGCCGACCGCATCGTGCTGGCGCGCCATACGCCGGCGGGCGTGGTGGTCAATCCCGCGCTGGAGATCGTGCAGTTTCGCGGCCGCACCAGCCGCTATCTGGAGGCCGCGCCCGGCGAAGCCAGCCTCAACCTGTTCCGGATGGCGCGGCAGGGCCTGGTCATCGATTTGCGCAGCGCCGTCCACCAGGCCCAAAAAGGAGGCGCCGCGTCCCGCAAAGAAGGTGTGCAACTGCGCGTCGATGGCGACGTGCTCACCTTGAATATCGAGGTGGTTCCGCTCAGCACCGGTAACGCGTCGCGGGGCCATTTGCTGGTGTTGTTTGAGGAAGTGGCCGCGCCAACCCAGACCGCGGGGCAGCGTGGGTCCCAATGGCCCGCGGGTAAGGGCCGCGGCGCCACTGCCCAGAAAGAAGTGCAGGCACTGCACAGGGAGTTGGCCGCCGTGCAGGAGGATCTGCACTCCATCATCGAGGAGCAGGAAGCCTCCAACGAAGAGTTGCAGTCGGCCAATGAGGAAATCCTGTCGGCGAACGAGGAGCTGCAGAGCACCAGCGAGGAGATGGAGACCGCCAAGGAAGAGCTGCAGGCGACCAACGAGGAATTGACCACGGTCAATGAGGAGCTACAAAATCGCAACGCCGAGCTCTTGGAGGCGAACAACGACCTGCAAAACCTGATCAGCGCCTCCGACGTGGTGATGGTGATGGTGGGGCAGGACCTGCGGATCCGGCGCATCACTCCCACGGCGCAGCGTGCCCTGAACCTGATCCCCGCCGACATCGGCCGTCCGCTCAGTAACATCAAGACCAACCTCAAGGTGGTGGATCTGGAGCGCCTCATCGCGAACGTGATCGACCGCGTCACCGCCGCTGAGATGGAGGTCCAGGACCTTCAAGGGCACTGGTATTCGATGTCCATTCGCCCTTACCGGACGGAGGACAACAAGATCGAGGGCGCCGTGCTGGTACTGGTGGATATCGACCTCATCAAGCGCAGCGGGGAATCCGAAGCCATGTGGCGGGCGCTGGTCGAGCCGCTGCCCGACTTCATCCTCAGCGCCGATCCGCCCGGCAAAGTGCTGTTTCTCAGCCGCACCGCGGCGAGCCTGGCCAAGACCGCCGCGGTGGGAGAAAGCATTTACGACTTCCTCAACGAGCGCGATCTCCCCAACCTGAAGCGCTGCCTGCGCAAGGTCGTCGCGACGGGCAAGCCCGACAGTTTTCGAAGCGGGAGCGGTCCGGACGCCGGGAAAACCTACGAGACGCGCGTGCAGCCGATCAAGAACAAGGGATCCGTGGTAGCGCTGACGATGACGACAGCGAAGGACGATTGAGAGCGGCATCGCCCGCGGCGGCCGCGATCTCCATGGCGTGTCGTCAGGCGCCATGCCCGCAACCCGGGCCGGGCGCGGGTGGGGTAAATGCCCCGTTTTGCCCCGCCATTCTTTATTTTGCCAAGCAAGACAGGCCTTCGAGCGTTTGGAACGCAACTTGCTTTCCTGTGGGTGAGTGAGTGAGCGCAAGCAGCCCCCCCCATCCCTGTCTCAAATTCAGCGGCTGGAGATCAACTCCATCCAATTCGCCATCGAGGCCGGAATCTCCTTTGCGTCCGCCGCGCGAGCTCACCGGCAAGTCGGCAACGATGCCGCCGGCCGCGAAGCGGCCCGGCACGCCTCGGCGGTCTATGCCCGGGTCCAGCCGCGGGTGCGCCGGATTCAAAGCGGCGTGGACTCCGCTACCTGGCTGCGCGACCGTCTGACCCGCCTGAAGGAAATGATCGACGAAAGCCCGCCCGCCCCGGAGGCGGCGACTCCAGGTAACGACGACTCTGCAGAGCCGTAATCAGCGCGTGCGCGACTTTCTGACGAGGCGCCATCAGGTGCAATCGCGAGGCACCCGTCGATTCTCAGACGCAGTGGTCTATGGCGAACTCGGCGTTCTACGCCTACCTCATGTCCACCTTGGCCCTCCGCCGACAGCTTTGCGGTGAAGCCAGTCGGGAAGCCGGATGCGGGAAATCCGCACGTCCGGTTTGATGAGCGGGGATGGGAAACGGAGTCATGATCGGAACTGAGACACCGGCATCACGGCGAAAGCCGCCGGCAACCGCAATTCCTCCAATCTACAGCCACCGCGTCCATCCTCGACTCCACCAAGGAACCGGCTGCCGCATGGGCAGTTTCTGATATCGCGGGCGGCGAAAGCGTCACTCCTGGCGTAGCGCGCGCACGGGGTCCACGCGGCTGGCGCGGCGGGCGGGTAGCCAGCCTGAGGCTAGGGCGACGGCGGCCAGCAGGGCGGCGGCGGCGGCCACGGTTCGAGCGTCGTGGGCGGGCACTCCGTAGAGCTGCGATTCCACGTAGCGCCCCAGGCCGAGCGATAAGCCTACGCCCAGGGCGATGCCCACGGCCGCCATCGCCGCTACGTCGCGCAGCACCATCCTGAGGACGGCGGCTCGCTGCGCGCCCAGCGCCATGCGAATGCCGATCTCGCGTGAGCGGCGGGCTACCGAGAACGCCGTCACGCCGTAGAGGCCGATGGCCGCAAGGCCGGTGGCCAACAGTCCGAATGCCAGCGACAGCGAGGCTACCAGGCGCTCGGGGCGCAAGAGGCGGTCGATCTGCTCGTCGACGGTGCGATACGCAACCACCGGAATATTCGCATCGTGCCGCCGGACGAGCTCCCGGACGGACCCGGCCAGAGTCGCGGGGTCGGTCGAGGTCCGCACCAGGAAATTCACGCCCGTGAGTACGTTCCATTGCGTGTAGGGAACGACGAAACCCGGCTGCGGCTCGTCGCGGAGGTTTGAGGTGCGGGCATCCTGGGAGACGCCAACGATCTCGTGGATAAATCGCGTCGGGCCGCCCCAGTTGAGGCCGATGGTTTGGCCCAACGGATCGCGATCGGGGAAGTATTTTTTCACGAAGGCCTGGTTGACGATGGCGACGCGGGTCGCATTCGCGGTGTCGGCCTCGGTAAAGTCCCGGCCGCGGATCAGCCCCATGCCGAGCAGGGAAAAGTGTCCCGGCGCGACGGCGTCGCCTTGAGCCATCGGAAATTCCTTGGCGGAGTCGGCGTAGCCTTCCAGATCGAGCCCAAAGCGGATCCCGCCGCCGCCAAATAAGGGGTCGACCGCCAGGGACGCGCCGCTGACCCCCGGCAGGGCGCGCAACTCGTCGAGGATCTGGTGGAACAGCACGACGGTTTGCGCGCGATCGTACCCGGCCAGGCCGGCGTTGAGGTCGAACTGCACCAGGCGATCAGGTCGAAAGCCGGTGTCGGTGTGCCGCAGGTTCGACAGCGTTCGTAGGAAGAGCCCGGCGGCGGTGATCAGCACGAGCCCGATGGCGACCTGAGCGGTGACCAGGGCCTTGCGCAGGCGCACTTGCCGGCCGCGGCCGGGGCCGGTCCCCGTCTTCAAGGTCGCCGAAACAGACTCGCGCGAGGCATGCAGGGCCGGCAGCAGGCCGAACAGAACGCCGGTCAGCAGCGAAGCGCCGAAAGCAAACCCCAGCACCCGGGCGTCGAGGAAGGTGGTGACCAGCTTGAAGCGCGTGGCGTCGCCGATCTCGGCCAACAGCAGGTTGATCGTCCACCAGGCGACCAGCAGGCCCGCCACACCGCCCAGCACGGCGAGTAGCGCGCTTTCGGTGAACAGTTGGCGCACGATGCGGCCCCGCGAGGCGCCGATCGCCAGGCGTATCGAGATTTCCCGGGCACGCGACGCCGAGCGGGCCATCAGCAGGCCGGCGATGTTCGCGCAGGCGATCAGCAGCACCAGGCCGGTCATCGCCATCAACGCGGTCAACGGAGTTTCGAGATCGCTCCGCAGCCCCGACGTGCCACGATGGCCGTCCTCGAGCGTCACCTTGCCCTGCTTCCAGTCGTCGTTCTTGGGCGGGTGAGCCATGGCCGCTACGTCTTGTTCGAGTTGCGCCCGATAGGCCGGCTGTAGTTGTGCTTGCGCCTGCTCACGGCTGATGCCGGGTTTGAGGCGTCCGTAGACGTTGAAGATGCTGTCGTCGCGCGAGTCGAGAGCATCACTGTAGGTGACGACCTGCGGCAACATCGCGGCGGGAACCATTACGTCGATCGATCCGCCGATTTCCAGGCCGTTGAAGCCTTTCTCGCTGACCCCCACCACGGTGAAGGGATAGCCGTTGAGGCGGATGCTGTGGCCGACGATATCGGCGCGGCCGCCGAGCTGCTCCACCCAGAAGCCGTGACTCAAAACCACCACGGGATGGCCGCCGCGCGTGCGGTCGTCCGCCGGCGACAGCACGCGCCCGATCAGCGGGCGCACGCCGAGCACTTCGAAATAGTTGCCGCTGACGATGGTTTCGGTCGCCCGCTGCGTCGAGCCATCGATCGAAAAGTTGACCGTGTCGGTGCGTTCCGCCAGCACACCCGTGAAAACCTGCTGCCGATCGCGAATTCCGATGTACGACGGATAGGACCAGGTCATTTGCCCGGCTGTCCAGCCGCCGCGCATTCCTTGGGGATTGAGCATGACGAGCTCGCGCGGGCGCTCGACGGGCAGCGATTCGAGCAGCAGCTTGTCGAGCAGGCTGAAAATCGCGGTGTTGGCGCCGATGCCGAGAGCCAACGAAAGCAAGGTCACGGCGGCGAAAGCGGGGCTTTTGCCGAGCGAGCGCCAGGCGTAGCGGACGTCGCGCAGGAACTGCTCGATGAACTGCGTGCGCCTCATGTCGCGGCACTCCTCTTTGTGTTGTTCGAGGCCGTCCATGGCGCGCAGGGCAATGCGGCGGGCTTCGGCGGGCGCGACGCCGCGGGCGATTTCTTCCTCGATGCGCCGCTCGATGTGGTAGCGGATTTCGTCGTCGAGGTCCTGTTCGACGCGGCGGCGCTGGAACAGGGACCGCAAACGAAGAGGCACGGTGTAGAGCAGATGCGTCAGTCGCACGCTAAGCCTCGTTGAGACGGACCACCTGCGTAATCGCTCCCGACAGGCGTTCCCAGTTCGCCGCTTCGCGGCCGAGCGCCTTGCGGCCCAGCCGGGTCAGCTTGTAGAACTTCGCGCGGCGGGCGTTCTCGGTGACTTTCCACTCGGCCGCGATCCAGCCTTCCTGTTCGAGCTTGTGGAGCGCCGGATAGAGCGAGCCGTCGCTGACTTGCAGGATGTCGCCGGAAATCTGCTTGAGGCGCTGGCCGATGGCCCAGCCGTGCAGCGGTTCGAGGGCCAGGATCTTCAGTAGCAGCAGATCAAGCGTGCCCTGCACCAGGTCGGTTGGTTTGCTCATCGACTCTCCTCGGTTACCGAGAGTATAAGGCAAGCTCCCCTCGGTAAGCAAGGGGAAGGGTTGCCGTCAGGAGCGCAGCATGCGGTCCCACTGCCCGCCGTAGTAGCCGAGCGACCAGGCCCAGATCAACAGGCACGCCAGCAACACGAAGGGGCCGCGGAAAAAGACTCCTGCGGCGGCGCCGACCATGAGCCCGACCTGGTAGAGGCCGAAGAACAACGGCGCGCCGCTCGAAAATCGCCAGCGAACCTGCGGGCGGTGCCGCTGTACGGTGGGCTTGTGGCCGGCGGCCAGGGCGATCAGCGCGGCGGCCAAGCCGGGCAGCGGCGCGAACGGCAGCGTCAGCGGAATGGCGAGCAGCAGAAAAGCGGCGTCCTTGGCGGCCAGCGCTTCCCAGCCGCGCAGCGGCAGCAGCCGGTAGCGCGCCAGGCCATGGACGCCGTCGAGGCCGAACAGGCACTGCGCGTAGCTCGAAAGCGCCAGCAGGATCAGCACCGCCATCGCCAGCAGCCTCCTGCGGCGGTCAGCGACGCCACCGAAGAGCCGGAACAGGCAGGCCGAAAGGCAAAGCAGCAGGGCGCAGTAGAAATCCAGCGTGGCGAGCATCTCGCGGAGGTTCTTGCGGACCAACTGGCGCCAGCGGCCCGGGATGCCGGGAACGTACAGCCACAAGCTGCGGCCTTGGGGCAACGAAAGGTTCGACACGAGAATGGCGAGAGCGACCAAGCCCGCCACAAACGCCCACAGGCCCGCCGTGACGGCGCCGCGCGCGGCCCACATCGCCAGCGCCGCGATCAGCCAGGAGATGGGGTTGACCCAGGGGCTGAGCGCGCGTAGGGCCCAGCGCTCGCCGCGTTCGAGCGGCCACAGCGCCAGGCGCGAGGCGGGGATCCGGCGTAGCGGGTCGGTGCTCAGCGGAAACAGCAGCACCAGTCCGATGAGCAGGTAGACGAAGGCACCGGCGGCCCGCAAAAAGAAGGCCGAGATTGGGAAGAAATTATTGCCGACCACGGATCCGAGAGACTTCTGGTCGCGGTAGAGGTCGCGGCCGAGCGCTTTCAGGACGGCGACGACCCGAGCCATGGCAGCTCCTCCACCTGCGGCGTTTCGACCAGATCGAAGTAGTGCTGCTCGAGCGACTGCGGCAGCTCGCCGGCCGGCGAGTCCCAGACGATGCGGCCTTTGCGGATCATGATGAACTGCGTGGCGATCTGCTCGGCCACCGAGAGAATGTGCGAGGTGAGAAACACGGTGACGCCGCGCCCGGCGATCGCTTGCAGCAGGTCGCGCATGACCTTCGAGGTGACCGGATCGATGCCTTCGAACGGCTCGTCGAGGAATAGGACACGCGGGTTGGGGAGCAGCGCCATGGCGAAGGCCGTTTTCTTGCGCATGCCATGCGAGCAGGAGGACGCGAAAGTGCGGCGGCCGTGGTCGAGGCTCAGCGCGCGCAGCAACTGCGCGGCGTGCGAATCGGTTTCGCGGCGGTCGAGGCCGTAGACGTCGCCGGTGAGCAGCAGGTGCTCTTCGACGGTCAGGTTGTCGAACAGTCCGAGATCTTCGGGCAGCACGCCGATGCGGCGCTTGAGCTCGACTGCGCCGGGCTTCACGGCGAGGCCGCAGACTTCGACCTCGCCGGCGGAGGGGGCCAATAGACCGGTGAGCATCTTGATGGTGGTCGATTTGCCCGCTCCGTTGGGTCCCAGGAACGCGCAGATGGCGCCGGGGGCGACTTCGAAGGTGATGCCGTCGACCGCCGTGAAGTCTCCGAAGCAGCGCGTCAGGTTCCGGCAGCGGATCATGCGTCCATTGTGCGATATCGGCGCGGAAACGAACGCATGGAGGGAAAATCGCGGTCGGCGGCAACGTGTCAGGTGACGTCCGGGGCGGCGCCGGAGAGGGTGGCGGTCGGGCCGCAGCACTCGGGCGCGGCCTTCCTCCGCGGCGATTCCCGGCCGCTAAACGGTTGATACAATGAGCCCGGCGCGGCGTGGTTCGTCACCGTTTCGCGCCCCGAAAATCGATGGCGGACGCTCGGATGAGTCGCGGTCTCAAGAAGGCGGTCGTGGCGCTGGCGGGAGCCGTCGCTCTGGCGCTGGCCGCCGAGCGGCTCTATCTGATGGAGCTGTCGTCCGCCAGCGTGGTGGCGGCGGCTCTGGCGCTGGGGCTGTGCTGCTACATCGTCTACCTGTCGGCGCCGCACGTGCTGCGCTGGCTGCGCAATCATCACTGGCCGCTGCCCTGGAGCTACCGCGTCACGCGGCAGGGGCTGGTGTTCGCGGCGGCGGTGGTGGTGGTGGGAACCACGGCGCTGACCTCGGGCAACAATCTCATCTACCTGGTGCTGAGCTCGATGCTGGCGGCGATGCTGTTGTCGGGCCTGGCGTCGCGGCTGATTCTCTCCGGCTTGCAGTTGCAGATGTCGCTGCCGGGGCACATTTTCGCGGGCCAGCCGGTGCTGGCGCGCGTGGCGGTGCGTAACCTCAAGCGCTGGCTACCGTCATTCTCGCTATGGATCGGCGCTCCCGGCAACGCGCGCGAGGCGGCGGAAATGACCATGGAAGAGGCGTATTGTCCGCTGATTCCGGGCGGGCGCGAAGTGGTGGCGCTGATCGAAACACGCTTTCCGCGGCGCGGGCGCTATCGCAACCAGCAGGTCTGGCTGCGGACGCGCTTCCCGTTCCATTTCGCCGAGCGGCGCGCCCGGCTCGGCCTGGCGCAGGGCATCGTGGTGTACCCCAGCGTCGAGCCGCGCGAGGAAGTCGAGCAGGTGGTGCGCCGCATTGAGCAACAGGGGCAGGCCCGCGACCGCGGCGACAGCCACGATCTCTACCGCATCCGGCCGGCCCTGCCCGACGACGGAGCGCGTTTTCTCGACTGGAAGGCGTCGGCGCGCGCCGGCGGCCTGTGGGTGCGCGAGTACACCCGCGAGGACTATCGCCGGGCTCACATCGTGCTGGATCGCAACCTGCCCGAGGGCGAGCAGTGGCTGCAGCGTTTCGAGCGGGCCGTGGAGCTGTGCGCCGCGGTTGCCTGGCGGCTCCACGGCAACAAGGTCGTGCTGCAATTTACGTCCGACGACTTCGCGATTACCTCCTCTCCCACGAGTACGACAATCTATGAGATCCTGCAATATCTGGCGCTCACCGAGCCCATTCGCGGCGGCGGTTCCCGTCCGCCGTGGGACGGCTATGGAGCGGGAGGCCGGTCCGATGCCGGTTTTCCAGTCGTATTCACGGCGGCGGCCTCTCCTGAGCCGGCCGTCAACTTGCCGCAAGGCCACCTGATTTTTCATCTGCAAGAACTATGAAAATATTTTGGGGACTGCTGCTGCCGGTCGTACTGGCGCCGGTTGTGCTGTTGGCGCAGCCGAAGGACAAAGACAAAATTGAGCTGGAGCCGCTCAAGACCACGGTGACCGTGCGCGGGCAGGTCGAGACGCCGGTGGCGAGCTATGTCTCGACGATGGATCAGCAGGATCTCGAGTCGCGCCCGGGGGTGAATCTCGACGACCAGTTGCGCGACGTGCCGGGATTCTCGCTGTTCCGGCGCAGCTCGAGCTTTGTGTCGCATCCCACCTCGCAGGGCGTTTCGCTGCGCGGCATCGGCACCAACGCAGCGTCGCGCACGCTGGTGCTTTACGACGGCATTCCTGTGAATGATCCGTTCGGCGGCTGGGTTTACTGGACACGGTTCAACCCCGACGCCATCCAGAGAGTCGAGATCACCCGCGGAGCCGCCAACAGCGTCTACGGCGACCGCTCCATGGGGGGGATGCTGAACATTCTAACGCCGGCGCCCGACGGCCGGCATCTCACGCTGTCGGCCGAGGGCGGCAACGTGGGCATGGCCGACGTGCGCGGCGGCTACTCCGACGTGTTCGGGAATTTTGGGCTGTCGACGATGGTGCGCGGCTTTCGATCCGATGGCTATTACATCGTGCCGAAGGAGATTCGCGGCCCGGTCGATACGCGCGCCGACATGGATTTCGCGGTCGGCGACCTGCGCCTGGACTATTTCGGCGGCGCGCAGCACCTCACCTTCAAGGCCAACGTGCTCGCCGAGCAGCGCCAGAACGCCACGCAGCTTCGCAACAATTCGAGCGCCGTGGGCACGTTGGGTGTGACCTACCAACGGGGGGGGCTCTCCGCCAACGCCTATCACTCACGCTCGCGTCTGTTCAGCAGTTTCACCTCGGTGAATGCCACGCACGATGTCGAGAACCTGACGCTGCTTCAGAAAGTGACCGCCAAGGACAGCGGCGGGTCGGTGGTGTTTAACGGTACGTCGCACTCGGTGAACTGGCTGGTGGGGGCCGATACGCACCGCGCCGACGGCGTGAGCCGCGAAAACGTTGTGGCGGCGGGCATTCAACGTACGCCCGGCGGAATCTTGTGGCAGCAAGGGGTCTTTGTGCAGTCCGACATGGCGCTGGGGTCGCGCACCCGGCTCTACGGCGGATTGCGGCACGACTTCACCGACCGCGGCAACGATTTCTGGAGCCCGCGCGGCGGCATCGCCTTTGCCGAGGGGCCGCGGCGCTGGCGGGCCTCGGCCTACCGCAGTTTCCGCGCCCCCACGCTGAACGAGCTGTTTCGCGACTTCCGCGTGGGCAACGTGACGACGCGGTCGAACGCCGGGCTGGTCCCCGAGACCACCGTCGGCGTCGACGCGGGCCTCGACTGGCGCGTGTCGTCATGGATGACGCGAACCACCGTGTTCTGGCAATCGATCAGCCAACTGATCGGCAACATAACGCTGGTCGACGGGCCGGCGCCGATCCGGCAGCGCCAGAACATCGGCAAGGCCATCGCGCGCGGCGTCGAGTTCGACGCTCAGAAGACGTTCCACGCATTCCGCATCGAAGCGGCATATTTATTTGTGGATTCGCAGCTCGATACCAATGTCTGGATGCCGCAGACCCCCAAGCATCAGGGCTCGTTCCAGGTGCTCTACTCGACGGGGAAAAATCTGATTAGCGCGGGCGTGCGGGCCTATTCGTTGCAGTTCGAAGACGACCTGAACTCCTATCTGCTGCCCGGCTTCGCCAGTGTGCAGTTGCTGGTGCAACGGCGTCTGGGGCACGGTGTCTCGGGACTGGTGGCGATCGAGAACCTGCTCGACAAAGAGTACCTGGCCGGTTTCACGCCCGAGCCCGTGCTCGGGGGGCCGCGGCTGATGCGCGTCGGGTTGAAGTGGGAGACGGGGAGATGAGCGCCCGTTGATCGTTGATCCCCCGTTGATCGCTAATCCGTTGAGCGGTTGACCCGGCCTCCGTGCGCGGTACGATCGGATCAACCCGTCGGAAAGATCTGGATTGACCACCGTCCCCGCGGATCAGCAGTAGCTCGAATCAACTGGTCAACGGTCCACGATCAACACCACTCACGTTCTCTTCCATTGCCCCTTGTGCGGCTGCGTTGGCGTGTTTTTTCCGTGAGGCTGGCGGCCCTGGAACGTGGTCTGGTAGAGCTCCTCGATTTCGGCCTTCCCCTTGGCTTCGGTGATTTTGACGCCGTCGGGCCAGAAAATCACAATTTCATCTTCGGTGTGTGCGGAGTAGGTTTCCTGCGTGCCGTGCAGGATCATCGGCACGCCGAGCTGGCGGTTGAGGTAGTGCTGCACGTCGAACAGCTCGGGGCTGCGGTTGTGCGGCATATCGGGGTGTAGGCGCGTTTCTTCGACGAACACATTGTTCCTGGGATCCTTCTGAGAAACGATCGCATACAGGTCGTAGTCGCCGTAGATGAAGTTCTTGTCGGTGCTGAGGCCGTATTTGGTAAAGATCACGCAGCCGAAGTGGGAGTGCGAGGGGTCGGTCTCGATCATGTAGGGTTTGCCCGCGGGCAGATACATGCGCGCCTGGCCCGCGACGGGCACGTAGAGATACTTCTGGAAATCGCTCCACTCCTTGGATACGTCGCGGCCGCCGAAAGCGCTGGGATGAATCTCGGGGCTGGCGACCAGGCCCGCCAGACGGTAGGGCGGCCGGTCGACCTTCGCCGTCTTCGCCTTGCAGTCGAGCCTTTTCGGCACGTAGCCGCGCTTGCCAATGTATTGCCGGGAGGCCGGGTTCGAGCTGCGAACCAGAATCCATACCGCCCATCTTCTGGCGGCGTTTTGGAACGCCGGGATGTGTTCGGGGGCGATGTAGCGGGCGGCGATGGGGTCGGTCATGGTCTTCTATCCCCGCGGATGCTCACATTGTTTTAACGTTGGCGGCGGATGTCAACCGCCTGATAGGAGAGCCCGCTGCCCGTCAAGGTGGGTTCGCCGGGCCCGGGAATCCTTTCTACAATAAATTTCATGCGGGAACTGTTTCGCGTCGTGGAGGAGCCCCGGTCCTGCTCGTATCTCCCGGCCGAACGCGCCTCGCTGGAATACCGCATTGTCAGCGGTCTCGCGCCCGACGCCTATGAAGACCTGCTGGCGCGCGGCTACCGGCGTTTCGGACACCAATTGTTCCGCCCGGCCTGCCGCTTCTGCCAGCAGTGCATCAGTGTGCGGGTGCTGGTGCAGGAGTTCTCGCCCAGCCGCGGCCAGCGCCGGGTACTGCGCAGGAACGAGGACATTCGTGCGGTGCGGCGGCCGGTTTTCGTCACTGCGGCTCACCTCGACCTGTTCAATCGCTATCACCGCTTTATGGCCCAGCACCGCGGCTGGCAGCGCGATCTGATCACGCGCGAGTCGTATCTGGAGTCGTTCGCGCTCGGCGGCGACGAGATTGGCTCGCAATGGTTGTTCTATCGCAACGAGCGGCTGGTGGGGGTGGCCTTGATGGACGAGACGGCCGAGGCGATCTCGCTGGTGTACTGCTTCTACGACCCGGACTGGCGCAACTCGAGCCCGGGGACGTTCGCGATCCTGACGCAACTCGAGTATGCCCGCCAGAAGCAGTTGCGTTATGCCTACCCGGGGTATTGGATCGCGGCCTGCCCTTCGATGAGTTACAAATCCTGCTATGCGCCGTACGAGCGCCTCAAGCGGCATCCGGGGGAGGGTGAGGCGGCGGTCTGGGTGCGGGGCTGAGGGGTTGCCGGCATATCGGAGCGAGCGAACCGCACGAACCGCAAAACAAAGCCGCAGGCGTACCAGGCTGAGGAAAAACTCCAGTCCGGCCCGGCAGTTGTCCCCTTCCCGCACCTTCCCGCAGAGTCTTTCCGCAGCCTGGTAAGCCGGCGGGCCGAAGCCCCAGGGCACTCGGGGTTGACGAGGCACGCCCTGGCAGGCCCAGGGTGTGCTTGAGTTTGGCTTTTGGGAGCTATCGCGTTGACCGGGACGGCGTACTGCCGTTAGGCTTCCGCTACCAGCCGCTGCAGGCTGCGGGCGCAGAGCTTGCTGCCTTCGAATTTGTTGCCGCCGGGTCCTCCCCAGTGGGTTTCCAGGCTGACCATGCCGTGATAGCCGTCGGCCACCAGGGCGGCGAGTTGGCCCTTCCAGTTCACTTCGCCGGCGCCGACTTGGCCCCAGTCCATGCGGTCGCTGCCGGCGGGCATCACACCGTCTTTGGCGTGCACGTGGACGATGCGCCCGGGCGCCAGAAGCCGGTAGCCTTCGGGAAAGGGTGTTTCGCCGGCGACCATGGCGTTGGCGGGGTCCCACACAAGGCCCAGCGCCGGGTCGGCGATCTGGCTGAACACAGGGGCGGTTTCGGCGGCGGTGGCCAGGTGGCAGGCGTGCTCGTTTTCCAGGCCGACGGTCACCCCGTAGGGCTTGGCGATGGCGGCGGCCTCGCCCAGCGCCTCGACGATGCGGGCGGCGTTGCGCTCGGGTTTGGCGGTCCGCCAGAAGCTGAACACGCGCACCAGCGAGGCGCCCAG
The DNA here is from genome assembly GCA_963824095.1 of Terriglobia bacterium. GTDB lineage: Bacteria > Acidobacteriota > Terriglobia > Bryobacterales > UBA6623 > JBBDWJ01. Next base: position 1,011,197 of record CAWGNS010000014.1, on the reverse strand, counting down.
CCGGCCCGCGACCTCCAGCGAACGTTTCAGGATGCGCGGCTGGTCGGCGTAGGTGTGCGCCGAATGGAAGGCATCCTGCTCGAAACGCTGGTCGATGGGGCCGCCGTTGGGGAGGGTGCATTTGTAAACCGGCGAGGCGATCGAGGCGATTTGGAGCCCAGCGGCCTCGGCCAGCCGTTGCACCTCGCTGAGCTCGTCGTCGCTCATGTCGACGATATTCTTATTCCAGATGGTACGAACCTCCAGGGCCGGCACGCCGAGTTCGCGAGCCGTGCGGCAAACTAACTCGAAGTCCTGAGAGAATTCGTCGGTGATGATACAAACCGGGAATTGCGCCATAGGGAGATAGTTTAGCGTAATGAAAATAGAGGCCGATGTTGGCCGCGCCAAGCCGCACGAGGTGCTTTCGCGAGGCATTTTGGGGTTTGCCGGGACGATTCCTCAGAGTCTGGTACGGGCCCGGCGTCGCCCCTTGCAGTCTTGTTGCGTTTGGGGCAGGGGGGCACTACAATGAAGGAGTGTAAGCCTGAGTGAGGAAGGTGCGTCGAAGTGGCAAAGTGGGCTTTGGCCCACTTTTTTGTTGCTCCGGAGCTTTTTTATAGCTTGGGAGCCGGCGGGCGCGGATGAGCTTGTCGAATTCAGAAGCTGAGAAACAGATCCGGGCCATCGCCGACCGCGTCGCCAATTCCGAGGGCATGGAGATCGTCGACATCGAGTATCGCGGTGGCGGCGGCCGCCGTAAGTTGAGTGTTTACATCGATAAACCAGGCGGAGTCACGCACGCCGATTGCGAACTGATCTCGAAACAGGTCGGGACCATCGTCGATGTCGAGGAGTTGGTGCCAGGGCCCTATATACTGGAAGTTTCGTCCCCTGGTCTCGACCGTAAGTTGCTAAAACCGGCTGATTACGAACGGTTTCTGGGACGCAAAGCGCGAGTGAGGCTGCGAGAGCCCATGGCGGGGCAGCAGCTCCACGTCGGCAGGCTTTGCGAATACAGGGACGGCGCTATCGGCCTGGAGACCGCTCCGCAGCAGGTGCTGCGGTTCCGCTTCGAGGATGTTGCCAGCGCCCGACTCGTGGTGGAAGTCTAACCTGCGATTGAGGAAAAGATGGAAGGAATCCTGACGCAGATCGAGGCCTTGAGCAAGGCGAAGGGTATCGACCCCGATATCGTCGTCCAGGCCATCAAGGACGCCATCCTGGTGGCGGCGCGCAAGTACTACAAAACGAATGAGGATCTGATCGCGGAATTCCGCACGGCCGACGGCCATGTGGATGTATTCGCCGTCAAGACGATTACCGAGGTGGTCTCCAACCCAGGCCGGGAAATCAGCTTGGCCGAGGCGCGCCAGACCGACGCCAGCGCCGAAGTGGGCGGCGAGATGCGCTTTCCCAAGCCGACCGACGGGCTGGGCCGCATCTCGGCGCAACTGGCCAAGCAGGTGATCTTTCAGAAGATCCGCGAAGCCGAGCGGGACACGATCTGCAGCGAGTTTTCGGGCCGCGTGGGCCATCTGGAAACCTGCACGGTGAAGCGCTCGGAAGGGCCCGATCTGATCGTGGACCTGGGGCGCACCGAGGGCCGGCTGCCGCGCCGCGAGCAGTCGAAGCTGGAGAGTTTTTCGCCGGGCGACCGCATCCGGGTGGTCATCAAAATGATCGAAAAGGCCGGCCGCGGCCCGGCGGTGGTGGTTTCGCGGGCGAGCGAAGATCTGGTGCGCCGGCTGTTTGAGCAGGAAGTGCCGGAGATCTACGACGCCACGGTCGAGATTCGGGCCTGTGCCCGGGAGGCCGGCGAGCGCACCAAAATCGCGGTGCTCTCGCACGATCGCGACGTGGACGCGGTGGGCGCCTGCGTCGGCATGAAGGGCATGCGGGTGCAGTCAATAATTCGCGAGCTGCGCGGCGAGAAGATCGATATCATCGAGTACTCCGACGACGCGATCGAGATGGCGACGCGCGCTTTGAGCCCCGCCAAGATCAGCCGTGTGACGGTTCTGGACGGCTCCGACCGGCACCTCGAAGTGGTCGTCGACGACATGCAGCTTTCGCTGGCCATCGGCAAAAAAGGGCAGAACGTCCGGCTGGCGGCCAAGCTGATGGGCTGGCGGATCGACATCAAGAGCGAGGAAGAGAAGCGTCAGGAAGTCGAGACGGCGATGGCGGCGATGGTCGGCTCGGGAACCCCGATCAGCATTCTGATCGAGCACAGCTTGGCGGACAAGCTGGTCGACAAGCTGCTGGAATCGGACGTCAGCACGGTCGAACGGCTGGCGGACATGACCCCGGAGCAGCTCGAAGAGATTCCCGGGATCGGGCCCAAGATGGTGGAAAAGATTCAGGTCGCCGTCAATAGCTACTATTTGCAGTTCGAGCAGCCGCAGGAGACTGCGGCGGCGGACGAAGAAGTAGTACCGTTGGATGAGCTAACGGACGCCGCAGCGGCGGAGGAAGCGCCGCAGGCGGTTCCGGCGATCATGCCGGGTTTGCCGGTGGAGGGCGAAGACGTCGATGACGGCGACACCCCGATCGGCGAAGAAGACTTTGATAACATGGACCTGAGCGCGCCGGAAGAGAGCGAAGACGCCGCCGAGGGCGCGGCGGATGGCAATGCGAGGCCGGCAACGGGCTCGGCAGCCGCCGCCGGTGCGCATGATACAGCGAGCAGTACGGCGTCGCCGTCGGCCGCTGGGGAGCAACCCATGGCTGAGGATGAAGAAATGACAAGTTGATTCTGGAGGATCAAGCTCGGCATTGAAATCTAAGGACAAAATTCGGATAAACGAGTTAGCCCGCGAGTTGGAAGTGAAGGCGAACGTGATTCTCGATGTGCTTGTCGATCTTGGAGTCGACGAGAAAAAGACCCACTCGAGCTCGATTGACGCGGAGATAGCCGAGAACGTCAAGACGAGGTTGCGTTCGGGTGACCACGACCACGAGCACGAGACGGCCACCGAAGAGGCCGCAGCCGCCGAGCCGGTGCATTCCGAAGCTGTCGTTGCGGAAGAGCCGCACGTCAGGCCCCGGGGCCCGGAACCGGAGAAGGTGCTGCCCACGGCGGGCGCGCGGCCTTCCATCGTGATTGGAGCCGGCAGCGGCACGCCGTTGCGGCCTCCCGTGCAGGCATTGCGGCCACCGCTGCAGCGGCCGACGCCATCTGGCGGGGAACGGGCCGCCAAACCGGCCCCGGCACCGAAAGCGCCCGCGCCGCGCGTGAGTGCGCCGCCGGCGAAACCGGCTGCCGCGGCGGGTCCGCGCCCGGTTCCGGGCAGGCCCGACCGGCCGGCTGGAGCGGTCAGGCCCTCGCTTCCCGTTGCGCCGGGAGCCCCAACCGTGCAGCGCGCCCCCAGCGCCGCTCCGGGCGGAGCTTCGTTGACGGCTACCGGCTCAACGGCTGCGGGCTCGGCCGCATCCGGTTCGGCCTCCCCAGGCCCTGGAGCTCCGGCCTCCCCAGGTCCGGCTATGACGGTGCGTCCCGTGCGGCCGATCCCGAGCGAAGCCGGCGCCACCGGTCCGCGAGCGCCTTTGGCGCCTCCCGTCGGCCGCGCAGCAAGGCCGGGTGCAGCCGCAGGAGTATCCGCGCCCGTCCGTCCACCTTTGACGCATCGAGTTCCCGGACAGGCCGTGCCTCGACCGGGCCCCGCGGCCCGGACGGCCCCTGGCACCGCCCGCACCGGCCCAGGCGCGCCGCGCCGGCCCGCGCCGGTTCGCCGGCCACCGCCGGTGCTGGTCCCCGGGCAGCCGATTTATCAGCGTCCGCGAGCCGTGCCGGGAATGCCCGTTGGGCGTACCGGGCCGTCCTACGGACCCCATCCCACCAGCCGCACCGGAGTCCCGACACCGGGAGCTCCGCCGCCGCCGCCGCCAGGTCATCGCCGTCCGGCGCGGCCCGCGCAATCGCGGCAGCGGCCCGTGCGCGACCAGGAAGCCGAGCGCGAGAGGCGTTTTCTGCAGCAGCAGGCCTCTGCCCGCGCCGCTCAGACGGCTCCCCGCGCCGCTCATACCGAAATTTCGGCGAGTGAAGGAACCACGGTCAAGGAACTGGCCGAAAAACTCGGGATCAAGGCCAGCACGTTGATCAAGACGCTGGTCGACCGCGGCACCTTCGCCACCATCAACCAGACCCTCGACATGGAGACGATCAAGGAGCTGGCGAAATACTTCGGGGCGACCGCGGCCGAGACGACTTACGAAGAAGAAGCGATGCTCGACGTGGACATGGCCGAAGCGCCGGAGGATTCCCAGACGCGCGCTCCGGTGGTGACCGTGATGGGTCACGTTGACCACGGCAAAACGTCGCTGCTCGACGCGATTCGCGAGACCAACGTCGCCGACCGCGAGGCGGGTGGCATTACGCAGGCGATTGGCGCCTACGAGGTCGAGAAGAACGGCCGCCGGATCGTGTTCGTCGACACGCCCGGCCACGAGGCTTTCACGCGCATGCGCGCGCAGGGAGCCAAAGTAACCGACGTGGTGATTCTGGTCGTGGCCGCCGACGACGGCGTGATGCCGCAGACGCTGGAAGCGATCGACCACGCCCGCGACGCCAAGGTGCCGATCCTGGTGGCGATCAACAAGATCGACAAGCCGGGCGCCGACCCCGAGCGGGTGAAACAGCAGTTGTCCGAGCGCGGCCTGCTGCCCGAGGAATGGGGCGGCGACACGGTGATGGTGCCGGTTTCGGCCAAAGCCAAACAGAACCTGGACCATCTGCTCGAGATGATTCTGCTGGTGGCCGACTTGAAAGAGTTGACCGCCAACCCCAACCGCCCGGCGGTGGGCACCGTGCTCGAAGCCAAACTCGACCGCGGCCAGGGGCCGGTGGCGACCGTGATCGTGCAAAACGGCACGCTGCGCATCGGCGATTATTTCGTGGTCGGCTCGGTATTCAGCAAGGTTCGCGCGCTGATCAACGACCGCGGCCAGCAGGTGCAGGAGGCGCCGCCCTCTTCGGCGGTGCTGGTGCTGGGCCTGGATGCGCTGCCAGTTCCGGGCGACTCGCTGCAGGTGGTCACCGACACCGAGCGGGCGCGCAAAATCGTGGAGCACCGCGAGCAGAAAGCGCGCGAGCTGTCGCTGGCGAAAAACTCGCGGCTATCGCTCGAACAGTTCCAGGAGCAGTTGCGCTCGGGCGAGGTCAAGGAGCTGCCGATCCTGCTCAAGGCCGACGTTCAGGGTTCGGTCGACGTTCTCAACGACACGCTGTCGAAGCTCGCCACCGACAAGGTGAAGGTGCGCGTGATCCGCGCCGGCGTCGGGGCGATCTCGGAGTCGGACGTGCTGCTGGCGGCCACCGCCAACTCGGTGATCGTCGGGTTTAACGTCCGCCCGGAACGCACCGCGGCGCAACTGGCCGAACGCGAGCACATCGATATCCGGCTGCACACGGTGATCTACGAGCTGGTGGACGAGCTCAAAAAGGCGATGGTCGGCCTGCTGGAGCCGATTCTCAAAGAGAACTTCATGGGCCGCGCCGACGTGATGGAGGCCTTCAATATCACCAAGGTCGGAACGATCGCCGGTTGCATCGTGCAGGAAGGCAGGGCCACGCGCGACAGCGAAGCGCGGCTGCTGCGGGATAACGTCGTCGTCTACACCGGCCGCGTCAGCTCGCTGCGGCGCTTCAAGGACACCGTGAACGAGGTCCGCGCGGGTCAAGAGTGCGGCATCGGGCTGCAGAACTTCAACGACGTCAAGCAAGGCGATGTCATCGAGTTGTTTGTGATCGAGAAGGTCGCCCCCGAACTGGCGCTCTAGCCCGGCGGGTGAGTCCGGACTGCGTTTCAGCGTCGGCCTTCTTGCCGATGTTCGGCGCCGGCGATGGACTGGGGGTGCGGTTCGCGGAAATTGCGCGGGCCCGCCCAGGGCATCGACAATCTTCCATGGCCTCGATAGGCCTCCTCACGCTGCATCTTCACATCGAGCACGCGCAGTCTCTCAAAGACAAGCGGCAGGTCTTGCGGGCCCTGAAAGACCGTCTGCGCAAGCGGTTCAACGTCTCGGTCGCCGAGCTTGATTTTCAGGATAGCTGGCAGCACTCGCTGATCGGCGTGGTGACGGTTTCGGCGAACGAGCCCTTTGCGCGGCAGGTGCTCGAGGGCGTTGAGCGCGAGGCGTCGCGCCTGCTCGCGGCGGACCTCACCGCGGTTGAGATGGAGTTTCTCTAGCCCGCTTGTCTCGCACCGGATCGCGGCGAGAGGCGGGAGAAGGCCGTGGATCTGAGGAGCGCGCTTGGCGCGCGGAGGCGTACTTGGGTAGCACATTGAGCACGGCGAGCAAGCGCAACGAAGTAGACGCGGTCTTATCGCGCCTCGCAATCGATCCTGTGTGAGAAAAGCGGGCTAGCATTCGATAGACGCCGATGAAGAACTACCGGCAAGCCAGGGTTGCGGAACTCATTCGCGAGGAGCTGAATGAGATTCTGCTGGGCGAAGTGGACAATCCCAGTCTGCAAGCGTTCACGGTGAGCAGCGTGGAGATGGCGGCCGGCGTCACCTCAGCGCGCGTGTTCGTGACCCCGGCGGCGCAGCAGGAATTCCGGACCGAAGGCGATCTGAAGCGGGCGTTGCGCGCCTTGCGGCAGGCCAGCGGATTCCTGCGCCACGTTCTTTCCCAGCGGGCCGACCTGCGGCGGGTTCCCGAGCTGCACTTTGAGCTCGACCACGGCATGCAGCGCGGCGAGCGCATCAACACGCTGCTCGAGCGGCTGCGCAAGAAGTCGAAGTCGGGGCTGAGTGTCGTCGCCCTGCTGTGGCTGGCCGGGCTGGGGGCGGCGCAAACCGGCCAGGCGGCCGAGCAACCCACGACAGAACGCTACGAAGAGAGCGCTACGATCATGGGGAGCGTCTATCGCGTGGCGGCCTACGGCGAGAAGCGCGCGCTGCTGGCGTCGGCGATCCAGGCGGCGTTCGAAGAGGCCCGGCGCCTTGACCACCTGCTCAGTAACTATATTCCCGACAGTGAGTTGAGCCGGATCAACCGGCTGGCCGGGGATGGCCCGGTGGAAGTTTCCGACGAGATGGCCGACCTGCTGGGGCGCTGCCTAGACTACAGCCGCGCCAGTGACGGGGCTTTCGACATCACCGTCGGACCGCTCATGAAGGTGTGGGGTTTTTACCGCGGCGAAGGAAAGCTGCCCAGCCGCTTCACACTCTGGCGGACGCTGGGCAAGATCGGATACCAGTACCTCGAACTCGACCGGGACCGCAAACAGGTGCGCTTTCTGCGCTCGGGGATGGAGTTGGACCCCGGGGGCATCGGCAAGGGTTACGCGGTGGCCCGCATGGTCGAGGTTCTCAAGCGGTTCGGAGTTCACAGCGCCATGATCAGCGCCGGCAGCAGCAGCATGTACGCGCTAGGCAAACCGGCGGGCGAGCCGCGCGGCTGGCATGTCCGCATCCGCGAACCCAAGGACGCCTCGAAGACCGCCGCCGAGATCTATCTGGCCGACGAATCGCTCTCGACGTCGGGGTCGTACGAGAAATTTTTCGAGGTCGACGGCAAGCTCTACAGCCACATCATGGACCCGCGGACCGGCATGCCGGCCGAGGGGATCTTGTCGGTGTCGGTGCGCTGCGCGCGCCCGCTGGATAGCGAGGCGTGGTCTACTGCCTTATTCGTCAATGGTTTAGAATGGATACGCCAGCATCGCCCCGAGGGCCTGCAGGTGTTTGTGTGCCCGGTGGGCGGGGCTTGCGAGTGGCTGGGTAACTAGCGAGGTTGGGAAAAAAGGCGGTCAAAACGCCGAAAGGACAGTCCTTCGACTGTCCCCCCGGCTTTGTTGTTTGCAGAAAGTGACTTCTGGGAGTCAGGACTAGGTGGCCGCCTCGGCAACGACGCTGCCCATGCGGCTGAAGATGATGCTGATGTTGCTGGAAATGCCGGGCAGAATGGCGCCGGCGGCGACGGCGATGAAGCCGGCCAACAGGGCATACTCAACCATGTCCTGGCCGCGCTCATCGTTCGCGAGCTTCAAAAGAAAACCGTACAGTTTGTTCATTCTCTTCTCCATCCTTGAATCTAGTGCTGGTCTAGTGGGCTGTGTTGTGCGTCACAACCTTACAGCCCAATCATGCGGCAAGTCCTGAAACTTGCCAATAGATCGCTAGTACTTTTTTGGGCACAGGGTATTCCACTAAGCCAGTCTAGTGACGGAGTGCTATACCAGGACTGGCGATACGGCTGCGGCTTTGGTGGCTTCCGAACTGAGTCTGAGAGCCGCTCGGGCGCCCCAGCAGCTTCCAGAAGGCGCTTGCAATGAGCGCTATCCTTCCTTCTAACTAGCTGAAATTAAATTGCTTGTATGACGGCCTTGGATCTTGGCGCCGGCGCTGCCTGGTCCTCGGGTGTTGGCCCGTCCAGCGGCCTTTTGTGGAGATCGGATCTGGAGAGCATGAGGCCCGGTTTGGAGCGCCAATACCAGGCAAGAACCAAGAAGGCAGTACTGTAGTACTAATTGAGGAGCTTGGCAGCGTCCGTTGCGTCGCCGTTTCGCGTAGGGTTGGGGGGCTGCAGGGGGCGTGGGTTGCCTCCGGAGGAGGCTGGCGACAGTGCCTGGATCCCCGCCTCGGGGGCGGTGGCTGGTTTGGGGTTCGTCCGCCCGTAGGGATTGACTGATTCGCAGCCGCCGGCTGCTGGCGCGGACGGCTCGGATGGCTGACCCGGGGTGGCCGGGCACGGGCTGGGATGGCTTCGGATTCGCCGATTGGGCGGGACTTGGGGGAGTCCCTTAGTCGCCGGACTGCAGTTGGACGAGGGGTTCGGGCTTGAGGGCGGGGGCTTTGAGAGTCTGCGGGTCGCGCCAGAAGTCGACGACCGAAACCTTGTGAGCGCAAGAGATCGTGCAGCGGGGGGCGCATTCCTTGAGGGTGCGGTAGCCCTTGCGGACGTCCTCGCGGCCGTAGCGGCTCAAGGGCGTTCCCGGATAGCCGCGCTGCTGCGAACAATAGTGGACCAGGCCGTCTTCGCAGATATAAAGGTAGCGGCCGCCGGCGCGGCAGCGCCATTCGTTGGGTTTGCCCTGGGCGATGTTCTTCTGGAAGAAGTCGATGCGGCTGTAGGAACGCTTCCCGAGGGCCTTGATGCGATGGTAGGCGGTCTGCTCGACCTCGGTGAGGGGGCGTAGCTGGCCGCTGCCGTCGTGGATGATGCCGACGGTGCTGGTAAAGCCGAGCCCGCGGGCGCGTTGGGCGATCAGATAGGCGTCCTCGGGGCGGTCGACGCCGGCGCCGATGACCGAATTGATATTGACGTCGAAATCGGCGTGGGCGGCCAGCAGCAGCAGCTTACTTTCGAGCACGCGAAAGCTCTTCATCGAGGTTTCGTCGGGTTCGACGTTGTCGATGCTGATCTGAACGTATTCCAGCCCGGCCTCGTTAAGGCGTTGGATGCGCTCGACCCCGAGCAGGTAGCCGTTGGTAATCAGGCTGGCGATGATGCCGCGCTTACGGATGTGGCGGATCAGGTCGTCGAGCTGGGGATGCAGCAGCGGCTCACCGCCGCTGAGCGTAATGATGCTGATGCCCAGGTCGGCCAACTGGTCGACGCGCCGCATCAGTTCCTCGATCGGAACCGGGTCGGAAGTATGGTCGTATTCGTTGCAGTAGGCGCAGGCTATGTTACAACGGCGTGTCGGGATGAGGTGCGCCAGGATGGGGTGGTCCGTGTCCGCGAGACTCCGCAAAATCATACGCCACTCGCGCATTTTGCGGTGGAGCGACAGCGCCTTGCGGCGGAAGCGGGTCTTGGCGATCTCGGGAGTCACGCGGTATCGCACTAGTAAAGCACAGTTTAACAGCGACCGCTACGCTCAAAACGTGAGCGGCGCTGCAGAGCGGTTCAGCCGCTATCCCATGCTGCGAACGGGGCCAGCCTACGATACTTGCCCGAGGACTACCCGGCGGCCAACGGACTAGCCACCGAGCGGGAAACACAGTATATACCTTTTTTTGTTGGATTTGGGGATGTTGTTGGTAAGTTTGCCGGGGGGCCGGGGCCGGCCGAACCCCAGGTGGCGAGCGAACCGCAGGCGGGCAGGGAAGTTGTCTTGGAGCATCCCGGGCAGGCTAACTGATTTATTTTTAACGAATTATTTACTTTCGAACCGAGGGGGCGGGGGCCGATGGAGCGAGGCAAACGGGGGCGGTGACGGGGTTGGGACGGCAATTACTATTGCTACCCAAAGGGCCCGGGCAAGCGATAGCTGAGCTCGAGGCGGTGGGTTCCGGGCGGCACGCGGACGAGTTGCAGGCCCGTGCTTGGGTCTGGCTGAATTTCCACAGGCTGCGAATCGAGACGCGCGGTCCAGCCGGGGGCTTGGTAGGTGCGGATCCGCAGTGTCGCCTCGCCGGTTGCGGTGATGCGGTAGGCGCGGTAGGAGGTTTTCAGGGATTGGGGGGCGACCTGGGCCGCACCGCCAACGACCTCGACCACGCCGAACGGCGCGGGCAGGTAGTCGTTGGAGTCGGTGGCGTTGGGGCGCTGCTCGATCAGATTTCCCGCGTAGGCCGCCCGGTCAATCGGCGGGAGGCGTTCGAAGCCGGCCTTGGAAAGGACCGGTGGCAGCAGGCGGGACGGCGGCGCGGGCGGCTGGGATTCGGACGGCAAAAACAGCGGGGAAAACAAGGCGATTGTCGCCCCTGTGAATACCAGGGTGGGAGTCGACTGTTTGCGGCAGGGAAGCGACGCCAGCGCCGGGCCGCACCACAGCGCGACGAGCGTCTGCCATCTCCAGCAGAACTGGATGATTGCGGCGCGGGGCAGCGCGAGCAGCAGCAGGGCGCCGGGCGCGGTGGCGAAAAATAGCGACAAGGCCGCGGCCCAGGGGAGGGTTCGCAAGAACAGGATGGGGGCGGAGGCTGAGTTGCGGCGCAGGGCAAGGGTCAGCAACAACGCGAGCAGCGACTGGGCGATCACGATGGAGCGGCCGATGTCGTTCAGGAAGGCCCAGTCCCTTTGAAACGGCCCGTGTAGGTGCGGCAGGCTCTCACCAAAGGCTATGTTCACGCCGAATACGCTGTCGAGATAAGGATGACTCTCGGAGAGGTAGTTGAGGCGGGTGTAAGAGGCGGCCTGGAAGGCGGGGAGCCAGAACCAGGCGGTCAGCGCCGCGGCGGCGACGGCCAGCAGTCCGGCCCAGGCGATGGTTCGCAGGCCGTGAGTCTTGCCTAGCAACGGGGAGATCGCCAGCAGCAGGACGAGCAGGAGGTAGGCCGTGAGCGTGTGGGTCAGAACTAGGCCCGCGGCGGCCAGGACGGTAAGCAGGGCATTGCGCCGGACGCGGCGGCCGAGCAGGGCACGCTGCCCGGCTCCGAGCAGCAGCGCGACCCAGGCCAGGGCGGCGAAGTGGGGGAACATGCCGCGTCCCAACGCCAGGAAGGCGACCCCGGGTAGCAGCAGCGTGATCGCCGCGGCGAGCACGCTGCGGCGCCACGAAAGCCATGCCCTTGCCAGGTACAGGATCGCCCCCAGGATTCCCAGGGCAGATGTGAAGGCAGCGAGCCGCAAGGCTTGAACGGCGGGGAGTCCCGCGCGCATCCAGCAGGCGGTGAGGAACGCGAAAAGCGGGGGGTAGACGACAAAGGCTGCGCTGCCCCGGCCGCCATTGGCGCCGGCGGCCCAGTGAGGCGGGAAGTCGCCGTCGTGCCAGGCGCGGTCGAACTCTTGCGCCAGGTGGAGGTGATAGGGCTGGTCCGCCAGCAGGCCGAACGCGGGCGATCCCCACCAACTCCAGGCGTAGATTCCCAGGGCGGCGGCTGCAGCGCAGAGGGGGGCCCAGGATTTCAGCCGGGACGTTTTGGCCGGTACTTGATGCACAGGTGGCGGGAGCTTGGGGGGCTGCTTTTTTGAGGGTTCTGATTGGTAGATCGGCTTGGCGTGGGCAGGGCGCGAGGTCTTGAGTGGAGATTGGGTTTGGTGTTGGGTTGGGACGGGGCTTGTTGGGCGCCGGGGCGGGCGAGTGGAGCGAGACAGGTGGCGAGAGAACAGTGTGTGAGGAGACGTCGGCTGGATGTCGACGCCGCCGGCCGGAGGCCTGCGCCACTTGTGGGACGGCCTCGCTTCTGTGGCGGTGGGGGGCTGCGCGGTCTGCTACGATAATGGTTCTGTACGCGTTGAAACTCTTTGTGTTCAAGCGGTTGGCGGGTTTTGTGGGCGGCGGCGCCCGGGCTGAACGGCGATGAAAGTTTGCTATCTCGACTGTTTTTCGGGCGTCAGCGGGGACATGCTGCTAGGGGCCCTGGTGGATGCGGGGCTTGATGCGGACGCACTGCGGGCCGAGTTCGCCAAACTGGGGCTGGAAGGCGTGGAACTGCAGTTTGAAAAGACGCTGCGCAGCCACATCAGCGGGACCAACCTGACCGTGAGCGTGGCGCACGACCATAGCCACCGGTCGCTGAGCAAGATCGAGCAGATTATCTCGGCGAGCGCGCTGCGGGAGGTCGTGAAGGAGCGGGCGATCCGGATCTTTCGCCGGCTGGGCGCGGTGGAGGCGGCGATCCACAATGTTCCGATCGAGAAGGTGCATTTCCACGAGGTGGGGGCTTGGGATTCGATTGCGGACATCGTGGGAGCCTGCATCGGGTTCGATCTTTTGGGGATCGAGAGGATCTACTGCTCGGCGTTGAACCTCGGCAGCGGGACGGTGAAAGCAGCCCACGGGGTGATGCCGGTGCCGGCGCCGGCGACGGCGGCGCTGGTGGCGGACATTCCGAGCTATTCGGAAGGGCCGGAGATGGAATTGACGACCCCGACCGGCGCGGCGATCGTGACCACCCTGGCGGAGAGCTTTGGGCCGATGCCGGCGATGCGCATCGCTTCGAGCGGTTACGGAGCCGGCGACCGGGATTTCGCCGGCAGGCCGAACCTGCTGCGGGTGCTGATCGGCGAGGCGACCGGGGCCGCCGAGGCGACCGAAGTTTACGTCATCGAGGCGAACGTGGACGACATGAGCCCGCAGGTGGCCGGCTATGTGCGGGAGCGTTTGCTGGAGGCGGGCGCGCTGGATGCGACGTTTACGCCGGCGTTCATGAAGAAGGACCGGCCGGGATTCACGATTTCGGTGCTGGCGAAGGCGGAAGACCGGGAGCGGCTGGGCGAGCTGCTGTTCGGCGAGACGACAACCTTGGGGCTGCGCATGTACCGGGCGGAGCGGCGCGTTCTCGAACGCCGCTGGGAGACGGTCGAAACGCCCTACGGGGCGGTGCGGATCAAGATTGCTTCCGAGAACGGCCGGATGCGGAATTTTGCTCCGGAATATGAGGACTGCCGGAAGCTGGCGCTCGAACGCGAGGTCCCGCTCAAGGACGTGATGCAGCAGGCGAGCCATGCGTTCTTGCGGTTGAGCGAGAAGCAATGAAGTATTACCTGACAACGCCGATTTACTACGTCAACGCCACGCCGCACATCGGGCACGCCTATACGACGCTGGTGGCCGATACGGTAAAGCGGTTCCGGCGCATGATGGGCGACGAAGTCTATCTGACGACGGGAACCGACGAGCACGGCACGAACGTGGAGCGCTCGGCGCGGGCGGCGGGCTGGGAGCCGCAGAAGTACGCCGACCGGGTGGCGGGCGCGTTCCGGCAAGAGTGGGACGAGCTGGGTTTCGACTACGATTTTTTCCGGCGCACGAGCGATCCCAAGCACGCCAAGGCGGTGCAGGAGATTTTTGCGCGCTGCCTGAAAAACGGGGCGATCTACAAGGGCTCCTACACGGGCAAGTATCACGTTAGCGACGAAGCATTCGTCACCGACGAAGAAGCGGCGCTGGCGGACCCCGACAAGATCATCACGATCACCGAAGAGAACTATTTTTTCCGGCTGTCGGAGTTCGGGGACCGTTTGCTGAAGCTGTACGAGGACGATCCGGATTTCATTCAACCCGAGTCGCGGCGCAACGAGGTGATCTCGTTCGTCAAGGGCGGGCTGAAGGATCTTTCGATCAGCCGCTCGTCGTTGAAGTGGGGCATTCCGCTGCCCGAGGACCCCGAGCATGTCTTCTACGTGTGGTTCGACGCGCTGACGACCTACATGAGCGCGATCGGCTACGGAGAGGAGGGCGAGCGGCGCAAGCTGTGGGAGAAGCTCTGGCCGGCGGATATCCACATCATCGGCAAAGAGATTCTGCGGTTTCATGCGGTCTACTGGCCGGCGTTTCTGATGGCGGCCGAGCTGCCGCTGCCGAAGCGGATTTACGCCCACGGCTGGCTGATCTTTCAAGGCGGAAAGATGAGCAAGTCGCGGGGTAATATCGTGCGAGCCCGGCCGATTGACAAGGTCGTCGGGATCGAAGGGCTGCGCTATTACTTGCTGCGGGAGATTGTGTTCGGGCAGGACGGCAACTACAGCTCGGAGGCGTTGATCGAGCGCTACAACGCCGATCTGGCCAACGGGCTGGGAAACCTGGTGAGCCGCACGCTGTCGATGATCCAGCGCTATTTCGAGGGAGAGATCGTCAAGCCGGAACGCGAGGATCGCGGGCGGTTGGGCGATATGGCGACCGAGACGATCGCGCGGTCGATCGAGTGCTACGAGAAGTTTGAATTTTCGAAGGCGCTCGAGGCGATCTGGAGCCTGCTCGGCGCGGTGGATAAGTTCATCGTGGAACGCAAGCCCTGGGTGCTGGCGCGCAACGACGACGCCGAATCGCGGCAGTTGCTGCGCGAGACGCTCTACGATTCGGCGGAGGTGATCCGGGTGGCCGCCGTGCTGTTGTCCCCGGTGATGCCGAAAGCGACGGCGAAGATCTGGCAGCAGCTCGGGTTGAAAGGGAATCCCGGCGAGGGGCAATTGAAGGACCTTGCCTGGGGGCAGTTGAAAGCCGGCGTGAAGATCGGCGAAGCAGAAGCGGTCTTTCCGCGGATTGAATTGGAACCGGCGGTGAAACAGTTGATGGAACTCGAACAGGAAGCATTGCAAAAACAAGCGGAGATCATGGGCAAGCCGGCGCCGGCAGCGGCGGCGGCCGAGAGCGGTGCGGAGAAAGCGGCGAGCGCTCCGCCGCCGAGCGTGCCCGTGGCAGCGGTGGAAGCGGCACGCATCGGTATCGAGGATTTCGCGAAGGTGGAACTGCGCGTCGGGCTGGTGAAATCGGCGAAGAAGGTCGAAGGCACCGACAAGCTGATGCACCTGATGGTGGATATCGGCGAAGCCGAGCCGCGCTCGATCGTGGCGGGCATTGCCAAGGCCTACGAGCCGGAGAGCCTGGTGGAGCGCAAGGTCGTGATCGTGGCGAACCTGAAGCCGCGCAAGATGCGCGGGATCGAGTCGAACGGCATGATCGTGGCGGCCACGGGCGAAAACGGGAACCCTTCGCTGGCCGGTTTTCCCGACGACGCGCCGGTCGGAGCACGTTTGTCGTGATCGTCGATTCGCATTGCCATCTCGACGATGCGTGTTTCGACGAGGACCGCGACGAGGTGCTGAGGCGGGCGCGCGAGGCCGGCGTCGAGCTGATGCTGGCGATCGGCACGGGCGGCGGTCCGGCGGACCTTGAGGTGGCGACGCGGCTTGCGGAGCGCCATGAGGCGGTCTACGCCACGGTGGGTATTCATCCGCACGATGCCGAGAAGGCGGACCTGGCGAGTCTCGACCGGCTGGCCGGGCTGTGCGGACATCCCAAGGTCGTGGCTGTGGGTGAGATCGGGCTCGATTACCACTACGACAATTCGCCCCGCGAGAAACAGCGCGAGGTTTTTGTCGACCAGATGCAAATCGCGCGGCAGGCGCGTAAGCCGATCGTGATTCACACCCGGGACGCCTGGGAAGACACGGTGGAGCTGCTCAACACGCATTGGCTGCCGGGCGGGCTGCGCGGTATCTTGCACTGCTTTTCGGGAGACGCCGGGCAGGCGCAGGAATCGCTCGATCTGGGCTTTCTGGTTTCGTTTGCCGGCGTGGTGACGTTCCGGCGGGCGGAGACGCTGCGGGAGGCCGCGGCGGCTGTGCCGTTGGACGCTTTGCTGGTGGAGACGGACGCCCCTTATCTGACTCCCGAGCCTTATCGCAAGATACGGCGCAACGAGCCGCGCTATGTGGTCGAAACGGCGCGCAAGGTGGCCGAAGTGCGCGGGATCGCGTACGAGGAACTGGCGGCGGCGACCAGCCGTAACTTTTGCGCGCTGTTTGATTTGCCAGCGCCTGCCTGACGGTTATACACTGAGGTCTTCTTTGGAATCCGCACACATGCCCATCGCCAAAACCCCGCCGATGTCGCGCGCCGAGCTAGCGGCGCTGATCGGCAAGGACCTAGAGCGAGTCGAAAAGGCGATTGGGACCGACACGATCTGTTCGGTCGAAGCCGTTACGACAATCAGCCATCACCTGCAGATGAGCGGAGGCAAGCGGCTGCGGCCGGCGCTGCTGCTGCTGACCGCGGGCGCCTGCGGCTATCAGGGCGATTCGACGATTCGGATGGGCGCGGTGGTCGAGATCATTCATGCGGCCACGCTGGTGCATGACGACGTGATCGACCATGCGGAGGTGCGGCGCGGCCGGCCTTCGATCAACCGGCGCTGGGGCAATCCGACGAGCGTTCTGGCGGGCGACTGGCTCTACATGCAAGCCTTCAACCTGGCGGTGAAGGAACGGAATTTCTACATTCTCGATCTGCTGATCGACCTGACCCAGATGATGGTGGAAGGCGAGTTGATGCAGATGGAGTGGGTGGGCCGGCTGGATGTCACCGAGAAGGAACATCTGGACTTGATTCACCGCAAGACGGCTTGCCTGTTTTCGGTTTGCTCGCGGCTGGGCGCGGTGGTCGCCGAGGTCGGGCCGGAGCGCGAACAGCGCTTTGGCGACTATGGTTGGAACCTGGGCGTGGCCTTTCAGTTGGTCGACGACCTGCTGGATTTTACGGCGACCGAAGAGGTTTTGGGTAAGCCTGTCGGCAACGATTTGCGCGAAGGCAAGGTGACCCTACCGTTGATTCTGGCGTTGCAGCAGTGCACGGCGGCGGAGCGGCAGCTTGTGGAGACGGTGGTTCGCGAAAGGGCCTACGATAGCGTGCCGTTGAGCGTCATTCAGGAGATGCTGGACAAGTACGGGACGATCGACACCGTTCGTAAGCGGGCCCTGGGTTACGCAGACAAGGCGTTGGAGCAGTTGAACGATCTGCCGGAGTCGGCGTGCAAGCGGGCGCTGGTGTCGGTGAGCGAGATGGTTGTAGACCGCGAGAATTAGCGGCGACGTTGGATAGTCTCTTTCCTGCCCGTTCTTTTCCTCTCTAAATGACGTTGGTTGCTTTGTCAGGGTGCGTGCCGGCGGCGCTTCGCGAGCTTCACTTGCGTGGCCGGACCAACGCGGCCTTGCCATTTCTCCCGGTTTGCTGAGATGAGAGAAATCGAGATCAAGTTGCGGGTTGTGGACCGCGCGGCGGTCGTTCGGCGCATCGGGGAGTTGGGTTGGCGCTCGCGCGGGGGGCGGCAACTAGAGCGGAACTGGGTCTATGACGAGCCGGACGGAGCATTGCGGGCGGCGGGTTGTCTGTTGCGGGTTCGCGACTTCGCGGGGACCTGCCTGATGACGTTCAAAATGCCGAGTGATAGCGCGGGTCCCCATAAGGTGAAGGAAGAGCTGGAGATCGAGGCAAGCGACTGTGCGACGCTGCAGAGGATTCTCGAAGGGTTGGGCTATGGGGCGAGCTGGCGCTATGAGAAATACAGGACGTATTTCGAGTTGGCCGGCGCGGCTGGGGAGATCGTGCTGGACGAGACGCCGATTGGGGATTTTCTGGAACTCGAAGGCGAGTCCGACTGGATTGACCGTACGGCGGTAGAGTTGGGATTTGGTCCGGCGGATTATGTTACGGAGACGTATGGCGCGCTCTTTGAGGAGTATCGGGCGCGGCATGCGGGCGTGGGGCGGGATATGGTGTTTCTGGAGGGCTCGGGTTAGGCGTCGCTTTGCGACTCGTTGGGTTTGTGGTGGGATGACTTGTTTGGGTTTCCTTGGGCTTGCGCGGGCCGGGGCCCTACGTCGCGAGGAATCGCGACGCGGCAAACCTGGAGGTTCGCGCCACGGGCGGTTGGTTCGGGCTACTGTCGATTTTCTTCCGGGTACAGCGGGCTTCTTCCATGTCAGGTATGACGGCACTTCGGCCCATTCTGGCGCGGCCGGGCGAGGTTTCCCGTTGGTGGCCGGGCAAGACGTTGCGTGGAGTGAATCCGCTTCAGAGGGCGATCACAAGAGTTTTGGATTTTTAAATGGCTTGTTTTGATTGGGTTTGGGTTTGATGGTTGGAAGAGTTGGAAGGGGCGGATGGTAGTCTAGGCACAGGGTAAGATTTCGCGGGCGATTGCGCTTGGGACTGGCTCCAGCAAGTTTGGCTGGAGCCAGTTTTGTTTTTGGAGGGGGTGTGGGGGCCGCGGACGATACCAGGAACACCGTTGTATCGAATCCAGATCGTATCCAGGAGGACGGAGCAGAGGGCGTTGGCAAGGCACGGTGGGGAACGGACGAAGGCGCGAGCAGACCAGGAAGGCCGACAGAAGGCGGACCGCGGAGACGCCGGCAGCGAGGGGCGAGCGACAGGCCGGAGGGGGTGAAGGGAAAGGATCCCAAGGCCCCGAAGAAGGCCGGCGGGAAGAAGCAGAGCGTCTCGCGGAAGCAACTGCTGGAGAAGGCGTTTGATGCCGTATCGAGGGATCTCGAAAAGGACGAGAGGCCGACGAATACCATCGACGACGTCGATGAAGCTTCTCGAATTCGATCCATCGCAGTTGACGGGAAAAGAGAAGGGGGCCGGGAACGCCGCTGGCGCGGATCAGGACAAGAAGGCAGCCAAGGAACCCGCAAGGAAGCCAGTCCAGGAGCCGGCCAAGGAGGGGGAGGATGCGCAGCCGATCGCGCGGCAGGCCTATGAGGAACTGCCATCGCAGCGGCGCTTTCATGCATCGCAAGCCCGCTTCAAGGGATTTTCCGGGCCGGTGGGTTCGGGGAAGAGCTACGCGCTTTGCCAGGAGGCTTTGCGGATGTGCCGTTTGAACGAGGGACGGACGGGGCTGATTGGGGCGCCGACGATTCCGATGCTGCGCGATACAACGATGCGGACGTTCTTCGACGCTTGCGAGGAGAGCGGCGAGGCGTATTCGGTCAACAAGAGCACGAATACGGTGACTTTGAAGGAATCCAACTCGCGGGTGCTGTTCCGGTCGCTTGACGCCTATGAGCGCTTGCGCGGAACGACGCTGGCCTGGTTCGGGGTGGACGAGCTGACCTACGTCAAGGAGGAAGCGTGGCTGCGTCTGGAGGCGCGGCTTCGCGATCCCGAGGCGAAACGGCTGTCCGGGTTCGGGGTGTGGACTCCGAAGGGGTTCGACTGGGTGGCCAGGCGATTTCGCGAAGAGCCGGTCGAGGGCTATGCGTTGGTCGAGGCGGAGCCGTTTGAGAACCGGCACATTCTCGAGAATACGCCGGACTATTACGAGCGGCTCAAAGCGAGCTACGACGAGAGCTTTTTCGAGCAGGAGGCTCTGGGCAAGTACGTCAACCTGCAGGCGGGCCGTGTGTACTACACGTTCGAACGCAAGGAACAAGTGGGGGAGTACGCGGTGGACCCCGACGAGCCGTTGTTGTGGTCGTGGGATTTCAATATCAACCCGATGAGCTCGGTGATTTGCCAGCGGATCGGAGACGTGGTCTATGTGGTGGACGAGATCGTGTTGAAGACTTCTTCGACGCCGGAGGTTTGCGAGGAGTTTTTGCAGCGCTATGGCGGGCATCGGGCCGGCTTGAAGGTTTATGGGGACGCTTCGGGCAGCCATGGGAATACGGTTACGGGGACTTCGGATTATCAGTACATCCGGAAGTTTCTGGCCGGCCATCGGAGTTTGAAGGGGACGGTGACGGTAGCGGCCGCGAATCCTGCCGTGCGGGACCGGATCAATCTTACGAACGCGCGGCTGAAGAATGCCAACGGCGAGCGGCGGTTGTTTGTGGACCGGCGGTGCAAACAGTTGGTGAAGGATTTCGAAGAGGTTGGCTATAAGCCGGACAGCGGGCAGATCGATAAGGAGGATCCGGCGCGAACGCATCTTTCCGACGCTCTGGGGTATTTGCTTTGGCAGGAATTTGGGGGTTTGGGGAGCGTTGGGGAGAGGGCGCGGCGGGTTGTTTGAGGGGCTTTGCGATGAAGCACGGGTTTGGCAAGGCGGTCCTAGCAAGGAATCGCTAAGCCGGTAAAGGTGGGGGGCTCGGCGCGGATGGTGTGCCAATCGGCTTGGTTTGGGCAGGCCGGAGGCCTGCCCCACTTTTGGTTGGCATTGGAGTGTGGTTGTGATTGAGGCTTTGAACAAAGAGAATCCGGAGTATCGAGACCGCAAGGGGATGTGGCAGCGGTACTGGGATTTCTATGTCGGCGGCGAACAGTTGCGGCGAAATGCCAGCTTGTATCTGGTTCGGCGGCAGAAAGAGCCGAATGACGTTTACCTCGAACGGCTCTCGCGGGTGTTCTACGAGAACTACCTTGGGTCGTGCGTCGATTGGTATGCGGCGACTTTGTTCCGGACTCCTCCGGACCTGGGATTCCGGACTTCGAATCCCGGTGTGGAGGAGTTTTTTACCGGGTTTGGCGGCGATTGCGATTGCCGTGGAACTCCGCTGCTCGAAATGGCCCGGCGGGTGTTCATTCAGAGCCTCGTGTTCCGCGAGAGTTATGTGCTGATCGACTTTCCGCGGGTGCGGAGCGAGGTTTCGACGCGGGCGGAAGAGGACGCGGTCGGGAAATCGCGGGCGTACCTGGTGAACTACACGGCGCCGCAGGTGACGAATTGGAAGATGGACGGCAACGGGGCGTTCGAGTGGGTTGTTCTCAAAACACACCGCGTGTACCAGGAAGCTTTTGACTCGGCGGAGTTGGTGAGCGAGGACCGCTGGGCCTACTACGACCGGGAGAATTTCCGGATCTACCGGCTGCGGCGTTCCGAGCGCGGCGAGGCTGGGGGCGTGGCGGCGGGTCCTGGCGAGGCCGGCGTCGAGCTGGTGGATCAGGGGCGGCATGGGCTGGCGGAGATCGGGCGGGTGCCGCTGGTGCGGATGGCGGTGACGGACGGCTTGTGGCTGGCGAACAAGGCGGCGCTGCTGCAGCAGGAACATTTCAACAAGTCGAATGCGTTGGCGTGGGCTTTGCATATGGGCTTGTTTGCGATGCCCGTGATCTATTCCGAGAGGGAGTGGCAACAGATTGTCGGCGAGGCCTACTACATCCAGCTTGGGCCGAATGATCGCTTTGGTTGGACGGAGCCGGAGGGGAACGTTTTTCAGATCGCAGCGGAGAATCTGGACCGGGCCAAGGACGAGATCTACCGAGTTTGCTATTTGATGACGCAGGCCGGCGGGCGCGAGGCGCGGCATCTGGGACAGTCGGGGGCGAGCAAGCAGCGCGACTTTGCGATTACGCACGAGGTGTTGCGGGCGTATGGGGGGATGATCAAGGGATTTCTGCGCGAGGTTTTGGAACTGGTGCGGCGGGCCCGGCGGGATGATGTCGAGATTTCGATTGCGGGGATGGATCAGTTTGACGATCCGGATTTTGGCGAGGAACTGGCGAACGCGGTCGGGCTGCAGGGGCTGGGGATCCGGTCGGAGCGGCTCGATCGCGAGGTGAAGAGGCGGGTGGCGATGAAGTACCTGGAAGGAGCGAGCCAGGAGATCAAGAACGAGGTGGCTCGAGAGATTGAAGGAGTTTGAGTTCCCAGGAGAGGGGGCAGCTCCTGGTGACGCGGCGCCGGTTCGGCTGTGGTGGCGGCTGAACCGGCGCTTTGGTTTTTGGGGGGCGGCTCGGTGAGAATTTCGGCCTGGGAGCGTGGGCGCTGTGGCGGGGCTAGTTTGGATTGGGCAGGCTGGAAGCCTTGTGGAGAGGTCGGGTTGGATTGGGCAGGCTGGAAGCCTGCCCCACTGGTCGGGAGGTGGGGAGAGATATGGAACGGGCGCGGGTTGAGGGCGAGAGGCCGGGCGGCGAGGAGAAGCGATCCGGGTTGGAGGCCATTCGGGCCATGATCGGGGAGTACATGCGGCAACGAGAAGATCAGCAGGATTCGGACTTGCAGGCGATGCTGGCCGAGGAGCGGCGCAAGCGGGAGAGCGCCGAACGGCAGCTTGGCGAGCTGGGCGAGGAGAACCGGCGGACGCGGCGGCAGTACGAACAGACCGAGCGGGTGTCGCGGATTCAGAGTTACCTGCAGGAGTTGGGTGTCCGGAAGGTTCCGCTCGCGCTGCGGCTGGTGAAGGACGAGATCGTGCGGGGCGACGATGGCGAGCTCTACGCCGAGGTGAAGGGCGCGCGGGTTCCGTATCGGGAGTACCTCGAGGATTTTGTGGCGGAGAACCCGGAGTTTTTGCCACCCCGGATTGCCGGCGGGTCGGGGGCGAGCGGCGGCGAACGCGGCGAGATGCGTCCGGGCGGGATCGATTTGAATAGCATCCGGCCGGGGATGAGCCGCGAGGAGCTGGCGGAGGCGTGGAAGGAAGTGGCGCGATTGGCCGGCGAGGGCGAGGGGCGGTGGTGAGATTGGCGGATTCGGCCCGGGTGTGATCCGCCGCGGAGTCTGGGCCGGTCCGCGGAGTGTGCAGAGAGTGGAGGAGTCTGCGGCTGTCTGGTTGTTCAGGCGGCCAGGGTTGGGTTGTCGGTTGGGCTTCCCGCTTTGGGGCGGGAGGCCCGTTTTTGTTTGGGGATGTTTTGGAGGGGATGGCTGTGTGAGCCGCGATGGCGGGGGCGCCTCTCTTGGTTTGACGGAGTAAAGGAGGAAGATCGATGCCGGCTATTACATCGGCAAACGTTGCGCAGGCAATCGTCAAGCTGGTGGCGGCTGATGCGCTGCCCGCTTTGATGGGAAACCTGGTTATGGGGAACCTGGTGAACCGGAATTACGAACCGGTGCTGGGCCAGGCCGGGGATACGGTGAATATCCCGATTGTGCCCGCGATGGTAGCGAACAACATCGCGGAAGGCGGCACGGTGACGACGCAGAATCCCGGATCTGGGGAATGCGCAGATCGTGCTGAATACTCACGCCGAGGCGACGTTCCAGATTCCGGACGTGACGAAGGTGCTGGCGGTTCCGGACCTGTTGAAGGTCTATATGGAACCGGCGGTGGTCGCGATCGCGGAGAAGATCGAGACCGATTTGCTGGGTCTCTATGCGTCGTTTACGGCGAACACTCCGGTGGGGACGCCGGCCAGCGCGCTGACCGAGGCGGTGATCGACTCGGCGGAGACGGCGTTGTTTGCGGCGAAGGTTCCTTCGAATCAACCGAAGCACCTGGTGGTGGACGCGGCGGGGTATTCGGCGCTGCGCCAGATTCCGCGGTTCAGCGAGTTTCGGACGGCAGGCGAGGCCGGGGTCAATGCGTTGATCAACGGCACGGTCGGCAAGCTGAAGGACTTCTTCGTGTTCCGTTCGCAGTTCGTGGCCAAGACGGGCAGCCCGACGGTAACGACGCACAACCTGGCGTTCGCGCGGGATGCGATCGGACTGGTGATCCGGCGGCTGCCGCAGCCGTTGCCGGGAACGGGAGCGATTGCCGAATACGCCGAGCTGGGCAACTTCGGCATGCGGGTGGTGATGAGTTACCAACCGGACACGCTTTCGCAGCAGTTCACGGTGGACGTGTTGTATGGGAAGGCCGTGATCCGGAACGCGTTCGGCGTGCAAGTGGAGTCGTAGGGTTCTGGCGGGGTGCTCTCCTCACGAAGCCAGACGGAGGCCGGCGGCGCTGTTGGGAAGTTTGTCCGGGGGGACGGTTCCGGCGGCGCTGCCGGTTTTCTTGTTGGTTGGGGGGCGGGCGAAGTGACTTGTTGGCCAACGCGGTCGATGTTCAGGGGACGAGTGGTCTAGGGATATGGACTTAAAAGGTTATTACCGGAAGGTGCGGGAGATCGAGGCTTCGATTGAGGAGGAGTTTCCCGTGATCAAGAGCTTGCTTACCGAGGATGGCGGGAATGCCGGCCAGCTTACGGAGGTGACGCGGGCGATTGCGGCTCGGATGATTCATGACGGGAGCGCGGTGATGGCTTCGGCGGATGAAGTTCAGGATTTCCGCAGGTCCGCCGAAGACGCACGACAGCAGGAAGAGCAGCGCCGGCGGGCGGCGGAGATTCAGTTCACGATTCTTTCCGAGGCGGACCTGCGGACTCTGCAGGGCGGCGCGCGGAAGGGGCGGAAGGACTAAGCGATGGCTTTGTTCACAGACGGGTTGGTGTCGCAGGTTTCGGATCTGGTGGCGTATGAGGCGAACCTGCCGGAGGTGGCGGCGGCGGAAGGGATCGACCTGGCGACCAAGCTGCAGTTGGCGCACACCGAGGTTGGGGCGCAGATCGAGGCGGCCTCGCAGCGGCCCGGCAATCTCTACTTTGCACGCGGCGCGGGGTGGCAGACGACGGGCGCCGAGGGGAACCTGTCGCGGTTTGATTTGAGCCAGGTGGTGGTGACGCCTCCGCTCACGCTGTGGCATACATTTCAGACGCTGGCGATTCTTTATCGCGACGCTTACAACCGCAAGCTGAACGACAAATACCTTCCGAAGTGGAAGGAGTACAAGGATCTGGCGCAGTGGGCTTGCGATCTGTTGTTTCAAACCGGGATCGGAATCGTGGGCAGCCCGGTTCCGCGGCCGGCGGCGCCGGCATTGGACTGGGTGGCTTCGAGCGCCGAGGCATTGGCGGTGTTTGTGCGGATGAGCTGGGTTGGGGCGAATGCGGCGGAAGGGGCGGCCAGCGCGGAACAGGCGGTTGCGGTGCCGGCGAACTATTCGCTGCGGGTGACTCCGAATGAGGCTCCGGCCGGGGTTCTGGGTTGGCATGTTTACGCGGGCGGCGCCAGCGGCGAGGCTGTGCGGCAGAACGCGGAGATGCTCGAAGTGGGTTCGGCTTGGGTGATGCCGGAGAGTGGATTGGTTTCGGGGGCGAAGGCTGGCGAGGGGCAGTTGCCGGAGGTTTTTCGGACGGTGCCTCGGTTTTTGCAGCGGGGGTGATGGTTGCACGTGTGTGGTGGGGAGGTTGGTTGGGCTTTGGTGGTGAGGTTCGGTTTGGATTCGAGTGGGTCTTGAGGCTGGTTTTGACTCGATTGCATTGTGTGGTTGGGGGTTGGCTTGGCTGGTTGTCTGAGCGGGTTTGCACAGGCCGGAGGCCTGCGCCACTGGGTTAGGAGGGTCGGTTGGCGAACCTTGGATTGGCGGCGATGGAATATCTGCGCGGGCTGCTTTTGGCGAGCGAGGGGCTGAGCTATCAGGTTGGTCTGATTGCGGCTCGCGATGGCGTGGAGTTGGCGGGATTTTCGGAAGGGAGCGTTCTGATCCAGAACGTGGCTTCGGATCTGGCGGATGAGAATGTGCCGGTGCCGTATCCCGTGGTCTATCTCTATTGCGAGCGCATGGACAACCGGTTGGTTGAGAAGTTCCGGAAGTTTTCCGGGTCGATTGTGGTGGCGGTTGAGTTGCGGGTGAGCGGCGAGAGGTTTGCGGACTTCGAGGCGAAGCTGGCGCGGTATCTGGAGGCGGTCGGCGTGGTGTTGGGGAACAACCAGGGGTCTTGGACCGACAACGTTGCGTTTGATGGGGCGTATGAGGTCCGGTTGGAGCGGATTCGCTTGGGCGGGAAGAATTTTGTGCAGTCGGCCCGGGTTTCTTTGGAATTGCAGGCGCATGAGTGAGTTTGGGTGGGGGCGATTGGACGAATGTGCTGGTTAGGCACTTGAGCGGTTAGGCACTTGAGCTGGTTGAACGCATGAGTGGTTGGGTTGCGGGTGGTGGTTTTTGTTTGTGCTCGGAAGTGGGAGGAAGGGGAACGTCGACCTTAGGTCGACGCCGCAGGCCGGAGGCCTGCGCCACTTTGAGGTTTTTGGGGCTTCTGTGGGAGTGAAGGGGATTGACGATGGCTAGTTGCGTTTTGTCGAGCCAGAACCGGGTTTATGTGGAGCAGGAGTCTGGCTATGGCGTCACTCCGGTGATTACGGCGGCGGACCGGGCTTCGGTGATTCGTTTGGATGTGCGGCAGCGGCGCGAGGCTCGGGAGCGCCGGGATAAGACCGGCAGCCGGACGTATGCGGGCACGCCGGCCGGGGGACGGCGGCGGACCGAGTTCACCTTGCAGAGCTACCTGGTGACGAATCCTTCGCCGGGATCGGTTTCGCCTCTGGGGCGGTTGATTCAGGCGGCTTTGGGGGCGACGCCGTTGGTTTATGGCGGCGGTACGGCGGGGTCGGGATCGACGACGACGCAGATTGTGTTCAGCGGCAGCCACGGCCTGGTGTTGCGGCAGGCGTTCGGGTTCAACGGCGAGATCCGGTTTGTGACGCAGGTGGTCAGCTCGACGACGGTGCAGGTGAATGCGGCTTTCTCTTCGGCGCCGGCGAGCGGGAACGCGCTGACCGCGGCGGTGACGTACTTTCCGGCGGACGAGCTGCCGAGTGTTTCGGTTTTCGACTACTGGAATCCCGCGAACGCGGTGGACCGGATTGTGGTGGGGGCCGCTTGCGACCGGATGCAGGTGCGGATCAATGGGGACTACCACGAGATGGAGTTCAGCGGCGCGGCGCAGGACGTGATCGACACGGTTTCGTTCACGGCGGGGCAAGGCGGGCTGGGGTCGTTTCCTAGCGAGCCGGCGATCGATGCGAATCAGCCGCAGCCGGTGCCGGGGAACCTGGGTCAGGCGTGGCTGGGGAGTCCGTCGAACCGGTTTCAGACGGTGACGAGCGCGGCGGTGGAAGTGGTCAACGATCTCGACTTGCGGACGCGGGAGTTTGGCACGGCGCTGCCGTTGTGTATCGGGGCGGGCACGCGGCGCGTGACGGCGACGGTCGAGCTGCTCGAGGCCGACGATGCGCAGACGCGGGCGCTCTATGCGGCGGCCCGCAGCGAGACACCGATTGGGGTGATGTTTCAACTCGGCAAGGCCGCGGGGCAGTTGATGGGGGTCTATCTGCCGAGTGTGATTCCGGACGCGCCGGATTTCGACGACGGCGAGCCGAATTTGAAGTGGCGGTTCGTGGACGCGCGCGCGCAGGGCCAGGCGAGCGACGAAATCGCGATAGCGATCGGGTAAGGCGATGAACTACGAGAGCACGAAGTGCGTGGAGTCGCGCGAGTGCGCGGGCGTGCGATTCACGGTCTACCGGATGTCGTTCGGGCGGCGGTTGGAGCTGACGCGGAAGGTTCGGGAGCTGCTGGGGCGGTTGGAGTTTGTGCGGGCCGGGCCGGGCGGAAACGCGGACGACGCCGAGGCGGCGCTGCTGGCCGGCGAGATCGATCGGGAATATGCGCGCTGGGGATTGGTTTCCATCGAGGGTTTGGAGATCGATGGGCAGGCGGCGAGCGCGGAGGATTTGATCGCGAAGGGGCCTGAGAGGTTGTTGGCGGAGGTGCTGGCGGCGATCCGGCGCGAGGCGGGGCTCGATGAGGAAGCGCGAAAAAACTCCGCGTCGCATTCCACTTTCTGCGAGGCAGACAGGCCGGGTGGAAATGCGACGAATGCCGCCGTTTAGGCCTGGAGAGGACGCGCCGCTGTGGGTGGATCGCGCCTGGTGCTGGGGCTGGCGCCGTTGGAGATGGTGCTGTTGGGAATGGCGATCTTGGCGGGCGCGAAGAGGTGGTTTGGGTGAGCCCGTTTGGCGTGGCGGGCGAGCCGCGGCTGGCTCTTTCGGAATGCCCGGTGAGTTTTGTGGGCGGGGAGAGCTTGAGTTGGATCGAGGATTTTCTAGCGCACCGGGCGGCCGGTGGCGGCGGGGATCCTCGCCAGTGGCCGGCGCGGCGCGTGGATGCGTTCACAGTGCTTCACGCGGAGATCAAGAAACTGGAGCGCGAAGAACATGGCGAGCGGTGATTTTCGGGATCTGAGCGAGACGCAGCGGGATACGGCGCGAGCTTTACAAATGCTGGTGACCGAGCTGCGGCGGAACTCGCGGCCGGGCGATACGGCGCGGTTGACGGGTGCTCTGAATTCGGGGGAGGACCGGGACGCGTTGCAGGCGCGGGTAGTTCGGGAGATTGCGCCTTCGCTCGCGGCGCAACAACGGGGCGGTGGTTCGGCGGGGGTTGGCTCCGACACGGTGAGCGAGGTGGACCAGACGCTGACGGCGGCTCGGAATGCGATTCGCGAGCTGGGATCGGGATTGACCGCGAGCACGAAGGACCTCGAGCGGACGCTCGCCTCGTTCTCGGGCGGGCTGCAGGGGTTGTTGTCGGGACTGACGGGCGGAGGCGGAGGCGGGATTGGCGGGTTTTTGAAGAGCGGGTTCGGGCTTGCCGGTTTGGGGTTGAAGATTGCGGGTTTGTTTGGGAAGAGCGAACCGGAACCGGTGACACCGGCGGCGTTTGAGCTGCCTTCGAGCCTGGCGGTGGAGGCGGGGAATACGGATAGCATTCTCGGCGGGTTTCCTCGCGTGGACCGCGGGCAGGGCGGCGAACTGCGCAGTTTTCGGAGTGAGGGAGCGGCGACTCCGACGCAGGTGGTTGTGAATGTCAACGCGCTCGATACGCAGTCGTTTATGGACCGGTCTTCCGATATTGCGCGGGCGGTTCGCGAGGCGATGCTGCACATGCATCCGATTAACGATGTGATTGGCGAGCTTTGACATCGGGGCGCGTTGGTTGTTGAGGCGGGCTTGGAAGGGGCAGGCAGGATCTGTACCACGGGAGGGATTCGATGAGTACACCTCGTTTTGCGGATGTTCCGGCGGAGTGGAAGTATCCGCTTGGACCGTACCGGCAGGCTCCGGCCGAGTATGGGGGCGAGTGGTGGCTGGTGAATCCGTTCACGACCGCGGAGCCTTGGGTGACGCAGAGCGGCGCGGTTGTTGAAGAGTTGCCGGCGGGATTCGCCGGTGTTTTCGGCACGCGGCCGCAGATTTCCGAATTTTCAGAGGCGCCGGAACCGGGGGCGGCGTGGCGGGCGGCGGTCGAACGGTGGGAGCAGGACCTGCGGTATTTCCAGCGGGCGGGCGCGCCGGAGTGGGCGACGCCGGAGCAGGTGAGCGCGGCGGAGGGCATTACGCGTTCGTGGGGGCTTGGAGCAGCGCGGTTTTACGAAGGCCGGTATGGCTGGATGGCGCGATTTCCCGAGTCTCAGATCCGGACGTTCGAGTCGTCGGCGTGGGGTGCGCTGAACGTGACGCACCACGTGGTGGCGACGTATCAATGGCGGCTGCTGGAGCAGGGGATCGTGCCGCCGAAGCAGCACCCGTTCGTTCCGCCGCAGGTGTGGCCCGAGGATGAGAAGGCTTCGAACTAGGGGGATGTAAATGGCACAGACGAAACAAGGGCAGTGGGTTACCGCATCGGGTCAGAGCACGTCGAGCGCTCTGAAACTTGTCACCGAAACGCTGGTGGGGTTTTATACTCCCGCGGCGTTGACCGCGGTGAAGCTCAAGCTGCAGGCAAGCCGCGATGGGCTGAGCTTCGTGGACATCGTTTCGGAGGGCAGCGCGTGGGTGGTGGACGTGGCGGTGAACCAGTATGTTCCGCTGGACGCCACGAAGTTGCTGGGCGCGGCGTATGTGCGGGTGGCGCATCTGGATTCGGGCGGCTCGGCGGTAAACGAGGCGGCGGAGCGCGTGACGGTACCGGTGTTCCGGACGTTTGAGTGAAGCATCATGGCGATTTTGTTGCTACAGCAACGGCAGAACGGCATTCCCATCGTGCAAAGCGGGCTGGTGGTTTATTACCGGTTCGACGAGGCGTCGGGACAAACGGTGGCGGACCATTCGGGCCTGGGGAATGGCGGGACGCTGGGCTCGACGGCGGGCGCGGATACGAACGATCCGTCGTGGGTTGCGGCGGGGCTGAGCTTTACGACCGACGACTACGTGTCGACGGCGAACCAGGCGTCGACCCGCCCGGATGCGTGGACGGTGTGCGCGGCGGTGAAGTTCAGTCCGGCGGTGGCGGACCAGCCGATGGTGGCGTGGGGAGCGATCGGGAGCGCGCGGCCGGGGGTCTACCTGTCGTTTCTGGCATCGCCCTACCGGCCGATTATTTACCAAGGCGCGTCGAACTTTCGGTACTTCAAGGCGAATGACCCGGTGAACCTGCAGGACAACGGCTGGCACTTTGTGGTGTACCGTTCGCCGGGGATGAGCACGGCCGATATCGCGAACGCGTCGCTGCGGGTGGATGGATCGGCGCAGGTGGTGGACTCGACGACCAACAGCGGAGCGGGGCAGAGCAAGACGGAGTTCCGGCTGAGCGGGCTCGGCAACAAGTATATGGAGGGGACGCTGGCGTTCTTCTCGATGCACAACCGGGTGTTGAGCGACGCCGAAGCCGATCAGATGCGTGAGTACGCCCGGCAAGAGTTGACGGGCCGCGTGACGCTGCCGTGACCGAATCTTGCATCCAGTGGTGGGTGTCGCCCGAGGGGTCGCCGTGGGGCAAGGGCACGCGCGAGGAGCCTTGGGACATCGAGACGGCGTTGAGTCAGCCGGCCGGCGTGGAAGCCGGCGATGTGATTTGGGTGCTGGGCGGGACTTATCGCCCGGTGCGGACGCTGGTGAGCACGCTGGAAGGTTCGGCGGCGAGGCCGATTGTGGTGCGCGGCGAGCCGGGGGCGCGGCCGGTGCTGGACTTTGTGAACAGCGTGGACCGCATCGGGCTGCACGTGCAAGAGCACGTACACGTGGTATTGGGGATTGGAGATCACGAATTCGGGCACGGCCCGATGGGGCGATGCGATTGGGAATGCGGGCGACCCGCGGGGGACCGGCATCTTTTCGGAAGGCGGGCCGGGGACGAAGTACATTCACCTGCGCATTCACGACCTGGGTAGCTCGTTGTTTGAGTCGCAGGCGTCGGGGCTCGAGATCTACGGCTGCTTGTTGTTCAACTCGTATTGGGTTGCGCCGGATCGCTCGCACGGACCGGGCATGTACATCCGGAATCAGCCGGCCTGGCCTCGCAAGAGGATTGAGAACACGATCGTGTTTCAGCATGGGCGGCAGGGGCTGCAGGGGTTCGGGTCAACGCCGTTTTCGAACTTCGATGTGGTGCGGAATATCTTTTTCAACAACGGCATCGGGCCGGAGGGGTTTCACCGCAATCTGATGTTCGGCAATGCGAGTGATCAGCATCTGGACAACGTTTTCGACGGCAACCGGACGTACTTTTCGGCGGGCGGTGGGAGCCATCAGTTCAACATGTTTGGCGGCGACGGTGGAAGCCACAATCTGACGCTGCGGGACAACGTGCTTTCGGCGGTGGGGCGTATCGCGGCGGGAATCAACAGGAGCGACGGGGAACTGGTGGTCGGCAACCGGTTTGTCGGGGGGCTGGAATTCAGTAGCTTCGATGGGCAGTTGAACCTGAGCGGCGAGGCGTTCCGGACGTATTTCGCCGAGAACGAGTTCTATGACGACGGATTGGCCGCTCCGAACGGCGTTTGGGTTTATGTGGAGGCCAGCTCGTATTTGCCGGACCCGTGGGAGCATCGCGGGGTGGCGCACGTGGCTGTTTACAACTGGGACGGCGAGGATACGGTGGCACTGGATCTATCCGGTGCGGAGGCTGCCGGGAAGATTCAGGCGGGCGCGACGGTGACGGTGAGGCCGGCGCAGAATCTCGAACAGAGCGTCGAGCGCGTGTTCGATGGTTCGCCGTTCGAGATTCCGATGACGGGCTGGTCGGTGGCGGCGCCGTTTGGCCGGGACCTGGTAGAGGAGCCGCTGGCGTTGACGTTTCCGGAGTTTGGGGCGTTCGTGCTGGATTGGCCGGTGACGGGCCTGAGCTTTCCCGAACCTACGCCGAGCGTGCTGGAGGATCCGGGAGCGGGGCTTTCGATTGAGGAGGCATACAACGCGCGGGATGCTGCGTGGCGGACGAGCGATGCCGAGGAGAGGGCGCAGTTGCTGCTGGAACGGGTGTTCGCCTGGCGAAGCCGGACTTTGGGGCGAGGGTGAGGGGTCGTGGCTGTTTTGGTGTTTGCGGATCAGGAGACAGCGGATCGCGTTGTGGCGGCGATCGAGGTTACGGCGAACATTGCCGGGGGTGCGGGGCCGGTGAAGTTTGGGACGCTCGCTCGGCTGGCGGATGGGCGGTTGTTGGCGGGGCATCCTTTTCAGGCGGTGGATCTGGATTGGATTGCGATTTATGCGGATGAGGCGGGGCTTGAGATTTTGCCTTGAGTGCGGCTGTGGGCTGGCCTAGTTGGCAGCGTGAGCATGTTGGTCTGGTTTGTCTGTGGTCTGGTTCGTTTGATGGGGACGGTTGATTGCGGGTCCCGGCCGATTGTGCAGGCCGGAGGCCTGCACCACCGGTGAGTTCTTGGAGTGTGCGTGAGGCATGAGTGTGTTTCCGAAGCTGAAGACGGGTGTGGTGGCGCAGTATCCGGCGCTGCGTGAGGGTCAGTTTTTGACGTCGGTGATCCAGTTTCTGGATAGCTCCGAGCAGCGGTTTCGGGACGGCCGTGGCTTGCGGCGACGTTGGGTGATTTCGTTGTCGCAGTTGGATGAGGGTGAGTTGCAGCAGTTGGCCTTGTTTTTTGCGGAACAGCAGGGCCGGCTCGGGAGCTTTGATTTTGAGGATCCCTGGACCGGCGGAACGGTTGCGGGCTGCCGGTTTGAAGACGATCAACTGGAGGCCCTCGCCCATGGTGAGTTTGACGTCCGACTGGAAGTGACGATTTTAGGACCGGCTGTATGAGCGTTTTTCCTCAGTTGAGTAGCGGCGCCATGGCGCAGTTTCCTTTCCGGCGGCGGATCGGATTTCGGACGTTGGTGAACCGGGCCGCGGACGGCGCCGAGATTCGCGTGGCGGACGCCGATTTCGAGGAACGCGTGTGGCTGCTTTCGGCGAACGAACTCAGCGACCAGGAGTGGCAGGACATCGAGGACCTATTCACGCAGGTCGAGGGGCGTTTGCAGAGCTTTCTGTTTCTGGAGCCGGGCGCCAATTTGCTGTCGTGGTCGGAGCAGCTCAGCAACACGGCGTGGAACAAGGATGCCGGCTTGGCCGTGGTTGATGGGCAAGGCGATCCGTTGGGGACGACGCGCGCGTCGCGGATCACGGGTGGGGGGACGGCCCTGTCGGTGACGCAGAGTCTTAGCATTCCGGCGTCTTTTCGCTATGCCGGGAGCGTGTGGGTCCGCACGGCGCAGAGCGGGGCGCTGCTGCAAGTGGACGACGGGATTTCGCAGTTTGTACAGGCGGCGATCGATAGCAGCAACCAGTGGCGGCGGTATTCGGTGGGATACAACCTGGCTTCGGCGACGGAATCGGTTGTGTTCCGGATCGTGGTGCCTGCCAGCGCGACGGTGGACTTGTTCGGGCCGCAGCTCGAAGCGCAGGCCGCCCCTTCGGCCTACAAGCAGACGCTCGAGCAGGCCGGGGTCTACGCGAACGCACGATTTGATCAGGATGCGCTGGGGGATCGTTTGATCGGCGTGGGCCGCCATTCCGGAGAGATTCGTATTTCATGGACACCATCGCAAACCTAAAGGAACAGGCGGTCACGCAAACGCCGCTGCTTTTGTTTGACGTGACTCTGGCCAACGGCGAGATGGAGCGGTGGGCGACGCATGGGGTGACGGTGGACTCGCAGAGTTACGCGGCGCGCGTGCTCCGTCACAACGTGTTCGAGGTGCAAGCTGCCAGCGAGCACGGCATCGACGCCATCCCGAAGATTTCGCTGACGCTTGCCAACGCGGACTCCGAGCTTTCGGAGATTGAGAGCTCGGTCGGGTTCAAGGGCGCCAAGCTGCAGGCCACGTTTCTGTTTTACGACCTGGTAGGCGACGAACCGGCCAGTGAGGCGATGGTTATTTTTCAGGGAATTCTGAACCCGCCCGAGCAGGTCACCGAAGAAACGCTGCGGTTGACGGCGGTCAATCGGATGAGCATGCAGCGCGTGCTGCTGCCTCCGGTGAGGCTGGAGCGGCGTTGCCCGTGGACGTTTCCTTCCACCATGCAAGAGAGGCAGGAGGCGATTCACGGCGGGGGGGAAGGCGAGCACTCACGATTTTTTCGGTGCGGCTATTCGGCGGGCGAGCCGGGCGGTGTGGGGAATCTCGATAGCGGGTCTCCCTTTACGAGCTGCGGTTTCACGCGGTCGGATTGCATGGCGCGCGGCATGTTCGACGTCGATGAGCTCAGCAATCCGACGCGGCGATTCGGGGGCGTCGAGTTCGTGCCGGCGACGGTGCGGGTGCGCAGCAATGGGGCGCGCGAGTTCCGGGATTCTCCGGCGGCGACGAACGAGGCGCGGTACAACGATTTCATTCCTTTGGCTTATGGCACGGTTTGGGCCGAGCCGCCGGTCGTATTCGCCCGCAACGACGGCAACCTGACGCGCATGGAAGTGCTGCTTGGGCTGAGCAAAATCACCCAGGTGCAGAAGGTGATCGTCAACAATATCGAGGTTCCGACCGGCATCAACGGCCGGGACATGACGGGCAGCGGCTGGTGGAACCTGTTTACCGACGGCGGGCGCACCGGCGGGTTCAATCTCAATTTCACGCGGCCCGACGGGTCGCCGCTCGGCGATCCATATGGGAGCATGGCCTGCCTGTCGCTGGTGGTTCCGAACCAGGTCTACAGCGGCAGCGATCTGCCGCGCGTCAAGGTGCTCGTCGAAGGGCTGCATGTCGAGGTGTTCGACGCGGGCGGTGGGTCGCTGGGCACGCAGTTCAGCAATAACCCGGTGTGGTGTTTGCTGGATGTTTTGCGGCGCAGCGGCTGGCGTGTGAACGAGATCGATCTGCCGAGCTTCGCGGGCGCGGCGGCGTTCTGCGACGAGACGATTGCGGCCACGGACAACCAGGGGAACCCAATCTCGGTGAAGCGATTCCAATGCAACATGCTGGTGCGCGCCCGCCGTACGGCGGCGGACGTCATCCGCGGCATCCGCAACACGGCGCGACTGCAGTTGACGTATCGCAGCAGCGGCAAGCTGGCTGTCTATGTCGAGAACACGCTGGCATTGCAACAACCGGCGAAGCCCGACGGTTCGAATGCTCCCGAGATGGTGAACGGCGGCTGGCCGGCCTATGTGTACGCGGACGGTTCGGCGCCTGGCGTCGGGTCGGGGATTTTGCGCCGGCCCGACGGCTCGGCGGCGTTCCGGATGTGGTCGCGCTCGATGGCGGATACGCCGAATCGCTTCTCGGTGGAATTCGCCGACGCGTTCAATGAGTATCAGCAAGACAGTCTGGCGTTGGTGGACTCCGAGGATATCCAGCGCGCGGGACAAGAGATCAGCGGGAACCTGGTGGCCACGGGGCTACCGACGTTCGACCAGGCGGCACGCATTCTGAAGTTCTTCCTCGACCGCTCGCTGCGTGGGAACCGGTACATCGAGTTTGAAACCAGCGTAAAAGGATTCGGGCAGCAGGTCGGCGATCTGATCACGGTCACCTACAACAAGGAAGGGTTTCTCGATCAGCCGTTCCGGATTCTCAAGATCGAGCCTGCCGAGAACTACCGCTCCGTGAAGATCACGGCGCAGCTTCACGACGACGCCTGGTACAACGACACCAACGGGCAACTGAGCTTGATTCCACCGACGCGCCGCGAACCCGAGCCGGTGCCGACGGTGCCGGATTCGCTGTTCGGCCACGAGTATGACGAGTTCGGGATTGAGCAGTTCAGCGTAACCGAGTACGCGGTTGCCGATACCGACGGCACGATTTTGGCCGAGGTGGAGGTGCAGTTTCATCCGCCCCGAACGGGCCGGTCGCTGGCGTTGTCGGTGCCGCTGGTGAGTTTGCAGCCGACGATCGAAACCACCGGCGGAACTCTCGACGGCGATCAGACGCTCTACTACGCCGTTACGGCGAACGATGGCAACGGCGACGAGAGCAACCGTTCGTTTGTGGTTCGCGCGAAGATTCCCGCCGGCGCGTCGACCAATGTGGTGCAACTGGGCGGGTTGAGCTTCCACCCCGAGGCGGTCAGTTTCAATGTGTACCGCGGTGATCTGCCGACGCGGTTGTTTCAAATCGCCTCGGCGCAGGCGCTGGCCGCTACGTTTGACGATACGGGGTTGGCGACGGCGTTGGAGGGAGCTCCGGACCCGAACTACGATCACGCGAATTTCTATTGGCGGCTTGAAGACACCGACGAGCAGTTCGCGTCGATTTTCGGCGCGGACTCGGTGGGAAGCAGTGTTCTGGCGATGGGCACGAATGCGCTGGTGGGTCACGCCGTGCGGCTGCTGCGGGGCAAGGGCGCCGGGCAGGAGCGCGAAGTCACCAGCAATACGGCCACGACGTTGTTTGTTGCGCCGGAATGGGAGATCGAACCCGACGAGAGCACGATCTTTGTGGTTTCCGGCGGCACGTGGCACTTCGCGGGCCGCGCGAAGACGAGCCCGGCGCGCTTCGCGATTCCGAACCGGCGCGACAAGGTTTTGCAAATCACGGGCCGCGCGGCGAACGCCCAGAACATCGAGTCACTGGAGGGTTTGGCGGTTGTCACGCGATGGCGCATCGGAGGCGGTGGACTGGGCGTGGCCGATCACGATGTGCCGCCGGAGCCGACGTTTGGCGCGGCGGTGCACGGCGACGGGACGATCGAGCTGGGTGTGATCGGGTTCCCGCTCCTGGAAAACACGCAGGGGATTACGAGCGGTACGTTTCGGTTGTTTGTTCGCGACGAATTGGCCGGAGTGAGCGGTACGCTGCTGGCGGCGGCGATCGACGATAGCGAAACGAGCCTGACGCTGTCGGTGGCCGGTTCGGCGCAGGCGGGCGATCTGGTTCAGGTGGAAAGCGAGATTCTGCGCGTCACGGACGTTTTGTCGGGCGGCACGGTGTATGTGGTCGAGCGCGGACAGTATGAAAGCCTGGCGGCTTCCCATGGCGGCGACACTCCGCTCTACCATCTGCAGGCCAGAACGATCGTGACGCCGTTCGAGAGATCGTTTTTTGGAACGCCGGCCGGCGCCACGTGGACTCACAGCGAGTGGATGCCCGACGCGCGTCTGGCGTGTGCCGAGTTGTGGATGACGAATGCGTTCGGGCAGAGTCCGGTGGCGGTCAATAACTATTCGATGGTGACGCACTTCGGGCTGCGAACCTTGCGCGGCGGGCAGTTTAGCTTCCAGGTCGAGGGCGGCATGGCGGTGCTGACCGACGTTGTCCCCACGGTTTCGGTGCAGGAGGATCTTTCGATTCGCGATATTTATGCGTCGGTGAAACAGGCGCCCGAGGGGGCCGACCTGGAGTTGGAGATTCGCCAGGACGGCTTGTTGCTGGCGCCGCTGACGATCGCGGCGACGGCCACGGTGAGTACGCCGGCCGATGGCGCGGAGCTATCGGTTCTGCAGGCGCTCTCGAACCTGACTCTCAACATTACGGCGGTGGGGACGACGTTTCCGGGCCGCGACCTGACGGTGACGATTCGTGTCTGAGACCCTGGAAAAACTTCGGCCCGACCGCGATCTGCAATGCTACTTCTTTCGGCCTTCCGCGTCGGCGGCGATCAGCGGCGCGAGCGCGGCGGGATTCACGGTTTCGGGGACTTGGCGGCAGCAGTTCGATTGGGCCGTGATCGAGTGGACTCGCGACAATGTTTTTGAACATCCACTGCTTCGGTATCTTCCCGATGGGGACCTGGGCGGGCTGACGCTCAGCTACCGCGAAACGCGCACGAACTGCATTCCCATCGATTCGAAACTGTACCCTACCGTCGATTGGCCTTTTCTGCGGATTTGGGCGGTGGATGACGAGGGTGACGAGCATCTCTACCGGGTCAATCTGCGGGAGAAGGCCACGGCGGTTGCGGGAAGCTATGTAGCGGCGCAGGCGACGTTTCAGCTTGTGGGGCCGCTGACGGTTGACGACTATGTCGAACTGTCGTGGCTCGACAAACACGTCAACTGGCAGATTGGCGCTTCGGATACGATTGCGTCCGTCCTCGAGGGACTCAAAGCCCAGGTCGACGGTGCGCCCTTGCTCTTTCCCTATGTTTCGGTGGAGATCGATACCGGCGCGGGGACGATTACCCTGATCAACCAGACTCCCGGCGAAGAAGGCAACCGGCTCGGGATTGTCGCCACCGTATCCGGCGCGCAAACCGAGAAATGGCTGCCGACGAGCCAGACGATGAGCGGCGGGCAGTCGCCGACGCAGTGGCAGATCGATTTGGATTTTTCGACGCTGCAAGGGCTTGAGGAAGGCGGGCCGACGGAGCCGGTCGACATCCCACACGGCAATATCCGCAAGATGCGTTGGACCTACTCGGCCGCGCTGCAACCGGGTGCGTTTGAGCGGTGCGAGTTCGAGATTGCGATTACCGATTGGTCGGTCAGCGGGACGAATCGCGGGTACAAGGTGGCGGGGCAGGGTAGCCGGCGGCAGGAGGATGACGACCTCACGATTGGTTACAGCGGGGACTGGGATGTCGGTACCGGCAACTTTTCCGGAGGGACGATCCACGACACGACGGCCGAGA
The DNA here is from genome assembly GCA_963824095.1 of Terriglobia bacterium. Classification (GTDB taxonomy): domain Bacteria; phylum Acidobacteriota; class Terriglobia; order Bryobacterales; family UBA6623; genus JBBDWJ01. The sequence continues at coordinate 972,821 of CAWGNS010000014.1, read as the reverse complement.
ACGCGAGCGTCACTATTCCCTACTCGGCGCAGTTGACTCATCGGCTGTTTCTGGGCACGCGCACCGCCCACAACGGCGGTACGATTTCGGTCGTCGTGGACGAGGAGCCGGAACAAGTCTTCGACCTCTATCTGGCAGGCGAGGATTTTCTGGTGCGGATCGAACTGGGGACGTTTGACCCGGGAACCCACACCGTCGCAGCCACTCTCACCTCCGCTGACGGTTCTCATTTTTACTTTGACTATCTGGAGCAGGTGATCGAGTCTTCGACGGTGGAGGCGCAGCCGGCGCGGCCGAGTGAGACGCTGGCCACCGACTGGGATACCGATCACTCGCTTGTGCTGCCGCCGGAGCGCGTGGCCTGGAACCTGCACATGTTGGGGTTCACGGGGCGCGCGAACCACTACACGGGCGCGATTGTTTTCTATGAGCTGATGAATCCAGGGAACGTCTATGCCGTGGGCACGGTCGCGTTTTCCGGCGACACCGAATTCGGCGAAAGCGTCACGGTTACGATCGATGCGACCGCCTATGTGCGCGTGCTGTACGTGACCGACACGCCCGCGACGGTTGCGAAGGCATTCGAGCTGCTGATCAACAGCGGCAGCACCGGCATCTGGGCCGAAGCGTCGGGGGGTGTGTTGACGATACATGCCCGCCAACTGGGAAGCGCCGGGAACTCGATCACGCTCGCTGCCGGGTCGACCTCGACGACGTTTGATGCGGTCGCGGGCAGTGCGACTCTCGAGGACGGGCAGGATGGCGCGCTCAATGTGCGCAATCCACCGGAGCCCTGGTTTGTCGATACCGTGGCGGAACCGCGTATCAACCGCGCGGCTCGCGACTGGCATCGCGCGTACTTTGCGGCGCTCGACGCCTACGGTATTGCCGCGACGGCCGCGTTCAGCACCGAGCTTTCGCATGGCGACCCATCGGTTGCGGCGGGCATGGCGCAGCGCTACCCGGACGGCTCGGCGGTGATTGTGAATACGCCCGGGGTACAGACGAATTTTTCGCCGGCGAGCATCGACTACTGGAAGCAGGTCTATCTCGACATGGCGACGCTGCAGGACGAGGCGGGCATTGTGCCCTACCTGCAGTTCGGCGAGGTGCAGTGGTGGTATTTCCCGAAGCCGGTCGATGAAGAGGACCCGCCGGTCGGCATGACGTTCTATGACGATTACTCGACGACGGAGTTCGCGAGCCGCTACAGCCATGCGATGCATGTGTTCCTGAGCAATGACGACGCCCCCGATTCCTATCCCGACGAGTCGGAATTTCTGCCGGCGTTGATCGGCGAGTACTGCCAGGCGATTCGCGATTTTGTGCTTGCTGCCTACCCGAGCGCCAAGTTTGAGGTGCTCTACCCGCCCGACGTCAACGACCATGCGCTGACGCGAGTGATCAATTTTCCGGAAAGCGACTGGACACCGGCGTATCTCGATGTGCTCAAGACTGAGAACTTCGAGTACACGGGTACGCGGAATCTCAACAAGGCGTTGGCGTCGATTCGCTTGCCGCTGGATAAGGGGTTTGCCCGCGGCCAGACGGCGCATCTGATTGGGGTAGCTACCCCGAACGAGCCGTGGAACTGGGAGCGGCGGTTGGCGCGCGCAAACTATATCGAGTCGGTCGTGCTGTGGGCGTTCGATCAGTTCTCGATGGTTGGTTATGCGCTGCCGCTGCGCGAGGGCGTACGGCAGGCGAGATTTGTGCGTTGAGCCCCGGGGCGAGTAAGGATCGATTCGAAGTGCTGAGAATTACGCTGCTGGCATTGGTGCTGATGCTGGCGGCGGCAGCTCGTCTTCCGGGGATTTCGGTGAAGGTAAGCGCGGTCGATCATCGCAATGGGCAGGTGACTCTGTTGCTGCCGATGCACTCCGTTCGGCTCGAAGCGGCGCTTGTGCCGGAGGAGCCCGAGATCCGGCTGCGGGTCGACGGGTTCTACGAGGCGGAAATCGAAGCCGGGCAAATCGATACGGTCAAGCGGAACCGCTTGAAGGTTTTGATCCCCGGAGAGAAGCCGGTTCACTTTCGATTGCTGAAGATTACGTTTCTTTCGAAATGAGCAAACGCGGACCGCGCCCGGCTAGTACCAGTCGCGCAACCGCACTTCGATGCCCGATCCTTCCAGGGCTTTGGAAAAAACCGTCAGGTCGGAACCCCGGTAGTGGTAGGGGTAAACAATTTTCGGGTGGAAAGCCTTCACGCCGGCGGCCGCTTCGTCCGGGGGCATGGTGTAGGGAAGGTTCATGCAGACGAAAGCGATGTCGATGTTCTTGAGGGCCTTCATCTCGTCGGTTACTTCGGTGTCGCCCGAGAAATAGATTCGCTTGCCGCCGATGTTGAGGACGTAGCCGTTGCCGCGGCCTTTGTCGTGGAACAGCTTGCCGGGCGCGGGGCCGCGCTTGAGGTTGTACATCGGTATGGCCTCGATCTTGATGCCGCCGACGGTGGTGGATTCGCCGTTGTTGAGAACCTTGGCCGCGGTCACGGTCTTTGCAACGGCGGCCGGCGCGACGATCACGGTGGAGGCCTTTTTGATCTGGTCGATCGTTTTCGGGTCCATGTGGTCGCCGTGAATGTCGGTGATGAGGATGACGTCGGCCTTGGGCAGGGCGGAATAGTCGGCCGGGCCGGTCGGGTCGATGTGCCAGACCTGGCCGTTCACTTCGAGCATCACGCTGGCGTGGTTTACGGGCGTGATTTTCAACTCGCCGAGCGAGGTGGAAAAGGTATCGGCCTGAGCCGCCCACAGACTGCCGGCCAGCATCAGAAACGTCGCGAGAGTCCTCATTCCGTATCTCCTTTAGGCAGCACCTGCAATCGACTGCCATTACAGCATTGCCCGCCCGCGGGCGCAACCGCTTTCCCCCGATGAGCCGCGTTCGTCGGCGCCTTCCTTGAAGCAAGCTCAGCAGTCAGGTATAAACTAGGGGACTTTCGCAATAACTCAAATCCGAGGAGGACGTCTGATGCGCAGAGTCTCTGGTACCTTCCTGGTGTGCGTTTTGGCGGCGATCTGGCTGGCGGCGGTGGCGGGGGGCCGCTCGCATCTGGCCGCGCAGCAGAGCGCCGGCAACCGGCCCGAGCGGTTGGAGTGGTTCCGCGACCTCGGCTTCGGCCTGTTCATTCACTGGAGTATCGACAGCCAGGTCGGTTCGGTGATCAGCCATTCGTTGGTGGGGGCGTCCGACGACTACGTCCAGAAGTTTTTTGAGGATTTGCCGCGGACCTTCGATCCCAGCAAGTTCGATCCGCAAGGGTGGGCGCGGCTCGCCAAGTTGGCCGGGTTCCGGTACATGGTGTTCACCACCAAACACCATTCCGGCTTCTGCATGTACGACACCCAGACAACCGGCTTCAATATCATGAACACGCCCTACGGCAAAGACATCACAGGGCAGTTGATGGAGGCCTTTCGCAAGGAAGGGATCGCGACCGGCGTTTACTTTTCGCCGGATGATTTCCATTTTCTCCACGAGCAGGGGACGTTGATCAGCCGCCGGCGGCCCGAGGTCTTTCCGGTGAACAACCCCGGGCTCATGAAACACGACCAGGCGCAACTGCGTGAGCTGATGAGCCACTATGGGCCGATTCAGGTCGTGTTCATCGACGGTCCGGCCGAGGGGCTGCGCGATGTGTGCTGGGAATTGCAGCCGAATACGGTGGTGACGCGCGGGGCGATCGAAACGCCTGAGCAGTACACGCCGGGCATTCCGCTCGAAGGCGCCTGGGAAGGCAACCTGACGATGGGCCAGCAATGGCAGTATCGCCCCACGAACGAGCAGTACAAGTCGGGCACGGAGTTGATCGACACGCTGATCGAGACACGCGCCAAGGGCGGCAATCTGCTGTTGAATATCGGCCCCAAGCCCGACGGCGAGCTGCCGATCGAGCAGGAGGGCCGGCTGCGCGAAATTGGCCTTTGGAATATGGTCAACGGCGAATCGATCTATGCGGTGCGTCCCTGGGTGATCACCAACGAAGAGAACATTTGGTTCACCAGGGCCAAGGATTCCAACACGGTCTATGCGTTCGTGACCGGCGGAGTCCCGTGGCTTTGGGGCGAGCCGCGGACGCTGTTGCTCAAGTCGGTGAAGGCGACGGCCCAGACCACCGTCAGCGTGCTGGGTCAGAACGACAAGGTTCTGGAGTATCACCCCGACACGGTTCCTGCGACGAAGTGGGAACAGACCGCGGACGGTTTGCGAATCACCGCCGTGCGCGCGCAGCGGCTCTATAACGATCGCCGGTGGCCCAATCCCGTGGTGTTGAAGATTACCAACGCCGAGCCGGGCCTGACGCCGCCGGTCGTGTTGACTACGGAGGCGCGCTGGGACGCCGCAAAGCGGCAAGCAAGCGTCGAGGGCGAGTTGGTGAAGCTGGGCGACGCCAAGTCGGTCGAGGTGACGTTTCAGTACCGGCGCCAGAAACAGGACTCGGAGCTTTACGAGGAGGACGACCCTTGGAAGAGCCTCAAGGCGCAGTCGATGACAGCCCCGGGCAAGTTTTCGATGGAGATTGCCGGCTTGAAGGCAGGCCCATCTTACGAGTACCGGGCGGTTGTGCGGCACCCGGCGGTGACGTTGTACGGCGCTACAAAGAGTTTTGCGGCGAAGTGAGGTTTTGGCCGGGGTTGTTGGGTTGGGTTGCGCCCTGGGGTTTGGGATTGGCGGCGGGTGCAGCCCGGGGGCCTGTCGATTGAACGGCTACAGGCCACCGCTTGCTTACGCGCGCGGCTCGGTTTCGCGGTGGTGCTCATGCCGGCGGCGGCCGCATTCCGCGGCGGCTATGTTCCGCGTTGGGTGCGTTCCGCGCTGGCTGGCTTAGTCGGTTGGGCGGTCGGGCTGAAAATCGCCGCAGATCAGGGCGTCCAGCTCGTCGCACAGCAGGCGTGACATGCGTTGCGCTTCGGCGCCGCGATATTGCGGCCTGCGTTGCAAAGCACGGCTCCTTCGCAGCACTTTGTCGATCTGAGTCGTCAACAGGATTTCCGCGGCCACACAAGTGTTCGACATCTGTTCCCTCTTGGTTTCCAGCCTAAGGCCGGCGAGGGAAAGGCATCAATAGTACGTTGCGATCATTTATGTTGAACCGCTGGTAACGGTATGCGATCGGGCAAAGGCCTTAGATCGATCTGTGGCCGGCCGCGGAAGGGTTTAGTCGGGCGCGCCCGGTAAGTTGTGACGAAGGGGCCGAAGGGACACGGTGCCCCGCGGCGAATCAAGCGTGCGGCTGCATCTCGACCCACAACGCGTGGTAGTACTCGAGGAAGCGATCCGGCTCCTTGCTCTCGGGCACCTCGGCCAGCGTGTAGCGGTCGTAGCCGGATTCAGCCAGCAGCGCGAAGAGTTCCTTGTGGGGGTACTCGGGAAGATCCCGCATGTGAACGTTGCGGATGTGGCTCTTGAGCAGATCGAAGTTCTCGCGCAGCGAGCCGTCTTTGACTTCGCCGTCGTTGCAGTTCCAGCAGACGCCGACGTTGGGATGCCCGCAGGCTTCCATGATGGCGCGCATGCGCGGCGGAGACTGCGTCTGGCGGCCGTGGACCTCGACCCAGATCTCGACGCCATAGCGCTGTCCGATATCGCCGCATTCCTTTAACGCATCGCCGATGTGCTGAATGGTGACCTGCTCGGGAACGCCTTCGGGCAATCCATTGGGACGCACCTTGACGCCCCAGCAACCCAGGTCGTGGGCGAGTTCGACGAAACGCTGCGCTTCCTGAATGTTTTTGCGGCGGACCGCTTCGTCGGGAGACTCGAATTCGCAGGTCGACCCCAGGCTCAGCAAACGCACGCGGCTGCGCTCGAAACGCGCGCGCACTTTTGCCCGTTGCGGCGCGGTCAGCGAGGGCTCGACGCCGTGCTTGTGCCCAGTGCGCAACTCGACGGCTTCGAAGTGATGCGCTTCGAGTTTCCCAATAATCGTTTCAATGTCCCAATCCTTGGCAACGTTGTAAGTAACCAGTCCCAGCTTCATTGAGCAACTCCGGCCCGTATTCTAGCATCGTCTGTGACTTTTCGCAGTAATGGAAATCCTTGCAGCCAAAGGGTTTTCAAGGCAATTCGAGGATTGCGGCGCGTCCCGGTTGCATTGACTCAATCGGCCCGATTCTGCTAACGTCGAAAAGACACGGCTCGTCAGCTACCACACCTCCCCTATCGGATACCCGAGTGATACGATCGGCCGTCCCCCGAGTCCCTGAAATCTGTTCTTGGAGGAATTAGGATTGGCACGCACCGATAAGCATCTGTTTACCTCGGAGTCGGTCACCGAGGGTCACCCCGACAAACTGGCGGATACCATCTCAGACGCGATTCTCGACGCGGTTCTGAGCAAGGATCCCAATGGGCGCGTCGCCTGCGAAACGCTAGTGACGACGGGCCTGTGTATGATCGCGGGCGAGATCACGACAACGACGCAGATCAACTTTACAAAGGTAGCGCGCGACGCGATTCGCGAAGTGGGCTACACCAACACCGACTGTGGTTTCGACTACGCCGGCTGCGCGGTGATCAATGCGGTGGGCACGCAGTCCCCCGACATCGCGATGGGCGTCGACCCGGGCGGCGCCGGCGACCAGGGCCTGATGTTCGGCTTCGCCTGCGATGAGACCGAAGAGCTGATGCCGATGCCCATTACGCTGGCGCACAAGCTGGTGCTGCGGCTGACCCAGGCGCGCCGCGCGAACGATTTGACGTTCCTACGGCCCGACGGCAAGTCGCAAGTCACCGTCGAGTACGAGCAGGGCAAGCCGGCGCGCGTCGACGCGGTTGTCGTCTCGACGCAGCATTCCGACGACGTCAGCCAGGAAGAGATCAAGGAAGCCGTGCGGGAAGTGATCATCGGCCCGGTGATCCCCAAGGACATGGTCGACGGCCAGACGAAGTTTCACATCAACCCGACAGGTCGCTTCGTCGTTGGCGGTCCGCATGGCGACACCGGACTGACGGGACGCAAGATTATTGTCGATACGTACGGTGGGATGGGCCGGCACGGCGGCGGCGCCTTCTCGGGCAAGGATCCCACCAAGGTCGACCGCTCGGCCTGTTACATGGCGCGCCATATTGCCAAGAACATCGTAGCGTCGGGTCTGGCTTCGCGCTGCGAAGTGCAGCTTGCCTATGCCATCGGCGTCGCCGACCCGGTTTCGGTGATGGTCGACACCTTCGGCACCGGCCAGATGGACGAAGGCCGGCTGGCGGAGCTGGTGCGCGACATCTTTCCGCTGACGCCGCGCGGCATCATCGAGTATCTCGACCTGCGGCGCCCGATCTTCAAGAAGACCGCCGCCTATGGGCACTTTGGGCGCAGCGAAGAAGGGTTTAGCTGGGAGAAAACCAACCAGGCCGCGGCTTTGCAGTCCGCCGCCGGCGCTTCAGCGGTCAAGGCCTGACGGCCGGCCGTATCTCAACCGATTTTCATACGAGGTTTACATGGCTACACAATTGAGCACGCCCGGCGACGTCAAGGACATGGCTCTGGCGGATGTCGGAAAGAAACGCATTGAATGGGCATTCCAATGGATGCCGGTGCTGCAGTCGATCCGCAAAGAGTTCATCAAGAACCAGCCCCTCAAGGGCGTTCGTGTCGCGGCCTGCCTGCACGTGACGACCGAAACGGCGAACCTCGCCATCGTGTTGCGCGATGGCGGCGCCGAAGTTTCGCTGTGCGCGTCGAACCCGCTTTCCACGCAGGACGACGTTGCCGCTTCGCTGGTGCGGGACTACGAAATCCCCACCTATTCCATCAAGGGCGAAGACAACCCGACCTACTATTCGCACATCGCCGCGGTGCTCGACGCCAAACCGCACCTGACGATGGACGACGGCGCCGATCTGGTCAACATGCTGCACACCAAGCGTAAGGACCTGGTTGGCGGCGTGCAGGGCGGCACCGAAGAGACCACCACCGGCGTCATCCGCCTGCGGGCGATGGCGAGCGAGGGTGTGTTGCAATACCCGGTCATCGCGGTGAACGACGCGCTGACCAAGCACCTGTTCGATAACCGCTACGGCACGGGCCAATCGACATTGGACGGCATCATCCGCGCCACCAACATTCTGCTGGCCGGGCTGAACGTCGTGGTCGCCGGCTACGGCTGGTGCGGCCGCGGCGTCGCCAACCGCGCTCGCGGATTGGGCGCCAACGTGATCGTCACCGAAGTCGACCCGACGCGTGCTCTGGAAGCCGTCATGGATGGTTTCCGGGTCATGAAGATGACCGAAGCGGCCTCGATCGGCGATGTGTTCATCACCGTCACCGGCGACAAGCACGTGCTGGTGCGCGAGCACTTCGAAAAGATGAAGAACGGCGCGATTGTCGCTAACTCGGGCCATTTCAACGTCGAGATCGACCTCGAAGCGCTGGCCGCGATGAGCTCCAGCCGCCGCGTGGTGCGTGAATTCGTCGAGGAGTACAACGTCGGCGCCAGCAAGATTTTCGTGCTGGCCGACGGCCGGCTCGTCAACCTGAGCGCCGCCGAAGGCCATCCGGCCGCCGTCATGGATATGAGCTTCGCCAACCAGGCGTTGTCGGCTGAGCATCTCATCAGCAACCACGGCAAACTGGCGGTGGGCGTTCACTCGGTGCCGCTCGAAATCGACAAAGAAGTCGCCCGGCGCAAGCTCGACACGATGGGTACTCGCATCGACAAGCTGACGCCGGAACAAGAGGCCTATCTGTCGACCTGGCAGGAAGGCACCTAGTCTCCTCTCTCTTTTCTGCATTTCTTTTTTAGCTCGCTCCGGGGTCGTTCGCGCGGCCCCGGGCGCAGGCTTCTACTCCCTTCGCTGAACCGATTCTCCTTCCTGGAAGAAAGCCGGCCGCGGTCGGCGGCGATTGTTCGCCGACTGTCGAACCGTTCGATAGGGCGCTAGCTTTGGGAGGCGCCCCCGCGCAATTGGATGGCTGGGGAATTCCACACTCTTGCGGTGAGGCCGGGCTGGTTTGGGCAGGCCGGAGGCCTGCCCCACTGAGTTGCCTTTGGGGAGGCTGGAGCTGCCCACTTGGCTACCACGATAGTGTTAGGCAAAGATTCCAGCCTTTGGGGATTCGGTTTGCGGCGGCGGCGGCTACTCTACGATCAGCGTCTTTGACACACAGGGGCCGCGACCAAGGAGCCACAATCTGCAACGGCTGTTTTCAACGTTTCCGCGAGGCTGGCCCGGTCTGGGCTTGTTCTTGCTGAGGATCGCATTGGCGGCGCTGGCGGTGTTTCAAGCCAGGCTCTACCTGGCCGATTCGAGCGATCTGACGCTGGGAACCTGGGCCGCGGGTCTGTCCGTTGCCGGCGGGGGTTTCTGCCTGCTGGTCGGATTGTTTACCCCGATGGCCAGTGTTCTGGTCGGGCTGAGCGGCATCGGCGTCGCCGCTTCCTACCTGCCGCAGCCGCTTGCGCATGCGACCGAGACGTGGCTCGGGGCGGCGTTTGTGCTGATGGTGTCCGTGGCCGTCGCGTTTCTGGGCCCGGGCGCGTTTTCGGTGGACTCCTACCTGTTTGGGCGCCGCGAGATCGTCATTCCTCATTCCTCGCGCCCTCCGCGATCGTAGACCGGCCGCCGCCGCCCCGCACAACAAACGCCTGTCCCAAACGCCCTGTGACGGGATAACGCGGCAGGCGGGGCCGCCGAACCGGGCCGCGCCGGCCGAAGCGAGCCCTGCCTGCGTCGCCGTCCGCTACCTCGATCGGGGTACTGTCCCATTGGCCAACCGGGTTAACGAAAAAGCATCCGATATCGGGATGCCTCGTGGGGCACGCGTCGCGCACAGTGGTTCTAGACGCGGCGTCGCAGGTGCGGCGTCGAGACCGCAACAGAGGAGCAATGAGCATGCAAAGCATCAAAACCAGCCCGGCGCAGACGGCCGCGGAGGGAATCGATTTGAGCAGCGAGGCCGGGGTCGAGATTTCCGGCGTACTGCGCAAGCTGTTGGCCGACGTATTCGCGCTGTATCTGAAGACCAAGAACTTCCACTGGCACATGAGCGGGCCCCATTTTCGGGACTACCATCTGCTGCTCGACGAGCAGGCCGACCAGATTTTCGCCATGACCGACGTGATCGCGGAGCGCGCGCGCAAGATCGGCGGCACCACGCTGCGCTCGATCGGCGATATCTCGCGCAATCAGCGCCTGAAGGACAACGATCAGGAACTGCTGACGCCGCAGGATATGCTGGCGGAACTTCACAGCGACAACCACCAACTGGAACGCTTTCTGCGGTCGGCGCACCGCGTCAGCGACGAGCAGGGCGACGTCGCCACCGCCAGCCTGATCGAGGTTTGGATCGACGAAACCGAGCGCCGCAGCTGGTTCCTGTCCGAGACCGAACGCAACGGCTAGGTGCCCAATCCATCCTGCAAACACAGTACCCCCTGCAAACAAGGAGAAACCCATGAGCACGATCACCACCAAAGACGGCACGCAGATCTACTACAAGGACTGGGGCACGGGGCAACCCGTCGTCTTCAGCCACGGCTGGCCGCTGACCGCGGACGCCTTTGAAGACCAGATGCTGTTCCTCGCCGAGCGCGGCTACCGCTGCATCGCGCACGACCGCCGCGGCCATGGCCGCTCCGGCCAAACCTGGGACGGCAACGAGATGGACACCTACGCCGACGACCTGGCGACGCTGGTCGAGACGCTCGACCTCCAGGACGCAGTGCACATCGGCCACTCGACCGGCGGCGGCGAAGTGGCGCGCTACATCGGCCGCCACGGCACGGCGCGCGTGGCCAAGGCGGTGCTGATCTCGGCGGTTCCGCCGCTGATGCTCAAGACGGCCGCCAACCCGGGCGGCTTGCCGATCGAGGTATTCGACGGCCTCCGCGCGGCTTCCCATGCCGACCGCTCACAGTTTTACAAGGATCTGGGCAGCGGTCCGTTTTTTGGGTTCAACCGGCCGGGCGCCAAGGTCTCGCAGGGGTTGATCGACTCGTTCTGGCTGCAGAGCATGATGTCGGGGCACAAGGCCGCGTACGACTGTATCAAGGCGTTCTCGGAAACCGACTTCACCGCGGACCTCAAGAAGTTCGACGTGCCGACGCTGGTGCTGCACGGCGATGACGACCAGATCGTGCCGATTGGCGCGGCCGGGCTGATGTCGGCCAAGCTGGTGAAGAACGCGCAACTCAAGGTGTATAAGGGCGGCGCGCACGGCATCCCCTCGACGCAAAAAGACGACATCAACGCCGATCTGCTGGCGTTCCTCGGGCAAAAGACGCAGCGCAGTCAGGTTGCCTGATGGCGGAAGTTGGGGCGCCCGGCGGTTTGCGTAGGCCGGCCGGCGCTGGGGATGGAGTAGTTTTGCGCGGACGGCGTCGGTGAATGGCCGGCGCCTTTCGCGTGCGGGACGGCTCGAAGAGTCGGCTCCCGCAAGCCGGGCAGGATCGAAACTCTCGAACAGGGAATGGAAAGGAATACGAACATGATCGGCTACGTATTGGCTCTCGCGTTGGGAATCGGAATCGTCGCGGGGTTGCGCGCCCTAACGGCGCCCGCCCTGGTCAGTTGGGCCGCCTATCTGGGATGGCTGAGCCTCGGCGGCACGCCGCTGGCTTTCATGGGATCGTTGGTGGCGGTTGTGATCTTCTCGGTGCTCGCCGTGGGCGAACTGGTCGGCGACGTAATGCCCACGACCCCGAGCCGCACTTCGCTGATACCGCTGATCGCGCGCATTGTGATGGGCGGCCTCTCGGGCGCTTGCCTTTGCGCGGCGGCCGGCCAGTCGCTGGCGGTGGGCGGGGCGTTGGGCGGCGTGGGCGCCGTGATCGGCGCGTTTGGCGGCTATCAGGCGCGCACGCGGCTGGTGAGGGGCTTCGGCGTCAAAGACATCTTCGTCGCCCTGCCCGAAGACGCGGTCGCGATCGGCTGCGCCTATCTGTTGGTTTCGATGCGCTAGTCCCGCCGCTTGCCGCGGCTTGCGGAATTCCGTCGCGTGTGGGAGCGCAACGTTCGCAGTCGCCGGTGCGGTTGCTTTCGCAAAGCCGGAAGCGGCCCGCCGGCACAATCGAAGCCGGCGGGGGCGCGCCGTGGTGATTCAGGCAGACAGCGCCGACGCCGGTGCGGTCAGAAACGCGGTTCACGAAACCGTGCGCATCCTGGGCCGCCTCGACGTGCTGCTTCCGCAAGGTTTGTTGCGTTGCTCGCGTTGTTCTCGATCCGTGCCTTCGCGGCGTGGATCGCGGAGTGCCTGATTCCGCGCCGCGACAAGATCGGCCGGGCGTATTTTCGCAAGGTTTTGCCCATCGACAAGTTCGAGATGCGCGAGGGCAATCTTGGCTTCGAGGACCTTGCCGAGAAAGCGGGCTACCGGGCGGCCGGGCCCTTCACGATCGCATGGCTACGATTCGATAACGCGAGCGGAACGGCAACGCCAATCGAGGGAGCCGAGGGCTCAGCGATACCGGCCGGGGCGGGGCCCTACGTCGTCGCTCGCATTGCCGGCGCTGACCGGCCGCGGCAAACCGTTGACGTGACGTTGCGCCGCGATGGCGATTCCACGCCGGTCATCGTCGGTATCGATCGCCGTTGGTAAGCGGCGGTACAACAGGTTGGGAAACGGCTCGTCCATCGGGGTTGGCGAGCGTCCGCTCAACGCCGGAACGGCGTGGCGTCTGCCGTGAACGTTCTGTCCTCGGCCCCGCGTATTGAAAATTACAGCGAATTTCGCACCCCTTCCCGGTCCGTCGGGCCGGTAACGCTCAAAAAGCGAAGGGAAAGCGAGAGCGGGCGCCGCCGAGGCCCGATACGGGCATTCGAGGCGCATCGCGAGCGATGGTTTGAGCATCTCATAGGTTAAGTCCAAATTCGCCGCCCCGGGCAGGCAATACGGCGGCGACCATCCAGGACCTGAATCGTTCCCTGGCGCGGCACTTTGTGCCGAATAGAGGAAAGAGGCGAATCCCCATGAAATCGTTTCGACGCCCGCAGCTCATGCTGGCGGCATTGGTCATCGCGACCTGCTGGTTAGCGGCGGGTTGCGGCGATACCACGAATGCAAATGCCGCTCCCTCCATGCCGCCGCCAACGGTGTCGGTTTTCGAGGTAACCGGCCAGGACGTGCCGATCTACACCGAGTACGCGGCCCAAACGTTCGCGCGCGACCAGGTGGAAGTTCGCGGGCGCGTGGACGGCTATGTCGAGAAGCGATTGTTTCAAGTCGGCTCGATGGTTCAGGCCGGTGAGCCGCTCTACATTCTCGACGTGCGGCCGTACGAGGCCGAGGTCGCCAAGGCGCGCGCCGATGTGGCCGAAAGCGAGGCGAATCTCGAATTCGCCAAGCGTCAGGTGGCGCTGGTTCAGGCCGAAGCCGACCTGGCGCAGGCCGAGGCGAATCTGCTGAAAGCCAAGCAGGACGTTGCGCGTCTGCAGCCCCTGGTGAAAGAAGACGCGGCTCCCAAGCAGTCGCTCGACGACGCGCTGGCGGCGCTGCAAGCCAATCAGGCGAACGTCAAGGCGCGCCAGGCGAACGTCGATCAGAACCGCCTGTCGACCAGCACCCAGATTCAGAGCGTGCAGGCGCAGGTGGAAGCCAATCGCGCGCTACTGCGCACCGCGGAGCTGAACCTGGAGTACGCCACGATCCGCGCGCCGATCACCGGCCGCATCGGCGACAGCATGATTCAAGTAGGCGGTCTGGTGGCGCGCAACGCCGGCGAGCCGTTGACCACGATCGTGCCGCTCGATCCGATCTGGGTACGCTTCCAGGTCAGCGAAGCGGAGGCGTTGGTCTACCAGCGTCTGGCGACCGGCAAGAGCGCCCGCACGACACCGCTCGAGTTGATTCTGGCCGACGGCAGCACCTATCCCGAGCAGGGGCGTTTCGAAAACACCGTCAATCACGTCGACCCGCGCACTGGCACGCTCGAGGTGCAGGCGACGTTTCCGAATCCGCAGCATACGTTGTTGCCCGGGCAGTTCGGGCGCGTGCGCGTGCGCAGCACCGAAAAGAAAAACGCCATCCTGGTGCCGCAGCGTGCCGTGCAGGAGCTGCAGGGGATGCAGTCGGTGCTGGGCGTGGGGCCGGACAACAAAGTCGTCGCGCATAGCGTCGTCACGGGCGACCGCATCGGCGACCGCTGGATTATCGAGCAGGGTCTCAAGCCGGGCGATCGCGTGATCGTCGAAGGCTTGCAGAAGGCGCGGCCAGGCTCGGAAGTGACTCCGAAACTCTACCAGGAACCGGAATCGGGAACCGCACCGACAGGCGGAGATTGAGACGATGGCGAGATTTTTTATCGATCGTCCTGTGTTCGCGATGGTGATCGCCATCGTGATCGTCATCCTTGGCGTGGTCGCCATCCCGAACCTGCCGGTGGCGACCTATCCCGAAGTCGTCCCGCCGGTGGTGCAGATCGTCGCCACTTACCGCGGCGGCAACTCGCAAGACCTCGAAAAGACCGTGGCGCAGCCGATCGAGCAGCAACTGGTCGGTCTCGACGGCATGCTCTATTTCTACTCGCGCAGCTCGAACGACGGGATGCTGACCATTGATGTCACCTACGAGCTGGGCACCGACATCGACCTGGCCACGGTCAAGACGCAGAACAAGGTGAACCTGGCGCTGCCGCTGCTGCCACCCGAGGTGCAGCGCGAAGGCGTGATCGTGCACAAAGTCTCGTCGGCGTTTCTGATGGCGATCCCGGTGTTCGCCACCGACGGCCGCTACGACTCGATTTTTCTCAATAACTACGCCACCATCAATCTCGTCGACCAGATCGGCAGTATTCCCGGCGTCGGCGAAGCGCGCGTCGTCGCCCGCCAGGACTATGGCATGCGGGTGTGGATCAACCCCGACAAGATGGCCAAGCTGGGGTTGACGGCGACCGACGTCAACAACGCCATCCAGGAGCAGAACCGCCAGAACGCGGCGGGAACGATCGGACAGCCGCCGGCGCCCACGGGTACCGACTTCCAATACCCAGTTAATTCGACCGGCCGGTTGCTCGAACCGCAGCAGTTCGGCGACATCGTGGTGCGGGCGGAGCCCGATGGCTCGCTGCTGCGCGTGCGCGATATCGGGCGGGTCGAGCTGGGCGCGCAGGACTACCGCAACTTCAGCCGCCTCAACCAGCAGCCGGCGTCGATCGTGATCGTGTTTCTGACGCCCGGCGCCAACGCCGTCGAAACCGCCGAACGCGTGCGCGGCTTTCTGGAAACCGCCAAAGTCAACTTTCCCTCGGGCATCGACTACAAAATTTCCTATGACGCGACGAAGTTTGTCGAGACCGCTGTCACCGACGTGGTAATGACGCTGTTCGAGGCGCTTGGGCTGGTCATCTTCGTGGTGTTCGTGTTCCTACAGAACTGGCGCGCGACGCTGATCCCGCTGCTGACTGTGCCGGTCGCGATTATGGGTGCGTTTGCGGTGTTCCCGCTGCTGGGTTTCTCGATCAATATGACCAGCATGTTCGGCCTGGTGCTGGCGATCGGCATCGTGGTGGACGACGCGATCGTCGTGGTCGAGGCGGTGCAGCATAATATCGACAACGGCCTCTCGCCGCGCGACGCCACCATCAAAGCGATGGAGGACGTTTCGGGCCCGGTGGTCGCGATCGCCTTCATCCTGGCGGCCGTGTTCATCCCGGTGGCGTTTCTGGGCGGCATTTCCGGCCAGATCTACCGGCAGTTCGCGCTGACCATCGCGGTGTCGGTGCTGATTTCCGCATTCAGTGCGCTCTCGCTGAGCCCGGCGCTGAGCTCGATGCTGCTGCGGCCGGCTGCCACGGCAAAGCGCCGCGGTCCGCTGGCGCGCTTTTTTAGCGGATTCAATCGCGGATTTGCGTGGACCACCAACGGCTATCTGGCGGGCGTGCGGTCCCTGATTCGCCGCTCGGTGTTTGCGCTCGCGGCGTTGGCGGTGGTCTATCTCGGGGTGGCGGGCCTGTTCCATACGCTGCCGGCCGGATTTCTGCCCGAAGAAGATCAGGGTGTGTTTTTCGCGTCGGTGCGGCTGCCCGACGGCGCTTCGCTGCAACGCAACCTGGCCGTGACCGAGCAAGTCGAGCAGATGATGCACTCGACGCCCGGGGTGGCCGATGTGACCACTTTCGGCGGCTTCGATTTCATCACCCAGACCAACAATTCGAACGTCACCACCGTCATCGGCACCTTGAAGCCGTGGGATGAGCGCACCTCGAGCGATCTGCAGTTTGGCAGCATCCTCGGGCATGCCCAGCAGCAGTTCAGCCAGGTGGAGGGCGCCTTCACGTTCGGTTTTGGATTGCCGCCGATCCTGGGGCTGGGCACCAGCGGCGGATTTGAGTTCATGGTGGAAGACCGCGCCGGCGGCAGCATCCAAGAGCTCGCCGACGTGACGCAGTCGCTGCTGGCCGCGGCCGCCAAGCGACCCGAAATCGCCTTCGCCAACACCGCCTTCCGCACGAGCGTGCCGCAGTACCGCGTCGAGGTCGACACCGACAAAGTGCAGACGCTCGGTATTCCGGTCGTCGATGTCTACAACGCGCTGCAGACTTTCCTGGGCGGGCTGTATGTGAACGACTTCAATCGCTTCGGGCGCACTTGGCGGGTGCTGCTGCAGGCCGAATCCGAATATCGCGACCAGCCCAACGACATCAACCGCTTTTATGTGCGCGGCTCGCACGGCGATATGGTTCCGCTGAGCACGCTGGTGGCGATCCGCCCGATGTCGGGCCCCGAGGTCATCTACCGCTACAACCGTTTCCGCACGGCCAAAATCATGGGCCAGGCCGCGCCCGGCTACAGCTCGGGCCAGGCGTCGGCCGCGATGGAGGAAGTGGCACAACAGAATCTTCCTCCCGGCTATGGCTACGAGTGGACCGGAACTGTGTATCAAGAAAAAGCCGCCGCCGGCGCTGAAGGTTTCATCTTCGGTTTCGCCGCTCTACTGGTGTTTCTGTTCCTCGCCGCGTTGTACGAGAGCTGGTCGATTCCCTTCGCCGTGGTACTGGCGGTGCCGCTTGGTCTGTTCGGCGCGCTGCTGGCGGTGTTGCTGCGTTCCTATGCGTACGATCTCTACACGCAGATTGGCATTGTTACCCTGATCGGCCTGGCGGCGAAGAACGCCATTCTGATCGTCGAGTTTGCCAAGCTGCGCCGCGAGGAAGGCGAACCGATCATCGCCGCCGCGCTTGACGCCGCGCAGTTGCGGCTGCGGCCGATTCTGATGACTTCGTTCGCTTTCATTCTGGGCGTCGTGCCGTTGGCGATCGCCTCGGGAGCCGGCGCGGCTTCGCGGCGCGCGCTCGGCACGGCCGTGTTCGGCGGGATGGTCGCGGCGACCTTGCTCGCGGTGTTCATCGTCCCGGTGCTGTATGTCGTGATCCAAACGCTCAGCGAGCGGCGCAAGCCGGCGCTGGGGCAAGAGCCGAGCCCGGCGCCTTCAGGAGTCAGCCAATGAGACGCAATATTATTCTTCCCAGCGTGGCGCTGACCTTGGCGGCGATGCTGTCGTCGTGCGCGATGGGTCCGAATTACAAGCGGCCGGACGTGCAGCCGCCCACTGAATTTCGCGGCGCCGACGCCGTGGCGTCCGCGGCGGGCGAACGCTCGCTGGCCGATGAGAAGTGGTTCGACCTGTTTGATGATGATGTCTTGAAGCAGCTCGTCAACACGGCGCTGGAGAAGAACTTCGACCTGCGCATCGCCACCGAGCGCATTCTGGAGGCGCGCGCGCAGTATGGCATCACGCGCTCGGATCTGTTTCCGACGCTCAACGCCGAAGGCCAGTTCGTGGCCAATCGCGGCTCGTCCGCCGGCGCCATTCCCTTTCTCGCCAAGGGCACCGATCTCGACGTCAGCTATACGCAGGTGG
Organism: Terriglobia bacterium; assembly: GCA_963824095.1. Lineage (GTDB taxonomy): Bacteria > Acidobacteriota > Terriglobia > Bryobacterales > UBA6623 > JBBDWJ01. Next base: position 955,022 of record CAWGNS010000014.1, on the reverse strand, counting down.
GCTTCAGCCTGGGTTGGGAACTCGACGTGTGGGGACGGCTGCGCCGTCTCAAGGAATCGGCGCGCGCGCAATACCTCGCGACCGAAGAAGCCCGCCACGGCGTGATGACCACTCTGATCAGCGACGTGACACGGACCTATTTTCTGTTGCGCGAGCTCGATCTTGAGCTGGAGATTGCGCGCAAGACCCGTAGCGTCGCTCAAGACAGCTTGCGGCTTACGCAGTTGCGGCATGACCAGGGCGCGGCTACCGGCCTCGACGTAAGCCAGGCCGAGCAATTCCTCTACACCGCCACGGCCGAAATCGCGAGCATTGAGCGCGCCATTGGCCAGACCGAGAACGCGCTGAGCCTGCTGCTTGCCGACAACCCCGGCGACATTCCGCGCGGCCGGGCCCTTGAGGATTTCACGCCGCCGCAGGTGCCGCCCGGGCTACCGTCGTCGCTGATCGAACGCCGTCCCGACATCCGCGAAGCGGAAGCGATGCTGATCGCTGCCAATGCCAGGATCGGCGCCGCGCGGGCGGAATATTTCCCCAAGATCAGTCTCACCGGCTTCCTGGGCGCGCAGAGCCGTTCGCTTTCCGAGCTGTTTACCGCGCCCGCCCGCGACTGGAATCTGGCGCCCGGCGCGGTGGCCCCGTTGTTCAACGCCGGCCGCACGCGCGCGAACGTTCGTTTCACCAAGGCGCAACAACGCGAGGCGCTGCTGCAATATGAAAAGACCATCCGGACGGCTTTCCGCGAAGTGTCGGACTCGCTGATCGGCTACCGCCGCACCGTCGAGCAGCGCGAGCAGCAGGAACAGCTCGTCAACGCGCTGCGCGAGACGCAGCGGCTTTCGACGCTGCGCTACCGCGGCGGGCTCGACAGCTACCTGCAAGTGCTCGACGCCGACCGCAATCTGTTCCAGGGTGACCTGACCCTGGCCCGCCTGCGGCAACAAGAGCTGGAATCGATCGTGCTGCTCTACCGCGCGCTGGGCGGCGGCTGGAGCTAGAGCGGTCAATCCGGGCTAGAGAATCTCCAGAATCGTATTGGGGTGAACCGTCACGAACAGGCGCCCGCCTTCGCGTCGGAAATACTCTTCGGTCCAACGGTCGGTCAGCCCCTCGGTGCGCTCCTGCAAGTCCCCGTCGCTCGTGCGAACCTGAACACTGTTTTGCTTGGGAACGGCAAACTCCAGCGTGATACTGCCATCGAAAATCTTCGGGTCGAGATCATTGTAAACGGCGAATCGTTGCGCCGGGCCGGCGGGCTCGAGCGCGGCGACCTTGGTGCTCTCCTGGACGGTACGGTAGGCATAGAGTGGCCCCATCGGCACATACCAGATGTCGGAGCGGCGCCCGACATAGGCCAGGTGCTGCTCGTAAAACCCCTCGGCTCCATAATCGAGCCACTGCGGGTGAGACATGAAGTTGTAGATGCCGCCGTTTTCGTAAACCTGGTCGAACTTGGCGTTGAGCTGTAGCGCGTCGGTGTTTCCCGACTTCGCGATGCCACCCTTTCTTTGAACGACCTGCGTATAGGTGGCGTTATAGGGGTTGGCGTCGTAGGTTTGAAGATTGGGCACGACGTGGCCGTCCTCCCACTCGTGCGGATAGTTGCGCGCGACAAGATAGCCGGCGCGGGCGAGCTTGTGCTGCACGAAATCGTAGCCCGAGCAATTGCCGCAGGGGTAACACCACGACCACACGTGCGGCTGATCGGTATTGGCGAGAATGTCGTCGCGCGAGCCGCTGATCTCGTAGTCGGTGTAGGCGCGGAAGCAGAACGAGTAGGTGTCGGGCCACTGGCACTGATGACGCCGCGAGTGCGACCCGATCTCGTGGCCGTTCGAGATGGCCTCACGCAGGCGCGGCCACAGTTGCGAGATCGGCTCGCGCTCGGTGCTCACGAAGATCGTCGCCTTGATGTCGTATTTGTCCATGGCGTCGATGCAGGTGGGGATAAACTTGGTGGAATCGTCGATCGTGTGCGTCACCACGGCGCGGGCGTTGTTGAGATAGCGCGTCTTGGCGACGAAGTGCACCGGCGAGTCGGCAGGCGGGGAATCGACCGGCTTCGCCCCCAACCGCTCCAGCGGATCTCCCTCCAGAATCCCGATGGGCGCCGGCAGCTCGTTGCGGCTGCTGAAGTCGTGCCAGGTCAGGTGACTGTCCCACGCATAGTAGATACAAGAGCCGGCTGCGAGCAGCGCGATGCCGAATAGGAGGAGAAAGATTTTTTTCATGAACGAACCCGGGATGTTTTCGGTGCCGGCGAACTCTGCGCCTTGGCGAAGACACCGGCCTCTTCGCGAAGGGCCTCTGCGCCTTGGTCATGGGATCTGCCCCTTACGCAACGAGGAATGACCGGGGGAGTCTCTGTCGAACGGCAGTGTCTTTCGGCCGCGACCGGCAAACTATCCGTGAAGATTATAACGAAGCGGGTGAAATTCCACGGGAGTGTGGATGGGCCTCCGGCCGATTCGTGGCGGAAGCCCCGAGACGCCGGATGGTTCCGCCAGCCGGACTCTCGATCGCTCACCGGCCCGGGATAGGCCCCACTCCGATGCGCGGGCCGGTGACCTCGATGCTCTGCCCGGGGAGCGCAGCGTTGAGGTGGTAGCAAGCCGCTTCGTAGCTAGCGCCAGATGTCCGCGCTCAACTCGTGGGGCCGGAGCCGTCGGCCGGCCGCACGGCGATCGTTCCCAGAAAGAATCTGCCTCGCATTTCTCTTCCGGGCGCCGTTCGGGTCACTACTCTGAGCTGCAGCACCTCTTCGGAACGATCCGGTTGGAACGGAACGCTGAGCATGCGCCAGTTTTTGCAGCGCGCTACCTCCGAGACGGCCAGCAGACGTTTGTCCGACCAGAGCTCCAGCCGCACTGTCTCTCCCACTGGGCTTTCAGCCATCGCTTGGACCGCGAGATCGTATCCGGCTCCGGGGGCCGTTTCGATGGTGTGCGCCCGGGATTGGGAATGAGGCTGAGGTGCGGATTCGGACCGCACGGCGCAATGCCGACCGCTTCCTGTGGAGGGCGACGGAGGGACAGCGCGTGACAGAGGGCCAGGCTCCGACGACGGGACGGAATATGGCAGGGGAATGTAGAGGGACAGGGGGACGGATTCACCGGCAGCCGACGAGCGGATATCCAGTTCCAGGCACGGTCCGGCTGGGGGCGCCCCATGAATGCGGAGCAGAATGCCGGGCGCGGGCCGAAATACCCAGGCAAAGCCGAATCCGGATGCCAAGCGGCCGGTAATCGGCGTTGACTCTTCAGGACCACCTCTATCGCCGCCGGCCCGGCCGCCAGGGGAAGAAAACGACCGCACCAGCGAGAGTGGACCGCGCGCGCGATGGCGTGCCGGGGAAGGCGGCAGCCACAGCCCAAATGGATCGGCGGCATCCGTGCCGCGGACAACCCGCCACAGACTCTTCATCCGCCCTGGTTGGTGTTGCTGGAACAATGTGTCGAACACGTAGCGCAGGTCCGGGGTGGGCACGCTGAATCCGCCCGGGTTGGCCCAGCGTGCAAGTGTCTGGTCGAAGCCGTCCCAGGCTTCGCGGTCCACCAGCACACGCAACCAGACTCCGGCGGCATCGTCGGGGACCACCGAGGCTGCCATCAAGGCCGCCGGCAGGCCGGCCCGGATTGCTGCGTCAAACACGGCCGGGCGCATGTCCGGCAAAGCCTCGGCCAGCCTTCGCAAACGCCGGGACGCCGCCTGCCAGCGTTGCCGCCGGAGAAGGGCTTGCGCGGCGGGCCATTCGGTTCGGAAGGTGAACGGTTCCAACCGCGAAGCCAGTTGGAGCAGTTCGATTTCGTTGTCGCGCTCACCGTGCAACTGCGCCACCTCGGCGCGCTTCTGCCAGGCGAGAGCAGAGTACGGGTTGGCCGCGAGCGACTCCCGGAAATCCACATCGGCCGCCGTGCCCCGTCCAGCCAACAGCTCGCGCTGACCGCGCTGATAGGCCGGTTCCGGATCCCAGGCACGCGGTTCCCCGCCACAGACCGCAATAGCGACGAGGGCAAACGACCAGCAGCCCAGCGCCACGAGCCGGCGGCCGGCGGCCGCCGCCGTGCCGTCCAATGCTGAGCCGGCAGAGGGGGCGCCCGCAAGCGCCGCGCCGGCTGGCCCCTGGCGGTCGGCCAGCCCCGATGCGCATCCCAGCAGGACGGCAAACAAGGCGGCCAGGGCCGGAATTCGTAGCGGGAAGTCGACGCTGGAATGCGCCAGAACGGCCAGCGCCGCGAGCACGCAGGCCATTCGGAGCGGGTCCAGGGGGTCGGAGGCGCCGCGGTTCGACCGGCGCCAGCTACGCGCAACCATGAGCCCGATCGCTCCGGCCAGAAGCAGGGTACCCGGCAGGCCCAACTCCACCAGGAACTCCAGCCAATCGCAGTGCGCGTGGTCCACGGTGTTGCGCAGAAAATAGGGCTCACCGCGGCGGAACGCGAACGAAAAGGTTCCCAGCCCGGACCCGGCCGGGAAGTGCCGGGCGGCCGTTGTCAGCGCGTCGGACCAGACAGCGACGCGGCCCCGATCCCCACCCTCGCGCGCAAGCCGCACCAAGCCCTGCGCGGTGTTCGGAAAATTCAACGCAACCACGAAGAACAACGCCGCGATCCCCACGGGGGCAACGCGGAACCTTCGCCCCGCTCCCCGGGGATAGACCAGCGAGCTGCCGAGCGCCAACGCGCACCCGGCCAGAATCCCCATCCTCGAGCCGGACGCAGCTACTCCCACGAGGCAGAGTCCCGCAGCGAGTTGGCTCGCCCAGATAGCGAGCCGCGGCGGACTTCTTCCCGGAAAGTACGATTGCTCGCGGACGCTCAGGTAGCCCGCGAGGCCGACCCCCAGGCAGAAGCCGGCTTCCAGCAAGACCGCGAAGTGATCGCGGTTGACGAACGTCCCGCGGGCGGTGCCAAGTCCGCCGGCCGTGCTCGCGAGGAGGCCGCCCCAAATGGCCTGGGTGAGCCCCAGGACGGCTTCGCCGGCTGCCGTCGCCAGCAGAACCGCAATGACTCCGACAACGGCCTCGTCCGCACCCTTCACGGCCGAGCCGCGCCGGGCCAGGGTCCGAGCCAATCCCAAGAGGGCGCAGCAGCCCGCCAGCACTACCGCCACTCGCAGCGTCGCCAGCGGGTAGAGGCTGATCGCGGAATCGGCCTCCATACCGAAGCGCGAGAAGGCCTGGGCCAGTTCCTGCCGCCAAGGTTGCCAGAGCAACGCACGCGCCGGCCCGAGAGGCGCCAATTGCAGCAACGGCAGCAGAGCCACAGCAACGAGCGTCCAGGGCGAACAGGTCTTCTCACCAGGGTGCGGCGCGCCCCACAGCAGCAGCCCGGCTAGCACCAACACCACCCCGAAAACCGGCGCGTAAACTTCCAAGCCGACTCCGCCCCGCAACCAGCAAAGGCAGGCGACCGGCCCAGCAATGCCAAGGCACGCCATCACAGCCGCGAACCCCGGCGGGAGCGCATCTTGAGCCGGCCTGGACATCGCGGCAAGGTCCTCTACCAGGGACAGAGTGCCTTTTACCGAACCCGAAGGGGCCGGTCTTCTCGGATGGAGCAAAGTGGATCGTCCGCTCCCGGCAATAGCCCGCTATACCTTGCGAGCAATAAGGAGATCGTCGGGGTGGCCTCGGATGTTTAGGAGCCGGCAAAGCGCCGCGCGGTCAGCGCCCGCGGTCTTGTGTCAAAGCGGAACCTTGAGCAAGGCACTGGTCGGCGGCAAAGTCTGGGGTCAAACAAGAAGAAAGTAGAGGAAGATCCGGTCGCCAGAAGGGCAAGTCGCGTAGCCAGCCGCGCCCCGCCGGCCTAGAACGTCAGCGCGCCCGAAAGCGATTGATAAGCCAACAGCAGCGAAACCCCAACGACGGCGACCGCAGCGCCGGCGGCGAGGTTCCAAAACGTCTCGAGCGGCCGGGCGGCGCCCGGGGTCCCGGCCACATAGCCCACCGCGAAGCCGGAAACGAATCCGCCGAAGTGCGCGGCGTTGTCGATGTTGAAGCCGGGAATGAAGCTGATCACCACAATCAGCAGAATCCAACGTCCGTAGAACGACCAGATCATGCGGCTGCCCGAACGGTGGGCGTAGGCCATCATCGCGCCGATCAGTCCGCAGGCGGCGGCGGACGCGCCGATTGAAGGAACCATCGGGTCCCAGAACAGGCTGGCGAGAAATCCGAATACGCTCGAAACCACGTAGATCACCAGATACCGCGGCGTACCGAAGATCGACTCGGCGTGCGAGCCCAGGTCCAGCAAGACCCAGGAGTTCATCAGGATGTGAAACACGCCGCCGTGCAGAAACCCGGCCGTCACCAGCCTCCACCACTGCCCTTGGCGTAAGATCGGCGGACCGTATTTGGCGCCGAACGCGACCAGTACCTGGACCGGAATGCTCATCATGCTTTCGCTGCCCAGCTTCATGCTGAGCAACAGCGAGGCCACGAACAGCCCGAAGTTGGCGGCCAGAATAATGACTGTGGTGAAGTGCGTCTGCGGGATGAGGCCGCGCAAGGCGGAACTCTTTTCCTGCCGCGTCCACGACGGTTTGCCGACCTCGTTTTCGCAATAAGGGCAGACGCGCGCTTTGGGGTCGATGAAAGCCCGGCAATGCGGGCACATACGGGGGTTCGCCATGGGTGTTGCCGAAGTTCCTTATCTTCCCGGCTTAGCCTCGTCTTTTGCAACTGAGTCTCGGCCGGCAAACATCGCCCCAGGAAGCGGGTTCGCGCTGGGCGGAACCGCTGCGGAGGGCGTTCCGGCCCGTCTCGGCCTAACCGGTTCGCCATGGACCGCCGACATAGCTAGGTTTTGATCCCCCCACAAGCGGGCGCTGCCGTTCGCTCCAGGGCCTGCCTCGCGGGCGGGTTGAGATCGCGCTCCCTGGGTTCCCCCGATAGCGCCCGCGGACGGTTCGTTTCCCGTGTTGCGGGCGTATAATGATCTCGACTCTGGGGAAAAGGTTATGACGCTCGACGAAAACCGCCGCCTGCTGCTCACCCGCCGCCAGCTTTTCGGACGTTCCAGCGCCGGGATTGGCGTCGCCGCGCTGGCTTCACTGCTGAACCCTGGGCTGCTGAGCGCCGAGTCGGGAGAGGTGGCCCGCAACCCCGATACCGGTGGGCTGGTCGGCCTGCCGCACTTTGCGCCTAAAGCCAAGCGCATCATCTGGATGTTTCAGTCGGGCGCGCCTTCGCAGATCGACCTGTTCGACTACAAGCCGCAACTGAAGAAGTATCACGCTTCCGAGCTGCCCGATGCGATCCGCCACGGCCAGCGCATCACGGGCATGACCTCGGGGCAGAGTTCCTTCCCCGTCGCCTCCTCGATTTTCAATTTCGAGCAGCACGGCCAGAATGGAACTTGGCTCAGCGAACTGCTGCCGCACCACGGCAAGATCGTGGACGATATCGCCCTGGTCAAGACCGTCTACACCGACGCCATCAACCACGACCCGGCGATCACTTTCATTCAGAGCGGCAGCCAGCAGCCGGGCCGCCCCAGCATGGGCGCCTGGGTCAGCTACGGGCTGGGCAGCGAAAACCGCGACCTGCCGGCGTTCGTCGTGTTGATTTCGCAGAAGAGCGCGCTGAACAACGCGCAGCCGCTGTTTTCGCGGCTGTGGGGCAGCGGTTTTCTGCCTTCGGCGCATCAGGGCGTGCGTTTTCGGGCCAGCGGCGATCCGGTACTCTATCTGGCCGACCCTCCAGGCATGAGCAAGACGGCCCGCCGCCGTATGCTCGACGGTCTGGCCGAGCTGAATCGCATGCGCTACGACGCGTTCGGCGATCCCGAGATCGACACGCGCATTCAGCAGTATGAGATGGCCTACAAGATGCAGGCCTCGGTGCCGTCGCTGATGGATCTCTCCGACGAGCCCGACAGCACCTTCGAGCTCTACGGCCCGTCGTCGCGCAAGCCCGGCACCTATGCCGCCAACTGCCTGCTCGCCCGCCGCCTGGCCGAGCGCGACGTGCGCTTCATCCAGCTCTATCATCGCGGCTGGGACCAGCACAACGACCTGCCGCGCGACATTGCCCTGCAATGCAAGGACGTTGATCAGGCCTCCGCCGCGCTGATCCTCGACCTCAAGCAGCGCGGGCTGCTCGACGACACGCTGGTCGTGTGGGGCGGCGAGTTCGGGCGCACCGTTTATTGCCAGGGCAAGCTCACCGAGACCAACTACGGCCGCGACCACCACCCCCGCAACTTCGCCATGTGGTTCGCCGGCGGCGGCATGCGCCAAGGTGTCACGATCGGCGAAACCGACGATTACTCCTACAACGTGGTGCAGGATCCCGTTCACGTCCACGACGTGCAGGCGACGCTGCTGCACTGCCTCGGCATCGACCACAAACGGCTGACCTACAAGTACCAGGGACGACATTTCCGCCTGACCGATGTGTCTGGGGAAGTGGTCGAAAAGATGCTGGCGTAGCCGGCAGCAAGACCACTACCGAAGTCGCATCACGCCCCTTGGTTTCACCTGAGCCATTTGTGTCTCAATGCGCGTTGGCATGAAATGCCTTCCATTTCTCGGTCTCTCCACAGACCGAAGGCATCATCGGAGGCGGGTAGTCGGTGTTCAAGAACATACTGAGCGATCGCCCTCCCGATTCCATCGGCCAACGATATGTTCTCTCGTTTGCTGATCTCCTCAAGGAGTTCCGCCTGGTGTGGAGTTAGGTTCGCATATCGGTTGAGCTCGAATCCTTTTTCTCATTCTAACGACCCACTCCTCACGCCAGCCGCCCCGCGCCGCGTTTCCGGAACACCACCCGCAGCTCCCGCCGCCAGTCGTCCCTGACCCCGACGCGTTCCACGTCCAGCTCCGGCGGGAAATAGCGCAACAGCGTTTCGGTGGTCGGATGAAACTCGACGGCGGGCGAAACCAGCAGCAGGCGCGGCGGTTGTGGGGAAAGCTCGATGCCGGGGAAGTAGCCCCGCTGCTGGAAGTCCCCGCGATCGAGATGCCATCGGACCCGCATCCAGTAGTCCAGCCCTTGCAGCGGCAGGTGGAGATCCTCGGTCGCTTTTAGCTCGACGACCACGAGCCGGCCGCGGTCGTCGCAGGCCAGCAGATCGATGATGCCGCGGTCGGCCCCGGCGACCGTCAACGGATGGGTGTAGACCGGCGCGGGGCACAACGTCGGGTCGACGACTCGCAGATGGCGGCGCACCTGCGACTCGAGCCAGCTCTCCGGAAACTTGCGGTAGAGCGGATTGAGGCGGTCGGCGGCGTTCGCGGAACGAAACCGCGCCAGCTCGCGGGCCAGCGTGAGCGCCTGGGGAAACTGCTCGGCCGCCAGGGGCCTTCGTTCGTGGAGTCCGCATGCCAGCACGCCGCTGCCGGCCTGCGCGAAGCCGAGTCCCCGCACCCGCAACGACAGCAGGCCATCGGTTCCGGGCAGGGCCTCGACGCCGGGAATTTCCAGCAGTTGCCGCAGCCAGCCGGCGACCGGTTCGACCGGCTCGGAGGCCGGACGGCAGGCGAGCAGCTCGGTCTGCAGGTTGCCGAAGTCGCGCTCATCGAGGCGACCCAAGTGCCCCTGAGCGTCGAACTCGTACAGGCAAAAGCGCAGCGCGTCGTGGCGCAAAAAGGCCAACCGGTTGGCGGTCGCGCGCGTGTGGCCGTGGGGCAGGAAAATGCGCAACCCGGCGATGGTGCACGGCTGAGCGCCCTGCCGCTCGCGCCGCCAGGCTTGGTCGAGCCAGATCAGGCCAAAGGTCAGGATCTGGTCACAAACCGTGGCGCCCATTTCGGCGGCGGCCCCGATCACGGCCCAGGCTTGTTGCCCCCGCCGCATCACGCCGCGCGCGTAGAGGCCCGAAAGCGAGTGCTCGAGGTCGGTGGCGGAGGTGAGCCGCTCGATTTTCCAGTCGCTCCAATCGCGCGCGATGACGCGCCGCAGCGTCTCGCGGAACTGCAGCGGCCCGGCCTGGCGGTGGACTCCCGCCGATTTGCGAGCCGCGTCCACCAGCGTCAGAGTCGCCTCGCCGCTTCCGAAACGCCGCGCCCGGGCCTCGATCTTGCCGCGGCTCTCGCGCGTGATCGCGGTCACCCGGCGGACCAGGTTTCCCGACCTGCTCCAGGCGTGCAGCACGCAGCTATCCCCGCGCGGCTCGATCGTGTAGCGGCCGGTTTCGAGGGGGATCGGCTCCTCGCCCGGCTCGATCAGGACAGGCTCCCGGCAGCCGGAGAGAAACCGGCGGATGGTCGCTTCCATCTCGCCGCCCGAAACAACGGGCTTGGACCTCAAAGGCAAAAAACGATCCTTGGGGGCAGGTCTGCCCAGATAACCGCGTAGCGCAGGGCTGGGTGCATTTCCCAGACCTGCGGACTTTGGCACAGCCGGGGACCGCCGGGCATCTGTCTGGGACAGCCAGGCAGCCGGGCACAGCCGGGCGAAAAACCGCAGGCCCGGAAAAGCCCCAGCCCGGGCTACTGATTTGGTAACTCAAAAAGGGAACGATCGCTGTGGTCACAGCAACCGCTTTGCGTTTCCGCGAGGCGGGGAAGGCAGCGTCAGGCTCGGCGGCCTGACGCATTCTAGTTTAGTGAAACCCAGGCCCATTTCGACACCTTGAAGGGCCTGGCGGCAAAAAATAAAACCCTCTCCGCAAAGGCGAAGAGGGCTACCTCAACAACAGATAGAGATCTCGGTGACCCCATTACACCGAGATCTCACAAATCCATCCTCAACCTTTCGACCCCCGAATCCGGACTTGAGGCAACACCACCAAAGCAGATACTAAACCTCGCGACTTGCCCCTGCAAATTAGGCCGAATCCAATTTGTCTTCTGAGAAGGCAAGCAGCGTGCCATACCGAAGTCTGGGGTGCCAGCCATTGATAGCACTGGGTTTATGTCTAGCACCACCATTGGGTGATTTACCGGTTTTTGTAGAATCGGGCCACCGTGATCCGGGAAACCATAGGACCCGCCCGATCCAGCGGCATATTGCTAGAATCTCCGAATGGCTGTCACCGGGATCCAGTCCGCTGAGCTTTGGGAGCGGCAGATGCCGGATCCACGGCGAATCCGGGTACTGATGGTTAGCTTTGGCCTGCTGGGGGTCTGGCTGGGAGCGCTGGGCGCCCTGCTGCAGCTCTGGGCGACGCACTTGCGGCTGAGCCCACAGGCGAGCGGCAACGTGTTCTTCATGTTGGGTTTAGGCAGCGTCGCGGCGCCTTTGCTGGTGCTCCGCGCCAGGCCCAGCGGCCGGACCGTTCAGCGGCTGTTCGTCTTCGCCGGCGTTCTCGCGGCGGTCAGCTTTCTGTGGCTTTCGAGGATCGTCGAAGCCGTCTGGATCCTGCCTCCCCTGCTGGTTCTCGGATTTGCGTTGGGAGCCCTCAACGCCGCGACCGCGCTGCTGCTGCGTGCCACTCTGACGCAGCCCCGCACCGCCGATATTATTGAAATGGCGGGGATTTTCTTCAGCGCCGGGGCCATGACGACCTGCCTGGGGCTGTGGCTGTTTTCGGAGCGGTTGGGCACGATCCTGTGGATGCTGGCCATCGTGTTCCTGCTGTTGGCCTGGCGCGTGGGCCGCTCTAACTTGTTTCAGTTCATGGGATTCCGCCAGGAATCGAGCAGTTTGTGGAGCCAACTCGACCGCTCGCCTCGCGGCATCCTGGTGGCGTTGGCGCTGTTTCTGGAATCGGGCACCTACTGGACCATCGGCGGCTGGCTGGCCTTCTACCTGGGGCGCAAGTTCGGCACCGCGGCCAGCACCAGCGTGGCGATCCTGGCCGGATTCTGGCTGGCGCTGACCTGTGGCCGGGTCGCCTCGCAGCGTCTTCCGCCGCTGGAGAAGCGGCTTCGCTGGCTGGTCACGGCCAGCGGGCTGTGCTTTCTGGGCTCGATTTTCCTGATTCAGACCGCGGAAATCTCCGGGGCCGTGGTCGGCGCCCTATTCCTGGGCAGCGGCCTGGGCCTGCTGCACCCGCTGACCCTCGGCGCGGTGACGGGCCGGCACGCCCACCTCCAATTGCGGCTACTGCACACCTTTTTCCTGGTGACCTTCAGCGGCGCGCTGCTCATCCCTTGGGGCGTGGGTCATTTGGCCGCCCAGATGGGCATCGAAATCGTGGTCTGGACGGCGCTGGCGGCCGGTATCCTGATCTTCATCCTGCTGGCGATTGTCGTGGTGGAGAGCAAGCTGGATCAGCGGGCCGCGCACAGCTCCAGCTAACGGTCGAGACGGCCATTCGTCGCTGTTTCGAGGGTGGCGCGGGCCTCGGGCCGGCTGCGTCGGCCTTCAGGGCCGACGTTTCTTTCTACGCCGGGTGGAGCAGAGCAAGCGGGTGGTGGGAACCAGGATTGCAGGGAAAGGCCGACCTCCAGGTCGGCCCCGCCGGTCAGAGGCCCGCGTCACGTTCGAGTTGGCTCCGCTGCTCGGAGCGTTCACCCGCACAGTGGGGAGGGGCACGCTCGGCAGGTTCGCCTGTGAGTTGGGCGGCTAGGTATCGGAAGCGCCGTGCTCGATCGCAGCCACGGCTGCCCGGATGGCATCGCGGGCCGCCGCCGCCTGCCCGTCGCTCTCGTATTTTCGACGCGGCCAGAAGAAACCCCGCAGGCCGTCTTTGCGGCGACGCGGGACGATGTGGATATGCAGGTGGGGGACGCTCTGGCTGACCTTGTTGTTCAGCGCCACGAAGACTCCTTCGGCCTGCATGGCGCTTTCGATGGCCCGCGTCAGAAGCCGGGCATTGAGAAACAACGGGCCCACCTGCGCGGCGGGCAGGTCGGGCAGCGTTTCGTAGTGCTCCCTGGGGATCAACAGGCAGTGCCCGGGAAACAGGGGACGCTGATCGAGAAATGCCAGGGAATGCTCGTCTTCGAACACCACCTGGGCGGCCCGGGCGCCGCTTACGATTTCACAAAAAACACAATCGCCAGGCATAAGTACCGCGGCAGTCTCGGAATGGGTTCGCGGCCGCGGACGGCGGCCTCCAGGGCCCCACCGGGAAGCGGCCGGGCAAGGCGGATGCGGACTGCCCGAAAACGGTAAGATAAGCCCAGATAGTATGCCCCGCCAGCCGAGAAGCCCGAAGTATATCGCAATTCTGGCGCTGGTCTCCGCCTCCATCCTCATCAGCGGCTCGCTGCTCAAGCCCGACAAAAAGCCGCGCGAGCAGCCTCTTTCCGAAACCGAAATGACACGGCTGCAGCGTCTGGCGCAAAGGCAATCGCTCGACAATATGGCCGACTTTTTCGTGCAGGTCGCCACCGACGTGCAAGCCTCGGTGGTTCGGCTGCCCACTGCCGGCCGCAGCGGCGTGATCTGGGGCCCGGACTTGGTGGTCACCGCCAACACCGAGCAGCATTTCGCCGACTCCGAAGGCTTTTGGGCCCCCAACGGAAAGGCGATCAGCGCCGAAACCACCGTAGCGGCGCCCGGCCTGCCGATCGCCGCCGTACAGGCGCGCCAGGAGGCGGTGCTGCCGATGGCGACCCGCCTGCCGGTGGAATTTCTGCGCCCCGGCCGCTGGGTGCTGGCCGTGTGGCGGCGGGCGAATCAGGAACACGCCTTCGCTCCGGGCACGTTTCTGGGCACGCAGGAAGTGCGCTGCTGGGAAAATTCCTTTCAGGAAGTGGTTTCGACCCTGGCGCTGAACGACGTGATGGCGGGCGGCGGGCTGTTCGATCTCGACGGCAACCTGCTGGGGATGGTGACGCTGTGCGACGGCCGGCCGACGGTCATCTCCGGGGAAAGCGTGCAATCGGCGCTCGACTATGGCGCGACGTTCGACGGCCTGATGGCCACCCGCTATGGCATGGGCGTAGCGAACCTGGGAGAGAAGGAACAGGCCTACTACAAGCGTAAGGACGGAGCGCTGATTCGCGAGACCTGGAGGGGCTACCGCGGCGATCAGGCCGGGTTGCTGCCCGGCGACGTGATCGTGGAGCTCGAGGGCAAGCCGGTGCGCTCGGTCGACGATCTGGAGGTGCTGGTGCTGCCCCTGGCGCTGGAGACCTTCCAGTTGCAGCATCCTGCGCGGCCCCAAGACCATGCAGGTGGCGCTGCGCGCGCGGCCGCCCAGCTCGGCTCCCGCGGTCGACGAAGCACATTCCGGCCTGCAGCTCTCCTCGCCGCCCGACGGCTATCCCATCGACTCTGTGATGCCGGGCAGTCCGGCCGCGCAGGCCGGCATCGAGCCCGGCGACCGTCTGCTCAAGATCGGCCACGAAGACCCGCGCAACCTGGCGATGGTTCAGCAAGCGCTCTCGCAGCACCGCGCCAAGCCCCTGCACGTCGTGATGGAGAGAGGCGACCGGCGCTGGGAGGTCATCCTGGAGTAAACCCTGTCGCCCAACAGGAGGCGCGCCGGGAAAAAGCGCCGCCGTTCCGCGACACTCTGAGTCAGCCCGAACCCGCCACCCAACCGCAATGAACGAACTCTCCTCGCTCGGGCTGATTCTCCTGCTGGCATTGATGGCCGGCCACCTGGTGCAGTTCCTGCGGATCCCCGAAGTCACCGGCTACATTCTGGCCGGCGTGGCGCTAGGGCCCTCGGTGTTGGGCTGGGTGAGCGCCGAAAACCTCGCGGCACTGGAGGTGTTGAGCGAGGTCGCGCTGGGGCTGATCCTGTTCTCGATCGGCTCGGTATTCGAGTTCGAGCGCTTCCTGCGGATCGGCCGCCACATCGTCCAACTGACCTTGATGGAATCGCTGCCGGCCGCCGCGCTGGTATTCGCCGGGATTCTGCTGTTGGGCGCGCCGTGGCAGGTTGCGCTGATGTTGGGGGCTATCGCCATCGCGACGGCGCCGGCCTCGACGCTGATGGTGCTGCGCGAATGCGACGCCAGCGGTCCGCTCAGCGATACCCTGCTGGGCATCATCGCCGTCAACAACATCTTCTGCCTGGTCGTCTTCAGCATCGCCGCGGCGATCATCGAGATCACCAGCGGCCTGGGCGGCGCGGGAGTGATCGATACGCTCTACATCTCGGCCTACGGCCTGGTCTGGCAACTGCTCGGCTCGGTGGCGCTGGGGTTTCTGGTCGGCCTGATGCTGGCGGGCTGGGCGACCCGCGTTCACGAAACCGGCGAAATGCTGATCTTGTTGATCGGCTCGATCCTGCTGTGTGTGGGCGCGGCGCGCATGCTCGATCTGTCGCCGCTGGTGGCGAGTCTCGCCGTGGGCGCCACGATGGTGAATCTGTCGCGCCGCAGCAAGCGGCTGTTCGAAACGCTGGCCGGCACCGACCCGCCCTTCTACGCCATCTTCTTTGTCATCGCCGGCGCCGATCTCGACGTGCGGCTGGTTCCCGCCATGGGGATCCTGGGCGCGTTTTACGTGGTAGCGCGCTCGGCGGGCAAGTTCTTTGGCGCGCGTTGGGGCGCGAAGCGGCTGGCGATGCCCGAGCCGGTGCGGCGCTTTTTGGGCTACGGCTTGATGGCACAAGCCGGCCTGGCCGTGGGCCTGACCTTGGTGGTCAACCGGCGTTTTCCCGACTTTGCGGGTCCGACTACCGTCGTGGTGCTGGCCGCGGTCGTCATTCACGAGATGCTGGGTCCGATCGGCGCGCGCTTTGCGATCGTCCGCGCCGGTGAGGCCCATTTTCGCGAGCCCGAGGCGGGGTCGATCTGGGCGTCGTGAATGTCCCGAGCCGGGCTGCTCTGAGATCTTGATGAACGAACTTGCTTCCCTCGGCCTGATTCTGCTGCTGGCGCTGCTGGCCGGTCACCTGGTGCGGTTCCTGCGCATTCCCGAGGTTACCGGCTACATTCTGGCGGGCGTGCTGTTGGGTCCGTCAGTGCTGGGATGGGTGAGTTCCCGCAACCTGGCCGCGCTCGAGGTCTTGAGCGAAGTGGCGTTGGGGCTGATCCTGTTCTCGATCGGGTCGGTGTTCGAGGTCGAGCGGTTTCGCCAGGTCGGGCGGCCGATTCTGGTTCTCACCCTGGCTGAGTCGTTGCTGGCGGGCCTGCTGGTTTTTGGCGGCATGCTCGCGCTGCAACAGCCCTGGCAGGTCGCGGCGCTGCTGGGCGCCATCGCCATCGCGACCGCGCCTGCCTCCACTTTGATGGTGATCCGCGAGTGCGGCGCGCGCGGCCCGCTCACCAGCTCGCTGCTGGGCATCATCGCCGTCAACAACATCGTTTGCCTCACCATGTTCAGCGTGGTGGTCGCGCTGATCGAGCTGGCCGGGGGCAGCGGCAACCTGGGCTTCCTGCAGACGCTCTACCACTCCGTATTCTCCCTGCTTTGGCAGTTGCTGGGCTCGGTGGCGCTCGGTTTTCTGGTGGGATTGATGCTGGTGGGTTGGGCGACGCGGATTTCCGATACCGGCGAGATGCTGATGCTGCTGGCCGGCTCGATTCTGTTCTGCGTGGGCCTGTCGCACGTGCTCGAGCTGTCGCAGCTCATCGCCAGCCTCACCGTCGGCGCCACCATGGTCAATCTGTCGGCCCGCAGCCGGCGGTTGTTCGCCACCTTGGGGAGCACCGACCCGCCTTTCTATGCCATCTTCTTCGTCATCGCCGGGGCCGACATGGACGTCGCTCTGGTGTGGCACATGGGCGCGCTGGGCATCCTTTACGTGATCGGCCGCACGGCCGGGAAATCGCTCGGCGCCTGGTGGGGCGCGCGGCGGCTCTACATGCCCGACTCGGTGCGCAAGAACCTCGGATTTGCGCTGTTCGCCCAGGCCGACCTCGCCATTGGCTTGACGCTGGTCATCAACCGCACGCTCCATGAGTTTGCGCCGGCGGTTTCAGTGGCGGTGCTGGCCGCCGTCGTGGTCTACGAGATGTTGGGCCCGATCGGTGTGCGCTTCGCTTTGCTGCGCGCCGGCGAAGCGCGCGTGCAAAAGGCCGAGCCGCAGTCGATCTGGGCCTGAGGCGGCCTTTCTAAAGCTGGATGATTCCCCGGCGCACGGCGATCGCCACCGCTTGCGTGCGGTCGCTGGCGCCCAGCTTCTCCAATACGTGTTTGACGTGCACCTTCACCGTTTCTTCGGAGATGAACAGGCGCGCCGCGATGTCGCGATTGCGGTTTCCACCGGCGAGATGCTGCAGTACTTCGATTTCCCGGCTGGTCAGGACTTCGTCGCCGAGGTGCTCGGCGAGGTGCGAGGCGAGTTCAGCCGGCAGGCGCTTCTGGCCGGCGTGGACCTGGCGAATCGCTTGCACCAGATCCGCCGGAGGCATGTTCTTGAGCACGTAGCCGCGAGCTCCCGCTTCCAGGGCGCGGCGGATCTCCATGTCGCCCTCGAAGGTGGTCAGCATGATCACGCGCGCGTCGGGAAACTCCGCTGCGGATCGCAATCAGCGCATCGATGCCGCTGAGATCGGGCAGCCGCAAGTCCATCAGCGTGACGTCGGGCCGATGCTCGCGAAATTTCTGAATGCCTTCGGTCCCCGTGGAGGCCTGCGACACCATGAGCATGTCGGGTTGATTGTTGATGATGGCGGCGATCCCCTCGCGCAAAAGCGGGTGATCGTCCACGCTAAGGATTCGAATCCGGGCTTGATCGCTCATTGATTTTTTCGGGTTGTGTCTCCCCTTGCTTGGGTGCCTGTAGCTCGCGGGAACCAGCGGGCCAGCCAGCGCAGCGGCCGTTCGCGGCCTGGCGAGGGAAAGGCGAGATGGCTGGGAACCACCAGCTCCAATTCGGTGCCGGCCGCGGCGCTACTCCAGGCGCTGAAGCGGCCGCCGATCCGCTCGGTGCGTTCGCGCATGCCGGCCAGGCCCCAGTGGCCCTCGCGCCCGGCTTGCAGCACTTGCGGATCGATGCCGCGGCCGTTGTCGCGCACGGCAACGCGAAAATACCGCGCCGCGTATTCCAGCTCCACTTCGATCCTCTTGGCCTGCGCGTGGCGGAAGGCGTTGACGACCGCCTCGCGGCCGATGCGATAGACCTCGTCGCGAAACACGGCGTGCATCAGACGCGGCCGGCCCTCGACGATGACGCGGAAATCTACTTCGTCCTCGCTGGCCATCTCTTGCTCGATGCGGGAGAACGCCTGCGCCAGGTCGGCGGTGTCGTGCGGCGAGGAGCGCAGCCCGCGCACGGCGTTGCGGCCCTCTTCGATCACGCGCCCCATCAGGCCCAACACCTGCTCGATCTTCGGTTTGGCCGCGGAGTTCTCGGGCAGCCGGTCGGCGGCGACGTGCAACTGCATCGAGGCGCTCAGAAAGCCCTGCAGCAAGGTGTCGTGCAACTCCTGGGCGATGCGGATGCGCTCCGCGAGCCGCTCTTCGAAGCGGACATTGAGCTGCCGCGTGAACTGGTGCAGCCGGAAGCGATAGAAAGCGACGGCGCTTAGCGCGCAGGCCAGCAGCGCCAGCAGCCGGAACCAGAGGGTTTGCCAGAAGGCGGGCTCGACCTCGAACGCGACGCTGTCTTCCTGGCTGTTCCAGACGCCGTCGGCGTTGCTGGCGATCACCCGAAAGCGGTAAGGGCCCACGCCGAGGTTGGTGTAGACGGCTTCGCGCGTGGCGCTGGGCGCGCTCCAGTCCCGATCGAAACCGTCGAGCTTGTAGCGAAACCGCACCCGCCCGGGGACCGACAGACTCAGCCCCGTGAACCGGAACATCACCCTTTGGCGGCCGGCGGGAATCACCAGCGGACTCTGCCGCTCGACCGGCTGTCCGTCCGCCGAGATGGTTTGAATGTGTACGATGGCGGGCGCCGCGGTGTTCCCCAACCGCGCCGGGTCGACCACCGAGAGGCCGCGATTCATGGAGAACCAGACGCGGCCCAATGCATCGGTCACCACAGAGCGATGCCGCTTGACGCCTTCGACACCGTGCAGCCCGTCGGCGAGGCCGTATTCATGCACCTCGGCGGCTTTGCCCTGCAGCAGCTTGTCGCGCTCGACGCGCAGCAGATGATTCGAGGTCGCCATCCATAGCGAGCCCTTGCGGTCCGCGGCGAGCCCCAGAATGGGTTCGCGCAAGGAAGCCGCACCGGCCGCCGCTTGAAAACCGTCCGGCCCGCTGAAGGCCAGGCCGGCTGAGGTCCCCACCCACAACATGCCCCCGGAATCTTCCCAAAAGCAATTCACATTCGCCGAGGGCAGCCCGTCGGACTCGGTGTAGACCTGCCAGTGATCGCCGCGGAGGGCGCTGAGGCCGTTGGGCGTCGCAAACCACATCGTGCCGTCGGAGGCCTCCAGAGTCGAGGCGACGGTATTGGACGCCAGCCCGTCGGCGGTGGTGTAGGTGGTGAACTTGCCGCCGCTCAGCTTGCTGACGCCGCCGCTGAGCGTTCCCGCCCAGACCGTGCCGTCGCGGGTTTGCGCGACCGAGTAGACGCTGTTTTGCGCGAGTCCATCGGCCTGCGTGTACGTCTCGGCGTGGAAGGAGCCGCCCGTTTCGCGCAGCCGCGTCAATCCGCCGCGCTGTCTTCCGACCCACAACTCGCGGCCGCGGCCCGCGATCGAGTAAATCACGTCGGAACCGAGGCCGGCCTCGGTGACGCGGCCCCGCTGCCCGTTGCGCAGCCAGAACAGACCGCCGCCGATGGGCGCGAACCAAGTGCGGCCGGCCGAGTCGACAAAGATCGGGCCGTTGGCGTCCGACGGCAGCCCCTCGGAGGCCGAGTAGGTGACGAACACGCTGTCGCGGAGCCGTTCGATGCCGCCGGCGCTGCCGGTCCAGAGGTTGCCCTCGCGGTCCTCGAAAACCGCCGTGACGGCTTCGGCTGGCTGCGCCGACTCGCCCAGCACGGCAACTCCCTGGGAATTGATCCGCAGCAGCCCGTGCGAGTTGGTACCGACCCATACGTTGGCGTCGCGGTCGACGGCCATCGCCAGCGCCCGGACGTTCCGCAGCGAGGGCGGCATGTCAGGCTGCGTGATCTTGCTGCCGTTCCAGCGCGCGATGCCGCGGTCGGTGCCGATCCACACGGACCCGTCGTTGGTGGCCAGCAGGCAGTTGACCTTGGGGTCGGGCAGGCCCTCGACGAGCGGAGTGTCCTTGCCGCCGCTGAGCCGGAACACCCCGGCGTCCCGCGTGCCCAGCCACAGGTCGCCGTTGGGAGACTGGGCGATCGACATCACCGGAGAACGCGACAGGTCATGGGTCTTGGCGAGAGTTTCAAAATGATCGCCGCGCAGGACGATGGCGCTTCCTTCGCCTTCCAGCGCCCACACCAGCAGCGCGCCGTCTTGCGCCTGGCAGGTCGCGGTGACCGTGGAAGCGGGCCGGCCCAGAGCGGCCATGGGGTTCACGAAGACACCGTCGCGATAGCGCAACAGAGTTGGGCGGCGCAGCCGCACCCACAGGTTTCCGGCGTCGTCGGGCGTCAAGCCCAACACGGTCCGCACGTCGAAGGCCTCCGATTTCGCCTCGGTCAGCCGGAAGCTCAGCCCATCGAAACGAACCAGCCCGGCCTCGGCGCCGATCCAAAGATAGCCGTCGGCGGTTTGCGAGATTGCATAGACAGGCCCCCGGGGAAAGCCTTGCTCGGGCCCCCAGTGATCGCGAACGTACTGCGACACCGCGCGGTTGGGGTCGATTGCAAAGGCGGGGTTTCCCAAGCAAGCGGCCAGCAGCCCGAGCGCGAGCCCGAGAACCGGCCCCAGCAACGCCGGCGCGTCAGGGAAGGAACTCGAACTTCTCAATGACGACCTCGGCCCCATGGACCAACGGGGTTCTGCTCTTGCCGTAAGCGTACAGCGCGATGCGAGCCGATTCGCCACCCGGGGACGGCACTCCCGAGGTGAATACGTGCTCGGCGACGACGCCGGAAGACGAACCGGCAGCGGCCTCGCGGGCCGTGCGGAACGATACCCGCCGCGGCTCCCAGCGAAACGAGTACGCCAGCCGGCCCTGCGGAGCCAGGAAGCGCACGACGTTGACCGGAACGTAGTAGGGCTGAACCGCATATTGGGCGTTCTTGCTCGCCGGGTCTCCCCAGCGGCTGATCTCGATGTCCATTTCACGGTGGTTCTGATCGGCGCCGCGGTCGTCCCAGGTGAACAACCCCAGGGCGGCGGCGGGCTCCAGATGGGAAACGTCCTGGATCAGGAACGAGTACGACCCGTAGCCGAGGCTGCGGCGCAGCGTGACCTCGGCGCAGTTCCATTGGCCGTCGCCGGCGGGGGAAATGCGCAGGTGGAGCCAGCCGTTGGCGTCCAGCCAGGCGTTGGCGGGGTCGTAGTTGTTGCTGACGCCCCCGCGGTCGCTGGGCGCATCGCGGACGTCCCACTCGTATCCGCTAAAGGAAAGCGCCTTGGGCTCGCGATGCGCGGCCCCCTGGCCCATGGCGCGCGCTTTGGCCAGAACCAATCCGCCGACCTCGGGCAACGCGTCCAGAGTCGTCGTGGGAGCATAGCCGGGCTCGACGAGCAGGGCGGCGTATTCGGTGCCGAGATGCGTGGAACTCGTCCAGGTCGCGTCGGGGCGAATGGCGGTGAAGGGTTGCGCGCCCAGCGGCTGCACCCACCACATACCGCTGCGCGCGAAGACAACGACACGCTGCCCTGGCCGGGAGCCCGAGACACGCCCTGAAATCGTATCGAGGAGGTCTCGGCCGCCCAAACCGGCCTTGGGGATACGAGTGATTTCGATCGATGGGGGCGTGCCCGCGCGCGGCGATCCGCAACCGCCCAGAAGGGCGCAGGCGGCAAGCAGCAGCGCTCCGGCCAGCCCACGCCGCTCCCATCGCCGGCGGGGGGCGCCATGACTCCGGCCCTGGCCTCCCGAGAGACTTGCCATACGTACCGTTCTCACACCAAAGAGAAAACCAAAAACTGAGGCGTTTTGAAGGGATGGCTCGTCAGTCGACGCGGACTGCGGCTTTTTTTACGTGTTCAGCAGGTAGGCCGCTCGCGTGCCCGCGCGAATGGCCCAGACGTTCATGGTAACCCAGACCGTGGGGGAGGGTGCTGCCGGCTGGGGCGGGCCTGAAAAGGACGGCATGGGCCGCAGGCGGGCAGGGAACTACGGGGGGGATGCGAGTGGCGTGGTCCGGCGGCTGGCGGCAACGCCCATGGCGCGCGCCGGCATCGGAGCAAGGAGCACGAAAACAGAGCCGCAGGCGGACGCCCGCGGGCGGAACTAACTAAGTCAACAAGCCGGCGGGCCGTGACGGAATCTGCGGCGCGTGCCGCGCGAAGCGCCGCCTCAGCTCGCGACGACCTCGAGAAACGCGGTCTTGAACTTCTCCATCTCCTCGGCAGTCCCGATCGAGACGCGGTTCCAGGTGGGCCAGGCGCTCCAGGGGCGGCCGACGAAAATGTTGTGCCCGGCCATCGCGCTGATGAACGTCTCGACCGGCATTTTGACGTCGACCATGAACTTGGTGCTCACCGAGGGTGTGTAGCGGAAGCCGTGCTTGTCGAAAAAGGCGAACATGTCGTTGCGGATGGCGGCCGTCCGCTTCTTGCGCGCGGGGACGATCTGCTTGTCCTGGAGGTTCACCTTGGCGGCGATCATTGCAGTCACCGGCATGGCCCCGGCAGAGAACCCTTTGACCTTGTCGAGCAGCGCCGGCTTGGCGTACATGAACCCGGCGCGCAGGCCCGCCATGCCGTAAATTTTCGAGAAGGTGCGCAGCAGCAGCACGTCTTCGCCCTTGGCGACCAGGTCGCTGCCGAAGGGTTCATCGCTGAAATGGATGTAGGCTTCATCCAGCATCAGAATCGCGCCTTTGGGCTTGTTGGCCAGCAGGTACTCGATGTCGGCGCGCTGGGTGACGGTGCCCGTCGGATTGTTGGGGTTGCACAGGTAGATCATCCCGGCGTTGATGCGATTTGCCTCTTTGACCATCCCTTTGACATCGTGAGCGAAGCTGCCCTCGACCAGCGGCACGCGAACCACTGGGGCGCCCACGAACTCGGCGGCGCGTGCGGCGGCTTCATAGCCGGGTACGGCGGTGATCAGGCCGCGCTCAGGCGAGGTGAACGCAACGACGCCGTGGTGCAGGCCGAGGCTCGAGCCGGGGTAGGGAACGACGTTGTCGGTGGTGAGGCCCTCCAGTTCGACCGCCGCCGACATCATGTCATAGGTCTCTTCGTACTGATAGCGATTGCCCTGTCGGGCGACCTGGATCAGCGCTTCCAGCGCGGCGGGCGAGGGGCCCTCGGCGTTCTCGTTCGCGTTGATCTTGACCGCGCCGTCGGGCAGCCGGCGACGCAGGCTCGACAGTTGGGCGTGGGCCAGGGACGCTTCGTTGTAGAGCGGCATCGAGGCGCCGGCGGTGAGCAGCGTGACGATGCGCGCGAAATGGCGCCGCGTATAGCCGCGCGCCAGCAGTCCTTGTTCAACCTGTTCGCTGAAGCTCATGAATTGTCCTCGTTTCCTGTGATCGTGTCGGCGCGAGGCGGCCGATCGTTGAATCGGCGTGGGGCCCGGCGGTGGTTGCACGGAACTGAGCTACCCGTCGAAACGGAGCCTAAACCGCACGATAGACGGAGATCCCGTTGTATCGAGACGACGCCGATTCGATGACCCCTGCGTCTTAAGCCCGGCTTCTGGATTGAGCCCTGCTTTCCGCACGGCTTCGTCCACAATGTCCAAGCCGCTCAAATCCCGACGCCCGCGGTTCCTCAACCGCGGCCGCGCAAATCTGGTGGTGTGAAAATCAAACCCCATAGCTCGCGGGGGGCGAACCAAAAACCTACGAAGGTTTCACACTGGGAAGCGCAAACTCGTAGCGTGGAGTTGTTCGAGCCGGGTGCATCCGCCCGTGAAAGCACCCTTTCGACCGGCAGAGTAGCACAGCCGTCCGGCTCAGGTCCAGCAAGGCGACACCTCGCTGCCGTCGATGCGGATGCGGCGAGTTTTGATAGCGGGTCCCTGTCGGCGTGCCCGCCGACGTTCGCGGGGTGGCTTGGGGGAGAGGCAAGCAACGTCCGCCACAGGCGGACGCTGCCGGCCGGAGGCCCGCCCCACAGGGTAGCGAAAACGGCCGTTGGTCGCCCTATCGGACGAACCCGCGGCCTGTGCTGACTCTCGCGCCCGTGCGGCGTTTCACCTCCGCCCTTGCCTCTTCCCTTTTGTCTTTTGCCTTGGGCCTTTCACCTATTGTCTCGTGTTGTCTCTTGCCGTTTTCCCTCTGCCTCAGGCTTGCGGCCTACGAGATCGGTTTCGGCTGGGTCTCCGGAAGGCTCACCGGCATATCAACCGATTCCGCCAGGCGGAACGTCACGGTTGAGTCTTTCGGGACCACCGGAGGCACTGTCACACTTTCACTTCCTTCGGCCTGCTGGCCCGCCTGGGGTTGCTGGCCCTCACCGGGTTGACCGGCCTCGGACGGTTGGCCCGCCTCGGCCTGTTCCCCAGCCTGGGGCATTTGGCCTGCTTCGGCTAGCTGCGCCGGGGCGTAGCGAACCGGCTCGGTCTTTACCGCAACCGTCTGGCCGCCTCGCGCCACAATCTGCTTGACCTCGAGCGAAAGGAAGGACCCTCCTTCGTCCGGCCCGGCGGCGTGTGAGTCAACCACCTCGCCCATCACGGTCGTACCCTGCGGCACGATCACTCGTTCGTCTTTCATCAGCGGCGCGGCGAGTGTGGCTGTAAAGCGGTCCCCGGTCTTTTCAGTGACCGGCGACAAGGTCGTAATGGGCGACACTTGCAACTCCGTGCCCGCATTCAGCGTCACGGTCTCCGCCCCCGATTCGTAGGTCTTGCCGCAAGCGACCGCCAGCAGAACGGCCGCGGCGATTCCCAAGGAATTCCTTGTTGTTGCTCGCATAGCAAATCTACCTCCTGTTGGAAGACACCCTACCGGGGGCGTGTGTTTCCGATGAAAAATTGCTGGCCACTCTCGCCTGGGACGCCCGCCGGGCGTCGGCAGCGCAGCCAACGCGTGCAAACCCCGCTCCGCGCACCGCTATAATCAAACCAGGAATTTCGGAGGATGCCGCTATCGAGTTCGCCCGACCCCACGCCGATCCTATTGGACGTACCCCGCTTCGAGCAGCCCGATGACGTTACTTGCGGCCCGACCTGCCTGACCCAGGTTTTTCGGTTCTTCGGCTACGCCAAGACCCTGCCCGATGTGATTGCCGAAACGCCGCGCAACCCCGATGGCGGCACTCTGGCGGTCTATCTCGGTATCGGCGCCATGGCAAACGGCTTCCGCTCGACGATCTATCCTTACAGCCTGCGCGTTTTCGACCCCACCTGGCGCGACCTGGGGCGCGCCCGAATCATCGACAAGCTGCGCCAGCGCAAGGCCAGAATGGATTCCTACAAGCTGCGCCGCGCCATCGACGCCTACGTGTCTTACCTGGAGGACGGCGGGCAACTGTTGTTCGACGAACTGACGCGCGATCTGCTCGTCGGACTGTTGCGCGGCGGACAACCGATCTTGACCGGGCTCAGCGCCACCTACCTCTACCGCACTCCCCGCGAGTACGATAATCAATACGACGATATCCGCGGACAGCCGGCCGGCCACTTCGTGGTGATTTGCGGCTATTATCCGAAGAGTGACAAGTTCGTGATCCGCGACCCTTCCGCCCATAGCCCGTTCAGCCGCAGCGGCAAGTATTCGGTGCCCGCCGAGCGCCTGATTCCGGCCATTCTGTTGGGAGACGTGACCTATGACGCCGTTCTTTTGGTACTTTCACCGAGGTGACGATTGACTACCACCGCTTCCCCCGCCCGGCGTAATTCGCCGCGCTTCGTGATCGTTCTGGACCCGCCGGGCCGCCCCGAACTGGCCGCCTTTCCGGTTTGGACCGCCGACGAGTATCTCGAGGGCAAACGCCGTGCCTTGGAGGCGAACGCCGTTGTTCTCAACCTCTGCAAGTCGTATCAATACCTCTCCAAGGGCTACTACATCTCGCTCCTGGCCGATGCGCGCGCACAGCGCATCTTCCCCACGCTGCAGATGATCGAGGAAATCAACAACCCTTTTGCCTATTTCCGGGTGCTGCGCGAAGGCGGTCTCGACACGATTGATTTCAAGGTTGTGCGCGGCGGGCGGCGGCTGCTGCCGCGCGTAATCGTTCCCGAACCCGGCAAGTCGGAAATCCTCGAGGCAGCCGAGCGCAACGACGAACAGAAGGGCGGCGAAGCGGTCCACTACCGGCCGAGCACGCATGCTTACATCGAGATCACCTCGGTCTTCGGAAAAACGCTCGACCGTCGCTTTCAACGCCAGGCTCGCACGATCTTTCGCCTCTATTCGTTTCCGCTCATGCGTATCCGCATGTATCACGAATCGGAAGGCTGGAAGGTGGGACAGATTTTTCCGGCAACCCTGGCGCAACTCAAGCCCGGCGACACCCGGTTACTCGTCGATGAGCTGGCCAAGGGCGCTTTCGTGCGGCAGGATCAGCCGGTCGCGCGGCGCAAACCGCACCGCATCGCCTGCCTCTACGACCCCAACGATCCGTTCAAACCCTCCTGGGACGAGACGCTCGAAAAGTTCGAGCGCGTGGCGCTGCGCAAAGGCGCGCTGTTCGAGGTGATCAGCAAAGACGATCTCGGCCGGCTACCCGAGTATGACGCGCTGTTCATTCGCACCGTCACCGCTCTCGACCACTTCTCGTTCACCTTCGCGCAGCAGGCGCAGAGTCTGGGAATTCCCGTCATCGACGACCCGCAGTCGATCATGAAGTGTTCCAACAAGGTCTACCTGCACGAGTTGTTTCAGCGCGAGGACATTCCGACGCCACGCACGCTGATCGTCTCGCGGCGCACGCCGCGCGAAGACCTGATGGCGCTCGGCCTGCCGTTGATCATCAAGCTGCCGCAGGGAACCTTCTCGGCGGCCGTCAAGAAAGCCGAAAACAAGACCGAGCTGGAAGCGCTGCTGCGCGATATGTTCAAAGAATCGCCGCTGCTGATCGTGCAGGAGTTCGCGCCGACGCCGTTCGACTGGCGCATCTGCATCCTGGACGGGCGCATGTTGTTCGCCTGCCGCTACCATCAGGTCAAGGATCACTGGCAGATCGCGCAGCGCTTCGAAAGCGGCTTCACGCGCTTCGGCAAGGTCGAGGCCGTGCCGGCGGCCAAGGTGCCGCCCGCGGTCCGCAAGGTGGCTCTGAAGGGCGCCGCGCTCATCGGCAAGGGGCTCTACGGGGCGGACATCAAGGAAATCAACGGCCAGCCGGTGATTATCGAGATCAACGACAACCCCAACATCGACACCGGTTACGAGGACACTGTGGAGAAAGACCGCATCTACGAAAAGATCATCACCTGCTTCCTGCGGCGGGTGCGCGTGGAGTCGGAGCTGGCCCTCAAGCCCGAGCCGGCCAAAACATCGTGAGCGAGCGGCAGCGGCCCTACCGCTTTTTCGAAGTCATCGGGATCGAGCTTGAGTACCCTGTTGTCGATGGCGACCTGCGCGTGCAGCGGCTGGTCGAGCCGCTGTTCCGGCGGCTCGCCGGCCGGCCTGTCTCCGAGGTTGAGCACGGCGGCGCGGCCTTCTCGAACGAACTGGCCTCGCACGTGTTCGAGATCAAAGCGTTGCGGCCTGAGCGCAGCCTGCGTACCATCGAGCGCCATCTGGTCCAGGGGCTGCGGTCCGTCTTGCGCGTACTGAAGAAGGACTTCGGCGCGCGCCTGTTGCCCACCGCCATGCACCCCTTCTTTGACCCGGCCGAAGGCGAGTTGTGGCCGCGTGCCGGCAAGCCCATCTATCAAACCTACGCCCGGCTGTTCCCCGTCTTCAGTCACGGCTGGATGAATGTGCAAAGCTGCCACATCAACCTGCCGTTCGGAAGCGAGGACGAAACCGTCCTGCTGCACAACGCCATTGCCTGCCTGCTGCCTTATCTGCCGGCGCTGGCCGCCAGCTCGCCTCTCTATGGCGGGCGTCTGGGCCCCAACGTCTGCAACCGCCTGGCCTTCTACCGGTCGAACCAGAAGCGCCTGCCGCGCATTACCGCCGGGGTCGTGCCCGAATTCATGACCTCATACGCGCAGTACAAGAGCGAAATACTGCGGCCCATCTATCAGCGATCTGCGAAAAAATTCCCGGCGGCCGCCGGCTGCGGCATGAGTGGATCAACTCGCGCGGCGCCATCGTGCGATTCAACCGCAGCGCCATCGAGATCCGCGTTCTCGACAGCCAGGAATGCCCCAAGATGGATATCGCCTTCGCGGTTTTCATCCGCGCCGTCCTGAAAGTCATGGTGCGCCGGATGCAGCAGGAGCGGCTGCCGCTGCCGCGCCGCTCGATGCTGCTTTCCGATTTCAACCGCGTCGTTCGCCAGGGCAGCCGCGCCGAAGTCGACGCTCTGCACCTGCGCCCCTGGCTCGGCCTCGGGCGCCGCGCGCCGACCGCGCGCCAGATTTTGTTGGGCCTGTTGCGCGAATGCGAACCGGAAATTCCCAAGGGCGAGATGGATTACCACCCGCTCGTCGAGCATCGCATTGTCACCGGCAATCTGTCGGAAGCCATCCGCCGCGAGATCGATCGCCGCAAGGCCCGCACCAACCATCGCCTGCCCGCGATCGTTCCCGGTATCTATGAAGAGCTTGCGGCATGCCTCGAAAAAAACCGGCCCTGGAATATGTAGGCAAGCCGGCGCACCTCCGCCTTGCGCCGCAACCAATTCCGCCGCAGCCTATTGCGCCGCGGCCGAGTCCTCCGCACGCCTTGCTGGCGCGCCAGTTCGTTATCTCGGCCGAGCACGCCTCCAACCACATCCCCGGCTCGTACAAAAACCTGGGGCTGACCCGCCGCCAACTCGATTCGCACATCGCCTGGGATCCAGGCTCGGCAATCATCGCCCGCGCCTGCGCCAAGGCCCTGGGCTGCCCCTGCCACGAAGGCCGCCACGCGCGGCTGCTCGTCGATCTCAACCGCAGCCTCCATCACCCGAAGCTGATGGCGTCCCGCAGCTTCTCGATCGCCGTTCCGGGCAATTGCGACCTCACGCGCGAGGAAAAGGAGCGCCGCATCCGGCTCTACTACGCCCCCTATCGTGAAGTCGTTCTAGGGGATGTTCGCCGCGCGATCGAGAGATCCGGGCGCTGCATCCACCTGAGCATGCATTCGTTCACGCCCAGCGTCAACGGCGCAGTGCGCCGTGCCGACATCGGGCTGCTCTACGACCCGCAACGGCCGCTCGAATGCCTCCTCGCCGATCAACTTTCCTGCCGCCTCAGCAGCGACGGCTACCACGTTCGCCGCAACTATCCCTACCGCGGAACCAGCGACGGCCACACCACCCACCTGCGAACCCTGTTTCCGCAACCCCGCTACGCCGGCCTGGAAATCGAAGTGAATCAAAATCTTGTCGAATCGAAAACCGAAATGCGCAAGATAGCCGGCCGCATCGCCAAGGCCCTGCAATCGCTGACCGCGTGAGTCCGTGGCGCAGGCCGCGGGCCTTTGCCGTGGCACTTCCGGAGGTAGAGACAGGCGCTCGCGCCTGTCAGCCGACGCGAAGCGGAGACCCTCGTGACTCTAGGTATTGCCTCGGGAAAAACCCGGCCCCCACTTGACGCAGACCGGCTCCGCGGCCGCCTGGCGACGACGACAGGCGAGAGCGCCTGTCTCTACACCTGGTCCCGCACGTTACACGCCAGGGCTACCGGTCGCCAACTCAACTGGTTATAATTGGCCCCATGTCCGCCTCGAGAAGAACCTTCCTCACTTCCACCCTGGGGGCCGCCGCTCTCACCGGCGCGTGCTCCAACGCCCCAACCGCGCCGCCGACAGAATCCGAAGCGCCGGCCGCCCAAATGACTCTCGGCGAGTTCCAGCCCAAAAGCATGCTGGTGGTGCCGCAAAACCCGGTCGCCAAGGCCCGCTTTCCCGTCATCGACATGCATACGCACGTCTCGGGCCTGTTTCGCCACACGCCCGCGGCCAACGATCCGCTGCAAGGCACGCCCGAACAGCGCCTCGCCAAGATCGTCGAATGGATGGACGAGATCAACATGCAGACCATGGTCAACCTGACCGGCGGCACGGGCGAGACCCTGCAGCGCAACATCGAAAAGATGCAGGCCGCGTTCCCGGGGCGCTATCTGATTTGCACCGAGCCGTCCTACGACAAGGTGCGCGATCCCGATTACCCCGCGTGGCAGGCCGACGAGCTGGCCCGCGCGCATGAGCTCGGCGCGAAAGGCTTGAAGCTCACCAAGACCCTCGGCTTATATCTGAGAGAGAACGGCAAGGAAGGTCCGCTGGTCAAAATCGACGACCCGCGTTTCGACCCGATGTGGGAGGCCGCCGGCAAACTCGGCATGCCGGTTTCGATTCACACCGGCGACCCCGACGCGTTCTTTACGCCGATCGACCGCTTCAACGAACGCTGGGAGGAATTGGGCAACCATCCCAACTGGTCGTTCTATGGCAAGGACTATCCGTCGAAGGCCGAGCTGCTCGCCGCCCGCAACCGCGTCGTGGCCAAGCACCCTGGTACGACGTTCGTCTGCCTGCACGTTGCCAATCACCCGGAAGATCTCGACGAGGTTTCTTCCTGGCTTGATAAGTACCCCAACATGAACGTAGAGATCGGAGCGCGTCTGGGAGAGTTGGGCCGCCAGCCGCGGCGGGCCCGCAAGTTCTTTGAGGACTACCAGGACCGCATCATGTACGGCACCGACGCTTCGCCGCACGGCAGCTCGGTGCCGCAGCAGGACCTCGTGCCGGCCATGTTCCAGTGCTATTTCCGTTTTCTCGAAACGCTCGACGAGTATTTCGACTACGCGCCGTCGCCGACGCCGCCGCAAGGCCGCTGGCAGATCTACGGAATCGGCCTGCCGGATGAGATCCTAAAAAAGGTCTATCACAACAACGCCGCCAGGATCATGAAGCTGAAGCCCGTCTAGCCGAAGCCGGCGCACACAACGCCGAAACGGCGCTGGGGAATTCGAGCGGGAGCCGCCTCAAACGGACCGCCGTGTCGAACCAAAGCTCCGCGAAACTTTCCAGGGCATCCGGAACAGCGACACCAGCAGCTTGGCGCCAATCACGATGAAGGCGAAGATAAACAGAACGTAACCGGAAAAGGCCACGCCAAACCAAACCGATTCCCAGGCGCTGGAACCTACGGCTACGACAAAGGCCAGCGCAAACCAAAACTTAAGCAGGAACCCGAGGACGCCCAGGTCCTGCAACAAACGGTCGGGAGGTTTCAAGAAAGCCGTCCCCCAAAAAAGGATTTTGTACAACCCAGCAACTCTATTCTGGCCTGATATGTTTCAGGCAGTCCATAGAAAATCCGTTGAACATCAGTCATAGCTCAAAGCCGAAATCGGATCTTTCCGGGCCGCCAGGATCGCCGGATAGAGCGCGCCGCCGAGCGAAGCAAAAACCGCGATCGCCACCGCCCAAACCACGTGATTCTCGAGCATCATCATCGTGACCAGCGGAAACATCCGCTGTACAAACATCTGCGCCGCCCAACTGATCAGCATGCCAACGCCGATGCCGGCCACCGTCATCATGATCGTTTCCCGCAGGAAAATATTGACGATATAGGCCGACGATGCCCCCAGCGATTTCAGGATCCCGATATCCCGCGTGCGGTCGAGCACTGCCGTGTACATCGACAGCAACACCACCAAGAATCCCACCACCAGAGCAATCCCCATAATCGAGTCGATGAAGCTGGCCGCCATGCCGCGCGTCTGCGTCGTAAACAGCGTCACGAACTCCTCCATCGACCGGATCGGGTAATCGGGCAGTTTCTCCTTCAGCCGCGCGATCATCGCCTCGGTTTGCGCGGGGTCTTTGAGGCGGATATAGATCTGGCTCACCTCGCCTTGCCAGCCCATCAGCTTCTGCATCGTCGCCAGCGGGATGAAGATGCGGCTCATTTTGCCGGTCTCAACCACACCCACCAGC
The DNA here is from genome assembly GCA_963824095.1 of Terriglobia bacterium. Classification (GTDB taxonomy): domain Bacteria; phylum Acidobacteriota; class Terriglobia; order Bryobacterales; family UBA6623; genus JBBDWJ01. The sequence continues at coordinate 923,304 of CAWGNS010000014.1, read as the reverse complement.
CGGAAATCGTGGTTGAGCAGGCGCATCGTCTCGCCGAGCTTCGCCTTCTTCTGCCGCGCGTAGAGCTCGTCGATAATCACGTCGTCGGGCCCTTCAAATCTCCCCCCGCGGATGAAGCGAACGCCGCCGGCCATGCGGTCGAGCTCGTCCCAGTCGACGCCGGTGATCGTCTGGAGATTGGTGGGCAGAATGATCGTGGTTCCGGCCGCGGCGGCCACTTCGGGCATCGCATCGAGCTCCTTGATCAGCGGCTCGGGCAGCCCGTTCGAGCCCGTCGTAATCGTTGAGGCGCTCGCCGAGGGCCGGATGATGATGTCGGCCCCGATGCCGCGCTTGCGCTGTGCCGATTCATCGAGCAGCCCGTCCGAGAGGCCGAGAATCATCAGGATCATGGCCACCTCGACCGCGATCGCCAAAATCGTCATCAGCGTCCGCGTCTTGCGGTGAAACAGATTGCCCCAAACAATACGATTCGTCATAGCTCCCAGTGGCGCAGGCCTCCGGCCTGTGCAATCGAACGGAACAAGCGAAGCAGCCTGTTCTCAAGCAAAACAAGCCCGCGCGGTGGAACGGGCAACCCCGCTGTTCTCACAAGCGAAAAGCACGCTACCCTCATTGTCGCGAAGCGCAGCCCCAGTTCAAAGCGCCCCACCGCGCCAGACTCGCCCCCACTTCGTCACCCCACCACCGTTGAGCCGCCGGCAATCGCCGATCCGAGCCGCGCGCGTAAGTAAGCGGTAGCCGCAACCCTCTCAATCCGTCCCCACGCCCCCAACCCGGCGCCGTCTTCCTTCCCTCACTCCGAACGCACGCGCGCCATCGCCCCAACCCGCCGTTAAGGTCGCCGCGGTTGGTACGCCGGATCCTGCACCGGCTCGCCCGCCACGGCGGCGGGAGCCACTCTCGCCGGCCGGCGCTCATACGCCGGATTCTGTACCGGCCCGGTCTGCGAAGAGCGATCGTCATGATCGACCGGCCGCGGCACGTTGAACAGATCCGAAACCTCCCCGCTTTGCCCGAGCGTCTCATCCACCCGCCCATTGAGCGAGCGTAGGAATGCCAGCAGATCCGCCTTCTCGCCGGCGGTGAGCGACAGCGGCTGGATCTCGGGCTCGACGCCGCTGGGTGCCGAACCGCCGCGATTGTAGTGGTCGATGACGTGATCGAGCCGCAGATACACGCCGTTGTGCATGAATGAAAAGCGCCGCGCCACATCGCGCAGGCTCTGCGTCTTGTACTTGGTGCCGGCCGGCTTGTCGCCGTCGCGCTCGGGAACGCCGGTGTAGTGAAACTGATGGTCGGTGAGCATCGGTCCATTGTGGCAGCGGATGCAGCCCGCCTTGCCGCTGAACAAACTCAACCCGTTGCGGGCTTGGCTGCTCAAGGCATTCTGATCTCCGGCGAGGTAGCGGTCGACGTCGCTGTCATAAGACACCAGCGTGCGCTCGAAGGTCGCGATCGCCTTTGCCACCAGCGCAAAGCGGATCGGCTCGCCCGGGAAGACTTTCGCGAATGCTGCCCGGTAGAGCGGGTCGGCCGCCAGCCGTTGCGCTGCTTCTTCGGGAGCGAGATCCATCTCCTCGCGATTTTCGAGCGGCTTGCTGACCTGCTCCTCGAGTGTCTTGGCGCGGCCGTCGAAAAACATGCTGTGCTGCCAGCCGACGTTGAGCAGGTTGGGCGTCTTCCGCGGCAGTTCGGTCTCGTGCAGTCCCCACGCGCGCGAGAAACCGTCGGTAAAGAATAGCTCGGGCTTATGGCAGGTCGAGCAACTACGCTGCCCGCGGTTGGAGAGCATCGTCTCGAAAAACAGCATCTCGCCCAGCTTGATCTTTTCCGGACTGCTGGGGTTGTCGGCTGGATGCGGGGGCAACCCCGTCAGCGGCTCCAGCCGCGGCACATCGTTGGCCCACACCAGCGCGCAGGCCAAGGAAGTCAGAAAGAACAACTGGATTGTTCGTCTTCCCAAGAGCCCTCTCCTTCCACCTGTATTATAGGCGCCCGGATGGAAAAGCCGGTCCGGAGCGGAGTTGCTTTCGCGGGTCTTTTGCCTTCCTTGGGCCGCACCGTCTACGATATCTTGGACCCCACCAGGAGAGCCCGATGATTCCCTATTCTCCGCAGCCAGGTTCGCGAAACATCCCGTCCGTGCTGGCCTTCGCGCTCGCTCTACTTCTGCTTGCCGCGCATCCGGCCACGCCGCAGACCGTCCAGGCCTTCGACATCCTCATCCGCAACGGCCGGATCCTCGACGGCGCCGGTAATCCCTGGTTCCGCGGCGATGTGGGCATCCGCGGCGATCGCATCGTGGCGCTCGGCCACTTGCCCGGCGCTTCGGCGCGCCGCACGATCGACGCCCGCCAGCAAATCGTCGCGCCCGGTTTCATCGACGTGCACAACCACAGCCGCGAAGCGATGTTCGAGGTGCCCGGCGGCGAGAACTTCATCCGCCAGGGTGTCACCAGCATCATCGAAGGCAACGACGGCAGCTCGCCGATTCCGCTCGCCCCGTTCTTCGAGAAGATCGAGGCGACGCACATCGCCGTCAACGTCGGCGCCTTTCTCGGTCACGGTAGTGTGCGCCGCGAGATTCTCGGTGCCGCCGATCGCAAGGCCACCCCGGAGGAACTCGATCAGATGCGCCGTCTGGTGCGCCAGGGTATGGAGCAGGGTGCGATGGGGCTGAGCACCGGCTTGTTCTATATACCAGGCGCGTTCGCGCCGACCGAGGAAGTTGTCGAGCTGGCCCGTGTGGCCGGCCAATATGGCGGTATGCACATCTCACACATGCGCGACGAGGCGGCGGGTCTGCTCGATAGCGCTCGCGAAACGATCCGTATCGGCGAAGAGGGCGGCTTGCCGACCCAGCTCACCCACCACAAGGCCATGGGCAAGGCCAATTGGGGCCAGACGGCCGAGTCTCTGAAGCTTGTCGAAGAGGCCCGCCGCCGCGGCGTCGACGTCTCGGTCGATCAATATCCCTACACGGCGTCGCACACCGGCACCGGCGCGCTGTTTCCGCCCTGGTCGCAGGCCGGCGGACGTGAGAAGATGCTCGAGCGCTTTCAGGACCCGCCGACCCGCGCGCGCATCAAGGCCGACGTCGCGCGACGCATCGAAGTCGACCGTGGCGGCGGCGATCCGGCCAACATCCAGTTCTCGCACTGCGATTGGGACGCCACCCTCGACGGCAAAACGCTGGCCGATGTCACCCGCGCGCGCGGTCGTGAGGTCAATTTCGAAAACGCCGCCGAGACCGTCATTGAGATCCAGCAGGCCGGCGGCTGCCAGGCCGTCTACCACGCCATGGACGAGCAAGACGTCGTGCGCGTGATGCAATACCCGGGCACGATGATCGCCTCCGACGGCGGGATCCATGTTTTTGGGGAAGGCGTGCCCCACCCGCGCTACTACGGGACTTTCCCACGGGTGCTGGGCCGTTACGTGCGCGAGAAAGGCGTTCTGCGGCTGGAGGACGCCGTTCGCAAGATGACCTCGCTGCCGGCGCAGCGCATCGGGCAGTTCGACCGCGGGCTGATTCGCCCCGGCATGAAGGCCGACGTGACGATCTTCGATCCCGACCGCATCATCGATCGCGCCGAGTTCGGCAATCCCCACCAATACGCCGAGGGCGTCTCCTACGTGCTGGTCAACGGAGTGGTGGTGCTCGACGACGCCAAGATGACGCCGGCTCGTCCCGGCCAGGTATTGTATGGACCTGGCCGCAAACCAAAAGCACAGTAGCAACTGCCGCCGCCGTCTCAGGTGGGAAGTGAGGGCCAGTGCACCCGTGGACGGCCCGGTCTTGGGGCGATTGCCGAGATCGGCGTCTCCCTTCCCGAGTGGTGGGACGTGCGGACGCTCAAGATCGGCGATTCCCGCCGTCGCCTGATCGCCGCCGTCCTATCGCAGGCGGTCTGTTCGCAGTGGTGATCGAGGACTTCGCGAAGGTGGGGTTGCTCATCCGTAGGGATGGTGACGGGGGCCATACCTACTGTGACCAGACTCGGGCGCAGTGACAAAGACCCGGGTTAGCGCCGAGACCCGCCGCAGTGTACAGGCCCGGCACAGTCGCCTGACCGGCAGCGGTGGCGTGAACCTCCAGGTTTGCCGCGTCGCGATTCGTCGCGACGTAGGGCCCACGCCACCGAGGCCATGCTGGAGGGTACAACCGCCGGACCGGAAAGCAATCCTTCCGTAGCCTGCCGCGCCGGCCGCAAACCCCGCCGGGGGAAGCAGCGCTTCCTCAGGTGATTCTTCCCCGCAGCTATGCCGCGCAGGCAGACACACCCCACACTACGTCGACGTTCGCCCCATCCAGGGGAGAACGGCAAACTCAGCGGGTGTGGCGAATGTCTGCGGTGCAGGCACGAAACGACCCGGCTAGGCGGGTTCTGCTTGCAAGGCGGGCGAATGCGGAAGCGTGGAAGGGACTAGCACCCTTCCGGTCATCGGACGGAGGTCGAACGGACGGGCGGCAAGGCGGGGGCCCGCGGGATGGCTCCCCCCCAATTTCGCCCGTTCTGAGTTCGGCTAGCCGATAGCAAAACGCGTTGCTCCTGAAAAGACCGGTCTAGGCAGCCTTCTCGAAATCGACGTTGGACTCGTTCTCTTGCAAAGCGTCATGCGCTTCCTGGCAACGCACGCACAGAGTCGTCCACGGAATCGCTTCGAGCCGCTTGGGATTGATCGGCTCGCCGCACTCCTGACAAATGCCGTATTCGCCGGTCTCGAGCAGCGCCATCGCCGTCTCGACAGCCCTACGCGTCTTGAAATCGGTGTTGAGCGCCAACACCGCCATGTCCAGGTCGATACGCGACTGGATCTGATCCATCGGGTCGTTGGAGCGCTCCGTGATCAGACCACTCCGCCGATCCGCACTCTGCAGCTCTGCCAGCTTGACTTCCAGGTTCTTCCGAACCTTTGTATATTCTTTCTTGCTCATCTGTTCAGCTCCTAGAATCCTGAAACCTTTCGAACCCTCGAGTATTCCCTTGGGGGCACTGTTTCAGCAGGTCATTCCTGAATTGGTATAGATGCCCTCCACTGGACGGTGGTTGCACATTTTTTAAGCCCTTTTTTGGGCGGGCTCCCTACCCGGGCCGCCCGCCTCGGAACCAAGGATCTAGCAATCCACGTGCCAGCTTCCTCAGGCGGCCTCAATTTCTCTGTATCTATATGAGTTATAACCGTTTGAATGGGTAGCGCTCACCGCAGCATCTGCCGTGCCGTGTCGAAGACGTGCTGCAACATCTGCATGGTAAGACGCCCCGTCTGGGTATTTTGGCGACTCGGGTGGTAGCAACACATCACGGCCGGCAGGCCCGGGGGAAATCGATAGCACGCGCCGTGGGAGAACGGATAGTCAGCACGGCGCCGAATCAGTTTCCTTTCCAGCAGCACCGTGAGATAGGAGTCGAGCGCCAGACGCCCGAGGGTCACCACGACCTGCACGTTGGGCAGCAACTCCAGCTCCTGCTCGAAGAATGGGCGGCAAGCCGCAAATTCCTCCCGGGTCGGCTTGTTATCCGGGGGAGCGCAGCGTACCGGCGCCGTAATGTAGGCGTCGAGCAGGCGGAGCCCGTCCTGGCGGTCGGTCGATGCCGGCTGCGAGGCAAAACCGCTTTCAAACAGCGCCCGGTAGAGAAAGTCGCCGGAGGAATCGCCGGTGAACATGCGCCCCGTGCGGTTCGCGCCGTGCGCACCGGGCGCCAGGCCAACCACCACTAGCCGCGCCGCCTGGTCGCCAAACGAAGGCACGGGCTTGCCCCAGTAATCCCAATCCAGGTAGGCCCGGCGCTTGGTGGCGGCGACCTCTTCGCGGTGGGCCACCAGGCGGGGGCACCGCCGGCAGCCGACAACGGCTTGCTGCACCGTAGCGAGTTCTCGAGTCTGGAGTCGTTTGCTGGCCATCTTGGATCGCCGCCGATCCATCAACGTAGCCAAATCCGGGGCTCGCCGTCCGCAATCTTGCTCCAATACCGGCGAAACAGGCTGCGGAAAAACTCCATTCCGGCGCGCCAATGGCTCCTCCAGCAGGCCTCGGTGGCCCGGGCGCTACGCCGCGACCAATCGCGACGTTGGCAAGCCTGGGGCTCGGGCGAACCATCGCACCGGCCCGGCCACCGCCCCCAGCCCGCATGTTTCACAAGGAGCCGGCTGCGAGGCGTGATATGCCCGCGCCTACCGCGTTGCGCTCGCTCGTCGTGCTCACCGTACTGTTCAAGTACGCCTCCGCGCGCCAAGCTTCGCGCGCCTTGTATCCACGGGCTTCTGACGCCTCTCGCTTCGACTCCTTGTGAAACATGCGGGCTAGTTCGACGGGCTGACCGAGCGCTCTCCGAGCGTGTAGCCGACGATCGCGGCGACCGTGGCGGTCGCGCCGAGCGCGGCGATGAGCGCGATGCTGACGCCCGAGGTCAGCGAAAAGATCACCCAGCCGCTGTCGGGGCCGCTGGGAATCGAACCGCCTCCGCCCCGGCTGCCCGGGTCTTGGTCCGCGTCGGCCGGTGTGCGGCTGGGGACCGCAAACGAGCCCTGCGGCACCAGCACCGGCTCGGCTCCATCCCGCTCGATCGCCACATCGCCCTGGTAGGCTGCGACGAGCCTTCGCCCGCCGCGGTCGGCGACCACAAACCAGCGCTGCTCCCGCGATGGGCCGGCCGGTTGGATGCGGTCATCGCCGAGCCGCACCGCCAAGCCTTCCGAGCCGACCGCCCCGCCCTTGAGGGTGATTTCGCCGGAACTGATATGGACCAGCGAGTCCTGGCGCACTTCGGCGCGGCCCTGCCCGGCGCCGCTAATCATGGCGAAGCCGTTGTCGGCGGTCGCCAGGGTGTCTCCGTCGTAAAGCGAGGAGCCACTGGGCAGAGCGGCCGCATTGATCCACACCGTGCCGGCGGTGCTGACATGACGTACGGCCGGCGGCCGGGCCGCAAGCGAGAGGGTTGAGAGGGGCAGCATTGCTGCCATCAATATCGCGAGTAACCGCATGAGTCTCTCCAGAAACCGTCCTCACGGAGAATCGACAGATCGCTCGTCGGACTTCACATGGAGCCGCAACGCGACCAGATGGGCAGGTCGATCACGCCCGAGTCGAGTCGCATCCCCATCCGGCCGTGCTTTCTTCACCGGGTCAACCGTGCCGAACGCCGCTTCTTCACCCGCCGCCTGCGTTCACTTGCGGCTTGCGCCGCGGTCACCCCGGCGCTTGCGGCCGGCCGATCCGCCACCCGCCGCGGCCCTCAAACCGGAGGCGATGTCCCTGGGCAGGTCCCGGGGGTCCTGCCGTCCGGCAGGGAAAGCGGCACGTGGTCCCCGCCAACATTCCCCGCACATGACCCCGGCCGCCGCCCTCGGGAGGGACCGCCCTGTTGGCCGCGGCCTACCCAGGGCCGCAATCTGTTGCCCGATGCGCACCACGGTGTCTGTTGCGAGACCGGCATACAGGGGCAACGCCACCACCTGCGAGCTGATCAAGCCGGTCACCGCCAGCGGCTCGCGAGCCGGCTGGTAGAAACGCCGGTAGAGCTTCTGGCGGTGCAGCGGCGGGTCGTAATAGCGCCGCGTCTCGATCCCTTCCGCCTCTAGCGACCGCTCGACGGTCTCGCGGCCGATCCCGGCTTGCGGGCCCACTCGCAGCGTGAATCCGTTGCAGCTGCCGCGGACTCCCGGGCCAGGGTGCTGCGTCTCCAGCCCGGCTATCCCCGACAACTGCCGCCGGTAGAGTTCGGCCAACTGCTGCCGCCGGGCGATACCCTCGTCGACATAGGGCAGCCCGGCCAGCGCCACGGCCGCCTGGAATTCGGTCATTCGCGCATTCACCCCCAGGATGGGACAGTCGTAAGTGCCGTCGTTGCCATAGTTGCGGGCCAGCCGCAGGTTGCGCGCCAGGGCCGGGTCGGCGGTCGCGACCAGGCCTCCCTCGCCGGCCACCAGCGGTTTGGTCGCAGCCAGGCTGAAGACCGTTGCATCCCCCCAGGCCGCCACACTGCGGCCGCCTAGCCGCGCTCCCAAAGCGTGCGCGCCGTCGAAAATCAGGCGCAGCCCGAGGCGGCGCGCAAACTGCTGCAGCGCCTCGACCTCGGCCGGACATCCAAAGACATGAACCGCGAAGATCGCCTCGGTCTGGCGCGTCCAAACCCGGGCGACGCTGTCGGGATCGATGTTGAATGTCGCTGGGTTGCAATCGGCAAATACCGGCGTCAGCCCGTTCCACAACAGCGCATGGCCGGTAGCGAAAAAGGTGAAGCTGGGCAGGATCGCCTCGCCGCGCAGTCCCAGGCAACGAGCCACCAGCAGCAGTCCGGCGGTACAGCTCGACACCGCCACGCAGTCACGGACCCCCAAATAGGCAGCCGCCTCGGATTCGAGCCGCTCGACGCAAGCCCCGTTGGTGAGCCGACCTCCGCGCCAGATAGCCTCGAACCGCTCGGCGACCTGCTCCCAGGGGGGCAGCCAGGGCGAAGCGACCGGTATGGCTGGGGGCCGCGCAGTCGCTACTGTCGTAAGCGGCAATCCCGGTGTGGCGGGCGCTGTGTTTGCCGTAGTGGGCGCTAGGGCCGGGGTGGCAAGGGGGGATATGGCCGTCATGGCTTTTGGAGTAGATCGGCGGACTCTGCGGATAGCATGAGGCGGTTTGACCGGTTTGTTGCGTCTGTCGGAAATGGACGACTTTGTTGCGTCGGAGGCCGGGAGTTGTCAGACTTCTTCCGAAACCCGCGTCCGGCTAGCTCGCTCAATTCGAGCCTTGCGATACGTCCTGGCGGCTCGGATGGGTATTCGAAATGACACCTACCCCCCGACGGGCAGATAGGCGGCCGCGTTTGCGGCTGTTGGTCTGGTTCGGCCTTGCTCATAAGCGCCGGTGAGCGTTTCAAAGGAAGTAGCCACGTCGAAACCGCTCTGGCGGAGCCGCCGGCAGGCATCGCGGCCGTCCCAGCGAGGCCGTTCGAGTGCGCCCCCCAGGACATCGGCCCATCCCTCGGTTCCCCGGCTCAGAGCGACCCGTTCGACGTGCCCGGGCAGCACGATCGCCTCGGCGGGGGTCTGCTCGGAGACCACGCAGGGCAGCCCGGCCGCCTGTGCTTCGAGCACCGCCGCCGGCAAGCCCTCGAGCAAAGAGGGCAGCGCGAAAGCGTCGCAGGCGCCCAGCAGTTCGGACACATCGTCGCGCGGCCCGGTGAAGACGACGCGCGGCCGCAGCCCAAAGCGTTGGGCGGTCTCTTCCAGCTCGGTTCGCAAGCCGCCGCCGCCGGCGATCAACAGGCGGGCCCGCGGTGCGCGGCTGAGCAGGCGCGCCATGGTCCGCAGCAAAAAGGCCTGGTTCTTTTCTTCCGCCAGGCGGCCGACATGCCCCACGACGGGCGCATCCTCGGGAATCCCGAACCGCCGCCGAAGCTCGGCTCGAGCGGGCCGCGCGCGCCGGAAGGCTTCGATATCGACGCCGCAGGGCACGATCCGGAAGCGCCCGCGCAGCCCCTCGCCGGCCAATCCGGCGGCGCCGGCGGTGCAGGCAAACCCCTGCGTCATCGAGCCGGCGAGCAGACCCTGCATGGCGCGCCGGTAGAGCTGCCGGCCGGCGCGCATCGCGGCCAGGGTTTCCCGGTTGTGGTCTCGGGTTTCCAAGGTATGACTGTGAGCGGCGCGGACCGCAACTCCCGCCGCCCGCGCCACCGCCAGCACCACGCCGCTGAAGTGATGGACGTGGCTGTGAACCACCTCGAAACGCTCGCGCCGCAGCAGCGCCAGCAGCCGCGCCGGGAACGTGGCGCGCGGCGTCAGCCGGCAGTGCAGCACACGGCAGCCAAGCGCCTCGACCCGGGGCGCGTAGGCGCCGCGTTCGGGGCCGAGCAGGCAGAAATCGAAGCGCCACGGAGAATCGCCCCGCAGGCGCACGGTGTCGAGCAGCCAGCGCTCGACTCCGCCCGGATCGAGGCCGCCCAGAACATGCAGGGCGCGGGGTATTTGCGGCCGGGTACCAATCATCGTTTGGGACGTCGGCGAGCGCATCGGCGGTGGGCCCGACGGTGCGCGTCGACCGGCTGTACCCACGATCCCATCGACCGGCTGCACCGACCGGCTGCTTCTACTTCCACCTGGAGGACCTTGCGGAGAGTGCGCTCTGGCCATCCATCGGCGGGAAGGCGTGGTTCCTCCATGGAATCCTCGGCTCGGAGGAGCGGGTTTGTCCGGACAAATACGTATGGCGCTTCTCCGGTGAGGGGGGATGGGCTTAGGTCCTGCCGGTCTTCAGCCGATCGCGGGAACAGATGCTCCCGCAGACGCCCTTGAACCCACCAGGTACAGCCCGTTGGGCGTCCCGCCCCGGGCCCGTGCGCCGGCGATCCGCGCCAGCGGCGAACTGCCGCAGCCGTCGCTGCCCTCCTGGATGGGGGTACGCGGATTCGTCGACCTGCATTGCCCTCTGGTGCCGGGACTCGACGACGGGCCCGAGAACCTGTCCCAGGCCGCCGCTCTGGCCTGTTTCGCGCCGGTCTGGTGCACTTCGTCGCCTCCGACGCTCACGATGGGTTGCGGCGGGGGCCGAACCTGGAGCCGGTCGTCCCGGTGGTCAGCGAACTGGCCGGGGTCGCCCAGGCGGCGCTCCTGTTTCCCTACAACCCGCTGCGGGTTTTGCGGGATGAGCTGCTGTCGACGGGATGAACACCATCCCAGCCCACTTATGAATCGCGACTCAGGCTGAGCCCAAACCGCGAGACCGACAAAGGGCACGTTCTCCCCGCATCCCCTCGGTTCGCGTCTGTCAACCTTCCCACCAGGCCGGCAGATCCGCAACCGAGTTCAGCACCACATCGGGCCGAATCTCGCCGGCGAGATCCAGCGGCCGGAACTTGCCGCTGCGGACCAGGCCGCCGCGCAGGCCAGCACGCTGTGCGCCGCCGACGTCGGCCGCGATATCGTCTCCGATCATCAAAACCTGGGAGGGCGGCAGATCCAGACGGCTGGCGGCGGCGTGAAAGAAGGGCTGCGCCGGCTTGCCCAGCACCACGGCCTGGCGGCCGGTGGCGTGTTCCAACGCCGCGACAAACGGGGCGACATCGAGCGAGATGCCGTCGGGCGCCTGCCAGTAGCGCGTCATGCCCAGCGCCACCAGAACGGCCTCGGGGTTGTAGTGCAACAGGCGGAAGGCGCGATTCAAAGCGGTGTAGGTCCAGTCCGCGCCCAGATCGCCGACGACCACGTAGTCCGCGCCGGTTTCGGCGACGGCCTCGACCCGGGGCAGGGTATCATCCAGTTCGCACTGCGCCTCCGGCTTCAGCAACAGGGCCACCTTGCCGGGTTTCTGCGATCGCAGCCACGCGGCGACGGCGACCGCCGGGGTCAGGACCTGCTCGTCCCGAGCTTCAATACCGAATCGCGCCAGTTTGGCGGTGAGATCCGAGCGCGGCCGCGACGTCGTGTTGGTGACAAACAGGTGAGGGATTTTGCTACGGCGGACCCAGTCGAGCGTCTCGGCGGCCCCCGGGATCGGTTGTTCGGCGTCGTAGATTACGCCATCGAGATCGAACAGAATTCCGCGAAGCCCCAGCGGCGGCATCGTTTCCTATGCTGCCACACGACCGCCCAGCGGGGCAGATCGCCGAGCACCCACGCAGTTGGGCCAAATACCCCAAGCGCGGGCGGCGGCGCCGGCGGCCGGCAAAGCGCACGTGCGCCTGGCGCCGTGGCCATGAAACTCATGACAATGCAGAGCCAAAGGCAAATTTCGGACGATCGCCAGCACAGCCTTTCCATCGCCCGAACGATTGGCAGTCGCGTTGCTCTGTCAAAAGGAAACAAACTCTGCCTCACCCTCAAGCCGTGTGGGCACCTGCCCGGGTGCCCATGCGGCCTTTCTTTTTGTGTCGCGTTTTTCGACAGGTTGTTGGCCGCGAGCCTTTTCCGCCCTAGGGTCAGCGGGCTTCGAGTTTGCCCAACGCCGCCAGTAATTCCTCGCCCAGTCGTCCTCCGGTCACATACTCTTCATCAACGATCGAATCCGCACCGGCTTCCACCAGACGGGGAATGTGGACGTGGTAACGCCCGCGCGCAATCACCGGCACCTGGGGCGCGACGGCCTTGGCCTGATGAATGATCAACCGGGCGGCCTGCGGGTCGGGAACGGTCACCACGACGGCGCGCGCCCACTGCATGTGATGGTGCTGCAGGATGTCGCCGCGCGAGGCGTCGCCGATCTCGATGGGAATCAGGGCGCGGTTCTCGCTCACGGTTTTGGGGTTGAGGTCGATCACCAGCAAGGGAATGCCGGCTGTGCGCAGCGACTCGACCACGCTGCGCCCGGCGGGCCCGTAGCCGACAACGATGACGCGCTTGGGATCCACGCGCGGGGCTTGGCGGCCGGACGCAGCCGCCGCGCTGGGAGCATAGCGGCGCCGCACCAGCACCTCGCAAAGCTGCGAGCTGGTCGCCATCAAATAAGGCGTCACCAGCAGCGTCAGCACCGACGCCGACAGCAAGATCTGAAACGTCTCGGGCGCCACGGCTCCGGCATCGAAACCCACCTGCAGCAGAACAAATGAGAACTCTCCGATCTGTGCCAGTGCCAGCCCGGTCGCGAAGGCCACGCGCGGCGGTTGCCGGAAGGCGCGGATGACAGCGCCGACCACCAGCGCCTTCACCAGCAGGATCACCGCGGCGGCCAGCAACACCAGCAGCAGACCGCGCCCTTTGGGCAGATCGGCCAGCATCCCGGCCGAGGCGAAAAACATCGTTACGAACACCGCGCGCAAGGGGCCGACGTCGGTGCGAATCTGTTCGGCAAACGGCGACTCGGCCAGCAGCACGCCGGCGACGAACGCGCCCAGCGTGGGCGACAACCCCAGCGCATGCGAGGCCCAGGTCGCGCCCAGGCAGACCGCGACGGCGAGGATCACCGGCAGTTCGCGGTTGTTGCGCGCCGAGGCGAGCCCCAGCAGCGGAGGAATCAGCCGCTCGCTGGCGATATAGACGCCGATCACCAGCAGGAAAACAAACCCCACGCGCATCCCCAGCCGCCCGAAGGCGGTGGCGGCGTCGACGCCCTCGCCCACTGCCGAGATCACCAGCACCAGCGGCACGATGGCGAGATCCTGGGCCAGCAGAATACCCAGCGCGTTGCGGCCGTGGAGGCTGTCGAGTTCGCTGCGGTCGACCAGCACGCGCAGCACGACCGCGGTGCTGCTCACCGACAGCGCCGCGCCGATAATTACTGCCTCCGCGACGGGGCGCTGCAACGCCAGCGCCAGCAGCGCGAACACCACGCCGGTGCCCAGGATCTGCGCCGAGCCGCCCAGGCTGGCCACCGAGCCCAACTCGCGCAATCGGCGGAGCGAGAACTCCAGGCCGATGGTGAACAGCAGCAGCGCCACGCCGACCTCGGCCAACTGGCGCACGCCCTCGACGTGCCGCACCAGCCCGAGGCCCGAGGGGCCCAGCAGCACGCCGCTGAGCAGATAGCCGAGCAAGGCGTTCTGCTTGAGCCGCTCGGCGGCGATGCCCAGCAGCAGCGCGACAACCAAGATGATCAGGACGTCGGGAAGTGCCGACCAGATGTTCATAGGAAAGCTTCGCGATCCCAGCCCACACCAAGAACGTAGCAGGACCCCAGGACGTGGTGGGGCACAAAGCCGCCCGTGGGGCAGGGCTCCGGCCTGCCCTAAACGGCCAAAAAAACCAAGCCACCATGTTCCCCGGAAAACCCAACACCCGTAGGCGCAGGGCTGGGCGTTTTTCCCAGACCTGCGGCCTTAAAGAAGCCAGACCCGCGGCCTTACGCGGGTAAGCCAGACTATGTCTTTGCGCCCGGGAAAGTGGATACAGCGCTGCCGGCGAGCCCCGGCGCCTGCGCGATCAGCACCAAAGCCGCAGGTCTGGAAAAGCGCCAGCCCTGCGCTACGCGGGCCGGACGATATTCAGAGTCCCCGCGGGGCAACCGGGCGATACCGAGGAACCCTCAGCGCTCCGGGCGCTTCTTCAGAACTTCGAGATATTCTTTGTAGGCCGAGCGAGCCGCGATGAAGTCGGAATGATCGAGGCGCAGCTCGCGGGTGATCTTGCGGATTTCGTTGTCCTCGACAGTCGAAATCGAGCGGTCCGACGAGGAAACAGCGAACAGGCAGTTGAGTAGGGAGAGCTTCTGGGCGCGCGTCGCTAGCCGCTCGAACTCCTCGGTGACGACAAAGTTCTCGGTGCCGCCGAACAGGGCATGCTGCGACTTGGCGATCTGCACCACAAGAATGGCTTGCTCTTCGGGGAGGCCGGCGATGTTCTGGACGATGCGCTCCATCTCGCGCGTCTCGGCTTCGCTGATGTTCAGGTCGGCATTCGCCACCCTTCCCAACAGATAGGCGAACGCCGCGATGTACTTCGCGCGGGCGGGCTCCATCTCGTCCAATTGCGCGGTGATGCGGCGAACTGTTTCGGAGGTCGCTTTGCCCTCGGCCTGGTGCGGCGCGTCCTTCAACCCAAACAGTTCCAGTAAGCCCATGTACTCCTCCACACGGCGGCTGCCGGGGATGCAGTCCGTTTTTAGGCTAGCACCTTTAGGCGAACCGCAACCGCGCGGCCGGTGATTCGCATCGCGTCTTGTTCCGGACGGCGCGCAACGGCAACGGCGCCCATTGCTCGCGCCTCGAGCCAATACGCCGCGCCGCCCATCCCGCGAGCCCGCCGGGCAACAATCAGCGCGATGCGGGGGAACGGCGCGCGATCAGAAGATCCCGAACCGCTTGCGGTGCGCTTTTTCGGGCGCGGCCTTGAGCGCCTCGTCGAGCGCCGCCTGCGCCAGCGGCGCCATGATCTTGTAGCCCTCGCCGTTGGGGTGCAGCCCGTCGTCGGCCAGCTCCGCGCGGATGAAGCCGTTGGCGTCGACCATCGCCGGGAAGTAGTCGAGATAACGGAAGCCGCGCGCTTTGCACATCGCCGCCAGCCAGGTGTTGAGTTCGAGGATCTTGGCCGGCGGGCGGTCCGGCGTGCGCTCGTAGTTCGGGTTCACGTCCTTGTGGTAGTCGCTTACCGGCAGAATTGAGGAAAAAATCGGCTGGATGCCGGCCTGTTCGGCGAGGCTGCCGATCATGGTGAGATTGTTCTTGATCGTGGAAATCGGTACGCCGCGCGCCAGATCGTTGGTGCCGCCGAGGATGACCATCGCCCGCGGCTGGAGCGCGATCACGTCGGCCTGCATGCGCCCGAGCATTTCACCGGTGATCTGGCCGCTGATGCCGCGGTTGATATACGGCTTGCCCGGAAAATACTGGTTGAGCTTCCAGCTATCGGTGATCGAGTCGCCGAAGAAGACGACGCGCCGCTCGTTGGGCGCCGGCGGCGACAAAAGCCGGTTCGCTTCCTGATAGCGCGCCAGTTCGTCGCGGTCGGCCCCGCGCAGCAGTTGTTCCTTTTCGGCCAGTGTGGCGCGGAAGTGCGCGTCGGCGCGGTCGACAGCTTCGCGTAAGGAGTCGAGATGCTTGCGGGCGTCGGCGGCGAAGGCGGGCGGTTTGGGCAGCGCGTCGGCGATCTGTAGATAGATCCGGGCGTTGGTCAGCAGCGTGTAGAGCACGCCGCTGTGTTCGCGGGTCGAGCCCACCTGCAGCGCGTGAGCCGACTGCTTCACATTTTCGACCAGCGGCGCCGCGGCGCGCTCCAGCTCCGGCACGGCCACCGAGCCCGCCTCCATCAACTCGACGATTTGTTCGTACAACTTGGCGGCTTCGCTCGAGGGCAAACGGTGCGGGGCGTCCTGGCCCGCCGCGGGAAACACCGCCACCGCAAACAGGACGGCGGCCGTCATCAATCGTTGCGAAAACTTCATTCCGTTCCTTTTGGCCGTCTTCCGGTATCGGCGCCGGCCTAACGAGCCGCCTTCTCGAAAGCCACCGCGATGAACTGCGCGTTTTCGAGCGGCGCCTGGTGCGCATTGCGGTAGTGATCGAGGCCGAGGCGAATCTCGGCCAGCGCCAGCTTCAGCGGCGAGGCCAGCGTGCGGCGGGCGCGTTCGACCTCGCGGCCGATCTCGGGGTGCCGCGCGGCATATTCATTGTCGAACCATTTCAGAAGCAGCCGCGGATGGATCGCGCCGGTCTCCATGCGCTCGCAATCGAGGCAGCGCAGCCCGTGGCGCGCGAAGCGGGCGATCACTTCCGGCGCCAGCTCCAGGCCGACATGCCCGTCCTGATCGATCAGATGGCGCTGGTAGAGCGCGGCGTCCTGCTTGGCCAGCTCGACGAAGCGATGCCGGCTATCGGTTTCGATCACGTGCAGCGAGCGGCCGCCGGGCTTAAGCACGCGCGCGATCTCGGCGATCACGCCGTCCTTGGCGTCGGGCGGGATATGCCCCATCACGTGAGAGGTCACCACGCAATCGAAGCTCTCGGACCGGAACGGGATGCCGTTGAGCAGCGATTGCACGGCGAGGTCGTAGTGGCTGCCGCACTCTTTCAGCGCCGAGCGCGCGATGTCGGCGCCGACGCACAGCCGCGCCCGTTCGCGAAAAATCTCCCGGCCGCGCGCGCAGCCCAGGTCGAGCAGCCGCGAGCCGGCGGGCGTCCAGCGCCGCCAGAATCGCCACTCCCGCCACGACCAGTAAGGCAGGAATCGCAGTACGAAACTCTTCAGGCCCCGCGGGCTGCGGTGGTAGGGGACGTGATGCTCGACGTAGTCGTCATAGAACGCCTCGACCTCGGCCACCGCGTTGGCGTCCAACGGCACCGCGGCCGGTTTTGGGGCATCGAGCTGTGACGGACCACCCATCGTTTGTCTGGGGAAGAAGTCGACTCTTTCTCACCCGCGGATTCCCGCGGGCGATCTGCTGGCCGCGAAGCGCTCACGGCGGGAACTGCCCGTAGCCCCTCCACCGGGCCGCCGGTTTCAACTCCGCATTCGGGAAACCGAAGGTTGCGCGTGCAGGCGGAATTCCCAGGCGCTGCGCACCGCGTCTTCGAGGCCGAAGCGAGCCTGCCAGCCCAGCTTGGTCTGAATCCGGGTGGGATCGGCCACCAGTTCGGCGGCGTCTCCGGGCCGGCGCGGCGCGGCATTCTCGCGGATCTCGCGGCCGGTCACGCGGCGCACCGTGTCGATCACCTCACGCACCGAATTCCCACGCCCCGTGCCGGCATTGTAACAGCCGCTCAACTCCTCGGGAGCTTCCAGAGTCGCGATGTGCGCATCGGCCAGATCGAGCACGTGAATGTAGTCACGAACGCAGGTGCCGTCGGGCGTTGGGTAGTCCGCGCCGTAGACGTTGATCGCCTCGCGCTCGCCCGCCGCCACTTGCAGCACCAGCGGGATCAGGTGCGTTTCCGGATCGTGCCGCTCGCCGCGCTCCACCGTCGCGCCGCAGGCGTTGAAATAGCGCAGCGCGAAGTAGCTCAGCCCGTGGACCTCGCGATACCAGCGCAGCATACGCTCCACCAGCCATTTCGATTCGCCGTAGGGCGAAATCGGATTGGGCGGGGCACCCTCGGCGATCGGCGACGGGTTGAGGTCGCCGAACAGGGCGCAGGTCGAAGAGAAAACGAAACGGCCGACGCCGGCCGCCACGGTCTCCTCGATCAGCCCCAGCGACGCCCCGACGTTGTTGCGGAAGTACGCCCCCGCGTCGCGCATCGATTCGGTAACCTCGGCCAGCGCCGCGAAATGCATCACGGCTCGGATCGGATAGTCGCGAAAAACACGCCGCAGCCGATCGCGGTCGGCCAATTCGGCCTCGACGAACGCCGCCGCCGGCGGGACCGCATCGCGGTGGCCGCGAAACAGCGAATCGTAAACGCAAACCTCATAGCCGCGTTCGAGCAGCCGTTCGGCCGCGATGCTCCCAATGTATCCGGCTCCGCCGGTAACCAGAATCATAAATCCCAACGAATCCTGAGAATAAACCGCCGGCGCCCACCAACCGGGTAGACACATCAAGCCAAAACGAGCGGCCGAGGCGTCACCGGACAAGTACAGAAGCGGGGCCTATCGCCCGTGGCGTGAACCTCCCGGTTTGCCGCCTTGCAATTCCTCGCTAGGTGTCCTTTTTCTTCCAATTGCCGGTCCGACCCAGCACTAGCCGAGCGCCGGGATTGTTCATTGTAGCCGTGTTTCGGGCCCTGGAGAAAGCTTCCCACGCTTGGGTCGGTCGGCCGTGGAGTGAGCTGGTGGGCTGGTTTGGGAGTGGCTGGTTGGGACCGTTTGTCCGAGGTGCGGCGGTTGCTGGTTTTCGTGATTGTTGGGGCAGGCCGGAGCCCTGCCCCACTGGCTTACTCGGCTAGCGCCGAACGAAGTGCTTGCATCGCTGCCTCATTTGCGCAAATTGTCTCTGCCGCAAGGCGATGCCCGGCCGCGTTCAAGTGCGCGTCGGGATAGTAGTAGAGGTTCTGATTGGGATGCTTCCGCCGATGCTCGCGGAACGCCGGCAGCAGATCCACGGCCGGCACGCCGTGCTGGCTGGCCCAGCGCAGCAGCAGACGCTGCGGCCGGTCGAGATCCAGATCGTCGTCCGACAGGCCCAGCCCGCGCAGCATTTCTTCGCGTTCCTCGGGATACACCTGATAGCCGCGCGGGATCACCACCAGAATCAACGGTGCGCCCCGGCCGCGGCAAAGCGCCTGCATCTGATTGAGATAACTCAGCGTTTCTTCCACGGCGCGCTGAGTCCGCTCCGGGTATTGCTTGCGGTGAATCTGGGCGAACTCGCGCAACCATTCGTCCCAGCGTCGGGGCGGATGGTCCCGGGAGGCCTGTCGCGCCGAGTCAGGCCGTATCCAGTTCAACTGCACGGCGCGAAGCAGTTGCAATAGGTGCGAGCCGCGGATCAGCCGCGCCCGCATGCTCGACCAGCCACCCCGGCGGCGCGTCGCCGAGCGGGCGGTGCGCCAGCAGGCCGCCCTCCACGTCATATTGCGCCGCGCCACCCAGTTGCACGTCTACGAAGTCGTTGCCGACGAAAAACGACAGCAGTACCGCGCGCGGTTGATAGCGCGGCCAGATCTGCTGCAGCAGCCGCAACTGATCGCTGGTGCCGGTCCCGGGCACACCCGCTTTCAACAGGCGCAGCGGCTGCTGGCGGCGCAGGCGTTCCTCGACCAGCGACAGGTACGTGTCACCGAGCTCGACGCCCCAGCCGAAGGCCATCGAGTCGCCCAGCCCCAGCACCACCGGAGACGTGTCGCCGGGAAGGGGCTCATGGTCGCGCCAACCTTCGCTGTTGATGCGGATGGTGACGTCCCAAAGCCGGGTGACATGCCGCCGCTCGATGTCGGGGCGCAGCAGCAGATTACCCGCCGGATCGCGCCGGTAGAGGTCCAACTCGAGCTGCGGAAGCGCGTGCAGCCAATGCCGCAGAGCAAACTCCGCCATCCCGAGCGCCGCGACCGTCGACAGCGCCACGACCGCCGCTTT
Organism: Terriglobia bacterium; assembly: GCA_963824095.1. Classification (GTDB taxonomy): domain Bacteria; phylum Acidobacteriota; class Terriglobia; order Bryobacterales; family UBA6623; genus JBBDWJ01. The sequence goes on along the minus strand of CAWGNS010000014.1, from coordinate 903,930 downwards.
CAGCGCAAAGCTTCGCGAGGGGAACATGCCAGAAACCCAGCATAGCCGTTAGAGACAGGCGTTTGAGGGTAGAGACGGGCGCTCTCGCCTGTCGGCTGAAGCGAAGGCCTCCCCGGTCCTGCACTTTGACTTGGCACTTAGGCCCGGCTCGCGCCGGCACGGCCGTGGATGAGTCCCAGACCGGGGGCCGCCTAACGGCGGCGACAGGCTAGAGCACCTGTCTCTACAGAGGCGCCGGCCTTACGTCGACCTCAGGTCGACGCGGCCGGCCAGAGGACCGCGCCACAACGTGCGGGTATCGACGTCGCCGGCTATCGGCGGAGGTGCTCTCAACGTCCAACGGGGTAGAATAGGACCATGTCGTTCCCCACCCGGCATTTACGGCCGTTTGCCCTGTTTTTCGCGACTCTGTCGATCGCGATCTTCGGCCCCGCGGCCGCCTTGGCGCAGCAGAGCGCCAGCTCGCTTTCGCCGCTCGACGCACCCGCCAAGGACCAGCCTGCTCCGCCTCGCAACGGCCTCAACAAAGCCGACCTCGAGTTCTACATCCGTCATCTGTTCATCTGGGGGCCGCAGATCCAGGTCGAGATCGGCGACTTTGAGCCGTCGCCCATCGAAGGCCTGTTGCAAACCAAGGTGCGGGCTTCCTATCAGCTCGCCTCCGAGGTGCGCACCTTCTACGTCTCCAAAGACGGTGCGCACGTGTTCGAGGGGAATATTTTCGACGTCGGCAAAAACCCGTTTCACGACGTCATGGAAAAGCTCACTACCGAAAACCAGCCCAGCTTCGGCACCCCCGGGGCCCCCGTGGTGATCGTGGTTTTCAGCGACTTCGAGTGCCCCTACTGCGCGCAGGAGGCCAAGATCCTGCGCAGCGAGATCCCCAAGGCCTACCCCGACCAGGTACGGGTCTTTTTCCACGACTACCCGCTGCCGACGCATAACTGGTCGAAGCCCGCCGCCATCGCCGGACGCTGCGTCTTCGAGCAGGAGCCGCTGAAGTTCTGGGACTTCCACGACTGGATTTTCGCCAACCAGAACAGCATCACGCCCAGCAATCTGACCGACAAGGTGATGGAGTTCGCCGGCTCCAAGGGCGTCGATACGCTCAAGCTCGCCGGCTGCATCGAGCGCGGCGAAACCGCGGCCACCATCGACAAGTCGATTCAAGAGGGCCACGACGTGGGGGTTTCCTCCACGCCCACGATGTTCATCAACGGGCGTAAGCTCGGCGGCTCGCACAAATGGGAGCAGCTCAAGCAGGTCATCGACTACGAAATCGACTACCAGAAGGTCGCCAAAGACGCCGGGGACGATTGCGGCTGCGACGTCTCGGTGCCGTTTCCCGCGGCCCAATGATGCCGTGTCCGGCGGCCCAGTAAGGTGACTCCATGAAGCGAATCGTCTGCCCGCGCCGCCCCGGCCTCTGGACCTGGACGGCGCTTGCGCCGCTGCTCGCGGTGCTGGCCTACGCGGCGGCTCCCGCCCGCTTCGAGCGCCCCGACCCCAGCGCCTACATCGGCGACGTCAAGTTCCTGGCCGCGCCCGAGCAGGAAGGCCGCGGCGCCGGTACCGCGGGTCTCGCGCGCGCCGAGCAATATATCGCCAAACAGTTCGAATCCGCCGGCCTGCAGCCCGCCGGCGACAACGGCTCCTACCTGCAGGCCTTCAGCGTAACCACCGGCGCGACGATGGGCCAAGACAATCGTCTCGATGTCACCCAGGGCGGCGAGCAACACAGTCTGCGGCCCGAGAAGGACTACATCCCACTCAGCTTTTCCGCGTCGGGCTCGGTGAGCGGCAACGTCGTGTTCGCCGGCTACGGCATCACCGCCGGCGAGTTTCACTACGACGACTACCTCGATCTGGCCGTCAAGGACAAGATCGTCGTCGTGTTGCGCTATGAGCCGCCCTCGTTCAGCCAGCAGCATTCGGGCGAGCGCGAAGAGCATTACACGCACCACGCCCACCTGGTTTCCAAGGCGATCAACGCCCGCGACCGCGGCGCCAAGGCCATCATCCTGGTCGGCGGCGACACGGACGAGGAACTGGTCAAGTTCGGCAGCGTCGCCGGCCCCGACAACGCCGGGATCCTGATGGTGCAGGCCGGCAACGCTATCGCCGAAAAATGGTTCGCCGCCGCGGGCAAGTCGCTCGAGGACGTGCAGAAGTCGATCAACGAAACCGGCCGCGCCGAGTCGTTCGCATTTCCCGATTCGCTGACGGTTTCGCTCGACGTGGATATCGAGCGCAAGCAGGCCACCGTTCACAACGTCATCGGCTATCTGCCGGGCGAGAGCAGCGAGTACGTCATCCTCGGGGCGCACGACGACCATCTCGGCTACGGCGACCAGAACTCGCTGGCGCCGTCGCAAATCGGCCAGGTGCATCCGGGCGCCGACGATAATGCCTCGGGAACGGCGGGCGTCATCGAGCTGGCGAAACTGTTCGCGGGGCGCCCCGGGAAGCTGCCGCGCGGCATCCTGTTCATGACCTTTGGCGGCGAGGAAATCGGCCTACTCGGCTCGGCCTATTGGACCGAGCACCCCACGCGGTCCCTCGACCAGGCCGTCGCCATGATCAACATGGATATGATCGGCCGTATCCGTGACTCGAAGGTCTACGTCGGTGGAGTCGGCACCGGCTCGGGCTTCAAGCCGCTGCTCGAACGCGCCGGAAAAGAGCACGGGCTGCGCCTGGACTACTCCAAGGAAACCCATAGCTCCAGCGACCACACTTCGTTTGCTTCCAAGCAGATTCCGGTGTTGTTTTTCTTTTCGGGGCTGCACTCGGACTATCACAAGCCGTCCGACACCTGGGACAAGATCAACGGCGAGTCGGCGGTCCAGTTGCTGTCGATGGTCGGCGACATTGCGACCGGGCTGGCCACGGCCCCAGGCCGCCCGACGTTTTCGAAGGTGGAAGCGCCCGCGCACGGCGGCGGCGATGGCGGCGGGGGCGGCTACGGCCCCTACTTCGGCTCGGTGCCCGACTTTGGCGAGACCGAAAACGGTGTCAAGTTCGCCGACATCCGCGGCGATTCCCCGGCCGACAAGGCGGGCTTGAAGCCCGGCGACATCCTGGTGCAATACGGCGGGAAGCCGATCACCAACCTCTACGATTTCACCTACGCTCTGCGAGACAGCAAAGTCGGCGACGAAGTGGAAGTGAAGGTCCTGCGCGACGGCCGCGAGATCACCGCCCGGGTCACCCTGGAGCAGCGCCGCTAGCGAACCGCCCCAAGCATCCCCATCGAACAGAAGCGGGAACAGCCACCCGTGGCGTGAACCTCCAGGTTTGCCGCGTCGCGATTCGCCGCGATGCAAGGCGGGGCGCCAAACAGGTCAGTTGAACCGCACGCCCGCCGGGCCAGAGCCTTCCCGAAAATGGTAGTGGGTCACTGACCGGCTACCTCCAAAAATCAACAGGACACCTATCGAAGAATCGAAAGGCGGCAAAGCTGGAGCTTCACCCCGGGCGCCTCCGCGATGCTTCTGTGCCCACGCTTCCGCGCCCATGATCCGAGCGAGACGCATCGACATTCCCGACTCCATTCAGGACAACGAAATCAAAAAACAAAACTCACCGAAGTTGTTCGAAGATGACAGCGAAGGCGCGGCGACCGCGGAAAGCGCTATGTCTCGAAAACACAAACGTCGTATGTCGAGGCGTATGCACAAGGACGAAAAGTCCATCGCCAACTCTCTTACATCCAGCGGATTAGAGTCGCGCGACTAGGGTAGGTCAAAATTACGCACCCGGTAAGAATTTACCGGTCGAATATGGAGCAGCGGCAGTCTGTCGATCGTGCGCGCACAGCGCCGAGCGACGCGAAGCCGTATGCCTCCGCAACGCAGAAAAGGCGCGGAGAATGCGCGATTTCTGTCGCCGTTGCGCCGTGCAAACGCTGCTCTCGGCGGCGCGAATCGCGTGGCCGAAGCGATCCGTTTTCGCGTCGCGTGCAAATGGCCCGGAGCGTGCTTATTCTCTGAACGAAGGAACTTGCAAGAGTTCCCGAGGATCCCGGAAACGCTGGTCTAGCCGGCTCGGGGTCGGATCGACGATCGGTGGTCGAAATTGTTAAGCGGGTATGCGGAACCCAGTGGAGGGCACTTTCGACGGCTGCAGCGTTCGGTACGGCCCCGCCGGGTCACCTAAGGACTCTTAAGTTCCCGGACATCGAGCCTCATACAACGGTTTTCACTCGAAGCATACCCGGCCGCTCAGTTGGCCGGGTATTTTTTTGTCCCGCCGGCACATGCCGGAACTCTCACGCCGAACTCAAGTTGTTTCCCCGTTGGAGACGTCGGCGCGCGGACGCTTGTCTGTCGTGTGTAGAGACAGGCGCTATCGCCTGTCGCCGCCGCCAGGCGGCCGTTATCGCGGCCAGAGGCGGCCCTTGGCCTGTCTACCCAGAGGCCGCGACGGCGACGAATCGGTGACGCATGCGCCGGTCGCCCAGTCCCGCCGCGCCTAGGCGACGCGGCAAGCCTGTTTGCTGGAGTCAAAATGCAGGGTCAGGAGGGCCTTCGCCTCGCTGCGGCCCGACAGGCGAGAGCGCCTGTCTGTCTACATAGGACAGACAAGATTGTCTGTCCCACGTCAGAGCTCCGAACCACGGACGTTGACCTTGAGGTCGACGCCCGCCGGCCGGAAGCCCGCGCCACGGCGAGGGGTCGTTAGCGGGTTCTGCGGGCTACAGATGCGCTTTTTCTTCCAGTAGTCCCGAGCGCTCATACCCCGAGTTGACTTGCATGTCGGTCCGCGTGCTTTCGAGGGCCACCTCGCCGTTGCGGATGACTTTGCGGTGGTGGTACCAGCGGTAGCCGCCGACTTCCCGGAAGGCCGAGAAAATCTCCTGGACTTCGGCCAGCCCCTGTGGCGTGTCGCCGACGAAGGTATGCTTCAGCACATCGTGGGTCTCGGCGTCGATCGACAGCCGTAATAGGGTACCCCCGACATCGGCGATCTGAACCACCTCGACCGGCCGGTCGTCGACCTTTGCCGGGCCCAGGTAGCGCACCAGGGCGCGGTCGGGTTCGGGGCCGATCAGCACGTTGTTGCGAGCCAGTTCGGCGCGAATCTGCTTTTCGGCCGGGGCCGGGAGTTCCCTACGGCCCGCAGCCGCCTGCTGCCAGCCTTTTTCGCCGTCGAAAACGATAATTGCCGTGCCTTGGGGCGTTTGGATCTCTTGCCGGACAAAAGTTGGATAAACGAAAAAAGTTTTACTCGTGATCTGGGTTACACCCTTGGGGGTATGCACCTGCGTGGTCAGCTCGAAGCTGTAATCGTGGATCGCGGCCGGGTCGCCGCCGCCCCGAAAGGCCTGGCGGGCCTGCTGGAACAGATTCCAGCCCTTGTCGCGGGCCTGTTGATCACTGGCGGTTTGCGGCGTTTGCGCGCCCACGGCAGCCGCGAAAATCAGCGTCCCATAGAGAAATCTCCGGAGTCTGCCCTTGCCTGACATAAGGGAATTATGCGACCTTGGGCCGTACGAGGCTACCGGGGGAAGTCTTGGATTGTGGGCGCAATTTGCCCTATGGCTGTTGCGGTGCGTTGCCATCTCGGGCCACTCGTAGGATAATTGGAAGTGAGTACCGGCAGGTATACGCCGCCCCCGATGTTGGCTGGAAGTGTGGGGGCGCGCCGGGGTGTCCCCTACGGTTAGCCGTAGAAGGAGTGTTGGGTGAAACGAAGTGGCTCGGACGAGACCCTGCGATGTTCATTCTGTCATAAGAGTCAGGAGGTGGTCGGGAAGCTGATCTCGACTCCCGGCGATTACCCGAAAGCGTATATCTGCGACGAGTGCGTCGCGGTTTGTAATTCGATCCTCGAGGACGACAAGCCCGAAAAAGCCTCGCCGAATCTGTTCACCCTCCCCAAGCCCCAGGCCCTCAAAGAGAAGCTCGATCAGTACGTGGTCGGCCAGCACTCCGCCAAGAAGAAACTGGCGGTGGCAGTCTACAACCACTACAAGCGAGTCTTCATGAGCAAGCAGCGCGGCAACGGCGACGTCGAGCTGCAGAAATCGAACATCCTGCTGGTGGGCCCCACGGGCACGGGAAAGACGCTGCTGGCGCAGACGCTGGCCCGGATTCTGGACGTGCCTTTCGCCATAGCCGACGCCACGACGTTGACCGAGGCGGGCTATGTCGGCGAGGACGTCGAGAACATCATCCTGAAACTGCTGCAAGCCGCCGACGGCGACGTGCAGCGCGCGCAGCAAGGCATCATCTATATCGACGAGATCGATAAGCTGAGCCGCAAGGACGAAAATCCGTCGATCACGCGCGACGTGTCGGGCGAGGGCGTGCAGCAGGCGCTACTGAAAATCCTGGAGGGTACGGTTGCCAACGTTCCGCCGCAGGGCGGCCGCAAGCATCCCCACCAGGAGTTCACGCCGGTCGACACGACCAACATCCTGTTCGTCTGCGGTGGCGCTTTCGTGGGGCTCGAAAAGATCGTCGCGCGGCGGCTGGACCAGCGTGTCGTCGGCTTCCGTTCCTCGGGCGAGGTCAAGCCCGCGGAAGGCAGTGTCCGCCCGCGCGAGGAAGACAAGGATCTGGGCCTGCTCGGCCAGATGCAGCCCCACGACCTGATCCGCCACGGCTTCATTCCCGAGTTCGTCGGCCGCTTGCCGGTGATCGCGGTGTTGGGAGACCTCGACCAGACGGCACTGGTCGAGATTCTGACGCGGCCCAAGAATTCGCTGGTGCGGCAGTACCAGAAGCTGTTCGAGTTCGAAAACATCCGTCTGCGGCTGGAGCCCGACGCTCTGGAAGCGATCGCAGACATGGCGCTGCAGCGCAAGGTGGGCGCGCGCGGTCTGCGCATGATCATGGAAGAGCTGATGCTCGACGTGATGTATTACTTGCCGTCTTACAAGCGAGTGCAGGAATTCGTCGTCACGCGTCGCATGGTTGAGGATCACAACGTCAGCCTGACGGTGCTCGAAAAAGCCGGCTGAGGTCGCGAGCCGGCTAGCTGATTTACCGCCCGGGGGCGTCACCCGACTCAGGTTCATACACTCCCACGCTTGAAGTGTATACGTGCGAACCGTTTGCAGCGGAAAACGCCCGTAACGCCGCCGCAGCAATTCGACAAAAACGGTTATCCGGGTTAGACTCAGCCTAGAGGAGAAACGAGTCGCCAGCGGCTCGCAGGCGCATGCAATCCAATATCGAAAAAAGCGAAACCCGTAGTCTTCCGATGATGCCGATTCGGGACGTGGTCATCTTTCCGCACATGATGACTCCGTTCGTGGTGGGGCGCGAGTCGAGCGTACGCGCGCTCGAAGAGGCGTTGGCCGGCGACAAGAAGATCTTCCTGGCGACGCAGCATGACGCCTCGATCGACGATCCCTCGCCCGACCAGATCTACCAGGTAGGCACCATCGTCACGATCGTGCAGAGCTTGAAGCTCCCCGACGGCAACATCAAGGTATTGGTCGAGGGCATCGAGCGGGCGCGCGCCGTGTCGGTGAATCTGGAACGGGGCTTCCTGTTCGCCCTGGTCAAGACGGAAACCTACAGCGTTCCCGCCAACTCCGAAGTCGAGGCGTTGACCGGCCGCGTCAACACCCTGTTCGAGCAGTACGTCAAGCAGAGCCAGAATCTCAACTACGAAACGATGATCGCCGCCGTTCGCGTCGACGACGCCGGCAAGCTGGCCGACACCATCGGCGCGCATCTGCAATTGACGATTCCCGAAAAGCAGGACCTGCTCGAGATCTTCGACCCGATCGGGCGGCTCTCGCGCATCGCCGACGTGCTCGATATCGAGATCGAGAAGCTGGGCGTCGACCGCACCATCCAGGGGCGCGTCAAGCGCCAGATGGAAAAGGCCCAGAAAGAGTACTACCTCAACGAGAAGATCAAAGCGATCCAGAAAGAGCTGGGGCGCGGCGAAAAGAGCGAGTACGACGAGCTGCGCAAGAAGATCGAAGCCGCCGGGATGACCAAGGACGCTCACGAGAAAGCGATGAGCGAGATGCGGCGGCTGGAAAACATGCCGCCGATGTCGGCCGAGTCGACCGTATCGCGCAACTACATCGACTGGCTGCTGGCGGTGCCCTGGAAGAAAAAGTCGCGCGAGATCCGCGATTTGAGCTTCGCCGGCAAAGTGCTCAACGAAGACCACTACGGCCTGGAAAAGATCAAAGAGCGTATCCTCGAGTTCCTGGCCGTGCGCCGGCTGGTGAAAGACCCCCGCGGCTCGATTCTGTGTTTCGTGGGACCTCCCGGGGTGGGCAAAACCTCGCTCGGTAAATCGGTGGCGCGCGCCACCGGCCGTAAGTTCGTGCGCATGTCGCTGGGCGGCGTCCGCGACGAGGCGGAAATCCGCGGCCACCGCCGCACCTACATCGGCGCGCTGCCCGGCCAGATCCTGCAGATGATGAAGAAGGCCGGCACGCGCAATCCGGTGTTCATGCTCGACGAGATCGATAAGATGTCCACCGACTTCCGCGGCGATCCGTCGGCGGCGTTGATGGAAGTGCTCGACCCCGAGCAGAACCACATGTTCGTCGACCACTACCTCGACGTCGAATACGACCTGAGCAAGGTGTTCTTCATCGCCACCGCCAACGTCATGCACACCATGCCGCCGGCGCTGATCGACCGGCTGGAGATCATCCGCCTCAGCGGTTATACCGAGCTGGAAAAGGTGGAGATTGCCCGCCGTCACCTGGAGCGCAAGCAACTCGAGGCGCACGGCCTCAAGGAAACCAACCTGGAGTTCACCGAGGCGGGCGTGCGCGACCTGATCCAGAAGTACACGCGCGAGGCGGGTGTCCGGAATCTGGAGCGCGAAATCGGCAACGTCTGCCGCAAGGTGGCGCGGCGGGTCGTTTCGGGTCCGAAAAAGAAGGTCAAAAAGACCGTCGTCACGCCTGAAACGCTGGCCGACCTGGCCGGTGTGCCCCGCTATCGCGACCTCGAGGCGGAAAAGAAAAACGAAGTCGGCTCGGCGGTGGGCTTGGCCTGGACCGAAGTCGGCGGTCAGTTGCTCAACATCGAGGTCACCTTGATGGACGGCAAGGGCAAGCTCATCAGCACCGGCAAGCTGGGCGACGTGATGCAGGAGTCGGCGCAGGCCGCCATGAGCTACGTGCGGTCGCGCTCACAAAGTTTCGGGCTGCCCAAGGATTTCTATCGCCACCTGGATGTGCACATTCACATCCCCGAAGGCGCCATTCCCAAAGACGGGCCCTCGGCCGGCATCACGCTGACCACCACCCTGGTCAGCGCCCTGACCAGGATCGCGGTCCGCGGCGACCTCGCCATGACCGGCGAGATCACGCTGCGCGGCAAGGTTTTGCCCATCGGCGGCGTCAAAGAGAAACTGCTGGCCGCCCACCGCAACGGCATCATGGAAGTGATCCTTCCCAAGGACAACGAAAAGGACCTGCCCGACATTCCTGATAATATTAGGGCAGAGATGAAGCTCCATTTCGTGGAGCACATGGACGAAGTCCTGATGATCGCTTTGGAACGCCCGCTGGATGGGATTACGGCGCAACCGGTACCTCCGCCGGCCGCCGTGAAGACGACGGGAAAGGAAGAGAAGCAGAACGTCACGCACTGACGGGAAAAGGGCGCACCGAACCGGTGGGTGGTTCGCGGCGCTTGGCGTGAAATCGACTCTGCAAGCTCCATCGCCACTAGCCGCTCATGCCGGTCGAACTGGTCGTCAGCGCCGTGTCGGACAGCCAGTTTCCGCGGGACGGCTTGCCGGAGATTGCGTTCGCGGGTCGTAGCAACGTTGGCAAATCCAGCTTGCTCAATACGTTGCTGCTGAGGGGCAGGAAACGTCGGTCGGGAGAAGAGCCGCTGAATCGTTCGCGGCTCGCTCACACCAGTCGAACGCCGGGTCGCACTCAAGCCATCAATTTCTATTGCATCGATCGAGCGTTCTACTTTGTGGACCTGCCGGGCTATGGCTACGCGAAGGTCTCCCGCGAAGCGATGAACGACTGGAAGCGGTTGGCGGAGAGCTACCTGCTCCAACGGCCGCAACTGAAGCTGGTGATCCTGATGGTCGACAGCCGCCATGGCGCCACGGCGCTCGATTTGCAGATGAAGCAATGGCTGCTGGCGAACCAAAAACAGTTCTTGGCAGTGGCTTCAAAAGCGGATAAGCTTAAGGCATCGGAACGGACAACCTCGTTCCGGGCCCTCGAAAAGGATTTTGCTTCTCCACTAGCGTTCTCTTCGAAAACGGGAGAGGGGGTCGCGCTGTTGTGGCGCGGCATCCAGGAATCTCTCAATCAGTAACACCCATCTGTAGACTCTTTCACTCCGAGGAAATCTATGGCAACGCGTTCTCAGCAGGAAGACACCACTGCAACGGTGGATCTTGCCGCACTCAAAGAAATGAACATCACCGGGCTGAATCAGCTCGCGAAAGAATTAGGCGTGCAAGGCACGGCGGGGCTGCGCAAGCAGGAGCTGATCTTCAAGATCCTGCAAGCGCAGGCGGAAAAGAGCGGTTTGATCTTTTCCGAGGGTGTTCTGGAAACGCTCCCGGAAGGCTTCGGCTTTCTGCGGGCGCCCGAATACAACTATCTCCCCGGTCCCGACGATATTTACGTCTCGCCTTCGCAGATCCGCCGTTTCGATCTGCGCACCGGCGATACGGTGTCTGGGCAGGTTCGCCCTCCCAAAGAAGGCGAGCGCTACTTCGCGCTGATCAAGGTCGAGGCGATCAATTTCGAGCCGCCGGAAGCGGCCCGCAACAAGATCCTGTTCGACAACCTGACGCCGCTTTATCCGCAGGGCCGCATTCGTCTGGAAACCACCAAGGAAAACGGCAGCGGACGCGTCATGGATCTGCTCACGCCGATCGGGCGCGGCCAGCGCGGCCTGATCGTGGCGCCGCCGCGCACCGGTAAGACCATGCTGCTGCAGTCGATCGCCAACTCGATTACGGCGAACTCGCCCGACATCGTGCTGATCGTGCTGCTGATCGACGAGCGCCCCGAGGAAGTCACCGACATGCAGCGCTCGGTGAAAGGCGAGACCATCAGCTCGACCTTCGACGAGCCGGCCAGCCGTCACGTGCAGGTCGCCGAGATGGTGATCGAAAAAGCGAAACGCCTGGTCGAGCACAAGCGCGACGTGGTGATTCTGCTGGATTCGATCACGCGCTTGGCGCGCGCCTACAACACGATCGTGCCGCCGTCGGGCAAAGTGCTCTCGGGCGGCGTCGATTCGAACGCCCTACAGCGCCCCAAGCGCTTCTTCGGCGCCGCGCGCAACATCGAGGAAGGCGGCTCGCTGACCATCGTCGCCACCGCCCTGATCGAAACCGGCAGCCGTATGGACGACGTCATTTTCGAAGAGTTCAAGGGCACCGGCAACATGGAAATCCACCTCGACCGCAAGATGGTCGACAAGCGCATCTTCCCGGCGATCGACATCAACCGCAGCGGAACGCGCAAGGAAGAGCTGCTGCTTTCGCAAGAGGAACTCAACCGCGTTTGGGTGCTGCGCAAAGTGCTGGCCCAGATGTCGGGGAGCGAATCGATGGAGCTGCTGCTCGACAAGATGAGCAAGACGCGCAGCAACGCCGAATTCCTGGCGTCGATGACTTCCTAGCGCGGCGCCGGGCGCTTCAAATCGCGCCGTAACGAAAACGTAGTGCCAGGCGCTCCCGCCTGTCGCCGCTGGCCGAAGGTAGCGGCCCAATCCGCCCGCCTCCCTGTGCGCGGGCGATCCACCGTACCGCGGGGACCGGCTCTCGTGCCGGTCCCTCACTGCGAAGCGGCGATTCCCCCGAAAGACCCCGACCGTCCGGCCGCCGCACCGGTGCCATTTCTGGCGCGGCGCTCCTCTCCAAAAGACCGGCGCCGGTAGCGGTCCCCCCTTGTCCGCTACAATCATTCACGAGATGTCCCTGCGTGAACACGAACTAAGGATCTTCAAGCGGCGCTGGCTGCGTGCACTGTCTCTGGCCGCGGCCGCGGGTCTGCTCGCCTGCGGTGGCGGCCCCGGCGGCAGCGGCGATCACAAACTCGCGATCGCCGTCATCCCAATGGGCACGACGCACGAGTACTGGAAATCGATCCACGCCGGCGCCGAAAAGGCCGCTGCCGAGTTGGGCGTGGAGGTGGTCTGGAAGGGGCCCCAAAAAGAAGACGACCGCGCGCAACAGATCGCCGTGGTCGAGGACATGGTCGCGCGGGGTGTCGGCGGCATCGTGCTCGCTCCGCTCGACCGCACCGGTTTGCGGCAGGCGGTGAAGGAGGCCAAGGAAGCCGGCATTCCAACCGTGATCGTCGATTCGGGTCTCGACGGCGACGACTTTGTGAGCTTCGTCGCCACCGACAACCACCAGGGCGGAGTCGCCGGCGCCAAACGTCTTGCCGAGGTTCTCGGCGGCAAAGGGAAAATCCTTCTGCTGCGCGTGATGGTCGGTGTCGAAAGCGCCCACGACCGCGAGCAGGGGTTTCTGGAGGAGATCGCGAAATACCCCGGCATCGAGATCCTCAGCGACAACCAGTACGGCGGAATCACCACCGAGACGGCCTACCAGGCGAGCGAAAATCTGCTGAACCGTTTTCCCGAGGTCGAGGGCATTTTCTGTCCCAACGAATCGACGACCTTCGGCATGCTGCGCGCGCTTACCGACGCCGGCAAAGCGGGTAAAGTCAAGTTCGTGGGCTTCGACAGCAGCGCGAAGCTGATTCAGGCCCTGGAAGACCGCCAATTGCAGGGCCTGGTGCTGCAAAATCCGTTCCGCATGGGCGAGCTGGGCGTGCAGATGATCGTCGAGCATCTGCGCGATCCGGCCAAGCAGATCGAAAAGCGCGTCGACACGGGCGTGCACGTTGCCACGCCCGAGAACATGAACGAGCCCGAGATTCAGTTGCTGCTGAAGCCGCCCATCGACAAGTATCTGTAGCCGGCGCATTGTGGCCCGGCGACATTCCCGATGCGCTAACATGCATTGACCCGCGATGCAGCCGCCCGAACCCTCGCTCAACCCACTCGCCTCGCCACCGCCGCGCTTGCGCATGACGGGCGTCCGCAAAGCCTTCGGGGCCACGCGCGCGCTTGACGGCGTCGATTTCGAGGTTCGGCCCGGCGAGGTACACGCTCTGATCGGCGAAAACGGCGCCGGCAAAAGTACCCTGATGAAGGTGCTGGCCGGCGTGCACCAGCCCGACGCCGGCGCCATCGAGATGGATGGCCAGAGCTACCGGCCGGTGAATCCGCTGGATGCCCGCCGCCAGGGCGTCGCCATGATCTATCAGGAGCTGGCGCTGGCGCCGCACCTGAGCGTCACCGAAAACGTGCTGCTCGGCATCGAGCCGGCCCGCGGTGATTTTTGGGGGCGGCTCGACCATGCCGCCGCCGCGCGGGCCGCCCAGGATGCGCTCGCCACGCTTGGCCACAGCGAGATTTCTCCCGCAGCCAGGGCCGGTTCACTCAGCATCGCCGCGCAACAATTGGTGGAAATCGCACGGGCCCTGGTCACCCAGGCGCGCATTGTCGTCCTCGACGAGCCGACCAGCAGCCTGACGCGGCGCGACGTCGAGCGCCTGTTCGAGGTCGTGCGCAAGCTCGCCGGCCAGGGCGTCTCCATCGTCTACATCAGCCACTTTCTCGAAGAAGTCGAGCAGATCGCCGATTCGTTCACGGTGCTGCGCGACGGGCGCTCGGTCGGCAGCGGCGCAACCGGAGAGATCGCCCGCGAGGAAGTCATTCACTGGATGGTGGGCCGCGAGCTGAAACAGATGTTCCCGCGCGTGCCCCACGAGCCCGCTGGGCCGGTTCTGAGCCTCGAGCGGTTGGCCGTCGAGGGCAGCGTCGAGGAAGCCACATTCGAACTGCGCCGCAGCGAGATCCTGGGGATCGCCGGGCTGATCGGCGCCGGCCGCACCGAAATGCTGCGCGCCATCTTCGGTCTGGAGCCGATCGCGAGCGGCCGTGTGCGCCTGGCGGCGTTTGAAGGCCCCGCCTCGCCAAACCAACGCCTCCGGCAGGGGCTCGGGCTGCTCAGCGAAGACCGCAAGAACGAAGGCCTGGCGGTGCGCATGTCAGTCGAGGACAACGTGGTCCTCTCGCGGCTCGCGCCGTACACGCGCCGTGGCTGGCTTAGCGGAAAGGCCGTGCGAGAAGGCGCGGTGGGCTGGATCGGCAAGCTGGGCATCAAGGCCGCCGGCCCCGGCGCGCCGGTCGAATCGCTCTCCGGGGGCAATCAGCAAAAAGTGCAATTGGCGCGCCTGCTGCACCACGACTGCGACGTGCTGTTGCTCGACGAGCCCACCCGCGGCATCGACGTCGCGAGCAAGGTCCAGATCTACGAGTGGATCGGCCGTCTGGCCGCCACGGGAAAAGCCATCCTGTTCGTCAGCTCTTACATCCCCGAGCTGCTGGGCATCTGCGACCGTGTCGCGGTCATGCATCGCGGCCGGCTGACCGCGCCCGCCCCAACCGCCGAATGGGACGAGCACTCCATCATGCTGGCCGCGACGGGGGCCACCAAAGCCGCCTGAGAAGCCTCACGCACCATCCGCTCGCATTGTTACGAACAACGGCTGTCCGTTCGCGCCACCTCTGCCGGCTGATGCCTCTTGCGTCCATTCGCAGGGACACTCACGAGCCGATCGCCTTTTCATCCGGCCGTGTTTCTGCGCAAATCGTATTGCGCCTTTGGCGAACAATGGTGCATAGTGAGGGAAGCCGAAACGCCCGGATTCGCCACGCAGTTTCGTGGTGGCCCGGCGTACGCAAATTATACGGCGATGTTAGACGACCCTGGTAGTACATACCGCCTCAGCCGGTTTTCCGCCACCGCGGCGGAGGCCTCGTTGGGCGGAACCATGAGGAATGGGCATGGCGACGGCCAGAGTAGACCTCGACCGGATTGTCTACCTGACGGAGCTGACCGGCATGCGCGTCGAAGGACCCAACGGCCAACGAATTGGCTGGGTCCGCGAGGCCGCCATCGCTCCGCGGGAACACCCTCGCCGTGTGTCCCGCTATCTGTTGGGCGGGGGCAAAACCCGCTTCATGGTCGGCCACGACCAGGTTGCTTCGATCTCGCCTGATTGCATCCGCCTGTCCGGCGACCGCTTCGTTCCCTACTATCCCGACGAAAACCTGCTGCTGCTGGGGGAGGATCTGCTCGATCAGCAGATTGTCGACGTGAACGGCCGTAAGGTGGTCCGCGTCAATGACGTGGCGCTACGCATCGTCTCGACCAACTCCCACAACGAGCTATGGGTATACGAGGTGGGCGTCGGCATGCAGGGCGCGTTCCGGCGGCTGTTCGAAGGCGTGCTGCCGGCGGGCATGCTGCGCCGCGTGCAGCAGAAGATCAAGCCCAACTCCATTCCCTGGGAATTCTGCAATATCGTCGAGCCCGACCCGCAGCGCCGCCTGCGGCTGCTGATTTCGCACGACCGCCTCGGGCAGCTCCATCCGGCCGACTTGGCCGACATCGTCGAAGAGCTGCCGCCGGCGTCGCGCGAAGCGCTTTTTGAAACCCTGGAAGAAAAGGTCGCCGCCGAGGCGCTCGCCGAAGTCGATCCCAAAATTCAGGCCAGCATCCTCAAATCGCTCGACAAGGAACGCGCCGCCGACATTCTCGACGAGATGCCCCCCGATTCGGCCGCCGACGTATTGCAGGAGCTCACCGGCGAGACCGGCGAGGAGATTCTGCGCGACATGGAGCAGCAGCCCGCCGCCGACGTCGGGGAGTTGCTCGAATACGAGGAGGACACCGCTGGCGGCCTGATGAACACACAGTTCATCGCGTTGCGCGAGGACGCCACCGTCCGCGACGCCCTCGAGGCCATACGCGGCAACGAAGATTTTCTCAAAAACCTGACCCACGTCTTCCTGATCGACGAAGACGAGCGGCTCGTCGCCGCGGCGCCGATCGCGCGGCTCGTGATCACCCGCGAAGAGGCGCCGCTGCGCAGCCTGGCCTTCCGCGAAACCCCGAAAGTTCGCGACGAAGACGATCTCGATCGCGTCGTCGAGATGTTTGACAAGTACAATCTCTATACGCTGCCCGTCGTGGACGAGGACGACAAGCTCAGCGGCGTCATCACCGCCGATGATGTGATCAGCACCCTGCGGCCGCAGGCCGCGCGCGGCTAGGCCCGGATCGTCGAAACGCCAATGTGGGACCGCATGCGACGAAGCCTGGCCTTGTTCCTGGCCGTATTAGGCCCAGGCATCGTCACCGCCATCGTCGACAACGACGCCGGCGGCATCTACACCTACTCCGAAGCCGGCGCCCGCTACGGCTACCAGATCCTCTGGACGCTGCTTCCGATTACCATCTTGCTCATCGTCACTCAGGAAATGTGCTCGCGCATGGGCGCGGTCACCGGCAAGGGGCTCTCCGATCTGATTCGTGAGGAGTTCGGCCTGCGCACCACATTCCTGGTGATGGTGGGCGTGGTGCTCGTGAATCTGACCAACGTGTCGGCCAACTTCGCAGGTATTGCCAGCTCGCTGGAGTTGTTTCATATCAACCGCTATATCTCGGTCCCCCTGGGCGCGTTCGCGGTCTGGGCCCTGGTCGTGAAGGGTACCTATCGCGGCGTCGAGAAGGTGTTTCTCGTGCTGAGCAGTTCGTGCCTTGCCTATGTGGTTTCCGCCATCCTGGTCAAGCCGGATTGGACGGCGGCGCTTACCAGCACGGTTCGTCCCGTGATGCAGACGGATGGCGCCTATCTGGCCATCGTGGTCGGGCTGGTGGGGACCTCGGTGACACCTTGGATGCAGTTCTACTTGCAGGCGGCGATCGTCGAGAAGGGCATCGACGCCGAAATGTATCGTCAATCGCGCACCGAGGTCGTTTTGGGCTGCGTCGCTCTGGCGGTGATGACATTCTTCGTGATCGTCTGCGCGGCCGGCGCGATCTGGGCCCATGGTCCGCGCGAAATTCACAGTGCGGCCGAAGCGGCCGAGGCCCTGCGGCCCCTGGGGCCCTACGCCTATCTACTGTTCAGCTCCGCCCTGTTCAGCGCCTCGCTGCTGGCCGCGAGCATCCTGCCGCTTTCGACCGCCTACACGGTTTGCGAGGGGCTGGGATTCGAGTCGGGGGTGAACCGCCGCTTCTCGGAAGCGCCGACCTTCTACGGACTCTATACGCTGCTGATCGTGCTGGGGGCCGGGACGGTATTATGGCCTGGCTTTCCGCTGGTGCGAGCCATTCTGTTCTCGCAGGTGCTCAACGGCGTGCTGCTGCCGGTGATCCTGTTTCTGGTCGTGCGGCTGGCCAGCCGGCGCGACCTGCTGGGCGAGTGGGCCATTCAAAAATCCCAGAGCGCCGTCGCCTGGGTGGCGGTGGTGGCGATGTCCATCCTGTCGATCGCGATGGTCGTGGTTTCCATCATCGAAGCATGAGCCAAGCTGCCGGCGGGCCGGTTTGCAAACCTCCGGGCCTGTCTGAGGGACATACGCCATCCGGCGGCTGCAACCCGGGCCATCGGCGCCCGCCCGGCGACCTGGACGCCGGGCCGAAGAGCATTGTAAGATAGACACTTATAGACGATGAAGGATTTCCTGGAATGGGCGAAACCGGGCAGCCAGGAAGCGCAGCTAGCGTCCCGGATCGACGCTTCGCGTCTGCCGGGCCACGTTGCCGTGATTATGGACGGCAACGGCCGCTGGGCCAAACGCCGGCACCTGCCTCGCGTCGCGGGCCACCGCGCCGGCGTGCGTCCGGTGCGCGAGAGCATCGAGGCGTGCTGCCGGCTGGGGATCGACGCCCTCACCCTCTACGCTTTCTCGGTGGAGAACTGGAAGCGCCCCCGTCACGAGATTGAGACCCTGTGGGCCCTGCTGCGCCACTACCTGCGGCAGGAACTCGACGACCTCAAGAAAAACAACGTCCGCTTCCAGGTCATCGGCCGGGTCGAGGAGCTTCCCCGGGAAGTGCAGAACGACCTCGACTTCGCGATCGTTGAGACCGCCGCCTGTACCGGTTTGCGTCTCAACGTGGCGCTCAACTACGGCGGGCGCAGCGAACTGGTCGACGCCGTCAACGACATTCTGGTACGCGCGCGCCAGGCCGGCCCCGAGTTTCGCGTCGACGAACGAACCATCAGCGAGCATCTCTACACGGCCGATCTTCCCGACCCCGACCTGCTGATCCGCACCTCGGGCGAGCTGCGCGTCAGCAACTTCCTGCTCTGGCAGATCGCCTATTCGGAAATCTGGGTCACCGACAAGCTCTGGCCGGATTTCCAGACCACCGATCTGCTGGAATCGATTCTCGACTTCCAGCGCCGTGAGCGCCGCTTTGGCGGCTTGGGGCGTTCGAATCCCGATTCCGAGCCAGCCTTGGTCGGCGCCGGGCTGACGCACTCCGCGGCGGAAGCCGACGCAACCGAGAGTTCCAATTCCAGCCTGAACAAGTACAGCGAATGAAACGGGTCCTCACGGCCCTTCTGCTCATACCGGCCGCCTATCTCCTGATTTTTTTTGCGCCACTCATCGTGGTGCGCGGCGCGCTGGCGCTGGTGGCGCTGTTGTGCCTGCGCGAGTTTTTTCTGCTGAGCCGTTTTCGCGGCGCGGAGCCTTTCACCGTGCTCGGCTATGGCGCCGGAGCCCTGCTGGTGATGGCGCCGCAGCTTCCCGAGCCGGCGTTCCTGGTTATTGTGTGTATCGTGCTGCTGGCGCTGGGGCTGAACCCGTCGCGGCGGCTGGAGGCCGTGTTCGGCTCGGCTTCGGGGACGCTGCTGGGGTTGGTGTATGTTTGCGGCCCGTTCGCATTGGCCGGAATGCTGCAGGCCGCCAGCCCGCATTGGTTGTTTGCGGTATTGCTGGTGGCCTGGGTCGGCGACAGCGCCGCCTATTTCGTCGGGCGCAATCTCGGACGTCATAAGCTGGCCCCCTCCATCAGCCCCGGAAAAACCTGGGAAGGCACCATCGCCTCGGCGCTGTTCTCGGCCGGCGTCGGCGCCGCTTATCTGCTCTACTTCCAGCCCGAGCTGTTCACGGTTGCCACCGCGCTGGGCTTTTCCGTCACCGTGAACGCCGCCGGGCAGCTTGGCGACCTCGCCGAGTCGGCGCTGAAGCGTTCGGCGCGCATGAAAGACAGCGGCACGCTGCTGCCGGGCCACGGCGGCATGCTCGACCGCATGGATAATTTCCTGTTCGCCGCCCCCACCGCCTACCTCTGGCTACTCTGGCTTGTCCGCTAAGAAGCCCGATTCCGCACCGTCAGCAATCCGAGCCGCGTTCGAACACCGCGCACAAATCAAAACCAACAACTACACCGCCGCCGTCACCTGCACGACCACCGTCCTCTTCCGCGGGCGATTATCGAAATCGATCAGAATCACTTGCTGCCACGTCCCCAGCATCAGATATCCGCCTTCGATCGGAATCGAAAGCGAAGGCTTCATCAATGCCGCGCGCAGGTGCGCGTAGCCGTTGCCGTCGTGCCAGGCCTCGTTGTGGTGGTAGACGGCATCCATCGGCGCAATGCGTTCGAGAGCTTCCTTGAGATCGCGCACCGCCCCCGGCTCAAACTCGATGGTCGACAACGCCGCCGTCGAACCGACAACAAACAAATGCGCGACGCCTTCGCGAACCTTGCCGCCGCCGCAAGCCTCTCGCACCTGAGCCGTGATATCGAGAATGTCGTTGAAGCCGCGCGTCTCGACTGAAATCTTCATCCCCACATTATCAACCTGTACCAGTGGGGCAGGCCTCCGGCCTGCCCAAACAAACACGGCCCCCGTCCGAAGCTACGGCCGCACCCACATATCCCTCTTCCTCGTTCCCCCACAAAAGAAAGAAACCCACAACCCCGTCAACCGGGTCTATTCCAATAGCGAGTTCGCTGTCGAGAAATCGAAACGAGGAGGGCGAAACATGACCCGGAAACGCGTCTGGATAACATCCGCGCTACCCCTGTTGCTGGCGGCTGTGATTGCGCCGGCCGCGCACGCACAGCGGCGCCCGCGAGCGAACCATGATTACGATGTGCGCCAGGACTACGACGTGCGGCGTCACGGCGATCTACGCGTTTTGGCCGACGAGGCAGAAAGGCTCTCGGACAGCTTCAAAAATCAGCTCGACCACGAGCTCAACCACTCGATCGTCGACGGTACCCGCAAGGAAAAACAGTACAAGCAAAAGGCCTCGAAACTGGAGAACGCGCTCGACGACGTGCGTTCTTCGGTACGGGACGGTAAGAAATTCGATCACACTCGCGACCGCGTTCAACGCGCGGTCCGCTATGCCGCCGATCTCGACCGCGACCTGGCCCGCTTGCCCCATAGCCGCGACTTGCAAGGCAACTGGCGCGAGCTGATGGCCCGGGTGAACCAACTGGCTCGCTTCTACGAAGTCGGTCCGCGGCGCTCCTAGCCGGACCCCAAGCGGGGTCGACGCGCCGCCTGTTGCCAATGTTCAATACATAGTGCTGACCGCGATCCACTCGCTCCGCCGGGCGCCTACCCCGTGGGGCGGGTGGCCGCCGGCGCGCGTCTGTTGTACAATCCCGGCATGCAAAGGCGTCAGTTCCTGGGAACCGCGGCCGCCGCCCTGTCGGCCGCAACAACGCTCAACGCCGCCACCGCGCCTCTGCGGCGGGAGCTCAAGATCACGGGTATCGAGACCGATCTGCTGCGCTTCCCGCCCAGCCGTCCGCACTACGACGCGATTCAGACCTTTGGCCCCGACGGCGGCGGCGTGGTGTTGCGAGTCCGCACCGACGGCGGCGTCACCGGTTGGGCCTACAGCGCGTTCGGCAGGCTGGCCGGCGGTCCCGATACGGTGCGCACCATCCTCGAAAAGGAGTGCGCCCCGGTGCTGATGGGCCAGGACCCCACCATGACGCGCAAGGTCCGCGCCGACCTCTGGCGCGCGCTCGACTACCACGGCGTGCAGGGCGTGACGCACTTCGCAGTTTCGGCGATCGATATCGCCCTATGGGACATCGTCGGCAAATCGCTCGACGCACCCGTCTACCGGCTGATCGGCGGCGCGCGTGACCGCATTCCCGCCTACGCCATGGTCGGTTGGTATTACGAAAATGACGACGATTTGAGCGCCTACCGCCACGCGATCGAGTCGGCGTTCGATGAAGGGTTCGGGGCGGTCAAGGTGAAAGTCGGCCGCGACTCGCTCGACGACGATGTGCGCCGCGTGCGCGCCGCGCTCGACCTCGCCGGCAAGGATCGCCGCATCCTGGTCGACGCCAACCAGGCCCTCAATACCAATGAAGCCATCCGCCGGGGCCGTGTTTTTCAGGAAATGGGCTGCTTCTGGTTTGAGGAACCGCTGCCGCCGTGGCTCAAAGATGGCTACGCCCAGCTCGCCGCCGCCCTCGATATTCGCATCGCCACGGGCGAAAACGAATACACCAAATACTCGTTTCTGGAGCTGATGCGGCGCAAGGCCGCCGATGTCGTGCAACCCGACAACCGCCGCGCCGGCGGCGTCACCGAGTGGGTCGAAATTGCCTCATTGGCCGACGCTTTTGGCCTCGAAATCGCCAGCCACGGCGGCGGCGGGATGGCCGCCCAGATGCTCTGCACCATGCCGCATGCGATCTACCTGGAAAGCGGCAGTCTCCGGAATCAGAACTCCCATCTTCAGAAACTGCGCATGGTCGACGGCCAGGTTCTGGTCCCCGATATGCCCGGAATCGGGAGCGAATTAGAGCCGGCTTATATAGAAAAATACCGCGTCTAAAACCTCGGTCCGGTCGGCATTTCCCGCCTCGATGGCGCGGCGGCTGGAATACCAGGCAGTGGGGAAGGGAGGTGCTAGTGGGGGCCTTTCCTTTTCTGGTTTCTTTTCTTCTCCAGTTCGCTGAACCGATCCAGTGCCGCGCGCGCTTTCTGCTCGTCTCCCTGACGGCGGTAGATGCGCCCCAGCGCGTAGTGCGGCTTGGGGTCGGCGGGGTCCAATTCCGCCGCCCGTGTCAGATGCTCGATCGCCTCTGCGGTCTCGCCCCGATTTTCGAGCAGCGCACCCAGTTGATACTGTGCCTGCGCCAGCTCCGAATCGTTGTGGACTGCCTCGCGCAGGTAGGGCTCGGCGTCTCCGGCGCGCCCCAGGCGGTAGAGCATCGTTCCGAAGTTGAGCGAGGGCCATGGCGAGGGGAACGGCTGCTGGCGGTTCAGCTCGATGGCTTTCTGGAAAGCCTCGCGGGCATCGTCCTGCCGCCCGACGCCTTCGAGCGACAGGCCCAGATTGTCGTAGGCGCGGGTGAACGCGGGGTCGATCGCGATCACGGCCTCGTACTTCTCGATCGCGTCGGCGAAGCGCTGGTCATCGTAGTCGATGCGGCCCAGCCAGTAAAGATACAGCGGGTTTTGCGGATCGGTGGTGGCCAGCGTCTGAAGTTCGGGGCGTGCCCAGTCGCCGTGTTCCAGCACGATGTAGGCCATCGCCAGGGAAAAGCGGCTGGAGTTGTCGAGCGGCTCCAGTTTTTCGGCCTTCTTGTAGGCAATCGCGGCGTTCCAGTAGTTGTGGTTTTGGAAGGAGATGCGGGCCAGCGTCTTGAGCAGCTCGGGGGAGTCGGGGTGGCGCTCGTAGGCCGCCGCCAACAGCTTCTCCGCCTCGCCCAGTTGCTTGCCGCGGATGGCCGCGTCGATCTGCGTGCGCTCCTCGGGCGTCAGCGGCAGGTCGCCGGGCTCGGCGGCGGGCGGTTGCACGGTGGGCAGGGTTTCAATGCGCTGGCCGGCGAGCGGCGGGCTGGCTGCGGCGAGGATGAGCAGCAATGCCAGGCTAGTGAGCCCTCGCCAGTGTGCGTTCGTGAGGAAATCGTAGATCATGTGTGAACGCCGGATCCGCTGGCCTGACTCACGGCTGCTTCTCCAGTTGCTGCTTCAAACGCAGAGCCATCAGGCTGCCTGGCACGGCGGCCAGTTCCCGGTCGAGCTCGCGCAGCGCCGCCGCTTTGTCGCCTTTCTTCACGTAGACTTGCGCCAAC
Organism: Terriglobia bacterium; assembly: GCA_963824095.1. Taxonomy (GTDB): domain Bacteria; phylum Acidobacteriota; class Terriglobia; order Bryobacterales; family UBA6623; genus JBBDWJ01. The sequence goes on along the minus strand of CAWGNS010000014.1, from coordinate 881,010 downwards.
GACCAATGCACCCCCGGCACGTCGGGACCAAGCTCGGCCGCGCGCGAGAGATTGCGCTCCGCCAGCGCCAGGTTCCCCTGTACCAGGTAATTCTCGCCCAGTAACTGCAACACGCGCGGCGATTGCGGGTCGGTCTCAATCATCTTTCGCGTCGCCCACGCCGCCAGATCGATGTACGCCTTGCCGAGGCGATAGGCGTGCTCCGGCTCTTTCGGCTGCAGGCGCCGCAGCGCGCGTAGCTGTTCTACAACCTCCGGCGTATCTCCGGCGCGCTCATAGGCCAGGGCAAGCTGCAACCGAAGATCCGGCTGATCGGGCGCGAGCTGGACGGCCTTGGCGAGCTGCTCCACCGCCTCTTGCGGCTTACCCAACGCCAGCAGGCTGACGCCGAGCAGCGCGTGGGGCGCGGCGTCGTCCTGCTTCCACTCGATCGCTTTGCGAAACTGTTCCGCCGCCTTGGCGTGATCGCCGCGCTGCTGGTAGACGATGCCGAGATTCTGCCGCACAAACTCGTTATCGCCCTGCGGCGCTGCCAGCACCTGCTGAAACGCCTTCTCGGCCTCTTGCAGCCGGCCGGTTTTGAGAGCCTCGACCCCTTTTTGGAACAGCGTATCGGCCGCGTCCGGCGCGGGCGAAGGTCCTGGGGCTTGCTGGCCGAGGAGCGCGCCCACGAAGGTGGCCGCCACGACCAGCGCCACGGCCAACCCGCGCGCCCACGCACGACTGCAATGCGCCAGTGCCCGCTCCGGCTCGCGCCGCCTGTGCTCCGGCTGATCGAAAGCGGTCTTCATGAAGCGCTCATTCCTGGTTCGCCGGATCCGCCGGCTGCGCATGCGTCGAAGGCAGTCCGCCGGTCGAGATCGTCTCCTGGGCGGCGCGAAACTCGGCCTGCCGCAAGGCGCGCTCCTGGTCGATCGCTTGCTTGGCGAGATCCATCTTGCCCAGCTTTTGATAGGCGCGTCCCAAAAGGAAAAAGCCTTGCCGTAGCTTGGGCGCGAGCCGCACTGCCTGTTGCAGTTCCTCGACGGCCTCGGCGGCGTCTCCACTGCTGAACAACGCACGCCCCAGGGCCAGGTAAGCCACCGCCGAGTTGGCGTCCGCCCGCACCGCTTTGCGGAAATGGGCGACAGCCTCGGCCGTATTGTTGGAGTTGAGGTACGACACGCCCAAACCGTAGTGCGCCTCGTAGTTGCCCGGATCGATCTTGAGCGCGCGCAAGTAGTATGGAATCGCTTCCGCGAAACGTGATTCCGGCGTGGCGTCGAGCGAGCCGTCGGCCACGCCGCCCAGATCGAGCCGCTTCAAATCGCCCAACGCGTTCAACACCGTCACCGACTTCGGATTGGCCTTGAGCGCCGCCAGATACGCTTCTTCGGCCTTGGCGAAGTTCTTCTGCGCCAGATAGGATTCCGCCATGAGCTGATGCACGCGGTAGTGGTCGGGCGCCATCGAGAAAAGCTGCTGATGCTCGACCTGCGCCAGGATCGTGCACAGCTTGCTGAAGTGGTAAAGCGCTTCGACGTCGCTGGGGTGGATGCGCAGCGCCTCGCGAAGCTGTTGGTAGGCCGCCTCGAAATCGCCGACCGCCATCTTGGCCTGCGCCAGCGAAACTCGCCCGGCGGCCGAATCCGGATGGGCCTTGATGTATTGCTGCGCCAGCGCCGCCGCCTGGAGCGGATCACCGCCATAGAGCAACCGCAGGCTCTCACGAAGCGGGTCGGTTCCGGCGGCGTGCGCGGCCAGGGGCAGCGCCAGCAAGGCCCACAACGAAATCCGGGCGATCATCGCATGTCTCTCTCGCGTATCCGACGGCGCAACATGACCGTATTCCCCGCCGCGCTCCTCGCTGCGTTTGCCATCAATACGGCTGCACCTCGACCGTACGCATCACCAAATCGAGCTTCTCCTCCTGCTCCTTCTTGAGTTGGCCGAATTTTTCCTTTTGGGCGGCTTGCCGCGGATCTTTGGTCCGCTCATAGAGCAACAGAAGGTTCAGATTCGCCCGGTACGCGTCGGGATGGACCACGAGCGCCTTCTGGAGCGCTTGCCCGGCGGCCTCGTACTCGTTGCGGCGAATATAGACCAGTCCGAGGTCCGCCAACGCATCGGCATAGTCGGGCACGCGGTCGACGGCCTGCCGAAAATGCCGCTCGGCTCCGTCGAGATCGTTGCCGCGCAGGTCGATGCGCCCCAAGAAATAGTTGGCCGGGGCTGCGGTCACGTCGTTTTCCGAGACGGCCTCCAACTCGCGGCGGGCTTTGGGATAGTCGGCAATCCGATAGTAGACGATCCCCAGCAATAGCCGACCGCGCACGTCGCCGGGCTTCAGGGCCAGGAACTTCTCCACGTAGGGGACCGCCTCGCCGGCCTGCCGCTGCGTCGACCAGACCGCGGCCAGCGCGTAGTTGTAGTAGGGCTGATCGGGCGCCAACTCCACGGCTTTTTGCAGCGAGTTGCGCGCCTCCAGAATCAACTCGTCCTGCACGCAGGCGATTCCGAAAAAGAAATGAATGGAGGCGTCGTTTGGCGCCAGCTCGCGTGCATGCGCCAGGTACCCCAGCGTGCCCTTGTAGTCTTTTTGCTTGTAGGCGACGCGGGCGAGATCGCGGAGCAGCGGCAACAGATCGTCCCGAAAGCCGGGCGCCGCCTTTTCGAGCGTTTCGCGGGCCTGTTGCAGCTTGCCGACGCGCTCGTAGCCCACGCCCAACTGGCGCAGACTGGCGGCCGAGGTCAGTTGCCGGGTGACGAGTCCTTCCAGCAGCGTAACGGCCAGTTCGTTGCTGCCGGCCTCGTCGAGCACCGGCAGAATCGATGTCACATCGAGTTCGGAGAGATCCGGCGCTCGCAGCAGTTCGCGAGCGGCTTGGTCCGCGGCGGCGGCGTCCCCCAGGCCCACCAGATTCGCGCAGCGCACCGAAAGCGCCTGCGCGCGCTGTTGCGCCGCTTGCGGCAAGCGAGTCAGACGAGTCTGCGATTTCCGATAGGAGCCCTGGCTCTCGAACAGTACCGCCAATTGGTAGTTCGCTTCCACCTGATCGGGCTCGTAGCTCACGATCGTCTCGTAGGCCGCGATCGCTTTGTCCGCCGCGCCGGCGCCATCGGAAGACTGCTGATACAAACGGCCCAGGTTGAGCAGCGCGTCGGTGAACTGCGGGGCCAGTTCGACCGCCTTGCGGAACTGCGACTCGGCCGCCGCAAGATCGCCGCTTTGGGCGCTGACGATGCCGTGGGCGTTGAACAGCCGCGGGTCGTTGGGATAGGCCTTCGAGCCCGCTTCCAGCTTCTGAGCCGCCGCGGCGAGCTGCCCGCGCTGCAGCAGGCTTTGGACTTCGAGCAACAGGCTTTCGGGGGAATCGGCGGCCCGCAGCGCCGCCCAGGGCGTGCAAACCAGCAGTGCGCAAGCCGCCAGGCGGGATAGTCTGGCGCATGCGGCTAAGCGTGAAGACCCGGCGGCGCGGCCGAACCATTCCGCGGGACGTCTTGCAGTCAGTTGACTCATCCACGAAGACCCGACGGCCCGGACGGCCGTTGGACCGCCCGAAGATCGCGAAACCACTTCAATTATACTGGCCGTTCGCCGCGCGGCCTCAAATTCCACCCGCCGTTCGCTTGGTTGCAGCCCGCAAAAAAACCGGCGCCACCCGGAAATTCCGGATGACGCCGGTCGGTTCAGTCTAAGGGGCAGATCGTACCCGGCGTCAGAATTCGATCCGGATGCCGAGCTGAATATTGCGTGGCGGCGACACCGTGCCATTCCAGGCGCCGAAGTCCGGGCTGGCGATGTCGTTGTTGAACGCGAAGGTCCCGCCGTCTCCCTGGGCGCTTCCCGAAGCGACGAGGTGGTGCAGGTTGAAGATGTTGAAGAACTCTCCGCGCAACTGTAGGTTCAGCTTCTCGCCGAACGCGATGTTCTTCACGATGGTGAAGTCCACGTTGTTGTATCCGAAGGTTCGAAAGTTGCTCACGGCCGGGCCCGCCCCGCCGTAGTAGTTGAAGGCGCTGACGGGTTCGAACTTGCTTGTGTCATAGAGCCGTGAAGTTCCGATGTCGAAGTTATTGAGGAACGTGCTCGTGTCCTGGGTGAAGGGACTGCTGGCGGTGATCGCCGGCAGGCATCCCATCTGGAACGCCCCGGGAATGTTGCACTGACCGGAGCGGAAGAAGGTCGGGATGCCCGAGGAAGCGCGGGCGACGCCGCTGAGCTCCCAACCGGAGATGAGTTGGTTGACCACTCCGCTGGCGTTGGTGCCGTACTTTTTGCCGCGCCCGAAGGGCAGCTCGTGGACGAACGCCACCGACAGAATCTGTGGCACGTCGTCGCTCGCCAGCGCGTAGTTGCGCTCACGCTCGAACGGCGAGATCACGCCCGCCAGCCCGCTCCAGGTCGGCGCCTCCGAGTCCACGTGCCCAGAAGTCGTCAGCAGTTTCGAGAACGTGTAGGACACCAGCACATAGGTGCCCGAACGGAAACGCTGCTCGTATTTGGCCTGGAACGAGTGGTACGAGGAAGTCCCCGCGTTCTCGTTCAAGCCCCTCAGGTTCGAGCAGTACTGCGGATAAGGCAGCAGCGCCTGCGCGACCGAAGGAGAGCAGCCCACCATCTGCTCGACCCAGCCGTCATAGGGTACCGGGACGCCGTCGAGCGACGTCTGGCCGGGCTGAAATTCGTCGAAGAGCTGATCGCCCATCGACAGCAGACTGGGGTTGAGGGCGTTCAAGCCGGCGATCTGCGACGGCAACCGGACGCCGCGGTTGCCGACGTAGGCCAGGCTGATCTGCGAATCGCTCAGGATCTGCCGCTCAATCGTGAGGTTCCACTGCGCCGAATACGAGCGGTGGTTGGCTTCAAACGGCCGGTAGAGAATACCCTGACCGTTGCGGAAACCGGAACTGATGAACGGCGGCGTTTCTCCGGGCTGAATCGCCGGGAAGCCCTGGCTGAACACGAAGGCCGGCACCAGTCCGCCCTGCGTGCTGCTGCGCGTGACGTTGTTGTTGAAGCCGTCGAGGTTCATGCCGCCGCCCCAGTTGGGGTAGAAGGCCTGAGTGTAAGAGATGCCGAAGCCGGTGCGGACCACCATCTTGTCGCTCACCGCGTAGGCAACGCCCAGCCGCGGAGCAAAGCCGCCCTTCCAGGCGTCTTCGGGGTAGCGCTTGCCGAAACTGGCTTCGCCGGCATCGTTCCCGGCAAAGGCGAGACGCCCTTTCCGGCCGCCGGCCGCCGCGTTCGGTCCCTCCGAGTCGAAGAACGAAAGCTGGTTGTTTTCCTCCCAGCTCGGCGTGAAGTAATCCCAGCGCACGCCGTAGTTCACGGTCAGTTTGGACGTCATGCGCCAGGTGTCGCCCAGGTGCAAGATATAGGCGCGGGCCTGCGCCACCCAGCGGTCCACGGTGCGCAGATTCACGTTCGCGCTATCCACCTGCTCGAGCAGGAAACTGGCGATCGGGTTGCCGCTGTTGGCGTTGAGGATCGAGGTCGCGCCGCGGTTGAAGTTGAATTCGCCGCTGGAGTTCGTGCCGTCGTTGAAGACCTGCCCGATGTGGCGGAACTCGCCGCCGAACTTGATGGTGTGCGAGCCGTGGACCCAGGTCACCAGGTCGTTCATGATGTGCGACGGCCGGGTGGTCTTATTGCCCGTGTTCAGGCCGCTGGAGTTGCCATAGCCTCGGAACCCGTCGCTGAAGTTGATGGTCGGCGCCGAAGTCTGGTCGGGAATGCCGGGAACCCGCGGCAGGGAGCCGTCTTCCTCCAGGCTCAGCGAGCCGTACCCTTCGTTGCGGTTCAGGAAGCCGTAAGCGAAGTGGTTGACCAGGGTCGGCGAAAACGTGATGTCGTAGTTGGCGCGCACGATCCAGGAGTTCTGCGGATCGGTGAACGTTCCGTTGGAGAGAATGCGCGGCAGCAGATCGTCATAGTTGGGCGCCGCGTCCTGGTGCCAGATGCTGAAGTAGAGGTGGCCCTTGTTGCCCACATAGTTGTCGACGCGCGCGATGTAATACTTGGTGTCGGAGATCAACGAATCGGGGACCGGCGACGGCGCCTGGAAGTTATTCAGCGCGTTGTTGTTGGTCGGGTCGGGCAAGTGCTGCAGCCAATTGGTGGCCAGCGAATTGCTGAAGCGGCTGGGGCAGATCACGTTGGGCACGCCGCCGCAGGCGAACTGCTGGCGGGTGACCCCACCGTTGGGGCCCACCGAGGTCGTCGCCGGGTCGTAGATCGGGATCAACTGGTTGTTGGCGTCCACCCAGTCGGTGAAATCGCCGTTGCGCTCCTTGAGCGACGGAATGGTGATCGTCGGCCGGCTGACGCCGCCTTTCACCGAATAGCGCTCGTAGTTGAAATAGAAAAACGTGCTCAGCGGATCTTTGTTGAGCAGCGGCAGTTTCACCGGGCCGCCGATGGCGACGCCGTAGTCGTGCTCCAGATCCTTGGGTCGCTCGTCGGCGCCGAACTGCCGCGCGTTGAGCGCCGTGTTGCGGTGATACCAGTAGGCGGCGCCGTGATATTCGGGGCCGCCGGCTTTGGTCTCCACGATGATCTGCGCCGAGGTCGAGGCGCCATACTGCGGCTCGTAGTTGGTGGTGAGCACCTTGAACTCGCTGACCATATCCGGCGTCATCGGGAAGTCCCAGAACGAGATCATGCCGCTCTGGCTCATGGTGCCTTCCTGCATGCTGACGCCGTCCATGATCGCTTCGTCGCCCGACTGGATGCCGCCGTTGATGCGCGAGCGAAACGCCGAAGCCTGGCCGCCGCCGGTGTTGACGCCCGGCGCCAGCACCGCGAAGTTCGCCGCGTTGCGCACGCCGCCCGAAACGATCAGCGGCAGCTCGTTGATGATTTCCGGCGAGACGCCTTCCTGGTGGGTGGCGTTTTCGAAGTTCAGCGGTGAGGCGTCGGCCGTTACCGTGACGACCTCGGTGACCGCGCCGACTTCCAGCCGCACATCCAGGCGCACCAATTGGTTCACGCGCACCGAAACGCGGGTTTGTTCGTAAAGGCGAAAGCCCGTGGCATTGACGCGCAGGCTGTAGTCGCCGGCCGCCAGGTTGGGGAACGAATACGACCCGTCCACACCGGAGGTGGCTTGCCGTTCGGTGTTGCTTTCCAAGTCCTTCAGCGTGATGGCGGCGCCAGGCACCGCCGCCTGGCTCGAATCCAGCACGATTCCGCTGATGGTTCCCTGCGAGGACTGCGCCCAGGCAGAGCCGCCCATCAACGTCCACGAAATCAGGAGCACGGCGAGGCTACTGAGCCCGATCGCCCTCACCCGCTTGTCCGCATGCATCTACGTGTTTCTCCTTTCCCTGTTTCCAGCCTTCGGAGCCACGGAAACACGGAGGTCAGGGTTTGCAGTTTGGAGTGGCGCCAGCTTCTCGACCGGCTTGTTTTCGGGCGATTTGAGATCGCTTCCGTATTTGCCCCACCGTCGGGGACGACCCCCACTCCTATGCGCCACAAAACGCGGGGCTAATGTCGATACACTAGTCCCCACCTCTGTAGGGGCCGCTGGCGGTGTTTTTCCCCACAAATCGATTGCCTATTTGTTACGGACGGACGCTTTCGAGAGGCCGCCCGGATGGGTCTCTGGATCCTGGGACCACATACCGGCCGAATATCGGCGAAATACCGGGCCAGGCCGGATATCTGAGGGAATGAGATACCCACGTAGTTGTGGTGCTAAATAGCAGGTGTTGAATCGCCGATTCAAGTGGAGACAGGCGCTCTCGCCTGTCTCTGGGGTTTGGCCCATTCAACTCGCTGCTGCTCCCCTGTGGCGCGGGCCTCCGGCCGGCAGGGCCGACCTGGAGGGCGCTGCGTCCTTGCTACATTGTCCCTGCGATATCGTCCTCACTCGATTGTTCCGGTCCACCGGCGTAGCAAGAAAAGTCGCCCCCGGAAGGCCGGCGCAGCCGCCCACAGGCCCGCGCCACATTTTGCAGAGCGCGGAATGGGCCAACGTCGAGAGACACGCGGCAGCACCCGTCGCTACTTCCGGGCAGCCCGAATATCCGCGCAATCTCGATGCGAAACCGAGTTCGGGTGGACAAATCCCGCCCAAATGCCTTTGACTAAGCGGTTGCCCACGCTATAATCGGCCAGGGGTTTTTCGCAGCCGTTCGCGTCTTGTGGCGGTTCGTGGCCACGTGTCGGCGAAAAGCGGCGCCAGCGGCCGGTTTTCGAAGCCAAACAGCTTCGCGGCCGGCCAAGGCTGCGGGAGGATCTCGTTTGCACAGCCGCGGTCTGGCCGTGCCGGTTTTGGGCGGGCATGATCCCGCGTACCAGTTCCCGGTTGTCCGCGGGGAAGTAGCTCGCCGTACCGGGCAGGACGATGACTCAGTACGAAACTTCGAGAATCGTCAACGAGTTGTTCGACTCGTGGTATGCCTCCCTGGTCCGCTATGGCTGCCGCCATACGGGCAGCGTCGCCCTGGCGGAAGACTTGGTTCAGGAGGTGTTCCTGGAACTGTGCCGCCACCTGCGCGCCGGAAAATCGATCGGCAGCCCCAAGGGCTGGACCTTGAAGGTGCTGCGCCACCGCATCTCGAAGTCTTCGTTTTATGCCGACAAAGACCGCGGCATCGTCTTCGAATCGCTCGATCAGCTTGACGCCGAGCGCCATCCCAAGCTGTGGCTGGAGCCCGACTTCGACCGCGGCCTGCAACTGGCCGAGGTGGTGCGGCTGTTTTCGCTGCTGAGCGCCCGCGAGGAAGAAGTCGTGCTGCTTCGCCTGGAGGGACTTAAGTACCGCGAAATCGGCGCCTGCCTGGGCATCAGCCCCAAGTCTGCCGACACCCTGTTCGCACGGGCTTTCCACAAGCTCTGCGACGCGTTGAATCACCGCCAGAGGAAGCATGTTGAACCGGAACCGGCCGCCAGCCTCGTCACCCGAGCACTGTGACGAAGCGGAGCTGAGGGCCTATCTGGCGGACGATCTGCCGGCGGCCGAGCATGCCCGCGTCGAGCGCCACCTGGCGTTGTGTTGGGCGTGCAGCGAGCGCTATGAGGAGTTGGGCCGCCAGGTGCGCGAGCTTCGCGAAGCGTTGTGCCCGGAGGGCCTGCTGGGGCCGCAACAGATCGCCCGCGCCCGCCGTGAGTTCTTTGCCCGCTACGCCGAGCTGGAAGCCGGGCTCCCCGCCGACGCCGCGCCTTCGTTTCCCACGGTGGCGGGCGTCCGGAAAACGGCTCTCACCAAGACTCTCGCCATCGCGGCCGCCATCGTGTTGGCCGCCGGGCTGGGCGCCTGGTTCGCCGCCCGTGCGCGGCATGTGGAGCCTAGCGAAGTGCTTGCGCAAACCTTGCAGCACGAGGACAGCCTGCGTCTGCTCGAAGGGCCGCTGCACCAGGAGTTCCAAATCGATATTCGCCAAGTGAAGCCCGCCCGGGGACGCCACACCGGTTTGCTCAGCGTTTGGTACGACTCGCGCGGCGAGCGCTTCGCCGGCCGCTGGGAACGCGACAATGGGAAGTTGCAATACGCCATCTGGCGGCCCGAGCCCGACCGCGAGTTCGTCTTCAACGCCCAACTGGGCGCCACCGCGGTGGCGCGCGTTCCGCAAACCGGCAAGAGCCTCACGCTCGGCGAGCTTTCCTTCGAAGGCGCCAGCCTCGAGCAGCTTGAAACCGGCTTTCTCTACTGGCTGTCCAACCGCCGCTGGGAGCCGATCTCGATCGCCTCCGACGTCAACGTGTTCCGGCTCCGCGACGGCGTCGAGGCCGACGTCGAGCTGGTGAATGCCGACGACGGCCGCCAGGCCTACCGCGTCACGGCACGCCGCGAGACCGGCTGGGGCGTCATCGAGGTCGTGGCGGAAGTCGACGCTCAGACCTACCGGCCCAAGATCGAGCTGTTGCGGCTCTCCAACGCCGACCGCGTCGTCGAGCTGCGGCTGCGGGCGCGCCGCACCCAATGGCTGGTCCCGGGCATGGTCGAGCAGGACCTGTTCTGGCCATCCGTGAGCATCGCCGGCGAGCCCGGAAACCTGGCCGATTTGCACCGCGACGGCGATCCGCCGGCGCCGAAAATGCCGCCGCCGGGGCGGCTGCACCGCGTGCCAACCGCCGCCGAGCTCGACCTTGTCGAGATCGAGGCGCGCTTCGCGCTGCACCAGGCGGGCGCCTGCCTCGGCGTACCGGTGCGCGTCGAGCGCGTCGACGGACACCTGGTGCAAGTCGGCGGTCTGGTGGAGAGCGATGAGCGCAAGGCCGAACTGCTCGAGCGGCTCGCGAAGCTGGCGCCGTCGCCCCTGCTGCAGATCGATATTCAGACTGTGGAAGAGGCGCTGCGCAGGGCTTCCGCCAAACCCGCCGGCCAGAACCCCGCCCCAGCCGACGCCCCGAGCGCAAACGGCGAGCGGCTGGAGGTGGTCGCCACCGATTCGCCGATCCGTGCGGAATTGGAGCGCTATCTTCGCCAGAAGGCCGGTGCCACGGCGGAGGGCTCGGGAACGGCTGTCCCTCTCGAGCAACAGGCTTCGGATTTTTCCGACCGCGTCGTCTCCAGCTCGCTCGCCAATCTGACCGAGGCCTGGGCCTTGCGGCGGCTGGCCGAGCGCTATGGCGGCGACGCCGGTAATCGGCTGCCGCCGTCCGCCGCCGCCCTGCTGCACCGCATGCTTGCCGACCACAACGCCAGTTTGCGCGCGCGTACCGCCGCCATCCAGAGCCAGATTCGGCCGCTATTGCTGACTCTGGTGGCGAACGGGCACTCGCAGCCGCCGGCGGCGTCTGCCGGCACTGCGCACAACGTCCGGCCCGGCTCGGGCACCGCCTTAGGAACGGCTACGGCGCTGGCAAACGCCACCGCCTCGGGCGCCATCTCGGGCACGGCGACCGCCGTAGGCAACGCGACCACCGTGGGCAACGCGACCGCCATCGGCTACTCCACCGCGTCCGACGCCGGTTCGGGTCCCGACGCCGACCAAGGCGACTGGGCGGCGCTAAGCCTGCGGATTTTCCAGGAAGTCGAGTCCACCGAGGCCGCCACCACCGGGCTGTTCGCCGACTCGGGCAACGCCAACGGCGCCCGGCGGCAGGGCTCGTCCGAACAAATGGCCGCCGCCTTGGTGGAGGCTCTGCCCCGTCTGGAGAGCCGGCTGCGGTCGCTCGGACAGAATTGGAACGCGCAAGACAGCACACCGCTCGCCGGTCCGCCGGCCGCGCAGTCTCCCGCACGGGATCTTCCCTGATGGGCGATTGCGATTCGTGGTGACCCAATCGGGCGGGCCTGTCGGGTGGAAGATGATCTTCTATCGAGGCTTGTGGATCGCCTTGTTGCTCGCCATCGGCGTGCCGGCGGGCTATTCTCAGACTCCCTCGGCTCAACTCAGCGGCCAGATCCTCGATCCTTCCTCGGCGGTCGTGCCCGGCGTCGTCGTGCTGGTCACCAACCTGGAAAACGGCTTCGTCCGCCGCGCCGTCTCCGACATCAACGGCCAATACATCGTCCCGCTGCTGCAGCAGGGCGTCTACCGCGTCGACGTCAGCGCCGACGGCTTCCAGGCCGTCACCCGCAGCGGCATCCGGCTGGAGCTCAATCAGGCCGTACGCATCGATTTCACGCTTGATTTCGGCGCCGTCATCAAAACGCTTGAAGTAGTCGGCGATGCCTCGCCGCTCAATTTTGAAAACGCCACCCGCGAGGAAGGCGTCTCGCCTGAAATCATTCAAGACCTGCCGCTGCTGGTCTCGGGCGGACCGCGCAACGCCGCCAACTTCGCGGTGCTGGCGCCCGGCGTCAACACCGGCGGCGGCGAGCCCGAGGCCTTCCGCGCCCGCATCAACGGCGGTTTGCAGTCGGGCGACGAGGCGATCATGGACGGGATCACCATGCAGCAGGGCACCATGAGCCAGAGCGGCATGATTTCGTTCTGGGATTTCCCGATGAGCCCCGACATGATCGCCGAGTTCAAGATCCTCACCTCGAACTACGAGCCGCAATACGGCTCTACGACTTCGGCGCAGATCATCGTCACCACCAAATCGGGGACCAACGAGTTTCACGCCGGCGGCTACGAATACCACCGCAACACGCTGCTCAACGCCCGGCAGTTCGGCGCCGGCGAGCGGCCCAAAGACATCGAGCACGACGCCGGAGGGTTCGTTAGCGGACCCGTCAAGTTGCGCGGCATCCACGGCGGCGACCGCCAGACCTTTTTCTATTTCAACTACGAGGCGTTCCGCATCGCTGGCGGGCTGCGCCGTCCGACGCTATCGATCCCTTCGCTGGGCCAGCGCCAAGGCGACTTCAGCGATTGGAAGGACGCCGACGGCAAGCTGATTCCGATCTTCGACCCGCTTTCCACCCGCGTCGACGCGCAGGGCAACGTCGCGCGCGACCAGTTTCAATGCGGCGGGCGCCCCAACGTGATCTGCCCCAGCCGCTTCAGCAATTCGCTCGCCGCCGACTGGCTGCGCCTGCTGCCTGAGCCAAGCAACAACCAGCCGCTCAACAACTACCAGGCGCCGACGCCGGTGCCCGACGTGCTGCTGGCGCGCACCGACTACTACATGACGCGCATCGACCACTACCTGGGCGACCGCGATCATTTCACCTTCAGCCTGTGGCACCAGACCGCGCCGCCCAATTTCGATTCACTGCTGCCGCGGGCGCTCGCCAGCGAGCCCTTCAGCAGCCCGCAAAATTCCTGGCTGCTGCGCTTCAATCACGACCACGTCTTCGGCCCCGGCTTGGTCCAGCACTTCGGTTGGGGGTTCCTGAACCGCAACGAATCCTACGGCAGCGTCAATTACAAAGCCGCCGTTGGCCTGCCGCGGATCCCCGGCGTCGCCTCCAGCGTTCCCGCCCCGCGCATCGAGTTCAGCGACGGCTTCGAACCCTTCGGCGATGTCAATGGCGACCCGGCCGGGAACAAGACACGCCGCCCGAGCTGGGTCTTCAACGACATGCTGACCTGGGTGCGCGGCAGTCACACCTGGAAATTCGGCGGCGAGTACCGCCGGCTCGGCCAGGTCTTCAACGGCGGCCAGAACACCGGCGGAACTTTTTCGTTCGCGCGCGGCTCGACCGGCCTGCTCAACGTGAATAGCGGCAGCCCCATCGCCAGCTTTTTGCTCGAGACCGTCGACTCGGCCAACGTCGATTTCCGCACCGTCAACCGCTGGGTGGCGCGCTCGGACGCCTACATCGCCCACCTCGGCGACGTCTGGCGCATCACTCCCGGGCTGACCTTGAGCCTGGGCGTTCGCTGGGACATGTTCCGCCCCACCTGGGAAGAGAACGACCACCTCGCGTTCTTCGATCCCCTGGGCTTTAACCCCGCCGCCGGGCGGCCCGGACGTCTGGCTTTCGCCGGTTCGGGAGACGACGCGCCCCGCTTCGGCCGCCGCTACCCCGAAAACCTCTTCAAGACCGGCTTCGCACCGCGCGTCGGCCTGGCGTTCGCCTTCGACGACCGCACCGTGCTGCGCACCGGCTACGGCGTCTTTTTCACGCAGGCGTTCTACCCCGAATGGAACGGCGGCATGGCGCTCGACGGGTTCAACTCCAACGTGGCTTTCTCGAGCACGCTCGGGGGACTGCAGCCCGCTTTTCTGCTTCGCCAGGGCTTTCCGCAGAACTTCGACCCGCCGCCGTATCTCGACGCTTCCTACCGCAACGGCCAGGACCTCGCCTACCGGCCCTTCGACGCCAACCGGCGGCCTTACTCACAGCAGTGGAACATCACGCTCGAGCGCCAGTTCGGCTCCGACACCTACGTCAGCGCGGCCTATGTCGGCAACAAGGGGACGCGGCTGCCCTCGAAAATCGTGCCGCTCAACGCGCTCGATCCGGCGCTGCTGGGCATGGGCGAAAAGCTGTTCGACGAATTCCAGCCCGGCATGAGTCAACTCGACGGCGTCGCGCTTCCCTACCAGGGTTGGGTCGAGCAGATGACCGGCTGCGCGCCCTCGGTCGCGCAGGCCTTGCTGCCGTTTCCGCAGTATTGCAGCGCGCTGAGCGGCCTCAACGAAAACGCCGGCAACTCGACCTACCACTCTTTTCAGGCCAAGCTCGAAAAGCGCTTCTCCTCGGGGACCTTCCTGCTCGCCTCCTACACCTGGTCGAAGCTGCTCACCAGCTCGGGCCATGTCGACGAAGTAGCAAACACCTGGAGCGGCATCACCGGCGTCATCTCGCCGTTCGAGCGGCAGCGCAACAAGTCGCTGGCGCAAGATGACGTGCCCCACGTCTTCAATCTCTCGCTGGTCTACGAAGTGCCCTTCGGCGCGCAGCGGCGCTACCGCTTCGAAAATTCCTTCTTGAACGCGCTGCTCGGCCGTTGGTCGCTCAGCAGCATCTTCCGCACTTCCTCCGGCATCCCGTTCTTTTTCCGCTCGAGCCAGTGCAACATCCCCGACGCCTTCCAGATGGGCTGCATCCCGGCGCTACTGCCCGGCGAAAGTCCCTTCGCGCAAAGCAAGGACGACTTCGATCCCAACAGCCCGCTGTTCCGCCGCGGCGCCTTCGAGCCCATCGAAAGCTTTAACTTCTATGCCGGCCAGGGACCGCGCATCAGCGGCTTCCGGGCCTTCGGCTATCAGAACCTCGACATCGCATTGTTCAAAGACATCCCCATCGGCGAAAAGCTCCGCCTGCAATTGCGCGGCGAATTTTTCAATGCCTTGAACTGGCATCACTTCGTCGCCGCCGGCAGCACTCTGCGCGGTGGTGTCACCGCCTTCGACAACGATCTGGCCAGCCCCAGCTTCGGCCTCTGGAACGGCCAGGTCAGTTCCCCCCGCAACATCCAGGTCGGAGCCCGCCTGGAGTTCTGAGCATCCCGCGCCCGGCCAGGCCAACCCGCGTCTGAAGGCCCGGCGTCACTGCAACCCGCCACCAGCGTCATAAGCTCCCCCTCCTAGCACCGTTTAAGGTGACTTCCTCATGGCCCTCCGCCGGCTGGCAACGCCACACTAAGCTAGGCCTTACAACCTGTTGCTCGCCCGGCCGCGCTCCCCGATTTGGGGCGGCAAAAGCCGCGGTCCTTTGGCGAGGATTCTATGAAAGAGCGAACCATCAACCGCGGCCCGCGTGGCCTGGGGGCCATGATCTTTGGTCCCAGTGGCGAATCCACGGACTACCTTTATCGGCAGTTCGCCGGCCGCCGCGACATCGAGGTCTACAAGGTCATCAACGAATACCCCACGTTGCATCACCTGGTGCGTCTGCTCAACTCCTACGAGCCCGAAGTCGTTTTCCTCGAAATCAACGGCAGCGACACGGCGCTCAGGACCGCCCGCGACGTTCAGGCCGCTTCGCAGTCGACCGCCGTCATCGGTTTCGGTGAGTCAATCACGCCCGAACGGCGTTATGAAGCCGCCCAGGCCGGCGTCAGCGATTTTCTGCGTATTCCGTGCACCGACGAAGACCTCAAGCGCGCCATTGGAAAGACGATCGAGCTCGAACGCACCCGCGCTCACGAAAACGTCATCGCGTTTCTGCCCGCCAAAGCCGGCAGCGGCGCCACGACGACGGCGCTCAATGTCGCCGCTGCGCTGGCTCGCGAGTGGCACAAGAAGATCCTGATCCTGGAGTCCGACCTGCATTCCGGGCTGCTGCCGGTGCTGCTCCGGCTCGACCCGCAACAATCCATCGTCGACGCACTCGAACTCAGCGACTCGCTCGACGACAGCGTCTGGGATCGGCTGGTGACCAAGGCGCAGGGCCTCGACCTGCTGCCGACACCCTGGGGGAGAAACACCTGGCGTTTCACGCCCTGGGAATACCACCGCCTGCTGGCGTTCGCCTCGCCGCGCTACGACTTCGTCATCGTCGATTTGCCCGAGGTCGTCAACGACTGCACCGAGGCGATCGTCACGCGCGCCGCGCGCGTTCACATCGTCTGCACCGCGGAGAATTCTTCGGTCTTTCTGGCACGCCGGCGCATCCACGAGTTGGAGGCCCGCACCGTGCGCAACGATCGCGTGCGCGTGCTGCTCAACCGCCATCAGGAAGGCGAGTCGCTCGAAGAGATTGAGATGCTGATCGGCCGCAAGCTGGGCGGCGCCTTGCCCAACGACTACGCTCAGGTGCGCGCGGCCACCGCCGCCGGGCGCGTCGTCGATCCGGACTGCGACCTGGGCCGCGCCTACCGCCGCTTTGCCGCCGAGTTGGCCGGCATCGATCTGATGCCCGAATCGGAAGAATCCGGCGCCGTCGGCGACAAGTCCGCCAGCGAGGCCAACCCTTCCACCGTCACCCACATGCTCGACAAGCTGCGCAAGACCCTCGACAAGGTTCGCGGCGAAAACACCGTCAAACCCCCGGCCCGCTGACCCGCCGCAAGCAGTGCGATCCGCCTACGACTTGCGCCGGATCACTACTCCGCCGTTGGTCGTCACCGCGCGCACCAGCCCGCCGCCTGAGCCAAGCTGAAACGACAGGCGCTTGCCGATATTGCCCTGCACCCGAACCGGGAACTCCACCTTGATCGGCCCGTTCACCGTCTCGGTCTCGACGCGCGCCGAGTAGTTCCCCGGTATGTCCATCTTCACCCCGCCGTTGCGCGTTTCGACCTCCAGGCGCTGGCCTTCCCAGTGGTCGCCGGCGAGATCGATCGAAACGCCGCCATTGCGGGTGTGTCCGCTGACGTCGCCCGCCAGCCTCTCCAGCGACACGCCGCCGTTACTGGTTTCGAACTCGATTTCACCCTCGACGTCCGACACATGAATGCCGCCATTGCGCGTGCTCAGCAACAGGTCGGAGCGGTTGGGCACGAAGATTTCAAAGCCCACCGACCATTCGTGATCCGCGTCGGGCTGCGGACCGCTGCCGCGAATCCTGGACCCGGCGGTCTCGATGTGGACCTGCCGCGCCAGTTCCTGCGCTGCCTGGCTCGCTAGCGGCCCGCGTGCGGATCTGCGCCCGCACCCAGATCTCGTTGCGCGCCCATCCCTTCACCGACACGCCGCCGTTGCGAACCTCGTCGACGACGATCCTGGCGTTGCCGGCGGGAATCGTAATCTCTTGCATCTCGCAATGCCGCACACCGCGGTCGGTATCCCAATGCTCCTCGCAATTGAGCTGCGGCTCGCGGTTGTCGCGCTGCTGGGCAAGCAGCGAGCCAGCGCACAGAGCCAGCAAGCCGGCGTATCGCGCGGCTGCCAGCCAACGACGTTTCGTTTGAAGCATCCCATTCTCCTCCCTGCTCTTCCCTGCGGGGCCCCCAAGGCCCGATCTCGTTAGACACCGCATCTGCGCCGGCCGGCACCCTGTTGGACTCGGACAGGTCTGTGTCCGCGAAAATCTCGCGCAAGCCGACGGGCCGTGGCGCAAGCCCGCGTTGGCGCTCAGGCCGAGCAGTTCGTGGCGCGGGCCTGTGGCCGGCAGCGTCGGCGTGCGCGCCGACGTCTGCATATCGAATACCGAAAAATCCAAAACGTCCGCCCCAGGCGGACGCAGCCAGCCAGAGGCCCGCGCCGCGATGAACCACCCGGGCCACGGCGTCAAGGCTTCGTCTGCTCCGCCTTCGCCGGGATCGGGTCCGGTTCGCGCGAGACCGTGCCCTTGTACGCTTCATCGAGCTGGATATGGTTCGACTCCAGCGTCTTCCCGGTCGTCAATTGCAGGTTCACTCTCGCCCGCACGTAGGAATTCTGCGCACTCAGTTCCTGAATGCGCGCCAGCGCCAGGTCGCGCTGCGCCTGCACCACCGACAGAATGTCCGCGCGGCCCAGATTGAAGCGCTGCTGCTCGCCGTCCAGCGTTTTCTCCTGCAATACGCGCCCTTCGCGGGCCACCTCGTACTGCGCCCGCGCCTCCTGCAAGTCGATCACGACGTTCTCGACGTCGGCGCGGATCGAGTTCTCCTGCTGCCGCAGGCGGATATCCTGCTGCCGGCGTTCCAACAGGCTCGCGGCCATATCGGCCTGCGCACGGCGGTTCTTCAGCGGAAAGCTCACCTGCACGCCCGCCACGTAGTCGGGAAAATTCCGCCGGAAAACCTGGCCCAAGCCTTTGCCGAGTCCGCCCAGAAAGTAGTCCGACACCTCGACTCCCTCGCCGGTGTCGTTGAACTGGCCGACCAGGCCGTTGTTGGTGAGGTTGGCGTAGACGTTGACCGACGGCAGCATGGCGTTGCGGATCGCCTTCAGGTCCATATCGTTGTTGGTGAGCTGGATGCGCGACTGCGCCAACTCGGGGCGCGACTGCAGCGCCTCAGCCACCAGATCCTGCACCGGCTGAATCTCCTCGACCTCGGGAACTTTCATCATGGCGTCGGTGGGAAGGATCTCGACATTGCTCAGGTAGGGGCTGGAGAGCCCATCGGCGCTGAGCGAATTCTTGATCAGCACTTCCTGGCGCCGCACGCGGCCTTCGGCCAGCGTCAGGTCTTGCCGGCGCTGCGCCACCTCGCCTTCGGAACGCGTCAGGTCGACCGGCGCCAAGGTGCCGATGCCGACCCGCAGCTTGTTGTCGTCGTAGAGCTGTTGCGCCACGCGCAGGTCTTCGCGGCGTGCGTCCACCATCGCGCGCAGCGTCACCAGGTCCCAGTAGGAGAGTTGAATGCGCGAAACCACCGCGATGATCTGCTGCTTGAACACCAGGTCGGAGACCTCGCGGTTGTTGCGGGCGACGCGGATCTGCCGCGCGTTGACCGAGCGTCCAAAGCCCTGCAACAGCGGCTGCGAGATTTGCAGATTGAGCGCGGTTCGCAGCGACGGATTGACGAACAGCCGCTGCTGGTTGGAATCGGACAGGCTGTTGTTCCAGTTCAGGTTGACCGTGCCGCCGGTCGTGAATCCCTTTTGAAAGCCGAGTCCCGAAAAGGCCTGCTGATTGACGACGGTGCTGGTGCCGGTGACGAAGTTGCTGGTCTGCAGGTTGGTGTAGTGGCCCCATTGATACTGGCCGTAGAGCACCGGGTCGAGCGAGACGCTTTGGGTGCCGAAAAAGCTGCTGGCCGAGCCGATGCTCGACGAGCTGCCGCCCGAGCTGCTGTTATCCTGCACGCCGCTGATGTTGCCCGAGCCGCCGCCACCACCCGAGCTCCCGGCGCCCGAAGACTGCCCGGTCGACAGCGTGCTGATCTGCGTCTGCACGCCGCGCAACTGCGCCCCCGACTTGGCGCGCAGGATGTCGGTGTCGGCCTTCAGCGGCTCGTAGCGCGCATAGGCGACATCGAGATTGTTCTCCAGCGCCAACGCGATCGCGTCGCCCAGCGAAAGGTAGAGCTTGCCGTTGTAGATCAGCCGCTCCACGCGGTTGGAATCGTGCAGCACCAGCGGCGCCACCTGCGGCGTCTCATACACCCGCCCCAGATTGGGCCAAGCGCTGGCGCCCTTGCTGTAGTCGGGCTGGGACCTCAACGGGGACGGGGACGGCACTGTCTGCGCCGGCAGCGCGGCGGCTGCCGCGGTCACGAGCACAAGGCTCAGCATCATGCGTTGTATCGCCATCGTATTGGACTCCTGAGGGCGCGGAGAACGGCGGGGCGCTGCCTTCGATGGGGTAGAAAGGCAGCGGGTCGACCGGGACCGCCAGCACGTTCTCCGCGCCTGGGGTTGAGAAAGACGAGCGCAAGCCGAGGGCCACCCCTTGCGGTCGTCTAGATTATTGATAATAAGGGAGTTCTGCAGAGAGCAGGCAGGTCGAATGTGCGCCTGCGGGACAACAAATCCCGCTATCGGAACAAGCTCTTTGGGCCCAGATGGGCACCGCGGCGCGGGGTTCCAGGTCCCACCAGTCCGCCGAATGGGCAGAGACAGCCGGCGCGCAAACCTCGGGATCCCCCGGACGCGAGGGCCACGCCAACGCGAGGACCGGCGCCGGTTCGACCTCGCGAACCGGCCCGGCACGCGCCCATCCGCCGATCACGCCACCTTCAGCAGGCCGGCATGCTTGCGAATCTTTCTCACCGCCTCGGCCACCTGATCCATATCGCTCCGCGGGCCTAGCAGCCGGGTCTGCCCGATCCAAACCGCTTCTTCGCACAGCTTGTCGTTCTCGGGTGTATGATTGCGCTCGTCCCAGTCGCTGATCTCGCGCTGCGAGTAAATCGCCTGAAAGGCGCGCGTCGCGAAAGTATTTTTCAGGAACGGATTCTTGTTCAGCGGCTGGTAGCCCCCGGAGCATGGAATCCCCTCGGCTTCGAGCGCTTTGAGGAACCGCTCGCGCGGCAGCCCCTCGAACCCTTCCGCGTCGTAGCGGAACATGTAGATGTGATAAGCGTTCCGCGTGCAGCCGTCGTACATCCCCGGCGGCTGGATGCCCTCGATCTCGGCGAGCATCTTCGACAGGTACTGCGCGTTTTGCTCGCGGGTCCGGGCCTGTTGCTCGAGCCGCTCCATCTGCGAAAGCAGCAACGCGCCTTGAAACTCCGTCATGCGCAGGTTGCAGCCATGCAGGTTGCGCTGTCCGCTCGGTTCGCGGTGCAGCAAACCGCCGTTGTTGCTGAAGGTCCCGGCCCGCGCCGCCCAGGCGTCGTTGTTGGTGACCAGCGCGCCGCCCTCGCCGCTGTTGAGATTCTTCGACGCTTGAAAGCTGAAGCAGCCGATATCGCCGAGGGTGCCCGCCTTTTTGCCGCGCCACTCGGCCAGGTGCGACTGGCAGGCGTCTTCGAGCACAAACACGTTGTGCTTGCGCGCCACCTCCAGCACACGGTCCATATCGGCCATCGATCCGCCAAGTTGCACCGGCACAATCGCCCGCGTCCGCGGCGTAATCGCCGCCTCGATCTTGTTGGCGTCGATTTGCGACGTGGCGCGGTCGCTATCGACGAACACCGGCAGCGCATGCTGCAAAAGCACGGCGTTGACCGTGGCGATAAACGTGTAGGGCGGGACGATGACCTCGTCCTTGGGCCCGACCTCGAGCACGTTCAGCGCCGTCCAAAGCGCGGTCGTGCCTCCGTTGGTCGCCACGCACCGCTTCACCCCAAGCTTTTCCGCCCAGACCTTCTCAAAATCGTTTACGTAGTGGCCGTCGAGGCGGAACCATTTCTTGGAGCGCAGCACCTCCATCCACTGTTCTTCGTCATTCCTTTCGATCAGGGGCCATGCAGGGAAAGCTTCGCTTCTCACGGGCGTGCCGCCCAGCAGCGCCGGCTTGTCTCCCACTGCAGCCGCCCGGGCCCGCGCCCCAACAAACGCCGCCGCCGAAGCGACGCCCATAAAGAACCGCCGACTCAGCTCCGAAGCCATAGAGGGACTCCTTTCTGACGCAAATGTAGCATACCGCCGGCGCTGAGAAGCAAGAGAAAAGGCTGTGCCCGACAAAGGCCCGCACCGGCCCGCGCCCGCCCGTGGATGGGGCGGCTTGCGTTCGCACATAGTTCTCCAAGGCGTCCACCAAAAAGAAAAAGCCCGCCGGTATTCCCGGCGGGCTTTCCCCTCAACCAAAAGACCTAATTTTGCTAGGGAAAACTAATCCCCGCTCATGCCGACCAACTCTTCGTCGTGCTTGGGAGCCGGCGGGGCGGCGGGCTTCTTCATCCCACCGATCTGGACCAGTTGCGGGCCCTTGGGGGCCTCTTCCTTGAGAACATGCTGGCGGTACATCTTCATCAGGCGCTCTTCTTCTTCGGGCCCGAGGATGACCTTCTTGCTTGCCACCTGCTCCGCCAGTTTGCGGTCGCGCTCG
The DNA here is from genome assembly GCA_963824095.1 of Terriglobia bacterium. Classification (GTDB taxonomy): domain Bacteria; phylum Acidobacteriota; class Terriglobia; order Bryobacterales; family UBA6623; genus JBBDWJ01. The sequence goes on along the minus strand of CAWGNS010000014.1, from coordinate 859,426 downwards.
ATGATCTTCTCCTCGCGCGCGTTCGCCGGACCGTCGGAAACTTGCGCGCCGCGCGCCGCCACTTCGGCGTCGATCTGCAAGGCGTGCGCGACGTCGGGCAGATCCACACTGCGGCCGCCGGCATAGATCTTGTGCCGACCGTGCTCGTCGTACCACTTGCTCAGCGTGGAGGTCATGTGCATCTTCTCGATGATGTTCCTCCAGCCGATGCCCGTGTTGTACGCACAGAACGAAATCTCGCCTTCCTGCGTGCCGTAGGGGATGATGCACATCTCCGTGCGGCGGAAGTCGTAGTTGAACAGATCCTGGAACCACATTCCGGCGACAAACAGGAAATTCCAGGGATCGTTGCGGCGCGCCACCCCGCGGCCGTAGTTCTTGCCGCTGAGCGCGAACGACTTATCGAACTTCTTGAGCAGCGCGAACATGTCGAACGACTTCGGCGCCTTGTAAGAATCGTAGTTCTTCAGCAGGGCCAGGCCCATCTGAAGGTTGGTGATCCACTTGCTGCGGCCCGCGTCGGTGATCTTGCGAATATCCTGCACGAACTGCGGCACGTTGATGAACTCGGCCACCGGCGCCATGTCCTTGGTCTTCTTGTTGATCATCAGCGCCGTGCCCACGCCGCAGTTGGGGTGGCAGCCGCAGCTCACCTGTCCCCAGTGGGCTTCGGGGCCGTGCGCCACGTCGGCGGCGTCGGCGAAAGCTCCCATGATCGAAATCGGGAACCAGTCGCGGCAGGGCTCGGTGATACCGACCTGATCCCTCACGTCATGCGCGAGGTGCGAGAGCGTGTAGCGCTGGCGGAGGCGCCGCTCGTCGGTGATCTCTTCATCGCGCCCAGTGAAGGACACCGGCTGGAACGCGATGAAGGCGATTTTGCCCGGGTTGTCCCGCGCAAAATTGATGATCGGACCAACCTCTTCGTTGTTGACGTTGTTGACGAGCGTCGTCACCAGGATGATTTCCGTCCCGGCGGCGTGCATGTTGTCGATCGCCTTCAACTTCACATCGAAAAGGTTGCCGATCTTGCGGTGCTGATTCGGGGCATTGCCGATGCCGTCAAACTGAAGGTAAGCATAGCGGAGGCCTGCATCAGCAGCCAGCTCGGCAAACTCTCTGCTCTTGGCGAACTCGATTCCGTTGGTCGCCGCCTGCACGCTGTTGTAGCCGACTTCGCGCGCGTAGCGCACCGCTTGCAGGAAGTAGGGCGACATCGTCGGCTCGCCGCCCGAGAACTGCACCGACATCTGGCGGCGGGGCTTGATCTTGATGGCATTGTCGAGAATCGTCTTGATCTCGTCCCACTCCAGTTCGTGGACGAAGCCAACCTGGTTGGCGTCCATGAAGCAGGGGTCGCACATCATGTTGCAGCGGTTGGTGAGGTCGACGGTGAGCACTGCGCCGCGGCCGAACTTCACCGTGCTCGAACCGTGGTTGTGCAGGTCCTTGTCGTTGTGCGCGCGGATGTCGCGGCCGGGGAACTGCGACTCGATGTGCTCCAGGAACTTCGAGTCGATCGCCATCAGGTCTTCGATACGCCCATGGCGGGGGCAGTCCTTGACCATCCAGATCTGGCCGTCGCGCTCGATAATTGTCGCCTTGACCTCGCCGACTTTCTGTTCCTTCAGGACTTCGACTTCAACCTCGCCGTTGATAATCCGGGCGCGCGCTTCGGTGACGCACTTGGGGCACAGCGAATCGGTCTGCCGCGGCCAGCCCAGCGGCGGTTTGGTGCGCTCCCACGACTTCATCATCTTCTTGTCGGTCCACTTCGGCGTGAACGACGGATTCGGATCGCGCTTGTCGTCGAGGTAGCGGATCGTGCGGTACATCTTGCCGGCGACCTTGCTCAGGCCCTTCTCGAGATACTTGACCGGTCTGTGCATGAGACAATCTCCTATGAGTGCTTCTGGATGAGAACGCAGTCGCCAGGACCGCTACGCCAGGGATCGCAGCGGTGAAAACCGTAAGCCGCGACACACAGCGAGAATTCTACTTATCTAACTGCTTAGCTTACGAAAGTCACCCGGTGTAGCCTATGGGAAACAATCGAATGGTGCGAATCGGCAGCCCGATGGTGAAATGGGGGCGTTGAACGGAGCGTGGCCCTGACCCGATCTACTGTCGTAACCCATTGAAAACAAGGGAGAAAATACGCCTGGCGAGAGTCTCGGGGACTCCTTGAAACTCGCCCGGTTTCCACGCCAATCCGAGGCCTCTGCCCCACAGCAACCGCCCAGCGGATAGTGCCGGACGGGCCGTGCGACCGGGTCGGGTCATACCGCTCTGTTCTGTGATTTAGAATACGCCCATGGCCGTTCCGGCAGCTCCCAGGCCTCTCCGACCGTGACAAACCTCACCGTCAAGCGCTTAGCCCGCTCCGTGGGTCTCGACCTGGTGGGGATTGCCGCCGCCGAGCCGACGCTTGAAGCGCTGTTTTATCCGGAATGGCTGGCCCGGGGCTACGCCGGGAAGATGGAGTATCTCCAGGGGCAGCGGGGCGCAATGCGCCAGGACCCCAAGACGCTGCTCGCCGACGCCCGCAGCATCGTTTGCGTAGGACACATATATAATACTGTCGCCCCCTACTCGGTCGAAGTCGAAGCCGGCGGCCAGGGTTGGATCTCGCGATACGCCTGGGGCCAGGATTACCACGCCGTCTTGAAGCGGAAGCTGCAGGCCCTGGCCGACGCCCTGCAAGCCGAAAACGGCCCGTTTCACTACAAAATCTGCGTCGATACGGCCCCGCTGCTCGAACGCGCCTACGCCCGCCAGGCCGGGCTCGGCTGGATCGCCAAAAACACCTGCCTGATCAACCAGCAACTTGGGTCCTGGGTGTTCCTGGGTGAGTTGATAACCTCGCTCGATCTCGAGCCCGACGGCCCGGCCCCGGACCGCTGCGGCAGCTGCACGCGCTGTATCGATGCCTGTCCCACTGACGCCCTGGTACCGACCGGCGCCCCAGTTGCCGCCGGTGCTTTGCCCGCGAAGTCGCCGGCGCCTGCCGCTGTGGGTCCTCCCGAAGCCGCCGAGGGGGCCAGGGGCGCCCCGGCGCCTGCCGCAGGACCCGCCTACGCGCTCGACGCCCGGCGCTGTATCTCATACTGGACAATTGAGTTACGCGGTCCAATCGCGCCCGAAGACCGTCCCGCCGTCGGCCGCCACTTGTTCGGCTGCGACATCTGCCAGGACGTTTGTCCCTGGAATCGTCGCGCCGCCGTCACCGCGGCACCCGAGTTCCAGCCCGGCGAACCGACCCCCGACCTCGAAGAACTGGCGGAGATGACACCCGAGCAGTTCCGCAAGCGCTTCGGAAGCACCGCGATCGAAAGGACCCGCTACCGGGGTTTTCTCAGGAATGTGGTCGTGGCTTTGGGAAATAGCGCCGATCGCAAATTTCTGGAGCCGCTGCGGCGGCTCGCCCGCCACGAGGACGAAATGGTCCGAGAACACGCCGAATGGGCCATCACCCGGATCGAGCAGGGCGCCCAGGAAAACTCGCCCTTTCGCCACCCGGCTGGAGTTCCCGATCCAGGATTAGGGGGCGATCGGGACGCGCCACAGTAGGGCGCAATCCAGCAGGCCCCAATCCAGTAGGTCGCAGTGCGAAGGGCTCACCGGGGAGGCGGGACAATCCAGTAGACAGAACCCAGTGCAGCGGCCGACGACACACCTTCAGCCTCGAAACCCGCTGGCCGGGGCCGCTCGCCGCGCCGCGACCGGCGGCTGGCACGGACCGGCGAATCCACGCGAAAAAGGCCCGATCTACTCTTTCTTTTTCGCTTGCGGGCTCGTTTCCTCAGGCGGCTTCTGTTCGATGATCTGGACCTCCTGCTTGCCCTGGTTCTGAGCCATCTTGCGCTTCCCCTCTTCGTCGACCACCGAACAGGAAATCGGTTGTTCGAGGATGGCAGGCGCCTCTCCTCCGGTCTGCAGAGTCACGTTGTAACGGCCAAGTGCCAGGTCGGCGGGAATCTCGAACCGAATTTTTTCGCCTGTCTGCTCCTTGATGGCCACCTGGTGGTCCTCGCCGCTCGCGGTAAGGAACATTTTCACGACGGTGGTCTTCGCCAGGTTTTCTCCGTTCACCACAAGTTCTTCGCCATTCTTGCCGAACGGGGGCTCAACCGAGGTCACACGCGGAACAGCGGTCCAGGCGACAGAAGCAGCCAAGAGGAACAAACTTGCTACTCGAGAGTAAGCATTCATCTCATCCACCCTCTTGACGGTGATTTTTCTTACGTCGCGTACGCTATCATGCTATTCCTGGCCTCGGGGAAATGCAAGGCTTTTCTAGACCGAACCCTCCCGCCCCCACTTGGCTTTTCGGAGCATCATGCGTATCAACCAAACCCGTAAGCGTCTCGCCGAAGGAGGCGTCGCCCTCGGCTGCAGCGTGAGCCAGTTGCGCTCGGCCGAGATCCCTCGAATGTTTTCCGCCGCCGGATTCGACTGGGTATTCATCGACTCCGAGCATGGCTGCTTCAGCATCGAGACGATTCAAGACCTGGTGCGCAGCAGCCTGCTGCTGCCGATCACCCCCATCGTGCGGGTAGCCGATTTTCAATACGACCTGCTGGCCCGCGCCCTCGACATGGGCGCCGAGGGGCTGATTCTGCCGCGCGTGGAGTCCCCCGACCTGTTGGCCAAGACCATCTCGTGGACGAAGTTTCCGCCGCAGGGCATGCGCGGTTTCGGGCTGACGCCGCCGGCGGTCGGCTACGAGGCGGCCTCGTTCGTCGAGATCACCACGCACCTCAATCGCGAAACGCTGATCGTCGCCCAGATCGAATCGCAGGCCGCCGTGGATCGCTTGGACGAGTTGGCCGCCGTCCCCGGTGTCGACGCGCTGCTGGTCGGCCCCGCTGACCTTTCGATCTCGCTCGGAGTTCCCGGCGAATGGGACAGCCCCAAGCTCAACGCCGCCATCGACCGGGTCATCGAAGCCTGCGACAAGCACAAAGTCTGGCCCGCGATTCAAGTCCGCGACGCAGCCATGGCCAAGCGCTGCATGAACCGCGGCATGAAGCTCATCGGCTGCGGCAACGAACTCGCCATTCTCTGGAACGCCGTGAAAGCCCTGGCCGCCGATCTAAACACCGCGAGGGCCCAGGCAACGAACCCATAGGCCCGACGTCCGCGCAGTCCGCACACCGCGCCCCAACCAAGAAACAGAGCCGCAGGGGTAAGCCGGCGGGCCGAGCCCCTTCAAAGCCCGGGGCGGAGCACTGCGACACACCAACACGGATAAACCTCCGGTGCCGCCGGACGCGCTATCACGAGCGGATCGCGGCGCCGCGCGGCGCATGCCGACACCGTCCGCCAACTCTCCGGCGTCTCGGCCCGTGGGCTCACGCCCGCTGCTCTGTTGTCGTGGGGCCTGAAACGTATTTCTGGAAAAAATGGAGCGGGAGACGGGGATCGAACCCGCGACATTCAGCTTGGGAAGCTGACGTTCTACCTCTGAACTACTCCCGCTCTGGGGCAGGATTCGAAACCATCGAATCGAATGCGGCTATTAGTATATCGCAGCCCCGGCGATGCCCGGCCGTGCCGCCCAGCCCCTGCGCCGCGCCGGCGGCCAAGCGTCTCGGCGGCGCCAACAGTGGCGCGGGCCTCCGGCCGGCGGCGTCGACCTTCGGCCGACGTTCCCCATCAAAACACCTGCCGAAGATTTCCTCACTCCATCCAACGTTCCGCTCACAGGTTTTCCACAGACTGCGCTGATTCTCGCCTGCGTGCAACCGAAAGAAGCGTGTCTAATGAAAAACCTGTACCGCAACACCGGGTAGATACGTTAGAATTCTTGCGTGAGTGTTTCGCAAGCGAGGGAAGGATACTCGCGAGCTGATGTCCGACGGATTCTGAAGATCAGCGAAAACCGTTTGCGCTCGTGGGAGGAGCGCGGTCTTTACGAGCGTCGCACCGAGTTCGGTTTCGCCGACCTGATCGCCCTCAAAACCCTCCAGAAACTGCGTGAAAACCGCGTTTCCGCGGATCGCATTCGGGATTCCCTGGCCGCGCTGCGCGAAAAGCTGGCCGGCATCGAGCGGCCGCTGTGGCAGTTGCGGATCTTCTCCGACGGCCGGCGCGTGGCGGTCGAGCTGCCTCATGGCCGCATGGAGGCGCTCACCGGCCAGATGCTGTTCAACTTCGAAGCTTCGTCGTTGAACCACGTCGAGATGCTTCCCAAACCGACCCAGACCGAGCGCGCGCACCGGCTGCACGACGCCGAGGTGTGGTTTCGCCGCGGGCTGGAGCTGGAAGAGGCCGGCGCGCCGATGGATCAGGCGATCGACGCCTACCGACGCGCCCTCGAGCTCAATCCCGACGCCGCCGGCGCCTGGGTCAACCTGGGAACGCTCAGCTATCGCCAGGGCGAATTGCAAGAGGCGGAGACTTGCTACCGGCAGGCGCTGCGTATCTCGCCCAACTACGCGCTGGCGCACTTCAACCTCGGCAACATCTGCGAGGAACTCGACCGGCTCAAGGAAGCAGTCAACCACTACCAGATCGCGATCCACCTGCAAAGCAGCTACGCCGACGCGCACTACAACCTGGCGTTGGTGTTCGAGCGCCAGGGCGAGTTGATGCTGGCCGCCAAACACTGGCGCACCTACCTGCGGCTCGACCCCACCAGTCCCTGGGCCGGCATCGCCCGCCAGCAACTGCGCAACCTGGTCACCATCATGCCCGGCGGACGCAGCGAACGCACCCCGGTCGTCGCCGCCGCGGCCGAACCCGCGCTGGTGACGAACTTCCCTCCCCACTGATTCCCGCGCTTCGCACCGTGCTTCACGCACGAATGCCGGCTTGCCCGCAGGCTTCCGCCAGCGGCCCTGTTTTTGGACTTCGCGGCTGGCGGTGCTTGTCCCCGACAGGGTATGAGCGCTCGCGGCTTAGTCGGTCACTTGCTCGAAGATCGCGAAGTCGCCCGGGTTCCAGGCCTGCGCAATCACGTAATACTTGCCGTCGATCTTGTGAATCACCGCGTTGTGAATGTGCTGGAAGTTCTCGAGCCCGAGGTCTTCCTTGGGCATGATCGTCGAGATCAGTTGGTCGTTTTCGAGGATGTAGATCGGAGCGCCCTGGGCGTGGTCGGGGCCGTATAGCGAGCCGACCGCCGCGTAAGGACCTTCGTAGTCGATGTCGCAGGGGAACGAGCCGAGCGGCATGCGCAGCGTCGAGAGGTATTGCCCATAGCGCGTGAAGCGGTCAATTTCCGAATTCGGGCGGTCGGAAACGTCGAGGCGGCGCGTTCCGGGTGGCACCGTGATGCCGTGGCCGGTGCCCAGTTGGCCGACGCCGGTTCCGCGGCCGCCGAAGGCGAGGTCGTGCCAGGCGGTGCGCAGCGGGTTGGTGCTGATCACCTGGGCGGTCAGCACGAAATCGAGGTTCGAGTAGCCGGTCGTCATGTAGAGCATGCCGTCGAGCTGCTCGACGTCGGTCGGCACGAAGTTGCCGCGGCCTTTGAAGTAATCGTTGGCGATGGGGCTGCCCAGGTCCGATTTGCCGTCGGGGGTCTTGAGCGTGTTGAGCAGCTTGCCGTCGAGCGTGGTGGTGAACACGGCGCCGGCCTGGTTGCCCGGAAACGTCAGGAACGGCGTACCGTCAGGCGCGTACCAGATGGTGGTGTTGTGAAGGTTGGTGTCCTTCATCTCGGGCGGCGTGTCGAGCATCCGCGTGGTCTTGAGATCGGCGCTGATCTGGATGATCCCGGCGCCGGGCAGCGCGAAGTAGGTCTCGCCTTTTCCCGGGCGGCGGTCGATGGCGAAACCGCCGTGCGCGTTGGTCAACACTTTCTGGGCTTCGGGCGGCAGATGGTCCGAGGTGTAGAGGACGCGGAACTTCATGTTGCCATCGCCGCTGGTGGCGTTGGCGGCGGCGGTCGTCGGCGTATCCGACAACCACAGCCAGCTCGTCGCAAGCATGCCGGCGAAGAGCGCGCTGAGGGCGAGTCGCTTCATGAGAAAAATCTCCTGGGCAAAAGGCAAACGTCTAGGGTATCACCGTTGCGCGTCGGCGTTCGCACGGTTTTGCGGCGAGGCGGCGCGGCCATCGCGCGGCGACGGCGGGCGGCGTCTGCTCTACCAGGGCATCTCGCGCTTGGTGTACTTGCGGCCGATCTCGGCGGCTTGTTCGTTGGCGGCGCCGATGCGGACGCCTTCGTCGATCATCTTCGTCACGTCCTCGGGGCGCATCTGGTTGAGAAACGCAATGCCGGCGGCCTTGGTCGCGGCCAGCACGCGCGCTCGGGCATCCTCCATCGGCTTGGGATAGGGCGGATCGTGCGCGTCGCGGAAGCCGAACGAAAAGCCCATGTCGCCGGGGCCCCATTCGGCGAACCCGATGCCGGGAACCTTGGTAGTCGCCTCGGCGTTCTGCAGCGCGTGGCGGTCTTCGATCTTGAGACCGAGCAGGATTTCTCCTTTCGGGTTGAGCGGCCAGGGGTCGGCGACCTCCAGATACTGGTCGGGCGTAATGCCCCAGATCTGCGCCGCGAAACCCTGGCTGCCGCTGCCGCGCAGCCCTTCTTCGAGGCCCTCGCCGACCGCTTCCTTGTGGAAAGGGTAGCGCGCGGCCTGCACGAACACGCGGATCGCCTCGGGCGAGCGCGCATGGCATAGCAGAATGCCGTGGACGCCCGACGCCAGCACCTGCTGCACCACCCAGTAGTTGGCTTGCATCGAGGCCTTATCGAGACCGAGCACGGGCAACGTGACAATCACGGCGGGCGTGCGATGGCCGCTTTTGGTCGGCCCGCCGTCGGCCAACCCGCGCATAAACTCGCGCAACAGCGTGATGTCGAAGGCGCCGTGCTCCATCTCGTAGTTGATGTAGTCGGCCCAGGTCTGCGCCATGCGCTTGCCTTCTTCGTAGCCACCCGAGCCGCCGGTGTAGTAGACCGGTTGGCCCTGCTCGAGCAGCTCAATGGCTTTGTTGACGCGTTTCGGAGTAGGCGGAGCCGCTGGAAGCAGAGCGGCGCCGACCGAGCCGGCGATCCAGAGCGCCAGGATGCTTGCTGCTTTGTTCATAAATTTTCCTTCCACAAAACATCGAACGGGCACGGATGAGGAAACCGCAATCGTCTAAGCGAAGGACTTGCAGCGAAACTTTTGCCTCTTGCGATGGAACTCTTGGCTTGATCCTCGTCGTGTTGTCTCGTTGGTTTCGCCGAGGGGCCGCCGCGAAGCACGGCTTCTCGTAGGGCAGGCGATGGCGCCCGTCCCGCTTAGGAACGGACAGGCTTGTCTATCGTGGTCGTTTCGCCTCGCAGTGCAACCCCTACCGCGAGAAACGGCCAAATCATACCATGCACGAAGCAATCATGGAGCGGGCCCAAGCCTATTTTTGGAGAATAGAACCCGAAAAGCGCGGGTAAAAGCGCCGCTGCCGCAAAAACCACTCAGAGCCGCAAGCATCAGCTTGCGCTCCCAAGCAGGGTCCCGCGAACGGCCGCGACAAGCGACGGTATGGCGCGGGCCTCCGGCCGGCAGCGCCGGCGTGCACGCCGGCGTTTTCACCAGCTTCCCCTCGCCAGTATTCTTTGCAGAGTCCTCGCAAGCTTTTCTGCCGCCTGGCAACCAGGAACGGCGACCTTCAGGTCGACGCCGCCGGCCGGAGGCCCGCGCCACCGTTGACGGCCCGCGCCACGGCCACCCGCGCCAAGTTTCAGCCCATCGCGCCCAGAAACCCCAGAACCGCCAGATACAACATATAAAACGTGAACAACACCGTGATGCCAAGGGTCACATCGAACGCCGTGCTGTTAACGTGCTCCCTGACGAATTCCTTCCGGCGCAACAGGATCATCGTAAAGCTTGCGATCAGCGGCATGATCAGCGGGCTCACCGCCTGCGAGGCGATCATGATCTGCACCGGGCGCCCTCCAAACAGCGGCACTACCAGTCCGAATAGAGAGGTGCCCACAACCAGCAGGCGAAAGCCGGGGCGGCTCAGGTCGCGCGGCAGATTCAGAAAATCGCAGATCATCCACGGCCCCAACAGGTAGTTGGGAAACAGCGAAGACAGCCCGGCCGCGACCAGCCCGAGCACGAAGCCCGAGGCGGCTAGGCCGCCCGCCAGCGGCTTCAAGGTCGCCACCATGTCGATGGCGTTCTCAATCTGCAGGCCTTGCACGTAAAGCGTCCCGGCGGCGCAGGCCATGATCGCCGCGTTGATCACGAACATCAAGGTCACCGAGATCATCGAGTCGCGCGATGCGATCGGCAGGTCGGCCGGCGTCCAGCCTTTCTCCTTGACGACGATGCTGCGCGAGAACAGCACCACCGACGCCATCGTCGTGCCGATCATCCCGGCGATGAGCAGTTGCGGGTTGCCCTGGGCGGGAATGCTCGGCAGCACGCCCCGCAGGATGCTGGTGGGGTCGGGCGCCACCATCGAAGCCGTGACGACGAAGGCAATTCCCATCAGCGCCACCAGCAGCGACAGCACTTTCAGAAAGAACTGGTGACGCCCGTTCCAGAACAGCGCCAGCAGTAGCGCCGTGAAGAACACCGCCAGCCCCAGTTGGCTGAACCCGGTGCCGTCGGCGGTGAGCGGCTTCGACCACTCCCGCACCACGTCGGTGACGATCGCCATCACGCCGATGATCGAGGCCACCTGCGTCAGGATCAGGCCGAGCACGATGAACAACGTCACCGCGCCGCCGAAATGCTTGCGAAACGTATACAGGATGGTGTCGCCCGAAACGATGGTGCACTTGCTGATTCCGACGAACATCACGTGCGTCAGAAACGACGCCAGGATCAGCGTCCAGGTCAGCGACATGCCGTAGCTGGCGCCGGCCGAGGCCATCGTGGTCACGCTGCCGGTGCCAATCACGTAGCCGACCATGAAGATGCCGGGAACGATGGAGGAAGCGAAGCGGGCGAGTTTCGAGCCGGTCGATTCGGAGGTGGCGTTCATGGGCGGGCGAGCTGATCCTCGGGGACAAGCTCCCCGATGGTCGAAAGATTGCCTATCCTACCACTTTCGTTTCGGCGCGGAGCCTGGCTTTCGCTTCGGCGTGGATCGGGGCGCAGGGTTGCGCATCTCCGGAGATTCCAGCCATAATGACGCACCCATGGCCGCCAGCACTGTTCGCTATCGTGTCCTGCTGCTGACCTTTCTCACGGCCTTTCTGATGTATGTCGATCGCGTCTGCATCGGCACGGCGGCTCCCTACATCTCCAGCGAGTTCGGCTTCGATAAGACCACGATGGGGTTCGTGTTCTCGGCGTTCAGCTTGGGCTACGCGTTGTTCCAGATACCGGGCGGCTGGGCCTCCGACAAATTTGGGCCGCGCAAGATTCTGATGCTTTCCATCGCCTGGTGGTCGATCTTCACCGCTGCCACGGCGGCGGCGTTCAGCGCGGTCTCGATGGGCGCCTACCGCTTTCTGTTTGGCATCGGCGAGGCGGCGGCCTTCCCGGCGGCTTCGCGCGCGCTGGTGCGCTGGCTGCCCGTCCGCCAACGCGCCTTCGGTCAGGGGTTTCAACACGCCGGCTCGCGCTTCGGAGCGGCCATCACTCCTCCGGTGGTTGTGCTGTTGATCGGCGCCTACGGCTGGCGCGCCGTGTTCTATCTTTTCGGAGCGTTCGGAGTCGTCTGGGCGATTGTCTGGTTTACCTATTACCGCGACTATCCCGAAGAGCACCCCGGCGTGAATCGCGAAGAGCTGCAGATCCTCGCCCAAAGCGGTTTCAGCGGCAAGCGCACCCGCCCGCTCGAAGTTCCCTGGGAGCGCATTCTGCGCAGCCGCAACCTGTGGTCGCTGAGCTTGATGTATTTCTGCTACGGCTGGGTGTTGTGGATGTACCTCGCCTGGCTGCCGACCTACCTGGTCGAGGAGCGCGGCTTGGTCGATATCAAGATGGGTATTGCCGCCAGCGTCCCGCTGCTGGCCGCGACCGTGACCAACGCGCTGGGCGGCTGGATCTCCGACAAGCTGGCGCACCGCTTGAGCGATCTCAAACGCGGCCGCCTGTTCGTCTCCACGGTCGGCTTCGCCATTGCCGGCTTGGGGTTGATCCCCGGAGCGCTCTCGCCGGGCAGCCTGGCGGCCGTGGCGTTTCTGACCTGCGCGCTGGCGGGCCTCGAACTCACCGTCGCCGTGTCGTGGGCGATCTGCCTCGACATCGGCGGCGAATACAGCGGCTCGGTTTCGGCGGTGATGAACACCTGCGGCAACCTCGGCGGCGCCGCCTCCGGAGTCGTCGTCGGTTACCTGGCCCAAACCTTCAACTGGACCGTGCCGCTGCTGGTGGCGGCGGGCCTGTGCCTGGCGGCCGCCCTGATCGCCACCCGCATCGATCCAAGGCGCTCGGCCGTGGCCTAGCACGGCGACTGGATCCGCACGCACCATCCGCCGCGAACACCACGAAAAAGCTAGGCGAACAATCGACCGTAGCTGAGCCCCCGCACCCGTGGCGCGAACCACCAGGTTTGCCGCGTCGCGATTCCTCGCGACGTAGGGCCCCAAAGCACCATGCCCGGGAACCGCAAAAGCCAGCCACAAGGAGCCCACCTCCCGACCCCGAGCCGCCGCAACAAGACCTAGGGCCGCTGGCCCGGCGCCTGAAAGCCGGGTCCATGCCGTTCCCGTAACTCTTCAATGAGCTGCTGCACCTCGCCGGCATAGCGCGGGTCCTGCGCCCAAAGCGATGCCAGCCGGTAGGCTTCGTTCCAAGCCCGAATCGCGTTTTCCGGGTTCCCCAGGTTGGCGCCCGCGCCGTCCCACAGGTCTCCAAGCCTTACCCAGCCCAGCCCCAGCTCGCGGGCCACGGGCGGATCTTCGGCCGCGGGGCCGAGTAGCTCCAGGTACTGCTCCAGGCCGCGCGCCAGCGAGGCGCGGTCGCCTCGCGGCTGCGGATCGACCAGCAGCGACTGGTGAATCCGTTCGCCGACCAACTCGCTGACGTCGCGAACATCGCGTGCCCGCGCCTCGGAATCTTGCTTTTGCTGCGCGGCGTCGCCGCGGTTGGCCGCCTGCCGCAGCGACTCACGGGTTGTTGCTTCGCTGAGTTCCCGGGCCGCTTGCCGGTGCAGCTGCTCGAGCTGCCTCTCGGCATCCATCTTTCCCAGGACCGCCCAAAACGCCACACCGGAAACCGCGACCGTCGCCCCGGCCAGTACGGCCGCGAAACGACGGCGCGCCAGATGCTTGCGGCCCAGGTAGAGCCAGCTTCTCCCCATCGCTTCCACGGCATCGCCGGCAAGATGATGCCGCAAGTCTCCGGCCAGAGCCGCCGCCGAGCCGTAACGGTCTTCGGCGCGGAAGCGGATCGCTCGCAGCACGATATGGTCCAACTCGTCGCGTCGCGACCGGGGCAGCGACGCTGGTCCCCGGTCGGGCAAATCCTGCGGCGGGTTGGGCGCCTGGCTCGGGGCGGTGGTTTGCGCCCACGAAACCACCGCCGGCCGCGACCCGGTGAGCAATTCGTACAAGACCACGCCGAGCGAATAGATATCGCTCGACGGCGTCAAAGGTTCCATGCGCAGCGTTTCGGGACTGGCGTAGGCCATGCTCACGCCGGCCGGCTTGGGGTCGGAACCGCTGCCGCTGTCGTGGCCGCCGATAGTCTCGTGCTCGCCGGCAGTCTCTGGGCTGGGGCGTTGCAGGAACCGCGCGATCCCGAAGTCCAGCACCTTCGGCGTGCCGTCGCGCGTCACCAGAATGTTCGACGGTTTGAGATCGCCGTGGATCACTCCCTTGCCATGCAGGTATTGCACGGCCTCGGCTACCTGCCGCATCAGCTCCACTCGTTGCCGCACTTTCAGCCGCTGCCGCTTGCAGTATTCATCGACGCGCACCCCGTCGACGTGCTCCATAATGAAATACGGCGCCCGCGGACCGAAATCGCCGCCGTCGAGGATGCGCACGATGTTGGGATGCTCGAGCGCTGCCAGGATCTTGCGCTCCTCGTGGAACAGCCGCAGCGCGTAGGCGTTGGTGCGCTCGGGGTGCATCACCTTCACCGCCACGGTCTTGTCGAACACACCGTCGCTGCGCTCGGCGCGGAAGACCATTCCCATGCCGCCCGCCGGCAGCGCCTCGACGACCCGGTAGGGGCCGAACGAGGCCGGCAGCGGCGCGGCGGGCCGGGCGCCGCGCTCCAGCGCCGGTTCCGCCAGGGCCTCGGAACTGCCCAACGGGCGCCGCAGCACGCTCGGCACGTGGGCGACTTCGTCGAGCATCCGCAGAATCTCTTCCGCCAGATCCGTCCACCGCCCGCAGCGCTGGCGGACATGCCGCTCGGCCTCGTCCGCCGGCAGCTCCAATGCTTCCTGAAATACCGCGCCGAGCAAGCCGGCCGGCCACGAAGGCGGTCCGCTTGCCGGTATTCCACTCATTAACGGGTTCTCCGCTTCCTATTTTCTTTAGCGAAGAGATGACCTGGAAACGGACAGGCGCTACACTTGCGGCTATCCGAAGCGAAACCGGCGCCTCGTGGATGTCCGATCAGGCCCATTTTCCGCGCTGCACTCTACGGAGGATCGTTTTGGGGGGATGAAAAATCGAGTCCATTTCACGGCGGCTTTCGCGGTAGCGGTTGTTGCAGCGTCTGCCGCCGCCGTTCGAGCCGTCGAAGCGCCGTCGCTCGGCGTCAAGATTACCAGAGTCGCCTTCGCGGGCGCCAGCCCGGACGGCGCCGAGTTGGACGTCTATGTGCAGGCCGAGTCGCGGCGCGCCGTCACCGTCCGCTCGTTCAGCTTTCACCGCTGGCAAGCCAATACGATGCCGGCTTACATCCAGCCGGTGCTCAAACGCGTGGATATTCCCGCCGGCCAGCCCATGGAGTTGGGCCCTTTTCGCGTCGCCTTTTATTTTCGGGATCTCAATAGTCTCGAACCGCTGCGCCTGATGGTCGACGAATCCAGGCTGCGCATCCAGGGCCGGGCGCGCGTCGAGATCGCCTTGGGGTGGATCGGCAGACTGGCGATGTGGTCCAGCCGCGGCGTCCTCTGGTTTCCGATCGATCAGGACCTGCCGGTCGACATTCCCGGCGGCGCGCTCGGCCAGGCCTCGGCGCGCGCCGTGGTCGCGCTGGGAGACCCGCTGGTACGGGCCGGGACCGGCCTGCGCCGCGCCCGCGAGGAATCGCTCACCCAGGCTTGGTCCCAGGCGAACCCCCGGATCGCCATCGTGCGAACTTCTTTTGGCCTTCAGACGGAGGGCGGGGAAACAATTTCGCGCCAGACGGTGGGCACCGGGGTGGTCATTGCGCCGTGGAGTATCCTGGTACCGCGCGAAATCCTGGAGCCCTGGCGATTCGATCCCGACCTGGCCTTTGCGCTGGACCGCGGCGCGCTGCGGCTGTTGCCCGGGAGCGAAATCGAAGTGGTTTTGCCGGCGACCGCCGATCAACCCGAACAGTCGTTCCGGGCTTCGCGTTCCGAATTGGGCGTGGTTTCCGGCCAATGCCGTCAGGAACGTGTTCTGCTGTTCGACGCCAACGGCAGCGCCAGAAAGGTAAAGGTCTGCCGTGGCGACGGACCCGAGGGGCTCGCCCGGCTCGAAATCCAGGCGACGGTGAACCGTCCTTATCTCCCCTGGCGGTTCGCGCGGATCGATCCGGGTCAGACAGTGGAACTGGCGGTGCTACGGTTGCTGAACGAGCCGGATTTCGGCGGCCGCTGGTGGGAAATCGTCAACCTGCCCGCCCAGCAGCAGGGCGGCGCGATCCGGCTTCTGGAGCCGCTGGACCGTTCGGCGGCCGGTTCGCCGCTGCTGCTTGACGGTGCGCTGCTGGGCGTGGTGCAGGACGAAAATGGAGGCAGCCCGCTCGCGGCGCCGCCCCAAACAGGAAAGGGAGGGGGAGCAAGATGATTACGTGCAAAGTGTGCGGGCAGCCCAACGAGTCTTTGGCGGCGTCCTGCAGCCGCTGCAACGCGCGGCTCACGATCGCGCCGCGGCAGTGCGCCAACGGCCACATTCTCGAGCCCGGCGCCACCGAATGCGTCTATTGCCGCAACGAGACCGCACTGTCGCCGCCGTCGGGCGCGGCGGGTGGCCGCGGGCGCACCGAGGTAGCGAATTTTCCCGCGGCTCCCCAAGGCGGCCCCGGCGTCTATGCGCCGCGCCCGCCGGGTGCGCCGCGCGCCGCTCCACCCCCGCCGGGCGATCGCCGAACCGTCGCCGAACCGTTTCCGCCCGCCGGCCCCGTCGCGGGGCGGCCCGCCATGCCGCCACCCGCGGCGCTTCCCCCGCTAGCCCCCCGGCCGGCGATGCCGCCGCCGGGTGCGCCGATCGCCGGAGGTCCGGTGCCGCCCCCAGCCACCCCCCAGGCGAACAGCCCGGCCGCGCCCCCGCCGCGCAAGACGCAGTTCTACTCGACCGAAGACCAGCAGGCGCCCGGGGCCGCGCCCGGCGCGCAGGCCGTCCACGCGCCGGTCCCAGCCGCTCCCGGCCGCCGTATCGTCGGCGTCCTGGTCACCTATAGCTGGCGGCCCGAGGGCCAGATCTTTCCCATTTACGAAGGCCGAAACGTCATCGGGCGCGGCGGCGAATGCGAGGTCTCGGTGCCCCACGACGGTTCGCTTTCCGAGCGCAACTCGCACATCTCCTACCAACAGCGTTTTGTGGTCGGAGATCTGGTGAGCATGAGCGGCACTTTCTTGAATGGCGACGCGGTTCTGTCGCAGTTTGAGGCGCTTCCCGACACCGCCACCCTGCGCACCGGGTCCACAACCTGGCTGTTTGTGAACCTGCTGCAGTATGGAACGCCGCAGCCGTAACACGGCCGTGTTGAAATCGCGAAATATTGAGGAAAAATTCCGGCAGCTCGCAAACTGTGACGTGACATACGGACCATGCCCATTCGCCGGAAAAGGATCGCCGCCGAGGTGGAGCGGGCCTCCGGCCGGCCGCGTCGACCTGAAGGTCGACGTCTCGACTTAGGCCTTTTTGGGGACACCAAGAAGAAGCCAGCTACAAAGGGCAGCGTAGTTGGGTTTGGCAGGCCCGTTCCCAGCGGAGCCGGTATTGGGCCGGTCGTTTACGGCCGGTAGGCCGCTTGTCGTGTTCGCTTTCCAAAGACCGCTGAAAGCGGCCTGGCCGACCAAACTTTGGAGGCCCTGCCAACCAGCCGTAAACGACCGGCCTAAGTCCGACTTCGTCGAAGGAAGCCGCCTGAAGGCGACTCCTGGCATCTGGCCCGGGATCCGCCTCCGCAGCACCTCGAAAAGACCAAACTCCAGACGTCGGCGTTTGCGCCGACGCGGCCGGCCGGAGGCCCGCGCCACCCCCAAAAGCCTCGTCGCCCCAAAGTCCTGTGCCAAAGCATCGCGGCCCGGAATCCGCTATGCTGAAATGGTCGGCCGGGCGTCGGGAATTCACGCTCGGCCGAATTTGCGGTTCAAGGCCGTTTTGAGCTGCAAACCGGGCTCCACCGGGCAACCTGGTGGGCATCCAGGCATATTGTGCCGGATGCGGTAATGTTTACGGGGTATAGTGGGAATTATTACAGAGTAAAATCTGTGCCGATCATCCGAGTCGCCCCGGCTCCTTGTTTCTATCTGGCTGATTTATAAATAGATACCTTGCCACGCTGCCGTTCTGCGAGCGCGGAACCGGCTGTGGCATATGACTTGCTTTCTCTTAGGTATCCCGGCGGGGAAAATTCTTCCGCTCGAGGTAAACACACCATGCTGAAATGGCTCTTGTCGATGCTTTCGCTTAGTCTTCTGATTCCCGAGGTGTCGCCGGAAGTCCTGCGAGTGGCGTGGGCGACACTGGCGCATCCGCTTTTCGTGATGGCGCCCCCCCTGTTTTTCGGCGGCGTGACGTTCGCGCTTTTCCAACGCACCGATCTGTAGGCGCCATTTTAGGCGATAATAGATCGGAAGAAATCCCGTAACGCCCCCGTCGGCCTACGTTTCTTTTTTCTTTAAAAGATCATGTCGAACGAGCCCAACGCTCGCCCGGAGTCGTTCTGGGGCGGATGGCATAACCGTCTACGTGCGCTTCGCAACGTCCCGCCCGTGCTCCGTGTGCTCTGGGAAGCCGGCCACGGCTCGGTTGCGATCAACCTGATTCTGCGCTGCGTGGCGGCGCTGATCCCGGTTGCGGCGCTGACGGTGGGACGGCAAATCATCAACATCGTTGCCGCGGTTTCTTCGGGTGGCCAGGCGGTTTCGCCCGAGCTGTGGTGGTGGGTCGCCCTGGAATTCGCCCTGGCCGGAGCCGGCGCGTTGTTCGGACGCGGCATCGACTACGTCGACAGCGTTCTGGCCGACAAGTTCACCCGTCACTTGAGCGTCAAGATCATGGCGCACGCCTCGCGCCTCGATCTCGCCTCGTACGAGGACCCGGTCTTCTACGACAAGCTGGAACGCGCGCGCGTCCAGGCGACCGACCGCCTCGGCATGATTCAAGCCATCGGCCGCCTGTTGCAACAAGGCGTCACCACCGTCAGCCTGGGCGCCGCGATTCTGGTGTATTCCCCCTGGCTGCTGGTGATTCTGATCGCCTGCGTGCTGCCGGCGTTCCTGGGCGAAAGCCACTTCGCGTTTTTGGGATATTCGCTGAACTTCCGGCAGACCCCCGCCCGCCGCCAACTCGACTACCTGCGCGTGCTGGGCGCCAGCCGCGAAAGCGCCAAGGAACTGAAGCTGTTCGGCTTGAGCGCGCACCTGACCGGACGCTTCCAGCGCCTGTCGGACGAGATTTTCGACCAGAATATTGCGCTCGCCAAAAAACGCCTGATCGCCAGCACGGCTTTGTCGATGCTGACGATCCTGGGCTATTACGGTTGCTACGCCTGGGTCATCTACAGAACCGTCCAGGGCGAGATCAACATCGGCGACATGACCCTGCTGGCGGGTTCCATCGCCGGCGCCAGCACCAACATTCAGGGCATCTTCTCGCTGTTGTCGAGCATCGCCGACCAGGCGCTGTTTTTGACCGATCTGGTGGACTTCTTCGCCGTCGAGCCCAAGATCGCCTCGAAACCCGACGCGCTGCCGGCGCCGCGGCCGATCCGCGAAGGCTTTGTGTTCGAAAACGTCTCGTTTTCCTACCCGGGCAACTCGCGTCTGGTACTCGACAATCTCAACTTCCGGCTGCAGCGCGGCGAGCGCGTGGCGCTGATCGGCGAAAACGGCCAGGGCAAGACGACCATCGTGAAACTCTTGACCCGTCTTTACGATCCAACGGCGGGGCGCATCCTGCTGGATGGCCACGATCTGCGCGACTACGACATCGAAGACCTCTGCCAGCAGATTGGCGTGATTTTTCAGGACTTCATGCGCTACGAAATGACCGCCGCCGAAAACATCGCCGTGGGCCGCATCGAAATCGAGGCGAGCCCGGAGAGCATCGACAAGGCGGCCCGCAAAAGCCGCGCCTCCGAAGTCGTCGAGCGGCTGCCGAAGCGCTATGAGCAGTTGCTGGGCCGGCGTTTCGAGGGCGGTGTCGACCTCTCCGGCGGCGAATGGCAGAAGGTTGCGTTGGCGCGCGCCTACTTGCGCGACGCTCAGGTGCTGGTGCTCGACGAGCCGACCGCGGCCCTCGACGCCCGCTCCGAATATGACGTCTTCCAGCGCTTTTCGGAACTCACCGATGGCAAGATGGCGCTGTTGATTTCGCATCGCTTCTCGACGGTGCGCATGGCCGACGAGATTCTGGTTCTCGAAAACGGCAAGATCGCCGAGCGCGGCGACCACAATCAACTGATGACGCTCGGCGGCCGCTACAACGAAATGTTCGAGCTGCAAGCCGCCAGCTACCGCTAGGCCCAGGGCCGGCAAGGCAATGGAATCGATGGATTCGGCTGCTCAGCCTGTTCGTATCGCGACCGGAGAGTCACGGCCTCTGGACCCTCACGCGCCGCCGGCGATCCCGCCCGAAGAAATTCGCGCCCGGGCCTCGCACGACCGCTCGCTCTGGCAAAACTCCGATTTCGGAGCGTTGGTCCAGAGCATGCAGCGCGCCGGCGAAGCGCTCGACGAAACCCTGCAACAGACCCGTCTGCTCGCTCAAACCAAGCCCGAACTGAGCCAGGCCGAGTTGTGGGTGCTCGAGAACGGCCGCATGCTCAAGACGGTCGCCAAAGACCTGGCGCGCAGCTTCAAGGAATCGCGCAAGGCCCACAAGCACGGTTCCGAGACCGACCTGATCTGCATCGACGCCGCGCGCAGCTATCTCGACGCCGTATCGTTTGCCTTCGACAAACAGTCGTTTGAGCAATATTTCGGCGCGGCCCAGGAAGGCCATCCATGGGCTTCCGCCGAACTGTGGGCACTCAAGCCGGCGTTGCAGTTCGTGATCCTGGAACGCCTGGCCGCGCTGGCGGGCGGCCTGCGAGCGGCCGATGCGGACGCGCCCAAGCCCTCGCCCGAACAGATCCGCCAATGTGTTTCGAGTCTGCGCGAAATCGACCAGGCGGACTGGAAATTGCACGTCGAAAGCCTCAGCGAGACCGAACACATCCTGCGGCGCGACCCCGCCCACGCCTACGCCGGCATGGACTTCGCGACGCGCGATCAATACCGCGCGGCGGCGGCCGACCTTGCCCATTGCTCGCGATCGCACGAGACCGAGGTCGCCGCCAAAGCCGTCGCGTTGGCCGAGCAGGCCCGCGCGAATCCTGTGCCTGACCCGCGCGCCGCCGAGCGTCGCGGCCACGTCGGCTACTACCTCATCGACGATGGCGCCGCCACGCTGCAGCGTGAGCTGGGTTGCCGCCCGCCGTGGGGAAGCCGCCTGCGGCAAATGGTGCTGCGGAAGCCGTCGGGATGGTACCTCGGGTCGATCGAGCTGATCACGATCGCGGTGATTCTGCTGGTGATCAGCGGCGGCGCGGACCTGGAGCCTTTGTGGCTTACCGCGTTGCTGCTGCTGTTGCCCGCCAGCGAGGCGGCTCTGGGCATCGTGAACCGGCTGGTGTCGACCTGGTTTGCGCCGCGCGTGCTGCCCAAGATGGATTTCAGCGAGGGCATTCCGGCGGAATGCTCGACTCTGGTCGTGGTGCCGACGCTGCTGCTCCATGAGAAAGAAGTCGAGGACATGGTCGAGCAGCTCGAGATTCGCTACCTCGCCAATCGCCAGGCGAATCTCTCGTTCGGCCTGGTCACCGACACGCCCGACGCCGCCGAGCAGTTCGACGACAAAGACCGCCTGGCGCAGCTCTGCGCCGAGCGTATCGAGGCGCTCAACCAACGCTACGGCGCCGACGGCCAGGGCGGTTTTTACCTGTTCCACCGCACGCGCCAGTACAACCCCTCCGAGCAGGTTTGGATGGGCTGGGAACGCAAGCGTGGCAAGTTGATCGAGCTGAATCGCTTCCTGCTCGGCAAAGGCGATCCGTTCCCCGTCAAGACCGGCGACATGCAATGGCTGCGGCGCGTGCGCTACGTGATCACGCTCGACGCCGACACGCAGTTGCCCAAGGACGCCGCGCAGCGCCTGATCGGAACGCTCGCGCATCCGCTCAACCGCCCGGTGATCGACCCGCGCACCAACATGGTCACCGAAGGCTACGGGATCATTCAACCGCGCATCGGCATCAGCGTGCGCTCGGCGACGCGCTCGCGCCTGGCGGCGATCTTCTCCGGCGAAACCGGCTTCGACATCTACACGCGCGCTGTCTCGGAGACGTATCAGGATTTGTTCGGCGAAGGCAATTTCACCGGCAAGGGCGCCTACGAGCTGGAGACGTTCGAGACCGTGCTGGGCGAGCGCTTCCCCAACAACGTGCTGCTGAGCCACGACCTGATCGAGGGCACCCACGCCCGCTCGGGTCTGGCTTCCGACATCGAGTTGATCGACGACTACCCCTCGCACGTCAGCGCCTACAATCGCCGCAAGCATCGCTGGGTGCGCGGCGATTGGCAGATCATGCGCTGGACCCTGCCGCGCGTTCCCGATGTCGAGTGGCGGCTGATCCCCAACCCGCTTTCGACGATCTCGCGCTGGAAGATTTTCGACAACCTGCGCCGCAGTATGTTCGACCCGTCGATTTTCGTGCTGCTGTTGTGCGGTTGGCTGTTTTTGCCGGGCAGCCCGCTGTTCTGGACCGTGGCGGTGTTGGTGCTGCTACTGTTGCCCGGCTACTTCGACCTGGCGATGGCTCTGCTACGAACGCCGTTCGTCAGCGGCCGCACGGCGCTATGGCGCAACACCGGCGAGGCGTTCGTCACCAACCAACTGCACGTGTTTTTCTTCCTGGCATTTCTGCCGCACCAGGCGCTGGTGATGCTCGACGCCGTCACGCGCACCATGCGGCGGATGTTTGTCACCGGCCGCAAGCTGCTGGAATGGGAAACCGCCGCCCAAGCCGAGGCGGGCGCGCGTAAGCGCACGCCGGTGGACCGCTATCTCGACGCCAACGTTTGGATGGCGGTGGCCATCGCCGTGCTGCTGGTGGCCGTGCGGCCCGAGGCGCTGATGGTGGCCGGCCCGGTGCTTTTGCTTTGGGGATTGCTCAAGCCGATGTGCGCCTGGCTGAACGGCACGCCGGTGGGCACGCGTCGCGCGGCTCCCAGGAAAGACCCGGCGTTTCTGCGCGCCGCGGCGCTGCGCACCTGGCGCTACTTCCGCGATCATTCCGGGCCCGACGAGCAGTGGCTGGCGCCCGACAGCGTCCAGGAAGACCCGGCGCTGGTCGGCCATCAGGTGTCGCCCACCAATCTCGGGCTGCTGTTGAACGCCCGGCTGGCAGCGCTCGAGATGGGCTATTCGACGCTGCCCGAAGCGCTGCAAGGCATCACGGCGACGATGGCCACGATGCACCGCTTGCAGCGCCACCACGGGCATCTGCTCAATTGGTACGACTCGCGGACTCTGGCGCCGCTGCCGCCGCAGTTCATCTCGACCGTCGATAACGGCAACCTGGCCGGCTGCCTGTGGGCGCTCAAGCAAGGGCTGCTCGAGTTCACGCGGCGTTCGGCGATTCTTCCGAGCGCATGGCGAGGTCTCGAGGACCATATCCGCGCGCTCGAAGAAAGCGCCGCGCTCGAAGGCGTCGAGGAGATCGACAGCGAGCCCATCGCTGAGCTGCAGTATTGGGCCGAAGGCTGGTATCGCTTTCCCGAAAGCCGCATGCCGTCGTTGAGCAAGATGATTCGCGTGCTGGAGAATCTGGAAGCACGCCTGGCGCGCGCCGAGCGTCCCGAGACGCTCTATTGGACGCGCGAAACCGCCCGCCGCGCCCGCGCCGTGAGCGAGGCCGCACGCACCATGGCGCCCTGGCTGCTGCCCGAGTTTCAGGCCGAGCTGCGTGCCGCGAGCCTGGAGCTCCCCGCCGGCTTCGCCGACATGCCTTTGAATCGCATCCCCGCCTTTGCCGGCTCGTTCGCCGCGCTGGCCCGCAAACGCGGCGCCTCGCGCGAGCTGGTGCGCTGCCTGCGCGAGTCGGGTAATGCCGCCGCCGCCCTGGTCGAGGACGCCAAGCGCCTGGCGGCCGACGCCGACCGCTTCGTCAACGAAATGGATTTCGGGCTGCTGTTCGATCGCCAGCGCAAGCTGCTCACCGTCGGCTACAACGTCGAGACCGGCCAATCGGCGCGAAGCTGTTACGATCTGCTGGCGTCGGAGGCGCGCATGGCGGCCTTCGTCGCGGTCGCCAAGGGCGATATCCCGCAGGAAAGCTGGTTCCGGCTGGGCCGCGCGCACGTGCGCTACCGCAACGAATGCGTGCTGGCGTCGTGGACGGGCACGCTGTTCGAATACCTCATGCCCTTGCTGTGGATGCGCTCGTATCCCAACACAATCCTCGACAAGAGTGCCGTGGCGGCGGTGAGCGCGCAGCGCAAGGCGGCTCACGAACAAGGGACGGTCTGGGGTATCTCCGAAGCCGCCTACGGCCTCCGCGATGAGCGGGGACTCTACCAATACCACGCCTTCGGGCTGCCTGGCCTGGCGTTGCGCGAGCCGCGCCCCATCGAAGGCAGCGCCGCGATGACCGTCGCTCCCTACGCGTCGTTTCTCGCCCTCGCCGTCGAGCCGGCCGCCGCCGTCGCCAACCTCCGGCAGATGCAGGACAAAGGCTGGTCCAAGGCCCACGGCTTCTACGACGCGGTGGAGTTCGACGGCCCTCTCGAAACCGGCCGGCCCGTCCGCACCTGGATGGCGCATCACCAGGGCATGAGTCTGCTGGCGATTTGCAACGCCCTGCATCGCAATCCATTCCTGCGCTGGTTCCACGCCGAGCCCAGCGTCGCCGCCGTGGAGTTACTGCTGCAGGAACGTGTGCCGCGCACCATGACCGTGGAGCCGGTCGAGGATCTTCCCGTAGCCGCAACCCAATAGTCATCGACACGCCGTAAGATCCAGTTGTGGAGCCTCCTGGTCTCGGGGCTGCGCGAGCGCCGCGACCGCGAGCTCGCCCAATTACCGGAGGTGCCTGAATGCCCGCAAGTATCTTCGAACCCGCCGTCGTGCAAACCATAGCCGATGCGCAGACGGCCGCCCGCCAGGGGACCACCAAAACCGTTGTGTTGAACGGCGCGCCCCGGCAGTTTCCCTCGCCGTTTCCATCCCCCGGCGACTGGCGCGAGTGCTGGATCTATTTCCTGATGCTCGACCGCTTCAACCGCGGCGGCGGACCGCCGCAAGGAACCTGGAATCAGCGCTTCGACTTCCGCCAGGGCGGCACGTTTCAAGGCGTGCAGACGCAGCTTGCTTACCTCGAAGCGTTGGGCGTGCGCGCCATCTGGCTCTCGCCCGTGCTCAAGAACTCGCGGCCGCCCGGCTGGGCCTACAACTATCACGGCTACGGCGCGCAGGACTTTCTGCGTCTCGACGAGCGCTTTGCTTCCGACGGCACACTCGCTACCGCCGAACGCGAGCTGGCCGCGTTGATCGACGAGGCCCACGCGCGGGGCATCTACGTGATCCTCGACATCGTGCTCAACCACGCGGCGCGCGTGTTCGACTACGTGCGGCCCGGTGGCGTCGTCAGCAGTTTCGGCGACGCTGCTGTGATGAACGGGGCGCTGGGAACCGAGCCGCCGGTGCAATGGCTCAATGGCTTCGGTTTTCCGCGCGCCGATTGGCAGGACCAGCTCGACCCGGCTCCCCTGCTCAGTCCCGACGACGCCGTCTGGCCCGTCGATCTGCAAAACCACCTGTTCTTCCGGCGGCGGGGATCGAAGCTGACCGATGCGCCCGGCGATTTCGGTTTCGTGCGCGGCGATTTCGGCGACATGCGGCAGATGGTGGTCGAATACGACGCTTCGCAGCCCGGCCAGGAAGCGCTGCGTGCCCGCTACGGCGTCAGCCCGGTGCTCAACATCCTGATCCAGTCGCACGCCTATCTGATCGCGCGCTACGACCTCGACGGCTTTCGTATCGATACCGTGAAATACGTCAATCCCGAAGCCATTGAAACCTTCGGCAACGCCATGCGCGAGTTCGCCCTGAGCGTCGGCAAGAGCAACTTCTTCACCTTCGCCGAGGTATACGACAACGAGGAGGTCATCGCCAAATTCACGGGCCGCAACGGCGGCTCAGGCGACGGCTTTGGCGTGGACGCGGCGCTCGACTTTCCGCTGTTCTACAAACTGCCGCGCGTGGCCAAGGGTATCGAAGACGTCGCGTCGATTCGCGCGGTGTTTCAGGAGCGCAAGACGCAGGAGCGCGAACTGCTCAGCTCGCACGGCGAAGCGGGCCGGTACTTTGTCAGCTTTCTCGACAACCACGATCAGCACGAGCGGATCCAGCACCCGTTGACGCCGGCCGGGCAGGTCACGCTGGCGCTGGCGCTGCTGTTTACCTTGCAGGGCATTCCCTGCGTCTACTACGGCACCGAGCAGGGCCTCAGTGGAACCGTGGACGCCAACGGGCAGCCCGACCTGACCGCGAACGAATCGAGCCGCGAAGCGCTGTGGGGCAAGCCGAACGCGTTCGATACCGGCGCGGCGGCGTTTCAGGAAATTCGCAAGCTGTCGGACCTGCGCAACCTCGAGCCGCCGCTGCGGTTCGGGCGGCTGTATTTTCGCGAGGTCTCCGGCAACGCCATCGACTTCGGCCATTCGTCCGGGGCCGGCGGCATCGTGGCGTTTTCGAGAATCCTCTACGACCGCGAGGTGGTGGTGGCGGCCAACACCGGCGCGCAGGCGTTCGCCGGGGCGGTGTTGGTCGATCGCGACCTCAATGTGGCGCCGCGCCCGATGCGAATCGCTTACAGCAATCTCGGCAACGCGGGCAACGCGACGGTGCTGCAGATCCCCAACGCGAATTTCTTTCATGACGGCCAGGTTTCGAGTGGCCCCGCCGCGGCCCTGCCGGTGACTCTGGCAGCCGGCGAAGTCCAGGTATTCGTGCCCGCGTAGAAGCGCCGGTGTGGACACAGCGCTCTCGCGCTAACCCGAAGCGGGCGGGCTGCACGCTGCTCCCGCATCCCTACCCGGGCTCGCGCTGCCGGAATTGGACCCGGTCCCCGGATTTGCGACAATCCTTAGGTCCCCTATTGCGTGAGCGAGAGGGGGGCCGTCACTGCGTTTCGCGCCCTGCGAATCCTGTGAGCCTCCGCAAAATCGAGGTGGGAAACGCGGCGACTGTCCCCGTGGGACGCCATTGCCCGGCTTGAGAGTTTTCCGCAGTGTGGAGCCAACCAAGACGCTCTGAGAGACACCCTTTCCATGAACCTATCGCGTAGCGCCGCTCTGTTTGTTCTGATCTGCGGGTTGACCGCTGCCGTTCCGCTGGCGGCCCAACCCGCCGGCGTCCGGCTCGAAGCCACGCCCCAGTACTTGCGCCCCGATCCGTTTGGAGGGATCGTTGCGGCCGATGCCGGGGAAGGCAAGTCTGGCGGCCCTACGGGTTTCCAGAATTCGATCCACCTCGAAAGCGCGCGCGGCGGCTACGCGTCGTTTCATCTGGTGGTGAAGATGCCGCAGGCGGGGCCCTACAGCCTCGACCTGCGTTTTCCGCAAGGCGCGGGCAAGCTGCAAGCCGACCTGTTCCGCGAATGGTTCCATTTCACCAATTCCGACAAGCACTACTACCCGGACGCCTTGATTCCCATTACCGCGCCTTACCAGTCCAGCCTGCCCGAGCCCGACAACCGCATCGCCGGGCAGACCGCGCAGGCGTTCTGGGTCGATTTGTGGATTCCGCGTGATGCCGAGCCGAAAACCTATCGCGTCTCCGCGGTGCTGCGCGCCGCCGGGCAGGAGCATTCGCTGCCGATCGAGCTCAAGGTACTGACCGCGGTAATTCCCGACGACGATCTGCTGACGATGGACCACAACTCCTACGGCACCTCGTGGCTCGCCAGCGACTATCCGACGCTCGCCCACAAGCTCGGCGACGGCTTCTACCAAAGCGATGAGTTCTTCGCGCTCATTCACGCCTACCACCGCATTTTCTATGAGCACCACGGCACGTTCCATCAACTTGGCTACGGGCACGCCGGCAAGGTGGGGCCCGAGTTCGCGCCGGTGCTGGAAGGCGCGGGAAGGCAGCGGCACGTCGCCAACTGGGAGCTCTACGACCGCCACTACGGCGCGCTGTTCGACGGTTCGGCGTTTGCCTCCACGCGGCGCGGCCCGCGGCCCATTCCGTTTGTCTATCTGCCGGTGAACCCCGAATGGCCGGCGTCGTTCGTCAACTGGGGCGAGCCGGGCTATGAAACCGAGTTCGTCAACGTGCTCTCCGAAATGGAACGCCACTTCCGCGCCAAGGGCTGGACCAAGACGCACTTCGAGCTGTTTTTCAATCACAAGAAACGCTACATGGGATTCCCCTGGGACGGCGACGAAGTCCGCTTCCCCGACGACAATCGCTACTTTCTCGAGTACGGGAGCTTTCTCAAGAAAGCGCTGCCCGCCGACACGCCGGTGAAGTTCGTCTTCCGCGCCGATGTCAGTTGGGACATGGAGAAGCAATTCCAGGAGCTGGCGGGAACGGTCAACATGTGGATCGCCAGCCGCGGAATCTTGAGTTGGCAGCCCGAGGCGCCGAAAACCGTGCGGGCTCGCGGCGACGTGATCTGGTTCTATTCGGGGCCCCCGGCGGTGACCCAGCCGCTTTCGACGATCACGCAGTACCCGCTGGAGGGCTGGATCCGCGGCGTCGACGGCTACGTCGACTGGCTGGTCACCGGCACGGGCCGCGATCCCTGGTTTCACTTCAACGGCGGCGGCACCACGCTGGTTTATCCTGGCGACCGCTTCGGCATTGAGGGGCCGATCCCCAGCGTACGGCTCAAGGTGCAGCGCAACGCCGTGCAAGACGTGACCTTGCTGGCCAGCCTGCCGGGCGACGCGTCCGAGCGCCAGGCCGAAGCCGCGCGCCTTTACAACGGCACGCGCCTCGCCGACTGGTGGAACCAGCGGCCGGCGTTCGCGGACCGCTCGACGATGGAGTGGAGCGGAGCCGATCTCGACGAAGCCACCGAGCCGGCCATGAGCCACCTCGAGCACATCGACCCGGACGCCTGGGCCCGGGTGCGGCAATATCTGATGCGGCTGGCCTCGGAGGAAAAATGAAACTGCTTTGTTGCCTGTTTTTACTGGCTCTTCCGCTGGCCGCCGCCGACCGCGACCTGGCCGCCGAGCTCGACGAGGTCGCGCGCATCGCCACCGTGATGGTCGATGGCGACGTGTGCCAGCGCATCGTCACGCCGCGCGCGCTCGAATACATGTTCAAGGACGATCCCCGCGATCATTACCTCGCCGGAGACAACTACGACGTCAACGACCAGGCGTTCATCGGCGTCAAGAAGACGCTGATTCGCCTGTCGCGCCTGGCGCCCGTCGATTGCGATGTGAATCTGTGGATGCCGATCGAAGGCCATCCCGACAAGATCCACATCGTGATCCGCAACGCGCACGAGATGAGCCAGTTCTGGACCTGGGGAGCGCTCTATCAAGACATGTTTCCGCAAATGAAGCAGGTGCTCGACACGGGGCAACGTCTCACCGTCACCGATAAGCCCGGTTGGGTGTCGGTGCTGGCGCCGGTGCGCAACAGCTTGAACGATATTGTGGGCTTAGTCGAAGTGGCGGGGCAGGAGCGTCCGGAACCGCACGAGAATGTGAAGTGATGTGCCGGCCTTAGGCGCCGGCCGGCCTGTTGGAGGCGAATAGCGAGTCGCTCCGCAGCGGCGCTAGGATCATCCGCCCCCAAGATCCGGCCATCAGCCGCCCGAGATACGTGCCAGCGGGTGGTTCGATTTGATCTTGTTTTCCTCGCGCTCGGCTTCCAGACGTCGCCACGCGCTTGGTGAGGTCGGTCAGCATCTGGCCGATCGGGTCGGGTAGGTGGCCGTGCTCGAGCATCTCGGCTTCCTCGCCCACCGCAACGCCTTTCACCGCCACCACGCGGCCGGGAATTCCCACTACGGTCGAGTGCGCGTCCACCGGCTTGACGACCACCGAGCCCGCACCCACGCGCACCCAATCGCCGATCAGAATGTTGCCGAGCACCTTGGCGCCCGAGCCGATCACGACGTGGCTGCCGACGGTGGGGTGTCGCTTGCCTTTTTCGAGACCCGTGCCGCCCAACGTCACGCCCTGGTAGATCAGCACGTCGTCGCCGATCTCGGCGGTTTCACCGATCACCACGCCCATGCCATGGTCGACGAAGAAGCGGCGGCCGATTTTCGCCCCGGGGTGGATTTCAATGCCCGTCAGCCAGCGCGCGAAGTGCGAAATCAAGCGCGCGAGGACGTAGAAACCGCGGCGGTAAAAACCGTGAGCCACGCGGTGCAGAAAAATCGCGTGAACGCCGGGATAGCACAGCAGCACTTCCAGGCCGCTCTTCGCCGCCGGGTCGTGCCGGAAGACGGTTTCGATCTGCTCTCGAATCCCTCTGAACATGGCGTTGCTCCCTCAAGCGCGATTCCAAGGCATCGGTGGGTTGGATGCTCCAGCGACGAAACGAGCCCCACAGTGGATCCAACTATTGGATGGCCCGGTGCCGGGAAAGTTGCAGAACCCGGAAAAGTTATAGAACAGGGAAAGGCTGCGGAACAGGGAGTCGGCCCGCTTAAGCGGGCCCGCTACAACAGCACTGAACAGCGGACAACATGGGGAGCTTTTCCTTGATGCTAGGCGATGACACGTACGAAGTCAAACAACGGCCAGGGAAGAGGATGCCCGCTCGGAAAGCGCTCCTGGGGCGTCAAGCTTTTCCGCCCTGTTCGGCGGCCGCCGCGGCGCTTGCGGACTCACCCGCCGTGGCAGGACGTCGCGCTGTCATCTTCTGACGCACCGCGGCGGCGGCGATTTTCACCACCTGCGGCACGCTGTAAATCGCCGAGGCGTAATGCCCGCACTCGTGCGTGCAGAAACAGCCCTGGGCCGCTTCACGCGCAACCTCGTTGGCGCGTTGGCTGAACCACAGCCGGCGGAAATCGTAGTTGGCCTCGCGCAGGTTACCGAGCTTGCTGTTCTTGGTCTCGCACTCGACGACGTCCCCGTTGCTGTAAATCACCGCCGCCAGCCGTCCGGAAACGCACGAAAACTGCGCCCGCTGTTGCGCCACGGTGCGGTCGACAGTCCGCCGCACGTGTTGATCGAGCAACTGGTTGGCCGCGCCGAAAGCGCCGCTGGGCAGGCGGCCAGCGGCATAGTCGCCTTCCATCCGCTGCCGCAGCTTCTCATAGTTTTCGAGCTCGATCTCGGTCTGGCTCCGGGTCGAGCGGCGTGCCGCGGCAATAGTTGA
This sequence comes from Terriglobia bacterium, assembly GCA_963824095.1. Taxonomy (GTDB): domain Bacteria; phylum Acidobacteriota; class Terriglobia; order Bryobacterales; family UBA6623; genus JBBDWJ01. Next base: position 828,807 of record CAWGNS010000014.1, on the reverse strand, counting down.
ACGACAGGCCGTCGGGGCGAAAGCGGCGCTTCAATTCCTCGTAGATGTCGAGGATCTCATGTTGGTTCTCCTTCATCAACGTCGTCAGCGTATGGACGATCAACGAAGGGAAGCGCCGCCGCAAAGGCTCGATGGCTTCGGCCGTGCGGAGCAGGCGCTGCCAGGCGCGCTCGCGGCCGCGAATGTGGTCGTGCTTCGCCTCGTCCACGTGGTCCACGCTGAGGTTGAGGTGAAACCGCAGGCCGGGCGCGGCGCCGAGCGTCTTCTCGATGGTTTCGACGACGCGTTCAGTGTGCTGGCCGTTGGTCGGCACATACACGTTGGCGAGTCCGTTGCCTGCGACGGCGCTCAGCAGAATCTCCGCCAGGTCGTCGCGCAGAAAGGGCTCGCCGCCGCCCAGAAACAGGTTGTAGATCTCATCCATCGACGACAGCGTGCGGCGAAACTCCTCCAGGCTGAAATCGTGGTTGGGCTTCGGATTCAGCTCCTCCCAATAGAAGCAGTGAATGCACTTCTCGTCGCAGCGCGTAGTGACGTAGAGCGTCACGAACGGCGGCGTGACGCGCCGCCCGAACGCGGTCTTGCGCTTGATGCGCGCCAGATGCGCGGCAAACGACGGCGATTGGGCGTCGGGCATGAAGCGGTGGGCTCTCCCCCAGGGTATCCCGCGTCTCCGCCGGCGGGCAATGGCCGGGCGTGAGCGGCTAAGATAGCGGTTCGAGACTCTTATGAAACTGGTCCTTTGCCCACCCGTCGAAACCGAGCGTCTGGAAAAGATCCGGCAGGCCGCCGGCACGATGGCTGTCGTCAACGCGGCCAGCGAATCCGAGGCGCTGCGCGAGATCGCGGACGCCGACGCGTTTTTCGGAAAGATGACACCGGCCCTGCTGGCGGCCGCGAAAAAACTGCGCTGGGTGCAATCGCCGACAGCCAGCCTCGAGCACTACCTGTTCCCTGAGCTGATTGCGCATCCCAGCCAGCTCACCAACATGCGCGGGCTGTTTTCCGACGTCATCGCCGACCACGTTTTCGCGTACATCCTGTGTTTCGCCCGCAACCTGCACCACTACCTGCGGCATCAGTTGGACGCGCGTTGGGAACCCGTTGGCGGCGAAAAGGCCCGTGCCGGTTTCGTCGCCGGTCCGGCGCAGGTCAGCCCCATCGACCGCGCCCACATCCACCTCGGCGACGCAACGCTGGGCGTGTTCGGCCTCGGCCAGATCGGCGCCGAAATCGCGCGGCGCGGGCTGGCGTTCGGCATGCGCGTTGTGGCCGTTGACCCTTACGCGACTTCCGCGCCCGACGGCGTCGAGGGCCCCTGGCCCGCCGACCGTCTGCCCGATCTCCTGGCGCAAAGCGACTTCCTGGCGATCGCCGCGCCCCACACGCCCGAAACGGTAAAACTCTTCCGCCGCGAGCAATTCCGGCAGATGAAAAAGACCGCCTACCTGATCAACATCGGCCGCGGCGCGATCGTCGACCTGGCCGACCTAACCGCCGCGCTCGAAGCCGGCGAGATCGCCGGAGCCGGGCTGGACGTTTTCGAGATCGAGCCGCTGCCGCCCGATCACCCGCTGTGGAAGCGGGACAACGTGATCCTCACGCCGCACATCGCGGCGGCCTCGACGCGTATCGCTGAGCGCCATCTGGAAGTGCTGCTCGACAACGTGCGGCGCTTCGCCAACGGCGAACCGCTCAACAACGTCGCCGACAAGGCGAAATGGTTCTAGCCCGACGAACCGCATCGCCGAAGTAACAAGCCACGCCGCGCGGAGAAGTACCGATCTGGCGCGGATCGCTTCTACACGTCCCGCGCGCAGCGGAACCCGAGATTGGTGGTCGAGCTGTCCGGCGTGTTGGAGGTCCGCGCCCCAACCCGATAGCGGTTGCAGTAGGACTTGTGACACAGAAACGAGCCGCCCTTCATCACTCGGGCGGAGCCTTCGGGCGGCCCTACGGGATTCACTCGCGTGGCGGTGACGTGATAGCCGGGGTCGAACCAGTCGGCGCACCACTCCCAGACATTTCCGGTGATCGAGTACAGCCCGTAGCCGTTGGGCGGAAACGCTTCGACGGGGCAAGGCCCGCGCCAGCCGTCCAGCCCCTCGTCGCGATTCGGAAACTCACCCTGCCACACATTGCAGAGGTGCTTGCCGCCGGGTTCGAGCTCGTCGCCCCAGGGGTAGGTCCGCTGTTCGAGGCCGCCGCGCGCCGCGTACTCCCACTCCGCCTCGGTCGGCAGCCGCTTGCCCGCCCATTGGCAGTAGGCGGCCGCATCGTTCCACGAGACGTGCGTCACCGGATAGTCGAGCCGCGAATCGATCGACGAGTCAGGGCCCTCCGGGTGCGCCCAGTCGGTGCCGTTGACCTTGCACCACCACTCGTGTCCGGCGACGGTGTCCTCGACCAGCTCGCGGTAGCGGTCGAGCGGAAGCTGATTGTGGAAGACGAACGACCAGCCGAATTGCTCGGCCTCGGTCCGGTAACCGGTTTCGGCGGCAAACGCGCGAAACTCGCGGTTCATCACCGGGTGCACGTCGATGTAGAACGGGTCGAGGCGTACTTCGCGCACCGGCCCCTCGCCGTCGGCGGGAAATCCCTCGGCGGTTTCGGCGCCCATCAGGAAAGGGCCGCCTTCGAGCTTGACCATGCCCTCGGTCAGCCCGCGCGTCGCGCGCTGGCGATGGTCGGCGCGCCATTTCGACTCGGCGATGCGCTCGGCGCGCTCCTTGCTCGGCACGCAGCAGGGGTGCGGGCGGCCTTCGCTGCGATAGATGGGAAAACCTTCGCTCATGATGAGGGCGACACTGCGGCCTCCGCCGCCGGCGCGTCGCTCACCTCGGCCTTGGCGCGCAGCCGGTCGACGAAGTTTTCGAGCGCGCGGGCCTGTTTTTGGCGCAGCAGCTCGGCCTCGATCTCTTTCTCGACCTCCGGCAGCGGCTTCACGCGCGCCGGCTGCCGCTCGAAGAGCTTGGCGATGTGGAATCCGAATGGCGTGCGAAATACCGCGCTCACCGCGCCGGTTTCCATCTCGAATACGACGTCGTCGAATTCCTCGACCATCTGGCCGCGCGGAAACACGCCGAGGTCGCCGCCGTTGCCGGCGCAGTCGGAATGCTGGTCGGCCAATTCCTCGAAGCTCGCCCCGGCCTTGAGCTGTGCCGCCACCGCCTCGATTTCGGCGCGGGCGGCGGCCTCGTCGCGGTTTTCATTGATGTGCTTGACGATGTGCGAGGCGTGCACCGTTTCGGGCGCCCGCAACTGCTCGCGGTGCTTGCGGTAGTGCTCGGCGATATCCTTGCGTTTGGGGCCGGAAACCTTGGCGTTGATGCGCCCGATCAGGCGGTCCATGCGGACGCGCACTTCCAGATCCCGGCGTAGTTGCTCGTCGTCGGGGTGCGTCAAGCTGAGCTTGTCCGCGCCGCCGTGGCGCTTCTTCAGCTCTTCGAGCGCCGCCTCGATCTTTTCCTCGGGAACCGGTTCGTCGTCTTTGAGCGCTTCCTGCCTGAGCAGAGTGCGTTCAATCACGTTTTCACGCGACCACTCGCGCGCACGCTGCTCCAGGCCGGCGTCGTCGAGTCCCCAGGACTCGCGCTGCTGCGCCGTCAATTGTCGGAACTGATTGCGCAGTGATTCGGCTTCCCACTCGATGACGGCGTCATCGACCACTTCTCCATTGACCTGCAAAGGCATGCAAAAAAACACCGCGCCGTCTTCGGATCCTCCACGGCCCGGACAAGATCTATTTTACATGCACGCCCGGGGTGGACAACCGGTCGCCGGCCGGCTGCGGCGCCGCTTCGAACGCCGTCTCGCCGTATTCGGCGCTGGATTCGACTTGCAACCGAAACGCCCCATCGTCGCCGCAAACTCCCCGGACGCTGATCGCGTAGGAACTAGCGAGCTGCGAGAACACGCACCAGAACGCATGCTGCAGTTCGTCCTCCTCGCCGGCCGCGCGATAGCTGCCCTGCGTCGTGGAGGCGATACGCTGCCACTCCGCTTCGGACTCGGGCTGCGGCCGGTAGGCCACGACGTGAATGGCGATCTCGCCGTCCAGGGCGTGTTGGGTCAAGCGACTGACGTCGACTGCCGCCTCGAGCGGCACACCGTTGGAGAAGGCGACCGCCGCGCGGCAGCCGGGACGCGACGACGCCAGTGCCAGCGCACGGAAAAGCCGTTCGCTCCAGCCGGAAGCCGGGCGCTCGGCGGGTTTGGCCGTTTCGAGCGCCGCCGCCTGGTGCAGCGCGTCGTCCAATTGCCCGATATCGGAGCTGAACGCAAGAGCCGCGCGCAGGTCGGGGCCGACCAGGCAGTGCAGATCCCGCCTTTTGCGGTGCCGCATGGCGCCCACAATCGCATCGTGAGCCTTGGCGCATACCGCCGGCGGCAGGGTCCCCTCGACCAGCCACAACACGGTGATGAGCCGATCCGCTTGTGCCGGCAACTGGACCTGACGCTGCGTCAATTGCAGCTCGCCCTGGAAGACCCGAAAGCTCCCCGCCGACAGGTCCTCTAGCGGGTTCTCGTCTAGATCGCCGACCCAGGCGCGCAGCCGCAGGCCTTCGTCGGACATGCGGTAGGCTTGCGAAACGCGGACGACCAGGCTGCGCTCGCGCTGCAGTTCCACGGGGTTCCGCATTCGCGCGAGGGCCGTTTGCGCCGCCTCGCGGACCTTGGGGATGCGGTCTGCGGCGAGCGCTTCAAGCGCTGGCAACAGCGCCGGGCCCCGGGTTTGCACAATGCCCCAGGTGGCGCTGATGCGGTGGCGATGGTCGGGGTGCGCGCTCATGATGCGCAACGCTTCGATGCCGTCGGGGTCGCCGATCTTGAACAGTCCCAGGGCCGCATTGGCCGCGACGCGATTGTCGGGGTCGGTGAGGCAGCGGCGCATCAGATCGCGCGCCAACGGATGGGTCGACCCCCAAAATCCTTCCACGGTATTGGCCCGCACGCGCGCGTCGCGGTCCCGCAACAGCGTGTGAATCGAGGCCGGGTCGTCGCAGATGCGCCCCAGCAGCTTCGAAACCAGCGAGCGGATCTTCGGGTTGGTGTTCTGCAGCGCGGCCGCCAGCCCGGGTACCACGCGGCCGGTCAGCGGTACGTGGTGCAACACCTGCAGCGCGCGGGTCGCCTGCGCCACGGTGCCGTCGCGAATCGTGTCGGCGACGATCCGATCGAGGTTGGCAATGGAGTGCTGAGCCAGCCGCGCGATACGCACTGCGTCGCGCAGCGGGATCGCCCCGGCGTTCACCAGCAGGCTGCGCAGCATGTTCTTCTGGTGCAGCAGCCGTAGCAACAGGTGCGCCCGCGGTCCGCGGCCGCCGTTGCGGATCCAGGCCACCGCCCAGGTGCGGAACTCCATCGGGTATTGCGCCAGCAGAGCCCGCAGCTCTTCGCCGCTCGCAGGCGAGTTGGGGTCCAACCGGTCGAACAGAGCCTGGAACTTTTGCTGCAACTGCATGGGCGGCGATGCCGGGGGCCGGCTAATAGGCTCATATCGGTCAAACGGGCGGCTTGTGTGGCCGTTGCCCGGTCCGGACGGGCTGCCCGGGCCCGGCGGGTCACCGCGGCAGAACAGACTGCCGGCACTCAACCGGTTGCCGGGATGCGGCGCCCGCGGGCTAAACCCAATAGGTGCGGTCGAGGCTGCGGTACTGCACGGCTTCGGCGAGGTGCCGCACGCCGATGCGCGCCTCGCCCTCGAGATCGGCGATGGTGCGGGCGACCTTGAGAATGCGGTCGTGGGCACGCGCCGAAAGCCCCATTCGTTCGACCGCCACCTCGAGCGTGCGCTCGCCGGCATCGTCGAGACGGCAGAACTCGCGAATGAGCTTGGAGGGCATGCGGGCGTTGGGAAAGCCGCGCTGCATCTGCGTGCGGCGGCAGGCCTCGACCCGTTTGCGGATTTCCAGCGAGCACTCCGACGGCGTATCGGAGCGCAGCTCGCGGTACTTGACCGGCGGCACTTCGACGTGGATGTCGATGCGGTCGAGCAGCGGCCCGCTGATGCGGCCCACGTAGCGCTGAATCATCGCCGGGGTGCAGTGGCAGTCGCGGGTCGAGTCGCCGAAATAGCCGCAGGGGCAGGGGTTCATCGCCGCCACCAGCATGAACGAGGAGGGAAAGGTCAGGCTCAGATTGCTGCGGGCGATGGTGATCTGGCCGTCTTCGAGCGGCTGGCGCAGCAGTTCGAGCACGTTGCGGGGGAATTCCGGAAATTCGTCGAGGAACAGCACGCCGTGGTGCGCCAGACTCACCTCGCCGGGCCGCGCCATGCCGACGCCGCCGCCCACCAGCCCGGCCTGCGAGACGCTGTGGTGCGGCGCGCGGAAAGGCCGCTCGCGCAGCAGGCCGCTCTGCGACCCCAGCGCCCCGGCGACGCTGTGCACCTTGGTGGCTTCCAGGGCCTCGTCAAACGCCAGCGGCGGCAGAATGCCCGGCAGCCTTTTGGCGAGCATGGTTTTTCCCGAGCCCGGCGGGCCGACCATCAGCAGGTTGTGGCCGCCGGCGGCGGCGATTTCGAGCGAACGCTTGGCGGTCTCCTGCCCTTTGACCTCGCGAAAGTCGAACGCCGGCGCGCGCGCCTCGAGTGGCTGCGTGTGGCCGTTGCCGTTGACCGCGCGGCCGCTTTCGGGTTTTTCGAGAAGCTGCACGACTTCGCTCAGATGCTTCACCCCGAAAACCTTCACGCCCTCCACCACGCCGGCTTCTGCCGCATTGTCTCGAGGCACCACCAGGTAGGGAACGCCCATGGCCTTGGCGCACACCGCCACCGGCAGCGCGCCGCGAATCGGGCGCAGCGCGCCGTCGAGCGACAGCTCGCCCACCACCAGAAAATCGCGCACCGCGCCGTCGGCGATCGCCCCCATCGCGCCCATGATGCCCAACGCCATCGGCAGATCGAAGCCGGCGCCTTCCTTGCGGATGTTGGCGGGCGCCAGATTGATCGTCACCGATTTGCGCGGATAGCCGTAGCCGGAGTTGATCAGCGACGAGCGGATACGCTCGCGGCTCTCCCGCACCGCCGTGTCGGGAAGGCCGACGGTGATGAAGTTCTCGGGCTCGCCCGGATACATATCCACCTCGACGTCGATCACCAGCGCATCGACGCCGTAGATGGCCGCGGTTCGGGTCTTGAACAGGGGCATGCGTTTCACTTTCCGGCGGCAAGGCGCGGTGCGCTCTCGTCGGAGGCGGACGTGTCGGTGGCGGCTTCGCGGCGCGACAACAGGCCTTTCCGGTAGAGGGCCGACCAGATCACCAACAGCATCATCAGTAGCGACACGCCCGCCAGCCAGGCAAGCATAGCGGCCTTCCTTTTTTCGGAAAACGGTTGAGTTTTGGGGAACGAAGCAGACCGCGGCCGGGTCGTTATGAGGCTCTCAGCAGAGTGTTGTGGGTATTATACAGCAGGATTACAGGATGGGGGGCGATTGTTTGTTCCGCCGCGGGTTGCTTGCGGTTCCCGGTGGCGCGGGCCTGTCGCCGGCCGCGGCGCCGTTCCGCGCCGACGTTTTGCCGGGGTTTGGCCGCGAACGTCGACCCGACGGCGACGCCGCCGGCCGAAGGCCCGCGCCACGCTTTAGCCGCTGCCCCCGTTCCTGCGGGGGCGGCGCGTCTGGGCCCGGTCGCGCAGTTGCGTGGCTAGGGCACGCAGGCTACGCCGGGCGGGCGCGTGAACGCGGCTTGCAGCAGTTTGCCTTGCGTGGTGGTTCGCAGGCGTACGTCCAGGGGCCCGTGCGTGCAGTCGAAACGCACGCGGACGTCGCTGGCGCCGTTGCCGGCGATGGTTTCGCCCAAGGTGCAGGCGCCGTAGGAGAAATGCAATGCGTCGAGCTGGCGGTTCAGTTCTTTGCGGTCGGCCGCGGCGGCGGTCAGCGTGTTCAACTGTTTGGGCGCCGGGTTACCGATCAGCGCCGCCAGCGTTTCGGCGGCTGTCCTGGCGCCTTTCTCCAGCGTCAGGGCCGGAACGAAACTCAGGTGCTGCACCTTGGGCGGCATGGTCGGCGCCAGCGTGAACGTCACATCGACGAAGCCCGCCTTGCAGCCCATGCGGAAGGTTCCCCGCAACAGATTCTGCGGCCGGATCTCACCGCTTGGCGAGCAGTCGCCCAGATCGGCCTTGAGGCGATCGATTTCATCGCGGCGTTCGGCGGCGGGGCTGTCCTGGAAGAAATTATCGGCGGCCAACTCCTCGGCCGCGGCGTCGTCCCAGTGCTGCCACAGTTTCACGATGGCTTGGGCGGTCGAGACCAGGATTTCGGACGGTGGCAGCTCGCGCGGCCGCAGCGCTCCGGTCTTGCGCAGCGCTTCGAAGGCGGCATCGACAGCCGGGCGCGCGCCGTCGTAGGTCAGGTTGGCCATCGAAAAGATTCCGACCCCGTAGTCGGGCAGCCAACGCATGTGAGAGCCGAAGCCGGGCAGGCCGCCGCTGTGCGAGACGATGTGGTCGAATTCGCAGGTTTGCGCCGACCCCAGGCCGTATCCGTAGCTGCTGGTGGCGGCCTCGATGGGGGCATCGGGCGCGGGGCGCGTCACGAAGAAGCTGCTGGGCCGCCAGGCGCTCTGCATCTCGCGGCGCGAGCTTCGACGGACCGGCCCATCCTCGGGGTCGTCACGCGGCGGGTAGGCCGCCAGATGATAGGCCACGTATTTGCCCAGGTCGCGCGCCGAGGTCAGCATGCCACCCATCGACCCGAACGCGCCGTGTCCCAGGGGCGGCACCTCGGCGTAGCCGTCGCCGGCCTTGCGGTAGCCGCGCGCGCGCAGCTTGTCGGGCACGGCGGACGGTTCGAGGGTGGAGGCAGTCATGCCGAGCGGACCCAGAATGTTTTTCTCCACATATTCCTCGTAGGGCATGCCTGAGGCCTTGGAGACGATGCGTCCCAGCAGCGCAAACCCCAGGTTGGAATACTCATAGGCGGTGCCGGGCGAGGTGGAGAAGGGAATGCCGGCTTTGAGGCGCGCGGTAAGCACTTCATCCTTTTCGGCGAGGTGGCGGTCGCCCCAGGGATTGTCTTCGGGAAAGCCGGCGCCGTGGGTGAGCAGGTTCCGCACCCGGATCGGCTCGCTGTCGCGCGTGGGGTATTTCAGGTCGGCCAGCTCGGGTATCCATTTCGAGGCCAGGTCGTCGAGCGAGAGTTTGCCCTCGTCGCGCAGCTTGAGAATAGCCAGCACCGTGAAGCTCTTCGTCATCGAGGCGATGCGAAAGACCGTGTCGGGAGTGACCGCTTCGCCGGTTTCGACGTTGCTCACGCCCAGGCCCTTGACCAGCGCCAACTCCCCGTCGATCACCACGCCGAAGGCCAGCCCGGGAAGCTGGTGCTGCTTGCGGTAGGTTTCAAAAGCCTGCTCGACTTCCGGGAAGGCGGCTTCCAGCGACGCGCGGCGATGGGGGTCGGTGAACCGCGGCGGCGCGTAGCCTTGGGCCCAAAGGGCGGGCGCCAGGGCGAAAACACAGGCGATTGCGGCGGTGAGCTTCACGGACGAAACGTGCCTCCTGACAAAGTTATACCCCACGGCGGGCCGCGTCTGGGGAGATTGCTTCGTCTGGCGGCAGAGCGGGGAACCGCCGCACCCGGCTCGGCTACGGATTTGTTGAAAACAAAGGGGAAAATTGGGTTCGTTTTGTCATTTTTTCATCTCGGCGCGGGGCGGTTTTGGGGCTTTGCCGGGGGCCGAGCGATTTCATCGTCCGGAAGGGCATCGGGAAAGGGTTGGGAAGCATGGGTCGCCGCCGGATTCTCTGCGTCCAGGATACACCTGGGGGCCGGTGGGAGTGGTGGACGTATTCCTGATTTTCGGGGTAAGTGATTGATGAGGCTTGGGTTCGAAAAGTTTTGCGGCTTGGGAACGGATTTTGGTCCGCGGGCGCCGACGGCCTGGAAGCTGCCGGGTTTGACCCGCGCTCCCGGGGGCGGAAGACTGAGGAAACGTCACCCGCGGCTGAAGCCGTGAGCTATTCGTTGGCGTAGCCCCTCCGGGGCCCGGGAACGTGCGCCGCGGGTTTGGCTTGGGGAGAGGGGCGGGTGCTCCGTGGGGGGAGGCGGATGTTGGCGCTGGGGGCGACGCGGTTTTTGGGCTTGGGGAGGAGGATAGAAACCCTCCCGGGAGGGTTTGCCGGTTGCTGGGCTTGGAGGTGGCTCTATCCTGATTGGAACCAGTCGTTTATGCGATACGGAAAGGGGCTGGCGAAGGGGCGGCCCGGGGGCCCAACGCCGCGCCAATCCTTGAATGTTGTGATATCCTCTAAGATGGTTTTGTTGCGTTTCCCTTGTTGTTGCTATTACCCATGACGTGCTGTTTCTCCGGCGAAGAGGTTCCTACAGAAAAGCTCTTCGTGTTGTATTACCCGCCCTCGATGGCCCACTACGGTTGGGATCAGTCGGTGTATGCGGCGGCGCATGCCAAGCATGCCTTGGCCGCGGCCGTTCGCAACCTGCGGTCCTTTCATGGAACGGCGGTGGTGGGCAAAAAGATCTGGCTCGGCGTGGGATTTGCCGTTGTGGGCCTGTTGCTTTTTGCCGCCTGGCTGGTCACCGCGGTGGCGCGCTGGCCCCAGGCTGGATTCGCCGAACGCTATCTGCTGCCGTTTCTGGCGCTGATGGTGACCGGGTTCGGCCTTCAACGCGTGCGTGCGTTTCTGCGCCGCCGGCGGCGCTGGAATGAGGTCGGACGCCGCACGGTCGAAGAGGAACTCAGCGCGATCGAGGCCGAGATCGCCAGGCTGCCCGACGATCCGACCGCCGAGGAAGCGGCCGTGGTGCTGCGCCGGCCCTGCCCCGACGTGCTTTCGGAATTGGCCTTCGAAGGTGTTTATTTCCGGGCCTTCACCTACCTCGACTTCGTAATGTATCCGCAGATGAGCCATCCCAAGCGGCGCGAAGAACTGCCCACGGGCCACAACCTCAACCGCGACGCCTACTACGTAGGCGACATCGTCTACGACGGCTGGCGTATGTTTCAGCGCGACCGGCGTGATTTCTCCGACCCGCGCTTTGTCGGCAGCGGCGGCCGCCGCGGCGTGATTTAACCGCGCCCGACGAGCCCGGCTTCCGCCCATGGAAGATTCCGGTTCTCCGCCTGACCCACCCGCAAGTCTTCGGTTTGGCCCCTGCGTGGGATAGACAATCTTGTCTGTCCCCGAGGCTTGGACCCCCCTGACGGTAGAGCCAGGCGCTCCCGCCTGTCACCGCCGGCAGGCGGCCCCCTACAAGCCGGCGAAAACGGCATCCAGGCCCGGTCAACATTCGGGCCCGGTAAGTGGTACCCTTCCTCACGGTCCCGGGGGCATGGGCCCTACGTCGCGACGAATCGCGACGCGGCAACCTGGAGGTTCGCGCCACGGGTGCCGATTCCGGCTTCGGTTCCTTCGGAGTGGTGGTCCTGTTCCACGTCGAGGGCCCAAACTCGATCGGACAGACAGGATTGTCTGTCCCGCGCTCTTGGTCCCGGCTCTGGGTGTAGTCTGGGAAAGAGTTTGCCATGCGCTATCACGGCCCAGGCATTCTGAGCGGTCTGATCCTGCTGGCTCGCCTTGCTCCGAGCCAGGCGCCGCAGCCCGCCCCGGCCGGCGCCGCCCCCGACACCTATAGCTACTCCCGCCAATACAAACCCGGTGAGGTAGACACCTACGAAGTGCGGGTGCGCGACTCGGACTCCGGCGGCGATCTGGTCGGCGTTTCCGAGCACCGCGTGTTCGTTCGCGACGGGGTCCCCACCGAACGCGTTCGCTGGACCCGCCTGACCGAGTCGAAAATGGGCGATCTCAGCGACCTGGCTGTCGAAGTCCCGGCCTATGAGATGTCACTGGATCCGCGGGGCGAACTGCGGCTCAGCGACGTGAAAGGCGATCCGGTGATGCTCGAGATGGTCAGCGACCTCTACGAGTTTTACTTCGCCATCAGTCCGGGCGCCGGCATCGGGCACCTGCGGCGCGCCGGCGACCACTACGAGCGGCCGGACCTGGTGAGCCGGGACTGGGCCGACGGCGACGAGTTCCTGGTGGGACGGAGCCGCTCGCGGTTGCGTCTGGGCCTGGTGTCGGTGGCGCCGGACGAAGTGGTCTATCAGGCCGATTTTGTCCCACCGGCCGAGGCGTCGCTGGGCATGGAGCGGGCCTGGATGGAAGCGCCGGCCTGTGGCAGCACCCCCAACAACGCCGAGTTTGTGCTGCGCCAGCCCGACGGTTTCCTGGTTTCCGCCGGTTGCGAGAAGTCGCAGATCACCTCGCGCGTCGAGCCGGCCACGGGGAAACTGCTGGCGGCTTTCCTCGACGATGAAGTGACCTGGAACCGGGAGCTGTGCCGGGACGAGGCGCTGCATGACTGCCGGGATCTTCCCCCGCTGACGCGCCATCGCGTGATCGAGCTGCGGCTGCGGCCGCCGGCGGCCGAACAATTGCCGCCCGACCGCGTGCGGGTCAACCCCAGGGACGGCCTCGAATACACCTGGATCCCACCAGGCGAGTTTGTGATGGGCTGCGTTCCGGGCGACGACGAGTGCTATCCCGAAGAGCGGCCGGCGCATGCGGTGAAGTTGACGCACGGCTTCTGGCTGGGCCGTACCGAGGTCCCCGTGCAGGCCTACGAGCGGTTTGTACGGGCGACGGGCCGGGACATGCCCGAGGAGCCCGGCGCGGGCGCCATGCCGGGCTACAACGACGGCTGGCGCAAGAAAAGCCATCCCATGGTCAAGGTAACCTGGGAGGAGGCGGGCGCGTTTTGCCGCTGGTCGGGCGGGCGGCTGCCGACCGAAGCCGAGTGGGAGTACGCCGCGCGTGGCGGCGTCGCCGGCCTGAAATACCCCTGGGGCAACGATCGCAGCCACGACCAGGCCAACTATTGGCGCACCGGCGGAACCGACCGCTGGCTCTATACCGCGCCGGTCGGCAGCTTTCCGCCCAACGCCTATGGACTCTACGATATGGCGGGCAACGTCTACGAGTGGGTCGGCGATTGGTTCTCGGAGACTTACTATGAAGATTCGCCCCTGACCGATCCCGGCGGCCCCGTCGAGCGGGCGGCTTCGGGTGGCGCGCGGTGGCGGCGGATTTTTGAACCCGGCGGTGCTGCGCATTTCGACGCGGCTGCGCAGCGCGCCCGATACGCGCAATGTTGGCATCGGGCTGCGTTGCGCGGCCGATCAACAACCCTGAGGGGCAACAAGCTGGAGCGCGCGAGCCTCCGTGACTTTGGCCCTCACGCAGCGGTGCGGCGGATAGGAAGGCAATGATTCGCGAGAACAAGACCGACATTCTCATCAAGCGGATGACGGAGGTGCTTCCCGAGATCGCCTTGCTGCGCGAGCGGCAGCACTACAAGGACGCCATCGACGAGATCAATGAGTTGGTGCGCACCGAGTTGGGCCTGGCGCCGCGCTTCGTCAAAGGCGTCACCGCCGGCGACCTGCTGGGGATGTGCCGCAGCGGGCTGATCAGCCCCGAGCGGGCCGCCGCCCTCGCCAAGCTGCTCAAGGAGCGCGCCGAGATCAACTGGGCGATGAACGAGCCGCGCAACGGGCTGATTCGCACCGAGAAGGCGCTCAGCCTGTACCTGGAGACGTTCGACACCGTGCAGGAGAACGTGTTTCAGGATTACTACGCCGATATCGAAGGATTGGCCGCCAAGCTGGGCGATCACAAGCTGCCCGACGCGATGCGCGTGAAGCTGTTTGCGTACTTTGAAGCGGCCGGGCGGTATTCGAAGGCCGAAGACCTTCTGTTTGAGACGCTCGAGGCGTCGAACGACGCGGCCTGGGTGGCGCGCGGCCGCGAATTTTATGAGCGCCTGGCGGCTAAGAGCGATAAGGAGTTAGCGGCGGGGAATTTGCCTCGCGAGGAGCTGGAGGAAGGCCGCGGAGAGTTGGACCGCTTTGGGCAAGCCGGCTGATGGGCTGGTTTGCGCCTCGTGTGGCGCAGGCCGGCGGCCGGCCGCGCGTCCGAGCCGTTGTTTGGTTGGCCAGCGCCATGTTCTCCGTGAGCGGAGCAGGAGCGTGTCCGGAACGTCCGCCCCAGGCGGACGCTGCCGGCCGGAGGCCCGCGCCACAGCGATCGTGGGCGGATTGCGTTCGACCTGGGACAGGCAGGATTGCCTGTCCCACGTGGGTTATATGCCCCAGGCTGCCGGGCTATGGGCCCTTAACTCTTCGAAAATGCGGCAGTTTGTCCCTTGATGCTTGGCATCGCAAGTGCTAACACCCACACCGTCATGGATTCTGCTCTTTGGCTGCACCGCTTTCATTTCGCCTTCACGATCACCTATCACTACCTGTTTCCGCAGTTGACCATGGGGCTGGCGCTGCTGATCTTCCTGTGGAAGACGATGGAGCTGCGCACCGGCAACGAGGCCTACGGCCGCGCGGCCCGCTTCTGGGCCAAGATCTTCGGCATCAACTTCGCGATCGGGGTGGTAACCGGCATTCCCATGGAGTTTCAGTTCGGTACCAACTGGGCGCAGTTTTCCAAGGCGGCCGGCGGGGTGATCGGGCAGACGCTGGCGATGGAAGGCGTGTTTTCGTTCTTCCTGGAGTCGACCTTCTTGGGGTTCCTGCTGTTTGGCGAGAAGCTGCTAGGGCGGGTCGGCCACTGGTTCGCCGCGTTGTGCGTGTTCGTGGGCTCGTGGCTTTCGGGATATTTCATCGTCGCCACCGACGCCTGGATGCAGCACCCGGTTGGATATGTAAAGGACGCGGCGGGCAATCTGCAGTTGGAGAGCATCTGGGCGCTGCTGCTCAACCCCTGGCTCTGCTGGCAATATCCGCACACCATGATCGGCTCGGTGGTCACCGCGAGCGTGGTGGTGGCGTCGATCGCGGCAGCCTATCTGTTGCTGGGCAGGCACCAGGAGCAAGCGCGGGTTTTTCTGCGGCTGGCGGTGCCGGTGGGAACGGCGGCGACGTTCCTGATGGCGTTTCCGACCGGCGACGGGCAAGGCAAGCTGGTCGCCTATAACCAGCCGGTCACACTGGCGGCGATGGAGGGCCACTTCCAGACGCTGTCGGGGGCCCCGATCGTATTGATCGGCCAGCCCGACATGGAAAGCCTCAAGCTCGACAACCCGATCCTGGTGCCGCGCATGTTGAGCTTTCTCACCTACCAACGCTGGGGGGCCGAGATCAAAGGGCTGCGCGACTTCCCCAAGGAGCTGTGGCCCGACAATATCCCGCTGCTCTATTACAGCTATCACGTGATGGTGGGCCTGGGAACGATTTTCATCGCCGTGATGGTGTTGTGCGCCGTGTTGCTGTGGAAACGGCGGCTGTTTACGTCGCGCTGGGCGCTGTGGATCCTGGCGATGATGCTGCCGTTCCCCTATATCGCCAACACCGCCGGCTGGATGACGGCCGAGCTGGGGCGGCAGCCGTGGCTGATCTATGGCGTGATGCGGACGGCTCAGGGCTACTCGGCGAATGTATCGGCGGGGAACACGCTGTTCAGTTTGCTTGGGTTTTTTGGGATGTATACGATCCTGAGCATTTTGTTTTTGTTCTTGGTGTACCGCGAGATTGATGAGGGGCCCGAGGGAAGGCCCGATGCGTTAGAGGTGAAGGCGCCGGTGGAGGCGGCTTGACCGGAAACCGCGCGGCGGTTGGCTATGAGCGCGTTGGTGATGGGTGAAGAATACGTTGGTGATTGGTGAGGAGTATGTCGGCTTGGACGCCGACGCCACCGGCCCGAGGCCCGCGCCACGTTTGAGGGCGTCCGGATTCGGGGCCTGAGACGGTAGGAGAGGATTGATCGTGGAAACACTTTGGTTTTGCCTGGTCGCCATCATGATCGCGATGTACGTCGTGTTCGATGGCTTCGACCTGGGCTCGGGCGTGGTGCACCTTTACGCGGCTCGTACCGACAGCGAGCGGCGGCAGGTGTTGAGCTCGATCGGGCCGGTGTGGGACGGCAACGAGGTCTGGCTGCTGGCCGCCGGGGGCACTTTGTATTTTGCGTTTCCGGCTCTCTATGCGTCGAGCTTCAGCGGCTTTTACCTGCCGCTGATGATCGTGTTGTGGCTGTTGATGCTACGCGGGATCGCGATCGAGTTTCGCAGCCATCTGAGCAACGCCGCTTGGCCAGTGTTTTGGGACACGGTGTTCGCCGGATCGAGCGCGCTGCTGACGATCTTCTTCGGCGCGGCGCTGGGCAACGTGGTGCGCGGCGTTCCGTTGGACGCCAAGGGTTATTTCTTCCTGCCGTTGTGGACGGATTTTCGGGTCAGCGTGCTGCCGGGCGTGCTCGACTGGTACACGGTGCTCGTGGGGCTGGCTTCGTTTCTCACGCTGACCGCGCACGGCTCCCTGTGGGTGGTGCTGAAGACCGAAGGAGCGCTCGCCGCGCGCGCCCGGCGCTTGTTTACGGCGGCCTGGTGGGGCGTGGTGGCGGCGACGGTATTGGTCACGATTGCGACCTTCCGGGTGCAGCCGCACGTGCCGCAGCGGCTGGCCGCCGAGCCCTGGGGCGCGATCTTTCCGCTGCTGGCGCTGGCGGGGCTCGTCGGCATGCGCTGGTGGAGCCCGCGCGGCCAGGATGGCGCGGCGTTTCTGGCTTCCTGCGCCTACATCGTCGGCATGCTGACCAGCGTGGTGTTCGGCGTTTATCCTTACGTGCTGCCTTCCAACAACGATCCGGCGCTGAGCCTGGACATCTACAACTCGGCGGCGGGCGCCTACGGCCTGCAGGTGGGGCTGATCTGGTTCGTGCCGGGGATGCTGCTGGTGACGGCCTACTTTTTCTACGTGTACCGCAAGTTCCTGGGCAAGGTGGGTCCCACCGGTCATTGAGCCGGCCGCGTTCGCGGTGAAGCGGCTTTCCCCCTCGCGCTTGATAGGGCCGACAGGGCTATTGGTTTGGGTTGCGCCTGGCCTCGGCCGGTCCAGGCGGCGTGACGCGACGTCCGGGCTCCCGGGGGCCATCCGATATAATGATGGCGTCCCGGCGGGGATACGGAAAAGATATCGCAGGCTTCTGTTTCTCGCTTGCCTCCTTCCGAGGACCGCCACCCGCTCGAATCCAGCAAGACGGCCCTGCCGCCGCCGCGACACGCACTCGCCACACGGACTACTAACCCATGCCGGAACGCCCCAGGCCCTTGCGGGCTCGTGATCTGAAACTCAAGAAAAAGCGCGGCGAAAAGATCGCCATGTTGACCGCCTATGACGCGACGATGGCCCGGCTGCTCGATCGCGCCGGCATCGACGTGCTGCTGGTGGGCGATTCTTTGGGTATGGTCATTCTGGGCCACGAAACGACGGTGCCCGTGACGCTTGACGATGTTTTGCATCACGCCAAGGCGGTCGCGCGCGGCGCGCGGCGGGCGCTAGTCGTGGCCGACATGCCGTTTCTGACGTTTCAGGTGAGCGCGGCCGAAGCGGTGCGTAACGCCGGGCGGCTGCTGCAGGAAGGCGGCGCGGCGGCGGTGAAGCTCGAAGGCGGCCGGCCCGTGGTCGAGGTGGTGCAGCGGCTTTGCGACGTCGGCATTCCGGTGATGGGGCATCTGGGCCTGACGCCGCAATCGGTGCATCAACTGGGCGGCTACCGGCGGCAGGGCGTTGCGCCGGAAGCGGCCGAGGGGCTGCTCGACGACGCGCGGGCGCTGCAGGCGGCCGGCGTGTTCGGCATCGTGCTGGAATCGATTCCGGCCGACTTGGCGCGGCAGGTGACGGCCGAGCTGAGCGTGCCGACCATCGGCATCGGCGCGGGCCCCTGGTGCGACGGCCAGGTGCTGGTAAGCTACGACGCGTTTGGGCTGTTCGACGAGTTCGTTCCGCCGTTTGTGAAGCAGTACGCGCACCTGGGCGAGACGATGGTCGAGGCGGCGCGACAATACATTGCCGAAGTGCAGGACGGCCGTTTTCCGGCGGTCGAGCAGCCTGTGGCAGCGGTCGGCGCCAACGGAAAAGAATGAGCGTCGCACTCGCTGAGTCGATCGCGGCTTTGCGGGCGCGGCTGGCGCCCCTGCGGCGCGAAGGCCACAGCATCGGCCTGGTCCCCACGATGGGCGCGCTGCACGTCGGGCACATCGAGCTGATCCGGCGGGCGCGCCGCGAATCCGGCTGCGTCGTGGTCAGCATCTTCGTCAACCCCATTCAGTTCAACCGCCCCGACGATTTCGAGCAATATCCGCGTCCGCTGGCCGACGACCTGCAAATCTGCGAGCGGGAAGGCGTGGATGTGGTGTTCGCGCCGGGCGCCGCCGAGATGTATCCCGCCCCGCAGCGCGTCTTTGTCGAGGTCGAAGCCCTCACTGATCACCTTTGCGGAAAGTTCCGGCCCGGACACTTTCGCGGCGTGGCGACGGTGGTGACCAAGTTGTTTAACATCGTGCAGCCCGACCGCGCCTATTTCGGCGAGAAGGACGCCCAGCAGTTGGCGGTGATCCGGCGGTTGGTGGCGGATTTGAACCTGCCGTCTGACGATTGTGGAAGTGCCGACGGTGCGTGAAAGCGACGGGCTAGCGGTGAGCTCGCGCAACGTGCATCTGAACGCCGAACAGCGCCGTTGGGCGCCGGCTCTGTACGCGGCGCTGACGGCGGCGCGGGAGCTGGTTGCCGGCGGCGAGCGCGATGCGGCGGCGGTCCGGCGGCGGGGGCTGGAGGTTCTGGCGCGGCAGCCCGAGATCCGCGTGGAGTACCTCGAAGTGGTCGACGCCGAGCAGATGCAGCCGATCGAGAGCGTGCAGGGGCGCGTGCGCATCGCGGCGGCGGTTTGGGTGGGTTCGACGCGGCTGATCGACAATGTTCTGGCCGAGGTTTGAGGCGGTGGGGCACCGCCGGGACGGTTGTTGCCCCTGGATTGTTCCCCTCCAGCCCGCATGATCGCGGAAGCCGCAGGTCTGACGAGGAACGCCAGCCCTGCGCTACGGGGCCGTTGAGTGGCCGCAGGTGCCACAATGTGGGCATGACACATTCCTTTTCGCGACGGAGTCTTTTGACTTCCGCGATCGGGGTTCCTCTGTTTACCGCCATGGCAAGTGCCAAGCCGCAACGCACGCCGCAGGGTTCGCTGACCGACGTTCCGGGGCTGAAGGTCGGCCACTTCACGCATAGCAAGCGGCCTACCGGCTGCACCGTGGTGCTGTGCGAGGCGGGGGCGACCGCCGGGGCCGATGTGCGCGGAGGGGCGCCGGGGACGCGCGACGTGGTGCTGTTGCGGCCGGAGATGTCGGTGCAGCAGGTGCACGCGGTGGTGCTGTCGGGGGGCAGCGCTTACGGGCTGGGTACGGCCGACGGCGTGATGCGTTATCTCGAAGAACACGGCATCGGCTTTCCGATCGGCGGCGGTGTAGTGCCGATCGTTCCGACGGCGATACTGTTCGACCTGGGTGTCGGCGGGCTGACGCCGCGGCCCGATGCGGCGTCGGGGTATAGCGCCGCCAAGGCCGCGACCGGCGACGCGGTGGCGCAAGGCAGCGTCGGCGCGGGCGCTGGGGCGACGATCGGCAAGATGTTCGGCGGAAAGCGCGCCATGAAGGGCGGCCTGGGAAGCGCGTCTTTGAAGCTGCCGGGCGGGTTGGTTATCGCAGCACTGGCGGCGGTGAATTGCATTGGCGACGTGGTCGACCCCGACACGGGCGAGTTGCTCGCGGGCGCGCGCACCGCCGACGGCAAGGGCCTGATCGATACGATGGTCGAGCTGCGGCGAGGCTCGAGAATGCCTGGCGCGCGGGCCGGAGAGAACACCACGCTGGGCATCGTTGCCGCCAACGTCGAATGGACCAAGGCCGAGGCGACCAAGGTGGCGCAGATGGCGCACGACGGGTTGGCGCGAGCAATACGGCCGTCGCACCTGCCGATGGACGGCGATACCGTGTTTGCCTTGGGGACCGGCGGCCGGCCCCTGGGTGGTTCACTGGCGCAGGTCGGCGCGCTGGCGGCGGACGTATTGGCGCAGGCGGTGGTCTCGGCGGTGTTGCAGGCCGAGGCGGTCGAGGGTTTTCCGGCGTATCGGGATTTGTAGTGGCGGCCAGTGCAATGTTTTCGGGAACGCCACTCAGAGCCGCGTGGCGTAAGCCCACGCTGAGCTGTTGCGTTGATCCGCATTGTCCCGGCGCTGATGATTACCGGCATCGCCCGGCTGTTCCGCGCAATCTGACGCTTGCGGCCCGCGAGTGGCGCTTCTGCGCGGCGGCGTGTTTCCAAGCGGCATCTCGCGGCAGCGGCTGCTGTGATCGGCGTTGGGAACGGGGAAGCTCATCGCCACGACGTGCATCTGAGGCCATGATCCTTGCTTTTCTGATCGCCTACTCCGCCGCTTTGGTGTTGCTGGGGCTGTTGGTCTCGCGGCGCGTCACGCGCAGCAGTGATTTTTTTGTCGCCGGGCGGCAGCTTTCTCCGGCGCTCTTGTTCTCGACGTTTCTGGCCGCCAATCTGGGCGCGGGCACGACTGTGGGGGCCGCCGAGTTCGGCTATCGGCATGGCCTTTCGGCTTGGTGGTGGGTGGGGTCGGCCGGTATCGGCTCGCTCATTCTGGGCGGGTTCATCGGGCCGCGCATCTACCGCATCGCGCGCGAGCACAATCTCTATACGGTCGGTGACTATCTCGAGCTGCGCTACAGCCGCGCCGTGCGCTACCTGATGGCGGGGCTGCTTTGGCTGGGGTCGTTGGCGATTCTAGCCGCGCAGTTAATCGCGCTGGGGCTGGTGTTGCACGTGGTGGCGGGCGTGCCGGCGCATTGGGGCGCGGTGCTGGGCGGCATTCTGGTCACGATCTACTTCACCGCCGGCGGGTTGCTTTCAAGCGCCTGGGTCAACCTGGTGCAGGTTGTGGTGAAGGCCTTCGGCTTTTGCCTGGCCGTGCCGTGGGCGTTGAGCGGCATCGGCGGCTGGCAAGCGATTCCGGCGGCGGTCGCGCACAACCCGTCGCTCGCCGCGGATGCCTATCTCAGCTTCACGGGCCTGGGGATCGAGGGCATTCTGCGCTATGCCGTGATCCTGATCCCTTCCTTCATCATTTCGCCGGGGCTGATTCAAAAACTCTACGGCGCGCGCGACGAGTCGACGGTGCGCGGCGCGGTCGGCGCGCAGGGCGTGTGCCTGCTGCTCTACTCCTTCCTGCCCGTGATTCTCGGCATGACGGCGATGGTGCGCTTTCCGCACCTCGATAACCCCGGCTTGGCGCTGCCGAGACTGCTGGCCGAAGGCCTGCCGCCGTGGCTGGGCGGGCTGATGCTGGCGGCGATTTTCTCAGCCGAGGTCAGCTCCGCCGACGCCGTGCTGTTCATGCTCACCACCTCAGTCGCGCGCGACCTGGTGCAGACCGCGTTTCGCCGCGACCTGAGCGACCACGGCCTGTTGCGGACGACGCGCATCACGGCGGCCGTGGCCGGCGCGGCCGGCATCGCGCTGGCATTGTGGCTGCAATCGATCCTGGCGGCGCTCGAGATCTTCTATAGTTTGCTGGCGGTGAGTTTGTTCGTGCCGCTGCTGGCGGGGCTCTACTCCACGCGGCCTACCGCCGGCGCGGCGCTGGCGTCGATGGCCGCCGCTGTGCCCGCCACGGCCGCGATTCATCTGCTCACACGCGGCGCGGGTTTGGGCGCGTTCACGCCGGCGGCGCTGGGCATTGTGTTCAGCGCCGTGGTGTTTCTGCTGTTCTCTCTCCGGAGCCCTGGGAGCGACCCCGTATAATGGGCAGACTGTAACGTTATGGGAAGCGCACTGCACTGGCTCGACTGGGCCGTCATCGCCGGCTACTTCGTCATGATCCTGATCGTCGGGCTCGTCGCAGGCCGCCGCATCAAGAAAACCGACGATTACTTTCTGGGCCATCGCGGCTTCAGCGTCTGGCTGGTGATCGCGCAGGCGTTCGGCGTCGGCACGCACGCCGAGATGCCGGTGTCACTGGCGGGCAAGGTCTACCTGTCCGGCTACTCGGGCATCTGGTACCAGTGGAAGAACCTGTTTATCACGCCGTTTTACTGGCTGCTGGCGCCGCTGTTCCGGCGCTTCCGGCGCACCACGACCGGCGAGGTTTACGAAGACCGCTACGGCAATCTGATGGGCGGCGTGTATACGGCGTTCGCGCTCGCCTATTTCGTGTTCAACATGGGCGCGATGCTGAAGGGTGCCGGCAAGCTGGTGAGCGTGGCGATGGGCGACCAGGTGACGCCCAATACCGTGGTGCTGGTGATGACGGTGACGTTTCTGGCGTACAGTTTCGTGGGCGGGCTGGTCGCCGCGGCGTGGACCGATTTCGTCCAAAGCTTCTTCATCATCGGGCTCTCGTTCCTGCTGATTCCGCTGGGCCTGAGCGCGATCGGCGGCTTCGCTGGAATGCGCCAAAGCCTGCAACCAGAGATGCTGTCGATGGTGACGCCCGGCGACGTGGGCGTATTCACGATCTTGATGTTGACGCTCAACGGGCTGATCGGGATCGTGGCGCAGCCGCACATTCTGGCCAGCGTCGGGACGGGCCACGACGAGAGCAGTTGCCGCTGGGGCATGGCGGCGGGCAATTTCATCAAGCGTTTTTGCACAATCGGCTGGGCGCTGGTTGGGCTGATCGTGGCGGCGATGCTGGTGCAGCGCGGCGCGGCTCCGTTCGTCGACTCCGAAGAGGCTTTCGGCTTACGCGACGCGCGAGCTGCTGTTCCCGGGCGCGATCGGCCTGATGATCGCCTGCGTGCTGGCCGCCAACATGTCGACCGGCTCGGCGTTCACCGTCGACGGCGGCGCCTTGTTCACGCAGAACTTCTACCGCCGCTACCTGGTGCGCGAGGGCAGCGACAGGCATTACCTGCTGGTCGGCCGCCTCGCCGGCGTGCTGGTGACGGCTACCGGCGTGGTGTTCGGGCTCTATGTCGATAGCGTGCTGGAGGCGTTTCTGTTCACCGAAACGATCGCGGCGTTCATGGGCATCAGCATGTTCGGCGCGATCTCGTGGCGGCGGGCGAACCGCCACGGCGCGCTGGCGAGCCTGCTGGTTTCGTGCGGGGCCTTCTTTTATCTCACCTATCAGGACTATCTAGTGGCCTTCGCGGCCGATCCGCACACCACCGTGAATCCGTTTCTGCAATGGGACGCCACCAACTTCGGCATCGCCCTGCTGGCCGGCTTTGTGAGTCTGGCGGTGGTGAGTTTACTGACCAAGCCCGAGCCGGCGGCGTTACTGGACGAGTTTTATGGGCGGCTGCACAAGGCGTCGTATCTGGACAAAACCACCGGCGAGGAAGCAGCCCATGAAGAGCCCGGGAACGATCTTTTGTTCGTGAACCTGTTCGATCTGCAGTTGAGCAAAGGGTGGAAGCATTTTTATGGGCGCTTCCGGGTGGATTTGATCGGATTGGTGTTGGCGTTTGGGGTGGTGGCGGCGTTGATTGCTTTGGCCAAGGGGATTTTGTTTTTGCCGTAGGTGGTTGGGTTGGCCTGGGGGTGGATCCGGGTGATCCGCCCGTTCCAGGGCGGCGGTTTGGTTGCGGCGACCTACGGCTGAAGCCGTGGGCTATTCGATGGGGTAGCCCCTCCGGGGCCCGGTTCGCGGCAGGCCAGCGCGGGATCTCTGGAGGCGGTTGATTTTGGCGTGAGTTCTCAGCGCGGGCTTACGCCTGTGGCTCTGGGCGGCTATGAATGGGTGGCTGCTCTGCCGGTTTGGTTTATTGACTGGCGTCTGCTGTTGTTTCGTCTCGCTCGAGTACGGCTCTTGTTTCGCGGGCGACGATGAGCTCTTCGTTGGTTCTTAGCACCACCACCTGGACCTGGCTCTGGGGGCTCGAGACCAGGCGGTCGGTTTCTCCCGATTCGTTGGCGGCGGCGTCCAGGCGGATACCCAGGAACTCCAGCCCTTCGCAACATTGCGCGCGCAGGACCGCGGAGTTTTCTCCGATTCCTCCGGTGAAGGCTACGGCGTCGATTCCGCCCATGGCCGCCGCGAAAGCGCCGATGGTTTTGCGCGCCTGGTAACCGAATACGGCCAGCGCCAGGGCGGCGCGTTCGTTCCCCTGTTGGGCGGCTTGTTCGAGGTCGCGGACGTCGCCGCCGCCGATTCCGGAAAGACCGGCGAGCCCTCCGTCGCAGAGCAGTTCGCGGCGCATCTCGGCGGTAGAGTATCCCAGCCGGTCCATCAGAAACAGCACGGCGAAAGCGTCGAGGTCACCGTGGCGGGTGGCGTTTTCGAGGCCCGATTGCGGCGAGAACCCCATGGTTACGTCGACCGACCTGCCGGAGCGGATGGCGCACATCGACGAGCTTCCGCCCAGGTGGCAGGAAACCAGCCGCAGACCTTCGGTGCCGACACCCAGCAGTTGGGGGACGCGCTCGGCGACGTAGCGGTGCGAGGCTCCGTGAAAGCCGTATTTGCGGATGCCGTGCTGTTCCACCCAGGCGCGCGGCACTCCGTATTCGCTGGCGCAGGCGGGGATCGTGCGGTGGAAGCCGGGTTCGAGCACGGCCACCAGCGGCAGTTCGGGCCGCAGTTCGTGGAAGGCGCGCAACGCGGCGAGATAGATGCCGTTGTGGAGCGGCGCGGCGGGCTCATATTCCTCGAGCGCGGCGAGAAGCGCGTCGTCGACCCGGAACGAGCCGCGATAGCGAGGCCCGGCATGAACGGCCTTGAAGCCGACGCCGTCGACCGGGTGCGGCAGGTCGAGGGTCCGCTCGATGGCTTGGCGGTAGTCGGATGCGTCGCCGTCGGGTTGGCCGATGCGCTCCAGGCGTCCTCGGGCCAGGACGGTTTCCGACGGGAATTGCAGAAGCTGATATTTGAGGGAGGTCGAGCCCAGGTTGGGGACCAGGATGTTCATGGGTTAGGGGTGGTCTCCGGGGCTTCTCGGGGCAGTGGTGCTGGCCCGGGCAGTGGCGGTGGCTGGCCGGGACGGCGGTGCCGGTTGGCTGGCTGCCGGGCTTGGCCGGGCACGGCTTTGAGCTGGCCGGGACACCGAGCGATGAATCGCACGGCGGCAAACCTGGAGGTTCACGCCACGGGGGGGATTCGTTGCTTCTGTGCGTTTCCCCGGCCCGGCCCCTCGTTCTCGTTTGGCCCCTTCCGGCAATTCGCTTTTACTGGGCTTGCTTGATTGCAGCCAGCGTCTTCTTGGCCTGGGCCTGGAAGGGGTTCTCGGTTTGCGCAGCCGCGGTCATCCACTTGGTGGCCTGCGGAATGTTGTCGCCGCCGACGTCGAGCTTCACGTAACAGATGCCCAGGTAGAACGCGAGAATGCCGTAGCGCGGGCCGCCCGCCGCCTGCATCGGCTCGACGGCCTCCTGCAGGTGCTCGCGCGCCTCCTTGTATTTCTCGGCGCCAGCCAACTGGCGTCCCAGAATGTAGTGGCCATAGGCGGTGAACAGTTTCTTCTGGCCTTCCCACTGCTCGGCGGTGACGTTGTCGGGTTTGGGCTTTTGGCCCATCACGGCGATCAGTTTTTCGCCCAGCTCGGTGGCCTTCGCGCCGTCCTGCTTGTCGAGGGCGTTCTCGGCCATCATGTACAGGTAGCCCTCGTTGGGATTGGTGGGGTTGGCGTCGATCGCGGCTTGCATGATGGGCAGCGCGCGGTCCATATCGCCGAGCTGCTGGCTGGCCATCACGTAGGCGTCAACCGCAGCCGGGCTGTTGGCGTACTGGCCCTTGGGATATTGCTCGCGCAAGGCGTCCAGGTAGGCCAGCTTGAGCTTGGGATCCTGAATTTTCAAAGCCGAGGTGATCAGCGAATACTCGATGTACTGCACGACCCCCTTGGCGTAGTCGTCGCCGGCCTTTTCGGCCATCGGCTTGGTTTCGAGCAGCAGCGGCAGCAGCTTGTCCCAGGAGGCGGCGCCTTCCAGCGCGCGAATCGTGTTGTGGCGGACTTCCAGGTCATCGGGCACGATCTTGAGCAGCTTCTCGCTGTACTCGGCCGCCTTAGCGAAGTTCTTGGCGTCGAGGTTGAGGGTCTGGAGCTGCAAATAGGCGTAGCCGATGTTGGGGTCGGTGGGATATTTTTCCGTGAACGCCGTCAGCATGGCGATCTTCTGCGCGGGGTCCTCGGAAATGCCGGCGTCGGTGAGCAACTGGCCCTGGGGGTTGTCCTCGATGTCCGGGTTGCGGATATCGGGCGCCTGGGCCCAGGCGGTGCCCAGCAGCCAGCAGGTCGCCAGCAGGGCAAGCAACGATTTGCGCATGACCATCATCCCTCTCCCATGAAAAAACGTATTCAGAATACTACGCTAAATGCACCCCGGAATCAAGCCGCAGCGGCGGAGGGTTGGGGGCGCTTTCGCGGCTTCTGTCGGCTGTGTCGGTCGGGCCGTGTCCGGGCCGGGGAGAGGATTGCTACCCTGGGAAACGAATGCAACGCGAATCCGCTCCGTCTGTTCCCCCGTCAGGCCCAGCCGCGCCCCACGATCCGCGCGGGCTCAACGGCCCCGGGGACGGCGAATTGCGGGCGGGGGCGGCGGAATCGCCATTCGAGTCGCGCCCGGCGCGAGCCGGTAGCGCCGCGCTGCTGCGGAACTTCTGGTATCTGGCGGCCTCGGCCGCGCGCCTGAAGTCGGGCAAGACGTTGGGCGTGCAGTTGCTGGGCGAGCCGGTGGTGCTGGCCCGCACTGTCGGCGGCTCCGTGTTTGCCTTGCGCGACATCTGCCCCCACCGCGGGATCCCTCTGCGCCACGGTTTTCTGCAAGGCGACGACCTGGCCTGTGGCTATCACGGTTGGAGTTTTGCCGCCGGGGGGCGCTGCACGGCGATCCCGTCGCTGGTGGAGGGGCAGAAATTCGACGTTTCGCGCGTCAAGGTGCAGGCTTATCCCTGCCGCGAGTTGCAAGGCAACCTGTGGGTGTATGTGGGCGACCGCGAGCCCGGCCAGGGTCCCGACGAGCAGCCCGAGCCGCCGCTTTTGCCCGGCATCGGCGACCGCGCGCCAGGTGTGGCGCTGTGCTCCCATTTCCCCTGCGACGCCGATCAGGCCGCGTTCGGACTGATGGACCCCACCCACGCGGCGTTCGTGCACACCTCCTGGTGGTGGAAGCAGCAGGCCCGTAAGCTGCGCCAGAAGCAGAAGGAATTCGAGCCCGCGCCACTAGGCTGGCGGATGAAACGCCATCGGCTTCCCAAAGAAAACCGCGCCTACCGCTTGCTAGGCCAAACCGTGACCACCGAAATCACCTACCGCCTGCCCGGCATTCGTATCGAGCACATTGAGGGCGAGCGCCACACGGTGGTCGGCCTCACCGCCATCACCCCGCTCAACGAGAAGGAATCGGAAGTTCACCAATGCCTCTACTGGACGCTGCCCTGGTTGGGTCCGTTTGCGCCGTTGGTGCGCCGCCTGGCCTGGACGTTTCTGATGCAAGACCGCGAGGTGGTCGTTCAACAGCAGGAGGGACTGGGCTACGATCCCAACCTGATGCTGATCAACGACGCGGATACGCAGGCTCGCTGGTATTACCAACTCAAGCTCGAATGGCAGCGGGCGCAGGCCGAGAAGCGGCCGTTCCGGAACCCGATTCAGGCGAGGACGTTGCGATGGCGAAGCTAGCGGCACAGGCAATTCTGCCTGTGATTCTCCAGGCCCGGCAGGGTGCTCTGGGCGACAGTCACCGCTTTTCGCGCCCTGGCAGCCGGGCAGTTCCGCTTAGCTGGCGTCGCGCGAAAAACGGTGACTGTCCCCGTCGGCACCGTCGGCGGACTGCAGCGGGCCAGCTGCCAGCACAGACAGGATTGTCTGTGCCACGCGCGCTGCTCATTGGCTTGCTGCTTTTCAGCGCTTGCGGCTCGCTGCCTCCGGAAAACGCCAAGTCCCTGGTGGCGATCGTGGGCGCGAAACTGATCGATGGCAGCGGCGGGGCTCCCATCGACGATTCCGTGATCGTTGTCGAGGGGACGCGCATCCGGGCGGCGGGGCCTCGTTCCACGACGCCCGTTCCCCAGGGCGGCGAGATCGTCAACGGCATGGGCAAGACCGTGATTCCCGGGCTGGTCGACGTGCACGTCCACTACCTAGGCGACCGGGCCGAGATGGAGCGCGGCCTGCGCGCCGATCTTTATTTCGGCGTGACGACCGTGCGCAGCGTCGGCCTCGATACCGACCAGGATCTGGCCACGATTCGGGACCTGCGCGCGGGCAAAATTCCCGGGCCGCGAATCTACACCGCGGGCCGTGGTTTTGCCGACCCCCAGGGGCATCCGCTGGCGCACCAGCAGCCGCGGCGGCCGGCCAACCCCGAAGAGGCTCGCGAGCAGGTTGAGGAACTGGCGGCCCAGAAGGTCGATTTCATCAAGATCTGGGTCGATTCCATTCACGGCACGCTGCCGAAGATTACGCCCGAGGTGCGGCAGGCGATCGTCGAGGAGGCCGCCAAGCACGACATTCCTGTCGTGGCGCACATCGCCGACGAGCAGGACGTGTACCAACTCGCCGAACTGGGCGTGAACGACTTTCTTCACACCGTGAGCGACAAAGAGCCACTCGATGCGAAGTTTGTCGAGTTCGCCAAAAGCCACGGTCTGTCGTTCGCGCCGACGCTGACGGTGATTCAGCGGGACTGGTATTTTGCCGATCACCCGCAGGCGTTGGACGACCCCGACGTGCGTTTCGCGATGAACTCCGCGGCGCTGGCGGAGATCGAGAAACCGCAGGCGCGGGAGGCGATGCTCGACAACCCGAACCTGCAACGCTCCAAGCAGGATCTGGCGCGCGCCGAGCGCTTCGCCCACCAGATGTCGGAGGCCGGGGTGACCCTGCTGGTGGGCTCCGATAGCGGCGCCGGGGCGATTCCAGCCGGCTGGGGCACCCACAACGAGATGGCGCTGCTGGTCGAGGCCGGGCTTTCGCCGCTGGAAGTGATCCGCGACGCCACCAGCGGCGGCGCGCGGCGGGTGTCCAAAGAGCAGCCCGCGTATGGTGTGCTGGCCGCCGGCAAGGTTGCCGACCTGCTTCTGCTCGATGGCGATCCGCTCGCCGATATTCACAATACGCGCAAGATTGCTCGGGTGATGCAGGCCGGGCGCTGGGTGGACCGCGCTTCGTTGCACGTGGGCGAGTAGCGGTGGATTTCCGCCGGCAGGCGGAGACATCCCAGCCACGAACCGCTCCCTGGCCGGGCCAAAAAGCACGGAATCGAAAAGGCCGCACCCCTGGCGTGAACCTCCAGGTTTGCCGCGTCGCGATTCGTCGCGACGTAGGGCCCCACGCCACCGATAGCCGCGCTGGAAGGTCACCACTGCCGGGCCTGAACAGCATTTTCCGAAGCCTCTTTGGGCTACCGAGGGTTTCTCGCATCGTTCAGCCTGGGTTCGGGACCACGGCTAAGGCGAGGGCCGCTGGGCCTTGAGGCCGGTTCGACGTGGGCCTGGATTAGGAAACCAAAACTTGCGAAAATGTTTTGGTGCCCCTCCGGCCGTGCGTACCCGGTGAACCCGCCGCCGGGAGTTCGATGCAGCGGCGCTGTATCCTCGCGCTGACGCTGTTTCTTTCCCTGGCCAGTTGCGCCCGGCCTCCGCGCAAGGAACCGCCTCCGGCCCCGGTAGCGCGGCTGCCGCAGCCGCCTCCCGCTCAGCCTCCGGCTACGCAACCTTCGCCGTCGGGGCCCAAGGAGCGCACCCCGCGTAAGGCGCCCGCGCCCTCGACGTTCCCGCCTGAAGTCGCGCAGCGGCCGGCCTACCAGGGCCCGACGGGCATTTTTGAGGCCCGCAACTACCGCAGCCGCGAGGGCCAGGAACTGCCCTACCGGCTGTTCACTCCGAAAGGCTACGATCCGGCGAAGACTTATCCGCTGATTTTGTTTCTGCACGGAGCCAGCGCGCGGGGCGCCGATAACGAGCGGCAACTGGGCGGCGCCGGGCAGTGGGGCACGCAACTGTGGGTGAAGGAGGCCGTGCAGCGCGAGCATCCGGCGTTTGTGCTGGCGCCGCAGGCCAATCGCGCCGACAGCCGCTGGGTGCGCCAATGGCGTGCCGACCCCAACCGCGACCCGGCCGACAAAGAGCCGCTGGAGCTGGTCGTGGAATTGATCGACGCGCTGGAGCGGGAATTCTCGATCGATTCCGACCGGCTTTACATCACGGGCCTGTCGATGGGCGGCTTCGGGGTTTGGATCGCGATTTCGCGCTACCCCGATAAGTTCGCGGCGGCGCTGCCGATTTGCGGCGGCGGGGACCCCTCGGCTGTCGGAGAAACCACGGCCAAGGTTTGGGCCTTTCATGGCGCGGCCGATACGCTGGTGCCGGTGCGGCGCTCGCGCGAGATGATAGCGGCGCTGAGGCGGGCGGGAGCCGAGCCGCGCTACAGCGAGTATCCCGGCGTAGGCCACAACGCCTGGCAGCGGGCGTACCGTGAACCGGACCTTGTCGAGTGGCTATTTTCGCAGCGGCGGGAAGCGGGCGACCAGGATCGGCGCGCGGCGGCTCGGTGAGCGCGGCACGTGGCTTGCTATCGATGCCGCGGCCGCGCCCTTTTCGGGGCGACCGTTGCCGTGCCAGGACACCCCACTCAGAGCCGCAGACGTAGGTCTGCGCTCAATTCCCGCGGAATCGCCTAGGACCGGGCCGAAGCCTCGCTGCCGGGCCAGGCAACTCAACGCAGGCTGACGCCCGGGCTCCGAGTGGCTGAAATGGCGGCCCCGGAGCGGCTCCGCCGGTGATGATCCCGGCGCGATCAGCCCGCCGTATGGCCCTGGGCCGGCTCGCTCCAGGCTTGCTTGCCCAGCAGGGCCACCGTCAGTAGAAAACCCACCGCGATTCCCACCAGCGTCGAGAAATACATCATGACGACGCCGATCAGTACGATCAGGCCGCGCTCGACGCGCCCGTAGGGCATCGACAAGGCGACGTAGCCGCAGGCGAATCCGGTCAGGATCAGAGTCAGCGAGAAGGCGATGTCGAGCACGGGGCGAAACAGCGCCAGCAGCGGCGCCACGAAGAAGAAGAACGGCAGGCCGAAGCAGTAGTAGCTGAAGATGCCGCCGAACAGCGAGTCCATGCCGTCGCGGCCGCGGCGGTAGCGCTCGGCGACCACGACGGTGGCGCCGGTCCACAGCGGGCCTTGCAGGGGAAAGAACGGCCCACCGGTAAGGGCGACGCCGAGGTTGCGCAGGCCGATGCTCAGGTGGGTGCGGCGCTCGTCGATGGGCACAGTCTCGTCGGGCCGCTGGGCCGCGGCGTCGTTCACGATCGCGGTGCCCGTGATGATGTCGCCGAAACCGATCACGTAAGCGGCCAGGGCCAGCGGCAGGGCTTTGACGAACATCGCCGGCGCGGGCAGGCCGTGGCCGAACAGGCTGAAGCCGGCGAGCAGTCCGGCGAAATCGGGGAGAAAGAACACCTTGCCCAACCCGAACGACCACTGCCCGGTCTGCGGCGAAACGAAAAGGGCGCGGAAGCCGGCGTAGCTGACTTCGCCCACCCAGGGGCCGGCCATCATGGCCAGAAAGAAGCCGGGCGCGATGCCCAGCGACGCGATGGAGCCGAGCCACCGGAAGCGCTTTTTCCAACCTTCCAGCGGCACCGAGAACATCAGCAACAGCGATACGCCGACCGCCAGCAGGATGCAGATGGTATAGGCGTCGATGCGCGAAGGCCGGCCGCCCGAGCGCGGAATGAATTCGCCGTAAACCGCGCTCATGCCGGCGCCGAGAATGATGCCCGCCTTGAGCACGCGGGGCACGGCCCGCACAAACGCGCGGCCCAGGCTGGTCATGCCGAACAGCAGAAACACCGCGGCGACCAGCAGCACGACCGCGTTGACGAAATCGATGCGCTCGCCCACCGTCGTGTAGGAAAGCGTGTCGCGCAGCACCAGGGGCAAAGCCGGCGTGAGCCAACCGGGGCAGTAGGGGTCGCCGAACACGATGAACGCCGAGTAGATCCACAGCGACTGCACGACGCAGAGCGCCACCGCCGTCTCGAAGCTCATCCCAAAATATTCCTGGTAGAGCGGCACGACCGCCATGCCGGTGGCGCCGGCCACCAGCAGACCCTGGATCAGCTCGGGCCATTCGACGCGGACGTGCACGAGGGGAATGCGCAGGGTGAACGGTCCCCAGCCGATTCCGGGTTGGACCGAGCCGTACGGGCGTTGGTGGTGCATCGAATTCTTTGCGGCTGCCGGGCGAGTTCTCCATTCAAGCACGCTGGAGCGGACGGCGTCAGGTTGGGTGGGGTTGGCCAGGCGATCAGGCTGGGACCGGCGGAACGCGTCTTGACTTGCTCTCCGAAGTCGAGCGGCGCTACTCAGAGCCGCCGACGTCAGTCCGCGCTAGCATTTTCGAATGGCTCTCAACGTTTGTGCCCTTGCACGGAGTCCTGAGCTTTCCCGCACATCCCAGCGCGGGCTGACGCCTGCGGCTCTGAGCGGCCAGTCGGTCTTTCGCTTGACCGTGGGGGTTGGGGCGTAGAATGATGTTGCTTGTTCGGCGCGCGCCTATTGCGACGCTGCTCCTGGGCCGAACCAACCGCTATGCGTCAAATCATTCTGCGCCAGCCCGGCGAGTTTCAACAACAGCAGGCCGAGCCGCCTCGGGCCCACGCCGGTGAGGCGCTGGTCCGCGTGCACCGCATCGGCGTGTGCGGCACCGACCTGCACGCATTTGCGGGGCGCCAGCCGTTTTTTGCTTACCCGCGCGTGCTCGGCCATGAGCTGGGGGTGGAAGTCGTCGAGGCGCCGCCCAATGATCGCGGTATCGCTTGCGGCGACCGCTGCGCCGTCGAGCCTTATATCCGCTGCGGCCAGTGCCGTGCGTGCCGGCTGCAGCGGCCCAACTGCTGCGAAACCCTCAAGGTATTCGGCGTCCATATCGATGGCGGCATGCAGCCCTACTTTCGCGTGCCGGTGGAGCTGCTTCACAAGTCGGAAAAGCTCACCCTCGACCAATTGGCGTTGGTCGAGACGCTGGGTATTGGCTTTCATGCGGTCGAGCGCAGCGCGCTCGAGGCCGGCGAGGACGCTCTCGTGGTCGGCGCGGGTCCGATCGGGCTGGCGGTCACGCAATTTGCGCAGGCGCGCGGAGCGAAAGTCCGTGTGCTTGAGCTGAGCGAGCCGCGGCGCGCGTTCGTCGAGCGACTCGGTGTCGAAACCCTGGCGAGCCCGCCCAGCGAGCCGTGCGGCGTCGTCTTTGACGCTACGGGCAACAGCAAGGCCATGGAGGCGGCGTTCGAGTATGTGGCGCCGGCCGGCCGCCTGGTCTTTGTCGGCCTGGTGCTGGGGCGCATCTCATTCGAAGACCCGCTGTTCCATCGCCGCGAAATGACCGTGCTCTCCAGCCGCAATAGCTGCTTCGCGTTTCCGAGAATCATCCAGATGATCGAGAACGGGCAGGTCGACACCGCGCCCTGGATTACCGACCGGCTGGCGCTGGCGGATGTGCCCAGGGATTTCGCGGCTCTGCGGCAGCGGCCCGACTTGGTGAAAGCCATGGTCGAGGTGGGCGACAGCGATCTGTAGCGGGGGTTGGCGTGGCCTTGGCGGTGGCCCACCATGCGGGCAGGGCAGCCCGGCCAGGAAAACACAGGCAGGATTGCCTGTGCCACCGTCTACTGGCGCCGCTGGCGGCGCTGCATATTCTGGAGGAACTCTTCCGACTTGCCTCGTGCGATGCTCAGCGTTTGCCATTCGCTCGAACGGAGATGCTTGACCAGAAAAACGATCTGTCCCACGTGCTCGGCGTAGTGCTCCAACTGGCGGAAGATCGCTTGCGGCACGGTGTGCGGCTCGCCGCGGATCGTGACGCTGCCGGCGAGGTCGTCGGCGGTGAGCGGCTCCAAGGCCTCGAACAAACACTGCCAGCCCTGCTCCCATTGCCGGAAAATCTCGTCCTTTCCCTCGCCGTCGAGAAGCTCGAATTCCCCATCGCGGTTGCGGTCCGGCTTTTCTCCGTCGCTGGCGAGAAAGCTGCTCCAGCGGGAGCGCATGTTCCCGGCGAGGTGTTTGATGATCACCGCCAGGCTGTTTGATTCCGGGTCGAGCTGGACGAAAAGCTCGTCGTCGCGAACCTGGGCCAAAGCGCGGTCGGCCCGCTTCTTGAGCTTCCGGAAACGGCTGAGGATCTCGCTGAGTTCGTCGAGAGTCATGGCGCATCTATCCTGATTGACGGCGCCGGGGGAGGCCGGGGCAGCGGCGGCGGCAGATCGGCCCCGGACGCTCCGCCCGCCGAAGGCGACGGTACTTGAATGGTAGCCGACTGGGCGGCCCGCAGCCGGCTGCCGGGGCCGCGGGAGCCCGAAATCGCCTCTGAAATGCCGCAACAGTCTGCCCGCTGGAGCGTCTAACAATTAGAGCGCTGGAGGGTGCGGCGTTCGTGAATCGGATGACCCAGGTTGGACCCAGGGGGCATTCTCCCAGCGCGTCCGGCTGGAAATCGTTTCACATCAATCCCAGAAACCAGGAGATTCAGCACATGAAAAAGAATAAGTTTGTTCGGAGTATTCTGAACGGCACGATTGCCTTGTTTGTGATGGCGCAACTGGCGGCGGCCGCCCCGGCCGTCAATGGCGAATTGTCGCGCGTCGAGAATCAGGTGCGGCACGAACTGGTCATGCTGCCCTACTACGGCGTGTTCGATAATCTGTCGTTTCGCGTGAACGGGTCGGAAGTGACGTTGATGGGCCAGGTCACACGGCCGACGCTGAAGACGTCCGCGGAAAAAGTCGTCAAGAACATTGAAGGCGTCGACAAGGTGGACAACCAGATCGAGGTGCTGCCGAATTCGCCCAACGATAACAGCATCCGCCTGGCGGTGTATCGGGCGGTCTATTCGCAGGCGGCCCTGCAGCGCTATCAGCTTCGCGCCGTGCCGCCGATCCACATCATCGTGAACAACGGCAACGTCACGCTGGTTGGCGTGGTCGCCTCCGAAGGCGATAAGAACATTGCCGGTATTCAGGCCAATGGCGTGTCGGGCGTCTTTTCGGTGACCAACAACCTTCAGGTCGAGAAGGAATGATGCCTTTGCATGGCGGCACAGGGCGTATGCCCGCGGCCGGGCATACGCCTCGAAGCTTCTTACCGGATGGAGCGGCCGTGAGCCGATTACGCAAGCCAAGCCGGCCGCTGCGATTCGCACGGCGCCGCGCCGCGATCTTGGATTCCGCTATTTGAGGGGCATCGCGACTCAGGCGGTGCCTTTTTTCTACTTGGGCTGCGCCTTGGCCGTTACGGCGGTGACCGCCGCCTGAAGCGTGTCCGGCCGGTTCCCCGCCAGATCGAATCGCGGGCGGAAAACCTCGTCCGCGGCAACGCGCAACAACTCTGCAACACTCCAGGCCTGCGCCGTGCAGCCGCGCGGGCAGTGGGGCGGTTCGGCGTCGAAAATCTCCGACACCTGCCCCAGGCCGGCGTCTTCGAGGTGCGGCTCGAATGCGCGCAGCCACTGCGCGGCCTGTTCGCGGGCGTCGGGCCGGTTCCCGCGCACGCGCAGGTAGGCGCTCAGGAACGGCCCCAGCAGCCACGGCCACACCGTGCCCTGGTGGTAGGCGCCGTCGCGGCTGAGTCGATCGCCCTCGTAGTACGGACGGTAGCGGGGATCGCGGGGAGAGAGGGAGCGCAGCCCCCTCGGCGTCAATAGCTCGCGCTCGACAACCTCGACCACGGCGCAGGCTTTGTCGGCGGCCAGGATGGGGTGAGCGAGGCTCACCGCGAAAATCTGGTTGGGCCGGATCGAGGCGTCGCGATTGCCGCCCTGCACCACGTCGTAGAGACAGCCCTCGGTTTCGTTCCAGAACAGCGCGTTGAAACTCTGCGTCGCCTGGGAGGCCATCGCGGCGTACAAACGGGCGCGGTCGGAATCGCCGAAGCGCTCGGCCAGCTCCTGCACGATGCGCAGCGCGTTGTACCACAACGCCTGGATCTCGACGGGTTTACCCGAACGCGGCGTCACCACCCAATCGCCGACTTTGGCGTCCATCCAGGTGAGTTGCACGCCGGGTTCACCGGCGTTGAGCAGGCCGTCGCCGTCCACGCAAATGCCGTAGCGTGTGCCGCGCACGTGCCAGTCGATGATCTCGCCGAGCACCCGGTAGAGGTTGTCGCGCACAAAAGCGGTGTCGCCGGTCTTTTCGGTGAGCGCGCGGATCGCTTCGAAGAACCACAAGGTGGCGTCGACGGTGTTGTATTCGGGCGTTTCGCCGGCGTCGGGGAACAGATTGGGCAGCATGCCGCGATCGACGTATTGTGCGAAAGCGAGCAGGATGTTTTTTGCCACGTCGCTGCGGCCGGTGGTCAATGTGAGGCCGGGCAGCGCGATCATCGTGTCGCGGCCCCAGTCGCCGAACCACGGGTAGCCGGCGATCACCGTCTGCAGTTCGCCGCGGCGCACGATAAACTGATCGGCCGCCTGCGCCAGCTTGAGCACGAGCGGTTCCTGGGACGGCGCGGCGGCGGCGACGCGGGTGCGCCGCGCGATCTCGCGTTCGCGCAACTGCGGCACGCGGGAGGCCTCCTGCGGCTTTGTGGAGGCGATCAGCGCGAATGCGGGGGCGCCTGTCAGGTTGACGTGCAAGGTGAACGGGTTATAGAGGTCTTCGCGAAAGTCGAGGCCGCGTTCACGTTCGACGTCGTATTCGAAGTTGTGGTACCAGCCGCCGCTGGACTCAATCTCCCCGCCGGTGTAGGCGAACTGCAGCGCGGGAAGATCGGCGTAGGGGCGGATGGAAGCTTGCCCGATACGGACCTCGACGGCTGGGTCGAGAGCGTTATTGGCGTGCGTGGTGGCATGGTAGTCGCGAAAGGCGACCAGCGGCCGGATCTCGAGCCGGCATTCGAGCGCAGCGGCGGGGCGATCGCTTTCGTCCGCGTTTGCGGCAGGTCCCCCGCGAAGTCGGTATTCCACGATCGTCGTGTTTTCGCCGTGGACCAGAAATACCGACTTTTCGATCTCTACCCCGCCGGCTTCATAGACAAAGATGGGGAATGGATCGAGCCGGAACTGTTTGAGGTAGTGAAAGCCCTGCGGGTGAACCGCGCCGGGGTAGCGGTTGGCCGACAGTTCGAAACGGCGGCCGTCGACGACCAATGTTTCCTCGAGTTTCGAAAGCATCAGCAGGCGGCCGGCCGGTGGTTTGGTGGCGGCGACCAGCAGGCCATGGTAACGGCGCGTATGGAGCCCGGCGATCGTCGACGACGCGAATCCGCCGAGGCCGTTGGTTTCGAGCCATTCCTTGCGCAGGGCAACGTCGAGGTTGCCGCAAACCTCTGGTCCAAATCGCATGACGTTCCTTTCAACCGGGTTTCCGGTTTCCTGCCCGCCTATCTGTAACCCTACCGCGATTCCAAGCGACGTGGCACGAGGGAGAGAACCAAAAGATGAGAGCGGGTGAGAGCGGCCGTTGTACAACAGAGTTGCCGCTGCAAAACAGGGCCGCGGGCGTCAGCCGGCGGGTCGAAGCCCCCACAAATCCGGGCCAAGGCGCAAAACCCAGCCCCCGTGTCTCGCCGTGCTCGGGCAGGGCACAGAAGCAAGAAAACCGCACCGGTGGCGTGAACCTCCAGGTTTGCCGCGTCGCGATTCGTCGCGACGTAGGGTCCCCGCCACCGGAACCGTGTCGGAGGGGTGCCCGCCAGACCGGCCCACTGGCTGACGCCTGCGGCTCTGCTGCGGCGAGACCCTACTCGCCGTTCTGCTGCATCAGTTTCGCTACGAGAGCTGTCCAGCCGGTCTGGTGGCTGGAGCCGACGCCGGCGCCGCTGTCGCCGTGGAAGCACTCGTAAAATAGCGGCAGATCTCGCCAGTGCGGGTCGCTGCGATAGCGCTCGTCGTTGCCGTGCACCGGCCGGCGGCCCTCGGCGTCGCGCAGGAAGATCCGCGTCAGGCGGCGCGACAGCTCGGCCGCCACCTGCCACAACGTCATCCTGCGGCCCGAGCCGGTGGGGCACTCGACCTGGAAACCGTCGCCGAAATAGTGATGGAATTTTTGCAGCGACTCGATGAGCAGATAGTTCATCGGGAACCAGACCGGCCCGCGCCAGTTGGAGTTGCCCCCGAACAGGCCGGTCGTCGAATCGCCCGGCTCGTAGTCGACGCGGTGCACGGAGTCGTCGACCGAAAAAATATAGGGGTTGGCGGCATGATAGCGCGAGACCGACCGGATGCCGTGCGGCGAAAGGAACTCGTTTTCGTCGAGCATCACCTGGAGAACGCGGCGCAGTTGATCCTGGTCGACCATCGCCAGCAGGCGCCGTTCCTTCATGCCCTTGGTTCGCATGCAGGCGACATTGGCGGTGAGGTCGGCGCGGTTGTCGATGAACCACTCCATACGCCGCTTGAACCCGCCCAGCCGGTCGACGATCGCCGGCTCGAGCGTTTCCACCGCGAATAGCGGCACGAGCCCCACCAGCGATCGCACCTTCAGCGGAACGTGGCCGCCGTTGGGCAGGCGCAGCACGTCGTAGAAAAAACCGTCCTGCTCGTCCCACAAGCCTTCGCTGTCGTCGCCGAGATGGTTGATCGCGTAGGCGATGTAAAGAAAGTGCTCCCAGAACTTGCTGGCGACGTCTTCGTAGGCGGAATCGTGCTTGGCCAGTTCCATGGCGATGGCCAGCAGGTTCAGGCAATACATCGCCATCCAGCCGGTGCCGTCGGCCTGCTCGATGTAGCCGCCGGTGGGCAGCGGCGCGCTGCGGTCGAAGCAGCCGATATTGTCGAGCCCCAAAAAACCGCCTTCGAAAACGTTGCGGCCCGCGGTGTCTTTGCGGTTGACCCACCAGGTGAAATTGAGCAGCAGTTTGTGAAAGGCCCGTTCGAGAAATTTCAGGTCGCCCTTGCCGCGGCGTTTCTTCTCGATCTTGTAGACGCGCCAGGCCGCCCAGGCATGCACCGGCGGATTCACGTCGCCGAAGGCCCATTCGTAGGCCGGCAATTGCCCGTTGGGGTGCATGTACCATTCGCGCAACAGCAGGGTGAGTTGTTCCTTCGCGAAATCGGAATCGACCAGCGCGATCGGCAGGCAGTGAAAGGCGAGGTCCCAGGCCGCGTACCAGGGGTATTCCCACTTGTCGGGCATCGAGATGACGTCGGCGTTGTAGATGTGCGTCCAGTTGTGATTGCGGCCTTCGTGGCGCGCGGCCGGCGGTGGCGGGTAGGCCGGGTCGCCCTGCAGCCAGTCGCGCACGACATAGTGGTAGAACTGTTTCGACCACAGCACGCCCGCCAGCGACTGCCGCATCACGCTTTGCCCGTCGTCCGACAGGCTGCCGGGGATCACGCTGGCGTAAAATTCGTCGGCCTCGGTGATGCGCTGTTTGAAAATTGCGTCGAAGCGGTCGCCGAACATCTCGCCGCCGCTGGCTGGGTCGGCGAGCCGCAGCCGGACGGTTTTCGTCTCGCCCGGCGCCAAGTTCAAGACATACTGCGCCGACGCCTTGGTGCCTGTTTCGCCAGGATTCACCGCGTCCGCCGCGCCGCGAATCACGAAATCGTGGATCGAGTCCTTGGTGTAGGGCCCGGCGTTGGCGGCGTTGTACAGCCGCCGGAAGTTAGTCTCGTTCTCGGTGAACAGCAGTTGCGGCGCGCCTTCGCACAGAAGCCAGCGCCGGCCAAGCTTCTGGTGGCTCAGTTCGATGCCGGGGGCCTCGGCCGCCGCGAACGCCGCCCCCTCGGGCAGGCCGTGCATCCGGGTGAGCGACGGCCTGGCGTCGTCACGGCCCCACGACCAGGTGTTGCGGAACCAGACCGTGGGTAGCAGGTGCAGCGTGGCTTGCTCGGGCCCGCGGTTGGCGGCCTCGATGCGAATCAGAATGTCCTCCGCGCTTGCTTTGGCGTATTCGACGAACACATCGAAGTAGCGGCTCTGGTCAAACACCCCGCTGTCGGCCAGTTCGAACTCCGCATCCCCGCGCCCGCGGCGGCGATTTTCTTCCACCAGCCGGGTGTAGGGGAACTCCGCCTGCGGATACTTGTAGAGGTATTTCATGTAGGAGTGCGTCGGTGTGTTGTCGACGTAGTAGTAGCACTCCTTGACGTCCTCGCCGTGGTTGCCCTCGTTGCCGCTGAGGCCGAACAGGCGCTCTTTGAGGATCGGGTCGCGGCCGTTCCACAGCGACACCGCAAAACAGACGAACTGGTGGCGGTCGCAGATGCCGGCGATGCCTTCCTCGTTCCAGCGATAGGCTTTGGAACGCGCCGCGTCGTGCGACACAAATTCCCAGGCGGCGCCGTCGGCGCTGTAGTCCTCGCGGACCGTGCCCCAGGCGCGCTCGCTCAGGTAGGGTCCCCAGCGCTTCCAGTGGGTCTCGCGGCGCGCCGACTCCTCCAGCCGCTGCGCTTCTTGGGTCATCCGGAACTCCTTGTCGCCGCCGGCGTCCCGTACCCGGCCGTTGCCGGGCCGGCAGGCACATCGCTTACTCTAGCCCTCTTTTCTCATACAGGGTCGCGGCGGGAAGCGAGAGAAAACCGTGGATAAGGGCGCGAGCCGCTTGGCGCGCGCAGGCGTACTGCTGGCCCTGCGCTTCGGGAGGTTGGGTTTCGGAAGCCGCTGCGTGGCCCTGCGTGACGCCGCTAGGGCTGAGCCGGCTTCGCGCTGCTGGCTTGATGTGCCTGGCGCGCGCGCCACAGCCTGCGGAAACTGCGCGGCGCCGGTGGCGGGAAATCGCGCGTCGCCGTCCAGGCCTTCAACCCGGGCATCGAGCGCAGCCATTGATCCTTATCGGGGCGGGGAATCACGGCCTGCCCCAGAAATCCGAGCGCTTCGAAAACGCGCGGGTGCTGCATCACCCAGCTCCAGACCTGGAAGCCGCGCTTCTCCAGCCGCGACGTGGGCTCGCGCGCATCGCTGCGTTTGACGTCGCGCCTGAGCGCCAGCAGCATTTTGGGGATATCGATCTTGACCGGGCAAACTTCGGCGCAGGCGCCGCACAAGCTCGACGCAAAGGGCAGGTCGGGCTCGTAGGTGACGCCTTGAAACTGCGGCGTGAGGATCGCCCCGATCGGTCCCGAATACGTCCCCGGGTAGCTGTGCCCGCCGATGCGCCGGAACACGGGGCAAACGTTCGAGCAGGCCCCGCAGCGGATGCAATAGAGCGTCTCGCGCTTTTCGGCGTCGGCCAGCACGCGCGTGCGGCCGTTATCGAGCAGCAGCAGGTAAAACTTTTCGGGGCCGTTGATCTCGCCCTCGCGGCGCGGTCCGCTGAGAAACGAGGTGTAACTGGTGAGCCGCTGCCCCGACCCGCTGCGCCCCAGCAGTTTGAGAAACACCGCCAGGTCGGCGGCGCGCGGAATCAGCTTTTCGATGCCCACCAGCGCCACGTGCACGCGCGGCAGCGAAGTCGTCAGCCGGATGTTGCCTTCGTTTTCGACCAGCACCACGGCGCCGCTTTCGGCGATCACGAAGTTGCCGCCCGAAATGCCCATGTCGGCGTCGAGAAACTTCTGGCGCAACACGCGGCGCGCCATCATGGTCAGCTCGGTGGGCTCTTCGGTCGGCTCCATGCCGAGCTTGTCGGCGAACAGGGCGCCGATCTCGCGGCGCGATTTGTGCATCGCCGGCGCCACGATGTGGAACGGCCGCTCGCCCGATAACTGCTGGATATACTCTCCCAGGTCGGTCTCCACCGGCTCAACACCCGCCTCCTCGAGCGCCTCGTTGAGGTGGACCTCCTCGCTGGTCATCGACTTGGATTTGACCGCCAGCTTGACGCCGTGCTCACGCGCGATCGCCACCACCGCCTCGGCCGCCGATCCGCTGTCGGCGCACCAGATGACCTCGCCACCCTGCTCGCGCACCCGCGCTTCGAGCACTTCCAGGTAGTGGTCGAGGTTGTCGAGGGTGTGCTTCTTGATCTCGCGGGCCTGCTCACGAAGCTGCTGATAGGCGTCCGCCGAAATGCTCTCGACCGCGTGCTGGCGCTTTTCGGCAAAGCGCTCGGTAGCCGTGCGGATGTTCCGCTGCAGCGTCAGATCGCTGAGCGCGACGTGAATTTTTTCGTGAAATGCGGCCGACATGGCGTTATGCAGTCTGTGCCAGTACCTCAGCCAGGTGCATGGCGCGAATCGGCAGTCCGCGGCGGCTCAGCGCCCCGCGAATCTGCATCAGGCAGCTCGAATCGATCGACACCACCGTATCGGCTCCGGTGCGTAGGATCGACTCGACCTTGTCGTCGACCATGCTGCCCGAAACATCGCCGAACTTCACCGCAAACGTGCCGCCGAAACCGCAGCACTCTTCGGCGGGCTCCATCTCGCGCAACTCCAGGCCCTTGACGTGGCTGAGCAGCCGCCGCGGCTCCTGTTTGAGCTTGAGGTCGCGCAGCGCGTGGCAGGAATCGTGATAGGTTGCGATGCCCGAGAACTGCGCCCCAACGTCCTCGACGCCGGCCACCTTCAGCAGAAACTCGGAAAACTCGTAGACACGCGAGGTGACCGATTGCGAGGCCTCTTCCTCGGCCGTGCCGTGCTCGAACAGGTCCGCGAAATGGTGGCGCACCATCGACGAGCACGAGCCCGACGGCACCACGATATATTCGGCGCCCTCGAACACCCGCAGGAAGTGCCGCGCCACGCCTTTGGCCTCGGTGGTGTAGCCGGTGTTGAAAGCCGGCTGGCCGCAGCAGGTCTGCTCCTCGCGAAAATCGACCTCGCAGCCCACGCGCTCCAGCACGTCGGCCATCGCCAGGCCCACTTCCGGAAAGAGCTGATCGACCAGGCAGGTGACGAAGAGGGAAACGCGAAGAGGCATCGGGAGTCTGGTCGGAAGTTTGTGCTTGCGAGGCGATAGCGCTTTCGCCGGATTGCCACCGGCGGATTGCGCTTGCATTGTACCGCAGCGTGAAACGGGCGCAGGCTCTCCTGTTTGAACCAGCCCCCGTCCTGCCGGTGGGGCCTGGCGGCATCGCTGCCCTTGGCTGCCGAAGCTGGTCGTCGGCAGCGAACGTGGCGCGGGCTTCCGGCCGGCGTCTCGATTCTTCAGAGGTTCACCAGGATTCGCAGGGTGCGAAACACGGTGGCTGTCCCCCTCTGGCACAGCGGCCCCAGGCCCTCGCCATCCCGTTGCGGCCGGCTACGGTTTTCGGTCGGAAACGGCCGAGCCTTGCTCGAACAGGGCCATCTGCTCTTTGGCGGGCTCGCGGCCTCGCCGGCGGCCGG
Source organism: Terriglobia bacterium (assembly GCA_963824095.1). Lineage (GTDB taxonomy): Bacteria > Acidobacteriota > Terriglobia > Bryobacterales > UBA6623 > JBBDWJ01. The sequence continues at coordinate 785,838 of CAWGNS010000014.1, read as the reverse complement.
TGTGGACCGGGCTGCCGATCACTCCCAGCACTTTGAGGTCTTGCAGGGCCGCCCTGGGCACAAACACGCGGTGCGTGTTGGAATTGGCTTCCGGCGGCGTCAGGGTCAGGCCGTGTTCCGACATCAGCAGCAGGTTGTTGGGCAGCACGCCTTCCATCAGTTCACCATCGCGGAACGTCAGCCGGATCCACAGGCCGTCGAGTTTGGGGCGCGACGCGAAAACCTTCTTATCGGCCTCGGGGTCGCCCTCGAACTCCCGCACGAAATAGATCGCCTTGATTTGCTGGTAGGGGATCAGGTTGGCCTGGGCGGCGCGGTCGATCACCTCGATGCCGTCGGGGCGCAGGTAGGTTTGCGGGACCACGTAGCCGGCCAGCAACTGATGGTCGAGCCGCCGGATGTAGACTTTCTTGGTGGTGGAATTCGACACGTTGTGCAACGCCGCTTACATTTACCGTCGCGCTGCCGGTATGCTAATATGCGCCGCTAAGTGCTGTCAACTTCGCGGATCTCAGGTAACTCGTTGATTTCGCAAATGTTGGAGTCGGCTTGTCGCCCCTGATCGAGGAGTATCTCAACTTCTGCCGCGTTGAAAAGGGGCTGGCGGCGAACTCGCTGGCGGCGTATCGCCGCGACCTCGAGCGGCTGGCGCGGTTCTGTTCGGCGCGCGGCCGGACGCCGCAGGCCGCCGGCGGCGAAGACCTGCGGGGCTTTCTCGATTCGCTCTACCAGGCCAAGCTCAGCAGCCGCTCGATCGCTCGCTACCTGACCAGCGCCCGCAATTTCTATTTATACCTGCTGCGGCAGAAGACGATTCAGGCCGACCCGACGGCGCAGATCACCGCCCCGCGGCAGTGGAAGCAGCTCCCCAAGTTTTTGACCCTGGAGGAAGTCGACCGCCTGCTCGAAGCCCCCGACGCGGCTACGCCGCTGGGCAGCCGCGACCGGGCCATGCTGCAACTGCTCTACGCGACCGGTCTGCGGGTGTCGGAACTGGTCCACCTGAAGCTGGCGCATCTCAACCCCGAACTGGGCGTTTTGCGGGCCCTCGGCAAGGGCAACAAGGAGCGGCTGGTGCCGGTGGGGCGCACCGCACTCGAGGCGGTCGAAAGCTACCTCAACGACGGCCGGCCGCGCCTGCTCAAGGGAAAGGCCTCGGAGTATCTGTTCGTGACCGCCCGCGGCGGCGCCATGGTTCGCCAGACCTTCTGGCATCAGCTCCGCAAATACGGCCTGCAGGCCCGGATCACGCGTTCGTTGACCCCACATGTGGTTCGCCACAGTTTCGCGACGCATCTGCTGGAGCGCGGCGCCGATCTGCGCAGCCTGCAGCTCATGCTGGGCCACGCCGATATCTCGACCACGCAGATCTATACGCATGTTCTGCGCGACCGGCTGCGGCAGGTTTACGATCAGCATCACCCGCGAAGTTAGGGCCTGGTTGAGTTAGATCGCACCCCGGCCGCTCAGAGCCGCAGACGTGAGTCTGCGCTGGGCACTCGGGCCAGGCGGCGAGACTTCGGCCCGGTTATGGGCGATTCCGAGGCGTTGGAGCGCAGGCTCACGCCTGCGGCTCCGAGTGCCTTTCCCCCGGATATCCCGCTCCATTCCTGCCGCAAACACGCCTCTCATCCAAACACGCTACTCTTTTCCTGAGAGCCGCGCGTGAGAATCATTTCCCTGATCGCCAGCGCTACCGAGATCGTCTGCGCCCTGGGTTTCGAGCCGTTCTTAGTGGGCCGCTCACACGAGTGCGACTACCCGCCTTCGGTCGCCTCGCTGCCGGTTTGTACCCGCCCGCGCTTCGATGTCTCCGGCTCCAGCCGCGAGATCGACCAGCGCGTCAAGGCCTTGCTGCAGGGGGCGCTGCTCGACAACACGCTCAGCGTCTACGAAGTATTCGGCGAAAAGATTCGCGAACTTGAGCCCACCCATATCGTCACCCAGACGCAATGCGAGGTTTGCGCGGTGAGCCTGGAAGATGTCGAGCGAGCGGTTGCCGAGCGGCTCGGCTCCGGCGTGACGATTCTGTCTCTTGAGCCCAACGCGCTGGCCGATATTTGGGAGGACATGTGTCGGGTGGCGTCGGGTCTCGGCGCAACTTCCGCCGGGGTGCGCCTGGTCGCCGGGCTGCAGCGCCGCTTCGCCAGCATCGAGTCGCGCGTGCGTCCGCTCCCCGCGCGGCCGTCGCTGGCCGGTATCGAGTGGGCCGATCCTTTGATGGCATTCGGAAATTGGACGCCCGAGTTGGTGCAGGCCGCCGGCGGCAAGAGCCTGTTCGGCACGGCCGGCCGCCACTCGCCGCCGATCCTCTTCGAGGATCTAGCCGCCGCCGACCCCGACGTGATTCTGATCGCCCCGTGCGGTTTTTCGATCGAACGCGCGCTGGAAGATCTGCCGGTTCTCGCGGCCAACCCGGGCTGGGACCAGCTCCGTGCTGTCCGCAACGGCCGTGTTTTCATCGCCGACGGCAATCAGTACTTCAATCGTCCCGGGCCGCGGCTGGCCGAGACGCTCGAAATCCTGGCCGAGATTCTGCACCCGGAAGTCTTCCATTTTGGGCATGAGGGCAAGGGTTGGATCCGGGCGGAATCCCACGCCTGATCGAGCCGTTGGGGAAATAGCGAAGGTCGGCCGATCAAAACGCGCCGGCCGTCGTCACCTGCCCGATGAACTCGCGGCGGCAATGCCCGCGGTAGGCGTAGGTCGTGTTCGCACTGAGCCCCGCGAAGCTCACCACCTGTTCCTGGTCGGGGCTGGGGTCCACGGCGCGGGTAATGTTGCCGGCCGCATCCCAGGTCGCCGACCAGGTTCCGGCCCACGGTGCCAGATCCACCGCGCAGCCCTGGCTCGAGGGTGCGTGGAACGAAAGCGTGACGCTGTGGTCGTCGGCCACGACGCTCACAGGCCCGGGCAGCCCCTGCGCGTCCGCTAGCGCGGACAGGTCCGCGCCCTTGCCCGCGTAGGCCGCTTGGGGTACGTACGAACCGCTCTCGAAGGCCATATCGAGACGCTGGTTCAACGACTCGTCGCAGGGGCTGTGCGTGTTCCCCACGTAGGTCAGCGGCAGACCGGCCATGTTGGTTTGCGTCGCAAGCGACGACTGGCAGTGCGTATCGCTCGGATCGCTCGATGCGGCCTTTTCGGCGTAGATTCCCGAACTGCTGTTCTTGAGCATCGGGATGGCGATATTGCCGCTGATCACCGAAAGCGGATCGGCCCCGGCGCCGCGCTGGAAATACTCGTCGAACGCCGCCAGGCCGCCTTGCGCGCTGGGCGCCGGCACTTGCAGATTCGAGCCGGTGATGTCCTGGAAAAAACCGAGCCGGTTGGTGTTCGAACCCTCGGTGAAGCCCAGGATGTTGTCGCGCCAGCGGACCCCCGAGCTGCGATGGCTGGAAAACCAAAACACGCGCGCATCCACGGCCCGCTCGGGTAGAAAGGTGTTGCGCTCGATGACGAAGTCTCTCACGCCCACCGTGGTGGCGATCATGCCTCCCGAGGCGTTTCCCGGGAAGGAAGTGTAGCGCAGCGTGTCGGTCCCGACCATCAGGTTGTTGGCCAGGCGCAGCTTTTCGCTAAAGTCGAATCGCTTGTTGGCCGTCAGCACGGCTGTATCCATCTGCAAGATCGTGGCGCCGCGGTCGAAGATGTTGTTTTCGATCGCAACGTGCGCGAAGCCGTTCGGTGTGTCGCTGTTGGACCCGTTCAACGATAGCGAGATCGCCGGAGCGACCTGCTGGAAGTTCGAGAACCAGCCCTTGAAGTAATTTCCCGAGATCGAGATGCGTTGGCCGGCCGACTTGTTTTCGCTGGTGAACGCGCGGTGGAAATAGTGATGGCGATAGACGCCGGAATACTCGCCCGTCCAGTCGGGATTCCAGAAAAAATTGCCGGTGAGCGAATAGTCGTCCATGTGCGTGTCGGGTGCGGAGTTGTCGGTGTCGTTGAAGTAGAACGGCGACGGCGCGCTGTAGTTGTTGCGCACTTGCAGGTCCTGGGCCTGGGTCAGCGTGACGGTCTGGTGCGCCTGGAACAGTCCATGAATGCGTTCGATCACCTTGCTTACCGGGTTCACGCGCTGCCACATGCAACTTTCGATATGGCCGTTGACCACGGCGACGTGCCTGGTGGCCTCGACCGACAGGAGGCGGCTCTCGAGCCATGGCAGGCAGGAGTTGGAAATCATCCGGTCGAAGGTCACCTCTTCCACGGAATTCGCCAGCGTCTCGTTGCCGATCTCGATGACATCTCCGAGCGGTTCCATCTCCCAGAACAGATAGCCGCCGGAAGCACCCGCCTGGTGCGAGAACTCGAGGACTTCGAGCGTATTGGCGTCGACGGCCTCGACGTTGAACGCTTGCGGCTCCTGGTCGCCCAGCACGTCGCTGGAGGTACGGAAGATCGAGACGGCGCGATGCTGATGGACCGTGCCGGCGGTCACGCCGGCGCAGTCGGGCGTCTGGCCGCCGCGCGAGAGCGTCAACACGCTGCCGCTGACATTGGCCTTCCACAAGCCGTCGCAGTTGCCGCCGCCGGTGCCTTCGACGTGCACCGTGCTGTTGGTCACGATCTGGTATTCGTCGGGCGCGCCGCTCACCGTGATCGTGTTCGACGTTCCGGCGGTGATCGTCATGTTGGGAAAGTTGCCGATGCCGTGGCTTGGGATCGTGAGACACTCGCCGCCGCTGGGACAGGCGTCGATGGATGCAATGGGCAGAGCGACCCAGCGCCGCACCGTGCCCCCGCTCGTATAGCTGCCGATCAGATCGACCAGCGCCCCCTGGCTGTTGCAGAACCCCTTGTTGCTGATGCCGGTGCGCAACTGCAAGGTCGTCGAGGTGACGTTGCAAGCCTGCATCGGGCCGTAGCCGCCGCGCACGCCGGTCCCTTCCAGGTTCACCACCACCATCTGCCCGGCGTTGCCACTCGCCAGCCCCGCCGTCGAGTCGACCGTGATCGTATCGGTCGAGGTGTCGATCGCGGTGATGTTCATCGTGATCGGCGTCAGGATCGGAGAATCGAGATCCGGCGGTCCGATCTCGATGTTTTCGAAATAGTAGCCGCGGGCGTTGTTGACCGAGGTGACCAGCGGATCGCCGAATTCCGACATCGCCGAGTAGACCAGCCGGCCCATGTAGGGCCGATAGGTCTTGTCGGTCAAGGTGTCGGGCGGCGGCAACAGCTTGGGATCGGCGCTCGACTTCACCAGCACGCGGCCGCCGTTGGCGATCGACAGCAGTTGAAACCCCGCCGTCGGGCAGTCGACTCCGGCCGGCAAGACCAATGCTTCGACGGTTCCGCCGGCCCCCGCGGCGCTCTCGGCGGCGCTTTTCTGGGACGCCAGATCGCTGCAATCGGAAGCGACAGTGTGGGCTAGCTCCCGTCACGGCCGGCGGCGTCGTCAGGCCGCTGTGAACCGGCGGATCGGGGTCCGGGTCGGTATCTTCGGCATCGGTGGTGCGGTAGGGGAACTCGCCCGCTCCATCGCAGTCGAGGCCGGAGCCCCCCGGGTCGGCCCACGCCACATCGCCCGAATTGCAGTTGGTGCAGACGCCGGCGCAGGTCAACAGCGCCGAATAATTCGACCCGTTGTCGCGGCTTTGCGGCGAGACGTACACCTTGACGGCCGGCGTCAGGTCGTAGATGGCGCACTGCCGCCGGCCGGCGTTGCTGCTGTCGGCGTCGATCTGCCGCGTGCGCCGGTCGAGCGAAATGGTGTCGTAGTCGTAGGAGCAGCGCGCCGCATCGCCGCTGGTCTGATCGGTCACCCAGCGCAGGATCATCGCGCGGTCGCGGATCTCCGAAGTCACGTTGGTGATGGTCGGGGTGACGGCCCACAGCGGCGCCGCCGCCAGCAGCAACACGCAGAGTTTCTTCATCTGGTCGGAACCCCCTTCGTCGTCAGGCAGGCGTCCCCTTGCTGGTGCTCGGCGCCGGTGAGTTCATAGGGGTCGGCCTGACCCGCCGCCGCGTCGTAGGAAGCCATCAGCAGAGAGCAGTTGGTTAGCGTTTCGGCGCTGCTGGCGGAGCCCTCGCTCGCCGCCCGCAGCGGCGCTCCGGCGAAGGTCAGCGCCGACAGCAGCACGGCGCCGGCCGCCGGACAGTTGGCGTCGGCCAGGGCGATCGACTTGCCCGCGGCGTACTCGCGGATGGCGCAATACTGCCGCCGCATCTCGGCGTCTTGCAGCGCGCGGTCGTACACCAGCACGAGCGCCACCTTCGAACCGTTGGGCAGAAAGTCGGCCCCGCCGCTCCCGATCGAGCGCGCGCCGATCGCCAGGTTGTCGCTCGAATCGGAACCGCCGCCGGCCCCCAGCGCCACGTCGGAGCCCTGATCGAGCCGGCCGCTGGCCGCCGCGCCGTCCCAGCGCACGGTCCACAGATGCCACTCGGCGGTTGGCGTGGGGGCCGCGATCGTCGTCGAAGTTCCGCGCAAGGTCGCGCCCACCCCGCTGCCCGATTGCGAGCCCAGCTCGAAGGCCGTTTCGGCGCCGCTCGAGCGCGCCGCGAACATGCTGGTCGCATCGGCCGGCTGCAGACCCACCACCTGCACCGTGAAACTTTCCGCGGCTTGCGCGAACAGGCTGGTGCTGCCGAACGACGTCCGCAGGCAATCCACGAAATCGCCCCCGTCGAACTGCAGGCCCTCCCCGACGCGCGCCGGATCGTTGGCGTCGCTGCCCGCGGTCGAGCCCAGCCGGCAGTCGTTGGCGTTGTCCGCTGGAATCGCCGACCGTCTGGCCCGAGCCCTCCAGGTTCAGCCGCAGTTGCAACCCGGCGGTCGAAATCTGCGCCTGGGCCGCCGCGGTGAGCGCCGCCAAGGCAAGCAGCGGCACAGCCCAGTCGCCGCCCGACGCGCTGCCAGACCCGTACGCGCCGCCAGATCACTGCGTCACCCCCATCGTCAGGCTGGCCCAGACGATTTCGAGGTTGCCGGGGTTGTTGTCGGTGCGCCGGATGCGAATCCAAAGCGCGTCTCCGGGATCGCAACCCGACAGGTCGAGCGACCCGACCGTGGCGTCGAACCACTGGTTGGCCGTCGAAGGCGAGGTGGGCGAGAAGTTGCCGGTGGCGTTGTCGAACACGGCCGGATTGCCGGCGCTGCCCGCCCCGGCGCACTCGGCCACGCCGCCCACCGTGAACACCTGGCTCGTCTGCGACGAGCGGAAGCGCATTCGCAGCGACGGGTTCGAGCCGTCCCAGCGCTCGGCGATCTTCGGCAGCCAGAGGAACGCCGTGATATCGTCGGAGCCGTCGCAGGCGCTGCACGGCGCGAAAACCAGCGTCGCGTAGGGCGCCGTCTGGCTCACTTCCGAAATCGTCGGGGTATTGCTCGAGCCCGACGACACGTACCAGCCCGCGTTGCCGTTCTGGGTCACGCCCGCGAACAGGTATTCGAGCGAAATCGGCTCGGGAATCGTCCCCTTGGCCTGTCTCGCCAGGTCGATTTTGGTCTGCGCTACGGCGCCCGCCGGCAACAGCAACAGCGGCAGCGCCAACAGCGTCGCGAACTCCAACAACCAGCTCCAGGCGCCCCAGGCGCTTGGCTGCGGCCCGGACGAGCCTCCCGAATCCATCCTGATACCGTTGATCCATCAGCATTTCCCTTTCCCCTGCCGCCGTTTGTGCCGTCACGGTCTGTTCCGCGGCAGTTCTCGGGGGCCCCGCAGATTCCGTGCATCGTTACCAAGAGCCAGGGCTTCGCCCGCCCGGGGTCGGCGCCGGAAGGCGAGGCGGCCATTCAGCACGCCCGGCACGCGGCCAGCTGGGCCCGCGCGGTCGCGCCGCCTCGGCCCGCCGGCTTACGTCCGCGGCCCTGTTTTCCCGGATTCAGGCCCCTGCCGTATTCCCCCGAAAGTATCCCGACATACCCCCGGTTGCTTTCTAGTACCCTTTGCTCCCAAAATAGCGGTGAGTACCAAGCACTCTCCGGCTTCGAAACGCCTCGGGGAGTGGATTCGGCTGGACCGGAGGGCAGGGAATCGGGAATGGGGTAGAGTGCGTGAGGGCTACCGTCTATATGGTGCTACTGCTGCCGGCATACTCGCGGGTAGTGGTTGCAAGCGAGCCGGGCACAATCGGGAAGCCAGCGAATGGGCAATCGGCTCATCCCGGCCCACTTTTTTTCAAAGACTTGTGAACGCTTTGGGCTGGAGGCCCGATTTGGGTCCCTGTCGGGCCCTTTGGCTGCCCGGGATCATCGTGCCGGTTGGCCGCCAAAAGCATGGTCTTGGCACGGCCTTTGCTCCTGGGACTCCTGGACGGCCGGCTAGCCCCCAGTCAAGCCCACTCGGGCGCCCCTTAATGCCGATTTCGCGCGTTCGGCAGCGCCGTATCCGCGTTTGGCCGAAAACTGCTTTTCTGGCCGCCAAAAGGTTGTACAATCAAAGGTTTTCGGAGGAACTTATGGGTCACGATCCGCGCGGGGTGAAGTTTGTTCTTACCGCCCCCGACACCGAAAGCACCGAGCAGGCGTTCAGCCCTTGGAAGCAGATGGTGTACGCCTCCGCGCCGGCCCGCTTTGTGCCGCGTGCGCTCTACAAGCATAAGTTCGAACAGCCCCGTTATCCCGACGGCAGCGCCAAGGTGATTCCCTACGGCGTTCGGGTTGTGGAGGCTGCGCTGCTGGAGCACTACCCCGCCGACGACGTGGTGGTCTGTTACCCCGACGATCTCGATAAGTTCGTCGGAGAGAAAACCATCGCCGTGGGGGTGGGGGCCCATAACCCCATCGGAACCGCTTTTTCCACAGGCGTTTACAGCAACATTTTTGGGAGTTCGGCGCGGCCCATCAATGCCGCCGAGAGTGAGCGGATCTACCTGCACCCGGCATTGCGCAGGCATCGGCCCAAGGTGATCGTCGGCGGCGCCGGCGCCTGGCAGATCGCCAAGACCAACATGCAAGACCACCTGCACGTGGATTGCATTGTCAACGGCCGGGCCGAAGGCGTCATCCTGGAGCTGTTCCAGAAGGCCGAGGCCGGCGAGGAACTGCCGCGCTACGTGCAGGCCGTCGAGCCCACCGTCGAGCAGCTTCTGATCCCGAAAAAGCGCTCCACCTACGGCATCGTCGAGATGAACCGCGGCTGCGGCCGGCAGTGCGCCTTCTGCTCGCCGACGCTGGAAACGCGGATTTCGGTGCCGCCCGAGCAGGTGCTCGAGTCGGTGCGGGCCAATACGCGCAACGGCGGGAAAATCATCTTCCCGGTCTCCGAGGACATCTTCATCTACGGGGCGGCGGCGCCGTTCTACATCCCCAACGCCAACGAGATCCTGAAGTTCTACGAGATGATCGCCCGCGAGCCGGGGGTCGAATACCTGCCGCTGTCGCACGCCACCATCGCTCCGGCGGCGGTCAACCCGCAGCTCGTCAAAGATATGTCGAAGATCCTGCTCGACAAGAGCGCGTTGCGGAACCGCCATTCGAGCCACCCCGACGGAAAATTCCTGGCGCCGCTGATCGGCATCGAGACCGGCTCGGCGCGCCTGGGCGCCTTGACCATGTCGGGCAAGTCGCTGCCGTTCGACATCCGCGATTGGCAAGAGATCGTCGTCGAGGGCATCAACGTTCTCAACGACAACAACTGGTTCCCGGTGTGCACCTTCATCGTCGGGCTGCCCAACGAGACCGAGGACGACATCCGGCAGTCACTCGATCTGCTGCACCGCCTCAAGAACAACAAGATCCTCTATGTGCCGTCGATCTTCACGCCGCTCGAAGACACTCGCATGTCCAGCGGCAGCGCGCTCAAGGCCAAGCAACTGACCAAGTTGCAATGGGAATTCATCATGACGGCCTGGAGGCAGAGCCGCGACTTCGGCGAAATGCGCGACCGCTCGCGCATGTTCTTCAGCGTCGGCACGAAAGTGTTCTACCACGCCCGCGGCCGCTGGGTGCACGGCAAGCAGTTCAAGTGGCCGGCGATGCGTTTCGCCGACGTCTCGGAAGAGAAGCTGCAGCATCACCTCTATCTCAACTGGGACAAGCCGAACACGGTGCCGTTGCGCAAGCCGCGGCTGATCGCCAAGCACCGCAAGGATTCGCTCGAAGAGCTGGCGCGCGTGCACGAGACGCAGCCGTTCAACATTTACGGCACCAGCCGCGTCGCCGACGACAAGTTCGCCGGCGGCTCCTTCCCGGTGCTCAAAGCCAACGGAAAGGCCAACGGCCACACCAACGGCGGAGCTCGGGCCATCGAGGAAGAAGAGCCCGTAGCCGGCGACTAGATACAAAGGCACTCTGTGCAACCGCACAAGTAGAGACAGGCGCTCCCGCCTGTCCGGGGCAGGCGAAAGCCTGCCCCTTGCCTTTTGCCTTTCCCGTTACCCTCTCGCCCTTCCCCCTCCGGTCCTGCTTCCGCCATTTACCATTTTCCCTTTACCTTTTGCGATTTGCCTTTTGCCTTTTGTCTTTTCGCCCGTAGTGTCTTCCGCCTCCGCCTCCAGCCTTCCCGCCCTAACTCGCGCTCCTAACTTCTTCGCCCCAACTTCTCCGCCCCAACTGGCCGCCCGATTGCTACGCTAAGTGACATGAACCCGCGCCGGGCCGTCCTGCTGCCGTTCACCCGCTTGCTACTTGCTCTCGTGCTTGCTGTCGCCGCCACAGCCCTCAGCGGTACGGCGTTCGCCGCCAACGAAGCCGCCAACCCGGCCGCGACGTCCAACGCCACGGCAGCCCCCGTCTCCACCGCGCCCCTGCCCACCTGCACGCCGCTGCGCTGGGATGGCGGTCCGCTGGAGCTGGTTCGCCGCGAGCGCTACGCCCAGTGGGAGCAAGCCCGCGTCGACGCGTTCGAGCGCAAAGCCGCGGAAGAAACCAAGGCCGCCGGGGTCTTCGCCAATCACGACCAGGAAGCCGCCCGCCCCAAGCCGTTTGCCGCGCCGCCGATGACTGACGCCGAGAAGCAGGCCGTCCGCGACTGGTATCGCCCGGCGACGCTCGACCTGCTCCAGGGTTCGCCCTACAACTGCCTGCTGCTGACCTGGAGCCTGGGCGGTTCGGCGGAGTCGGAATCCGAGCAGCGCACCATCGTCGCCGAGTACGCCGGCCAGGCCCGCAACCGCGGGCTCGCCGTGCTGGCGGTCATCGAGCCCGGTCCCGAATGGTCCGCCGCGGTCGAAGCCGCCGCTCCGATTTTCGACGGCGTGGTGCTCGAAAGCCGCTTTCCGGGAGAGCCCGCAGGTGCGATCCCCGAAGGGGAATTTCCCGAGGACGCCGCGCAAAAGGCGGTCGAGCTGCTGCATGCCAGGAACCCGGACGCGGCCGTGGTGCGGATGAGTTCCTGGGAACTGGTCGAGCGCGACGATCAGTACCCCATCGTCGCCGCCCATTCGGGCGTCTGGCCGGGCATGCTCAGCCCCAGTGAGGCGACCGGTTGGGGCGCGGGCCCCACCAGCAACCCCTGGGTGCTTTCCAACGGCTGGCAGATCGGCGTGCTGCGCGCCGACGGCTCGGGGCGCCCGGCCTGGATGGGCCATCGTCCCCAGCCGCATCGCCCGCAGCCGCTCGTGTTCAATGATTACGCCCGCGCGGTGGCCGACAGCGGCATGTCGGGGGCGCATTGGGTCGTGGCGATCGGCGACGACTGGCGGGTGCGTCTGGCTGCCGGCGAAAAGCAGGCTCTGGAGGAATGGAACAAGCTCGCCGAATACGTGCGCTTCTTCGAAGGCCTCAATCAGCGCTGGAAAGATTTCCAGGTCTGGCCGAGCGTCGTCGTGGTGCACGATCCTCACGACCAGAGCAGCTTCGACACCTTTGACGTGCTCAACATGCTGGCGGTACGCCAGGTGCCCCACCGCGTCGTCCTGCGGCCCGATTTCAAGGCGCAGGCGGTCGGCGCCGATACCCGCGTCGTGGCTTTCGACTACGCGCCTCCGGATGAGACCGAGAGCCAGAAGCTGCAGTCGTTCACCCAAAGCGGCGGAACGCTGGTCACCGGACCACGCTGGTACCAGGCGCAGTCGCAGGAGGGCGCGCAGTTTCCGCACCTGGTCGCCGGCGCCGGTAGCATCCGCGGATTCCCCACCGCCCAGGCCGTCGATTCCGATCATTTTTCAAGCACCATTCGCGACATGGTCGACAAGAAGCACGGCGCGCCCAAACTGTACAACGTGGGCTCGATCATCTCGCTCTATAGCGTTGACGCCGCGACGAACCAGGCGCTGCTGCAGATGACCGAATACGGCGACTATCCGACCGAGAACGTCACGGTGCGTCTGCCCAACAAAATTCACCAGGCCCGGCTCTACGCGATCGGCGCCGAGCCGCAGGACCTCAAGATCTACGACGGAGAGGACGGCGGCAGCGAATTCGACGTCGCCAAAGTGCCGGTTTACTGCGCCATCGTCATGGAGTAAACCCGTGGGGCAGGGCTCCCGGCCTGCCCAGATCGCCCGACTGGCCACCGTAGCGCAGGGCTGGGCGTTTTTCCCCGAGCTGCGGTATTTCCGCAACGGGTCCAATGCGGCCTTTCGCCATTTGCCGCGGCGCCAAAAGCCGCAGGTCTGGAAAAACACCAGCCCTGCGCTACGGGGTTGCCGTACAATCGAAACGTGAGCCGGGGTAACCGGTTTTGCCTGGTTTGCGCCCAATGGTTTGAGATTCCCCAAAGATTCGAGGCTGTTATGACTCCTCATCAGCAACCCACCTGCCCCTATAGCCAGGCCCGCGCCGCGCGTTGGACTCGCCGCGACTGGCTGCGTACTTCCGTCTCCGCGTTTGCCGCCGCCTCGGCGACTCTGGGCCGGGCTCACGCCGCAGCCACCGCGCCCAGCGCCCCGGTAGCCATCGCGCGCTGCCGTAGCTACGAGCCGGCCGACCTCACCGCGCAGATGCAAACGCTGTTCGACCAGCTCGGCGGTATCGAGCAACTGGTGCGCGGCAAGACCGTGGCCATCAAGCTCAACCTCACCGGTACGCCCAGCCAGCGCTACCAGGGCATGCCGCTGGGGCTGACCCACTACTGCCATCCGAACCTGGTGGGCGTGGTTTGCGCGCTGCTCGACAAGGCGGGCGCCAAGCGCATTCGTCTGGTGGAAAGCGGCTTCGGAACGGCCATGCCGCTCGACGAGTACATGCTCGACGCCGGCTGGAACGTGCGCGCCCTCAAGCGCGCCGCCAAACTCATCGAGACCGAAAATACGAACTCGATCGGCACAGGGACCCATTACGCCAAGTTCAAGGTTCCCAATGGCGGCTACATGTTCAACTCGTTTCTGTTGAACCAGGCCTACGAAGACACCGACGTGTTCATGAGCCTCGCCAAGCTGAAAAACCACGCCACTTGCGGCGTCACGCTGTCGCTCAAGAACAGTTTCGGAATCACCCCTTCGTCGATCTACGGCGGCGACGCGGGCGTCGACGAGCCTAACGAATCGCCGACCAAAGGCCGCGGCCCGCTGCACGACGGCAGCCGCCAGCCCTCGAAGATCGCGGCCGCGGAGAACGATCCTTCCTCGCCGCGCGATAGCGGCTATCGTGTGCCTCACATCGTCGCCGACCTCGCCTTGGCACGTCCGATCGACTTGCAGATCATCGACGGCGTCGAGACCATGATCGGCGGCGAAGGCCCCTGGATCGGCGACAAGAACCTGCGCTTCGGCAAGCCCGGCCTGCTCATCGCCGGCCTCAACCCGGTCTGTACCGACGCCGTCGCCACGGCCGCGATGGGCTACGACCCGCGCGCCACGCGAGGCACGGCCCCGTTCCGTAACTGCGACAACACGATTCTGCTGGCCGAAGGCCACGGAGTCGGCACGGCCGATCTTTCGCGCATCGATGTGCGTGGCCTCTCCGTCCAGGAAGCGCTGTACCCGTTCGAGCCCGCCCCCGCAGCCGGCCAGGCCGACGGCGCCCGCGGCTGAACCGACAGCGCACTACAGCCGCGAACCACGCAAACAGAGCCGCAGGCGTAACAGGCTGCGGAAAAACTCCAGTCTGGCCCAGCAGCGATGCTTCATGGGGACAGTCACCGCGTTTCGCACTTCCATTTTTCAGGAGTTTACGGGATTTGCAGGGTGCGAAACACGGTGACTGTCCCCCTCCGGCAGACTTTTTCCGCAGCCTCGTAAGCCGGCGGGCCGAGGCCGCACGCCGCTGGGGCAAAGCCAACTGCGGCGTCGTAGTGACGCCGCGTTTCTCGACCCGGTGGGTCGGCGGGTCGGCAAACCGCCGCATTTGCCGCGTGCCAGGCTGCCGTGCTGGCTTCCGCTCCGGCGCCTCGCCGCTGCCCGGCGCCACCGCTCCTCGCCTCCTTTCGCTCTTCCCCCACTCCTATGCCGTTCCGGCCCGCCGGCTGATGCCTGCGGCTCTGTTTCTTGCGGCGGGGATTTCCCGGCATGGAACCTCTGGCCGCGGGTGCAATAGACTGAGAACATGCCGCCACAAGACGTTGCCGAAAAAGCTCCTGCTCACAGCCGCCGCCAGCCCGTGGCGATGGTGCCGCCTGCCGTACCACTCACGCTCGACGGCTCGAGCCTGTTGCATCAGATGTTTCGGGTCCGCTGGCCGCAATGGCGCAAGCTTCTGGATGGACAGCGCCAGCGGATTGTCGAAGAGGCTACGGCGGCGTTTGGCGCCATGGAGAGCCACCCCGACGGGGGCTCGGCGCTCTTTTCGCAGCTCGGCCACAAGGGCGACCTGCTCGTCGTCCATTTCCGGCGCTCCTTCGACGCCCTCAACGAAACGGAGCTGCAGCTCGCGCATCTCGAACTCGACGAATATCTCGAGCCGACTCATTCCTACCTTTCGGTGGTCGAGCTGGGCCTTTACGAATCGTCGGTACAGCTCTATGACGCGCTGCTCGAAAAAGGCGTCGAGCCGGGCAGCGCGGAATGGATCCAGGCCGAGCAGGAAAAAATCGAGGAGTCGTCGAAAGCGATGGCCATGCGGCTGTGGCCCGAAATCCCGCCGCACCGCTACCTGTGTTTCTATCCGATGGATAAAAAACGCGGCGAGGTGAACAACTGGTACGACGTGCCGATTCACGAGCGCCGCCGCATGATGCGCGACCACGGCATGATCGGCCGCCGCTACGCCGGCAAGATCAAGCAGATCATCTCGGGCTCGATTGGCTTCGACAACTGGGAATGGGGCGTCGATCTGTTCGCCGACGATCCGCTGCACTTCAAGCAGCTCATCTACGAGATGCGCTTCGACGAAGCCAGCTCGAAGTACGCCCTGTTTGGCGAATTCTTCGTCGGCCTGCGCTTTCCCGCGGCGGAACTCGGCACTTTCCTGGCGGGAAAGACGCCCAGCTACGTGCCGCCCGCACCCGAGAAAGAATAACGCCCTTTTCGGTCAAACGGCGCCACCGTTCGGTTACCGCGGCGCGGAACCGCATCGGCTCCTGACGCCGCGGCGGGTCCGGCGACCGCAAGAGCCAAAGCCGCGATCGAAAGAGCATAGAAGCCGAAACCGCCGCCGGTGGCGTACACCTCCAGGCTTGCCGCGTCGCGATTCCTCGCGAGGTAGGGCTGACACGCAGAGACCCGTTGAACACCCCGGCAGGCGCCGCTCCTATCCAGCCAGTCCAGCCAGCGAGTCCAAGGGCCAGCGGCGGTCGGAGAGCGGAAAATCAACCCGCCTTCCTTCCATCTGTGAACGGTAGACCCCGGCAATCATTTCAATCGTCCAACGCCCGTCGATCTCGCTGCAGGCGGGTTTGCGGTTCTTGTCGATCGCCTCGAAAAGGTCGAGCACCATCAGCCCGTTCGCGATGTCGTGACCCTCGGCCTCGAACGGGATTTTTGCCTCCACCTCGACCCGCTCCCACTGCGCGCCGCCTTCCGGCACCCACGCCGCCGAGCGCAAGATCCACAACTGGCCTTGGGGGTAGACCGCGTTCGCCAAAAAGATGACCCCTTGGCTGCCGTAGATATACGTCCCGAATCGCAGCGGGTGCGTGTGGGCTGTCTGCTTCGACGCGAAATAGCCGTGCACGGCATTGTCGAACGCAAACATCGCGGCGATCTGGCGGCCGGCGACTTTTCCCACCGGCTCGCTCGGCCTGCGGATATGTTTCGCCGCCAACTCCTCACCGCCATCCTGCACATGCGCAAAGACCCAGCGCGGGTCTCCAAGGAAACTCCGCATCACATCGCAAATGTGCGAGCCCAGCACGATCATGTCTTCGCCGCCGGCGCGGCGGTCTTCTTTGCCGCGCCCGCGAACCTCCTGAATATCGCCGATCTCGCCATCGCGAACCATCTGAGCCGCCCGAAGCAGGAACGGCGTGCGGCGCATCTGGTGCGCGATTTGCAACTTTACTCCGGACGCTTGTACGGCCCGAACCATGCGATCAGCGTCCTCGAGGTTTGGCGCAAACGGCTTCTCCATGTAGATGTGACAGCCGGCTTCGGCCGCCGCGACCACCATTTCGGCCCGTTGGTCGAGATGCCGCGGACACACCGAGACCAGGTCCGGTTTCTCTCTCGCGAGCATCTCGTGATAGTCAGCGTAGCCCTTCGCAACTCCGAGCCGTGCCTGAGCCTTCTCGCGCCCTGTGCGGTCCGGGTCGGCGAGCGCGACCAGATCAACCGAGTCGAAGATCTTCCAGACCGTATCGAGCCCGTGGCCGTAGTCGCCGCGGCCCGTGTGAGCGATGATGGCGGCGCGACGCCGCGGGGCCGCGCCATTTTGTGGGACCGCCGCTGTCAGCCGCTCGGTTGCGCCTCGCGCTGCGGCCGACAACGCCGCGCCCGACAAGAACTCCCTACGATTCATTGCTGAAAACCCCTCCGCTAGACTGTCAACGGCCGATTGGCGCACCTGCTTTGACACCCCTTGGCGCTGCAGTCGCTCATCGCGTCATGACGCCTGGGCAGGGGCATCTTCGTCATCGAACCACTCGTCGGCCGGGTCGAACGCCGGGACGGGAATGTTGACCACGCGAAGCTTGCCGACGGCCCGGTGCCGGCAGCCCGGCTTGATCATGATCGCCGTCATCGGTCGGACCGGGAACCGTTCTCCATCCAGTTCCACGTGTCCATCGCCCTCGAGGATCAGGTAGATTTCCGTCATTTTTTTGTGGTAGTGAACTCTTGAGTCCACCGAGATCTCTACCAGGTGCAGACTCGCGACCTCGTTGCCTCCAAATGCGCGGCTCGCGAATCCGCAAGGGCATCGGACAGGTTCAACCGCGTCGAGTTGAGTAATTACGTAGTTGGGCAATGGAGTAGACCCCTCGAACCGGAAATTTCCTTTTGGCCCACCGGCCACGATCAGGATAGCCCTGGGTATGGCTGTGCGACAACGTTGTTCTTGGTGCGGCTCTGTCTCCTCGATCCTAAAGAGCACAGAGGCTGAAACCGCCACCCTTGGTGTGAACCTCCAGGTTTGCCGCGTCGCGATTCCTCGCGACACAGGACCAACACGGACGTGCCTCGTCCATGCCCGCACCTGCAAAGCCAGAAAGGCGCTGGCCCAAGACCCCCAGGCAGATTCTGGCTGAGTCGGGCCGCCGAACCCCAACCGCCAAACCTCAAACCACCTCGTCCACAATCTGCGGCCGCCCCAGCAGGGTCTTGCGCACCGGGCATCGTGTCGCAATCTCGGCCAGGCGTTCGCGTTGCGCCGCATCCAAGTCGCCCTCGAGGTCGAGCCGCAGCGTGATCCGGTCGATCATCCCGTCGGCTTGCTCGCAGTCTTCACAATCGCGGGCATGCACGCGCCCGATCGACAGTTCGGCCCTGACGCTGCGCAGCTTCCAGCCCTTGCGCCGGGCATACATCAGCACGGTCATCGAGGTGCACGAGCCCAGCGCTCCCAGCAAGAGTTCGTAGGGGTTGGGCCCGAGCCCGTCGCCAACGCCCTTCGGCTCATCGCCCACCAGAGCGTGATCGGAGGTGGAAACCAGCATGCGATAGTTTCCCAAGCTCTCAACGGTGACGTTTGCCATAAAACCTCAACGAGTCGGCGGGAAAGAGACCATCACCGTGTTTCGCACCCTACGAATCCTGCGAACGCCGAAATATCGAGGCGCGAAACGCCGTGACTGTCCCCATGGAGCACAACTGCCGGGCCCGAGCGGGTTTTTCTCTTCGCTATTCCTCAATGCGATAGAGGTGCGTGTCGGTGCGCAGAAAAATTGTGCGGCCTTCGACCGCCGGCGATGCCAGCGTGCGGCCGTCGATACGGTTGGCGGCGAGCTTTTCGAAGCTGCGCCCCGCCCGTAACACCGTCGTCTCGCCGCTCTCGTTCAAGAAATAGATACGCCCGTCGGCCGCCAGCGGCGAAGCCGAAAATCCGCCGCCCAACCTCTGCCGCCAAAGCTCCTCCCCGGTTTTGGCGTCCAGGCAGCTCGCGATGCCGTTGTCGCTGACCATGTAGAGCTCCCCGCCGGCCACCACCGGCGACGGCGTCAGCGGCACCCCGCGGCGCTGTTCCCAGGCGACGTGCGTCGCGGTCACGTTACCGCTTCCGTCCGGACGAATCGCCATCAACACCGGGCTGTAAAATCCCGTCGTGATGTAGACCAGCCCGTGCGCGAACACCGGCCGCGGCACGCCCGAAAATCCGTCATAGTCGACTGACCATAACTCTTCGCCGCTTTCCACGTCGTAGGCGGCCGCGTGATTGCCTCCCGGGCTGACGACCTGCAGGCCGCTGCCCCGTCGGGATCACCAGCGGCGTCGTGTAGGCCATCGCGCCGCCCCGCCGCGCCGTCTTCCACAGCACCTTGCCGCTGTTTTTGTCGAGCGCGGCGACGAACTGCTGGTCGGTGCCGTCGCAACTGATCACCAGCTTATTGCCGGCCAGCACGGGAGATCCGCCGGCGCCGTGACCGTGCGCGTAGTGCAGCTCCTGCGTCTTCCAAAGCACTTCGCCGGAGCGGTTCAGAGCCGCCGTCCCGAGTGTCCCGAAATGTACGTAGACGCGGCCGGGTTCCAGGATCGGCGTCGGCGAGGCATAGCCGTTTTTGTCGTGAATCGAAGGCAGCCGCTCAACCCGGAAAATCTCGACGTCGTGCAGCACGCGGCCGCTCTGCTGGTCGAGCGCGATCGCCCGCAGCGAAGAGCCGCCCTCTGTCGCCGCGGTCAGCCAGATCTGCCCGTCGGAAAGCACCGGCGACGACCAACCCCGGCCCGGGACCGCGGCCTTCCAGGCGATGTTGTGCGATTCACTCCACTCCAGCGGCAGCCCCTTGGCCACAGACTCGCCCTGCCCCGAGGGGCCGCGGAACTGGGGCCACTCGGCGTGCGCCAAACCAGCGGGCAGGGCCAGCAAAACCAGCCAGACGGCTTGCCGCAGCGGCTGGAGGGTCGGGTGCAATGAGTCCCGTAGCATTTCCCCAGTGTATCGCCACGCGGTATCTCATTGAAGACAAAGAACAGCCGGTTTTTGACGCACCGCCGAACGTAACCCAATCGTGCGATTGCGCCTTATGCATGAGATAAAAAGTTCCGATTGGACTCCCGGGTCAACTGGGAATAGCTTAAGAAGCATGGTGGAAAACCCTGGAACGCAATCCAACGACACGGAGGCCCCGGCCGGCGCGGCGCCGGTCGATTCAGGCCCTTCCGGCGCAATCGAAGTCGACTTTTTGCACCGGATCGGCAGCCGTCTGGCGGCTTCCGACCCGCTTCATGAGGTTCTCGACCAGGTTGTTGAGTTTGTCATCGACGTCATTAAACCCGACTCTTGTTTTATCTACGTGCTTGAAGGCAGCGACCTGGTTCTGCGCGCCTCCAAGAATCCTCATCCCGAAGTCATCGATCGCCTGACCCTGCGCGTCGGGCAAGGCATCACCGGCTGGGTAGCCAAGCATCGCAAACCGGTGGCCGTTTCGCGGAACGCGGCACAAGACCCGCGCTTCCAAGCCTTCAGCGAGTTGCCCGAGGACCGCTTCGAGGCCTTTCTGTCGGTGCCGATCATCAGCCGCGGCCGGCTGGTCGGTGTTTTCAACTTGCAGCACCGCCTGCCGCACATGCACACCCGCCGCGAGGTGCAACTGGTATCGACCATCGGCTTTCTGGTCGGCTCCGAGATCGAGATGGCGCGGCTGGAAAGCGAAGTCTCGCAACTCTCCGATCAGTTGGAGACCCGCAAGCTCGTCGAGCGCGCCAAGGGCATCCTGCAGCGCGAGATGGGCTTGGACGAAGAGAACTCGTACCTCACCCTGCAACGCCAGAGCCGCCAGCGCCGCATGACCATGAAAGAGGTCGCCGAAGCGATCGTCCTCTCCGACGACGTCAAACGTAGCCAGAAAGACGATTAGCCGCCTTCCCGGACGCGATTCGAATGTGCGTTCGCGGGCATGGGCCCGCGGACAGCGGAGTGCTGCCGCGCTTTGGCGTCCGCGCGCCCGCGTTTTTCTCGTCTCCGGGGTCCCTTCCCACCCTTCGCCCTGCGGGTTCGCCGTGCCTTGTCCGCCGGAGACCTGCCCTACGATGTGCACGTCAGCAACCTGCGCCGCCCGCTGCCGGGCCGTCCCTGGCATGCGGCAGGTTTCGGCTCCCGTACAATGAGCAGTATGAATGCGTCGTTTGCCGACACCGATCGCGCCGTCGTGATCGAAGGCGTCACGCTCCACATGGCGCACCCGGACGAGATTCCGGTTCGTTGGGTCGGGCAGGAGGAGCTGATCCGCCAACTCCTGGCCGCTTGGCTGACCATCCACGAGCACGACCTGCCGATGACGCCGCGGCTGTTGGGCAAGCCCGGGGTCGGCAAGACCACGCTGGCTTACGCGGCGGCCAAACGGCTGGGGCGCGAGGCCTTCGTGATGCAGGCGACGCTCGATACGCGCCCCGAGGATCTGTTGGTGACTCCGGTCATCGAGGGCGAGGGCCGGCTGCGCTATGTGGCGAGCCCGCTGGTGACTGCGATGATCCGCGGCGGCGTGGCGATTCTCGACGAAGGCAACCGCATGAGCGAGAAAAGCTGGGCGTCGCTGGCCCCGCTGCTCGACATGCGGCGCTATGTCGAGTCGATCGTCGCCGGCATCAAGATCCATGCGCACCGCAATTTCCGCATGGTGGCGACGATGAACGACGACTCCTCGACGTTCGAGCTGCCCGAGTACATTCATTCGCGGCTGCAGCCGCAGATCCTGGTCGATTTCCCCGAGCGCGACGAGGAACGCGCCATTCTCAAAGAGAATCTGCCGTTCGCCGACGACGAGGTGCTCGACTTCGTCACCGATTTTCTGCAATCGGCGCATGCCGCCGACGAGCGCTACACCGCCCGCGACGGCATCAACATCGGCCGCTTCGCGCTCAAGCTGGCCGAAGCGATACCGGGGTCGAAGCGCGGCGAGCTGCTCGATACTTCCATCGTCCAAACCCTCGGCCGCGAGGCGCTGCGCTATGTTCGAAGAGCGTGACGCGGGCGGACTTCGCCGCGGACGCATCCGCTATTTCCCGGCCGCTCCCGGGCGCCTGGAGTTCGCCGCTGAGCTTCGCCGCGAGATCCTCCGCGAAAAGCCCAAAGTAGTCGCGGTCGAGCTGCCGGTCACGCTCGAGAAAGCCTACCGCCGCGCCGTCGAGCGCCTGCCCGAGCTTTCCGTCATCGTTTACGACGACGACGGCGAAGACCGCGCGGTCTATCTGCCGGTCGAAGTCGGCGATCCGTTCGTCGAAGCGCTGCGCACGGCCCGCGAGATCGGCGCCGAGACGGTGTTTCTCGATCCCGATATCGGCGAGCGGCCGCACGTCGAGGAGCTTTACCCCGACCCCTACGCCCTGCAGCGCATCGGGCTCGAGAAATATGTCGAGGCCTATCGCGTGTTTCCACGGCCGCGCTCGCCCGAACTGGCGGTGCACTCCGAAGGCCTCGCCTGGAAACTGCAGGGAGTCGACCCCGAAGCGAGCGTCCTGGTGGTGGTCTCGCTGAATCTGCTCGACCCGCTGCTCGACGCCATGGAGCGGCCGCAGGCGCAGCCGCTGCGCAAGGTCCGCCGCAAGGGCATTCAGGTGTTGAATCTGCACCCGGAGTGCCTGGCGGAAATACTGACCGAGATGCCATTTCTGCAAGCGGTGTACGAGGCGCGCCGCCACGGCGAGCCCGCCGAGCCGCCGCCGCCGGCGGAGTTGACCGAGGTTCACGGTTTCGGTGTCGTCGAAGTGCCCAAGGAAGACCCCGCGGCAGCGGCGGTAGCGCGCGCGGCGCGGCATCCCTTCGACCGCCAGAAGCTGTTCTTCCGCCTGTTTGCCGAAAGCGAGCGCCACTACGAAAGCAAGACCGGCGAGAAGATGACGCACTGGCAGCGCCGCTTGTGGGCGCGCTATACCCGCAACCTGGCGCTGATTCAAAAACAACTTCTGGGCGGCCTGTTCGATTTGACCGTCGCGGCGCGCTCCATCGTCGACGACAATTTCGCCTGGGAGATGTGGGAGATGGCCAACGCCTATCCCCACCAGAAGACCGAGACGGACCTGATGACCGTCAAGGTTAGCGGTGAGCAGATGTGGTTGAATACCCGCCGCATCCAGCTACGCCGCCGGCTGCCGCGCAAGAAAGCCCGGCTGCGCCCGGTGGGGCTCAAGGGCCGCAAGAAGGAGCGCTTCCCCGGCGAATGGCAGAAGCGCTGGTCGAGCCACTCGATCTGCTCCTACCCGCCCGAAGACCTTGTGGTCGAAGACTACGGCGTGTTTCTGAAGAAGAAGGGCAAGAGCATTCTCTCGGCCGAGCGCACGCACACCGAGCCGTTCACCACCTCGCTGCTCGACGGCATCGACCTGCGCGAGACGCTGCGCAACTGGCACGAGAAAAAGATCTACGTCCGCCAGAACGAGCGCGTCTCGGGCGAAGTCGGCGCGGTGGTGCTGATCTTCGACGAAGATCGCGACAACCGCTATCCCTACTGCATCACCTGGCTCGGCGAACACCAGAACGAGTCGGACATGGCCTTTTACGCCACCGACCCGTTTGGCAATATGGTGGGGCCGGGCATCGGCCGCGCCGAATACGGCGGGCTGCTGCTCAGCCTGCCCTCGCAGCGCATGTTGGACGTTTGGGGCGATCCCGACTACGAGTTGGCCGAGAGCAAGCCGGAGCGGCTGCTGCTGGCAGCGCTCGACTATTCGCTCGAACGGCTGATCGTGTACGTAGCCTCGCGCCCGCCGCGGTCGATCTTTAGGGCCCTGGCCGCCCGCATGGACCGCAAAATCGTCTACATCCCGATCGGCCAGCTTTCGCCCGTGGCGCTGAAGAAGGTGCGCGTCATGCACGTGCTCGACGGCCACGACCGCCGAGCGACGGCCAAAGACTATATCTGGTGAGGCCCTGGATTCGTCCACGCCCGCAATGCCCCCATACCCCGTGGCACCGTAGCGCAGGGCTGGGCGCCTTTCCCAGACCTGCGGTTTTGCGCACGCCGGGGAATCGCCGCGGACTTGGGGAAACGTCGGGGGATTTAAAAAACGCCGCCGGGCCTGGGAAATTGCCCCCGGCAGGGAAGACGGCTTCAGGCCTGGAAACGGCCGCAGGTCTGGAAAAACACCAGCCCTGCGCTACGGGCGGGTCGAGGACGGGCATTTTCGGGAGCGGTTTCGGGGACGAGCCGCGTTGACTAGAAGGGAATCCGGCGGCGCTCCGGCCGCAGTTCGCGCTGCTCGGCTTCGAGGGCGCGGCCAAACCAGAAGCCACCCAGCACAAAGGGAACCAGGTGGCCGATCACCAAAGCCGCCACCAGGCCGGCAAGGTGCCGCGGCGTGAGGTTCGCCGCATGCAGGTCGAAGGAGGGAGCCGTGGCCGCAATAGCGGCGCCGATGGCGGCGGCAAGCCCAAAGCGAACCAACCCCGCCCAGAACAGACGCGGCAAGACAAACGCTCCGCCGATGGCGCCGGCGATTCCGAAACCGATCGTGAACGCCATCACCGTCGCCACAAAGGTTCCGAATCCGTAGGCCTCGATCTTGAGGGTCAACAGGCTGTTCACGGCCGGACCCGCCACCCAGGCCGGAATCAGGAACGCCAGCCCGAAGCCGAAGGCCGCCGAGCGGCAAGCGTGCTTCCGGCCGCTGCCCCACACCAGCGCCGCGCCTCCGAGGGCGCCGCCGAACCCGTACCCGGCGACACGCGCCACGGCTGCGAACCCTTCGAAAGGTTCGAGGGCGGAAGCGCCGACGAAGATCAACGCGATCAAGCCGCCGGCCAGGAAGCCGATCGCGCCCTGCACGCTGAAGCTGCTGCCGGCGTCGGCGGCGGAGCGGGCAGCCGCGCGGCCGCGCGCAGCCGATTTGTGCGTCTTGCCCCCCGCCGAAGGTGGGGAAGCCGGCAAGGGCTGGGCCGTGGAAAGATTGCTCATTGCGGGCGCACAGGCACTCCGGCCACAGTATGGATCGCGAGCCGCCCCTACACAATCGAGGATTCCGCCGGGAGTTACTGAGGTTTTTGCCTTAGACGACCGAGTGGGGCAGGGCTCCGGCCTGCCCAAACCCTTCAGGCCGCCCACACCCGTCTGGGCTACCCCACAACGCAGGGGCCGATGCCTTTTCCAGACCCACGCAGTTTGGGCTACCCCCGTAGCGCAGGGCTGGGTTTCCCAGACCTGCGGCTTTTCGCCTGCAGGAAACACCAACAAAAGCAGGTTCGGCATTGGAAGGCGGGAAACACCAGTTCGGCATCCAACGGCCTCTGGCCGGGTCGGTTGGGCAGGTCAGACTTGGCTGGGCAGGCCGGAGCCCTGCCCCACTTGGCCCGTTGGTGACCAAAATGGTCAGTTCGCGAGCAAAAGCCAGGTCTGGAAAAGCACCAGCTCTGCGCTACGGGGAGCCGATTCGCCCAAGGGCCTGAATGCGTGGCGCGCAAAGGCCGAGCACGGCGCGCAGGGGCGGCGTCAGTCGGATTTGGTTGTAGGCGCCCACGAGCCGCTCCATGGTTCCGCCCAGGTGCCGGGCAAACAAGGGGGCGGGCTCGACCGGCGTGGTGACCAGCCCGGCTCGTGCGGCCAGCCGGCGCATCTGGGGGCCTGAAACCAGCCGCACGTTGCTGTAGGAATGCCCGCGCATCCGCTGCACATAGCGGGCCTGCCAGCGGCGGGGCAGAAACCCGACACCCCAAAGCTGCACATGGGGCTCGGGCGCCAGCGAATAGCGGTTATTGGTAGCGAGGTAGCAACATCCCCCCGGCGCGGCCACCCGGCGGCACTCGGCCAGCACTTCGGCGGGGTCGACGACGTGCTCCAGCAGGTCATTGGCGACGACGCGGTCGAACAGGCCGCCGGCAAAGGGCAGAAACTCCGCGTTGGCACACAGCAGCGGAGCGTCCACACCCGCTTCGCGCAGCCGCAGCCGCCCCACCAGCAGCCAGCGGAAGGCCACGTCGACGCCCACCGCCACCGGGAAGCGCCGGCCCGCTGCGGCAAGCAGTCCGGCGGTACCGCAGCCCAGGTCGAGCAGCTTCCCCGCCGGGAACCCGGAAGCGTCTCCCCGCGCGGAAACCCGGCTGGCGACGCCCCCAGACCGCCGGCCAGAGGCTACCGCCAGCCGTTCCACTTCCGCCAAAGTCTGCTCGCCGATCTCGGTTTCCAGCACTTGGTGCACCCGGTGGCGGGCCGCCAGAGCCGGCGCCAGCTCGGGCGTGATCGACCAGTAGGCATCGAGCGCCGCCTCGAACGTCCCGCCGTGCGCCTGGGCGATCTCGAGCACCCGCAGCCCCTTGCGGCGGTCGTCGTCGAAGCTGATAAAACGGTCGGGGCGCAGCCGGAAGTCGGGAATCCCGGCCACCACCGGGTAGGAACGCTCGCAGGCGCCGCACGCAAACGCCTCGGTGCGGTCGTCGAGGGGGCCCTTGCACAACGGGCAGACCAGCTGCAGCCCGGCCACGGCAAGGCGCTCTCTCAACGATGCGGCAGCAGCCGGTTCTTCCATTGGCGGAGTTGGGCGCGGCACAGCAGGTAGGCGCTGGTGCGGCGGTGGAACAAGTGACGATACCAGAAAAGGTTCGACAAATAGTAAGTGTCGATGCGTTCGAGGCTCCCGCGCGGCGAATCGGGGTGGAGCTGGCCCAGGCGCGTCGAGCAGCCCACCTCGAAATGCTCGGCGACCAACTGGCGCAGCCGGCTCGATTCGGACCCATAGGGATACGCAAAGCTGGTCACCGCCTCGCCCAGCCGGTCCTCGATCTGCTTCTTGGAGTCGAGGATCTCGCTGGCCGCCTGTTTCCAGGGCAGCGCCGACAGCCGCGCGTGGGTCACCGTGTGCGCGCCAAAGCGGACCCCGCCGCGCTGCAGTTCGGCGATCCGCGACCAGCTCAACAGCGGCCGGCCGCCGGCCCATTGCGGCTGTCCTGGCCAGTCGTTGGTGCGGCCGCAATAGCCCGAAACCAGGAACACCGTGGCCGGAAAGCGGTACTCGCCCAGCACCGGGAAAGCTTCCTGGTAGAAATCCTCGAAGCCGTCGTCGAAGGTCAGCGCCGCCGCGGGCCCGTCGATTTCGTGCGCCGGGGCGCTCACCAGCGTTTCGAGCGGCACCACGGCGATGCCGCGGTCGAACAGGCTGCGCATCTGGCGCCGAAACGTCTCCGGCGGCACGGCGATCACCGATCCGGAACTGTCAAGCGAATGATAAGTCAGAATGGCGCGATGAAAGGGCTGAGACATGCGTTAGACGGGCCTGTGGACCGTTGCGAGTCGATGGTTCCTGTCCTGTGTAAGCCGCGCCGCCCGTCGCTTGTCGCCGGCATGCCCGTCACGGCTCCCCCGCGTATGCCGAGGGCGCGGCGTCAGTCGGTTTGAGAGCAAGCCTCCCCGGGACCGCCCAGATAGCCGCGGACCTCGCCCGCCGTCCAGGCCGCATAGCAAACCAGCAACAGCGGCAAAGCCAGTGTGTATTGCCTGCGGTAGGCGCCCCGGGCGGCCACCGCGCGAGCCGAGCGCAACAGCAGCCGGAACGGCGTCAGCGGCGATGCCAGAACGCGCGCCGCCACGTCGCCGAAGCGTCCCCCCTCCCGAATCATACCGCCGAAACAGCGCCCGTGGCGAAACCGCAGCGCGCAGTAAGCCCCGAAGCGATAGGGCTTGCGGTGGACGACAACGGCCCCGGGCACCTGCCACAGCTTCAGCCCCTGGCTCGCCAGGTGCTGGTGGAACTCGTGCTCCCAAAACCCCTTGTCGTAAAGCGCGCGATGGGATTCCAACAACTCGCGGCGGTAGCAGGCGTTATTGCCGGGCAAGGCGGTCGCGGGGCCGGCGGGCAGGGGCGGCATCAGCGAGGCGTAGCGCGAGAAATAGATCGCCCAGTCGGCAATCGAGCCGCGCCGGCCGTTGTCGACCGCGCCGCCGGCCACCGCCACGGCCGGATCGTCCAGCGCGGCGGCGAGCGCCTCGGGCCAGCCCGGGCTGAAGTCGCAATGATCTTCGGTGATCGCCACGAACCGCCCCCGCGCCGCGCGGATGCCGTGCGCGCGCAATTGCGGGACCGACCGTGCCCCATCCACCTCGAGCAGGACCAACTCGTCGCGGCTGCCCTTCAAGTCCCGCAACAGCGCGGCCGTGGGGTCCTGGCGCGAAACCACGGCGATTACCTCCAGGCCCGGGCGCTCGAGCAGCCGGCCCAGAGTATCTGCCGCGGTTTCTGAGGCTTGGCGTACCGGCACGACCACCGAAATGCGCGCTTGTGGTTGCGAATTCATTGGTTTCGGGACTGCGGTTGCGCCGCGTTTCGTCCGATGCTGGCTGTGAGGGGTGGAATCCCCGGCCCGCCCGCGCCGCGCCGTCGTCGTCCCCGCTGCGCCAGTGCCGTCATTGTCTTGTAGCAAGATCGCCGAGTAGCAAGATCGCCGAGTGGCAATCCGGCCCGGGGCACTCCGGCCGGCCCAGGGCACTCCGGCGCGGCCGCATCCGATCGAGGGCAATCTGACACCCTAACATCCCGGGGCCCGCGTGCGGTAGCCGCGCCGAAAACCCTACACTAGGAAAGACACCAGTCACGAAACCGGCGCACTGAGGAAAACAAATTCATGAGCGAATACGATCTGGTGGTCATTGGCAGCGGTCCGGCAGGACAGAAAGCGGCCATCGCCGCCTCGAAGATGGGCAAGCAGGTTGCCGTCGTCGAACGGAACTTCTCGATCGGCGGCGCCGCGCTGCATAAGGGAACCATCCCCAGCAAGACGCTGCGCGAAGCGGTCGCCTACCTCTCGGGCGTGCGGCAGCGCGAGCTCTACGGTTCGGCCTACCGCGTCAAAGACCGCATCACGGTGCAGGACCTCACCTACCGCACGCGGCAGGTCATCGAGCGCGAAGTCAACATCGTGCGCGACCAGTTGATCCGCAACTATGTGGACGTGGTGCCGGGTACCGGGTCGTTCGTCGACCACAACCACATCGTTGTGACGAATGAAGACGGTATGCGCGCGCTGACCACCGAGCACGCCATCATCGCCGTCGGTTCGCGGCCCCTTCGTCCAGCGGGCATCGAGTTCGACGACCGGCGCATCGTCGACAGCGACGGCTTGCTCAAGCTTGAAGAGCTGCCGCGCACGATGACTTTCGTCGGCGCGGGCATCATCGGCTGCGAATACGCCACGATTTTTCAAACGATGGGCGTGCGCGTGACGATCATCGACGGCCGCGAACGCCCGCTCGACTTCATCGACGACGAGATCGAGGACGCGCTTTACTACCACATGCGCGACGAAGGCGTGCAGTTGCGCTTCGGCGAGACCGTCTCGCGCGTGCAGCGCAACGGGGACAAGGTCGAAGTCTGCATGGAGAGCGGCAAGCAGCTCAACTCCGATTCGCTGATGTTCGCGGCCGGCCGCATCGGAGCTTCCACCGACCTGAATCTCGAGGCCGTCGGCATCGAGACCGACGCCAAGGGCCGCATCAAGGTGGACGAGCACTTTCGCACCAGTCTGCAGAACGTCTATGCGGTCGGCGACATCATCGGGTTCCCGGCGTTGGCTTCGACTTCGATGGAGCAGGGCCGGCTGGCCGCGTTGCACGCTTTCGGCGTGGAGATGCCCAAGGTCGCTTCCTCGCTGCCGTTCGGCATCTATTCGATCCCCGAGATCGCCATGGTGGGGCCCAACGAGCAGGAACTCACCAAGCAGTCGGTGCCTTACGAATCGGGCGTGGCGCGCTTCCGCGAGCTCTCGCGCGTGCAGATCAGCGGCGGGCGCACCGGGCTGCTCAAGCTGCTGTTCCACCGCGAGACCAAAAAACTGCTGTCGGTGCACATCATCGGGCAGTCGGCGACCGAGCTAGTGCACATCGGGCAGGCCGTGATCGACCATGGCGGCACGGTGGAATACCTGCGCGACGCGGTTTTCAACTATCCCACGCTGGCCGAGGCGTACAAGGTCGCCGCTCTGGATGGTTTGAACAAGCTGGTCTGAATGGAACGCTACCGTTGGCCGGCTCGCCGCTGCTGCGGCGCGGCTGCGCTGGCGCTGTTGAGCGCCGCGCTGCCGGCCGGTTGCGGTCCGCGGTTTGAGCCCAAACAAGCGCAGTTTACCGTGAGCGGTTGCGAGCCGGGCGCGCCGCTCCCCGTGGATTCGCTCGCCTGGCAATGGCAGACCGGCCCGGTGATTGGGCCCGGGCCTTCCAACGCCTGGGACTCCGCGGACGTGCTCAACCCGAGCGTCGTGCGCGTGGACGGCACCTTCTACAACCTTTACTCCGGCTTCGACGGGCGGACCTGGCGCACCGGCCTGGCGGTTTCGGCCGACGGCCTCTCGTGGCTCAAACAAGGCCGCGTGATTTCGCCCGATTCCTCGACCTGGGAAGCCGACTATATCGCCGCCAACGGTTCTCTGCTGCACAACGGCACGCGGTTTCTTTACTGGTATCAGGCGGGAGAGCGCGGCCATACCCGCATCGGGCTGGCGGTCTCCCCGGACGCCTACTCCTGGCAAAAACGCGCCCAGCCGGTGCTGGAGCTTGGCGCGCCGGGGACCTGGGACGAGGCGGGCCTGGGCGATCCGTACGTGATTGGCTGCGGCCCCGACTACTATCTGTTCTATCTGGGCCAGAATCGCCGCGGGGTGCAGCGGCTGGGCGTGGCGCGGTCGAGCGACGGCGTGCACTGGCAGAAATCGGGAGCCAATCCGGTGCTGGATCTGGGCCCGCCCGGCAGTTTCGACGAACGCGGACTGGGCGAGCCAGCCGTGTTCGCCGCCGGTGGACGGTTTTTCATGCTCTACACCGGCCGCGACGGGGGCGAACACCGCCGCGTGGGCTGGGCGCAATCCGACAACGGTGTAGACTGGAAAAGGATGGCCTCGGCGCCCCTGCTGGAGGGCTTTTCGGACTGGAATGCGCAGGTGATTTGCGATCCGTCCGTGTGGCGCGACGGCGGGCGCACGCTGCTCTGGTTCGGCGGCGGCGATCGGGCCTCGCCCGACGAAAATCTGCACGGCCAGATCGGGCTGGCTTGGTTCGAACCTCACGCCGGCGAGGCCCAAAGCGACGCCGGTCAGTAACCTTTCGGCGCGAACTCTCGAACGAGAAACAGGGGACGGCGAAACGGACGCTGCGAGTCCCCATGAGATGAAGGCGATGGCTTGGAAATGGCGCATTCTGGTCGGTTTGCCTTTGCTGGCGGCGCTGGCCGGCGCGAACCTGCGAGCCCAAACCACCCCGCGCAAACCTCGGCTGGATCCGGTGCAGTGGAGTCTCGAGCTGCAGCCGGCGGCCAGTGCGGCCGGTGAGCGTGTGGTCGGCCATTTGACCGCGCGTATCGAAGACGGCTGGCATCTCTATTCGGCAACGATTGCGGTGCAGCAGATTGCCACCCGCGTGACGCTCGGCGACAACCCCGCCGTGGCGGAGTGGAAGGTGTATCAGCCCAAGCCGCTGGTGCAGTTCGATCCCGCCTCCCAACAGCAGAGCGAGCTTTACGAACACGAAGCGCCGTTCCTGATCGAAGCGGTGCTCAAGCCCGACGCTGCCGCCGGATCGAGCGAGTTGCAGGCCAAAGTCCGCTACTCGGCGTGCAACGACAAGGTCTGCCTGCCGCCCAAGACCAAGACCGTTGCGGCCACACTCACCGTGGCGTCGACGGCGTCGACTGAAGCCGCGGCGATCCCGGCCGATTACAGCGACGTCACGAATCCCCCGGCCGCGGCGCAAACGTCCGCGGACGGCGCGGCATCGGGTGCGGGCGCGAACGCGGCAACGGGTGGGGCCGCGCCCTCCGCTAAACCCGGCGACCAGGGCTTGTTCGGGTTCGCCGCCGTCGCTTTCGGTTTCGGCCTGCTGGCGATCTTTACACCGTGCGTGTTCCCGATGATCCCGATCACGATGTCGTATTTCATCAGCACGCAAGGGGATTCGCCGCGCGCCTCGCTCTCGCAGGCGATCACGTTTTGCGCCGGCGTGGTGGTGCTGTTCACCGGCCTGGGCGCGGGTGTCTCGGCGCTGCTGGGGCCGTTCGGCATCGTGCAGCTCGGCTCCAACGTGTGGGTCAATCTGTTCATTGCCGTGGTTTTCATCCTGTTTGGCGCCAGCCTGCTGGGCGCGTTTGAGATCACCGTGCCGAGCAGCGTTCTCACCAAGATGAACCAGGCCTCGGGGCGCGGCGGCCTGCTGGGGACCCTGATCATGGGGCTGGTGTTCGCGCTGGCCTCGTTCGCCTGTACCGGGCCGTTCGTGGGTACGCTTCTGGCCGGCTCGATTCAGGGCGGTTTCGCCTGGCCGATCTTCGGCATGTTGATGTTCTCGGTGGGGCTGGCCCTGCCGTTTTTCTTTCTGGCGCTGTTCCCCGCCTACCTCAAGCGCCTGCCGCGCAGCGGCGGTTGGCTGGCGACCACCAAGATCACGATGGGTTTTCTGGTGCTCGCGGCCGCGGTGAAATACCTCAGCAACGTCGACCAGATGTATCAGTGGTGGATTCTCACGCGGGAGCGCTTTCTGGCGATCTGGATCGTGTTGTTGAGCCTGGCGGCGCTCTATCTGCTGGGTTTGCTGCGCATCGGGGAAGCGGGCGAGGGCGAAGCCCCGGCCATTGGCCTGGGCCGCCTGGCGTCGGGAGCCGCGCTGCTGGCGGTGGCCTTGGGCCTGTTGCCAGGCATGTTCGGCGGACGCCTGGGCGAATTGGACGCTTACGTACCTTCGCGGGAATACTCCGGGCTGGCCGGGGTTTTTACCGGCAGCGCGGGCGGCGAGAAATCCACGTGGCTCAAGAACGACTACGAGGCGGCCTTGGCGCAGGCGCGCCAGAGCGGCAAGCTGGTGCTGATCAGCTTTACCGGCTACGCCTGCACCAACTGCCATTGGATGAAAGCCAACATGTTCCCGCGGCCCGAAATCGCCGCCGCCGTGAACGACCTGGTGGTGGTCGAACTCTATACCGACGGCGTGGACGACGCCTCACAGAAAAATCAGCAACTGCAACTGGACCGCTTTGGAACTGTAGCGATTCCGTATTACGCGGTCATACGCCCGGACGAAACCGTCGTCGCCGAGTTTGCCGGCAGCACGCCCGACGCCGGAGCTTTTCTGGCGTTCCTCACCAGCGGCCAACCCGCGCACGGCGGGCAGGTGTCGGCCGCCGACCCACAAAGCAGCGCCACGCCGCTCCGAGCCGCAAGCGCCAGCTTGCGCTGAGTTGCTCAGCCACCGCGACAAGTTGGCCTGCAAGAGGCGCAAACCGTCCGCACCGGGTTTCGCGCGGGCTTACGTCTGCGGCGCTAAGTGGCACCGCGGCGGTTTTGCGGCTGGAAACTCCCCGAGAGGTAAGCAGTAACACTTAGAAAGCATCGAGTGCTTTCCTCATAGGAGCCGGCGCCGCGAAGCCTTACAATTTTCTTGAGTACAGAAACGTATAACCAGCTTTCGTCGTCCGATACTATTAAGGAGAGGGGCATTGGGGTGGGGGAAGCAGTTGATGGAATCGAGCGCAGAATGAACAGGGGCAAGACGGGCCGGCTCAAGAGATTCAGCCGCTGGTTTCGCTTGCAACTGATTCGGATGGTGCGCGAAAATTCGACCCCGGCGCGCACCGGGCTTGGCTTTGCGTTGGGCGCCTTCATCGGTATCTTTCCCAGCTTTCTGCTCGGAACTCCCGTTGCTTTTCTTCTCGCCGGCCGGCTCGGCTGGAATCGCGCCGCGGCCGCCGTTGGCACCTTTCTCACCAATCCTCTGACCGCTCCTGTTTTGTATTCCCTCAGCGCCTGGCTGGGGCTCGCCATCCTGGGCCGTGAAGTTGACGCGTCGCAGGTTCATGGTGTGATCGACCACCTGCGGCAATTCGGTCTGGCTTTCCTGCTGGGCAACACGGTAGTGGCGCTCAGTCTGGCAGCGTTGCTTGGGGTAAGTTTGTTTCTGGTCTTGAAGCGTTTCGGCCGCGCGGGCATGCGCCGCATGCTGCTGCGTTCGCGAACCGTCTACACGTCCACGACACCCGCCCCGCCCACGCCGTAACGTCTGCCCTCGCCATCCGGATCGGACCAATCGGCCGCGGCTTTTCGTTTGCCTCCGCGGTGGAAGAGTAAGCGAAACATCCCACGAAAAACTTACATGCGGAGGAAGAAAGGTCAGTCCTGGACGCAAACGGGCGGCGCGCCGGTGATCGGCGGAATTCACGTAACTGCTGATTTTGTAGAGTGTTAGCCTCGCAGGTGCGCTCTTGATCGGTATGGTTTCTCACTTGCACCGTATTTGAGAGGAGGAGGTATCCATGAGGAAGAGACTATCTCTGTATCTTTGGACCGCGACACTGGCGGTGGGGCTGGTGGCACTCGGAGCCTGCCAGCAGCAGCCTGCGTCATCGGAGGAGGGTGCAGCCGCGACGGATGCGGCCGGCCAGGCGGCGAGTGGCGCCGCTAAACCGAGCCCGGCGGCCTCGGGCGCCGCCCACGCAGCCGCGCCGCCGGCAGCTCCGGCCCCGAGGCGGGCAACCCTGGCGGCGGGCAGTGCGTTGACCGTGCGGACCACCAACACGCTTTCGACCAAAACGGTGCAATCAGGTGAGACCTTCGCCGCCAGCCTGGAAGAGCCAATTGTCCAGAACGGCTGGGTGGTAGCCCCCAAAGGCTCCACCGTTTACGGCAAAGTGGTGAATTCCGATCCGGGTGGCCGGGTGAAAGGGGTCGCCAGCATGACCGTGCGGCTGACGGAGTTGCAGACCGCCGATGGCCAGCGCGTGCCGATCAATACCGACACCTACGGGGTCCAAGCCAAGAAGACGACCAAGAAGGATCTGACCAAGGTGGGTATCGGTGCCGGCATTGGCGCCGCGATCGGCGCGATCGCCGGTGGCGGCAGTGGCGCCGCCAAGGGCGCGGGCGCCGGCGCGGGAGCGGGTACCGGAGTTGTGCTGGCGACGCGCGGCGATCCGGCCGTCATTCCCAGTGAATCGGTGCTGACGTTTTCTCTCAGCGAGCCGGTCTCGATCACCGAAAAGTAGCCTTCGCAAGGTGCAACGCTAGGGCGTTCCGCCGCGAAGCCGGCAAGCGGTGAATGGCGGGACGTTCCTTGATGGATGGGCGCGCGCCGACTCTGGTCGGACTCTCGAGTGCGGCCAGGCGCGCCCATCCGCCACTTCCGGTAACCCCCCAGCAACCGGGCGCACTGCGCCGCCGCTGTGTGCGAACGCCCGGGCTCAAAGCCGATCCCGTTGGAAGCCTTGCCGCGCCGGTTCGTCAGCGGCCCATCCACCCTCCATCCACAGTCACGATCGAACCGTCGATATAGTCGGAGGCCGGCGAGGCCAGGAAGACATAGGCGCCGGCCAGATCGGCGGGCTCGCCCCAGCGGCCGGCCGGGATGCGGGCCAGAATCGCGGGGTTGCGCACGGCGTCGTCTTGCAGCGGCTTGGTGTTGTCGGTGCGAATGTAGCCGGGCGCCACGCCGTTGACGTGCACGCCTTTTGATGCCCACTCATTGGCGAGCGCCATGATCAGCGTCGCCAGCCCGCCCTTGGCCGCGGCATACCCCGGGATCGTGATGCCGCCTTGAAAACTCAACAGCGAGGCCGTGAAAACGATCTTGCCGTAGCCGCGCGCCAGCATCTCCTTGCCGAACTCGCGCGCCAGCACGAACTGCGAACTTAAATTGACCTCGATCACCTTATCCCAGTATTCGTCGGAATGTTCGGCGGCCGGCTGGCGCAGCACGGTTCCGGCGTTGTTGATGAGAATCTCGATGCGCGGATGGTCTTGCTTGGCCTGGGCCACGAAGGCGTGCACGGCAGCGCGGTCGGAGAAGTCGCACGAATAGGGGTAGAAGCGCCGTCCGCGCGCGATGACTTCCTTTTCCACCGCGCTGCCGGAACGCTCCAGTTGGCGGCTGACGCCGACAATGTCGGCGCCGGCTTCGGCCAACGCAGTCGCCACGGCCATCCCGATGCCGCGGCGGCAGCCGGTGACCAGCGCGGTCTTGCCGTCGAGTTGGAACTGTTTGAGAATGCTCATGGGTTTGCGTGCCGCGGGGCGGCCGTTCCCGGTGGCGGACCCCGGATCGGTGGGGCGGGCCTCCGGCCGGCGGCGCCGGTGTGAACACCGGCGTTTTTCTCCCGCAAATCGGGGACCAGTTACCGAGTTTCGCTATCGAGTATAGCTGGCGAGTCTAACTGGCGAACAAAACCAACGAACCTCGCCGGCGAGTCCAGCCGGGAGGAACGTCGACCTGTTAGGTCGACGCCGCCAGCCGGAGGCCTGCGCCACGCTCGCTCGCGCACCTTTGCTCGGGTGCGCCATGCTTGCACCGAGTCGCTTAGTTTTTCGGCGCTCCATTGGTCTTGCCGCGGCCGGTGGCTGCCTGCGGGCGGCGCTCCGATTCCTTGTAGAGATATTTGACGCTGTCTTTGTAGACGAGCAGGTTGGGCTCGTCCTCCCGGTTTACCTTCAGGCAGGTTCGGTCATACCACTCGATGTAGCCGTGGAGTTCTTCTCCGTCTTTGAGCACCAGCACCATCGGCGTGCGATTCTGCATCTGCTTGAGGTAGTAGAAATTCTCCGCG
This sequence comes from Terriglobia bacterium, assembly GCA_963824095.1. Taxonomy (GTDB): domain Bacteria; phylum Acidobacteriota; class Terriglobia; order Bryobacterales; family UBA6623; genus JBBDWJ01. The sequence goes on along the minus strand of CAWGNS010000014.1, from coordinate 749,988 downwards.
TGGGTCTGGTCGGGGGGAGTGGACCGCTTTTGCTTTTGCGCCGCTTGCGCCTGGGCTTGCGGCTGCGGTTGAGGGCGCTTGTGGGTGATCTGTTCCTTCACCTCGGTCAAAGACGGCCGGATGAGTTTGCGGTTGGTCGGCTCCACGGATTCTTTCATTCCGATCTATTCCTCACTGCGACTGAAAAAACTCCGGGTCAAGAGGTGGCTCGGATGGACACTCGGAGATAGACCCCAAACGCCTCGGTATAGTCCCGTCATAAGCCGCTTCGCCTCGTTCAGCGGCCCAAAAGCAAGCGTTGCCGGAGGCAGCGTTACTGGAAGAGTGAGCCCCGGTAGAGGGTTCACACGGTGGTGTTATGAAGATTTAGCCTGGCCGGTCGCCGTTGATCTCTCGACCCGAATAGCGGCAGAGGAACCGCTGTTCGATTTGTTTTATGGATAACACAAACTTTGCGCTCGCGGCAAGTAAACGGGCGTGACCAGCCGGTTGCATCGGTGTGGATCAGCGCCTTTCGAGGCCGTTGCCCCGGCCGTCTCCGCGGCGTTGGCTTCCGGGCGCGAAACAAGCTAGCGAAAGCCCGGCCCGAAGGCCAACGGCATTTGGCGGTAGGCTGAACGAAAGCGACCCCTACCCGGAGGATTGGCTTGTGGGATTGGAGATGGATCGGGTAGGTGTAAGCCGCTCTCAAACCAACGGGCTAGGCCCTGGCCTGCGGCGGCCGGGCCGCTCGTGCGGCGGCACGCAACTCCAGCGCAAGCGCTTCCAGCGCCATCTGTTTCTGGATGTTGCGGCGGCGGAATTCTTCGAGCTCGATCAAGCGGCCGCACGCTTGCTCAAACCAGTCGAAAGGTATCGAGACCGCGATGGTTTCCAGCTCCGCCCGGATGTCGTCGTTGACCAGCGCCTCGCGCGAACCGAAACGCAGGTGCAGCAGGTCGTCGAGCAGAGTTGTCAACGACTCGGCCTGTAGCTCGAGCTTTTCCTGACCCTTGCGGCCACCCGCCTCGGTGTAGGCGAGCAGTTGCGCGAACGAGCTTTGGCCCAGCGAAGTCTTCAGCAGCGCCAGCATGGCGTCGCGGCGCTGCAGGTAGACCTCGACGTTGAGCGACAAGGCGCGGCCGGGGCTGCCCTGCGCCCAGCTACGCAGGCGGGGGCGTTCCTGTTCGGAAATTTCCGGCCGCGACTCGAAGAAGCGGTCCATCTCGGCGGCCGAAAGCGGCGCGAAATAGAAAGGAATGCTGCGGGAGCGAATCGTCGGCAGCAGTTCGTAGGGATTTTCGGCGGTGAGGATCAGCGTCAACCCCGGCGCGGGCTCTTCCAGCGTCTTGAGCAGCGAGTTGGCCGCCTCGTCGTTGGCGCGGTCGGCGTGATCGATCAGGAAGATGCGGCGCTTGCCCTCGGAGGGGCCGAATCGGGCGGCGGCACGCAGTTGGCGGGCCTGCTCGATGGTGATGATCTGCATCGGGCCGTCGGGCGGGAAGATCAGAAAATCGGGGTGCGTGGAGACGATCAGCGGGTTGTCGCCGCGCTGTGCCGAGGTCAGCTTCTCGCGCTCGGAGAGCATCTTCTGGAAGCCGTCGAGCGAAAGATCGGCGGCCAGCATGCGCTTGCAGTTGGAGCATTCGCCGCAGGGCTCGCCGGGGCTGGTCTGGCAGTTCATGGCCGCCGCCAGCAGGCGCCCGAGCGTTGCCTTGCCGACGCCGCGCGGCCCGGCGAACAGCAGCGTCTGCGGCAGCCGGTTTTCGGTAATCATCTGCCGCAGCGATGAAACGATTCCGGCGTTGCCGATGAAGTTGGAAAACAGCATGCCGGCGCGTTACAGCCCTAGAAAATTCCGCAGCAAGGTCTTGCCGGTGTCGGTGAGTACCGACTCGGGGTGGAACTGGACGCCTTCGACGGCGTACCGTTTGTGGCGCAGACCCATGATCAGCCCGTCGCCGGTCTGCGCCGAGATCTCGAGTTCCTCGGGCAGCGACTCGCGCTCGACGATCAGCGAGTGGTAGCGCGTGGCCGTGAAGTCCTGCGGCAGGTCGTGGAAGATCGTCTTGCCGTCGTGGTGGATGGCGCTGGTCTTGCCGTGCATCAGGTAAGGCGCGCGCACGACTTTGCCGCCGAAAGCTTCGCCGATGGACTGGTGGCCGAGGCACACGCCCAGAACGGGCACCTTCCCGGCGAGCCGCTGGATCAGCGCCACCGAGATGCCGGCTTCCTTCGGCGTGCACGGCCCGGGCGAGATCACGACGCGCTCCGGCGCCAGCTCCTCGACTTCCTCCACCGTGACCTGGTCGTTGCGGCGCACTTCGAGGTTCGCGCCCAGCTCGCCCAGATATTGCACCAGGTTGTAGGTAAACGAATCGTAGTTGTCGAGAACCAGGATCATGGCGTTTTCGAGCGCGGCCGGCGGGCTGTCAGCGGCAACCACCCCTCTTGGTATTATCGCGCGAAGGCAACCGGGCGCTGAGCTAGGCTATGGCGCGCGGTTCGCCGGGCGCCGTCACAGCTCGCGCGCGATTTCCACGGCCTTGAGCAGTGCCCCGGCCTTGTTCATGGTCTCGTCCCACTCGCTTGCCGGCTGCGAATCGGCCACGATGCCGGCGCCGACCTGCAGATAGGCCTTGTCGCCGCGCATCACCATAGTGCGAATGGCGATACAGGAGTTCAGGTACCCCGAAAAGTCGAAATACATCACGCTGCCCGAGTAGACGCCGCGGCGCGTGGGCTCGAGCTCGGCGATGACTTCCATGGCGCGGACTTTCGGCGCGCCCGAGACCGTGCCGGCGGGGAAACAGGCGGCCAGCGCGTCGAAGCTGTCGCGGTCCCCGCGCAGTTTGCCGAGCACACTCGAGACGATGTGCATCACGTGCGAGTAGTACTCGACGATTTTGAACTCGGGTACGTGCACGCTGCCGAACTCGCAAACGCGCCCCAGATCGTTGCGGCCCAGGTCGACCAGCATGACGTGCTCGGCCAGCTCCTTCTCGTCGGAGAGCAGATCTTTGGCGAGCGCCTGGTCCTCTTCCTCGGTCGCGCCGCGGCGGCGTGTTCCGGCGATCGGCCGGTATTCCACGCGGCGGCCTTCGACCTTCACCAGCATCTCGGGCGAGCTGCCCAGCACGACCGAATCGTCCAGGTGCAGGTAAAACATGTAAGGCGAGGGATTCACCATGCGCAGCGCGCGATAGATCTGGAACGGCTCGACGCTGGGCTTCATCTCGAGCCGCTGCGAGAGCACGACCTGGAAGATGTCGCCCGCCAGGATGTACTCCTTGGCCTTCTCGACAGCCTCGCAATAGCGCTGCTGGCCGACGTTGGACTTGACCTTCATCGCGCCGCCGGCCGGCTTGCTCTTGGGGACGCGCGCCGGGCGGGCCAGCGCCCGTTCGATGCCTTCGATGCGGCGGCAGGCGTCGTCGTAACCCTTCTTGAGCTTGCCCTTCCACTCGTCGATCATGACGTTGGCGATGGCGTGGATCTGATGCTTGACGTGATCGAAGGCCAGCAGCGTGGTGAAGAACAGAAACACGGCGTCGGGCGTCTTGACGTCGTTCTTGCGGAACGGCGGCACACGCGGTTCGACGAGCCGCACCAGGTCGTAGCCGATGTAGCCGACCGCGCCGGCGGTGAGCGGCGGCAGACCTTCGCCGCCTGCCGGACGAAACTGCGACGTCAACTCGGGCAATACCTCGAACAGATTGCCGCGGCGGCGCGTGGTGCGCCCCTTCTGGCGGATCTCGATGCGGTCGCCCACCGCGGTGACGATCAGGAACGGGTCGGCGCCCAGGAACGTATAGCGGCCAATCTTCTCGCCGCCCTCGACGCTCTCGAGCAGAAACGAATACTTGCGGCGCGCGGCGAGCTTCAGATAGGCCGAAACCGGCGTTTCTAGATCGGCCGTCAGTGCTTTCGACACCGGGACGATGTTGCCCTGCGTGGCGTATTGTTCGAAGGTTGCGAAGTCGGGAGTCATGGCTGTTTTCCCACCAGGGCTTCGAGCACGGCCTCTCGCATTACGGCTTTGGGAGCTCGTTCGCCGGTCCAGATCTCGAACTGCACGGCGGCTTGCGCCAGAAACATTTCGAGGCCCGCGATGGTTTCCTTGCCTTGCTCGCGGGCGTCGGCGAGTAGCTTGGTTTCAAGCGGGTTGTAGACCATGTCGAAGACTACATCGGCCGGAATTGCGCCCGAAAAAAAACTCTTGCCAGTGTTGGGCTGCATGCCGAGCGGGGTGGCATGGATCAGCACGTCGAAGTGATGGCGATCGAGTTTTTCGCGATCGACCGCTTCGACGCCACAGGCGCGAGCCAGCGCGCGGACCCGTTGCGTGCTGCGGCCGGTGAGGGTCACCTCGGCGCCTTTGTCGAGCAGCGCGAAGATCGCGCCGCGGGCCGCGCCGCCGTTGCCGATCACCAGCGCCCTGGCCTTGGCCAGCCGCATGCGCTTTTCGAGCGGCCCGGTGACGCCCAGCGCGTCGGTGTTGGTGCCGCACAGCCGGCCGCCGCGGCGGAACACCGTATTGACGGCGCCGATACGCTTGGCCAGCGCGTCGACCGACGCCAGGTGGCGCAGCACGCGCTGCTTGTGCGGGATGGTCACGCTAAAGCCGGCCAGCGGCAGTTCCTCGACGACGCGAAAGAAATCCGTCAGGCTCGCCGCCGGCACCTGGAACGGCAAATACACCGCGTCGAGGCGGCGTGAGCGGAAGGCGCGGTTGTGCATCAGCGGCGACAACGAGTAGGCCACCTGGTCGGCGATCACGCCGTAGATCTTGGTGGAGGCCCGCCGCTTGTGAACCTGAAAAGAGTTGCGGAGTTTGCAGGCAGTGTACTGGCCGGGCGCGGTCGGTTGGGCGCTGATCGTTTTCGCTCCGCGTTTGGGTGTCGACGGCGCCGCGTCGGGCGCGGCGAATGTAAACAACGAGTTGCGCGCCGGCCCCAGAATGCGGCTGGGAATGCCGATCTCGCCCATCGCCAGCGCCATCACCGGTGTGTCGCCGCTCGCCGCCAGCAGGCTCAGCACGCGCAGGTTGTCACTCGGCTTGCGTGCCGTCGTCGCGAACTTGTAAACGTCCGCCGGAATCTTCCGCATGCGCCGGAGCACCTGCGGCAGCGCCGGCGTGCGTTCGAAATTGTGATACGAAACGATCAGGCGGGCGCGCTCGCGCAGCGCTTCCACCGCCCGCGGCTCGGCTTCGGCCGTCTCGATCTCGACGTCGAGCAGGGCCGCCCCCGCCGCGCCGGCTGTTTGCAGAATCTCCAACTCCTCGCGCAGCGAGCCGCTAAAGGCTCCGCCGTTGGCCTTGCGGCGGCAGGTGGCAACGATTAAGGTCTCAGGATAGCGCCGCAGCAGGCGCCGGATCACGGCGATCCCCGCGCTCGGGCGCTGCAGCATGTCGAGGCGGATCTCCAGGAAATCTTCGCCGCTATCGCAGGCGTGCAACGCCAGCCGCTCGAGCTGTGGTCTTTCCGCACAGCCCAGCGCAACGCAGATGCGGGGAAGCGAACGAATCGAAATCATGCGGGGGGTAAGCGGACGACGAGTAGGATATCACAGTCGCTTGGACCGCTTCGGATGGCTGACATTTATGAGCTCCGCTTCGTGGGGGACTCCCGGTGTGTTCCGCGCCTCGCGGTGCGGGTGTTTGTTGCGTACACGAAACCTCGCTGTTTTCGCGAAGTGGGCCGGGCGCGAGCGCTCGTCGTTACTTTTGCGGCGGCTGGCTGGCCAGTTCGACCAGCGCCTCCCTCACGCGCACGCGCTGCTCGCCGGTCAGGATCAGAAAGCGGTCCTTACCGTTTTTGTCGGGCGTGAAGCGCGTGAATCCGCCGGCGTCGGCGCGGATGGAGCCGCGCGGCGACAGGTTGAAGTAGCCGCGGTCGGGCCGCACAGCGTAGAGCACCGCCGTCAGATCCCACGACGGCCGGTCGTAGGGCATCGTCTCGTAGGCGCGATAGGCATCGGCGAGCGGATGGTGCTCGACGTAGTTGAAATCGTTCTCGATGCTCGCCGCCGGGAAGAGCACGGCCTCGCCGATCTCGAATCCGCTGGCGACGACCTCAGTAGGCCACTCGGCGAGCAGTTTGGTCGAAGCCGCCAGGTCGATCTTGATGTTGTACTCGGCAGTCAGCGGCGGAAACGCTCCGCCCATGATCGACAGCAGGCGCGCCTTGCGGGCCACCAACTCGCGCCCGTCGAGCGGGCTGGCCGCGTCGGCCGGCGAGTCGAGCAGCCGGACGAGGTTGGTGCTGAAGCCCACCTGCACCATCACGACCGAGCGATCGGCCTGCGAAGCCAGCAGCTTGCGCAGCAGCGACACGGCTTCGGGGGCCTTGCGGCCGTCGGTCAGATCGTGGGGATAGAGCGGCGCTCCTCCAGGGCCTTTTTTCTCGGCGACGGCCCGAATGTAGTTGCCGTCGTCGGGCGTCTTGCCATCGTGGACGACGCCGATGGGAATATCGCCGCGCCTGTAGAAAGTGTTGACCAGATCCACGAAGGGCGCCGCAAACGGGTTGTCTTTGGTGAGCGTGACGCCCAGCAGGCGGCATTCTCCGCGCTGCTCGAGCGCATGGATCACCCCCAGCGCCAGGGCGTCGTCGATGTCGTTGCCCATGTCGGTGTCGAAGATCAGCGGGACGGGCTCGGCGGCGCGCGACGGAGCCGCCAACAGCAGGGCGGCCAGCAGCAGGACGAGGCTCGGAACGAACGCGAATCTACGCATGGCTTATGAGCATAGCGCGCCCGGGCGAACGGCGGCGATAGCCGCGGTGCAATGGGGCGGGAGGGTTTGAAGGAATCGGCAACCGCTCCGGATATCCGGCTTGGGTTGTTGAATAACGCTCTGTTTGCAACACTCCGATACGAAATGTTCCAAACAAACCGCTGACGGGTCCGCGGGCACGGCCAAGCCGCGCCCAGCAATCGAATCCGCCAATGTTCGGGAAAGGTCCGCGAGTGATCGACTAGAGGGCCTTTTGCAGGGCCTCTCCAAGAGTTCCTACGGGTTCCGGCTTGGCGGTTCTGCCGCCGCCTTCGGGCTGACCGTCCGGACCGGTGCGGCGGCGTTTGCGCTTGCGCACTGCCGGACGCGACTGGGCGGGTCTATCCCCTTTGGGATGAGCGGCCTTGGCCCTCAGGAGCTTGCCGTCGATCGGAGCGCGGTTGAAGCGCCGGATGATCGCGTCCATTTCCTCTTCATTGGGGGCTTCGACAAACGCGTAACCCTTGGACTGCTGCGTTTCGAAGTCGCGAATTACGCGCACCTCGTCGCAAACCAAGTCGCTGCTATGCAGCCACGACCGGATATCGTCCGCCGTAACCCACTCGGGCAAATTCCCGAGGTAAATGTTATAGGCCATACCTCTGCCGTTCTCTTCCGTATTTTTTTAGCGTTTGCCGCCTTAACCAGCACGTTCGTCCCGCCCAAGCGGGCCGCGATGAGGAGGGTGGAGTAAGGGGTCCAAGTCAGTATAGCACAGGCTTTGTTTTACTCAGCAACCAGGCGTGGCGCGGTTCACGAAACGTCTGTTTCATAACGAGCGTTTCTCATTTGAGCTTGCTGCTTGTGCCGGAAATGACGTTGTAAATCTTGGCTTTGACGAAGTTGGCGGGCATTTGGAGTTGGGGTCGGTCCTGGCGGTGGCGTGCGAGACGTCGAGCCTGGGGCGCCGGTTGGAATGGGGTTGCGGAGTGCCGTTGCGATTGCCCGCCGGAAGGCTCTTGAGACGCGCCGCTGCGGAACCGCTGCGGAGTACGACGCGCGTAGTTGCCGGAGCTGGTAAAACAAGCGCTTACACCACCCCGAACGGGATCGGGTGATAGAATCTTCGTTCGCAGGGCGCGAATACGCCAGGGCGCCGCACACGCCGCGCCCGAGTCCGTCGCCAGTCGCCTGCGCTCAACCATGATCTTCGTCCGCGGTGCGCGCCAGTTGGTGACCCTGCGCGGACCCGCGCCCCCCCGCCGCGGGATGCAGCTCCAGGATCTGGGAGTCATCCCCGACGGCGCTCTGCTCATTGATGGCGAGCAGATCCGCGAGGTCGGCACTACCCGCCGGATCGAAAATCTCGCCGCGACCCGATCGGCGAGCGTCATCGACGCCACCGGCAAGGTGGTTGTGCCGGGGTTCGTCGACAGCCATACCGGCCGGATCCAGACCAGCCTGCCGCAGCTCGCGCCGGCCGGAAGCCCGCTGGGAGTGTCCGCGCCGGGGCCCCCGCCGCTGCCCTCGACGCTCCGCGCCGGCTCTCCCAAGGCCTTGCGCCAACGGTTGCGGGACTGGGCGCAGTGCCTGGCCGCCCACGGAACGACCACCCTGGAGGTACGCTCGGGGTCGGGGCTGCCGTTGGCCTCCAACATTCCGGCGTTGCGCGCCGCCCGCTCGCTGGACGGCGAGCCGCTGGAGGTGAGCGCGGCATTCGTGGCCGGCCTGGGGCGCGCTCGCGGCAAGTCGGCCCCCAGTGCCGCCGATGTCGAGCAACTTACCGAGCTACTGTTGCCGGCCCTCCGCCGGCGCCGCCTGGCGAGCGTGTGCGGCGGGCAATGCGGCCCCGCAGCCTTCGATGTCGACCAGGCGCGTCTCATCCTGGAGCGGGCGCGCGAGCTGCGCCTGGGGTTGCGCGTGCAACGGGACCGCCGGGCACGGTCGGGAGCCGTGCGGCTGGCCGTCGACAGCGGTGCCTGGAGCGTGGAGGGCCTGGAGAGGATCAGCGACGAGGAGATCGACTTGCTCGGCGGCTCGCCGACGATCGCCCCGCTGCTGCCCGGAGTCGGCTACGCTGAGGGCGGCGAACGCTACGAGCCGGCGCGGCGGCTGGTGGATCGCGGCGCGGCGATCGCGCTCGCCGCCGCCACCATCCAGGACGCCGCGGCGCTGGGCTGCGCCGCGCGGCTGGGCTCGTTCGAACCGGGCAAGCAGGCCGACCTGGCGGTGCTCGACGTGCGCGACTAGCGCGAAATCCCCTATTATTTCGGGTTCAACCTCTGCGTGCTGACGATGAAGAAAGGCCGTGTCCTCTACCAGGCGCCGGGGCTGCCCGCCTCCCACCCGTGAACGTCTCCGATCCATCGCCGGGCGAACCGCGTATCGAGTGCATTCCGAACTTTTCGGAGGGCCGCGACCGCGCCGTGCTCGATCGCATCGCCGCCGCGATCGGCTCGACGCGCGGGGTTGTGCTGCTCGACCGCACGCACGACGCCGACCACAACCGCTCGGTGTTCACCTTTGCCGGCGCGCCAGAGGGGCTGGAAGCCGCGTTGGCCCAGGCGGCGGCGATCGCGGTCGAAAGCATCGACCTGCGCAAGCACGTCGGCGTCCACCCGCGCATTGGGGCGATCGACGTCATTCCTTTCGTGCCGCTGGAAGGTTCGAGCACTGCCGAGTGCGTGGGGCTGGCGCGGCGCGTGGCGCGGCTGTTGTGGGAACGCTTCGAAATCCCCAGCTACTTTTACGGAGATGCCGCGCTCAGCGACCACCGCCGGCGGCTCGAGAACGTCCGCCGCGGCGGGTTCGAGGGCCTCGCCAAGCTGTTGCCCGGGGACCCCGTGCGGAGCCCCGACACGGGCGGCCCCGGGCTGCACCCCAGCGCCGGCGCAACCGCAATCGGCGTACGCAAGTTCCTGATCGCCTTCAACATCAACCTCGCCTCGGCCGATGTGTCGATCGCGCGCCAGATTGCCAGGACCATCCGCGAATCGAGCGGCGGGCTGCCGGCGGTGAAAGCGCTGGGGCTCAAGCTGCGCAGCCGCGGTTTGACGCAGGTCTCGATGAATCTCACCGATTTCGAACGCACCTCGCTCTACGAAGTGTACGGCTGGGTGAAGCACGAAGCCGAGCGGCTCGGCACGCACATCGCCGGCAGCGAACTCATCGGCCTGGTGCCGCGGAAGGCAATCGAGATGGCCGCCGAGAGGTTCCTGCAGATCGAGAATTTCGATTCGGCAAGCGTGTTCGAAAATCGCCTGCGCGAAGCCGTCCGAAAACCCGAACCGCCCGAGTAGGCAACAGTCCCTGCAATCCGAGTATGCGAACGTCTCTGCAGCCCGAGTAAGCGATGTCCGCTCACCTCCGCCAGCCCTCCGCATCGCGGTATCGAAGCGCGAAAACAGAGCCGCAGCCTGTTACGCCTGCGGCTCTGCTTCCTGGGGTCACGCTATGGCGCCGGCTTGGCGGCCGTTAGAATGGAAGGGGCCTTGTCCGGATACCGACAAGTGCCCGGATACCCCCCAAGGAGAGAACCACGATGTCGGCTGAAACCACCGCGCGAGGCGTTGTGAACCCGGCGCACAAGGGCCATGAAGGCGACGAGCGCTACACGCCTTACCAGTTGGCGTTTCCCCGCGAGGCGGCGCACGAGATCGTCGTGCCCGACGCGATTCCCCAAGACGACCGGCTGTGGGTGCCGCAGGCCGAAAGCGTCTGGTTTCGTCCGTTGTGCCTGTGCGCCTCGGGCGGCTATTGGATGAACCTGTTGCGCGTCTGCAAGTCGGGCGTGCTGAGCCGCCACCGCCACACGCAGCCCGTCCACGGCTGGGTGCTCAAAGGCCGCTGGTACTACCTGGAGCACGACTGGGTCGCCGAGGAAGGCGGCTATATCTACGAGCCGCCGGGAGAGACCCACACGCTGGTCGTGCCCGAAGACTGCACCGAGATGATCACCTACTTCCAGGTCAACGGTACGATGGTTTACGTCGACCCGCACGGCAAGATTCAGGGTTACGAGGACGTGTTCACCAAGATCGAGATGTGCCGCAACCACTACGAAAAAGTCGGCCTGGGCAAGGACTACCTCGACCGGCTCATTCGCTGACGTGGCACAGGCCGCTGACGTGGGACAATCCTGTCTGTCCAGATAGCAGGTATTGCCGCCACAGCCATCGCTACCACGCCGGTACACACACAACACGCAGACAAGATTGCCCGTGCCACGCTCAGGCGCCCCTCTTGGCCCCCGGACCCTTCAGAAACCGCCCCGGCTTGGCGCCGGTGTGCTCGCCGTCTTTGAGCACCTGGCCGCCGTTGACGAATACGTCGACCATGCCGGTCGCATACTGATGCGGGCGCTCGAAGGTCGCGTGATCCTGGATCTTGGCCGGGTCGAACACGACCACGTCGGCGAAATAGCCTTCCTTCAACAGGCCGCGATGGTCGAGCTTGAGGTTTTTCGCCGGTAGCGCGGCGAGCTTGCGCACGGCCTCGGGCAGCGTCAGCAGCTTTTCGTCGCGCGTGAACTTGCCCAGCACGCGCGCGAAGCTGCCGTAGGCGCGGGGGTGTACATTGCTTTTGAGAAACACGCCTTCGGGCGCGACCGAGGCCGAGTCCGAGCAAAAGCTCACCCACGGCAGTTGGATTTTCTTGCGCAGGTTTTCTTCCGATTGCGAGAAGTAGATCGTGCCCACCCGGCTGTCGTCTTCGATGATCAGGTCCATGGCGGTCTCTTCGGGTGATTTGCCGCGCATTTTGGCGACCTCGGACAGCCGCTTGCCGGTGAGCGGCTTGAGCGCGTCGTTCTTGAAGCTGACCAGCAGAATGCCGTCGGCGCCGCCGGCTTGCAGGTACATGTTTTCCCACTTGTCGGTCGGCTCGTTCATCTCGCGGGCGATGCGCTTGCGCGTCGCCGGGTCTTTCATGCGCTGGATCGACGCGTCGAACCCGCCGTCCTGCACCCAGGGCGGCATCGAGGCGTTGAGGCCGGTGGCGCCGGCCGGGTAGGTGTACATGTCGGCGGTGATCGCGAGCCCTTCGGCGCGCGCCTTTTCGACGTTGGCGATCACGGTGTCGAGCTTGGGCCAGTTGGACTTGCCCGCGGCCTTGAGGTGATAGATCTCGGCGCGGATGCCGGCCTCGCGCGAGATCCGGATCAGCTCGTCGACGGCTTCGACCAGGGCGCTGCCTTCGCTGCGCAGGTGCGAGGCGTAGAGTCCATCGTATTCGGCGGCGACCTTCGACATCTCGATGAGCTCCTCGGTTTTCGCGAAGAAGCCGGGCGGGTAGACCAGCGACGACGCGATGCCCATCGCGCCTTCCTCCATCGCCTGGCGCACCAGGCCCTTCATCTTCTCGAGCTCTTCGGGTGTCGGCGGGCGGTCGTCGTATCCGATGACGTAAATGCGCGGGGTGGCGGCGCCGATGAACGAGGCGACGTTGGCCGAGACGCCGCGTTTCTCCAGGTATTGCAAGTACTCACCCAGCGTGGTCCATTCGACGTCGTATTTGATGTCACCCTCGCCGTCGCGCATATCCTGCTTCATGGCGTCGTTGAGCGGCCCCATCGAATCGCCTTCGCCCATCACCTCGAGGGTGACGCCCTGCCGGATATCGCTTTGCGAACGGCCGTCCTGGATCAGCGACTCGTTCGACCAGCACATCATGTTGATGAATCCCGGCGCGACGGCCAGGCCGCTGGCGTCGACTTCGGTGTGCGCGGTGGCGCCCGCCAGCGAGCCGATGGCGGCGATCTTGTCTCCCTGGATGGCGAGATCGGCGACCACGCCGGGCGAGCCGCTGCCGTCGTAGATCGTGCCGCCACGCACGATCACGTCGTATTGCGGAGCGGACGAGCAGGCGGCAAGCAGCACAACGCTCGCGCAGAGCAGGAAGCAGGCCAGTTCACGCATGATGAATCCCCCGACGAAGAAGCAAGGCTAGCATAGCGCTTTTGGCCGCGATTGCAAGTAGAGACAGGCGCTCACGCCTGTCCCGCGCGCAACGCGGCTGGGAGTTGTGGAGCAGCCGCCTGGTGCATGGCCGCAGAAGGGGCTCCAAAGGCTGGCCGCAGCATGCAGAACGTCGACCCGAGATTGACGCCCCCAGCCGGAGGCCCGCGCCACGATTTACTAGCCGTGCTTCGAGTGGGTGGCCGGCGCCGGGTCTTGCGGCATCCAGTCCATCTCGTCGATCGAGCGTGGCCAGTCGTCGTGCAACAGGCGCGAGAGGGCGCGGTCTTTCAGCACCTTGCCGCCGGTCTGGCAGGTGGCGCAATAGTTGGTTTCGTTGTCGGCGTAGACCACGCGCTGCACCGGCGAGCCGCACACCGGGCAGGGCTTGCGGAATTTGCCGTGCACCGCCATCTCGGGCCGAAAGGCCGTGACCTTCTCCGGAAAGCCCTCGCCGGCCTCCCGGCGCAGGCGGTCGGCCCAGGTTTGCAGCGTCAGCCGGGTGGTTTCGAACAACGCCGCGATCTCGGCGGGCTCGAGGTTATGCGTGAGCTGAAACGGCGACAGCCGCGCGGCGTGCAGAATCTCGTCGGAGTAGGCGTTGCCGATACCGCTGAAGTTTTTCGGGTCGCACAGGGCGCGCTTCAGCGTGTGGTTGCCGGCGGCGAGCTGGTGTTGGAACTCTTCGAGCGTGCAGCCGAACACGTCGATGCCGCCCGGGTCGAGGGCCCGCAGCGCCGTTTCGCCGCGCGCGGCGTGGAGCGAAGCGCGGCGTTTGCTGCCGGCTTCGGTCAACAGCAGCACGCCGTTCGAAAAATCGAACGCGGCCTGGCCGTACTTGCGCGGCACCTGGCTTCCCTTCGCCTTCCAGTGCAGGCGGCCAGCAATCATCAGGTGCAACACCAGGAAGTATTCGTCGCCCAGTTCGAAGACGATGCGCTTGCCAAGCCGGCGCAATCCCACGACCGTGCGGCCGTGCAGATCGGCGAGTGGCGGGTCGATGCTGCGCAATAAAAACGGGCTCGCCAGGCGGATGCGCTCCAGCTTTTCTCCCGTGATGCGGGACCGCAGCGCTGTCAGATACGCTTCGATGTCGGGGAGTTCCGGCATATGTGGGACAGACAATCCTGCCTGTCTTCTTGTGGTTTTTCTGTGCTGTTGAGACTTTAAAGCTGGTCTAAGAGGGCAGGCCGGAGCCCTGCCCCACTGGTTGCTTCGACCCGAGACAGCACTGCTCGTTCCTCACAGGCGGGCCGCTACCACTCAAGCGATTTCATGCCGCTTGGCACGGGGCGGATTTCCAGGCAGCCTTTCCCCGTCGGTAGCAGCTTGCCCGGGTTCAGGCGCCGGTCGGGGTTGAAGACCTTGATGAGCTGCTCCATCATGTTGAGGCTGTCTTCGCTGAACAGCAGCGGCATCAGGTCGTTCTTTTCCATGCCCACGCCGTGCTCGCCGGTGATCGCGCCGCCGGCGTTGACGCAGTATTCGAGAATCTCGGCGCCGGCCTTCTTGGTCTTCTCCATCTCGTCGGGCTTGCGCGGATTGAACAGGATGATGGGGTGCATGTTGCCGTCGCCGGCGTGGAAGATATTGCTGATCGTCAGGCCGTACTTTTCCGAAACCTGGTAGATGAAGCGCAGCGTATCGGCGATGCGCGTGCGCGGCACCACGCCGTCTTGCACGTAATAGGTCGGGCTGACGCGGCCCACCGCGCCGAAGGCGTTCTTGCGGCCCTTCCACAGCAGCTCGCGCTCTTCGGCCGAACGAGCCACGCGCGCCTCGCGTGCCTTGCACAACGCGCAGACCTCGCGGATCTGCTCGAGCTGCTCTTCGACCATTTCGGTGAGGCCTTCGAGCTCGATCAGCAGCACCGCCTTGGCGTCCATCGGATAGCCGGCGTGAGTCGCCTCTTCGACCATCCGCAGCATCACGCCGTCGAGCATTTCGACCGCGGCGGGCACGATCGCGCGCGCGGTGATCTCGGCGACGGTCTCGGCGGCATGTTCGGGCTCGTCGTAGATCGCGAGCACGGTCTTGACCATCTCGGGCGCGCGCATCAGCCGCACGATGACTTGGGTGACCAGCACCATCGTGCCTTCCGAGCCGGTGAGCAGGCCGGTGAGGTCGTAGCCGGGCAAATCGGCCGTCTTGCCGCCGATCGTCAGCACGCTGCCGTCGGTGAGCACCACCTCGAGTCCCAGCACGTGATTGGTGGTGACGCCGTAGGCCAGCGTGTGCGGCCCGCCCGCGTTTTCGGCGACGTTGCCGCCGATGGTGCAGGCCCGCTGGCTGGAGGGGTCGGGCGCGTAGTAGTAGCCGTTGCCTTTCACCGCAAGGGTGATGTCGAGGTTCACGACGCCGGGCTGCACCACCGCGCACTCGTTCTCGTAATCGATTTCGAGAATGCGGTTCATCCGCGCGAACGCGATCATCACGCCGCCCTGGGTGGCGATCGTTCCGCCGCTGAGTCCGGTACCGGCGCCGCGGCCGACCAGCGGCAGGTTGTGCTGGCGGCAGATCTTGACGATGGCGGAGACGTCCTCGGTCGTCTTCGGGAACACGACGCACTCGGGGCGGCCTTTGTCGATGCTGCCGTCGTATTCGTACAGCAACAAATCCTGCGGCCGGTCGAGTATGCCACGCGGTCCAACGACCTCGCGCAAGGCCTCAATTGCGTCCGGAGCGATCACAACTCAATGATATACTAGACGCTTGAAACGGCCGGATAGACAGGCTGGACGGGGACAGTCACCCGATCGCGCTCGGCATGGGCTGACGCCACAAGTCGTGTGATTGGGTGACTGTCCCCCAGGCAGGTTTGCCGGGTGGCAAGTCGGGCGCGGGACGGTGCGCCGGAAGGATTCAGCGGGCACGGCTTACCGTGCCCCTTGTTGCATTCAGGCGCCGCTGCGAAGCCCGGCGCCTTCCACTCACCACGACGTTCATGGATAAGATTGCGGTCCTCGACTCGGGCGGCCAGTATTGCCATTTGATCGCCCGCAAGGTACGCGAACTCGGCGTCTATGCCGAGATTCTGCCGCTTGATGTGAAGCCTTCGGCGTTGGCGGACTACCGCGGCGTCATCATTTCCGGCGGACCCTCGAGCGTGTTCGAGCCCGATAGCCCCCAACCGCAACGCAAGCTGTTTCAGGTGCAACGGCCGATCCTGGGCATCTGCTACGGCCATCAGTTGATGGCGCAGCATCTCGACGGCGAGGTCCAGCCGGGCACAACCCACGAGTTCGGCCGCGCCGACCTGCAGATCCGCGTTCCCGATTCGCTGTTCGAAGGTTTGGCGCGCCGCCAGCGGGTCTGGATGAGCCACGGCGACAGCGTTGCCAGGCTGCCATCGGGCTTTCAGGCGCTGGCCACCACGCGCGAGTGCGCCGTCGCCGCCATGGGCGACCTCAAACGCAAATACTTCGGACTGCAGTTTCATCCCGAGGTGATCCACACCGCGCACGGCTCCGAGATCCTGCGCAATTTTGTGGAGCGGGTGTGCGGCTGCGGCATGGACTGGCATCCCGAGGACCGCGTGGCGCAGCTCGTCGATCAGGTTCGCCAGATCGCGCATCAGCGCCGCGTGCTGTTTTTTCTCAGCGGGGGCGTCGACTCGACCGTGGCCTATGCCCTGACGGTGCGCGCCCTGGGGCCGGACCTGGTGCACGGCATCTACGTCGATACCGGTTTCATGCGCGCCGGCGAGACCGAAGAGATTCAGGCCGCCTTCGAGCGGCTAGACCTGGGCCGGCTCGAAGTCGTCGCGGCCGCCGGACATTTTTTCTCCGAGCTGCGCGGCGTCGTCGAGCCCGAGCAGAAACGCCAGATCATCGGCCGGCTGTTCGTCGAAGTGCAGGACCGCATCCTGGCGCGCAAGGAATTCGCCGGCCACAACTGGATGCTCGGGCAGGGCACGATCTATCCCGACACCATCGAATCGGGAGGAACTTCCAATGCCGCCGTCATCAAGACGCACCACAACCGCGTCGAGCGCATCACCGAGCTGATCCGCGAAGGGCGCGTATTGGAGCCGCTGGCGGAGTTCTACAAAGACGAAGTGCGCATGCTGGGGCGCGCGTTGGGTCTTCCCAAGGAACTCGTAGAGCGGCACCCCTTCCCGGGCCCGGCGTTGGCGATCCGCTGCCTGTGCGCGGCCAAAGCGGCGCGCCCGCACGCCGACGACGACATCGACGCGGCGGCGGGCGAAGCCGGCTTTCGGGCGTTTCTGCTGCCGGTGCGCAGCGTCGGCGTGCAGGGCGACAGCCGCAGCTATGCCGAGCTGACCGTGTTGCACGGCGGAGGCCTCGACTACCGCAAACTGCTGCCGGTGGCGACCCGCATCACCAACCAATACCGCCGCACCAATCGTGTCGCCGTGGCGCTGGCTCCCAAGCGTTGGCGCCCTCGAGGAGTGGAAAACGCATCGCGCGACGCTGACCCGCAAGCGCGTCGCCCTGTTGCAGCGGGCCGACCACATCGTGACGGCGTTTCTCCGCGAGAACCGGCTTTACCATCGCGTCTGGCAATGTCCGGTAGTGCTGGTGCCGCTGGGCCGCGACGGCGGTGAGACCATCGTGCTGCGGCCGATCACCTCGGTCGATGGCATGACGGCGCAGGTCGCGCAACTGCCGCCCGCGAAGCTCGAAGTGCTGGCGAAAAAGATCAAGCGGCTGCCCGGAGTCGACGCCGTGCTCTACGACGTATCGCACAAACCCCCGGCGACCATCGAGTGGGAGTAGCAGCGGGCCCCGCTCGACGGCCGCTGCTTCGAACGGCCGCGCACTACCCTTGCTATCACGTCCATGCCCGAACTGCCTGAAGTCGAAACTATCATCCGCGGCTTGAGCCGCCACCTCGTCGGGCGGCGTATCGCCAACGTCGAATTCCTCTGGCCCGGGCTGGTGGTCGGCGACGTCGACGAGACCACGCGCCAACTGCGCGGCCAGCGCATCGCCGATATCCACCGCCACGGCAAATACATCGTCGTCGAGCTGCAGCGCGCGAGGCGCAAATCGTGCCTGGTGATTCACCTGCGCATGACCGGCAATCTGGTCATCAACGGCGAGCCGGGCCCCTTCACCCGCGCGGTTCTCTATCTGGATGGCGGGCCGGCGCTGGTCTATGACGACATCCGCAAGTTCGGCCGCTGGCAGTGGTCGCCGGCGCTGCCGCCGCGGCTGCTCGAGCTGGGGCCCGACCCGCTCGAAATTTCCGAAGCCGACTTTCTCGTCCGGCTGCGCGCCCGCCACGCCATGGCCAAGGCGCTGCTGCTCGACCAGGAATTCCTGCGCGGCCTGGGCAACATCTACGCCGACGAGTCGCTGTTTCGCGCGGGGATTCATCCGCGCACGAACACGGCCAGCATCGGCCCCGTGCGCGCCCGCCGCCTGTGGACTGCGATCCGCGAAGTGCTCAACGATGCGATCGCGCAGGGCGGCTCGTCCATCAACAACTACGTTGATTCCAACGGCGACAAGGGCTACTTCCAGCTCAGCACTTTGGTCTACGGCAGGAAGGGCGAAAACTGCGCGAAATGCGAATCGCCGATCCGCCGTATCGTCATCGCCAGCCGCAGCACGCATTTCTGTCCGCGCTGCCAGCGCCGCTAGCCGACCCAGGTCGACGTGGCCTTCGAGTCCCGTGGCGCAGGGCTCGAAGAGACCTGCGGCCTGGCGGGCAGGGTTGGGCTTGCTGAAGGGTGGGAAGGGTCCGCGAAAAGCCGCAGGTCTGGAAAAACGCCAGCCCTGCGCTACGGGCTCGTTCGGCGGCTGCGGCCCCATTCGAGGCGCGGGCCACCGGCCTGCAGGGTCGACAGCCCGGGGCGCTGCTCTGAAGGTAGAGACAGGCGCTCCCGCCTGTCGGCCGCAGCGAAGCGGAGGCCCTTCTGGCGCTGCATTGTGACTCGGGACACAAGTGCGGCAGGACTGGGCGACCGGCACAAGTGTCGTAGATTCGGAGCCAGCGCCGGCCTGGGTGGGTATACAAGCTAGGGGCCGCCCGACGGTGGTGAAAGGCGAGAGCGCCTGTCTCGACACAGGACAGCAAGATTGCCCGTCCCGAGGATGTCGATCGAAGATCGACACAGCCGGCCGGAGGCCCGCGCCACCTTAGGCGGGATCTACTTGTTGCGGTCGAACTGGCTGGATTCGTCCTTCAGTTGAGCCAGCCGCGCGATCGAAAACAGCGGTTCAGGTTTCGCAGCGCCGATCGCGCATTGCGCCACGTGCTCTCCCACCACCGGCCCCAGCTTGAAGCCATGGCCCGAGCCGCCACCGACCAGCCACACATTGCTGGCCTCGGGATGCCGGTCGATCAGGAAGTGCCCGTCGGGGCTGTTTTCGTATTGGCACACGCGCGCTTCCAGCAGCGGCGCCGAGCGCAGGCGGGGGAAACGCCGCGCCAGAAAACGGCGCGCGTCCTCGACGCCTTCGAGCGACGGCGTGCGGTCCCCGCCGGTGGGGTCGAACGCCGCACCGCGTGTATCGTCGGCGATCTTAATCCCGCGGCGGTCGATGCTGGGGAATCCGTAGTACAGCCGCTCATCGAAATCGATCCACACGGGAAAAGTTCCGGGCTCGAAGCCGCTGTCGCCCGAGGGAGCGCCGAAGTAGTAAACCTCCTGGCGCGTCGGGCGGATGGCGGGCCCGATCACCTCGGGAAACACGCTGCCCAGCCAGGGACCGCAGGCAAAAACATAGTGATCCGCGACGAGCGGCTCGCCGCCCGCCAGCTCCAATCGTTCCATCTTCCCGGAGCGGATCGCGCCCGGCGCCGCCGCGGCCTGCACAAACTTGCCGCCTTCGCGTTGGAACTGCTCGCACACCGTCTGGCAGGCGTGGCGCGCTTTCAAATAGCCGGCTTCGTGCTCGAAGTAGAGCGTCTTCACGCCGTCGAAATCGATTTGGGGATACCGCCGCTCGACGTCGGAGCGCTCCAGCCGGTCCGCCCGCATGCCCAACTCGTGGGCGATCGGCAGCGACTCCCTTGCATAGGTATCGCCTTGTCCGCACATCCACAGCACGCCCGTGCGCTGGTAGAGCAGCGTCTTCCAGCGGTCCTGGTTTTCCTTCCACAACTCCAGCGCCCGCACCACCCATAGCGTGTAAATCCGGTCGCGGCCATAGAAACCACGGATGACGCGCGTCTCACCGCCCGAGCTCGACCGCGAGTTGCCGGGGCCCCAGGCGTCGTGCAGCGTGACTTGCGCGCCCAGCCGCCGCAGGTGCAGCGCCGTCCAGCCGCCGAAAGCGCCGGCGCCGATCACGGCGATGCGAGTGCCGCGGGCGGCGGATGCGGAGAGCGACCCGGAGGCCGCCCACAGTGGGGTGGTCGATAGACCTTGCAATGCAGTTCGCCGTGTGACGCCGGGCATAGGAACCTCGCGTCGGTCAATCGGAAATGCCTCGGGTCGCGCCCGCGTGTGCTCCGCTCGCGGCCCGATTCGCGCCTGGCTGGCCGATTCCCAGAGCCGCCGCGACGGCGCAAGCCGGCACCGCTCCTAGCCGGAAGAATCCATCGTATCGTCTCCGCGCGCGTTTCGCTCGGGGAGGAGGTCCGGTGGAAAACCCGCTGGGGGCTTACAATGAACCTACCGCCGCCTGCGGGCGGGCCCATCGCATGGCAAACATTGGCAGACTTCTGGCAGCGGCCGCCCGCCGCATCGCCAACGATCCGCGCGTGCGGTCCAAGATCTCCGACACCGTCGAGAAAGACATCAAGCCGCGCGCCCAGCAAGCCTGGGACAAAAACAAGCCGAAGCTCGAAGCTAAGGCCGCCGAACTGAACGCCCAGATCCGCAAGAAAGCCACCCGCGAGAATTTCGACAAGCTGGCCGGCAAGGTTCGTGAGCGGTTTCGCGACGCGCCCAAGGACAGGTGAGCCCACGTTGGGCGGCGTAGCGGTCCTGTGCGCCTACGCTCTCGAATCGTTCTTCGGGGACGGCGTTGCGCTATGGCGAGGTCCGCGAGGCGCGGCGCTCTATCCGGCGCGTTCGACCAGGAAGTTATACAGCCAGGCGACCAGCAGCCCTGCCAGCACGCCGTCGATCGCTCCATAGGCCCCGCCGATCAACGCTTCCGACAAAGTTCCGGCGCCATAAAGTCCCGGGTAAACTGAGCCCATCACCACCAGAATATCGGCCCCATAGGGCGGGATCACCATGTTGAGAACTCCGAGCACCAACATGGCGCCGCCCCACATGGCGCCGATGGTGATCGCCAGGGCTTTGGTCGAAAGCTTCATCTTGTGCCTCCGCGGGTCGGGTGAAATGCAGCACCGATTCTAGCAATCCCGCGGAGCGGTTAACGGATTCCGGATTGCATTTTGGCCCTGGCCGCAAAGAAAGAGCTGCCGAATTCGGCCACCCGCGACGCCATTCGCAACACCCAGAGCCGCGGGCTTGAGCCCGCGCTGAGAAGCCGCGCCCGCAAGCAAAATGCGTCGAAGCCGCACGCCTCTCCGGGCCCCTCCGCGGGCCCATGATAGACTCAAAAAAATGGCGCCATCACGAGGGGATCATGGCTACTGAAGGCGGCATCCTGGCGGACCTGCTTGCCCCCGGTGCCCTCACCGCCGAGCAACTGCTCGACGCCTATCGCCTGATGTATCTGTCGCGGCGGCTCGACGACCGCGAGATCACCCTCAAGCGGCGTAATCAGGTCTATTTCCAGATTAGCGGCGCCGGCCACGAGGCCATTCAAACCGCCGCCGGTCTGGTGTTACGCTCGGGCTTCGACTGGTTTTATCCCTACTATCGCGACCGCGCTTTGTGCCTGGCGTTGGGCGTGACGCCGCTCGACATGCTGCTGCAAGCAGTGGGCGCCGAGGCCGACCCCGCCTCGGGAGGCCGCCAGATGCCTTCGCACTGGTCGAGTCCCGCGCTGCATATCGTCACCGCGTCGAGCCCTACCGGCACTCAGTTTCTGCAGGCAGTGGGCTGCGCCGAAGCCAGCCAGCGCCAGCCGGGCCCGCACGCATCCGAAGACGGAAACGTTCGCGACCCCGAAGTCGTGTTGGTTTGCGGCGGCGACGGATCCACCAGTGAAGGCGAGTTTTGGGAAGCCCTCAACGCCGCCTGTCTGGAGCGGCTGCCGCTGCTGTTCCTGATCGAAGACAACGGCTACGCGATCTCGGTGCCGGTCGAGGTGCAGACCCCCGGCGGCTCGATTTCGCGGCTGGTGCGCTCGTTTCCGCATCTGCACGTCGCCGAGGTCGATGGGCTCGACTTTCCGGCTTCCTACCGCGCCATGCAGGCCGCCGCCGCCCATTGCCGCGGCGGCGAGGGGCCGGCGTTGGTGCACGCCCACACCGTGCGGCTCTACGCGCACTCGCTCTCCGACGACGAAACGCTCTACAAGACGCCCCGGGAGCGCCACGACGAGATCGAGCGCGATCCGATCGAGCGGCTGGCGCGTCTGCTCGAAACCGAAGGCATCGCCGACGAAAACACCATCTACACGCTGCACCAGGAAGTCGATCTCGCCTTGCAGCAGGCCGCCGACGAGGCGCAGGACGCGCCGCCGCCCAAGCCGGGCTCGGCCTTGAAGTTTCTCTACTCGCCTACCGTCGATCCGTCGGGCCCGGATTTCCACAGCGAGCCGCACCTCAGCGGCGAGCCCCAGACCATGCTCGACCTGATCAACGGCTGTTTGCACGCCGAGATGCGCCGCGACGCCCGCATCGTGGTCTTCGGCGAAGACGTCGCCGACTGCAGCCGCGAGGAAAATCTCGCCGTGGTCAAGGGCAAGGGCGGTGTGTTTAAGGCGACCGCCGGGCTACAGCGCGAGTTTGGCAGCCGCCGCGTCTTCAATTCGCCGCTGGCGGAGGCGGCCATCGTCGGCCGCGCCATCGGTCTGGCGACGCGCGGTTTCAAGCCCGTCGTCGAGATCCAGTTTTTCGACTACATCTGGCCGGCGATGATGCAGATTCGCGACGAGCTGGCGAATATCCGCTGGCGCTCGAACAACGCCTTTTCCGCCGGGCTGGTGATTCGCGTTCCCATCGGCGGCTATCTGGGCGGCGGCGCGGTTTATCACAGCCAGTCGGGCGAGGTCCTGTTTACGCACATTCCCGGGCTGCGCGTCGTGTTTCCCTCCAACGCCCTCGACGCCGCCGGACTGCTGCGCACCGCGATTCGCTGCGACGACCCGGTGCTGTTCCTCGAGCACAAGAAGCTCTATCGCGAAACCTACAACCGCAGCCCCCATCCGGGCGACGATTTTCGGATTCCCTTCGGCAGCGCGCATACGGTGCGCGAGGGCAGCGACCTGACCATCGTCACCTACGGAGCGCTGGTGCATCGGGCGCAGCAAGCCGCCGCGCGCATCGAGAAGAAGCATGGAGTCAGTGTGGAGATTCTCGATCTACGGACGCTCAGCCCCTACGACTGGCCCGCGATCGAGCAATCCGTGAAGAAGAACAGCCGCGCGATGGTCGCCTACGAAGACTGCCGCTCGTTCGGCTACGGCGCCGAGATCGCCGCGCGTATCGCCGACGAGCTGTTCAGCCACCTCGACGCCCCGGTCGGCCGCATCGGCTCGCTGGATACCTGGGTGGCCTACCACCCCCGCCTGGAAAAGGAAATCCTGCCCCAAGTCGAAGACCTCGAAGCCGAAATCGAGCGCCTGCTGGAGTACTAACCGCACCCCCGGCACTTGCGAGCCGTACCTCTCAGAACCAACAGTCACGCAGGAACCCCAACGCCACCTCGGAGACGACCAAGAGCAGCCAGTAGACCGCCCGGGTCCACCAATGGAAGCCGGAAGACCACCCGTGGCGTGAATCTCCAGGTTTGCCGCGTCGCGATTCCTCGCGACGTAGGGCCCCGAAGCACAGACCCACGGGCAAACCCACCACAAGCCCAGAGCGTCAAGGCAGAGGCTCGAGCACCGGAACATTCCCCAAATCAAACAATCCGGCATTGAGCGGCTGATTGATCTGCGCCGCGTTCGCAAAGAACTCGAACGTCTTATCGCCGTCCCGTTCCTGCCGGATATTCCAGGGCAGCGTGACGCCGTCCACCGTCCGGTACTTGGCGTAAATCGACTTTTCTTCGGAGGGAATGCGCGTCTTGGGGTCCCGCCGCAGGTAGACTTGCTGCACCGGCAGGTGGTCCGACATCCGCAGGTACACCGTGATGCTTTCGCCGTCGTGATCGGAGATGTCGACCGCGTCGGTCGGTACGTTGTTGATGATTTCGGTGCCCTTGTAGTAGTAATACAGATCCGGCTCGTGGAGCCGGTAGCGCAGGAAAAAGAAGTAGTTGCGGCGCGTCGAGTCGCGGTATTGTTCGATGCGGTCTTTGGGCAGCGGCCGGGCCCCGCGGAAGGTAACCTCCCAACCCTTGCCGTTCTTGAACAGCGCGTAGTAGTCGCCCTTTTCGGTATAGACGTCGCGGCGGCTTACCGGCAGCCAGTCGGGCGGCGCGTCGGGTCGCGGCGGTTCATAATTCTCGTAGCGTGTGAAGACCGCCAGCCCGCTCAGGTCCCGCCGGTAAAACGAGTAGGCGCGGCCCGATTGCGTCAGGTTAGTCATCTTCAGAAACGCGTCGCCGCCCAGGGCTTGCAGCGAGTCAAGGACCAGTTGCTTGCCGTGGGCCTGGCGCGAGTCGGCAGGCGCCGCGGGGCGCGGAACGGCTAACAGCGTGACGGCGGCCAACAGAGTGGCGCGGAAGGCGGCCACGCGGTAGCCTCTCGCGCCATGGCTCGCTGCGCGATGTCTCCCCGCCGGATGGGCCGCCGCTCGATATCCCGCTGCCTTCATCGTCGATCGCTGGCTCGTTCGTGAATCCAAAATCACATCTCTCCCGACTGCGGAGTGCGCCGATGCAGCCTGTTTCTTGGACGAGACTCGGAACAAGGCAGGTTCCATCCCAGTGTAACAACGCCGAATCGGCCGGTTCAGGCCGGTTGCGGCCCGAGCGGCCGGCGGCCGCTGCCCGGCGTCCCGGGGCCGTCAAGCCGGACCCCTCGCGCCGTCGATCGCGGGACCCGACGCGCCCGGGCGGTCCTCGATCCTGAGCCCAGGCGGCCCTTGAGCCGCCCGCAAAACACGTCGTTCGACGTCGGTGCGCTATTCTGCAAATCAGTGGATGCCCTGACCCAGCTGCCTCAGTCCGTCGACTTCCAGCACCGCGGCCGCGCCGCGAAAAACATCGAAACGCTGCGCGAGGTGCTGCCCTCGGGCGGCGCCTCCAAACTGAGCCGCTTCCTGCGGCAGATGCCCGACCCCGACGGCGCGCTCAACTACCTGCAGCGCTATCTGGTCGAGGCCGGCCATCCCACCCAATCCATCTTTCGCCCCAGCCGGCGGCTGCACGCCGTGTTGTCGCTGTTTTCGCACAGCCATTTCCTCTCCGACGCCGTCGTGCGCCACCCCGAGCTGGTCGAGTGGGCGCTCGACGAAGAGCGCTTCTACCGTGTGCTGTCGAATGAAGAGATGTACTCGGCGCTGGGTTGGAGCCCGGCCGTCGCCGACGACTCGCAGCTCGCGCTGGCGCTGGCTCGCTTCAAGCGCATGCACCTGATTCGCATTGCGCTGCGCGACCTGTTGGGCACCGCCACGCTGGCCGAAGTGACCCTCGAGCTTTCCAATCTCGCCGACGCCATCCTCCACGGTGCTCACGAATACATCCGCCGCCAGCTCATTCAGAGGTTCGGCCGCCCGCTGTCGGCCGCCGGCTCGGGCGGCGGCGCCATTGAATGCCAGTTCGTGGTGCTTGGCCTGGGCAAGCTCGGCGGCCGCGAGCTCAACTACAGTTCCGACATCGACCTGATGTATCTCTACACGCGGGACGGTATGACGGCGGGGCCCGTCCGCGTCTCCAACAAAGAGTTCATCCTCGAGCTGGCCACGCGGCTGACGACCTTGCTGTCGATGATGACCCCGGAAGGCTGCTGCTACCGCGTCGACCTGAGGCTGCGGCCCGACGGCACCATGGGAGAGCTGGTGCTTCCCCTGCAGGCGGCGCTGGACTATTACGATCGCCGCGCCCGCGACTGGGAACTGCAGATGCTGATCAAGGCCCGCCCGACGGCCGGAGCCCTGTCCCTGGGCCACACCTTTCTCAAGATCGTCGAACCGCTGATCTACCAGACCACGACGGACTTTTCGAACGTCGAGCGAGTGGCCGAAACGCGCGACCGCATCCAGGAGAAGCTGCGGCGGCGTTCCAAGCCCGGTATCAATGTCAAGCTCGCTCGCGGCGGTATTCGCGATATCGAGTTCCTGGTGCAGTGCTTCCAGCGGCTTTACGGCGGCCGCGACTCGTGGGTGCGCAGCGGCGGCACGCTGTTTGCGCTGCACCGCCTGCGCGACAAAGGCTATCTGTCGCTGCAGGACTACGGTCGGCTCGACTCGGCCTATCAATTTCTGCGCACCATCGAGCATCTGCTGCAGATCGAAGACGACCGCCAGGTGCATACGCTGCCCACCGACGCCAAGGCGCTGGCGCTGCTGATGCGCAAAGTGCGCGCGAAGCTGCTGACGCGTCCGGTCGACGAAACCCTTCCCGAGCAGGTCGAGCGTCACCTCGGCGACGTCACCGAAATCTACGAGCGCATCATCCATGCGCAGCGGCCCGTGGCGACGGTTCCCCGCGACGAAGAGTCGGCGGAGCCGGCGGTGGAAAAGGCGGCGCCGGTAAGCGTTCCCAGCCCCCGCATCAGCAACGATTCGGTGGCCATTGAGGATCTCGAGCACAGTTGGCGCATGCAGTTGCGTCACCTCGAGCGCGAGTCGCCGGCGCTGGCCAATGCCGTGCAGGCGCTGCCCCGCCGGCGCGGCCACAAGAATTTTGAGTTCTTCCTCAACAAGATCGTCCCCCAGCCGCATCTGCTGCGTGAGTTCGAGCGGATGCCGGCGTTGGTAGAATGCGTCGCCGATCTGATCGAGCACAGCCCCTATCTGGCGGAAAACCTGATCCGCTATCCCGAAGACGTGCTGGAACTGCGCGCCGTGGCCGAGTCGCCGCCTTCCAGCATCGACCCGGGCGGACCCGAAGCGCTCGATTTTGGGCTTTCTCCCCGTCCGGAAATGCCGATGGACATGCGCCGGATGATCGCCGGCGATGCCGGGCTCGAAGAATGCTCCACCTGGCTGCGGCGCTTCTACCGCCGCAGCATGCTCCGGCTGCAGGCCGAAAGCCTGTTCCTGCGGCAGCCCATTTTTTCCACCTTGGCCAAGACCAGCGATCTGGCGGATCACATCATCCAGGCGGCCTACGAAATCGCCGTCGATGCGCAATGCGCCGCCACCAGCCGGCCGCGGCCCTCCGACGCGTTGCGCGTCATCGCCCTCGGCCGGCTGGGCGTTCGCGAATTCGACATGGCTTCCGACGCCGACCTGGTTTTCGTGTTGCGCGACGATGCCGCCGGCGACAAGGCTTGGTGGATCGACGTCGTCAATCGCATCATCGAAATCATCAGCAGCTACACCGTCGAGGGGCTGATCTTCAGCGTCGATCCGCGGCTGCGCCCGATGGGGCGCGACGGCGAGCTGGTGCAGACCGAGTCGGCCTACAAGACCTACTTCGGCGAACACGCCCAGGCCTGGGAAGCGATCACCTACATGAAATCGCGCGCCGTCGCCGGGGACCGCGAGGGCGGCACGACGTTTCTCACCGAGCTGCAAGATGTCGACTGGCGGCGCTACGGCATGAGCGGCGATCTGGGCCGCCTGCTGCTCGAAATGCGCAACCGGCTCGAACGCGAGCAAGGCGCGCAGCACCCCATCAAGGCCGGCGCCGGCGGCTACTACGACGTGGACTTCATTCTGATGTACCTGCGGCTGCTCGACGCCGGCATCTTCTTCGAATCGTTGAGCACGCCCGAACGCATCGAGGTGATTCGCACCACCGGCCGCCTCAGCGCCAACCAATCCCGCATGTTGCACGAAACGGCCGTGTTCTTCCGCGCCCTCGACCACGCCATCCGCGTCTCCACCGGCCATGCCTCGAGCAAGATTCCCTCCTCGCTATCGATGCAGGAAATCCTGGCTGAGCTGATCGGCCGCTGGAGCAAGCTCAAGCCCGCCGCCCAACCCCTGCCCTCCTTCGTACAACAGGTGCGCCAGGCAACCCGCACGCTCTTCCTGCAACTGTTTGATCTGGAGGCCGGCAGCGCCTGAACGAAGCCGCGAAACCCAGCCGCCGCCAAACGAAGCCGCCGCCGGCCCCGCGGCCCGCACCCTTGCGGGCGCGGCTCTGTCTCGGAATTCGATGATCGCAGCGGCGGCCCGAACGGGCCTCCAAAAAGGCGGGAAACCGCGAAGCGTTATCGGCGGGATCGTCCAGAACCAGGCGCGTTCGTCCGGAGCCGTCTCAGGAAACGCCGCCCGAAGCCAGAATGAGCGCAAACAGGTTGTAAGCCACTAGCCCGGCGAAGAAGATATTGACCTTGCGCAGCAGTTGATGCCGCGCGGTGACGGCGCAGAAGATGCCCAGCGCGACGCCGGCGACTTTGATCAGGATCAGTCCGCTAAACGGGTCGGGGGCGACCCGCATCGACCACTTCACCAGGGGATTCGATTCGGAAACCCCGTGCAGCAGGAACGCCATCGTGGTCAGGACGTCCAGTACCTGCAAATACACAAACTGCGCCAGCACTTCCACTTGCTATCCCTCCCCGCACTCAACGCCATGCTGCGGCGCGCCAATGGGGGGAAACCGGCGCCACACATCTGGACCTCTTAAGTAAACCACTAAGAGCTACACCTTAGCAAGCCACAAAAGTACTAGTACATCATATCTTAGTGAAACACATTGCGGATGGACTGGAATTCCGCTTTGAAGCGCTCCAGAAGTTCCGGCAGGTTCTCCTCCAGGCCGATTTCGCGAAAGGCGTCGTCGGGCGGCTCGGAGGGCCGTTTCTCGGAGGGGAGAATCTCCAGCCCATAGGACCGCACGTACAGATCGGCGGCGTGAACCAGCTGCGCCAGTGAAACCGGCCCTTCGCCGATGGATTCCTCGGGGCACGAGGCCGGGTCGTGGTGGTAGCGGCAGGCGTCCCGGATCGGCTGCGGCAGCTTCCACTTATCCAGCACGATACCCGACAGCTCCGAGTGGGTGACGTGCAGCAATTCCCGTTCGGAATCCTCGAAACTGCCTTCGCCGTTTTCCCAATGCTCCATCACCACCGGCAGCATCTCGGGCAGGGTCGAAAAAATCAGCAGCTTGCCGATATCGTGGAACAGCCCTGCAGCGAAGGCCGCCTCGGGGTCCTGGGCGCGGGTGTAGTGGGCTAAAAACTGCGTCATGATGGCGCAGCCGAGCGAATGCTGCGAATAGTCGGCGAAGATCTTTTTCGACGGCATCTTGGGCTTGGCCAGCATCTGCCGCATCGAAAAGGCCAGCGCCAGATTGCGCACCGTCGCGAACCCCAACAAGGTAACCGAGTGGCGGATCGAAGAAACCCGCGTCGGCAGCCCGTAATACGCCGAATTGACGCAGCGCAACACGCTGCCGCTCAGAACCGCGTCTTTTTCGATAATCGCGGCGATCTGCCCCGAGGTGCAGTTGGAGTCGTTGAGCATGCGTAGCAACTGGTTGAGAACCGTCGGCAGCGGCGGCAGCAGGTGAACGGCCGAAAGAAGCTTCTTGCGGTAGTCGGCCGACTCCAGCCGCTGCGGGGCAGTCGGCGACCCAATGGAATGTTGCGCTCGCACGATTCGTGACGGACTCTGTAGACAAATATCGGCTGCGGACCCGAAAAATGTAGCCGCAGCAGCAGCCCATTGCGGGGTCTGGCAGGCCATCCCAGGCGTGCGGGGAAAATGTGTCCTATCAGTGAATTGCGCCGGCTCAGGCTCTTTTCGACCTCAAACCGAACCGAATGGGGCTGCCGAGGGCGGAGGAATCCGGAACGCCGGACAGTGTCTCGGGTTGACACACAGGGATAAGGGGCCGAATCGAGCCGATCACTTGCCGAGCGCCTCGCACAGCGCCGCCTCCAGGTGCGGGTACTGGAAGCGGAATCCCAGCTCGCCGGCCGTTTTCGGCAGCACGCGCTTGCTCGAAAGCAGCTCGGTCGAAAACCCGCCCAGCACCAGCTTCAGGGCAAAGGCCGGCGCCGGAAGCAGCGCGGGCCGCCAGAGCACGCGCCCCAGGACTTTGGCGAAGTCCTTTTGTCTCATGGGCTCTGGAGCGGTGCCGTTGACCGATCCGCTGAAATCGGGGTGTTCGATCAGGTACAGAATCAAGGAGACAACGTCGTCACGGTGGACCCACGACCACCATTGCCGCCCCGAGCCGAGCGGCCCGCCGGCGCCGAGCCGAAACGGCGTTAGCATCGCCTGCAAAGCCCCGCCGCCGGGGCCAAGCACGATGCCTGTCCGTACCCGAGCCGAGCGCACCCCGCCCCATTCCACCTTGCCGGCCTCTTTTTCCCATTGCTGGCAGGTTTCGGCCAGAAAATCGTCTCCGGGGGCGGACTCCTCGGTCAGCTCCTCGTCGCCGCGGTCACCGTAGTAGCCGATGGCGCTGGCCGAAACCATCACCTGCGGCCTGGTTTCGAGCCGCACGATCGTTTTGACCAGGTTGGCGGTGCCCAACACCCGGCTGTCGCGGATGGCTTGCTTTTTTTCCTCCGTCCAGCGGCCGACCACCGATTCCCCCGCCAGGTGAACCACCGCGTCCACGCCGGTGAAAGCCTCGGCCGGGGGCAGCTCGACCAGCGGATCCCAGCTATAGGCCTGTTCGAGCAGGGGCAGACGGTGTTTGGCCCCGTCCGGGTTGCGCGACAAGGCCACCAGGGCGTGACCCTGGCGGTGGAACTCCTCGACCAGCCTTGCCCCGACGAATCCGGTCGCCCCGGTCACTAAAATCCGCATGAAAAGGCCTCCTCGAACGAGCTGCGGCGAACATTCTCCCGAAAGAAGCGGGCTGCCCGGCAAGGTCAACCGCGAAGGACACACAGGAGCCTAGCTCCAGTCGGTCGGATTCCCCAGCGACCCACCGGAGCGGCCCTTCGCCGCCATATTCTCTCAAACCCGAAACGGAGCGGTGGAGGTTGTATACCTAAAGTCCGACAAAGCGTAAACCGATCATGGGGAAGGAAAGATGGTTTCTCCCACCCAGATGGACCACAACCCGGCTGGCGCTGTTGCCCCGATCGGCCCCCCTCGGCCGGAATCATGGCCGAAACCGCGCCTGGAACTAAGGCAGAATCAGGCCGGGTCGAATCGTCCGGACGCCTGCCCCGCCAATCGCGGGCGGCTGCTCTATGTACTCACTGCGGCGTTCGGGCTTGAAAAGGCGCTCGGCGGCCAGTTGCGTTATCTGCGAAGGGCCGGTTTCGAGCCCTGGGTGGCCTGCTCTCCGGGCCCCGAGCTTGAGCGCTTTGCGGCCCGCGAGGGGGTGCCGGGGGAGGCCGTCCCGATCGAGCGCGAAGTCTCGCCGTTTCGGGACCTTGTAGCCCTTTGGAGGCTGTGGCGGCTGCTGCGACGGCTGCGGCCGGCGATCACCAACGTCAGTGCGCCCAAGGCGGGGCTCTTGGGCGGTTTGGCGGCCTGGCTGGCGGGGATCCCGTGCCGGGTCTACACCTTGCGCGGCTTGCGCCTGGAGACGGCGGGCGGCGCGAAATACGCGCTGTTGTGGGCGGCCGAATGGCTGGCCTGCCTGCTGGCGCAACGGGTGGTTTGCGTCAGCCCGGGTCTGGCGCGGCGCGCTCTGGAATTGCGCCTGGCTCGGCCGGGTAAGTTGGTGGTCGCCGCTTCGGGCAGTCTCAATGGCATCGATCCACGGCCTTTCGAGCCCGGGCCGGCGATGGCCCGCCGCGTGCGCCGGCTGCGACGACGTCTCGGCATCCCCGACGACGCCCCGGTGGTGGGGTTTGTCGGGCGGCTCACCCGCGACAAGGGTATCGCCGAACTCGTTGCCGCCTACCGGCGGCTGCGCCAGCGGCGGCCCGCGCTACGCTTGCTGCTAGTGGGCTGCTTCGAAGCCGGCGATCCGGTTCCGCCGGAGGTTCGCCAAGCCATCGAAAGCGATCCGGGCATCCTCGTGACCGGATTCGTCAACGATCCCGCTCCCTACTACCAGCTCATGGACGTGGTCACTCTGTCGACCTATCGCGAGGGCTACCCGATCGTTGCGCTGGAAGCCGCCGCCGCCCGGCGGCCTTTCGTGACCACGCGCGCGACCGGGGCGAGCGATGCGGTCGTGGAGGGCGAGACCGGCCTGCTGGTTCGCGCCCGCGATGCGGCGGCCCTGGCCGCGGCGGTGGCCGGGCTACTCGACAATCCGCGGCGGGCGGCGGCGCTGGCGGATCGCGCGCAGCGGCGGATCTTCGCCGAGTTTTCCCAGCGCCGGGTCTGGGCGGCGTGGGAGCGGATCTACCGGGACTTGCTGGCTCAACGCCTTGTTCCCCGAGCGGCGGGAAGGCAGATGGCCGGCGACTTTCCGGGCGAGGAGCCGGGCTCAGCCGGCAAGCCGCCGCTGCCCAGCGCCTGGGCGTTGAGCGCCGGCAAGCGCGTCTGCGATGTCGTGCTGGCCGGGCTCGGCCTGCTCGCCGCGGCTCCGCTGCTGCTGCTGGCTTCCGGTGTCGTCGCACGGTCGATGGGGCGTCCGATTCTGTTTCGTCAGTCCCGCTCCGGACTCGCGGGAGCGCCGTTCCAGATCTATAAATTCCGCACCTTGGCTGGCGGCGATTGCTGGGCAGCGGGGACACAGCCGGAAAGCAAGGCGGAGCCCGAACCCCTGACTGAGCCCGAGCGGCTGACTGCGGCCGGCCGTTGGCTGCGGCGTTGGAGTCTCGATGAGCTGCCGCAACTGTGGAACGTGTTGCGCGGAGAAATGAGTTTGGTCGGGCCGCGTCCCTTGCCGTCCCACTACCAACCGCGCTATACGCCTCGGCAGAGCCGCCGGCACCGCGTGCGGCCCGGCCTTACCGGCTGGGCGCAGATTCGCGGGCGCAACGCGCTGGGTTGGGAACGGCGCTTTGAACTGGACCTCTGGTACGTCGAGCACGCCGGCGTCTGGCTCGACCTGAAAATCCTGGCGCGCAGCGCGGCCCTGGTGTGGAGCGGCGAGGGCATCGCACCGGCCGGCGCCGCGCTGATGCCGGAGTTTCTGGGCGAATCGCGTGGCTTGGGCTGAACAGGCTGCCGCAGACGCCGGTTTGGAGCGTGGCGACCGTTCCCGTCCCTGCGGACGCTTCCAACGGCCCAAAGGAGGATCGCTTGATAACGGGGCTAGCATGTCTTCAGACGCGCTGAGTCTATCGCTCTGGCGCAATTTCTCAGCCGCCTCGGAGGCCTGTTCCCTCGCTCTGCGGGCGTTGCTGGTGGGGCGGATCTATGCCAACCACAACCGCAGCGCAGCGGTCCGGCGCGGCTTGGCGGCTGTGCTAGCGGATCTCGACCGCGCCGGCGAGTGGGGCCTCGATGCCGGCGCGGGGCAAAAGCGTATCCATCCGCGCCTGTTTGCCCTCGATGTGAGCCGCGCCGCGAACCCTCACTGCCTCGCCACAGCCGAGGCTCTGCCGTTCGCCTCGGCGAGCTTGGCGCTGGTCGTCAGCCAGGAGGTCATCGAGCATCTGGCCGACCCCTGGCGGGCGGTCGGCGAGGCCGCACGTGTGCTCCGGCCGGGAGGGCGGCTCTACCTGCAGGCGCCGTTCGTGATCGGCTACCACCCCAGCCCGCGCGACTACTGGCGCTTCACCGCCGAGGGGCTGCGGCGCCTGATCGAGTCGGCGGGCCTCGAACTCGAGCACCTGGAGACGACAGTGGGCGCCGGCAGCGGCATGTATCGTATCGCGGTGGAATTTTGGGCGGTGGTTGCGGCGTCGGCGTGCGCCCCGCTCTATCTCCCCGCCAAGGCGCTGGCGGCGATCGTGCTGCACCCGCTGTGCTGGCTCGACCGCTGGACCGCGGCGAGTCCCGCCGCGCACCGCATTGCGGGAGGGTACCTGGCGATTGCCGTCAAGCCGCCATGCGTATCCTGATCTCATCCGCCGGCCGCCGTGTCGGCTTGCTGGGCTGCTTTCGCGAGTCGTTCCGGCGCCTCGGCGTCTGCGGCTGTATTGTGGCGGCCGACGCCTCGCCCGACGCGCCCGCTCTGCAGTTCGCCGACAGTGTCCGGCGGACGCCGCCCTGCGACGACCCGGCGTTTCTGCCGTGTCTGCTCGAGATCGTGACGCGGGACCGCATCGACGTGGTGATTCCGGCGATCGACCCCGAGCTGGCCGTGTACGCCGCGGCGCGGGGGATTCTCGCGCGTGCTGGGGCGCAGGTCGTGGTCTCGTCGCCCGAGGCCATCGCAATCTGCGCCGACAAGCGCCGCACGCACCGCTGGCTCGAGCGCCACGGTTTTCCCGTTCCCGCCCAGCAAAGCCTGGCTGCCGCATTCGCGAGCCCCGGCGCTCGCTGTTTTCCGGCGCGGTTGCCGGTGCCGTTTCCGGTGATCGTCAAGCCGCGGCGGGGCAGCGGATCGGTGGGTGTGCGGCGGGTCGGCTCCCACGAGGAGTTGCTGGCGATCGCCCGCCAGGCCCAAGCAGGCGGCGCCCTGCAGGACCACGTCATCGAAGAAATCGCTCCCGGCCGCGAGCACACCATCAACGTGTTGGTGGGTGCCCGCAGACGCTCGGTCGCCGAGGTGCCGCACCTCCGCCTGGAGGTGCGCGCCGGCGAGGTATCCAAAGCCGTAACGGTGAGGCACGCCGGCCTGATGCGGTTGGCCCGCAGCATCGCCGAAACGCTGCCGGGGGCTCGAGGGCCGCTGAGTATCCAATGTTTTTTGGCCGCCGACGGTGCGGTGCTCGTCACCGAGATCAACGCCCGCTTCGGGGGAGGGTATCCCCTGACGCATCAAGCCGGAGCGCGCTTCACCGACTGGATTCTCCAGGAGCTCCGGGGCCGGCCCGCCGCCCGCTGCGACGATTGGACCGACAACCTGACCATGCTGCGCTACGACCGGGAAGTCTTTCTGCCGCCGCCGGGGGCGGCGCGCGCCACACCCGACGGGCCCTTGCTGGCAAGCGCCGGCCAAGCCGGTTGAATGGCCTCCGGTTCTGCCGCCAGGCGCCACCTCGGAACGGCGCCGGGAACAGGGCGCCCGGAGCGGCGCGCTCAACACGAGAATCGCCCCGCGGAAGTAGGCATAGAGCCGCCCGAAGGCCGAACCTCAGTAGATCTACGGAAGGAAACTCCTTTGCAGGGACGGGTAGCGAGCGGGCTCGGCCCAGCGGGCTTCCGCCGGCGGCTCTGGCTCCTGGTTTCGCCGCGACGCTGCGCCGGAGCCGAGCTGACGCTGAACGCCGAAAAGGCGCCGCCACCCGCCGACCACCCTTGTATGTCGATGGTTGCCTGTTGGTAGCTAGGGGGAGCAGGTTGTTGGGCTCCGCCGGAGCGAGCGGCGGCACCCGCCACGTCGAACCACCCTGGACCCTGGGGAAAGCGGGGGCTGGTCTGGCGCTGGGCCGCTCCCGGCCGTGCTCTGGAGGCTGGGGCTTTCGGATACCTTACGAACGGATGGATCGGTAGGCGCCGGAAATTGGCCGCCCGCCGATCAGCAGTAGACTCGTCGGCCCTGGAATCTCGTTGGCCTCCTGTAACTTGTTGGATATTTAGCGGTTAGATGCCCTCGTTGGCCGGGCGGCTGGGTAGTCAGGGCCGATGGCTTGGCCGGTGGATTCTGGCCATGGAGTTCTTGGAATGCCGCTTTTATTTATCTAACCCATTTAAAATAAGTCGCTTACGGATTGTTGCTGCCTCGAGGCCGGGGCCTGGGTCCAGCGACGTGCGTCCGGCCGTCGTGGCGGGAAGTGGACAAGCCGCCGTGTCTCGCACCCTAAGAACGCTGTAGACCTTTGAAAAATAAAGACATAAAGACGCGATGACCGCCCCCAATGGAGCATAAGTGCCGGGCCGGACAGGAGTTTGTCCGCGGCTTGGAGAGGCAATGTAACCTTCCGCGCAGTTGCCTGAAATCCTCGAATCTGCTATAAACCATTGCGACACTGAGCGTTAGCGGTTTGCATCGAGCTACCGCGCGCGTGAGCACTGCCGGCGGTATCGCAGCCCTCGCTCCAGGGGGCGGGAACGGATATGGCGCGTAGCAGCGACAAGGCGACAAAATCGCAGATCTCGCGGCCGAAGACTGCACGGTCGAAGGCCCGCGCCGGCGCGTCGACCAAAGCGGCCAAAACGGCCAAGGCGGCCAAGGCGGCCAAGAGCAGCGTCGACAACGCGCATTCGGCCAAGACGAAGAAGCGCGCCGAAAATACCGCGAAGACGAAGAAGCCGGCGCGGGCGACGCGGGCGGGTAGCAAGCCCGCGGCCGCGAAGAAGGCTGCGTCGAAGAGGCCCAAGGCAGCCAAAGCGGCCAAGGCCCCCAAGCCCGCCGCCGCTCCGAAACCTCGAGCCACCAAGAAGGCTCAGGCCGCGGCTGCACAGGCGGCTTCCCCGGCTCCTGCATGGCCGCCCCCCGATCGCCGGCGTCGAGCTCCCAAGACGGTTCCCCCGCCTCCGCCACCGCCGGTCGACAAACAGGCCGAACAGGCGGCCAAGGCCCTGCGCCAGCTTGAGCTGCGCCAGACCGAAAACTACGAGAAGGCCGTCGAATACTTCAACGCGCGGCGGTTTGGGCGCGCGCTTCCCTTGATGGAAAAAGCCGTCGAGGGCCCCAACACCACGCTGCGCCACCGCGCGCACGTTTACGCGGACATCTGCCGTCAACAGATCGGCGACGAAAAGGTCGAGCTCAAGACCGCCGACGACAACTACAATTACGGTGTGAAGCTGATGAACGACCGCCGCCTGGGGGAGGCCGAGCGCTACCTCCAGCGGGCTCTGCGGCTGGCGCCGAAGGCGGGCCATGTTCATTACGCCAACGCCGTGTTGGCCGCGTTGCAGGGCAACGTGGAGTTGGCTTTCGGCAACCTCAAGCGGGCCATCGAAATCGATCCTCTGAACCGGGTTCTGGCGCTGAATGACGCCGATCTTGGCAGCGTCGTGGGCCATCCTCCGATTGCGCATTTGCTGCATCAGGGCGGCGGAAACTAACTCCGGCAGGCAGGAGCCCCTCACGATCCGTTCCCGTTCACGAACCAGCACGCCTCAACGGCCCCCGTCCGGCACGGCGGTGAAGTCGTTGCGCCGGCGGCGGCGCGTTGAATCCGCCGCCGACCCACTGCGGATCGTGACGCTGGGCGGTGGCACGGGGCTGTCGACCATCTTGCGGGGCCTCAAGCGCCTCGCTCTGGGCCCCTACCCAGCGTCGAGCGCCGCCGACGCGCCGTTTCTCGATCTGGGTGCGGTGGTCACCGTGAGCGACGATGGCGGCAGCTCCGGGAGGCTGCGCCGCGCGTTCGACATTCTGGCCACGGGCGACATCCGCAGTTGCATGGTGGCGCTCGCCGAAGACGAGGCGCTGCTTGCGCGCCTGTTCCAATACCGTTTTTCGAACGGCCGCGGTCTGCGCGGCCACAGCTTCGGCAATCTGTTCCTGGCGGCGCTGACGCACGTGACCGGGGATTTTCACCAGGCCATTCAGCTTTCGAGTGAGGTGTTGGCGATCCACGGCCACATCTTTCCCTCGACGCTCAAGAACGTGGAACTGGTGGCGGAAATGGCCAGCGGCCGCAAGCTGGTGGGCGAATCGCGCATCAGCGGCTCGACCGACGTGATCCGCGCGGTGCGGCTGAAGCCGCGGCGCTGCCCGCCCGTGCCCGACGCGCTGCAAGCCATCGAGCAGGCCGACCTGATCACGCTCGGGCCGGGGTCGCTCTACACCAGTGTCATCCCCAACCTGCTGGTGGAGGGAATCCCCGAAGCGATTGCCCACTCCCCGGCCTGCAAGATCTACCTATGCAACCTCATGGGGCAGCCGGGCGAGACGGTGGGTTACGCCGCGAGCGATCACCTCAAGGCCATCCTGGAACATAGCGCCGCGCCGGTGGTGGACTACGTGCTGCTCAACAGCCGCCGGGCGTCCGCGGCCGCGCGGCGGCGCTACGCGGCGCAAAACGCGAAACCGGTCACCAACGATCTGGCGCGGATCGAAAAGCTGGGGGTCAAGGTCCTGGAGCTCGATCTGTTGGGCGAAGAGCCCGAAGGGCCGGTGCGCCACGATCCCGAGCGAACCGCGCAAGTGCTGGTGCAATTGGCCCGCCAGGCGCGGGCGGCCAAGCTTCGGAAGGCGGCTCGCAGCGGGGCTGCCCGTTCGTAGGTCCGCGAGCGATCGTTTCGTAAGTTCTCTCCACCTTATCCGTAACCAATGTACCTGATCGGCCTCCGGCTCACGCGGTCGAGCCGCAGACTGCACGCCTGGGTAACCGGCAGCGGAACTTGCAATTGAAGAGACAGAGCCGCGGGCGGGAGTCTGCGGGCTGAGGTGGCACGATGCGGCGGGGACGATTTCGTCGGCAATCAGAAATTGCTGGGGCCCCTGCAGGCGCTGCCTTTGCCGATTGGTATTCCCGACTTGGTGCCTTCCTTGCTGCCTGGGTGCCGGTGCCGGCGGGCCCGTAGCTTTCCGGGTGCGGCTCTGTTTTCGCGATTTGGGGCAGGGCTTGGGGAGGGGGGAAAGAGGAACGGGCGTGAGTGAGGGGAATGGGTGCGAGTGACAGGCGGCGCGGCCGTGCGCGAGAGCCGGACGCTCCGGGCAGCCCAATTCGGCGCATGCCTTATTCCTTGGGCAGGTGCAACAAGTGCTCCGGTTCCCAGTCGGTGCGGTTCCACTCGAACCCGCCGCTGAACTCCAGCCCGAGCAGGTAGCCGTACTCTTCGAACTCGCAGTGAATGACCTTTGCCTGGCTGCGGAATCGCGGATTCGATACGGTGACGGTCCGGCCGACGCTGACCGGCAGGTTGAGGCTGACGCCGATTCCGGTGGAGCCGACGTCCTCGATGACTCCGTTTTCGCGGACCCAGTGTCCGACCTGATCCTCGAAGGCGATCTCCACCAGTTCGGAGCACATCAGCCGGTCGCTGCGTCGCTGGTCATGGTTCTCGGTCAACTCAAGTCTCCTCGGCTTTTCCGGGCGCGCGGGCGGTGCGTTCCGGGAAAGAGCAAGCCGTCAGCGATGGCGTCGCACCGCGGGCCTGTTCGCGCCGCGGTGTTTCAGCCGCCGCCGGTGACGCGGCCGCATAGCCCTCATATCGGCCATCGTAGCGAGGTTTTGGGGCCTTGCGCCGGCGGCGTTGTCTTGTGAGTTGGCGTACTGCACGGTCTCATCCAGGCAAGCTGTGCCGCCGACGGTTTCCGGCTCGGGAAGGCGCCGGACGGGTTGCTATACTGAGGGGGCTGTTGCGCACCCAAACGTGAAGAAAACCTTCTACATCGAGACGTTTGGCTGTCAGATGAACGTCCACGACAGCGAGAAAGTCTGCGGCACGCTGCTCGGCCGCGGCTATCAGGCGGTGGAGCGTCCCGACGAAGCCGGGCTGGTTCTTTATAACACTTGCAGCATCCGCGACAAGGCCGAGCAGAAGGTCTTCTCGCGGCTCGCGAATTTCAAGAGGCAGCGCACGGCCGGGCAGGTGTTCGGCGTGCTGGGCTGCGTGGCGCAGCATCAGGGCGAGGGCATCTTCGAACAGGCGCCGCACGTCAGCCTGGTGTGCGGCTCGGCCAGTTACAACGCGCTGCCGGAGATGCTCACCCGGCTCGAAGCGGGTGAAAGCCGCGTCACGGGGCTGAGCCTCGACACCGACGAAACGTTCGACACGCCGCTGACCCGCCGCGACAATCCCTACCGCGCCTACATTACGATCATCGAGGGCTGCGACAAGCATTGCGCCTATTGCGTGGTGCCGTTCACGCGCGGGCCCGAGCGCAGCCGCAGCAGCGAAAGCGTTCTCGAAGAAGCTAGCCGGCTGGCGGCTCAGGGCTATAGCGAGATCCAGCTTCTGGGGCAGAACGTCAACAGCTACCGCGACCCCTCGCCGCGCGGCTGGGATTTCGCCCAGATGCTGGCGGCGGTCGGGCGCGTGCCGGGCATCCGCCGCGTGCGCTTCACGACCTCGCACCCGCGCGACTTCACGCCCGCGATCGTCGAGGCCATCGACGACAACGAAGTGCTTTGCAACCACGTCCATCTGCCGGTGCAGTCGGGATCGACGCGCGTGCTGGGGCTCATGCAGCGCGACTATAGCCGCGACGACTATCTGCGGCGCATCGAGAAGCTGCAGGCGGCGCGGCGGCCGATCGCGCTCAGCACCGACATCATCGTCGGGTTTCCGGGCGAGACCGAGGAAGACTTCGAACAGACCTTGTCGTTGCTCGAGCAGGTCGGTTACGACTCGGTATTCTCGTTCAAGTATTCGCCGCGCGCGAACACGCCTGCCGCCTCCTATGAAGACGCGGTTCCCGAAGAGGAAAAGTCGCGGCGGCTGGCGATCCTGCAGGAGATGCAGCGGCGCATCCAGGAGCGCCGCAACGCGGGTTTCGTTGGCCGGGAGGAGGAAGTGCTGGTCGAGGGACGGCGCGAGAAGTCCCAACAATGGATCGGTAGAACGACGCAGAATCGCGTGTTGAATTTCAGTGATCCCTCGCCGGCTGGGCGGGGACGAAGACCTGCATGGCGCCTATTGCCAGGTGCGGGTAGCCGCATCGGGGCCGAATTCCCTGGTGGGTGAATTGATCGCAAGAACACTCCGCTCCAACGTTTCAGGGTTTCCGAATCCTTCAGTAAACGGAGCGTCCAATATCACGGGGGCAATGATGGAAGTCGAAATGAAAATCCGTGGCCTGATGATGGACCCGGTCACGAACATGCCGATTGTGATTCTCAAGGATCTCGACGGAAACTCGGTCTTGCCGATCTGGGTGGGCGTCTACGAAGCCAACGCCATCGCCCTGGAAATCGAAAAGGTAACGACGCCGCGGCCGATGACCCACGACCTGATCAAGAATCTGCTGATGGGCCTGGGCAGCGGACTGCGCAAGGTCGTCGTCAACGAGCTGAAGGACGATACGTTCTACGCGGTGATCTGGATGGAGCGCGAGGGCGAAATGATCGCCATCGACTCGCGCCCCAGCGACGCCCTGGCGCTCGCCCTGCGCCTGGATTGCCCGATCTTCGTCGAAGACGACGTGCTGAAATCCTCCAAGGTCTCCAACGCCGTCAGCGACAAAGCCAACAGCGAAGAACTGCGCCGCTGGCTCGAAAACCTCAGCGACGAGGATCTGGGCCAATACAAGATGTAAGGTGGCACAGGCAATCCTGCCTGTAACATGGCTCGGGCAACGCAGCCTGCGGAGGCGGCCCGGGTAACGCAGCCCGCCGGGTGGCCCAGGCATCCCTGCCTGTGCAACCGCCTCTCCGTTGTGTGTCCCGCACCGCTTCCAGCGAACTGGCACCGCCCGCCAGGGCCGGGACAACAGAGCCGCAGGCGTCAGCCGGCGGGCCGAAACCCCACGGCAGCCGCGGGGTAGAGCATCCGACGCGGCCCGACGTCCAGACACTTCGCTTCTGCATTCTCCACTGTTGACCCGCATCCAGTCACTTCGGCCCGCCGGCTGACGCCTGCGGCTCTGTTGTGGCAACCAGTCTGCTGCTCCGGGTGGCAACCAGTGCATCGGATCGCGGCCTGTCGCAGGCGGTAGACAATCTACAGACATGGATGTAGAATATCTACAGCTATGAACCAGCGACCATGCTGTGATCCGAGTCCCGCGGCGGTCTGCCTGGTTCGCCCGACCCTGGGCCGAGGAGCGGCGCGATGAGATGGCTATGGCGCTCGCCTAAACCTCGCGACCAGGAACTCGACGAAGAGATCCAGGCACACCTCGCCATGGCGGCGCGCGACCGCATCGAACGGGGCGAATCACCCGAGGCCGCCGAAAGCGCCGCCCGCCGCGAGTTCGGCAACCGTACTCGCATTCAGGAGCGCACCCGCGAAGTGTGGCGCTGGAATTCCCTTGACCGGGTTTGGCAAGACGTCCGCTATGGCCTGCGAACGATGCGCCGTTCTCCTGGGTTTACAACCGTCGCGGTTCTTTCGCTGGCTCTCGGCATCGGCGCCAACACCGCGATTTTCAGCCTGCTCAACGCGCTGCTGCTGCGCACGCTTCCCGTGCGCGATCCGGGGCGGCTTGTCGAGCTGCTCCACCAGTTTCCCACGGACCCCCGCCTCAACAGCGCAGACTTCGAGGTGTATGAGCACCTGCGCGATAACAATCACGTGTTGTCGGGGCTGATCGCGTATTCGCGCCCTGACGAGTTGCGAGCCTCGCTGGGCGGAGACGCCTCGGAACCCGAGAATGTCGATGTTCAGTACGTGGACGGCGGCTTTTTCGACCTACTCGGAGTCGAGCCGGCGATCGGACGCCTGATTGCTCGCGAAGACGACTCCGACGAGGCGCGGTCCGGTGGCGATGTTGAGTTGGTCGTATTGGAACAGCCGGTTTCACCGCGACCCGGCCGTGCTGGGCAGGCAGATCACGTTCGAGAAATCGCCGGTCACGATCGTCGGCGTGACGCCGCCGGCATTCTTCGGTGTGCAATTGGGATTGACGCCGCAAGTCTGGCTGCCGCTGGCCACGAGTTCGATACTCGATGGCGAGGCGATCAAGCGGGTCGGGTTGATGGGGCGGTTGAAGCGCGGCGTCTCGATCGAGCAAGCCCAGGCCGAGCTGGCGACGCTCTATTTCCAAACCTTCGATCAAGACAAGCTCAAGACCGACTACTATCTCCGTAACCTGAAGTTCGAGCTGGAGCCGGTCCGCGCCATCTCCGTGCTTCTGAGGGATCAGTTCGCCAAGCCGCTGCTGTTCGTGATGGCCGTGGTCGGGTTGCTGCTGCTCATCGCCTGCACCAACGTGGCGAGCATGCTGTTGGCGCGGGGGGCGGCGAGGGAGCGCGAAATGGCGTTGCGAGTCGCGCTGGGCGCCGGCAAGCTCCGCCTGCTGCGCCAGTTGCTCACCGAGTCGTTGCTGCTATCGGCGACGGGCGCTCTGATCGGCATTTTCTTCGCCTATTTCGGGGCGGACGCCTTGGTGCGGATCATCGCTTCGGCGCGGCCGATTCCGGGATTGCCGCCACTCGAGATTCCGGTCGAAGCGGATATGCGTGTTCTGCTATTTACCACGACGGTCGCCGTGCTCACCGGAGTTCTGTTCGGGCTGGCGCCGGCGTTGCGAGCGATGTCAGCGGCGCCGGCGTCTTCGCTGCGAGCGGCGGGAAAGGGTATCGAAACGCGCTTCGGACGGTTTTTGGGAAACGGCCTGGTGGTTGCGCAGGTCGCCTTGTCGGTGTTGCTATTGAGCGCCGCCGGCCTGTTTTTGCATCACCTCTCCAGCCTCCGCAGCGGTCTCGGCTTTCAGCGCGATCACGTTCTGCTGATACGGCTGGATCCCGCCGCCAGCCGATATTCAGGGGGTGAGTTGTCGCGTTTGTATCGCGAACTGCTCGACCGTCTCCAAACCATTCCGGGAGTGCGCTCGGCCACCCTTAGCGGTATGACCCCGCTTTCGGGAGCCGGCGCGTCTCGCCATGTCGCCGTCGAAGGCTATCCGAGCAAGCCCGAGCAGAATCGCTACCATTCGTTGAACTGGATCGCGCCCGGCTATTTTGAAACGCTCGGAATACCGTTGCTGGCGGGGCGCGACTTCACGCTTCAAGACCGCGGCATCGCGCACCTGGCCGTCATCAACCGGAAGATGGCCCGCTTCTACTTCGACGATGCCAACCCGATCGGGAAGCGGTTCAGCATCGAAGGCGACCAGGAGCCGTACACCATCCTGGGGGTTGTCGGCGACGCGA
Organism: Terriglobia bacterium; assembly: GCA_963824095.1. Lineage (GTDB taxonomy): Bacteria > Acidobacteriota > Terriglobia > Bryobacterales > UBA6623 > JBBDWJ01. The sequence goes on along the minus strand of CAWGNS010000014.1, from coordinate 706,642 downwards.
AGTACGACAATCCACGCGAGTCGACGCCCAATACGATCTACCTCACCGCGTTCCAGGAACGCCGGGTATTCGCCTACAACGTCATCCTTCGCAGCCGTCAGGCGCCCGAGGCGGTAAGGGGCGAGGCTCTTGGTGCGGTGGGCGAGATTCTGAAGGGTGTGCGCGTGGAGCGCGTCAGCACGATGGCGCAGCAAGTGGACGCGACGCTCGTTCCCGAGCGCCTCATCGCCACGCTGTCCACGATGTTTGGCGCGCTCGGATCGATGTTGGCGGCGATCGGCCTCTATGGCTTGTTGGCGTACGCGGTGGCGCGCCGCGTCAACGAGATTGGCATCCGTATGGCATTGGGCGCGACGCCAGGCGACGCAACCCGCATGATCCTGCGAGACGCGCTAAAGATGGTCTTTGCGGGCCTTGCGGTGGGAATACCGATGACGCTATGGGGCACGCGTTTCGCCGCGCGCGTGATGGAAAACGGGCCGGCGGACTATCCTATCCCGATTGCGCTGGGAGCGGCGTTGATGATCGCGGTTGCACTGTTGGCGGCCTATGTGCCGGCGCGGCGCGCGGCCCGCGTCGATCCGATGGAAGCGTTGCGGCACGACTAGAGCGACGGCGCCGACAGATTGCGGGGCAACTTACCCGGTTTGGTGCTTGGCTCCCCGCACCCCGATCGTTCTCGCCAGCAGCTCTATCGAATCCATGAAAAGGACTCCTGAATTCAAAAGCGAGAACGCCGCCGTCGGGTCTGCGCGCCGGCATGGCGCAACGGCCGATTCCGTCCATAAACTTGTCGCCATGCTCAGCGTCCCTACATCGCTCGTACCCTCGATTGGTACGCTTCAATCGGCTTCCAGGAAACGGGGCGCTACGAGGACGATGGCGTGCCGAACTTCGGCATGTTGTCGTTTGGAAAAGCTGAGCTGATGCTGAGGCCGGGCGGCAAACAAGGGCCGCAGAGCGTGAGCTTATGGTTCTATACCGATAAGGTTGACAACCTGTATCAACTGCTGAAATCGCGGCAAATGGAAGCGGCCCAGGCGGCACTCGCGGGCCAGGCCTCCGGCGACGAGGGAATCGAGTTCGTCGAGGATATCTACGACACCTTTTATGGAGCGAGGCAGTTTGGTGTTCGCGACCTGAACGGCTATACCTTGTATTTCATCCCACCCAGGGGGAAAGTGACTTGCGGGTGTGGACGTGGCTCAGGTAATTCCTCCTGGCCTGCGGGAGCCAGAGGACTGCCGAAGGCCGACTCTCCAGGTCGGTTCTGCCGGCCATACGCCTGCGCCGCAGGTCACGAACGGCGCGATTGCCAGACCAGGCTCAACGCCCAGGCGCAGAGGGTCGCGGCGGCAAGCGTGATGAGAATGTACCAGGGGTCGGTCGCCAGTTGTGTCTCGACCGTGGCCCGCCAGATGTGCACCAGCGTGAGCAGGCCGAAAAGGATGCCTGTGAATGTTACATAGGTCTTCATTGATTTGTTTCCTCGACGGTCTTGGCTGCCGCTCGCCTCAGCTTTATGCGGTGTAAACCCCTTCTCGAACTCTCCGAACAAACTCACTGCTCTTGATCCGCGGACGGCAAAACTGTAGGTAGCGTCACTGCAGCCGCACAGATCCCGCTTCGAGTTGATCCATCCGTCACTCCGCCGGCTCGTAGCACAGGAAGACTTTCCCGTTGGTGAATGTGCGTGTCCGGGTCAGCTTCAGGTTCAGCTTCTGTGGGATGCCGTCGAACATCGTTTTTCCGCGGCCCAGAACAACTGGATTCAGCACCATCTGATATTCATCGATGAGCCGTTCCGGCGCCAGTTGCGCGACGATACTCCCGCTTCCCAGAATTGCCATGCCGGGGCCGGACTGTTGTTTCCTGTTGCGCACCTCCGATACGAGGTTGCCGTTGACCAGCGTTGTGTTGTTCCACGACGTTTTTTGCAGCGTTCGCGAAAACACAACCTTCGGCATGGCGTTCATTCCAGCGGCTACTTGAGGATCGTTTTTCATCGCGTTCGACGTGGGCCAATAACCGGCCATGAGCTCATAGGTGATCCTGCCGAACAATAACTCGCCTCCGCCACTGGCGTTCTCGGCGGCGAAGGCCTGGAATTCCGCATCGGCGCTGCCGCTGTGAGCCCAGCGCATGTCGCCGTTTGCGTCCACGAAGTAACCATCGAGGGTCACATGATTGAAGACGATGAGTTTTCGCACGGTGTTCGTCCTTGTTGCCGGCGCGTCGCGCGGACCCGGATTGCGTTGCCGAAAAGGATAGCAGGGCGGGACCTGGTAGGGAATCGATTCCGAAAGTAGTCCGGTGGGTGGGGGAAGGCCTGGGATGCCGGCAGGGTCAGGGGCACGGCATGCCGTGCCCCCAAACGACGATGGACCGAGAGGGTCTGGGCCCTTGTCCTAATGGGCGTTCGGTTCGTTGACCGTGAAGGCGTAGAGAGCGTCGCCCGCGCAAACCAGCAAAAACTGCCGACCGTCGACGGTGTAGGTAATCGGTCCCGCGCTGGGCCCGTCCATCAGCGTCGAGTGCCACAGGATCTTGCCGTTGGAGGGGTCGAAGGCGATGATGTTGTTTCCGTTGTGGGTGAACAACAGGTTGCCCGCGGTCGTGAGCATGTGCGACAGTCCGCCGCCGCCGGGCCACTCGTGGCTCCAGACGGTCTTGCCGGTTTTGTAGTCGATCGCGAGCACCGCCGAGCCGTCGCTGCCCACGCCCGAGTCGACGCCGGCCCAGCCCTGCGGCCGGGGGTCGAGGTCGGTGAGGTAATACATACTGAACGAGCGGCTCGAGCTCACGTAGAACAGACCGGTATCGGGATCGTAGCTGGGCGCTTCCCAATTGGTGGCGCCGCCCGAGGCCGGCGAGACCAGCACACCGTCGGGAGTCGGATACTTGGCGGGATCGCCGATCGGCTGCCCCTTGGAGTCGAGATGATCCTTCGACCAATTGATGGTGTCGATGAACGGCTTGGTGAGAATCTGTTTGCCGGTAGCGCGGTCGAGCACGAAAAAGTAGCCGTTGCGGCTGGCTTGCACCACCAGCTTGCGCGGCTTGCCGTCGATCACGCCGTCGACCAGCACGGGCGTCTCGACAGCGTCCCAATCGTGCACGTCGTGCGGCGAGGGTTGGAAATACCAGACCATTTTGCCCGTGTCGGGGTTGAGCGCGACGATCGAGCAGGTGTAGAGATTGTCGCCCTTGCGGCTTTTTTCGGCCATCACGGGGTTGGGGTTGCCGGTACCTACGATATATAGGTTCAACTCGGGATCGTAGGTGCCCGGAATCCAGGCCTGGCCGGTGCCGTGGGCGGCGGCGTATTCGTCGGGCCAGGTTTCGATGCCAGGCTCGCCTTTGCGCGGCGTGGTCCACCACTTCCATTGCAACTCGCCGGTCTCGGGATCGTGCGATTCGACAAAGCCGGGGTTATCCAGATGGTCGCCGCCGATTCCGGCGATAACGTGATTGCCAATAATCACCGGCGCCACCGTCGAGGTGTAGTCCAGTTTGGGATCGGTGAGCCGAACTTTCCAGCGCTCTTTTCCTGTAGCGGCTTCGACGCTGATCAGGTTGCTGTCGGGCGATTCAAAGAACAGCCAGTTGCCGTACATACCCACGCCGCGGTTGCCGATGGTGCTGCCGGTGTTGGGCGGGTATTGGTAATGCCAGAGTTCGCGGCCCGTGCGGGCGTCGGCGGCCCAGACGTGGTTGGGCGCTGTGAAGTAGAGAATGCCGTTGACCATCAGCGGCGTCGATTTGATGCGGATGTTGTCGGCGCCGCCACCGAAGCGCGTCGCCCAGGCGAGCGCCAGCGAGTGGACGTTCGACGAATTGATCTGTTTCAACGGGCTGAAGCGCCGCCCCGAGTAATCGCCGTTGTACGTCGGCCAAGCGTCGGTGGGCTGCTCGAGGAGCTTCGACGGAACCAGTTCCTGCGCCCACATCGCGGCGGGCAAGACGAGAAAGAGAAGATAGCGGAGTTTCATTTCAAGGTCACCAGGTAGGCGGTCACGTTGTGGATGTCGGCGTCGGTATATTTGTGAAGCAGCTCGAGATGGGCTCGCAGCGGGTCGGTAATTTCGACCTTAGGAACGTCGCCGTTGCGGAAGAAGGATAGATACTTCCCGGAATCATCGCGCAACGAAACACTGAAATCGTCGATCCGATCGAGCGTCCCCGACACGGTCTTGCCCGACGGGAAGGTCACGGTCACCTTCCTGGCGGTCCCAGAAGATTCTTCCCGGCGGCCTCGTCCTCTGCCGCGTGGGCCGAGCCAATGCTGTTGCAGGGCCATGGCGTCCATACGTCCGCCGATGCCTTTGAGATCGCCGGTGGGGGAGTGGCATTTGTTGCAGCCGCCGGCGCCGTTGAAGTAAGCCTCGCCCGCCTTGGCGTCGCCGGTGACGATATTCTGAAACGCGTAGGTCATGCGGTGGCCGGCGGCGTAGGTTTGCACGTGGAGCCAGGCGACGATGTCGGCAATCTGCGGCTCGGTCAGATTCGGCTTCGGCATGCCCTGGTCGGGGCGGCCATTGCGCAACACCGGCGAAATCAGGATGCCCTTTTCGTCGGTGAGCACGACGATCGAACGGATCAGGTCGGGGGCCCCGGGGTTGCCGCGGCCGGTCCTGCCATGGCAGCCGGCGCAATGCGTGGCGAACAGCGCAGCTCCGCGCTCGACCGCGGCGGGATCTTCCTTGGCTCCCGCGATGGCGGCGGCTTCCCCGCGCACGCGGCGCCGGCCGCCCTGCGGTTCTTGCGCTCGCAGGCCGCACACCATCAGCAGCAGGCAGGCGATCGCGGTGAAGCCGGCGCGCGCCGCAACCAGCCGGTGCGGGCCGCGGTTTGCGACCGTCCCCGGGAATCGGCGCACGCCGGCTTGCGGCTTCGCGATGCAGGTGGCCTGGCCGTTCTCTGGCGCGGTCTTTGGCGGACCCAGCGTGCACGGGAGCGGAGCCCCGTCACGGATCCTCCCGGAGAAAGCGGACAGCGAGAGTAATCGACGGTGTTTCGACATCGCGCGCCCGAGTGCGCGTGCCACTAGGGTTTTACAGGAAATCATGGCGTTCTTTGTTTCTTCGACGCTGCGGAAGCGTACCGGCGGTAAGCTGGCGGTGCTACTGCCCACCTAGTGTACCGCCGTGTCCGTCCGAAGTGCCGCGATTTTTCGCTCTCGCGAGGCAATAGCCGCCCCGATACCCCCGGGCGAGTGCGTCGAGCGGCCCCTCCATCCAGAACAAGCTTCGCCCGCTGGGAACGGGCCATTTCGGCGAACTGCGGGGCGCCGTCGACGGCCAGGAGCACACCATCTGTGGCAGAACCACCTCTACTCCTGGCCCCTGGCGAAGGCTCCCGTGTGGGCCGGGTTGGTTCAAGATCCGGCTGCGTATCCTTGGTCAAGCGGGGGCAGTGTCAAGTGTCAGATTTTCGCATGCTGTCTAGGTCTGGCGCAGCAGGATTTGACGTTAAGACTCGGTGAGCGTCCTCGTCGGGATGCAGTTGAAGGGCTTGGGCCTGTCCCGAATTTCTCGTGCAGGATCCGGTGTAAGCTCAAAAACATGGACCTCGTGACTCATTTCCAAATGCTTGCGCGGTACAACCGGATCGCCAATGAGCGGCTCTTTGCGAAGTGCGCCGAATTGGAGGATGCGGAGTATCGCAGGCAGCGGGCCGGCTCGTTCGGCAGCATTCACGGGCTGTTGAATCACATTCTGCTGGGCGATCGGAGGTGGCTGGGACTGTTCGAAAGCGGCGACCGCGCAACACCGGCCCTGAATCAGATTCTGTACGATGATTTTTCCGGCCTGCGTAGCGCGAGGGAACGCGAGGACGCGCGTATCGAGACGTTTTTCCGGGGGCTCGATGCGGCCTTCTGGGAACGCTCGTTCGCCTACACGAACAACCAGGGCAAGGACTACGTCGAAACGGCGCACGTCGCCTGCAGTCATCTATTCAATCACCAGACGCATCATCGCGGGCAGGTCCATGTGATGCTGAGCCAGACGCCGGTGGCGCCCCCATCGCTCGACATGCACCGCATCCTGAACCCATAACGACCTGAACCGTTTGCGCTGTGCTCCACGGCGTCAAGAGGACAGCCATCATGAGCCCTCGCTCCGTGGTTGTGTAGGAAAATGAATCGGATGCCTACTGCAGACGACAAAATCTTCCACGTCAGCGACACGGCGCTCATGGTTGCCGCCTGTCGCGCGCATGAAACCAGTTTGGACGACGCCTTCGTGCGGGATCCGTTCGCGGCGCGACTCGCTGGAGAGCGCGGCATGGCCATCCTGGAAGCTTTGCCGCATGCCAACGTGATGCGCCTGGGACTTGCCATTCGCACGCGCTTCGCGGATGAGCTGTTGCTGGAAGCCCTCGTGCAATATCCGATCACGACCGTGCTAAGCGTGGGCTGCGGTCTTGATACGCGGCCCTGGCGTCTGGACCTCTCGCCCGACGTGCGCTGGGTCGAAATCGACTTCCCCGAGATACTCGACTACAAGGATGGGCTGATGTCGGGCGAGACGCCGGTCTGCCGGCGCGAGCGTCTCACCATTGACCTGAACGATCCGGCGAACCGGCGCGCGATGTATGAAGCCGCTGGTTCGGCCCCTGCGTTGATGATCACAGAAGGCCTGCTTTTGTACTTGCCCGCCGCGACCGTCGAGGCGCTGTCTATCGAGACCGGCAGCCAGAGCGGTGTCGCGCATTGGATCAGCGACATTACCACCAGCGACTTCAGCAAGGTTCTGGGGGGAGGAAGCGAGACCACGGCGTCGATCCGTCATGTACGGGCATCGGACGCCCTGGAAGGCGAACAGATCCTCGATGTCATGCGGCGCAACGGCTGGTCGACTTCGGCCATGCGAAGCTATATCACCGATGTGGGATTCGTGATGGAACGCGTTCGACGATCGATGGGCGGAGCCACGCCGCCTCCGCTGCCGTTTCCACCGGGTGATCCGACGGGGGTGCACCGGTTTGCGCGGGCGTGAGGTAAGCGACCGACAGCGGGGATCTACTCTCTCGTTCGCCGAACTGGTTTGCTTTTGAATACTGGTCGTTAAGTCGAAACTGAGACGCTACTGTGACAGCTGAGAGCTTGACCCTTGCGCTCGACCATCGACATAGAGCCCCGGGGGAACGCAGATGCGGTCCCCCGAGGTTCAGGACAAGGCACGCACTTCCGTTCCGCTGACTCCAACAACGGGAGCGGTCTGAAGTGGACGGCTTTCCTTTCCGCCGATCTCTTCCGCCGAACTCAGGCAAGGTCGTAGCGACCGAGGTTCATCACTTTGTCCCAGGCAGCTACGAAGTCTTTAACGAACGTCTCCTTCGAGTCGTTGCATCCATAGACTTCCGCGATGGCCCGGAGTTGGGAGTTCGAACCGAAGACGAGGTCGACTCGGGTGGCGGTCCACTTGAGTTTGCCTGTTGCGCGATCGCGCCCCTCGAAAATCCCTTCGGATGCGGAGGAGCCGCCGTTGGATGTGGCGGCGGGCTCCCACTTCGTTTTCATGTCGAGCAGGTTGACGAAGAAATCATTCGTCAGCGTCTCGGGTTGGTTGGTGAAGACGCCGTGTTTGGTCCCTCCGGCGTTTACGTTCAGGGCGCGCAGGCCGCCGACGAGAACCGTCATCTGGGGGGCGGTCAGCGTCAGCAACTGCGCACGATCGAGCAGCAGTTCCTCGGCCGATAGGGGCAGTCCGCCCTGCAGATAGTTGCGGAAGCCGTCGGCGCGCGGTTTGAGCGGCTCGAAGGAGTGCGCATCGGTTTGCTCTTGCGAAGCGTCGGTGCGACCCGGCGTGAAAGGTACGTTCACGTTTTGTCCGGCTTTCTTCGCCGCCGCTTCTACGGCCGCGCAGCCACCCAGCACGATCAGGTCGGCGAGTGAAACCTTCTTTTCACCCGAGGCCGAAGCGTTGAATTCTTTTTGGATGGCTTCGAGCTTCTGGAGCACCTTCGCAAGTTGCGCCGGCTGGTTGATTTCCCAATCCTTCTGCGGCTCGAGGCGGATGCGCGCGCCGTTGGCGCCGCCGCGCTTGTCCGAGCCCCGGAACGTCGCCGCCGACGCCCAGGCCGTCGCGACCAGTTCGGAAATCGACAGGCCGGCCGCGAGGATCTTGGCCTTCAGCGCGTCGATGTCCTTCGGATCGATCAACGCATGATCCACCGCGGGAACGGGGTCCTGCCAGATCAGCTCTTCCTTGGGCACGAGCGGCCCGAGGTAGCGTTCGATCGGCCCCATGTCGCGGTGCGTGAGCTTGAACCAGGCCCTGGCGAACGCGTCGGCGAACTCTTGCGGATTCTCGAGGAAGTGTTTCGCGATCGGCTCGTAGATCGGGTCCATCCTCAGGGCGAGGTCCGTGGTGAGCATGAACGGGGCGTGTTTCTTCGCCGGATCGTGGGCATCGGGGACGGTGCCGGCTCCAGCGCCGTTTTTGGGAGTCCACTGGTTTGCGCCGGCGGGACTCTTCGTGAGTTCCCACTCAAAGCCGAACAGGTTTTCCAGGAAGTTGTTGCTCCACTTCGCCGGCGTGGTGGTCCATGCGCCTTCCAGTCCGCTGGTGATCGTGTCGCCGCCTTTTCCGCTGCCGAAGGTGTTCTTCCAGCCCAGGCCTTGCTCTTCGATAGCGGCGCCTTCGGGTTCGGGGCCGACATACTTGCTGGGATCGGCGGCGCCATGGGTCTTGCCGAAGGTGTGGCCGCCGGCGATCAGCGCAACGGTCTCTTCGTCATTCATCGCCATGCGGGCGAACGTCTCGCGGATATCGCGCGCGGCCGCCACCGGATCTGGTTTACCGTTGGGCCCTTCCGGATTCACGTAAATCAGGCCCATCTGAACGGCAGCGAGAGGATTGTCGAGCTGGCGATCGCCTTTGTAGCGCTCGTCGCCCAGCCAGGTGCCCTCAGGCCCCCAGAAAATATCTTCTTCGGGCTCCCAGACGTCCTCACGGCCTCCGCCAAAGCCGAAGGTTTTGAACCCCATCGACTCCAGGGCGACGTTGCCGGCGAGAACCATCAGGTCGCCCCAGGAAAGTTTGCGGCCGTACTTCTGCTTGATCGGCCAGAGCAGGCGGCGAGCCTTGTCGAGGCTCGCATTGTCGGGCCAGCTATTGAGAGGCGCGAAACGTTGTGTGCCCGAGCCCGCGCCGCCGCGGCCGTCGCCGATGCGGTAGGTGCCGGCGCTGTGCCACGCCATGCGAATGAAGAACGGCCCATAGTGGCCATAGTCGGCGGGCCACCATTCCTGGGAATCCGTCATGAGGGCAGTGAGGTCTTTGACTACGGCGTCGAGGTCGAGGGTCTTGAACTCCTCGGCGTAGTTGTACTCGACGCCCATCGGATCGCACACAGACGCGTTCTGGTGCAGGACCTTCAGGTTGAGCTGGTTGGGCCACCAGTCTGTATTCGTGTAGCGGCGAGCGCCGTGCGCAACGGGGCACTTGCCTTCGGGTGCTGTGGTTTGCTCGGGGACAACCGTCCCCGTCTCGGGGGTGAGTTTTTGCTCCATGTTCCGACCTTCCTTCGAATCAATTGAAATATGTGTGCGAAGAACTAGGATTCCATCCGCGCTCGCCCTTGCCGGCGGCCGCCGTTCATGCGGTTTCCTGGCGCCTGCGAACCCTTGAGGAAGCCTGCCGCGCAGCGCACTGCGTGCAGAGTCCTCGAAAAATAAGTTCGGATTCGCGAAGAACACGCTTCCCGAGGGAGCTCGAGGCAGGCTTGGGCACGTCGTACCACTCCATGTCCTCAACAATGCCGCAGCCGTCGCAGATGAAGTGGTGATGCCGCGTGCCTTTCGCATCGAATCGCGCGGCGCGGCCTTCGACGGCCACTTCGCGCACCAAACCCGCCTGCACCAGGTCGCGCAGGTTGTTGTAAGTTGTGGCTCGTGACGAGCGCGGATCTAGGCGATTGACGGCTTCGAAGATTTCCGCGGCCGTGGGGTGCCCGGTATGTTCCATCAGGAATGCCATCACGGCGAAGCGCTGCGGAGTGCAGCGCAGGCCGCTGCCTTCCAACGATTGTCTGATCGCCGCGGCGTCCATGTAGCATTTAGATTATGTCTAATATAGGACTTTGTCAAGGAGTGGGTTGGGGTTGGTGCCGCGAGCCCGAAGAGTGGCGGATGGGGCCAGCTTATCGATGCCGAGTGGCACCTGCGCCGCATCCCCGAAATTGACGCTTTGTTTCCAGTAGGCTGCCACAGCCGAAAATGAGCGGGTTTGGTCCCGCCAAGCCAGGAAGTCCGTAGGACTTGCGTTGACCCCGCCTCCAGGGAACCGACACTTCCAGAGAGTCACGAGTCTATCGGCCGAGAGGTACGACAACGGACGCAGCACCACCGAGTTGATGACACTGAACATCGCTATGTTGATGCCGATGCCGATGGCAAGGGCAAGCACGGCTGTGGTCGTGAAACCGGGATTCTTGGTGAGCAGTCGGATTGCGTACCGGACATCCTGAGCTAAGTATTCGATCCGACTCGGACGACGCATGTCGCGACTCTCCTCGTTGCAGGGCTCTTTTCTACTCCCCTGAGCTGCGGCCTTTGCGCTTTTTGATATCGATATTGAGCCGCTGAATCTTCTGGTTGAGGGTGGAGAGGGCTACGTTTAAGCGTTTGGCGGCTTCGGTTTGGCTCCAGTTGCACTTTTCTAGCGTCTCCAAAATCAACTGGCGCTCGAACTCATCCACCATTTCGTGCAGGCTTTGGCCGGCGGCGGGGCGGAAGGTGACCGGGATGCGCGGATGCTCGGTGCCGTTGGGGCCGAGTAAGGATTCGGGGAGTAGTTCGGCGGGGATTTCCGGTTGCGTGGCCAGCACGACCGCTCGCTCGACTACGTTCTCGAGTTCGCGCACGTTACCCGGCCAGTTGTGGTCCAACAGGATTTGCAGCGCTTCGGCCGCGAAGCTCAGCTTCGAGCGGCCGTTGCCTTCCAGAAAGCGCTGGTTCTCCTGACAGTACTTATTGAGGAAATGCTCCGAGAGCAGCGGAATGTCTTCGCGGCGCTCGCGCAGCGGGGGCAGCTTGATCTCGATCACGTTGAGGCGGTAGTAGAGGTCCTTGCGGAAGCGCTCCTCTTCGACCAGGGTGGCGAGATCGTCGTTGGTGGCGGCCACGATGCGCACGTCGGTACGCACGGTCTCGTTCGACCCCACCGGCATGAATTCGCGCTCCTGAATCACGCGCAGCAGCTTGGCCTGGGTGTCGAGCCCGAGGGTCCCGATCTCATCGAGAAACAGCGTGCCGCCGCTGGCCAGCTCGAAATAGCCCTTGCGCGAGGCGATGGCGCTGGTGAACGCCCCTCGCACGTGGCCGAATAGCGCCGATTCGATCAAATCAACCGGAATCGAGCTGGTGTTGACCGCGACGAACGGCCTGTCGACGCGCGGCGAGTGGGCGTGAATCGCTTTGGCGATGAGCTCCTTGCCGGTGCCGCTTTCGCCGTGAATCAGCACCGTCGAGCGGCTGGGGGCGACCTGGGCCACCAGGTCGAACACGCGCTGCATGCTGTCGCTTTTGCCGATGATGTTCGAGAAGCTGTAGCGCTGGCGGAGCTGGCTTTTGAGCTGCGCATTTTCGCGCTCCAGGCGGCTGCGCGTGATGGTCTGGTCGATCTCGAGCAGCAGCTTGTCGTTGTTCCAGGGTTTGGTGAGGAAATCGTTGGCGCCGCACTTGATGGCGGCGACGGCGTTTTCGACCGAGCCGAAGGCGGTGAGCACCATGACCGGGGTTTCGTGGTCCTGCTCGCGGATCTTTTCGAGCACGTCGATGCCGGAGAGGTCGGGCAGCATCAGGTCGAGCAAGACGAGATCGACGGGGCGGGCGGCCAGCAGGTGCAGGCCGGTCTTGCCGTCGGGGGCGCTGACGACGGCGTAGTTCTCCAGCTCGAGCAGCGTTTCGAGACTCTCGCGAATCTCCGGCTCGTCGTCGATGATGAGGATCTTACCTTTGACGTCCTGCTCGATAGCAGGGGCAGTGTCAGGCATGCAGCGGTTTCCTGGAAAGCGGTAGGTCGATGCGGAAGGTGGTGCCCCGCCCGAGCTCGCTCTCCACATTCATGGTACCGGAGTGCTCCTGGATAATGCCGTAGCTGACCGCCAGGCCCAGCCCCGTGCCGTGCTTGGGTCCCTTGGTGGTGAAGAAGGGGTCGAAGATGCGCTTGAGGTGCTCGGCCGCGATACCGCTGCCGCTATCGCGGATCTCGACCTGGGCCAGCGGCTCGCCGTCCTCGGCTTCGCCGGCGGCGGTGCGCACCGTGAGGCGACCGCCTTGCGGCATGGCGTCGCGGGCGTTGATCATCAGGTTCAAAAAGACCTGCTGCAGCTTGCCGGCATTGCCCCACACCGCGGCGGCCTCGGGATCGAGCTCGGTTTCGACCTCGACATCGGCCTTGCGCAATTGCGGCTCGAGCAGCGTTACCGTGTCGCGCAGAGTCTGGTTGAGATCGATGGTCTCGAACTCACGGCTCGAGGTCCTCGAAAAGCTCAGCAGCGAGTTGATGATTTCGCTGGCGCGGAAGGTCTGCGAGGTGATCTTCTGCAGGATTTTCGACTGCCCGGGGTCGGACTGCACCTGCTTGGCGAGCATCTGCGCGTAGCTCGAAATCACCGCCAGCGGCGTGTTGACCTCGTGGGCCACGCCGGCCGCCAGAATGCCGATGGAGCTGAGGCGGTCGGCCTGGGCGACCTTTTCTTCGAGCTCGACACGCTCGGTGACGTCGTCGAAGATGATCAGCCGGCCGATCGCTTCCAGGTTTTTGCTCACCAGCGGGGCGACGGCCAGGTTGATGGTGTGCTCCTGGTCGGCGGAACCGTTCGAGGGCCGGAACTCGGCGGGGAAGGCGGCGGCGCGCAGCCGGAACTTATATATATTGTGGATGCCCGACTCGCCGCGCACGCGGTCGAACTCGGTGACCAGCTCGGGCGGCAGCAACTCGCGGAGGCGACGGCCGATGGCCTGCTGGCGTGAGATATGGAACATCAGCTCGAGCGGCGTGCTCCAGCTTTCGACGCGGTCGTCGAGGTCGGCGGCCAGAATGCCGACGTGCAGCGACTCGACGATGTTCTCGTTATAGTCCTTGAGCCGCTCGTATTGCGTCGCCTTGAGCTCGAGCGAATGGTAGAGCCTGGCGTTCTCGGCCGCGATTGCGAAGTATCCCGAGACCGCCTGTACCAGCGAGAGATCTTCGCTGGTGAGATAGTCGCCGCCGGCGGTACGGCCCAGCCCCAGCACCGCCACCGCGCGGCCATGCACGCGGCAGGGTACGTAGTAGTTGAGATCGAGGCTGGCGATGGTGCGGCGCGCCCCGGCCGGCTGCTCGATCCGCCACTGGGGGCTCTCAAAGAACAGATAGGGCCGATGGCTGTCGCTGGTGAGTGTTTCGAGGAAGCTCACATCGAGCCCGGCTGCGCCGTTGGGTAGGAGTGCGCCCGGCTCGATCAGCTGGCCATTCCCGTCGCTCAGCCCAAAACCCTCGGCCAGGCGGTAGGCCGGCGCGGCGCCGGACTCGTCTGCCAGGAAGATCGCCATGCGACGCACGTCGAGGGTTTCGACCAGCCGCTGGCGGACCGCCACCAGCATGCGCTCGGGATTGGTCTCGGTGCCCAGCTCGGTCGCGAAATCGATCAGAGTGCGGCGGTAGTCGTAACGCTCGCGGTAGAAGCGGCGGTCGAGGCTCTGCTGGATCCAGTTGCGCAAGGGATGGAACAGCAGCGCCGCCGCGACCACCGAAATCACCCAGCTCGAGGGGCCGAGGTCTTCGAGTTGCGGTTGGAAGACGCCGCTGAGCAGGAAGACCATGGCGTAGAACAGCCCCAGTAGCGTCGCCGTAGCAAGCGTGTAGGCCGTGCCGCGGCGTACGAAGACGTCGACGTCCATCAGCCGGTAGCGCCCGATTGCGTAGGCAAATGCCAGCGGGATCAGCGCCAGCGAGAAGATCGACAGGCTGCGGGTGGGGCCGGGAATCTGCCCGGCGACGAACGGCGCCAGCCAGAAGACCACGAACGGCAGCGCGCCCCACAGGGTGCCGTGGGCGAGCCAGCGGCGTTGCTGGCGCAGCGCGGTGTCCTCGTCGCGTTTGCCGCTGAAGTAGAGGAAGCAGGCCCCGGCGATCAGATAAATCCCCAGCAGTCCGTATTCGAGGCGGTCGAGCAGCCCGCTGAGCTCCTGCACGGCCAGATCGCTGCTGAGCATTCCGGCGGCGGCCAGATGATAAGCCGCCAGCACGGCCACAACGGGTACGTACCCGGCGGCGGCCAGAGTCTTACGCAGCCGCGAAACGCGCCCCGCGCCGGGGAAAATCACGCAGAAGTGCCACAGCGCGGCCGGCGCCAGCAAGGTGGCCCATACATCGCCCCAGTAGATGAAGCGATCGAAGGCATCCAGGCGCCCCGAATAGCTGAAGGCGTAGAGCACGAACGAGGCCAGGCAGAATACGTAGAAGTGCCGCACCATGGGCGGGGTCGGCGCCGCCTTGTCGGCCCCGGCGATCTGAGAGCGCCGCCAGTAGACGAACGCACCGATCGTCAGGTAGAAGATGGCCAGCAGAAATTGGAAGTAGTCGACCGCACGCAGCCGGTCGGCGACGCCCACTACCAACTGCGCCTCGAAGGGACTCCCCTCACGCAGCAGGCTGTAGGCGGCGCGGTTCCAGATGCCGATGCCCGACAGCAGCCGCACCGCGTCGACGGCGTTGGCCACCGCCACCCCGTTCATGCGCAGCAGCAGGTCGCCCGGCTTGACCCCGCCTTTGTCGCCCGGCCCGTCCGGCTCGACGTGCAGCGCCTGGACGCCATTGGGGGTGTCGACCCAGTACACGCCGTCGTCGGGCAGCCGGAACGACTGGCGATCCTGGAAATTCCACACCGCCGCGACGACCAGCGCCAGCGTCGCGCAGCTCAGCAGCGTTCGGAAGATCCAGGCTGATCGCCCTTGGTTCATGTTCCGTGGTCCGGCCGGAAGGCGCAAGAATACACGCCTCCCGTTTGGGTAACCGAAGCGAGATGCATGTGTCGTGCCACTCGCGGCGGCTAAAGTGAAATTGTAAGTTGCTGATAGATAGACACTTGCTTACGGCGTCCGGTTGCGCGTTCCGGGAAATACAGTTTCTCATATTTTTCGCTGTGATTTTTGGTAGACGGCGCTGGCTCAGTCGTTTAGGGCTCGTTCGGATGAGGGGGGCTGGCGGCTGACTTTGGCGGAGGTGGTTGGCGCCAGGTGTACAGCTTGGTTCGGCTGTTAACTGCTTTATTTTTCAATATCTGGTTGGTTTCCGTTTGGGGTTTGGGGTTTGGGGTTTGGGGTTTGGGGTGCTGCGGGTCTGCGGGTGCTTGTTGTCTGGCAGGCGGAAGCGCGGGCGGTTTGGGCTGTCCGCGAGGCTGGGGAACGTCGGCGTCACGCCGACGCCGCCGACCGGAGGCCCGCGGCCACGTTTTGGCCGGTCGCACTTCTGGCTCGGGGGCTCAGGCCTAGAATTTTGTGCAACCCATTGGGTTGGGCGGTGCGTAGTTATGGAAGGGCGGTATAGGGTTCTGGCGGCGGCAAGCGGTCCGCCGGGTGGGCTCCGCGGGCCGGGTCCGACAGGGGTTTGCGGGTCTTGGGATATACAGGAAACGCGTACTACTGTTTACTGGAATTGACTTGACCTTGCCTTATGCCAGCACCTAGAATCAACAATGGGCTGAGAGTGCGTCATCGTATCGCTGTATCTGTACCGGAATCAATGCCTTCGAGAGGAGATTGCCGGGCATGAACCTTCGCATCGCTGTTGGATTGCTGGTCCTTGCCGGAGGAACCCTGTTCCCTCCCACGGCACCGCTGCGGGGCGCTGAAACCAACGAGCCCCGTAAACTCTCCAAGAAGGAAGAAAAGCAACGCCTCAAGCAGCTGCGCAAAGAGCTGGCCGGCCCGTTCAAGCGCTGGCTCGATCAGGACGTCACCTACATCATCACCGGCGAAGAGCGCAAAGCTTTTCTGCAGCTCTCCACCGATGAAGAGCGCGAGAACTTCATCGAGTCCTTTTGGCAGCGTCGCGATCCGACGCCCGATACCATCGAGAACGAATACAAGGAAGAGCACTACCGCCGCATCGCCTACGCCAATGAGCACTATGCGTCGGGGATTCCGGGTTGGAAGGCCGACCGCGGCCGTATCTACATTACCTTTGGCCCGCCCGACGAAATCGAGTCGCACCCCTCCGGCGGCATGTACGAGCGGCCTTACGACGAGGGCGGCGGATTCACCTCGACCTATCCGTTCGAGGTCTGGCGCTACCGCTGGCTGGAAGGCGTCGGGTCGGATGTGTTGATCGAGTTCGTCGATCCGACGATGACGGGCGAGTACCGCATCACGATCGATCCTTCGGAAAAAGACGCGTTGTTGCACGTTCCCAACGCCGGCCTGACCTTGGCCGAGGAAATGGGCCTGTCGACCAAGGCGGATCGCTTCTCGCGCACCGACGGCACCAACATGGGCTCGCCGATCGGCGGCGGGCAGTCGATTCGCTACAACCAGTTCGAACGGCTGCAGCTTTACGCCAACCTGATGAAGCCGCCGCCGGTGAAGTTCAAAGACCTCGAGGCGGTGGTCGACTCGAACGTCGAATACAACACGCTGCCCTACCAGGTGGAAGTCGACTACGTCAAGATCACCGATAACTCGGTGCTGACGGGAATCACCGTGCAGCTTGAGAATCGCGATCTGCTATTCAAGGAAGAAAACGGGCTCCACAAAGCGATGGTGAACGTGTTCGGGCGCATCACGACGGTGACGCGCAAGGTGGTGACGACCTTCGAGGATCCCGTCACCATCGAGACCACGGGCGAACGGCTCGAGGGCGAAGTCAATCGCAAGTCGATTTATAACAAGGCGCTGCCGCTGCCGCCGGGCATGTACCGCCTGCAGCTTGTGGTGAAGGATGTCGTGGGCGAAACGATGAGCACGCAGCAGATTGCGCTGCGCGTGCCCGAGTTCGACAATGAGACGCTGGCCAACAGCTCGCTGATTCTCGCCGACAAGATCGAGCGCGTTGCGACGCGCTCGTTGGGCACCGGCCAGTTCGTGCTGGGCGCTTCGAAGGTCCGGCCGCGGCTGGGCGAGGAGTTCGACCGCAACGAAACGCTGGGCATCTACCTCGAGGTTTACAACCTGGGGCAGGACGAGGGTAGCAACGCGCCCAAGGGCACGGTGACCTACCAGATCGCCAAGGCCGACAAGCCGGACGACGTGGTGGTGGATTTCACGGAGAACATCGCCGACATCCGGGGCGCTTCTCCCGATCAGCTCACGATCGAGAAGATTCTGCCGCTCAAGCCGTTCGAGCCCGGCGAGTATGTGCTCAATCTGAAGGTGGACGACCAGGTCAAGAACGAAACTTTGACGCCGACGACGAAATTTAAGGTGAAGTAAGCTACTATATCCTTCGCGCCCCGGTGCTGGGCGGGAACGGGAAAGCCAGACAGCAAAAGATGGCACGCACTTCACGAACGCCTCGACGGACTGCCGCATGGCCGGTTTGGCTGGTGCTGCCGCTGGTGTTAGCGGTGGCCCCGGTGGCCCATGCCGGGCTTGCTGGCGGTGTTTCGGGTTGGGTGAAGGACCAGGCGGGCGTGCCCCAGATGGGGGCGCTGGTGGTCCTGCTCAGTCCCGAGGGCCGCGTCACGCAGCGCGCCTACACCGACGCGGCCGGCCGTTTCGCCCTCGATCAGGTCTTCCCGGGCCGGTATTCGATCAAAGTCAGCCTGTCGCGGTTCCTGCCGTTGTTGCGCGACGGCGTCGCCGTCGAATCGGGGCAGCGCACCTACCTGGACGTTCAACTCAGCGGTCTGTTCAGTAGCCTGCAACTGGTGTATCCGGCGCGCGGCGAGATCCGCGACATGACCGATAACTGGAAGTGGGTGCTGCGCTCGTCGGTCTCGACGCGACCGGCGTTGCGCTTCCAAGAGGATATCGAGCGCGAGCGCGCCAGCGTGCTGCGCAAGGTCTCGGGCACGTTTAGCGATACGCGCGGTTTCGCGCAGGTCAGTGCGGGGCCGGGCGCGCGGCCTTCCGGGCTGGCCAACGAGTCGGACCTGGGCACGGCGTTCGCGGTCGCCACCTCGCTGTTTGGCAACAGCGACCTGGTGGTCAGCGGCAACCTGGGCTACGGCCGCTCGCTGTCGAACTCGGCCACCGCATTCCGCACCACTTACAGCCGCGACGTGGCTCTGATCGGCGCCCCGGAAGTTTCGGTGACGGTGCGGCAACTGCAGGCGCCGTTCGCCGCGCAGCGCGGGCTGATGGAAACCCAGGGCGAGGCGCCGGCGCTGCAAACGTTGACTTTTGGGTTCGGCGATCAGGTCGACCTCGGCGATCTGGCCACCTTCGAGTACGGCTTCCTCTACGAGTCGGTGAGTTATGTGAATCGGCTGAATTTCGTCAGCCCCTACGGCCGGCTGACCTATCACCTGGGCAAAGACCGCGATCTGCATCTGCGCTATGCCTCGGGTGTGCCGCGGCCCGACGAGGCCCTGGGCGATAACAGCTCGTCGCTGCGCCAGCAGGTCTCGACCTTGGGGATGTTTCCGCGCATGTCGCTCCGCAACGGCCGGCCTACCGTGCAGCGCACCGAGCACATGGAAGTCTCCTACAGCGAGAGGATGGGCGACGGCCTCCTTGAGGTCGGCGTCTACAAAGATTCGCTTTCCGACGCCGCTGTTTCCGCTTTTGTTCCCGGCGGCCACTATGCCAACGGCAACGTTCTTCCCGACCTGTTTTCGCGCAGCTCGACGCTCAACGGCGGGCGTCACAACACGACCGGCTACCGGGTTTCCTACGCGCGTAAGATCCGCGACCGCCTGGAGGCCGCCCTGGGGTATGGCTCGAGCGGCGTGCTGACCACCGATGCGACCGCGCTTGAGACCCCGGATGTGCAGGAACTGCGCGACACGCTGCGGATGCAGCGGGCCCATTTGATTACCGCCTCTCTGACTACCGAACTGCCCAAGAGCCACACGCATATCTTGTCGACCTATCAGTGGGTGAGCCGCCCGTCGGCGATCGCGCCCGACCTCTACAACGACTTTTCGGCCCGCTCGGAGCCCGGCTGGAATCTCGTGATCCGGCAGCCTCTTCCGTTTACGGGTTCACTGCCCGGCAAGCTGGAGGCGACCGCCGATATCCGTAACCTGTTGAATGCCGGTTACATCCCGATCCAGACTTTCGACGGGCAGCAGATGTTCCTGCTGCAGGCGATTCGCAGCTACCGCGGAGCGCTGAGCTTCGTTTTCTAGCGAACGGCCCGAAGGTCGCCGCCGCCAAGTCAGGCTGAACTGGCCTGGCGCTGGCAGCTACTCTCGCGTTTTGGAAACTCGCATGAAATTCCTGGGAATCCTTCTAGGCGCAGTCCTTTGCCTTCCGACGCTCGTCTCGCTGGCGCAGGCCAAAGAGGAAATGACCACGCTGCGGATCGTGGTCCAGAACGAAGAAGGCAAGCCGGTGCCGCGGGCCAGTCTGGTGGTGCGCCGGCTCAAAGGTAAGAAACATAACAAAGTGGGAGAGAGCCTGCAGTTGAGAGCCAGTCAGGAAGGCGTCGCACCCTTCCCGCCCCTGAAGCGCGGCTTCATCCTCGTCCAGGTGATTGCCGAGGACTATCAAACATTTGGGGACAAATACGAGCTAACCGACCCCGAGCAGACCATCACGATCACGCTCAAGCCGCCGCAGAAGCAATTTTCCGTGCATCCGAAGTAGGCGGGCCCTCTTTCGGGCTGAAAAATCCCTACGGACTGGTCTAAAATTACATGCTGGTCTAAAATAAGAAGCTTCGACTCTTATGCGCCTCTTCACCGCTCTGGAACTCAATTCGAAAGTGGTCGGCAATCTGACTGAGTTGGTTCGCCGGCTACGACCCTACGCGCCGATCCGCTGGGTTCACCCCCAGAACATGCACGTCACCCTGAAATACATCGGGGAATGGCCTGGCGGCCGCGCCGAGGAGATCGTACGTGCCCTGAGCCGCGTGAAACACCCCGGCCCGATGAATGTGCCCCTGGCGGGGCTGGGATTCTTTCCCAGTGCGCGCCACCCGCGTGTTTTCTGGGCCGGAGCGGAGAACACCACCGCCCTGCGGCAACTGGCCAGCAACATCGACGCGGTGCTGCAGCCGCTGGGGATCGCCCCGGAAGTGCGGCCTTATCAACCCCATCTGACGCTGGGGCGGATCCTCGACAAGGGCCCGTTCCCGGATCTCGACCTGGCGATCGAAGAGCTGCCGAGCCGGGAATTCGGCACCATCACGCCCGACCGTTTCGTGCTGTTCGAGAGCACCGTTACCCCCAGCGGACCGATCTACCGCAAGGTAGCCGAGTTCCCGTTCGTGGATCAGGTGGTCGAGCGTGCGGTTGCGGCCAGCGTCAGCGGACGGCCCCTGGTCGCCGCGAAGTAAACGGGTCCTTTTCGGGGCCCGGTTTTCCTACCATTCCTCGCTTCGATGGGAACGTCCCCCGGAGGCGGCTGACCGGAGGCCTGCGCCACGTCGAGCGACTGCGATACTGCCTTCCTTTTCGACCCTGCCTTGTTTTCCAGCGCGGTTTGGCTACGTGCCGGGTTTGTTAGTTAAGTTGTTTTGTTTTAATGCCCTGTGGGGTACTGTGGGCTTCCTAGGCAGCCCTTGACCCCAATTCGGTTCGCGGATTTCTGCGGGGGCTCGGCCCGCCGGCTTCGCCTGCGGCTCTGTTGTGTGTGGGGGCTTGGCGGATGCGGGATTGTTGCTGGGGTGCCTGTTTGGCTGTTTCGGTAGTCCACCCCATGGACAGGGGTTCCCCCAGGGACTACTTTGGTGGAGCGAGGGGGAACTCTCTCCGGAGGAACCGCCAGCCGTTGCGCCGGGAATTCTAAGCGATTTACCGCAACCTTTGATGCCTCAGCGTGTTTCAGAGAGTGTGGGAGCGTTGGCCGCCTTGGAGCAGGACGCGCAACTTATGCTCCAGGTCAAGGACGGAGATGCCGGCAGCTTTGCGCTGTTGCTGAACAAATACCGCCGTCCGGTCGTGAGCTACCTGCATCGCATGGTTCAGAATCAGGCGGTGGCCGAGGAACTCGCGCAGGAGGCCTTTTTGCGCGTCTACCGGGCGCGGGCAAGCTACCAGCCGTCGGCGAAATTCACGACCTGGCTGTTTCGCATCGCCACCCACCTGGCGCTGAACTCGCTGCGCGACAACAAGCACCGCCTGCGGGAGCTGAGCGTCGACGAGGCGGGCCCGGGCGACCCACCCCTGCAACTCGCTGACGGACGGGCCAATCGCGAGGAGCAACTCATCGCCGAGACGCGCCTGCGGGCCGTGCGCCAGGCCATTGCCGCGCTTCCCCAGAAACAACGCGCGGCGGTGCTGCTGCACAAATACGAGGGCATGGACTACGCTCAGATTGCGGACGCGCTGGGATTGACGGTTTCGGCGGTGAAATCACTGTTGTTTCGGGCCTATGAGTCGTTGCGCGCGCGGCTCAGCCCGATGGCGGCGAATCAGAAGAAACGTCCCGTAGAGGGCGTCGCCGGCGGCTAGAACGAAGAGGTGTTGTATGGACCGCGAAACGGTGATCGAGATGATTCTGGATCCCGCCAGCCGGCCCGTGCCGGGTTCGGCGGAGCATCAGGCGTTTCTTGCTTGCCTGGAGCGATCGCCCGAGCTGCGGGCGATGTACGAGGAGCAGCAGGCCGTTTGGGAAGCGCTGGATCTGTGGCAAAACGCCGAGCCTTCGCCGGGATTCGACCGTGCGGTTTACGAAAAGATCGAGCGGCGCCCGGCGGGATTTTGGGGACGCTGGCTGAGCTGGCCGCTGGAGGGGCTGGCGACGCTGCGGCCCGGGGTGGCGGCAGGGTTGGCCGCGCTGCTGCTGATCGCGGCGGCGATTGTGAGCTTTCAACCGCGGCGGGGGGACGAGCCGGTGGCCGCGACACAGGCCGCTGAGCAGCAGGCCTCTACGCAACAGCTTGGCGGGCAACAGGCCGCCGCCGAGCGGGCTTCGGGGCCGCAGGATGTTGTGGCGCGGGCCTCCGGGCCGCAGGCGCCGCGGATCGAGAGTGAATCGGTCGAGCAGATCGACCAGGCCCTGGACGATATCGAGATGCTGGCCGATTTTGACGGGCTGCTGATCGAGCCGCGGGATCCGGGAAGGTCGTGATGAGGACCGCCAAGCAGCTTTGGCATAGGGCGGGGTGGGCGGCTCTGTGCACCGCTCTGCTCGTGCCGGCGTCGGCGCGGCCGTTGCCCCTGCCGCAGGCCGCGCGGGATTCGTCGCCGGCGTCAGGGCAACAGCAGGCCGACCAGGACCGAGCCGACCGCGCTGCCCGTGCACTGAATCAGCAACAGCGTTCGGCGGCGCGGAAAATCCGCGCCGCGCAGATCGCCTTGATCGAACAGTTGATGCAAATGAAGCCGCCGGAGCGGCAGCGCTTTCTGAGGGAGAATCCGCGGATTCAGCACTTGCCCCCGCCGCAGCGGCGGCGTCTGGCGATGCTCACGCAGCGACTGAGCCGGCTGCCCGCCGATGAGCAGTCGCTGCTGTTGGAGCGCTATCGGCTGTTCCTCGATCTGCCTCCGCAGAAGCAACAGCAGGCGCGCCGGATCTACCAGCATTGGCGGGGTATCGAGCGCGCCCGCCGGCGCGAGCTGTTGCACGAAGTCGAGCAGTTGCGCGATGCCTCGCCCGAGGCGCGCCGCCAGCGGCTGCAATCCAAGGAATTTTCGAAGGCTTACAGTCCGCAGGAACAGCGTATCGTGCGCGGTCTGGTGGATCTGTTCCCGTAGGCACTTCAGTCCGCCCGCTTGCGCCCGCGGCTCTGTTTCCCGGTCCAGAGCTTCGTCGGTTGGGCGGCGAAGATGCGGGACGCCCCGGGAACGAAGAGCTGCCGCTAAGAAAAAAGCCCGCCTCTCACTCTGGAGAGGCGGGCTGCCTAGTGGGTAATGGTGTTCAGGGGTTGAATTGTAAGAACTTAGGCTTCTGCCTCGGCGGCCTTCTCGGAGGTCATCGCGGGGCTGTAGGCCGGAGCGTGAGCGCTGCTCGTCGCTATGCCACCGCTGGCTCCGACGATCACGAAATCGGGGTAGGCGCTGGCGCCATGCTCGCCCAGATCGAGACCCTCGAGTTCCTCTTCCGCGGTGACACGCAGCCCAACGGTCGCGGCCAGCACCTTGAACAGAATGAAGGCGGTGGTGAAGGTCCAGACAAAGGCCACTCCGATACCGGTGAGCTGCACCATGACCTGGTGGCCGAAATCGTAGGGCAGGCCTAAGAACAGGTTCTCGTGGAGCAGCGCGGC
Source organism: Terriglobia bacterium (assembly GCA_963824095.1). GTDB lineage: Bacteria > Acidobacteriota > Terriglobia > Bryobacterales > UBA6623 > JBBDWJ01. The sequence goes on along the minus strand of CAWGNS010000014.1, from coordinate 683,330 downwards.
GGATAAGGTTCCCCAGGCGCCACAGACGCCGTGTACCGAGACCGCGCCTACCGGATCGTCAATCTTGATCTTGTCGAAGAACAGCACCGCGAAGACGACCAGGACGCCGGCGACGCCGCCGATGATGAGCGCGCCCAGCGGGGTGACGGTCGCGCAAGGCGAGGTGATGGCGACCAGACCGGCCAGAACGCCGTTCAGCGTCATGCCTACATCGGGCTTGCCGAACTTGAACCAGGCGACGATCATCGCGGTGATTGCGCCAACGCAGCCGGCCAGGAACGTATTGACGATGATGCGCGCGGTGGTGCCGTTGGCGGCGGTGGTGGAACCGCCGTTAAATCCGAACCAGCCCAGGGCCAGGATGAAGACGCCGAGCGTCGCCATCGACAGGCTGTGGCCGGGGATGGCTCGCGGCTTGCCGTCCTTGCCGTATTTGCCGATGCGTGGACCTAAGACCAGTGCGCCAGCCAAGGCCGCCCAACCGCCTACCGAGTGCACCACGGTCGAGCCGGCGAAATCGATGAAGCCCCAGTTCGCCAGCCAAGCGCCGGAGTTGCCGTTGTCGCTGATCAGCAGGTTGCCCCAGGCCCAGTGCCCGAAGACGGGATAGATGACCAGCGAGATGAACACGCTATAGATCAGGTACGAGGAAAACTTGGTGCGTTCGGCCATGGCGCCGGATACGATCGTCGCCGCGGTGGCCGCGAATACGACCTGGAACATCCAGAACGTGTATTCCCACTGGCCGGCGATGGCGGTGTTGTCGGGCGACAAGAAGAAGTGATCCCAGCCGGTGAGGCCGTTGGAGATGCCGAACATCAGCCCGAAGCCGACCGCCCAATAGGCGATGGCGCCCATGCAGCAGTCAAGCAGGTTCTTCATCATGATGTTGCCGGCGTTCTTCGCCCGCGTGAACCCGGACTCGACAAAGGCGAACCCGGCCTGCATCCAGAACACCAGGCCGGCGGCGAGCAGGGTCCAGATGATGTCGGCGTTTTTCTGGACGGTCTCGATCGACGCAGCCAGCGTTTCCGGCGTTGGGGGCGCGGCGGTTTCCTGCGCCCATACGCAGCTTACGGCGCCGAGAACCAGCAACACTTTACCGGCTTGACAAAGCCATCGTCGCCCTCCCACGGCCGATGCTGCGGAAAATCGTTTTGAATCGAGCTTATTCATACCTAAACTCCTAACCCGCAAGAATACGAATACCCCTGCCCAGCCGATTGGAAAGTGCAGTTCCGATCGGCGTGGGACACGCCTTAACCAAGATTTCCTGGGATTTGGTTCCGACTTCTCGGTCAGAAGCAGTGCGACGACGGGGTTTCTCTGTTTCCCTGCAAACCCTGAAACTTGGAGTCCGCCGGAAAGATTTTGATCGTCTTCGCTAACACTATACCGGCCGGGTGGTCCGTGGGGAAGACGATATTTTCTATACGCCCGATAAACAGCCTTGTTTCGGATCAGGAGGTCGGGGAAGACCGGTGGAAACCGCGGAACCGGCTGGGGGCCTGTCCCCAACTCCTTGAAATCACAGGCGCGTAGCGAAACGGCTTGGCGGGCTTTCGCGGAAACCGAGCGGAGCGGCAGTTCTTGAAATTGCGCAGATTTTGCACTTTGCCCGAATTCGTTGGGGCCCAGTAGCGGCTGTCGAGGCGCCCGCTGGTGGCGCTCCTGCCGCGTATGGCGGTCCGCGCCGACTCCGCGCCGGCGGCTGGGGATCGGTTCGCTGGGGCAGGCGTTGGCGGCGTTATGCGAGGGGCGCGGAAGGCCGGTTTGACATCACAGCTTCGGGATAATAGCGCCGAATTACGCCCAGCACCAGCTCGGCACGCCGCACGCGCTCGCGCGACAAGGCCGAGACCGTGGCTTCCAGGTGCGTGCCGCTGGGATAGATGTCGGGGTGGTTGCGCAGGCCCATCTTGACGTAGATCGGCGCGCCGATGCGGATCAGCTCGGGTGTTTCGTAATGCCGCACGAAGCCGCCGATGTTGTCGGGCGCTTCGACGTACATGTCGATGACGGCGTCGATGGCTTGGCGGATAGCGGCGACCTGCGGCAGTGTCAGGTCGGAGGGAATGTTGATCGTAGTGGCGCCGAGGTCTTCGAGCACGCGCGCGCCGGCCGGATTCGGCGGTGCCATCATGACCGAGGTTTTCAGGATCAGGTCCGCGGGCAGCTCGCCGGCGGTCCGCATGCGGCCCAGGATCGCCAGCAGGCCGATGTCCGACACCAGAATGCTGTGAACGCCGAGCCGGACGGCGCGCTTGACGTCTTCGATGGCGAAGACGAGCTGCTCGGCGCCGCGAGGTCCCAGCCCCATCATCTTGCCGGCCTGCGAATAGACCTGTGCGCCGATGTCGAAGGTCGAGCGCGGACCGACGAACAGGTTGACCTCGATCTGGTGGCGCCGGCCCATTTCGGCCATCTCGAGGATCTCGTCGTCGGTGAGCAGCAGGATGCCGCTGCCCTGGCTGACGCGGTGTATTGGGACGCCCCGCGCGGCCGCTTCGGCCAGCACGGCTTCGAAGGCGCGCGGGCCTTCGGTGCTGGGAATCTCGATACGGTATTGCGCTCCGTCGGCGAAACGCTTGGGGGAGTCCGGCAGGTCGTGCGGATCGCGGTCGGGCCAGCCGTTAGCCTGGAGGAAGCGGCGGGTCTCGTTCATGAAATATTCAGACCCTCCGAATCGATTTTCGGAAACCAGGCCTCGCTGGGGTTTCCGGCGCGGCGGAATTCCTCCTGCACCAACTCGACGACCTGTTCGGAGCCTTTCTCGAAAAAGACGAGCATTGCGGGGCCGGCGCCGCTGAGGGCGCAGCCGAGCAGGCCGGGCGCGCGCAGCCTGAGAATTTCGGCCATGCCGGGCACATGCGCCATGCGATAGGGCTGGTGCAGGCGATCTTCGAGCGCGGCCGGAAACGCCTCGCGGTTGCCGGTGGCCAGCGCGGCGACGAAGAGGGTGGCGCGCTGCAGGTTGAACACCACGTCCTTGGGCGAGTAGCAATCGGGCAGCACTGCGCGCATCTTTTCGGTGGACAGTTCGAAATCGGGGCAGACGATCGCCAGCGAAAACTGCGGCGGAATGTCGAGACGCACGGCGCGGGTGACCCCGTCGGAGCCGATGGTGGCGGTGGTGAACGAGCCCAGAACCGCCGCCGCCACGTTGTCGGGGTGGCCTTCCAGGCGGGCCGCTTCGTCGAGAATGCGGTGGTTATCCCAGTCGAGGTCGAGGATACGGTCGGCGATGGCGACCCCGGCGACCAGAGCGGCGGCGCTCGAGCCCAGGCCCTTGCCGATCGGGATGTCGTTTTGAACCTCGATCGAGACCGCGGGCATCTGGCGGCCCTGCTCGGCGGCGACTTTCGAAGCCGTGCGCCAGATCAGGTTCGTCTCGTCGGCCGGGATGCGCTCGACGTCGCGTCCCTGCGCGGCGATCTGGAGCCGCTCGCTGCCGCGGACGTGGCAATGCAGGTAGATTTCCAGGGCCAGCCCGAGAGTATCAAAACCGGGCCCGAGATTGGCGCTGGAGGCCGGCACGCGGACCCTCATTTCAGAGGACATGAACCTGAAATTATAGCCCAGTGCAGGTTGGGGCTTTGGTGGATGCGATCCAGGCGGGGATTGTTGACGGTTGACATTCTGCCAACGGGCGCGGCAAGGCGTACGCGTTCCGTGTCCCGCGCATTTGTGCGGCTTCGGCCCGCGGGCTTACGCCGGCGGCTCTGTTTTCATGATTACTGGCTTTGGGGTTGAAACCCCTGCGGATTCGGTTGTGGATGATTCGCTCGGGCCGGTTTGGGGTTCTTGCTGGGTGCTGCAGTGCAGGGTTCCGAAGCCCCAGACGTAGTCGACGCTGTGGATGCCGATGATTTCGCGCCCCGGGAAGACCTGGGCCAGGGTGTTGAGGGCGATGCGGTCGTTGGGGTCGTTGAAGGTCGGAACCAGCACCAGGCCGTTGGCGATGTAGAAGTTGGCGTAGCTGGCAGGCATGCGGTGGTTCTGAAAATAGAGCGGACGAGGCATGGGCAGTTCGACGACTTCGAGCGGGCGGCCGTCCTGGTCGGTCATCGCTTGCAGGCGGCACACGTTTTCGGCGAGCGGGGCGTGGTTTTCGTCGGAGCGGTCGGGCTCGACGACGGTGACTACCGTGCGCGGGCCGACGAAGCGGGCCAGGTCGTCGACGTGGCCGTGGGTGTCGTCGCCGGTGATGCCTTTGCCGAGCCAGAGGACTTTGCGAATCCCCAGATAGTCCGCCAGGGCCTGCTCGATCTGCTCGCGCGTCATGCCCGGATTGCGTTGCTGCTCGTCGCTGAGCAGGCATTCTTCCGTGGTGAGCAGCGTACCGCGGCCGTTGACGTCGATGCTGCCGCCTTCGAGCACGATGGGGCGCTTGCCCAGACGCGGCTGCCAGGCGCGGACCTTGGCGGCGCGCGCGATGCGTCCCGGCATCTTGGCGTCCTTGTGCCAGTTGTCGTACTTGGCCCAGGCGTTGAAGCGCCAGCAGGTGGCGGCGACTTCGCTTTCGTTGCGGACGAAGATGGGGCCGGAGTCGCGCAGCCAGGAGCGGTCGCTCGCGAATCGAAAGAAATCGAGCCGCGAGAAATCGACGCCGACCTTTTCGAGCACGCGGCGGGCGCGGCGCTCGTGGTTGGCGTCCTCGACGACAAGCCGGACGCGCTCGCGGCGGTGCAGGTGGCGCACGATGTCGCCGTAGACCCAGGGAATCGCTCCGAACTTGCCGGGCCAGTCGCGCGGGTTATGGGGCCAGGCGAGCCAGGTCGCGGCGTGCGGCTCCCATTCGGCCGGCATGCGAAAACCGAGGTCGCGGGGGAGTTGCGCGGCGTCCATTATTCGTCGAGGAAGCGGCTCTGAATGCCGTCGTAGGCGTCGATGCGGCGGTCGCGCAAGAAAGGCCAGTTGCGGCGCACTTCCTCGATCATATTGAGATCGATTTTGGCGAGCAGGACTTCCTCGCGATCATTCGATGCCTGCTCGACGACCGACCCGATGGGATCGCACAAAAAGGAGTGCCCCCAGAACTGAATGCCTTCATAGGCCGCGGGTTGGCGACCCGAGCCGTTGAGCGGCTGCTCGAGCCCGACGCGATTGACGGCGGCGACAAACACGCCGTTGGCGATGGCGTGGGCGCGCTGCATGGTCTGCCAGGCGCTGATCTGGCGCTCGCCCCACTCCTGCTTTTCGCCCGGATGCCATCCGATGGCGGTGGGGTACACCAGCAGATCGGCGCCGCGTAGCGCGGTGAGCCGCGCCGCCTCGGGATACCACTGATCCCAACAGACCAGTGGCCCGATGTTGGCGTAGCGCGTTTTGAAGACGCGGAATCCCAGGTCGCCCGGAGTGAAGTAGAACTTCTCGTAGTAGAGCGGGTCGTCGGGGATGTGCATCTTGCGGTAGACGCCGAGCAGACTGCCATCGGCGTCGAGGATGGCGGCGGTGTTGTGGTAGATGCCGGCGGCGCGCCGCTCGAACAGCGAGGCGACGATGACCACGCTCAACTCGCGCGCCAGTTGGGACAGCGCGTCCGTAGTCGGCCCCGGGATCGGCTCGGCCAAGTCGAACCAGTCGGCGTTTTCCTCCTGGCAGAAATAGAGCGAGCCGAACAGCTCCTGCAGGCAGACGATCTGGGCCCCACCGGCAGCGGCCTCGCGGACGCGCTGCAAGGCCTTTTCGAGGTTCGCAGCGCGGTCGGCGGTGCACGACATCTGCACCATGGCCACCACACACGATTTGCGCTTTGCGCTCATGCTGAGATTCATCTTTCCAAACGGGGGAGGGGGTGTCAATGGAAGGGGCTGGCGGGCCACGCTGGCGCGGACTCCGGCGAGGGGGACGCAGACCAGGATCGCCGCGGCCGCTGGCGAGCGAATGGATCCCCGTGCAACCCGGGCATTGGCAGCCGCCCGCGCCGCCAGCCTACAATAGCTTTTACATGGCCAAGAAAGCGGAAGAGGCAGCTCCAAGCTTTGAGCAGGGGCTCAAGGAACTCGAAGGGATCGTCAAGGAACTCGAGACGGGCGACCTGGCGCTCGAGAAGTCGCTGGAGCTGTTTGAGAAAGGCGTCAAGCTGAGCGAGGCCTGCCGCACGCAGCTTCAGGAAGCTGAGGCGAAGGTGGAAATCCTGCTCAAGAAAGAGGGCAAGATCGAGGCCCAGCCATTTGATTTGCGGGACGGTGAAGGGGAAGCGTGACGCTCGACGAGTATCTGGCCGACCGTGGCCGCCGCGCCGAGGAAGCGTTGCAGCGGCTGGCGCCTACCGAACAACAATATCCCGAGACGATTCATCGCGCTATGCGCTATAGCCTGTTCGCGGGCGGCAAGCGCATCCGGCCCGTGCTGTGCATGGCGGCCGGCGAAGCGGTGGCTGGCAAGTCTGTGACGGACGAAGCGTCGCGCCTGGCCGGCATCGAGGCTTGCGCGTCGACGCTCGAGATGGTTCATACCTACTCGCTGATCCACGACGACCTTCCGGCCCTCGACAACGACGACTTCCGGCGCGGCAAACCGACCTGCCACAAGGTGTTCGGCGACGCGATGGCGATTCTAGCCGGGGACGCGTTGTTGACGCTGGCATTTCGCGTGCTCTCGGAACTCGGAGTCGCCGAAGGCCGCCGCGTGGCGCTGGTTGGCGAACTCGCCCAGGCCGCCGGCACGGTGGAGGGGATGATCGGCGGGCAAGTCGCCGATCTGGAAGCCGAGGGCAAGCCGGTCGAGGAAAAACATCTGCACTACATTCATCGCGCCAAAACCGGGGCGATGATCCGCGCCTCGGTACGTATGGGTGCGATCTACTGCGGCGCGCCGCCGCCGGATTTCGAGGCGCTGAGCCAGTACGGGTCGCACATCGGGCTGGCGTTTCAGATCGTCGACGACATTCTCGACGTCGAGGGAACTCCGGAGTCGCTAGGCAAAACTCCCGGCAAGGATGCGCAGCAACAGAAGGCCACGTTTCCGGCTCTTTACGGTATCGAAGAGTCGCGGCGTCAGGCGGCGCGGCATCTGGCGGAGGCGAAGGCCGCGCTCGAGCCGTTTGGCGAGCGGGCGCGCCGGTTGCACGAGCTGGCGGCGCGGATTGTCGAGCGCTCGGCCTAGTGGGTTCGGCGCGGTTCTCTGCTGCGTGGCTGGCGGTTGTCTTGCAGAGAACGCGGAGACTTGCGGATCGCCACTCAGAGCCGCGGGCGTGAGCCCGCTTTTCCATGAAGGCAAGTCAACGCATCGATCTGCTGCTGCTCGCCCGCGGGCTGGCGGACTCGCGCGAGAAAGCGCAGGCGATGATCCTCGCGGGCGAAGTGCTTGCCGACGAGCAAAAGGTCGACAAGCCCGGCCATCGGGTGCGCGCCGACGCGGAGATCCGCCTGCTGGGGCAGGCTCCGAAATTCGTCAGCCGCGCCGGCCGGAAACTGGAAGCGGCGCTGGAGGGGTTTGGCATCGACGTGACGGGCAAGGTTTGCGCCGATATCGGGGCGTCGACCGGCGGCTTTACCGACTGCCTGCTGCAGCACGGCGCGAGCAAGGTGTACGCGGTGGACGTGGGGCTGGGGCAGTTGCATTGGAACATACGGCGCGACCCGCGCGTGGTTGTCAAGGAACGCGTCAACGCGCGCTATCTGACGCGCGAGATCCTTCCCGAGCCCCCGACGTTCGCCTGCTGTGACGTGAGTTTTATTTCTGTTACGCTGATCCTCCCGGCCCTGACGCCGTTGTTGCAGCCGGGGGCCGATCTGGTGGTGCTGGTGAAGCCGCAGTTCGAGGTAGGCAAGGGGCAGGTGGGCAAGGGCGGCATCGTGCGAGAGCCCGAGCTGCATCGCGGGGCTGTCGAGAAAGTGCGGGCCGCGCTCGAAACAGTGGGTTTCGCTCGTACCGCCGAACTGGAGAGTCCGATTTTGGGCGCCGAAGGGAATCGCGAGTTTTTGCTGCACGGCTGGGAGCTCGATCCCGAAAGGACATCACCGCAATGATGCGCAAGATCGGCATTGTCTCCAAGCCCGAGCGCGCGGACCTGCCGGCCATCGTCGAGGAGTTGACCGCGTGGCTCACGGGCAAGGGCGTCGAATACGATTGCGATCGCGTCACCACGGCCTATCTGGGGCGCGAAGGCGGTTTCGCCCGCGAATGCATGCCCGACGGCTTCGACCTGGTGATCGTGCTGGGCGGCGACGGCACCTTGCTGTCGGCGGCGCGCGCGGTGGGGCCGCGGGAGACTCCGCTGCTGGCCGTCAACCTGGGCGGGCTGGGTTTCATGATGACCACCCGCGCCGAGGAGCTGTTCGACGAGCTGGGGCGCGTGCTCGAGGGTAGCTTTTCGGTGCAAGAGCGCCGCGTGCTCGAAGCCGAGGTCGTGCGCGCCAACAGTTCGCTGCAGCACTACTTCGCGCTCAACGACGTGGTGGTCAATCAGCTCTCGATCGCGCGGCTGCTGCACCTCGACGTGTTCGTCGATGAGGAGTTCGTGTGCCGCTACCGCGCCGACGGGCTGATCATTGCCACGCCGACCGGCTCGACCGCTTACTCGCTGGCGGCGGGCGGGCCGATCATGTTTCCTTCCGTGCAGGCGATCTGCCTGTCGCCGATCTGCCCGCACACCTTGTCCAACCGCCCGGTGGTGGTTCCCGAAACATCGCGGGTGGAGGTCTTGATCCAGGACGGCGACCATGATGGGTCGACGTTTCTGACCGTCGATGGACAGGTCGGGCTGGAGCTGCGGAGCCAGGACCGCGTGCGCACGCAATGCGCGGCGCATCGGGTGCGCATCATTCAGCCTCGGCGGCTGAGCTTCTTCGAGGTGCTGCGGACGAAGATGAACTGGGGCGAGCGCTAAGGCTGGTTGGTGGGTCTGTTTTGGTTTGCCGGTACGGTCCCGCTGGCGCCCGTAGCGCAGGGCTGGTGCTTTTTCCAGACCTGCGGCTTTTCCCCAACCCTTCGCTCTTTCCCGCAGACTCAATCTCGCCGAAAGGCCGCAGGTCTCTCCGAGCCCTGCGCTTCGGGACTCAAGCGTCCGGCTGGGCGGACGTTCCTGGTTTCGCCGGCGAGGGCTGGTTTTTCTCGAGGCCGTGAGGGGGATCGTCGGCGTTTACGCCGACGCCGCCGGTCCGAGGCCCGCGCCACTGGGTGGGTGGTCTTGCTTCGGAGGTTTTAGTCGGCGGTTGGGGGTTGGCTTTCGGCTACTGCGGCGCTGGGTTGGGGCAGAGCTACCGCAGTGACTTCGGGGTCGAGGGTCTCGCCTTCGCTGCGCGCCACGAAGGCGGCGCAGGAGAGATCCCCCGTGATGTTGACGCAGGTGCGCAGCATGTCGAGAATGCGGTCGACGCCCAGGATGAGGGCGATGCCGGCTTCGACTTTGTCCCCCAGCCCCACCGACTGCAACACGACAATCAGCGTGATCAGCCCGGCGCTGGGCACGCCCGCGGCGCCGATCGAAGCCAGCGTGGCGGTCAACACGATGGTCGCCTGCCCCGCCAGCCCGAGATGCAAGCCGTAAATTTGCGCGATGAACATCACCGCCACCGCCTGGTAGAGCGCGGTGCCGTCCATGTTGATGGTGGCGCCCAGCGGCAGCACAAAGCTGCTGACCTCGCGTGAGATGCCGAGCTTGTTCTGGGCCGTGTCGATGGTGACCGGCAAGGTAGCGCTCGAGGACGAAGTGGAAAAGGCGAACAACTCGACCGGGATGATCCTCTTAAAGAAAGTCAGCGGGTTGAGGCCGGCGGCGAAACGCACCATCAGCGAAAGCGTGCCGCAACAGTGCAGCAGCAGGCCGGCGACCACGGTCAGTGTGTAGATCAACAGGCTGCGCAACAGATCGAGGCCGAACTGCGCGACCACCGAGGCGATGATAGCGAAGACCGCGTAAGGGGCGATCTTCATGATCCAGCCGATGATCACCATCGATGCGCCGTTGACGCCGTCGAAGAAATTGATCACGGCGCTTTTCTGGATTTCGGGCAGCATGCTGACGGCGGCGCCGAACACGATCGAGAACACGATCAGGGGCAGCAGGTCGAAATCGGCGGCGGACTGCACCGGGTTGCGCGGGATCATATCGAGCAGCAGGTCCTTGATCGAGGGCGTCTGAGCCGCCAGACTGACGCGGCCCGCCGCTTCGTGCTCGAACTGCGCCGAGAGGCGGTCGCGCGTGCCCGAGTCGATGCGGCTGCCGGGCTGCACGACGTTGGAGATCAGCAGGCCCATGATCACCGCCAGCGCCGTGGTGACCATGTAGTAGGCGAGGGTCTTGCCGCCGATGCGCCCCAGCTTGCGGATGTCGCCCAGCGAGGCCGAGCCGACCATCAGGCTGGCGACGACCAGGGGAATCACGATCATCGTGAGCAGCCGGATGAAGGCGGTTCCCAGCGGATCGAGGAAGATCAGCGCGTCGCGCAGCAGCGCAATGTCCGCGACGTTGGCGACGGTGCCGAAGATCGTTCCCAGAATCAGGCCGATGACGATTTTGGTATAGAGCTGCATGAGATCACCGCCGCAGATGCCGGCCGCGCGTTCGCCCCGACAAGTTTCTAGAGTAGGGTAGCAAGCCGCAAGAGCAAGGGCCAGATTTCGGGGAAACCGTGGTGCCGTGGACCGCCGCCAGATCTGCGGTGCGCCACTCAGAGCCGCGGGCGTGAGCCCGCGCTCGATGGCTAGACTTCGCGGCGAACGATTGAGCGACCACCGCTAGCCCCCTCAGTGCGTAAGTCGACATCTGCGGCTACGGGTGCAATTCGATATCGTTGCGGTATTCCCGAATCAGAGATGCCCAGGCGCTGCCGTGACGAACCCTGGGCCTACTTCATCACCTTCGCCTGCTATGGCGTGAGATTGAGACTCCACGGCGACGAACGAGGCTCGGTCGATCGCGACCACTTATGGCTTCGGCGGCCGCCTGCTCGATGTTCGTCCGCTGCGTGAGGCTTCGAAAGAAAGCGCATGGCTCTCCACGCCGCAACCCTCGACGGCGTCGAGCGAGAGGTCGTATTGCGGACGATCCGCCGCGTCTGCCGCTACGAGGGATGGACGCTCTACGCGGCGCATGTGCGTACGACGCACGTTCACACGATCGTGAAAGCCGAGCTTACGCCCGAAAGGTCATGGGTAAGCTCAAAGCCTATGCGAGCCGGGCGTTGAACGAGCACTTCGGTTCTCGCGGGAAGCGTTGGAGCCGCCACGGCAGCACCCGGCGCATCTGGTCGCCCGTAGAACTGGAAGCGATATTGCGATATGTGATCGACCGCCAAGGCGAACGGATGGCCTGGTACGAGAATCCGGACCGCGGGCCGGATGCGCGTTGACGCTACGGCAGGGTGGACGCCTGGGCCCGCGCTGAGCCGTCAGGGACCATGCATCCTGCAACTAACAGCAATCACCTCTCGCCCAACTCTCAGCGCGGGCTTACGCCCGCGGCTCTGAGTGGCAATTCGTGGCGTCCGCGGCGATTCGTGGGCAGCACCGCGAGTTGCTGCGTCCGCGACCGCGCTATCGGAACAGATTCTTCAGCCAGTCCACGCTGATGCGGAACCAGGAGTAGTTTTCGCCCAGGTCGCTTTGGTCGTTGAGGCCCCAGTCGTAGTCGAGGTAGGTGATCTTCCAGGCGCGATCGCCGAGGTTTTGGCGGTATTGTGCGGGCTCGTAGCGTTGGAGAAAACCGTCGAGGCCTCCGGGGTAGATCGTGAAATCGGCGCCGTACCAGTTGAAGATGGGGCTGAGCTGCGCGGCGGCCGTTTGCGGATAGAAGCGGTTGAGCTCGGGGTTGGCGAGCCAGCGGCGCGTGTTGTCGTCGAGCTGCTCGTCGATGCCTTCGGCGGTGTAGGCTTCGCGGCGCAGCGGCGGACAACTGCGCGCGGCGCAAACCAGCGCGGCGTGAATGCGCGGGTCGCCCAGTTCACGCAGCATCGACTCAATCTGATCGAGCGAAACGGATTGGCCGCCCAGGGTGTGGCGCGCGTTCTTGAACGGATCGGGCGTCGACCAGATGCTTGGGACCGGATAGTTGCGCAGCACCCAGCGCACCGTGAGCGCGTTGTAGGCGTTGATGAGCAGGGCTTTCGACGCGGCGTCGCCGGGGGCGAGGTTGCCGGGCCGCGCCAGATCGGCGAGGTAGGCGTCGAGTTGCGGCAGGCCCTCGGCGGCCAGGCGCCGGTAGTCGACGCGGCTTTCCGGGTTGACGTAGTTTTTGAGCAGCGCGTCCCAGGCGGCGGGATCCACTGCGGCGACGCGCAAGCCTTCGGCGCGGGCCATGGGCGCGGCCAGCAGGACCGTTGCAAGCAGGACGAAGTACCCCAGCAGCGCGGGATACGATAGCGCCGTGGAATGCGACCGCAACGCGGCAAGCCGACGTCTCATCTCACGACGATCCTACCAGCAGCCGGGACACAACACGCCAGGACACAACACAAGCATGACGGCGACGCCGGAGGACCGGCTTGCCGCGAATATCGATGCAACCCCGAAACCCCGATCTCTGCACCCGAACCTGCGTTTGTCGGTTCGCTAGGCTCCCACGGCGTAGGACTTGCCGTTGATCACTGCGATTCTCGAATCGGGGGCGCTGGCAAACCCGCCGTTCCAGCGGGCGCCGTCCGCTTCCGCACTCTGCTGCAGCACGTATCCTTGACGCACCACCGTATGGATGGCGACGTTGCGGTGCCCTTCGAGTTTTTTTCGCAGCCGGCTGACGTGAACATCGACGGTTCGCGTCTTCGTCTTATCGCTATACCCCCAGATGGTTTTGAGCAGATAGGAGCGCGAGAAGCAGCGTCCGGGGTTCCCTTCCAACAAGGCCAGCAACTGCTGTTCCTTGCGGGTCAGCCGGAGGTCTTCCAGTCCCTTCTGACCAGTTGTCATATGTTTTCTCTCCCGGAAAGCCCCAAAGCGAAAAGCCTTCCGGCAGTTGAAGTATTCGGAGGGGGCCGGAACAAAGTTACGCTTTTTTATCTTTTTGAGCCCGCGGGGACCAGGGCGGGAGGGTCGGATTCGACGCGCAGGGGGCGGGGTTGAGAGGAGCAATCGGGAAGGCGGCCGTGGCTGTAGTAGCTCAGGCCGTAGGCGACGTGGCGGCGGACGTCGCCGACGCAGGTATCGGCCAGTTGCGGTTCTATCTGGAGCCACAGCGGGCGGACGCCGGCGCTCTGGCTGATGGCGGGGAAGGTGCGCTGCTTGAGCATGACGAAGCTGACAGCGGCGCAGGCGGCGAGCAGGAACACGGCCGGGCGGCGCTGTCCCCGGAAGGCGAGGAACGCGACCGCCAGAGCAGCCAGCGCGGCGAAACCAAGCCAGGTCAACGAGATACGCTCGGGGGGCCAGGCGTCGAGCAGGCCGTCCGCCAGTGCGGCCGGAAGCAGATTGGCAGCGAGCGGCATCAGACCGAGCAGGGCCGCGGCCAGCGCCAGGGATGCCCAGATGGACCTTTTTTCCGCTAACACTAATCCTCCCAACGCGGCCAGCGGGGGCAGCATCGGCAGCAGGTAGCCGGGGAGCTTGTTGGTGACCAGCGAGAACAGCACGAACGTGGCGAGGGCCCAAGCCGCCAGGAAGCGCACACGGGGGTCCTTGCGGGCCTCGGGGGAGGGCAGAATGGCCCAGATCGGGGTCCAAGGCAGCAGGGCGGCAATCAAAACAGGTACGAAAAACCACACTGGCTGGCCGTGGCGGATCGATTCGTCGGCCAGGCGGTCCCAGTGCTGGCGCACGAAGAAGTCCTGCAGAAAGGCGTTGCCGTTGCGCAGGTAGCAGAGTAAGTACCAGGGCCCGGCCACGGCCAGGAAGGGACCCAGAGCGCGGGCGTGAAACAGGTCGCGCGCCACCGGCCGGATCCCGCGGCGCCAGACCAGCGGGAGCAGGCTGAGGGTGGCCAGGGCGGGCCCGACCAGGCCTTTGGCCAACACGGCGAGCCCCAGGAAGGCGCCAAAACCGGGCAGCAGGCGGCGATTTTCGTCCGACGGCTCGCGGATCCAGGGCAACAGCAGCAGCAGCGCCGCCCCCAGCGTGGCCGACAGCGGCAGGTCAAAGCCCCCGACCTGGCTGAAAACGACCCACCAAGCCGAGGTTGCCAGGATCAGGGTGGAGAATTCGGCCGCTTGCGCCCCGAACTCACGCTTGAGCCGCCAGTAGAAGAACACCAGAAAGGCGGCGCTCATCAGGGCCACAGGCAGGCGCGTGGCGCGGTCGTCGTCGAAGCCCAGGCGGGCGGTCAGGGCACCCATCCAATAGAGCAACGCCGGTTTTTCGAACCACGGCTCCCCTCCCAGACGCGGTGTGACCCAGTCACCGCCTTCGGCCATGGCGCGGGCAATTTCGGCGTAGCGGGGTTCGTCGGGGCCGACCAGACCGCGACGGGACATGCCGTGGAACAGCAGGAGATAGACGCCGAGGACCAGCAGCACGCCGGCGGCGAGTTTTGTAGCTTTCATGCGAGCGCTTTCCCAGTTTAACGGAGGGCTGGGCCAGGAACGTCGGCCTCCAGGTCGACGCGGCAGGCCGGAGGCACGCGCCACGCGGTTGCGGTCGGTTGGGTTGGGGCGTTGGGGCGGCTAGTCGGGTTCGGGGAGGCGCGAGGTTTGGAACCAGAATTGGCAGAGGGTGGCGACGACTTGTACCAGGCCGTCGAAGCTCTGCGGCTTGAACAGGTAGGTCGTGCCGCCCTCGTCGTAGACGTTCGAGATGTCTTGCGCTTCCTGGGAGCCAGTCAGCACGATCACTGGGATCGGGCGCAGGCGGGGGTCGGTTTTCATGGCCGCCAGCGCGCCGCGGCCGTCGATGTGCGGCATCGTCAGGTCGAGCAGGACGAGGCTGGGCGCCTTCCTCCGTTTGTCGCTTCCGCGAAGATAGTCGAGCAGTTGCACGCCGTCCTCGACGAATTGCACCTCCAGCGACGTATCAACGTCGTGGAACGCCTCCCGCAGAATGCGGCGGTCCGTCGGGCTGTCGTCGGCAGCCAGGATCAGGTGCTTGTTGCGTAAGTAGTCCATGAGGAAGTCACCTCTTCGGAACGGCAGGGCGGTCCGGCAACGGCAGGAGTCCCTTGCGTCGGGCTTGCTCCACCAGGCGGCGCAGTTCATTTTCCAGCAGGCTGGAGGGGAGTCGCTTGGGTAGGCAACACTCCGCGCCGGCGTCGAGTAGCTGCTGAATTCCGTAGGGCTCGTCTTCGCCGCTGAGAACCACGACGAGCGGAGCCGGACGGCCGGTTCCGGCGGAGGCCGCCCAGCCGGGAAAGGTGTGCCAGAAGCATCGTGAGTCCGCCAGTACGAGGTGAATTTCGGTGGACGCCAAGGTGCGCCGCGCGGTCTCGGCATCGGCGGCTTCGAACCACTGGCAACCATCCCGGTCGGCCTGGCGCGCGGCACGGCAAAGGCGCTCGCGGGTGGCGGGCGACGGATCGACAACCAGCCCGGCGATGGGGCGAGAGAGCGCATGCGGGCGCGGCTCCTCGCGCGGTTGGCGGCGGGGCTCTCCCAACCGATCCAGAGGCATCGGAATTACAGCGGCGGACGTTCTCTTCAAGCCAAGGTCTTCCTGTAACTGTTATCGCCGGGGCGGGAACGGATTCTAGATGAATTTTTGGAGGGGAGGGGAGGGGAGGGGAGAGTCGGCGTGTTTCGCGGCTTGCGAATTCGGTGGGCGGATCGACCGATCGTGGGGCGAAAGGCAGTGGCTGTGCGGAGGGGACGGCGCAGTAGCGATTCGCGACGGCCCGCGGGTTTCCGCCCGCAGCTCTGTTTTCGTGGTTTGTGGCAGCAGCACCGGTTGGTGGGGGCGTGTTGCTGGAAATCCGGCTCGCTAGGGGAGCCGCTGGATGGCTTGGGTGCGGGCGGGTTGCTTGTTCATCAGGCGGTAGATGTAGGCCAGCACCTCGGCAACGGCGCGGTAGAGGTGCGGCGGGATTTCCTGGCCGCTCTTGACGGACTTATAGAGGGCCTGAGCCAACGGCGGATTTTCCACCAGCGGGACGCCGTGCGATACGGCGATTTCGCGAATGCGCAGCGCGACGTGGTTGCGGCCCTTGGCGACCACCATCGGGACCGCGGTGGAGCCGTGATCGTAGCGAAGCGCGACGGCGTAGTGCGTGGGGTTGACGATGACGGCCGTAGCGGTGGGCACCTGCTTCATCATTTGCTGCCGCAGCAGGTCGCGGCGCAGGCGGCGGATGCGCGCGCGGATGTAGGGGTCGCCTTCGGTCTCCTTCATTTCCTCGCGGATTTCCTGCTTGCTCATGCGCATTTCTTTCTGATGGCGGCGCTGCTGCCGCATCAGATCGACGAGTCCGAAGGCGACGAACACGCCGGCGGCTTTCCAGAGCAGATCCTGGAGAGAATCGCCGATCAGCGACAGGCTGAGGCCGAGCGGCGCCAGCGGCAGCCGCAGATAGGAGTCGAGGTTGGAGCCGACGACCATGTAGATCGCACTGCCGAAAATCGTCAGCATGACAATGGCCTGGATGGTGGAGGAAAGATTGCGCCCGGGCAACTCCTTCAGCCTCGAAACGGGATTGAGGCGATCCAGCGAGGGCATCAGCTTGTTCAGGCTGACACCGCCCTTGGTGGTGACCAACTGCGCGCCGACGGTGACCAGCATGAGGACCAGGGCGGCCGAGCCCAGCGGGTCGAGCATGCGGCGGGTCCCCTCGACGCCGATCTGCACCATCTCGGGCCCGTTGAGGGTGTGCTTGAAGGCGTGGCGGAGCATTTGTCCGGTGGTCTCGTTGGCTTGCGCCATCCACTGCCGGGCGTGGTTGCCCAGCAGCATTACGAAGACCAGGAACTGAATGCCGCCGGTGAAGTCTTTGGAACTGAGAAACTGGCCACGTTCGCGGGCCTTTTGCTGGCGCCGTGGAGTCGGCTTTTCTGTCTTTTCGCCGTGGTCGGGCATGAGTCGAGCGGCTCGTCAGAGAGAAAGTATTGAGCGCAGCGTGGTCATGGCCTGGCCGGCGGCATGGTCGAACAGGCGCGGCATGATCGGGCCGAACGCCGCCAGCAGCACCAGCGCGACGCCCATCTTGATCGGGAACGAGAGAGTAACGACTTGCAACTGGGAATTGAGGCGGCCCAGCAGCGCCAGTGCAATGTCGATCATGGCCATCAGCGCCAGGATGGGCAGCACCAAGCCGAGTCCGAGCTGAAAGACGGCCGAGCCGACGCGGATCATCTGTTGGGCCACGGGCTCGGTGATCGCGAACTGCCCCGGCGGATAGGTTTCCAGGCTTTGCGCCAGCAGCGCGATCAGTTGATGGTGCAGGTTGAGGGCGAAGAAGAACAGGCCTCCGGTGAGCTGCGCCAGGATCACCAGCACGTTCGACTCGGCGTGCGTGTTGGGGTCGACGGCGGAAGCGTAGGTGTAGCCGGCGGGCAGGCTGACCGCCTGCGCTCCGAAGGCAAACAGCTCCATCACGAGCGAAATCATTAGCCCGACGGTGATGCCCAGGGCCAACTCGGAAAGGCTCCAGAAAATCAGCCGCCCGATGTCGGGATCGGCTCCCTGCAAGGCGGGCCACTTGGGATAGAGCGCCAGCGCCAGCATCGCCGACAAGACGGCGCGGGCCGGGCCGGGCGTGTTGGCGATCCCGGGAATCGGCGCGAAGATGAACAGCCCGCCCACCCGCATCAGAACGAGCACGAACGCCTGCACGGTATGCAGTGGAATCTGGAGGTTAGCCTGCATATCTCCACAGGTCGCGGAACAGGGCCTGGGTGTAGTCGCTCATTTGGCTGATCATCCAGGGCATCAGCGCCAGGAAGCCGGCCAGGAAGGCGGCGAGGCGCGGCACGGTGCTGAATACGGAATCCTGCATCGAGGTGAGCACCTGGATAATGTTGATCGCGATGCCGACAGTGAATCCGATCGTCAGCAGCGGCGCTGCCAGCCAGAAGGCGGTCATCAGCGCGTGGCTAACGATCTGGGTGACAAGTTCGGGGGTCATAGGATCTCCGCGGCTTCCAGGGCCGCTAGGTATAAAAGCTCTTCATCAGCGAGCCGACGACCAGCGACCAGCCGTCGACCAGCACGAACAGCAGAATCTTGAAAGGTGCCGAGAGCATGACCGGCGGAAGCTGAATCATGCCGATGGACAGCGTCACCGAGGCAACGACCAGGTCGATGATCATGAACGGTAGATAGAGCACGGCGCCGATCTGGAAGCCGGCCTTGAGCTCGGAAAGGATGTAGGACGGCATCAGCACCGAGAGGCTGAGGTCGTCGGGCGTGGCGGGCGCCGGCGTGCCGGTGATGTCGAGGAACAGCTTGACGTCGGACTCGCGCACAAACTTGAGCAGGAAAGTCTTGAGTGGCTTGGCGCCGGCGTCGAGGGCCTCCTGCGTGTTGACCTGTCCGGCCTGGAGCGGCTGCCAGGCGGTGGTGTAGATCTCGGCGGTTACCGGCTGCATCACCAGCAGCGAAATGAACAAGGCCAACCCCAGCAGAACGGGATTGGAGGGCGTCGACTGCGTTCCCAGCGCCTGGCGCAGAAAATGCAACACGATGGTAGTGCGCAGAAACGGCGTGATCGACATGATCACCGCCGGCAGCAGGGTCAGCAGCGTCAGCCCGATGGCGATCTGCATCGGCATGCTAAGCATGCCGTCGGGGCCGGGTTGCAGGCCGAGGCCGCCCAGCCCCGAGGCGGGCGCGGCGGCGGCGGATGGAGCTGCGGCCGCATTGGCCTGAGCCGCGGCGGGAGCCGAGCCGGCCAGCAGCATGACCGCCAGCAGCAGAAGTTTCCAGAACATGGGGATCTAGCGCTCCGGACGAGCTTGGCTCTCAGGCCACGAAAGAGTGGTTGCGGGGCCCTTCAGGCCGGCGGTTCCGGTCAACCCGCTGGTGTCGATCCGATTGAGGCCGGCGGGAGAGGCGCCCAGAAGCAGCAATTGATCGTTGGTTTGCACCAGAAACAGAGAATGCTGCGGGGTGAGCGCCAAACGCTCGACGACGCTGAGGCGGCGCGTTCCACCGCCGAACGGCTTTTGGAGCGAGAACTGCGCCACGCCCTTTTTGCGCAGCGCCCACAGCAGCAGGAACAGCAGTCCCAGCACCAGGACGGCGGCGGCGCCGCGCTGCACGATCTGTAGCGACTCACTCCACATCGCCAACCTCGGTGACCTGCACCTTGCGGCCGCGGTTGCGCGGCAGAACCTGGGCACGCCCCACCAGCGCGCCGCCGACGTAGAGATCGAGCGGCGCGCCCGAGGAGCGGGGAAGGCGCACCACGCAGCCGGGCTGCAGCGCGATCACTTCGCCCAAGGTGATGACGCGGCGGCCGAGTTCCGCCTCGAGCGTCACGGGCACGCCCTCGAGAAAACCGAGACTGCTGGAGTCTATCGCCATTTCACTAGCGCTTCAGGTTTAGCGTTTCCTGCGCGATTTCGTCGGCCGTCGTGACCACGCGGGAGTTGGCCTGATAGGCACGTTGGAAGCGGATCAGGTGGGTAAACTCCGAGGCGATGTCGACGGTCGAAGATTCGAGAGCCGCGCCCCGCACTTCGCCGCGTCCGCCGGTACCGGCCGGGCCGATGGCCGGAGCCGCGCTGTTGGATGTGAGGCGAAAGGCGTTGTTGCCGGCCGAGGCCAGCGAGTTGGGGTTGGCGATGGCGGCGATGGCCAGTTGCGCCACGGCCTGCTCGCGTCCGCCGGTGAAGTGCGCCACGACGATGCCGCCTTCGGTGATCTCGAGATTGATCATTTCGGCCGGGACCTGGCCGTCGTGGCTGACCGAGGAAACCGCGGATTGCTGCGAGAATTGCGTCAGCATCGACTGCGGCCCGCTGAACATGTCCCAGTTGACCGCCAGGTCGGCCGCGCCGTTGTTCAGGCCGGCGACGGCAATCGGCACCACGCCCGGGGGCGCCGGATTCACGACCTGGCCGTCGATGTCGAAGCTGATGCTGCCGGTGGTCAGAGAACTTGGCGTGCCGGGGGTACCGCTGGCGAGGTCTTCGCCGGGAATGGTGATGTCGTAGTCCCAGTCGGTCGCCGAGGTCTTGGTGAAATTGAAGTTGATGACGTGTGTGGCGCCCAGCGAATCGACGACTTCGGAAGGGACCGAAAAGGTCGCGCCGGTGGCCGCCGAGGCGTCCAGGTTGAGGCGCATCGAGACTTCGGTGCTGGGCAGCGGAGCCAGCAGTCCGCTGGTGGGCAGCTTGATGTCGCTGATGGGGCCGGTGGGGGTGATCACGCCGTTGACGGCGGCCCAGCCCTGCACGTTGTGGCCAGCCATCGTCACCAGATTGCCGTCGCGGTCGGTGGTGAAGTTGCCCGAGCGCGTGAACAACTGGCTGTCGGTGCCGTCCTTGACGACGAAGAAGCCGTTGCCCTGGATGGCGGCGTCCATGCCGTTGCCAGTGACCTCGACGGCGCCCTGAATGTACTGGCGGTTGGTCGACGGACGGCCGACGCCAGCGCCGATTTCCAGCCCTTCGGTGACGAACTGCGTGACGAGGTCATCGAACGAAACGCGGCTACCCTTGAAAGCGACCGTGTTCAGGTTCGCCAGGTTGTCGCCGGTGACGCTGATGGCCACCGCGTTTGCGTTCAAAGCCGAAAGTGCTGTGGCAAATGGATCGAACATGGTAATTCTCCTTTTTTCCTTTGAGGCGCTGGCGGCGGCTCTACTGGGCCGCGCCGGACGAACCGGAATTCGTCCCGGAGTTCGAGTTGGAATCCGCGCCGGTGGCTGTGGTCTTGTTCCCGAGCGCCTGAAGATCACCGCGAATACCCATCAGTTGCTCGAGCTGGCTGAACTGAGCGAGCTGGGTAAGAAACTGGACTCCATCGGCCGGGTTGAGCGGGTCCTGGTTTTTGAGTTGCGCGACCAGTAACTGCAGGAACGCTTCCTTGTCGCCCAAGGCGTCGGTGCTGCTGGGCAGGACACTGCTGCCCTGGTTGTCGGCGGCGTTGGTTTCGGCCGCGCGTGTGGTGAGCGTGACGTTCATGGGATCTCCTAGTCGAATTCCTCGGTCCACTCACCTCGCCGCCGGTTGCGAGGATCGGCGTCGCCGGGGGAGTGACGCTGCTGGTGAGGCTGGTTGCCGCTGTCGTCCTGGCCGGAAAGGTCGGCCGAGTGGGCGCGCGTATCGGTGGAGCGGGCCGGGTTGGCCGGCGCGTTCCAGAGCTTGACGTCCAGACCGTGTTGCTGCAGACCGCCGGCGAGCGAACCCAGATCGCTGCGCAGCGCATGCGTTAGCGCGGGATTGCTGGAACGCACGGTGACCTGCACCTGGCCGCCGCGGTCGGTGAAGACGACGTTGGCGGCGCCGCTGTCTTCGCTGTCGATGCGCAGCGTGACCGAGCGCGCCGTTTGGCCGGCATCGGGCGGCGTGGGGGGCGCTACGCTATCGAGCTGCGCCGCCGTGGGCATGTGCGCCGGCTTGAAGGAGATCGCGCCGTCGGCGGCGGGTCTTGACGCCATGCCGGTTGCGCTGTGCGCCAGCAGCGTAGCCGGCTGCGCGCCGCGATCGAGCATTGGCTCGAAAGCGCCGCGGGCGTGATCCTGGCCCGATTGGGAACCGGCGGAATCCGGGTGGCCTTCTTCCTTGCGCGAGCCGACCGCCCGTATGGCGTCGGCGTTCTTCGCTTGCGGTTCGGCTTCCAGTTGCGAATTGTGGTCGACGGCGGGGTGCGGCGCGACATCTTCGCGAGGAACGGAGACGGCCTGCCTGCCCACGCCATCGAGTTGCGGGTTCGCAGGTTGCGCATCGGAAGCCTGTTGACCGCTGGGGAGCCGGATTTCGGCCTCAAAGGCGATTTCCGACGGTGGCGTTGGCTGCGCGGTGGCGGTATCGGCGTTGATCGCCCCGAAAGCAGAGTTGGGGGCGAGCTGCGGGTTCGCGTGACGCAACGGGGCCGGCGGCGCGGACGCGTTGTTGTGCGCGGCGGCGGATTGATGTGTCTCGGTGGACTGCTGTGCCGCGGCGAATTGCTGGGCCACGGCGGTCGAAGCGGTGTCCGTCGAGTTGCCTTTCGCCGTGGCGTCTGTCGTTGGGGCGTTCTTGGCTGGCGCGTTTTTCGGTACGACGCTTTTTGGGGCGGATCCTTCGGCTGCGGCGGCCGCTGCCGCCAACGAACTCACGATGTCGTTCTTGGGAGCGGGTCGCGCCGATTCAGTTGATTTTTCGTCGTCGGCGATTCGCTGGTTTTTCGTGCCGGACGCTTGCGTGCCGTTCAAGAGGGAGCAATCCTGCGCGGCATCGGCGCGGGCGGCGGCCGTCAGTTCGTCGGGACCCGGCGCCTTATCCGCGGCGGGTTCCGGCGGAGTAGACTCCGGCATAGCGGGCGACGGCGCAGGTGCGGCCGAGTTTTCGATCGAGGTTTGCGCACTCGCCGCGGCCTGGCTTTGGGCGACGCCGGAATCGTCGACGGCTTGTTCGGCGAGTGTGGCGCCGTTGGTGTTCGTCTTGCCGAGGTCGGCGGTGGCCTGGGCGGTCTGAGCGTTAAGGGCCGCCTTGATCGCGTCCAGCGCGGCCGCGGCTTGGGGCGTTGCGTTGCCGGCGGTGGCGCTAGACAGCTGCCGCAGCAGGCCGGCATTTCTCCATAGAGGGAACGCGCCGGGATGTTTTCCTTGGGTGGAGGTGCGTCTGCTGGCTTGCGAACCCGCCGCTAACAACTCCGCTGCTGAGGCGGCCGTGGCCTTTCCGTTCAGGCTGAGCGCGCCGGGCGAATGCGTCTTCGACGCAGTGGGAACCGCAGGCTGCTCGCTCTGTGCGCCGTCCTCGGACGCTGTGGCGGAGGAAGAATCGTCGGCGGCGTTGGAAGATTCCTTGGAGGTGACTTCGACGGCCGAAACCCACAAGGCGGAGAAATGACTGACCCCGGCGCGCGGCTCATGCCGCTGCGAGGCTTTGGCGTGCGTGGCGGTATGCAACGCCAGCGGCAGACCCGATTCAGCGTTGTCCGTCGCGCTGCTCTTTTTTTCCCGAGCCGTCTTATTGCCCGCGAAAAAGGATTTCGACCCGGGATGCCCGGAGCCGCCTGGCCGCAGGCCGCCACCGTGCCGAACGCCGTCGTTGGCGCCGAGCTCGGGGGCCGTGCCAGCTGACAGAGACAACCCGCTGAGTGAGAAACCCATGCGCCGCGATCAAGGCAGGTGGAATGCCAAAGGCGCGGAGCGGGCTTTTCAACAACTTGCGGCGCGGGTGTAGCGAGATCTCGCTACTCGCCCTCGCGAAGCGTTGAGAAATCAACAGACCCCTCTATCCATTGTCGAACGCATCGCCTGAATCTAGAGGGTTTTTTCGTTTCCCCCTCTTTGGAACGACACGTGCACTCACCGGGCCGCCATGGATCCAATTTGGGCAACAGCGGCTAGCGGCCTTCGAGCGCGGATGGAAGCGCTCGATGTGCTCTCGAACAATATCGCCAACGCGGCCACCGACGGGTATAAAGGCGATCGCGAGCTTTATAACCTACACTTCGGCGACAGCTCGCGGTATCCGCAGTCGTCGGTCGCGCTGCCGGTGATCGAAGGCCAGTGGACGGACTTCTCGCAAGGTTTGCTGGAACCGACCGGCAACCCGCTCGATCTGGCACTGCAGGGGCCGGGCTTCTTCGCGGTCGATGGGCCCTCAGGAACGCTCTATACCCGCAGCGGCAGCTTTCGTTTGTCGAAGGATGGGTCGGTCCAGACCAAGGAAGGCTACGCCGTGCGGCTGGCCGGCGGCGGGTCACTGAAACTGCAGGGCGATGCGCCGATCGAGGTTTCCGCCGACGGCAATGTGCGGCAAGGCGGCCGCCCGCTGGGACGCCTCGAGATCATGCGGTTCGACGACACCAAGGCGCTGAGCAAGCAATCCGGCGCGTTCTTTCACGCCAGCGCCTCGGCGAAGCCCAGCGAGGCGCCCGACGCCGAGGTGGTGCAAGGAAAGGTGGAAGCCTCGAACGTATCGAGCGCAGACTCGGCGGTACGCATTGTCGGCGTGATGAGGCAGTTCGAGATGCTGCAGAAGGCGATCTCATTGGCCTCGGAGATGGATCAGCAGGCCATTCACGAAGTGGCGAAGGTCGGCCAGTAGGGCCGGCCCGAAAGGACCCCCAGATGATACGAGCTTTGTTCAGCGCTGCCAGCGGCATGGAGGCCCAGCAGCTCAACCTCGACAACATCGCGCACAACATCGCCAACGCGAACACCACCGGCTATAAGATGCGCCGCGCGCAGTTCCAGGACTTGCTGTATCAGAACCTGGTGCAGCCGGGCGCCGCGGCCGGCCAGCAGACGGTGGTTCCGACCGGCCTGCAGTTGGGGTTGGGAACCAAGGCGGCGTCGAACGAAATCGTGTTCACGCAGGGCAACTTTACGCAAACCGAGAACCCGCTCGACATGGTGATCCAGGGCCGCGGCTTCTTTCAGGTGCGGCAGGCCTCGGGCGATCTGGCTTACACGCGCGCCGGCTCGTTCCATCTGGACCGCGACGGCAACCTGGTGACCTCCGACGGCGACCCGATCGAGCCGCCGATCACGGTGCCGCCCGACGCGCTCACGATCACGATTTCCGCCGACGGCACGGTGAGCTTCATGCAACCGGGCCAGACCGCGGCGCAACTGGGCGGCCAGATTCAACTGGCGAGCTTCCAGAACCCGGCCGGGCTGAGCAGCATCGGCCGCAACCTCTACACGCCGACCGACGCCTCGGGTGACGCCATTATCGGCACGCCGGGCGGCCAGGAAGGCATGGGCGCGCTGCTGCAGGGCTACCTCGAAGACTCCAATGTCAGCGTGGTGCAAGAGTTCATCAACATGATCGTCGCGCAGCGGGCCTACGAGGCGAACTCCAAGGTCGTCAAGGCGGCGGATGAGATGTACCAGCAAGTGAACAACCTGACGCGATGATGTGGACCGCCCTGACACTGACTTTTGCGATGCAGGTGGCCGGCTGTCTGCCGGTGACCGGCGATCTGATCCATGCCGGGGACCTGGCGAAAGCCGCGCCCGGCTTCGCGGCTGTGCCGGCCGATACGCGTGTCGGCTTCGCTCCGGCGCCCGGCGCCACGCGGACTTTTGACGCGGCCGACCTGGAGCGTGAGGCGCGCCGTCTGGGCGTGACGCTCGACCAGCCGCCCGACGTTTGCTTTGCGTGGCCCATGACGACGCCCTCCCGGGAGCGCTTTCGCGAGGCGATCGAGAAGGCGCTCGACGAGCCCGACGCGAAGATCGAGATCCTCGACACCAGCCGCCACCCGGCGCCGCCGGGGCCGCTGGTGTTTTCGCTGGACTCGGTGAGGCCGCCCGGCAGGGACGACACGACCGCGGTGGTCTGGAAAGGCTACATCGAATACGCCGCGCACCGCCGTTTTCAGGTTTGGGCGCGGGTGCGCATTACCGCGCCGGTGAGCCGCGTGGTGACCACCGAGCCGATCCGTGCCGGCGAGCCGATCGGGCGCGACCAAGTGCGCATCGAGAGCTTTGACGGCTTCCCGTTTGGAAATCCGGCGGCCAGCAGCCTGGAGCAAGTGGTTGGGAAAGCGTTGCGGCGTCCGCTGACGGCCGACACACCGATTCCGGCGCATTGGCTGGAGAAGCCCCTCGCCGTCGAGAGGAAGGACATCGTCAAGGTCCGCGTGCGCAACGGAGCGGCGGTGATTCTCGCTGAAGGCGTCGCCGAAGCCGGCGGCCGGCTCGGGGAAACGATCGCGGTGCGCAACGCCACGAGCGGCTCGACGTTTCACGCCGAGATCACTGGGCCGAAGACCGTGACCCTGACGATGGCGGGCAGATAGCATGCGAAACAAAACCGGACTGGCGATCGCCGAGATTCTGGCGGCGGCCCTGTTGTTCGTGGGGTTCGCCCACGCCAAGAGCAAACCCAAAGAACCGCCGCGCGTGTCGGCTCTCGATCAATATCTGGAGCAAGCCCGCCGCGGGGCCGTTGCGGCGAGCGCCGCGCCGGCGCCGGGCTCGACCTGGTCGCCCGGCGCGCGTCTATTCGACATCGCGACCGACCTGCGCGCCAGCCGCGTGAACGACATCGTCACGGTGATCGTGCAGGAAAAAGCGTCGGCGGTTTCGCAGGGCACCGTATCGTCGGAGCGCAGCTCGAACGCCAACAGCTCGATCAACGCGCTGGGCGGCATCCCGAGCCAGGTCGGCGCGCTGCAGAACCTGCTGAGCCTGGGCGGCGACCGCACCCTGGACGGCAAGGGCGAGACCAGCCGGCACACGTTGTTGACGGCCACCATGGCGGCGCGCGTCGCCGAAGTGCTGCCCAACGGCAACCTGGTCATCGAAGGCGAGAAGAGCGTGACGATCAATTCGGAATTGCAGGTGATCCAGTTGCGAGGCGTCGTGCGCCCCTACGACGTCGGCGTCAACAACGCCATCAGCTCCGAACAGATCGCGCAGCTCGAGTTGCGCGTCAACGGCAAGGGCGTCATCGGCGACGCGATCCGCCGCCCGAACTTCCTCTACCGCTTCATCCTGGGACTGCTTCCTTTTTAAGCCATGCGAATTGTAGCTATCACAACCCTGTCGGCGCTGCTGTTGTTCGTGCCGTGGCCGGGCCGCGCTGGGGCGCGACTCAAGGAACTGGTGACGCTCGAAGGCGTGCGCGACAACCAGTTGATCGGCTATGGCCTGGTGGTGGGTCTGAACAAGACCGGCGACCGCCTGCAGACCGTGTTTTCGGCGCAGAGTCTGACGAACCTGCTGCAGCGCATGGGCGTTTCCGTGCCGCCCGACGCGATCCGCGTCAACAACACGGCGTCTGTGATGGTCACTGGAACGCTACCGCCGTTCGCGCAGCCAGGCACGCGCATCGACGCCACCGCTTCGGCGATCGGCGACGCCTCGAGCCTGCAGGGCGGCATGCTGCTGCTCACCAGTTTGCGTTCGAGCGACGGCCAGGTTTATGCGGTGGCTCAAGGGCCGGTGGTTACCGGCGGATTCGTGGCGGGACACACCGGCACCGGCGCGACGGTGAACCATCCGACGGTGGGGCGCGTGCCCAACGGCGCGATCGTCGAGCGCGAGGCGCCCTCGGTCGAGCCTTCCAAGGTCGTTCGCCTGCAGCTTCGCGACGCCGACTACACGACCGCCGCGCGGATTTCCGACGTCATCAACGCCACGTTCGCCGGCGGCGGCCACAACATAGCGACCGCCGAGAACTCCGCGGTGGTCAGTGTCAACCTGCCGCCCGAGTATATGAACCAGTCGCCGGCCTTCATCGCCCAGATCGAGCGGCTGGAGGTCGAAGCCGACCGCACCGCGCGGGTGGTGGTCAACGAGCGCACGGGAACGATCGTGATGGGCAAGCAGGTGCAGATCTCGCCCGTGGTGGTGCTGCACGGCAACCTGACGGTCGAGGTGGAGACGGGATTCAGCGTGTCGCAGCCGGCGCCGCTGTCGCCGAAAGGCGAGACCACGGTTGTGCCCGAAGTCAACGTCGGCATTCACGAAGACAAGGCCCGCAACGTCGCTTTGCCGCAAGGCGCCACGGTCGAGCAGCTCGTTCGCGCCTTGATGGCAATCGGCTCGACCCCGCGCGACATCATCGCGATCCTGCAAAACATTCGCGCGGCGGGAGCGCTCGAGGCGGAACTCGAAGTCATCTGATCCGGGGTTTCTATGGATATCGGAAGCATCGGGCCGCGCATCGACATCGAGCTGCTGCAAGCGGCGGGCGATGGGACCACGCGCGGGCATGGCACGGGCGCTAGCGAGAGCAGCGCTCCGGATACCGCCGTAATTACCGCCGCGGCGGGCGGTGCGGAGTCCGGCGCGGGCGTCGAGGGACCGGCGGGTTTGCGGAGTCCGAACGCCGCCGGCAAGAAAGACAGCCCGGCAGAGTTGAACAAGGCCGCCGAGGAGTTTGAATCGCTGCTGCTGGCGCAGATCCTGCGCTCGGTGCGCGAATCGGGCTCGGGCGGCTGGCTGGGCTCGGGCGAAGGCAACCAGATGACCTCGACGATGGAGCTTGCCGAGACGCAACTCGCGCGGGCCATGGCGCAGAGCGGTGCGTTGGGGATTACGAAGATGCTCACCCGGGACGCGTCCGCCGATTCGAAGCGCGGCACTGCTGGGCAGGGTACCTTGGCGGCGGCCGCCGCGCCGCCGAAGAGCAACGGCGCCGAATAGGCCCGGCGATGGATTGGCCCACCGCACTGGCCAGCGCAGTGTCAGCCTTGCAGCGTTGCAGTTGCCAGTTGCCTCCGTTCCAGTCCCGACTCGGCCGCGGCGAGCTCGGCCCAAGCGCTGTGCAAGGTGGTCAGCAGACGCTCTACCTCGGCCAGCGGTTCGTCGCTCTGGTACAGATTGGCATCGAGCAGGCGGTTTTGCATATAGCCGTAGAGCGCCAGCAGGTTGCGGCTGATTTCGCCCCCGTCATCGAGGCTCAACGAATCGGTCAGCAGGCCGAGACAGTCCGAAGCCCGCGAGATGGAGCTCGATCTCCCCGCGATGTCGCGGGCGGCCAGTTTTTCGCGAGCGGTTTTGACGGCCTGCAAGGCGTTGTCGTACAGCAGCCGGACCAGGGTCAGCGGATCCGCCGTCTGTACGCTGCCTTTGAAGTAGGCCCGATGCACTTCTTCCACAGTTCGCTCCTCAACCGGATTGTCGAATGCGGTAGCCGGGTTTAGAGGCGAATGTTGGCGGCCAGCGCGGTGCGAGGCGGATTGGAGAGTAGGGGATCCAGGCGAAAGGGCTTAGGACCGAGGATCAAGGCAAAGCCCTAGATGAGAGGCGGCAGGCGTAGGCACACGGCACACGGCAAAAGACAAAGGGCAAAAGGCAAAAGGTAACAGGTCGAGACGGACCACGGACCACGGACGACGGACAACGGAAGACGGAAGACGGACATGCAACTGAACGAACAAGAGCAGACTGGGGCCGCGGCAGATTCGCGGGCGGTTGAGGGCGGCGGGGCGGCGGGTGGCAATGTCAACCCCGGCGGCGTGGGCGTGGCCGGTAGCGCTGTTGCGGCAGGCGGCGGCGGAACGGCGGGCGAGTCGGGCCGGTACGATTTTGGCGAGGCGCAGCGCTTGTCGGCCGGGCAGCTTCGGCAGTTGCAGCAGGTGCACGAGCGGCTTTTGCGGGAACTGGCCGCGAGCCTTTCGGCGCTGACGCGGCGCAACGTCAAGGCAGGCTCGGTCTCGTGCCGCCAGGCGGATCCCGACGAGGCGCGGCAGGCGCTCGTCCAGAGCGGTTTGTTGATCGTGCTCGACGTCCACCCGCTGCAGGCGCACGTTGCGCTCGGCATGGATGCCGGGATGGTGTTCCCGCTGTTGGAGGCCTTGCTGGGCGGCCGCGTGGCCGGCGCGTCGGATCTAATTCGCGAATTGACGGAAATCGAGTTGTCGGTGTTGCAGGATCTGCATGCCGTGGTGGTCCGGGAGCTCGAGCGGGCCTGGCGGCCGGCAGCGCGGTTCACCTTCCAAGTGATGGGTCAGCAGACCGACCCGGCGTTCGCGCAGTCGGCTTCGCCCGACGGCTCGCTGGTGGCGACGCTCGATTTGGAAGTGGAGGCGGCCGCGGGGCGGATCACGCTGCTCTATCCGCAGCGCATCGGCCGCGAGATTCATGGCGCCGAACCCGCCGGGGCCGTCGCCGACGCGGCCCGCCGGCCCGAGGTGATGCAGCAGGCGCTGCTCGACCGGCTCAAACTGGCGTCGCTGGCGGTGGAAGGCCGGCTGCAGGGCGCCACTCTGCGGCTGCGGGACCTGGCCGATCTGCGCAGCGGCGACCTGCTTTGCCTCGATATCCCGCTCGATGAGCCCATCGACATTGCGATCAATGGCGTAAGCCGCTTCGCCGGCCGGCTCACCGATTCCGGGCGTAAGAGGGCGATTCGTATCCACGAAGCCCTGCCGACCAGGCCCCCCGAGCCTTGGCCGCGGTGAGCATTTTGGGGGTAGTATTGGGCGCCACAGGGGGCGGACTTGGGGCTGGAACTGAGGGGGCAGTGGGCTTACCCATCCGAATATCAGTCGAGGACCTTAGGTCTTCGACTCAGGGTTACCTCACTACAGTTGGGGACTAGCATTCCGAATGTTCAGGAAGGTTTATAAAAGCTTTATTATCAACACGGTTTGTTGGGAATGGGCCGCCGTCAGACGTACCACCGGAGAGCGGGGTTGTATGACAGCGCGAGTCCCCTAAATGGTTGCAGGTTCAGGGGAAATGGAGGGGCTTCTAGAAGGGAACCCCAATTGGTTCCTTCCCGCGAAGGGTGATAAACCTTGGTTATACGACGCTACGTCTTGGAGGTCTCGCAGTCATACGACCCGAGGTAAGTAGTGATGTACACAGTTGAGGTAAGCCGTGCCCGCGAAGAAGGTCCTGTCGATCAGTGTCCACCCTACTACCCGTCTCGGGTTGGGACAGTTGCGTTCTCCGATGTTGGAAGTCTCGGTCGTTCGACGGCTGGACGAGGCTGTGCTGGAGTTGCGCCGGTCGCGGTACGACGCGGTGCTGTTGACCCAGGGCAGCGAAGATAGCCAGCTTGCCCTTTTCAAATCCGAGTTGGAGCAGATGGTCGACCCGCCGGCGGTGCTTTGCCCGCTGAGCGAGCCGTTGGGAGCGCTGCGGTCGGCATTGGCGGCGCACGAGATCGCCTATAAGGGGATCGAGGACGCCAGCCGGGGCCAACTGCTGGAGGCGCTCGACGAAATGGGCGCGATGCCGTGCGAAAGCGGGGGTGAGCTGCCGGCCGAGCTGGGCAGCGCGGAGCCGTTGCTGATCGGCGAGAGCGGCGCGGTGCGGCATCTGCGTCAGGTGATTCGCCTGATCGCGGCGCGGAGCTGCACGGTGCTGATCACGGGGGAAAGCGGCACGGGCAAGGAAGTGGTGGCGCGTGCGCTGCACGCGGCCA
This sequence comes from Terriglobia bacterium, assembly GCA_963824095.1. Lineage (GTDB taxonomy): Bacteria > Acidobacteriota > Terriglobia > Bryobacterales > UBA6623 > JBBDWJ01. Next base: position 652,545 of record CAWGNS010000014.1, on the reverse strand, counting down.
GCGGCCGTGTTCGCCGCCCGATGGTGTCGGTGAACTGCGCCGCCGTTCCGGCCGCGCTGCTCGAATCGGAAATGTTCGGCCACGCCAAGGGAGCGTTTACAGGCGCGGTCGCCCACCGCATCGGGCGTTTCGAGCAGGCTCACCAGAGCACGATTTTTCTGGACGAGATCGGTGACACGCCGCCCGAATTGCAGGCGAAGATTCTGCGCGTACTGCAGGAGCGGGAGATTCAAAAGGTTGGCAGCTCGAGCCCGATGAAGGTTGACGTGCGGGTGCTGGCGGCGACCAACCGCGATCTGCGCGAGGACATGAGCGCGGGCCGCTTCCGCCAGGATCTGTACTTCCGCCTGCGCGTCATTCCGCTGCACATTCCGCCGCTGCGGGAACGTCCCGAGGACGTTCCGCCGCTAGTGGACCACTTTCTGGAAAAGATCTGCCGGCGGGAGTGCATCGGCCGCAAGCGGCTGGAGCCGGGCGTGGTGGCGCATCTGGCCGAGCAGCCCTGGCAGGGCAACGTTCGCGAGCTGGAGCATTCGATCGAGCGCGCCATCGCGTTGAGCGGTGACCGCGAAACGCTGGACTTGTGGGACTTTCCGCCGTTTTGCGAAGTGGTGCCGCTGCGGCCGTGCGCGGTGGTGGAGGAAGATGGCGCCGGCGACAGCATCGATCTCGAGGATACGATCGCCAAGTTGGAGCGGGCGCTGATCGACCGCGCGCTGCAGGCCTCGCGCGGCAACAAGGCGCGGGCGGCGCAACTGCTGGGCCTGAAGCGCAGCACGCTGGTGTCCAAGGTCCGGGCGCTGCAGATGTCGGCTTGAGGGACGCGTGGTGCAGCGGAGTTGCGTAGGGAATGCCGGAAAGTAAGGCTCTAGCCACGAGCATGCCGCGTTCGGCGTTGGGCGGGCTTTCGCTCGCCGCGCTGGGGGAGGTCGCCGTTCCGATTGCGGTAATGGCGATCGTGCTGGCGCTGGTGATGCCGGTGCCGCCGTTTCTGCTGGACGTGCTGATCGTCGTCAACCTGATGATGTCGGTCATCGTGATGATGGTCGCGCTCTACGTCACGCGCCCGGTGGAGTTCAGCGTATTTCCGACCACGCTGCTGCTGTTGACGCTGTTCCGGCTGGCGCTGAACGTTTCGTCGTCGCGGCTGATCCTGCTCAACGGCAACACGGGCACCAAGGCGGCCGGACACGTCATCGAGGCGTTCGGCGTGTTCGTGGTGGGCGGCAACTATATCATCGGGGCCGTGATTTTTCTGGTTCTGATCGCGATTCAGTACGTGGTGATCAACCACGGCGCCGTCCGCATCTCGGAGGTGACCGCGCGGTTCACTCTCGATGCGATGCCCGGCAAACAGATGTCGATCGACGCGGAGATGAACGCCGGGATCATCGACGAGGCCGAGGCCCGCAAGCGCCGCAAGAACCTTTCGCTCGAAGCGGAGTTCTACGGCGCCATGGACGGCGCTTCGCGTTTCACGCAGCGCGACGCGGTGGCCAGCATTCTGATCACGGTGATCAACATTGCCGCCGGGTTTTTGATCGGCGTGTTTCAGTACCACATGAACCTGCAACACGCGCTGGAGACCTACACGGTGCTGACGATCGGCGACGGCCTGGTGACGGTGATTCCAGCGCTGATGATTTCGGTATCGGGCGGCCTGGTGGTGACGCGGGCGGGCTCGGACACGGGCCTGAGCGCCGACTTTCAGAAGCAGCTTTTCGGAAACCCCAACCTCTTGCTGCTGGCGAGCGGCATAGCGATGGGGCTGTCGCTGCTTCCCGGCCTGCCGACATTCCCGTTTCTGGCGTTGGGAGGCGGCTTGGGGACGATCGCCTGGCGGATGCGGCAGCGCGCCGCGGCGCGCGAGGCGGGCCCGAAACTGCCGCAGGCGAAAGCGCTCAGCGAAGCCGAAAGTCTGGAGTCGCTGTTGCGGACCGAGCCGCTGAGCCTGGAGGTGGGGCTGGGGCTGGTGCAGCTTGTGGAAGGCGGCGCCGATTCGCCGCTGATGAAGCGCATCGCCGCCATCCGGCGGCAGGTCGCCACCGAGATGGGGTATCTGCTGCCGCCGATCCGGGTCAACGACAACCTCAGCCTGAAGCCGCGCGAATACATGGTGCAGTTGCGCGGCGCCGAGATTGCCCGCTACGAGCTGATACCGGGCCACGAGCTGGGGATTCCGGCGGACCGAACCGAGCCCGCGTTGCACAGCCGCGGCACGAAAGAACCGGCCTTCGGCCTCGACGCTTTCTGGATCTCCAAGGAAAACATCGAGAAGGCGCTGCACGCCGGCTACGCGGTGGTGGACCACGCCGGCGTTTTGGGAACGCATCTGATCGAGCTGGTGCGCCGCCACGCCTGCGAAATGTTTTCGCGGCAGGACGCCAAGGCCTACTGCGACCGCGTGTCGCGCGAGAGCCCGCGGGTGGTCGAAGACCTGGTGCCCAAAGCGCTGTCGCTGGCGGTGGTGCAGAAAGTCTTGCAACACCTGCTGCGCGAAAGGGTTTCGATCCGTGACGGGGTGGGCATCCTCGAAGCGCTGGGCGAAGGCGCGGCGATGACCAAGAACACGGTGCTGCTGACCGAGTACGTACGGCAGTCGATCCGGCGCATGCTGGTGAAAAACTACCTCGACGCCAAGGGCGAGCTGCAGGCCTATTTCATCGACCCCAGCCTGGAGCGCTCGGTCGAGACGGCCGTCGAGCACGGCGAGTTCGGCAGCTCGCTCGGCATGAGCCCGGAAGCGATGCGCGATCTGCTGGAGCGTTTTCGGAAGCGGTTTCCGGCGCCGCAGACCAGCGCCGCGGTGATCACCTCGTCGGGAGCGCGCTATTTTCTGCGCCAGATTCTGGAGACCTCGGTTCCGAACCTGACGGTGCTGTCGCACAACGAGATTCCGGCCGATGTCACGGTGCGTTCGCGAGGCCTGATCGAATAGGAGCCGCGCGGATAAGAAGGGATTGAGCGGGAGCCGATTGAGTACCACGCGGTTGAGTAGGGAAGGGAAACGCCGATGACGATCAAGTCGTTTTTTGCGGATAGCGTCGCCGCGGCGATGCGCGAGGCGCGCACGCAGTTGGGTGAGGAAGCCATGCTGCTCAAGTCGCGGCGGGCGCCCGAGGAGGCGCGCCACCTGGGCGCCTATGAGGTGGTTTTCGGCGTGATGCAGACGGCCCGCGAGGAAGCGGCCGGCTTGGAAACGTTGGCGGCGAACGGCGCTGTTTCGAATGGCGCGTTTTTGAACGGCGCGGGCAGGAACGGCATGACTACGAACGGTACCGTCACGAACGGTACCGCCACGAAGAATGGCACGGCTACGAATGGTATCGCTACGAACGGTTTGGCTGCGAACGGAGCAGTTGCGAATGGAGTTGCGCACCTCGTGGCCGCGAACGGTGCAGCGGCAAACGGCGTGGTCCCGCATGGGTTGGGCGCGGGGTTGGTCGTCTCCGAGAGCATCTGGGAGGTTCCCGGCGCGCCGCAGTTGGAGGGTCCGCGGGGGAACTCCGTGCGGCTGCGTGGCGATGAGCTCTACCGGAAACTGCTCGATCTGGAATTCGACGATGCGCTGGCGGCCGATTTCGCCGAACGCGTTCAGGCCCGCCTGCTGACGGATGCTTTGGACGCCACGGCGCCCGCCACGAATGGAAGGGCGCCCCAAGACGCCACCGAGCGCGTGATTTCGCTCGAAGCCGAGCGCTTTTTCGAACGCAACACCGCGCTCGACGACGCCAGCGGCAGCGTGACGGCGCTGATCGGCCCCGCGGGCGGCGGCAAGACTTCGGCGGTCGTCCGGCTGGCAGTTGCCTACGGGCTGGCCAAGTCGCGTCGCGTGGTGTTGCTGTCGGCCGAGGACGCGCGTGTCGCCGCCGAGGGCAGGCTGCTGCATTTCGCCTCGCTGCTGGGCGTGGAGTGCCATAGCGGCTGCGGGCCCGACGAACTCGCCGAGCGCGTGCAACGTCGGGAGCGGGGCGATCTGATTCTGATCGACACGCCGGGCTACGGTCCGCGGGAAATGGAAGCGGCGCGGCCGCTGGCGGAGTTTCTGGCGCAGCGGCAGCAGATCGAGAAGCACCTGGTGCTGCCGGCGGCGTTAAAGGCGGACGATCTGCGCGGGGCGCTGGAGCGCTTCGAGATGTTCGCGAGCGACCGGCTGTTGTTTACGCGGCTCGACGAGACCGAGCGTTTCGGGCCGGCATTTTCGGAGGCCGACGCCAGCGGCAAGGCGGTTTCGTTCCTCGCCACCGGACAGCAGGTGCCCGGCGACATCGTACACGCCAGCCGGTTCCAACTCGCGGCGCTGCTGCGGACGCGGGAAGGCGCCATGGCTTCGGCAGCGTAAAGGCTAGAGATGGCCAGCAGCAACGTCTATCCGTGCGAACGCGGCGAGCGCCTGAACGAACAGGAGCGCGAGAAGCTGATTCTCGAGAATCTGCCGCTGGTGCATTGGATCGCCAGCCGGCTGCACGAGAGCCTGCCGCCGAGCATTCCGCTGGAAGACTTGGTGTCGACCGGGATCGTGGGCCTGATCGCGGCGATCGACAACTTCGACCCGCGCTACAACGTCAAGCTGGGCTCCTACGCGCATCACCGCATTCGAGGCGCGATGCTCGACAGCATCCGGGGGCTCGACGGCATTTCGGGACCGAACCGGCAGCGGGTCAAGAAAGTCGAAGCGGCGATCGCGGCGGTCGAGCAGCGCCACCGGCGGGCGGCGGGTGAAGAAGAGATCGCCGCCGAGTTGGGCCTGCCGCTGGGGGAATACCAGCAATGGCTGGTGGATGTAAGGGCGGTGCGTATGGATGCGATCGATGCGACCGAAGGGGACGCGCCCGGGCTGCTGAACCTGCTGGCTTCCGACCAGGAGAACACGCCGGGCCGGCAGTTGGAGCGCAGCGAGCTGGAGCGCGTGGTGGCCGAAGGCATTGAAAAGCTGCCGCAGCGCGAGCGGCTGGTGCTGAGCCTCTATTACAAGGACGAGCTGACCTTGCGTGAGATCGCCGACGTGATGAAGCTGCACTTGACCCGGATCTCGCAGCTCAAAGCGCAGGGCGTGCTCCGCCTGCGGGCGTACCTGGAGCGTTACTGGCCGACGAATTTTGGAGCGTCAACATGATGGAAACGCCAACTGTGGAAGCGGCGCAGGGGCAAGGGCGGCTGATCGGGACCTGGGCCCGCGCCGCCGAGCAGGTTCTGGAGCGGCTCACCCACACCCAACCCCAGTTGCAGTGGGCGCGGGCGAGCGGCGGCTCGCAGGAGAACCTGGCGACGCTGCAATGGTGGGAGGCGCGCTACGAAGCCGCGGGCGAGCACAGTGTCTGGATCGGCATGGCCGGGCCGGTGGCCGTGGAGGTCAACCGCCTGGCGCAGGCGCTGGTCTCGGCCGGCAGCGAGCAGCTGGAGGCGCCAGCGCCGCAGCAGACCGCGGAACACGCGCAGCAAACCGTGGAAGCGCTGTGCGCCGCGTTCGCGAGCTTGCTGGGCTCTGAAAGCGGCAGCGAGGTTGCCTTCCGGGGGCTGCAGCGGCTGGAGTCCGCGCCGGCGCCGGAAGTGCTTTATTCGACAGAAGTTCCGTTGCAGACCGGGCCGCCGGCGCCGCTTCTGGTGGGGTTCGGGACGGCGACCAACGCGACGCTGCAGCAACTGTTGGGGCGTCAGGCGCCGGAAAAATCCGGAGCGCCGCAGCAGGACTCGGGGCAGCCGGGCGCCGACGCCAGCGGGCCGTTGGGGCTGCTACTCGACCTGGAACTGCCTCTGAGCGTTCGCTTTGGGCGCGTCCAGATGCCCATGGAGCGCGTTCTCGAACTGCGCCCCGGGGCGGTCGTCGAACTCGACGGCTCGCAGGACGAGCAGGTCGATCTGCTGGTCAACGGCAGCGTCGTGGCGCGCGGAGAAGTGGTAGCGGTGGAAGGCCAGTACGCCATTCGGATTCTGGAAATTCTGAGTCGGGACTGCAAGATCAAGAGTTCCCGGCCGTTGCACGAGATGCAGGGAGCCTAGACAATGCAATTCCTCTCGGACGGCTTCATCGAAGCGAACATTCCCTACCTGACGCTGGTGATCGGCGTATTGGGCTGCCTGGTCCTCTACCTAGGGCTGGGCCACGAGATCCAGAGGCTGCGCGGGGCGCTGCGGATGCAGAGACAGCGGGTTGAAAAGCTCGAACGGCGGCTCTCGAAAGTGCTGGGCGACGGCGAGGAGGAGACGGCGGCCGAGGGCCCGGCGCCGCAGGCCGCGCGGCAAAAGGTGCTTCAGCTTCATGGACTTGGGCGCTCCAGTGAGGAAATTGCCCGGCAGGCGGGCATGCGCGAGGCCGAAGTGGACTTTCTGCTGCGGGTCCAGGAACACATGGAAACACCGGGGCGGGCTTTGGCTCTCCGAAAAATATCTTAGAAACCGCGCTTTTTTGTGCGATGAACAAGTCAAGAAAGGGAGGCAACCATGCGGATTGGCGAGAATTCGACCCCGCGGCCGGTTGACCCGGCCGACTCGAAGGTACAAAACGCGTCGCCCACTCCCAACCCTGGCACAAATTCGGATGTGGCGCCCGTTTCGGACAGTTCCATCGACGTATTGGAACTCGGACAAGGCAAAGAATTGCTCCAACTGGCATTTCAGTTGAGCGCGACCGGCCGGCAGAGCCGGGTCGATGAGATCCGGCAGCGGCTGGCGAGCGGCGACTACCAGGTCAGCCCGGACGACATCAGCAAGGCGATCGTGGAAGACATGGTGTCGCGCGGCATACTGGCAGCCCCTCTGAAATAGGGAATAGGGACGGCCTCAAGGAACTGCAATGGGAAATCTGTTCGCATCGTTAGATGCGGCGGCGGGGGCGCTGCGCGCCTTTCGGGACGGTATCACCGTCACGCAGAACAACATCCAGAACGCGTCGACGCCCGGCTATACCAAGCAGACGCTGAGCCTGGAAGCGGAGCCGTTTCAGCTGGATTCGGGGGCGATCGGAGGGGTGCGCACGAGCGGCACCCGCGATAGCCGCAGCAACTTCGCCGAGCGCGCTGTGCGGCAGCAAACTTCGCTGCTGGGCAGTTTCACGCAACAGGCGGACCGCCTGACGCAGATCGAGAGCCTTTTCGACGTCAGCGGCGACTCGGGCATACCGGCGGCGATCGACTCGCTTTTCAACAGCTTCGCGGAATTCAGCCTGTCGCCCGACAACCCGGCGGCGCGGCAGTCGGTGCTCGACGCCGCCGGCCAGGTGTCGCGGGAGTTCAACCAGGCGGCGCAACAGCTTTCGAGCCTGACCGCCGACATCGACACCGACCTGCGCGAGACGGTCGCGAATATCAACCAGACGGCGTCGCAGATTCAGCAGTACAACCAGCGGGTTCTCAATGGCGCGGCGCCCGACCCGGGGCTGCAGGCCACCGCCTACGCCGACGCCGAGTCGCTCGCCGGGCTGGCCAACGTCGATATCCAGTTCGAAGCCAACGGCACGATGACGGTGTTGCTGGGAGGCCAGGTGCCGATCGTGATCGGCGGCCGCCTGCAGCCAATTTCGGTGGAGAACTTCACGCCGGCCGGCGCCGTGAACCCGGGGGCGACGCCGTCGGCGCGCATCGTGGATTCCCAAGGCAACGACATTACCGGCATCGTGTCGCAGGGCGAGCTAGGCGGGTTGCTGCGCATTCGCTCCGAGGTGCTGCCGGCGCTGGCCGGCGACGCCACCCAACAGGGCAGTCTCAACGCCCTGGCGAAACAACTGGCCGACCGCGTCAACGACATTCTGACGAACGGCCAGGTATCGGCGGGACCGCCGCCAGAGCCGGGAGTCGAGCTGTTCAGCTATGACCCCGCCAACGGCGCCGACGTGGCGCGGACGCTGAGCTTGAACCCGGCGATCAGCGCCGATCAGTTGGCGGCCATCGACGAGGGGCCGCCCTACGTTTCCAACGGCACGGCGCTGCAGCTGGCGGAACTGCGGAATTCGCACGACCCGCAGGACACCGTCGACGGCATGTCGTTCCTGGAGTACTACTCTTCGATAGCGCGGCAGGTGGGCGACGGCGTCCGTACGGCGCGGCAGGAGGAGTCGCGCTCAACCGCTCTCGTGACGCAGGCGCGCGATTTAAGGACTCAAATTTCCGGCGTTTCGTTCGATGAAGAAGCTGTGAACCTGGTCCAGTTCCAGCGGGCCTACGAGGCGAACTCGCAGGTCGTCAAAATCATGGACGAGCTGATTCAGAGCGTGCTGGGCATGTTGCGCTAGCGCGGGCGGCAGTACCGTTATGATCCGAAACGTCGATCCCTCGAACGAATATTTCCTGAACGCGTTGTCGCAGTTGCAGGACCGCTTGAACCTGGTGCAGCGGCAGCTTTCTTCGGGGCTGCGGATCCAGCGCCCGTCCGATGCGCCGGACCGCTTATTCGACGTGATCCACCGGCAGTCGGAGATCAGCTATTCGGGGCAGGTTCTCAAGAACATGGCGCGGGTGCAGTCGACGGTGGACGCCGCCGACGCCGGCCTGCAGCAGGCCGTCCAGGTGCTCGAACAGGCCATCGAGACGGGCGCGAAGGCGCTCAACCTGAACGCCAACTCCGAAACGAGGGCCGCGCTCGGCGAAGAAGCGCGCAGCGAGCACGAGGCTCTGGTGCGACTTTCGCTGACCAGCGCGGAAGGAGGCTACGTATTCGGCGGCGACGACGGCCAGCAGGCGCCCTACCAGCTCAATACCGCAAACGCCAACGGGGTCGACCGGCTGAGCACGGCGCCGGCCACCAAGCTGGTGCTGGACTTCGACGGCAGCCGTTTCCTCACCGGGCGTACCGCGCAAGAGATTTTCGACCACCGCGAGGCCGACGACAGCCTGTCCCAGGACAACGCCTTCGCAGCGGTGCAAAGCCTGCACACGGCGATCGAAGCGGGCGACACGACGGCGATCGAAGATGCCATGGCCAAGCTGCACGCTGCCCACGACTACCTCAACCGGCAGTTCGCTTTCTACGGCAGCGTACAGAACCGGATTGCGGAGTCGATCAACGTGGGTCAGCAAAACACCGTACGGCTGAAAAGTGAGTTGAGCGACATCCGCGATACCGACGCGGCGGCGGCGGCGCTGCAATTGGCCGACCTCCAGACGAGCATCGAGGCCGCCCTGCGGGCGCAAAGCACGACGGTCGGTGCGCCCAACCTGTTCAGCTACCTGGGATAGGGCGCGATCGATTTCGTCCCCACTCCACGCCGGGGTCCTCCACACCCGGGCTATTCCGCACAAAAGAGCCACAGGCGAGAGCGCCTGCGGGCCCGCAGGCTTCCGGGCGCGGCTCTGATTTCCCGCTTCGTGGGCGTGGCAGCGGGCCGCTTGCATTGCGGCTGCGGATGGGCTTGCTTCGCGGGCCCGGGGTGTGGGTCGCGTTCCTCGCCTGGGCCTCAGATTCCCTCGAAAAGCTCTCCCGTCCCTCGACAATGACCTTGAGCATGGAAACACAGTTTGAACTCGAAGCGAACGTCGGGCGGGTCGCCGAAAGCCTTGTTGCGGCTTGGGACTCGGGCGACCGGGGCCTGCTGCAAGCCGCAGTCGGCCAGGCAACGCACGAGCTTGGCGCCCATGCACCGACTTGCTCACTGCAGGTTGAGCTCCACGAGTTGTTGCTCGGCGTCACCGACGCGCTCGGCCCGCTGTTGGCCGGGGGAGGGACGCTGGACCTCAACCGCGGCAGCCAGGCGAGCGCCTGCTATCAGTTGCTGCGCCATGCCCGGGGGGCTGCCGCGGCGGCCTGCATCGAGTCACGGGGGTAGCGCGGCATGATCCAGCTCACTCGACTCAACCACAAGCCTCTGATCATCAACGCGGACATGATCGAGCACATCGAAACGACACCCGATACGGTCCTGTCGCTCACCTCGGGGCAGACCTTCGTCGTTCGCGAGAGCGCCGAGGAGGTGGTCGAACGCGTCGTCGGCTATCGCCGCTCGCTGATGCGGGGATTACTGACGTGCCCGATGGAAAAGCGCTGCGACACCGCCCCCGAATAGCGCCACAGGATTGATCCGGAAAGATCTGAGAACACGATGGCTGAGAGTAGTCCGAAGAAGAGCGGCGGCCTGGGCAAACCCGACTTCGCGACGATCGGCGGCCTGTTGCTGGCGGCGGGCGGCATTCTGGGGGGCTTGCTGCTGGAAGGCGGCAAGGTACAGGACGTCGCGCAGGTGACCGCCGCGATGATCGTGCTGGGCGGCACGATCGGCGCGGTGATGGTGACGACGCCGATGCCGGTGCTGTTGAGCGCCGCCAAGAAGTTCACAATGGTGCTGTTCGACAAGGCCCATCCGCCCGATGAGCTGATCGAAGAGATTATCGGCTACGCGACCAAGGCGCGCAAGAGCAGCATCGTGTCACTGGAGGACGACCTGGAAAGCATCTCCGACCCCTTCCTGAAGAAGGCGCTGTCGCTGGCGGTGGATGGCATGGAGCTGCAGCAGTTGCGGGCGGTGATGGAACTGCAGATCACGCAGGACGAAAAGCGCGGCGAGGCCGACGGCAAGGTATTCGAAGCGGCCGGCGGTTACGCCCCGACGGTCGGCATCATCGGCGCGGTGCTGGGGCTGATCCAGGTGATGAAAAACCTGGAGAACATCGAAGAGGTCGGCCACGGCATCGCGGTGGCGTTCGTAGCGACGGTCTACGGCGTGGGCGTCGCCAACCTGCTGTTTCTGCCGGCGGCGGCCAAGATCAAAGCCCGCGTGAACCACGGAATCGAAGCCCGCGAGCTGATGCTGGAGGGGGTTTGCAGCATCGTCGAAGGGCTCAACCCGAAGCTGATCCGCAGCAAGCTGGAGGCGTTCGCCGAACCCGGAGGGAGCCGCAAGAAGGCCGCCAAGGGAGCCAAGGAAGCCGTCGGCGAGGCCGCATCGGCGTAGAGGCGCGAACATGGCCCGAAAGAAAAAGCACGCGGCTCACGAGAACCACGAGCGGTGGCTGGTCTCTTACGCCGACTTCATTACTCTGCTGTTCGCGTTTTTCGTGGTGATGTTCGCCTCGTCGCAGGCGGACAAGAGCAAGGCGCAACAGTTTTCCCAGGGGCTCAACGAAGCGCTCGAAGGGACGGGCGCCTCGGGGATCGTGGCCAAGGTGGCCTCGGTCTTGGGTGGCACCGTCGACGACGTCGGCCAGGGCAACGCCATGATGAAAGGCCCCGGCGGTGCCAAGCGCGCCACGAAAAACTCGCCGCCCGACGAGGTCCTGGAGTTGATCCCGTCGCTCGAAAAGCTCGGCAACGAACTGCAGAAGGAAATCACCGAGGGCAAGCTCGAGCTGAGCCTGGAGCCGCGCGGGTTAGTGATCAGCCTGCGCCAAGCAGCGTTTTTCCCGTCCGGCGAAGACGTCATCGACCCCAGCACGTATCCGATCATCGAAAAGATCGCCGAACTGGTGAATTCGCGCACCAACCGCGTCCGCACGGAAGGGCACACCGACGCGGTGCCGATTCACTCAGCGCGCTACCCCAGCAATTGGGAGCTGTCGTCGGCGCGGGCGATCGCCATGTTGCGTCTGCTGACCGACCGATTTCACGTCGATCCCGAGCGCATGTCGGTGAGCGGCTATGCCGACACGATTCCGGTGGCGTCGAACGACACTCCTGAAGGCCGTGCCCGCAATCGCCGCGTCGATATCGTCGTATTGAGCGAGATGGGGCTTCGCCCCGGCCCCGGGAACGGTGAAAACAAAGCGGGTAACAGCAGCGAAGAACCTACGCCAAGCGCCGCCGCGTCCGATGGCGGTAAATACGAAGCCGGCGGCGAACCGGCCGTGAAACAACCGGCTGCGACCAAACCAGCTACCAAGGAACCGGCATCGAAGGAGCCGGCCGTGACACAACCGGCCGCGAACGAGGCCAAAGTGGTTCCGCACGCCGCTGAGCCGGCCGCCAGCGCCGCCGAGCCCGCCAAATCGTCGCACTGAGCAGGCGCCAGAAACACTCTGTTCCGGCCTGGCCGTGGCGCCCTTCGGGGACCGCCACCGTGTTTTCGCCCCTCGATTTATCCGCGGCCGGCAGCGTTCGCGTGGTGCGAGACGCTGCGACTGTCCCTCCCAGCACATTCAACGCCGCTGAATCCACGCCGATCGTTGGCGGCGGCCCGAAAAAAGATAGAAACCTGCCGCGCCCTCTCGACATTAATTGTGAGAACGCACAATGCGAAGGCCCCGGCTAAGCCCGGAGACTTCTTGAGAAGAGGATCACAGAATGGCATTTACTATTCAGACGAACGTGGACTCGCTGATCGCTCTGGAGAACCTCCGGGTGAACAGCAACTTTCAAAGCCAGACGATCCAGCGGTTGACCTCGGGTTACCGAATCAACAAGTCTGGTGACGACGCCGCCGGACTGGCCGTGGCGAACCAATACCGCAGCAACGTTGCCGAACTCACGCAAGGTGTTCGCAATGCCAATGACGGTATCAGCACGCTGCAGACGGTCGATGGCGGTCTGAACAACATTTCCAAGCTTCTGGACCGGCTCAAAGCGCTGTCGGCCCAGTCGGCTTCCGACACCTTCCAGGGCGATCGCGCAACGCTGGACGCCGAGTTCCAGACGCTGTTGGGCGAAATCGACCGGCAGGCTTCCAACATCGGCCTGAACACGGGCGGCACCAACAACGCGGCGGCGCTGAACGTCTACATCGGCGGCGGCGGAGCCACGCAGGCCAACTCGCAGGTCACCATCGACCTGACGTCGGCGGTGGTGGACTCGACCGGCCTGGGCATCAACGGCGACGCGGTCGATACGTCGGCCAACGCGCTGACGGCCATCACCAACATCGACGCGGCGGTTGCCTCGCTCGGTCTTTCCCAAGGTACTGTCGGTACCGGTCAAAACCGGCTGCAGTTCGCCATCGAGCTGGCGCAGTCGCAGATCTCGAGCTTCTCGGCCGCCGACTCGCGGATTCGCGACGCGGACGTGGCCGCCGAAGCCGCCAACCTGACCAAGGCGCAGGTGCTGCAGCAGTCGACGCTGGCGGCCCTGGCGCACGCCAACTCGGCTCCGCAGACCGTCGTCTCGTTGCTGTTGCGGTAACGACAGGGAGCCCCATGAACTCGCTTGATCCTTGGATTTCGGGGGGGAAGAGCAAGTTTATGACTTTGGTGGAGGGGTGATCGGCCCTCAAAAGCGGTCACCCCCCTCATCCAGCCGAGACTGGAAGGGGCAGGGAACTTGAGGCTGGGCCGGCAAGATGGCCATTCCGGAACGGTTCGATAACAGACATTCAACGTGGTTCGACTGAGACTCAAAAGCCATGGCATTCGTCGGCGGTAGCAGTTTCGCAAGCGACTTTCAGCAGGTGATCGACCGCGCAGTGGCGATCGCCGCATTGCCGCTGTCGCAACTCCAGTCGCAGCGCGCGGTGCTGTCGGGCCAGTCGACCTCGCTCGATTCGATCACCGAGAGCTTCACCGACTTGCGGACCGCCCTCACCGGGGTGGGCTCGACGATCAGCTCGGAGAGCCACGTCGTGACGGTCGGCGACGAATCGGTCGCGCACGCGCAATTGAGTGGTAGCGTACTGGCGGCGGACTATTCGCTGGATGTGCTCGACCTGGGGGCGCGGACGCTGACGCTGAGCCAGGACGGGCTGCCCGCGGTCGCCGATCCTTTCGCGGCTTCGATCAGCGCGGCCACCGATTTCACGCTGACGGTCGATGGCGTCGATTACACGGTGACGCCGGCCAGCGGCGCGCTGTTCGACCTGGCGGCGGCCATCAACAAGAGCGGCGCTGGGGTGCAGGCCACCGTGGTCAACCTGGGTGGATCCGCCGGCGGCGACTACCGGCTCTCGATTCAGAGCGAGAAATTCGCGCCGACGACGATTCAATTGAACGACGGCAGCCAGGACCTGTTGCAGACCCTGGCGACCGGGGCGCCGGTTGTGTATACGGTGAATGGGGTTCCCGCCGGCGGCATTTCGACCGATACCCGAACGATCTCGTTGTCGCCGGGCGTTACGGTCGATCTGCTCAACACGGGCGCAACCCAGGTTTCGATCAATAAGACGACCAGCAACATCGCCGATGCGCTGGACGCCTTCGTGACCGCCTATAACGCGACGGCCAGCAAGCTCGACCTGCACCGTGGCGATGGCGGCGGCAGCCTCAGCGGGCAATTCATCGTCTCGACGCTGGCGCGATCGTTGAGCAACTCGCTGAGCTACACGGCGAGCGCCGGCAACATCCGCACGCTGGCCGACCTGGGGATCACCCTGAGCGACACGGGCCGGCTGTCGCTCGACCGCACCGTGCTGGCGACGAAACCGGCCAACGACGTGCTCGCTTTTCTCGGTGACGAGACGGGCGGCTTCCTCAAAACGGCTGGCGGCGTCTTGGACACCGTGCAGGACCCGGAGAACGGGCTGCTGGCGGTCGAACAAGGGTCGCTCGACCGGCAGATCGCGCGGGAAGACGAGTTGATCGCTTCCAACCAGGCACGGATTGACACTTTGCAACAGAATCTGCAGGCGCGCATGGCGGCGGCGGACGCCGTAATTGCCGTGCTCGAGCAACAAGCCTCTGGAATTCAAACTTTGTTTGAATCAATGAGAGCCAACGAGGCGTCGAAATGAGTAAATTCTTGGCGGCAACGCCAGCCCACGCCGAACCGGGAATCGGCGCATTGATGGAGCGCCTTCGCAGCGCGATCCGCCGGGAAGCCTACGACGACGTGTTGGGGCTGCTGCCGGAGTACAACCGCCACTTCGAGCAGGCGCTGCACGAGGCTTCGGGCGATCTGGCCGAGACCAAGCGCGTGGCAGGCGAAGCGCGCGAGCTATTCGACTGGGCCCGGGCGACGGTGGCGGCGAGCCGCGCGCACGCCCAGGACAGTCTCAGCCAGATGGATGCTGCCGCCCGGTACAAGGCCGTGAGGCCGGACGTCCCGCGCCGCTGGCAGGTTGAGGCATAGACCTCCGGGCATACGTCCGAGGGTGGCGGGCGTACGACCGAGGGTGGTTTGAGCCGGCGTTTTCGCGAACGTCTTTTGCGGGTTCGGAGAATCGCTTCTTCCGCTGCCCCTGGTTTTGTGCCGCTTCGGCCCGCTGGCTTACTCCCGCGGCTCTGTTGACGCTATCGAGGAGCGGCGAAATCTCCGTCGCCGCTGCCGAGGAGCGGCGAAATCTCACCACTGCTCTCCCGCCGCTGTTGAATTGTCGCTACCCGCCGTCTGTAACTCCTTGAAAACCGTGGTTGTTGTTTGGCCACCCAGGTGCTCCTTGGGGGCCGGGAGCAACAACCATGCTCAACGGTATCGTCGCCAATCTCGAACGCTACATGGATCTGGTCAGCTTCCGGCAGAAGCTGGTTGCCGGCAACATCGCTAACGCGGATACGCCGGGGTATACGACCAAGGACATCAACTTCCAGGCCGAATATCAGTCGGCGATGGAAGGCAGCGACGCCAACGTCGTCGAGATGACGCAACTGCCCGCCAAGACCGACGGCAACAACGTCAGCCTGGATCGCGAGTCGCGGCTGCTGGCTGAGAACGCGCTGCGCTTCAGCGTGGCTTCGAGCCTGGCGCGCGATACGTTGCAGACGGTACGCATGGCGATCCAGGGCGGGAGGAACGGATGAGCCTGTTCTCAGTGCTATCGGTCAGCGCTTCGGGGATGCAGGCGCAGCGCGCCCGCGCCGAGCTGCTGGCGGAAAACCTGGCCAACGCGGAGACCACGCGCACGCCCGACGGCGGCCCCTACCGGCGCAAGGATGCCGTGTTTTCGAGCACGTCGGTCAGCTCGCCGTTTTCGTCCGAATTCGATTCGGCGCTGAGTCCCGATGTGATGGGCGTGGAGGTCAGCCGCGTGGTCACCGACACGCGCGAGCCCGAGCAACGCTACATGCCCAACCACCCCGACGCCGATGAAAACGGCTACGTGGCCTTCCCGCGGGTGAATCCGGCCGAGGACATCGTGGACCTGATGGGGGCGGCGCGCAACTACGACGCCAACGTCGCGGCGGTCTCGGCGATCAAAGACATGATTCACCGCTCGCTGGATCTGTTCCGCTAGACCAAGGACGTGTTTGAGCTATGACGGCGCCCATCGGCCCCATACGCCCCATCCCGCTGGCAGAACCGTCCTCGCACGTTTCCGGCCAACAGAAGCCGGGCGAGTTCGGAGAGCTGCTCGATAAGGCCATTTCGCAGGTTGAGCAGACCCGTCACATCGCCGACGAAAAGGCGCAGAACCTTCTCAACGGCAAGCCCGAGGAGATCCATTCGGTCGTTTTGGCCGCCCAACGCGCCCAACTGGAGTTCGAACTGTTTCTGGAGGTCCGCAACAAGGTGGTGCAGGCCTACCAGGAAGTCATGCGGATGCAGGTGTAGCGGCTGGTTGAGCGGAGCGTGAAAGGCGAATGGAGCAACTGAAACAACTCTACAGGTCCCTCTCGTCCAAGCAGCGGCTGGCCATTGTTGCGGCCGCGGCCGTGACCTTGGCCGCGCTGGGACTGCTGCGCTGGCAGGCCGCCGCGAATTTCCGTCCGCTCTACACGAAGCTTTCGGCCGAAGACGCCGGCGCGGTGATCGAGAAGCTCAAGGAACGCGGCGCCGCCTACCAGCTTGCCGAGAACGGCTCGACCATCCTGGTGCCGTCGGAGTCGGTGGCCGAGTCGCGGCTGGAGATGGCGTTGGCGGGGCTGCCCAAGTCGGGCCGCATCGGCTTTGAGCTGTTCGACCGCACCAACCTGGGAGTTACCGATTTCGCGGAGCACATCAACTACCAGCGGGCTCTCGAAGGCGAGCTGGAGCGTTCGGTGATGAGCCTGACAGAAGTGGAGCAGGCGCGCGTCCACATCACTCTGGCGAAAGACTCCGTGTTCACGCAATCGCGCGAGCCTGCCAAGGCTAGCGTGCTGCTCAAACTGCGCCCCGGAGTGGACCTGGCACCGCGCAGCGTGGTCGCGATCAGCCATCTGATCGCCGCGGCGGTGGAGGGCCTGGCGCCGCAAGCGGTTTCGGTGGTCGACATGAACGGCAACCTGCTGAGCCAGCCCAAAAGCAACGGGATGCTCGACGCGGGGGAGACTTCCGACGCATTCATCGAATACCAGCAATCGATGGAGAAGAGTCTGGTGAGCAAGATCAACGAGACGCTCGAACCGTTGCTGGGGCCGGGCCGGTTCCGCGCCGGAGTGTCGGTGGATTGCGATTTCAGCAGGAGCGAGCAAAACGAGGAGCTATTCAATCCCGAGCAGTCGGTGGTGACCAGCTCGCACGTGACCGAGGAGTCGACTGGGGGAGCGGGTGGAGCTGGCGGGAAGGGCGCGAGCGGCATTCCGGGAACCGCCTCGGCGCTGCCCAATCCGCGGCCCGAGACCGGCCCGGGCGGCAATGGCGTATCGCGGCGCAGCGAAAACACGACCTACCAGGCGTCGCGAACGGTGCGGCACACGACCACGCCGCAAGGCAAAGTGAAAAAGATTTCCGCGGCGGTGCTGGTGGATTACGTTCTGGAGCGCGACGAAGCCGGGGACAAGCAAACCCGCAAGCTGCAGGCGCGCGGGCCCGACAAGATCGAGGCGATCCGGCAGTTGGTGTCGGCCGCCATCGGGCTCGACCCCAGCCGCGGCGACCAGCTCATCGTGCAGACGATGCCGTTCGAGACGACCTTGCAGTTGCAGAATCAGGACCTCGAGCCGGCGGCGCCGGGCGCGCAAACCGTGCCGGGCCAGGAGATCCTCGATCGCCTGAAGAATGAGCCGATGCTGATGGTCGCGGCAGGCGCCGCTGTGCTGTTGTTGCTCGGCGCCGTCGTGTGGGCGATGCGGCGCTCGCGCAAAAAGCCTTCCGTGGCGCTGCAAAAAACCAAGCCCGCGTTGGCGGCCGCCAACGCCGCCGACAAGGCCGCCGCCGAACTGGCCGCGCAGCAGGGTGCCGCCCAAGTTGGGGGACCCCATACGGCCGGCGGCCTGACGGCCGCACGACCGATGCAGGTGCCGCAGCTACTCAGCCCGAGGCACGACGTGCTGGTGCGCGAAGTACACGAAATCGTCAACAAAGACACCGAGCTTTCGGCCGGCATCATCCACGGCTGGCTCGTCGAGGAGGCCCAGCAGTGAGCGCAACCGCCGTCGTCAAGCAACAGGAGCGCGCCAGCGGAGCGGTGAAGAGCGCGATTCTGCTGCTTAGCCTGGGCTACGAGCAGTGTGCCGACTTGCTGAAGCTGCTCAGCGACGAGCAGGTGCGCCAGATCAGCGAAGCCATCGCCGCGTTGGGCGACGTCAGCGTCGAGCAGACCGAGGCGGTGCTCGAGGAGTTCGTGCGCAGCAGCGGGCACGGCGCCGGCAACATGAGCGGCGGGCTGGCCCGCGCGCGCCGCATTCTGGCCGCCGCTTTCGGACAGGAAGTCGCGCGCAAGATGGTGGAGCGGCTGCCGAAAAAGCCGGGTGTGTCCGGCGGGCAGGCCGACTTTTCTTCGCTCGAAGAGACCGAGCCCGGGCGGCTGGCGAATTTTCTGGGCTCGGAGCACCCGCAGACGATCGCGCTGGTGCTGGCCCACCTCAAGGCCGAGCAGTCGTGCAAGGTGCTGGAGGTGCTCAGCGAAGAGCTGCGCGTCGACGTGACCATGCGGCTGGCCTCGCTCGATGGCACCTCGCCCGAGGTGGTGGGCCGCATCGCCCAGGTGCTCGATCAGAAAGTCAAAGCGCTGGGGCGCCGCAGTCGCAAGGCGGCCGGGGGCATCCGCGCCGTCGCCGACCTGCTCAATCGCGTCGAGCCGACCGTCGCCGAAGTGATTCTGGCGCAAATCGAGCAGCGCGACGAGAAGACCGGCAAGCAGATCCGCGATCTGCTCTTCGTTTTCGAGGACCTCATCTCGCTCGACTCGAAGGGGCTCAAGGAACTGATCGGCAAGATCGATCGCAAGGTCCTGACGGTGGCCATCAAGGGCGTGAGCGAGGAATTACAGGCGCACATCTTCGCCACGATGTCGAAGCGCGGCGCCGAGATGATGCGCGAAGACATGGAAGCGCTGGGGCCGGTGAAGATCCGCGAGGTCGACGGCGCGCAGCGGCAGATCATCGACATTGCTCGTGGTCTCGAGAAAGATGGAGTGCTGAGCCTGAGCGGGTCCGACGCGGAGGAATATGTCGTCTAGAATCCTGCGCGGCGAGGTGGTAGGGGTTGCGCCGATCGAGTGGCGCGTGGCGGGGAGAGCCGCCTCGACGGCTGCGGCCGCTTCGTCCGGCAAGTCCGCCGGGAACCCGGCGGCCGGCGGGCCCGATGCGGCTGAGGACGTTCCGCAGCAGATCCGGCAGGCTTACCAGGCGGGCGTTCAAGAGGGGCAGGCCGCGGCGCAGCGGGAGCATGACGCAGTGGTGCGTCCGCTGCTGGAGCGACTCACCGAAACGTTCGCGTCGTTCGCCGAGCTGCGTACACGCATGCGCCGCGAAAGCGAGGCGGAGCTGATCGAGCTCTCGGTTGCGATCGCGCGGCGCGTGCTGCACCGCGAACTGACGCTGGATCCGGAAGCGGTGCGGGGACTGGTCAAGGCGGCCTTTGAGCGCATCGGGTCGCGCGAGCTGAGCCGCGTGCGTGTCCATCCGGCGCACAGCGCCCTGATGCAGTCTTTGGTTGACAAGGCTTGCCCGGACCGCCGCGTCGAGCTGGTGGCCGACCCCGCGATGGGTCCCGGCGATGTGGTGTTCGAGACCGAAAGGGGCGATCTAGACGCCTCGGTGGATGCTCAACTCGAGGAAATCCGGCGCGGCCTGGCCGATCGCCTGGAGGTTTAAGGGATGCCACAAGCGGCAACGGAACTACGGCGTACGCGGCTGGCGCAAGTCGAGGAGATCGAAACGCTGCGCTGGGTCGGGCGGGTCACCGATGTGATCGGCGTCTCGGTGGTATCGCAAGGGCCGCAGGCGGCGGTGGGCGATTTTTGCGAGATCCGCACGGCGGCCGGGCGCTGCATCCGCACGCAGGTGATCGGCTTTCGCGACGGCCGCGTGCTTTCGATGCCGCTCGAAGAGCCCGAGGGCCTGACGTTGGGAGATCCGATCATGGCGCGCAGCGAAGACGCCCGCATCGCGGTTGGTAACGGGCTGCTGGGGCGGGTCATTGACGGCTTCGGGCACCCGATCGACGCCGGCCCGCCGATCCGCGTCGAGGGCCGCTACGACCTGTTCGCGCCGCCGCGCAACCCGATGGACCGCGAACACATCGACGAACGGCTTGCCACCGGCATCCGCGCCATCGACGGCCTGCTGCCCTGCGGCCGCGGCCAGCGCATCGGCGTATTCGGCGGCAGCGGCGTCGGCAAGAGCACGCTGCTGGCGGCGATGGCGCGAGGCAGTTCGGCCGACGTCAACGTGATCGCGCTGGTCGGCGAGCGTAACCGCGAGGTGCGCGCCTTTCTCGACCACGAGCTGGGGCCTGAGGGCGCCCGCAAGTCGGTGGTGGTGGTGGCGACGTCCGATCGCCCGGCGCCACTGCGCGTGCGCGCCTGCTTCCTGGCGTTGGCGGTCGCGGAGTTCTTTGCCGACCAGGGGCGCAGCGTGTTGCTGGTGATGGATTCTGTGACCCGGCTGGCGATGGCGCAGCGCGAGATTGGCCTGGCGGCCGGCGAGCCGCCCAGCCAGAAGGGCTACACGCCGTCGGTGTTCAGCATGCTGCCGAAAATTTTCGAACGCGCCGGCAATTTTCAGCAGGGTTCGATCACTGGCTTTTTTACGGTGTTGGTCGAAGGCGACGATTTCAACGAGCCGATTTGCGACGCATCGAGAGGCCTGCTCGACGGCCACATCATTCTGTCGCGCGATCTGGCCTCGGCCGGGCACTATCCGGCGATCGACATCGAGCAATCGATCAGCCGGCTGAGCCGCAAGATCGCTTCACCCCAGCAACTGTTGGCGGCGACGAAGATCCGCGATGCCTGGGGTAGCTATCGCCGGGCTCAGGATCTGATTCACCTTGGGGCGTACACGCAAGGGTCCGACCCCAAGCTCGACGCCAGCATCGCGGCGCGCGACAAGATGCTGGCCTTTTTGGGGCAGGATCCCGAGCTGAAGTCGCCGATCGACGAAACACTGAGCGGGTTGAATTCGATCGCCTCGGTATTGGTATGACGGTATTGGTATGACGGGGCTGGTATGAGAAGGCCGCAAGCATGAAACGTTTCCGGTTCACGCTGCAGCGGGTCCTGGAGTTTCGAGCCACGCGCGCGGAAGAAGAGGAGCGCAAGCTGACGGTGCTGCAAGCGGAACTGGCCGGCCTGGCACAGGCGATCGAGCAAACGAACCAATCGCGCGACAATGCGGCGCGGAAGCTCGCGACCGCGCAACAGGCGCGCGGAGAAGAGTTGTGGGCATTGACGCATTTCTGTGCGCGGCTCGACGGCGAGCGCCGGGTGCTCGAGCAGAAAAAATCCGCCTGCGCCCAAAGGCTGGCGCGGCAACAGAACAGTTACATGGAGGCCCGCCGCGACCTCCGGCTGCTCGAGAAACTGCGTGAACGGCGGCTGGCGGAATGGACGATCGAGGCTGGCCGCGAAATGGAGAACGTCGCCGGCGAGCTCTACCTGGCCCGCTGGAAGGGCGGGCGTAGCCAGCAGCCAGCGGGCCGGCACGCCCCGTTGCCTGAGTCGCAAGCGAAGCTCGAAGCCGCAAGCGACGGAGAAGCAAACCAAGGAGACAACCAATGATCGATCGTGTGGGAACCTTTAGCGTCTCGTTAGGACACGCCGATCGCACGGCTCGCGGCGGCGACAGGCCCGGCCGGGGCGGTGAATTCGAAGACCTGTTGCGCGGAGCCGCCGAGCAGGCCGAAGCGGCGTCCCCTTCGTCGCTGCGGCCTACGCGGGTCGGCGGGCGCACACGGGAAAGCGGCCAGCCGGCGGGCGCGGCGCGCACCATTCCCGAAGCGGCCGCCGCGGAAGCGACTGCGCCTGAAGCGAGTGGGCCGGAATCGGCTGCGCCCGCGTCCACTCCGGCTCCCGGCGCGCCGGGAGCCACGAGCGGTTCGAGTGACGCCGCAAACCCAACCGCCGCGGCCTCGCCCGGAACGCGTTTCGTTCCCAGCGCTGACACGACCGCGCCTCACCTGCCGCGCTTTGCCGACGTGCCCGAGTCCGCGCAATACCCGCAGGGCCCCTACCGGCAAGCGCCGGCGGAATTCGGCGGCGACTGGTGGCTGGTCAATCCTTTCACCGGCTCCGAGCCCTGGCGCGCGCTGGATTTCGTCAACAACCCGACCGCTGCGATGGAAACGCCGGACGCTCCCGAAGATTTCGTGCGCGTGTTCGGCCCGCGTCCCGACACCAACACGGCCGCCACGCAGTGGGATCAGGATCTGAGCTACTTCCAGGGATCGGGTCTGCCCGATGGCTTCGACCAGTCTCAACTCGACGCCGCTTCCGCGCAGTTCGAGGCCTGGGGCATGGGCAAGCCGGTTTTCTATGAAGGCCGCTACGGCTGGCAGGTGCGCTTCCCCGACTCGCAACTACCGTCGTTCGAAACCACCGCGTCGACGGCTTTGCTGGTGCCGCATCTGGTAGTGGCCGAGTTTCAGGTGCGCGAGATTCAGGAAGGCATCATGACGGGTGGTACGCACCCGTTTCTCCCCGCCCGGTTGCAATCCGCTTGAACGTGAAGATTGTGAACACAGCAACCGCAGCGCTCCGTTGCCGTGTGAGCACTTTGCGGACGAGCGACGCGGTCCGAAGGCACGCGTTGGTCCGAAGTCATGCGTGGTGGGGTGAACCCTCCACCCATGGCACGCGGCTCAGCGCGGGCTCACGGCCGCGGCTCTGAATGAGGATTCCTGCAGGTTTGCCGCGTCACCAGGCGCGGCGACAATGGCCCGTTGAAGGGCCCGGAATGTCTGCCGGAGGCGGATGTTGCCGGCCGGAGGCCCGCGCCACATCGAAGCGGCAAATTGAGACATTTCCACCCTTGCACCCCACACGGCCGAGTGCTATACTCGCCACCATTCCGCTTCCCTGAGGCGGCGGAATCATTCGACGGCGAAGCAGGTTCGCGTCAACCTTCCGTTCGTACTCGTAGCTAGCCCAGTTGCACGTCTCGCCCGGTCGGCGCAAAGTCGTCCGCGCCTGGGCTGTATTGGTTCCAGCGTTTGGGAGCCAAGATTTCTGTTCGCAGGGGTGGAGCACGCCGGGTTGCCCGGACTGCCATGGGGATAGAGTACTCGCGACACAACCGTACAGGCGATCCGTGGGGAACCTCTGTGGGCGACACCGCGGCATGAGAGACGTGTTTCCAAAAACGCATTGGCGCCGCGCGGCACGGGCCGGCCGGCTGCCAAAGGCATGCGGTTCCACCGCGTGGCTGCTGGGGCTCGCTTTGCTGTGCCTGCGGGCTTCGGGCGCGGAATTGTTGACCGATTTCCGCCCCTCCGCCGTGCAGAGCGAGTACGGCGCGGTAAGCGAAGTCGAGTTCTCGACCGGACTGGTGGAGCTCGAGTCGGGCGTTCTGGCGCATCACCTGGCGCAGGCCATGAAGGACTTTCGTTTTGACGAGCGCGTTTGGGTGATTGCCTATCGCACCGAAGTCGTGGACGCCGCCGGGCAGCCGCCGCAGGAAAACTTCCTGTGCCACACGTTCTTCGGCGACCAGCGCGTGACGCAACACGAGAATTGGGACATGCGCGGCATCTATTCCGATGCGTTCACGCCCGACGTCGAAGTACCCGAGGGATTCGGGATTCCGTTGGGGCCCGACGACCGCCTGCACTGGATGCCGATGTTCAACAATCGCACCGGCGACCCGGCGCGGGTCGCGATGAAGGTGCGTGTAACGCTGATTCGCGAAAAAGACCTGGTGAAGCCGCTAGAGCCGCTCTATGCGAGCCTGCAGAGCGTCCAGGTGCCGCACTTGTATTTCGTGCCGCCGGGGCACGACGAAAAGGAGGTGACGTTCGAAGCTCCGTTCGACGGCCGGATTCATTTTCTAGGCACGCACGTGCATCCTTACGGCGTATCGATCGAGCTGTTCAATGTGTCGCGCGGGGAACGCGTCTGGAAGGGTACCCGAAAAGGGGATTCGGAGAACCCGACCGGCGCCATGCAGGTTTTTTCCAGCAGGGAAGGTTATGCGGTTCACGCGGGGGAAACCTATCGCGTAACGGCCGTTTACGAGAACCCGACCCAGGCTCCCATCGATGCCATGGCCGGGCTGTTCCTGCTGTACTCCCTGCGCTAGTTACGGTCTCACTTGGAAACGATTAGGGGCGTTGTTCTCCGGAGGTCTTGGAGACCTGAGGAGATTCTATGCAACGACGGGTTAGATGTATTCGGTTCTTGCCGTTCCTGTCTGTCCTCGCCCTGTTGACGACATCGGGCTGGGCTCAGGTTCGAGATACCGCCTCGCTATTTGGAACCGTTTCCGATGCGCAGGGAGCGATCATTCCGGGGGCGCAAATCAATTTGACCAGCGTGGCGACCGGCACGACGCGTAACGCCGAGACCGATGCCGCGGGAGGCTATCTATTTTCGCTGGTGCCGGTGGGCAGCTATAACCTGACGGTGGAGCAGCCCGGCTTCCGCAAAGTGGAACGCACCGGCATACTGCTGCAAGCGAACGAAAATATTCGTGCCGACGTGACGCTCGAAGTGGGCAATGTCACGGAAACGGTCACCGTGGAGGCGACGGCGGTCACGGTGGACACGCGCTCGCCGACGCTCAACACGACGGTGGATTCGCGGCGTGTCGTCGAACTGCCGCTCAACGGCCGCAACCCGGCGGACCTGGTGCTGCTGGCGCCCGGCGTGGCGTCGGGAGCGGGCAACAACTCCGGAGACGTGGGCGGTTCGGCCTGGCGGCCGCGCGGCCAGAAGGAAGTGACCATCAACGGCTCGCGCAACAACAACCTGCGCTACACGCTCGACGGCGGCACCAACATGGACGACCTGGTGAACGACAACCTGGACTTCCCGTTCCCCGACTCCGTCCAGGAATTCAGCGCCCAGACCAGCAACATGGGCGTGGAGCAGGGCGGGCTTTCCGGCGGTGCCTTGAACATCGTCACCAAATCGGGCACCAACGAGATTCACGGCGACGGCTTCTGGTTCGTACGTAACACCGAGCTCAACGCCACCAACTTCTTTTCCCGCGAGAAGGACCTGCTGAAACGCAACCAGTACGGTTTCACGCTCGGCGGCCCGATCCTCAAGAACAAGCTGTTCGCTTTCGGCGGCGCGCAGAAGCTGACGATCCGCCAGGCGGCCGGCAACAACCGCGACCAATCGCTGACGTCGGCGGAACGGCGCGGCGACTTTTCCGACAATCCGATCACGCTCTACGACCCGTTGACCAACGGCGTGCCCTTCGTTAACAACACCATACCGACGGCGCGCCTCGCGGCACCGTCTTTGAAGCTGCTGTCGCTATCGCCTCTGCCCGACGCTGAGGGCTTTGTCCGCTACACGATCTCGCAGCCCGATGACGGCGAGCAGTACATCGCCAAGGTGGATTACGTCCACAGCGAAAGGAACACCTTAGTGTTCCGGTATTTCGAGAGCGACGGCAATACGCCATTTCACTCGCCGCCGGACAACATTCACGCCGCGCGCTACGGCGGCTTCCGCGACGCGCGTTCGGCTACTCTCGGACACACGCTGATTCTGAGTCCGACCACCGTGGTGCACACGCAGTTCACCGCAGCTCATCAGCTCGCCAACATCGCCACGGACTTCCCGCTGACCACGGCGGATCTGGGCGTTGACCTGCACGCCAACGGTAACCACATCGACATCGGCATGGACAACAGCGGCGTCTCGTTCAATCGCGCGCTGCACCCGATTCGTTTTGGCCGCGGCAGCTTCGAGCTGTCGCATGACTGGAACATGTCGAGAGGCAATCACGGCCTCGTGGCGGGCTTCAATATCGTCCGCAAGCGTTTCAACAACAATACGCTGTTTCACAGCTCGGGCCAGTTCGGGTTCGACGGCCACGTCACCGGCTTCGGCGACCAGAGCGGCTTCGACCGCGCCGACTTCATGCTGGGCGCGTTTTCCTTCTTCACCCAGAACAGCGGCGAGATGGAGCAGCGGCGCGGCACGCAGACCGGCTACTACTTCGGGGACACCTGGAAGGTGCGGCCGGGGCTGACCCTCAACTTCGGAATTCGCTACGAGCCCTACCAACTATTCGCCGATAAGCTCGACCGCAACCAGACCTTCGACCTGGCCGCCAACCAGGCCGGCATCCGGTCGACGATTTACAAGAACGCTCTGCCGGGCTTGTTCTATCACGGCGATAAACGACCTCCGGGATACGGCGGCGGCGACACCTTCGGCCGCGTCGTCACCGACCCCGACTACAACAACCTGGCGCCGCGTTTCGGCTTTGCCTGGGATCCGTTTGGCGACGGCAAGACCAGCGTGCGCGGCGGCTACGCTATCTTCTTCGACGGGCCGTCGCTCAACGCCCAGAATGACGCCAACAACGTGACGCCGTTCAGTTACAACGTCGAGTATCACGATGGCTCGTTTGCGCAGCCGTTTCTGGGCCGCGAGAGCGAGAACATCTTTCCCGTCAGCGCGGCGTATAAGGACGTGCCTTTCCCGACGCCGCTGTACGTGATCGTGTTGGACAAGAAGTTCATCACGCCCTACACGCAGAACTGGAGCCTGACGATCGAACGCGAAGTTCTGCCGAATACGCTGGTTCGCGTCGGCTACGTCGGCACCAAGTCCACGCACTTGAAGAGCGAGTACGATCAGAACGCTCCGATCTACAACACCAATCTCTCGCTGATTGAGAACCGCAACACCGTCGATGAACGCCGTCCGATTCAGGATTTCCTGACGATCTCGCGCTGGATGCATGGCCTCAATCAGATCTACCATTCGCTGCAGGTGTCGGTGGATAAGCGCTACAGCAACGGTTTCACCATCAGCACGGCGTATACCTGGGCGAAGAATCTCGACTATGCCTCGACCAACGGTTTCGGCGGCAGCCGGGGCATCAACAATCCCTTCGATTTCTTCTTCTCACGCGGGCCTTCGAACCTGACGCGCGAGCATCGTTTCACGAACTCGTTCGTGTGGGACCTGCCGTCGGTCAGCGCGCAGCCGGCCATCAAGGCGGTGCTGGGCGACTGGCGCTTTAGCGGCATCGTGACGCTGCAATCGGGCCGCCCGTTCCAGGTCGGTCCATCGAACAACCCCACCGCCGGCGCCGGCAGCGCGCGCGCCGACCTGGTGGGCGAGGGCTACCCGGTGCTCGATTCGGGCCGTTCCAAAGGCGAGCGGCTGGCCGAATACTTCGATACCTCGCGGTTTGCGAACCCGGCCCCCAACACCTTCGGTACGCTCGGCCGCAATTCCATGGTCGGCCCGGGCTTCGCCAACTTCGATATGTCGTTGACCAAAGGCTGGGCACTTCCTTTCATCAATGAGAGCAGCAAGATTGAGTACCGCTTCGAGGCGTTCAATCTGTTCAACGCCACGCACATGGCCAACCCCAATACGGGCATAACCAATCCCAACTTCGGGAGAATATTAGGCACGGATGGGGACCCGCGCATCTTACAAATGGCGCTCAAGATACTTTGGTAAACGGTATGGGTATGGGGTGCTGATTCCGTACCGACGCAATTTCCGGGCGGTGGCTTCGCGGCTGCCGCCCGGGAGCGCCTGTTAAACGACAGCTCCGCCCTATCCGCGCATTCGGTTTTCTTTCCGCGAACGAGACGCCGGCGCCGAATCGATTTGATTCGAACGATTCCACAGACTCTCCGCTGCAAGAATCGGTGCGAACGGAGTCTTCGTCGGTGACAAACCCTGTGACTCACCGGCCTGACCAACCCGAACTTTGGGAAAATAACAAGCACCGATGGCAACCCGCGCATTTTACGGATGGCGCTCAAAGTTTATTGGTGAGCGGGATGGGATGTTGACCCTGTCGCGCCGCGCGTTCTTGGGCGGCAGTCTCGCGGTTGTCGCCTGGGGGCAGCAACCCGAGATCAGCGCGTTCGATCTTTCGCTGCTCGACGGCTGGTTGACGCCCGCCGAATCGTTTTTCGTACGGGAGCATTTCCCGCCGCCCAAAGTGCCGGCGCAGGGCTGGGCGCTGAAGGTCACCGGCGCCGTGGCCGCCCCTTTTGAAGTTTCCTACGACGATTTACTCCGCGCGCCACGCAAGACGCTGCCGGTGACGCTGGAGTGCGCGGAAAACCCCGTCGGCGGCGGGCTGGTCAGCAACGCCGAGTGGGCCGGTGTCACGCTGGACTCGCTGCTCGAGCGCGCGCAGCCCACACCCGAGGCCCGCGCAGTACGCCTTGTTTCGGCCGACGGCTATCGGCGCTCGATCCCGCTCGAAAAGGCGCGGCACGCCGACACCCTCATCGCACACGGCATGAACGGCGAGCGGCTGCCCGAAAAGCACGGCTTTCCGCTGCGTGCCGTCGTGCCCGGCTGGTATGGCATGGACGCGGTGAAGTGGCTCGAGCGCATTGAAGTGCTCAGCGGCGATGACACGGACGCGGCTTCGGGCCAAGACTACCAGCGGGTGACGCGCTCAATGCTGTTGGGGGTGCGCCAGGCCGGCGCGGTTACGGCGATGAACGTGAAGGCGGCGTTCTCGCGGCCCGTGGACGGCGCGATTCTCATCGGCCGGAACTTCATCGTGCGCGGCGCGGCCTGGGCCGGAGAAAACCGCGTCCGCTCGGTCGAGGTGAGCGTCGACGGCGGGAAATCCTGGGCGCCGGCGCGGTTGGCGGGCGAGCCGCGTCCCTATGCCTGGGCGCAGTGGTCGTATGATTGGAAAATCGCGGGGCCCGGTGGCTACGGTCTGGCGGTGCGGGCCAGCGACGATGCCGGCCGTACGCAACCCTCCGAGCGCGCCCGCGATCGCGCCGACAATTACGAACAGGATTCCTGGCAGGCGATCCGGGTGACGGTGACCTGATGCGATGGCTGGCTGTTTTGTGGACCGCCGCGACGCTGTGGGCGCAGGCCGGCGGTGTGATCGAGCAGGCCGATGCGGCCTTTCGCGCCGGGGACGTCACGCAAGCCGCGGCGCTCGCGCGCAAGGCTCTGGCCCAGGATGCGCGGTCGGTTCATGCGCTGATGATCCTGGGGGTCATCGCGGCGCAAACCAATCAGTGGAAAGACGCGGACGCTCGATTTCAGTCGGTGATCCAGCTCGCGCCCGAAAATCCCTACGGCTATTTCTATCTGGGGCAGTCCGCGCTCTATCAACAGCGCTGGAAGCAGGCGGTCAGCCATTTCTCGAAGGCCCTCGAATACAAGTACCCGGATCAACAACGCCTGGTGATCGAGCTGGCATTCGCTCAGAACGAGGCGGGGCAGCCCGGACCGGCGCTCGAAAATCTCGGCAAGGTAACGCCCCCGTCCGAGGGTCCGCTGGCCGCGCAATACCATGCCACGCGCGGCTTCGCGCTCGCCAAGCTCAATCAGCCGGCCGCCGCCGTCGAGTCGATTCGCCATGCCCGCGACCTCGACGATTCGAACCCTCACTATTCGGAATTCCTGATCAATGCTTTGATCAGCTCCGATGAAACCTACAAGGCGCTGGTGGAGGCGATTCAAGCGCAGAAGAAATTTCCCGACGATCCGGAGATTCAGTATCTGTTCGCGATCGCCAGCTATTACGTGACCGAGAGCCCATTGACCTCGCTGGCGCTGCGCAACCTCAGCGAAGCCGAGCCGCCGCAAAGCCCGCGCGTGCTGCTGGTGCAGGGGCTACTTTATCGCAAGCAGGGCAAGTCGAAGGAGGCGATGCAGACGTTCACCGAGGCCGCCGGCAAGGGCGTTCCCGACGCGCACCTGCTGCTCGGCATTCTGCACAAGGAAGACGGGGACTACGAGGCCGCCGAGAGCGAATTCCGCGAGGCGGAGAATGCCAACCCGGCCAACGGCCAGGTGCTGCTCGAGATGGGAAAGCTGCTACTGGTGCGTGGGAATCTGCAAGAGGCGCGCGTGCGGCTGGAAAAGGCGCTGGCGGCGATGCCCAATGCGCCAGGCGTGCACTACCAGCTGGGGCTGCTCTATGGCCGGCTGGGGGATAAGGAAAAGGCCCAGCAGCACCTGCGTCTCTCGCGCCAGCCGTAGTGAAGTCTGGTCCATCGCGGCCGATGGCGGGCAGCGCGCCAAACGCAAGAAACCGCGAGACAGAGCCGCGGGCGTGAGCCTGCGGGCCGAGGGGCACGATGCATGGGCGGCGCCTACCCGACGATCTGGCGACGGAAGGTAAGTGGCTGAGGTGCTGGGGGCTCGGTTTGCTGTGTAGACTCCTTCGGGCATCGTGCCGCTTCGGCCCGCCGGCTTACCAGGCTGCGGAAAAAGTCTGCCGGAGGGGGACAGTCACCGTGTTTCGCACCCTGCGAATCCTGTAAACCTCTGAAAAATCGAGGTGCGAAACGCGGTGACTGTCCCCATGAAGCACCACTGCCGGGCCAGACTGGAGTTTTTCCGCAGCCTGTTACCGCCTGCGGCTCTGTTTGGTTTGGTTGACGGCTGTGCCCGCCGGGTTGACGGCTATGCTCCTTGGCGTGCGTGATCTTCGTGGCTGAGTGGTGCAGCGGAGTGCTTTGACATAATCTGAAGCTGTGCGCGGGCGCTTCATTCGGCATTTACTGTTGGCTGGGATACTGGGTGTTGCGGGCGCCGCGGCTCAATCCCCCATCGAGTTTCGAAACGTCGCCGCGTCCGCCGGCGTTGACTTCACTGTTGAGAATCATCCCACCGCGCGGAAGCACCTCATCGAGACGATGCCCGGCGGAGTCGCGGTGTTCGACTACGACGGCGACGGGCTGGCCGATATTTACTTCACCAATGGCGCGGCGGTGCCGTCGCTTGTCAAGCAAAGCCCCAAAGATTGGAACCGCCTTTTTCGCAATGAGGGGGGCTTGAAGTTCAAGGACGTCACCGCGGAGTCGGGGACCGCCGGCGCGGGCTATTCGATCGGCGCCGCCGCGGCCGACTATGACAACGATGGCCACGTTGATCTGTTCGTCGCCGGCGTACGCCACAATCTGCTCTACCGCAACCTGGGCAACGGCAAATTCGAGGAGGTCGCCGCGCACGCGGGCATCGGCAGCGACCGCTGGTCGGTGGGCGGGGCCTGGCTCGACTACGACAATGACGGGCTGCTCGATCTGTTCGTTGTCAACTACGTCGAGTGGACGCCCGACTTCGACGAATATTGCGGCAGCAGGCCGGCCAACGTCCGCGCTTATTGCCACCCGAGGCTTTTCGAGGGAAGCGCGAACACGCTCTACCGTAACCGCGGGGATGGAACGTTCGAGGATGTCTCGGCGAAGACCGGCATCGCCGCCCACATCGGGAAGGGCATGGCCGCCGCCGTCGCCGACTACGACCTCGACGGTTTCCCCGACATCTTCGTCACCAACGACAAGCAGGCGAATTTTCTGTTTCACAACCTGGGAGGGAAGAAGTTCGAAGAGGTGGCGCTGCTGGCCGGCGGAGCGCTGCGCGAAAGCGGGCTGCCGGTCTCGGGTATGGGTGCCGACTTCCGCGATTCCGACAACGACGGCTGGCCCGACATCCTGTTTACGGCACTCGCCGGCGAAACCTTCCCGCTGTTTCGGAACCTCGGCGACGGTCTGTTTCGGGAAGCGAGCCTGACGAGCCGTATCGGCCCATTGACCCGCAAACTCAGCGGCTGGAGCGTCGGCCTGGTCGATTTTGACAACGACGGCTGGAAAGATATTTTCACCGCCAACTCCCACGTCAGCGACGTCATCGAGTTCTTCGAAGCGGCAAAATACAAGCTGACCAACAGCGTGTTCCTCAACCGCGCCGACGGCACGTTCGCGGACGTTTCCGCGGGTTCGGGCCTCGATCGCGCTTCACCGGCGGCGCATCGCGGCGGCGCTTTCGCGGATTTCAACAACGACGGTCGGATCGACGCCGTCATTGCGTCGCTGGGCGGACCCGTGGAACTGTGGGAGAACGTCTCTCCGGGCGGAAATACCTGGCTCAAGGTGAAGCTGGTGGGTGCCAAGAGTAACCGTGACGGCATCGGAGCCCGCATCCGCGTCGGAAAGCAGCACAACGCCATGACGTCGGCGGTTGGCTACGCGTCATCGAGCCTTGCACCGGTTGCCTTTGGGACGGGCAAGGCCGGGCGTGTTGAGGAAATCGAGATTGTCTGGCCGAGTGGGGCACAGCAGACGCTGCGGGACGTCTCTACGAACCAGATTGTTGAAGCGCGCGAGGAGGCTGCGCCGCGCGTGGTTCGTGATCCTCCGTGACCCCTTAGACCCGCAGGGGGGAGAAAGACGGCGCTCGCCGTTGTCCGGCGAGAGACAGCCGAAAGCGCCTGTCTCTACCTGGAGAGCCGGTCATGGCGCGACGATTTGCGCATTCCCTTCGGCTGCCTGCCGCCGGGCTTCCGCGGTTTTCAGAATCGTTTGATACTGTTCGAGCGCCTGCCGGGCCTCCACCTCGCGTCCGGCTCCCTGATACGCCCGCGCGAGTTGAAAATGAATCCGGCCGTCTTCATCGCTTGCCCCCGCCGCGATCAGGTGTGGAGTCGCGTCTTGGAAAGAGCCGAGTTGCAACAGAGCGCTGCCGAGCGCGGCGTTTGTACGGACCGATGTGGAGTCGATCTGGAGTGCCCGCTGCAGGTAGGGAACGGCCTTGTGCGCTTCTTCGTTGAGCAATAGCGTGTTGCCGTAGAGGTAGTTCAGCTCGGCCGAGTTGGGATCGCCGGCGAGCAGCGCCTCCAACACCGGCTTGGCCTGCTCGAAATCGCTGCCGTTGTAGAGCGATAGCGCCAGCGCCTTGCGCAGCGCGAGGTTTTCCGGCGCAAGCCGCAGCGCCTGCCGCCATTGCTGCGCCGCTTCGCGATAGACTCCCTGCCCGTCGAGCCGCCGCGCCTGCAGTTCGTGGAGCTGCGCCGACTCGGGGAGCTTCGTGAGCTTCTCCAGCGCCTCGTCCTCGAGCTTTTCGCACGCCTTTGCGCGCCAGTACCACAATGCGGGTGGTTGGGGCGTCTCCGTGGGCCGCAGCAGTTCGTCGTAGCGGCCGGCCTGAAAACTGCATGCGGGCCCCACCTGCTCGCAGTCGGGCGGGGACGCGTCACCGAGCCGTTGCTCTACCTGGCCGGCCCAATCCGCATGGCCGCTTGCACGGTAGACGCGAGCCAGGGCGTCGAGCGCCTCGCGCATGCCCGGCCGAGCGTCGAGCGCTTCGCGGTAGCAATGGAAGGCAATGCCGTAGCGGCCGAGCCGCAACGCCGTGTCGCCGGCCAGTAGATTTCCGTAGGCCGCATCGGGGCCGCCGCCGATCGTTGCGGCGGCCTGCTGCACGACGCCGTGGCAGGAGCGCGCGAGCCCATACCAGGCGCGCGGCTCGCCGGGAAGCAGTTGCGCCACCGCCAGAAAACGCGCCGCGGCTTCGTCGTCGCGTTCGAGTTGCAACAGCGCCTCGGCCAGCATCAGGCCGGCGTTGCGTTCCTGGGGACGCGCTTGGAGGACTTTTTCGAACGGCTCCACCGCATGCGCCGCGTCCCCGGATTTCAGGTAGGCCGCGCCCAGAAACAGCCACGCCGTTGTGAGATCGGGCTGCAACCGCAAGGCGGCGCGGCAGTGCTCGACGACGTCGGGGTAACGTCCGGCCTGATATTGCGCCACGGCCAGATTCACCAGCAGCGCGGCATTTCCCGGAGAGCCCCGCAGCAGTTCTTCGTAGATGAGAATCGCCTCGGCGGGCTTGCCGCCCGCAACCAGTTGCCGCGCGCGCTCCTGCTCGCTCGCCGGATTCGATTGTCCCCGGACGCTGCTGGGCCCCCCAAGCAAGACCGCCGCGCAGAAAAAAAGGCCCATCCATCGCATCGAGAGTGGCTCGCGGCGTTTATTATCCCAGAGGCGCCGCGGTTCGTTTGTGGACGATCGAAGCGTCAGCGCGCTGGCGCGAAAACCGCGGGGTATAATCAACCAGCGGAATCGGCCGTTCTCGAAGCATCCAGCCGTTGCAGGTGTTGTCTTACGGTGTTGTTGAAAAATTCTGCGGTTCGTCCGGGAGCCTTTGCCCTACGCTGCGCGCTGCTCGCGGCCACAATCGGGTTTCCCGCGCTCGCTTCGGCGCAAGCGGACGCGCCCTCGTGCGACTCGGCGCAAAGCATGCATCAGGCCGCGGAGGGCCGGCGGGCGATGGCGAGCCATCAGTATCACGACGCGGCGGTCGCGTTTCAAAACGCCCTGGACGCTTGTCCGCAGGAACTCACCCACCACCTGCGTCTCGCCGAGGCGCTCACCGCCGAGGGAAAACTCGACGACGCCATTCGGGAAGCGCGCGAATACCTGCGTGTTCGCCCCGGCTCGGCCGAAGCCCAGTTGATGGTGGCCAACGCCTTTTTTCGCGCCCAGCGCTTCGACGAATGCCGCAAGACGGTCGATCAGGTGCTCAAGGCCGATCCTCGCAATCTGACGGCGCTGCAACTGCGCGCCAACGCCAACTACCTGCTCGGCAATGACGACGAGGCGACGCAAACGCTGATCCGGGCGCTCGAGTTGTATCCCAATGACAGCAATACGGCCTACATGCTCGGCCGCATTTATTTTCAGCAGAATCGCGTGGAACTCGCCGTCGGCCAGTTTCAGCGCGTTCTCAAGCTCGAGCCCGACTCCTACAAGGCGTATGACAATCTGGGCCTCTGTTATGAAGCGCTCAATCAGCCCGAAGAAGCAATCCGCTACTACATGGCCGCCATCAAGCTGGTCTACGCCGACCATCCCGATTACGAATGGCCTTACGCGAACCTGGCCGAGCTGATGCTCAAACGCGGCGAGTCGAAGAAAGCATTCTCCCTGGCGGCTGAGGCAGCCAAGCGTAATCCGCGGTCGGCCCGCAATTTCTACCTCACCGGCAAGGCTCTCTGGAAGCTCGAACAGACCGACCTGGCCCTGAAGTGGCTGGAGCAGTCGGCGCGTCTGGATCCCAACTATTCCGAGCCGTACTATCTGTTGGGGCAGATCTACCAGCGCCTGGGGCGAACCGAAGACGCCAAGAAGGCCCTCAAGGAGTTTCAGCGGATCAGCAAGGACGCTCCCAAGAGCAGGCGCTGAACGCCTCCGAAGCCGCTCGCCGCGCAGCGTCTACACCACTCCCACGCCGAGGTGGATTCGCCGCAGCACGATTCTGGTATACAATTTCTGGAGGTTCGCCGCGGCGGCATCGGGCTGGTCGCAGCCGCGGCTGCCTGCCGTTTCCGTTGCCTGCGCGTAACCACATCGAGCTCGTCGAGAAGACGATGCGCGTCCTCGAAGTCCTGGCGCAATACCCCGGTGGTTGCGCGCTCAAGGAGGTCGCCGCCCGCACCGGCCTGGTGAAAAGCTCGGTTTTTCGCATTCTCCATTCGCTCAAACAGGTGGGCTACGTCGATCAGGCGGGGCCCGAGTCCCCCTACCATTCCAGCCTGAAAGTGCTCTCGCTGGCGCGCGCCATCGCCACTCACGAAATCGTGATCAACGTGGCGCGCCCGCACCTGCAGAGCCTCAGCGAACATCTCGGCGAATCGGCCTGGCTGGGACAAAGCTTTCGCGACGGCGTGCTGTTGGTGGATTCGGTCGAAGTCCCCCGCCGGTTGCGTCTTTCGCTCGACATCGGCGACTCCTGCCCGTGGCACGCCGCCGCCATCGGCAAGGCCATCGCCGCCTTCCTGCCGCGCGAAGAGATGGAAGCCAACCTCGGCAGCGGGCCCCTGAAACGATTTACGCCGCGGACCATCACCGACCGCCGCCGCCTGTGGACCCACCTCGCCCAGGTTCGCAAACAGGGCTACGCCGTCAACGACGAAGAAACCATCGAGGCCGCCGTGGTGGTCGGAGCTCCCGTGTTCGACGGGCTGCACCGGGTTTGCGCCGCAATCAGCACCGGCATGCTGGCGGTGCGCTGGAGGGGTAAGGTGCGTGCAGCGGTGGTCGCCGCGGTCCAGCGCGAGGCCGCCGCCATTTCCCGAAAACTGACTCAGGTGGGCTACCGCACTCCGCACTGAATTCGGCGCCGACCGCCGGCTCTTTCTGAAACATGCGGGCTAGATCCGGCGAATCGGCCCCCCCCCGGGGGGACCGCTATGGGCGGGAGCAGTCGGCTTTTTTGTTCTGCTGAGCAGAACGACAGTCGGAATTCCCCCAGAAGCCGCCTGCCGCGGCCGGTGCCTTGCTCGCCGCCGAGACCGGCTTGCGGCTTGGTTTCCCGGCCCGGGCAGTACTACGCGTTTGTTCCGCCAATAGGTGGTAGAGCCTAGGATGCGTCCTTTTTACAAATGTGCCGTTTGACACACCGCTAACCGAGCGCTACTCTAACCATGAGGTTGGAATCGCCATTCTACTCAGTGGAATGGGTGTTTGAAGTTGACTGGGCTACGGAGCCGAGCGGGAGGAATTCCGTTCGCGCTCCCGCGTATGCTTTGGTCAGCGTGCGAAATCCATCCTCGTTTCGAATGAAGGGGTCACGATGCTTCGCAATCTAGCCATCAGTTTGATATGCATCCTCGCGCTAACCAGCGCGCTTTGGGGCCAGGGCGGCACAGCCACCCTGAATGGAACGATTCTCGACCAGGCCGCCGCGGTAGTACCCGGCGCGGTCGTCACGGCTACCAACAACGGGACGGGAGTCGAGTACCATGCAACCTCAACCTCGGCAGGGTCCTACACAGTGCCCTATGTTCCACCCGGCACCTACACCGTGTCTGTGACGGCTGCCGGGTTCCAACGCTCGGTGGCGGAAAACATCATCCTGCGCCAGGCGCAAACGCAAACGCTTGACCTGACGCTGGAAGTCGGCCAGGTGACCGAGTCGATCACGGTCAGCAGCGCGCCGCCGCTGCTCGATTCGGGCAGCGCCGAAATCGGCCGCTACATCACGACCGAGGAATACAAGGCATGGCCGATCATGGTTGACGACGGCCAGCGCCAGATCCAGCAGTTCATCTTCCAGAGTCTGCCGGGTACCACCGGCGGCACGTTCCAGGGCTCGATCAACGGCGGGCAGAACTACTCGCACGAGATCCTCATCGAGGGCATTCCGGTTGGACGCTCGGATCTGTCGGGCGGCAACAATAACGAGTTCAGCCCCTCGGCCGAAGCGATCGGCGAGTTCAAGCTGCAGACCGGCGCCATCGAGGCGCAGTACAACGGCGGCCAGACGGCGGTGGCGAACTTCGGCATCAAGTCGGGAACCAACGACCTGCACGGCTCGCTGTTCTACTACGGCCAGAACGAGGCGCTCAACGCCTTCAGCCTCGCCGACAAGAGCCTGAACGAAAATCCGAAGAAGTCGCGGAACCGGACCCACAACTACGGCTACTCTCTGGGCGGCCCGATTTACATTCCCAAGGTGATCAACGGCCGCAATAAGCTGTTTTTCTTCACCAACTTTGAGCGAACCAAGGTCAACTCACTGACCTATAGCGGCTTCGATACGTTGGCGGTGCCGGCTTTCAAAAACGGAGACTTCTCGGGCCTGTTTGATCCGAGCTTCACGCAGAACCCCGATTCGGGCTCGATGCTGGGCGCCGACGCGGCAGGGAATGCCGTCCGTTTTGGCCAGATCTACGATCCGCTGTCGACCTCGATGGCGGCCGATGGAAGCGCCGTGCGCACGCCGTTCGCCGGCAACATCATTCCGCAGAGCCGCATCAGCCCGGTTGCCAACAACGTGATCAACAACATCGGGATTGTCGATCCGTCGCTGGGCGGCATGGTCCGCAACTCGCCGCGAATCGGCTCCTGCTGCCCCTTTTTCAGCCTGTACATCATTGGCATCAAGGCAGACGCGAATCTGACCGACAAGCATCGCCTGTCGGGCTACTACAACCAGAGCTACCGCGAGCGCAACAACAACGGCTCGGCCCGCCTGCTGCCGATCCCCGGCCCGCCGACCAGCGGCTGGCAACTGCAGCGCACGCCGGGCAAAATGCTGCGCCTTTCGTTGAACTCGACCTTCTCCTCGACCGTGTTGAACCGGGTTGCGATCGGGTATAACCGTTTCCGGAACCAGAACGGCGCGCCGCCCGAAACCGTTGGGCAGGACTACGCGAGCCAGATCGGGATTCAGAATACGGCCGATAGCTTCTTCCCGGTGTTTCGTTTCAGCGGCACGGAGTGGCAGGGCGGATCGATTGCCCGTATGGGAGTCGGCTTCTTCGACGATTCACCCAACGGCAGCTATGCCTTGCAGGACGACGTGACCTGGCTGCACGGCAGTCATAGCTTCCGCATTGGCTATGACTACATGCGGTACTTCTATAACGACAAGAACCTGTCGGGATCGGGAGACTTCACGTTCTCGGCGCGTTCCACCGACTTGCCCGGTTTCTCCAACGATACCGGACACGCCTTCGCGAGCTTCCTGCTGGGGGCGGTGAACAACGGCAGCCGCGGCGTGTCGACCCTGACCTCGGGCTTCCGCCAGCCTTACCACGCGTTTTACATCATGGACGACTGGAAGCTCAATCCCAAGCTGACCTTGAACATGGGGTTGCGCTGGGAAGTGATCCCGGCGTTCTACGAAGTCACCGACCGCATGTCGGTGATCAGTCTGGACGCGCCGAATCCGGACGCGAACAACCTGCCGGGAGCGCTGACGTTCCCCAGTCGGGTGAACGATACCTATTGGAAAGAGATCGGACCTCGTTTCGGTTTCGCTTACCGTGCCATCGACAAGATGGTGATCCGCGGCGGATACGCCATCACCAACACCCCGCCGATTCGCAATGACTGGGGCTACGGGGGCACATTCACCCGTGGATACGACGGAAATATTCCGGTCCGTCAGGGCACCAGCCCCACCGGATTCGTGGACGATCCGGCGATGTACCTCAGTCAGCCGTTCCCGAGCCTGTCTTCGCCGCTGCCCGACACCGATCCGTCGCAGGCGAATTTTGACAGCGTCGGAACCACCGCGCGGGATGCCAATCGTCCCGGCTATGTCCAGAACTGGAACCTGACGGTGCAGTATGAATTGCCCAAGGAGACCGTGCTCGAAGTCGCCTATGTCGGCAACAAGGGCACGCGTCTGTGGGGCTCGTTCGTGCAGGGCCAGATGAACGGCCTGCCGGCCAGTATCCTGTCCAACGGCGATATCCTTCGCGAGAACGTCGGCGACCATCCGTCCTATAAGCCGTATGCCGACTATCCGGATGATGCCACCGTGTCGCAGTCGCTGCGCCGTTACCCGCAGTATTACGACGTCACCGAGGCGTTCCCCTACAACGCCAACTCGACCTACCACTCGATGCAGATCACTGCGACGAAGCACCTGAGTGGAGGCCTGGGCTTCCTGGCGGCCTACACCTGGTCGAAGACCCTCAGCCATGTCGATGACAACGGTCCCGGCGCCTACTACGCGACGATCCAGGACTACTTCAACCGTGGCCTGGAGAAGTCGGTGGCGTCGTTCAACCGGCCGCACGTATTCAAGCTGACCTGGGTGTACGACACGCCCATTGGCAAGGGCCGCCGCTGGGATCTGGGCTGGGCCAACTACATTGTGGGCGGCTGGCAGCTCAGCGGTGTCCAGCAGTATCAATCGGGCGCGGCGCTTTCGATCGGCGAGTCGGGAATCGACAGTCCTGACGGCTTTTCGAGCGGCATCCGGCCCGATGCAACCGGCCAAGCGTACGCTCTTGGCGGCGCTCCCACCAATGTGGACTTCTTCGAGCCGGTGAACTATTTGAACCCGGCGGCATTTACCGACAGTCCACGCACAGGAAACGGGGTGCCATTGAGGGTCGGAACGGCGCCTCGATTCATCGACGGAACTCGAGGGCCACATGACGCGAGCGAGCAATTCCGGCTCAGTAAATCGTTCGTTTTGCCGGAAAAATTCACATTCCAACTCGGCATGACGATGACGAACCCGTTCAACCGTACGAATCGCTATCTGGTGAGTACGACGGTGGGCGATTCGGGCTTCGGCCAACTGCTGCAAGGCGGCGGCGGCCGGACGATCCAGTTGAGCGGCCGTCTGGAATGGTAGCCTGACCGCGGGCGACTGAAACAATTCGAAACTCCGCACGAGCCCTGGCCTAACCCGCCAGGGCTCGTCATTTTTGGTCTGCTAAGATGACTCGCAGTTGGAGTATTCCCGGCAGATGATGGTCACCAAGAATCTTGCGAAACATTGGGGCGACAGTCACGGTGTTTCGTGCTGGCCCGCGCCGCGGGACTACGCGATTCGCGACAAAGTAAACCGCGGCGACGGGCCTTCTCCGCACACCGCCGGCCGGCCGATTTGCCTTTCTCTGCTTGCCTTCGCTGTCTGCGTCCTGCTGACCTCCTGCGGAAGCTCCAGCAAGAACGAGTCGGCAGCTCCGGCCAAGCTCCAACCGCGCAATCTGGTGCTGGTCACCATCGACACCTTGCGCGCCGATCACCTGGGCTGCTATGGCTACGCTGATATCAAGACCCCGACACTGGACGGTTTGGCACAGCGCGGCGTCCTGTTTGAGCATGCTGTTACGACAACGCCGCTGACGCCGCCTTCGCACGCCAGCATGTTCACGGGCCTCTACCCGTATCAACACGGCGTCCGCAACACGGGCGGATTTGTGCTGCAGTCCTCCTCGACTACCCTGGCGGAAATGCTGCAACAACAAGGCTGGGATACCGCGGCCTTCGTGGGCGCCTCGGTTCTCAAGAAGGTCACCGGACTCAATCAGGGCTTCGCCGTCTACGACGACGAGATGCCCAAACCCGACCCGCGCAAGCAGCTTCGCGAGGAGCCCGAGCGCCCCGCGGGAGCGGTCGTCGACCGCGCCATCCACTGGCTCGATACGCGCTCCACCGAGAAGCCGTTTTTTCTGTGGGTCCACGTTTTCGATCCGCACGTTCCCTATGAGCCGCCGGCTCCCTATGACAAGGAATACGCGGCGCAGCCCTACGACGGCGAGATCGCCTACGCCGATCACGAGTTAGGGCGTTTGTTCGACACGGTGGCGAAGAAGGCCCCGGCCGACAATACGTTGATCGCCGTGCTGGCCGACCACGGCGAGAGCCTGGGCGACCATGGCGAATACACGCATGGCGTTTTTCTCTATGATGCGACTCTGCACATTCCCTTCCTGCTGGTGGGGCCTGGGGTTCCCGCCAAAGTACGCGTGAAGCAGCAGGTGCGCACCATCGATCTGCTGCCGACGCTGTTCGCGCTGCTGGGCGGCGTTCCCCCGGCCGAGGTCGAGGGAACCAGCTTGACGCCGACGTTTGAGGGACAGGAGGTGAATACCGAACCCTCCTACCACGAGACGTTATTTCCCAAAATGAACATGGGTTGGGCCGAGCTGCGCGCCATGCGCACCAACCGCTGGAAGTACATTCGCGCGCCCCGGAAAGAGCTCTACGACCTGGTCGCCGATCCCGGAGAGACGACCAATATCATCGAGCAGCACACCGACGAGGCCGCGCGCCTGGAGCAGGAACTCGAACAGACGGCGCTGAAGGGCGAAGACGGCGGGGAGAAAGTCAAAGCGAAGATGGCGGACGAGAAGACGATGAGCCAGCTCAAATCGCTGGGCTACCTCAGCGGCTTCACGCCCCCCGAGTTCGAGCTGACCGGCAAGGGCATCGACCCCAAGGATCGCGTTGGCGTTCTTAAGCTGCTGCAGATCGCGGTGCCGCTCAGCTCGGGGCTGTCGCCCCAAAAGCGCATCGATCTGCTGCGCCAGGGCCTCGATCAGGACCCCACGAACCCGTCGCTCTACTACAGCCTGGGGGCCGAGTACGAAAAATCGGGCCGCCACAAGGAAGCGATGGCCCTCTACAAGACGGCGATCGAAAAGGGAATCCGCAGCGGCAAGCTGCACGCGCGCATCGGCGATCTGGAGCTTCGCGCCGGCAACAAGGCTGCGGCGATTAGCGCCTACGAAGAGGCCGGCCGCATCAACCCCTATGACGTCGAGAGCCAGACCAATCTCGCGACGGCCTACATGGAAGAAGGGCGCCTGAACGATGCGGCGCGTGTTTTCGATTTTGTGCTCAGCATCGAGGACTATGCCCGCGCCTACAACGGGCTTGGCATCATCGCGATCCAGAAGCAGGACATGGGTACCGCCCAACACAACTTCGAGCGCGCCGTGCAACTCGACCCCGACCTGGTGGAGTCGCAGTTGAATCTCGGGTTGATTTACAAAATGAAGGGCGAACGCGATCGCGCGCGCGCCTGCTTCGAGGCGTTTCTGGCAAAGGCGTCCCGCGCCCAGTACGGTCAACTGATCCCCAAAGTTCAGGAAGAGATCGCCATGCTCAAGCAGCCGTCGCCCACCGCGCCCGGCAGCGGGCAATAGAAGGCAACAGCGCCAGAAAACAGAGCCGCAGGCGTAACAGGCGGGCCGAGGCAGCACGAGTTCTCGCCGATGGCCAAGGGGCTCCGTCGCGCTGTTCAGGAATCCCGAGGGGACAATCGGTGGCGGTCACCGGTTCC
The DNA here is from genome assembly GCA_963824095.1 of Terriglobia bacterium. GTDB lineage: Bacteria > Acidobacteriota > Terriglobia > Bryobacterales > UBA6623 > JBBDWJ01. Next base: position 610,172 of record CAWGNS010000014.1, on the reverse strand, counting down.
GTGCCGACGCAAATCGTGCAGTTCCGTTCTTCCGAGGGCCACGAATTGCGCTGACTGTAGCCGCGAACACCAAGGGCACGATTCACTGGAGGTAACGGCATGAAGCGACTGCTGGGAATTGTCCTGTTGACCGCGGCCACCGCCGTCGCGCAGCGAACCCAAACGGAAGTCGTCAAGCCAACGACTCCGCAGCAGGACGCGCGGGCCAACAGCGCCGAGGTCCCCGAAGCCTACGCGATCGAGACGCAGTTCGAGCGGGTCGTCTTGCTGCGATTCAAATACAAGACCGACCTGTTGGCCGGCATGGAAAAGGTGATCGCCAAGCAGGGCATCCACAACGCGGTGATTCTCGCGGGAGCCGGGTCGGTCCGCAACTATCACATTCATGCCGTGAGCAACCGCGAATTTCCTTCCAAGAACGTCTACACCAAAGACCCCACGGCTCCGGCCGATATCGTGAGCATGAATGGCTATGTCATCAACGGCCGCATTCACGCTCACATGACGATGGCGAACGGCGAGCACGCTTTTGGCGGGCACCTGGAGCCGGGGACCAACGTTTTTACTTTCGCGATCGTTACTTTGGGAGTTCTGCCCGACGACTTGGATTTGACGAAGATTGACGATAAGACCTATCGCTAACGGGCGGCGATGCCCGAGACAGGGCCGCAGGCGTGAGCCGGCGGGACGAAGTGGCTCGACGGTTGGAGCACCACTGCAGGGCCGGACTGGAGGTTTTCCGCAGACTGGTGAGCCGGCCGGCCGAGGTGGGGCACTGGCAGGCGGTCCGTGGGTGCGGGTGGTGCTCAGCGCGGACTAACGCCCACGGCTCTGAGTCGTGCTTCTTGACTTTTGCCGGTCCGCGAAGATCTGTGGGGCTTCGGCCCGCCGGCTCATGCCTGCGGCTCTGTTTCTTGGTTTGCGCGTGACGCGAACCGCTGTTGCTCAAACCTATTCCAGAACCCTTACCCGGTGGTTCTCGCTGTCGCTGATATAGACCTTGCCGTCGGCGTCGACAAACACTCCGTGGGGGCGCGCCAGGCCGCAGCGCAGTGGATCGCCGTCGGGTCCGTCGTGGCGCGTGCCGTCGCCGGCCAGTGTCGTGATTTTCCCGGTCGCGCGGTCGATGCGGCGGATGGTGTGGCTCTCGGTATCGGCAATATAGATTGCGCCATGCGGGCCGACGGCGATTCCCTTGGGTCCGGAAAGCCGGGCTAGTTTAGCCGGGCCGCCGTCGCCGCTGTATCCCTGCTCGCCGGTGCCGGCGATGCAATGCAGGGTCATTGTGCGCATATCAATGCGAAACACGGCATTGCCTTCGCGCAGAGTCAGGAACATGTCGCCGTCGCGCCCGAAGGCCATCGTGCGCGGGCCGTTGAGCGGGGTCCCGGCGACGGCGGCGCCATCGGCGGTCGGTCCCTTCTCTCCTGTACCGGCGAACGTCTCGATGATGCCCGTTTTCAGATCGACGCGCCGCACGCGAAGGTTGCCGATGTCGGCGATATACAGCGAACCTTTGCCATCGAGCGCAATGCTGTGCGGCTGCTGTAGACGCGATTGGACTGCCGGCCCGCCATCCCCCGAAAAGCCGGGTTCGCCGATGCCGGCCACCGTCGAGATCAGCCGTGTTTTCGCATCGACGCGCCGCACCACGTTGTTACGCATTTCGACGAAATACATATCGCCGGTGGTGTCGAAGCGCACTTCGTAGGGCTCGTTCAGCTTCGCCGCGAGAGCCGGCCCGCCGTCGCCCGCATAGCCGCGCTCGCCGCTGCCGGCCACGGTCGAGATGACCCCGCTAGCCAAATCAAGGCGCCGGATGCGTTGATTGTCCACTTCGCAGAAGTAAAGCGCGCCGTCCGGCCCCATCGTCAGCCCATACGGGTTGGCCACCTGAGCCTGCGTACCAGGGCCGCCGTCGCCGGAAAATCCGCTGACGCCGGTTCCGGCAATCGTACGAATACCAGCGCCTGAAAGCGGAGCCGCCAGACAAAGGCCCAACAGCGCGGCGAACCAATTCCTACACATGAAACGCCTCCACGAATCGTCGCGACCCAACGGTATAGCACGAAACCGCCCCAGTGGAGCCAGTGGGGCAGGGCTCCGGCCTGCCCAAAAGCGCGCGGCCCCGAACAAAGCTCCTAACAAAGCCCACAACAAAGACAGCGGCGCCCCGACACGACCAAAGCCTGCCCGGCCCGACGCCTAGCGACATCCCCCACCGCATCTCTGCTTTAATGCAGAAGGGTCTCGAAATCGTCCGCGGCCCTCTCCCCCAACCATGTTGTTCGTCGGCCCCCCAGGCAGCGGCAAGACCTACTACGTGCTCGCCGCGCTCGAACGAGCCATTGAAGAGCAAAGGCCCGGCGAAGCGCGGCTGGTGGTTCCCACCGCCAGCATGGCGCAACACCTGACGCACATTTTGGCGCGCCGCGGCCGCGTCGTACCCGGCAGCCTGATTCAAACCCTGTCCGACTTCGTGGCGGACTACACGCCCGGTCTCGAGGAACCCTCTGCCGCCGAAGCAAGCCTATCTGCACAAACGAGCCATCTCCGCCGCCGCGCCCCCCGAACTCGGCGCGCTGGCCATCAGCGCGGGTTTGCGCACCAAAATCGCCGCCGTTGTCGCCGAATTTCAGGCCGCCGGCTGCGGCGCGGAGATGCTTCGGCCGCTGCTTCAAACGCCGCACCAGCGCGCCTTCGAAAGCGTCTTTCGCGAGTACGAGAAGCTGCTCGATCAGCGCAAGCTGGTGCATCGCAACGAGCGGCTGCTGCGAGCCGCCGCCGAAATCCGAAGCCGGGGGCTGCGGCCGCTTCGTGAGATCTACTTCGACGGCTTCTTCCATCTCTCGCACGGCGAGCGCGAACTGATCGAAGCCGCCGCGGAAACGGCCGCGACTTCCGTGGTCACCTATCCAGGGAATCTCGACAACCCATTTCCGAAAATGCCGGCGAAGTCCCTCGGAGCCCGCCGTCTCAAGATCGCGCCCGCGGTCGTCAGCGCCGCCTCGCCTCAGAGCGAGATCGAGGAAATCGCGCGGCTGATCCTCGACGGCGGGCGCCCTTATCGAGATTTCCTGGTTATCGTGCGATCCCTGGACGCTTACGCGCCGCTGATTCAGGCGATATTCGAGCGCTTTGGAGTGCCGTTTCGATTGCGCGCGCCGCGGCCGCTGTCCCGGCATGGCGCCGTTCGCTACCTGCGAGGCCTGCTCGGCTCGATTGCGGAAAACTTCCCGGGCGCGGCGACGCTGGACGTCGTGCGCCAGCCCTACTCGCCCATTGGGCTGTTCCCGCAAACCGATGTCTTCGATTTCAAGGTGCAGGAGCGCCTCCCCAACGATGGCTTGCCGTTTCTACTGGAGCAGGCGGACGGCCTGGATCGCGTCCACGGGTTTCTCGAGCTGTTGGGAACTCTGGCGGCCTGGGGCTCGGAAACCGTTTCCGCGAAAAACTGGGCGGAGCGCTGCCACGCGCTACGCCGCGAATGGCTCCGCCTGCCCGAGATTCACGACGCGCTTCCCACTGCGCAGGCCCTGGAATTGCGCGAGCTGGCCACCGCGTTGCGGCAGTTCGAGCAAGCCGCCGTCGAGGCCGCCCGTCTCATCAGCCCCGGCGGCGACCGCGAATGCCCGCTCGCCGAATACCTCGACGCCCTTGACGACGTGCTCGAAGAAACCACCTTGCGTATCGCGGACCATCGCCACGATGTCGTCAACGTCGTCTCGGTCTTCGAAGCGCGACAGTGGGAAATTCCCGTCGCCTTCGTGTGCGGGCTGGTGGAGCGCCAGTTTCCGCGTCACCACGGGCAGGACTTGTTCTTTCCCGACGACGACCGGCGCCGGCTGAGCGGCCACGGCATCCGGCTGCGAACCAGCGTCGAGCGCGAGAAGGAAGAGCGCTTCCTCTACGAAATCGCCACGACGCGGGCCACCGAAAAGCTGGTGTTGAGCTACGCCCGCCGCGACGAGCGCGAGCAGCCGCTGTTGCGCTCGTTCCTGCTGCCCGCCGACTACGATAGCGACCGCGCCGCGCCGCCGGTGCGCGTTCGCGAACAGCCCGCGCCGTTCCGCGCGGACCAGCCAGCACGGATTGACAATGCCGAACTGCTGCGCCAGATTCTCGACCGGCACACCAGCTTCAGCCCCTCTTCGCTCGAAATGTATCTGCAGTGCCCGTACCAGTTTTTCGCGGGTAAGACGCTGCGGCTGAAAGGGCGGCCCGACCACCCCGAGCGCCGCCTCGATCCGCTGCTGGTTGGCACCATCATCCATCGCGTCATCGCCAACTGGTGTGCCGCGCCGCAGCATCCGGTCGACGACGCGCTCGACGCGGTGCTCGACGAGACGTTGCGGGACAAGTGCATTCCGCCGAGCTTCCACACCGAGATGCTGCGCCACAATTTGCGCACCGATCTGGCGCGGTTCGTCGGCGAAAGCCTGTCGCGGCCGCTGGGCGACCCGGCGCGGCAGGAGCGCGAGGCGGAGGTGCGCTACGCCATCGACGACAACGAGCAACTCTTCATCAACGGCCGCATCGACCGCTACGACGTCTTCGGCGACCGCTACGGCCTGATCGTCGACTACAAATACTCCAGCCAAAACCGTGTGGAAACCATCGTCAAGGAGCACGAGCAGGGCGCTCGCCTGCAGGCTCCGCTCTACCTGCTTGGCCTCGAGCGCAACCACGGCATTCGACCTGCCGGCATGCGTTTTTGGGGCCTGCGCCGCAAGACAACCGTGATGGGCTGGGTCCTCGAAGATCTTTTTCCCGGGGACCAGATTCTCGATGGGGACGAAACCCTGAGCCCGGCCGAGTTTCGCGCCAGGCTGGACCGCGCGCTGCAGACCGCGCTCGGCGCCATCGGCGAGATCCGCCAGGGACGTATCGAGGTCGCGCCGCGCGATCACGAGTTCTGCCGCCGCTTCTGCGATTTCCGCAGCGTCTGCCGGGTGGAGCTGTGAATCTCACCGAAAAACAGCGGGAAGCGATCGAGAGCTGGGAGCGCGGCGACGTGTCGATCGTGGCCGGACCAGGCTCAGGCAAGACGACCGTTCTGGTTGAGCATTTTCGCTGGTTGGTCGAGCGGCGTGGGGTCAGCCCCCGCCACATTGTGGCGATCACGTTCACCGAAAAAGCCGCCAACAACATGCACGAGCGGCTGGTGCGCGAGGCGCCGACAGTCGAACTGCGCGAGCGATTCGAGCGCGCCCAGATCTCGACCATCGACGCCTTCTGCAACCGCCTGCTGCGCGAGCACGCCCTCGACGTCGGCCTCGACCCCGACTTCCGCATCCTCGACCCCAGCGAGCAGGAGGTCGAGACGCGCCGCGTGGTCGGCGAGGTGCTCAACGAAATGTTCGCGGCCGACAGCGAGGCGGCGTATGAATTTCTGGAAGCCTTCGCGGGCTCGAACCGCTATGCCGAAGAGTTTCAGATCTCGCACGTCCACGACCAGTTCTATCAACTCTATCTGGGGGTGCGCGCCTGGGACGGCAAACCCTTCGTGCGAGAGGCCGACCAGGTTACGGCCTACCACGAACTGATTGCGCTGTTGGGCTCCGAAGCCGCCAAGCGTAACTCGAAACACCTCTCGAACTGGGCGCAATCGGCGCCGCCGGCTGCGGGCGCCGCGTTCGACTCCGAACACCTCGAATGGCTCAGCACGGTCGAGCAGAATATCGAGTTCATGACGAATCTGGGCCGGGGGAAGAGCCTGCCCAAGAAGACCGGCGAAGATCTGATCAAGATCGCTCAGAGCGCGCGCCTATCGACGACGCATGGCGCGGCGCGGCGCTGGGTGGTGCGTGTTGTCGAGCGCATCGGTGAGGTCTACGGCGAATGGAAGCGGGCCAACGGAGCGCTCGATTTCCCCGATCTGGTCGAGCGGGCCGTCCGCTTTCTTGACGCGCGGATCGAGCTGCGCAGCCAGTTTCACCACATTCTGATCGACGAATACCAGGACACCAATACGCCGCAGGCGAAGCTGGCGAAGCTTTTGCGCGGTGATGCGAAAGACGGCTCGCGCGTGCTCTATGCCGTCGGCGATATCAATCAATCGATCTACGGCTTCCGCCACGCCGACCCCGAGGTCTTCCGCGACTACCGCAAGCAGGTGGAAGCCGACGGTGGCCACGTCGTCGAGCTGCGCACGAATTTCCGCAGCCGACCCGAGATTCTCAAGGCGGTCGGAGCGATTCTTCAGGGGGCCGAAGGCATTGAGCCGCATGAGCTGATCGCCGGCAACGAGGAGTTCGCGCCCAAGGCCGTTCCCAGCGTCGAAGTGTTGATCGCGCGCGGCCGCGTCGAGGAAGACTCCGAAGCCCACGAACGGCGCGAGATTGCGCACACCGCCGCTCGGATCTTCGAGTTGCACGAGATGCTGCGCGTCGGCAACCCGGCGCGGCCGGTGCGCTGGAACGATTTCGCGATCCTGTTGCGTACCCACGACCAGGTCTCGCGCTTCGCCGCCAAGCTGCGCGACGAAGGAGTGCCGTATCAGCTCTCGGCCGGACGCGGCTTCTTCGAGTCCCCTGAGGTGCGCGATTTGGTGCATTTTCTGCGGACGCTGCGCAACCCGCGCGACGAGATCGGCCTTGCCGCCGTGCTGCGCTCGCCGCTGGTCGGCCTCAGCGACGAAGCGTTGCTGCGCATGAAACTTGCCGCGCGCAACCTCGCCGAGGCGCTGCGCAATCCGCCGCAGCTCGATGCCGAAGACGCCGCGCGGCTCGATCGTTTCCGCCCGCGCTTTTCCTATTGCCGCCAAGTTCGCGAGGACCAGCCCGCCGACCTGCTGCTGAGCCGGCTGGTCGCCGAAAGCGGCTACGAAGCCTGGCTGCTTACCCAGCCGGGGGGGCTGCAGCAGGCCGCCAACGTTCAAAAGCTGATCGCCATCCTGCGCGCCCTCACGCGCCTTCGCGATCTGCCTTTCGCCGGAGTGGTCGAGCGGCTCGAACGGCTGCAGGAAGTCGGCACGCCCGAAACCGAGGCCTCCGTGCAGGACTCGGCCGAAGATGCGGTGCACCTGATGACGATGCACGCCGCCAAGGGCCTGGAGTTTCCGGTCGTGTTCCTGCCCGCGCTGGGCCGCGGCCAGCGCTTCGACTCCGACCCGCTGCTTTATTCGCCCGAAGAAGGCATCGGAATCTCGTGGCTCGATGCGGCGACAGGCGAGAGCTTCGGCGACGCCGCCTATCGCGCGATCCGCGAAAGGCGCAAGCGGCAGGAACGCGACGAATTCGACCGTCTGCTCTACGTCGCGATGACTCGCGCCGAAGAGCACCTCGTGTTGAGCGCTTCGCTCAAGACAACGCTGTCGTCGAAGGGCAAGGAAAGCGTGCGGGTCGAGCACGGCTCCAAGTACCTGCGGGACAACCTCGGCATCGAGTTCCAGCCGGTCGACGAGGTAGCGACCATGGAACAGCGCGACGGTTTTGCGTTCCGCCTGTTCCGCACCACGCAAGACCCCGCCTCGGCGCGGCCCATTCTGGCGCATCCTCAGGAAAGCCACGTCATCCGGATTGATCGCGCCGCGCCGGGCAATGCTTCCGATTCGGAAGCCGCGGTCACCTCGGTCGCTTTGTTTTCCGACTGCCCGCGGCGCTACTACCTTTCGCGCTACCTGGGTTTCGCCGGCGGGTCCACTACGGGCGCGCGTCTACAGCGGACAGCGCGGCCACGAGCTGACCACCCGTTCGTCCCAAGCCGCGGCGCCTCCGCCAACGCGCCCGACGATGCCTTGCCCGCGGAACCCGACGAAACCGACGCCACCGAGCTGGGCCACAAGATCCACGCCGTGCTGGCCGGCTCCGAGCCGCCCGGCAGCCTCTCCCCGCAAGCTCTGCAACTGGTCGAGAATTTCCAGGCCAGCGAATTGGGAAGGCTCGCCGCCACCGCGCCCGTCGCCGCGCGCGAGCAAGACCTCACCTTTTCCATCGAAGAGCATCTGCTGCGGGGTCAGATCGATCTTTGGTTCGAGCACGATGGAGGACGGCTGCTGGTCGACTACAAGACCGACCAGGTCGACCGCGAACAGGCGCGCGAGCGGTTGCGGTCCTACGGTTTGCAGTTGCAGCTCTATGCGCTCGCCCTCGAGCAAGCTGGAAGTGGACGCCCCAGCCGGGCCGTCGCCTATTTCCTGCGCCCGAATCTGGCGCTCGACGTCGATCTGAGCGCGCCGGCGCTCGAGCGGGCCCGCGATGCCGTGCGCCGGTTCTTTGGCGCGCAGGCGAAACTCGAGTTTCCACTCCAGGTCGGCGAGCACTGCCTGCGTTGCCCGTACTATCGGGGCCTGTGTCCCGCCAAGCTGTCCTCCAGCAACGGCACAGATGCTAGCAACGGGCCAGACCTTGGCGAACCACGGGAGGGGCCGCTCGCCCAGGACGAGCCGGGGGGCCGTGAGGCGCTTGATGCGGCGTCCGATGCGGCGCTCGACAGGGCCGCGCCGCGGCGGCATCCCAAACCACACAGCCGTCTCGGCGGGCAGCTTTCCCTGCCGTTCCAGGACGAAGATTGAGCGCTCGAGTGTGGTCGGAGGATTGGTTTATCACCGGGGTCGGGATTCGCTCGGTGGAGGAACGTTTCCCACGCTGGAAGCAGCGCTGGCCGCCTGGATTGGGCTCGCCCCAGGGTGCTATTTCGCCCCAGCGGGGCCTGCGCCGGCTTGGAGCGGCAGTTGGGGCGGTTTTTCCACCCCTTCCGGGGACGCCGGCGCCGCCCGCCCGCCGACCCCAGCCGCTTCTTCTGCCTTGGCCACGCCGGATCCAGGCAATGTTCCCATCATTTGCCGGCCGCCGGCGAGGGTCACAAACACTCCAACGCCGGCCTTTTACGTTTTGTTAACATGGTTTTTGCACCCCAACGTAGCACCTGCTTCGTATAAAGCTTTTCGGTCTCGTTCTCGCATAACATGACGGTGGTTCGGTTGAAGACGCCCTGTGCAAGGCGGATTCCGTCACTCCAGAAGGGGATGTCCATGCATTCGTCGCTGAGAATGTCCGCTGCCGCGGGCTTTCTGATCGTGTGCGTCTTTTTCGCCACGATCGCCAACGCTCAAGAGAAGAGTCCGCAACAGGCGCCGCCCAAACCGCAAAACACCGGCCCGCGACCCACCCTGATCGGCCCGCTCTCGGTCGGCATCCGGCTGGGTTTTCTGGTCGGCCAGCCGATATCGGGCGGCACTACGACGACGACCGACACCACCAGGAATCCCGACCGCACGACGCAGGTCGTCGGCGACTCCAGTTCGGGCCATGTCGGCTGGGGTCCCGTCATCCAGCTCAATTTCACCAAACGCATTCAGCTCAATGCCGACCTGATGCGGCGCAGCGTTGCCTACAACAACAAGACCACGATGGGGGACGCGGCAACCTCGACCCAAGACGCGGCATTCGTCTCCGAACGCGATGAGTTCATCAACGCCAAGTACTGGGATTTGAACATCCTGCCGCGATACCGTTTCGGGCAGCCGGGCAAGGCGCGCCCCTACCTCACCGCCGGCGTCGCCATGCGGTCGCTTTCCAAAGAGCGCGGGACGGTGCAAACCACCGACGCGGACGGCAACACGAACTCGGCCGACCTCGACGTCCAATCCGCTCATAGCTCGGCACGCGGCGGCGTGATCGGAGCCGGAGTCCTGGTTCACGACGATGTCGGCTTCAAGCTCGAAATCGAGGGCCGCTACACGCGCTGGTTCCAGCGTACCTTTGAAACGCCCGGCGCCAATTCACAAAGAAACCAGTTTGAGATTCTGGTGGGCCTGACGTTCTAGCGGCTCGCCGAGCGGAGCAGGCGGGAGTTCGGGTGCCTGGGCGGCGTCCCGGCAGGCGGATGGCTTTCATTCCCGCGGCGCCGAGCGCTGCCCCAGACGAAACTTGAAGTGCGAGCCCTGCCCGGGTTCGGATTCCACCCAGATCTCGCCACCGTGGCGCTCGACCGCCCTGCGGCAGATCGCCAGCCCGATCCCGGAGCCCTCATATTCGCCGGACCCATGCAGCCTTTGAAACGGCCGGAAGATCTGTAAGGCGTACTGCTCCGCGATGCCGATGCCGTGATCGGCGACTCCGAACACCCAGCGGTCGCCGGTCTTCTCGGCGGTGATCCGAATCCGCGGCGGCTTCTTGTCGCTGAATTTGATGGCGTTGGCGATCAGGTTCTGGTAGAGCTGCGTCAAAACCAGCGGGTCGCCCCAGACCTGCGGCAGATGGTCGCGCTCGATGGCGGCCCCGGTCTCCTCGATGGCGACTTGCAGCGCCTCCAGCGCCGCATCCACGCAGATGGTCAGGCGAAACCGCTCGCGGTGCTGCTGCGAGCGGCCGACACGGGAAAGCGACAGCAAGCCGTCCACCAGCTTTCGCATCCGCTCGGCCGCATTGCGGATGAACTGCAAGTCCCGCATCACTTTCTCGGGGACCTGCTCCCCCAGGTCGCGCTCGAGCAGATCGCCGAACGAGATCATTTTCCGCAGCGGCTCCTGCAGGTCGTGGCTGGCGACGTAGGCGAACTCCTCGAGATCTTTGTTGCGTTCGGCCAGTTCCCGGTTGAGGCGTTCCTGCTGGTTCAACTGGGCCATGCGTGCCGCTTGCAACTCATCGCGCACGTGCTGCCGCTCGATCGCATAACGCAGCGTCCTCACCAGCAACTCTCCGCTGGCCTGGTTTTTGGAAATATAGTCCTGCGCCCCGCGCTTGACGGCTTCCACTCCGATCAATTCATCTTCCAGGCCGGTCAGCACGATGATGGGCAGGTCCGGGGCATGCTGCCGGACGCTCTCGACGGTGGCCAGGCCCTGGCTGTCGGGCAGGCTCAGATCGAGCAGCACGGCTTTGATGTCGTTCCGCCGCAGCCGGGTGAGGGCCGCGTCGAGTTTGCCGGCGGTCTCCATGGAGAACGCCCCCAGGGTTGCCGAAGCGACGAGTTCCTTGATCACCCGCGCCTGATCGGGGTCGTCTTCGACGAGTAAGACGCTCGTCTTGGTTTCTTGCTCCATCGCTCCCATTTTTCCCGCTGTGCCGGAGCCGACGGATTCCCCGCGCGACTCTCAGGCTGCCGGCGCGATCAATGCCCCTCGGGCGCCGGCGAGACCCCCGCCGCGGCGTCCTGCGCGCCCGGGCCGGCGTGCTCCGTGCAACCGCCTTCGACCGGCAAGGTGAAATGAAAGGCGGCTCCCTGGCCGGATGCGGAATCGACCCAGATGCGCCCGCCGTGGTTCTCCACAATCTTTTTGCAGATCGCCAACCCGATGCCCGTTCCCGAATACTCCTTGCGGCCGTGCAGCCGGCGAAACAGATCGAAGATCTGCGCGTGATACTGCGGCTCGATGCCGATCCCGTTGTCCTGGACCGTGACCAGCCAATCGTCGCCGCTGCGTTCCGACCAGACACGCACGCGCGGTGGAGCGTCGGCATGGTACTTCAACGCGTTGCCGATGAGATTCTGGAATAGCTGCACCAGTTGCGTGCCCTGGCCGCGGATCTTCGGCAGGGGCCCCACTTCCACCGCCGCGCCGTTTTCGTCCAGCACCGCCCGCAGGTTGGCCAGCGACGCGCGGGCGCAATCGGCCAGATCGACCCGCTCGGTGGCCGGCGCGGTGCGCGAGGCGCGCGAGTAGGCCAGCAGATCGCGAATCAACGTCTGCATGCGGGCGGCGCCCTCGACGATGAACCGAATGAACTCATTGGCGTCGTTGTCGAGTTTCCCGCGGTAGCGGCGGTCGAGCAGTTGCGCGTAGCTGGCGATCATGCGCAGGGGCTCCTGCAGATCGTGCGAGGCCGCGTAGGCAAACTGCTCCAACTCCGCGTTGGAGGCCGACAAGGCCTTGGCCCTGCGCTGCAGCTCCTCGTCGGCCCTTTTGCGCTCAGAGATATCGGCAATGAATCCCTCCAGCGCCTCGACCTCGCCGTCTTTCGACAACACCGCCGTGCCCTGCTCCCACAGCCACATCGAACGCCCGTCGGCGGTCCGAAGGCGGTATTCGAGTTGAAAGGGCCGGCGCTGCTCGATGGCCTGCTGCACCTGCTCCCACACCATGGTGCGATCCTCGGGGTCGATCAGGTCCGCGAAACGGGCCGCCAGCAGTTCGTCCGGCGTCAGCCCGGTAATCGCCTTGCAGCCTTTGCTGACGAACTCCATCGTCCAGTGGTCGTCGTTGTTGCAGCGGTAAGCCATGCCGGGAAGATTGCTCAGCAGGGTCTCCATCCTGCGGCGGCTTTCGAGCAGCGCCTCGTCGGCGCGTTTGCGGGCCGTGATGTCGCGGCTGATGCCGACCAGCCCGATCACTTCGCCGCCGGCGCCGAACAGCGGCACCTTGGTCGTGGAGTAGCAGCGCAAGCGGCCGCCGGAGTCGCGGTAGGGTTCCTCGTGGTCGATCAGCGGGGCGCGCGAGTCGAGCACCGCGCGGTCGTCGGCGTCGTAGAGCACGGCGTGCTCGCCGGGAAAGAAATCGAAAACGGTCTTGCCGCGAGTCTGGTTCTCCGAGGCGAGGCCGAGAATCGCGAGGTTGGCCTTGTTGTTGACCAGATAGCGCCGGGCCGTGTCCTTGACATAGATCGAATCCGGCACGTTGTCGATGAGTGTCCGCAACAGATTGCGCTCGGCGGTGTGCTCGGCCTCGGCTCGCCGGCGCTCGGTAACATCGTTGAGCACGACCGCGAAACGGCCCTTTTCCGGGCTGAAGGCCGTGATCTCGAAGTAGCGCTCGAGCTGGCGCAGGTAGCGCTCCTGGTGAACCGGCTTGCCGTTGAGGGCGACCTGGCCGCAGGTCTCGATCCAGGGCTGCTCCATGTCGGGCAGCACCTCGCGCACGGTCTTGCCCAGTGTGGAGGCCGCCGGCAGCCCGAGCAGTCTTTCCAACGCCGGGTTGATTTCCAGAAAACGGTAGTCGGCCGGCTTGCCCGTCTCGTCGATGATGGCTTCATACAACGCGCACGGGCTGATCAGGTGGTCGAACAAGCCGCGGTAGCGCCGCTCGCTGCGGCGCAACTGCTCGACGGCGCGCTTGTATCCGACCGTGCGGCCGAGGCTGGCGGCCACCATGCGGGCGACCTGGATCTCGTCGTGCCGGAATCGCTCGTGTTCGGGCCGCGGGTTCGCGAATCCGATCTCCAGCCGGCCGAGGGGCTCGCTCGCCGCCACGATGGCGGCGTTGTGCCGCGTCGCCGTATCGCGCCAGTTCTTGCTGCGGTACTCGCGTCCGCCTATCTGCAGTCGCGCGAACGTGCTTGCGGGTTGGTGCCAGCACAACGGCAGCAGCTCGATGGTCCGCTCGTAGATCCGCTCCACGGGCAGCTCGGCCTGCTCCAGCAATTGTGCGACCTCATAGAGGCAGCCGCGTACCTTCACCAACTGGCTCAGCTCGATTTCGCGCCGCCGTAGTTCCTCTTCGCCGCGCTTGTGCGCGGTGACGTCGACCACGGTGCCGATCAGCCGCGCTCCGGTTCCCGCAGCGTCGGCGACCGCCCTGGCCCGCGACATCACATGCCGGATGCCCTGATCGGGCCGCACCACGCGGTAGGCGATGTCGAATTCGGCGCACTGCCCGGCAGCGGTTTGCAGCGCTCCCCTCACCCGTTCGGCGTCCTCGGCATGGATCAATGCGATGACGGTGTCCAGGCTGGGGCTGAACTCGCGGGTCTGGCCGAAAATGTCGTAGACATAGGCGTCCCACTGCACGGCGCCCGTCGCGCTATCCCACGCCCAGATGCCGATCGGGCCGGCCGATAGCGCCAGTTGCAGGCGGTGCTCGCTTTCGCGCAAAGCCCGCTCGGCCTCGATCCGTTCGCGCGCTTCGGCCCGCAGTTGGCGGTTGGCCTCTTCCTGGACTTGCCGCGCCCGCTCGGCGTCTTCCCAGGCTCGTTCGGCGGTCCGCTGCGCCTCGATCGACTCCTGGGTGCGGTCGGCGACGCGCTGCTCGAGCGAGACGGCGAGTTCCTGGAACTGCCGCCGGACGCGCTGGTGCTCGTCCACTTCCAGGCGCAGGGTCTCGTTGACTTCCTCCAGGCTGCGCGCATTGCCCTCGGCGCGCCGCAGCCGCTGCCGGGTGGCGATCACCAGGCCCACCAGGGTCAGCAGGTAGGAGAGATTGTTGAGGTTCTGCGCCGCCGTGAACAGCGCGTCGTAGGGCCGGCTCGAACCGGCCAGGAACAGCGTGTTGCACAGAAAACCCACGATCAGCGAGAGCATCAGGCAATGCTCGAACACGTCGTTGGGCCAGTTTCTGCTGCGCAGTAGCGCCTCCAACGCCCCGAAATAGAGCAGCGCCGCCGCGACATGGCCTGCAACGCCGCTCGAGGCGGCCGCCCTGGGCGAGGTTCCCGCGCACACCAGACACAGCAGCGCCAGCCCCGCGCCCCCCAGCCACACGGCCAGCGGCGAGCCGCGGATCCGCTCCGCCAGCCCGTGGTTGCGGCCGGCAACCCAGATGCCCAGCCACAGCGACAACGGCAAGAACCAGCGCGAGCCCGACTCGGCCACGACCGGCCCCCAGGGGGCGCTAGTGGACTGCCAGACCAGGGCCATCCGCGCGCCGTCGAGCAGCGCTGCACCCAGAAAGCTCGCCCCGGTAAACAGAAACAGCCGATTCTGCGACCCCGCATAGGAAACCAGGGCGATCAGGCCCACCAGCATCGCCAGATTGGCCCCCAGAGTTCCGGCCACGGCGAAGAAGGTGATATCGCTGTGTAAAGCCGTGTAGCGGGTCACGATGCTTAGGAACAGCAGGCCCAACAGCAGTCCCAGATAGTGCAGCGAGCGGCGATGCGTCAGGATGCGCACCCGGCTGCCTCCCAGGCGCCCGCCAGGCGGCACGGCCGGTTCGAGTCTGCTGAACAGGGAGTCCATCAAGTCGGGAGGCCTTGGCCCGGGTTTCCGGCTGGGCAAAGGCCCGCTGCAGGTATCCAAACAGAAGACACGGGTTCCCGATACTCTCTTTCCAATCGGCAGGGAGAGGGAGGCTCGTTAGCAAAGTTGTTGCGGACGGTGCATTTCCGGGCTAAGCCCGACCGCTCTCCCGCCACGTCGGAGCGATTTGCCCGGCGGACCCGGCAGCGGCCGGTACACATTCGCCGGCAGGAGGCTCCCGCAAATAGGGGCCGAGAACACCAACACGCTCGCGGGACACCGGGACCGGGCCCGCTATGACCGGCAATACCGGAACATAGGCCACCTCGCGCTCAGGCTTCGATGCCGGAAGGTGACTCAGGCGGTGGTGATAGCTCACTCAGCAACGCTCCCCACCGGCGCGATAAGCTGGAGATCTGACCCATGAGCCTGACCATTCCAGAACAACTCAGCTACCTCCAGAAGGGCTGCGCCGAGATCATCCGCGAGGATGAGCTGCGGCAGCGCCTCATCGACTCCGCCGCCCGCAACCAGCCGCTACGCGTGAAAGCGGGTTTCGACCCCACCGCGCCCGACCTGCACCTGGGCCACACCGTGCTGCTGCGCAAGATGAAGCACTTTCAGGACCTGGGCCACACGGTGATCTTCGTGGTCGGCGCCGCCACGGCCATGATCGGCGACCCGACCGGCCGCAACGTGACGCGCCCTCCGATGACGCGCGAGCAGGTGCTGGCCAACGCCGAGACCTTCAAGGAGCAAGTCTTCCACGTGCTCGACGCGGAGAAGACCCAGATCCGCTTCAATAGCGAGTGGCTGCTGGGCCTGGGCTTCGAGCAGATCGTGCGGCTGTGCTCGCACTACACGGTGGCGCGCATGCTCGAGCGCGACGAATTCGGTAAGCGTTTCAAGGGGGAGCTGCCGATCTCGATCCACGAGTTTCTTTATCCTCTGGCGCAGGCCTACGATTCGGTGGCGCTCGAAGCGGACGTCGAGCTGGGAGGCACCGACCAGAAATTCAACCTGCTGGTCGGCCGCGACATCCAGCGCGACTACGGCCAGACCTCGCAGGTAGTGATGACCACGCCGCTGCTCGAAGGCATCGACGGGGTCCAGAAGATGTCGAAATCGCTGGGCAACTACATCGGGGTAACCGAGCCGCCCGAGGTAATGTACCGCAAGGTGATGCAGATCAGCGACGAGTTGATGTACCGCTACTACGAGCTGTTGACCGACACCAGCCTCGCCGAGATCGCAACGCTCAAGCAGAACATCGCCGGCGGCCAGTTGCACCCGATGCGCGCCAAGGCCGAGTTGGCCCGCACCATCGTCGGAGAATACCATTCCGCCGAAGACGCCCGCGGCGCCGAGGAAGCGTTCCGGCGCGTGGTGCAGCAGGGCCAGGAGCCTCAGGACATCGCCGAGTTCGCGCTTCCCGACGCCCTACGCGGCGAGGCGGACATCCGCATCGACAAGCTTCTCCGCGAAATCGGCCTGGCGCAGTCCGGAGCCGAGGCCAACCGCAAGCTCAAGGAAGGTGCGGTGTCGATCAACGGCGAAAAGCACCACAACATGAGCTACACGCCCGCCGGCGGAGTCACGCAGTTGACGATCCAGGTCGGCAAGAAGTGGGCGCGCGTGCGGATCTAGTCCGCGGTCTTCGGCTACTTGTTTTCCGGGAAGTTGATTGGTTCACGTCACGGCCCGGCGACTGCCCGTGTGGCGCGGGACTCTGGCCGGCAGCGTCCGCCTGTGGCGGACGTTCCTGGGTTGTCCGCGGTGGCAGGCAAACGAACGTCGGTGTGCACGCCGGCGCGGCCAGCCAGAGGCCCGCGCCACAGATTGTCCGAGGCCCGCGCCGCAGTCGGAGGGGCATGGAAGGATGGACCCACCACCTGGATTTCACCAACCACGGGCCCGCGAGTCTTAGGCCCTCCACCGAGCCATGGCTCCTCTAAATCCCGGCTGGTTCTTAAGGGAAACACCGCACGAGATGTTTCACACGCCGAGGGTACAGTAGGAATGATGGATGATATCGGGCAGAGCTATTTCTTGCTCGGCGTGGAGCCGGGCGCCAATCCGGACAAGATCAAGGAAGCCTGGCGAGACCTGGTGCAGGTGTGGCATCCGGACCGTTTTGGGGGCAACGATCGACTGCAACAGAAGGCCGAGGAAAAGCTCAAGGAAATCAACCAGGCCTACGAACAACTCCGCAACTACCGCGACGCCGAGGCGGTGCGCACCGCGGGCGGAGGCGCCGCCACCGCGACCGCCGCCTACGACTATGTCGACCACAACGGCACGGCCTCCGAAACCGATGTGATGGAGATGCTTAAGCAGGGCGTGAACGTCTGGAACCTTTGGCGGAAGAAGTATTCCAACCTGCGCCTGAATCTGCAATCGGCGGTGTTGAATGGGATGAGCCTGGAGGGCATCGACCTGCACGAGGCCGACCTGTCGAACGTCCCCGCGCAGGATTGCGACCTCTACAAGGCGAATCTCAGCGGCGTACAGGCCGCGGGCGCCCGGCTGCAGCGCTCCGATCTGAGCCGCTCGCTGTTGATCGGCGCCAATCTGCGGCTTGCCGACCTCACTGAGGCCGACCTGTCAGGCGCCAACCTGGCGGGAGCCGTGATGGTCCGCTGCAAGTTGTCGGGAACCAACCTCATCGCGGCCAATCTCAGCGGCGCCGACCTAACCCAGGCAACCGGCCTGACCGCGCAGCAGATGGCCTACACCTCGATCGACGAGAAAACAAAACTACCCGCTTACCTGTAAGCCCGCCTGTCTATAGGCCCGTCTGTCTGCGCATTTGCAGGGCCGCGAAAACAGTTCGCCTTGGCCAAGCTCGGTGTGGGGCGGCCGCGGTCCGCGCGTGCTTCCGCCCGCGGCTCTGTTTCGGCCGGGGGACGCGTTCTGCGGCGGCGCACGCTCCTGGATGCCGCCCCAAAAACGGCTCACAAGCGCGCCCCCCAAGAGCAGCCTACAACCCCGAGCGCTGCTCCGGCCGCTGCGCCAGAATTTCTTGCACGAGCTGATCGACCGCTTTCGCCAGCTCATGCGGCCGATGCACCTTGAATTCCTTGCCTCCCAGCGATCGCACGGCGTTACCGATGGCACCGCGCCAGACATATAGCGTCGAGTTGAAATGAAAGACCGGGATTCGCTTGGTGCGAATCCGCTCCAGCGTTTCCGGCGACACCCGTTTGCCAAAGCGGTTATCCGCGCCTAAAAAAATGATCGCGTCGACCTGCTCGACGTCGCTCAACTCTTTCGCCAGCAGATTGTCGAGGAATTGCAGATCGGTGCCTTTGCGCAGGGTTTTCACGTCGACCGTGGCGGGGTTCAGCGAGCGGATCGCCTCCCCCAGCGCCGGGAATCCGATCTGTTTCGAGAACCCCTGGCGGTAGAGCACCTGCTGCTGTTCCAGGCTGAACGCCACGAGCGAGAATTCCCCCAGGGCCGGATGCCGCGACATCACGCGCAGCCCCGAGATCATCGGCGCGTAACGCCACAAGGGCACGCGGGCGCGGCGCGTCGGGATATCGAGGTTCATCAGCAGCTTGACGCGCAGCCCCGGGCCGCGGCTTTCCACTCTTGGCTCGGGACGAAACAGGTACAACCGCGCCGGCGCCGCCTCGCCCGGCTCGACCGTCAGATCTCCGTCGCGGTATTGCCGCGGCCGCTTGGCCTCCAGCTTCCAGCTCAGCTCGCAGCTACGCCCGGCCTCGTCCTCGAGCCGCCAGGTGACCTGGTAGCGCCCCTCGCCCAACGCGAAGGCGCCGCTGTACTCCAGGGAACCGTGAGCCTTTTCAGGAATGGGCTTGCCGATTACGAAGCCGTCGTCGATCACAATCGGTTCGGCGCCTTCGGCCGAGAGCGGTTCGATCACCGCGCTCACCGAAAGCCGCCGCCCGCCGCCGGACAGCCGCCGTAGTGGAATGTTGACCCAGTAGGGCGCAAAGAACCGGAACTCGTAGTCGAGCACCGGCTTGGCGGTCTCCACGTTGCACTTGAGATCGGGCAACTCTTCGGCCGGCGTTCGCCGTGAGGTCTTGGCGTAATCGGGCACGTTACCGCCGGGCGCTGCTTGCGGCTCTTGCGCCCGGGCGCGGCCAAGCCCCGCCATGCCGCAAAGCAACACCGCGGTCAGCGCGATTCCGCCAGCGTGCGGTCGGATTATGTTCCGGAAAGCCACTCCAATTCCTGACTATACATCCCGCCTGGACCGCTTGTTTTGCCGTTCGAGCGAACCCACACACTCAGCCGCAAAAATCGGCTCGGAACATGGGCGCACCAGCAGTATCGTGAAGCGCGCGGCTTGACGCCGCCGGTTCGATAGGCGCCCCTGCCAGCCCCTCGAACAAATCTGCCAAGATAAGAATTACCCGCCGCCGGTCGATTCGAGATGCCATTCTCCGCACCCCGCCGAACCCTGCCGCCGCTGTTGGCCACCTTGCCGCTGGTCGCTCTGCTCTTTGCCGCGACGTACCCCACCCCGGGCGCTCCCAAAGAAGACGCGGCGCTCGCCCCGATCCGGTTTGAAGACGTCGCCAAGGCCGCCGGAGTGGATTTTGTCGTCGAGAACAGTCCGACGCCTGAAAAGCACATGGTGGAAACCATGGCCGGCGGCTTGGCCGTGTTCGACTACAACAACGACGGCCGCCCCGACATCTTTTTCGCCAACGGCGCCGAGATGCCGGCGATGAAGAAGACCGACCCCAAATACAACAACCGGCTCTTCCGCAACGACGGCAACCTGAAGTTCAGCGACGTGACCGCCCAGGCCGGGCTGGCCGGGGCCGGCTACTCGATGGGAGCGGCCGCCGCCGATTTCGACAACGACGGCAATGTCGACCTGTTCGTGCCCGGCGTCTACCGCAATCTTCTCTACCACAACAACGGCAAGGGGGCCTTTACCGACGTCACCGCCAAGTCCGGCATCAAGAGCGACCGCTGGAGCGTCGCCGCCGGCTGGTTCGACTATGACAACGACGGCCTCCTTGACCTGATGGTCATCAACTACGCCGACTGGACGCCGGCCTTCAACCGCTTCTGCGGCGATCGTAGCCGTAACATTCGCGTCTATTGCCACCCGAAGTATTTCGAGCCGATTTACAACGAGCTCTATCACAACCGCGGCGACGGCACCTTCGAAGACGTCACCGAATCTTCCGGTATCGGCAAGCACCGCGGGCGCGGCATGAGCGTCGCCTTCGTCGATGCCGACCAGGACGGTTTTCTCGACGCCTTCGTCACCAACGACAATCTGCCCAACTTTCTGTTCCATAACGAAGGCGGACACGGCTTTGAGGAAAACGCCCTGATCGCCGGGGTCGCCCTGCTCGACCACGGCAAGCCGGTTTCGAGCATGGGCGCCGACATTCGCGACTACGACAACGACGGTTTCGCCGACATCAGCGTCACCGCGCTGGCCGGGGAAACCTACCCGCTGTTTCGAGGCGTCGGGGACGGCTTCTTCGAAGACGCCACCTATCGCTCGCGCCTGGCGCAAGCCACCAGCCAGCACGCTGGCTGGGGCAACGGTTTCGCCGACTTCAACAACGACGGCTGGAAAGACCTGTTCACCGCCAACGCCCACGTCAACGACCTGGTCGAGATGTTCGAGGCCTACCAGTACAAGGAGGCCAACAGCGTTTTCGCCAACGAGGGCAACGGCGGTTTTCGGGACGTTTCAGCCGCGGCCGGTGAAGGGTTCGCCGTCAAGCGCGCCCACCGCGGCGTCGGCTTCGCCGACTTCGACACCGACGGCAGGATGGACGTTGTCGTCAGTTCGCTCGCCGGGCCGGCCGAAATCTGGCACAACGTCAGCCCCGCAGAGAACCACTGGCTGCGCCTGAAGCTCACGGGAACCAAGAGCAACCGCGACGGTATCGGCGCGCAAATCCGCATCGGAAAACAGCACAACATCATGACCAGCGCCGTCGGCTACGCCTCGTCGAGCCACGGGCCGGTTCATTTCGGCCTGGGCGCCGCCGAGACCGTGGATGAGATCGAGATCCACTGGCCCAGCGGCACTGTGCAGACCCTGCGCAACCAGAAGACCAACCAGACCCTTGAGGTCAAAGAGCCGCGCTAGCCGCGGTTGCGAGCCAATCTCGAATAGCTCGCCGCCATTCGCTTCCCGGGCAAGCCGGCCCGATTGCAGGAACCGGACAGCCCGGCCGCCGGGTAGGCCGAGGCATAGGACGGCTGAATCCGGGCCGTAGCGCCATTTCCTTACCTCCCACTCTTTGCGGGCATAAAGCCCCTGCCGCTCTCAGCCGATGGACTAGCCAGAGGTCAAAAACGGCATGCGCTCATGGAACCGCCTGATCCGCCTCGGGCTATTCGTCTGCCTCGGATTGCTCTGCGGCGCGCTCGCTTTCGGCCAGGCCACGGGACAGACCGAGCTTGGCCCGGCGGGGCCTTACCGAGTCGGGCCAGGCGACGTACTCGATATCACCGTCTTCGAGGTCGACGAGCTGAGTAAGCCGGCGACAGTCGGTCCGCGGGGATCGCTCGTTCTGCCGCTGCTCGGGGAAGTGCCGGTCGAGGGCCTGACGCCGCCTGAGATCGCCGCGCGTCTTGAGGAACTCTACGGTGAAAGCCTGCTACGCGGCCCGCAGGTCAGCGTTTCCGTCAAAGCCTATCGCAGCCAGCCGGTGAGCATTTTCGGAGCTGTAGAACGGCCCGGCATCTATCAACTGCAGGGCCGGCGGCGCCTGCTCGACGTCTTGGCGATGGCGGGCGGGCTAGCGAAGGATACCGGCGACGAGATCCGCATCACGCGCCAGCACGGCCCCGCGGACACCGGCCGCGACCCCCTTGCGACAGCGCCCGCGGCGACCGGAAAGCCGTTGCCCGATGCCGGTTTGTTGGAAACAGGCGGGTTGCGGGCTATCGACGACGACACCTGGGCCCTGTCCGCCCCGGCAGGACCGGATCCGGCAGGGCCCAGTCTGGCACGCCTGGATAAGCACCGCCTGGGTCCGGCCGGGTGGGAGCTGGAAGGGCCGGACTCGGCGCGATTGAATTTGGCACGCCCGGAACAACCGAACCCGGAAAAGCCGAATCCGGGGCAGCCAGATCCGCCGGCGCGGGAAATCATCGTTTCGGTGCGCGGCCTGCCCGCCGGTCCCGGCGAAACGCACGACAACCCCTGGATCGAGCCCTATGACGTGATCCGGGTCGCGAAAACCGGTTTGATCTATGTCCTGGGCGCCGTGACCCGGCCGGGTGGCTACCCGATCGAGCGGGAAAGGATGACCGTGCTGCGTGCCATCTCGTTGGCCCAGGGACTCGACAGCCGCGCGGCTCCACAAAAGGCTCGCCTCATTCGGCAGCAGGGCGCAGCCCGGCAGGAGATCGAAATCGCCATCAACGACATTCTGCGCGGCAAGGCGGCCGACTCCCCGCTCGAAGACAACGATATCTTGTTCGTCCCCGACAGCCGCGCCAAAGGCGCCTTCCACCGCGGAGCCGAAGCCGCCATCCAATTGGCCACGGGAGTGGTTATCTGGAGGCGATGAGGGCAGGGATGAGCCATGGATGGAGCCAGGGACGCCCACGAGGGATGCCGGGGCAGTGGTGCGGGACGGGGAAGACGAGGGGCGGCGGGCCTTCGAATCGCCACTCAGAGCCGCGGGCGTGAGCCCGCGCCTGCACACTCCCGACGACTACGGCCCCGCGTCGAGCGCCATCGAGTTCCGACACAGCGCAACGCAAGCTAGCGCTTGCGGCTTTGAGTTGACGCTTCTCGGGGTAGCTCGCCCAGAGGAGGTCTTGTCGTGAGCCGCGTCCCTGGCCCGGTCGCCGCGGGGTCGCTCGCAAGCAATCCGTATCTCCCGTCCCGCCGAGGGCGAGCCACTCGACAACGCAACCATGGACAACAAACTCGAACGACTCACCGCCACGTTGACGCCATCCCACGCAGCCCGGCCCTCGCTACCGGTGGCGCCGGCGGCGACGATCGAACTGCCCGAACAAACCGGCGGCTTCGCGCTGCGCGATTTTTGGCGTCTGATCCAGGCGCACCGCGGTCTGGTTGCCGCGGCCGTGCTGGCTTCGCTCGCTGCCGCGGCCGCCTACAATTTTCTGCGGGTGCCCACCTATCTCGCCACCGTCAGCATCCAGATCGACCGCGAGCAGCCCAACATCGCCCGCCTCGACGACGACACGAGCCGCATTCCCGAGCGCCCCGACTACATCGAAACGCAGTACAAAATCCTCAAGAGCCGCACCCTGGCGAGGCGCGTGATCGACCGTCTCGATCTGGGCCGCGCCGCCGAGCTGAACCACGGCGTACCGCAGCGTCCGGAGCCGCCGTGGGCCGGCCCCGCGGCTGCCGCCCTCGTCCACCCGCGTGTTGTCGACGCGTTTCTGGCGCGGCTGCGGGTCGATCCGGGCAAAGGCACGCGCCTGGTCGACGTCAGCTTCGAATCGGAAGACGCGGCACTGGCACTGGCCGTCGCCAACACGCTTGCCGACGAGTACATCGAGCACAACCTGGAGGCGAAGTGGAACACCACCCAGAAGGCCTCGGGCTGGCTGCAGCAACAACTGGCGAGTCTGCAGGACGCCTTGCAGTCGAGTGAAAGCGCCTTGCACGAATATGCCGCGCGGCACTCGATCCTGTTCGTGGAGGAGCGCAAGGACATCACGACCGAAAAGCTCGCCCGGCTGGAAAACGAGCTGACGGCGGCGCAGGCCGAGCGCATTGAAAAGCAGTCGCTGGCCCTGCTGGTGGAGGATGCCGTGCGCGGCGGCGGCGACCTGCCAGCGCAGGTCACCAATACGACTCTCCAGGAACTGCGCAACAAGCTGGTCGACCTGCGGCGCGAGCAGCAAAAGCTTTCGGTCAGCTTTGGACCTTCCTATCCGCGCGTTGTGCGCGCCACGCGGGAAGTCGAAGAGGTCGAGCGCTCGATTGCGGAAGAAAACCGGCGCTTGCTGGCGAGGGTCCGCGAAGAGTTCACATTGTCGCAGGGGCGCGAGCGGCTGCTTTTGGAGGCGGCGCAGCGCCAGCGCCAGCTCGTCAATCGCCTCAGCGACGATTTCATCCAATACGACATCCTCAAGCGCGAGGCCGAGTCCAACCGGCAGCTCTACGAGGGCCTGCTGCAGAGGCTCAAAGAGGCGGGCGTTTCGGCGGGTTTGCGGGCTTCCAATATTGCGGTGCTCGATCCCGCCGAACTGCCCGAACGCCCCTACCGGCCGCGGCGGCTGCTCAATCTGCTGCTGGGGTTGCTGGGCGGGTCGTTGTCGGGTATTGTGCTGGCCTTCGCGGCCGAGCACCTCAACACGCGTGTGCGCACGCCCGACGAAGTCGAGCGACTGACCGGGCTCGATTTGCTGGCGGTGTTGCCGCGGCGGCGCGAAGTCCACGCCAACCTGCGTGCTCGCATGCGGATCGCCGGCGGCGCACTCTCCCTTTCGCTCGTTCGAGCCAAGCCTCGGCACGCGGTATTGGGTCCACTGCTCGAACCGGCCAACGGCGCGGCGGGCGGCCCGGGCGGATTCGCGCCGACGGCAAGGGCCGAGGCGATAGGTTCTTACGGTTCTGCCGCCGGCGGTCACCCAGCCGCACCCCGCGATGCTACGGCGGATCACGACGCCGCCGGGACTCATGATCCTACAGCGGCTCATGTTTCTGTCCAGGCTCAGGCCCTATCCGGCGCGGCCCAGGATCCGCCAGCCGGGACCCATAGCTCTCCCACCGCGGCCTATGGCTCCTCTTGCGTTCCGAACCGCGTTGCAGGCGGCGCAGTCTTGGCCCAAGACTCCGTCGAGGGGCAACCCGGTGTCACCAGCGGCGCGTCCGCCCCGGTTGGGCAGCCACGGCGGACGTTGGCTTCCACGGCGGCTTCCTCGAACGGCCATGACCCCGGCCCGCATGTCTGGGATGCCGAAGCGGGCCTGTCGGAGGCCTACCGCACCCTGCGCAGCTCGATCCTGCTGGGTTGGGACGACGGCCTGCGGCGCCTGCTGATCACCAGTTCGCAGCCGCAGGAAGGCAAAACGACGGTCAGCCTCAACCTGGCCTGTAGCCTGGCGCAACTGGGGCGCAACGTGTTGCTGATCGACGCCGACATGCGCCGGCCCAACTGCGCCCGCCAGCTCGGAGTGGAACCTCCACATGGGCTCAGCGCCTACCTGCGCGGCACGGTCGATTTCGATACGCTGTTGGCCGCCACACCGGTGGACCATCTCTCGCTGGTCCACGCCGGCTCGGCCGAAGCGTTCGCCTCCGATCTGCTCTGCTCGCCGCGTCTGGCCGAACTGCTCGACGAAGCCGCGCGCCGGTTCGACCACGTTGTCATCGATTCGCCGCCCTCGCTGGTGCTATCGGATGCGCGGACGATCTCGCGGCTGGTGGAAGGCGTCATCCTGGTGGTGTCTGACCAGACCGACCGCGGCGCCTTGCTCCGTACCACGCAGACCTTCGATGACGCCGGGGTGCGCCTGGTCGGATTCGTCATGAACCGTGTCAACCTGGCGGCTCTCGACTATGGCTACTACCGCCACTATGGGTATTACTATGCCTACGGAGAGAAGCACAGTGCGTAGCCCGCCTGTGTCCCACAACTTGGCTGCGAGTAGCGCGATAGGGCCGCGCCGACCCTGCGGCACTGGGTTGCCGCGCGCGCCGTGCAACTCGGTAGGCCTCCGACCGGGCGTCTTCTAGACTGGGGGAACGTGCTCGAGGAATGACTAGCGCACGAGGCCCGTACGAATGGGAAATAGCGCGGCCTGGGCGACGAACTCGGGGATGATTGAGAGACTACAGGCCGCCGCTTGCTTACGCGCGCGGCTCGGTTTGGGGTGTGATGCGTGGTGGACAGTGCACTAGCCACGGCATTCTCCTGCGTCTCGTTGCGATGCCAATTGGGATTGTGCTGTTTCCTGGGGTTGCACGTGGCCTGCGATAAAAAGAGGCCAGCCGATAGATTTCCTCCGACTTGCAAGGGGAATTCCGTGCCGCCTGCATGCCGGTCTCGGTCAAGAGGCAGCGCGGGCTTCTCAGAATGTCACGGCCGGCCGAAAAGGGAAGGGGGAGGCGCGCTTCCGGCTGCGGGCGCTTAGCGCCGCGTTCTGCGCAATTGGCCAATGCAGCCGCGGGCATGATTGAACGCCGAGCCACGCTGGGAGCCGCGTGCAGAATGGGAACCGGGGACACGATAGAACCGAGAGCAACGGCGGACCCTCGCACGGCCACAGCGTTTCCGAGCGCCGTTGGGGTCCGCCGCTACCGTGGTCTGTGGGTACGGCTCCTCCACGCGAGTCTGTTTGGCGCTTCGGTCGCGGCCACGTGGGGGTTGGGCTATGCACTGTCGTCGACAGCGGCCCGGTCGATAGGGTTTGTCGAACTCCTGTGCTCCCTGGTGGCGGCCAAGGGTGTCGCGTTCGAGCTGTTCCGGCTGCACCGCGCGTCGTGGCGTTGGTTCGGTCTCTCCGATGCAGCCGCGATTACCGTTGCCAATGCTGCGGGCTCGGTGCTGGGCGCGCTGCTGCTTGGGCCGCGCATCACGACGCTTGCGATCGCCGCGTTGCTTGTGGTCGAGTGGCTTGTTTCCCAGGGCGCGCTGCTCGGCAGCCGGATGCTGTACCGGGTTCTTCTACAGGCCGCGGCCAAAGCTTCCGGGCCGCCCCGCAGGCGTGTGCTGATCTACGGCGCCGGTCGAACGGGCCTACATCTGCAGCGGCGGATCCGCGACAACCCGGCGTCCCGCTACCAGATAGCCGGTTTCATCGACGACGACCCCGGCAAGCGCCACCTGATGATGCAGATGATGCCCGTGGTGGGCAACGGCGACGAGCTGCCGCGGCTGGCGCGCCTGCACCAGGTCGACGAAATTCTCATCGCGATCCGGGCCCCCGGCTCCGCCGCCCGCCATCGCTTCCGTGAGTTGGCCGGTTTCGCCGGTCTGCCGTGCCGTTTTCCCAAGCCGGCAGTTCTCCCTCGAACGGTTCGACCCGGGGCGGGTAGTATGGAGGCCAGGGGCAGGAGCAAATAGACGAGGGATCAGCGGCGGCGATGCGGCAGTTCGACCCGTGCTGTAGCAAGTTCGATGGCGCGATGGAGAGTCCTCCAGCCTCGGTCGACCGGCGCGCCCGCGGCTGAGTTGTCCCCTAGCGGCTTGAGCTGTTGCGCTCGCGCCGGACTTTTGCTCGAAGCAATGCTGTAGTCTCCACGGTAGTGCTGAGTGCCCGCACCGGCGCTGTTGCGCCCACAGCGGTGCTCTGTTGTGCCCACTGGTACTTGGGAGCCAGTCCGTCTCACAAGAGTGTGCTGCGGATCAAGCAGAAAGTGGGAGACCTGCTACAGCCGAGCAATGTGGGGACCTGGGATGAGGTCCGCGACCGTCTGAATCAGATTCTGAGAGGGCGTTCGGGCTACTTCAGCCAGGGAACCCGGTTGCCCGCGTATCGGGCGGTCGACAATCACGTCTATCAACGCGTGCGCGACTAATCTGACGAGGCGCCATAAGGTGCAATCGCGAGGCACCCGTCGATTCCCAGACGCAGTGGTCTATGGCGAACTCGGCGTTCTACGCCTACCTCATGTCCACCTTGGCCCTCCGCCGACAGCTTTGCGGTGAAGCCAGTCGGGAAGCCGGATGCGGGAAATCCGCACGTCCGGTTTGATGAGCGGGGATGGGAAACGGAGTCATGATCGGAACTGAGACACCGGCACTACGGCGAAAGCCGTCGGCAACCGCAATTTCTCCGATCTACAGCCACCGCGTCCATCCTCGACTCCACCACGGAATCGGCTGCGAGGCGTGATCAGCCCCTCGTCTACTTCGTAGTGCTCGCTTGCCGTGCTCAACGTACTGCCCAAGTACGCCTCCGTGCGCCAAGCTTCGCACGCCTTGTATCCACGCGCTGCTGACGCCTCTCGCTGCGACCCCTTGTGAAATATCCGGGCTAGACGCGAGCCCAGAACTGCTGGCCGTCTTCGAAATACACAGGGCCGGAGGCGGTTTCCAGGAGACCCGACTCGGCATCGAACTGGAGGTCCCAGTCCCGCACCAGAATCTTTCGGATTTCGTGGTCGATTTCGGGTGAATGCGTTGATATGAACAGCCGCTTCACGCGTCTGGTCAGCAGGCGGCGTTCTGCCTTGATCAGGTCGAGCTCGGTTCCCTGGATATCCATATCCAGGAAATCCACTTTTCCAACCCAGGGGAGCAGGTTGCGCAGGACCACGGTCCGGATGCGCTGCAGGGAGTAGTTGTCGGATGTCTTGAGCCCGGCGCCTTCGGTTGAGACTTCGAATGATCCGCCATTGAGCTGTTCGCGGTGATAGTCCATCATGAGTCGCTGGCCATACCAGTCGCCCGGCTTGCCGACATAGAACCAATCCGAGCCTCTCTTGGTGCCAATCGCCGCATGGATCGCGCGATAGCGGATCTGTGGATACGGATTGTCGGCGACCGCGTCGCAGAGCCACCGATAGTGGGTGGGCTCGCCTTCGACCATCACGATGTCCCCGCGTTTGTGCGGATACCTCGCGCGCAGCGCGGCGGCGGCATTGATTCCCCACCAGCCATATCCGGCGCCCAGGTCGATCATCCTGAATCGGCATTCGCTGCCATCCACGGCCGCCAACAGAGCCTTCCACTCCAGGTGCTCCGCACTATCGATTCCCCGAGAGCCCGGTCCCCGAATGCTTTTGACCCCGTGAAAGGTTCTGAATCTGGCGCCAAACGGGCTTAGGACGAATTCGGACATAAGGGCTGCCAGTCTACCAAAAACGGGCGAAATCGAGCCGAGTCTTGTGTGCTGGAACTTTTCTTGCGGGTTAGGTCTTGCAGTGAATCAAGACATGTGTGTAAGGGATGCGTAGCTTGTCGTGAAAGATTTCGGTCTCAACGCGATCGAATGTCCCTTGGATCAGTTTCAGATATCCATCCACGGATCTGACAAACTCGCCGCGATCGCGCTGCAGCAGGAATTTCGCGATCGGGTTTTGCCCGGCGACATAGCATCCATCAAACGTAACGACCCGGCCTCCCGGCCTCAGAACCCGGCGGGCGAGTTGGAACAAGGACGCGCCTTCCTCATCGCTGAGGTGGTGCAGAACGCCTCGCGCCACCACGAGATCAAACGCAGCGGCGGGCAGCGGCGGCGGGCTAGCGACCGTTGCGCAGTGAAAGGAAGCGGTTGCACCGTGACGCCTGCGGGCGGCTTCGATGCAGGCAAGGTTGGGGTCAAACCCGGTGTAGGTGACGGCAGGCAGCGAATCCAGGAGATTCCCCGGCCCGCAGCCGATATCAAGCACGGTGTCGCCCTCGGCGACCCCAATCGCCTCGATAAACCAGCGTTCAAAGTGGTCGCCCGTTACCGCGGACTGAAAGGCTCCATAAGCGCGCGGCAAGGACAACAGTCCCCGAACATCCATCACCGGAATTCTATCAGAAGCTCCGGCGAAGCCTTGATCCGTCGGGTTGGCCGATCAATAGTGCGGGGCCGCGAGGACGGTGACGGGATCAGGAGGATGGTACCGGGTCGGGGGACACACACGGCAAGTCCACGGCCGGCGCGGAAGTTGGTGAACCAGGGTTGATTGGAAGTTTGGGCCGAACGGACTTTTCAGGCTCCGGCCCGTGAAATCAGGCTCTGCCTGCCAATCTTCCCGCGACCCTGATCCCTGGCTCGGGAATCGGCTCCGGAGCCTATTCCGCGCTGCAAAGCCAGTCGCCGGGCCACGATGAACTCCAGCCACTTCTCCATGCCATCCCCGGTTTTCGAGGAAAGGCGCAGCACAGGCATTTCGGGCCGGACGGACTTCATGTTGGCTACACAGGCCTCCAAGTCGAACCCGACTGCATCGCTGAGATCGACCTTGGTGATCACGGCTACGTCCGCGCCGTTGAAAATCGTTGGATATTTGAGGGGCTTGTCTTCGCCTTCGGTTACCGACATCAGTACCAGGCGAAGCTGCTCGCCCAGATCGTAGGAGGAGGGGCAAACCAGATTGCCGACGTTCTCGATGAACAGGAAATCGAGTTCGTGCAGATTCCAGCCCTCCAACGCCCTGCGGATCATCTCGGCCTCCAAGTGGCACACCGTGCCGGTGACGATTTGCCGCACGGGCGCCTGCGAGCGGGCCAGCCGGCGGGCGTCGTTCTCGGTGGCAAGGTCTCCGACCAGCGCGGCAACGCGGAAATCGCGCCGAAGCCGCGACAGCGTTTGTTCGAGAAACGCGGTCTTGCCCGAGCCAGGGCTGGAAACCAGGCTCACCACGAACACATCCGCTTCCAGAAAGCGGCGGCGCAGTACGTGGGCCACTTCGTCGTTGTGCTTGAGGATATTACGGCGGACTTTGACGATTCGAGGCTCGCCGTTGCGGCTGGAATCATTCATGGGCCAACTCCAATCCCACGACCTGCAGCTCCCGGCCCTGGATCACTTCGAACGCGACGGCGCCACAGTCGGGGCAGCTCATCGCTTGCACCGAAGCAACCGGGCGGTCCGCGTCACAGTCACGGCAATGAATAACGATGGGCGTCTCTTCCACGACCAGATCACAGGCAGCAAACGGAGTGTCCTCCCGCGCGAGTTCGTAGGACGACAGCAAGGCTTCCTTGACCACACCGGAAAGCCGGCCGACCTTGATGTGAACCGCCTGGATACGTGTTGCCGCGCCGCCCGGCTTCTTCTTCGACGAAATCGAGGATGCTCATCGCGATGGAGAGTTCATGCATGCAGCGCCCCCTGCGACTGCAGCGCCGCCATCGCCGCCTGTCCGAGGCTGATGCCGCCATCGTTGGGGGGGACCGCCGAATTGGTCCAAAGGCGCACACCCGCCGGCTTGAGCGCGGCCTTGAGATCCTCGAGCAGCAACTCGTTCTGAAACACGCCTCCCGACAACACACATACGTCGGTTGAGCAGGCGTGGCACAGCCGCAGAATCGCGGCCGAGACGCCATCCGCAATTCCTTGCTGAAAGGCACGGGCGATCACCGCCGTCTCGCGACCGCCGTCACGGTCCAGGATCACGCTTTGGAGCAAAGGCCGAAAGTCGAGCGTCGTGCCGTCCACAGGGAAGGAATAGCCCCGGGTTGGGCGGGCGCAGCGAGCGAGCTGCTCCAACCACATCGCCGCCTGTCCTTCGAAGGTGACCTCGCGCGTGAAGCCGAGCAGCGCGGCGGCGGCGTCGAACAGGCGCCCCATGGAGCTGCTTGGGAACGACCGGACGTCCGCGCGCAGCAACTGGCGGGCGTGCTCGTATCGCTCGGGGAAGTGGAATGGCGGCCCGGAAAGATCCGGCAGACGGTCGATCTGCGCCAGAAAACCGGCGGCCGATTGCACGGGAAAGCGAGCTGCCGCATCTCCTCCCGGCAGCATCGCCGGCCGCAGGTGCAGAGCGCGAAGAAAGCCTTCTCGGAGACTGCCGGTGAAGAACTCGCCTCCCCAAATGGTTCCGTCGTCTCCGTAGCCGGTGCCGTCGAAACTCACACCGATGACGTGCTGGTCCCAGGCCTGGCGTTCGGCGAGGACGGAGGCGATGTGCGCGCGGTGGTGTTGGACCGCGCAGCGCCGGGCGCATTGCAGGCCCATGGCCTCCAGGGTGGAAGCGTACTGCGGGTGCAGGTCGTGCGCAACGACCAGGCGGGCCGGGTCGATGTCGTACATCGCCGTGAACGAGTGGATGGCTTCGCGAAACGCCTGGCGGCACAGTTGTTGATCGAGGTCGCCGATGTGCTGGCTGACAAACGCTTCGCGCTCAACCACGAGCGTGATGGCGTTTTTCAGATCGGCGCCCACCGCCAGGATGGGGTGCGAGACGAACGGCAGAGTTGTGACGGCAGCGGGAGCATAGCCGCGCGAGCGGCGCAGGATGACAGGACCCAAAGCCCCGGCGCGGGTGACCGAATCGTCGACACGCCGCCTGATGGGGCGTTCGCCCACCAGGAAGGCATCGGCGATGCCGCTCAGCCGATGCAGCGCGTCTTCGTCCTCATAGGCGATTGGCTCGCTCGACCGGTTGGCGCTCGTCATCACGAGAATCTCCGGCGCCCCCTTGGCAAACAGCATGTAGTGCAGCGGGGTGTACGCCAACATCACGCCGAGTTCGCTGATTGTCCGGAGCGACCCCGGGCAGTTCGACTCTCGCGGGAGCGAGTACGATCGGCCGCGCGCGCGACAACAGCAGGGTCTCAGCCTCGGCGGATAGCTCGACAAGGCGGCGCGCGACCGCGACGCTGGGAGTCATGACCGCGAAAGGCCGCTCCTTGCGGAATTTTCTTCTTCGCAGCGTCGCCACGGCGGCGGAATTCGCCGCGTCGCAAGCCAGGTGATACCCTCCCAGGCCCTTGATCGCCACGATGGCGCCCGCGCGCAGCAGTTCGGCCGCGCGGCCTACGCATTCGGGATCGCCGGTGACGCGCTCGTCCCCGTGGCGCAACTCGTAGTGCGGCCCGCACTCCGGGCAGGCAACCGGCTGCGCGTGAAAGCGGCGGTTGGCTGGATCGCGATATTCCCGTTCGCAGCGCTCGTCGAGGGCCCACGCCTTCATCGTCGTGTTGGGGCGGTCATAGGGCAGCCTCTCGATCACACTGTATCGGGGTCCGCAATGAGTGCAGTTGATGTAGGGATATAGATAGCGCGGATTCTTGGAATCGAACAGCTCGTGCAGGCACTCGGGACAAACCGGTAAGTCCGGGCAGACGCGCACCGAGGGATGGCCGGAACGGCGGCTCTTGCGGATGGTAAATGCGGCCAGGCCGACCGGCTCGGCCGCGTGTACCTGAATAGCGGCGATCTGGGCCGCCAGCGGGGCTTGGGCTTCGAGCCCGCGCAGGAATGCGTCGAGCGAAGACTCCGGCCCCTCCAGGTGGAGTTCGACGCCGTCCTCCGCGTTGAGCACCCAGCCACACAGCGCGTTGGCGCGAGCCAATCGATAGACAAACGGCCGAAAGCCCACGCCTTGGACCGTGCCGCGCACGTGAATCGACCGCGCGTTCATATCATGCACATTCGCCCCTGCCAGCCCGACTGCACGACGCGGCCGTCTTCGACCAGGACCGGCACGCCGCGTTGGCCGTTGGTCGCCTTCTGAAAACGAAGCCGCGCGTCGTGGTCGTCTTCGACGTCGTACTCGACGAAGTCCTCGCCCTTCCATTCGAGCCATTCGCGCATTTCGCGCGTGTAGCGGCAGCTATTGGTTCCGTACAGCTCAAGCATCGAAACGATCCTCCAGGACTTCGCGAAGCACGTGATAGATCGAGGCCTGGACCTCTTGAATGCGCGGGATGTAATCCGAGCGGACCACCAGCGGGAAATCGGCCAGTCCGCGACGCGCCACCTCTCCGCCGTCGTAGCCGAGCAGCGCCACGGTGAGCAAGCCCCGCTTCCGCGCTTCCTCGAGCGCCCGAATCATGTTGCGCGAGCCGCCGCTGGTGGAAATGGCGACGGCGACGTCGGGCGGTTGCGCGTGCGCGATCAACTGGCGCAGAAAGATCACGTCGGCGCCGACGTCATTTGCGATGGCGCTGATGTTGGCGGGTTCAAGTGCGAGGGAGATGGCCGGCAGCGGGCGCCAGCCGCGCGGCGGGTCCACGCAGTCGAGCGCCATGTCGTTGGCGTCGGTCGCGGATCCTCCGTTCCCAAACAGGATCAGCTTTCCTCCCCGGCCGACCCGTTCGCCGATTGCGGCCGCCGCGCGGGCTATCGTTTCCGCTTCCTCTTTGGCGACCTGCGCGCGCAGGCGGGCGTCGTCAGCGACTTTCATCTGAATCGAAGCCGCGACGGAACTTATGACGCCCGAGGTTTCCTGGCTGGCGGAACCGAGGAAGGGGTACAAGAAAGCGGACTCGCCCGCGTCCCGGCCCAGGGGACGGTGCTCGAAGAACACATGCACGGTCTCCCACAACGTGTGGTAGAGGATCTCGATCAGCTCCTGATGCAAGAACGGGTCGGGCGTGGCAGCGCGCAGCGAATAGGAGCCGTCCGATCCGGGCAGGGCGAAGGTCATGGCTCCTTGCAGGTGGGCTCTATCCAGGGCCGCTTGGATTTCCGCATCGCCTTCGGGAGGCCCAAAACCCATGACCATATCCTCGGGACGCAATATGGCCTCAAGCCATGGGCCGCCCAGCATGGAAAGATCGAGCGCGGGCAGAGCGCGCTTTCCGACGATCACCGGATGGACGAACTCGACCGAGACGTGCTGGGCGTCGGTGGCGTAGCAGCCGCGTCCCAAGGCCAGCAGCCGGCCGCCGCGCAAGAATCGTTCGGACATCTGTCGGGATGCGTCGGCGAGCCGTTGGGCTTCACGCGAGAAGAACTGCTGCAGGAGCGGGTTTCGTTCGAGGATCCGTTCCTCAATGTGCCTGGCGCGAGTGACCGTTGTAACCATGGCTCTAGCAAATGCGCGGCAACGGATCGCCGACCAACATGTCCACCATGCGCGCACCGCCGTACGACGTCGCGCACAATACGGTGGCGGAGGGCTGTTCGCGGACCTCGCCTATCGCCGCGGCAAGCTCGCCGCCGGGCGTGCGCCGCAACGCGCGGAGAGCGTCGTCGGCTTCGTCGGCGGCGACCACCGCCAGAAACTGGCCCTCGTTGGCAATGTGCAGGGGATCGAGCCCGAGCAATTCACACGCTCCGCGCACTTCCTCCCGCACAGGAATACTGTCTTCGAACAGCACCATTGCGAGTCCGCAGTCGCGCGCCAGTTCGTTGAGCGCTGTGGCGACGCCTCCGCGCGTGGGATCTCGCATCCAGCGGACGCTCGACGCCAATTCGGAAGTCCCGGCCAGTGCCTCGACCAGGGGCAGCACGGACCGCGTGTCCGAGCGCAGGTCCGCCTCGAGATCCAACTCGCCGCGCGCGAGTAGGATGGTGATGCCGTGGTCGCCGATGGGGCCGCTGAGTAGAATTCGGTCGCCGGCGCGCACCGATTGCGACGAGAGCGCGAAACCCGACAAGGGACTTCCAATTCCAGTCGTGCTGACGTACATCATGTCCGCTTTGCCGTGCTCGACGACCTTCGTATCGCCGCCTACGATCTTGACGCCGGCGCCGCGGGCGGCGCGGGCCATGGCCTGCATCTCGGCCTCGAGAGTCTCGCTGGGCAGGCCCGCTTCGAGCACCAGATTGACCACCATGGCCTCGGCGCGCGCGCCCGAAACCGCCAGATCGTTGACCGTGCCGTTGATGGCCAGCTCGCCGATCGAACCTCCGGCAAATCGCAACGGCTTGACCACAAAGCTGTCGCTGGTCATCGCGAGTTCCGCGCCGCCGATCCTTACATACGCGGCGTCGGCGAGAGGTTCCGGCGGGCGGTCAAAAAGCAGCGGGGCGATCAGGCCCTCGATCAATCTGCGGCTGGCCTTTCCGCCGGCGCCGTGGGCCATCTCGATCTGGGCGTCGCGGAAGCGAATTTTGGGAAGCGTGGCAGTGGCCATGAAAACAGTTCCTCAACTAGGTGAGCCCAGAGTGACGAGCCCCGAGCCCTTGCCGTGCTCGTATTGGTAGTAAGCCGCGCAGGAGCCTTCCGACGAAACCATCAGCGCCCCGATCGGATGTTCGGGCGTGCACTCTTTTCCGAACAGCTTGCATTCGGGCGGTTTCAGTACGCCTTTGAGCACTTCGCCGCACTGCGCGGCTTTGGGATCGGTGACGCGAATGCCGGGAATGGAAAAACGCCGCTCGGCATCCCACTGGGCGTACGACGGGCGGATCGCGAGCGCGGACTGCGAGATGAATCCCAGGCCGCGCCACTCGAAGTAGGGCCGCAGCTCGAAGACTTCCGCCATGGCCCGCAGGGCGGCGCGATTGCCCTCCCAGGGCACGACGCGCTTGTACTGGTTTTCGACTTCGACACGCCCTTCCCGCATCTGCCGCAGCAGCATCACGATGGACTGCAGAATGTCGAGGGGCTCGAAGCCGGAGGTGACGATCGGCTTGCCTTCGTTTTTCGCAATCCATTCGTACGGACGGCAACCGATCACGGTCGAGACGTGACCGGGGCCGATGAAGGCGTCGATGCGCATATCCGGCGAATCGAGAATGGCGCGAATCGCGGGAAGAATCGTCACGTGGTTGCAGAAGACCGAGAAGTTACGGATGCCCATGGCGCGCGCCCGCATCAGCGTCAGAGCGGTGGAGGGTGCCGTGGTTTCGAAGCCGATCGCGAAGAACATCACGTGCTTGTCCGGGTTTTTCTCCGCGAGGCGCAGCGCGTCGGTGGGCGAATAGACGATCCGCACGTTCATGCCGCGCGCCTGATGCTCCAGCGGGCTGCCCAGCGTGCCCGGGACGCGCATCATGTCCCCGAAGGCGGTGAAGATAACGTTCGGGTCGGCGGCCATCGAAAGCCCATCGTCGATGCGGCCCATTGGCAGCACGCAAACCGGGCAACCGGGGCCGTGCACGAGCTCGATGTTTTCGGGGAGCAGGTCCTTCAGCGCGAAGCGGTAGATCGAGTGCGTATGGCCCCCGCACACCTCCATGAAACGATAGTGGCGGGCGGGATCGGCCAGGGCGCGGATCTCCGCCGCGGTTTTGGCAATGATCTTCGGATCGCGAAACTCGTCGACGAATCTCACGAGACGCCTCCCTGTGGGTCGCCCTCCTCCAACCCATAGCCCCGCACTTCCTCCATCGCCGCTTCGTTTTCGCCGAGAATGCCCAGCACGCGCATCTGTTCGGCCGCGTCAGCCTCACTGATCTTGCTCATGGCGAAACCTACATGAATCAGAACCCAATCGCCCGGCCGCGGAGATTCGTCCACGAGCAGGCCGAGATTCACCTTGCGCCGGACGCCGGTGACGTCCACGACCGCTTGCGAGTCTGAGTCCGGCAGCAGCTCGACGACTTTTCCGGGAATGGCTAGGCACATCGAAACTACCCCTTGCCGTCGCCGTCCTGGCGGCGCGCGACGATCTCAAAGCTGAGCTTGACTTCGTCTTTCACCTTGAGCGCCCCTCCCATGGCTTTGACGGGACGGATGCCGAAGGGAGTCTGGCGAATGGGCACTTCACCAAAAGCGCGTAGTGTGTCTCCCATGAATGTCAGTTGCGCGGGCACGGTAACGTCTTGCGTGACGCCATGCAATCTCAGCTTCCCGGTCACCTCCACACGGTAGGAGTTCTCGGCCGCCTGATTCGCCGAAACCCGGCTGCTCTCGAAAACCACCTCGGGAAACCGCTCCGTCTCCAGGACGTTCTCTTTGGTTTCATGCTCGATATCTCTGCGGTCGCTGGCTTTGACGTCGCCGGTAACGTCGAGGGCCGCGGGACGGACCCGGAACGTCAGGGCGGCGTCGCCGGGCGACTCCGGAGTGAACCGCGCTTCTCCTTCAAAGTCGCGGAGCGCGAGAGTGGGGTTGTGGCCGAACGTCGAAAGCATTCCGCTGGCGAATGCCTTCACCGTCAGCCTGCTCTGGCCCGAATCCACCAAGTAACGCGCCATACTCGTCACATCGCCCTCAGCTTCAGATAGCGCTCTACGTCCGGCACCGCTGCCTGAAGCAGATTGCCGACGCGCGCTCCTCCGAGCAGTTGCCGCACCAGCGGGCTGGTCAGAATCAATCCGCTTCCAAATACGACCAGCGATATGCCGCCCAACAGGAACAGCGTGTCCCGGGTATCATTCGCGGCCGCGGCGCCATTCATTCTTTCTAACTGTCCATCCATTCCCGTTCTCCTTTCACAGCTCATTCGTCAATAACGCTCTCAAGCGGGTGACTGCCGGATCCACGGCGGCCTCCACCGCGTCGCTCAGTCCCATATGGCCGTCTTCGCCGCCGAGCGCAGCCGGCTCGCATCCCACTACGAGAATCCGCCGCGGGAGATCACCCAGGCTCTGAGCCAGACGTATCACCCGGAGCGGATCCATGGTGTGCGCATCGACAGCGGCCGGCGGCGGATTCTCTCCACTCTCTAGGTCGGCGATATCCGCCTCGATGACATACAGGGTTCCCGGGCGGCCTCCCCGGGAGGCAGCATCCACCAAAATCACTGTGTCGTAGCCGGACGTCAGCGCGTAGGCCAGATCGTAGCCGCGGATCCCGAAATCGGTGACTCGCACGCCCTCGGGAACGCCGGCGTTCTCCAGCCGGTGAACGACCTCGACCCCGAAGGCGTCGTCGCCCAGGAAGATGTTTCCGATGCCGGCGACCAGGATGCGCGCGGGCAGCGCGGCGCCGGCGGGCTCAACCTCTTCCGGCCGGAAAAAGAAGCGGTGCCCCGGTTGGCGCGCGGCGCCCAGATCGCTTCCCGGGTCGTCTTCGACCACCACACTGAGGTGGACCACGCCTTCATAGTCCTGCTCGACCGATTCGATGGTGGCGTAGCGGCCGTCGAGGGCCATATCCATCACGTCCCCGCCTTTTCGCGGCCGCAGCCGAACGCGGTCGCCCTTCTTCAGGACAACGCCCGCGCCGCTGACCGCATCGAGCGGCTTCTTTTCTTCCAACAACTGCCATTCCCATTCGTTCATGAGTTCTCTCCCGCCGGGTCCACGGAACGGAGGGTCCCGTGCATCTTCATGAACTGGTCGGGTGTCAGAGCCTCGGTTCGCTCCAGAATGCGGCGGGCAAATCCGTCCACGGCGCGCATTTCCTCTTTCTCTTCGCTGGTCATGGTCAAGATGCGGAGCGAGAGAATCTCGTCGATCTCGGTTCCGTCGAACAGCGCGCCGGCGCTTTCGGGAGCGATCTGGGGATGGTCGTAGAGAATGACCGGGGAGCAGAGCATGGCGTCGTGGGAGCCGGGCTCGCCCGCCAGCACGGGGTACACGCCGACGTTCCGGCAGTCCCCGGCCGCCTGCTTGAGTGCCTCGGGGGGATCCAGCAGAGAGGCAAATTCCCCCGCTCCTACTCCCAAGATGGCATGTGTGGAAACAAAGGACCTCAGTAGGGCCCGCTCACGGTCTGCGCTATCGAATGGCGCGGCGTTCTCGATCGAGAGGCGCAGCCGGAACCATCCGTCCGCGGCCTTCTCCGCGCGAATCTGAACCGTTCCTTGCAGGGCTTGCCGCCGGCGGATGACCTGCGGGGACTCTTCTTCGATTTCCGCCGGGAACGTGAACGGCCTGCTGCGGGGCGCTGCCAGCAACGAGTCGAAACTCGGCGCGACCAGAGGGACTTCCCGCTCCACGGCCTCCTGCCAGGTTTCGACGACCGCCCCGGATTCATTACGAGTTTCGCGGACGATCAACTGCAGAAAACGCACCCGCACCTGCAGCGAGTCGCCGTGTCCCAGGCACTCGGCCTGCATGCGCCATGAGTCGGCCCCTTGTTGCGACTCCGCATAGGCCCGCGGGTAGACCACGCCGAAATTCCAACGCTGGCGGTTCTTCACCGCCGACGCGCGGTAGGGGTAGAGAAGGTATCCCTCGTACAGGACGGCGTTGGCGACTTCCTCAACGAGCTTGGAATTCATCGCGCAACGACCTCCTCCCGGGGCTCCCTGTCGAGGGTGGTTCGAAGCAGTTGTTCGAAGGCCTGTTCCCAACTCGTCAGGCCATGGCGCGTCTTGTACTCGGAGAGCCTGTCAAAGACGTCCTTGCGCATACCGAGCCAGGCGGTGTTGGGATAGTACATTTCCATCAGGCTGCGCCAGGAAGATACGGGCAGCCGGAATCGCGCTTCTTGGCTCCAGGAAATCCGCGAAGTCTGAAGCATCCCCTCGTTTCCCGCGTAGAACACCGTGCCGCTGAAGAGAAACAGCAGGGGAATTTCGCCTTCGACAAGGCCGTCAAAATACTTGGTAGCCCCAACATTGAAGTCGAAAGTACAGGGCACTTGCAGGTCACAGGTTGTGGAATCGCAAAAGGGCGGGACCACGGCGCTGGCGTGCGTCCAGAGCATGGGCCGCAAGGTTTGTCCCCAGCGGCTCGGCTCGCCAAACAGCTCGAACAGACGCGCCTGCTCGGACCGATCGTAGCGGCGCTGCAGAGTTTGGATTTGAATCTGCGCGGTCAGCAGCACGTTTCGAATCGATTCCGAGGCGGGCCGGTTGGCAATAGCCACGGTAAAGGCCATGATCGGAACGGCGGCGTGTTGTATGGGCTCGGCGCCGCGGATCTCGAAGCTCAGATCAGGCATGCAGAGCCTCCGCTTGCGCCTTGCCGCGCAATTCTCCAAAGAAGGTGCGGATCTCGCGCCAGACGTCGTTGCCGCCCGACAGTCCGCGCCAGTGGGCACGAATGAGTCCCACCAGGCGATAGCATTCGTCCATCGGCGCGACATAGTATTCACCGGCGGGCCGGTTCACCAGCACCGCCTCGACATCCGGCTCCATGGCGCGGATCGCGGCGCAACGCGCAGAGATTTCGTCCCAGCAGTCGAGCGACAGAAGCGATTCCACGGGGCCCGCTGGGCCCGGATAGATCGCTGAGATCTTTCCCGCCGCGCTGTTTCTGAAGAAAAAAGCCATACCGATGGGAACAGCCAGGGCGTCCCACTCGGCATCCGTGATTGCGAATCCGGCGAGGAACAGAACCCGGCGCGGAACACGCTTGAACTTGGCGGCGGCGGTCGAGCTGAATAGAAGCGCGCAGGCCGTGCAGGCACAGACCAACTTCCGCGCTTGAGGATCGAGCAGGTGTTCGTGGACGACTCCCAGCCGCTCGTGGCATAGCTCGCAGTGTTCGACGGCCTCAGGCCGCCGGGCAAGACCGCGCAGAACCTCGAACGACGAGTGCGGCGCTCGCGAACCGGTCATCGATTCGCCTCCGGACGGTTGCCGTTGAGAGCCGACAGCGGCACAAAGTCGGCATTGCCGGCCTTCTCGATCACGATTTCGGCGAGATCGGGCGCGGCCGCGTAGAGCGCTTCGCGGGCGGCCGCTTCCATGCCGTGGCGCACCGTCATTCTCAGAATGCCGTCTTCGAGCGCAACAATCTCGGCGCCGGAAACCCCCTGCAGCGCGCGCCGCACACGGACCTCGACCGGTTCGGGGTGCAGCCCGTGGAGGATCAGCAGGCTGCCGACCAGCGCGTCGCGGTTGAAGCTTTCGATGATTCCAGGCGCCGCCTCTCCCGAACGCGACACGATCTCGAGAGCGCGCTCGAAGCCCGCGGCGTGCAACTCCATGACCGCCGCCACCAACTCCTTGGCCGTCGTCCGCACGGCCGGGTCGGCGGCGGCTTCCAGTTGCTCGACCAGCCCGCCGATCCGGTCGACGCGTTCACGAAAGGCCTGATCTTGCGCCATTAGATCACCCTCGATACTCGCCGTTCACAAATTAAGTCCAAAGGTGGGCGAATGCCGCGTCTCAAGTACCTTGCCGTTCCCCAGGTACATGTGAACGCCGCACGGCAGACAGGGGTCGAAGCTGCGTACCGCGCGCATGATGTCGATGCCCTTGAACTTGTCGGGGCCGTTCTCCTCGAAGATCGGGGTGTTTTGCACGGCGTCTTCGTACGGCCCCGGCGTGCCGTACACGTCGCGCGGGTTGGCGTTCCAGGGAGTCGGCGGATAGGGATGATAGTTGGCGATCTTGCCGTTGCGGATCACCACGTGATGCGACAACACGCCGCGAACCGCTTCGTGGAAACCGCAGCCGATGGCCTCGGAGGGGACCTTGAAATCGGTCCAGGTGCGGGTTCGGCCTGCGTGCAGCTCGGCCAGCGCCTTTTCCACGAAGTGCAGCGCCGCCGCCGCCGCGTAGGCTTGGAAGTAGGTCCGCGCGCGGTCGCGTTCGATGGCGTTGCTCCACTTGGGGATTTTCCACTCGAACTCCACCTCGGGCAGCATTGCCGTCTTGGGCAGGTAGATCTTAACGCTCTTGCCGGTGGCCTTGATGTAGCCGATATCCACGATTCCGGCCAGCGCGGTGGCCCAGAAGCGCGCGATCGGCCCGCCGCCGGTATCCAGCGCCAGATAATCCTTGGTGCGCTTGTCGTACCAGCGCGGCGACATCACCCAGGTGTACTTGTCCTCGAAATTGCGCTTCTGAGGCCGCGGGATCGTGGTCTGATTCCACGGGTGGCGTTGATCGACGGGATTGCCCAGCGGATCTTCCTTGACGAAGGTTTCGCCGTGTTCCCAGTCGTCGTAGTACGAGCTACCCAGCAGAATGCGGATGTTGAGGTTGATGTCCACCAGGTCGTGCGTGACCAGCTTGCCGTCCACCACAACGCCCGGCGTGACAAACATCGCGTCGCCCCACTGGGACATGTTCTTGTAGGTGTAGTCGCAGTGGTCCGGGTTGTTGAACGATCCCCAGCAGCCCAACAGAATTCGCCGCTGGCCAACCTTCTCGTACCCCGGCAGGGCCTCGTAGAAGAAGTCGAACAGGTCGTCATGCAGGGGGACGACCTTCTTCATGAACTCGACATACTTCATGAGCCGGACAAGATAGTCGGTGAACAGCTGCACCGTGGGGACAGTGCCGACCCCGCCGGGGTAGAGCGTGGAGGGATGGACGTGACGGCCCTCCATCAGGCAGAACATCTCGCGCGTCATGCGGCTCATTTGTAGCGTCTCGCGGTAGAACGAGCCGCTAAACGGATTCAGCGCCGTCATGATCTCGGCGATCGTGCGGAAACCGTGCAGTTCGGCGTGCGGGGCCGCGGTCTTTTGCGCTTTGTCCCACACGCCGGGGTTGGTTTCCTTGACCATCTGCTCGCAGAAATCCACGCCGACCAGATTGTCCTGGAAGATGTTGTGATCGAACATGTACTCGGCGGCCTCGCCCAGGTTGACGATCCATTCCGCCATGGCGGGCGGTTTGATGCCGAATGCCATGTTCTGCGCGTAGGTGGCGCAGGTGGCGTGGTTGTCGCCGCAAATGCCGCAGATCCGGCTGGTGATGAAGTGGGCGTCGCGCGGATCCTTGTCTTTCATGAAAATGCTGTAGCCGCGGAAGATCGACGACGTGCTGTGGCACTCGGCCACTTCGCGGTTGTCGAAATCGATCTTGGTGAAGATGCCGAGGCTGCCCACGATCCGCGTGATCGGGTCCCAATTCATTTCGACGAGATTTCTTTTCTTGTCCTTGGTTTCGGAGGCGGTTGCCGTTGTGGTGGCCATGGCTGTTCCTTTCGTCCTCAAAAAGCTCGCGGATGATATCCGGTGGTGAGTTGGGTTCCCGAATGCCGCCACTTGGGTTCCTTGTTGACTGTGGCGTTGGTGAACGAGCGCAGAGCCGTGACGGCCTTGCCGTACATGCCGACGGTGTTGGTGGAAATCCGCGCGCCGGGCGGCTCGTCCATGAACGGCATGAACTTGTCGGGGAAGCCCGGCATGGTGCAGCCGATGCAGATTCCGCCGACGTTGGGGCAGCCGCCGATTCCCGCCATCCAGCCGCGCTTGGGGACGTTGCAATTGACGACC
This sequence comes from Terriglobia bacterium, assembly GCA_963824095.1. Classification (GTDB taxonomy): domain Bacteria; phylum Acidobacteriota; class Terriglobia; order Bryobacterales; family UBA6623; genus JBBDWJ01. The sequence continues at coordinate 567,040 of CAWGNS010000014.1, read as the reverse complement.
GGGCCCCAGCAGCCCAGCTTCACGATGCACTTGGGCGATCCGTACTCGTCCGCGAAATCGCCTTGCTCGTAGTAGCCGGCGCGATCGCAGCCCTCATGCACGGTATTGCCGAACAGCCACAGAGGCCGCAGTTGATCGTCGAGCGGGATCATGGGCGCCAGTCCCGCAACCTGGTACAGCAGGTACAGGAACGTCTCCATGAAATTGTCGGGTTGGACCGGGCACCCCGGCACGTTGACGATCGGCAAGCCCGCCTTGGACCGCCAGCCCCAGCCCAGATAGTCCGCCAGGCCCATGCAGCCGGTGGGGTTGCCCTCCATCGCATGGATGCCACCATAGGTGGCGCAGGTGCCGGCTCCGACGACGGCGATCGCTTTGGGCGCCAGCCTGTCCAACCACTCATTGGTGGTGATAGGCTGCCCCGTTTCGGGATCGGTGCCGAGCGCCGCCCAGTAGCCTTCGCTCTTGATCTTTTCGTTGGGGATGGAGCCCTCCACCACCAGCACGAACGGCTCGAGCTTGCCTTCGGCGGCTTGCCGCCAGAATCGCAGGAAGTCTTCGCCGTTTTCGTAGGCGAGGACGGGATTGTGGACGTGTACCTTGGGTAGCCCGGGGATCGCGCCCAGAATGACATCCTCGATGCTGGGCTGCATGGCGGCGGTAATCGACACGGAGTCTCCGTCGCAGCCCAGCCCGGAGGTCATCCACACAACATGAATTTCCGGAACAGGAGATGGCCGTTGCGTACTACGGCCGTAAGGCGTGGTTTCCGCCATGACTGCCTCCCCTCTCTGCCTAGCAAACTCGTGCGGCCCGCACTTCGCGGCGCGGCGCCACAACGACGTTGATATCAGTAGGCCATTGCCGGCAGGTTCTTCGATAGCGGGCGCGACCTGATTTGGCAGACCAGAGATTTCCGGTTCGCTCTACCGGGGATTCCCCGATACCGGGCCGACAGGGAGTACACCGTGGGGCGTATGGCGTGGGGCAACCGTTCAGGGGAAGAAGTGTTCCCGGCGGTGGGTGGCCGGGCTCTGGGAAGGGGAAGTCAGGGACGCGGGGCGGTTAGCGTTCCTGCGTCAGAGTCCATTGAATGGCGTAGTGCATGAGCTCGCGGCCGTTGCCCAGCGAGAGCTTGTCCTTGAGGTGGGCCTCGTAGGTCTCCACGGTTTTGATACTCAAGTTGAGGTCTTCGGCGATCTGGCGGGTGCCGCGGCCCTCGCCGATCAGGCGGAAGACCTCCAACTCGCGGTCCGACAGCTTCGCGATGGGGGATTCTCCAGGCGACTCGCCAACCGATAGTTGTCGCAGGATGCGGCTGGCGATGGCCTCGCTGACATAGATTTGGCCGTCGAGGATGCGGCGAATGGCGGTGAGGACTTTGTCGGTGGCCTCCTGCTTCATGATGTAGCCGTTGGCGCCGGCCCGCAGCGCCCGTTCAGCGTAGTTCTGCTCGTCGTGCATCGACAGTATCAGGACCGGCAAGCCCGGCCGGCGAGCGCGAACCATCTTGACCAGTTCCAGCCCGTCGGGCCCGTTGAGGGAAACATCCAGGATGACCAGATTTGGTTCCGAGTCTTCGATGGCTTGAAGCGCGGTGCGCGCCTCTTCGGCGACGCCGCAAACCTCCAGGTCGGGCTGCGGATTGATCAGCAGCGCCATTCCTTCGCGGACGATGGGGTGGTCATCCACCACGAGAATCCTCCGCTTGCCGGTTTGAGCCACCCCCGAAACCTTTGCGCTTTGCATCGTTGCCTCACTCAGCAGGGAACTCGCAAACGACCGCCGTACCGCGGCCATCCGAAACGACTTCCAGCGACCCGCCGATCATCTTGGCGCGGTGAGCCATGATCTGTAAGCCCATACCGGTGCCCTCGCCCGGTTCGTGCTGGATTCCGCGGCCCGAATCGCGGATCACCAGAGACCCTTGGCCGTTTTGCGCGGAAAGCGAAACTTCGATGCGCCGCGCCTTGCCGTGCTTGACGCCGTTGTGAATGGCCTCCTGGGCGATGTGATAGAGGTGGCTGGCGGCATCGGCATTGTGGACAAAGACGGGAAAACCGCACTCGAAACGGCAGGCGATGCCGAACATATCTTCGACGTCCCGGGCGAGCTGCTCCAGGCTCGTCATCAGGCCGCCCGGTTCGGGTGAAATCGGCATCAGCCCGCGGGACAGCTCGCGCGCGGTGCGGATGGCGTCGTTGACCAGCCGGACGATTTTCGCGGCGTCGCTGGCCTCGGGAATGGACTTTTCGGCCAGATTCTGTTCATGCGCCTTGCTCATGAACGCGATGCCGGTGAGCAGTTGCCCGAGCCCGTCATGGAGGTCCTGGCCGATGCGGCGCTGCTCGCGGCTGCTGATTTCGAGCAAGGCCGACTCCAGCCGCTTGCGGGCGGTCATGTCATTGCCGGTGGCGATGAAGTACTGGATGGCGTTGTCCGCCCCGCGCAGCACGGTGATCGCCCACGAAACCAGGCGCGGCTCGCCGTCCCGGCCGCCCCATTGAGTTTCAAAATCGGGCGCCGGCTGCTCGGCCCGCAGCCGCTCCAGCGCCGAGCGGAAGCGCTGGGCCTGTTCGGGAAGCGGGAACAGATCCCAAAGAAACCTGCTGCGCACGTCGTCGAAAGACTGGCCGCTGGTCTGCTCGCAAACCCGATTGAAGCGAACGATGCGCATCTGCGGGTCGAGCACGATCACCAGGGTCCCAACGGCGTCGAGGATCGCCGAGGCCACGTTGCGCTCTTCCTGCAGCTCCTCTTGGGCGCGTTTCAGCTCGGTGATATCGACGCCAATGCCGTGCAGGAAGCAGGGCTCGCCATGGGCCCCGCGTACCATGCGAACTTCGCATTGAAACCAGACCACGCGGCCGTCGCGGGCCAGTACGCGATAGCAGGAACGCAGCGGCCGGCCGGTCAGCACCATGTCCGCCGCTTCCAGGCTCCAGCGCTCCTTGTCGGCGGGGTGAACCTGCTCATACCAGCGGACCGGGTCCTCCAGCCATTCCGCTTGCGTAAACCCGAGCGCGTCCTCGATCTGCGGGCTGACGTAGGCCTCCCCGGCTCCCTGTTCCAGGTCGGCCATGAAGACCACGGCGGGAATCTGTTCCACCAGGGCCCGGTAGCGCGCTTCGGCGCTGGGCGCCGGCTCATTGCCAGGGGCTCCATTCGGCGGAAAGGCCGAAAATACCCCCGCCAACTCTTGCAGCAGGTGTTGCGCCTCGCTCACCGGAAGCCGCGTCATGAGCCTCCTCGTTTCCCGCGCCAGGCCGGTTCCTTGTTGAGGGAAGCCTGCGTGAAACGGCGCAAGGCATGGACGGCGCGGCCGTAAGTCGACACCGCGCTCGAGGACAGCAGCGATCCGGGAGGCTGGTTCATGAACGGCATGAACTTATCGGGAAAGCTGGGCATGGTGCAACCAATGCAGATTCCCCCGACGTTGGCGCAACCACCCACGCCGCCCATCCAGCCCCGCTTTCCAACGTTGCATTGCACCACCGGGCCCCAGCACCCTAACTTGACGATGCACTGCCGCGAACCGTATGCGTCGGCGAACTCTCCCTGCTCGTAATAGCCGCCGCGGTCGCATCCTTCGTGCACGGTTTCTCCGAACAACCAGGTGGGGCGCAAGACGTCATCGAGCGGGATCATCGGGGCGTGTCCGGCGGCCATGTGCAGCAGGTACAGCAGGGTTTCCGTCATGTTGTCCGGCTGCACCGGGCAACCCGGCACGCACACGATGGGAATGCCGGCACGCGACTTCCACTCCCAACCGAGGTAGTCGGGCAGCCCCATGCACCCGGTGGGGTTTCCCTGCATGGCATGGATTCCGCCGTAGGTTGCGCAGGTTCCCGCCGCGACGACGGCCCACGCATGGGGCGCCAATTGGTCGATCCAATCGCAGGTCGGCACAGGCTGACCCGCGTCGTCGGTTCCAAACGTCGCCCAGTAGCCGTCGCCGCTCAGAGTCTCGTCGGGAATGGAGCCTTCGACCACGAGAAGGAAGGCGCCGAGTTGGTCTCGGGCGCCGAGCCGAAACGCCTCGACGAACTCATCGCCGTTCTGGTAGGACAAAAACTGGTTGTGGAGTGTTACGCGGGGAATCCAGGGGAGTGCGCCGAGCACGAGTTCTTCGATGCTCGGCTGCGTGGCCGCGGTCATGGCGATGGTGTCACCGTCACAACTCAGACCCGCGCTGAGCCACAGAATCGCGATGTGGTCAACGGGTCCGGCGACGCAGCTTTGACCCGGCGTGAGATTGGTTTCCACGCGGCCCTCTGCCTTTCCCCTCGAAAAAGGCCGCCATCATTCTACCGGATCGATGGCCCGGCGCGTTTCGGGGAAAAGGCTGAACCACCACGCGTTAGCCGAATAACCACGACTCGCCGACCGCCAGCGCAGACCGTTCGAACGGCTAGGAGGATGATTTATCGCTGGATGTTGGTGAGGACCGTGACCGGAAATACGGAGCAGACGCGGGGATTTCTGGGGATATGGCGGAACAGATGGCTTGGGCAAAGCCCTTGATATCGGTGCTAAGCCCTTAGTAGTAGTGGTGGACCTGGAGAGATTCGAACTCTCGACCTCTTCCATGCCATGGAAGCGCGCTCCCAACTGCGCCACAGGCCCCAAGTTAGTCTAATCGCCAGTATAACATGGCCGTTTTGGCGCGGGTGCGTAGGTTTAGGACACTCGCCGGCGCGGAGGGCTTGACTTTCTGGTATGGTGTCTGGGGGACATTGGGCCGGGATGGCCGATTCGATCCGAATCGCAGCCGAAGCCCTGCCGTTCGAACCCTTGCCGGCACGTCCGGCCGGGTTGGACCGCGCCTCGAGGCCCGGTCCCGAAGAATTCTGACTCCAGTCGATCGGAAAGGCGTGATCATGGCGAATCTCAACCGACGGAATTTCCTCACGGGTGCGGCGGCGCTCGCGAGCCTTCCCAGCGCTGCGCGGGCGGCAACGACGGCCGAGCACCACTGGAGCGACGTGAAGCTGGGCGTGGCGACTTACTCGCTGCGCGAGTTCTCGCGGACCGAGGCGATCGCGATCATCAAATCGCTGGGCGTGCATTACGCCAACGTCAAATCGATGCACATGCCCTACGATTCCACGCCGGAGCAATTGAAGGCCGCGCGCGCCGAATTCGAGGCGGCCGGGATCAAGATCATCGCCGGCGGCAACATCTCGCTGCAGAAAAACGACGACGCCGACGTCAAGAAGATGCTGACCTACGCCAAGAACGCCGGCTTCCCGACCGTGGTCTGCGCGCCGCTGTACGAGAACCTCGGCATCATCGAGAAATACGCCAAGCAGTTCGGCCTCAAGATCGCCATCCACAATCACGGCACCGAGGACAAACGCTTTCCCAACGCCGCCGCCGTGCTGGCCCACATCAAAGGCATGGACCCCTGCATGGGCCTTTGCTATGACGTCGGCCACGCCTCGCGCACCGGCGTCGACGTGATCGAGGAAATCAAGATGGCCGGCGACCGGCTGCACGACATGCACGTCAAGGATCTGGCGTCGCTCGACAGCCGCGAGAGCCAGGTCGACGTGGGCAAGGGCAAACTGCCGTTCCCGCAGATTTTCGAGACCCTCAAGAAGATGAAGTATCCCGGGTACGTCAACCTGGAATACGAGATCAACGCCAAGAGTCCGCAGCAGGGCATGGCTGAGTCGTTCGCCTACATGCGGGGCGTGCTCGACGGGCAGGCCGCTTAAGTCGCCCGGCGAACGGTCGATGGCACGGTGACTGGCTGGGAGCGTCCGCCACTAGGCGGACGCGGCCGACCGGAGGCCGTGCCGATCCGGCCGAGGCTTTTCCCTCCGGCACGTGGGCCGCGGCGGATGGATGCATCAGGGAAATGCGCGCCCGCGCAAACCTATGGTGAATTCGCGTAGCGGATTTCAGCAAGCCACAAAATTCACGGCAACATCGAGAAGGCGTTGGGTCTTGCTGCTCGCGGCGTGCACCGGGCTGGCGTGCGCTGGGCGGGCGAGAGCCCGCGGCTCCCGGGCCGGCTCCGCGCTTCACGGCAAGGGGCTTGGCGGCGGACCCCAACGAATCGCAATCGGAGCCCGCGCCGGGCATGCTCGCTTCCCTTTATGGGGAACATCTCGGCCCGGAGACCGGCTGTACGGCGGCGCGCGCCGGACGGCGACAACCCCCGTCCGGAGGAGCTTTGCCAAACGCGCGTGATGATCGGCGATCACGCGGCGAAGCTGCTCTACGTTCAACAAAACCAGATCAATCTGCAGATTCCCGCGGAATTGCCGGGGGGCGCGGCCGCTCCGGTTCAGGTGGTCTTCGAGGGCCGCTCGAGCGCGCCCGTCCCGATCCTGATTTCGAAGCGGAAACAGCTCTCGGCCGTGGAGGACCCGGCGGCGCTTACCGAGGCCTTGTGGAGCAGCCTGCAAGCGGCGTCGTGGGAGGCCACCGCCGCCGCGTGGCAGCGGCAAAATCCGGACGCGTCCTGCCGGCGATTCCAAGGGGACGGCGACTCGACGGGCGCGGACCAGCAGTGGTGTGAACAGTGCGAAGCCGACGCCGGCGTTCGCAATCAGCGATGGTCGTTCTACGCCTTCGATACAGTCGCGCCCGGCTGCCGCCTCGGCCAGTTTGAGGCGGTCGTCGAGGGCATCGCCGAAGAGACCGTGCAGCAGATCTACAACGACCTACGTCGTCAGTTGGCCAGAAAGTATGGCCCGGGCGACGAACCCGAGGCCGTTCATGCGCGGGGATCGGCTTCGTGGCGGCAGCTTCGCCGTTGGCGGTCGGAAGGCGCCGAGATCTACCTGTACGTCGCCAAGCCGCGGTTCGAGCCCACCCATGTTGGACTCATGGCGCGGGCGCAGCCGCTGCTCGACGCTCTTGCCGAGGACAAGGTTCTCTGGACGGTCGAGGAGCACAGTGGTCTGGAACCGGGCGGCGAACTGGACCGCGCATTGACCCAGGCGCTGGGCGCTTCCTACCCGGAACTGGCCGGTCTGCTCGCCCAGACGCCGGCGGCCGGCTCCGGGCCGCAACCGCAACTCGTTTACGACGTGCTGGTGCGACTGGTCACCGAAGCCGTCTCTGCACCGCGCCAGCGCCAGGCGGCGTCTCTGCTGGCGGCCGATCGCCTGGCCGACCGGTTGAATTCTCTCTTCGTTGCGCCGACGGATTCCCGCCCACAGCCCGACGATATCGCGGCGATGCGGCGTCGCCTGGCGCAGCTCGGTATCGACTACGAAAGCGGAGGCTACGATTCGTTTGGCAACAGCGGTAAGCTTCTGCGGCGCGTTTGGGAAGAGTATGGCGACACACCCTGGGGCGAGTGGGCGTTTCTGACGTTGCACCTGCGCGGCTGGACCCTGGGAGTAGGTTGCCGTGGCGGAGAGGAAAACTTCCGCGAGGTCGTCCGGCGCGGCGAATCGTTTGTGGCGCAGCGACCGGCGAGTCCTCGGCGTTGGGCCGTGCAGTTCGCGACCGCCCAAGCCAATGAAACCTGGTGGTCGCTGAGCCAGGCCTCGCCCGAGGCGGCCGGGATCGACGCGGCCCGCTTTCGCAAAGGGTCCCCGCAGGCGCGCGAACGAGCGATGCGCGAGTATCGCGCCGTCATCTCGCAGCAGCCCGCCGGCGCGATGGCGGCCTACGCCCGGCGCCAGTTGCCGCGGCTCGAACTGGGCGTCGACACCAACCAGCGGCGGTTCTACTGCATGATGGACTAAAGGCCCCTGACCTTCTGGACGTCGGGCGCGGGCGTTCCCCCCCCTGGGCTCGCCCCCCGGCGCCACCGCCGGCTCGCTCACGCCGCCGGTGCGCAATCGGCGTAGCGCTCGCGAACGGCCTCCAGTTCCGATTGCGCGATACCGGCAATGGCTTGAACCACCAGTGGCTCAAACTGTGTGCCGGAGTGCCGCTGAATCTCGGCCAGCGCTTCCCCGCAGGCCCGCCCCTTGCGATAGGGGCGGTCGGAAGTGATCGCATCGAGCGTATCGGCGACGGCGAAAATCCGCGCTCCCAGCGGAATCTCCGCCCCCTTCAGCGAGCGCGGGTAGCCGCCGCCGTCGTAATGTTCGTGGTGGGCGTAGACGATTTCGGCCTCCGTGGCCAGTTCCAGAAATTCCGACAGCAGCTCCCAACCGATGCGGGGATGCAGCCGCATCACGGCCCATTCGGCTTCATTGAGCGGTCCCGGCTTCATGAGCACGTTGTGCGGCACGGCGATCTTGCCGATGTCGTGCAGCAGCGACCCGAGCCGCAGTGTGCTCAGTTGGTCCGCCTCCAGTCCCATGCGCCTGCCGACCAGCGCGGCATAGCCGGCCACGCGCTTGGAGTGTTGCAGCGTCTCGTAGCGGCGGAACCCGAGTACGTCGAAAATTTCCTGGACGTCTTCGACGTCGCATCCGTTGCCTTGCCGGCTGCGGACGAAATTGTTCAAGGCGGCTCGCAGCGCCTGCTGCGCGTTCCTGGCGTCGGGACGCAGGTGGCGGTCGACCAGGCGAATCACGTCGGTGGGGTTCGCCGGCTTGAGCAGGTAGTCCGCCGCGCCGCCCTTGAGGGCCTCGATCGCCAGCCCCAACTCGTAAAGGCCGGAGATGAGAATCACCGGCGTCTCGGGCGAAAGCGTCTTGACGGTACGCAGCAGGTCCATGCCATCCATGCCCGGCATGCTGATGTCGGTTAGCATCAGACGCACCGAGCCGCCGCTGTCGGCAAGGTAGGAGAGCGCCGCCAGGCTCCCTTCGAAGCATTTGCAGTCATAACCATGTCGGATCAACACGTCATAGAGGTACTGACGCATCATTTCTTCGTCATCGACCACGATGATTGTGCTGGATTCGGAGGCCATGGATCCTTTGCGGATTCATATCGGCCGGGGATGGGCGGACGATACGCCGCGTGGCAGCGCCTCTGGCTCACCACGGCAAGCGGGGCGCAGGCGCCAAGGCCGCGGAGGGCCAGTCATGGAGGCCCGAGCCGAAGGGACAAACGCGAGACGACGCGGGGATGCCGCGGGGCAGGCCGCGATCCGCGGGTGTTGTTTCGGTGCGGCTGGATTGTCCTCATGTCCGGCTTCGGTAGGCCGATGAGGTTCTTGTGGGCTTGTACGTTGGGGCTTCCGCTGTGTAGCGGCACCGTGAGTGCTGTGCCGCGTGCGGCGTTGCCATATCGAGCGGTACCGCGCGGGCACCGCCACGCCTGCCTCTGATTTTCCCCGTTTGAGTATGGATCTTTACGAGTCAGCGTACAAGTCAGCGTTGAGCTATGGAAAGGCGGTCATATCGCTGTTCCGTCTGAACACCCGGGTCATGTGCGCATTGGTGGCCGGGGCGCTTGTCGTGCCGTTGTTGGGGGTGCTCGCGGTCTGCTACGAGTACCGTCTCAATACTCGCGTGGACCAGCAATGGGTGGGGGAAATGCGGGCGTTGACCGCGCTCGACAGCATCGAGGTTCAGGGCTACCGGATGGCCCTGGAAGCCACCAGTGTCGCCTTGGCCGCCACTCGCCAGGGGCAGCCGGAGCAGCAGGAGCTCCAGGAGCAGCGGGAGCCGACCGCCGACACCAGTCCGGCGGAGCCGGCCTCGGACTTTCAGCACTCCCAGCGGCAGGAGTTTCAACAAGCTTGGCAGGCGCTCAGGCGAGCGCTCGACGACTACGAGCAATTGGCCGAATCGGCCGACCGGTTGGCGCTGTCGGAAGAGCTCTCGACGGCGGCCCGCGGCCTTTGGCAGAGTTCGCTGGATCTGGCGGAATCGAGCCAGATCGCGGGCGTGGTTCCGCTCCGGACCAAGGCGGCCGAACGGTCCGAACACGATTTCGAAGCTGTCGTGCGGCGGGCCGCCCAGCAGGAATGGGCCTCGCTGAGGCAGGTTCAGCAGAGCGCCCGCAGCGGCGCGCGGTGGGCTCAACTGGTGATGGGTGCGGGTTGGGTCGGCACCACGGCGCTGGCCTGCCTGTTGGGATTTTTCTTTGCCAAGCAGGAACGCGACGCGGCGCTCGAAGCCGGGCGCCTGAAGAGCCGTTTCCTGGCCAACATGAGCCATGAGATCCGCACGCCCATGAACGTCATCATCGGCATGACGGAGCTGGTGTTGGACTCCAGTCTGCAGCCGGGTCAACGCCGCCATCTGTCGATGGTGCGAGGCTCGGCCGAATCGTTGCTGCAGATCATCAACGATATTCTCGATTTCTCGAAGATCGAGGCGGGCCGTCTGGAACTCGAGCCGATCGAATTCAACATCGTCGAAACGGTGAGCGAAGCCACCCGCACGCTTGCGGTGCGCGCCCATCAAAAGGGCCTCCGGCTGGTCTGCATCGTGCATCCGGAAATCCCCGAGTTGCTGGTCGGCGACCCGGTCCGGCTCAAGCAGGTGGTCGTGAACCTGGTCAGCAACGCGATCCGCTTTACCGATTCGGGGGTCGTGCGCGTCCGGGCGCGCCTGTTGGCGGAAACCGGCGGCGAAGTGCAGGTCCACTTTGCCGTTTCCGACACGGGAATCGGGATTCCACTGGCAAAACAGGAGTTGATCTTCGACTCGTTCGCCCAGGGGGATGGCTCGGTGAGCCGGCGCTATGGCGGCACCGGACTCGGGCTGGCGATTTGCCGTCAACTGGTTCGCATGATGGGAGGAGAGGTGCGTGTCCAGAGCCAACCCGGCCACGGCAGCACATTCACGTTCACGGCCCGCTTCCGGCACGCGCTGCCGCAGCCGGTAGCGGCCCCCGTCATTGGCCTGGAGGGGGTCCGCGCACTGGTGGTGGATCGGGATCCGGCTGCGCGCCGTTCGCTGGCCAGCATGCTCGATGGCTGGCGCATGGACTCCGCCTTGTCGGACAGTTGCGACTCGGCCCTGGAGGTCGTCAAGCTGTCGTCCCGGCTTGGAAGGCCCTTTTCGCTGGTCCTGTGGAGCCTGGAAACCCTGGAGGAGGGCGGCCAGCCGCTGGCAGAACTGGCCCGCTCCATCCCCGCGCTGCGGGCGGTGCCCTGCATTCTCGTGGCCGAGCAGGAGCCGACATCCGCGCAGTTGTCGCGCTATCCAGTGGCCGACTGCCTGGTCAAGCCGGTTTCGCAATCGCAATTTCTGGAGGCGATTCAGCGCTGTTTGTTCCGTACGGAAGAGCGTAGCCTGGCCGCGCTGGCGGTCCACTTGCCCGCGGCCGACGATCCCGCGGCCGAGGCGCGGGCGGCTGGCCCGTTCGGCGAACCTCGGGCGGAGGACCAGGGCGGCGAACTGGCGAACACCGCGGCCTGGGGACCGGCGGTGGAGCAAGTCGGTGGCGAGCCGCCGGCCTCGCCGGGCGAACCGCCGTTGCACGTTCTACTGGCCGAGGATATTGTCGAAAACCAGATCCTGACCGGCGAGCTGTTGCGCCGGCGCGGCTATTCGACCGTGGTTGCCGCCAATGGCAAAGCGGCGGTCCAGGCCTTCGAGCAAGGCCGTTTCGACTTGATCTTGATGGACATTCAGATGCCCGAGATGGATGGGCTGGAGGCCACCGCTCTGATTCGCCAGCGGGAAAAGGACTCGGGCCGCCACACGCCAATCATCGCGGTGACGGCCCACGCCATGAAGGGCGACCGGGAGCGTTACCTGGAGGCCGGCATGGACGGCTATGTCACCAAGCCGTTGCGGCGGCAGAGCCTCTACGAGCAGATCGACTCGCTGCTGGGACCCGAGGCACTCAAAGGCCTGGGCATGCAAAAGCAGGCGACCTAGCGGGGTGGCGTTGGACGCGAGGGAGAACGTCGGCGGCGTCAGCGAATCGGCGAAAACGGCAACCCGCGAAGGAAGGTATTCGAAACGTTGGCGACGATCTCAGCGTCGGTCCAGCCGGGTTGCGTGCGGATGCGCTTCCAGTCGTCATCGGCGCCGAATTTCGACCACGCCGCCGCCCGCGCATCGAGGTCGTCGTACCACACCATGTAGGTGATGTTGGGCATCTGCGACCCGAACAGCGTCTTGCCGAAGAATACGGGATGGATGCCGCTGCGCCGGAAGATCTTGATCTCTTCAGTGTTGAACATGCGGACTTTTTCGAGGCTGTCGCGCTCGGTTTCCGACTCGTAGGTGCGCAGGTCGAAGTGGTGCATCTTGTTTTCGCCGGCCGGCGGCGCTTCGAGCTTGGGCATGCCATCGAAGGCGCGCAGCAGCCAGACTTGCTGCCGGTCGTAAGGCGCCTGGTCGGCCGATCCGAATTCGTCGACGGCCTGCATCCATTCCTTGTCGGCGGCCATCGCGGCGCGCTTGCTTTCGACTTCGGCGATCGAGTTGTAGGTGGTCAGGACGACGAGCTTGGGAGTGTCGGCTCCCAGCGAGACCTGGAAATAACCGACGGGCCCGATTCCCAGGCGCTTGGTCATCGGCAGGTGATGCTTGTCGAGGAACTCGCTGACGCGTTTGGATTGGTTCGCTTTGCTGTTGTGACACTGTACAAAGCGCAACTCGTAATATTGATTGGAAGACTCCGACTCAGCCGCCATCATCGCTCCCGAACTCATCGCCGCCGAACTCAACGCCCCCGCCGCGGAAAGACGCAAGAAATCCCGTCGCTGCATGCTGTTCTTTATACCACGCGAGACCCTTGCTTTTCGCGAGGCGGGCGCCGCCGGGCTGGGCCATCGCTCACGCACGAACGAGAGACCGCGCAGATATCCGGGCCGAGCACGTCAGTAGGCGGTGGCCGAGGAGCTCAATCAGCCGGGCGGATAGGCGGCCTCCATGACGCTTCTCCTGGCGGAATACCCCCAACCGGCGCGTGGAACGTGACCGGACTGTGGAGAGCTGGATTCTTGCACCCGCCGCGCTCTCCTCAATGGATGGGGCTCATGGAGCCCACCGCGGATGGGGATTGATCGGGCCCGGCCACCGCTCACACACACGGCTCGGTTTGCTTTGGTGGGTGACAGCTGCTTTCGTGGGGCGACTGCTTGCTTCGTTGGGTTCGCGCTCAGTTTTTCGGCGCGGCTCCGCCCAACAGCAGCAACCCCAGCGCCAGCATCACGCGCCGCAGGCCCAGTTCGCGGCCTTCGGGGTGAAACCATTCAGCGGGCGTGTGGGCTTCGCCGCCGCGTCCGCCGGCTCCGATGGCCGCCGCCGGCAAGCCCATCGAAAGGGGCACGTTGGCGTCGGTCGAGGCGCAGTCGATCCGCGACGTAATCCCCAGGAAAGCGTCGACGGCCAGCAGGGAATCGACCAGCGGGTTGTCGACGATGCGGGGAGCGGCGGGGCGATGGCCGATTTCGCGCAGCTTGTAGCTTGAGAGGCGGTCGGTGGCGCGGCGGTTTTCCGCATCCACGCCCATGCGCACGGTTTCTTCGAGCGTCGCTACGACTTGCTGCATGGCCTCGGCGCTGCGCGAGCGGATATCCACCTTGGCGCGCGCGATCGGCGCAATCGAGTTGACTCCCGAGCCGCCCTCGACGACGCCGATGCTGAGGGTGGTGCGCGGCGAAGAGGGCAGTTCCAGATCGGCCAGGAAGGCGATGATGCGCCCCATCGCGTGGATCGGATTGGCGCGGCCGTAATCGTTCCAGCTATGCCCGCCGCGGCCCTCGATGGCCACCTCGAAGCGGCGGCTGCCCAGGCCCTCGGCGGTGATGTGCGAGGTCGAGGCGCCGTCGATCACCAGGTAAGTGTCGATGCGCGACGCGAAGGGCGAATGCCGGCAGAGAAACTTCATGCCGTGCAGGTTGCCCTCGCCTTCTTCGGCCACGTTGGCGACCAGCAGCAGGTTGCGGCACGGCGCGGCCGGCCGCGGCGCCAGCGACAGCGCGCGCCCCAGCGCCAGCAACGCCACTAGCCCGGTGCCGTTGTCGGTGACACCGGGTCCTTCGATGGTGCCGTCGGGACGCACCGAGATGTCGCTGGGTTTGCGCGGGGCGATCGCCGTATCCATGTGCGCCGAAACGGCGGCGAAGGGCAGCGATTTGTCGAAGATAATCGGGACGACGACGTTGCCCGCCGCATCGATGCGCGTGGGATGGCCGAACTCGCGCATCAGCGCCGCCAGATGCTTGGCGCGCAGGTGTTCGCGAAAGGTCGGCGCGGCCACGCGGCACAGCTCGACGTGGCGCTCGTTGAGCCACTTTCTCTCGTTGAGAAAGAATTGCAGGCAGGAGGCGATGGTAGGGTCGTGCAAGACGCCTTCGACGGCCGCGAGGAGTGCCGGCGACGGCGACTGCCCGCCGAATTCGATCACTCTGTCTCGTTTGTCCGCCATCCGATACCCAACCTTCAGACCATATGAAATCCAGTCTAACAGACGGCTGGGGAGCGTCGTGTTTTAGGGGACTTTTGGGTGGTATAGCCGGTTTGGTGACAGCTTGATGTTGGCGGGCGGTGGCGTTCCGCAAGGGGTGGCGCGGGCCTGGGGCCGGCCGCGCCGGCGTGCACGGCGGCGTTTGGTTGGTGGGCTGGTGAGATGAAGCGAACTGGCTCGGTGGGCTGGTGGGAACGTCCGCCACAGGCGGACGCTGCCGGCCGGAGGCCCGCGCCACACCTTGCCGGGCCCGAAGGCGCCGTCTGGGGCGGGGGATGGCCGCTGTGTTTGACGGCGGCTTACAGGGGTTGGTAGCTTTGACAGTTGCGGCGGGCGTCTGCTTGTAACGCTACGGAAAGGAACGGAACACGGCCGGGCGGCGGGAAACGGACCCGCCTCGAACGCTAGCGGTTCGGGCCATCCCGGCGGACGGGTTTTCCCACAATCGAATCATGGAGAAAGTAAGGATTGGAATGATCGGGTCGGGTTTTTCGGGTGATTTGCACGCCGATGCCCTGACTCGCGACCTGCGCGCCGAGATCGTGGCGGTCGCCGGGTCCAACCAGGAGCGCGCCGAAAAATTCGCCGCCAAGTGGAAGATCCCCAACGCCTACGACGACTACCGCAAGATGCTCGAGCGCAAAGACATCGAGATGGTGACGATCGGCGCGCCGAACTACCTGCATTGCCAGATGGCGGTCGATGCGGCCGCGGCGGGCAAGCACGTGGTCGTCGAAAAGCCGCTCTGCATGACGCTCGACGAAGCCGACCGCATGATCGAGGCCTGCAAGCAGGCCAAGGTGCGGCTGATGTACGCCGAGGATCTGTGCTTCGCGCCCAAATACGTGCGCGCCAAGCTGCTGGTCGACGAAGGCGCCGTCGGCAAGGTCTTTCGCACGCGCCAGCTCGAAAAGCATTTCGGGCCGCACTCGGATTGGTTCTGGGATATGAAGCGCTCCGGCGGCGGCGCGCTGTTTGACATGGGCTGCCACGGCACCGAGTTTGCGCGCTGGATGCTCGACAAGCCCGAGTGCAAAAGCGTCTACGCCCACATGGGCACCTACGTTCACACCGATCGCACCAAGGGCGAGGACGACGCCACCGGCATCATCGAGTGGCAGACCGGCTCGGTGTCGATCATCGAAAACAGTTGGGCCAAGCGCGGCGGCATCGAAGATTTCGCCGAGATCCAGGGCACCGAAGGCGTCATCTATTGCGACCTGGTGCGCGGCAGCTCGATGCTCGCCTACAGCGAGCGCGGCTTTGGATACGCAATGGAAAAGGCCCCCGACACCAAGGGCTGGACCTTCCCGGTGTTCGACGAATGGATGCAGTACGGCTATCCGGGCGAGATGAAGCACTTCCTGGATTGCATGCTTGACGGCGTCGAGCCGCTGGAGACCGGCGAAGACGGCCGCAAGGTGCTCGAAATCATGTTCGCGTGCTACGAGTCGGCGGCGACGGGCAAGCGCATCGACTTTCCCTACAAGCCGAGCCATCCCGACCACCCGATCGATTCCTGGCTGGCCAGCCGCGAGTAGCCGGCCGCAACCAGTCCGTGGCGAGCGGGCCGCTCGCGGCTCGCCCGGCGCTGGCTAGAGACGGGCGCTTCCGCCTGTGGCGCGCCGCGGAAGCGGTGCCCTTCCCGAGTTCAACTCAACCCAAACGAAGGTTAGATTTCATGGCAGAACGACAAACCACCCTCAAAGGCAATCCATTCACCCTGATGGGCCCCGAGCTCAAGGTGGGCGACAAGGCCCCCGATTTCGAGCTGACCGACAATGGGCTCAAGCCGCTGAAGCTCGCCGACACGCAAGGCGTGCGGATCTTCAGCATCGTCCCCTCGCTCGATACGCCCGTTTGCGATATGCAGACGCGCCGTTTCAATGAGGAAGCCGCGAAGCTCGACGGCGTCCAGATTCTGACGGTGAGCCGCGACCTGCCGTTCGCGCAGAAGCGCTGGTGCGGCGCGGCGGGCGTCGACAAGGTCGTCACGGCATCGGATTACAAGGACGGCAATTTCGGCAAAGCCTGGGGCACGATGATCGAGGGATTGCTGATCGAGAGCCGCGCGGTGTTCGTGGTCGACGGCGGCAATACGATCACCTACGTGCAATATGTTCCCGAGATCGGCGAACATCCCGACTACGACGCGGCGTTGGCCGCGGTGAAGGCGACAGCGGGCAGCTAGGCGCGTTTGTTTGCGGATTTTGTTGCCGTTCGGGCGCCGTTCCCGGGAGGGGCGGCGCCGGCAACGTGGCGAGACGGAGTCCCTGGCGGGCAGAACCCGGACCCACCCAGACCGGGCCGCGGGCGCACGCGCGCAGGCCGGAGTAGCGCGACCGCGGTAGACGCCATCCAGATCCTAGACCGGGGCCTTATTTTCACCCTTCCCTCCAGTCTGCCGCTTCGTTTTCTGTAAAGTCCTATAACCAAACACTGGCACCGGGCAGCCCAAATCGGTGATCATTGAACTAGCCGGCGCGTGGGTGCGGCAGGCAAAGTCCCACGGTACGCCCCTGGTTTGTTCAGGCAGGTACGCAGGATGACCGTGCTTTGGAGCGCTATCGAAGACGGCCTGGAGGGTACTCCCGGCGCCGCTTCGGCTCCGGCCGATAGCCCGGACTCCGCTCCCCAAAAGCCCCCCACGGCCCTGCTGGCCGACCCGCTGTTCAAGGATCACCACACCGGCCCGTCGCATCCCGAGCGCCCCGAGCGCTTCGACGCGGTGATGGGCCGCCTGGCCGCCTCGAAATTTTACGGCGCTCTCAGCCAGCTCGCGCCGCGCAAGGCCGAAGAGGAAGAGCTGACGCTGTGCCATAAGCTGGAGTACGTCCGCACGGTGCGGCGCGATATTGCTTCCGGGGCGCAGTCGCTCAGCACCGGCGATACGGCGATCAGCGAGCGCTCGCTCGATGTGGCTCTGGAAGCCGCCGGCGGCGTGCTCAACGCCGTCGATGCGGTCTTCAACGGCAGCGCGCGCAACGCGTTTTGCGTGGTGCGCCCCCCCGGCCACCACGCCACGCCGAATCGCGGCATGGGCTTCTGTATCTTCAACAACATCGCGATCGCGGCGCGCTATGCTCAGAAGCGTCACGGCGCCGGGCGCGTGCTGATTGCCGACTGGGACGTCCATCACGGCAACGGCACGCAGGACTGCTTCTATGGCGACGGCTCGGTGCTGTTCATGAGCACGCACCAGTCGCCCTGGTATCCTGGCACGGGGATGAGTTGGGAAACCGGGGAAGGCGCGGGCCGTGGATCAACGCTGAATTGCCCGTTCCCGGCCGGGGCGGGGCGCGAGGAGATCCTGGGGGCCTTCCGTAACAAGCTGCTACCGGCGGCCAAGGCATTCCAGCCCGACGCGGTGTTTCTCTCGGCCGGTTTCGATTCGCGGTTAGGCGATCCGCTGGGCCGTTTTATCCTGACCGATGACGATTTCGCCGAACTCACGCAACTGATGTTGGAAATCGCCCAGACCCACGCCGGAGGGCGACTCATTTCGGTGTTGGAGGGCGGATATAGTCTTGACGGGCTGGCCGCGGCGGCGGCGCGTCACGTCGAAACGCTCTGCGACGCCTGAGAAGCTCGATACCATGAACCTTCGCGGCAATCCGCTTCCTATGAAAATCAACGTCGACCAGAACAACGATTGCGCTGTCGTTCATGTCAGCGGCGAAGTGGATATGTCGAACTCGCGCAAGCTCCGCGAGATTCTGCTCGATTTGATCAAGAAGCGCAAGCAGACCAAGATCGTCGTCAATCTGGACGGCGTACCCTCCATGGATAGCTCGGGTATCGCCACGCTCATGGAAGCCCTGCACGAGGCCAAGAACATCGACGGCGAGATCATTCTGGTGGGCGTACACGAAAGCCTGCGGGGCGTGCTCAGTTTGACCGGCCTGCTCGGCGTTTTCGACATCCGCCCGAGCGTGGCGGACGCGCTGAGCTAGCGACCTGGGCAGCGCGGCCTGTGCTTCATGGGGACAGTCACCGCGCTTCGCACCTCGACTTTGCAAGGGTTTACGGGATTTCCAGGTTGCGAAACACGGTGACTGTCCCCCTCCGGCAACGCCGAAGGGTGCGACGATAGCGAATCCCACAACAGAGCCGCAGGCGTAAGCCGGCGGGCCGAAGCGGCACGTGGCTGGGTACCGCAGCCACGGTTGCAATGCCGCGGGCTCGGCATGGGGTGCGATTCGTGCCGGGAAAGGCATTGCGCGGCCCGTGCCGGGGACGGTGTTGCGGAAGAATCCTGGGTGTGCCGGTGCCGCACGCCCACGCATGTGCCGCCTCGGCCCGCCGGCTTACGCCTGCGGCTCTGTGGTTCGCTTCGTGGCGGCGGTACCCGGTGCGGCGGTGGCGGCACGCTGCGATGGCATTGCCGGGCTACGCCGGCTTGTGGCGCATCACGTAAGCAATGGCCTCTTCGGGAACCTTGTACTCGCTCAGCGCCTGGTTGCCGATGTAGTTGATGTCTTTGATGCCGATCGGGCTGGTGTAATAGGCATCGACCGTCATGCGGCGAATCCACCCGAAAAAGCGCACCCCGGGCGTCAGATCGTCGCTGTCGTCGTAGGCTTCGGACTCGTCGTCGTCGTCATCGTTGTCGTGGCTTGCGGAACGCCCGGCTTCGACCAGTGCGTCAAGCATGGCGGTCTGCTGGGCCTCGCTGGCGCCGGCGAAGTCGCTGCCGTGCGCGGTGTTCGCGTAGCGGTCGAGCCAGAGCAGGCCGCCGCTGTAGATCTCGGCCATCTTTTCGTTCTGGCTGCACAGCAGGTCGATGAACTCGGGCGCTCCGGCGTCGACGGCGCTGCCGTTGTCGCCGTCGGCCGGCACGATCAGCTCGGCCAGCCGCGTAACGGTCTTGTATTCGTGGTCGGTGAGCAGCTTGGGCTTATAGGTGCCGCCCGCGCTGGCGCGTTCGTGGGCCGCCTGCTCGTGAACGTGCTGCGCGAACGCCACCTGCAGCGGCGCTCCACTCATCACCAGCAGCGCGGCCCGCCGCAGCACATCGCGCCGCGACAATCCATCGATTTCGACCAGAGGTGTATCAGACATTGCCCTTCCTCATTTCTTCGGCCAGGTAGTCGGAAGCCCGCCAGGCCAGCGCGCAGATCGTCAGTGTCGGGTTCTTGTCGGGGTTGCTCACAAACGAGGCGCCGTCGTTGACGAACAGGTTTTTCACCTCATGCGCCTGGTTGAACTTGTTGAGCACCGAATTGCCCGCGTTGGTGCCCATGCGCGCCGTTCCAACCTCGTGAATGATCTCGCCGGGAACCGAAATCACCTCGCCGTCGCTGCGGCGGTGCTGGACCGCGCGCCCGCCCATCGACTCGATCAGATGCGTGAAGGTGGCCACCATGTGCTCGGCCTGCTTCTTCTCGTAGTCGCTGAAGCGGAAGTGGAATTTCAGCACCGGGATGCCCCAGCGGTCGACCACGTCGGGGTCGATCTCGCAGTAGCTTTGATTGTTGGGGATCATCTCGCCGCGGCCCGCGAAACCGAGCGACGAGCCATACTTCTCGCGCACCAGTTTCTTGAGTTTCAGACCGTAGCCCGCCTCGCGCGTCTCGCGGCCGAACGAGCCGATGCCGGGCATGCCGAAGCCGCCGCCCATCTCGATGTGATAGCCGCGCGGGAAACCGATCTTGCTGTGCTGATCCCACAACCACCACGGCGCGTAGAGGTGCGAGCCTCCGAATCCGTCGGTGTTGTAGCGCGGGATGCCTTCGAGCGCCGGAACGGTGCCGCTGACCGAGGCGCCGATGGTGTCCATTAGATAGCGCCCCACCAGCCCCGAGCCGTTGGCGATGCCGTTGGGAAATTCGGCCGATTTCGAATTCAGCAGAATGCGCGCCGATTCGCAGGTGCTCGCGCCCAGCACGACCGCGCGCCCGCGAACGACATGCTCGCTGCGCGTGTTTTTGTCGATGTAGAGCACGCCGGTGGCCTTGCCGTTGCCGTCGCTGAGCACCTCGCGCGCCATGGCCTCGGTGATCAGGGTGAGGTTGCCGGTCTTGAGCGCCGGGAACACGTCCACCTGCGAAGCCGAGTAGTTCGACGCCGTCACGCAGCCGCGGCCGCATTGCCCGCAATAGTGGCAGGCGGGGCGCCCGTTCAGCGCGCCGGTGATCACGGCGCGGCGGTTGGCGATGAACGGAATGCCCATCTTCTTGGCATAGGCGCGCACCAGCACCTCGTGGGCCTTGGGCTCGGGCGGTGTCTGAAAAATTCCGTCGGGCGCGCTCGGGATACCGTGTTTGTCGCCGGTGACACCGATGTATTGCTCGGCTTTATCGTAGTAAGGCGAGATATCGGCGTAATCGATCGGCCAGTTCCAGCCCAGCCCGTCGCGGTCGTAGGGCTTGAGGTCCATCTGCGAAAAGCGGAACGACATGCGGCCGTAGTGGTTGGTACGCCCGCCGACCACGCGCGAGCGGAACCACATGAACTCGGTGTCCTTGGCGGTGGTGTAGGGCTCGCCGTCGAGGTGCCAGTCGCCGCTGGTGGTGGTGAAAAAGCCGAACGGTTTTCCCTGGCCGAAGTAGGCTTTGCCGCCCTCTTCGGCGCCGCGATGGCCGAAATCGTAAGGCCACTTGTGTTCCAGATAATCGCGGGACGGCACGATTTCGGGGCCGGCTTCGATCAAAGCGACCTTCATGCCTTTGGCGGTGAGGACGCGGGCGGTGGTGCCGCCTCCGGCGCCGGCTCCGACGACGACCACGTCGAATACATCGGGACGATTTGCTTGTGGCATAGGATTCCTTGCTTCGCGGCGGCGCGTCGGAACGAGGACGCACCACACAGAGCCGCGGGCATCAACCCGCGCCGTTCAGAGACGATCTACATTCAGGGCGCCGACGCGCCACTCAGAGCCGCGGGTGTGAGCCCGCGCCAACTTTCTCGAACCCCACGGCACTTGCCGGCATCGTCTGGCGGCCCAGGCCGCTCAGCGCAAGCTCACGCTGGCGGCTCCGAGTGGCGCGGTGTAACCTGTGCGCGGGCGGGCAGGCGGGGTACAGCCAAAACGCACGCCACTATATTCTAGGTGGATCGATCAACAGGGGCAACACGGCAGCGGGCGGTATTCGACGTTCCGCCGGCGGCGGACAACCCCTCACTCATAACGCAGCGCCTCGATCGGGTCGATGCGCGAGGCCTTGACGGCCGGGTAGAGCCCGAAGACCACGCCTACGGCCACCGAAACTCCAAACGCGACCATCACCGACAGCGGCGTCACGATCGTTTTCCATTGCGCCACCGAGGCGATCAGCCAGGAGAGAAAAAAGCCGAAGGCGATCCCCAGCAGGCCGCCGCCGATCGAAATCAGCGTCGACTCGGCTAGAAACTGACGCACGATATCGACCCGCCGGGCTCCGGTCGCGCGCCGCACGCCGATCTCGCGGGTACGCTCCATGACGGTGGCCAGCACGATGTTCATGATGCCGATGCCGCCCACCAGCAGCGAAATCGCCGCAATCGCCACCATCACGTAGGTGAAAATCGCCTGCGTGCGCTGTTGCTGCGCGAGCAGCGCCGCCGGAATCGTCACCGTGAAATCCTCGGTGTTCTTGTGGGTGGAATTCAAAACGGCGGTGACGATCTTGGCGGTCTCGACGCTGTCGGCGCCCGGCTTGAGGCGCAGGTCGACGCCGTCGAGATCGTCTTTCATGAAGCTGCTCTGGTCCCAATAGCGGTATTGAAACGTGTTGAACGGGATATAGATGCGGTTGTTGAGATCCTCCATGCGGGCGCCGATATTGCGGCTGCCGGCCTGGCCGCGCTGGCTGAGCACGCCGATCACCTGCAGCCAGGTGTCGTTCACCTTGATGAACTTGCCGATGGCCTTGTCGTAGCCGAGCAGGTTGATTTTCGCCGCCTCGCCCAGCACGCACACCGCGGCGCTGGCGTCGTCCTGCTTGGCGTCGAAAAACGAACCTTCGGAGGCGTGCAGGCTATGGATCAGCGCATAGGCGGCGCGCACGCCGTATAGCTCGGGCGTTGCCTTGGACGGCTTGGGGAGCACCGAGGAGGGATGCAGCGAGCGGCGCGGCGAGAGCATCTCGAGTCCCGGCGATGTTGGCTTCCAGGATGCGCGTATCGCGCTCGGTGAGCCCCGGCGACGAGCGCCGCCGCTGCTGCAACTCCTCGCGGCTGGTGGCCGGGCGCGACTCGACCAGAATGTTGCGCACGCCGAGCTCTTCGATGAAGCGCAAGGATTCTTCGCGCGCGCCGGCCCCGATGGCGAGCATGCCGATCACCGAACCGACGCCGAACACGATGCCCAGCGCGGTCAGCAGCGTGCGGATCGATTGCGCGCGCAGATTCTCCAGGGCGATGCCGAGATCCGAAAAGAACCGCCCGATGCCGGCGAGGATCGAGAACTGGCGCGGCCGCTTCATCGTCCTGTAAGAGCCTCGGACGCGCTGCCGCCGGTGGTTGCCTGGGCTTTTTTGGTGGGATCGGCCAGCGCCACGACAGCGCCCTCGTCGAGGCCCTTGAGCACGACCTTGCTTTCACCCGCCCGCACCAGTTCGACGTCGATCGGCACGAAGCTGCCGGCTCGGCTCAGGTAAACGAACTTCTGGCCGTCGCGATCGAACAGGGCCTGCGACGGCAGCCACAACACGTCGTGCATGTCGGAGGTGACGATCTCGATCTGGGCGCTCATGCCCGGGCGCAGCTCGGGCACCGGATCGTCGATCGCCAGTTTGCACTCGAAACGGCGGTCCCAGGGCGGGCCGCTGGTGTTGCCGATGTTGCTGATGCGCCCGCGGAAGGTGCGGCCGGGTGTTGCCACCACGTCGATCTTGGCCTGCTGGCCGACCGCCAGGTGGCCGCGGTCGAGCTCGCCGATGCGCGCGCTGACCTCCATGCCGTCGAGGTTGGGAATCTGCGCCACGGCCATGCCGGGGCGGGCGGTGTTGCCGACCTGGAAGATCGGCAGATCCATGCCCCAGGTGATGAAGCCGCTGCTGGGGTTCTGTTGGATCGACACGTAGCCGTCGGCGGGCGCGCGCAAAGTCATCGAGTCGATCAATTTGCGCGCCATCTCGGCCTTCACCTGGGCTTTCTTGACGGCGGCTTCCTGCATGGCGATGCCGGCGTCGGCGGTGGCCTTGCGGCTGGCGGTGTCTTCCTGAATCTGGTGCAGCCGGTCACGGGCGGACTCCACCGCCAGTTCGTTCTGGCGCGCCGCGATGGCGGCCAGCATATCGTTACGGCGGGCTTCGAGCTCGGCGATGCGCAGGTCGCTCTGGGCCTTGAGCAGCGCCAGGCGCTCTTCCTCTTCGCGGGCCAGGCTCTCGGCCTTGGCCTGCCGCAACTGCTGTTGGGCTTCGGCCAGGTCGGCTTCGGCTTCGCGCAGATTGAACGTCAGCTCGGTGGTATCGAACTCGGCGACGATGTCGCCGGCCTTGACCAGATCGCCTGAATCGCGCAGCGAGGTAAGCACCAGCTCGACGCCGCCCGCCATCGGCGCGGTCAGCATCACCGAGTTGCTGCCTTGCAGCTCGCCCTTGGCCGAAACCTCGAAGGTCACGTCGCCGCGGCGTACCTCGGTGGTGGGGATATCGCTGGCGGCGGCGCCGGGCGGCTCGGCCTTGCGATACGCCTCCAGACCCGCCCAGGCCGCCAGGCTGGCCGAAACCAGCACGATCGCCAATATCCACAGGCGTCTCACGATTTCTCCTCGGGCTCCACCAAGGCCAGCGTTGCGTCCGGCGCCACGCCCGCCACCGCAAACTCGTCGGGATTGCGGCCGACGACCTCGATCTCGACCGGCTTATACGAGTCGCCCTTGGCGACATAAACGACGGGCTTGCCGTCGCGCGTGAACACCGCCTGCGCCGGCACGATCACAGCGTTGGGGATGCGGTGGATGACCACGTCCATCGAGCCGTTCATTCCCGGCCGCAGCCGCGGGTCGGGCTTGGCCAGCGGCGCGTAGCCGCGGAAGGTGCGCGTCGGCGGCCATTCGAAACCCTGCTGGGTCAGCGGCGAAATCGAGCGCAGCCCCGCCTGCAACGACAGCTCGGGCAGCGCGTCGATGCGTACCCGCACTTGATCGTTGACCTCGACCTTGCCGCGGTCGATCTCTTCGAGCTTGCCTTCCATTTCGAGCGTCGAGAGGTCGGGAATCTCCGCCAGCGTGCCGCCGGGCCAGACCTGGTCGCCCACCTTGAACGGCTGCGCGTTCAGCCAGCCCTGCGAGCGGTTCTCCTGGAAAACGATGACGCCGCCGATGGGCGCTTTCAGCTCCATCTGCGCGAGTCGGTATTGGGTCAGCTCGAGCTGCGCCTTGGCCTCGTCGCGCGCGCGGCTGAGCGAGGCATTCTTGGCCTTGCTGGAAGCCTCGTGCAGGTGCACCGTCGCCTCTTCGACCGTTAGCTTCTGATCGGCCAGATCGAGCTCGATTTGGGTTTGTTCGGCCTGCATGGCGCTGAGAATCTCGGCCTTGGAGACCTCCAGGCGGGCCTTTTCGACCTCGTACCGCGCGTTCGACAGATCGAGACGGTCCTGCTCGGCGGTGATGTTTGCCTCGGCGTCGGCGTGGTCGAGCGTCGCCTGGGCCTGTTCGAGCGAGGCCTGCTTTTCGGCCAGTTGCTGTTGCGCGCTCGAAGGGTCGAACCGAACCACCACCGCGCCGGCCTCCACCGGCTCGCCCGCCGGCGCCAGCCAGATGATGCGCAGCTCGGGTACGTTGACCGGGGCCACGATCTGCGCCGAGCGCCGCGCCACCAGCTCGCCGCGGCAGCGAATGATCGCCAGAAACTCGCCGCTGCGGGCGTGCGCGGTGGGCAGCACGGGCCCGATGTCCGCCGCCCGGAAGCGATAGAAGCCCGCGCCGGCCAGCAGCAGCAGCCCGCACAGAATCGCGATCCACTTCCACAATCGCCGGGGTTTCGCCGGCTTTGGGCGGCGCCCCGCGCGGCTCGGGCTGGGCCAGAGCCCCCTGAGGCTCTTCGAGCGTCGCTGAGTGGCTGGATACGCTCATGGCTGTCCCGCTGGCTGTTCCATGGCTGGTTCCTTCCGTTGTTCCTGAGGCGGCTTCCGCGGCTGTGGAGCCGACAGCTCCTGCGGCTCGGGGGCGGGTTGGCCCACCGCGAGGACTACGGCGGCGGAAAGATCCGGCAGCAGGTGGGGATCGGTCTGATCCAACCGGAAGCGGGCCATAAAGGTCTTGATGGGGCTGCCGATCGCCGAAGCCGCCACCGGGCTCGCCGATTCCAGCCGGGCCGTGAATTCCAGCTCGGGATAGGCGTCCAGGCTCACCACGGCGCGGCAACCGGGCTTGAGCGCGGCTCCGTCCGGCTCGGCGATGCGCGTCTGAACCTCCATCTCGGTGGGGTCGAAAATGCGCAGCAGGGCCTGACCGGGGTAAAGCTGGTCGCCTTCCTGGGGCGGACCCATCGAGCCGTTGCGCCAGATCGCCTCGTGCGCCACCATGCCCGAAAGCGGCGCACGGACCAGCAGCTTCGACAGGTTGTTCTGGGCGCGCTCCAGCGCCACATGCTGGCGGTCGCGCTGCAGCTCCAGCACGCGCAGCGCCGCCGCCTCGGCCTCCACGTGATAACTGTCGGACTTGGTGAGGCTGGCCACGCGCTCTTCGGCGGCCTTGGCCTTGGTTTCGTTGGTGAGGCGGTCGATCTCGCTCAGCAGCGGGCCTTTGCGCAGCTCGATGCGAGCCTTTCGCAGGTCCGACTCCGCCTCGCGCTGCTCCAGCTTCCGTTTGGCTTGTTCGGCCTCGTTTTCGGCCCTCTTCTGGTCGACCTGGTGGCTCAGATCGTCGTATTTGGCCTCCGCCTCCCGCCCGGCTTCGAGCTGTTCGGTCCGGTCGAACTCGGCAAGCAGGTCGCCCTCTTGGACCGTCGAGCCGTTGGGGACGAGCGAGACCAGCGTCATACGACTGGTCTTACTACTGAGCCGCGGCGTCTGGACCACCAGGAAGCGGACGGCTTGAACGGTTCCGGTGGCGCGGACGGTGCGGTGGAGGGGAACGCCCGTGGAAGGTGCCGGAGCGCCGGGGTCGCGCTCCGAGGGGGGCGTGGCCGGGGCCGCGGAATCGGCGGATGCGTTGGAAGCGGCCGGGGAGGCCGCGGCCGCCGCGGCGGAGGGCGTCATCGCACCGCCTCCGCACGAGAGCCCGCTACTCAGGCAAAACCAGAGTAGGAGTCCGAGAATTCCGGCGCCAGGCAAACGGCCCGGAGGGCAGTGCCGCTGACTTTCCGCCATCCCTAGCAGGCTTAGACGGACGAATGTCCGGAATAGTTCATGCTAATTCCGAGTTTTTTTCCGGACCGTAAGACAGGGCCCACACGGGGATGACTCGATTTATCGGGAGTATTTCCGTGCCGGGCCGGATCCTCCCGACGCTGTCGCCGGGAATAGCGAGACAGAGCCGCGGGCTTACCGGGCTGCGGAAAAAGCACTCTGGAGGAGAAAACAAAAACGGGGCGGCCGTCCTTGGCAGGTACGGCCGCCCCGGTTGGAGGTTGATGGTCGGTTTCTTAGAACGAATACCGCAAGCTCAACTGCACGTTGCGCTCGCTGATTTTCTTGGTCACCTTGCCGAACGTGCCGCTGGCCGGGTCGTCGTTCGGGCTATCCCAGTTGGGGTGATTGGGGAAGTTGAAAAACTCGCCGCGGAACTGGATCTTGTGGCGCTCGTTGATGCTGAACACCTTGAACACGCCGATGTTCCAGTTCTGGAAGCCAGGGCCGTAGAGTGTGTTGCGGTACTGGCTGGTCGAGAAGGTACCGGCCGCCGGGCGGGTGAAGGTACGGTTGTCGGCCGTGCCGACGTTCCACCAATACGAGTCGTCGCTCGACGAATCGGCGAAGGCGCGGTCGCCGCTCGACAGGCTCGGGTCGCCATGGACGTCCCAGGGCTGCTGCGGGCCGCCGCCGATGCCGGCAAAGTCGGTATCGGTATCGGCCGTGGTCGGTGAATCGGTCTGGAACTGCACCACGCCGCTCAGCTCCCAGCCGCCCGCGATCTTGCTGGCCAGCGAGTTGCTGCCGCGCAGGAAGGGGATCTCCCAGACGAAGTTGATCACCGCGACGTGACGCGTATCGAACGACGAATGACCCCAGAAAAAGCGGTCGTTGAAGGGATCCCAGGGCTGCTGCCGGCGGTCCGACGCGTTGTCGTAGCTGCTCGAGTAGGTGTAGGCCAGACCGTAGCTGAGGCCCTTGCTGAAGCGGCGGTTCACTTCGATCTGCAGCCCGTTGTATTCGCTGCGGGCGGCGTTTTCGCCCAAATTGATGAAGGCGAAACCCTTGTAGGGCCGCAGGTAGTTGGTGTTGAACTCGCTGGGCACCGTGCCAGGCTGCAGCGCGTTCAGTTCGCGGGTGCGCTCCATGTTCTGGCCTACGCGGCCGACATAAGCCACCTCGACGGTGGTGTTGAAGCCGACCTCCCGCTGCACGGTGAAGTTCCAGTTCCAGGCGGAAGGAATCTTATACACCGGGTCATTGGTCATGAAGAACTGCGGGAAGGCGACGTTGGAGGCGCCGCCGGGGTTGTCGGCGTTGCCGCGCGAAACCGAAGCCATCGGCTGAAACGGCGGGTTGCCGCCCAGGAAGATGTTGTCGGCCACGCCGGGGCTGGCGTAGAAGCGGCCCGCGCCGGCCCGGAAGACGGTCCTCTCGTTGATGCGGTAGGCCAGACCGACGCGGGGCATCAGGTTGCCCTTTTGATACTGGCCCCAGTAGTCGTTGCCGCCGGTGAACAGCCGGTCATACTCGCCCGTATCGGCGATGCGTACCCTGCCGCGGGCCGCGTCCGGCCAGCCGTCGCCGGGAATGCGCACGCCGTTGAAGCGGTCGCCGCTGATGATGTTGCCGGTGGCCGGGTCTTGCACCACCGCCTGCGACGGATCGTAGCTGTTGGTGTCGAACACCGCCATGTTGCGCCACAAGCTATAGAAATAAGGAGTGGTGAACAGGTGCCGCACGCCCAGCTCGAGCGTCAGCTTGTCGCTGGCCCTCCAGGAATCCTGCACGAAGTATTCGAACGACGTGCTGCGGTAGGGAGTGAAGGCGCGCGTGCCGATTTCGGCGTAGCGATCGAACAAGCCCAGCGCCGCGTCCGCCACCGCCAGCCCGGAACCGCCCACGCGGCCGTCGATGAACTCGAAGCGGCCGTTCTGGTTGTTGGTGCCGCCGGGCACGCCGCTGACGTTGATCTGATCGAAGTCGTTTTCGCCCTGGTGGCTCCACAACACACCAAACTTGACGGTGTGATTGCTCTTGACGATCGACAGGTTGTCGCCAACCTGGTACACCGGTCCGGTGGAGCTGGAAGGATAGGGCCCACCGTCTAAGGTGTTGAAGCTGCTGATGGCGACCGTCGGAATCTTGTCGTCGATCTCTTTGGGATCGCCGAAGATGTAGGGGTAGTCGATGCCGTACTGGCTGCGCCCGAAGCGGTTGCCGTCGCGCTGCACGCCAATGAAGACGCGGTCGACGCTGGCGGTGACGAGCACTTCGTTCACCATCGTCGGGCTGAGCGTCCAGATGTGGTTGAGCGACGCCGTCTTGTTGGGCCGGTCCCAGTCGGTGACGGCGCGGTCGGTGCCGCCGCGGAAGGCGTCGAGCCGGGCGTAGTTGTAGTTCTGGAAGCGCAACCGGAAGGCCTGCGACTGGTTGGGATTGAAATCGATCCCGATGGTGTCTTTGCGCTGATCGGTCGGCTGCGGGCGGGTCTGAATGAAGTTGCGCGCGCCCTGCAGAAAGCCCGGTGTCGGAGCCGGGCTGGCGTTGAGCATGCCAACGCCGTTGTGGCTCAACTGCGCCTGGGGAATGACGTTGTTGGGAAACGGATCGCCGGTGTCGGGGTCGATGATGGCCCGCGGGTTGACATAGGGGTTGGGCCCTAGTACTTCGCTGAAATCGCCGGCGCGCATCGCCAACGTCGGCACCGTGATGGTCGAGGTCGACTCGATGCGCTCCCGCGCCCATTCCTGGCCCCACGAGAAGAACAGCTTGCTGCGGTCGCGGTTGAAGCTTCCCAGGGTCACCGGGCCGCTGACATAGTAGCCAAACTGATTGAAAGCCCGCGCCGCGGTCGGATTGCCGGCGGCGTTGCGCTCCCAACTGTTGGCGTCGATATTGTCGTTGCGGAAATACTCGTAAAAGCTGCCGTGGAAGTTCTGGGTGCCGCCCTTGGTGATGATGCGGATCTGGCCGCCGGCCGAGCGCCCATATTCGGCCTTGTAGTTGGCGGTGAGAATCTGAATCTCCTGCACCTGATCCAGATCGACCGCGCCGATGGCGGTGCCGTTGGAGCGCGTCCGCGTCGCCACCGCGCCGTCGTTGGTGATCAGATTGTCCTGGCTGCGCGAGCCGTTGATGGTATAGCCGCCCGAAGTCATTGCATAGCTGAAGCTGGCCATCGAGCTGCCGCGCCGCACGCCGGGCTTCAACAGCGCCAGCAGCACCGGGTTGCGCCCGTTGAGGATCAGCTTGTCGATTTGCTGTGCTTCGACCGTGCGGCCGACCGTGGCCGTTTCGGTTTGCACGCCGGCCACCGAGGCGACCACTTCCACCGTCTCGGTGACGGCGCCGACATCGAGCAGCGCATCCACCATCAGCGGGATGCTCGCATCCAGTTTGTTGGCGGTCTTCACAAACCGCTTGAACCCCGGCGACTCCACCGTAACGGTGTAGAAACCGGAGGGGAGGCTCGAGACGACATAAAAGCCGTTGGAGTTCGTCTCGGCTGTGCGTTGCACCTGAGTGGCTTCGTTGGTCACCGTGACCGCGGCCGCGGGCACGACTCCGCCGGTGGCATCTTTAACAATTCCTGTGATTTGCGACGTGTCGGACTGGGCATAGGCCCCGGCCACGACAAACAGGGTCAGAGCGAGCACGGCTAGAAAGGCCGGGCGCACCCCCGCCTTCCGGCCGCAACCTGTTGATATCATTGTTCCTCCTGAATCGTTATCCGTCCCGCTTGCTACGCTGGCGGCGGGAGTTGAAAAACCAGGGAAAAACTACCGTTTTGTTACCTGGCCGCGAGACTCTTTTCGAGGTCGTCCGTGTGCTAGACTGGACCAGCAAAGTTGACCCGGCAATGCTTTTTCTATATTTGGGCTGGAATTAAATCGCTGCAAGTTAACTCCCCGGAGAGTTAACGGTGAGTTCACGGGGGAACCATGGCCGCAGGTGAGCTTTCGGCCGTTGAGAAGCAAGGGATTCTGCGACGAGTCCTCGAAAGCCAGATTTTTTCCAAAGCTCCAAAACGTCGCGAGTTCCTGCGCTACACGTGCGAGCACGCCATGGAGGGGGGCTGCGAACCCGTTCATGAACGTGAGATCGGCGTGCGGGTCTATCACCGCGCTGCCGACTACGATCCCAGCGAAGACAACATCGTGCGCGTGGAAGCGCGCAGTCTCCGCAAACAGCTCGAACAGTATTTCCGCACCGAGGGCAGCGCGGAGCCGGTGGTGCTGCGGATCCCCAAGGGCAGCTATGTGCCGGTCTTTGAGAAGCGCCCAGCCTCGCTGGAGGCTCCCGCCGTGGCGCCCAAGCCGGCCGCGGCGCTGACGTTCCGCCCCGCCACTTTGGCGCTTGCCGCCGCGGCGCTGGTGTGTGCGACGTTTCTGATCTCGATGATGGCCTTCGGCACGGCCTCGGACTCGGGCGCCGCCGCCAACATTCCTCCCCACCCGCTGTGGTCGGCGTTATTCGACCCGTCCCGGGAAACCTACCTGGTCGTTGCCGATTCGAACTTCGCCTCGCTGCAGACCTATCTCGGCAGGACGCTCAGCCTCGACGAGTATCTGCAGCCCGGCTTCGGATTGAGCGACGGCGAAGGGGCCGCCACCGCGGAGGTTACGACCGTAGTGAAGCGGTTTTGCTCCACGCCGGCCACCAGCTTCGCCGACGTCGCGCTGGCGGTGAAGATCATGCAACTGCCTTGGGCGATGCGCTCGAGCACCAGCATCCGCTTTGCCCGCGATATCAATGTGCGCGATTTCAAAGACAAGAACGCCATTCTGCTCGGCAGTGTCTGCTCCAATCCCTGGGCCGAGCTTTGGACTTCGCAACTGAATTTCCATATCGAGCACGACCACGACACCAACCAGGCCTGGATTCGCAACAGCGTGCCGCTGCCCGGAGAGCCGCAGCGTTACCAGGGAGCCGCCGACGCCAGCTACGCCCGCATCGCGTTCCTTCCCAATCTCGGAGGCACGGGGTCGGTGCTGTTACTTGCCGGTATCGGCGTGGAGGGGACCGAAGCGGCCGGCGATCTGGTCACCAGCGACGTGGCGCTGCGGAAAGTCGCCAACGAGCTCAACCTGATGGCGGGAGGAAAGCTGCAAAATTTCGAAGCGGTGCTCGAGTTGGCCCCGGTCCAGGGTGCGCCGGCCAAGACGCCGCGGGTCGTCACCTACCGGATTGTGAGCCCACCCTCCGGCGACGATCTGCAGGCCGACGCGGTGCCCGGTTGGTCGGCTGTTACTCAGTAGGCTAGAGGGTGCGGCAGCAGGCACGCCCATCACGCGGTCGAGGCAGGGCCCGTCAAGCGTTACCGCAAGCCCGTCACGATTGGCAGGAGCGGTGACGCACGCGGAACGCCCGTCTTCAGCCCGTGGCGCTGTCGGCTTGGGCGCCGCTGCCATTGCTGGCCGGCTCGATCCGCACACGGCTGATGCGGTTGCGCTCCATCTCGACCACGGTGTAGGTGTGGTCCTGGTATTCCAGCCTCTCGCCGCCCTCGGGGATTCGCCCTAGCCTGCTCAACAAAAACCCGGCCAGCGTCTCGAACCCGGCGTCGTAGGGCAGCTCGATCTGGTAACGCGTCGCCAGGTCGAGGATGGGAGTAATGCCGTCGACCTCGATCGGCCCGCCCGGCGCGTGTAGTTCGGCGGCCTTGGGCCTTTCGTGCTCGTCGCGGATCTCGCCGACGATCTGCTCCAGCGCGTCCTCGACCGTCACCAGCCCCACGATCGTGCCAAATTCATCCACCGCCATCGCCATGTGATAGCGGCGTTCGAGAAACTCCTGGAGCAATTCGTAGACGAATTTGGTTTCGGGCACGAACTCCACCGCGTGCACGAACGGCCGCAGCAGAAACGCCGGCGGCGGCCGGTCGAGCATCTGCCAGCGCCGCATCTGCTGTACGAACAGCCACAGCTCCTTGGCGTAGACCACGCCCACCACGTGCTCGGGCGATTCCTCGTAGACCGGAATGCGCGAATGATGGTGGCGCACGATGCAATCGATCATCTGGTCGAGCGTGGCGCTCACCGGCAGGGCGATCATTTCCTGCCGCGGCACCATGATCTCGCGTACGCCCAGGCCGTAGAAATCGATGACGCGGTGCAGCATGTCGTCCTGGCGGTGCGCCAGCGCCCCCTCCTTCTTGCTGACGCTCACCACCAGCTTCAGTTCCTCGGCGGTATAGCCCTTGCCGCCGCCGTTCATTTTCAGCCCCAGCAGCCGCGAGATGCGGCGCGAGGTGCCTTCGACGGAGGTGACGAACAGGCTCGTCATGCGCGTGAACAGATTCAACGGGCCGGCGACCATCAGCGCCAGCCGCTCGGTGCGCTCGAGCGCCAGGTTCTTCGGGACGACCTCGCCCAGCACCATGTGCAGGAAGGTGATCAGAGCGAAGGCCAGCGTGAAGCACAGAAAGTGGACAATCGCC
This sequence comes from Terriglobia bacterium, assembly GCA_963824095.1. Lineage (GTDB taxonomy): Bacteria > Acidobacteriota > Terriglobia > Bryobacterales > UBA6623 > JBBDWJ01. The sequence goes on along the minus strand of CAWGNS010000014.1, from coordinate 534,135 downwards.
TCGGTGGCGGGCGTCACCAGCGGCCGGAACAGCGGCTCGAGCAGGGTGTAGACGGTGTCCTCGCCGGCCCAGCCCAAGCCGAGGCTGGCGAGCGTAACGCCCATCTGGGTCGCCGACAGCATGCGGTCGGGTTTGCTGAGCAGCTCGATGACTGTCCGCGCGCGGTGGTCGCCGCTCTGCGCCAGTTCGCGCAGCCGCGTCTCGCGCACCGATACCAAGGCCACTTCGGCGGCGGCAAAAAAGCTGTTGATACCCAGCAGAAGGAACAGGATGATCGGACGGAGCGTGAGGGGCAACTCTTCCATTGCAGCTTGTTGAGGAAGTCGAAAAAGGCCGCCGAATTTAGAGAATGAACGGGGCACGCGGCCCCGAACGCATTTTCGCTTGTGTCTTAGTCTAGCGTAGCGGGGGAGGGGGAAGTCGCAGTCGTGCGGCGCCTGCGGGGACATGGGTAGTGTCTCGGTTGGACGCCCTGTGGCACGGCGTCCGACCGGCTGCGTCCGCTTGTGGCGGAGGTTGTTTTGACACTTCACCGGGCCAGCAAGCCAACGTCGGCGTCCACGCCGACGCATCCGGCCGGAGGCCCGCGCCACATCCCGCCGGAGGACGCCACACCGTGGCAGAGCTTGGTTTGGGGTCAGGCGACGGTTTGGGTTCGCGGTGGCCCGCGGGCTTCCGCCCGCGGCTCTGTTTCTTCGAGGGGGGAGGCCCGGTAGCGAGCCGCTGGCTGTGGTTGGGGCGGCGCAGGGTGTCTCGGTTCGCCGGCGTCGGTCCCGGGGCGAGGCCGCGGCTATCTTTGGATCACGAAATCGACCTCGTACATGTCGTAGACGGTCTTTTGCATCCCCAACTCTTCGTAGGTGCGCTGGGCCCCCTGATTGGCTTGCTCGACGTAGAGCCGCAGGCCGCAGACGTCGCCCGCCGCGCGGGCCTGTTCGAGGGCGTGACGGTAGAGACCGCGGAATACGCCCCTCCGGCGCCAGGCCGGATCGACATAAACGCTTTGGATCCACCAGAAAACCCCGTTGCGCCAGTCGCTCCACTCGTAGGTGATCATCATCTGCCCGGCGACCCCGCCGGCAGCCTCGGCGACCAGATAGAAGCCCTTGCCGGCGTCGTCAAGCACCGCCCGAACGCCGTTCAGCAGCCGCTCGCGGTTCAGGCTGATATGTTCGGTCTCCCGCGCCATGGCAGCGTTGTAATCGGCCAGCATCTCCGCGTCCGCCGCCCCAGCCCGCCGAATCCGTATCTCCATCGATTTTGCTCCCCGTGGGGCAGGGCTCCGGCCTGCCCTCTTCAATCCGCGCAAAACCCGCACAAGTCCCACACAACCGCACAACCACACAACTCCGCCGGCCTCCTACAATCGGCCCCAGAACCGCTCACACCCCCGCGCAATCGGCAACGAAGCCCTCGCGGCCACCCGCCGGCGCCGATCCTATCCCAACCAAACCCTCCCAGCCACACTCCCGGAGGTTGGAGCCGCCCGCAAGGTGCGGTAGAATCGGCTTGAGGGATTCGACCCGCCTCCATCGCAGCCCGCCGCCGTTACGGCCCGGGGAATCAGGCGGATACCGCCGAATCTGGAGTTTGTCGTCCGGATGGATCGACTTCGAACCAGCGCAGCGGTTGGCCGCTTCCGGACCGGGTCCAATCATCAATGCCTGCTATTGTTCCATATCTGGGCGCCGCTGCCGGCGCCCTGGCCTCTCACGAGCGCGTCCCCGTCGACCCGCTGGAATGGAACCGCACGTCAGCCCTCTGACGCCTAAGCTCGTCCCCCGGGATTCCGAATTTGCGCACTCAGATCATCGAAATCTCCGCCGCCGACCCCCAACCCGAGGTCCTGGACCGCGCCGCCGAAGCGATCCGGCGCGGCAAGGTCGTCGCGATACCGACCGACGCGTTGTACGTGCTGGCGGCCGACCCGTTCCAGTTGCAGGCCGTGGCGGGCGTGTTCCGGGCCAAGGGCCGCGAGGCGCACCGCTCGCTGCCGATCCTGGTGGACACCTTGCAAATGGCTGAAGACTATGCGGTGAACCTGACGTCGCGCTTTTACTTGCTGGCGCGGCGCTTCTGGCCCGGCCCGCTAACGTTGATCGTACCGGCGTCGTCGCTGCTGCCGCTCAAGGTCACCGGCAACACCGGCCGCCTGGCGATGCGCCAAAGCAGCTCGCAGGTCGCCAAGGGCCTGGTCGAGCGGCTGCAAAGCCCGGTGGTGGCTACCAGCGCCAACGTTTCCGGCCAGCCGACCTGCCGCAGCGGCGTCGAAGTGCTGGGCGGAATGGACGGCCGAGTCGACCTGGTTCTCGACGGGGGGCCGCTGGCCGCCCAGGGCGCGACTACCATTGACATCACCGAGCCGGAGTGGAAGCTGATCCGCGAAGGAGCCATCTCGCGAAGCGCTATCGACGAAACGCTGCACTCCTAGAGTGGAACAGGCAATCCTGCCCGTTTTGAACAGACAATCGTACCTGTTTGTATTCCAAACCAACAACAATTCTGGCCCCGAGAAGGTTGGATGACTGCTGGGCCCACCTTGGGCGTAGCTGCGGCGGGGGATCCGGCGATTTGCACGGGCCGGAGGCCTGCGCCACGGGCTCTCGCCCAAGCCGCCTTGGCGCAACCTGGGTGTTACAATCTCCTCTCCGCGCAGCCTATGCCGAACCGGCCCGTACCTATTCGCCTCGAGCAAGCCGCTTACCGCATCGACGGCAGGGCGTTGGTGGAAGACGTCAGCTTCGAGGTTGGCGACGCGGAAACGGTGGTTCTGCTGGGGCGTAGCGGCTCTGGAAAAACCACGACTCTGCGGCTGGTCAACGGCTTGCGGATGCCGAGCGCGGGCCGCGTGCTGGTCGAGGGCAGGGCCACCAGCGAGTGGGACCTCATCGCGCTGCGGCGCGGCATCGGTTACGTGATCCAGGAAATCGGCCTGTTTCCGCATTTCACCGTGGCCCAGAACGTCGGGGTGGTTCCCAAACTGGAGGGCTGGCCCTCGGAGAAAAGACGTGCCCGGGTCGAGGAGCTGATTGCCAAGGTCGGCCTGAGCGACCCAGAGACGCTCGACCGCTACCCGCACCAGCTCTCGGGCGGGCAGCGGCAGCGAGTCGGGGTGGCGCGGGCGCTGGCGGCCGATCCGCCGATCCTGCTGATGGATGAGCCGTTTGGGGCGCTCGACCCGATCACGCGCAACGAGCTGCAGCGCGAGTTCCAGAGCATCCAGCGGACCCTCCACAAAACCATTCTGTTTGTGACGCACGATCTGCGCGAGGCGCTGCTGCTGGGCGACCGCATCGGGCTGATGGAGGCGGGCCGGCTTCTTTGGATCGGGTCGGTCGCGGAGTTTCAGGAATCGCCCGACCCGCGCGTTGCCGAGTTTCGGGATAGCCAGGCGTGACGGCCGGTTGCGGGGCCGGACGCCGCGGTTACAGGCGCACGGCCGGCAGCGGCGTTTCGATGCGGCCGTCCGCGATATCCGCGAACACTTTCAGCAGGTCTTGGTGAAGCAGCCCGTTGGTGGCCGCCAGGTGCGGGCCTCCGAGTTCATAAGGCCCTCCGCGCATATCGCCCCAGGTTCCGCCGGCCTCGCTGATCAGCAGTAGGCCCGCGGCGACATCCCACGGCTTCAGGCCAAACTCCCAAAACCCTTCGAGGCGCCCGGCCGCCACGTAGCACAGGTCGAGGGCCGCGGCGCCCGGGCGGCGCACGCCGTGCGTCAGCAAAGACATGCGGTGGAAGAAATGCACGTTGACGTCGTTGCGGCGGTTGGCGCTGGCAAAGCCGGTGGCGAACAGGCCCTCGCTGAACTGGGCGATTTTCGAGACGTGCAGGCGGCGATGGTTCACGTAGGCGCCCGAGCCGCGCTCGGCGGTGAAGCATTCCTTCCGCATCGGGTCGTAGACCACGCCCGCCACCAGTTCTCCGTTGTGCGCCAGGCCCATGCTGACGGCGAAGGTCGGAAAGCCGTGCGCGAAGTTGGTGGTGCCGTCCACCGGGTCGACGTACCAGACGTAGCCGGAGTTGTGCTCCACTCCGCCGCCTTCTTCGGCGACGATCGAGTGCGACGGAAAGCGTGACCGCAAGCGCTCGACGATCAGTTTCTCGGAGGCGCGGTCAGCGGCGGTCACCAGATCGAATTCGGCTTTGTATTCGACGGCGACGCGCTGCTCGAAGTAGTGCTCGATCAATTTGCCGGCCTCGACGGCGATTTCGGCGGCTACGGTGGTGAAGTCGAGATTGTTCATGAGTTCGGGTCTTGTTGATGGCGTTCTTCCGGATGCGCGGCGGTTGCGCTGGTTGCTCCCGTGAAAGCGTGTCCAACAGGATCGGGTTCGCGGGCGTTGCCGCGCTGGGAATTCGTTGGGCGCTGTTGCGCCTGGAGTTCGTTGGGCGTTGCCGCGTCTGGAAAGCCGCAGGTTTGGGAAAAGCGCCCAGCCCTGCGCTACGGCGTTTATGCCTGTTCTTCCAGATACTTGATTTCGCTTTTGTAGATGAACAGGTTGGCCTCGCCTTCGCGGGTGAGGCGAATGAACGAGGCGTCGTAGTACTCGACGACGCCTTCCACGTTCGTGTTGTCGCGCAGCCGAACGCGCACCGGCGTCTGGTTGGCGACCAGGCTCTTGAGATATTGCGTCTCGCGAAGGGTATGCTCGGGCGGGCCCTGGGGCCACCCGGACTCCGGAGCCGGTCCTCGCGGCTGTGCTGCGGGCGGCCGCGCTTCGGCCGGACGTGGGCCACGCGGCGGTCCCTTCTTGAAGCCCGCGGCGGGCGGTTTCTTTTTCATGTTCATGGCGTCATATTCATGGTTTCTTTTTCGGGCCGGCGGAAGGCTGCGAAATTTCCGTCTGCCGCTCGGGAACCTTGGGCCGGATCGTGATGCGGTCGAAATCGGTGACCGGAATGTGGGGTTGCTCGGGCAGAAAATAGCCCTTGCGCGCCAGCACGGTGACGCCCGAGCGGTTGACCCGCACTTCGATCGGCCGAAACGATTCGTTGGTCTCGGGCAGCTCGGGCGGGTAATATCCCAACAGATATTGCGTCCGTAAGCTGCGCAAAATCTCGTCGAAAGCCTGGTCGAGATTTTCGGTTCCCCGTTGCACCCAGGTGTTGCCGCCGGTGTTGACCGCCAGCGCCTTGAGCGCGTTTTCGCCGCCGGTGTTACGGCCGGCGTCGCTTTTGATGGGCATCACAATCATGCCATAAATCACCGCGTCGATCCCGTGGGTGGCGCGCAGCGCCTGCTCGAAGCTGGTGTTGCTGGTGGTGTCGCCGCCGTCGGTGATGATGATCATTACGCGGCGGCCCTCGCGCCCGGCCAGCTCGTCGGAAGCGAGCAGAATCGCGTCGTACATCGAGGTGCCGCTCTCGGCGTGCACCTCCCGCAGCGCCTGCGAAAGCCGCCGGATCGAGCGCGTGAAGTCTGACAGCATATCGACGTAGGAAGAAAATTTCAGCACCGCGACGCGGTCGGAGGGATGCGAGCCCTCGCGCAGCAGGTTCTGGATGAAGGTCCGCGCCGAGACGCGCTCCTGGTCGAGCTCGATCGCCGTGCTCAGGCTGGCGTCGACCATCAGCGCGACCGAAAGCGGCCGGTCGGTGCGCCGCTCGAACACCACCACGGGCCGCGGCACGCCGCCGTCGACCACGGTGAAATCCTTTTTGTCGAGATCGCCCAACGGGGTGCCGTGGGCGTCCTTGACGGTGACCAGCACGTTGACCAAGCTGACGTTGACGTGAAAGGTCGGCTTCTCCTGCTGGGCCGGCAAGGCGGCGAACCAAGACGCCAGCACGGCCGCGGCGGCGGCCCGGGCAAGCGCGTGCGAACGGTGGTTCACTGCGGGGTTCCTGACGGCGTGGGCACCGAGCCTTCCCACTCGCCCTCCACCCAGACTTCGCCGTCCTCGAAGTATTCCTTTTTCCAGATCGGGACTAGGCGCTTGAGACGGTTGATGGCTTCCAGGCTCGCTTCGTAGGCCGGCTTGCGGTGCGCCGAGGCGATCAGAATCACCACGCTCGCCTCGCCGATTTCCATGCGCCCCAGCCGATGGACCATCGCGACACCGCGCACGTCGTGGTTCTCCAGAATATCTGTCCCGATTTCTTGCATCTTCTTGAGGGCCAGCGGCACGTAACACTCGTAATCGAGATAGAGCGTGCGGCGTCCGCCCGAGTGGTTGCGCACGACGCCTTCGAAGGTGATCAGCGCGCCGTCTTCGCCGGCCAGCAGCTTCGCCGCCACCACCCGCGTGTCGATCGGCTCGCGGGTGAGGGCGTAGAACGCGCCGCCGGGTTCGCCCGACTCGGCGATCCAGGGCGAATCGTCGCCCGAGCCGCCGCTGACCGGTGGCATTAAAGCCACCTCGTCCCCCTCGCCGACGGGCGACGCGGGGTCGGCAAATTCTTGATTCCGGGCCATTACCACGCTGCCGGCCATCTGGCGGAGTTTCGGAAATTGGGACGCGTAGTGGTCGAAGACGGTTTCCAGGCGGGCGCCTTCGGGCAGTTCGAGCTCTTCCTGGGAGCGCCCGACCAGGTCCTTGAGCATGCCGAAAAACAGCACTGTGATGCGCATCATGAGCTTTTCCATTGTAGCGGAGCGAGGGGCGGGGGCCACCCGGCAGGGGCTCTATTCAGATCAATTACGAAAGTTTTCGTTGACAGTACGAAGCGCTTCGTATTATGGTGGGGTCATGGCGAAATCCGATCCGCCGCGGCCTACTGCCGCGGAGCTGGAAATCTTGCGGGTGCTTTGGTTGCTCGGGCCGTCGACTGTCCGCGAAGTGCACGAGCGGCTGAATCAAGCCAAACCGGCCGGGCAAACCAAACTAACCGGCTATACGACCGTCCTGAAGCTGATGCAGATCATGGCCGACAAGGGTCTGGTGGCGCGCAACGAAGAGCAGCGCGCGCACGTGTACGAGGCGGTCTGCCCGCGGCAGGACACCCAGAGGCAACTGGTAGACGACCTGGTCGAGCGCGCTTTCGGCGGGTCGGCTTCCGAGCTGGTGATGCAGGCGCTGGCGGCGAAGCGGGCGACGCCCGAGGAACTGGCCGAAATCCGCCGCATTCTGGACGAGTTCGAGCGAGGCGAGAAATGAATCTCACCGACACACTGGGCTGGACCCTTCTTCATTTTCTGTGGCAGGGCGCCGCCGTGGCGCTGCTTTTCGGCCTCGCCGACGCGGCGCTGCGGAAGGCCTCGGCGCAGGCGCGCTACGCCGCCGCGTGCGGCGCGATGCTGCTGATGCTGGGTTGTGCCGTGGGGACGTTCGCGTGGCTGTCGCCATCGGCGGGCTCGGCGGAGTTGGGCGTTGTGGCCTGGCTGCCCGCCGCTCCAGCCGTTTCCACGGCCCTGCTGGATACGGCCGTTGGAACCCCGGCGGCGGCCCGGTCTGTCGGACTATCTTCCGCTGTTGGTCTACCTCTGGTTGTTGGGCGTGGCGGCGCTGGCGGTTCGCTCGCTGGGCGGCTGGGTGGTCGTGCAGCGCTTCAAGCGGCGCGGCGCGCGGCCCATGGATCGCGCCTGGGAAGAGCGTTTGGCGCGGCTGGCGAGCGGTTTGGGGATACGCCGCGCGGTTCGGCTGCGGGAGTCGGCGCTGGCCGAGGTGCCGGCGGTGATCGGCTGGCTGCGGCCGGTGGTGCTGCTGCCGGCGTCGGCGTTGACGGGCCTTACCGCGCAGCAGCTCGAGGGGCTGTTGGCGCACGAGCTGGCGCACATTCGCCGCCATGACTATCTCGTGAACTTGCTGCAGACCGCCGTTGAGACGTTGCTGTTCTATCATCCGGCGGTGTGGTGGATCGGCCGGCGGATCCGCACCGAACGCGAGAACTGCTGCGACGACTTGGCCGTGGCGGTGTGCGGCGACGCGTTGGCCTACGCCAAGGCTCTGGCGCGGTTGGAACAGCTTCGCTACGGCGCGCCGCGGCTGGCGATGGCGTCGAACCGCGGATCGCTGCTTGATCGCATTCAACGGCTGCTCGGGAAGCGCTCCGCGCCGGGCACGGCGGGATGGGCGCGGCGGCGGCCTCGCGGGCCGGCTTCCTTCGTGGCAGAGCGCGCTGCCGCTGGCGCTGTGCATCGCCGCGTTGGGGATTGCGCCGTATGTTTCGCTGCAAAATGGCTTCAGCCAGCAGGCCGAGGAGCCCGAAGCCGCCGAGGCCCCCGCCGCGCCCGAGGCGCCGGAAGTTGCCGAGCCCGCGGCGCCCGAGGTGGCCGCGCCTGCGCCTGTCAAGGCGCCGTCCGCTGCGTTACCGCAACTGCCCGCTCCGATGGCTGTGCCCGCCGCGCCGGCAGCCCCGGCGGTGCCGCCTGCGGGCCCGCTGAAGGCGCTTCCGGCTGTGCCGATGGTGTCCCCGGCGCCGGTGTCTCCCAAGCCCGCGCCCGGCCCGGCGCCCAAGCCGGCCGCGGCGCCCAAGCCGGTCGCAGTGCCCAAGCCGGTCGCAGTGCCGAAACTGGCAACGCCTCCGAACCCGAAACCTGTGGCCGAACCCAAGCCGGCGCCGGGCCCGCTTCCCAACCCCGCACTGGCTCCCGAACCGGCGCCCGTTCCGGACGTGCCGGATCCGGTCCCCGCTCCGGCGGTGGTTCCGCCGGGAACCGGTCGCGAAGTGGAGATCGGCATCCGCGAAGGAATCCGCGACGGCGTGGGCCGCGGTGTGCGCACGGGTCTGCGCGCCGGTTTGCGCGATGGTGTACGTAGCGTGGTGCGCGAAGGCGTGGCCGGCGGTGTTGGCGAGGGCGTGGTCGCGGGCGTCAGCGACGGCGTGCTGGACGGGGTGCGGACGATGGTTCGGGAAAACGTGCGGGAAGGCGTGTTGTACGCCGCGGCTTTCGCGCTGCAGGCGGCTCAGGCGACGGCCGAAGCGGCCACCGCGCACTCCTCGGAAAGTCACGAGGGCGGGTTTATCGATGGCCTTGCCGCCGCCGGCTACAGCGATCTAACGGCCGACGAGCTGATCCGGCTCAAAGTCCACGGCGTCACCCCCGAATACGCCCGGCAGATCCGGGCCGCCGGTTTCCAGCCGACCGCCGACGACCTGGTGAAGCTGCGCATCCAGGGCGTCACGCCGGAATTCATCGCCGAATGCAAAGCGGCGGGACTCAATCTCGACCTCGACCAACTGGTGAAGTTCCGCATTCAGGGCGTGGATTTCGCCGCGGTCCAGGAAATGAAGACGCTGGGCTATAACCTCACGCCCGACCAGATGGTGAAGATGCGGATCCATGGGCTGACGCCGGCGCTGGCGCGCGAGGTGCAGCAGCTCGGCCTGGGCGATCCCAGCTTCGAGCAACTCCTCAAGATGCGGATTCACGGCATCACCCCCGAGTACGCCGCCGCCGTGAAGCAGTCGGGCCTGCAGGGTCTGGACCTGGACAAGCTGATCAAGTTCCGCATTCACGGCGTCGATCCGGCGCAGGCGCGCGAGATCGAGTCGCTCGGATTTCCGAACCTCACGGCCGACGACGTAATCCGGTTGCAGATTCAGGGCGTGACGCCGGCCTTCGTTCGCGAAGCGCAGAAACACGGCTTCAAAGACCTGAGCCTCGACAAGATCATCAAGCTGAAGCAGTTGGGGGTCCTGGAGGATCCCGCGTTTATCTAGCGCTCATCTAGACCGTATTCGTCCCGATAGCGCGCAGTGGCGCTGCCCAGCGCCACTCAGAGCCTCAAGCGTTGGCTTGCGCTGCGCCGCGCGGCCCCCAGCCGGTGCTTGAGGCGGTCAACGCGGTTCGGGGCATTGAGCGCGGGCTTACGCCCGCGGCTCTGAGTGGCGCTGCGCGGATGTTTGCCGTGGGCCCGCATGTTGGAGGAAGAAATCATGTCTCGCATACTCTATGCCGCTATCGCCGTGCTCGGCTGCGCCATCGCCGCCGCGCAGGACACCGCCGTCACCGGGCAGTGGGCGATCGACGGCCCGCCGGTGGAGGGCAAGATCCAGCTCACCATCCATCGCCGCTCGGCCGACTCGAACATGACCAGTTCCTCGGCGCTGCCGCTCGATCAGCTTCACGGCCTGACCGCCGCGCAGATGGACTCGCCGGCCGGCGCCAACGTGAAGTTCGAGATCGCCCGCGACGCCGGCACGATCTCGTGCGAGGGTTTCTTCAAGAACGGCGGCGGCGGGGGCACCTTCGCCTTCACGGCCAACCCACAATTCGCCAGCGAGATGCAGTCGCTCGGCTATGGCGGCATTTCCGGCGACATGGTGTTCCACATGGCCGTTCACGACGTGAGCGCGCAATACGTACGCGATCTGCGCCGCCTGGGCGCCGCGCCCTCGCTCGGCCGATCAGCTTCTGGCGATGCGCATCCACAACGTTTCGATCGAATACATCGAGGAGATGCAGTCGCTGGGCTACGCGAAGCTCACTTCCGACAATCTGATTGCGATGCGGATTCACGGCGTGAGCCCCGCCTACGTCCGTGAGTTCAACGCCATGGGATACCGGCCCGCCGCCGATGAACTCGTGGCGATGCGTATCCACGGCGTCAGCGGCGAGTTCGCCAAGGACCTCAAGAGCCTGGGCTACGGCACGGTCTCGGTGGACCAGATGATCGCCATGCGCATTCACGGCGCATCGGCCGATTTCGTACGGCAGCTCAAGGGGCTGGGCTACGACCGGGTCAGCATCGACCAGCTCGTTGCGATGCGCATTCACGGCGTCTCGCCCGACTACATTCAGGGCCTGCGCGCGCGGGGCATGCGCAACCTCACGGTCGACCAACTGGTGAGCCTGCGCATCCACGGGATCGAAAACTGAGCCGGCCGGGCTGTTTCCGGACCGCCTGACGCCCGAACGTGCCACCCCGCAGCCGCCCGGCATCCTTCCCGCGTCCGGACTGGCCGCGCCCACTTTGGGTCCCGGCGATGCGGGGCGAACCGCCCTGGCTGCTCTCCATCGAGATCCGCCGAATCCCCAACGAAACAGCCGGTTCCGGGGTGTAAACTCACTCCAGGTTCCTTCCGGCGGGCGCCGTAGGCCGGCGTCTTGGCCAAGGATGCCTTGACCCTTCGCTCGGATTGAAGGTAGACTTAACCTATCGGTGGTGTATCGTCGAATATCTTCGACGGCGCCCGAGGAGAAGACGGTGAGTCGGCATTTAACAGCGAAGGATCGGATCACGGGGCGAGAGCACCGCGCGATCTATCGCTGCAGCCCCCGTCACGGAAAATGCGCGGAGAGCAGCTCCGCTCTGGCCGTCAGCACCGCACCCGCATCGGTGGATATCGACATCCCTCGCTTTGCCCTTCTTCGAATCGGCAGCATTATTATTATTCTCGTCGCCGTACCGGGCCCCGGTTGAAGGGTCTCTGAACCGAAAAGTTTTCAGAGGCTGCCAACCGGGGCGAAAGACAACCGGTTGGCGGCCTTTTTGATTTTTGGGGCCCAAGCCGGCGGCGAGCAGCCGGTGGAGTTGTATCGAGGAAACGGCCAGACCGGCCCGCGGCGGTCGCGGCCCAACGGAAACGAACTGGAAAACAGCATTCAACGATCGGGAGACAGAAGTCATGCCGTTGTTATCAGGAGCAAGAATTCTTATCGAGAGCCTGGCCCGCGAAGGAGCTGAGGTCATCTTTGGATATCCCGGCGGAGTCACTCTGCCGGTATACGATGTGCTCTACGACCATCCGCTGCGGCACGTGCTGGTGCGCCACGAGGAAAATGCCAGCTTCGCCGCCGAGGGTTACGCGCGCACCACGGGCAAAGTGGGCGTTTGCATGGCGACGTCGGGGCCCGGAGCGACGAACCTCACCACGGGGCTGGTCGATGCCCTGCTGGACTCGATCCCGATCGTCGCCATCACCGGCCAGGTGCCCTCGAAGCTGATCGGCCGCGACGCCTTCCAGGAAGCCGATACGTTCGGCATCACGCGCGCCGCGACCAAGCACAACTACCTGGTGAAGGACATCAGCGAGCTGGCGCAGGTCGTCCACGAGGCCTTTTACATCGCGCTATCGGGCCGGCCGGGCCCGGTGCTGATCGATGTGACCAAAGACGTGCTGACCGGCAAGTTCAACTATCACGAGGCCGACAAGATGGAGCCGCTGCGCGGCTATGAGCTGCGCCTCGACCCCGACGACGAAGAGATCGAGGCGGCGGTCGAGTTCTGCTGGAGCGCCGAGCGGCCCTACATCTACGCCGGCGGCGGCGTGATCACGGCCGGCGCGTCGGAAGAGCTGGTGAAGTTCTCGGAATTGATCGAATCGCCGGTGGCGTTGACGGTGATGGGGCTGGGCGCGATGCCCACCAGCCACCCCAACTACATCAGCATGCTCGGCATGCACGGCAGCTACGCCGCCAACATGGGCGTCACCGAGACCGACTCGCTGCTGGCGATCGGCGTGCGTTTCGACGACCGCGTCACGGGCCGCCTGGACGCTTTCGCGCCCAACGCGCAGGTGCTGCATGTCGATATCGATGCCGCCGAGATCAACAAGAACCGCCGCGCCGACGTCGGCGTGGTCGGCGATGCCCGCCGCGTGCTCGAGAAAGCTCAACAAGCGGCTGGCCGAAACCAAGGCCGAACGCGGCCCGCAGAACCGCTCGGCGCGCGCCGAATGGATGGACCGCGTGCACACCTGGAAGCGCGAGCATCCCTTCCACTACGAGCACACCGCAAAAGAGATCAAGCCGCAGTATCTGATGCAGAAGATCGACGAGGTGTCGGGCGGCGAAGGCGTCATCACCGTCGACGTCGGCCAGCACCAGATGTGGGCGGCGCAGTACATCCGCATCGACCATCCGCGGCACTGGTCGAGCTCGAGCGGCCTGGGTTCGATGGGCTACGGCATGCCGGCCGCGATGGGCGCGGCATTCGGCAACCCCGACAAGCTTTGCATCGCGGTGGTAGGCGACGGCGGGTTCATGATGAGCCTGCCCGAGCTGGCGACCATCGCCAGCAACCGCCTGCCGCTGAAAGTGATCGTCATGAACAACGGCACGCTCGGCATGGTGCGCCAGTGGCAGGAGCTGTTTTATAACCGCCGCTATTGCTCGGTGTCGATGGACTCATTCCCCAATATCGAGCTGCTCGCCGCCGCCTTCGGCATCAAGGGCCGCTCGGTCGAAAAGCCTGCCGATCTCGACGCGGCGCTCAAAGAAGCGGTCGAGCACCCCGGCCCCTACCTGCTCAACGTGCACGTTTCGCCCGAGGAGAACGTGTACCCGATGGTGCCCGCGGGGGGCGCCGTCAACGAAATGATTTTGCAGCCGCCCAAGCCGGTGGCGGTGGGAGACTGATTCGTCATGCAACAACTGATTTCCCTGTTGGTCGAGAACAAGCCGGGCGCGCTGATGCGCGTTGCCGGCGTGCTGACTTCGCGCGGCTACAACATCGAGAGCCTGACCGTAGCGCGCACCCTCGATCCGACGCTTTCGAGCATGACGATCGTGGCCAACGTCGATATGCCGATGCGCGAGCTGCTCATCAAGCAGATCAAGCGCCTCATCAACGTGGTGCAGGCGATGGATCTGACCGAGGGCCCCTCGGTGGCGCGCGAGCTGGCGCTGATCAAGGTGACCCTGCAGCCCGAGCTGCGCCACGCGCTGTTGAAGGAAGCCGATATCTTCCGCGCCCGCGTCGTGGACGCCTCGCCGACCACCTACACGCTCGAAGTCACCGGGGCGACCGAAAAGCTCGACGCTTTGATCGCTCTGCTGCATAACTACGGAGAGGTGGAGATGATCCGCTCGGGCGCCATGGCGATGGCCCGCTCGGGGCAGCGCCGGCTGCCCAACGGATTCGCCGGCAGCCTGCCGCGCGACACCGAAAGGGAACCGGCCACCGAACCGGAGCTGGCCCAACGGGATTAGAGTGCACGGGAACGGGAACCGCTTTCGCGCCACGCCGGGCGAAGTACGCAATGCTTCCGGGGGCGCCGCGGCGGCGACCGTTCCTCTCATTGCGGGCAGGCCAGGAGCCCTGCCCCACTATTTGAGGAGTTGAAATGGCAACGATCTACTACGAGAAGGATGGGAACCTGGATGACCTCGCGTCCAAGACGGTAGCCATCGTCGGCTACGGCAGCCAGGGCCACGCGCACGCTCTCAATCTGAAAGACAGCGGCCTCGACGTCGTCGTCGGGCTGTATGAGGGCAGCAAATCCTGGCCCAAGGCCGAGGCCGCCGGGCTGAAGGTGATGACCGTGGCGGAAGCGACCAAGGCCGCCGACGTCATCATGATCCTGGTCTCCGACCATCTGCAGGGCGATCTCTACAAGAAAGAAATCGCGCCCCATCTTTCCAAGGGCAACACCTTGATGTTCGCCCACGGTTTTGGAATTCACTACGGCGAAGTGCAGCCGCCGGCCGACGTCGATGTATCGATGATCGCGCCGAAAGCCCCGGGCCATCGCGTCCGCGAGCTGTTTGTCGAGGGCGTCGGCGTGCCGGGTTTGTTGGCCGTGCAGCAGGACGCCACGGGCCGCGCCAAGCAGCAGGCGCTGGCTTACGCCATGGCGCTGGGTTGCCTGAAGGCCGGCGTCATCGAGACGACCTTCAAGGAAGAGACCGAAAGCGACCTCTTCGGCGAGCAGACCGTGCTGTGCGGCGGTGCGGCCGAGTTGATTCGCGCCGGGTTTGAGACGCTGGTGGCCGCCGGCTACCAGCCCGAAATCGCCTACTTCGAGTGCCTGCACGAGTTGAAGCTGATCGTCGATTTGATCTACGAGGGCGGCCTGGGCTACATGCGCTACTCGGTGAGCGACACGGCCGAGTTCGGCGACTACACCCGCGGCCCGCGCGTGATCGACCAACACGTGCGCGACAACATGAAGAAGATTCTGGGCGAGATCCAGTCGGGCGAATTCGCCCGCGAATGGATCGCCGAGAACAAGGCGGGCCGGCACAAGTTCCTGGCCACGCGCGAGGCGCAGCAAAAACAGAAGGTCGAAGAAGTCGGCGGCCGCCTGCGCGAAATGATGGCCTTTCTGAAGAAAAAGAAAGCGGCCGGAACGCCGACCGCGTAAGGCCCGTCGGAAACCAAACCGGGCCGCGCGCCGGCGAACGCTGGTTCCCGCGCGCGGCTCGGATTGAAAATGTTCGGATTCGATGGGTTTGAGGGTGAAGGAAAACGATTTCTGAGGCCCCCGCCCGATGGGCGCGGCCTCCGCTCCTAGTCAATGCTGAAGAAAGGAATTCCCTGATGAGAATTCACATCTATGACACGACTCTCCGCGACGGTACGCAGGGCGAAAACATTACGTTGTCGGTCGAAGACAAGCTGACGATCGCCCGCCGTCTGGACGAGATCGGCATTGACTACATTGAAGGCGGCTGGCCGGGCTCCAATCCCAAGGACAAGGAGTTCTTCCGCCGCGCCAAAGACCTCAAACTCGAGCACTCGCGCATCGCGGCGTTCGGCTCGACGCGTTATCCGCGCAACAAAGTCGCCGCCGACCCCAATGTCAAAGCGCTGCTGGAGTCCGAGACGCCGGTCGTAACGATTTTCGGCAAAAGCTGGGATCTGCACACCACGCGCGCCCTGATGGTCGACGAAGCGACCAACCTGGCGATGATCTCCGAGACCGTCGCGCATCTCAAGAAGCACGGCCGCGAAGTGATCTACGACGCCGAGCATTTCTTCGACGGCTACAAGTCGAACCCCGACTTCGCGCTGCGCACGCTCGAGGCGGCGCAGAAAGCCGGCGCCGACATCCTGGTGCTGTGCGACACCAACGGCGGCACGATCACCGCGCAGCTCAGCGAGATCTTCGCCGAGGTGCGCAAGCGCTTCGACGGCGTGATCGGCATCCACACGCACAACGACTCCGAGCTGGCGGTGGCAAATGCCATCGCGGCGGTCGAACTGGGCGCGACGCACGTGCAGGGAACCATGAACGGCTACGGCGAGCGCTGCGGCAACTCCAACCTGTGCTCGATCATTCCGATCCTCGAGCTGAAGCTGGGGCACACCACGATCGGCCGCGAGCAACTCGAAAGCCTGACCTCGTGCGCCAACTTCGTCGCCGAGACGGCCAATCTTTCGGTGCCCAACGACCGCCCCTACGTGGGCCGCAGCGCGTTCGCGCACAAGGGCGGCATCCACGTCAGCGCCGTGTTGAAAGACCCGTCGTGCTACGAGCACGTCGAGCCCGAGACCGTCGGCAACCAGCGGCGCGTGCTGGTGAGCGACCTTTCGGGCCGCAGCAACATCACCTTCAAGCTGCAGGAGCGCGGCCTCGATAAGCTGCTCGACGACAACGCCCGGCGGCAGCTTCTCGACCGCATCAAACAGCTCGAATACGAGGGCTACGAGGTCGAGTCGGCCGAGGGAACCTTCGAGCTGTTGGTGCGCGAGGTCTTGCAGCCCGACCACTTCTTCTTCGAGCTGGAGACCATGAAGCTGGTCACCGAAAAGTCGGGCAACGAGCGCACCAAGTGCCGCGCCGACATGACGGTGCGCGCCCGCGACGGCCATCATTCGGCCACCGCTACCGCCTCAGGCCCCTTCCACGCCCTGGCCCAATGCCTGCGCAAGTGTCTGTCGCACACCTACCCGCAGATCGCCGACATTCGGCTGCTCGACTACAAAGTGCGCGTCCTCGATTCCAACAAAGGAACCGCGGCCAAGGTGCGCGTTCTGGTCGAGTGGGCCGATCAGAAGAACAGTTGGACCACGGTCGGCGTTTCCGACGACGTACTCGAAGCAAGCTGGAACGCCCTGGTCGATTCGATTCGCCTGGAACTGCTGCGCCTGGCCGAGACCGACAAGAGCCTGCAGAAGGCAGTGGAAGACTACTGCTGGGGCGTGTAGCTGGCGCCGGGTGGTGTAGCCGCACGCTGAGTCCTGCAGTTGAGTTGAGCAGCCGGCGCTGTCTGTGAAATCACAGCGCCGGCTCAAACCGCACAGAAACGTGACCCGCCGCTCGTGGCGTGAACCTCCAGGTTTGCCGCGTCGCGATTCGTCGCGACGTAGGGCCTGAAGGCACTCAGGCCGGGCGGCGGGCACGACATCCCGAATTCCGGTTCCCAGCAATTCAAGAATCAGCTTGGCGGTACGGTGGCCTTTGCGGCGAGGGTTTGGATCTGGCCCTGCCTCAGTGCGGGTAGCTCCTGCTTCGGTGCTTGTTGGCCCTACGTCACGACGAATCGCGACGCGGCAAACCTGGAGGTTCGCGCGACGAGCGGTTGGTCGCGCTTCTGAGGTTGCTTGGCAGGCTTTTTACTTGAGCCGGTAGACATCCACAAAGTAGGTATTTCCCGGCTTGGGAAAGCGCCGGATCAGTTGCGCGTCGGGTTGGCGAATCTTCACATCCTCGGGCGTGTAGTAGTTCGTGTCGGTGATGTAATAGACGCGCTTCAACTTCGTCAAATCGAGCTTGCCCGCCTTCACCCGCTCGTATTGCGACTTGAGCAAATCGACGGTGCCGTGGGGAAAGATTGGGTAGGTGCCGGATAGCTGTGTCCACCAAGCCTCGTAGACGCGGATCCCGTATTTGAAATTCAGGTAGGGGAACATGGCGTCGGCGGGGACGCTCCAGATGGGGTCGGTCAGCAGCACGAAAGGACCACGCTCGGATTCCCCGATCAGAAAATCGATCGCCTCGCGCACTCCGAACCCGGCGTGCGCGTAGGTGCCCAGAAAATATCCCGAGTCGTGCGGCGACAGGTTCTTCTTGGGATCGCGCAGGATCAAGACCGATTGCACCAGCATCGGCGCCAGCGCCAGCAGCAGCGCCGCCGCCGTGACCTGCGCCGCGCGGCGGGTTTCCCAACGCGGCTGGAGGTCCTCGAACAGGCGTTGAGTCCCCATCGCAATCAATACCAGCAGCGGCCAGATGTGCGGGAACGGGTAGCGCGTCGGAAACATCTGCTTGAGGATGAAGATCTGCACCAGCAGAGGCAGCAGCGTCACCGAGAACAGCAGCCAGGCGGTCCATTGGCGTCGGTAGGTGAGGTAGGCGAGCGCCGCCAGGGCCGCTGCGAACGCAGGCCAGGTCAGATAGGACGATACGTAGTCGAAGAACAGCGGAAAGTTCACCACCGCCACTTCGAACGGATGCGCCAGCAACTCGGCGGGTTTGGGGAAGAAAAAGCTTTGGTGGAAGACGATGTTGGTGGTGTCGTAGGTCGGCACGTCGGGTTCGCCGATCCAGGAGATCAGGGGAAAGATTGCGGCGATGGCGTAGATCAGCGCCAGTTGGCCGGCCAGAATTTTCCAGCGGTCGCGCCGCCACCAGATCGCCGCCAGCGCGGGGAAGAAGGCAAACAGCAGCGCCGTTGACTTGGTGAAAAAGCCCAGGCCCACCGCCAGGCCCGCGAACACAGCTTCACGCCAGCGCCCGCCGTTTTGGGTTTCATTGCGGGTCTCGCTGTCTTCGCCGGCGCTGGCGACTTCGCCTCTGCTCGCATCGCGCTCGAAACAGCGAATCGCGGTGTAGACGATCATCACGCCGGCCAGGTTGACCATCGATTCGACGAACGCCAGCCGGTCGTACATGATCGCCCAGGGCAACGCCGTGTAGAGCAGCGCGCCGGTCAGGCCCGCCGAAACGCCGGCCAGCCGCTTGCCGACGGCATAGATGCCGACGATCGCCAGCAGTCCCGCCGCTACCGAAAGCAACCGCGCGGCGAGCAGCGGATCGCCGTCCCACGAGAAGCGCTGTAGCGCTAACAGCCAGAACGGCAGCGGCTGCTTGCCGTCGAGGGTCGAGATGAACCACTGTCCCTGGTGGTCGATGATTTCCGCCCAGCGTAGGTAAATGCTTTCGTCGCCCACGATCGGGAAATTCTGCATCAGATGATAGACGCGCAAGGCGAATCCCAAGGCCAGAATGGCGGCCAGCATGAGACGTTCGCGGGAGAAAAAGGCGCCGCCTGGGGTCGCTGCTCCGCGCGCCGAGCCGGACGCCGCGACGGCATGCGTCTCCCGAGTCTTCTTGCGTTTGGATTTCGTCGGCACTACAGCCCAACTTGCTCCCAATCGAGAATCGTCGCTCCGAGCCGCGCCTGTCTGCCCGCGCCTTGCGGCCAGGGATCCACTCCCCTTCCGCCGGTACAGGTCACTTCAGCCGGTATACATTGATTGCGTTCTTCCCGTCGCCCTTGGGAAACGAAGCGACAAGCTGCGCATCGGGCTGCCGCACCTTGACCTCGGGGTCGGTGTAGTAGTTCGTGTCGGTCACGTAGAACACCCGCTGCAGCTTGTGGAAGTCGATCTTGCCCGCCTTGATGCGTTCGTAGTGCGACCGCAGCACGTCGGCGGGGCCGGTGGGCAGAATGGCGTGTGTGCTCGAAAGCTGCGTCCACCAGGCCTCGTACGCCTGAATGCCGAGGCGCCGATTCAGAAACGTAATGATGGCGTCGGCGGGCGGCCCCCAGATGGGGTCCACCAGCAGCACGAACGGGCCGCGGTCGCGCGCTTCCTCTTCCAGGTAAGCCACCGCTTCGCGAATACCGAACCCGACATGCGCCGACGAGCCCAGAAACCCGCTGGCGTCGTCGGGATGCAGCCGCGTCAACGGTGATGCCAACATCGACAGCGAACGCAGCAACACCGGAGATACGATCAGCAGAACCACCGCCGCGGCAACCGCCTTACGGCGCGGCACGGGAACGATCTGCCTGCCGCGCAGCTCCCACAGGTCCACCGCCGCCATGCCGACGATTACCAGCCACGGCCAGAAATGCGGGAAAGCCCAGCGCGAGGGAAACATCAGCGAGAGGATGAACACCTGTACCAGCAGCGGTAGTACCGATACCGACGCCAGCAGCAAGGCCTCCCAACGCCGCCGCACCGTCAGGTAAGCCAGCGCCGCCATCGCGAAAAACGCCAGCGATAGCGTCATGTACGTGGAAATATAGCCGCCCAGCAGCGGGAAGTTCTTCGAGGCTTCGACAAACGGGTTCTTGAGGAACTCCGCCGGCGCGACGTAGAAACCCGTGTGGTGCAACAGCGTGCTGTAGGTTCCCAGCGTTGGGGCCTCGGGCTTCATCAGCCAGTTGAGCACCAGGAAGCAGACGCCGGCGCCGTAGATGAAAACCAGGCTCGCCAGCAGACGGCGTGGCTGCTTGCGAATGTAGAAGATTCCCGCCAGCGCCGGGAAGAAAGCGAACAGGATCACGGTTTGCTTGGTGAACAGCCCAAGACCCATCGCCAGCGCCGCCGGCCAGGCCTGCCTCCAAGTGCCTTCCTCGTTGCCGAATACCGCCAGCGAAGCCAGCACGATCGCCACGCCGCAGAGGTTGACCAGCGACTCGGTATAAGCCAGCCGGTCGTACAACAGCGCCAGCGGAAACACCGCGTAGAGCGCCGCGGCAAGCAGTCCGGCGGTTTCGCCGGCCAGGCGCTTGCCGACGGCGAAGATTCCGAGCGTGCTCAGCAGCCCGAAAACCACCGAGACCGCCCGCCCGGTCCACAGCGGATCGCCGTGAAACAGGATGCGCGGCAGCGCCAGCAGCCAGGTGTGCAGAGGAGGCTTGCCGTCGAGCAGCGAGATGAACCACTGCCCCTGGTGATCGATGATTTCCGCCCAGCGCAGGTAGATGCTTTCATCCACCAGGATCGGGAACATCTCGAGCAGATGGTAGGCGCGCAGGGCCAGCGCCGCGACGAGGATGCCGAGCATCGCGGCGCGGCCCGTGCCCGAAGAAGGCCAGCACCAGGCGAACCGCGCGCGCGCCGGTTTTGCGGCGGCCGGCGGCACGCTCTCGGGGCGTTTTTTGTGGTCGCGGCGCTGTCGTCGCGCGGTTGTCGAAGACGGGGGCATGAATCGGTGTTGTCCGCGTAAGTTGTCAGCTTAACAGGTGCGAACGGGCCGAGATCGTAGCCAACCCCACACCGCGAGAGGGGCTTGTTTTTCGAATCCCGGAACCGCCACGGAAGGCGTCGCCGAAAACGAAAATCGGTCGCCGAAAGGCGACCCCGAGCCGCTCGCGCAAGCGGTGGGCTGGTAGGAACTCAATCGGCGCGCCCGGGGGGAGGGAATTTGTCTGAGGGTGCGACGCATCCGGATGGAGCCGGGGGGAGACGCATACCAATGAATACGGGTGGGGCGGATGCAGGCGGGTAGAGACGTGTACAGGCAGGTGCGGCTCGGGATGACAGCGCCGTTCCCCTGCCGATTGAGCTCCTACAAGCCACCGCTTGCTTACGCGCGGCTCGGTTTGCGTCTTGGGCCGGCGAACATGGCTCGTGCTCGGCGTCTACCAGCGCGATTGCCGGTCGTGTTTTTGCCGGTAGATCGCGCGGCTTTGCTGGTTGAGGCGGTGTTGCGCCTTGACCCGCTCGCGCGGGGTGAATGCGCCGCCGTCGATGCGGTCGCGCACGATCGAGCGGTGAATGGCGGCTTCGTGCCGCTCCAGGCGATGCGCTTCGGCGGGCGTCAACGCGCCACTGGCCACGCCTTGGGCGATGCGCCTTTGCTGCCGGGCCTGCCGGCGCGGGGCATTCACCGCCGCCACGGCCAGGCCCGCTCCCAGCGTCAAGGTGCAGGCTGCGATTCCCAGAATTCGCGTGAGCTTGGTCATTGTGTGGTTCCTCCTTCAACCATTTCCGTTGAGGGCGGCCGGCTCGCCCTACATGGGGATAAAACCGGGTGGCTTGGAAAAGTTGCGGCTCAAGACGGCTTGGGAGGTATCGCCCGCGTGTTCTGGAGCGTCCCTGGGGCGTGTGCGGTCGGGCCCGGGAACAGCTGTTGGGGCGGCCTTGATCGGGCGCGACAGGCCGGGCTGGTCTGGGCGGCTACAGGTCTGCCCCTGGTTGATCCGGCCCGGAAAATGCCGCAGGTCTCTGCGAGCCCTGCGCTACGGGTGGTGTGGCGCAGTGGTACGGGCGGCGGCTTGTTTTCGTTATACTGGGACGCTTCCCTGCGCCAACCCGCCCTGGAACCGGTGGGTCCTGCATAGAACTCTGCAACATCACCAAAGCATGCTCGCGCGCCGCTTTCTCACCGTTCTGCTCGTCGTCGTATCCGCCGTATTGTTGTTCTGGCGGCTCGACGGCGCGTTGTTGTGGCGTGACGAGGCCACCACCGCGAACTGGGCCCGATTGATGGCCGAACGCGGCTCGTGGCTGCCCTACGCGTTCGATACGGAGCGGCAGCAACTCATCGTGCAGGACGATGACGGCCACGACATCAGCTCGAAACTACTACCCTCGATGCAAAGCTGGCTGCAGTTCTACGTTTCGGCCGTCTCGTTTCGGCTGCTGGGCGTCAGCGAATTCAGCGCGCGGTTGCCCTATGCGATCTGCGGAGCGGTCGCGTTGTGGCTGCTCTACCGCCTGGGAATTGTGCTTTTCGGCCCGGGGATCAAGCCGCTGATGATGCCGGCGCTGGCGGTTACCTCGATCCATTTTCTCAATGCGACGCGCCACAGCCGTTACTACGGCATCGTGGTGATGCTTGCCTGTTGGCTGTTGCTCGAGTTCTGCCGCTATCTGCGCGATCCGGAGTTGAGCGGCCGGTGGTCGTTCTACCTGCGGCTGGGCGTGGCCGGGCTGCTGCTGTATTTCGCGAACTACGTCAGCTTTGCCGGCACCTGGGCGGCGCTGGGCGTGTTCGTTCTGCTGCAGGGCGACCGCAGGCTGCTGCGCGGCTTCGTCCTGCTGTCGGCCGCGATGGGCGTCATCGTCGGGCTGGATTTCTGGCGGTTTCACGCGGAGTTCGCCGGGCAGTGGCCGCCGCCGGCGGCGACCCCGGTGTGGGGACGCTATCGCACCGCGCTCACCAACCGCGGCCGGGATTTCTGGCGCACGGTGCCGGTGGTGTTCCTGGTGCCGGCAGGCTTTTATCTGTTTCGCCGCCGCGCGGGGCGCCTGCCCCTGGCGCTGGGCGCCGGCCTGGGCCTCGCCAGCCTGCTCGTGCTGAGTCCGCTGTTTCTATTCGGCGCGGCCGACGTAAACCGATGGGGCGGCCCGGCGTTCTGGCTGGTCGCGGCGTTGTGCCTCAGCGTTCCGGCCTCGTTCGCGTGGTGCTGGACGCGGCTCAAAGAACCCGGCGTTTGGACGCGCGCCGCGCTGTTGGGGGCGCTGATCGTCGTGATCTCGCCGGCGCTAGCCATCGCCGCCGGCAAGGAGCAGGCCAGCCCGCGCCACTATTACCAGATCATTCCGGCCGGCGTGCTGCTGGCCGCGCTGGCCGCCGCGGGGCTCGAGCGCTCGTCCAATCGCACCGCCGCCACGGCGTTCTTCCTCATCACACTGCCCTGGCCCGCGCTCGATTTCAACCAACCCTGCTGCGACCAGGTCGTCGAACGCCAGTTCCTGGGCGATAGCTCTTACACCGGGCCGCTGATCGTTTTCCTGCGGCAGAATGTCCGCCCGGGCGACAAGGTTGCTTTCTACCGCAACGTCAAAGGCATGACGACCTATTTCTACCTGCCCGAAATGCGCTGGGTCGACCTGCTCAACAGCGAAGCGCCCAACAACCGGAAGTTTCGCGGCCTCGTTCCCGACGACCAGTTCGACGACTACGACGGAGCCGACTGGTATGTCGTCTGGGACCCCCGCGGCGGCTGGCCGCGCGGCCTCACCGAAGACAAATACGAGAAAGTCTGGGAATACGAATACCCCTACCTGCGGGGATGGTGGGAGCGCAACGCGCAGCCGTCACGGCGGAAATACGAGGTCTACCGCCGCCGCGCCGAAGCCTTACCGGCTACGAATCCTCCGGCGGCGCAGGGCAGTTCCCACTGACAGCCTGGTTCGCGCTTTACGAAAACCGTCGATCGGGCCGGCCGAGCGGCGACAACCAAAGTCCCTCAAACGGCGTCCGACAGCGAGGTAAACCGGAACGAGCGCACCTTCATCGCCGGCAGCAGCAGTCGGTAGGTACTGTAGCGCTCGCTGGGGGCGACCGGCTGAGGGGTGCCGAGCGCTTCGACTTCGGTGAGCAGCCGCACCGGGCTTTCGTTGAAACGGAAGTTCTTGATGGGGTGCTGGATCTTGCCGTCCTCGATCCAGAAGGTACCGTCGCGGGTCAGGCCGGTGTGCAGCGCCTGCTGCGGATCGACCATGCGGATGTACCACAATCGGGTGAGCAGCACGCCGCGCTCGGTTTCGGCGATCATCTTCGACAACGGCACGTTTTCGCCGTCAAGGATTAGGTTCGCGTCAAATGGGCCGGGCTGCTTCTTGTTCTTGGCCGCCCAGAAGCGTGAGTAGCTGAGATTCTTCACGACGCCTTCGCGAACGAAATCCGCTTTCGTGATCGGATAGCCGTCGGGGCCGATCGGGCTCGATGGAACCGTGGCGTTGCGCGGATCGGTGTAGAGATTCACGCGCTTGTCGAACATCTGCTCGCCCAGGCGCGTCTTGCCGCCGGGCGCCGCGAACGCGCTGCGGCCTTCATCCGCGAGGCGGGCGTCGAAATTGAGTCGCGAAAGCAGATCGGCCGCCGCCTGCGGCTCCAGAATCGCCGGGTAATCGCCCGGCTTGAGTTCCTGCGCGGCGCGCGAGTCGACGGCCTTTTGCGCGGCGAGAGACGTCGCTTCCTTCACGTCGAGGCTCGCCGCGCGGTGCGACACCAGCGACGTGTAGCCCGAGCCGGTGCCGTCGGGCGTGCGTGCGGTCACCGAAAACGCCACGAAGCTGCTCGGGTAATAGGCGAACAGATCCGCCGAATTCGCAAATACCTCGAGGTCGCTGCGGTTCTCGAAAAAACCCGCGGCGACGACTTTTTTGCCTTTGGCCTGCGCGATGGCGTGCGCGACCGACGCGGCGCGGGCTGCGGCCGGCATCTCGGCGGCGGCGCGGTCGAAACCATCGACTTCGATGTATTCCTGCGGCCCCAACAGCGGCACGTATTCGGGATCCTCGGGCGACAGCGCCGCCAGCGCTTCGGCGTCGGCGACGAGCTTCTTCAGCGCCGGTTCGGCAGCGGAGGCGTCCCACAGATCGATCGAGGCCGAGACCGTGCCGTTGCGTTTTCCCTTCCAGGCGGTGACGCTGACCCGGGCCGACTGCGTCTGGCCGCTGGTGGTGACCGCGTTGCCGGCGAAACGCAGAAAGCCGTGCGAGCTGATCGAAAGCGAAATCGCCACTTCGGGGACCTTGGTGAACGACAGCGCCTTTTTCGTCAATGCCTGCGCCTGTTCGCGGGTCATGCCGATTTTCTCCCCGTATTGATCACGTTGATGCCGCGGAAGCGCGAAGGCGAACAGCCGTGGCTCACCGGATTCGATTGCGCCGGCTCGCCCTTGCCGTCATTGAACGCCCCGCCCAGCCAGTATTCGTCGCGGCCGGCCACGCCGTCGCACGCATTCCAGAAATCGGGCGTCCGCGCCTGATAGGCGACGTC
The DNA here is from genome assembly GCA_963824095.1 of Terriglobia bacterium. Taxonomy (GTDB): domain Bacteria; phylum Acidobacteriota; class Terriglobia; order Bryobacterales; family UBA6623; genus JBBDWJ01. The sequence goes on along the minus strand of CAWGNS010000014.1, from coordinate 508,893 downwards.
GCGTAGCATCTGCGTTTTCTTGCCGTTCTTGATTTCCCAAAAGACCTGCCCGCCGAACTGAAAGTTGTAGCGCTGCTGGTCGATCGAGAAGCTGCCGTTGCCGAGAATCAGGATGCCGTTTTTGATGTCGGCGATCAGCTCTTCCTGGGTCAGCTTGCTGTCGAGCGGATCGAGCGAAACGTTGGGCATGCGCTGAAACACGACGCTTTCCCAACTGTCGGCGTGCGCGCAGCCGTGCGACTTCATGCCTTCGAGCCAGGCGACCTGCTCGCGCGTGGTCTGGTAGTCGACGAAAATGCCTTCTTTCACCAGGTACCAGCGCTGCGCCGGAACGCCGTCGTCGTCGTAGCCGATCGTTCCCAGACCGTGTTCCTGGGTGCGGTCGGCTACCATGTTGATCCACTTCGAGCCGTAACGGAACTTGCCGAGTTTGTCGGGCGTGAGGAAACTCGTCCCGGCGTAGTTGGCTTCGTAGCCCAGCGCGCGGTCGAGCTCGGTGGGGTGTCCGCAGCTTTCGTGAATCGTCAGCCAGAGGTGCGTGGGGTGGAGTAATAAATCGTACTCGCCCGGCTCGACCGGCTTGGCCCTCAGTTTCGCCACCGCCTCCTCGGCGGCCTGCTCGGCCTCGTCGAGGTAGGGATAGTCCGAGATGGCTTCGTACCCCTTCAGGGTCGGCGCCGCGAGTGAACCGCGCGACTGCGACTCGCCCTTGGCGCGGTCGACGGCGGTTACGTTGAACGAGCCGTAGGAGCGGATCAGCGTCTGGTCGATCACCGAGCCTTCGGTCGAAACCAGGAACTTGTGCTCGCGCACAAACCGCATCATGCTCGAAACGAAGCTCGCCCCCTTCACCGCGAGGGCTCTCTCATTAAGCTTGATCAGCAGATCGATTTTTCGCTCGACCGGTATCGTGAACGGATCCGTCTCGTAGGCTGATTTCCAGGTTGCTTTGTGGGCCTTTTCGGGCGCCAGACGCACCGGCTGCGAAAGCAGCACGGCATTGGCCTCGGCGATTTCGATGGCCTGCTGCACAACCCGCGTCAGTGTTGTTTCGCTGAAATCGTTCGAAGCGGCGAAGCCCCAGCAGCCTTTCTTGAGCACCCGCACACCGTAGCCATAGCTGGAATCGGAGGAAATGAACTGCACCTGACGCTCGCGCGTGTAGATGTTTTCGAAATCGTAGCGATTGATGCGGATGTCGGCGTACGAAGCGCCCGCTTTTTTCGCCAGAGCGATGGCCTTATCGGCGAAATTTTCGCGGTCTGAGTCCGCCGCCGCCCACAAAGGAGCCGCAGCCGCCGCGGTTGCGGCGAGAAAGTCTCGTCGAGTAAGCATGACCGTCACAATATAACATTGGCAGCGCACCATAACTCCGGCGGCGCGCGCGGCTCGGATTGCGCTTGGCCGTGGACGCCATCTTGCTAGAATTCGCTGCAGAGACTCTTTTGGGTCGGTGCTGTCGAAACGGATGAACCTCTCAACGGGTCCATCAACTGACAACCGAGGAAGACCCCAGGAGAATCATGGCCGCACTAGAGCCAGGCAGCGATGCCCCCGAATTCAGTCTGCCCGACCATAAGGGCGAGGTGCATTCGCTCACCGAAGCGTTGGCGAAAGGCCCGCTGCTGCTGGTTTTCTTCAAGATTTCCTGCCCCACCTGCCAGTATGCGCTGCCGTTTTTCGAAAGGCTGCACAAGCGGCTGGCCGCCGCCCCGGTGGGCATCTGGGCGGTTTCGCAAAACTCGCTCGACCACACCAACGCCTTTGGCCGCGAGTTTGGCATCGCGACGCTGCCGGTGTTGTTTGACCCCGAGGAAGAAGGCTATCCGGTCTCGGATGTCTACGGCCTGACCAATGTGCCGACGTCGTTTCTGATCGAGCCCAACGGCAAGATTGCGGTGACCTCGGTCGGCTGGAGCAAAGACGACGTGGCCCAGATCGCCCAGCGGCTCGGCGAGGCGGCCGGCGAGCCCGGCCTGAGCTTATTCGAGCCGCAGGAAAACGTGCTCGCCTTCCGCCCCGGTTGACGATCGAAGAACTGACTCCGGTTCGGAGCGCTCCTTACTTCCATCAGCCTTCCCTCGGCGGCCTCGCATCAGCAGCCGCCCCTCAGCGGCCAACAGGAGCCGCGCGACAGGGTCCGGCCCGTCACAGGGGCCCGGCTTGCCGCAGCGGCCAAACCGCTATGATCCATAGACGTGACCCCGCCCGGCGAGCCGCCCCCCATGCCCGAGGATGATCCCGACAGTCCGAGCCTTTCCGAACCTGCTCCGCTGATGCCGACGCCGGCGCGGTTTTCGGAGCGCCCCCCGCAGGCCCCGCCCACTCCGGCGCGCCGCTTCTGGACCTCGCTCGCCCGATTGCTCCTCTTCTTCGTTGTTGCTGTGGCGCTGGCGCTGGCGTTGGCCTTTGTTTTTTCGGCGGTGCCGTGGCTCAAAGCCAACGATCTGGCGCTGAGTTCGCTGGTGTTGCTGCCAGCCGCGGCGGGCGCGACGGCGCTGCTGCTCACGGTGGCCGATATGCGTCCGCCGTCGGCGATTTGCCTGCCTATGACCCGTCTGGCGTGGCGGCATCTGGCATTCGGCATGATGGTCGGCGCCGCCCTCAGCGTCAGCATCATCGGGCTGCAATGGGCGGTGGGGTGGGTCGAGATTCAATACGGCCCGATCGAGGGTTCGCTGACCGAGGTGATGTGGGCGCCCTCGCTGGGCGTCGGGTTGATCGTGATGGCTTGCGCGGCTTGTGCCGAGGAGCTGCTGTTTCGGGGCTACGGCCTGCAACAGTTGATGCGCGGCACGCACCCCTGGGGCGCGGTGCTTCTCAGCTCGGCGATTTTCGGGATGGTCCACGCCACCAACCCCAACTCCTCGCCGGTCGGCATCGTCAATACCGCCCTGTTCGGGCTGCTGTTCGGCCTGCCCCTGTTGCGGCAGCGCTCGTTGTGGATCCCCGCCGGCATGCACTTTGCCTGGAATTTCTCGCTGGCCTGCCTGGGGGCCAACGTCAGTGGGCTTACAATTAGATTGACGGGGATGGAAGTCGTCCCGGTGGGCCCGGCCATGTGGAGCGGAGCCGAGTATGGGCCCGAGGCGAGCCTGCTGACAACCTTCGCGGTGGTGGCCGCCGGTGTTTTGCTGTGGCGGATTCCCTTGCGCTCCAACCCGGCGCCCGTGTTGTGGGACCTCGATCCGCCCACTGGAGCCGCCGAACGGCCCGAAGCAGGCGAGTCATTGTTGCATCTGGGCATTGGGGGTCCGGGCGATTCGAAGCTTTGATCGCCACGCCGGCCATCGGGTGAGCGGAACAACCAGAGTGGACGGACGGAATGGTCTGTCCCACGGGAGCAGATGCATGCGAAAGCTCTGTATTTTCGTTGCGCTCGCGGCCTTTCTCGCTGCCTCCCTCCCGGCCGAGACGAAGCTCAGCGAGCAGCAGCGCGCCAACATCATTCGCGACCTGACGGCCGAATACGGCACGGCGAAAATCCTGATTCCGCGCTCGAAAAAGCCCCTGCCGGTTTCGCCCGCGGGCGTTGTCGAACAGGAGCAGGAATGGTCGGCGGCGCTGCAGAAATTCGGCCCGGCGGCGCGGCTGGGCGATCTGACGCAGATCACCAAGGTCGAGTTCAAGAAGGACAAACTGGTATTACAACTCAATTACGGGCTGAGCGGCGGGCGCAAATGGTGGCACCGCATTCAGGTCAGCGGCAGCTCCCAAATGAGCACGGTGGGGCAGGGGCAAGAGACCCACGCCCCGGGTGGCACCACCATCGCGCTGGTATTCGACGGTGAGGTTCCGGCCAAGTCCGCCGATGAGTTCAAGCAGATGCTGAAGCCCCTGCTGGACTTCGAGCAGCGCTCGGCAACGGAATTGTATCTCGACCAGTTGCCGCCGAAATTCAAGGAAGCCATCGAGCAGAAGCGTGTTATTCCGGAGATGGACCGGGATATGGTACTGCTGGTGAAAGGGCACCCGGTCAAGCGCGTTCGCGATTTCAAGAAAGGCGTCCAGACAGAGGACTGGATCTACGGCCAGCCTCCAGGTAACATGGTTTTTATCACCTTCGAAGATGGCAAGGTGATTGCCATCAAAGAAGCCTACGCCAACGTAGGTGGAGAAGTCCGGCCCGAGCCGGTCTCGCAGCAACAGTAATTCCGCGGTGTAGCGTGCGCGCCCCTGCCTCACCCCGCCCGCATTTGCGGGCCGGGCCGACGGCTGCGGTTTCCATCGAGCGCTCCCGCCCGGAGCGGTTTCTCAACAGCTCAAATGCGGCGCGGCGGTCTGTCCGCGCGCTGCTCTTCCATCACTAGGAGAACGAAGAAAAGACTATGGCAGTCAAAGTTGCGATCAATGGATTCGGACGAATCGGCAGAAACGTGTTCCGCGCGGCGCTGGATTCGCCCGACGTGGATATCGTCGCCGTCAACGACATCACCGACACCAAAACCCTGGCCCATCTGCTCAAGCACGACTCGGTAATGGGCACCCTCGCGGCGGACGTCAAGGCGACCGCCGACGGCATTCAGGTCAACGGCAAAACCATCAAAGTGTTTGCGGAGCGCGACCCGGGCCAGATTCCGTGGCAAAGCGTCGGCGCGCAGATCGTGGTGGAGTCTACCGGCCTGTTCACCAAACGGGCGGCGGCGGCCAAGCACCTGCACGACGGAGTCAAGAAGGTCATCATCTCGGCGCCCGCCAAAGAGGAAGACATCACCATCGTGCTCGGCGTCAACGACGACAAGTACGACCCCGCCAAGCATGAAGTGATCTCCAACGCCTCGTGCACGACGAACTGCCTGGCGCCGGTGGCCAAGGTGCTGCAGGACAATTTCGGCATCCTGAAAGCGACGATGACGACCGTGCACAGCTACACCAACGACCAGCGCACGCTCGATCTGCCGCACGAGGATCTGCGCCGGGCGCGCGCCGCGGCGTTGAACATGATCCCGACCAAGACCGGCGCGGCCGCGGCGATCGGCCTGGTGATGCCGGAGCTCAAGGGCAAGTGCGACGGTTTTTCCATTCGCGTCCCGACGCCGGATGTTTCGGTCGTCGATCTGGTGGCCGTCCTGGAGAAGAGCACCACGGCCGAAGAAGTCAACGCGAAGCTGAAGGCAGCGGCGGAAGGGCCGCTCAAGGGCATTCTGGGGTACACCGAGGAGCCGCTGGTTTCGAGCGACTTCCTGCACGACCCGCGTTCTTCGATCGTCGACGCCGGCATGACGCGCGTGATGGGCGGCGACATGGTCAAAGTGCTGGCCTGGTACGACAACGAGTGGGGCTATTCGAGCCGCGTGATCGACCTGATCAAGCTGCTGGCCAAGAAGGGCTTGAACTAAGCGGAACAGACAATCCTGTCTGTTCCCAGCAGCTGCGAGTGCACGAAGCGCCGGGGTGAAAGCCGCCGAACGTAGCGAACCCGGCATCAGAGCCGCGGGCGGAAGCCCGCGGGCCGCGGCGAAATCGCCACGGGCGGCGAGCGGTAGACGACAGACGACACTCGCGAGGGGCGCGGCGGCGAGGGCTGCCGTGCCCCAAGCTTCGTTGCCCGCGGATGCTTGCCCTGACGCCGTAGTTCAGACCGCGCTATCCCAGACACAGTTATTGCAGACTCAGTTATCTCAGATACCATGTCCTACAAATCCATTCGAGACCTCGATCTCCAAGGCAAACGCGTTTTCATTCGCGTCGATTTCAACGTTCCGCTCGATGAGACCGGCAAGACGATCACCAGCGATACGCGCATCCGGGCGGCGGTGCCGACGATTCAGCTCGCGCTCGAAAAGGGCGCCGCGGTCATTCTCGCTTCGCACCTCGGTCGGCCCAAAGGCAAGCCCAACCCGAAGATGAGCCTGGCGCCGGTCGCGGCGCGGCTCGGCGAGTTGCTCGGCAAGAAGGTTCGGCAGGCGCCCGACTGCGTTGGCCCCGAGGTCGAAGCGCTGGCCAAGGCGCTCAGGCCCGGCGAGGTGCTGTTGCTCGAGAACCTGCGTTTCCACGCCGGCGAAGAAGCCAACGATCCGGAGTTCGCGAAGAAGCTCGCGGCACTGTGCGACGTATATGTCAATGACGCATTCGGAGCGGCTCACCGCGCCCACGGCTCGACAGCCGGGATGGTCGACTACGTCAAAGAAACCGCGGCCGGTCTGTTGATGGAGAAAGAGCTCAACTACCTCTCCAAGGCCGTCTCGAAACCGGAGCATCCTTATGTCGCCGTTGTTGGCGGCGCCAAGATCTCCGACAAGATTCAGTTCCTGCGCAATTTCCTCGCGCTCGCCGATAAAGTGCTGATCGGCGGCGCCATGACTTACACCTTCATGAAGGCCCAGGGCCAACCCGTGGGCGGATCGCTGGTCGAGGAAGACAAGCTCGATCTCGCCAAGGACCTGCTCGAGAAAAGCGGCGGCAAGCTGATGCTACCCGTGGACCACGTGATTGCTACGGAGCTCAAGGCCGACGCCGAGACGAAGATCGTGGACGGCGTCAACGAGCCGATCCCGGCCGGCTGGAAGGGCCTCGACATCGGCCCCAAGACCGTGGCGGCCTATTCCGAGCAGATCGCTAAAGCCAAGATGATCGTCTGGAACGGCCCGATGGGCGTGTTCGAGTTAGCCCCCTTCGCGGCGGGAACGATCGAGGTAGCCAAGGCCGTGGCGGCGTCGGACGCAACCAGCATCGTCGGCGGTGGCGATTCAGAAAAGGCGATCAAGACCGCCGGCGTGACCGCGAGCATTACTCACATCTCGACAGGTGGCGGCGCGTCGCTCGAGTTTCTGGGCGGCGAGACCCTGCCGGGCGTGGAAGCCCTGGGCGGACTGGAGTAGCGCGTAGTCTGTCGTGGGCACAGACAATCCTGTCTGTGTTCTTCGCTCGCGCCGGTGTCCTTCGCTTGCCGCTCTTCGTTTGCCGCGAAACCGCAGCGGCCACAAGCCTGGCAAGACAGAGCCGCAGGCGTGAGCCGGCGGGCCGAAGCGCCTCTGTCGTACGCCAACCGTGGATGATTCTGGATCGCACTCCGACGCGCGGTTCGCGATGCCTTTGTGGGGGCTCGGCCCGCCGGCTCGCGCCTGCGGCTCTGTTGTGCGGCTGCGGCTATTGAGCGGTTTGCGGCTCTGTTGAGCGCTTCGATACGAAGGTGCCTTCCGTCAGGCCGCACGACGGGGATGGATTCGAGGGGTCGGCCGGCGGCTAGACCGGTTTGCCGCGTTTCCAGAATTCGCTGAACAGGCTTTCCATGGCCGAGGCCAGACTCTCGTGGTCGAACACCAGGGCGGTGATCTGCGGGTGGCTCACCACCGGGTCGTCGAGCGAAATCATACCGCGGCGCTCGTCAAACAGGGCCAGCTTCATCGGCAGCCCGTCGATCAGCTTGACGTCCGCGCCGGCCTTGGCCAGCCGGTCTAACTTTTCGCGTTCGCCCTTGGTGTCGAGAACGCGCTGGTCGAACAGCAGGCGGCATTCGACGCCTTTGGCGGCAAGTTCCTCGACCATCGGCTCGGCCACCGGATCGACGGCGAAGGGCGGCTTGGCGAACTCCAGATACTGTTTGGAGCTTTGCACCAGCAGCCGGCGGTACTCTTCGGCGATGTGGGCGTTGTCGGCGACAATGCGCAGATAGTCGAGCGGTCCGCGGCCTTGATTGCCGTCGGCATAAACCGACGTCAGATCGTCCCACACCAGCCCGGCCAGCCTCTGGCGCTCCTGCCATTGCCGCTCGAACGACTCCTTGCGGCGCACCAGGTAGCCTTCGAGCGCCAGTTTCGGCTCCACGGCCGAAAACTGCTTCGCCTTGCCCTGCACCACCTGCACGAAGCCTTTTTCGGTGAGGCTGTCGAGCACTTCGTAAATTTTCTGGCGGGGGATATTGGCGCGGCCGGCGACTTCCAGGGCCTTGAAATGGGGGTGGCCGATCAGAACGAGGTAGGCCCGCGACTCGTAGGCGTTTAGGCCGATATCCTGTAATCGCCGAACGTGAACTTCAAAGTCCATTTTCTTACCAAAGTAACAGATTCCTCCCGCCCTGACGATTGCTCTCGCGTGTGGCGGCACGTTTCGGCGCCGTGGGCGCGCACTGCGCGCCCGAATCATCGCTACCGCGCGTTCGGTCGCGACGTCCGATTTCTCGGGCTCCATCGCCCGGCCGCTGGGGTGGTTTCGTCCATAACGCGGATGGTTGCGCGGGCCCGGCGCCGGGCGGTGCTATCGCCGTGTTGGTGAGCGGCAGGGCGCGGCATGATCTGGAATCCCAGCGCGGGGCGAGGGAAAGGTCACGTTGCCAGCGCTGTTTGGGGGTTACAATAGCGGAGAACGCCGCTCAGGCACATGCGGAGGGGGCCCCGCGATCCCAAGCGCGCCATGTTTGAGCCTTGTTCCCTATCCGTATTACGGCCGGGTTAACGGCGGCGTCTCGGCAAGCAGCCCGAGGAGGGTTTATTGTCTTGCGGCAAGCGCGCGGACTCGAACCCGGGTCTTTTCCTCTCTTCCCTCTTCAGGCTCATCGGCTGAGTTTGCGCAAGCGCGCGGCATAGCGAAACCACCCAGAGTCGCGCGCCGTCTTGTTGCAGGGGGCCGGGTTCTATGACCGTTACCGAACAACTACCGCAAACGTTGGGCGAGCTGCGGCGCAGCTCCGAGTTCTGCGAGCAGCGTCTGCTGTGCCGCTCGATCAAAGACGAGATTCGCGAGAACGTCATCCGCAAGCTGCGCGCCGGCGAGACGCTGTTTCCGGGTATCGTGGGGTACGACGACACGGTCGTGCCGCAGATCGTCAACGCGCTGCTGTCGAAGCACAATTTCATTCTGCTGGGCTTGCGCGGACAGGCCAAGAGCCGCATTCTGCGCGAGCTGACCGGCTTTCTCGACCCCCATCTGCCGTATGTGGAAGGGACCGAGATCCAGGACAACCCCTACAAGCCGCTGTCGCGCAAAGGGCGTCTGCTGGTCGAGGAGCAGGGCGACGACACGCCGATTGCTTACCTGACGCCGTCGCAGCGCTACGTCGAGAAGCTCGCCACGCCCGACGTGACGATCGCCGACATGATTGGCGACCTGGACCCCATCAAGGCCGCCAAGGGCGCGCACGACCTGGGCGACGAGCTGACGATTCACTTCGGGCTGCTGCCGCGCGCCAACCGCGGCATCTTCGCGATCAACGAGCTGCCCGACCTGATGGGCAAGATCCAGGTCGGCCTGTTCAACATCATGCAGGAAGGCGACGTGCAGATTAAGGGCTACCCGATCCGGCTGCCGCTCGACGTGCTGCTGGTTTTCACCGCCAACCCGGAAGACTACACCGCGCGCGGGAAAATCATCACGCCGCTCAAGGACCGCATCGGCAGCGAAATTCGCACGCACTATCCGCTGGCGATCGAGCATGGCATCGAGATCACGCGTCAGGAGGCCTGGGATGAGCGCCATCCCGAGCGCATCGAGCCCGGCGGCGAGCTGTATGTCCCCGAGTTCCTGCGCGAGGTGATCGAGACGATCGCCGTGGTGGCGCGCGACGACAAGAAGATCGACAAGCGCTCGGGCGTGTCACAGCGGCTGCCGATTTCGTGCATGGAAAACGTCATCTCGAACGCCGAGCGCCGCGCTTTTCACGGCCGTGAGAAAAAGATCGTGCCGCGGATCGGCGACATCTATGCCGCGCTGCCTTCGATCACCGGCAAATTCGAGTTGGAGTACGAAGGCGAACTGCGCGGCGCCGATAACGTCGCCCACGAGTTGATTCGCGCCGCCGTCGGCCGGGTGTACGACCGCTATTTTGAAGGCGAGAACGTTGCGCAGATCGTGCAGTGGTTCGAGCTGGGCGGATCGCTGAAGATCAGCGACAGCGACGCGGCGGCGAAGGTCGTCGAGCAGGTGGACGGCATCCAGGGGCTGCGCGAGATTGCTTCGCGGCTGGTCGCCAAAGGGCACGACGGCCCCGAGATGCAGGCTTCGGCCGCAGAATTCGTCCTCGACGGACTCTACGCCCACCGGCGGCTGAGCCGCAGCGAAGAAGTCGGCTACGAGATCGAAAAGAAACGTAAGCGCGAGACCGTCGAGCCCGACTTTCCGGGCAAGGGCTACCGGCGCAGCTACAACTAGTGGCACAGACAATCCTGTCTGTGTTGTTTTGGCCGGATGCGGAGGTTCCCCGTAGCGCGGGGCTGGTTTCCAGACCTGCGATTTTGGACGAACGTGGACGCCGAAACAGCCGGCGGGTTTAGTAAGGCCGCCAGGTCTGGCGAAACGCCAGCCCTTGGCTACGGGTTCGGTGGCGGGGTTTGTTTGTGGCTTCAGGATAGGCGGACAGGCAGGATTGTCTGTCCCACGAAAACATGAAGTTCATCAAGTACACCAAATATCTTGGCGATGACTTCGGCATCGGCGCGGAAGACCTGATGCGGGCTCTGCAGGATTTCTTTCTGCGCAGCGGCTTCGAGCGGCAGTTCATGGAATTCAACGAGATGAACGAGCAGTCGCTCGAACAGCTCCAGGAGGCCATCCGCCAGGCGCTCGAAAGCGGCGAACTGTTCAGCGAAGAGCAGCTCCAGGAAATGATGGAGCGCATGAACCAGATGTCGCCCGAGCAGATGCAGAACCTCGTCGACCGCCTCACCGAAAAGCTCGCCGAGGAGGGTTACGTCAGTATCACCGAGCCCGGAGAGGCGGGCGAGCGCAAAGTCGAAATGGCGGACCAGGGCCAGGTCGGCCCCGACAATTCACGCCAAAGCGTCCACTTCGAGGTCACCGACAAGGCGATCGACTTTCTGGGATACAAGACGCTCAAAGACCTGATGGGCTCACTCGGAAAGGCCAACCTCGGTAGCCACGACACGCGCGAAATGGCGACCGGCGTCGAGACTTCGGGTTCGACGAAAGCCTATGAGTTCGGTGACACTCTCAATCTCGACGTCAGCGCCACGATTTCCAACGCCATCAAACGCGAGGGGATCGGCCAGGGCCCGCTCAATCTCGAATATCCCGACCTCATGGTGCGCCAGGCCGAATACCAAAGCTCCTGCGCCACGGTGCTGATGCTCGACTGCAGCCACAGCATGATTCTTTACGGCGAAGACCGCTTCACCCCGGCCAAGCGCGTGGCGCTGGCGTTGTCGCACCTGATCCGCACGCAATACCCGGGCGACTCGCTCAACCTGGTGCTGTTCCACGACTCGGCGGAAGAAATGCCGCTTTCGGAGCTGGCGCGGGTGCAGGTCGGGCCCTTCTACACCAACACGCGCGAGGGACTGATCGTCGCGCAGCGCATCCTGCGGCGGCAGCGCAAGGATATGCGGCAGATCATCATGATCACCGACGGCAAACCCTCGGCGCTCACGCTCGAAGACGGCCGCATCTACAAAAACCCCTTCGGGCTCGATCCCCTGGTCATCAGCCGCACGCTCGAAGAAGTCCACAAGTGCAAGCGCGCCGGGGTGCTCATCAACACCTTCATGCTGGCCCGCGACTACGCCATGGTGCAGTTCATTCAGAAGGTGACCCAGATCTGCCGCGGCAAGGCTTACTTCACGACCCCCTACACGCTGGGCCAGTACCTGCTGATGGACTATATGAACCAGAAGACCAAGGTGGTTCACTAGGGCGTAGAGACAGGCGCTCCCGCCTGTCCGTCGCCGGAAGCCGGCTACGCTTCTCGACCCCCCACGGGTTCCCGGCACGTTCCCAAAGCACAGCCTTTTTGGCAGGCTGGAAGCCTGCCCCACGGGCGCTACCCTTCGTGTATCATAGGGGGAGCCCGCTCACTGAACTGTCGTTTTCCAACCTGGGTGCGCGTTGCAATCCGCGCCGGCGAGGCGTTTCGCCGGAGAAGCCGCAGAGGCCGGAATCGCGGCCTGCCAGCCCCCAGCCCGTCCCGTACCAGCGTTTTGGTTCGTTTGCGATAGAATGTCCAGACGTTCTTGTGCCCGCCCAAGCCGGTCTCGGGGCCGTCGTGCGGCGGCGTCGCCCGCCTGTTGGGCGGGTAGCCGTCTGGAAACGGTCCAGTACTTCCGGAGGGCAAGCAGGCCGCCGGCGGGCGTCACAGGTTCCAATCGAGTTGCTGAAATGACTCGAACGCATCCCCCCGGCCGGCGCGGCGCATCTGGGCGTGCCCGCCCTGGCCAATCGATCGAGGTCGTCATGCAGCGTTTTCTTCGCCTCCTTTTCGTCTCCCTTCTGGTGGTGGCGCCGCTGCGGCTCCAAGCCGCCAGCTACCTGTTCGTTTTCGACGGGGATTCCCCAACCGCCACGGTCTACGACGCGCAGAGCCTCGAACGGCTCGCCAGTCCGGCGGTCGGCCGGCGCGCCGGGTATGCTTTTGCGGTGGCCGACCCCGCCGACGTGCGCCGGATCGAAAAGTTCTACGTGGTGAGCGAGGGCTCCATCGCCATCCTCAACGCCGACTTTTCCGTCCGCGGAAACCTGTTTCTGCCCGAGCCGCTGGCGGGCGGCTCCAACGCCGCGGCGCTTTCGCCCGACGGCCGCCACCTGCTGGCCGCCGCCGGCAACAGCGTCTACGTCATCGACACCTCGACCGACACGATCGCCGCCACGCTCGAGCCCGGCTTTACGCCGACGCTGGTCGTGGCGCTGCCCGGCTCCGAGCGCGCCTACGTCGCCTCCACCGAGTCGACCTACCTGCGCGTCATCGACCTGACCAGCGGCGAGCTGCTCGACACCATCGCGGAACTGCCCGAGGCGCCGACCGCCATGGCCGCCTCGCCCAACGGCTCGAAGGTTTACGCCGCCTCCCCTGGCGCGCTCTACGACCTCAACCAGTTGACCGAAAACTTCTTCCAGTCGATCGAGGAACTCAAGAAAGCGCACCAGGAGGAGACCTCGTTCACGCTCGCCAACGCCAGCGCGAACGTCGGCCAGGCCTCGGACCTCAAGAACGTGGCGCCCAGCCCGGTCCGCAATCAGCGCCTGACGATCGACCGGCTGCTGCTTTCCAATCAAGACCAGCTCCTGTTGCGGGTGGGCGACGGCTTCCTCCGCACGCGGTTCGCCCCCGCCAGCCCGTTTCTCGAATTCCGGGACCCGGCCAGCGGCAACCCGTTTGCGCCCACCCAGATCGCGGCCGTGGCGGCCTCGCCCGACGGCGCGACGATGTTTCTCGCCACGCGCGACGAGCCGCGGCTGATCAAATCCGACTCGAGCTGCACGGTCCAACAGAAGGCGGTTGATCTCGCCGAGGCGCCCGTCGCGATGGCCCTGGTCGGCGGCCCCATCGAACAGCAGAACTGCACCATGGCCAAAGGCGGCGACGGCCAGGTGATCGTCGAGAACACCGCCTTCTTCCTCACCATCGGCGACTCGTCGACGGCCACCGGCGGGGTGCAGGGTAATGTCACCACCTCGCTGCCCAGCGTCGTGTCTTGCGACCGTTTCTTGATCAGCGGCCCCACGACGTTCGTCTGCCGCGCCTTCGAGGTCGATGGACTGACCGACGTGGAAATTTCGGTCACCTCATTTCTCGGCTGTGCGATCTACCACATCAAGGTCGCCCCGCAGGGCTCGACCGTCGACGGGTTGACCAAACTCTATGGCGACGGCATCTCGATTCTGAAAGGCTCGACGTTTCAGTTGCTGGCGGAGGCCCGCACCGGCGGCACGCCCCAGGGCGATCTGCTGCTCAACGTGGCGACTTCTCCACCGGGGGCAGCGGTTTGTCCGGCCACGGCGCCAACCTCTCTTAACGGCGTGGCGACGATCAACTGCACGGCGGGCAACGTGACCGAGAACACCGAGGTGGAGATTCAAGTCACCGACGCGGGCAACCCATCGCGCACGGTCACCTACGGAGTCACGGTGCTTGCGGCCGGAAATCCTTCGTCGGGATTGAACAAAGTGTCGACCGACCCGCGCCGGGTTTCCACCGAAAGCACTTTTGATCTCCGCGCGCAGGCTTTTTCGGGAACGACGCCTCAAAGCGGCCTGGTGCTGACGGTTTCGCCCGACAGCACCTTCCTCACCTGCGACGCCCAGGCCACCACCGATGAGCAAGGCCTGGCCGAAATCTCGTGTACGGCCGCCAAGGTCATCACCGAGACGCAGGTGCGGGTCACGGTGGGCGACGGCACGCGCAGCATCGTCTTTCTGGTCAACATCCTGCCCAGCGGCTCGCTGGTCAACGGCCTCAGCAAGGTTTCGGGCGACAACCAGTACGTGCCGCGCGGATCGAACTTCCTGCTGCCGCTGACCGTCCAAGCGGTCAACGAAAACGGGCCGCAGAAAGGTCTGATCCTCAAGGTCACTCCGAATCCGGCCAATTCCCTGTTCTGCCCCACCTCTCTGCTCACTGATGACAACGGCACCGCGGCGTTCCACTGTAGCGCCGCCATCGTTGCCTCGCCGACGTTCGTCACCATCAACGTCACCGACAACTCGACGCCGCCGCGCAGTCTGCCCGAGCCCTTCAAGGCGACGATCCTGCCGGCGAGCCCCGGGGTCGCCAGTGACGTCGTGCTGCTCAGCGCCGAGACGGTCGAAGGCGGGGTGGGCGACACGATTGCGGACGGCGTTCGCGTGCGCGCCATCAGTCCCCTCGGCGGGCCGGCGCAGGGCGCGATCGTGTACTTTTCCTCCAGCGACGATCTGAGTTTCAACCCGCCGGTCGGCCTAACCGATGTCAATGGCGAAATCTCGACGGCAGTCACCTTCGGCTGCCCCAAGCTCAACACCGGCATCATCAATATCAGCCTGCAGCCCGATTCGCCCACGCGGACCGTCAACTACCATGCCGTGCGCGGCAGCCTCGCGGCCTTGACGAAAGAACGCGGCGACAATCAGAACGGCGGCGCCGGACTGATCCTGGGTCAGGCACTGCTGGTTCTGGCCGGGGACGCCTGCTCCAACGGCATTCCCGCTCAACCGGTTACCTGGACGGTCGCTCCGTCCGACGCGGCCGAGCTGGTCGCGCCGGTTTCGCAGGCCACCGACAACGCCGGCCACGCCTCGACGCGCGTGCGGCTCGCCAACCGTAGCGGCCCGTTCACCATCAGCGCCGCCATTGAAGGCTACACGGCGGTCTTCAACCTGAACACGACCGCGGTAGCCAGCCGGTTGGAAGTTTCGTCGGGTAACAATCAGACCCTTGGTCTGAACCAGGCCTCCACGCAGCCGCTGGTGGCCCAGGTGCTTTCCGACAGCGGCGTCGGCGTCCACGGCGTCAACGTCACCTTCAACGTCATCTCGGGTAGCGGGATGGTTTCCCCGCCCAGCGCGATAACCGACAGCCAGGGCTTGGCGACCGCGACGGTGACCGCGGGCAACGTGGTCGGGCCGATCGTAGTGGAAGCTACCGCCGTGATCCAGAATCAGAGTCGCACCGTGCAGTTCACGGTCAACGCCGTCGGGCGCATCCCCGAGGTCAGCCTGGTTGGCTTCGTGAACGGTGCCAGCTTCCAGCAGGGATGGGTGCCCGGCAGCACCGGCACGATCTTCGGCGTCGGCCTGATGGAAGGGGTCGACGGCGTCGCGCTGCCGTCTCCGAACGTCTCGGCCGCGCTCTCAGCGCCTGGCTCGGCGCAAGCGGCGGGCATCTGGCCGTTGGAGTTCCACGGCGTTACCGTGACGGTGAACGGCATCCGCGCGCCGATCCTGGGCTTGGCCAATATCAACGGCCAGGAGCAGATCAACATCCAGGTGCCGTTCGGCATCCCCGCCCCGGGTTCGGTTCCGGTGGTGCTCACCAACAACGGTAGCTCGACGACGATCAGCGGCGTGCTGATTGCGGCGCTGCAACCGGCCGTCTTCCAGGTGGCGGTCGAGGGTGGCAGCTACGCGGCCGCGCTCCACGCCGACTATTCGCTGGTGACCCCGAGCAACCCGGTGCACCCGGGCGACGTGGTCCAGTTGTACCTGACTGGCCTGGGCGCCACCAGCCCCGTGGTGCCCACCAACGCCGTCGGCCCGGTGCCACTGGCGCGGACCGTGAACAACCCGGTCGTCGGGATCGACGGTGTCGGCCAGGCGGTGGTCGAAAACACTGCGTTTTACGCCCCGGGGCTGGTCACCGTCTACCAGATCAACTTCGTGGTCGGCAACGGCGTGCAGTCGGGGAATCGCGAGTTGAACGTGGCTCTCGGCGGCGCCGGCAGTCCGAAAGTGTTGCTGCCGGTGCAGCACTAGGTAGAGCACCGCAAGACCAGGCAACGGCGAATCGCGGCACCGCGACCGCGGCACTGTGACCGCGCCCGTTTCGGACGCATACAGACGCGGCCCGGGGGCGCGGCTCGTTGCCGGCGCGGATGACGCCGGCCCTTGACGGCCAATCCTTCTCCGCTCAACTGGCCGGCGCGAGTCCCCAAACCCTGCCAGCCGCCATGTTAGGCTGAGGAAAGTTTCGGACCCCCGGAGCCAGGTTTCACCCGCAGGCGCGCGGGGTCGCGCAGCAGATGGAGGTCTCGATGAGCGCAGCGCGCGGCAATCCCGACGGCGGCAACGGCAATCCGCTCAGCAGCGTCCACGCCTGGGACGACTACGTCCAGGAGCGCTATCGTCCCGATCGCAAGCGAAGCGAGTTTCGCGACTACCAGGAAGCGCCCGAAGGCGTGCGCGAGTTCTACCGCCTCAATCACGAACAGCAGACGCTCGACTTCGTCAAGAAACAGCACGAGACTTACCTGCCCCTGCGCCACGAAAAAGCCCCGATGTGGGACGTGCTGATGCGCCTCAACGAGCTCGTCGACGATAGTGACCCCGACACCGACCAGCCGCAGATCGTTCACGCCCTGCAGACCGCCGAGAAGATTCGCGACGACGGGCACCCGGACTGGTTCGCGCTGGTCGGTCTGATCCACGATTCGGGCAAGATGCTGTGCTTCTACGACGAGCCACAGTGGGCGGTGGTCGGCGACACCTTTCCGGCTGGCTGCGCCTGGTCGGACAAGATCGTCTTCCACGATTTCTTCAAGAGCAACCCCGACGCCGAGGTTGACGAATACCAGACCGAGATGGGGGTATACGAGAAAAACTGCGGCCTCGACAACGTGATGTTGTCGTGGGGCCATGACGAGTACATCTACCAGGTGATGAAGGATTCGAAGATCCCCACCGAGGGACTCTACATGCTGCGCTACCACTCCTTCTACCCCTGGCACCGCGAAGGCGCCTACCGCCACCTGATGAACGAGCAGGACCACAAGATGCTGCCCTGGGTGAAGAAATTCAGCGGCTACGACCTCTATTCGAAGAGCGACACGCTGCCGAAGGCAGAAGAAGCTCGGCCCTACTATCAGAGTTTGATCGACAAATACCTGCCCGCCACGCTGAGCTGGTAACCAGTGGGGCAGGGCTCCGGCCTGCCCAATCCGCCTTCCCGTGGCACAGGGCTGGGGCTCTGCCAAACCCTGTTCCGTTGACACGGCCTGACCTCAGGCATACCGACATCGCCCCCTTTCCTTCATCAACAACAGGCTAAGCCGAAGGCCGCAGGTCTGGGAAATACACCCAGCCCTGCGCTACGGTCTGCGAATTCGCGATGCAGCAGAGGCGCTGCGCGGCATTCCTGGGCAGGCCGGAGCCCTGCCCCACTGGGGCTAAACCTGCGACAATGCAGGGCATCCAGGAGGGAGCGCCATGATGCGACGACAGTTCTTCCCTACTGCCCTGGCGGGCGCGGCGGCCTTGGCCGGCCCGGCGGGAGGGCAAAGCAATGCTGCCCGCTTCAAGCTGAAGTATGGGCCGCACGCCGGCATGTTCAAGGAATCGGCCGGCGACGACATTCTCGACCAGATCCAATTCTCGGCCGATCAGGGTTTCACTGCCTGGGAGGATAACGGCGCGATGCAGCGTCCCGTCGAGGTGCAGACCAGGATGGGCGAGACCCTGCACAAGCTCGGCATGACCATGGGGGTGTTCGTGTCGTTCGGCAGCGCCTCGGGCGACAGCTCCGATTTCGTCACGAATACCGGCAAGGAATACCGCGAGAGCCTCCGCAAGGCGATGCGCGGTGCGATCGAGACCGCCAAGCGTACCGGCGCGAAATGGACCACCGTGGTGCCCAACGCCGTCAACCAGAAACTCGACATCGGCTTCCAGACCGCCAACTGTATCGAGAATTTCAAGGTCATGGCCGAGGTCTGCGAGCCGGCGGGGCTGGTGATGGTGATGGAGCCGCTCAACTGGTATACCAATCACCCCGGGCTGTTCCTGCGTACGGTGCCCCAGGCCTACGCCATCTGCAAGGGGGTCGATTCACCCAGTTGCAAGATTCTCGACGACCTCTATCACCAGCAGATCCAGGTCGGCAACTTGATTCCGAACCTGGAGATGGCCTGGGACGAAATCGGTTACTTTCAGGTCGGAGACAACCCCGGTCGCAAAGAGCCCGGCACCGGCGAGATCAATTACAAGAACATCTTCGAGCGGCTTCACGAAAAGGGATACCAGGGCGTGGTGGGCATGGAGCACGGCAACAGCAAGCCCGGCAAGGAAGGCGAGTTGGCCGTGATCGCCGCCTACCGCGCGGCGGACGATTTCTGATTGCGGTTTCTCGCGCCAGGAGATCTGCCGCGCCTCGCTGGGCAATGGACCTGAGATTGCTAAACTGAGACGTTACCGTCTGTCGCCAACGTCATGCCGAATACCGCCGCCGAACGAGAACCGAACGTCATCCCGCCGCCGTTGGCGCTTGCCACCGGGGGCATGCTGCTCGTCGCGCTGTACATGATCTTCGTGTGGGCCCCCATGGAAAACACCATGGGCGTGCTGCAGCGGATCTTCTACTTCCATATGCCCTCGGCGGTGGTCGCCTTCGTGGCCTTCATCACCGGTGGTATTGCCAGCATCCGCTACGTTTCCAAGCGCGAGTCGCGCTTCGACGATTTGTCGGTGGCCTGCAACGAAGTGGGTCTGTTGTTTGCGGTGGTGAACCTGGTGACGGGCATGATCTGGGGCCGGCCGGCGTGGGGCGTGTTCTGGGCCTGGGATGCGCGGCTGACGACGATGCTGCTGCTGGTGCTGATCTACGCCGGGTACCTGATTCTGCGGCAATCGGTCGACGAGCCGAACCAGCGGGCCGTAGTTTGCGCCGTGGTTTCGATTTTCGGTATGGCCGATATCCCGATCGTATACATCGCCAATCGCGTGTGGCGCACGCAGCACCCCGCGCCGGTGATCGGCGGCGGGGGCGGCCTGGACGCCAATATGTGGATCGTGCTGCTGGTTACCTTCGCGGCCCTGATGCTGCTGATGTGGTGCCTGGTGCGCGCGCGGCGGCGTTTGGAGCGGCTGCAGCGCGAGGCCGACGGACTGCGGCGCGAGGTCCACGCGCTCTAGGTCCGGCGGCGTGCACACGAAAGAGGCGTTAGGATGGAAGACAGCCTGAAGTTATTGTGGTTCGTGTTCAGCGCCGCCTGGCTCGTCTACATGATTCTCGTACTGCTGGTTTCGAAGGGACAAAAGCGCATCTGGCACGAGATTCGCAACGTGCGCGCGCGGCTCGAAAACGCCGCCAAGCACTAGTGGGACAGCGGTCCGAAGCAGCAGGTAGCGCGGTCGATCAATCATGCAAGAGTTAGTCCAGTGGGTCTGGTACGCGTTCGCGGTGGCGTGGGTGCTGCACGCGGGGTACGTCTTGACGCTTTCGCTGCGCCAGAAGCGCCTGCTGCGCCAGATCGAAGACCTGCAACAGCTACTCAAGGAACAACAAAGCCGCTAGTATCGGACTGGCGCCGGAGCCGGGCAGTGCCTCGCTTCCGCTCCATTCCCACGGCACGCCCCGACACAGGAGGAACAGGATTCCCTTGGCCAAAGCCCGCACACCGGTGATCGCCGGCAATTGGAAGATGTATAAGACCGTCGCTCAGACGGTGCAGTTCTTCGATGAATTCAAGCCGCTGGTGCGCGGCGCCTCGCACTGCCAGATCGTGATTTGTCCGACGTTTCCAGCGCTGGCCGCGGCGGTCGAGACCGTGGCAGGCAGCAATATTCAGATCGGCGCCCAGAATCTGCATTGGGAAACCGAAGGCGCCTTCACCGGCGAGATCTCGGGCCCGATGATCGCGGCCGCCGGTTGCAGCCACGTCTTGATCGGCCACAGCGAGCGTCGGCAATATTTCGGCGAGACCGACGCCACCGTCAACCAGCGTCTGTTCGCGGCGTTGAAAGCCGGGTTGACGCCGATCGTGTGCGTCGGCGAAGCGCTCGACCAGCGCGATGGCGGCAAAACGGAAGCCGTTTTGATCCAACAGCTTGAGGGCGGCCTCGCGTCTTTGACCCAGGGCGATTTCTCCCGTATAATCATTGCGTACGAGCCGGTTTGGGCGATTGGGACCGGCCGTGTCGCTACCCCGGAAACCGCCGCCGAAGCTCACGCCGTCATTCGCGACAAAACCGCCCAGCTGTTCGGACCCGAAGCGGGCGAGGCCGTGCGCATTCTCTACGGCGGCAGCGTCAAGCCCGATAACGCCGGCGGCCTGATGGCGCGCCCCGAAATCGACGGTGCGCTGGTGGGCGGGGCGAGCCTGAAGCCGGATTCGTTCGCGGCGATCGTCAATTACGCCGGCCACTAGCGCGCCGGCGGCGGCCGAAGAGCCGCGATACACAAAACGAAAGTCTAGAAAACAATGTTGGTTGTCCTCACCGTCGTGCACATCATCATCTGCTTCTTCCTGATCATCGTCGTGCTGCTGCAAAGCGGCAAGGCGGCCGATCTGGCCGGCGCTTTTGGGGGCATGGGCTCGCAGACCGCGTTCGGCCCGCGTGGCGCCGCGACGTTGCTCTCCAAGGCCACGACGGTGGCAGCCGTGCTGTTCATGCTGAATTCGATCGCCCTCGGCGTGCTGCATAGCCGCCAGGAGGGCAATGGCCAGTCGGTCATCGAACGTACTGGCGGCGCGACGGAAACGGTTCCGCTGACGCCGCTCCCCACGCCCCCGGCGCCGGGCTCGCAGCCCGCCACGGCTCCGGCCGGCGACGCCGCCCCCAGCAAGGACGCGCCGGCTGCTCCGGCCAGCAGCGATGCTCCGGCGGGCGCCGCCACTCCCGCTCCGAAACCGTAGCCGGGTTTCCCGATCCGACCGAAAACCGAAGCGGCATGGGCAGCGTTGCCTGTGCCGCGGCCGCGGTGTGCTACTACTGTTGCCATGGCTGAAAAACCGCTCCAACGGGTCCACACTCTTACCTTCGACGTGTTCGGGACCGTGCTCGATCTTTCCGGCTCGCTGCTGCCGGCTCTGGCCGATCTGCTCAAGGCCAAAGGCTCGAAAGTAAGACCAGGCGATTTGTGGGCCACCTGGCGCGGGCGCCAGCGCACCGAACAATTCCAGGATTCGCTGCTGCTGCTCGGCCATAGCGGCTACCTCGAAACCGCTCGCCGCGCGCTGGTCTACTCGCTCGAGCTGCACGGCGTGAAGGGCAACGTTGCCGAGATCGAGCGCGTGATGCGTGCTTACGAAGCGCTCAAGCCTTTCGACGACGCCGTCAAGGGCCTCAAAAAATTGGCCGAACACTACCGGCTGGTGGCGCTGACCAACGGCAACCAGTGGCTGCTCGACCAACTCTGCGAAAAGAACATCCCGGTCGCATTCCAGGTGCGCATTTCGGTCGACCAGGCCGGGCATTTCAAGCCGCACCCTTCGGTTTACCGCCGGGCCGTTCAGATTCTCGAGTGCGAGCCGGCCGAGATCCTGATGGTCGCCGCGCATTCGTTCGACATCCTCGGCGCGCGCGCTTGCGGCTTCCGCGGCGCCTACGTGAACCGCTACGAGCTGCCTTACGAAGACTCTCCGCTGCGCCCGGACTTGACCGTCAGCGACTTCCTGGAGCTGGCGAGCCGCCTGGCGGCGAGTCGAAGATAGCTTCCCCCCAACGAACCTCGATTCAACGACAACCGAGTCGGCCCTGGAAACGGCAAGGGCCGCCCCCTCGTGGAGCGGCCCTTTACGCAAAGCGAACCTCCCTCGCGGGCGGCCTAAAATATATACTTCAGCGCCAACTGCAGGTTGCGCATGTTGTTCCTGGTGCCCGTGATGCGGCCGAAACTGCTGCCGGCCGAAACGTTGGTGTTGGGGTTGCCCCAGTTGGGGTGGTTGGGAAAGTTGAAGCCCTCGAACCGGAATTGCAGGTGCTGCCGCTCGGTGATGCTGAAATCCTTGAGCAGCGAGAAGTCCCACTGGATGATGCCCGGGCTGGTGAGCGTGTTGCGGCCCACGTTGCCGTGCGTCCCCGGCGCCTGCACGCTGAAGGTCGAGGTATCGAAGAAGCGGAACGGATCCTGCTCGCCGCGAGGCAGCGCGGCGTTGGTGCCGTTGGTGTTGGGACGATCGAAGAAGGCGCCGGTGTTCGACGTGTCGAGCCCGTTAGTCACCGTGACAGGAAAGCCGCTCTGCAGGGTGACGATCGAGCCCACCTGCCAGCCGCCGGCGATGGCGTTCAACACGCCGTTGTCGATGCCGTGAGCGCGGCCCCTGCCGAAGGGCAGCTCCCATAGAGCCGACGTCACGAAGCGGTGCTGGTTGTCGTGGCTTGAACGGGCCCGCTCGCAGGCCCGGCAGTAGCTGTCTTGGGGAAACAGCGTGTCGCCGCCCTGGTTGCGGATCGCGGTCGCGTTGTCGATCGACTTCGAGTAGGTGTAGCTGGCCAGGTAGGTGAGGCCGTTCGAATAGCGCTTGGTGATTTTCGCGCCCAGCGAATGATAGTTGCCGCTGCCGCCGTTGTCGACCAACTGAATGCGCCCGAAGGTGGGAAACGGCGAGCGCAGCGGAACCGAGCGGCTGTCGACGGCCGGATCGGCGGGAATCGCCTCGTTCACCGCGCGCAGCGACTCCAGGCGATGGCTGACGCTGCCCAGATAGCCGATCTCGGCCACGGCGTTGTGGCCCAGCTCATGCTGAATATTCACCATGAACTGCCCGGTGTAGGGCGTACGGCGGTCGTATGGATTGGCGAAGGTATAGGGCCGCACGACGTTGGCCACGCCGCCGGCGATGCTCGCCAGCGAGTTCTGCCACTGCAGGGTGGGAATGTCGGTCTTGGAATTGTCGCGCAGCCGGCCGGCCAGGTTGCGGGCCATGTCGAAGCGCGGGTTGCCCGAATCCTGCGAATAGAACATGCCGCCGCCCATCCGGATTACCCAGCGGTCGTTGGGAGACCAGGTGATTCCGACGCGCGGCGCGAAGTCGTTCTTGTCGGTGCCGACAAGCCGGTTGCCGAGGCTGCCGTCCTGGCGGACCTCAATATCGACCCAGCGCAGGGCGATTCCGGCGTAGGGATCGTCGCTCGGCTCTCCCTGGCGCATGAAGTAGGGATAGACGCTGCGGTCGGCCACGTTCTCGGCCCGCAGATCCTGGCGGACAATGCCGTTGAACAGCGTGCCGGTCTGGTCTTCCCAGGGCGGCGTCAGCTCGTAGCGCAGGCCCAGAGCCAAGGTGACGCGTTGGGTGATCTTCCAGGTATCGTCGACGTAGAAGGCTAGGCCGGTCGAGCGGAACTGCGCCCTGGCGATCGACACGGCGGCTTCGGCCTGATACACCTCGCCGAGCAGAAAGTCGGCGAACGGATCGCCGCTCAAACCACCCAGAGCGGGATTGTTGGTGGCATTGCGCTGGAAGGCGAACGCGCCGCGCGCAAACTGATTGCCGATCTGGTTGTAACGGTCGTTGCGCACCTCGCCGCCGAACTTGAACGAGTGTTTGCCGCTCACGATCGAAAAGTTGTCGATAAACTGGAAGGCCGAGTTGTTGTTTTCATAGGGCCCCTCCGAATCGTTCCCGAAGCCGTCGTAGACGCCCGAGAAGCCGACGCTCGGAATGCCCCACTGCACTTCGGGGCCGCTGGCGAGGCCGGCGACGCCCAACTCGCCGACCACATCGCGTGTGAACGCAAGTTCGGTGCCGGAGGTGTTGTAGAACTTCGTCCAGCCGAAACGCGCCTCGTTGACCATGGCGGGCGACAACACGCGCGTGTTCGATACCATCACCTGCTTGAAGTTGGTGATCACGGCCGTGCCGTTGAGGTTGAGTCCCTCGTTGCGCTGGCTCTCGTCGCCCCAGCTATAGCGGCCCGACCACTGCGAATTGGACGTTTCCACAAAGTCGAACCGCCCGATGAACTGGTCGCGGTCGATTGGGGCGCCGCGCGCGGTTACATAATTGCTGGCCAGGCCCGCGCCCGCCACGTTGGGCGTGCGATAGAACTCGAGCAGCTTCACCGAAACCGGGTCGAAGCGCGACGCCGGAATCATATCGTTGGCGAAGCGGTCGGCTCCGGTAACCTTGCCGTCGGCCCCCAGCGTGCGCGATTTGGGATCGAAAATTCCTTGCGTGCCAAAGGGCAGGGAAGAGAAGTCGCCGCCCTGGATCGCCGCCGAGGGCAGGCTATAGACGCCTTGCGTCGAGCGCCGCTGCCGGAACCACTCCTGGTTCACCATGAAGAACGCCCGGTTGCGGATGATCCGGCCGCTGCCGGTATAGCCGAACTGGTTCCACTTGAAGGGATCCTTGGCCGGCCGGTTGGTGGTGAAGGCGTAGTTTTTGGCGTCCAGCTTTTCGTTGCGCACGAAAGAGAACAGCGTGGCGTGAAAATCGTTGCCGCCGCTGCGCGTTGAGACGTTGATCTGTGTCGCGCCGCGCCCGAACTCGGCGGGATAAACGCCCGACTGCACTTTGAACTCCTGCAGTGCGTCCACCGACGGGAACACCACGAAGGTGTTGAAGTTGGGGTCGGTGTTCTCGACGCCGTCAAGCGTGTAGCGATTGTATTGCGCGCGCATGCCGCCCACGGCGATGCTCTGGTCGGCCCGGATGCCGCCCTGCCGCGAGCCGGCCTGGCCCGCCGACGGGAAGCCGAAGCTGACGTTGGGTGCCAGCGACACCAGTTGCAGATAGTTGCGGCCGTTGAGCGGCAACTCGACGATGCGCTTGTTCTCGATGACGGTGCCGACCGTCGCGTTCTCGCTGCTGAGCAGCGCCCCGGAGGCGATCACCTCAATCGACTCGGCGACGTCGCCGACCTGCAACTCGAAGTCGATGCGCGCCGATTGCTGCACCTGCAGTTCCAGCCCGTTGCGGTTGGCGCTCTTAAAGCCCGGCGTTTCTACCCGCAGGTTATACGTGCCGGGCTGCAGTGAGGGGAAGCTGTAGATGCCGGCTTCGTTGGAAGAAGAAGTTCGGACGGCGTTGGTCGCCGTATTGGTGGCCGTGACCGCGGCTCCGGCGATGGCCCCGCCGGATTGATCGCGGACCTGGCCCGTTATCTCACCGAAAGTCTGCGCGCTGGCGCACCAGCAGACCGCAAAAAGCAACAAGAAGAGAAACAATCGTGGTTTCATTCCGTCCCTTTCCCGGCGGGGGGAACGGTTTACCGGTCAGCAACGCGAGGACAACCGGCTGGACAACTTCCATCCATTGACCCCCACCCAGTGACGGGCACTCTCAAGGGAACGCGCTTTACCCCTCGCGCGGCGGCGGGGCGTGAAAATCCCGCCCACCCTCACGAGTGAGAACGAAAGCGTCAGCAGACTTTAGTACCCCAAGCCTCCCTCAACCTCGTGCCCCGGGCGCTACTTGGCAGCTCGAAGACGTGTGATGCGGAGTCGCGCAGGTCGCGCCGTTTGTGCGAGTATGGACCGCGAAATCGGGAAGGGCTATAGCCTCAAAGGGCTATTGTAGCGGCACTTTCCAGGCTAGTTTGAGCGGAAATCGATACGTCATTGAGGTAGTATTTTGCGGTTGGAAGCAAGAGTTCTCCTATGAGTGGAGCAAGTTCTCGAAATCGGCCGCGGCCTCATGGAATGACCAAGGGATCTTGAAAGGCAGGGGGGCGTCTGGGGCGTGCAAGTCGGTCTTGGACGCCGGACCGCCGGTGTTCTGGGACGTCCGTGCAGGAGGTTCCCTCGTTCCTAACACCGTCGACGGCACAAGCGGGGGGCCTTGCGGGGTTTCTCAGCCACCGGGAGGGCCGGCTCGTACCCTGTGGCAGGCGACGCAACGGCATCCCAAACTGCACCCCTGAAATAGCATTCGGGCGTAGCCTGCGGAGGCTATAGTCCCCAAACCCGGCGTCAGCGAAAATTGGAAGGAGATCACCGGAGTACCCCTAATCGCTAGGTGAAACCTCGAAACCAGGCCGCGTTCCCCTGCGCGGCCTGGTGTCATTCCGGGGGGCTTTTTTCGAGGGCCTTCCACCTCCACTTTTCCCCGAAAAAGCTGGCTCCCCACTGTTTCGTGAAAAAGGCGCCCCGTTTTGGTATTGCACCCAACGTGCTGCCGTAGCCTTTCATCGCACCGCGAGCCTAAGATCAATCCAGATAGCCCGCGTCATCGTCCAGGAGGCGAATATGACACCCCGACGTTTCTCCGCCGCAAAGTTGCTGATGAGTACGGCCGCGCTGCTGGCCTGCCTGTGCAGCGGTCTGGCGGCGCCACCCGCCCCGCAGGCCGATCCCGGTAAAGCCGATCCCGGTAAAGAAGGCGGAGCCCGCAACGCCGCCGATCTGATCAAGGGTAAGTGGCAGGCAACGGTGGGCGGCCATCCCTTCGAGTTCAACCTGCGCCTCGAGGACGGCGACCTGGTGGGAACGGTCCAGCTCCCCAACCACAAGAGCGTCAAGGTCGAGGACGGCATCTGCGTGGTCGATGAGTTCTCGTTCTCAACCGTCGAGGACGAGGTGGAGTGGGAATGGAACGGCACGATCTCCGACGCGGGCTTGAGCGGAGAGCGGGAGCGGGTCGACAACGACGCAACCGAGAAGTTTACGGCGAAGCGGGTGCCTTAGGGATCGGGTCGCGGAGTTCTTGGGCTTTTGGGGAACGCCGACCTGAGGTCGGCGCTGCCGGCCGGAGGCCCGCGCCACGATCCAGGCCGACGAGACTGGAAGGTCCATGACGTTATCGAGTCCGCATTCTCGGCTCGAATTCGCCGTGCCACGTTTGGTTGGAGATGCGGGCGAACGGGGCGCCGCGGCGGGCGTGCTACCATAACCACTCTGCTTCCCAAAGCACTCTCGTTTGCCTTGACCCGCTCTCATGGTCTCTTCGGGCGCTGCCAATCCATCTGGGTCCCCCTATTCGCTCAAATCCGGGCCGTATAGCAGCCATAGCCTGTTGCTGGCGCGTTTGCCGGCGCCGGGAGAGGGCCGCCGCGTCCTGGACGTCGGCGGCGGCGAGGGCTATCTGGGCCGGCTGCTCCGCGAGCGCGGCTTTCGGGTGGTTTGCCTGGCCGCGCCCGGTACGGTGGCGGCCGATTTTCCCGAGGGCGTGGAGGTCATCGAGGCCGACCTCGACCGCGAAGTCCCATCGTTCGCGGAGCCGTTTTCGTTTCTGGTTTGCGGCGATGTGCTGGAGCACCTGCGCGACCCGGGCATGACTCTGCGGCGGCTCCGCGCGAACCTGGCCCCGGGCGGCCGGCTGATCGCCTCGCTTCCCAACAGCGGCCACTGGTACTTCCGCTGGACCATCCTGCGGGGGCGCTTTCCGGCCGATGAGAAAGGCCTGTTCGACCGCACCCACCTGCATTTCTACACCTGGCAGGGCTGGCGCGATCTGCTGCAGAGCGCCGGCCTGGAAATGCTCGATGTGGCGCCCACGGCGGTGCCGTTTGGGCTGGCCTGGAATCTCGATTCGGGCCACATTGCTGTTCGGGCGCTTGAACGGCTAAGCTACGGGTTGGGGCGTCTCTGGAAAACCCTGTTTGCCTACCAGTTCGTCGTCGTCGCGCGGCGGACCGGAGAATGAGATGGGCAACCTCCCACGTCCGAAAATTGTCGTCGTCATGCCGGCCTTCAACGCCGCCAAGACGCTGCGGATGACCTATAGCGAGCTGCCTCGCGATCTGGTCGACAGCGTCATCCTGGTCGACGACGGCAGTTCCGACGAAACCGTCGCGATCGCCCGTCAGCTCGGCCTCGAAGTCTTCATCCACAATCGCAACTACGGCTACGGCGCCAACCAGAAAACGTGCTACCGCGAGGCGCTGCGGGCCGGCGCCGACATCGTCGTGATGGTCCACCCCGACTATCAATACGACCCCAAACTGGTGCCCGAAGTGATCGCGCCGATCCAGCAGGGCGACGCCGACGTGGTGCTCGGCTCGCGGCTGATGGGCGTCAGCCCGGTCAAGCAGGGCATGCCGTGGTGGAAATTCATCGCCAACCGCTTCCTGACCGGCGCCGAAAATCTCGCCTTCGGGCTGCGGATGTCGGAATATCACACCGGCTACCGCGCTTTCCGGAAGGAAGTACTCGAATCGGTAAACGTCGAGATGAACTCCGACCGCTTCATCTTCGACCAGGAGATCCTGGCGCAGGTGGTGGAGCTCAAGTTCCGCATCACCGAAGTGCCCGTGCCGACGCGCTACTTCGCCGAAGCGTCGTCGGCGTCGTTCTGGCAGAGCACGCGCTATGGGCTCGAGATTCTGTGGCTGCTGGCCCGTTTTTGCCTGCACCACGCCGGCATCCGCCGTCACCGGCAGTTCGATAGCCTGGCGCGTCGCTACCGGGGCGAGACCGCCGTCGCGGCCGCCGTGGGCGGTGAATACGCCAAGCCTCCGCGTCAGAACTCTTAGGGACCGCTCCCCATCGTGCCTCCTTCACAGCACTCCGGCCCGCCACCTGCGCGTGCGCTGAGTTTCCTTGCCGACGGCATCGCGCTCTACGCGTTGACGGCGCTGTTGATCTGGCCGCTGTTCGGGCTGCACTATCACAACTGGGGCTCGATCGAATCGACCTTCATGGCGCACGCGCGCTATCTGGTGGAGTATTGGCCGCACCCCCAGTGGCAGCCGCTGTGGTACTGCGGCACGCGCTTCGACTACATCTACCCGCCCGCTCTCTCCTACGGAACGGCGATCTTTTCGAAGCTATTCTCGCTGTCGATTCCGCAGGCCTACCACCTCTACGTCGGGCTCTTCTATTGCCTGGGAACGCCGGCACTGTACGCGTTGGTGCGCGCGGTGAGCGGCTCGCGCTGGATGGCGTGGGCTGCCTCCGTCACCAATATCGTGGTTTCGCCCTCGTTTGCGTTCCTGCCGCTGATTCGCATCGATGCACTGGGCGTATACTCCGCCCCGCAGCGCCTCAATGCCCTGGTGCGCTGGGGAGAAGGCCCACACATCAGCGCGTTGTGCGTGCTGCCGCTGGCGCTGGCCTTCTCGTATTGGGCGATAACGCGCCGCAACCCGGCGGCCTTGAGCGCGGCGGCGGTGCTTTGCGCACTCGTCGTATCGAACAATTTTTACGGAGCGGTGACGCTGGCGATGCTCTACCCGCTGCTAGTGTGGTGCGTCTGGGTCGCCTATCAGGAACATGCCGCCTGGCCGTGGGCCATAGCCATTCCTGTGCTCGCCTATGGGCTCACCGCCGTCTGGCTGGTGCCTTCGTATTTGCGCGAGACGACCGCCAACCTCGCCACCGTCGGGGCAAGCGGAAAACCCTCTCACATTGCGGTCGCCGCGGGACTGATGGCCGCCTTTCTATTGTTCTCCTACATCTTTGGCCGCCTCCGGCGCGATCTGCTCTACCCCTTGTTTGTCGCCGGAGCAACGCTGCTGTTTGTGGTGGCGGTGCTCGGCGAGGCGTTCTTCGGCCTGCAGGTTTTCGGCAGCGCGATGCGTTTTGTCCCCGAGCTCGACATCATGCTCATTCTGGCGTGGCTCGAAATCTGCCGCCAACTTGCGGCGTGCTGTTCGCTGCGAATGCCCGCGCAAGCCCGCAACTGGCGCACGGCCGCCGCCGTGCTGGCTCTCTTCCCGTTGCTGTTTTGCCGCCACTATGTCTCGAATGCCTGGCGGCTCTACGTCGAAGATCCCAACTACCAGCAACGCGTCGAGTACCGCCTCTCGCATTGGGTGGCCGACAACCTTCCCGGCGTTCGCACCTACGTCGAGGGGTCGATCCGCTTCTGGTACGACGTATGGCAAGACCTACCGCAGCTTACCGGCGGTTCGCACCAGGGGATGCTGAACCAGACCCTGGATGCGGCCGAGTGGAATCTGCGTTCCGCTGAAGCCGGCGAATGGGCCAAGGAATGGATGCAGGCGTTCGGAGTCGGTGCAACCATCGTCAGCGACAAGAGTTCGCGGGAGGTCTACCCGACCTTGCTCGACCCCTACAAGTTCGATGGCGTGCTGCCCGTGCTGTTCGACAACGGGGCGGGGGACACGATTTACCGCGTTCCCCGGCGCTTTCCGGCGCAGGCCCGCGTGGTCGACGAGGCGGTCGTGAAGGCCCTGCTGCCGGTGAGCGAAGGCTGGTATCGCGACCGCTTGCAGGCCTACGTCCGCGCCGTCGAAGAGGGCCCGGACTCGCCGGTGACGCAGGAATGGCGCGGCCCCGAAACCTTGCTGCTGCGCGCCACGCTCGAAGCCGGGCAGTTGCTGCTCGTCCAGGAGAGCTATGACCCGGCCTGGCACGCCTATCTCGATGGAACCGAATTGAACGCTCGCGAGGACGTGTTGGGCCAGACGCTCGTGGAAGTTCCGCCGGGAGAGCGCGAAATCGTGATGCAGTTTGAATTGCCGCTCGAGAACCGCATCGGGCGCGTGTTGACCGTGATCGCGATTTTGGCGGTGTTGGCGCTGCTGGTGGTGGGTACGAGGAAAAGAGCATCGTTTCCGGCGGGCCTGTAGCTGCCGCAGTGCAACGCCGCAATGACAATTCGAGGCGCAGCGCGAATCGCATCCGAACCGTGCGCGTGAGAGCGGTCGAGAAATAGGCTCGCAACGGTGCTGAGCCCCGCGGGGGCGTTACCATCTAATAGCCCACGGCTTTAGCCGCGGGATCAGTACCCAATACCGGCCGAGCCCTGAAACGGGCGAGTCAGCCCCCGGGCGCAGAGCCGGCCCTACGATCCAGGATGCGTTGCTGCGTCGAACGGATTACGGCCGCCCTTCCAGGGCGGAAGCCCAAAATGGGGCGCCGACCCACGGCTGAAGCCGTGGGCTATTAGATGGTGGTCGCCTCTACGGGCTCAGAAATGCGGCCCGCCGTTGAAGAGCACGCGCCCAATCCGATAGAGATCAGCATGCCTCTCCCTCTGCATCTTCGTCTCGTTCGCACGCTGCTCAGGAAACTGAACTACCACCTCTCGGCCCCCGGTTCGCGCAGGCCAGGAGCCGTTCGATCCCCAGCGGCTGCGTGCCGCCGAGGAGGCGCTGCGCCAACTTCCTACGCCCGACCACGACGCGACGCAATACCTCGCCAAGCATATCCCGCGCCTCGCTCGCACGCTCGCTCTGGTTCCGCTGCCCGCCGCCACCGGCCGTGTTCTCGAACTGGGCTGCTACTCCCAGATCACGCCGTTTCTCGAGCGCCTTTGCGGATACCGCGAGGTACGGGGGGCGTATTTCGGGCCCTTGGGCCGAACCGACCACAAACGCATCGAGTTCCCCGACGGTGTTTTCGAATGCGACGTCGACCTGTTCGACGCCGAGCGCGACCGTTTCCCCTACGACGATGCGAGCTTCGATCTGGTGGTCGCCGGGGAGATCATCGAGCACATGCTCTACGACCCGATGCATCTGCTGCTCGAATCCAGGCGCGTGCTGGTCGAAGGCGGCCGCCTGCTGATCACCACGCCCAACGTCGGCAGCATCACCAGCGTGGCGAAAACCCTCGACGGCCACGACAATCCGCAGGTGTTCTTCCTCTACAAGAGGCCGGGCGGGGAACCGGAAGTGGGACACATGCGCGAATACACGGCCCACGAGCTGGGCGGGATCGTCAAGGCGGCGGGCTTCGAAGTCGAGTCGCTGTTTACGACCTTCATCCCCGAATTCTCGTCGCACTTGCCGCTGCTGGCCTTGCTGCGTGAGAACGGCTACGATACCGAGCTTCGCGGCGAGCAAACCTGGTGCGTCGCCGCCAAGCGCGGGTCGTTGCCCTTAGACCGCTATCCATGGTTCGTCTATAGCGAGTAGAGGCGTAGCACGCTAAGCACGCTACGCCCCAGCACGCCGGCTTTTTGAACACCGCCTTGACTGTGTCCGCTATTGGACTTTCTCGGCCTTCAGTTCGTCGCCGCCGATGTAGAACGTCAGCCCGGTCGGCACATCTTCCGCATTCAAATCGAAGGTGAATCGCCCCGCGGTCCAGCGCAGCGAGAACTCCGTCGGCGAATGCACCAGCATCTCGAGCTTGACGCTATCGGCGATGCGGGCGAACATCTGCTCGCCGTCGCGCTCGATCGACATGGAGGTGTGATTTTCGAGGCGATACTCGCCCGTGTAGCGGTCGAGCACCTCAGAGGAAAGCATCAGCAGCGGCTTGGTGTCGTCGGTGGCGGGACCGGGCTCGGTCGCCTCCGGCAGCTCGCGCACCCAGATGTTGCGGAAATGAACCGGGTTACCATGGTCCTGCAACGCCAGGGGCATTCTGTTGGGATGCGAGTGGTAGGGATGGTATTGCAGCCACGAAGTGGGCCCCCAGATTTCGACATGATCTTGCACCAGAACGCCGTTGTGCACCACCGTCACCGTTGCCGGCTTCGACAGCGCGCCGTCGGGGCGAAAACGCGGCCGCCGGAAAAAGATGTCGTAGGCCTGCCACTCGCCCGCGGGCAGGCTCGCATTGGCCAACGGCGGGTGCTGGCCGTAGATCGCCGAAGCCTGCCCATCCGCGTAGGTGACGTTGGTATAGGAATCGAGAACCTGCACCTCGTATAAGCCCATCAGAAACACGCCGCTGTTGCCGCGCCCCTGGCCGGTGCCGACCGCGGGTACCGGAGCGGCCCATTCGACGTGAAGCTGCATGTCGCCGAATGAATCGCGGGAATAGACGTAGCCGCTTCCGCGGGTGGACTCCATATAACCGTCTTTGACGACCCATTTTGCCGGCCCGCCGTCTTTGCTGCGCCATTTCGAAATATCTTTGCCGTCGAACAGCACGATGGCGTCGGAAGGCGGCGCCACCGGAAGCTGGATCGACGATTTCACTTTAGGCGGATGCGGCCGGTTCATGTCGTGAATTTTCCAAATCGCCGGCGTTTGCGCGGGAAGTGGCATCCCGAAACCGATCAGAGCGCCGACGCCGATAAGGGCCGCGACTGCCTGCCATTTTCGGGAACGGTTCTGAGGGGTACCCGGGTTTTCCTGGTTCATGAGATTCCTCCGTGCTGATTTTCGCGAATCGATGCGATTCTTCTGGGAATGCAGGCCCGCCACGCTGAGCGCACCCGCTGCAGCCTCCGGGACCATCATACGCGAGCCGGCGAGCTGGGTTCTTCCGCAGGAGGCTCAGCCGCCGGTTAGCTCCATAAGATTTCCTATGGAGCTTTTCTAACCATACTCTCATTCCATCGTACTATGAGTATCTATGTTCCACTAGATAATCATATGGTGGAATGGATTCGGGCCATAAAGCTGCCGGACGCTTTATGCGTCACGCTCAGGACATCCAGAATCGACCGCCGGACTCCACAACGCTTCGGAGAATAACCCTGGTCGAGCGTCGGCAACGGCCGCTGAGGTTGGGACGGCGGAGCCTGAAGGTTTTGGATTCTGTGGAGCTTTAGCCGATCCCCTCGAGCGGAGGCTCGACGCTGCAAGCTGAGAGCTTGCGCCACAGCGCCCCAGCGGCGGCAGCGACGGTGGTTGCGGTTTAGCTCACTTCCCCGGTGGCCGTCGGCCGCGGCTTGTCGACTTCCACGGGCCGCTTCAGCTTCAGCGGCTTGAAGCTGTATTTCAGCAGGCACCACAGCGCGCGAAAGCCGTCTTTCATGCCGATCTTCTTGCCTTCTTCGTAGGTGCGGCCGTGGTAGGCGATGCCCACTTCGTACATGCGAGCGCCGGTTTTGGAGAGCTTGCAGGTGATCTCCGGCTCGAAGCCGAAGCGGTCCTCTTCAAGGGGAATCGCCTGGATCAGCTCGCGCCGGAAGACTTTGTAGCAGGTCTCCATGTCGGTCAGGTTGAGGTCGGTCAGCATGTTCGACAGCAGCGTGAGCATCTTGTTGGCCATCGAGTGCCAGAAGTAGAGGACGCGGTGTTCCTGGGTGGTGATGAAGCGCGAGCCATAAACGGCGTCGGCCTGCTTGCGCTCGAGCGGGTGCAGCAGCTTGGCGTAATCTTGAGGGTCGTACTCGAGGTCGGCGTCCTGCACCAACACGTAGTCGCCGCGCGCCGCATCGAAGCCGCTGCGCAAGGCGCGTCCCTTGCCGTAGTTGCGCTCATGGTAGAGCACCGTCACCTCGGGGATCTCGCGCTCGACCTGGGCCAGCACGTCGCGCGTGCCGTCGGTCGAGAAGTCGTCGACGATAATAATTTCCTTGTCGATGTCTACGCTTCGCACTCGATCGACGATTTCGCGGATCGTGAGGGCCTCGTTGTAAACCGGGATGATGACGGAGAGTTTCATGCGTGCCAGATCTTCACTCTTAACAGGTCGCGGGCGATGAGTCAAAGAGCAACCGGCCGGCCGTGTCTTTCCGTCCGGGCCGCGCGGCTCCAACGGTTACAATCATAGGAGACCTGCGGCGTCGCGTGGGCGCCGGCCTCGCCGATTTCCCGCCAGGACGCGATCAACGCTATGCGAGCCAACAGCGACTACACCCAGGGAGCCCGCGCGGCCGCCTGGGTCCTGGGACTTCTCTCGGCGTGCGCCTTCGCGCCGGCCGCGCGGGCGCAGACGCCGGCCGGCCTGCTGGGTCCGCCACCGGCCAAAACCGTAGTGGTGCCACAGCGCGATTGGAAGGCGCTAGGCATCCCGGGTTGGGAACTGCGCCAACTCGAGCGCATCCACCGCGGCGACGGCTTCGAGGCCTTCCACATCGCTTACACGCTGGGCGGCACCTATGAGACGAACCGGGTGCACCTGACCGGGCTGTTGGCGCGCCCCTACTTGCGCGAAGGCGTAAAATTCCCCGCGATTATTCTCAACCATGGCGGCACCGAGGGCGTGAGCGCGCCCTACCGCGCCGTGGCGTTCGAGTTGGCGCGGCGCGGCTACGTGGTGCTGGCGTCGAGCTACCGCGGCGAGCAGGGCGCCGAGGGGCGCTCCGAAGGGCGGATCGAATTCGCCAACGGCGAGGTGCTCGACGTGCTGCAGTTGACCGAGCTGGCGCGCGGCCAGCCCTACATCGATTCACTGCGCATCGGCATTCTGGGCTACGAGCAGGGCGCCGCCATTACGCTCCAGGCCATCGGCCGCTCCAACATTTTCAAGGGTGCGGTGGCGATCTCGCCGACCTTGTTCTCGGGCCTGCCCGACTACAACTATGCCGGCATGCGCCTGCTGCACGCGATGTCGCCGCAGCTTTTCGGGCGCGAGCTGTCCGAGTATCAGCTTCGCCGCGAGTTGCTGCAGCGCGACACGTTCCGCTTTATGCCGCGGATCCGCGCGCCGCTGCTGCTGATCGGGTCCGACCAGGACCCCGGCTACGAAGACCACCTGCGTTTTGTATCCAACCTCGAAAGCCACGGCATCACGCACCGCTACCTGCGTTTCCCCGGCATGCCGCCCGACTTCATGTTCTCCTACGACGACGGCACGCGGCCGCCGCGCTGGCTTGAATCCCGCGACGACGCTTGGCGCGAGGTGATGACGTTTCTGGAAGAGCACGTGCCGGTCACCGCCAGCGAATAGGCGATCCCGCCGATAGAAGAAATGTGGCTCGCGGTGGGCGTTCGTCCAGAATGGCGCCGGCATGTCTCACCGCGGCCGCAGTTTTCCACCGAGGCTAACGTAAAAGGCCGGAGCTGGCCCTCAAGCGCCGGGCCGTTTCAAACGGCGTGTGCCGTGCTGCTCTCGACCGCGCCTTGCGACAGGCCGATCCGTTGCAGGATTTTCTGGAACCTGGGGTGTTCGCGCAGCGGGTCAACGACGGGGTCAACCTTGATCCAGGTCAACCTTGGGCTGCGATCTTCCTCGGCCTTCTCGAGCCAATCCAGAGCAGCTTCGTGGTTGCCCAGGCCGGCTTGAATCTTGGCGAAGTTGTAAGGGGAAACATAGGTGCTGGCCGCGAGCCGTTCCAACTCCTGGAGCAATTGCAGCGCCTGCTCCGGATTCTGCATGCGCGCGTAGCAGTAGCTCAGCGCCGCGATCGCCGAGGCCTTACCGCTGTCGATCTCGCGGGTCTTGCTGAAGCACGCGATGGCTTCGTCGAACCGGCAGCTTTGCACGTAGGCCCGTCCCAGTCCCCAGTGTGCTTCGTACAAGTCGGGCTGCAGATCCGCCGCCAACTGTAGCTGGCGGATCGCCTGGTCGTACTCGCGCCGCATGTAGAGTAGCCAGCCCAGATGGGCGTTGATGATGATCGAGCTCGGATCGCGTTCGAGCGCCAGTTGAAACGTCTCGAGCGCCTCGTCGAGCCTGCCCATCGGCAGCAAACAGACCAGCGCGAGCCAGTGCGGGGCGGTCGCTATGTGAGGGTTCAATTTCATGGCGCCGCGTAAAGCCCGCTCCGCTGCCGCCCAGTCGCGGTCGTAGAGCGCGCGGATCGTTCCCAGCGCGGTGTGCGCTTCGCCGAGCTGCGGGTCGATCAGCAGCGCCTGGCGGGCGCATTCGCCGGCTTGCGTCATGGCCACGCGCGGCGGCAACGACTCGGAAATCGCCAGCGCGATGTAGCTGTTGGCCAGCCCCGCGTAGGCCGGTGCGTAGTGCTGGTCTTCACCAACGGCTTCCCGGAAGCAGTCGATGGCCTTCTTGATCTCCTGCTCGGTGCGCCGATCCCAATGGTCGAGCGCCTTCAGATAGCGCGTGTGGGCCTTGGAGGCGTCGGGGGGCCGCTTAGCGGCGCGCTCGGCTTCTTCCGCAAAGCCGACTTCGGTGTGCAAGGCCTCCGCAATGGCGCGCGCAATCTCGTCCTGGATGGCCAGCACATCGTCCAGCGGTCGGTCGTAGGTCTCGGCCCAGCAATCGAAGCCGCTGGCGGCATCCACTAGGTGCGCGCTGATGCGGACCGTCCGGCCGATCTTCTGCACGCTGCCTTCGAGCACGCGGCCCACCTGAAGGTGCCGGGCGATCTCCCGAATGTCTTCCGGCTTTCCTTTAAACTGCGCCGCCGATGTGCGCGCCGCCACCGATAGGCCCTTGATCTTGGCGAGTGAATTGATGATTTCTTGCGTGATGCCGTCGCAGAAATATTCCTGTTTCTTTTCCGGGCTGAGGTCTTCGAAGGGTAGGACGGCGATCGACCGGGCGTCGGAAACCGGACGGCCGCGTAGCGGTGCGGTGGCCGGCGCCACCGCGGCTGGAGGCGAAGCCGCCGTCAACACGACCTCGGTCTGCTGGCGGTGGAAGGCCGGCCGATAGCCGCGCTTGCGCAGACCCAGCCAGACCGGGTCCTTGCTCCCCTCACCGTCGTAGTAGTCGCGAATTTTGGCGCGCAGGCGGCCCGCTTCCACGCGCACGATCGGATCGACCCGCGTGTCGAAACTTTCCGGTTTGTCGAATACGTGCAGCCCGATCGCGTACTCCTTGAGGGTCGCCTCTTCGCCGGCGAGACTCTGCTCGACCGCGTGGCGCAGGAAGCGGCTGAGCCTCTCGGCGCGCTGGAACGTTTCCGAGGCGAGTACCCGCTCCAACTGGGTACGAATCTCGCCCGGCGTGAGTCCGTCGGGCAAATTTTCCCCGCTCTGATCGGGGTGCGGCGTACCGCGTCCGGCCTTTGATCTGTGTGAACCCACCCGCACGTCTTGTCCCGAAAATCCTTGTAAGCTGAGGAACTTATAGCCGTTCAGACCAGTCAGCATTGTAACATTAGGTGTTTCCCTCATCACCTGTTTATTGCATCCAGAGGGCCAATCCCACCAAGCCCGGTTCGATTTGTTGGCAACCGAACGGTCCAGGTCTAGTAGCATAGGCTAGTAGCATAGGTAGGTTGGATGAGAAACGCGCTAGGGGGCCTCTTGGGAGAGAAATCGAACCCGGTCGGTAACACAAGCCCCGCTTGGCGTGTCCAGGGAGCGGAAGTTGGGTGGCGTGTAAAATCTCCTTATGCTCTGGGAGTATTTTTCTGGGGGTGAGTTTGCTGATGCAAGTACGGGATCTGATGACGAAGGGGATCGATGCCATCAATCCGCTTACGACTCTACGGGATGCCGCGCGAAAGATGAAAGAGTTACATACCAGTCTGTTACCGGTGGCGACGGATGCCGGGCTGATCGGTATGTTGACGGCTCGGGATATTGCCCTGCGAGGCGCCGCCGAGGGCCGTGACCCCAAGCGAACGCCGGTCGAGGACGTGATGTCGCTGGGCATCATCGCTTGTTTCGAGGATCAGAGGGTGGAAGACGCCCTCGATACCATGGCAAGCAAGCAGGTTACCCAATTGCCGGTGCTCGACCGCAAGCGTCACTTGGTAGGGCGCTTGTGCATTGAGGATTTCATGTTCGAGCCCAAAGCACGGCATGCGGTCGGACAAGTCTTGGCGGCGCCAGTCAAGTAGCACCGGCAGGCGAAGGGACGGAGGCCGGCGGACGACCCCTCGCTCGATAGCGGCCCGAATCGGTTACCCCGCCCGCTCATCGAAACAACCCGTACACGATGCCCGGGACGTAGACCCAAGCCTGCACCGCGAACCGCGGCACGCTTAGCGCCCACGGCGCTAACATCCACTTCGGATTTCCATCCACAGCGGCCGCCGCCAACCAGATAAACCACGGCGAGAAGATCCGGCTGAAGCCGTAGGACTGCTGCCAGACGTCCGCCTTCCCCAGCGCGCCCGCCAGCACCACGAAGCCCAGGCCGGCGAGCGCGAGAGGGTCTCGGAGGCGCTTGCGGAGCAGCACGAAGGGGGTCGCGATGGCGATCCAGACCGCGGCAATTCCCAGGTAATCGGTGATCGCGGCGGCGCCCACCCAAAGGCCGGTGATCGCGAACGGGAAGGGGTGGAACGTGCGCCACACGATGCCGGAGAAGGGAAACGACGCCGTCCACACCGTGGCGTCGGGCGGCGTGTGGAATTCGACAAATGCCGCCCAAAGCATGAACGGCAGCAGGGTGGCGGCGGCGCGCGCCACGCCGCGTGCGTCCCGCCGCAGCAGTTCATAGAGGCCGTAGCCCCCAACCAGGATCAACCCGGTTTCGCGCACAAGCGGCGCCGCCGCCAGGACGACGAACAGTTTCCACCCGGGCTTGCGGACATACAGCGCAAAAGCGGCGGCAAACGCCGTGACCGCCACGTCCACCGTCATCCGCTCCAGCGAGATAAACACGGCCGGAAGTGTCAGAAACAACAGGCCGTACGCCGCGTGCCGGTTGTGGTCGCGCGCCAGCCGCGCCAGCCAATAGACACCCAGGAAGACAAAGGCGGCCGTGACGGCGAAGAACGCCACGTCGATCCCGCCCGGCCGCCCCAACGCCAGCACGAACGCCGCCAGCGGCACGAGGATCCTTCGCCAGCGCAGCCGCGGATTGTCGACCGAAGCGGAGTACCCTTTTTGCAGGAACGGGTCGTGCGCAATCAGGTGGTAGTATTGCCCGTCGAAGCCGGCCGCATCGGGGGCCCGGTAGACGGTCTCGCCCAATGAATCGGGGATCATCGTCTGTTGGCCCGTGTAAAAAAGCCCCGTCGGGTCGCCGTGGAAGTGGAACTGAACCATCAGCCACTGTCCCACGACAGCCAGAACGAGCCCGCAAAGGCCACAAAAGGCACAAGGATAACGCTTTAGCATGGATGGACGAACCGCAATGCGAAGGGCGATGGGATCGGCTGGGGACGCGTTTTGGGCGGTGGCGCGAATTCTCCCAAACGTACTCTACTTTAGCGGACCCCCGGTGGCCGGCGCGAGCCAGCGCTGAAACGGCACAGAGCCTCAGTCGGATGCCTGCGGGGCAGAGCCGCCGCCGGGGACCGCCGGCGGCTCCGATACGGAATGGTTGCTCAGGGTGGCTCTCATGCTGACAGGGGGTTTGTCCGATCATACGATCAGGCCCGCGAAGCAGCCCCCTGAAGCCAGACCCACCACCGGTGGCGCGAACCACCAGGTTTGCCGCGTCGCGATTCCTCGCGAGGTCCGGCAAGCTTGCACGATGTCTCCCCAGCGGCGGCAGACCGAAGACCCAAGGCCAAGCCTGGAATCTATGGGCAGAGATAAGAGAACAAGAGACAGGAGGCAAAAGGAAGGCAAGGGGCAAACGCAAGAAGCGGAAACAGGAAAGGACGAAAGGGCAAAAGGTAAACGGGGGGCGCGAGCGAAGAAACGGGGACGGTTCTTCTCAAAACGCAACTTGTTGTTCATATGCCACTGCGGGTGTACCATCGCTTGGGGCCGCAATCCCGGCCCGGCAAGCGCTCACCGAGGCCATTGAGGTTAAAATTCCGTTCTTTTCTTCTTGACGCGGGGCCGCAAGATTTGCAGAATTAGGACACATCATAGCCCAACGGCGGGAGGTCAAGCCCGCTGGGCGGGAGGGCCGTGTATGCCCGAGTCCGTTTATCAAATCATCAATCGAAAAAGCACTGACCTCTGGTGGGTGCCCCCGGAGGCCACCGTCTACGAGGCGATTGCGTTGATGGCCCAAAAGGGGATCGGCGCCGTTCTCGTGCTCAGCGAGGACCGGCTCGTTGGGATTGTTTCTGAGCGGGACTACGCACGCAAGGTAGTTCTTCGCGGCCGTAACTCCAAGGAAACCAGCGTCCAGGAGATCATGAGCAGCCCCGTGCTGACGATCCCTCCGGACCTGCGTACGGACGAATGCATGCGGCTGGTCACCGAACGGCGCGTGCGCCACTTGCCGGTCACCGAAGAAGGCCGGCTCGTGGGCATCGTGACGATCGGCGATCTGGTGAAGTCGATCATTTCCGAGCAGGCGGAAACGATTGAGCAGTTGACCTTCTACATCCAAGGCAGGCCGATGTAGAGGCGCGAAACACGGCGCCGCGACGCCACGCTGCGGGTGTGTAGTTTGATGTGTGGCTCACGACGGTGGCCGGTATCGCCGCACGGAATTGGCAACGAAACAGCCTCGGTGCAGCCCCGCGACCGCGACATCGCCGATAGATCGGGGCATCGCCGATAGGGCGGAAACGACAACCCAAGCAAACAGCGCCGCTGGCGGAAGCCTGCGGGCCGAACTACCTACCAAGCCAGTTTTCAGCTACTCCTTTTTCGATCTGAAACTCTGCCATCGCGCACGTTCCACACCGCCCTGTGCCGCGGTCTGCCCGCACCCTTCCGAGCGCGGCTCTGATGTCTTGCTTCGTTGGCGCGGCGGCGAATCGCGATGCGATGAACTCGTCGATGCTTGCCTAGGCTTTGCCGAACTGGATCGACTTCAGCATCTTTTGGAAGACCGCTTCGAGTTGGCTGGCATTGCTCTTGGGGGCGACAAACACCATGTAGAACAGCCCCTCCGGTCGCGCTACCGTCAGCACGACGTCCGATTCCGCCCCTCCGTAGGGTGAGGCACCCGAGAGGTACGTCACGATGCCGTCGCTGCCGCCGACTCGAACGCGGCGCTGGTTCCCGGCCGGTTGCAGGTTGCGGTCGAGCGAGTGTAGCTGGGCCACCAGTTCGTTGGTGGCGCCGGCCAGGTCGCGCGATTGCGGCTGATAGTAGCTCAACACCACGCCATAGCCGATCGCCACGCCGCCGCTTTTGGAGCGAACCAGCCCCTGCTGGGGAGCAATCGTCACCGCGGCCGAGCGGCGGTCGCCATAAGTCCGCCAGCCGCGCGGATAGGAGATCGCGTAGCGGTCGGTCCGCAGCGGCTCGAGCGCGGTAGGGGCCGCGACGGCAGGCTGCGTCCCCGACGCCGCGAGCTGATTGGCGTTGGAGGCTTGTTGCGTGGAGTGTTGCGGCGGGGGAAGCTGCGCGACGACCTGCTTCATCTTGGGAAATTGCCCCGTGTCGGCGTTGTATTGGCGTTGGGGCAGGGTCGCCATCTCGGCCTGCACGTTTTTGACGCGGTTGCCGGGGCTGGGGTGCGATGACAGGAATGCCGGCCCGCCGGAGCCGCCCTGGGACTCGAGCTTTTCAAAAAAGCGCGCCATCTCGACCGGGTCGTAGCCGGCATTGGCCATGATGCGGGCCCCCAGCGCGTCGGCCTCGGTCTCGGCGCCGCGTGAGTACTTCATCATCAACGAGTTAACCCCTAAACCAAGCCCAAGCTGCCCCAGTTGCGCCAGCATCGACTGGTCGCCGATCGCCGCGCCCGCCAGCACCGCCGGGAGCTGGATCATGTTGGCCTTGGAGGCCTGGCTGGTGGCGTGCCGCAAGGCCACGTGCGAGATTTCGTGGGCCAGCACGCCGGCCAGTTGGGCCTCGTTGTCGGCGGCCTCGATCAGCCCGCTATGCACGAAAATCGGCCCGCCGGGAAGTGCGAAGGCGTTGATACTAGGGTCGTTAATCACCGTGAACTGGTAGGGATAGTCGCCTGCGGCAGGGTCGGCGGCGAGTTTCTTGCCCAGCGTCGAGATGTAGTTCTGTAGCCGGTCGTTGGGGACCACCTCGACCTGCTGACGGACCTCGGCGGCCGCCTGCTGGCCCAGCTCAACGTCCTGCTGGGGAGAATATACGTTGTATCCCGGGTTCAAGGGGTCGCCCGGCTCGCGCATCGCGCACCCCGGGCTGAGCAGGGTCAAGATCACCAAGCCGCGCGCTAACACCTTTGCTCTCATGCCTATGCACCTCCCGCGTCAGTCCGTGGACACACTGCAGGGGGGTGCTGTTGCGTACCGGGTGATCTTAAGCGGGAAAAGGAGCAAAGTTGCGGGAGGCGTCAGATCGAGGCGCGGAAGGGATGAACCGATGAACCGATCAACGATCAACGGCCTACCGTATCAATCCCCTGGCCGCCTCGTGAATCATCGACATCATTGGGCCAGGGTAAACGCCGAAAATCAGCAGGGCCACGAGCAGGGCCGAGAGCGCCAGGCGGCCGCCGGGGGCGCTCGTGGTGGATTGTGGCGAATCCGGGTTCGCTTCGCCGTAGATCGTGACGACCACGCGCAGATAGTAGAAC
This sequence comes from Terriglobia bacterium, assembly GCA_963824095.1. Taxonomy (GTDB): domain Bacteria; phylum Acidobacteriota; class Terriglobia; order Bryobacterales; family UBA6623; genus JBBDWJ01. The sequence continues at coordinate 466,073 of CAWGNS010000014.1, read as the reverse complement.
AGGCCGATCACGCTGGTTCCGACGAGCACGATCACCAGCGGCCACAGGGCTGCCTCGACACCGGCCGCGACGATGTAGAACTTGCCGATGAAGCCCGCGGTCAGTGGGATGCCGGCCAGTGAGAGCATCGCCGCGGTGAGCGCGACGGCCGGCAGAGGCTGACGCCAGAACAGGCCGCGATAGTCTTCGAGGCGGTCCGAGTCCGCCTCGCCGTTCGACAGCACGGCGATCGCGCCGAAGGCCAGCAATAGCGTAATGAGGTACGCCGCGAGATAGTACGCGGCCGCTTCGGCGGCGGCGGGTCCGGGCACCTGGATCGCCACCAGCACATAGCCCAGATGGCTGATCGACGAATAGGCCAGGATGCGCTTCAGATTGTTTTGCAGCAGCGCCAGCAGGTTGCCGGCGAACATCGAGGCGATGGCGATGGCGCTCAGCGCCACCAGCACCGAGCGGTAGCTCGAGATATCCACGTTGGTGAAATAGCGGAACACCAGCGCGATCATCGACGCTTTCGAAACGGTGGCGATGAAGGCGCCGACCGGGGCGGGGGCCCCTTCATAGACGTCGGGGGACCACAAGTGGAAGGGGACCACGCCGAGCTTGAAGCCGGCGCCGGTGAGCATCAGGGCCACTCCCAGCGCCAGCAGCGGGTCCGAGGTGAGGCCGGCGCTGCCCAGGGCGGCGGCCAGCCGGCCCAGGCTCATCGTTCCGAGCTGGGCGTAGACCAGGGCCATACCGAACAGCAGGAAGGCGGCCGACGCCGACCCCAGCACCAGGTATTTCATGCCCGCTTCGACGGGCTCCTTGTGGAGTCGCGGGTAGGCGATCAGAGAGTACAGCGCCACGCTGAGAATCTCGAGGCCGAGGAACAGCGAGACGAAATGAGCGCTGACGACCAGCACGCACGAGCCCAGCGCCGCCAGCATCAGCAGCAGGTAGAACTCTTCGGGCGGCCCGGCGCGATGTTCCTGGTAACCGTGGGCGAAGACCGCCACCAGCAGCGAGCCGGCCAGCACCAGCGCCATGTAAAGCAGGCCGTAGTGATCGATGGCGAACAGCGAGCTGACCTGATGCGGCGCGGTCGACCAGGCCGGCACCAGGGCCGCCAGCGCGGCCGCCAGCCCCAGCACGGTCAGCCCGGCCGTAAGCGCATGCGCTCGGCGGATCGCGATGACGAACATCACCACGACCGTTGCCGCCGAGAGCGCGATCAGCGGCGCTATCGCTACGAAATCAATACGAGTCAACATCGAGCCTCAAAAGTTCATCGCAACGGTGGTCAGATGCTGCAGCACGGGCGCCGCCGTATCCAGCACCGGCTGCGGGTAAACGCCGAGCCATAGGATCGAGATCATCAGCACGCCCAGCATCACCCATTCGCGGGCGTTGAGGTCGGCGAACTGCAAACCCTTGGTGTTGCTGCCGTGGTAGGCGTTCAGGATCATCCGCAGCGAATAAAGGGTGGCGGCGACCAGCCCGATGGTGGCGACCGCGGTAATGCCGACGTCGGCCTGATAGGCGCCCAGCAGCACCAGAAATTCGCCCACGAAGTTGCCCAGACCCGGCAGACCGAGCGAGGCCATCGTGAAATAGAGCGTCACGGCGGACATTTTCGGCACCACCTGCCACAGGCCGCCCATGCGCTCCATGTCGCGGGTGTGGATGCGCTCGTAGAGGCCGCCGACGAGGATGAACAGCGCGCCGGTGCTCACACCGTGGCAGATCATCGTCATCACAGCGCCTTGCATGCCCAGCTCGTTGCCGGAAAACAGCCCCAGCAGAACGAACCCAAGGTGGCTGACGCTCGAATAGGCGACTAGCTTTTTCAGATCGGTCTGCCCGAACGCCAGGATCGCTCCGTACAGGATGCCGGCCGCGCCGAGGACCATCGCGGTGGGCGCGAAAGCGTGCGCAGCGTCGGGGAACAGCGGCAGCACGAAACGCAGAATGCCGTATCCGCCCGTTTTCAGCAGCAGGCCGGCCAGGATCACGCTGCCCGCCGTGGGCGCTTCGGTATGCGCCGCCGGCAGCCAGGGATGGAACGGCACCATCGGCAGCTTCACCGCGAAGGCGACGAAGAAGCCGAGCATCAGCCACATGGCGGTGCCCGAGGCGAGCTGCGTACCGAGCAGATCGGCGTAGTCGAAGGTATAGACGCCGGTGCTCTGGCCGTGCAGGAAATAGAGCCCCAGGATCGAGAGCAGCATCAGCAGACCGCCGGCCTGCGTGAACAAAAAGAACTTGATGCCGGCGTAGACGCGGTTTTCGTGACCCCAGATGATGATCAGCAGATACATCGGGATCAGCATCATTTCCCAGCAGAAGTAGAACAGGAACAGGTCGAGCGCCGAGAAAACGCCGATGATGCCGGCCAGAACCCACAGCAGGTTGAAATGGAAGAAGCCGACGCGCTGCTTGATTTCGGTCCAGGAGGCGCCGACGGAGAGAATCCCCAGGAAGATCGTCAGCGTGATCAGCAGCAGCGAGATGCCGTCGACGGCCAGGTGCAGCGTGATGCCGAAGCGCGGAATCCAGGGCAAACGCAAATCTTCGAGCCAGGAGCCGGGCGCCAGCGCCGGCATGCCGTTGAGCTTGGTCCACAACTGCGCGACGAGAACGGCGTCGATGCCCAGCGCGAGCAGCGACACCCAGCGCGACGCGTTGGGGACGCGGCGCTCCAGGGCCCAGGCGAGCATGCCGCCCGCCATCAGAATCAAGATGAGCCAGAGCAGAGTCATCCGAATATCACCACGGCCACTACGACGATGGTTCCCAGCCCGAGACCGGCGGCGTACCAGCGCACCTGACCCGACTGCGTCGTCCGCAAGAGTTGATGCACGAAGCGGTTGAGCCAGGCCGTGAAGTGGTAGATCTGGTCGACGATGTCACCCTTGTTGACCTCGGAAATCCAAATCACGGGAGCGACAAACGCAACGTGGTAGAGGCGGTCGAAACCCCAGCCCGAAAACCAAAGCTTGTGAAGCTGCGTACCCAGACCCGATTCGGCGATGCTGTCGGCGCTGCGGGGCTGGCGCAGGAAGAAGAAATAGGCCACGGCCAAGCCGAGCAGGGAAACGGCGATCGCGATGCCGATGAGCGGGGTCTCGGCGCTCATGTCGGCGCTCTCGCTGGCCGGCAGCGCCGAGCCGAGGAAGTGCGAGAACGCGCCGATGTGACCGAGGACCTCGGGCGTTTCGAGGAACCCGCTGACGACGGCCAGAACGCCCAGGATCACCAGCGGCCAGATCATGCGAGGACCCGGGCGGTGATGGACGTGCGTTTTCGTTTCGCCGAAGAACACGATGAAGATCAGCCGGAAGCTATAGACCGCCGTCAGGAAAGCGCCCAGCAGCCCGGCGCCCCACAGCCAGGGGCCGCCCGTTGGCGACGACCAGGCCTGCGAAAGAATCCAGTCTTTGCTGTAGAAGCCCGCCGTGATCAGCGGCAGCCCGCCGAGCGAGGCCGCGCCGGCCAGAAACGTCCAGTAGGTGACAGGCAGTTCCTTGCGCAATCCGCCCATCTTGAAAATGTTCTGCTCGTGATGCAGGCTCACGATGACCGCGCCGGCGCCCAGGAACAGCAGCGCCTTGAAAAAGGCGTGGGTCATGAAGTGGAACATGGCCGCCTGCCAGGCTCCCACGCCGAGCGCCAGGAACATATAGCCGATCTGGCTGATGGTCGAGTAAGCCAGCACGCGCTTGATGTCGGACTGCACCAGCGCGCTGAAACCAGCCAGCAGCAGGGTCAGCGCTCCGATGACGGCGACGGCCGACTGCACCTGGGGGGCGAGGCTGAACAACACGTGCGTGCGCGCGATCAGATACACACCGGCGGTGACCATCGTCGCGGCGTGGATCAGCGCGCTGACCGGCGTCGGGCCGGCCATGGCGTCGGGAAGCCAGGTTTGCAGCGGAAGCTGCGCCGACTTGCCGACGGCACCGCCCAGCAGCAGGGCCGCGGCGGCTACCGCCAGACCGCTGCCCACGGGCCATTGGCTGGCGGCGGCGGCCATCAGCGGCTGAATTTCGAGCGTGCCGAGTTGGGCGAACAGCAGAAACAGGCCGATGGCCATGGCCGTATCGCCGATGCGCGTCACCAGAAAAGCCTTCACGGCGGCGCGGGCGTTGGCCGGGTCGCTATACCAGAAGCCGATCAGCAGGTAGCTGCACAGTCCCACGCCTTCCCAGCCGAGGTAGAGCAGCAGCAGGTTGTCGGCCAGCACCAGCACCAGCATCGCCGCCACGAACAGATTCATGGAGGCGAAAAAGCGCGGGTAGTCGACGTCGTCGTCCATGTACTCGGAGGCGTAGAGATGGATCAGGAAGCCGACGAAGGTGACGACGAAGGTCATCAGCAACGACAGGGCGTCGAGATAGAACGTGACCGTGGGGTGGAACTTGCCGACGGCGATCCAACTCCACAAGGTCTGCGAATAGGAGCCCGATTCCGGCGGCGAGCCGAGAAAGTTGAAGCCGATCAGCAGCGTGATGGCTGCCGAGACTCCGACCGAGCCCACGCCGAAAAGCGTGACCACGGTTTTCGACAGGCGATTCCCCAGCAGCGCGAGCACCACGAAGCTCGCTAGCGGGAGGGCGGGTATGATCCACAGCAGGTCGAACATCTCACCCTCGCATCGTCGAGGCCGCAGCCGTATCGAGTGACTTGAAGCGGCGATGCAGCAACAACAACAGCGCCAGGCCGACCGCGACTTCGGCGGCGGCGGTCACCAGAATGAACAGGAACATCACCTGGCCGTCGGGCTGGCCCCAGCGCGAACCGGCGACCACGAACGCCAGGCCGGCGGAATTCAGCATGACCTCGATCGACATCAGCACGAACAATAGATTGCGGCGAACGATGATGCCCGTGAGTCCGATCACGAACAGCGCCGCCGCCAATATCAGACCGTGTTCCACGGGGATCATCTCGTCCCTTCGCTTTCCTCTTGGTTTTCTTCGCGGCGTCCCAGATGGTAGGCCCCGACCATGCCGGCCAGCAGCAGCATCGCGGCCAGCTCGACACCCAGCAGGTAGGGGCCGAACAGCGAAATCGCGACCGCTTTCACGCCGGTTTCGGCGCCCGCGATCGGGGCCCCGGAGCTTTTTCCGACGACGAAAACCAGCTCGAACAGCAGCGCCGCGCCGAGCAGCGACGGGCCCCGCCAGACATGCGGCTCGAGCCACTTGCGCTCTTGTTCGGTGGCGGCGCGGCCCAGATTGAGCAGCATCACCACGAAGATAAACAACACCATGATGGCGCCGGCGTAGACGATGACTTCGAGCGCGGCGATGAACGGCGCTCCCAGAATGAAAAAGATCAGCGAAATCGAAAGGAACGACAGGATCAGGTACAGCAGCGCGTGCACTGCGTTGACGCGGCTGATCGCCAGCAGCGTGGAGAGCACGGCGATCAGTGCAGTGATGTAGAAAGCGGTTTCCATGGGACCCTAGGGTAGACGCTCGCGCCTGCCCGCTAACTCCTGCTCAATTCCGATTGGCTGAAGGAAGCCTCAACTTGCATTCTGCCGGTCCTGGCTGTGTTTACAGGCAGGATTGCCCGCGCCACTAGGGCAGCAGGCTGCGCACATCGACCGGGGGGGCTTCGTTTTCGGCCTGACCCTTGGCCTTGCCGCCGATGGCGAGCCCCGCCACCCGGTAGAAGTTGTAGCCGGGATACTTCCCCGGCCCGTTGATCAGCAAATCCTCTTTCTCGTACACCAGGTTCTGCCGCTTGTATTCGCCCATCTCGAAATCCGGCGTGAGCTGGATCGCGTAGGTGGGGCAGGCTTCTTCGCAATACCCGCAGAAGATGCAGCGGGAAAAATTGATGCGGAAGAAATCCGGGTAGCGCCGGCCGTTCTCGTCTTCGGTGGCTTGCAGCGAAATGCAATCGACCGGACAGGCGACGGCGCACAGGTAGCAGCCGACGCAGCGCTCGCCGCCGTCGGGATCGCGCGACAGGATGATGCGCCCGCGCCAGCGCGGCGGCGGCACCCGTCTCTCGTCGGGATACTGATAGGTTTCCCGCGGGTGGATGGCGTGAAGGAACACCAGCCACAGCGAATGCAGCAGACTCAGCATGGGTTTATCCTGTTGCGCAACTTCCCGTTACTCCTACGACTGCCTCGCCAGTACGATCGCTCCGGTCACCAGCAGATTCAGCAGCGACAGCGGCAGCATGATCTTCCAGCCGACGGCCATCAACTGGTCGTAACGCGGACGGGGCAGCCCCGCCCGCAGCAGCACGAAGAAACAAATGAACGCCAGAGTCTTAAGGGTGAACCACACCACCGGCGGCAGCACCGGACCCAGCCAGCCGCCGAAAAACAGCGTCACGGCGATGGCCGAGATCAACGTTATGCCCAGGTATTCGCCGACGAAGAACATGCCGAACTTCATACCCGAATATTCTGAGTGGAACCCGGCGACGATTTCGCTTTCGGCTTCAGCCAGATCGAAAGGCAGGCGGCGGGTTTCGGCGATGCCCGCGATCACGAACAGCACCATGCCCAGAAACTGCGGCACGCAGAACCAAAGGCCGCGCTGCGCCTCGACGATTTCGCGCAGGCTGAACGAGCCAGTCAGCACCACCACGCCCATCACCGACAGGCCCATAAAGACTTCATAGCTCAACATCTGGCCGGCGACGCGCAGCCCGCCCAGCAGGGGGTATTTGCTGTGCGACGACCAGGCGCCCAACGCGATGCTATAGACGCCCAACGACGAAAGCCCAAGCAGCAGCAACAAACCGACGTTCGTGTCGGTGACCAGGATATTGGGGGCCACCGGCACGAAGGCGAACGAAAGCAGGACCGTGACCATGATGATGGCCGGAGCCATCACGAACACCGCGGCATCGGCGAACGGCGGCGTCCAGTCTTCCTTGGTCAGCATTTTGACGGCGTCGGCGACGACTTGCAGCAGCCCGAAGGGGCCGACGCGGTTGGGGCCGTAGCGGTCCTGCCACAGCGCCAGCAGCCGCCGCTCGACCCAGATCAGATTAGCGGAGACCGTCAGCAGCACCAGCAGCAGGCCGGCGATGACGAGCAAAGAGTGAACGCGTTCGTCCATAAGCTCAAGATACTTTCGCGATTTCGCTCCAGGCGGGCAGTTGGAGACTCCCGGTCTGCGGCAGACCCGCCGGAATCCCGGCCAGCCCACGCGCCAGATCCTCCGCGAATTTCACGGGCAGGCGATGCGCCGCGCCGTCGATGCGCACTTCCGCGTGAGCTCCTTCGGCAAGCTGCAGCGCGGCGGCATCATCGGGATGTAGCGCCAGGTACGGCTGCGCGGCGCGCTCGGCCACGGCCGGCGACAGGATGCTCAATTCTTCGGAACCAAAAATGTGATAGAGCGGCACGGCGAGCCATTTCCCCTCGGGACGGCTCTGCACGGCAGGAGCGCTTCCATCATACGCCGGCTTGGCGTCGGCGGCGGGCTCGATAAGCCGCAGGCCGGGGTCGCCGCCGCGCAATTCGCCGCCGACTTCCTGCTGGAACTTGGCCGTCGACTGAATCGAATTCCACGACGGCGCCCAGAAGAAGGGGATCAGCGACGAGGGCGGCTTGCCCGGATAGCCTTCCATCGAAAACGACATCGGCGAATCGACGTCCTGCGGCGGCTTGGGCTCGCTGACGTTGATGTTCGCCAGCATCGCCGTGCGGCCGCTGTAGCGGTGCGGCTGGCGCGCAATTTTCTGGCCCTCGATGCGGAAATCCGCCGGCGGCGTCAAGGCCTCGATACCCGCGAACACGGGCAGCGGGCGGGCGATCGCCGCGCGCGCGTCGCTGACGGTCTGCCATTCGCGGAACAGGTCGCGCCCGGCGGCCTCGGCGATCTCGCGGACCCAGCGCCAGCTTTCCTGGCTGGACCCGGTCGCGCCGATGAGCTGCACGAATCCTTGCGCGCGGCCTTCGTGGCTGACCAGCGAGCCATCGCCTTCCGCAAACGTTGCCGCGGGGAAAACAACCGCCGCTTTTTCGGTGGTGGCGTTGGCGAGGTGGTCGATCGCGACGACGGTCTTTGCACTTTCGAGGAGTGCCGTGGCCGCGGCGCTCTCCATGCGGCGGAACAGGTCGTTTTCGAGCACGATGACGGTTTCGGCCGCACCGCCGCGGACGGCATCGGCGGCGGCCTGCAGGCTGCCGGCCGAGAGCAGTCCCAGGCCCATGCTGTTGGATTCGGGCAGCGCGATGGCGAGATGCGCCGCGTGTCCCAGTCCGCGCAAGGCGGCGGCAATGCTGGCCGCGGCGTCGAGGATCGCTTGGTTTCCCGAGCTTACGCCGCTGACCACCAATGGGGTCTGCGACGTCTTCAAGGCAGCGGCGGCTTTCTGCGCCAGGTCTTGCGTCTCGCCGGAAAGGCCGGCCGGCTGCGGAGCGGCCGCGTCGAGCGCGTGGGCCACCGCGAAGCCGAAACGCGCGATCTCGTCGGGCGAGGCATGCACGGTTTCCGTGGCCACATCGTCGAGCCGCGTGCCGGCGGTAGAGGCGATGTAGAACGGCCCGCGATCTTCCTGGATGACTTCGCGCAGCGCGTGGTCATGCCATTGCGGAATGCCGACCTTCTTGGCGTGCTCGCGCGGCACGTTCAGCGCGGCCTGCCGCAAGCCCAGCGCCAGACGCGGAGCGGTCTGCGTAACGTCTTCACCCAAAATGATGACGGCGTCGGAAGCTTCGACATCGACCAGCGAGGGCGTCGGCGCCGGACTGCGCCGCAAAATGTCGATCGCGCGCACGGTCAGGCCGTGCTCGGTGTCGGATACGCCGGCGTAGAAATTCGCGGCGCCGACCAGTTCGCGCAGGGCGAAATTCGATTCCAGAGACGCGCGCGGCGAGCCGATGCCGATCGTCTTGCCATCCTCGCCGAGGGCCTTGGCCGCGGCCTGCAGCGCCGCCTGCCTGTCGGCCGGCGCGAGCGTGCCGGCGTTACGCAGCAGCGGTTCGCGAATCCGCTTGGGGCTGTTGACGAACTCGTAGCCGAAGCGCCCGCGGTCGCACAGAAAATACCCGTTGACGTGGTGGTTGTAGCGGTTGACCACCCGCCGCACCGAGCCGTAACGCTCGCCGGGCGTGATGTTGCAACCCGCGCCACAATGCACGCACAGCGAGGGAGCCATTTGCAGGTCCCACTTGCGCGTGAAGTGCTTCTTGAGCGACTTGTCGGTGAACACGCCGGTCGGGCAGATCTCGACCAGGTTGCCGCTGAACTCGTTTTCGAGCACGCCGTCTTCGTGGCGGCCGAAATAGACGCGGTTGCGCGAGGCGAACACGTTGAGGTCACGGCCGCCGGCGTACTCGCGGTAGTACCGCACGCAGCGATAGCACTCGATACAGCGGTTCATCTCGTGGTTGAGAAACGGCCCGAGATACTGATTCTCGAAGGTGCGCTTGGGGAAGCTGTAGTCGCGGTAGTTATGACCGGTCATCACGGTCATATCCTGCAGATGGCACTCGCCGCCTTCGTCGCACACCGGGCAATCGTGCGGATGGTTGGTCATCAGCCATTCGACGATGTTGGCGCGAAAGTCCTTGGCTTCCTCGTCGTGAATCGAAATGCGCGTGCCTTCGTCGCAGGGCGTCATGCACGACATCACCAGGCGGCCCTGCTTGTCGTCTTCGTTGCGAAACTGCTTGACGGCGCACTGCCGGCAGGCCCCCACCGATCCCAGCGCCGGGTGCCAGCAGAAATAGGGGATGTCGTAGCCCAGGCCGAGGCACACCTCGAGCAGGTTCTTCTTTGCATCCACCTCGTGGGCCTGGTTTTCGACGAAAATCTTCGCCATCACGTTCTCCAGGGACAGCCCTTCTTCTCGAGGTGCTGCTCGAAGTCCTTTCGGAAATGTTTGAGGCCGCTGCCCAGCGGCGCCATCGCGCCGGGAGCCAGCGCGCAGAACGTCATGCCGGGGCCGAGATACTTGACGTGTTTGGAAAGCACGTCGAGGTACTCAGGCTTGCCGTTGCCTTCCTCGAACGACCACAGCATCTTCTCGGTGTAAGGCAGGCCCTCGCGGCAGGGCGTGCACCAGCCGCAGGATTCCTGCGCGAAAAAGTGCTGCAGGTTCCACAGCAGGCCGACCGGACAGGTCTTGTCGTCGATGACGATCATGGTGCCGGTGCCCATGCGGCTGCCGGCCTTGGCGACCGAGCCGGTGTCCATGGCCACGTCGAGGTGCTCCTCGACCAGAAAATCGGTGGACGCGCCGCCGGGCAGCACGGCGCGGAAGCGCACGCCGTCTTGCATGCCGCCGGCGTATTCCTCGAGCAGCTCGCGCATCGGGATCCCGATGGGCAGCTCCCAGGCGCCGGGGCGTTTCACTTTGCCGCTGACGCCGAAAATCTTGGTGCCGCCTTCCTCGGTGATGCTCAGCGACTTGTACCACTGCACGCCGTTGTTGAGGATGTGCGGCAGATTGCACAGCGTCTCGACGTTCTGCACGATGGTCGGCTTGCCCCACAGGCCCGAAACCTGCGGGAACGGCGGCTTGGCGCGGGGTGTGACGCGTTTGCCTTCGAGCGCGTTGAGCAGGCCGGTTTCTTCGCCGCACATGTAGCGGCCGGCGCTGCTGTGCACGTGCACTTCGAGGCTGTAGCCCGAACCCTGGATGTTTTTTCCCAGCCAGCCGCCCTGGTAGGCTTCGACGATCGCCTGGTGGATCAGCTTGGTGGCGTGGACGTATTCGCGGCGGATGAACACGAAGCAAACGTCGGCCTGAATGGCGTAGGAGGCCAGGATCACGCCCTCGATGAGCTGATGCGGGTCGCCTTCGAGCAGCAGGCGGTCCTTGAACGTGCCCGGCTCCATCTCATCGCCGTTGACGACGAGGTATTTAGGGCGCGGCGCGTCGTCGCCCATCGGGACGAAGCTCCACTTCATACCGGTCGAAAAACCCGCGCCGCCGCGGCCTCGCAGCCCGGAATCCTTGACGAGTTGGGTGACTTCGGCGGGCGTCATCGAGCCCAGCGCCTTGCGCACGGACTGGTAGCCGCCGGCCTGCTCGTAGTCCTTGAGCGCGAAGGGCGCCCGGCCCGGCTGAATGTTCTTGGTGAGCGGTCTCTCCATCGTCGTTGTGTTTCCGGCCCGGCGGCTACTTATAAGGCTCGAGCACGGCGTCGAACTTTTCGGGGGCGACGTTGGTGTGCAGGTCGTCGCCGACCATCATCGCGGGCGCTTTGTCGCAGGTCCCCAGGCACGGCACCGGCAGCAGCGTGAAGCGGCCGTCGGCTGTGGTTTCGCCGGGCGCGATCCCCAGCGACTTCTTGGCGCAGGTGCGCACGCGGTCATAGCCCATGATCCAACAACTGATGCTGTCGCACATCAAAATGACGTGGCGGCCGACGGGGCGGCGGTAGATCAGGTTGTAGAAGGTCGCCACGCCGTCGATTTCTTCGGCCGTCAGCCCCAGCGCGGCCGCGATGTCTTTGATGTTCTCGTCCGAGACCCAGCCGCGATGCCGCTGCACGATCTTAAGAGCTTCGACGCAGGCCGCCTGACTGTAGGGGAACAGCGTCAGCTCGTGCTCGATTTCTCGTTTCTCCTCGTCGGTCAGCACTGGTTACCTCTTTGCCTCGGGGCGCCAATCGGAGCCCCGTTGCGCAGGGCTGGCTTGTTACCAGACCTGCGGTTTTTCCTGTTGGCGAATCTCCCGCCGCGCATCAGCGAAACGCCGCAGGTCTGGGAAAATCGCCCAGCCCCCGCGCTACGGGGTGCTTCCGGCCCGATATCTAGCGGTCCAGGTCGGCCAGCACGAAATCCATGGCGCCCATGATCGCCAGCAGGTCGGGCACCGTGAAGCCCTTGCTGATCAACGGCAGCATCTGCATGTGCGCGAACGAGGGAGCGCGAATCCGCGCCCGGTAGGCGTTGGTGCTGCCGTCGCTGATCAGGTAATAGCCGTTGTTTCCCTTGGAGGCCTCGACTCCGACGAAGGCCTCTCCCGGTGGAATCACCGGACCCCAGCTCACGCTCAGAAAGTGCGTGATCAGTGTCTCGATGTCGTGCATCGTGCGCTCTTTGAGCGGCGGCGTCGTCAGCGGATGGTCGGCTTTGTAAGACCCCGCCGGCATGTTGTTGGCGCACTGCTCGATGATGCGCAGGCTCTGGCGGATCTCCTCGACGCGCACCGCGGCGCGGTCGTAGCAGTCGCCGCGCTGGCCGGTCGGGATGTCGAACTCGAAATTCTCGTAGCCGGAATAGGGCCGCTTCTTGCGGAAATCCCATTCGAAGCCGCAGGCCCGCAGGCCCGCTCCGGTGACGCCCCACTCGATCGCTTCCTCGCGCGTATAATCGCCGACGCCCACGGTGCGCCCCTTGAAAATACGGTTGCGCATCACCATCTTGTCGTATTCGAGCAGGCGTTTGCGCTCCCAGGCGACAAACTCGTGCACCATCGGCTCCCAGCCCTCGGGCAGGTCGTGGGCCACGCCGCCGATGCGGAACCAACTGGGGTGCATGCGGCCGCCGCAAATCGCTTCGATGATGTCGAAGATGCGCTCGCGGTCGTTGAAGGTGAAAAAGACCGGCGAGAGCGCGCCGACATCTTGCGCGAAGGTGCCGTACCAGACCAGGTGGCTCGAAATGCGGAACAGCTCGCAGATCATCACCCGGATCACCTTGACGCGGTCGGGAACCTCGATGCCGGCGAGCTTTTCGACCGCCAGGACGTAGGGCAGGTTGTTGAGCACGCCGCCCAGGTAATCGATGCGGTCGGTGTACGGGATGAAGGTGTGCCAGGTCTGGCGCTCGGCCATCTTCTCGGCGCCGCGGTGATGAAAACCGATTTCGGGAACCGCGTCGACAATCTCTTCGCCGTCGAGCTGCAGAATGACCCGGATGACGCCGTGGGTGCCGGGGTGTTGCGGCCCCAGGTTCAGGAACATGAAGTCGGAGGTGGGGCTGGAGCGCTTCAGGCCGAATTTCTCGGGCTCGAAGCGCAGCGCTTCCTGTTCGGCTTCCTGCTTGTCGGGAGGAAGCTGGAACGGGCCCATCTCGGTGGCGCGGGCCGGGTGATCCTTGCGCAGCGGATGGCCTTCCCAGGTGTGGGGCATCAGGATGCGGCGCAGCCGCGTGTGGCCGTCGAAGCGCACGCCGAACATGTCCCAGGCTTCGCGCTCATACCAGGCGGCGGCCGGCCACAGGTCGGTGATGGTCGGCAGCGACGGGTAGTTGCCTTCGGTGGCGACCTTGAGCCGGACGTCGTGGTTCCGCTCGTAGGAGAGCAGGTGATAGACGACGGTAAAGTCGCTCGGCGGCTGGCCCTCGCGGTGCGTGCGGTCGCGCTCGTCGATCGCGGTCAGATCGTAGAGGAAAGTGTAGGGCTTGGCAATCTCGTGCTTCAGACGGCGCAACGTCTCGCGAATGCGGTCGGCGCCGATCCAATAGGTGGGAATTCCGTCGCGCGTTTCTTGCGCCACGAAAGTCCCGGGCTCGAGTACGGTTTCGAGTTCTTCCACGATTGCTGAACCGGCGGCCATTGTTCGTTCGACCCAGAGAGAAAGGAGTGTCCGCGCCTTCGGCGTACCAGCCGCAGGCGTACTTTACGCAGGCTACCTTACCTTGTCCGGTGAGCGGAGCTGCACGAGTTTCTGGCGTGCTTCGCGGCGGACATCCCGCAGCGCGGGCATTTCGGGCCTCTCGACGCCTTGCGGGCCGACGACCCAGCTCAGCGGCCGGCGCTCTTTGCCGATCGACTGCCGCAACAGCAGCAGGCCTTCCATGAAGGCCTCGGGGCGCGGCGGGCAGCCCGGCACGTAGACATCGACCGGTAGAAACTTATCGACCCCTTGCACGACGCTGTAGATGTCGTACATGCCGCCGGAGTTGGCGCAGGAGCCCATCGAGATCACCCAGCGCGGCTCCATCATCTGCTCATAAAGGCGCTGGATGATCGGCGCCATTTTCATGAACACGGTTCCGGCGATGACCATGACGTCGGCCTCGCGCGGGGTGCCGCGAATGACCTCGGCGCCGAAACGCGCCACGTCGTAGCGGCTGGTGATGCTCGTCGCCATCTCCACGAAGCAGCAGGAAAGGCCGAAATTAAAGGGCCAGATCGAGTTTTTGCGGCCCCAGGCCATCAGGTCCTGCAGCCGCGAAAGCACCAGCGACTGCTGTACGGCGCCGTCGAGGTTCGCCGCCTCGAGCTCGGGGAAGGAATGGGGTTCGGAGGCTTTAGTCAGTGACCAGCGCACGTGCCCCCTCCTTTTCTAGGGCGAGCGGCCTGGAAGCAGCCGCCGCATGCTCGCTCGGGTGGCGCCGCGAGCGCGGTTTGGGACCCAGATCCAGGGCGCCCTGCCGCCACTCGTAAAACAGCGCGACCAGCAGAATCCCGATGAACGCGGTCACCGCGAAGAACGCCGGCCAGCCGGTTTCGGGAACCGCCACCGCCCAGGCGAACAGGATGGCGGCCTCCAGATCGAAGATCACAAACAGCATCGCGATCAGATAAAAGCGCACGGAGAAGCGCATCTCCGCCGAGCCCGTCGAGACGATCCCCGACTCATAAGGGTCGTCGGTGGCGTTCTCGTGGTGCCGCTGGCCCAGCAGATACGAAGTCAGCAGCATGCCGCCGACAACGACGAAGACAGCGGCGGTATAGACGCCCAGCGCCCAAACGTTTAGGGAAGCCATGCTCCTTCTGCACTCTCTTGGAGACAAGAGGCCGGCATTTCGTTAGCGGGCCTCGATCGCGAACAGACAGTTTCTTCCGGCGAGGTGGAGAATTCCGATTCTACATCAATGACGTCTTTCGAAGCCCACCCGTCACAAATGGCGGTAGGATGCACTCACCATTATACTCACGTGGACCCCTTCCGACGTCCCACCGGGCTGAGGCAGCAGAGGATAGGGCTCGTTCGCGATAGAGATATCCCGTTCGGCCGGCGCGAACGACTTGTTGGAGACCCCGTTTCCGCAGGTTTCCGGAAGCCCGCCGCCGTTGACCGGGGCTCTTGTGCGAACCGCAGCAAAGGCAAGGCTGAACCGACTAGCATAGACCCCCGCAGCCACCGCGCGATAGGGGCCGGGCCCCCAAACGCCGATCGATTCCTGCCCGCAGTGTTGGATTGCGAACAGTTGCGTTGCCTGGGGGGCGATGCTTCAACCGATTATCCAAGGGTTGAGCTGCGGCCCCACAGGCGCTTGAAAGATCGTCGTCTTTCGGTTATGCTCGGGTCGCGACCCAGCCAGTACACGCTGCCTGCCGGCGGCGGCCATCAGGATCGCGCGTTGCCGCGAGAGCACGGGGGAGGGCCCAGGTCAGCCGGGCTCAGCAGGCTCGCCGGCGTGGGCTCTGGCCTGCACTTGTTCCCCCCTCATTGAATATCCCCCGCAAAGGGCAACAGCGCGCTGCGGTAACAGCGCGTCGGCGCGGCGCGTCCAAAAGCCGGCGTGGAAGGCCCGCGGGCTTGTGTAAGTGGTTGAATTTATTCTGCTTACTGGGGAGGGAGGTAGTTTTTTGACGGCAAGAAACGACTACGGGCGCTACCGTGCCGTGACCGAGCACAACGTGGCCCAAACGCCGGAATGGCATTGGATCGATGCACAGCACCAGGAGGCGATCCGGGTGGTGTCGCGCGTACTCCCGTTCCGCACCAATGAATACGTGATGCGCGAGCTGATCGACTGGGGGAATCTGCCGCTCGATCCCGTGTTTCAGCTCGTGTTTCCGCAGCGCGGCATGTTGTCGGAAGAGGAATACGACTCCGTGCGCGGGCTGCTGGAGCGCGCCGCGCCCGCCGACGAGCTGGCGGCCGAGGTGAGCCGCATCCGCTACGGACTCAATCCCCACCCCGCCGGACAAATGACCCACAACGTGCCGCTGCTCAACGGCCGGCCGTTGCCGGGCTTGCAGCATAAATACCGCGAGACGGTGCTGTTTTTCCCCGCGCAGGGCCAGACCTGCCACGCCTATTGCACCTATTGCTTCCGTTGGGCGCAGTTCGTGGGCATGCCCGAGGTGAAGTTCGAGTCGCGCGAAACCGACGATCTGATCGCCTACCTGAAGGCCAACCCCTGCGTCAGCGACGTGTTGATCACCGGCGGCGACCCGATGATCATGAAGACCAGGGTGCTGCGGAAATATCTCGAGCCGCTGTTGGGCGCCGGGCTGGAGCACCTGCAGAGCATCCGGATCGGCACCAAGGCGTTGGCCTATTGGCCGCAGCGTTTTGTGACCGACACCGATGCCGAAGACTGCCTGCGGCTGTTCGAGCAAGTCGTCGAGGCCGGCAAGCACCTCGCCGTGATGGCCCACTACAGCCACCCGGCAGAGCTGAAACCCGAAATCGCCCGCGAAGCGGTGCGCCGCGTGCGCGGGACGGGCGCGCAGTTGCGAATGCAGGCGCCGGTGATCCGCCACGTCAACGACAACGCGGCGGCCTGGGCTGACCTGTGGCGCGACGGCGTCCAACTCGGGATGATCCCTTACTACATGTTCATCGAGCGGGATACCGGCGCCCGCAACTACTTCGAGGTGCCGCTGGCGCGCTGCCACGAGATCTTCCGCGACGCCTATGTGCAGGTCTCGGGATTGGGGCGCACTGTGCGGGGCCCCTCGATGTCGGCGTTTCCAGGTAAGGTGCGGATTTGCGGCGTTACCCAGGTCCGCGGCGAAAAGGTGTTTGCGCTCGAGATGATTCAGGCCCGCAACCCCGATTGGGTAGGGCGCCCGTTTTTCGCCAAGTTCGATCCGCACGCCACCTGGCTCGACCATCTCGAACCCGCTTTCGGGGAGCGCAAATTCCTTTTCGAGTCCGACGAAGACGAGCGCCACGGATTGCACGCGCAGGCCGAGTTGTGGGGGCCCGAGGCGGCCGATGCCCGGCCGGTGTGACGCGGCTTGGCTTGCGCGTTCGTCCACTCAGCGCTGCATTAGGATGCCGCTACGTTGGCATGGCGCTGTATGGGAAGCGCGCCACGCCGGAATCGCCACTCGGAGCCGCAAGCGTCAGCTTGCGTTGAGCAGCCGGGGAGACAATCTGGCGCTGGTTGTCGCCTGCGCGCCTCGACAGACTGCGCAGCGCGGGTTTACGCCCGCGGCTCTGAGTGCGTGCTATTGCATTGTGCCGCTATGGGTCCCCCGCTTGGCGCTCCGAAACGATTCGTTACTATGAGAGTCGACACAATGAGCATGCTTCTCTGCAGTGGCCCGATTTTCGCTGGTAGCTCGGCCGCAAAGGGCAGTGGCGGTGATTTGAACAGTCCGGAGGCAGCGTGATGAGAACGGCGGCGTTTTTGCTTCTGAGCGTGTGTTTGGCCAGTATTTCCCTCGCGGCGCAGTCGCCGCCAACTGACAACGAACCGCTGGATTTGAAAAGCTACAGTTGCGCCGAGCACCTCGACCTGGTCGATATTGAAGACGGCCGCTCCGATATCGTTACGGTGTGGGCGCACGGCTACTACAACGGCATGTTGGGCGTGGACGAAAAATCGGCGCCCGCTAGCTGGATCACCGTCGAAGAGTTCTCTGAGCGGCTTCTCAAGGTTTGCCAGCAGGATCCCAAGAAACTGTTCATCACCGCCGTGAAGCAGACGGCCGAGGCCAAGCAGACCGCTCAGGCCAAGCAGACGGCGCGCAGCGCGACGGTGGAGCGCACGACGGCGGCGTGGGTCGAGCCCGTAGCGCGCTCGCGGCAGACGGCGCCGCTCGACGGCAAGCTGCCGTCCAAGCAAACGGCCCGGCTGGGCGAGATTGCCGGCGCCCGCCCGGCGTCCGCGGCGATCGGCAACCCGCACGCGCGGCCCTGAGCAACCAGCGCCACGGATCGCCGGGTAGTCAGCCCTCGCGGCGGAAGCAACTGTGTCCGCGGCCTTGAGGCCGGAATCCGGCGCCATCGGCCACGGCGCCGTCCGGCTCAAGAAAAAGAGACGGCGGCTCAAGAAAAAAGAAAGGAGGATCGAGTGAGGCTTTCCCGCTTTCTGCCGGCGCTTTGCGGCAAGGCGTGGCTCGCGGCGATCCTCGCCGTGGCCGGCCTGCCGGCGCTCGCCCGAGCCGCCGAGCCGCCTCCCAACTTCATCATCATCTTCACCGACGATCTGGGCTACGGCGATCTGGGCTCCTACGGCAGCCCGACGATCCGCACGCCGCGTCTGGACCAGATGGCCGCCGAAGGCGTACGCCTGACCGAGTTTTATGCCGCTTCGCCGACCTGTTCGCCTTCGCGAGCGGCCCTGCTCACCGGCCGCTATGCCAAGCGCTCCGGCTTGGTGCGCGTGCTGGCTCCGTGGGAACGCACCGGGTTGCCGCTGTCGGAAGTCACGCTCGCCGAGAAGCTCAAGCAACAGGGCTACGCCACCGCTTGCATCGGCAAGTGGCATCTGGGCGGCTTGAAGCGGTTCCGGCCGCAGCGCCAGGGTTTCGACGAGTTCTTCGGCGTGTTGTACAGCAACGACATGACGCTGATGCCGATCATCAAGGTGCCGCGTTTCGAGCTATTCGACGGTAATCGCGTCGTCGCGTCGCCGGCGCGCAACCGCCTGCTGACGCAGAACTACACGCGTGAGGCGGTCCGTTTCATCCACAACAACAGCTCGAAGCCGTTCTTCCTCTACCTGGCGCATTCGATGCCGCACAAGCCGGTCGGCGCATCGCGCCAGTTTCGCGGCAAGTCGGCGGACGGCCCCTACGGCGACGCGGTCGAGGAACTGGACTGGAGCGCCGGGCAGATCCTCGATGCGCTGCGCGAAGCCGGCATCGACCGCCGCACCCTGGTGGTGTTCACCAGCGACAACGGGCCGTGGAATTTTGGTGCCTTCAAGAAGCACGTCAAAGGCGGCTCGGCGGGTCCGCTGCGAGGTTGGAAGGGGACCACCTGGGAAGGTGGCATGCGCGTTCCGATGATCGCGCGCTGGCCCGGCAAGCTGCCGCAGGGCGCGGTGCGCGGCGGCATCTCGACGACGATGGACCTGTTCACGACCTTCGTCGAGTTGGCCGGCGGCAAAATCCCTACCGACCGCGCCATCGACGGCAAGAACATCATGGGGTTTCTCGAAGGCGAGCAGCCCTCCCCCGATAAGCGGCTGTTTTACTACCACCACAGCCGGCTGTGCGCCGTGCGGCAGGGCGACTGGAAGCTGCACCTGTTCAAACGCGTGGCGATTCCCGGCGAAAGGCTGCACCACGACGTGCCGTGCGAGCCGCTGGAGCTCTACAACCTGGCCGAGGACGTATCCGAGAGCCACAACCGAGCGGCGGAGCAGCCCGAGATCGTCGCCATGCTCGCGGAGATGGCGCAGCAATTCGACGCATCGATCAAGCCGGTGATGAAACTCCCGGCGCGAACCCGCTTACTGCTGAGAGGCTTCTGAGTAACCGAAGCCGCATAGTGCGGGCACACCCGCAGGCCAGTGGGGCAGGGCTCCGGCCTGCCCAACACAGCTTCGCCAACCCGCAAGCCAACCCCCGAAGGCCACCGCCGCCGAAAGCTACTCGACAACGCCAACCACCCTCCACCGCCGCATCCTCCACTCTGTTACCAGCCGACCACGGCAAGCCTTCCCACTTCCCTGACACAATGGAAAGAAACCGGCAAGCCCCGCTCGCCCGGTGAAGGGCCGCGGAGTTCGGCGTTAGGACGTTTGCGGACGAACAGACAGGATTGTCTGTTCCACGTTGACGTCCGGTGGAAAGGAGAAACCATTTGAGCCGCACATCGAGATGGTTCGGAATCGTCGCAATCTTGGCGGTTGCCGCCGCCGCGCAGACCGCGCGCGCGCAGCGGCCGGCCATTCCGCCGCAACTCAGCCTCAAGCAGGCGGTCTCGATCGCGTTTGCGAACAGCCCGCTGTTGCGTCAGTCGGAGGCGCGTGTCGGTGCCACGGAAGCCGCGCGCGCGCAGGTGCGTTCGGTGCTGCTGCCGCAAGTGTCGGTGGGTGCGTTCGAGGCGGTGCGCTCGGTGAATCTGGAAGCCCAGGGCATTCAGTTTCCGTCGATACCCGGCGTGGGTTTTGCCCTGCCGACCCGCGTCGGCCCGTTCTCGCAGTTCGACGCCCGCGGATTCGTGAATCAGGAGGTCTTGAACTTCCAGCATCGCTACAGCGACAAAGCCGCTGGCGCGCGGCTGAGGGCTTCGGAAGCTGAAAACCTCAACACCCGCGAACTGCTGGCCCTCACGGTTGTGGTGGACTACGTGACGGCGCAGCGCAACCAGGCTTCGGCAGCCACGCTCCGCAAACAACTCGCCCTTTCGCGGCAGTTGCTGACGATCACCGCCGACCGCGCCAGTCATGGTATCGCGAGCACTCTCGATACCAAACGAGCCGAGCAGCAGACCAACAACTTGCAGCAGGCGCTGATCGAATCCGAAAACGCCTTGACGATCGCCAAGCTCGAGCTGGCGAAAGCAATGCACGCCGAGATCAGCGCCGACTACGAGCTGTCCGACATCGGCTCGTTTTACGACACCACGCCGCCGAGCCAGCAGCAAGCTCTGGCGATGGCCCTCGAGTCGCGGCCCGACTACCGCGGCGCGCAGGCGCAACTGCGCGCCGCCCAGCTTGATCTGCGCAGCTCGCGCGCCGAGCGCTACCCCAGCGTGGCCTTCGCCGCCGATTACGGGCAAAGCGGCCGCAAGCCGCTGCAGAATCTGAACACCTACCGCGTGCAGGGTTCGCTGAACGTGCCGGTGTTTCTGGGAGGCCGCCTGTCGGCCGACGTCAAGCAGGCGCAGAGCCGCGTCGACCAGGCTGAGGCGTACCTCGACGAGGTGCGTGCCACGGTCGAGACCGACGTGCTCAGCGCGATCGCCAACGTCAGCTCGGCGCGGCGGCAGGTCGAGGTTGCGCAGTCGACGATCGACTTGGCGCAGCAGGAAGTCGACCTAAGCACAGCGCGCTTCACCTCGGGCGTGACCGATAATACAGAGGTTGTCAACGCGCAGGATCGGCTGGCCCGCGCCGAAGACAACCGCATTCGGGCTTTGTTTCAACTGCAGATGTCGCAGGCGGGATTGCAGCGGGCGATCGGCGCCGCCGAGAAGGCGTACCGCCCGTGAGGCTGGGTGAATTCCTCATGTTTCCATCGATCCGGAAGCCAAATGTTTGGCGCTCGGCGGGTGTGCTGACCCTGCTGGGCCTCCTTCTTGTTGTT
Source organism: Terriglobia bacterium (assembly GCA_963824095.1). Classification (GTDB taxonomy): domain Bacteria; phylum Acidobacteriota; class Terriglobia; order Bryobacterales; family UBA6623; genus JBBDWJ01. The sequence continues at coordinate 444,986 of CAWGNS010000014.1, read as the reverse complement.
GGAGCTTGCAAGGAGCAGAACTCCTCGCCGGGCACGATTTTCGTCAGCGGGCGCATCGAAGGCGACGAGTCGAACCTTGCGCCGCGCATCTCGGGGCGCATCATCGAGGTTGCCGTGCGCGAGGGCGAGACCGTGCAGCAAGGCGACCTGCTGGTCAAGCTCGCGGGCGAGCAAACCGTGGCGAGCCGCGAGGAAGCGAGCGCGCGCGTCGAGGTGGCGGAGCGGCGCATCGAGCAGGCCCGCGACCAGATTCGCGTGTTGGAGTCGCGACTGGCGCAAAACGAAATTCAGCAACAGCAGGCGGGCCTCGACGCGCAGGGCCGCGTGGCCCAGGCCGAGGGGCAGCTCTCGGCGGCGCAGGCCGAGCAAGCTCGCGCGCAGGCCGACCTCGAGCAGAACAAGGCCGACGCCGAGCGCTATGGCGAGCTGGCGAAGAAGGGCGCCGTGCCCGTGCAGCAGGCCGAGCAGTTCGCCACGCGCGTGAAGACCTCGGAGGCGCTGGTCGAAGCCGCCCACAAACAGGTCGCGGCGGCGGAAGGCGCCGTCAAGATCGCCCGCGCCGCGCTCAGCAATCCGCAGATCCGCGAGTCCGAGCGGACCTCGCTGCATCGCCAGATCGATGAAGCCCGCACGCAGGTGCGGCTCAGCCAAGCCGAAAAGGAAGCCGCCAAGGCCACCCTGGCGCGCACCGAGGCGGATGTCGGCGACCTCACCGTCACGGCGCCCTTCAACGGCGTGGTGATCACGCGCGCCGCCGAGCCCGGCCAGGTGGTGAGCCCCGGCACGACGCTGCTGACGATGGTCGACCCTGCGCGGCTCTATCTGCGGGGATTCGTTCCCGAAGGCGAGATCGGCAAAGTCAAAGTCGGCCAGCGCGCCGAGATCTATCTCGACTCCGCGCCCGACCAGGCCATCGAGGCGGAAGTCCTGCGGATCGACCCGGAAGCGATGTTCACGCCCGAGAATACCTACTTCAAAGAGGACCGCGTGCGGCAGGTGGTCGGCGTCAAGCTGCTGGTGAAGGGCGGCAACGGTGGCGCCAAGTTGGGCATGCCCGCCGACGGCCGCATCTTCACCGAGCAGCAAGCGAGCCAATAATGCCGGCCGCCATCGAAGCGAAGGCGTTGACCAAGGTCTACGGGGCGAAGGGCCCCAACCAGGTGCGCGCGCTCGACGGCGTCGAATTCAGTGTCAACCGCGGCGAGATTTTTGGGCTCATCGGAGCCGACGGCGCCGGCAAGAGCACTGCCTTCAAGCTGATGTCGGGCGTGATGGAGCCGACCTCGGGCGAACTTACTCTGCTTGGCAAAAAAGCGCGCGACAGCCGCGAGCAGGTCGGCTACCTCACGCAGCCCTTCAGTTTGTACCTCGACCTGAGCGTGCTCGAAAACCTGCGCTATTCGGCCGGGTTGCGCGAGGTGAGCGACGCCGATTTCCAACAGCGGCGGGAGCGCTATCTGAGCTTGTTCGACATGGAGCGCTTCCAGGACCGCCTGGCCGGGCAGCTCTCGGGCGGCATGAAGCAGAAGCTGGCGCTGACGTGCGCCTTGATCGCCGACCCGGCGGTGCTGCTGCTCGACGAGCCCACCACGGGCGTCGACCCGGTAAGCCGCCGGGATTTTTGGGACGCGCTCACTTCGCTGGCCAGCGAAGGCATCACGATCGTGGTGGCCACGCCCTATTTCGACGAGGCCGAGCGCTGCCATCGCGTCGCGTTGATGGAGCAGGGGCGCATCTTCGCGATCGACTCGCCGCGCGGTTTCCGCTCCAAACTGGGCCTGACGCGGTTGGCGGTTCACAGCAGCGACCTGGCGCGTGCCGAAACGGCTCTGTCGAGCTTGCGCGATTCGGGTGACGGCATTGCCGATATTCAACGTTTCGGGGATCGCCTCGACGTGATGGTGCGCGACGCCGACGAAGGCGAGCAGCGCGTGCGGCGGCAACTGCAGCAGGCCGGACTCGACGTGGGGACGTTCCGCCGGGCGTCGCCGACGCTCGAAAACGCGTTCGTGTCGACCTTGCGGCAGATGCGCGGTCCCGAAACCGTGTCGCCGTTTCCGCACCGCTCGTCGAACGGCGCCCAGGCGAATCACGGCCAAGCCGCTATCGGCGCCTACGACCTCAATAAGCACTTTGGCCACTTCCAGGCGGTCAAGGACTTCCACATCGAGATTCGCTACGGCGAAGTGTATGGGCTGTTGGGAGCCAACGGCGCCGGCAAGACGACCGCGATCAAGATGATCTGCGGGCTGCTCGCGCCCTCGAGCGGCGAGGTCGCCCTGCTGGGACGCAAAACCGGCCTGCGCAGCGCCGAGGTGCGCTCGCAAATCGGCTACATGTCGCAGAAGTTCACGCTCTACGACGATCTGACGATCGGCGAGAACCTCGAATTCTACGCGGGGCTCTACGGTTTGCCGCAGAGCGACCGCAAAAGCCGCATCGAATGGAGCCTGGAGATCGCCGGCCTCTCGGGCCAGCAGAGTATGCTGACCGGCCAGTTGCCGGGAGGCTGGAAGCAGCGCGTGGCGTTCGGGGCCGCGGTGATGCACGAGCCGAAGGTGATTTTTCTCGACGAGCCCACCTCGGGCGTCGACCCGCTGGCGCGGCGCGTGATGTGGCGCATGATCAACGAGCTGGTCGATCACGGCGCGGCCGTGCTGGTGGTGACGCACTATCTCGAGGAGGCCGAGCAATGCAACCGCATCGGGTTCATGGCGGCGGGCGAGCTGGTAGCGCAGGGCGCTCCCGGCGAAGTCAAAAAAACCGTCCCGGGGCGGCTGCTTGAAATCGAGACGCCGGCGGCGGCGCAGGCCTTACAACAGCTACGCGAGCGCTATGGGGCGAGCCGCGTCTCCCTGTTTGGAGACCGCGTGCACGTGGTCGTCGATTCCGACGCCGCCGCGGATCAGGTGAAGCGCGAGCTTCAGGAGCACGGCATCGAAATCCGCCGCGCCGAGTTCACCGAGTTCAGCCTCGAAGACGTGTTCATTTCGCTGATCGAGGAGCGGCGGCAGCAGATTCCGCAATAGGTTGCCTGAGAGCAAGGTTATGAAACGCATCCTGGCCCAAGCCGCGAAAGAGTGGAAACAGTTCCGGCGCGACCGGCTGACGCTGTCGCTGTCGCTGGCGTTGCCGATCGTGATGATGCTGCTGTTCGGGCTGGCGCTGTCGATGGATCCCGACAACCTGAGCCTGGCGGTGGAAGACCTCGACAACACGCCGCTTAGCCGAGCCTACGTGGAGACCTACATGGCCACGGTCGATTTCGTGCCGGTCCCGACGCCGCAGGGCGCCGACCTGACCGAAGTGCTCGATAGCGGCAAGGCGCGCATCGGGCTGCGCATTCCGCCGCACTTCGAGCGCGACCTGCTGCGCGGCGTCCCGACCTCGGTGCAGGTGCTGCTCGACGGGACCGACGCCAACACGGCGAACGCGCTGCGCAACAGCACCAAAGCCATCAACCAGGTATTTCTGGGCCGCATGAGCCACTCGGCGGCGCTGCCGCCGCTGGTCGATATGCAGGTGCGCTTCTGGTACAACCCGGGCCTCGCCGACCGTCGCTTCTTCGGCAGCGGCGCGCTGGCGATGGTGCTGATTTTGTTTCCGGCTCTGCTGGCGGCGCTGGCCGCCTCGCGCGAACATGAATACGGCACGGTGATCCAGGCCTACGCGTCGACGCTATCGGCCCCGCAGTGGATCCTCGGCAAGGCGATTCCCTATATCGCGGTGGGCTTCATCGAGCTGGGGATCTGTTTCACGATCGGCGTCGTACTGTTCAGCTACAGTTTCCCGGGCGACCCGACGCCGTTTCTGGTCGGCTCGCTGCTCTATATCACGACCGCGGTGTTTTACGGCATGGCCGTGGGCAACGTGATGGAAGCGCAGGCGGCGGCGATCCAGGCCGTGCAGTTGGGCGCGTTTCTGATCTCGATGCTGCTTTCGGGGTTTCTGGTGCCGGTCGCGAACGTGCCGATCCAGCTGCGCTGGATTTCCTACCTGCTGCCGGCCACCTACTACGTCGACATCACGCGCGACTCGCTGCTGCGCGGCGGTGGCTGGCCCGCGATCGGCAAGTCGGTCTTGGTGCTCGTGGTGACGACGCTGGTTTTGTTCGCGGCGAACCTGCGCCGAATGCGCCGCATGCAGTTTTCCGGCTAGCGGGGCTTGGCCCGCTGCCGGCTCGCCGCGATGATGGGTTAGAACTTATGCTCGCTGCCTTCCAACGCTACCATTCGCTGACGGTCAAGGAGTTCCGGCAACTCGGCCGCAACCGGCGGCTGCTGGTTCAACTGGTCATTCCGCCGACGGTCGTGCTGATGATTTTCGGGTTTGCCCTGAATCCCGAGGTGCACAACCTGCGGACCGGCATCGTCGACGAAAGCCGCACGCCCGAAAGCCGCGAGTTGATTTCGATGGTCACCGAGACCGGCGCTTTCGCGGTGACCGGCTACTACGGCTCGGTGTTCGACGCCGGCTCGGCGCTGCGGCGCCTCGAGCTCGACCTGGCGGTGATCATTCCATCCGATTACGGGCTGTCGTTGAAGGCCGGCCGGACGGCGCGCGTGCAGGTGCTGATCGATGCCGTCAACGCGAACACAGCCGCGATCGCGCGGGGTTATCTGGCGCAGGCGCTCGCCGACTACAACCGGCGGCTTCATGCGCGGATGGCTCGCCCCGCGGCCCGCGCGCAGACCGTGAGCATGCAGGGCGTTCCCGACCTGAGCGCCGAGCCGATCGTGCTCTACAACCCGGGCCTGGTCAATTCCTGGTTCTTCGTCACTGGTTTGATGTCGGTCCTGATGTTTCTCAACAGCGCACTGGTCGGCTCGGCGGTGGCCGTCCGCGAAAAGGAGCTCGGCACGATTGAGCAGCTCTTGATGAGCCCGGCGCAGACTCTCGAGGTACTGCTTGCCAAGACGACGCCAGTGCTGATCGTGGTGACCGGCGACCTGTTGCTGGCGCTGCTGGTGGGCTGGGCGGTGTTCGATCTGCCGGTGCGCGGTTCGCTGTTGTTTCTGTTGCTGGCCGGCATGCTGGCTTCCTTCGCCGGGACGGGAGTGGGAATCACCCTGGCGACATTTTCTTCCACGCAGCAGCAATCGCAACTGTTAACGTTCTTTCTGATGCCGCCGCTGGTACTGCTCTCGGGCGCGTTCGCGCCGGTCGAAGCGATGCCTGCCGCCATGCAGTATCTGTCGTGGCTCGACCCGCTGCGCTACCTGCTGGTGGTCGTGCGCGGGATCACTCTCAAGGGCGTCGGGTTGGCGTTGTTGTGGCAGCCGCTCGCCATTCTGGGCGGCTTCGCGGTCGTGCTCTACGGCCTCAGCGCGGCGCGCTATCGCGGCCAACTCGGCTAGCGCGGGTGACAAGCGCGCTAGAATAGACAAGGACCACGGAATCGCACCGCGCGGGTGCGGCGTCCTTGCGATTTCGCTGCGACGCGAAATCGCGGTGCCAAACAACCTGTAACGGCGCGCGGCCTTCGCGGGTCTACAAACCTGCAGGTGCTGCAGGTTTCCCAAGCAAGCCCACATCCAGACTTCCTTCCAGCTCCCGGCGAAGGATGATGCGGGCCCGTCTATGAATGTGATGAAACTCCAGGATGGCCGGCGACGGGTGATGATCGAGGGCGTCCGCCCCGAAATCGACGCCGCGCGGTTTGCCGCCAAACGAATCGTGGGCGATCGCGTCGTCGTCGAGGCGGACATTTTTACCGACGGGCACGACAGCGTGTCGGCCGTGTTGCTCTACCGCAAAGCCGGCGCAACGCAGGATTTGGAAGGGACGCCGTGGTCGGAAGCGCCGCTGCGGTTCCTCGGCAACGATCGTTGGCAGGGCGAGTTCGTGGTGCCCGAGATGGGCCAATACGAATTCACGCTCGAAGCCTGGGTCGATCATTTCAAGACCTGGCAGCGCGATCTGGTCAAGCGGATCGACGCCGGGCAGTCGGTTGCGGCCGATCTGCTGATCGGTGCGGGGTTCGTCGAGGCCGCTGTGGGCCGCGGCGCCGGCGACGACCAGCAGGCTCTGAAGCTGTGGGCGCTCAAACTGCGCGAGCTGGCCCGCGCGCAGCAGAGTGCGCAAGAAAAACCGCAAGGCAGCCCGCAGAGCGGCGACACGGCGCGGGAAGCACTCTCCGAGGATCTGGCCGGCCTGATGGAACGCCACCCGGATCGCTCGTTCGCCACGCGCTACGAGCGTTGCCCGCGCATCGTCGCCGACCGCCTCAAGGCGCGCTTTTCGGCCTGGTACGAGCTGTTTCCGCGTTCGACGAGCCCCCAGCCCGCCGCGCACGGCACGTTCGCCGATTGCGAAGCCCGTCTGCCACAAATCGCCGCGATGGGTTTCGACGTGCTCTATCTGCCGCCGATCCATCCTATCGGTACGACTTTTCGCAAAGGCAAAAACAACAGCCTCGCAGCCGGTCCCGACGATCCCGGCAGCCCCTGGGCGATCGGCTCGCCCGAAGGCGGCCACAAATCGATTCACGCGCAACTGGGCACGCTCGACGACTTCCGCCGCCTGGTGCGGCGCGCCAAGGAACACGGCATCGAGATCGCTCTCGACATCGCGTTCCAGTGCACGCCCGATCATCCCTACGTCCAGCAGCATCCCGAGTGGTTCCTGCATCGCCCCGACGGCAGCATCCAGTACGCCGAAAATCCGCCGAAGAAATATCAGGACATCTATCCCATCGATTTCGAAACCGAAAACTGGCGCGAGCTGTGGGACGAATTGATCGGCGTCATGCGCTACTGGGTCGAGCAGGGCGTGGACATCTTTCGCGTCGACAACCCCCATACGAAGGCGTTCCCGTTCTGGGAAGAGGCGATCGGGGCCATCAAGCGCGATCATCCGCAGGTCTTGTTCCTCGCCGAAGCGTTTACGCGCCCGAAGGTGCGTTACCGTCTTGCCAAGTTGGGCTTCAGCCAGTCGTACACCTACTTCGCCTGGCGCAATACGAAACCCGAGCTGACGGAATACCTCACGGAGCTGACGCAATCGCCCGTACGCGACTATTTCCGTCCGAACTTTTGGCCGAATACGCCCGATATCCTTACCGAGTACTTGCAGCACGGCGGCCGCCCCGCGTTCATGATCCGGCTGGCGCTGGCGGCGACGCTGAGCGCGAGTTACGGTATCTACGGCCCGGCATTCGAGCTATGCGAGCACGAGCCGCGCGAGCCCGGCAGTGAAGAGTACCTGAACTCGGAGAAGTTCGAGATCCGCCACTGGGATCTGGAGCGGCCCGACAGCTTGCGCGACTACATCGCGCGGATCAACCGCATCCGCAAAGAGAACGCGGCGCTGCACAGCAACTGGAGCCTGCGCTTTCACGCGGTGGATAACGAGCAGTTGCTGTGCTACAGCAAGCAGACGCCGCAGTTGGACAATATCATCGTGGTGGTCGTCAACCTGGAGCCTTATCACGTGCATTCGGGTTGGGTGGATTTGCCCGTCGACAGCTTCGGGCTCGACGAGCAGCAGCCCTATCAGGTGCACGATCTGATCACCGACGCGCGCTATCTGTGGCAGGGCCGCCGCAACTATGTCGAACTCGATCCGCAAAGCGTTCCCGCCCATATCTTCCGCATCCGGCGGCGCGTGCGCACCGAGAAAGACTTCGATTACTACGCGTAGGCGCCCGCGCCGGCCGCCCGCTTGCCCGCCGCGAAGTCCGCCGGGCCCGAAAAGGACAATGAAGAAGCCAGGAAGCACCAAAGACCCGTTATGGTTCAAAGACGCGATCATTTACGAGACGCACGTCAAGGCCTTCTTTGACAGCACCAACGACGGCATCGGAGATTTCCAGGGGCTGTTGCAGAAGCTCGACTATCTGCAGGACCTGGGGATCACCTGCCTCTGGATCCTGCCGTTTTTTCCCTCGCCGCTGCGCGACGACGGCTACGATATCTCCAACTACAAAGACGTCCACCCCAGCTACGGCACGATCGACGATTTTCAGGCACTGGTCGAGGCGGCCCACGAGCGCGGCATCCAGGTGCTGATCGAGCTGGTGGTCAACCACACCTCCGACCAGCATCCCTGGTTCCAGCGGGCGCGCAAGGCGCCGCCCGGCTCGCCTGAGCGCAACTACTACGTCTGGAGCGACAACGACGAGAAATACCCGGACGTCCGCATCATTTTCGTGGACACCGAGACGTCGAACTGGACCTGGGATGAGGAAGCCAAGGCGTACTACTGGCATCGCTTTTTCTCGCACCAGCCCGATCTCAACTACGACAATCCCGAGGTGCTGCGCGAGGTTCTCGACGCAATGCGCTTCTGGTCGGACCTGGGCGTCGACGCATTCCGCCTCGATGCCGTGCCTTACCTGATCGAGCGCGAGGGCACCAACTGCGAGAACCTGCCCGAGACGCACGACGTGATCAAAGAGATCCGCAAGACGCTCGACGCCGAATATGAAAATCGCCTGTTTCTCGCCGAGGCCAATCAGTGGCCCGCCGACGTGCGCCACTATTTCGGCGACGGCGACGAATGCAACATGGCGTTCCATTTCCCCCTGATGCCGCGTATCTTCATGGCGCTGCAGATGGAGGACTGCTACCCGATCGTCGAGATCATGGAGCAGACGCCCGAGATCCCCGACAACTGCCAGTGGGCGATTTTCTTGCGTAATCACGACGAGCTGACGCTTGAGATGGTCACCGACGAAGAGCGCGACTACATGTACCGCGCCTACAGCGCCGATCCGCGCATGCGCTGCAATATCGGCATCCGCCGGCGGCTTGCCCCGCTGGTGCAGAACAACCGGCGGCGCATCGAGCTGCTCAACAGTTTGCTGTTTTCGTTTCCCGGCACGCCGGTGATGTACTACGGCGACGAAATTGGCATGGGCGACAACATTTTTCTGTCGGACCGCAACGGCGTCCGCACGCCGATGCAGTGGAGCGCCGACCGCAATGCCGGCTTTTCGCGCGCCAACCCGGCGCGGCTGTATTTCCCGGTGATCATGGATTCGGTGTACGGCCACCAGTCGATCAACGTCGAGGCTCAGCTCGAAGACCCCTCGTCGCTGCTCAACTGGATGAAGCACATGATCGCCATCCGGAAGCTCTACCAGGTTTTCGGCCGCGGCAGTCTGGAGTTTCTGCACCCCAGCAATCGCAAGGTGCTTGCCTACGTCCGCCGATATGAGGATACGGTGGTGCTTTGTGTCGCCAATTTGTCTCGGTTCGCGCAGCCTTGCGAGCTCGACCTTTCCGAGTTCAACCGCATGACCCCGGTTGAGATGATCGGCAACATGCCGTTTCCGCCCATCGGCGAACTGCCCTATTTCCTCACCCTGGGGCCGTACGGCTTCTACTGGTTCGAGATCCAGTCCGAGATCAAGCCCACAGCGGCCTACCGCTTGCGCGAGCCGCAGGCGGCGACCGAACTGGGCGAGATGGTGGTACTGGCGCTACGCGACGAGGGGCCGAGCCTGTTCGAGGGTCGTCCCCGCTCCAATCTGGAAACGCGCATCTTGCCCCGCTACCTGCCGCAAAGCCGCTGGTTTGGAGCCAAGACGCGTTCGATCCAGACCGTCGTGGTGCGGGATTGGACGCAGATCCCCACCGCCGGCGCGCCGGCCTTTCTGACGCTGCTCCATGTGCGCTATGCCGACGGCACGGAGGAGAGCTATTCGGTGCCGCTTAGCGTGGCGCGCGGCCGCGGCGCGGAGAACCTCGTCAAGCATCGTCCGCAGTTCGTGCTGAGCCGCTTCACGACTCCGCGCGGGCCGGGTGTCTTGCACGACGCGCTGGCGGATGAGGCTGCCAGCCAGTCGTTGTTGTCGGCGATCGCCGACAGCGCCGTATTCCCGACGCAGCACGGCGAAATCCGCGCCTTCCCGCTGGCCGGCTTCGAAGCGGCGCGCGGGTCCGCCGCGGAAACGCTCACCGCGATTCCCAGCACGGCCGAGCAGAGCAATAGCTCGGTGCGCTTCGGCGAGCAGTTGATCCTCAAGCTTTTCCGGCGTCTGGAACGCGGCACGAACGTCGATTTCGAAATGAGCCGCCACCTCGCCGAGCAAGCCGGTTTCGACCGCATTCCTCCGCTGGTGGGCGCCATCGAATATGTGTCGGCTGAGGGCGAGACGACCACGCTGGCGATGTTGCAGGGTTTGGTCGCCAATCAGGGCGATGGCTGGGAATCGACCCTCGACGAGTTCGGCCGCTATCTCGAGCGCAGCGCCGCCGAGGCCACGCCGCCGCTGGCGCGCGAAACCGCCGGCCTGTCGCTATTGCAACTGTCCGGAGTTGCACCGTCTGAAGAAGTTCGCAACGCCGTCGGCCTGTCGCTCGAGCGCGCGGCGGTGCTCGGCCAAAGAACGGCGGAGATGCACCTGGCGTTGGCGCGCGAAACTGCCGATCCCGCCTTTTCTCCCGAGCCGGTCACGGCAGCCGACTGGGCGAGCCTGCAACAGAACATGGCTTCGCTGGCGGGCCAGGCGCTCGATCTGTTGGCGCGCGTGCGGCCCTCGCTGGCCGACGATGCGTCCGATTCGGCCGACGCCGTGCTGGCCGGCCGTTCGTGGCTGCTGGCGAGCTTCGACCGCCTGAGCGCCATGACCTCGCCCATCGTCAAAACGCGCGTCCACGGCGACTACCATCTCGGCCAGGTGCTCACTGTCAAAAACGACTACTACATCCTCGATTTCGAGGGCGAGCCCGCCCGCGGCCGCGACGAACGGCGCGAGAAGCGATCGCCGCTCAAAGACGTCGCCGGCATGCTGCGCTCGTTCAGCTACGCCGCCCACGCCGGGTTCCTGCAATTCACCGAGCGCCACGGCATCGCCCGCGACATGCTGAAGCCGTGGGTGGAATACTGGGAGGCGTGGAGTTGCGCGACCTTCCTGCGCCACTACCTCGAAACCGCGGGCAAGGCTTCGTTCCTGCCGCAGAGTTCGGCCGACCTCGAACTGCTGCTCAACAGCTTCATGCTGGAGAAGGCTTGCTACGAGTTGCTCTATGAGCTCAACAACCGGCCCCAATGGGTGAGAATCCCGTTGTCGGGAATCGCCGGTCTATTGGGCGGCGAACCTTCCGTGGTTCGCGGAGGCTGAATCGATCGCACGCATGCAAATCTATCCGGGAAACCCTTATCCTCTGGGCGCGACGTGGGATGGGCTCGGCGTCAACTTCGCGTTGTTTTCCGAAAACGCCAGCCAGGTCGAGTTGTGCCTGTTCGATTCCGAGGAGTCCAAGACAGAATCGGCGCGCATCCGGCTGCCCGAGCAGACCGACCTGGTCTGGCACGGCTACCTGCCCGGTGTACGGCCGGGGCAATTTTACGGCTACCGCGTCCACGGCCCCTACGAGCCGCGCGCGGGACACCGCTTCAACGCCAACAAGGTGGTGCTGGACCCTTACGCCAAAGCGGTCGGCCGCACCATCCTTTGGGCCGATGAAGTGTATGGCTACCGCATCGGCTCCCCCGAAGGCGACCTGTCGTTCGACGATCGCGACGACGCGGCGCAGGCGCCCTTGGCCACCGTCGTCGACACCGCTTACACCTGGGGTGAAGACCGCCCGCCGCGAACGCCTTGGCACCAGACGATCATCTACGAAGCGCACGTCAAGGGATTCAGCAAGCTGCACCCCGATATCCCCGAGCCGATGCGCGGCACCTACCTGGGGCTTTGTTCGGAGCCGGCCATCCGGCATTTTCGCAAGTTGGGCGTGACCGCCATCGAGGTGATGCCCGTCCACCATCACGCCTACGACCGGCATCTGGTCGATCGTGGCCTGGCCAACTACTGGGGCTACAACACGCTGAGCTTTTTCGCCCCCGACTTGCGCTACTCGATGAGCTACCGCCAGACGCGCGACCCCAGCGAGTCGGTCAAGGAATTCAAGACCATGGTGCGCGGCCTGCACCATGCCGGGCTGGAGGTGATCCTCGACGTGGTCTACAACCACACCGCCGAGGGCAACCATATGGGCCCGACGCTGTCGCTGCGCGGCATCGATAACGCCTCCTACTACCGCGTAGTCCCCAACGACTGCCGCTATTACATGGACTACACCGGCTGCGGCAATTCGCTCAACATGCTGCACCCGCGCGTGCTGCAGCTCATCATGGATAGCCTGCGCTACTGGGTGCTCGAGATGCACGTCGACGGCTTCCGCTTCGACCTGGCGAGCGCTCTGGCCCGCGAACTGCATGAGGTCGACCGCCTGGGGGCCTTCTTCGACATCATTCACCAGGACCCAGTGCTCTCGCAGGTGAAGCTGATCGCCGAGCCCTGGGATCTGGGCGAAGGAGGCTATCAGGTCGGCAACTTCCCGGTGCTGTGGACCGAATGGAACGGCAAATACCGCGACGCAGTGCGGCGCTTCTGGAAAGGCGACGGCGGGCTGGCTTCGGAGATGGCCACGCGGCTGGCCGGCAGCAGCGACCTCTACGAGCGCAACGGCCGGCGTCCCTACGCCAGCATCAACTTCGTCACCTCGCACGACGGCTTTACGCTGCACGACCTGGTGAGCTACAACCACAAGCACAACGACGCCAACGGAGAAGGCAACCGCGACGGCGACGATCACAACAACAGTTGGAATTGCGGCGCCGAGGGCCCCACCGAAGATCCGGCGGTGCTGGCTTTGCGCGCCCGGCAGAAACGCAACCTGCTGCTGACCTTGATGCTCTCGCAAGGCGTGCCGATGCTGTGCGGCGGCGACGAGCTGAGCCGCACCCAACAGGGCAACAACAACGCCTACTGCCAGGACAACGAAATCAGTTGGTACCACTGGGATCTGGGGCCCGAGGAGCAGGATTTTCTCGAGTTCGTCCGATTTGCGATTCAGCTCCAGCGGCAGAATCCGGTGCTGCGCCGCCGCAAGTTTTTCCAGGGCCGGCCGTTGCGCGGCCTGGGCGTCAAAGACGTGTCGTGGTACGGTGCGAACGGCAAGGAGTTGCCCGATCAGGCCTGGAACACGGCGTCGCTGCGCGGCCTGGGCGTGCGGTTGGCCGGCGAGATGCCCGACGAATACGACGAGGAGGGCAATCCGATCGTAGGAGAGACGTTGTTCTTCGCGCTCAACGCCTACCACGAGACGCTCACGTTTCAGCTTCCCGCCTCGCCGCGGCGCGAGCGCTGGGTCCGGATTCTCGATACCGCCGCCAAGGAATGGAACAGGCGCCTTCCGATGCGCACCCGTTCGTTTTCGCTGCAGAGTCGCTCGGTGGTGGTGTTCCAGTTGCAGCCGCCGGGCCCGGCCAAGGTGGCGAGCGGCGCCGCGGCATCCGAGGGGCGGCGTAAATAGGGCTGCCGGGCGGCGCGAAACCCGGCTGGCCTGTGGATGTGACTGTGGCGCCGCGCGCTTCGACGCGTGAGACGGCGCCGCGCGGTGGTCATGCCGCGAGCAACGGTAGGTAACGGGCAGGCTCGTTCGCTTGTCTACAAAGAAGGGATGGAGCAACCATGGAAACGACCAGCACAGCATTGCTAAGCGATTACGACCTGCACCTATTGGCCGAGGGCACGCACTACCGTACCTACGACAAGCTGGGAGCGCACGTCAAAAGCGTCAACGGCACGGTCGGAACTCACTTTGCGGTCTGGGCGCCGAACGCCGAGCGCGTGTCGGTGATCGGCGATTTCAACAATTGGGATCCGGAACGCCACCCCATGAGCTTGCGCGGCGAAGCAGGCGTGTGGGAGACCTTCATCCCCGAAATTCGCAGCGGCGCTCTCTACAAATATCGCGTCTACTCACGCTACAACGCCTTTGTGGCCGACAAAGCCGACCCTTACGGCTTCGCCGCCGAGACTCGTCCGCAAACGGCTTCGATGGTTTTCGATCTTGCCGGCTACGAGTGGGGTGATGGCGAGTGGATGGCTTCGCGCGGCGGCCGCAATGCGCTCGATGCGCCGATCTCGGTCTACGAATTGCACCTCGGTTCGTGGCGGCGTGTGCCCGAGGAAGGCGAACGTTGGCTGACTTATCGCGAAGCGGCCGAGCAACTGGCCGACTACGTGGCGCACATGGGCTTCACGCACGTCGAGTTGATGCCCGTCTGCGAACACCCCTTCGACGGCTCCTGGGGATATCAGACCGTCGGCTACTTCGCGCCCACCAGCCGATTCGGCAATCCGCACGACTTCATGTATCTCGTCGATACACTCCATCAGCGGGGTATCGGCGTCATCATCGACTGGGTGCCGGCGCACTTTCCGACCGACGGGCACGGCCTGGGCTACTTCGACGGCACGCACCTTTTCGAGCACGCCGATCCGCGGCAGGGCAAACATCCTGAATGGGACACGCTGGTGTTTAACTTCGGGCGGCGCGAGGTGACCAACTTTCTCATCAGCAACGCGCTGTTCTGGCTCGAGAAGTATCACATCGACGGGTTGCGCGTCGACGCCGTCGCCTCGATGCTCTATCTGGACTACGGCCGCAAGGAAGGCGAGTGGATCCCCAACGAATACGGCGGCAAGGAAAACATCGCGGCCGTCGAGTTCCTGCGGCGGTTCAACGCCCGCGTCTATGAAGAGCACCCCGACGTGATGACCATCGCCGAGGAATCGACTTCTTGGCCGATGGTCTCGCGGCCGACCTATCTGGGCGGACTGGGCTTCGGCTACAAGTGGAACATGGGCTGGATGCACGACATGCTCGACTACATGTCCAAGGAGCCGATCTTCCGCAGCTATCACCACGACCGCATCACCTTCAGCATGCTCTACGCCTTCACCGAGAACTTCGTACTGCCGTTTTCGCACGACGAAGTCGTCCACCTGAAGGGCTCGATGATCGGCAAGATGCCCGGCGACGACTGGCAGAAGTTCGCGAACCTGCGGCTGCTCTACGGCTATATGACCGGGCACCCCGGCAAAAAGCTGATGTTCATGGGCAGCGAGTTCGGCCAATGGAGCGAGTGGAATCACGACCACAGCCTCGAATGGCATCTGCTCGAATTTCCGCCGCATCACGGCCTGCAGCGCTGGGTGCGCGATCTGAACACGTTCTACCGCGGAGCGCCGGCGTTATACGAGGTGGAGTTCGACTACCACGGCTTCGAGTGGATCGATTGCAACGACCGCGACTCGAGCACGATCACGTTCCTGCGGCGCGGACGCAACCCCGACGACATCGTCGTGTTCGGCTGCAATTTCACCCCGGTGCCGCGGCATAACTATCGCATCGGCGTGCCGCGCGGCGGCTGGTACAAGGAAGCGCTCAACAGTGACGCGACGCTCTATGGAGGCAGCGGCCAGGGCAACGCTGGCGGCGTCGAGGCGGCGCCGGCCCCGATGCACGGCCGCTCGCACTCGATCACGGTAACTCTGCCGCCGCTAGGCATCGTCGTGTTCCAACCGGTGTAGTCGTGTTCCAGCCGGTGGCGTGGGACAGCCAATCCTGTCTGTCTCGACCCGCGAAGCGGTGAGGTGATTCGAACGGGAACGAAATGGTACTTCCTTCCTGGGGCGCCGATACATCGAACAAAGCGACAGAGCCGCACCCGTAAGGGCGCGGGCCGAAGCGACACAATGTACGGGTCACCGGTGAAACCATCACACTGCGGGCCACAAAGGAATCTCACCATGACCCACAGGCGCCGATTCGAAAGAGCCAATACGTCAACATAGGTGCCGCTTTGGCCCGCAGGCTGCCGCCGGCGGTTCTGATTCGCGTGTTCTGGTGTCGGCAGCGATTCACGGACGAGTGATCGCGCTCGCCCGCACAAACGGTTCTCCCCGGCAAAACCAACACGCCCCTTTATGAACTGGCAACCCACCATCGGCGCTCACCCCCAGGGCGACAGCGTCCGTTTCCGAGTCTGGTCGCCCTCTTCCCAAACCGTCGAGGTAGAGATCCTCGCGCCGGGCGAAGCGCAACAGTACTTTCCCCTGTCTCGCGGCGACGCAGGCATGTTCGCCAGTGAGATTCTGGCGATCGGGGCGGGAACGCGCTATCGCTACCGCCTCAACGGTCAGAACTCCTTCCCCGATGTCGCCTCGCGCTATCAGCCCGAAGGCGTGCACGGGCCGTCTCAGGTCATCGATTCCTCGACCTTCCCCTGGTCGGATCACGACTGGCGCGGGATCGAGCTGCGCGACGCGGCGATCTATGAGCTGCACGTCGGCACGTTTACTCCCGAAGGCACTTTCGATGGCGTCCGGCGCCGCCTCCCGGCGCTGCGCGAATTGGGCGTGACCGCCGTCGAACTGATGCCGGTCGGCGATTTCCCAGGCGAGCGCAACTGGGGCTACGACGGAGTTTCGTTGTTTGCGCCGGCGCGCTGTTATGGGCCGCCCGACGACCTGCGCCAACTCGTCGACGATGCGCACGCGCAGGGGCTAGCCGTTTTTCTCGACGTGGTTTACAACCATCTCGGCCCCGACGGCAACTATCTGGGCGCTTTGAGTCCGTTCTACTTCACCGACCGCCATCAAACGCCTTGGGGGCCGGCCATCAATTTCGACGGCGAGCACAACCAGCCCGTGCGCCAGTTCTTCCTCGAGAATGCGCTCTACTGGCTGCACGAGTTTCACATCGACGGTCTGCGCCTCGACGCCACCCACGCCATCGTCGACGACAGCCCGCGCCACTTCCTCGCCGAGCTTACCGACCGCGTTCGCGAATCGTTCGCCGCATCGAAGCGGCGACCGCTGCTCATCGCCGAAGACAGCCGCAACCTGGCTCGCATGATGAAGCCGCGCCGGCAGGACGGCTGGGGCCTCGACGCCGTGTGGGCTGACGACTTCCACCATCAGTTGCGCCGCGCGCTCGCAGGCGACCACGACGGCTACTTCCAGGACTACAGCGGCCGCGCCGAAGACATCGCGGCGACGATCCGCAAAGGTTGGTTCTACTGCGGCCAGAAATCGGTGTTTCTCGAACGCCAGCGCGGCTCCGATCCAACTGGCCTGTCACC
Organism: Terriglobia bacterium; assembly: GCA_963824095.1. Classification (GTDB taxonomy): domain Bacteria; phylum Acidobacteriota; class Terriglobia; order Bryobacterales; family UBA6623; genus JBBDWJ01. Next base: position 428,099 of record CAWGNS010000014.1, on the reverse strand, counting down.
CGAGCAGTTTGTGATCTGCCTGCAAAATCACGATCAGGTGGGCAATCGCGCCTTCGGCGACCGGTTGCATCAGGGGATCGACCTCGCGGCCTATCGCGCCGCTTCAACGCTGCTGTTGTGCTGCCCCGAGACGCCGCTGCTGTTCATGGGGCAGGAGTGGGCCGCCGGCAGCCCGTTTCAGTTTTTCACCGATCACCACGACGGTTTGGGCAAGCTTGTTACCGAGGGCCGCCGCCGCGAGTTCCAGCGCTTCCAGGCCTTCTCCGACCCCAAGACGCGCGAAACGATTCCCGACCCGCAGGCGCTCGAGACGTTCCTCAACAGCCGCTTGAATTGGGAAGAGCGGGCGTCGGACGTGCACGCGCCCACGCTCAGGCTCTACACGGCGCTGCTAGGCCTGCGCCGCGCCGAACCCGTGCTGCGGCTCCGCGAGCCCGCGAACGTGCAGGCCATGGGCGAGGCCGCCTTGCTGCTGCGCCGCGCCGCCGCCGCGCCGCCCAACCTGTCTGCGCCGCTATCGCAATCACCAGAACGGCCCGCCTCCTCTGCAAGCGATCTGCTGATCGCGGTACAACTCGCCGGCGCCGGATCGATCGTCCTCCAACAAGCGCCCTTCGCCCGCATCGGTCCGGATCTCACCTGGCAGCTTCTGCTGTCCACCGAAGATGTCCGTTACTGCCTCGACCCGCAGCCGATTAGGATAGAAGAGGAACATTCCAAGGTTCGCATCCGATTCATGCGTCCAGGCGCGGTGCTGCTAAAGGCGACACCCGTTGTGGCCGCGGAAAGCCAACGAATTTGACGACTCCGGAATCGCACGGCCGATCCGCGGAAACCCGCGCGCGCAACCGCGTCCCGACCAGCACCTACCGGCTGCAGTTCCACCGCGGATTCACGCTGCGCCAGGCCTGCGAGCTGGTGCCCTATCTGGCCGGGCTCGGCATCACCGATTGCTACTCCTCGCCGCTGCTCGCCGCCCGCGCCGGCAGCACCCACGGTTACGACATCGTGGACCACTCGCGGCTGAACCCCGAGGTCGGCAGCGAGGAGGATTTCGTTGCCTTCACCGACGCGCTGGCGCGGCACGGCATGAGCCTGGTGCTCGACTTCGTCCCCAATCACATGGGGGTCGACCCGGCGGCCAACCCCTGGTGGCGCGACGTACTCGAAAACGGGCCGTCGTCGCCTTTCGCGCGCTTCTTCGACATCGACTGGGATCCGATTCAGCCCGAGCTCAAGGGCAAGGTCTTGCTGCCGATTCTCGGCGACCAGTATGGCGTGGTGCTCGAGCTGGGCCAGTTGCAGTTGACGTTCGAAGAAGGCGCGCTCGCGCTTGGCTATTTCGACCACAACCTGCCGATCAACCCGCGGCAGGGCCGCCTGGTATTCGAGAACCGCATCGCCGAGCTCGAAAAGGTGCTCGGTTCCGAGCACCCTCACCTGTGGGAGTTCCTCAGTATCCTGACGGCGCTCCGCAACCTTCCCGCCTACACCGAAACCGACGAGCAGCGCATCGCCGAGCGCCATCGAGAAAAGGAAGTCGCCCGCGAGCGCTTGGTGCGTCTGATCGAGGCCGCGCCGGAGATCCGCCGCCACATCGATGTCAACATCGCGGTCTTCAACGGTACGCCGGGTCAGCCGGCGAGCTTCAACCGCTTGCACGAGCTGCTCGAAAACCAGGCCTATCGCCTGGCCTACTGGCGCACGGCGATGCACGAGATCAACTATCGCCGCTTCTTCGACATCAACGAGCTGGCCGGATTGTCGATGGAAGCGCCCGCGGTCTTCGAGGCAACCCATGAGCTCGTGCTGGAGCATATCCGCGAAGGCCGTATCCACGGACTGCGTCTCGATCACACCGACGGGCTGTTCGACCCGGCGCAATACTTCCGCCGCTTGCAGCAAGCCGTTCGGCAGGCCCAGGGCGACGGCGGAGATCTGCGACGGTCCGATCCGCGGGGCGTTGCCGGCGCGGATCCGCAAACCGGAGCGCTGCATCGCGAGCACTCCTTTTACGTCGTCGTCGAGAAGATTCTTTCGGGCGCCGAGACGCTGCGCGAGGAATGGGATGTCGACGGAACCACCGGCTACGACTTTCTTAATGACGTCAGTGGGCTGTTGGTCGACTCCCACAACGCGCAGCGCATCAAACGGCTGTATGCACGCTTCGCGGGGCGCGCGAGCCTGCCCGCCGATGAGCTGTACGAGAGCAAGAAGGTCGTCATGACCACCTCGCTGGCTAGCGAGCTCAATGTGCTGGCCTTCGAGCTTAACCGCATCTCCGAGCTGGACCGCCGTTCACGCGACTTTACGCTCGACAGCTTGCGCTACGCGCTGCGCGAGATCGTAGCCGCGTTTCCGGTCTATCGCACCTACGTCAGCGAAATCGGCTGGAACGACTATGACGTGTGGGTCATCGAAACGGCTGTCGCCCGCGCGCTGCGCCGCAATCCGGCCATGGAGCCCTCGATCTTCGAGTTTGTGCGCGACTCGCTGTTGCCGCGGCCCGAAGCCGTCGGCCGTGGGACCGAACTCGAGCGCCGCCTGCGCTTTGCCATGAAATTCCAGCAGTTCACCGGCCCCGTGCAGGCCAAGGGTCTCGAGGACACGACTTTCTATCGCTACGTTCCGCTGGTCTCGCTGAACGAGGTCGAGGGCGATCTCTACCGCTTCGGCCGTTCGCCCGGCGAATTTCACGAAGCCAATGCCCATCGCCAGCGGCTGTGGCCCTTCTCGATGCTCACCACCGCGACGCACGACACCAAGCGCGGCGAGGACGCCCGCGCGCGCCTCAACGTGCTGTCGGAGTTGCCCGACGAGTGGCGCAAGGAAACCGCACGCTGGGCGCGGCTCAACGCCGGCAATCGCACCACCGTCGAAGGCATGCCGGCGCCCGACCGCAACGACGAGTATCTCTTCTATCAGGCTCTGCTGGGGGCCTGGCCGGTCGACTCGCCCGAGGAGGCGACCGAAGACCTGGTGCAGCGCCTGCAGCAATACATGACCAAGGCGATCCGCGAAGCCAAGCTCCATACGAGCTGGGTCAATCCGTTCGAAGATTACGAGCAGGCTGTATTGCGGTTCGTGGACCGCACGCTGCGTGGTTCGCTGTCCAACCGTTTTCTTTCGCTGTTCGTTCCGTTCCAGAGGCGGATTGCGCCGTTGGGGATGAGGAACTCGCTGGCGCAGCTCGTGCTGAAGCTGGCTTCGCCCGGTGTGCCGGATTTCTACCAGGGCAACGAGTTGTGGGATTTCAGCCTCGTCGATCCTGACAACCGGCGGCCGGTGGATTTCGCGCGCCGGAAACGTCTGCTGGAAGAGACCGGGCCGCTGGCCGGCGCGGCGCTGCAGATCGCCGGCGTGAATTCTCACCTCGCGGGGTTGCCTGCCGGTTCAAAGCTTTCCGCCGATGACATTCGCCAGCGTGTCGGCGAGCTGTTTGCGCATTGGACCGACGGGCGCATCAAGATGTACCTCAGCGCCGTTGGATTGGGGTTGCGGCGCGCGGCGCCCGGCCTGTTTCTGCAGGGAGAATACGTTCCGCTCGAGGTGAGCGGCCTCTACTGGAACCACGCGGTAGCCTTTGCGCGCCGTCACCAGGGCCGCACGCTGATCGCCGTGGTTGCGCGCCTGAACGCGGTGTTTCGCCAGGAGCCCCCGGGCGCCGACCTCTGGCAAGATACCCAACTCGTGCTGCCCGAGGGATTGCGACCGGCATCGCTATGCAACGCCTTCACGGCCGAGCCGGTTGCGGCCAACAACGGAATCGTAGCCGTGGCCGAAGCCCTGCGAACCATTCCCGTAGCGTTACTCTACGGACCCGAAGCGCAATAGAGCCGGACCCCAAGCAACAGAGCCGCAGGCGTAAGCCGGCGGGCCGAAGCCCCAATAAGTCCAGGGCAAAGCGCAAAACTCAAAACACCCAAGCTCCGCGCCGCTCCCCGGCAGGGCCAAAACGCACAGAAGCAGGAAACCGCACCCGTGGCGTGAACCTCCAGGTTTGCCGCGTCGCGATTCATCGCGACGTAAGGCCCTACGCCACCGAGGCCGTGGGCGCGCTGGGGGGCCTGGATCGAGTTCCTCCGTACCCTGGCAGAACCGGCCTGCTGCCTCGCTGCAACGGTCGTTTCAGTTGAATTCCCGGGTTGTACCTGTATTCCCGGGTTGTGCCAATCGATTCGTGAAAAGCAGGCCCATCCCCGCGGTTCCCCGCCGCTGCGGCAAGCGAGCTGACGTTTGCGGCTCTGTTTCGCCTTGTGTTGGATGTGGGTGGCTTAGAGCTGAGACGGTGGGGCCAGATCGACTTGGCGGACCGTGACCCCCGCTTGCCGGAGCAGGTCTTGCGCCACTTCGGCCAGCGGGTACTCCACGTTGAAAACGACTTCCCGGATGCCGGCGTTGATGATCATCTTGGTACAGATCAGGCACGGCGAGAAGGTCGAATACAGCGTGGCCTCTTTGAGGCTGATGCCGTGGTAGGCGGCCTGCGTGATGGAATTTTCTTCGGCGTGCGAGCAGAGGCACTCGCCCAGATTGGTGCCGCTGGCCGCGAGCGAGTTGCAACGTGGGCAGCCGCCTTCGTTGCAGTTTTTGACGCCGCGCGGCGTCCCGTTGTAGCCGGTCGAGACGATGCGGCGATCCTTGACGACGACGGCGGCGACCTTGCGCTTCATGCAGTTCGAGCGCAGTGCCACGATCTGTGCGATCTGCATGAAATAGTCGTCCCAGCCGGGGCGTTTGGCCTGCATCAGCCAATCGCGCAGGGTCTGGTCGAGACGCAGGTGCAGATCTTCGATCGCGCCGTCGTTCCAGACGGTGAGGTCCGCCAACTCATAGGTGGCGAGCAGTTGCTGGTTGGCGGGGTTGTCGCTTTCCATCTCGCGCCGTTCGAGTTCCACGAACTCCTCGAACGAGGCAGGGGTGCGCGGCCCGCCGCGGCGCCGCACGCGCTCGTAGCGCAGCTCGACCGGCGCGTCCACCTTCAGCAGCCGGAAGTCGCGGGCCGAGCGTAGCGCCCGCACCTCATAGGGGTTGCGGATCGAATCGATCACGAAGTTCCAGTCGGGGCGCAGCTTGGCTTTGATGCGCTCGGCCAGCACCGCTGGGCCGTGCTCGCCGCGGAGTTGGTTGCCCGCCTCGATCAGGTTGGCGCGCGTCGCTTCTTTGCCCTGCCGGGCCAGCTCCTCGCGGATTTCATCCGAGAGCGAATGAAAGTGGAAGCTCCTGGACTTGAGGTATTCGGCGGTGACGGTTTTTCCGGCGCCGTTGGTTCCGGTAAGGCCGATGATCATGTCAGGTCGGATTCTGGCCGCGGTGCCGGGCGGGTTTCGAGGCTCACGAAAAGCATGCTTGTTTTGGACGCAGCCCGCCGCGCCACGGACGGGCGGCAACGGGTGGAAATAACGCGAACAGGCGCGGCGCGCCCGTTTTCCGAGCGTACCACTTTTAGCTGGGCCGCGAGCGGACCCCTACCGGCGAGCTCGCCGCGCCGGCGTGCTTCGCCGGGGACCACCCGCCGATCTTGCGCCCCGGGGGGAACTCATCCTGGCGGCGATGGCCGCGCCGCGCTCTGCCTATCGGCCACGCCCTATGGACAGGCGACGCCGCAATGGAGGGGGCCGCGGGGGCCGTTCGGGGAGCTAGCTCACCGGTTCATCCGCGGTGACGCGCGGTGGGGTGATCGGAGTCCAGTGATCGAGCGTTTCGGCCAGGCGGCGTGGGTCGACGGGCTTGCTGAGGTAATCGTCCATTCCGGCCTTCAGGCATTTCTCACGGTCGCCCTTCATCGCGTTGGCGGTGAGGGCGATGATGGGTGTGTGGCGGCCGTCGGCTTCCCGCCGGCGGATTTCGGCGGTGGCTTCGAAGCCATCCATGCCCGGCATCTGGCAATCCATCAGGATCAGATCGTAAGGCACGTGCTGCACGGCTTCGAGCGCCTCCATCCCATCGCCCACCGCATCCGCCCGATAGCCGAGCTTGGAGAGAATTTTCAGAGCGACTTTCTGGTTGACGGCGTTGTCTTCCACCAGCAGCACCCGATGGCGGGGGTGCTTGGAGGTGGGCGACATTGTCCACTGGGCGTCGGGCGCCCCGCGGCGCTGCAGGCCATAGGAGGTTCCCAGAAAGTTGTGGAGACAATCGAGCAGGAACGACTGCGAGACCGGCTTGGTCAGGTAGGCGTCGACTCGTGTTGTGGCCAGCAGGTCGCCCACCGGCCGCCACTCGTGGCGGCCGCAAAGCAGCAGCACCGAGGTGGGAACGGCCAGATGCGGCTGGATGGCCTCGACGAATTTTTGCCAGCTCGAGTCGGGCAGATCGGGCTCGACGATCACGATCGGGAAGGGGCGGTTGACCGAGGCGATTTGCAGGGCGCCGGCCGCGTCGCGGGCCTCACGAACTGTCACACCCCAGGAACGCAGGTACCCGGACAGAACGGCACGGTGCGAGTCGCTCGGCTCGACGACCAGGGCTTCCCCCGTCAATTGTTGCGCGGCGCTCTGTTGCGCCCCGTCCGACTGTTTCTCGAAGCGCGCCGTGAACCAGAATTCCGACCCCGCGCCGGGTTCGCTGCGAAACTCGATGGAGCCTTGCATGTGGTCGACCAGTCTCTTGGAGATGGCGAGCCCCAGCCCGGTGCCTCCGAAACGGCGGCTCGTGCTGCCGTCGCCTTGAGTGAAAGCCTGAAACAGCCGCGGTTGCGCCTCGCGCGGAATGCCGACCCCGGTGTCTTTCACCGACACGCGCAGGGTCACATGGTCGGTGTCCTCGGACGCAACGCTGGCTTCCACCCGGATCTCGCCGCTTTCGGTGAATTTTACGGCGTTCCCCAACAGATTGAGCACGACCTGACGCAGCCGGGCTGGATCGCCGCGCAGACCCAGGGGCGTACCCGGGTCGATCATGCAGACCAAATCGACATTTTTGGCGTGGGCGCGGCTGGCCAGCAGATCGACGGCGCCGTCGATCGTATCGGCGAGGTCGAAGTCGAGGTTCTCGAACTCGAGTTTGCCGGCTTCGATCTTCGAGAAATCCAGAATGTCGTTGATGATGATCAACAGCGAGTTGGCGCTGGCCCGGATGGTATCGGTGTAGTCGCGTTGTTCGTCGCTGAGACTGGTTTCCGCCAGCAGCCCGGCCATGCCGATGACGCCGTTCATCGGGGTGCGGATTTCATGGCTCATGGTGGCCAGGAATTCGCTCTTGAGGCGCGCCCCTTCTTCGGCGGCCTCCTTGGCGGTGAGTAGCTGGCGATTGACCTCTTGCAACTCGGCGGTGCGGCGGGTCACTTCCTGTTCGAGACTGGCGCGGTGACGCTGCAGATCCTGGTCGCGGCGGTGGATCTCGGCCAGCATCTCGTTGAAGGCGTCGACGAGTTGGCCCAGCTCGTCGTGGCTCATCTTGACGGCCCGTACGGTGTAGTTCTTCTCGCTGGAGACCTTGCGCGCCGTTTCGGCCAGGTGCAGCACGGGTCCGGAGATGACCCGCACCAGGCGCGAGGAAATCAGGTACGCCGTCACGAAGGAGATTGCCAGCACCGCCAGCGCGATGCCGGTATAGCGCAACAGCCAGGCGCGCATTTCGCGGGTGTCGTGGCGAATCATTAAGGTGCCCAGAACGTCGCCGCCTAGCTCGATCCTGCGGAACAGCAGCACCGCGTTGCCGTCGGCGTACTGCCCGGGCGGCTGCGGCCGGCGGGGCAGGTCGCCGCTGTTGATTCCCTTGCGCGCCCAGGAGGCAAACACGGCGCCCTCGCGGGTATACAGCGCGGCCGAGGTGACGTTGGGATGCGCCCGCAGGCCCGCCAGGGTCTCGGCGGCCGAGGCCGAGTCGTCGAAGGCCAGCGCCGCAGCCGTGTTTTCGCTGATGACAGCCGCCAGCGCCGCCATCGCATTGTTGGTGGATTCCCCGAACCGGAAAATTTCGTAGCCGAACAGCCCGCCGAAGGTGAGCAGCAGCGCGACGCCGTTGACCAGCAGGATGATCAGCGTCAGCTTTCGCTCGATCGGGAGTTCGCGAATTCCTCTCATGCGGGTCAGTTCCCTTTTACCGCGCGAGCCAGCCGCAGTAGCCGCGAGCTGATTTTCAGCCCGTCGAGCCGGGCCGCGCCTTCATTGATCTCGAAGCGGAATTTGTTGTCCTCCAAGACCAACTCGATCACGCCTCCCCAGTCGGAGAATCCCGGAATCTCCCCGATGGTGAGGGTCGGCGCCGCCCGCGCGATGTGGAGGATTTGTTGCACCGTGGACTTGTCGGGCGAGTCGATCACCAGGATGTGGCAGAGCGCCAGATTGTCGAGCGAGGAGAAATGGCGGACCACGAAGGGGTGCCCCCGCACGCGCTTGTCGCCGAGCGTCTCGTGGATGGCCGCCGCCAGCGCGGGGTCGCCGAGCACGCCCACCAGCATGGGCGAGCCGGGGGCTTGGGCCTCGTCGGGCCACTCGACGAATTTGGTGAAGTTGTAGATGAACGCGGCCTTGAGCCGTGTCTCGTCGAGGGTCGTCTGCGCCGCCAGGGCCGGCAGCAGGCAGGCCAGGGCCAGGGCTAGGCGGGCCAAGACCCCGCCGCGGAGGTGCCATCGCCGCCCCACTCTGTCTGGCCGCATCGATTTCGAACGCCGCCGCCTCGCTATGTCCAGCAACCCGGCAGGCGCGTTGCGCGGTGCCGCTCGGCCGCCCTGGGTCTCGCCTGGAATCGGGAACCCCCGTCGAGATCCGCAGGGTTGAACCGTTCGCGAGTGCTCACCCATGCCGGCACTGAACTATCCATGCCCAACCGCGCCAGGCCGGGAGCTGGAAGCCTCGCCCCTGCCCACGCCCATCGCACCATCAACCAGCGGCCACTCCGGCCCAGCCCGTGACAAAGACGCGGATCGGCCCGGGTTGGAAACCCTCACCGCTTCCCAGGGCGGTTCTAGACAGCGCTTTGTGCTCGCGACTGGGCGTACCCTCGCTGGGCGCCTTGTCGCGACGGCCTGCTTGTCAGACAGCAGGTTATGGTTCTCTAGTACCTTGATCGGCCAAAACCCGCTGTGGCATAAGGACCAACCAGCCGGACCGGGAAAGCCCCCCACATCCCGGGGGACGCTACGCTACCGGGCGCCAAAACGGAAGCCGCGGGAACCGCCGCGATCAATGCTGGGCGGGGGCGGGCTCGTTGCTTTCCTGGGGCGTTGCGTCGGGTTCGGGCGCAACCGTGCCGGGAGGGGCCTCCGGCTCGTCGTGGGACCCCGCTTCGTGTGCCCCTGCTTCGTCGGCCCCTGCTTCGTCGGCCTCCCCGGCGGCAGGTCCCGCCTCGCCGGCCGACCCGGTTTCGTACATTACAATCAGCGAGATACGCCGGTTCGACGGGTTTTCCGGGTCGCTGGGATCGCGTAGCTCGCGGTCCGCAAAGCCGCTCACCTCGGCAACCCGTTCAGGCTGAAAACCGTTCTCCACCATGATCCGCCGGGCGCCGTTGGCGCGATCGACCGACAGTTCCCAGTTGGAGTAGGCGTTGGCGCCGCGAAACGGCTTGGAGTCGGTGTGGCCCTCCAGCGCAACGCGGTTGGGCAGTTTGTTGAGCTCCTTGACGATCAGCGCGATCATCTCGCGCCCCTGCTCGCTGGGCGTCGGGCTGCCGCTTTGAAAGAACATGCCTTGCTCGGTTTCCATCAACTCGATGCGCAGGCCCTTGGCGGTCACCGTCATCTGCACCTGGTCTTTGAGGGCCTCGAACTGTGACATTTGCTTCATGGAATCCTGGATGTGCTCGGCGAGCCCCTTCATATCGTCGCGGCCCACCGACAGACCGGTTCCCGAGCCGGCCTGACCGCTGCCGAGCTTCTCGCCGACGCCCTTGGGGTCGCTGAAATAGGAAGCCACGGCCTGTTTGGTCTCTTCGTTGGCATTCATCAGCCACAAGACCATGAACAGGGCCATCATGGCAGTGACGAAATCGGCGTAGGCGACCTTCCAGGCGCCGCCGTGATGGCCGCCGCCGGCGACGATTTTCTTGACTAGGATGGGGGGCTCGCCGTTGCCGCCTGCGCCGTCTTCTTGCATTCTTTCTCCATATCGCTGAAGGTGGGCCGCTCGCCGTGCGGAATCGTGCGCCGGGCGAACTCCAGCGCCATGATCGGCGGATGGCCCTTGACGAACGCCACCAGGCCGTTCTTGAGGAAGCGGTAGTAGGCGGCTTCGGCTTCGTCGGCGGCTCCGATCGCGCCCGCCAGCGGGCCCACAAAGCCGTAGCAGGTGAGAATACCCAGGAAGGTGCCTACCAGCGCCGCCGCCACCTTCTTGCCCAGCTCCTCGGGCGGCCCGCCAAGCGATTCCATGGTGATTACGATGCCCAGCACGGCGGCTACAATGCCTAGGCCGGGCAGCGCGTCGGAAACTGTGGTGAGCGCGTGCACCGACTGCGCATTGTGCTCGTGGTGCACGTCGAGGTCGGCGTCGATGAGCTGATCGAGGTCGTGCGGGGGAATGCCGCCCGTAATGGCCATCCGCAGCGTGTCGCAGACGAAGTGCACCGAGTGGTGATCTTTGAGAAAGGCCGGGTAGCGCTTGAAAATATCACTCTGCTCGGGCTTTTCGACGTCTTGCTCGAGCTTCATCATGCCGTTCTTGCGCGCCGTCTGAAACAGCTCGTTGAGCAGCTTGAGCGTCTCCAGGTAGAACTTCTTGCTGTAACGCCCTGCCGAGAGAATCTTGCCGAAGCTTTTCATTACCCGGATCAGGACCGGCATGGGCGTCGAGATCACCATGCTGCCCAGCGCGGCGCCCCAGATGATGAGGTATTCGTTGGGTTGAACCAGGATCTCGAGCTTACCGTGGTGCATCAGATAGCCGCCCAGCACGGCTCCGATGACGATGACGATCCCGACCAGTGAAAACATCCGCTGCTTTTTCCGCCTATCAACCTGCGGCCGAAGCGAGGCTTGCCGCTGCTGGGCAAGCTTCACCCACTTCTCTTCGGCGGGCTGCTAATCCTATATCGGCTTCCCGTGAATAAGGTTTACGAAAGGCGGAGCGAACGTGCCGGCCGCGCCGCTTGGGCCTCTGCGGTGGGGCCACTGGGCGGGCGGCGGAGGGTTTGTGTAACCTAAAACAGGAAGCCGCCGCAAGGAGCCGAATGTCATCGCCCTATCCTCCCGCCCCGCTGTCCGCAGAACCGACCGCGGCGCCCGTTCCGAGCTGGAATGGGGGCGCATCTCCTCCGCTGCCGCGGCCACGCCAGCGCAAGTCGCGCCTGTGGCTGCACATAGGGCTATTCGTGCTGACGGTGGGCTCCACCTGGATGGTGGGCGGGGCGGCCTATTCGATCAGTTTGTTGGTGATTCTGACGGCGCATGAGTTCGGGCACTATTTTGTCGCGCGCCATTATCGCGTGAAGGCGACGCTGCCCTACTTCATTCCGTTTCCGCCGCTGGGCGGCGTTCCCACCCTGGGGACGCTGGGGGCGGTCATTCGCATGTCGCCCTATATCCCCAACCGGCGCGCTTTGTTCGATATAGCGGCCGCCGGGCCGATTGCGGGCCTGGTGGTGGCCCTGCCGGTCAGCTTTATCGGCATCGCGCTCTCACACCGCGTTGCGAACCCGGGTCAGATGGAGCACCTGATTACGCTGGGAGATCCGCTGCTGTTCAAGGTGATGGAGTGGATCTTGTTCGGAGCGCACGTCGGCAACTCCGACCTGGTTCTCCACAGCATGGGCTTTGCGGGCTGGGTGGGCCTGTTCGTGACGGCTCTGAACCTGTTGCCGATCAGCCAGTTGGATGGCGGGCACATCAACTACGCCGTCTTCGGGCACCGCAGCCGCATGATCGCCGGGGGCGCGTTTCTGACCCTGGCGGTGATGACCTTCCTGCAGGGCTTTCACTACTCGGTGATTCTGGTGCTGCTCTGGTTCATGGGGATCGGGCACCCGCCGACGCTCAACGATGGAGTCGACCTGGGCCGGACGCGCCGGATTGTCGGAGCGGTACTGCTGCTGGTATTTATTCTCTGCTTCACGCCCTCGCCGTTTCAGGTCTGAACGTGGGACAGACAATCCTGTCTCTGCTCTGTGTAGAGACAGGCGCTCGCGCCTGTCGCCGCCGTCAGGCGGCCTCTTAGTTTGTGTGCCCCTACAGGCTGGGGCTGGCGCCGAACCGACGAAGCGGAATGCACGACCAGCAGGGGCCTCCGCTTCGCTTCGGCCGACAGGCGGGACCGCCTGTCTCTACCTGCAGATGGGCGAACCTGAGGCCGTTCTTTCAGGCTTGAAAACGCTCATTCCAGTCGCAAAGCCGTCATCGGATCCACCGCCGCCGCCCGCCGGGCCGGCAGCCAGGCCGCCACCAGGGCCACCACCACCAGCACCAAAGCGGCCGCCAGCAACGTAGCCGGGTCGCGCTCGGCGACTCCAAACAGCATCGTCTTCAGCAGTTGTGTTCCCGCCAGCGCTCCGGCCAGGCCGAGCGCGGCGCCGCCGAGGGTCCAGCGCGCCGCATGCGACAACACCAGCCGCGAGACAGCGGCCGGGGTTGCTCCCAGCGCCATGCGAACTCCGATTTCGCGGGTACGCTCGGTGACCAGCAGCGCCATCACCCCGTAGAGGCCGACGGCGGCCAGCAACAGGCCGCTGGCGGCGAACACGCCCAACAGCACGGCGTTGAAACGGGGTCGTTGGGCGAGTTGGCCGACCTGTTGGCTCAAGGTGTCGATGCTGACCGGCAGGGTCGGGTCGAACTCGGCGATGGCGGCTTTCATCCAGGCGGCGACGAGCGTGGGATTGGCGTCGGCGCGCACCACCACGCGGGCGCGGCGGCCGCCGTCGCCGGCCAGCAGCGAATCGGCGAAGGGCGACGAGCCGTGCGGGCGCGCCAGGTAATACTCGGGGTCGGAGGGCCCGCTGAGGCCGGCGTTTTTGACGTCGGCGGCGACTCCGATCACGGTGTACCAGTCTTGATTGTCGCGGCCGAAACGAAGCTGCTTGCCCAGTGGATCCTGGTCGGGGAACAGCCGGCGGGCCAGCGTTTCGCTCAAAACGATGGAGCGCTGTTGCGGGTCGCGATCCGGTTCACCGAACGCGCGGCCCGCGGCGATGCGGATGCCCAGCGCTTCGAAATACTGAGGCGTAACGGCCCGCCAGACGACCATGCCGCCGGTGCCTTCCTCGATCGGCTCGCGCCCCGGGATGTCGATGCGCGAGTAAATCATGGCGCGGGTCTGGCCCGCGGGCGGCAGCGTGTCGCTGATCGCCAGCGCACTCACGCCGGGTGCGCGGCGCAGGCGCGTTTCGAGCTCTTCGAAGAAGGCCCGGCGCTGCGCGGTCCCGGGATAGCTCTGCTGGCCGAGCACGATCGACGTAGTCAGCACATTGTCGGTGGAGAGGCCCAGCGGTTCGTTCTGCAGGTTCCAGAGACTGCGCAACAAAAGCCCGGCGCCCGCGAGCAGCATCACCGAGACGGCGACCTGCGCGCCGACCAGCAGGTGGCGCCCCAGCGAGCCCGCTGGCCCGTCGGTGCGGCCCCCGGCCAGATCCGCGGGGCGTGGACGATACAGCGCCGGAGCCAGTCCGAACAGCACGCCGCACAGCAGCGAGGCGGCCAGCGTGAACAGCAGCACGCGCGGGTCGAGCCGGGCTTGCTCGAGCCGCGGAATGCCTTGTGGGGCGAGCGCCACGAACCAGCGCAGCAGGCCCCAGGCGAGCAGGCAGCCGGCCAAGCCTCCCAGCAACGCCAGCAGCAGGCTTTCGGTAAGTGCCTGGCGGATGAGGCGCCGGCGGCCGGCGCCGAGCGCAGCCCGCACGGCCAGCTCCCGGCGGCGGCGGGCGGCGCGCGCCAGCAGCAGGTTGGCGACGTTGGCGCAGGCAATCAGCAGCACCGCCAGACACCGCGCCCAGCAGCACCAACGAAGCCAGCCGGGCGTCGGCGACCTGGCGCTCCCGCAGCGAACGCACCTGCAGGTGGACCTCTTTGCGGAACTGCGGCGGCACGAAGCCGAGCGACTCCTCGAACAGCGGGCCCAGGGCGGCGGCGGCCCCCTCGGGCGTGAAGCCGGGTTTCAAACGCCCGAAGGCGCGCAGCACCCCTCCGGTGTTCGGCCGTTGGTTGCGCGCTGCATCGAGTTTTTGCGGCACCACCAGATCGGCGTCAGCCAGGGTCGGCAGCTCGAAATCGCGCGGCAGCACGCCGACAATCACAGCCGGCTCGCCGTCGAGCACCAGCGTCTTGCCGGCAATCGCCGGGTCGCGTCCGAAACGGCTCTGCCACAGGCCGTAGGAGACCAGCGCCACACGCGGCCCGTTGGGGCGGTCTTCTTCGGCCGTAAAATTTCGCCCGATCCAGGGCCGAATTCCGAAGGTGTCGAGAAAAGTCGATTCGACGCGGGCGCAGCGCACCCGCGCCGGACTCTGGTCGGTGATATCGCAATCGGTGACGCCGCCCCAGGATGTCAGCGAGGCGAACGGCTGCTGGCGGCTGCGCCATTCGAGGTAGTCCGAGCCGAGCATAAACTCGTTGGGCTCAATCGGGGCCACCATGCCGACCGAGACCAGGCGCTCGGCCTCCGGGTAGGGAAGGCTGCGGAACAGGATGCGGTCGACGACGCTGAACACGGCCGTCGTCGCGCCGATGCCCAACGCCAAGGTCAGCACGGCCACGACCGTGAACAGCGGCGTGCGTGCGGCCGAGCGGAGGCCGAAACGGACGTCTTGCCCAAACGAATCGAGCGTCGGGAAGGAGCGCTGCTCACGGTAGACCGCCTTGACCTGCTCGACGCCGCCGAACTCGCGGCGCGCGGCCTGACGGGCCTGCTCGGGGTCCATGCCGCGGCGGAGATTCCGCTCGGCGGCCATATCGAGATGAGCGCGGATCTCGTCGTCGAGCTCGCGGTCGGCGGCGGCTTTGTGAAACAGCGTCCGGCAGCGGCGGAAGAAAGAGCGCAAGGTCACGGGTGAACTCCGATTGGGCAAAATTCACCCTAGCGCTCTTTCTGTAGTCTGTCAACAGGTGTGTGGCCCGTAGCGCAGGGCTGGCGCTTTTCCAGACCTGCGGCCTGCGATGGCCCTGGGGGAGGGCAACGGCAACGGTAGGCCGAATCGCAGCCGCAAAAATTGCAACCGCAACGGTAACCGTGATCCCAACCCGAACTGAGCTCCCACCCCAAGCTGTCACAAAGCCGTAGGTCTCTTCGAGCCCTGCGCTGCGGGGGCGGGTTGAGAAATCATTCGGGAATTGCGGTGGGAGCTTGGCCTTTGAAGGCAATGGGCATAGAATCAAGGGGGCGAGTTTATCGATGTGCCGGCTCCCAGGCGCGGGTCTCGGGCCACGGGAGACGGCGGGTGCTGACCGCGTCTTGCCAGGGGTCGATGCGAAGCTGTCGCGGAGTTTGTGTTTCTCGGATTCTGGCGGGCTTATTGTTCGCAGGGGGAGTTTTGCCCCTGGTGGCGCAGCAGGGATCGGGCGACGGCGTTTCCCTCGCCGCTCCAAAACCCGGCGCGGTCATCGATCAATACTGCCTGGCCTGCCATAACGACAGCCTGAAGACGGCGGGCCTCTCGCTGAGCGGCGCCGACCCCGACGATCCGGCCGCGAATTCCGATGTGTGGGAGAAGGTGGTGCGCCGGCTGCGGACGCGCCGCATGCCGCCGCCCGGGCTGCCGCGGCCCGACGATGCCACCTACGACGCTGTGGCGGCCTCGCTGGAAGCCTCGCTCGATCACGCCGCCGCCGTCCACCCCAACCCCGGCCGCACCGACACTTTCCGGCGGCTCAACCGCACCGAATATCACAACGCGATCCGCGACCTTCTGGCATTGGACGTCGATGTCGACGCGCTGCTGCCCACCGACGAGTCGAGCCACGGCTTCGACAACGTCACGGTAGGGGATCTTTCACCGACCCTGCTCGACCGCTATATTGCGGCGGCGGAGAAGATCAGCCGCCTGGCGGTGGGGCGCGCGGGCCGTTCGCCGGGCGGAACGACGATTCGCACGCCGCCCGACCTGACGCAGGAAGAGCACATCGAGGGCCTCCCGGTCGGCACCCGCGGCGGAGTCGTTTTTCCTTACACGTTTCCGCTGGATGGCGAGTACGAGTTCACCGTCCGGCTGACGCGCGACCGCAACGAAGACATCGAGGGCTTGAGCGAGCCGCACGACCTGGAATTGATCGTCGACAAGAAACGCGTCGAGCTGTTCCGGGTCGAGCCGCCGCCCAGCAAAGACGCTCCGGCCGCCGACGAACATCTCAAGATCCGCCTGCCGATCCAGGCCGGGCCGCACGAGGTGGGCGCGACGTTCTTGCGGAAATCGGCGGCGCTGCTCGAAACCGAGCGCCAGCCCTATCAGGCCCATTTCAACTATTACCGGCATCCGCGCATCACGCCGGCGGTTTACTCGGTGTCGATCGTCGGTCCTTACGACGCGGAGGGTCCGGGCGAGACGCCGAGCCGGCAGCGCATCTTCGTATGCCACCCGCAAAAAGCCAGCGAAGAGGAAGGCTGCGCGCAGCAGATCCTCCAAACGCTGATGCGGCGCGCCTACCGCCGGCCGGTCACCGGCGCCGACATCGAACGGCCTCTGGAATTCTATCGCCAGACGCGCGCCAAAGACGGTTTCGAGGCGGGCGTCGAAATGGCCCTGCGCGCCGTGCTGGTGAGCCCCGAGTTTCTCTTCCGCGTCGAGCAGGACCCGCCGGATGTGGCATCGAAGACGGCCTACCGCATCAGCGACCTCGAACTGGCTTCGCGCTTGTCGTTCTTCCTGTGGAGCAGTATTCCCGACGACGAGCTGCTCGAGACCGCCATCGAGAACAAGCTGCACGAGCCAGCGGTGCTCGACAAACAGGTGCGGCGTCTGCTGGCCGACAAGCGTTCGCAGGCGCTGGTGACCAACTTCGCTTCGCAATGGCTCTACCTGCGCAATCTGGAGTCGATCACGCCCGACATGCGGCTGTTTCCAGATTTCGACGACAACCTGCGGCAGGCTTTTCGCGAAGAGACGGAGCTGTTTTTCCAGAGCATCGTGCGCGAGGACCGCAGCGTGCTCGATCTGCTGCACGCCGACTACACGTTCGTGAACGAGCGTCTCGCCAAGCACTACGGCATCCCGAATATCTACGGCAGCCAGTTCCGGCGCATCGCGCTCGGCAAAGACAGCAAACGCGGCGGGTTGCTGCGGCAGGGCAGCATCCTCATGGTGACCTCCTACGCCACGCGCACCTCGCCGGTGATTCGCGGCAAATGGGTGTTGGCGAATATTCTCGGGGTGCCGCCGCCGCCGCCGCCGCCGAACGTACCCTCGATCGAGCAAACCATCGGCAAGAACCTTTCGATGCGCGAACGGCTGGCGCAGCACCGCGCCGACCCGGTTTGCGCGGGCTGCCACAAGCTGATGGACCCGGTCGGCTTTTCGCTCGAAAACTACGACGCGGTCGGGCGCTGGCGAACTTCGGATGCCGGCCAGCCGATCGACGCCACGGGCGGGCTTCCCGACGGCAGCGAGTTCGAGGGCGTCGACGGCCTCGAGCACGCTCTGCTGAAGCGGCCCGAGCTGTTTGCGGGCGTGCTGACGGAAAAGCTGCTGACCTACGCTCTGGGCCGCGGCGTCGAGACCTACGACGAGCCGGCGGTTCGCGGAATTCTGAGCAAGGCGCAGACCGATCATTTCCGGTTTTCGTCGCTCGTTCGGGGAATCGCCGAGAGTACACCGTTTCAGATGAGGAGATCGCGATGATCATCACCAGGAAGGCATTGCCGCGGCGCACGTTCTTGCGCGGCGTGGGCGCGACGATGGCGCTGCCGCTGCTCGACGCGATGGTCCCGGCGATGACGGCCGCCGCCTCGACGCCGGCCGACCCGGTGCGCCGGCTGGGCTTTGTCTACATGCCGATGGGCTCGGATATCCATCGCTGGACTCCTCCCAGCGACGATCTGAGCGAACTGTCGCCGACGCTCAGCTCGTTGGCCGCGGTGCGCGATCAGCTCACCGTGATCACCAACATGGAGCTGAAAAACGCCTATCCGGGCACGCACGCGACTTCGAACGCGGCCTTCCTCAGCGCGGCCAAGGCGAAGTGGACCGAGAGCACCGACTACTACCTGGGAACGACCGTCGACCAGGTTGCGGCCCAGCAGATGGGTCAGGAAACGCGGCTGCCTTCGCTCGAGCTGGCGATGGATCTGCTCGCCACTGTCGGGCAGTGCGACAACGGCTACGCCTGCGTTTACCAGAACAACCTGTCGTGGTCGTCGCCGACGACGCCGCTGCCGGCCGAGGCGCATCCGCGCATCGTTTTCGAGCGCCTGTTTGGCGAGGGCGGCAGCGTTGCGGAACGCCGCGAGGCGTTGAAGGAGCGCGCGAGCCTGCTCGATTGGGTTCACGATGATATCGCCCGGTTGCAGAACCGGCTCGGCCCCGGCGACCGCCACAAGGTGGACCAGTATCTCGACTCGGTTCGCGAGGTGGAACGGCGGATTCAGAAGGCCGAGGCCGAGACAGCCGACAATCGTTTGCCCGATCTGGATCGCCCCGTAGGCGTGCCGGCCGCCTATGCCGACCACGCGCGGCTGATGTTCGACCTGCAGGTGCTGGCTTTCCAGGGCGACGTCACGCGGGTCAGCACGTTTCAGCTCGCGCGCGAGACCAGCAACCGGACCTATCCCGAGATCGGCGTGGCGGACCCGCACCATCCGCTCACGCATCACGGCGGCGACGTCGAAAAGATCGCCAAGATGGCCAAGATCAACGCCTTCCACGTTTCGCTGTTTGCGTATTTCCTCGAGAAGCTGCGGGCGACGCGCGAGGGCAACGGCACCTTGCTCGACCATTCGCTGCTGCTTTATGGCAGCGGCATGGGCAACCCCAACGTCCACGACCACGTAAATCTGCCGATTCTGGTGGCCGGCGGCGCGGCGGGCAGGCACCAGGGCGGGCGCCATATCAAATACGAAAAGCCGGCGCCGCTGGCCAATCTGCACCTGACGCTGCTCGAGAAAGTTGGAGTGCGGCTGGATGCCTTCGCCGACAGCAAGGGCAAAGTCGACGAATTGCTTGCGGTCTGATCCGTGGCACAGACAATCCTGTCTGTGTCTTGCCACGACCCGTGTAGATAGCTAGCTGTCCTGCGCGGCAGGGTTGCCGGCACAGGCGGGATTGCCGACACAGACAAGATTGTCTGTGCTACGAGCGGCACTTTCCAAGGTCATCGATGAAGCTCTCTGCAAAATTCGCGCGGTTGGCGATCCCGGTGTGGCTGGTGGCCGCGTGCCTGGCTGCCGCCCGTTCCGAGGCCCCGTTGGCCGATGCCATCCGATCCCACGACCCCGCCGCGGTGCGCGCGCTGCTCGATCGCGGCGTGGACGTCAACGCCACCGAGGCCGACGGCATGACGGCGCTGCATTGGGCCGTGCGCGAAGACCATCTCAAGACCGTGGAAACGCTGTTGGAAGCGGGCGCCAACGTCAACGCGGCGAACCGCTACGGCGTGACGCCTCTGTCGCTGGCCTGCACCAACGGCGACGGCGCAATGGTGGAGTTGTTGCTGAAAGCCGGAGCGGCTCCCAATGCGGCGCCACCCGATGGCGCTACGCCGCTAATGACGGCCGCGCGCACCGGCAAGATCGAGGCCGTGCAAGCGCTGCTCTCCCACGGCGCCGAGGTCAACGCCAAGGAAACCGAGCGCGGCCAGACCGCCGTGATGTGGGCGGCGGCGGAAGGCAACACCGCGGTTGTCGAGGCGCTCATCGCGGCCGGCGCCGATTTTCGCGCGCCGCTCGATTCGGGGTTTACGCCGCTGTTGTTTGCCGTGCGCGAAGGCCGCATCGGCGTCGTTCGCGCGCTGTTGGAAGCCGGCGCCGACGCCAACGAAACCGTCGAATCGGAAAAGCCGCCTCGCGGAGGACGTCCGCACAACGGCACCAGCGCCTTGCTACTGGCGGTCAAGAACGCGCATTTCGAGCTGGCGGCCCTTTTGCTCGACTCCGGCGCTGACCCCAATGCCAATGGCCCCGGATATACGCCGCTGCATGCGATTGCGTCGGTACGCAAGCCCGGCGTGGGCGACAACGATCCGCCGCCCGAGGGGTCGGGCAACATGAGCAGCATCGAGTTCGTCAAGAAACTGGTGGCCGTGGGTGCGAACCCCAACGCGCGCATGACCCGGAACGTGAACCTGGGCAACACCATCCTGAACAAGCTCGGCGCGACGCCCTTTTTTCTGGCCGCGCAGTCTGCCGACGCCGAACTGATGCGCACGCTGGCCGCGTTGGGCGCCGACCCGCTGCTCACCAACGACGACGACAGCACGCCGCTGATGGCGGCGGCCGGGCTCGGCACGCGCTCGCCCGGTGAAGATGCCGGCACCGAAGACGAAGTGTTGGAAGCGGTGCAGGCGGCGCTGGAGTTGGGAGCCGACATCAACGCCGTCGACAAGCACGGCGAGACCGCGATGCACGGCGCCGCCTACAAAAACCTTCCGAAAGTCGTCGAATTGCTCGCTGCAAAGGGCGCTCGCATCGACGTCTGGAACCGCAAGAACGAATACGGTTGGACGCCGTTGACGATTGCCCAAGGCATTCGCTTCGGCAACTTCAAACCCTCGCCCCCCACCGTTGACGCAATCCTCAACGTGATGGCCGCGGCGGGCGTATCCCCGCCGACTGAGCCCGACGGTGCCAAGAGCCGCGAAATCTATTAGCCGCGAAAAAGCCGGCCCGCCGTCGCGCACGCGGCCAGGCGTGTTCGCCGGCCGCCTTACCAGTTCTCCGGAAAATGCTGGCTGAGGTACTCCACCAGAGTCTGTTTGTCTTCGGGAGTCAGCGACGCTCCCCAGTCCGACATTTTCTGGACCTCGCCCTCCCAGCGCGCCTTGCCCAGCCGTTGCGACATCACCGGATTGAGATTGTGGCAGGCCGTGCAACTGCGCTCCAGAATTTCCTTGCCGGCTCCCTCGGGCAGCGACGCGGGCGCGGGAAGCTCGACGCGATCCACCGTGTTGCGCAGATATCCGCTCGGGTTCCAGGGCGAATCCAGCGGCTGGGTCATCCCCTTGTTGTCGGTGGCCTGCGACATCAGCACCAGCGGAGCCGACGCATCGGCAATGTCCCAACGGCAGCGAAATTCCCTCCAGGCGTAGCGGGCCTTGTCCGAGCCCAGCTCCGCGTTTTTCCAGGTGCGGCCGCTGTCGGCGGAGACGCGAACCCCTTGGACGTCGTCGGGGCCCGCCCAGGCAAAGCCGCGGATCTCGAACGACTCCGAGGACGGCGGGAGGGCGGTCCGAGGATGGGTGATCAGCGATTTGACGAACAAGCGCGTGATGGGCGCCGTCTCGCTGGCCGGCACACTCGCCCCCGGCTCGACGCGATGCGTCGGCATGCGGTAGGCCTTGGTCATGAATGCGCCGTCGAACTCGGTGTCACGGGCGGTGATCTTTTCGACCCATTTGACGCAGGCCGCCCCCTCCCAGCCGGGCGTGATCAAACGCAGCGGAGCGCCATGGGGCAGGGGAATGGCCTCGCCATTCATGTGCGTCGCCAGCAGCGTATCCGGGTGCATGCACTTTTCGATGGGAAAGCTGCGGATGAACTCGGGCGCGTTGCCGATCTTGGAATCGGCTCCATCGAAGGCGATGTGCTTGGCCGCGTCACGGACCCCGGCCTTGCGCAGCACGTCCCGCAAACGAACGCCTTTCCAGCGCGCGGTGCCGATCGCTCCATCGCTCCATTGCGTGCCGGGCACGCGAGGCTGAAATCGCGCTCGGCCGTTGCCGGCGCACTCCAGAGTAACGACGCGCTCGACGGACTCAAAAGCCTCCAGGTCCTTCAGCGCGAGCGTCAGCGGCTGGTCCACCAGGCCGTCGACCTTGCAGCGCCACGAGGCGGTATCGACCGAGGGCAAATAGAAATGTGTGCGCACATAGAAGCGGTCGATCGGCGTGATCCAACTGTCGAACAGCTCCGGCGGAGTCTCCAGATCGGCGGGACGCGAGGAATGCACGATCATCCGCGGATCTTTGGAGCCGATGACGGCGTGCTCCAGCGAACGGTCCTGGGCGCGCGCGGCGCCGGCCAGCAACGCCCCGGCAACGGTCCGCAGCCACTGCCTCCGGCTGTGAGAATGGGTATTCATCGTGGATCTCCTTGTTGGCCTGCTTTTTTGCAAACGAAGCCGCCCCCGCCCAGAACGGCAGAGGGCCGCGGCCGGCAGCGGATTGCGGCTGAGCTTCGCTCCGGTTAACTACGCAGACTCGTGAATGCTCGCGCCGGCAAAATCCCCGATCCGCCCGGCCGAGCGCAACACCAGCGCTACATAAGGGAACAATAGCATTCCCGCGAGGTCCACCAACACCGTGGCGGCGTCGCTCGCGATTTTGGGCTGTACCTGGAACTGTTTCGCGCGGACTGGAGGGTGCGGAAAAGACGGCAGTCTGTCGGGCGGCTCAACTAGGCTATTGCGCTCTCACCCGTCCGGATCGAGCGCGGCCGCGGGAACTGCGCGCAGGCAAAAGAAAGCCGCTGACCGCCGCTCACGGCGCCGACGTTTTCCTACCCAAAGGTTGGTGTCCCCTCAGGAGGGATCCAACCACACCACTGCGGACTTGGCGAAATCGGGCAAAACGCACGAGAGGCGCCCGCCCTTCTGAGAGCAATCGAGAAGCTGCGGCTCTCCGAGGAACGGCAACAGGTGAACCTTCGCGCCGCTCGACGCTCGAAAACTCACGGTCGCGCCGTGTTCGGGTTGCTGCACGGCATTTTCCTTGGACTTCAGGCCTTTGAAATTGACCAGAAAAACATGCGGCTTGCCATCGACCTCGACCGTCTGGGTCACCACGAACGGCGATGCGTGCACCTCGACCAGCGGATCCGGTACCGCTTTCGCCCGCATAGGCTCGACGAAGTCCCGGCGCAGCTTATCGATCTGCGGATCGACCTGCCCCTCAGCCGTCGCCGCGTTGAATCCCTTTGCCAGCGCCTGCGAGTAGTCGCTGCCGGGCGAAGCGGACACCACCGATACCTGAGCCGATTGCCCGGCGCCCGACGCCCAATCGATCGCCGGTTCGCGGCGGCCGCGATTCTCATCGAAAGCGCCGGTCTGGCCGGTCAGCTCCAGATAGCCCCCTTTGTCGCGGAACTTGCGCAGCAACTCGACCTCGTCATCGCTGAGGCAGCGTACGTCGGGCAGCACCAGCGCCGGCCCTTGAAAGGCAGCGAGCGTGCGCGGCGTCACGACTTCGAACTCAACGTGCTCCTGCAGCAGCATCGACATCACGCCGCGGAACGAAGCGATGAATTCGTGGGGGAAGAAATTGCGCGTGTCGGGCGAGAAATAAACGCCAATGGGATGCACCGCCCGGCGCGGCGCAAAGAAGGTTTGCTCGTGCTTCGCCAGCCAACCATATACCAGGCCGCGCGTCTCGATATCGTTCGAGCGCGACATGACGTGCCCCTTGGCGTCCCAGGGGTGCGTTCCCGCCGTGAGCTGCGCGGAAAACAGGTTGCGCATCGCCTCG
Source organism: Terriglobia bacterium (assembly GCA_963824095.1). Lineage (GTDB taxonomy): Bacteria > Acidobacteriota > Terriglobia > Bryobacterales > UBA6623 > JBBDWJ01. The sequence continues at coordinate 404,626 of CAWGNS010000014.1, read as the reverse complement.
CCCGGGGAGATCTTCTTTTCGCCGTCCCAGGAATAGCTGAGCATCCAGCTCGCCTTGCCTTCGGCGAACGAGCGGAACGTGAACATGCCGATCATGTAGTTCAGCCAATCGACCGCCGACTTCGAGGCCGACATCGCCTCCCCGCCTTCGTACTCATACTCGTGCGCGACCACATCGACGACGGGATACAGCTCGTAGACGTCCGCGCCGACCCGCGCGGCTTCGGCCTCGATGCCGGGGTAGATCTCGGGAATCGTCTTGCACTGCGGGTTCCCCGCCTTCACGTTGGCATCAAGCTCTTTGACGAAGTCCGTGATCGAATCGATGCGAAAACGCACCCATTGCCGAAATCCGGGGTCGTCATAGTCGCCGAGCCGGATATCCTTGCGCGCGTCGAGTCCGGTCCGCTTGCGAAAAGCCGCCACGGTGTAGTCGTCGAAGCTCGCCCAACTGTCTTCCCAGCCCTCGAAGTGCGTCATCCAGTAGGGGATGTCCACGTAGACGCCGTCGATGCCGGTAGCCGCGATCTGGCGGATCCGCTGCATGTAGAGCTTGCGCCACCCCGGCGCATAGGGGCTGATCCAGACGTCCTCGTCGCCCTTAGAGATCCAGAAGGCCGCGCCGCCGGTAAACACGGCCGGCTCCCCGGTGATCTTGCGCTGTACCCAGTCCGGATGGTCCTTGAAGAACGTGTGTTCCTTCTTGTCGGCGCTACCGGTGATGCATTCGAGAGCGGCGGTATAGACGAAAGCCTTCTGCCCGGCCGCGTGCGCGCGTTCGGCCACGCGGCGGATCGCTTCGAGCTTGGTCGTCGGATCTAGAAAGCTGTCATAGCGGCCGTTGAGATCGTTGTCGGTCTCGATGCCGAAGACGTGCGAGCCGACCGCATCCTTGACGATCGCGTCCGCGTTGTCGGGCTTGAGGCCGTAGCCGGCGATGCGGACGCGCTGCGTCCAGTCGAGGGCGGTATCCTCCTGCGCTAGGCCGCAGACGGATCCGATCAGAAATAGAAAAATGATAATTTTGCGCATGGTGATCACGGTTCGAGCATGAGAACGAAGTTGCGTTCGGCGTCGCCGCTTCCCTCTGGCTTTGAGGAATCGGCGGTTGGTTTTTTTTGTTGCTGAAGTTCCCGAAAGCGGCTCAGTTCGCGGCCGGCGTCGTCGTCCCGCCCGGCGGCGCGATAGGCGCGCGCCAGCAGAAAGTGATTGCGGGCGGCGTCGGGCGCGAGGCTTGCGGCGCGCTCCAGGTGTTGCATTGCTTGCGCTGCATGGTCCGCCTCTAGCTCCAGCTTGCCCAGCTCATAGTGCGCGTCGGCCAGGCCGTCGTTGCGCGTCAGAGCCGCTTCGAGCAACTGTTTCGCCTTGGTTTGCCGGGGGCCGGCCTGGCCGGCCGAGATGCGCAGCAGAAACTTGGCGTATTCCTGCTCGATCAAGGCGTTTTTCGGGAAGCGATCAAGCGCGGATTGGAAGACCTGTTCCGCTTCCTGCTCGCGATTTCCGGCCGACAGCACGATGCCGGTCGCCAGCCAAGGTTCCGCCGCGCTAGGCTGCAGCTCCTTCGCTTTGTGGTACGAGGCCAATGCCTCATCGAGGCGGTTCAGCCGCGTTTGCGCCAACCCGGCGAGCATGCGCGCCCGATAGGAATCCGGCTCGGCCTTCACCGCGCGGTGCGCTGCTTCGAGCGCCGCGGAATAGCGCTTGTCGCTAAACAGCATCAGCCCCACATCGATATAGTGCGCGGCCTTGCCGGGTTCACGGTCGATGGCCAGGTCGAGCGAGGCAATCGCGTCCTTGAGATTGCCTTCGCGAAAGAAGCACCAGCCGAGCAGATTGAAGGCGTCCGCCGATTGATGCCCTTCGGCCAGTAAGCTCGTCAGCGTCTTGCGCGCCTGCGTCGGGTGGCCGTTGCGATACTGCGCTTCCGCGAGTTGCAGCGCGACCTTGGGCTGATCGGGGTGACTCTCGGCAACGGCTGCGAACATGCTCTCTGCCTGGGACCAATCGCGAGCGTTCATGGCGGCCTGGGCGCCCAGCAGAACGGCGTCCGGCTGATCGCGAAATGAGCTCAGCTTTCGCAGCGTGGCCTGCGCCGTGGAGGTCTTGCCCGATCGATACAGCACGCGGGCCAGTGCAATTACCGACTGCGGCCGCTGCCCCACTAACTGCGGAACCGCGTCCAGCAGCCGCAGCGCCGTGGCATCATCGCGCAATTCCTCGCTGACCATCCCCAGCAACAGCGTGGCCTGCGCATCCCCTGGCTGCTGTCGCAACAATTGCTGCAGGTTAGTGCGAGCCTTTTCGAGTTGCCCCAACTGAAACTGATTGGAGGCCAGGTTGCGCCGCGAGCCGCTGTCGGAAGGATTGACCTCGACGGCCTTTTCGAGATAGCCGCTGGACTCCTGCAGCTTGCCTTGCATGCCCAGCACCGCCCCCAGGGCCGCCAGCGCGTCCGCGCGCCGCGGTTCGAGGCGGACCGCCTCGCGCAACTCGCGTTCGGCGGCAGCCGTGTCGCCACGCTGCGCCGCTTGCAGCCCGCGCTCGAACGACGCGTCCCCCTGTTGGGCAACCGCCGTGGATGCGGCCGCCAAGGCGGCGGCCAACAGGGCGCAACACGGGATCAGGCCCGCCCTAGCTCTGTGTTGCCCGTGGCTGACGGCGAACGTCACGGTTCCTCGCTCCGTGCGTCGGTTTCGGTGGCGCTCGAACGCTGGAGCTCTTGCAGGCGTTGCTGCTCGGCGCGAGCGGCGTCCGCCAGGCCCATCTGGTGATAGACGATCGCCAGCAGCCGGTGCGCGGGCAGATAACTGTCGCTGTCGCGGACGATGCCCTCCAACAACTCGCGTGCCTTGGGCAGATCTCCATCGTCCTTGGCCCAGCGCGCCAGGCGTTCGCGGCTCTCGATATCGCCCGGAGCCAGGCGCAGCACCTGTTGGGTTGCCTCTTCCGCCTGGGTTCGAAACTCGGGGCCCTTCTTCTCGTACACCCGCGCCAGATAGGTGTAGTAGAGCGCGCTGTTGGGCTTGAGCCGGACCGCGGCGTGGAGCCTTTGCTCGGCCTCGGCCAGATCGCCCGAACCGAGCGCAATCGATCCCAGCAGAAAGTGCGCATTGTCGAGCGCCGGATTGAGCTCAATCGCCTTTTGCAACGAGTCCACCGCGGCATGGAAGTCGTGAGCGCGGAATTGCGCGATGCCGAGCGTGTACTCGAACTCGGCGACGCCCTGGAAGCGGGAGCGCACCGCCGTAAGGCTTTCGACCGCGGCGGCATCCTGGTTCGCGCTGATCAGCGCTTCCGCCAGCGCCAGATGTGCTTCCAGTTCGGCGGGAACCAACTCGGCCGCGCGACGGGCAGCGGCGACAGCGTCTTCCTTGCGGCCCGTCGCCATGTCCAGCCGGGAACGTTCGAGCAGCATCGGCGGCCAATCGGGCCGCGAGCGCGCAATGCGGTCCAGCGTGCTGCCGGCGAGCTCGTATTGCCGTGCATGGCGAAGCAGTTCCGCCGCGGCGACGAGCATTTCCGGCGTCGCGCCGGCCGCCTCGACCACCGCCCGGGCTTCTTTCAAGCCAGGCTCGAGCTGGTTGCGTCGAAGCAGCACCTCGGCCAGTGCGAGCCGCGTTCCCGAGTCGTCCGGCGCCAGGTCGCGCGCCTTCTCGAGCGCCTGTTGAGCTTCGCTGAGACGGTGCGTTGCCAGGAACAACCGCCCCAGGTTGTACCAGGCCTGTGCGTTGTTGGGAGCAATTTTCAATCCTTGCTGAAACCGTTCGATGGCCTGGTCGAGCTCTTTCCGGGAAGCATGCAGAAGAGCAAGGTCAAAGAACGGGCGCGGGTCACTGCTGTCGAGCGCCAGCGCCTGCTCGTAGGCCTGAGTGGCGGCGTCTGCCTGGCCCAGCCGCACGCTCGCCATGCCCAAATAGGTCCATCCGAGTGCTTGTTTGGGGAATCGCTCGACGAATGCCTGCGACTCTTTGCGGGCGGCGGCGAAGCGCCCCTCGCGCAGGCTGTTGCGGATCTGGTCGAGAGCGGCTTGTTCGTCCTGACCGGCGGTAGAGCTTAGCGGCGCCTGGCCGGCGAGAATCGCGCCAGGCGAGAGAGCCGCCCACAAAATTCCGGTGATCGTGACCAGCCGGAGAATCCCGGGAAGATTGCCCTTGGTGTGGACTACCCGGCTCGGGGCGTCGCAACTCACCGCACCCCGCGCCGGCCGAAAGGCCCACTCGGGAAAGTGCCTCGCCATCGTGCAGTGCGTCACAACGCTATTCCACACCAGGGGCTACCCAACACCAGGGCCATCGGGGCGGAGTCTGTTGTCCGCGAGCCCGGGGGTTTGGGCTCGGCCCGGAAAGGCGGGGATCCCGGTGCTACCCGGGATCCCCGCCGAACTACCAGATGAATCGTATCCCAATCTGGCCGTTGCGCGGCCGGTTGGACTGATCGTAAATAAAGCCGAAATCGCTGCTCCCGTATGAGGTGTCGGGAGCACCGAAGCGCGGCGTGTTGAAGAAGTTGAAAAACTCCGCCCGAAACTGCAGCAGCATCCCCTCGCGGAACTGGAAGTCCTTGAAAAGTGAGAAATCCAGATTGTTGATGCCGTCGGTGCGAAGTTGATCGAAGTAGCGCGGGGAATTGCCGGGAGTCTGATCGCCCGGATCCGAGAAGGCGGCTTCGTTGAAGAAGCTGGCCAGCCCGTCCACGACGGTCCGCACATCCGCCCCGCGGGGGTCTCCCGATACGTTCGGCCGCTGGTTGCCGTCGGCCAGCCGGCCATCCGCCATCAGCACACCAATCGGATTCCCCGATTGCAGCGTGACAAAGCTGTTGACCTTCCAGCCGCCGAGCACGGCGTTGGCGGCATTGCCCATATTGCGGCCGATCACCTTTCCGCGCCCGATCGGCAGTTCGTACGTGACGGCAAACGCCAGCCGGTGCGGCGTGTCAAACCCGCTGATCGACTGTTCCGCCGACAGGTTGGTCAGATCCTGGAGTTCTCCCTGCGACTGCAGGCTGCCGATCCAGGGGTTGAACCCCAGCGAGTTGTCGTCGGTCATGTGCGAGAAGGTGTAGTTCCCGGTGAACGCCAACCCTTGCGAATAGCGCTTCTCGAAGCGAATCTGCAGCGCGCTGTAGCGCGAGTTGGCGATGAATTCGGGATAGCCGCCGAAGCTGCCGGCGAACTGCGGATAAGGCCGCAGCAGGTAGATCCGCTCGATCTCAGCGTCGTTGTAGATCGAATCGGGCTCGTTGAAGATGGCGTTGGGGCCTTGGAAGTAGGGCTGGAACGGATTCGGGACCAGCTCGGCCAGCCCGTCCGACCCATACTGCTCGCGGGCCGCCTTGCTGATGAAGTTGCGGTTGCGCGTGCCGTCGTAGCCGTTGAACGGCAGGTGGTTGCTGCGGTTGCTCGAGTAGTTGACCTCGATCAGCATGTCGCCCGGCAACTCGCGCTGGATGCCGATATTCCACTGATAGACTTCAGCGTTCCGCAAACCGTCGTTGAGGTTATAGCCGTTGTCGAAGCCCCATTGCGAAAGCTTGCCGTACTTGTCCCCCGGAGGCCCGTAGAACCCAACCGGGAACGGATTCGACAGACTCGCGAAGGGCGTGACTCCGCCATCTTTCGAGAAGTTGATCGCGACGTTCTTGTACCAGGGTGTACCGACGTATTGGAAGTTGGTCGCGACATTGAAACCGTAGTAGATGCCGGCGCCGCCGCGCAGCACGGTCTTGTCGTTGAGCCGGTAGGCGAAGCCGAAACGCGGCCCAAAGTTGTTGCGGTCGACGTTCGCGGTCCGCTTGGCGTTGTTGGCGAGATCGCTGGTTCCGCGGATTTCTCCCAGCCCCGGAACGTTGATTCCGGTGTCGCCGTTGTAGTCCACCACGACGAGCCGGTTGAAGCGTTCGGTGAAGGGATTGCTCCATTCGTAGCGCAGCCCGAGGTTCAGGGTCAGCCGGTCGCTGACTTTCCAGTCGTCTTGCACGAAAAGGCCCTGATCCCTCGACTTGTTTGCGGTCGGCGGTTGTGTTCCGACGTGGCCCCAGGTGCCCCAACCAACCAGCAGCGACGCCAGGCTGTTGCCTTGCGAATAATCCGGCTCGAAGACGCTTTGGGTGGTGATCGACCGGTCGAACTCAAATTGCCCGGTGGGGTAGTCGGGCTGCCAGAAGTTGTTGAAGAAGATGCGCGCTTCTCCGCCCATCTTGAGCGTGTGCGCGCCGGCGATCTTGGTCAGCATCGACGAGATCATGTATTGGGTCTGGCCCTTGACCGTGTCGGTGCAGCAGGACTGCCCCAGATAGCCGTACTCGTCCGGCCCGATCTCGGGGAATCGCTGCAGGCCGAAATAGCCGTTGAGTTCGGGAGAGAGGCCGACGCTGGCTGCATCCAGCGGATCGGCAACCTGCTCGTAGTAGCTGCGGTCGACACCGAAACGGTTGGTCCAATAGAGCGTCGGCGTCGGCGTCCAGTTGTGCTCGAGCACGATGTTGCGGTCGGTCCCCTGGCTGGTCGCGCCGTCGAGAAGCTGCCCCTCGGCCGAGGGCGTGGTGCCGTGCGAATGACCCTGGCTGAAGCGCCCGGAGATGCGGGAATTGGACGTGAACAGGTGGTCCAGCTTGACGTCGAACTGGTAGGTCGGAAACGAGTCCACCAGTTTGCGCGTGTAGTTGAAGCGGTGCGTCAGGTCCTCGCCGTCGCCGGTCGCCTGCGGGTAGAGCGCCAACACCTTGGGGGCCACCGGGTCGGTCACGCTGGCCGGCACGATGTTGTTGGCAAACGGCGACCGGATGAGGTTTCCATCGGCGTCTTCTTGCACATCCAGCGGATTGAAGATCTGCTGCAGCGAGCCGTCGTCGTTGTACGTCTCGGAAAAATCGCCGGCTCTCTGCAGCGCGGTCGGCACGGTGGTCGACAGGGTGGACGGCGAGTCGTTGCGGCGCTTGAGAAAGTCGAAGAAGAAAAAGGTGCGTTCCCGCTTGATCGGTCCGCCGATCGAACCGCCCCATTCGTCGCGCTTGTAGTCGCCCTTCCCCTCGCCGCTCTGGTTCGAGAAAAAGTCGTTGGCGTCGAGCGAGGGGCGCCGGAAGAACCACCAGCCGCTGCCATGGAACTCGTTTGTGCCCGACTTGGTCACGATGTTCACCACGGTGCCGCCGTTGTTGCCGTACTCGGCCGAGAAGCTGTTGTTCTCGACGTTGAATTCCTGGATCACCTCGACCGAGGGCTGATAGTTGACGCTGGTGTTGCCGCCCTCGCCCGATTCGGGCACCGACGAGAGCGCCCCATCCAGCCGGACTTCCGCCGTGCCGTTGCGCTGCCCGTTGGAGACAAAATTGGTGCCCTTGATGTCGTCGGCCCCGGCCCCGGCTACCTCGGTAACTCCGGGCGCCAGAAACGTCAGGTTGGTCAGGCCGCGATCAAGCAGCGGCATGTCCATGATGTAGCGGTTGGTCACTTCCGTACCCAGCGTCGCCGAGACCGTGTTGAGCAACGGCGATTCGGAAGTCACCTCGATGGTCTCGGTGGTTTGTCCGACTTCCATGTTGAAATCGAGATCCGCTTGCTGGCCGACGCGGAGTTCGACGTCGGCCTGCGACAACGTCCGAAACCCTTGTGCTTCCACTTTCAGGGTGTAGATCGCCGGTTTGAGCCCCGGGAACAGGTAACGCCCTTGTGCGTCAGTCGCCACCACGTTCTCGATGCCGGTTTCTACGTTCTTGGCCGTCACCGACGCGCCGGGAATTACCGCCCCGCTGGGGTCCATCACGACCCCGCGCAGCTGGGCGGCGTAAGTTGCCTGGCCGAACAGGGCGCCGGCCAAGCCGAACACGCACCATACAGCCAGCAAGATGGTTATCGTACGCAACACTCTATTCATGGTCTAACCTCTACCGTTCCAACCTCAGTTACGGCCAACGCGAAGGGCCGTGATGCAAACCCGCTGCGGACTCGAAAAATCGAGCGGGTTGTTGTCGCTGCCGGCGGGGACTACCCGCCGCATTGGTTTTCGATTGCCTGGCGCCCCTGATTCAAGTCGCCGTGCGAATCTCTGGAGCCCATTCCTCTGGACGTCCCAGATAGTTTGCTCCGCGCGGCGGGTTTGCCGGCCGAGCACCGAAACTGTGACGCACGCGATGTTGCCGGCAAGCGCCGCGCTACGTGCGAAACAGCAGGCAGTTTCTTCGAATCGTTTGCGCCGCCGGCCTGGGTGACGCACTCATCACTCCACCCGAGATAGGGACCACCCCGGCGGCGAACGAGTCTTACTGCGCCACGTCGTCCTGGACCCCTCAGGTGGGATGGCGCATCGGAAGTCTTGGTCTTGTGCGGCGTCGCCCCGTCGAACGGGGTCGACTGTGCAAACGAGCGAAGGCCGCCAATGGAGCATACCAAAACAAGATGTAAACTTCAATATACTTTGCTTGATTTTTGTTTCCTTTCCCTTTTGCCAAGCATCCGGGAGCGTGCTTCCCTCCCGCCACCCTCTTTTCGAAGCCCACTGGCGGGGGCCTCATACCCTTATCGGATCGCGCGGGGTACCTCTGAGGCTCGTTGCTTCGTCCTCGCCCGTCACTGCTTACAAACGGGTTCTCGCGCAGGCCGATCGGGCCGCCTGCTTGTGATAACCCGCCAGAGGACGAGCCGGCACGGGACCGTCCGTCCTGGCTCGCCGCAGCTTCTTCCGGCCGGCCGCCCGCGGCTCAAAGGGGTGATCGACCGCGGGAACCGGCGGAGTCACCTGGGAAACATAGGAAAAGAAAGGAGGGACTTGCAACGAAAGGTGCGGCGGCCGCCGAGCGGAAAGCATACTCAGCGCAACTTCGCGCAGACCCGAGGCCTTGCGGGCACAACTTGTGTGGGAGTTAGTTAAGCGCCAAGTATCGCAATGATATAGAGCTGATCCGTCGGGCGGGCCGGTCTACTCGTTCTGCCGATCGAGCGCTCCACGGCGGGGCCTGGCGGCGGACCTCGGCGTCCTGCCAGCCGCGTGCCGCCGCGGATTTATTGCTTTTCGTATTGCTTCTGATTTCTTGTTGTTGTACGGTTGTCTATGTCGAGTCCCGGGGGCTCGACCATCCTGCTACCGGAATTCCTAGTGCGTTACCGCCTGATTCGGCGCCGTGCCAGTATCAAGATCCGGTAATGGCCAATCAGCTTTGCCGTCGTTGCTTTCATGATGCGCCGCTCGCCCACGAACGGATCGGTCTTGAGCTACATCTCCATGAAAAGCTTCCTCCCGCTATTGTGCGGGTTGGCGATTTTGCCGTTTACCGCCTACGGCCAGGCGTTCTCGTTTGCGGGCAACGTTTACCCCATTTTCCAGGAAGCGGGCTGCCCTCAATGCCATCAGGAGCATGGCGTCGCGTCGGCGACCCGTTTGCATTTTCCGGCTGAAGACGCTTCGGCCGCCACGGTCAACACCTTCGGCCTTTCCCTGGTGCGGCTGGTCGATCGGGCCCAGCCCACTCAGTCGCTGCTGTTGCGCAAGCCAACCAACCGCATACCCCACGCGGGCGGGTTGCGAATTCCTCCGGGAACCGATAACGAAAAGATCCTGCTCTCCTGGATTAACAGGCTTTCCAAGCTTTCGGACCAGGAAGCCGCCCAAGCCATCGAAGCGCAGGACCATCCCGCCGCGCCCAGCGAGCCCGTCGAGGCCGCCGTTCTCCGCCGCCTGACCAACAGCCAGTACGACAACACGGTTCGCGACCTACTCAAGGATTTTTCGCGGCCGGCGACTCGATTCCCCACCGAAGATTACGTCAACGGCTACAAGAATCAATACGAGGCGCTCTCCATCTCGCCGGTCCTGGCGGAAGCCTACGGAAATGCGGCTGAAAGGGTGGCCGCCGGTGCGTTTCGCAGGGGCGACTCGCGCGGTCTGTATCCCTGCGACGCCAACGACGCGAGCCCCGCCTGCGGCAAGCGCTTTGTGAAAGAGTTTGGCCAGCGTGCCTTTCGGCGTCCGCTCGACGCCCGGGAACTCGAGGATTATCAACGGCTGTTCGCCGCGCAGCCGGGCGCGCTCGAGGGCGCCCAGGCGGTCATCGAAGCGATGCTGCAATCGCCGAGCTTTCTGTTCTGGCTGGACAAGGCGCCGCGGCAGGAGTGGGATGCCTACGCCACCGCCTCCCGGCTCTCCTACTTCCTTTGGAATACGACTCCGGACGATAAATTGCTGGCCGCGGCCCGCAAGGGCGAGCTCGGCACGCCGGAGGGTCTGGAGCGGACCGCTCGCGGCATGCTCGAAGACCCGCGGGCGGTCGACGGCGTGGATGAGTTTGTTTCCGAGTGGCTTCGTTTCGACCGCGTGTTGAGCGCATCCCGAGAGCGTGGCGTCTATCGTCTGTTCAACGCCAGGCTGGCGACTGCGATGACCGAAGAGGCGCGCCGCTTCGTGCGAGACGTCGTGTGGAACGACCGTAATTTCATGACCGTCTTCACGGCGCCCTACACCTTCGTGAATTCCGACCTCGCCGCGGTTTATCAGGTCGATCCGCCCGAGACCGCCTGGGGACGCGTGGAGTTCGACCCCGCCAGCGAGCGAGCCGGTCTGCTCGGCCAGACGCTCTTCCTGACCCTCACCAGCAAGCCCGACGATACGGCGCCCACCGGCCGCGGACTATTCGTGAGAGAGCAGTTTCTGTGTCAGAACGTTCCCGATCCGCCGCCCGGCGTGGATACGAATCTGCCGCCGTCGACGCAGTCCAAGCCGATGACAAACCGCCAGCGGCTCGGCGCGCACGTCACCAATCCCAGTTGCGCGACGTGCCATAAGCTCATCGATCCGATCGGTTTCGGATTGGAAAAGTTCGATGCGATCGGCGCCCGCCGCGAGCAGCATCGGCAGCTATTCTTCCCGGAAGGCCACGGCTCCCACGAGGACAAGCCGCAGGAAGTCCTGCTCGACATCGATACCACGGGGCAAGTCGCCGGCCTTCCCAATTCCCAATTTTCTAGCCCCCGGGAGTTGGGGGCCCTACTGGCCGAGACGCCAATCTGCCAAGACTGCGTGGTCAAGCAGTTGTTTCGTTATATGTCGGGCCGTCCCGAGACTTCCGCCGACCGCCCTCTCATCGAGCACGCTTCGGAAGCATTTCGCAGTTCGGGCTTTCGTTTGAAAGAAGCGCTCGTTCAGCTTGCGGTTGGATGGAGTTCCGCCCAGAAGGAGAGAGATCGACATGGTGCCACTGAATAACAAACCGCTCGCCCGCAGACAGTTCTTGAAGGGGATGACGCTCGGACACGTGCCGGTTTGGCTGGGGCTCCCGCCTCTCACGGCGATGTTCAACTCGGTGGGTACGGCTTACGCCGCCACGCCGTCGGGCGCCGAGGCTCCTATCGGGAAGCGCTTCGTCCTTTGGTTCAACGGCAACGGCATCCCGGAGCGATTCTGGATCCCATCGACCACGGGCCGCGATTACGAACTGACGCCCTGCCTGTCGCCGCTGGCGCGCGTGCGCGAAGACGTAATGGTCCTGAGCGGTCTCGACAATTCCGCCGTCGGCCCGCGCGGCAACGGCCACCCAACGGCGATGAGCGCGCTGATGTCTTGCCAGAGCTACACCGGGCGCGGCGCCGGCGGTGAGTCGTTTGATCAGACGATCTCGCGCAAGATCGGTAGGGACACGCGGTTTCGCTCGCTGCAGATCGGCGTTTCGCAGGAGTCGTTCGGCGGGTCGATTCAACGCAATATGAGCTGGGCGTCGGCCGATCATCCGCTCCCCCCGGAAGAATTGCCCCACCGCCTGTTCGACCGCCTGTTCGGCGCGAAAGACGAAGGCTGGGTCAACCGCAAGCGCAGCATTCTCGACGCGGTGCGCAGCGACGCCAAGGTCCTGGGGAACGGGCTGCCGGCGGAGGACAAGCAGCGCCTCGAAGAGCATCTGCAGTCGGTTCGCGACCTCGAGCGCGCCGTGGCTTCGATGCCGCCCGAATACCGCGCGCCGATGCCGTTCCAGCCCGACGAAGATCTGGACTTCAAGGATTGGCCGCGCATCGCCAAGATCCAGAGCGACCTGCTGGCCTATGCGCTGGTGACCGGGCAAACGCGCGTGGCGAGCTACATGTTGACCAAGTGCCAAGGCTTGGCGCGCTTTCCCTGGCTGGGCCACACCTCGGCGCGCCACCACGACTACACGCACAAAGACGGCAAGGCGCCCGGCGAAAACGGCGTCGAGGGGCAGCAGATTCTCCGCGATATCTGCCGCTGGCACGTCGATGAGTTCGCCTATCTGGTCAAGAAGCTGAAGTCGATTCCCGAAGGCGACGGCACGTTGCTCGACAATACTCTGGTGATCTTTGTCCATGAACATGCCGAAGCCGGTCCTCACAAGAGCAACGGCATGATCGGGCTGGTCGCCGGAAGCAAGGCGCAGGTGGACCTGGGGAACCATCACCACGTCGAGGGCACCATCGGCGACCTCTATCAGACGTTGGCGAATGCGGTGCTCGGCGCGGGGCTGGAAAAATATCCGACCGCGCAGCGCACGTTGAGTGAGATCGTCGTCTAGGATCGGCGGCGGAAGCCGGTTCGATTCTCAAGGATTGATGAGGCGAGCGGGTCCCCTCATCAGCGCTTGCAACTTCCGGGGCAACGGATTTGGCGTTGGGCTTGATCCGTTCGAAATGGCCGTCGGCGCGGCGGCCACGACAAGACTACGTTCCAGATGGCGGGCTTCCTTCGATGGATGAACGGATGCGTCTAATTTCTCAATCGGTCTGCCTCGATCGCGATGCGCCAGGCGCCTCGGGCAGAAAGTCGCTGATCCCGATCGTCGTTGCGTTCCTGATTCTGGCTGCCTTGCCCGCCGCGGTAGCCGAGGAGCCGAGCTTTACCGAAGAGCGCGACGTCGCCCTCTGGGTGCTGCGCGAAGGCGGCGCGGTCATCACCGATCAGGCCCCGGACCCGGTTCGCGACCCCTTCAACCTGCCCGCAGGGGATTTCCGCATCAGCGTGGTCGACATGCACGGCACGATCACCTCGCCCAAGGAACTCGAACCGCTTGAGCAAGCTTCGCGAGGTGCGGGAACTCTATGTTCCGGCGCGCGTCTGGAGCCCCGAAAGCGACATCAAGGCGCCATTTTCCGACGAGTCCTTCGACTACTACAAGGACATGTCGAAGCTCGAAAAATTCCACGCCGGCCACACCACCCTGGCGTGGCTGGATATCGGCGACGAAGGCGTTGAGCGCCTGGCTCCGCTCACGCAGCTCAAGCATCTGCGGGTCGCGCTCACCACCATCAAAGATCCGGCCTGTTTCGAGGCTCTGGTCAACCTGGAATCGCTCGATCTCAACGATAGCTACGTCCTCGACGATTCCCTGGCGCCGCTGGAAAAGATGAAGCATCTGCACCGCCTCACGCTGGTGGGAACCCTGATCACCGACGAAGGTCTCGCCCACCTGCGGGGCCTCACCGAGCTGACCGAGCTGGATCTCTACGGCGTCAAGATCACCGACCGCGGCGTCGAGTACTTGCGGGACCTGAAACAACTCCGCCGGCTGAATCTGCTGGGCGCTCAGGTGACCGATGCCAGCCTGCAGATCATCGCCGGGTTTGACCAATTGCGCGAGCTCAACCTCTATCGCAGCCGGGTAACCAACGCGGGTCTGGCGAATCTGGCCAAGCTCAAGAATCTTCGCCTCGTTGACCTGCGTTACAGCAAGGTGACCTCGGCCGGCGTAGGGACGCTTCATCAGGCCCTGCCAAAAACGAAAATCGTCTACTTCGATTCCTCGCCTACTACGGTGTCGGAAAGCCTTGAAGGCCCCGCGAAGGACACCGAGACGGGTGTCGCGGCTTGGGTTCGGGCGCTCGGCGGCGAAGCGGCGGTGACCGACGGCGGCGTGGAAAAAGTATCGCTCGCCCGCCAGCGTTTTACCGACGCCCAGACGGGCGAGTTGCGCAAGCTGCCGTCGCTCAAGCAACTGGATCTCGAAGCGACCGATGTCAGCGACCTGGGACTGGCGGAGATCGGCCACCTCTCTTCGCTCGAAGAGTTGAACCTGGCTTTCACCTCGATCTCCGACGTCGGACTGGCGCATCTATCCGGCCTGACGAATCTGAAGCGCCTGAATCTGTCGGGAACCTCGATCACCGGGCAAGGTTTCGCGTTCCTGTCGCACTTGCCCCTGCTCGAAGAGCTCAACGTCTCCAACACCTCCGTCGAAGACCAAGCGATCGCTCCCATCGCGGCTCTGCCCGCGCTGCATACGCTCTCCCTGAGCTTCTCGCAGGTAAGCGACAAGGGCATCGAGGCGCTCGCCTCCGCGCCGAACCTGACGACGCTCGATCTGCGCGGCGTGAATGTGACCGACGAAGGCATGGCGGCTCTCGCTACCCTCAAGAAGCTCGTCAGCATCAACTTGAGCGACGGCCGCTTCAGCGACAAAGGGATCGGCGCTCTGACCCAACTCCCCGGCCTGCAGCACGTCAGTCTCGCCCGCACGCACCTCAGCGACAAGGGGATCGCGGCGCTGTCGCAAATCGGAACCCTGGAGTCGCTGAACCTGGGCTACGTGCCCGTCACCGACCAGGGAATCGAAGCGCTCGCCAAGCTTCCCCAGCTCAAAGAACTCGGTCTCGATCACGCCAACATCACCGACCAGGGCGCGGCGACCCTAGCGAAAATCAACACGCTCCGGCTGCTCGATCTGTATCACACGAAAGTCTCCGAGGACGCTTTCCAGTCGCTGCAGGAGGCGCTGCCGCAGTGCAAGATCCTCTATCAGAAGGACTCGGGTTTCCCGAGCCGCCGAGGCTGATCGCAATGACCCGCAGGCGTTTGCTTTCCTTACCGTTTTTCGCCGCGCCCTTGCTGGCCGAGGCGGACGACTGGCTGGCGCGCCTGGGCGGCCGATCGGAAACCGACGCTTCCGGCGGCATCACGTCGCTCAACCTGCGCGGCTCCTGGATCAACGACACCGAGATGTTCGACGTCGCCGATCTGCACGGCTTGAAGCGGCTCAACCTATCGCATACCCGGATCACCGACGAAGGTCTGCTGCGAATCAAGGGCCTCAAGGCCATCGAGGAGCTCAATCTCGAATACGCGGAGCTCATCACCGACGGCGGCATGATGTGCATTCGGGACTGGAAAAAGCTGCTGCGCCTCAATATCCGCGGAACCCGCGCCGGCGACGGCACGATGGAGCTTCTGGGCCGGTTGGTGCAGCTCACCTCGCTCGATGTCAGCGATACGGACGTGACCGACAGCGGCTTCGATTATCTGATTACGTTGACGAGTCTGGAAGAGCTTGGCCTGCCGGGCAATGCCATCGGACCGATCGCAATCTCTTCTTTGCGGCTGTTGACCACGCTCAAGAGTCTGGATCTAAGCGGAGTGCGTACGGCACGGCGGCCCCCAAAGATGGCGCCGTTGGACGACGAGCTGGTCAAAGTGATCGCCGGTCTGACCGCCCTCGAAACTCTGGAGTTGGGCCACCAGGGCGTCAACACCGAATCCCTGCAGAGTCTCAGCCATCTCGGGTCGCTGACCGAACTGGGGCTTGCCGGGTGCGAACTGGTAGACGACGACGCCATCGCGATTCTCTCCGGCTGGAAATCGCTGCTGCGGCTCGATCTGCAAGACACCGCGGTGACCGCCGCGGGCGTCGCGCGGCTCCGAAATGCAAGGCCGGATCTGCGTCTGCTGGCCAACCCGAAGGCTTAGGCTCCGGTGCGCCCGTGCCTCGACCCGTAGCCAGGCGTTTGCGTCGTATAGGATAAGTTAGGCATCTTTTCGAAAATGTGAGGTGAATCGATGAATCGTCGAAGCTGGATGAAATGGGTCGCGGCCGCTCCCGTGTACGGCTTGATCGCAACGCGCGGGCTGACCGAAACGCTGTCCGCCGCGAGCAGAAAAACCGCGTCGATCGAAGTGTATCGGCGCCTGGGAGTGCGTCCCTTTATCAACGCGCGTGGTACATGGACGTACTTGAGCGGCTCGCTGGAGCTGCCTGAGGTTCGCCGCGCCGTGGAGGACGCGGCACAGCATTTCGTCGACATCTTCGAGCTGCAGCGGGCGGCCGGCAGGAAATTGGCCGAGCTGTCGGGCGCCGAGTCCGGCATGGTCACCTCCGGAGCCGCCGGAGCCATGGCCGCCGCGACGGCGGGCTGCATGGCCGGCACCGATCCCGCCAAGATCTGGCAGCTTCCCGACACTACCGGAATGAAGGGCGAGGTCGTGATGCTGGGCGGACGCAGCGCTTTCGACAGCGCCATCCGGCTGGCCGGCGCGAAACTGGTGCTCGCCCACAGCGTCGAGGAACTTCCCGCCGCGATGAACGAGAACACCGCCATGGTCTACACCACCTGGCGCGGCGAACGGTTGGAGCAAGCCGCGGCGATGGCGAAGAAGGCCGGCGTGCCGCTGATGCTCGACGACGCCGCGGGCATCCCGCCCATCGACAATCTGAAGCTCTATGCCAAGATGGGCCTCGACCTGTTCTGCTTCTCCGGCGGCAAAGGCATGTGCGGGCCGCAATGCTCGGGTATTCTGCTCGGCCGCAAGGATTTGATCGACGCCGCGCTGGCGCAATGCAACCCCTGGGAAGGCGCCGTGTGCCGGCCCATGAAAGTCGGCAAGGAAGAAATCGTCGGCGTGCTGGCCGCTGTGGAAACCTGGACCAAGCTGGACCTCGACAAACTCAATAAGCAATGGTCGCAGCGCGTCGAGCGCATCGCCAAACTCGTCGAAACCGTGCCCGGCGTCACGACGGAAATCAAGATCCCCGAGGGCGGCAACAGCTACCCGACCTTGACCGTGTCGTGGGACGAAGAGGCCATCGGATTCACGGTGAAGGATTGCGATCGCGAACTGCGCGACGGCGAGCCGCGCATCGAGGTGCTGACGTCCAGCAATCCCAGCCTGGTGCCCGCCGTCCGCGAAGGTTGGCAACCCGACAGCAAGCCGCGCGTCCACCGGCCCGACCGCCTGCGCATCATTTCGATGACGATGCAAGACGGCGAAGAGCTGATCGTCGGGCGCCGTCTGCGCGACATTCTGAGCAACGCGACGAAGAAGGGGAAGAAAGCGTGAAACGTCTAGCACTTTTGTTCGGGTTCTGCGCGGTGCTGTGCGCGCAGCCCAAGGCAGTCATTCCCGGGGGCAAGGCTCCCGCGTCGCCCTATACGCCTGGCGTCATCGCCGACGGTTATCTCTACGTGTCAGGCGCGGGCGCGGAGACGCCGGACGGCAAAATGCCCGCGACGTTCGAAGAGCAGGCCCGGCAAACGTTGGACAACGTCAAAGCGGTGGTCGAGGCCGCCGGGTTGACCCTGGACAATGTTGTCTACACCCACGCCTATCTGGAAGACATTCACAATAGCGCCGCGCTCGATCGCGTCTATGCGCGCTACTTTCCCAAGAATCCGCCCGCGCGCGGGTTGATCGGCGTCGGCCACTTGGCCGGCACGCCGGTCGAGATCAACGCGGTCGCTGTGGTGAACCGCGAAGGCCAGACTCCGGTCCGTGTTCCGGGCCTCGATCCCAACCCGGCGTTTTCCGCGGGAATGTTGACGCACGACCGGCTATTCATCTCGTCGCTGCCCGGCCGCGATGCCAGCGGAAACATTCCCTCCGATCCGGGCGCCGAAGTGACCGCCGCGCTCGACAACTTCAAGGCGGTGACCGAAGCGGCCGGCCTGAGCCTGGCGAATGTGGTTTTTGTAAACCCCTATCTGACCGAAGCGATTCCCGGGGGCGTCATGAACAAGCTCTATGCGCAGCGCTTCGAGTTTGGCAATACGCCCGCGCGTGCCACCATCCACGTTGCCTCGCTGCCCTCTGGGAACATCACCTATACCGGCGTCGCGGTGCGCGATCTGGCGAAACGAAAGGCTGTGCGGCCGAAGAACATGCGTCCCAGCCCGACCGCGAGCCCCTGCGTTTTTGCTGGCGATACCCTGTATTGCTCGGCCAAGAGCGGCTTTATTCCCGGCCCGCATTCGGGGATTTACGCGGCAACGGTCGAGCACCAGTTACGCCAAACGATGCGCAATCAGCTCGACAACTTCGAAGAAGCGGGCCTCGATTTCAGCAATGTCGTCGCCTCCAATGTGTACCTGGACAACATTGACGATTTCGGGAAGATGAACGGCGTTTATGCGCAGTACTTCTCGGAAGGCGTCAAACCGGCCCGGACGACCGTGCAGCAAACCGCGCCCGGCGACCGCGAGCCCGATTCCAACGGCCGTTATCCGACGCTGGAACAGATTTCTTTCGTTGCCGTTCGGAACCCGAAGCAATAGCCAGTTGGAACACAAAATCGGGGAGCGCAACCCTTGAAGGAGACGGGCCGACTCTCTCCAACTCGTTCCAGCCGGTGAGCCGGGACAGTCTCGCGGATTCGGTTCAGGGGCGGTTTGGCAGTCAGGTAGCAGGGCGAAACGGACGCTTCGCCTCGTCGATCTCGTTGCCGCGAATCCAGATGGAATCCGTGTCGATCATTCCCAGCCCTCGCTGGACGGCGATCCGCAGGTGCTTGATCCCGGCCGGATCGAATCCCATGATCGCCGCGCCGACGGCGTCGACCGCCACGCCGTTCGCCCCGGCCAGGATGAGGTTGTGATGGATGGGCGCGGCATCCGGCCCGTAAGGTCCGTTTCCTTCCAACCCCTGCGCTCCGCCAAGGATCGCGTAATCGGGCGGACGAAGCGAAAACAGATCGGCCACCAGTTGGGGAGCGTCACCGGAGAACGGGTTGTCCATCAGCCCGTCATGCCGCCCCGAGGCAAGCACGCCGAAGTAGCTGCCGATGGTGAGGGAAACGTTCGTCCAGGACGAAGTACTCAGCGGCGCGACGTTGATCAGCTTGTTGCAGGTCAGCAGCGTCGTTGGGAAATCAAATACGATTGGCGTTTCGCTTGAACCCGAGGATCCGCTTGGCGGCTGAAGCGCCATCGTCTGCCCTTCCGTAAGATCGGCGATATCAAAGCGGATCGAAGGGTATTGGCGGCCCAACTCCTCGACCATCAGACGGTAGCTCGTCTTTCCGAATACCCCGTCCCACTCCGATTCCCAGGGATCGAACGCCCGGTCCAGGGACCAGGAGGGCGCTCCCGCGATCGTGATGCGGCTTCCAAGCCCGTGTTCGGCGAGCCACTCGGCTACCCTTCGCACTATCCGAAGGTCGGCCACCGAACCCGGAACGAAACGGCCATCGGACCGCTGGCAAACCGCGAGCTGCGGTTTGATCACGACCCAGTCCTGCTGCTCGACAATGCGGGCGAGACCGCCGTTCACTGTGTTGCCCAACTCGATGGCCTTGCATACCATCTCGTCGAGTCGATCGTCACCGGCGGGAGACTCTGGAGAGACGGGGTTGCGCAACCCGCTCAGTTTTGTGCCGTCATGGTCTTCCGCTCCGGAGAAGCTCGACAGCACGATGCCGACGCGGGGTGTCGCCTGGCTCGGGCCGGCCACCATCGTGTCGGCAGCATTTTGAGCCTGGCCCCTCTGCCAGGCGCCGACGATCGCCCCGGCCGCGAGACCAATCCACTGTCGTCTGAGCATAAAGGTCCCAACCGACTCAACCCGCGCGTTCATCGGCCCCTGCAGGCTGGGCTGTCCGGTCCTCTTGGAGTCGCTGCTATGCCTGAAGAGTGAACCGCTTCACATCGATCTTGGCGTCATCGAACTCCCCAAGGCCGAGAATTCCGGCCAGTTCGATGTGCTCGACCTGCGGGAAGGAGTAGCGGTTCACCCGGCCGGCCTTGGTTTCCTTGACGGGAGGTAGACCCTTCTCGGCGCGCTTCCCGTCGATCACTTTCCAGCCCGTCTTATCCAGGGCGACCGGGTCCGTACCGAAGTACATGGTCTTGTGTTCCCAGATGAATTCCCGGCGCCCTCCGGGGCCTCCGTCCCACAGGCCTCGCACGCCATCCACGATGTTCAGTACTACTTTCTGGCGGAACACGGGCAGATCCACGATGGCCGGAATGAATGTTCCCGTGGCGAGCTGCGTGACCGTAGCGTGGCTACGCTCCACGTTGTTCACAAAGCCGTGAGAGAGGTTCTTCAGTGCGATCGTCACACCGGCCGCATCGTGCTGCTTCAGGACGGGAAGGTTGACGACCTTGTTGACCTGCTTGACGAGAAGTTTGGAGACATACGAGCGACGCACCTGCTCCTCGCGAATGTCTTGGCCTGGCATCGCCAGCGCCAGTTCCACGAAAGTTTCGGGATCGTACCCTTCGATGTCGTGCTGAACCTTGTTGTAAGCTTCCGAGGCCCAGGCCACACGGAGACCCTGGGGCACCCATTGAGGGATTCCGGCCTCGAACATCTCGCGGCGATAGCGGTTGTAGACGAAAATGTCGCCCGGTCGCACGCCCGCCTGCTTGAGGCCGTCGACGACCTCGTTGAGAACGAGGCCATCGGAGCAGATCAGGCGGCCACCCACCGGGCACACTTTGAGAGCTACGACGTCGCCCGGTTCGAAGAACACGCGCCATGCGTCGACCCAGCCCGGCGCGCCTGTCAGCTCCATCATGCCTTTCCGGATCATGTCTTGGACAGGCTGGGCCTGGTAGGCCCCCGAAACAATCGAGGCGGGATGCTCGACAGCGATCACACGGCCCGGGTAGGGGCCCGGAATTCCCAGGCGGGCACTCGTCTCGGCGGCCGGCGACGGCTTGAAGGCGGCCGCGGCGAGGAAAGTACTGTAGAGGAGCTCACGGCGTGTCGGGGTCATACGATCATTCCCTCCAGGGCACAACGTTTCACGGCTGCGGCAACGGCAGCCTGGGTTATTGGTTGCAAGTTCTTTGCCAGGCCCGCCTGCTGTGTTCTTGGGGGAAAATACGGCGTTACCCGCGAGGTAACACTTCGCGGAGGGTTGTGAATTGGGCGATTAGCCCCATCTTGATCTACAGGGGCTGAGGGCTTTCGCGCCCGGCGGTGTTCGGCCTGACTGTCACAACGAGGGGGAGTTCAAGCCGCCGCCGCTGCCCATGGGACGTGCACTTCCTCGAAACGGCACGCCCCGGTGGGTCGCGATCGTTAGACGTTCGGCCGAAGTCTCAGGGAACCGTCGGATTCCACTTTCTGGCCGCAGGCCCAGTTCACCGCATACCGCACGCCCTTGACCTCCAGCTCGGCCTTGAGTTTGAGCCCCTTCCAATCGGCGCCGGGCGGCAACGTGAGCATCGCCTGGCGGACGCCGCGCGGCTTGGGGTAGCCGGGGTCGACGCAGCCGCTCGCAAGCACCCTGCCGTCCTCGCCGAGCACGGAAAGTCGCAGGATTCCCGGCACGCCGGCGATTCCGTCGTTGGCCAGGCCAACGACCAGCCCGGGATGTCCGTCCTTTTCGAAGGCCCAGATCCACGACGGCCTCACGCGGTATCCGATCCGCCGCGCGATCTCGTCGATGTGCTCGGGAAATTTTTCGTAGTAGCTCAGGATGTTTTTGGCGGCGAGGTTGTGCCAGTTCCACAACGACCAATAGTTGGCGCCCACGTCGATCACGTGAGAAATGATCTTCTCGTTGCGCGTGACGCCGTCTTCCATGTGCAATTGCTGGGGGTCGCCGGTCGTCATGCCGACTTCGCAGAGCGCCGCGGTCCAGGCGGGGCGGTTCGAGAGCGCTTCGATCTGCTGGTTTTCGATAAAGATCGTATCGGTGCGGATCCAATTGTGCGAGCGGATCGTCCGGTCCAAAAGGTCCGAGTTGCCGACGGCGCTGAAATCCGGCTGCGTGTTGGTGGCCAACGGCGTCTTCGTCCAGCACTCCAGCTGCGTCTCGAGCATCTTGCTCATGGTCTGTTGGGCGACCACATTGTCGGGGAACGGGTTGCCTTCGAACGGCCACGTGTGGCCCTCGCCCCAAAAGCCGTACATCATCGTGTCCATGTACTCAACCAGCGGACTGCCGTTCAACTCCTCGGCAAGCAACGTATTCAGCTCCCGAAACGCCGCCTGGTAGGCCGGGTCGTCGTAGCGCGGCATGCGATGGATTTTTTTGTACCGGACTTCGTCGCTCCTACCCTTCCACTCTCCTTTGAGCGGGACGTAGGGCACCTTGGCCATCAGAAACTCCGGCATCCCCGGCTCGGGAACATCGGGGTTTTCCAGCATGATGCGGAAGCCGACTCGCTTGTTGTACGTTCGCGCCAGGTCGAAGGTAATTTTCCAATACTCACAGAGATCCAACCGGCCCGCCTTGCTTTGAACGTCCCGCCAGTTCGGCCGGATGTAGATCTTTTGCGCGAAGGGAAGCTTGATCAGATCCTCGATCGATTTCTGCAGCGTCTCGCCTTCCACCTTGGGAGGCCCCAGGTCGCCCGACACATACACGGTGAGCCCCATGCCGTAGTTGGGGACGATCTCCCGCGAAGGCGTCGTGACCATCACGACCTCGCTTCCCGGTACCACGGGAACCTCCGGCGGGTACTGCGGAAACGGGCCCTGATACAAGCGGTCCTTCACCTCGGGACCGTCGCCCCAGTCATGCTTCTCCCAGTTGTGCTCGGGCACAACCGCGGACGCGGGAGTCGGACGCAATCCCGCCGCCAGTCCCAGTCCGCCGGCGGTTTGCAAAAAGGCTCTTCTTTTCATGGCGTAGCTTTCTCCTGCGAAATCGTGTGTAGAGCGGTCGTGCGGGAAGGGGACAGTCACCGCGTTTCACGCCCTGCGAATCCTGTAAACCGCTGGAAAATCGAGGCGCGAAACGCGGTGATTGTCCCCCTGGGGCACGCAGCCTGGTTTGCCCAGCGATCAGATTCCCTTCCGCCAGCCGCTATCGTCGAACGTCTTGAGTTGAACGGCGAACGCGCCGTCGGAGTCCAACGGCTGCACACAAGACCAGCGCACCGGTCTGCGGACGCCTTTGGTCTCGATCTCCGCGCGGATTCGCATCCGCTGCCCTTCCATCCCTTGGGGAAGCACCAGCGAAGCTTGGCGCACGCGGCCGGCGTAAGGATGCCCGGCATCGAGGCTGCCACCCACCTTGACCTTGCCGTCCATGCTCTCGGCGAAAACGCGCAGGATGCCTGGAACGCCCGCGACGCCGTCATTCGTCAGCCCAACAATCAACTCACTCGTGCCGTAACGCTTTCGCTGCCAGATCCACGACGGCCGCACCTGATACCCGATCCGCCGCTGCACCACATCGATCCCGTGGGGATACTTTTCGTCGTAGCGCCGCAGATTGTCAGCTTCGGTCCACAGCGCCCAATAGTTGGCGCCCAGATCGAGCGCGTGCAGCATGCCGTTCTCGCGGTCATTGATGCCCGCCGCGTCGTACTCGAGACTCGACAGCTCATAGTGGCGGTTGCTGCCCTCTTCCATCACCACCGCCAGCCACTGCGGGCGGTTGGAAAGACACTCGATCTGAATCGGCTCCTCGATATAGACGGTGCTGTCAGAGCGCAGCCAGCATCCGGCGCGCACCGCCAGATCCAGACACGCGCGGTTGCCGACCTTGCTGATGTCGGGCTGCGTGTTGATCGCCAGTGGGACACTCTTCCAGGTGTCGATCTGGAATTGCGTCATGCCGACCATCGTCTTCTCAGCGGTCAGGTAATCGGGGAAGGGATTGGGAAGACTGCCGGTGTGGCCCTCGCCCCAGAACCCGTACATCATCAGGTCCATGAACTCGACTTGCGGATTGTCGTCATACTCGGCGGCCAACAGCTCGTTCAGTTCCCGGAAATGCCTTCTGGAATTCCGGATGATCGTAGCGCGGCTCGACGTATTCCCAGTCCGGCTTCTTGCCGTTCCGCTCGGCCATCTGGCCAATCTTCACCAGCGGAACTTTCTTCTGGAGGAAGTCCGGCATGGCAAGCTGTTGCGGCTCGAAATTCGGACTCGATAGCTGCACCCGGAATCCCACTCGCAAGCCGTATTGTTTGGCGGCGTCGAAGGTCAGCTTCCAGACCGGGTTGAGATCGAGCTTGCCGGGCTGGCTCTGCACGTCGCGCCAGTCGCAGCGGATGTAGAGGACATCGACGAACGGCAGCGTCGCCAGCTTCTCGACGGCCTTCTCCAACGGCTCGCGGCCCTGGCGGGCGGCTAGCGACGGGCCGCTCTCTTCCCAGGTGTAGGCCACGAGCCCGGCGCCGAAATTCCGGACGTGCTCTCGCGCGGGATTGGTGAACCCGATGGTCTGCCAGCCTTCGTCCTGTTCTACGCCGAAGGGCCCCTGGTTCAGGCGGTCGGGCGCCGAAGGGGCCGGTCCGAAATCGTAGCCGTCCCAGCGGTGATCGGGAACGTCGGCACGCCCGGGCCGCGGGCTCATCCCGCCCAACAGCGGAAGCGCACCGGCCGCTTTCATCAGATGACGCCGCGAAAAACGCATAGCTCCTCCCGGGGATCGCAAACGCTTGAGGTTCGGGCCGCTCCGCTCAGGAGATGCCGCCGGCCGGAACGCTGGATGTGCAAGCGGGCACGGCAGTTTCCATCGGTCACTTCTTGTCGCGCGAGGCTCGCGACCGGGATGGCGCCGCATCCCAATCCTCACTGGTAATTCCGTTCAAGTCCCAAACGACCTTGCCATCGTGAATCGTCAGTTCCGCGACGAGCTTTTCGGAGCCCTTCAGGCGCTTGCGCGCGGAGTCCACGAAGCCGAAATCGCCTTTCACCAACCGCAGCACCGCGATGTCCGCCGGCGCGCCCACCGTGAGGTGGCCGAGGTCCTCGCGATGGATCTCGCGCGCGGGGCTCCAGGTCGATTTCCCAATGACCTGGTCCAATGGCACTCCCATGTTGAGGAACTTCGACATCACGTTCAGCATGTTCTTCATGCCGGCGTTCATGCTGTGGGTGTGCATGTCGGTCGAGATCGAGTTGGGAAGGAAGCCTTGCCGAATCGCGGGAACGGCCTGGCGAAAGAGAAAACTACCGGCGCCGTGTCCCACGTCGAAAATGATACCCCGCTTTTGGGCTTCAAACAGGTACGGCAGCACCTTGCCTTGATCGTCCAGCATTGGAACCGCGCCCAGGTACGTGTGGGTATAGATGTCGCCCGGCCGCAGCTTGTGGAGCACCAGGTCTTGAAACGGCCGCTCCGGCCGGAACTCGGCGAAGTCCACCATCACCGGCAGGTGCGCCAGCGTTCCCGCTTGGACCGCCCGCTCGACGGCAATCCATTCCGGCCCGGCATAGTGCGCGATCTTGATGCCAACGACGATCCCAGGATATTTCGCGGCTTCCTCAGCGGTGCGCTTGGGATCCATATCGGTCGTATCCTGCTCCACCGTCATGCGCCCGCCCATGCCGTGCCCCACGATGTTGAGCATCGCCAGCACGCGGGTGTGGGCCGTGTCGATGATGCCCTGCTTGAATTCTGAAAAGTTGCGCCAGCCCGAGCTGCCGGCGTCCACCACCGTCGTCACGCCGCTTCGGAACGTAAAGCCGTCCGGGCGAACGCAGTCCGCGCCGGTGTATTCCGGCGCCATGGTGGCCGCGAAGGCGTGGAAGTGCATATCCACCAGCCCCGGGGTGACGTAGAGCCCGGCGACGTCCACCACCCGCCGCGCCTGCTGCGCCGGGATGTTTTGCGCTACGGCGGCGATCTTATCCCCGCTGACAGCGACGTCGCGGACCGCGTCGATCTGGTTCTTCGCGTCGATCACGTGCCCGCCCTTGAGCAACAGGTCGTATACCGGCTGGGCGTACGCGGATGGGACGAGCAGCGCAACGATGCTGGCGCTGAGAAAAAGTAGTCTGAGCATGGGTCGTATCCTGTTCCAGTCCAGTCTCAATTCGGCGATCCCCGGTCACGACGCTGCTATGCGCATCGCTGCTACGTGTAATCGCTACTCGGTTCGCGAGACGAACTCGACGTAACCGTGTTTCTCGAGAAACTTGAAATAGCCTACGAAATCGAACGACTGCGGCCCCATCTCGAGTTCCGTCAGCCGAATCACTTCCGCCAGAGTCCGCCGGCCGTCGCACCAATAAAGCGCCGACGTCGGCACTCCCCAAAAACCGGCCGAGGGATAGCCCTCGCGTTCGTCCTCCGGCAGTTCTTCGAGCGGGAGAGTGCCCAGCCGTTTGCGGCGCACCACGATCTTGGCGGCTTCCGGATCTTGCTCCGGAATCGCCTCCCGAATCTCGCCGGCGCCCAAGGTTTTTGCGCGCGCCTGAATCGATCGTCGCAGCCGTGACTTCTGGAACTCGGCAAAGGCCGCCAGATCGGCCAGCTCTTCCCGCAGATCCCAGGCGCCGCGCACCGCCGCGGACTCCCGGCCGAGCGTATAGTCCATCATTTCGCGGCTGTGATGCAGCAGCCGGCCGAGCTCGTCGGCGTCTTCGGCGATCGCGATCTGATCCACGATGTTTTCCGCCGCCACCGTGATCTGCTTGTACCCGCGCGACAGAGCCAGTTCGGCCATCCAGCGTTTCTCGTCAGGCCCGGCCGAGGCGATGAAATAGGTATAAGCCGCGTTCATCACGGTGAGGTCGCGCAACGAACGCGGATCGATTGTGGAGGGCTTGTCGGCGCTGTTGTGATGCGCCTGCACGCCATACCCTCCGCGCGGCATCACCGTCGGAATGCCGATGCTGGGGTCGCCGAGATAGTTATCGGTGGAACTGCGGTGCTCGACCCAATGCCACGGCCTGCCGACCATCGGGTAGTATTCCGCGGCCAGCCGCAGGATCAAGGCATCGACATACGACGTGGCCGAGTGCGGATTCATGATCCAGGTATGTTCGGTGCCCGCGAGGTTGTAGAGCCCGGCAGGCGAGTCGATACACATCGCGGCCACAGTTCTCTTGGTGCGGTCCATGTTGTGTTCGAGGTAATAGTTGGTGCCGTAGCACTCGCCCATTCCCAGGACGCGGATCGTGCGCTTGGGCCTCGGCAGTTTGCCTTCCTCGATGAGTCGTTGAATCGTCCCGGCCGCATGGATGATCGACGCCACGCCGGTGGAATTGTCGTGCGCGCCCTGTTCGAATAGATGACCGAGCGAAAGCACCTCTTCGGCGGTGGCCCCGTCGGTCCCCCGAATCACGCCCGTCACGTAGGGATATACGCCGTTGTAATAGCGGGCGTCGACATTCGCGCGCACCTTGACCGGGCCCTTCGCGAGCAGCTCGCGCAGCAGCTTCGAGCCCCGCGGCGTAATCGAAAAGCACACCAGCGGCGTGCTGCCCTTGGTGAAGCTCCAGCCGTTATCCCCGAACGAATTGACCCAGCCGCGATCGTCTACCAGATCGCGGTTTTCGGTGCTGTCGCTGATCAGGCCCAGCGCGCCCGCTTTCACCAGCGCCATCTTAGCGGAGCGCCGCGCCAGCACCAGCTTGCCCTTCAGGTCGAGATTCTCGAAATCGCGGTCCACCGCAACGACCTCGGTGGTCACTCCGCCGGGAGGCGTCGGGCCGCTCCACATGCACGCCGACGTCGGCACTTTCTGGTAATCGGCAAGCACCCGCATATCCGCCGGAACTTCCGGCTCCACGATCTCGAGCGTCGCGGTCTTGACGTCCCACGCCAGCGGCATCGTCCAAAACCCGCCTTGCGTCACGCCGTCCGCCGGGGGATTGCCGATCTCGACATCCTCGAGGCCGACGCGCCGCATGATCGCCGCGACGTTCTTGGCCGTCTCTTCAAATTTTGGAAAGGTGAACCAGCGGTCGGTTTGCCAGATCGCGCGAACGTCGGTCTCGATCGGCCCGGGACGCACTTCGTCCTTCAGCATTTCCAGCAACTCGGTAGCGCGTCCGTGGGCGACGGGAGGCGCCAGCCTGCGGCGGGAACTCTGCGGGGACGCCACGACGGCGCCGACCAGGAAAAACAAGATCAGCCGCTTCATGCTCATTGCCTTCCAACGCGGGTGTCCCTGCGGGAACGGTTCATCCGGGTGATGGTCCATGGGTTTCGTAAGGACTTCTCTTGAGGCCATCTTCCGCAAACGCCGGTCCGTCCACTCGCCGGGGTGAAGCTATTGGACCAGAAACTGGCGTCCCCCAGCGTGGACCAGCCTCCAGACGCGGTTTGCCGGGACCCTCCGCGGCAGAAGCGGCGCAGTCATACCCCCGCAAGCAACCCGGCTTTCCTTCGCAGCGGATGCCCGCGGCGAGGGACCGGGTACAGGTGTGTCCGATGCCTGCAGGCCCCCGAGCCAGACCCATTGTACATCCGCAAGAGTAGCAAATTAAAGCAAAGTAGAAACTTTCTTTTGATTTTTAGGGAATTGGCCCCGCGCGACGGTCCTTCCCGCATCCAAGTCAGATTCGTGGCCTTTGCAGCGATCCCGTCTCCGAACAAGGACGCGATGCTTCCAACGGCTTGGCTTATCGGAATCCTTTGCTATACTTACGTTTGCGTTTTGCGCTCAAAAGGTGTGGATAGCCACGATGCAATCACAGAATGAACCCAACGGCGCATCCTCGATAGCGCTTCGGACCATGGTTGCTAACGCCATGGAATCCAGCGGTTTAGCGGGGGCGGAGCACACCATCCGCGAGATCGCCCAACAGCCCGGGCTGTGGCGAAAGACGGCAGTCCAGGTTGCTTCTGCCGCGAAGGACACGGCGGAGCGGATTCAAGGGCGCCAGGCGATCATCCTGACCGGGTCAGGCAGTTCGCACTATGTGGGGGACTGCATCGCCAGCGCCATCCAACAGGGCACGGGCCGCACTACGCTGGCGGTCGGGAGCGGGGAACTGTTGGTGACCGGCCGCGATCTGCTTCCCATCCCGCGTCCGATGCTGCTGGTGTCGTTCGCACGCTCCGGTAACAGCCCCGAAAGCTGCGGGCTGATTGCCTCGCTGTTGCGAACCGAGCCCGAAATTGATCATCTGGTGGTAACCTGCAACCCGCAGGGACGGGCGGCCGAGCAATGGGCCGGCCAGCGCGATCCGAGGGTCGCCGTCCAAATGCTCGACGAGCGGACTTGCGACAAAAGTCTGGTGATGACCAGCAGCTTTACCAATATGGCTTTGGCCGGCCTGGGCCTGGCCTATCTCGGAAATTCGGAGACCTATCTGCGCCGCGCCGAGATCTTGGCCCACGTGGGCCGCAGCCTGGTGGAGGTTTGGGCCAAGCGCATCGAGCCGCTCGCCCGCCAAGGGTTCGCGCGGATGATCGCCCTCGGCAGCGGCGGTCAATTTGGAGCGGCGCGCGAGTCGGCGCTCAAGATGCTCGAGATGACCGACGGCCGCGTTGTGACCTTCGCCGAATCCTGGCTTGGGTTTCGCCACGGCCCCATGTGCGCG
The DNA here is from genome assembly GCA_963824095.1 of Terriglobia bacterium. Lineage (GTDB taxonomy): Bacteria > Acidobacteriota > Terriglobia > Bryobacterales > UBA6623 > JBBDWJ01. The sequence goes on along the minus strand of CAWGNS010000014.1, from coordinate 375,465 downwards.
CTGCAAGACGACACCTTGTTGCTGATGTTTGTTTCGAGAGACGCCACACGCCGCGGTTACCAGTTCGACCTGCTCAAAGAAATTCGGGCCAAGCGGCTCGGCGGATCGGTGATTGCCGTCGGTCCGAACATCCCTTCCGAACTCCTCACGGACCGCGACCTGGCGGTGGACTGCGCCGGTCTTGCCGAACTGCCGGACGGGTGGGCCGCGATTGCCGGCGTCGTCGTTGGGCAGTTGCTGGGGCTGTTCCGCTGCCTGCAAGAGGGGCTCCAGCCCGATCAACCTGCCACGACGGGCGCGATCAATCGGGTGGTTCCCGAATTCACGCTCTATCCCGCTTAGCCCGGGCGGACGTATCGGGCGAGCGGGTGTACTCCTTTTGGGGCCGGGCGCCGGGACGCGATTGTCGATGAACCGTCGCCTTCAGGTCTCGTCATGCTGCTTTCCCACGGACGACAGAAACTGGCTTTCGCGGATGCGCCGTCCCTCAATGACTGCTACTATCTACCGTAAACACGGGGACCCGTCTGTTTCTACTACAATGTGTTTGCCAACGGTCGGCGAGGTACCAGTGACACGTTTACGATGCGATCTACAGAGAGCAAAGCATTGACTCGACGATCGCCGCGATTGTTGACCGAAGAGCGTCGCCGCTCGATTCTGGAACTCGTCAACCGCGAGGGGCGGGTGATGATCTCCGAGCTCTCCAAACGGTTCGGAGTGTCCGCGGTTACGGTGCGGGGCGACGTCGATTCGCTGTGCGAGCGCAACCTGTTGATGCGCTCTCATGGCGGCGCCATTCCCCTGGACCGCGTGGTCGTGGACTCGCCCCTGGAGGTCAAGGCCACTCTTCACCATGAGGAAAAGGCGAGCATCGGCAAGCGCGCCGCGACGCTGGTCGAGCCCGGGCAGACCGTGCTGCTCGACTCGGGAACGACCACCCTCGAGGTTTCCCGGGCGCTGATTCAGCTTTCACCGCGCGGCATCACCGTCGTGACAAACTCGCTGGCGATCGCCTCCGAGCTGACGGCGGCGTCGGAGATCAATGTCATCATGATCGGCGGGCTGCTGCGGCATATCTCCCAGTCCTTTGTGGGCCCGCAGGCGCAGAAAATGCTCTCTGAACTGCACGTCGACCGCTTCTTCCTCGGCGTCGACGGACTGGACCCCGAAGCCGGAACGTTCACTCCCGACGTGCTCGAAGCGGAGCTGAACGCCACGATGATCCGGGTCGCCAAGCGAACGACCGTTGTCGCCGATTCCAGCAAAATCGGCCGCCGCAGCCTCACCCTCATCGCCCCGATCGACCGCATCCAGCAGCTCGTTACCGACTCCTCCATTCGTCCTGAGGATCAAGAGGCGCTCGAACGCCGCGGGATCGAAGTCCTCGTCGCTTGAGCGAATCGTTGGCCCCTCCGGGCGGCCGCCGGTGGGCCGCGAGCCGTGCCGAATCATCGGCTTGCGGTCCGATCCTGCCTCCGGCAGGTCGAATCTTCCACACGCTGCGCAGGCCGCCCGCATCGAGGCCGCTATCAATCTATGGTTTCTTTTTCTCGTTTTTTCCTTGCGTTCTCAGTGACGCAACTGTAAAATGGCAACCATTGCAAAGCGGGGCACCCCAAGCGGCTGCCAAGCGTGAGGTCTGGGCGACGCACTGGCTCGCCCGCGCTTCTACGCCACGGTAGTCCTTGGTAGCCATCTTTTACAGCGACTGTACAGACTTCGCCGCCACTACGGCCGGCTGGCGCAAGAGCCGATTGGTTCTTGGTTGTCAGCTTGGCACCACCGGCAAGGGTGTGGTCTGGAGGTCCAGAATCCGCGACAAACCGGCGGGGATTGAACCGGATTGTTCGGCCTCAGGATTCCGGCTTTCAGGAGCCGGAAGCGCTTGCAAGGGGAGAAAGAAATATGAGGGATAGATCGTTCATGAGCCGGTATCTGCCGTCCGTGCTCTTCTGTCTGTGTCTGCTGCTTGCGAGTCCGGTATTTGGACAGGACTACCGCAGCAGAATCCAGGGTAGTGTCACTGACTCCAGCGACGCTGCAATCGTTGACGCCCAGGTGACTCTGCTCAACACTCAAACGGGGGTGTCCGTAGTCCAGAGCACCAACGTGACCGGGCACTACTTGTTCGACCTCGTGGAGCCCGGCACATACACCATCACAGTGGAGAGCACCGGCTTCAGCAGGTTTGTGCAGGAGCAGCTGGTTGTGTCGTCGCGAGCCGATGTGACGGTGGACGCTCAACTGCAAGTCGGAGAAGTATCCGAAACGGTTACCGTCACGGCCGAAGCGGCCTCGCTGCAGTTCAACAACGCCAAGCTCGAGACCACCGTCAGCCAGCAGCTGACGACCAGCCTGCCGCAACTGTATCGCAACGTCTTCCTGCTCGCGCAGTTGGATCCCGCGGTGCAGAGTACCTCCTGGGGTGAAGACAACCCATACGATACCTGGGCCTCCAACAATCTCCGGATTGGCGGCAGCGGGCAGTTCACCAACGACCTGCAGGTCGACGGCAGCCCCGCCGGCATCAGTGTCAAGACCGGCTACGTGCCCTCTCCCGACATGGTGCAGGAAGTCAACGTCGTGCAGAACGCGGTCGACGCCGAGTATGGGCACAGTTCCGGTTCCGCCATCAGCGTCGTGATGAAAGCGGGCACCAACGATTTCCATGGAAGCGGTTTCTTCCAGGCGCAGCGCGCCAAGTGGAATGCGCTCGAAAATCGCGTTTTTCGCACCGAGAACCAGACGCGCAACAACATGTTCGGCGGTACGTTCGGCGGCGCCATCATCAAGAACAAGCTCTTTAATTTTGTGGGCTACGAAGGCTGGGAGAAGACCGAGCCCGCCGCGCTCTACAACACGGTTCCCACCGACTTGGAGCGAACCGGGGATTTCTCCCAAACCCTCACCGATGACGGCGCGCTACGGCCCATCTATGATCCCTGGAGCACGCAGACCGCCGCCGACGGGACGATTACCCGCACGCCCTTTCCGGGCAACGTGATTCCGAGCAGCCAGCTCGACCCCACGGCGATGCGATACACCGGCGCCCTTTGGAAAGCCAATGGGCCCGGCATCGACGCATTCCACACTGATAACTACGTGGTTTCGACGCCGATCAAATACCCCTACAAGAATTTCTCGAACCGCACCGATTACGTCGTCAACGACAAGCTGCGCGTCTACGGCCGGATCAGCCTGACCCGTACGCCGGTTCAAGTCACCGGCAATCCGACCGGGTCGCCGATCTACATGTCCGACCGCGGCGCGAACTACAACATGGGGTCCTGGGCGGGCAACGGCACCTATATGGTGAGCCCCTCGACGGTTCTCAACATCCACGGCGGCTTCCACTCGTTCCGGGACCAGTCTCATTTCGCCACCGATTTCGACCCCGCCTGGGGTTGGGACGGAGTCTTCCCCGGCGCCGATTTCTATAAGCCGGTATTTGCGGACCCCAGCGTCCCCAATCTCATCCCCCGCATGACCGTCAACGGCAGCACCCACATGGGGCCGGGCGGTGGTTATTGGCACGAGACTCCGCACGCCTGGGAAGTCAGCGCCAAACTCAGCCAGCAGCACGGCAACCACTACCTGAAGATGGGCACCGACGTGCGCAGCGCCACGACCAACAGCCTGCTCGTCGACGTCTTGCCCGGCTTCGGCTTCGATGGGCAGCCGACCTCGGCCACCTATAACAATCCGGACCTGTTGCTCTCCGGTGATTCCTACGCGACGTTCCTTCTCGGGGCGATCACGCCGGCTATCAGCGGCGATGACGCGAACAACTGGGATAGCGGCCAAACGGCGTTTCCAATCGACGTCTCGCCGCACGTGCGCAGCCGGTTCTACGGCTTCTACTTGAACGACGACTGGAAATTGACCCGGAACTTGACCTTGAGTCTCGGGATACGCTACGAGTACGAATCCCCGTTCCACGATACACAGAATCGGGAGACCCGCGCGCTCGATCTGAATGCGCAGATTCCGGAATTGCAGGGAACCGAGATGCCGGCGGAGCTCGGCCAGTTCTACCAGGGGCCCTGGAACATGACCGGGGCCTTCCAGTTTGCCTCCGACCAGCATCCGGGATCCTGGGATGGCGGTGCGGGCAGCGTCTCACCGCGCATCGGCATCGCCTACCGGCTGAACGACAAGACCGTCGTGCGCGCCGCCTACGGGCGCTATGTGACGCCTTGGACCACCAATTCGAGCCACGATCAGCTCAGCGGCTTTCCGATGTACGGTTACAGCAATTTCACCGGCGCTCCCAACGACATTCAGGGCGTGCCGCAAATGCGGCTGGATAATCCTTTCCCCGCATCCAACCCGGTCGCCCCCTCGCGGGAGAAGAGCCTCGGCATCTACACGATGCTGGGGAACTCGCTAACCTATTTCGACCCCAATCGGCGCCGCAGCAACAGTGACCGCCTCAACTTCTCCGTGCAGCGCGAGTTGCCGGGCGCCATGGTTCTTGACGTCACCTACTTCTACAACCGCACCGGCCAGGTCTTCGAGACCGACTACAACATCAACCAGGTCGATCCGCAGATCGGCTACACCTACAAGGAAGCAACCCTGGCGGTGATGGACAATCCGTTCTACGACAAGCTGCCGGTCGAAAAGTTTCCGGGGGCGCTCCGCTATGAGCCCCAGGTGGATGTGACCAGCATGGCGAAGCCCTATCCCCAGTACGGGGATATTGTTGTCGTCGACGGTATGAAAGGCGGCGCCATGAAGTATCAGGCGCTGCAGATCAAATTGCAGAAGAACTACAGCAAGGGCGTGACGCTGCTGGTCGGCTACAGCTATCACCTGGAAAAGGGTCAGCGGTTCTACAACGACATTGCCGACTACAACCGGCAATACTCGTGGCAGAATGCGAACAACTACCGGCAGCGCCTCACGATGGCGGGCTCCTGGGATGTTCCGCTGGGAAAGGGACGCTCTTACCTTTCCGGGGCGCCGCGTGCCGTGGACGCCATTGTGGGTGGTTGGAAACTGAGCCCCATCCTGGTTTGGCGTTCCGGCAATCTGCTCGGCTTCGGCGGAATGCTTTGGGACGGCACCGATCCCACCATGTCCAACCCGACCGCGAACCAGTGGTTCAATACCTCGGGCTTCGCGAGGCTGCCGGACTTCACGCCGCGCAGCAACCCCTGGAACTTCCCGGGTCTCTACGGGCCGGGGGTTCTCAATATGGACCTCGGCTTGGTGAAAGCTTTCCGGCTCACCGAGAAGCTGGGGATGCAATTGAAGATGGATGCCTTCAACCTGCTCAATAATATGAGTTGGGGCGATCCGTCGACCAATGTGAACAGCAGTAACTTTGGCCGCTCCACCAACCAGGCCGACCTGACCTACGGTCGCCGCATTCAGTTGGGGGCGCGTCTCGAGTTCTGATGTCCTTCTGATCGTGCGTTCTCCTTCCGCCCCTCCGGCCCTCGTTGGCCGGAGGGGCAACCTTTTTTGGGCCAGTCCGATGCGTAAGCATGCCGGCATCGCTGCTCTATTTCTGATTTGGCTAACCGGCCTCTGCTTGCATGCGCAGCCGCAATCGCCGCGCGAGGCGGCGCAGCTTGATGCCGCGGGACGATGTGACGAAGCCGAGGTTTTCTATAAGGCCGCCTTGGCGCAGGGCTCTCCTTCGGCGGCGTTGCTGAATAACTCCGGCAACCACTATCTCGTCTGTGGCCAGCCCGCCAAGGCACGGACTTATTTCGAAAAGCTGCTGCAGATCAACCCGCTCCACGCCAACGCCAACCTGCAATTGGCCCGCATCGCCGCGGAACAAAGGCAAGGCGCCAAGGCCCTCGAATACCTGGCCCACGTGCAGGAAACGAGTCCGCCGGTTTCGCTGTTGCGGGCCGAGGCCAATCATTGGGCCGGCAACAGCGACGTCGCCCTCACGCTGCTCGATAGCGTCGAGAAGCAAGCCGCGGGCGACCCACGCCTGTTGTTTATGCTGGGGGTAAGCAGTGCCCGGCTGGGTCTTTTTGACCGGGCGGAGGAGGCATTCAACAACGCGCTGACCCTGTTGCCTGGGAACTTCGACCTCCTTTTCAATCTGGGGCGGGCGGCCGCGCGCGCACAGCATTTCGATCGCGCCGAGCGCGCTTTGGAAGCCGCGTTGAAGATCCGGCCAGGCGATGTGGACCTGCTGCTGGAGCTGGGCCGGGTCTGCGCCGCCCGCCAGAACTATGCGCGCGCTGTATTCGTTCTCGCGCAGGCGCGGCAGAAGGCTCCGAAGCGCGCCGATATCCTGCTGATGCTGGCTCACGCGAGCTACGATGCCAACTACTTCGAGGACGCGGCCAATACCTATGACGAGTATCTAAAGCTCCACCCCGACGACGATACCGCTCGCAGGGACCGCGCCCGCGCCTACGCTTCCACCGAAACACGGCGAGGGCGGGCGCGCCAGGAACTCGCTTCGTATCTCGACAAGCACCCCGATGATCCACTCGGGCATTATTTCTTCGCGCAGATCTTCTGGAAGTCCGAGCCCGAAGAATCGCTGGCTCACCTGACGCAGGCCGTACGCCTCGACCCGCAATCGGTTTCGATTCATTTCTCGCGCGCCTGGATGCTGCAGCGGCTCGGCCGGATGACCGAATCGCTGGCCGATCTCGAGGCGGCCAACCGCCTGGCGCCGGATAATGCCCACATCCTCGACCTGATGGGACTGGCCCACCTGGCCTTGGAGCAGCCGGCTGAAGCCGAGAAGGCTCTGCGCCAGGCGCTGGCCAAAGCGCCCGACAATCCCGAGGTCGTGCTGCACCTGGGCCGCGCTCTGATGGCGTTGGACCGCGAAGACGAAGCCCAGGTCCTGATGGACCGCTACCGAAAGTTGCGGCCGCCGGCGCAGCCCGGCGTGCGGCCGAGATCGGGCATGATCGAGTTGGCGACGCTGCCGGCGCCCGAACAGAGGAAGCGCGAAATCGAGCATTTCCGCCAGATGGCGAGCGAGCATCCCGACCGCCCGACCCATCAGCTTCATTTGGCCAGTCTGCTGCTGGCCGACAATCAAAAGGAAGAAGCGCTGCGGCAATTTCGCATGCTGCTCGGGCTCAATGCGAACGCGGAAACCTGGGAGGAAGCCGGCACCGTGTTGCTTCGTTCCGGCGAGTATGCCCTGGCGCGCGAATTTCTCGAGCGCGCCGCCGCCACGAAGCCCGCGGCGCGGCTTGATCTGGCGATCGCTGTGTATTATGTGAACGGCCCCGCGCAGGCGCTCGCGTTGCTCGAAAAGCTGCCGCCGCCCGAGTTGACCGGAGATGCCTTGCTGTTGAAAGCCGACATCCTTCACGCTGTAGGGCGTAAGGCGGAGGCGGAAGAGACGCTCAATCGCGGGCTGGAACAGGCGCCGCGTCAGCCGCGAGTCGTGCAGCGTGCCGTGCTATTGTTGGTTCGGCTCGACCGCAAGCCCGACGCCCTCCATTTGCTCGACGAGGCGATCCGGACGAATCCCGAGGAGCCGGATCTGCCGCTGCTCAAGGCTATCGTGCTGGCGATGATGCATCGTTTCACCGACGCGGAAAGTACGCTACGCGAAATCGAGTTGCAGTGGCCCGAATGGGACCGCGCCTACCTCGCTCACGGTTTGCTGTTGGAACAGGCCGGGCAGCCGGCGGGGGCCCGGCAGCGGTTGGAGACCGCGTCGGCGCTGGGTTCGCAGGATCCGAGCCTCGCCTGTGCCGAGGCACGGCTGGCGCCAACTCCCGGGCCCAATCCCGAATGCGCCTGCGTACAGGGATTGGAGCAGCTGCTGTTCCCGCGCTGTAAGGAAACCAAGTAGCGAATGAACGCGCTCCGCCAGTTGACCGCGGGCCTGCTTACCATTGGCCTCGCGGTTCCTGTTTGCTCGGGCCAGGGCGACGCTCCTGCTCGAGTCCCGCACTTTGTCGACGTCGCGCCGCGATCGCACATCGCCTACGTCACCAACAATGACTACACCGGAAGGAAATATTTTCAGCAGCCGATCTGCGGCGGTGTAGCGATCCTCGACTATGACGGCGACGGCCGCATGGACGTCTACTTCACCAACGGCGCCAAACTGCCCGAACTCGTCAAGACCGACTCATCTTTCTACCACTGCCTGCTGCGCAACAAAGGAGACGGCATTTTCGAGGATGTGACGCGTGCGGCGGGCCTCACCGGTTCGGAACTCGATTTCAGCTACGGAGTGGCCGCCGGAGATTTCGACAACGACGGACACCCCGACCTTTTTATCTGCAACACGAAGAGAAACGCACTCTACCGCAACCGCGGAGACGGCACCTTTGTCGACGTTACCGAGCGCTCCGGATTGCGGACGCCTCCCGACACACTAAGCATTCAAGGCGCCTGGTTCGACTACGACAACGATGGCCTGCTGGATCTGGTGTTATCCGACTACACCCTCTGGACTCCGGAGAAAGATCAGCGCTGCTCGGCCGGCGGCGTCGACGTCTATTGCCATCCGAAAACCTACGTTCGCGTTCCGAACCGCCTCTACCACAACCTGGGCGAAGGCCGGTTCGCGGATGTCACCGAAGAGTCCGGTTTCGGCAAATTCCCCGGCAAGGGGATGGGAATCGGCATCGCCGACTTCAACGATGACGGCTGGACGGATGTCTTCATCGCCAACGACACCGAGCCCAACCTGCTCTACCTGAATCGCAAGGACGGAACCTTCCGCGAGGCCGGCCTGCTCTACGGTGTCGCCTACAATGACGCCGGTGCAACCGTATCCGCGATGGGCGCCGACGTGAAAGATTACGACAACGACGGTTGGGTCGACGTCTTCTACAACAACCTGATGGGCCAGATCTGGGCCCTATTTCGCAACCGGCGCGGAAAATCGTTTCAGTACGTCTCGCCCGCGACCAAGATCCTGCTGCTGAGTCAGCGGCTCTCCGGCTGGAGCGCCGGATTCATCGACTTCGACAACGACGGTTGGAAGGACCTGTATTCGGCCAACGGCGACATCGACGATCTGCAAGAGAACTCCCGGCAGCACGATTCGATGTTCCAGAACGTCAACGGCAAAGAGTTCGTGGACGTGACGCAGCAAATGGGTAAGGATTTCCTGCGCGTCGGCTTTCAGCGAGGCTCGGCGTTCGCGGATCTCAACGACGATGGGTTCATGGACATCGTGGTCACCTCTCTGAATGAGAAGCCGCGTATTCTGCTGAATTCGGCGGACAACGGCAACCACTGGCTGCTGTTGAACCTGACAGGGTCCAAAAGCAATCGCGACGCGATCGGCGCAAAGATCACCGTGACGACTCCGTCCGGGCGAACGCTCTCCAATCACGTCACCGCCAGCGTCGGGTTCTTGTCCTCGAGCGACCGCCGCGTACATTTTGGGCTGGGCTCCGAAACCACTGCGTCTGCGATCGAAATCCGCTGGCCAAGCGGAGCGACGCAACGGCTCAACAATGTCGCCGCGGACCAGATCCTGCAGGTGCAGGAACCGCATTGAGCGCGGTGCGGCTCCGGCGGCGAGATTTCCTGAATGAAGCGGCCGAGGAGGGAATGGTAGGCTCGGGCGGATTCGAACCGCCGACCTGCCGCTTAGGAGGCGGCTGCTCTATCCATCTGAGCTACGAGCCCACGGGCGGTATGCGCTTTCTTTCCCAATGTTCGCATCCCCGCTGCCATTCGGCAAGTGTGGGCCGCGCAATCAGCGGCTTCGGCTTTCAAAAATGAACCTTCACCACGAACTCGAAAACGCGAGGGTCGAGCGCTGCGGTAATCGTGCCGAACGCTGTCGAGCCGAAGCTGCCGTTGGGGTTCCCCAGCGGCGGCGTGTTCGTGGCATTGAATGCTTCGGCGCGCAACTCGGTGCGAACACGCTCGGTGATCGCGAAGGTCTTGCCGACCATCAGGTCCACGGTCTTGTAGCTTGGCCCCGTGACGGGATTGCGCGAGCTGCTGCCCAACGCAAATTGAGGGGCTTGGGCGAACGCCGCTGTGTTGAACCAGCGGCCGGTGGCGCGCTCCCCGCTCGGTTGTTCCGGATCGGCGATGCGGTCCGGCCTCTGAATTCCGAAGCCCGCGAACGCGTTCAGGTTTGTCGCCTGCGTCACCGCGAGCGGGCTTCCCGATTGCGCCCGGACGATGCCGGCCACTTGCCAGCCTCCCGCCAGAACGTCGCGCCAGCCCGACATCGCAATGCGCCGGCCGCGCCCGAACGGCAGTTCGTAAACCAGGCCGCTCGACAAAACGTGGGGAATATTGCCTGTCGACACGTCCTTTTCGAGCCGCTTGTTGTGACTGTCGGCGGCCTGATACGTGGCGACCGGGCCGGTCAAAACCGCGGCGTCGAAGACCGCGCCGGCATCGTCGATCAGCTTTGAGAACGTGTAGGCGAGTGTAAAGGTCAGCCCGGCGGAGAAGCGCCGTTCCACTCTCGCCTGAAACGAGTGGTAGGTCGAGTGTCCGACGTTGTTGCGATAGAGCGTAACCTCGGTGAACCGCGGATAGGGACGCAGAAGTTGCTGGGCGGCGATGGTTGGGCCGCCCAGCGAGGAGGACTCGGGTATTTCGCTAAAGAACGGATTCGGCACCTGCTGCGTAAGTTGCGGCCCGAGCGCCAGGTCGGAAACCTGCAACTGATTGAGGTTCACATCCGGAATGCCCAAACGCGTCAGCTTGGAGCCCAGATATCCCGTTTCGACGCTCCAGTTCGCGCCAAACGTTTTCTGCAGCGCGAAGTTCCATTGCTGCGCATAGCCGCTGCCGTTGTCGCGCTGCACCCCGAAAACGCCCTGTCCCAGTCCCGAGTCCGGGCCGGGCGGCTCGATGCGGACGTCCGGTCCATCGGACAGCACAAACGCGGCGGTGCGATTGTCGAGCGAGCGTTGTCCCAACGTTCGAATGAAGGGGAATAGCGGGGTGGTGAAGGGAGTCGTGATGCCGGCCATCTCGATCCAGGTCAGTCCGTATCCGGAGCGAATCACGAACGAATCGGTTACCTTGAACGCGAGGCCGATGCGGGGGCCGAAGTTCGTTTTATCGAGGTCGCGCGCGCTGCGGGGAAATCCGTTTTGCCCGAGGAAATCCAGTTGTTGGGTTTGAAGATTGAAAACCGCACCCTGGTCGTCGACCACCGTCGACGGGAAATTCAGCGTGTAGCGAACGCCCAGGTTCAGCGAAAGCCGCTCGCTAGCGCGCCAGTCGTCCTGAACGAAGAATTCGGCGATTGTCGCGCGCGGTTTGAGTACCTCGTCTTGCACATCGATCGAGAAATTCTGCACCTGCCCCAGCAGAAAAGAGGCAAAGCTGTTTCCCGTATCGGCGGCGGGTGTCCCTGCCGCCGTCAAGCCGCTGGTCAGAATATTGGTGAATGCGAACTGCCCGGTCGGGCCGGGCGGCTGTAAAACATCAAGGTGCTCCAGCCGGATATCGGTCCCCAATTTCAAGCTGTGCTGGCCTTGGATCGAAGAAAAATTGTCGATAAATTGCGTGACCGACGTCGTGAAATCGGCATTGCCGCTCGCCGTCGGACCGAGTTGTTGGAACCCGACGACGTCGTAGATCGGCAAAGCGTCCGAAAAGGACGAAACCGGAATGTTGGGGATCTGCGTCACCTCGCTCGCCGGGCGCCCGGTGCGCAGCGAGTTGCGTTCAAACTTGCGGCGCGTGTAGCCGAAGCGAAGCTGATTCACGGTCGTCGGGGTAAGCGTCCAACTGTGCTCCAGGGCAAGGCTGTCGGCGCGGGTGAGCGTGTCACCGATCACGCCCGAACTGATTCGCCCGCTGCCGTCGGGGAGCGGCGGCGTCGGCCTGCTGTCGTCGCGCAAATAGGAATAGCGGCCAAAAACACGCTGCGCGGAGCCGAAGTAGTGGTCCAGCCGCGTGTCGAACTGATCCTGGGCCACTTCCTCGTCCCCCACAACGCGAAAGTTGTTCGCCGTGGCCTCGCGGCCGCCGCTCAAAACATTGGGCTTGGGATATCGGCCCACGACGGCGCGCGTTGCCGTGTCGAAACGGCTGGCCGGAATCGTGTTGTTCGGGAACCGATCGCGCCGGAACCCGCCGGCGTCGTCCACCGTCGTGAGCGGATCGAAAATCGGAGCGCTGAAAACGCCCTGCGACTCGGCGGTGGTGGGCACCGTGCTGGTTCGGACCACCCCGGTATTCAGGCGGGTTCCCTGCCAATCGACAAAGAAGAACGTCTTGTTTTTCTGGATGGGGCCGCCGAAAACAAACCCGTATTGGTTGCGGCGGAAGCGTGGTTTGAGGCCCGCGGCCGCGAATAGATTGCGGGCATTGAGCTTTTCGTTGCGAAAGAATTCGAAGAGCGTCCCGTGGTATTCGTTCGTCCCCGACTTCTGGTTCACCATGATGACCCCGCCATTCGACCGCCCGTATTCGGCCGAGTAGCTGTTGGTCTCCACCCGAAACTCTTCGATGGCGTCGATGATGGGGAAAAAGGCGACCTGGCCCGGCTCGGGCTGCAGCACGCTGATGCCGTCGTAGATATATTCGCTCGTACGCGGGCGGCTGCCGTTGAAGCGGGGCAGCGTCGAGTTGGGCGGAAGGCTCACTCCCGGAGAGAGCGCCAGCAAGGGGATGAAGTTGCGTCCATCCAAAGGAAGCGTGGTCACTTTTTTTTGCTCGGCGACGAAGCTGACCGTGCCGCGGCTGGTTTGGATCAGCGGCGCGTCTGCGGTCACCTCAATCGATTCGGTCACCTCGCCGAGCTCCAGCCGCAGATCGAGCGGTACGCGGTCTCCGACGCGAAGCTGAATTCCATCGCGCTGGAGCGTCCGGAACCCTTGCTTGGACGCGGCGACGCGGTAGAAGCCCGGCGAGAGGGCAAAAAACTGATAGCGGCCATCGGGGGTCTGGCTGCTGACGGTCTGCTTGACGTCGGTCTCGGTGTTTTCCAGTTCGATCGCCACACCGGGAACCGGCAACCCCGACGGATCGGTAACCAGTCCGAAAAGCTCGGCCTTGGTGGACTGGGCGAGCAGCCCTCCGCCCGCTGCCGCGGTCAAGCCTAGCAGCAGGGCGAGCCAAGCTATTTCTTCGCACATCACGATGTATGTTTTAAAAGTCATCGTATGTTGTCAGAGACCAATCACAAACGCTAGCACACGGCGGCGGCCGGGAGCAACGGCCTCGGGGCGCGCGCCGTCATGGCCTTGGGGGCCAGGCGGGAAGGAGCAAGCGAAAGCATCGTCACCCAAGCCGGCGCCGAGGTGAACCAAACCTGACGGTGATGCGATCACGATGGCGGTCCAAGCGACCGAAGGGATGGGTTGTTTCGAGGACCGGCCGGTTCGGGAAATCCCGGCACGGGGTTCGAGAGGCGGGGGGCGCGGCCTTAACTCGCCACTACCGTTCCCGTCTCCGCCGTGTCATAGCCCGCGAGAACCTCGAGTTGGCGCCGCAACGCCGTGCGATTGAGACTATCAAGCAGGGCTTGGACTCCCGGCAGTTGTAGATGGCTTTGCAGCGTGACGAAGTCGAAGCGCTCCGAATCGAGCGGGATGAAATCCAAGCCAAACACCTGCGCGGCCAGGCGTGTCGCGAGGCAACAGTCGGCGCCGCCGGAGAGCACGATCTGCGCCGCCTCGAAATGGCTGGCAACCTCCCGCGCATAGCCATTGACGCGTTTGGCTTCGACGCCGATCGCGGCCAGACGCGTATCCAGCAGCAGACGGCTGCCCGAGCCCGAGTCGCGATTGACGAACGTCACATCTTTCCGCGCCAGGTCTTCCACGCGCTTGACGTGTTTGGGGTTTCCGGGCCGCACGACGATCCCCTCTTCCCAGCGCGCGAACGTCACCACGACGGTTTCTTTCTTGGGAAACATGCGATGCACCCAGGGCAGGTTGAACTCGCCTGTGTCGGGATCGCGCAGATGCGAGCCCGCGATATGCACGCGGCCCTCGCGCAGCCATTCCAGCGCTTGGCGGCTGGAGCACACCGCCAGTAAAACCTCGAGTCCGGCGCGGCGTTCCACTTCCTTCTGGAGCACCGAGACGGCTGGATCGCAGCCCGCCAAAACCACGCGCTTTTCCCAGTCCGCGGCGTTTCCCAGCACCGTCACCTGCGCGGCGCCGCGGCCCTTGGGCTTTCCGCGCAGCAGGCCGTCGGCCCACGGCACAAGCTGCGGTTGGGGCATCACGGGAAGCGCCAAAGTCGAGCGGCCGACGCGCGCCAGGCGGACGGCCGACACCGTGCCGGGCGCTTCGTAGAGCAAATTGGCGCGCACAATCTGGTCCTGCGGCTTGCTCTGGGTCTCCAGGCTGAAAAGCTCCTCGACGTTGACCTGCAGCGCCTGCGCGAGCTTCAAGGCGATGGTGGTGTTAGGGATATAGGTGCGAGCCTCGATGGCGTAGATCGTTTGGCGGCGCACTCCCACCTGGCGCGCCAACTCGGTGGCTCCGATACCCCGTTGGTCCCGGATTTCCTTGAGGTGGTTCGATATCATCGCGGCTACTTCCTGAGGCGCACTTTCTCCAGCTCGTCAGCATGCGAATGGAGCGGGCCCCCGGCCCTTCGTGCGGAACAACGAGACGGACCGGATCTCGATCGCCGGCCAACGGCTGGCCATCGACGCTGTCCGCGAGCAGGATTTCGTTGTCCCGGAAGGCCGGGTCCAACTCAACCAGAGAGAATACCACCTGATAACCGTCACGCGCCTTCGCGACAACGTAGCTCGCCAAGGCCTTGCTGCGGAGCTCGCGGCCCCTTCGGAGCCCCCACCTTTTCAAAACCTCGTGCAGTCAGACTTCCTCGTACTCTTTGGTGGCGCCGTCGCGGCTCACCTGGACCGCAGCCCGGGGCATGGCGCGAACCTGTTCGAGCGATGGCTGGAGCTGCGCGGGAATGTCGTCTGTGATCTTGAGCGCGATGCCGGCCGCCGGTGGTTGAGCCGCCGCGCCAACCACAAGCAACAAAAGAAGCGCCCCAGCGAGAGCGCCGGCCCGGGGCGGTGGGTTGTTCATAAACGATAATATCTGTTATACAAGACAATATGCGCAACCGTGATTTGGCTGCTGTCCCCCGGCTCCGGATCGTTCGGCCATCTGCCGCGCTGGCTCAAAACGCCGCGCTCGCTCAAAACGAGGAGGGGCTCGATTGGCGGGCGCGGCTCCAGTCTCTTCGCTCTCGTTTTTAGATGCGGAACAGCGATACCGTGGGAACGATGCGGCCACGACGAGGACCGCGGTCCTGCATGCCCGGCTACGCGATGCCCAGCTCCATGCCCACTTGCTCGACGCGCCGGCGCTCCATCCTCAACCGCAACCCCGCTCGGCTTCCTCCTGCTGGCTCTGCTCGCATTCTCCGCGTGCGGCGGCGCTCCGAGGGAAGGGAAGTCCGCGCAGGCCAAGAAGCCCGCCAGCATCACCGTTGCCGCTGCCTCCGATCTGCGTTTCGCGATGGACCAGCTCGTCGACGAGTTTCAAAAGGCGCGCCCCGACCTCGCCGTGAAAGTCTCCTACGGCTCGTCGGGCAACTTCTACGCGCAGCTCCAGAACCGCGCCCCCTTCGATCTTTACTTCTCGGCCGACGTCACCTATCCACGCCAGTTGCAGCAGGCGGGCCTGATCCAGGAAGGAAGCCTGTTCGTCTACGCGGTGGGTCACATCGTCGTATGGACGCTGCAATCCAACGCGTTGGACCTGGAGAATCGCGGCATCGAGGCGTTGGAAGACCCCGGCGTCCGTCACATCGCGATCGCCAACCCCGCGCATGCCCCCTACGGTCGAGCTGCCGAAGCCGCACTGCGCTCGCTCGGAATTTACGAGAAAGTGCAGAGCAAGCTGGTCTTCGGCGAGAATGTTTCGCAGACCTTGCAGTTTGTGCAAAGCGGCTCGGCCGAAGCCGGCATCGTCGCTCTGTCGCTGGCCCTGGCGCCGGAGGTGCGCGGCGTAGGGAAATATTGGCAGATCCCCGAAAGCGCCTATCCCCGGCTGGAACAAGGCGGCGCGATTCTCGCCTACGCGGCCAACGCCGGCGGCGCCGCCGAGTTTCGTAGCTTTGTGCTTTCCGCCCGCGGCAAAGGCATCCTGCGCCGCTACGGATTCTTTCTACCAGGAGAATAGCCTTGCAGTGGGAAGCTCTTTGGCTGAGCGTGCGGCTCTCGTTCTGGACGGTGCTGATTCTCATCGCGATCGGCACGCCCATCGCCCTCTGGCTCACCTTCACCAAACGGCGCTGGAAATTTCTGGTCGAGGCGGTGGTGGCGCTGCCGCTGGTGCTGCCGCCTACCGTTCTCGGTTTCTACATTCTGCTGGCCATCGGTCCCAACAGCCCCGTCGGCCGTTTCTATAACCAAGTGACCGGCGGCTGGCTGCCGTTTTCCTTCCGCGGCTTGCTGGTCGCTTCCGTGCTTTACAGCCTGCCTTTCGCCGTGCAGCCGTTCGCGGCGGCTTTCGCCTCGGTCGACCGCCGCCTGATCGAGGCTTCGTGGTGTCTGGGCGCGTCGCGGACGTCCACGTTCTTCCGGCTGATTCTGCCGCTGTCGCTGCCCGGCTTCGTCACCGGTATGGTGCTCAGCTTCGCCCACACGCTCGGCGAATTCGGCGTGGTGCTGATGGTCGGCGGCAATCTCCCCGGCGTCACGCGCACCGTCTCGATCGCCGTCTACGACGAAGTGCAGTCGCTCGACTACGCCGCCGCCGGCCAGACCGCCGCGCTGCTGCTGATTGTTTCCTTCGCCGTGCTTGCGGTAACGTACGGGCTTCAGCGCAGAGTCTGGACAGTGTGGCCAAGCAGTTAACCCTCAACATCCGCAAGCGTTTCGCCAACGGCGTGGCGATCGAGGCGGAAATGAGCCTCGACCTCGACCAGGCACCGGTCAGCGTGTTGTTCGGACCCTCCGGTGCCGGCAAGACGACCTTGTTGCGCTGCCTCGCCGGGCTGGAAAGACCCGACCAGGGATTCATTCGCTACGACGGCGAAACCTGGTTCGACTCCGACGCCGGCCTGTTCGTCCCCCCCAGCCACGCCGCCTGGGATTTCTGTTCCAGGACTACGCCCTGTTCCCGCACCTCACCGTCGAGGGCAACGTGTCCTACGGCCTGGCGTCGCTGAGCCGCCAGCAACGCGCGGCAACGGTCGCGGAAGTGCTCGAACGGCTCGACATCACCGAGTTGCGCAGCCGTTACCCGGCGCAGATTTCGGGAGGCCAGCGGCAGCGCGTCGCGCTGGCCCGCGCCGTCGCGCCGCGTCCGAGGCTGTTACTTCTCGACGAGCCGCTATCGGCCCTCGATGCGCCGACCCGCGAGCGACTGCGGATCGAGTTGCGCAAGCAACTGCTGCGGCTGGGGACCCCGGCCATCGTCGTCACCCACGACCGCACCGAAGCCTTGGCGCTGGCCGACCGGCTCGTGGTGATGGCCGAGGGGCGCGTACGGCAGAGCGGCGCGGCGCACGAAGTCTTTCAGCGTCCCGCCGACCTGGCCGTTGCCCAATCGGTGGGCACCGAGAGCGTCATTCCCGCCCAAGTCGTCCGCTCCCGGGACGGCATCGCCGAGCTGCGCATCGGTGAGGTGGTGGTGCAGGCCGCCGGCCCGGACGCAATCCCGACGGGACCAGGCTTCCTGTGCATTCGCGCCGAAGACGTCGTGCTGGCGCAGCGGCACGAGACCCACGCCAGCGTGCGGAATCAACTGCGCGGCACCGTCACGTCGGTCCTGCCGGAGGGCGCCCTCGTGCGCGTCTCGGTGGATTGCGGCTTTCCGCTAACCGCCCTCGTCACCAAGCAAGCGCAAGCAGAGCTAGGCCTCTCCCCGGGCGACACCGTAGTCGCGGCCGTGAAAGCCACGGCCATCCATTTCATCCCCCGAGGCTAGCATCCCCCGAACCTCGCGCCGATCCCAGAACCCGGCGGCCCCCCCGGCCGGATCTCCACCGCCGCCGATCCGAGCCGCCCCCATCCGAGCCGCGCGCGCAAGCAAGCGGTGGCTCCAAGCACCTCTATCGGCCGGGGACCCTCCCGGACTCACCCATCTCCATCACCGAAACCCGCCACGGGACCTACAAAACGCTCCAACCTTGCCAACGTGGTGTCAAACCACCGATCATCGATGGGAGTGAGTTTGGTGGTTCGCATCGAGGCGGCGCGGAAAGCTCTGCGGAAGGAATTGCGGCCGATGGTCGCGCTGGCCGCCCCGGTGGTGCTAGCCGAGCTGGGCTGGACCGCGATGGGCGTGGTCGACACCGTCATGGTCGGCCGCGTGAGCGCCGAGGCCATCGGGGCTGTCGGCGTCGGCAGCATCGTGTTCTTCGCCCTCGGTATTTTCGGCACCGGGTTGCTGTTGGGCCTCGATACCCTGGTGCCCCAGGCGTTCGGCGCCGGTGACCTCGAAGACTGCCACCATACCCTGTTCCAGGCCGTCTATCTTTGCCTCGCCCTCGCTCCGATCCTGATGGTGCTGATGAGCGTCGCCGTTCCTCTGTTGCGCGATTGGGGTCTGAACCCGGACGTGCTCGTGCTCACCATTCCCTACATCCGCGCGGTGATCTGGAGCCTGCCGCCGCTGCTGCTGTTCACCGCCTTCCGCCACTATCTGCAGGGGATGAGCCTGGTGCGCCCCATCATGGTCGTGCTGGTGAGCGCCAACCTGGTCAACGTGTTCACCAACTGGGTGCTGATCTTCGGGCACCTGGGGTTCCGCGCGATGGGCGCCGAGGGCGCCGGCTGGGCGACCTGCGTCTCGCGGCTCTACATGTGCCTGGGCCTGCTGGCGTATATCCTCTACCGGGAACGCCGCTACGACGTCGGCCTGTCGCGCCGCTCGCTGAAACTCGACCTGGAGCGCATCCGGTCCCTGGTGCAGCTCGGCTTTCCGGCGGCCATCCAACGCGGCCTCGAGATCGGCGTATTCGCCGCGGCTACCGCCCTGATCGGCCGGCTCGATCCGGTGTCCCTGGCGGCGCACCAGATCGCGCTCAACATCGTCACCGTCACCTTCATGGTGCCGCTGGGGATCTCCTCCGCCGGAGCCGTGCGCGTCGGCCAGGCGCTGGGCCGCCGCGATCCTCCCGGCGCCCGCCGCTCGGGCTGGACCGCCCTGTTTCTCGCTGCGACCTTCATGAGCCTGGCGGGGCTGACGCTGTTTCTGATCCCGCGCCTGATCCTGCGCGGTTTTACCACCGATCCCGAGGTCGTCGCCACCGGCGTGACCTTGTTATTCATCGCCGCATTTTTCCAGCTCTTCGATGGGATACAAGTGGTCGCGACCGGCATCCTCCGCGGAGCCGGCGACACGCGCACCCCGGTCGCGACGAATCTGGTCGGCCACTGGCTGCTCGGCCTGCCGATTGGCTACATCCTCTGCTTCCAACTCGGCTGGGGAGCCCCCGGCCTATGGGTCGGTCTCTCAGTAGGCCTGATCGCCGTAGGCCTGATCCTGCTGTTCGTCTGGGCCAACCGGGTAGAAATGAAAGCCCACGCCCGCCGCATAGCCGCCTGAACGCATCAAAACCGCAAACCGCTCGAACTCCAGGCAATCGCGAACGAACAAACGCCCCCACCTCGCCAAGCAAGGAAGCCTCACAGCCGCGCCTCAGAGGCCGGACCCGCGCCACCCGTTGTGCGAACCTCCAGGTTTGCCGCTTCGCGATTCGTCGCGACGTAGGGCCCCGCCCTAAAAATGTTGGAGCAAGGGACCAAGCCCCGGCCGGGGAGTCCCAACAAACCCACCGCGACAATGTTCGTGGAACGCTCCTCCCTCGCGCATCCCACCAGCCCCCACTGTTTGCACAGGCCGCAGTCCTACGCCACTAGCGAACCGCCGCCTCCCCCGGCTCCATCGCCGCCGCGTCCTTGGTCAAAATAGCCACGTCCACGCGCCGGTTCTTGGCCCGGTCTTCCGGCGAATCGTTAGCCACCAGAGGACGAAACTCGCCATACCCGGCGGCCGCCAGCCGGTCGGGGTCGATGTGATAGCGCGTCGTCAACAGCCGCAGCACCGTGATCGCGCGCGCCGCCGAAAGCTGCCAGTTGGAGGGGTATTCCGGGGTGTGAATCGGCGTATCGTCGGTGTGACCTTCCAGCCGGATCTGCCCCGGAATCCGCGTCAACGCTTCGGCCACCTTGTTCAGCGTCCCAAACGCATCGGGCTCCAACACGGCTTCTCCGGGAGCGAAAAACGCCGAGTCCCGCAAGCTCATGATCAGACCGCGGGCTTGCAGCGACAACTCCACCTTGCCTTGCTGGATCTCGTTGCCCAGGTCGCGCTTGAGCTGCTCGATCGAACCTTTCATCTCCGCCATGGTCAGAGCTTCCTGCGTCGGCAGCAGCACCGGAACGGCGGCCTTGGGCGGCGCGGCCGCGGGGGCCTCGGAAGGGGCCGGCAGCCGCTCCACATAGTTCTGGAATTGCTCGGCGAACTGCTGCACCTTGTCTTTGTCCATGTTCGAGTGCGCGAACATGACCACAAAAAACGCGAACAGCAACGTCACGAAATCGGCATAGGAGACCAGCCACCGTTCATGATTTTCCTCAGCCGGGTGTTTGCGTTTGGGCAATCCGTCTCCTCGAGGTGTGGGGCCCGTCCGGCAGGCGGCTGGTCCATGGCCCACAAAGGAATCGGGCCACGGGAACGCCCCGCCGAAACAGACCGGATTGTCTGTCCCAAGCATTCTTATCGGCAATTGCGGGAAATACGGGAAGACCGCTCGCCGGCGACCCCGGAAACCCTACATCCGAGCGCCGGCCGCCCTATTTCGCCGCCGCGCGGTCATAGACCACTTTGCCGCCGACGATCGTCTGCAGCGCCTCGATGTTTTGAATCTCATCCTCGGGGCAGGTCAAATAGTCGCGGTCGATGACAACCATGTCGGCCAGCTTGCCCGGCTCGATCGACCCTTTGATCCGCTCGTCGAACGAGAGGTAGGCCGCGTTCCAGGTCCACATCTTCAGCGCCTGCTCGCGGCTGAGCTTCTGCTCGGGGTTATAGACGGTTCCCTCGGTGGTCTTACGGCTGACCACCATCCACATCCCAAAAAACGGGTTGTAGGGGTTGGTCGACAGCTTATCGTCGAACTTGATCATGTGGTCGGAGCCCCCGGCGACGATGACGCCGGCGTCGAAGATCGACTTGTAGGGCTGAAAGTATTTCATGCGCTCGGGGCCCAGCACTGTCGCCAGCGCCGGCGCGTCGAAGTGGTACCAGGCCGGCTGCATATCGATCACCACGCCGAGCTTCTTGGCCCGCGCGATGGCGCTCGGGTTGACGAAATTCGCGTGCGTCAGCGTGAAGCGGCGGTCGCGAATCGACTGCTCGCGGTCGGCGGCTTCATAGGCGTCGAGCAGCGCGTCGGTCGAGGCGCCGCCGGTGGTGTGCGCGGTCATCTGCCAGCCCAGCCGGTCGGCCAGCTTGGCCATGGCGTTGATATTCTCCCGCGGCACGCGCAGCACGCCGCGATAGTCGGGGTCGTGGAAGCCATACACTTCGGTGTGCTCGCCGTAGGGCGCGCGCAGATAAGCCGTGCCGATCAGGATGCCGCCGTCGAGAAAGATCTTCAGCGGGCCGATGCGCATGAAATCGTCGCCGAAGCCCGTCGTCGGGGTCAGCGTTTGGATATGCCGTGTCAGATCGGCCAGCGGCGCCTCGCCATCGAGCAGAATCGTAATGTTGGTGCGCACCGTCAGCGCGCCTTTCGCCCACAGCGTCTGATAAGCGCGGATCCCTTCGGGCCCTTGGGCGCGGTCGATGACGCTGGTCAGCCCGGCGCGGTTATAGGCTTTTTGCATCTCGCGCAACGCCCAAACACGATCCTCGTCGGAGAACGTGCGCTGTTCGAGCAGGCCGCTCACCAGGCGCCGCGCGCCCAGGATCAGCCCGGTCGGCTCGCCCGTCTTGGGGTCGGTGATGATCTTGCCGTCCTCCGGCTGCGGCGTATCGCGCGTGATACCCACCGCCGCCAGCGCCGCCGAATTCAGAGCCGCGGCGTAGCCGTTATCGAGCATCACCTTGTGGTCGCCGCTGAACTTGTCGAGTTCCCAGCGCGTCGGGTAACGGCGCTCTTTAAGCCGCGTCGAATAGACCTTGGGCACGAACACGAGCTTATCGGCCGGGGTCGTCTTCACCGCCTTCTCGACGTACGCCCGCAGGTCGGCGAAGTCGCGCATCACCGGTATCTCGCCGTCGCGCTCGGCCAGCGCCGCCATGATCGGGTGCACGTGGCTATCGATCAGCCCCGGCAGCATCGTCTTGCCCTTGAGATCGATCTGGCGCGTGCGGGGCCCCACGCTACGGCCCACCATCTGCGTGTCCCCGACCGCCAGGATGCGCCCGCCGCCGATCGCCACCGATTCCGCGATCGGCTTTTCGGCCCACATCGTGATGATCTTGCCGTTGTAGTAGAGAACATCGGCGGGGCCGTCGGGAATCGAGGGGCCGCGCAAGCCCTGTTGGGGCCAACCCACCGCCGAAGAAAGTAGCAGAGCGCTCGCAAAAAGGACTGTCCGGTAAATAAATCGCATGATGGTTTCCGGCAACGCCCGACCGCTCGCGACCTGCCGCCAGCATGTAGAGCAATTGCCCAGCCCAGGATAGCGCCTTTCGACAAGGCCCCGGACTCAATCGGCCCCAAGGCCACCTCGAGCCGCTCCCACGGCCGCCCAAACGCGCACGCAGAGCCGCCCCACGGCCTCTCAGAGCCGCGACGGTAAGGGAGCGCTGATCAAGCCCGGCCCACCATCCGGAGCCAGTCCTCCGCCACGCGCTCCACAAAATTACACTCAATAATCAATCAATTTTCAGAAAAAATAACCAAAGCGTAATCCAGAACCCGCGCCACGCCTGCCCACCATGCTAAACTACCCATCTTTCTCTCAATAAATAGAGAAACCAACTCTCTCATGGAATGGCTGGACCGGCTGGCAGCCGAGATCCTCGCGCCCTTGGCCGTATGGGTTCTCGCGAGCGGTCTGGACGATCTGTTCCTCGACCTTGCCTACCTTGCTCTGTGGCTCCGAACCTGCCTCTGGCCCCGACGCGCCGGGTCCGCGAGGGCGGCGAACGCCGAGCCTCTGCCTCGGCCCGCTTCGCAAGAGCCATGCATCGCCATCTTCGTGCCGTGTTGGCAGGAAGCTGCTGTCATCGAGAGCATGCTCGACAACAATCTGACGGCCATCGAGTATCACAACTACGAAGTCTGGCTGGGCGTCTACCCCAACGATCCGGCCACCATCGAGCGCGTCGTGGCGG
The DNA here is from genome assembly GCA_963824095.1 of Terriglobia bacterium. Classification (GTDB taxonomy): domain Bacteria; phylum Acidobacteriota; class Terriglobia; order Bryobacterales; family UBA6623; genus JBBDWJ01. The sequence continues at coordinate 352,294 of CAWGNS010000014.1, read as the reverse complement.
CGCAAGACCGCTTCCCGCGCATCCGCTACGTCGTTTGCCCCAACCCCGGCCCCACCACCAAAGCCGACTGCCTCAACGCGATCTACGACGGATTGCGCACCCACGAGGCCGCCACCGGCCGCCGCTACGACATCCTTCTGCAGCACGACGCCGAGGATATGGTCCATCCCCGGGCCCTCGTCGAGATCGCCGCAAGCTGCGAACATTTCGACATGGTGCAGGTGCCGGTCTTCCCACTGCCGACGCCGCTGCACTGGCTCACGCACGGCACCTACTGCGACGAGTTCGCCGAGTTTCACCTCAAGGAACTCTGCGTGCGCTCCTGGCTCGGCGGATTCGTGCCCTCGGCGGGCGTCGGAACGGCCTATCGCCGAGCCGCGCTCGAGCGGTTGTCCACCGCAAAAGGCGGCCGGCTGTTCGAGACCGAAAGCCTCACCGAAGACTATGTTATGGGCCTGGAGCTGCGCCGGCTGGGCTGCTCGCAGACCCTGCTGCACGCCTGGACACCCTTGCGGGATACCAGCGCTAAGCGGCGGCCCACCCGGCGCGGCCCCAACGAGCTGGTGGCGACGCGGGCCTATTTCCCGTTCCAGGCGCGGGCCGCGGTTCGCCAACGCTCGCGCTGGCTCACCGGCAACGCGCTGCAATCGTGGGCGCGCTTCGGCTGGCGGGCCGGGCCGCGGCAGGCCTACTGGCTGTGGCGCGACCGCAAGGCGCTGCTAGGCTCGCCCGCCTCGGCGCTCGCCAATCTACTGTTCGTCTATGGTCTCGTCCGCTGGCTGACGCTGCGCGGCTCGCTCGGCTGGAGTTTCGAACAGTGGCGGGGCGCGCACCGCCTGCTGGCCGCGACCCTGGCCGCTAATCTGGCGATCGTCGCCTGGCGCCAACTCGTGCGCGGGCTCTGCGCGCTTCCGGTCTACGGCGGGCTGCACGCCCTGACGGTCCCCGTGCGCGCGCCCTGGGGCAATCTCCTCAATGTCCGCGCGACCCTGCGCGCGCTGTGGGCCTTCGCAACCGCGCGGGTCCTGCGGCGTCCGCTGCGCTGGGTCAAGACCGTGCACGACTATCCCGAGCGCGAAAGCCTGGCAGGCGGCCGCCGCCCCTTGGGACAAATCCTGGTCTCGATGCAGGCCGCGACGCCGGCGGAGGTCGAGGAAGCGCTACGCGGCCGCCCGCCGGGTGAGCGGCTCGGCGAATACCTCGTCCGGCGCGGTCGCCTCCGCGAGGAACAGCTCTACCAGGCATTGGCCCTGCAGGCCGGCCTGGCCTTCGCGCGCCTGCAGCCCGAAGCCGTCCAGCCGGCCGCAAGCGGTCATCTGCCGCCGGCGGTCTACGGTACCGGGGCCCTGCCCTATGCCGTTCAGAATCAAACGCTATGGGTAGCCGTGAAAGAACCGCCGTCGGACGCATTGCGCGGCAAGGTAGCCCGAGCCTGCCGCCTCCGTCTGCACTACGTCCTGGTGACGGCAACGAATTTCGACGAGTTGTGGCATCGCAGAGAGCGGCACCCGGTCTCGATCGAGCGCCGGCCGGCCCGGCAGCGGTCCTCGTGGGGACTGCCGCGGCTCGTCATCGCGTCGCCAAGGCTTGAGCTGCGCATCCCGGTGCCGGCGTGGCTGCGGGTATACCGGAATCTCTCGGTGAGGTTCGAATACAGGCGGGTGCGGTGAGGACTGGCCCATCGGGGCTTCCTTGTATTGTCAAGATACGGTCTACTTCCAGTCAGTATGATGCCATTTAAAAGAACGTAGCTTGCTACAATATGGTCAGGCTCAAGAGAGAGGAACCATGACCACGGACCATCCCATACCCTACATCGATCCGAACATCGAGCACGTCGGCGTCAGCCGCCTGCGGAAGCTGAACGCGGGTGTATTGCGTGAGAACCGCAAGACCTTCGTGATCCAGGAAAACGATACTCCCGTGGCGGTTCTACTGGCCTATGAGCAGTTTCTATCGATGCAGAGAAAAATCCAGTCGCTCGCCGCCACCATTGAAGTCCTGTCGGATGAACAAGAAACCAGCGGATTGCTCGCAGGGGTCCAGTCCGCCCGCGAGGGCCGGACGCGGGGGCTCTCCGAAATCCGGAAGTCGTTGAAAAAAGAGAAAGCCCGTTAGATTGCCGCCACGTAGGCGGCCCCGCCCATGGAACCAACCGGCTATACGGTCGAGTTGACCGACGTCGCGGAAAAGGTTTATCGCAAGATCCACGAGGAAGCCCAGCGCTGCCTGGCAGTCGGCGACACGACAAACGCACGCGTCAAGCGCCTGCGGATACTGGATGAGGTTCTGGACAAGATCATTCCCCACGCGCCGTTCGATCCGGGCCGCGCGCTTGCCGGCAGTCTGTCAAACATCTTTCGCGTGAAAAAAGGCCGCCTGCGGGTCTGTTATGCTGGCTCGTCTAGGATGCGCCGGATTGTGGTTCTGTTCATCTCCGACACGCCGCGCAAGGAAGGGCATCGTAGCGATCCCTATCCGATTTTCGACAGCTTGGTTCAGTCGGGTGTTTTCGACGAATTCTTCGACGATCTTGGCTTGCCGCCGCGCACCCGCTAACGGATTCGGTCGACTCCCAACCGACTACTCAACCGTAACGCTCTTGGCCAGATTCCGCGGCTGATCCACATCGCAGCCGCGCAGCACCGCCACGTGATAAGCCAGCAACTGCAGCGGAACGATTTCGAGAATCGGAGCCAGCAGCTCGCTCGCCGGCGGAATCTCGATCACGTGATTCGCCAGCGCCGGCAAGGTCGTGTCGCCCTGCGTCCCCAGCGCGATCACCTGGCCCTGCCGCGCGGCGACTTCCTGAATATTGGCCTGCGTCTTCTCGTACCGCACGCGGCTGGCCGGGTCGTTGGGATCGTGCGTCGCGATCACCACCACCGGCAGATCCTCGTCGATCAGCGCGTTGGGCCCGTGCTTCATCTCGCCCGCCGGATAGCCCTCGGCGTGAATGTAGGAGATCTCTTTGAGTTTCAGCGCCCCTTCGAGAGCGATCGGGTAGTGCGGCCCGCGCCCGAGGAACAGAAAATCGTCCACGCGATAAAAGCGCCGCGCCAGTTCCTCGCACAAGCCATCGGTCCCGAGCACCTCTTCGAGCTTGCCCGGAATCGCCAGCAACTCCTGCACCAGCGCCTTGGACGTCTCGGCGTCCAGCCGGCTGTGAACCTGCCCCAGGTGCATCGCCAGTATGAACAGCGCTGTAAGCTGCGACGTAAACGCCTTCGTCGACGCCACCCCGATCTCGGGCCCGGCGTGCGTGTAGATCGTCCCCTCGGCCTCGCGCGTCACCATCGAGCCGATCACGTTGCAGATGGCGATGCTCTTCGAGCCCTTCATGCGGGACTCGCGCTGCGCCGCCAGCGTGTCGGCGGTTTCCCCCGACTGGGTGATCACCACCGTCAGCATGTTGTCTTTGATGATCGGGTCGCGATAGCGAAACTCGCTGCCGTAATCGACCTCCACCGGAATCCGCGCCAGCCTCTCGATCATGAACTTGCCGGCCAGCCCGGCATGCCAGGAGGTGCCGCAGGCGACGATCCGAATCTGCTCGAAAGCGGCAAACTCCTGCGGCGTGATCTCCATCTCGTCCAGAAACACGTTGCCGGTTTCGCGAGAGACCCGCCCCAACGTCGTGTCGCGCACCGCCCGCGGCTGCTCAAAGATCTCCTTGAGCATGAAATGCTTGTAGCCGCCCTTTTCGGCCATTACTGGATCCCACAGGATGTGCTGCACCGGCCGGTTCACCGGATGGCCGTCGAAATCGGTGACCCGCACGCCGCGCGGCGTCAACACCGCCACGTCGCCGTCGGTGAGAAAGAACATATCGCGCGTGTGGTGCAGAATCGCCGGAACGTCGGAAGCGACGAAATATTCGTTCTCGCCGATGCCGACCACCGCCGGCGGCCCCGAGCGCGCCGCCACGATCTTGTCGGGGTCCTTGCGCGAGATCGCCGCCAGCGCGAAAACCCCCTGCATCCGTCCAATGGCCTTGCGCAGCGCATCTTCGAGCAGGCCGCCCGGCGTCGAGTATTTCTCGATCAGGTGCGCGATGATCTCGGTGTCGGTCTGCGTGACGAACTTGTGGCCTTCTTTTTCGAGCTCGGCCTTCAGCGTCAGGTAGTTCTCGACGATGCCGTTGTGGACCACCACGATCTCGCCGTCGGAGCTGCGGTGGGGATGGGCGTTCTCTTCGGTCGGCCGCCCGTGCGTCGCCCAGCGCGTGTGCCCGATGCCGTAGGTGCCTTCCACCGGATCGGCGCGTACCGCTTCCTCGAGATTGCGCAGCTTGCCCGCGGCCCGCCGGATCTTCAACTCGTCGCCGTCGGACCCCACCGCCAGCCCGGCCGAATCGTAGCCGCGGTATTCCAGCCGCCGCAGCCCGTCGATGATGATCGGAACGGCGTCATTGGGACCGATGTAGCCGACAATTCCGCACATTTTCTAACCTCGAATCTCGACCTGGTACTCCTCGATCACCGGGTTGGCCAGCACCTCGCGCGCGATCGCTTCCACCTGCTCGCGGGCCTGCTCGGTGGTCAAGTCCTGGGAGAGCTCAATCTCGAAAAATTTGCCCTGGCGCACGTCGACGACGCTGGTGTGCCCGAGCCCGTTCAACGTGGAACTGATGGTGCGGCCCTGTGGGTCAAGAACCGTCTTTTTGAGCGTGACGTGGACAAGTGCCTGCATGATCTATTTTATCCCTCGGGTCTGATCTGTAACTCAGGTAGTAGACTGATGCGGCGTCGCCGCGCCGCCTTACTTACCAATACAAAACGTAGAAAAGATGTTTCTCAGGATGTCATCGACCGTAGTCGTTCCGGTGATCGCATCCACCGGCTCCAGCGCCCCGTATAGGTCCAGCAGCAGCATCTCGTGGGGCGTCTGCCCGCGCACCGCCTGCTGCGCCTTTTTCAGGAACGCCTCGGAATCCCGCAGCAGCTTTTCGTGCCGGATGCTGGTGACAAAGCCGCTCTCCTGGGCGCCCGCGCCCGCCGGCAGAGCGTGTTCGTAGATCTGTCGCCGCAGCTCTTCGAGACCCTCGCCGGTCTCGGCCGAAACGTTCACATGCGGCTCGTCGATGCGCGCCTTGCGAGGCAGGTCGCATTTGTTGCCGACCAGCAGGGTATGGCGGCCCGACTGCCGGGCGCGCACCAGTAGTTCGCGGTCGGTCTCGTCCAGTTCCTGCGAAAGATCGAGGATCGCCAGGATGACATCGGAATCCGCCAGCGCCTCGTAGCTCTTCGCCACGCCTTTGGCCTCAACGACATCGGCGGTGGCGCGGATGCCCGCCGTATCGACCAGCTTTACCGGCAACCCGCGAATCGAAAAATATTCGCTGAGCATGTCGCGGGTGGTGCCGGCCTGGGCCGTGACGATGGCGCGGTCCTGCTCGAGCAGCCGGTTGAACAGGCTGGACTTGCCGACGTTGGGCCGCCCCAGGATCGCCAGCGTCACCCCGCCGCGCACGACTTTGCCGACCTGGAAGCTGTCGGCCAGCCGAGTGACCCCGCCCAGCACCCGCCCCAGCCGGGTGAGGATTTCCTCGTCCGAAGCGATCGAAATGTCGTCCTCGGCGAAGTCGATGCCCGCTTCGAGCAGCGCGATCAGGTCGCAGAGCTCTTTCTTGATCGGCGCCAGCCGCCGCGAAAGCCCGCCCTCTACCTGCTGCACCGCCACCCGCGCCTGGTAGAGCGTGGTGGCGTCGATCAGGTCGCGAACCGCCTCGGCCTGGGCCAGGTCCAGCCGGCCGTTCAGAAACGCCCGTTGCGTAAACTCGCCGGGCTGCGCCAGCCGGGCCCCCGCCGCCAGAGCCCGCTCGACGGCGAAACCAAGCACGACCGGCGACCCATGGCACGAGATTTCCACGACATCTTCGGCCGTATAGGAGTGCGGCCCAGGGAAGAATGTCACCAGCACCTGGTCGATCGCGCGGCCTTCCTCATCGAGCAGTTTGCCGTAGGTCGCCTGCCGCGGCGTCCAGCCGCCCGAGGCCGCCGTCTCAACCAGTTGGGCCGCGATCGCCGCTGCCCCACCCCCCGACAACCGCACCACGCCAATGCCGCCGCGCCCGGGCGGAGTCGAGATCGCCACAATCGTATCGTCGGTGGGAATCGAAGGCTGGATCGGAGGCAAATCCCAGTGTAGCGAGCCCAGCGAAAGGCGGCGGTCCTTGGCACTAGTGGGCCCGTTCCCCCGCCAGCCTCCCGCTACTCGTATTTCCGCAATTCGAGCTTTGCGATCGCCTCGCGGTGGACCTCATCCGGCCCGTCGGCCAGGCGCAGCGTGCGGGCGTGGGCCCAGGCCGCCGCCAGGAAAAAATCGTCGCAAACTCCCCCGCCGCCGTGCGCCTGGATCGCCCGGTCGATCACCCGCAGCGCCATATTCGGCGCAACCACCTTGATCTGCGCAATCTCACTGCGCGCCGCCTTGGCCCCCGCCGCGTCCATGCGGGCGGCGGCGTGGAGCACCAGCAGCCGCGCCTGTTCGATTTCGATCCGCGAGTCGGCGATGGCGTGGCGCAGCGCGCCCTGCTCGGCCAACGGCTTGCCGAACGCCACGCGCTGCTTCGCGCGCCGGCACATTGCCTCCAGGGCGCGCTCGGCGAGGCCGATCAACCGCATGCAATGGTGAATCCGCCCCGGTCCCAGCCGCCCTTGCGCGATCTCGAAACCGCGGCCCTCGCCCAGCAGCAGGTTCGAAGCCGGCACGCGCACGTTCTCGAACACAATCTCGGCGTGGCCATGCGGCGCCTCGTCGTAACCGAACACGTTCAGCATGCGCTTGATCGTCACCCCGGGCGTATCGAGCGGCACCAGAATCATCGACTGCTGCTGGTGGCGCGCCGCCTCGGGGTTGGTCTTGCCCATGAAAATGGCGATCTTGCAGCGCGGATCGCCCGCCCCGGTACTCCACCACTTGCGCCCGTTGAGCACGTACTCGCCGCCGTCGCGAACGATCGAAGCGCGGATGTTGGTGGCGTCCGAGGAAGCCACGTCGGGCTCGGTCATGCAAAAGCAGGAGCGGATTTCTCCCGCCAGCAAAGGCGCCAGCCAGCGCTCCCGCTGCTCGGCCGTCCCATAACGAACCAGAACTTCCATGTTGCCGGTGTCGGGCGCCGAGCAGTTGAACACTTCCGGAGCCCACAGCGAGCGCCCCATGATTTCGCAAAGCGGAGCGTACTCCAGATTCGAAAGGCCGGGCCCGTAAGCGGAGTCGGGCAGGAACAGGTTCCAGAGCCCGGCCGCGCGCGCCCGAGCCTTCAGAGTCTCGATCAGCGGCAACGGCTGCCAGCAGTCCCCCTGCGCAATCTGCGCCTGAATCTCGGCCTCAAGGGGATAGACCTGCTCATCCAGGAACGCCAGCAATCTGCCCTGAAGATTTGTGACCTTGTCGGAATAATCGAAATCCATAGCGCGAAACCAAGCGCGGCCATTCTAGCACCGAAAGCCGCAACGCCCACCAGTGGAGCAGGCCTCCGGCCTGCTCCAACCAGCTCGCCCATCCACGGTCCTCCCCCAAGAAGAGCCATACAGCAGGGCCGGTCCCTGCGCCCAGACCGGCAACGTTCCCAATGCCACCGCTACCACTACCGCCATCACCTCGGCCCACGCCGCCGCCACCGCTTTGCCACAATAAACGGAAACCACCCATGAAGCTCTTACTCACCAACGACGACGGAGTCGAAGCCCCCGGCCTGCAAGCGCTCACCGAAGCCGTCGAAGGCGTCGCGGAGGCCATCGTCGTAGCCCCCGCCGAAGCCAAGTCGGGCTGCGGGCACGCCACCACCACCGACCGGCCGTTTCGCCTGCGCCAGCTCGGCGAGCGCCGCTACTCGGTCGACGGAACCCCGGCCGATTGCGTGCGGGCCGCCCTACACCGCTTTTCCGGCGAAATCGATTGGGTTCTATCGGGGATCAATTCGGGAGGAAATCTCGGCGTCGACGTCTACCACTCGGGGACCGTCGCCGCGGTGCGCGAAGCGGCCCTGCGGGGAATCCCCGCCATCGCCTTTTCCCACTACCGCAATCGGGCCCTCACCGGCCAGGACTGGACGCGCGCCGCCGCCTGGGTACGGCTGTTGCTCGACGACCTGCTGCGGCAGCCGACCTCGCCGGGAGTCTATTGGAACGTCAATCTACCGTGTCTGAACCCCGAAGCCGGCCGCCCCGAGGTGGTCTTCTGCCCGCTGGACCCTTCGCCGCTGCCGCTCAGCTTCAACGGCGACGGCGAGATGCTGCTCTACAACGGCGTCTACGCGCAGCGGCCGCGCATCCCCGGAGCCGACGTGGAGACTTGTTTCGGCGGCAAGATCGCCGTGACGCAGGTTTCGGTGATGGAGCCAAGCCGCTGAACGAATCGGCGCGCCCCAACAACCACGACCCCGCCGGACCGGCTTACGAGATCAGCTCCAGGAGACCTTCGATGACAACAGCGAGCGTTTCGTCGTCGAGATGCGTAATTCGCTTGCCCAGCCGGTCGGTAGAGACCGTCCGAATCTGAGAAACCTTGATCCAGGAGGCTTTTGGGAGTTTTTCGCATGGAAGGGCAACCGTCAGCGGAAACCCTGCCCGTTGCGGCGCGCTGGTAATCGCGGCGACGATCGCCGTCGTAGACTTTCGATTGAACAGTTCGTGGCTGAGAATCAGAACGGGGCGGTGGCCGGCCTGCTCGCGGCCGCGGTCGAGGTCGGCCCAAAAGATGTCACCCCTCAATATGGCGGCCATGGCTCGTCTCCGAAATGTTTTTCCGCCAGAGCCGTTTCTTCCTCAGGATCGAGCTTGGCCAGTTCCCGGGCCAACCGGGTTCTCTTCTCCCGTTCCAAAAGGGCGTCGACGGCGCGCTGCAGCGCCCGGCTCCGATTCGTGTACTTGCCCTCGATCACCCAGCGATCGAGCTGGGCGACCGTGCTTTCCTCAAGGGTAATCGCGATTTTCCGGACCATAAGTCTAGTATGACAAATCATCCTACCGGGTTCTGAGCCCGGTTCTCGCGACCCGTTCCCAACCAGCCCGCGCCGGTCCAAGAATGCCTTGCCGCTGGTCCAAAAACAAAAGGGGGCGCCGCGGCGCCCCCTTGAATGTCTCGAAAAGAACCGCTTACGGCAGCGTCGGCTCTTCGATGTTGTAGTTCACGTCGAGCGCCTTCAAGAACGCCATCATGTCGTCGATTTCGGCGTCGGTGAGCTTGGCGTTTTTGGCGTCGGCCAGATTGGTCTCGTCGAGATACTTGTTGGGCTTGCCGCCGGTGGACATCAGCTTGACCGCCTCGCGCAGGTCGGGCTGGCTGCCGTCGTGGAAGTACGGCGCGGATTTGGAGATATCCAGCAGGGTCGGCGTCTTGAACGCCCCGGTGTCCTTTTCGTCCTTGGTGACCGCGAAGCGGCCGACATCGGGCTTGGCGGCGTCCATGCCGATGCCGACATTGTGGTACTGCAGGTCGGTCATCAGGATGCCGTCGTGGCAGTTGGTGCACTTCGCCTTTTCGCTGAAAATCTGCCAGCCGCGTTTGGCCGCGTCGTCGAAGGCGCTCTCGTCACCGTTGCGGAAGCGAACCCAGGCCGAATCGGTCGAAACGATCGTGCGCATGAACGAAGCCACCGCCATGGCGACGTTGTCGGGGGTCGCCGGACCGCCGAATACGGCCTGAAACTGCTCCGCGTAGCCGGGAATCGCCTGCAGATTGGCGCAGATGGCGGCCATGTCCGGAGCGCCGTCCTTGCCCGAAGCTCCCATGTTGCCGCCACTCCAGGCGCCTTGCACCTGCTTTTCGAGAGAGGGCGAACGGCCGTCCCAATAGAACGCGTCGTGATAGCCGATGTTCCAAAGCGTCGGGCTGCTGCGCGTCAGCGTCTTGTTGAAGGCGCCGATCGCCACCGGCCGGCCGTCGGTCAGGCCGTTTTCCTTGAGGTGGCAGGAATAGCAGGAGCGCGAGCCGTCGCCGCTCAGGCGTTTGTCGTAGTAGAGCGCCTTGCCCAGGGCGACCTTCTCGGCCGTCATCGGGTTGTCGGGTGGAACCTGCATGGCGGCGTAACCCGGTAACTGCGGAAACTCGGGCGCGGCCGCTTTCTTCTCGGGGGCCTCGGGTTGGGGGGCAGACCCACAGCCCACAAAGGTGAGTGCTGCAACCAAGCCAATTGTAATTTTCCCCACCGTCATTCGATTCCTCTTTCGCCGCATCATGTGTTCCTCCTCACTGGCGGTATTCTCCACGGAGCCGGTCCAAGGTGTCAAGCCATTGTAAACCCAAGACTTTTCGACCCGCAAGGCCGCGGAACCGGCGAACCCGGGCCTGGGGCGGGCAGCCAAGCGGCCCGGCGCGCCGCCTGCGTCAGCCATTGACCGGGCCCCAATCCTTCAGGATCGGCAGCGCGGACCAAGCTGTACATCTGATTCAACGCGCCAGAGGCACGGCTGCCGCCAGCCCGCCGCGCCAACCCTGCACCCGGGAGTCGCCGACAGGGGGTAGCCGCTGCGGATGGCGGGTTGCGAGCCGAATGCTAAGATAAACGTTATCTGCGGTTTGCCGGATATCGCCCGCAGGTTTGGAGCAAACGATGGAACCTGACGCCACGCAGGAACGCCGCTTGGCCCATGCCTACCTCGACCGCTTGCCGCCTGAGCAACTCAGCGCGGTCCGCAGCTTATTGGAAACGATGCTCGATCCGCAATCCCGGATCGGCGTCAACGCTGCCGTGGAAGACGAAGCCATCAGCGATGAGGAACAGCGCGGCGCGGCGGAAGCGCGTGAGTGGCTGAAGCGCAATCAGCCCATACCCCACGAAGAAATCCTCGCCGAATTCGGCCTGGTGCCCGAGGACTTCGAGCGCATGGGCCGCACGCCCCTTCCTCCCGAATCCAAACACCCGGAACGATAGGTCGCCGGCATGGCCAAGAACCTTGCCTGGACCGCCCAGGCGCGGGCGGATCTTCAAGCCATCGACCAACCGACCGCGCTACGCATCCTCCATGGCCTGGCGCGTTTCCTCGCGATCGGTGAAGGCGATATCAAGCGCCTCCAAGAAATCGAACCGCCCGAGCTCCGCCTCCGCGTAGGCGCCTACCGCATTCGTTTCCGGGATCGGGGAGACACCATCGAGATCCTGGCCGTCAAACATCGCTCCGAGGCTTACCGCTGACAGGCTCGCGGACGACCAACCCTCAGCGCAGCGAAGCCTTCACCTGGCGCACAATCTCCGCCTCGGGCAGCTTGCGGTAGAACGGGTCGAGGGGAAAACACCCCGACATCAGCCCTTGCCGCGGCCCGGTCGTGCAGTCGCTGAAGGTGCGGCAGATGCGCTTGGATTCCAAACTGCCCTTTTCGAGCACATCGCGCGGCAGGGTCGGATAGGAAAGCACCACCCGGCCCAGGCCCACCGTGTCGGTCTGGCCGCTGCGCACGGCCCATTGCGCGACGTGCGGCAGGTATTCCTGCAGGTAGCTGTAGGCGGTGCCGACCAGCACCATGTCGGGAAAGCGCTTCTTGAGCGCCGCGGTGGCTTCGATCTGCCGCGCGCAGCCCACCAGCGGGTCCTCCGGCGGCTGGTAGCCGTCCGAGGGTGGAAACAACGCCGGCCGCTGGATATGCGGGTTGTAGTAGGGGCTGCCGGCCGACACATTCAACATGCGGATGCCGAGCTGCTGCAAAATCTCGATCAGGCGCTCGGTCTCCTCGAGCCGGTAGCGCAGCGGCTCTTCGCAGTCGACGCCGAAGCCGTACCGATAGGGCAGGCAGTCCGAGGCGTCCTCCGGGATACCCGGCCCCAGCCGCAAGCCCTCGCTTTGTTCCGGGTCGGGCCGGAACGGCAGCAGGTCGAAGGCGCTCAACCGCACGCCGATCTTCAGATTCCGCGTGCTCGCCCGGATGCCCTCCACGATCTCGCGCAGGAACCGCGTGCGGTTCTCCAGCGGGCCGCCATAGGGCCCCGGCCGCGTGTGCGCGCTCAGAAATTCATGGCCCAGATAGCCGTGGCAGTGCTTGATATCGACAAACGCCGCCCCGCACGACTCGGCGATGCCGGCCGCGGCAATGAAACGGTCGATGATGCGCCGCACGTCGTCGTCGCTCAGCACCGGATAGTCGTCGGGCAGCTTCTGCTTGCGGTCCAGGATCGGGTGGCGGTAGAGAATCAGCGGCTCGGGGCGGTCCTTGCGGAACGGCTTGGAGAAGCGCCCCGAATGCGTGAGTTGGAAGCCCACCAGCAGATCGTCGGTGCTGCCGACCTCCTCGCGGTGGGTGTCGAGCAACTCGTTGAGCAGCCGCGCCAGGCCCTCGCGGGTGTGCTCGGCGATCACCAGTTGGTTGGGATTGGCGCGCGCCTCGGGCAGCACCGCCATCGCCTCGCCGCCCCAGATCCATTTCGCCCCGCTGCGGCCGAAATTGCGCCAGCGCCGCCGCACCAGCTCGCTCGGGTTGCCGTCGTCTTCGGCGTCCCAGCCTTCCATCGGATGGATGACCCAGCGGTTGCCGGCCACGAAACCGTCGATGTCGATGGGCTGCGCCAGGGGAGAATCGGGAGCGGTTTCGATGCGGTCGTCGGCTTCGATCGACAGGCCCAGGCCGGCGACGTGCCGGCGGAAGGTTTCGACGTCGCGCATGGCGGCGATGCGGGGATAGGAAGACACACGGACTCCTGCGTGAAGGCGAAGTGAGTCTTACAGTATACGATTGCGGGACGCGGCTTTGGCCGCGCGCTCGGCCAGGTAATCGCGGCCCGAGTAGGCGCCGCAGCGCTCGATCCGCGGGAAGGTCTCGATCTGCCCGCCCCGCTCGATGATTTCGAGGCAGCGCCGGGCCTGCTGTTCGATCTCGGCCGTCCGCACGCCCCCCCACTCGGGAAGGTAGGCGGCGATCTTGTGCAAACCTTTGCGAAGCTGCCGGGCCGCGCCCTTGTCGTTGCCGCGCTGGTGATGATAGAAACCCACCGCGAAATGGATCAGGCTCTGCAAAAACCAGCGCTCGGGCTGAAGAGTGGGAGTCCAGACCTCCTCGAGGACCTCATGGCAGTCGTAAAACTCGCAGCGGTTGAACAAAGCGATGCCCTGGTCGAACAGGGCAGGGGAGTCGCGCGCCGAATGGGATGGGGAAGGCACTGGGTTGTGTTGGATCGCGGGGACGATTATCGGATCGAAGCGGTTTGGGTCCAATGACTTGCGGCCAGTCGTCCATGCGGCCAGCCGCAAAACGCGGCCACCCGGTGATGACGGTCACTCGTGGTAACCACCTGCCCAGAAGGCGTCACGAATCGGCCCGGTATCTTCCTAAGCCCCGAAAGGGGCGGAACCATCGAATAACCCACGGCTTCAGCCGTGGGAAAGTCCTACCTTGAATTCCGCCCTGGAAGGGACGGATCCACCCGCCGTTGAAAAACAACAAGCCACCGGAACAATCCACCCTCCTTCTGCGATTCTACAGGTGCGGGCCCCAACGCCGCGGAACCCGGCCGCCCACGCTAACGGATCCACCCGTCAACGGATCAAACCATCAACGGACATCCGATCAACCGATCAACGGACCCAACATGCTCTTCAACACCGAACGCAAAAACCTGGAACGCGAGCGCCGCGACGACGGCCGTCTGCCGCCGGGGCAGTCGCTCACCCTGAAGTGGCCGGTGCTCCACGAAGGCCGCATTCCCATTTTCGACCCGGCCACCTGGAGTTTCGAGGTCCGCGGGCTGGTCGAAAACCCGTTCCGGCTCACCTGGGACGAGTTCAAGGCCCTGCCGCGTCAGAAGATCACCGCCGATTTCCACTGCGTCACGACCTGGAGCAAGTTCGACAACGAGTGGGAAGGCGTGCCATTCCGCGTCATCGCCGAAAAGGCGCGGCCCAAGCCCGAGGCGAAGTTCGTGATGGTGCACGGCGACGTCGGTTATACCACCAACGTGCCGCTTGCCGACCTGATGCGCGATAACGTGCTGCTGGCCGACGGGCATGCCCCCGAGCCGCTCACCGCCGAGCATGGCGCGCCGCTGCGGCTGGTGGTGCCCCACCTCTACGCCTGGAAAAGCGCCAAGTGGCTGCGCGGCTTCGAGTTCCTCGAAAACGACCGGCCCGGATACTGGGAGGGCGTCGGCTATCATATGTACGGCGACCCGTTCCGCGAGCAGCGTTACCGCGGACAATAGTGCGAGGCCGATACCGGCTCGCCGGCTGGCCTTGAGGGCAATTCCGAACGCTGCCGTGGGAAAACTCTGGGCCCTGAACCGGCGATCGCGGACGTTGCCCCCGGCTAGCGGTTTTCGCCCGTGGCCGTTCGCGGCGCCAAGCGGGCCTCGTCAGGGTCGCCCGAAGGTCGTGCATGCTCTCCTGGCTGCGTAGTCTTGTCACCAAACCGGCCCCCGCCCTCAAGGGAGTTCCGAAGGTCCGCCGCGAAAAAACCTACTCGGCGGAAACCGGCTACGTCTACCAATATTTCTACCTGGGCTACCGCGAAGGCCGGTGGGGCGAGGACGACGGCGCCGAGCATTTGTTCAGCGTCAGCTCCGACCGCACCTCGCGCTTCACCCTGCGCGTGTTCCTCAGCCGCCGGGTGCTCGAGCAGTGGGAAAAAGCCAACGACCGCAAGCTGATTTCCACCGAGCAATACGCGCTGGTCAAGCTAAGCCTGTTCCAGGCATTCGACCAGCGCACCGATTTCAGCGAAGCGAACGCCGAGATCCTGGTAGACCCCGAGCAGGTCGAAGAGCACATCAAAACGCTGGATCTGTAAGCAACGGTAATTCCCTAGCACCGCGGCCAAGACCCACCGCAACAGAGCCGCAGGCGTAAGCCGGCGGGCCGAGCCCCCACGAAACCACGACTAGCCGCCGCCGAAACCAACCATCCCCGTAGCGCAGGGCTGGCGTTTTTCCAGACCTGCGGCTTTCAACCAGCCCGGCGGCCCCGAACCAACTGCGCGCGCGAATTCGCCGGTTTTACCGGCGCCGCTTCACGCCAGCCCGCCGTCTCGCAAACCAATGGCTTCGCCCCACACTGTCCGGCGACTCGGCCCGCCGGCTCACGCCTGCGGCTCTGTCGTGGCGCATGCGGACGGGGTGCGCGGCTCTGGCGCGGTGCACGTAACCTTACCGCCGGTCGCGGTTGCGGCGCAGCCCGATCACAAATACGGCGGCCCCGAGGAACAGGGCGAATGCCGTCGCCGCCGAATATGTCGGCGCGGCCGGCGGCGTCGTCTTCTCCTCGGGCACCAGTTTGCGCCCGGCAACCACGTCACTCCCGGCCGGCGCTCCTGCGCTCTTCGCCAGCGCCTTGCCGTAAAAGGAAGTCAGCTCGATCCCCGGCTCATTCCCCGGCGCGCGAAGCTGCTCGTTGACGAACGACTGCAAGCGCGCATTGTCGACCGTTCGCAGATCCCCGGCCGGGCCGTGCCTGCCGACCGACTGCGCGTACGCGTTGGCGGTCTCCTGCAAAACCTCCGGCGACGGCTTCCAGAACCCCTTGCGCGCGCTCTCCAAAAGCACTGCCGTCAGATTCTGAAACGCGTAGGGGTTCTCGCGGTCGAACCACTCGCGCAGCCCGAGCGAATGCGAGTCCTCGACGTAAACCCGCTGCACCTCGTCCCAGACATATTCCGAAACCGCCTCGGGCTTGGTCACCTGCCAGCCGAACAAATTCGTCGCGGTCTGGGTGATCTCGACGGCGCCGGAAAACCCCTCGTCCTGCTGCTCGCGAATCCAGCGCGGATTCCAGAACTTGCCCCGCAGATCGCGCGTCAGCGTCTCGCGCAGCGTCTCCATCGCCGGCCGCTCGACATCGCGCACGTCGGCAATGTAGGTCTCGGGCGAAGTCCCATCGATGTCGCGCACCGCCATCGTCATGCCGCCCAGGTACTCGAAATAGTGGTCCAGGGTCAGCGGGCTGACGACGTTGGTCGAGCGGCTCAGCGCCACAGCATCGGTGCCTTTCAGCGCCTGCTCGTAAACCCCGGGCACGTTCGATCCCCAGGGCGCGCCGGCCGTATAAACGGCGCCGAGGCGGGCCACGTAGTCGCTTGTCAGCGCCTTGGTGTCGTCGTACGACCCGCTGCGGGCGATGCCATCGACGAGCCCGGTGCCGTAGCCGCCCGGCGAGTTGCCGAAAACGCGTGCCGCCGCGTACAGCCGGGCGTCGCGCGCGGCCAGGCCGGCCTGCTTCAGCGCCGTCTCGATCTGCTCACTGTGCCGCGCCAGGTAGTTATCGCCGTCGCCGGTCGCGATCACCAGCCGCGCCGCCTTGTCGAGCAGCTCCATGCGGTCGGGGAACGTGTCGCGAAACAGCGACGCGGCCTGAATGATGACGTCAATGCGCGGGCGCTGCAATTCCGCGGCCGGTATCAGCTCGACCTCGCTGACGATGTTGTTCTGGTCCCAAAGCGGGCGCGCCCCCATCAGATAGAGAATCTGCGCCAGGTCCGTCCCGTTCTGCCGGATGACCTCGGTGTTCCAAAGCGTGAAGCCGACCTTGCGAGGCCAGCGCCCCAGCCGTTTGTGCTCGCGATCGAGCAGGTCTTTGGCGAGCTGAACGCCGACGTCCCAAGCCGCGCGCGTGGGCACTTCGCCGGGGTTGATGCCATAAAGATTCCGCGCGGTAGGCAGAGCGCTCGGGTTGCGCACCGGATCGCCGCCACCCCCCGGAGGAACATAGCCGCCGCGCAGCGCCCGCAGCGTGTTCGGAATTTCCTCCACCGTCTTGGCGAACGCCTGCTTGAGCTGGGCCACGCGCTGCATATCGGGAGCCAGAGCCGCATGCGGCGCCGCGCCTTCCAGCGCCCGCGCGACCAGCTCCACGGCCCGCGCCTTGGCGTGCTCGTAAACCTCGCCGCGGTCTCCCGTGAATCCGAACTCCAACTTCGCCACCCGCCGGATGTAAGGCTTGCCGAGAATCTGCGTGATCAGCGAAGCGACATCCTTGGTCGCGCTCGGCCGGCCATGCACATGCAATCCCAACGGAATCTTGTCCTCGTTGATGAGGTGAATATGAAGCTGTAGCTCGGCGACCTGCTCGTCGCTGGGATTTTCCGTGGTCCAATCGAACCCCAGGTCGCGATCGAACGACTTCGCATGGGCCTGCCGCCCGATCTGCTCGCGCAGCCGCTCCTTGAGGGCGCTCGAATGGGGCACGCCTCCGGCTTGCCCATCCGGGCCAAACTCCTCCTGCGCCATGAACTGCTCGGTAGCGCGGTAAATGGCCCCGACCGCCTTGTCCTCTTCCGAAAGCGAAGCCGCCGCGATGGGCGGAATCTGGTGGCTCACCGTAACCGCCGATCCTCTCCGTTTCGCAATCAGCGCCTCGCCGACGTTATCCATCACGTAGACATACACATTGGGCAGCGGGCCGAGAACGCGATCCGACCAATCGTCGGCCAACTGGCCCAGCGGGCGGCCCGGAAGAAACTCCTGCGTGCCGTGCGTGCCGTAGTTGACGATGGCGTCGGCTTTCCACACCTCGCGCAGCCACCAGTAAACCGCCAGATATTGATGCGGCGGCGGCACGTGGTCGTTATGCTGCAAGCGCGAGTTCATCTTCGCCCCGCGCAAGGGCTGCGGCAGAACCAGCACGTTGCCGAAATCCAGCTTCGGCAGCACGAAGTATTTCTTGCCGCCGCGCTCGACCGTCATCAACTCGCCCGGAGGCGGCCCGAAAGTCCCCTCGACCTCTTTCTGCATCGCTTCGGGAAGCGAGCGGAACCACGCCACATAGCCATCGATCGGCAACAGCTCAACACCCGGCATCGACGCCAGTTCCTCGATCTCGCCCACCTGGCTGGGGCTGATGTTGCGTCCCTTGGTGAGCATCTCGTCGAGAAGCTGACCGGAGTCGACCGGAATATGCGAAAACGAATAGCCGTCGCGGCCCATAGCGTGCAAAAAGTTCGTCAGGCTCTCGGGGACGTTCAGGCTCGCCGCCGTGATCCGGCCCTTGCCGATCCCCGAGACATAAACGATCGCAATGCGCTTTTCGGAATTCGGTTTGCGGCGCAGAGCGATCCAGCGCTCGGCCTTGTCGACCAGCCGCTCGATGCGCTCCTCCTCGATCGCCTCGAAGCGCCGCCCGTACCACACCGCGTCGAGCCCCTCGATCAAGGTCGGCGAGATCGAGCCATCGAGTTCGGGCACCATCGCGCCCATCACCAGGCCCGCGCCGCGAATGCCGTTGCGCGTCTTGCGGTATTCGCCGAACGTTTCGCCGGTGAACAGCAGCGTCAGCCCGCGCAGCATCGGAACGTCGAGCTTCTTGTCGAGAACCTCGACGCCCGAG
Source organism: Terriglobia bacterium (assembly GCA_963824095.1). Taxonomy (GTDB): domain Bacteria; phylum Acidobacteriota; class Terriglobia; order Bryobacterales; family UBA6623; genus JBBDWJ01. The sequence continues at coordinate 334,052 of CAWGNS010000014.1, read as the reverse complement.
TCCGCCATCCACCAGCGGCCGTGCTTGCGCGAAACGATCAGGTCGGGCTGAAACTCGAGCGCGAACGGCGCTTCCTGGGCGACGCCGAAAATCGCCGCCACGTTGATGTGGCGCGCCTCGAACGCCCGGATCACCGCGTTGGTCGCGCGATTCATCCCCAGCTTCCAGCCGTCGGCGAAATCGACCAGCACCTTCGGCGCGCCGTCGTGCCAGCGGCCCGATTTCCTGTACCAGTCGAGATAGTCTTTCGTCGAGGAAAATACGTCGGGCGCGTCGGGGTGGTAGTAGCCGTCGTCGGGCGTGGGCACCGGCGGCTCGACGGGAAAATTTCTGCCCAGAAACAGCGCCGCGCTGGTCTCGAGAAAGCGCGCCATGTTTTGCGGCCCGCCGTAGCGCCAGTATTCCCCCAACCACTCCTGCTTGCCTTCGAGGTGCTCGACGCCGACGCCGAGGCGAGCGGTGTGCTGCGGCGGGATCACGATGACCTCGCGTCCGGCTGCGGCGGCCTCCGCGAGCGCCTTCCGGATCGGCGGCGTCAACGGATCGCTGCGGCGGGCGCTGACGTAGATGACGGCATAGCGGCGGAAATCGGCGTGTTCGAGCTTCGGATCGTCGACGCGCGCCTGCGTCCAGTAGTCGTAGCGCACGCCGGTCTTCGCCTTGGCGTCGGCGAGCACGAAGCGGTACATGTCGGGGAAGCCGAGAAAGACGATGCCCGGGCGGGTCCACCAGTAGTAAGCGGCGCCGGCCGCCACCACCAGCAGCAAAACGGAGAGCGCTCGCCGTGCGCCGATCTTCCGTTTGACCCCTGATTTCACTACGGCTCTCTCAGGGTTGCGAGGCTGGCGCGGATCCCGGCGGCGCTGGGGTTTCCGCCGGTGCGGTGGACGGGGCGGCCTCGCCGGCGGGACCGTCGGGCACGTAAACGACCTCGCCCGATTCGAGCCGGTACGCCGTGCCCAGGCGCAACCCGCGTCCCCAACCCTTCTCGCCGCTGGCCCGCAACCGCTCGATCTTGTTGCCGTGCTTGACGATCATTTCCATGTCGGGCCGGCCGGGGTTGGTGACGATGGTTACGTCCTTCTGGCTCATGTGGGCGGCAATTTCGCCGATACTGCCCCCGCCGGCCGCGGCAAGGATCAACGCCACCACCAGCGCCATGCTGACGTCGAACAGGTTGACCATGCTGACCAGCGGGTCGCTGTCGTCGCCGTCGGGCTTAGCGAAGCGGGCGGCGCGGGCTTTCCAGTCCCCCCGGGCCTTGCGCGGCTGCCGCCGCCATCGATTGGATTCGTTCATGGCTGAATGTCACCACTTCGGCTTCCGCCGCGGGCTGCTGCGCCCACTGCTCGAGCAGGAAGTGCATCTCGGTAACGTCCTGTTGATACCAGTTGCGCACCACCACGCTGATGACGTAGCAAGTGCCGCCGACCAGCAGGCCGACGACGGTGGTCGTAAAGCCGATCAGCAGGTTCGCGCCCACCGTCTGCATGTCGCCGCGGGCCAGCCCCGCCAGCGCGGGCTGCAGCGGAATCAGTGTCCCGACCAAGCCGAGAATCGGCCCGATGCGCCCCAGGATGCCCAACCGCTCGACCCGGCGGCGCATGCGGTTTTCCAGATCGGCGACCTGCTTGTCGAGCAGCGCCTCCGAGCCAAAGTGCTCCGCGACGATCCGCTCGAAGCAACCCAGCTCCACCTTCCAGGGCAGCCCCAGAAACCGCTCGCGCGACGGCCGCCCGGCGTAGAGCTCTCCCAGGCTGGCGCGGTTCACGCGCCGGTCCAGTGCTTCGGAGAGAAACTGCCCCACCAGATAGGTGGCGTAGACGAAGGCCGCCACAATGCCCACCAACACCGGCAGCAGGAACGCGCTCGAGATCGTGTAGAGCAGGCCTTGCAGTTGTTCCAAAGGAAATGCTCCAGATAAGCCTAGAGAATTGTACTACGGCGAGCGCCGAATCCTGTGAAACAGGAAGCTCGCTCCGATCAGCCCCGCTGTCGCGGCCAGCGCCGCCGCCTGCCTGCCGCCGTCGAGCGCCTGCTCCACCAGCCCGCCCGGTTGCGATTGCTGGTGCAGCGGCAGCAGCAGGATGGCCGAGAGATTCGCGGCGGCGGCAAAGTCGAGGATAGCCCCGCCCGCGGACTCGCGCTGCGTTTCGCCCACAGACTCGCCCCCAGCCACGCCCCGAGGCTCGCCCCCCGGCTGGCCCGCGCCGAAGCGCCGCACCCCCCAGGCGCCGCCCGCGGTCAATGCCACCCAGGTGATCCCCAGCAGTACGCCGCTGCCGGTTCCGTCCAACGCTGTGTTTTGAGACAGCGTCAGCCAGCAAAGCCCGCCGGCGCAATAGAGGAAGACGGGCGCGGGAAGCAAAGCCAGTGCGAAGGACCGCCGGCGCGCCCGCGCACTGCGCTTCGCCCCGAAGAATCCCAAGGCAAGCACGCCGTGCACGAGGATCGCCGGCAGCCACCAGCGCCTGTCGCCCAGCAGGTCGAGAACCGCCTCACGCGAAAGGAAGTCCGCGGCCGTTCCAAGGGCAATGAACGCCGAGAGGAAAATACCGCTGTAGAGAGCTAGGGCCTTGAGAAACGAACGGCGCGCCCCGAACGAGCCGAGCAGCAACACGTCCCGCACGAAGAACAGGACAAGGCCGAGTAGCAGCAGGAAGAGCCAATCCACGGGGTTACGCTCGAAGGCAGAAGCCGCGGGGGAGGCGACCTCAGGCCAAATCGCGACTCAGGCTAGCAATGAAGTGGCGGCAATGCAAGCCTGGGAATCGACAGAACGCGACAATTGCAGAGTCAACCAGAATCCCGGGTTGCGATGCTCATAAAAACTGTACGCCGAGGCTGGGAACTCCGGCGCAAACGCTACTCAATCCCCAAAATCCGCCGCCGCAGCATCTCCAGCGCAACCAGAGCCGCCATCGCCCGCACCCGCTCGCGGCTGCCGCCAAAGTTTCGCTGGACGACCTGCGTCCCCGACGCATCCGCCAGAGCAAGAAACACCGTGCCCACCGGCGTCTCGCTCGGTGCCGCCGTCGGGGCCGGCCACGCCGGTGATGCCCACTCCCAACGCTGCGCCCAGCTTGCCGCGCGCCGCCAGCGCCATCTGCCCGGCCGTCTCGGCGCTATACACGCCATGCTCGCGAATCGTCGCGGCCGGTACGCCCAGCACGTCGATCTTGGCCTGCTCGGTATAGCTGACAAACCCGCCGCGAAAATACTCCGAGCTTCCCGCGAGCGAGGTAAGCGCGTCGGCCAGTAAACCGCCCGTGCAACTTTCGGCGGTGGCGACGCTCAACTGCCGCTCGCGAAACAGCCGCGCCACGACATCCACCAGCCCTTCGTTCGAACGAGAATAGACGGCCTTGCCCAGTTCGGCCTCAACCTTGAGCGAAAGCGACTCGGCGATGTCGCGCGCCTGCTCCACCGTCGGCGCCTTGGCGCGCAGGTGGACCTGAATATCGCCGGGCGCCGCCAGGATCGTCGTCGCCACGCGCTCTTCGGTCGAGTAGATCGGCCCGATGCGCTCGTCGACTTCCGATTCCGGCAGCAAGGCCACGCGCAACGTCGCCGTGTAGTATTTATCGGGCGAATCGAGCGCCAACAGCCGCGGCAGGCAGTGCTGCTCAAACATCGGCTGCATCTCGCGCGGCGGGCCCGGCAGGATGATCAGAATGCCTTCGCTGTCGCGCAGGTACTGACCTGGCGCGGTACCGTTGGGGTTGGCCAGGATCTCGGCTCCCTCCAGCACATACCCCTGCCGCTTGTTGATCTCGGCCATCTTGCGGCCGAAACGCTGGAAGCGCTCTTCGATGGCCGCGACGATCGAGGGCACAAAAACCAGCTCCAGCCCCAGCGCGTCCGAAGCCGCCTCGCGCGTCAGATCGTCGAGCGTGGGGCCGATGCCGCCGGTGGTGATCACGACGTCGGAAACCGCGCGCGCCTCGCGCAGTTGATCGGCCAGTCGCAGCCGGTCGTCTCCGACAATCGTCTTGCGGACGACTTCGAAGCCAACCTGGTTGAGCTTCTCTGTGAGATAGAGGGAGTTGGTGTCGACCCGTTGCGGCGTGAGCAGTTCCGAGCCGACCGCTATGATCTCGGCGTTCACGTCAGCGATTCAACCAGCCGGCCGTTTCCACGCGGTAGATCGTGCTGCTGGTCGCCAGAACCATTTCGCGGGTGGGCAGGAAGGCGAGTCCCACAATACCCGGTCCGGAAATGACCTGCTCCAGTTTTTTGTCCGGCGTGATGCGAAACACGCCTTTGCGACCGGCGTGCGAGGCCGCGACGTAGAGATTGTGCTTGGCGTCGAACGCCAGCCCTTGCGGCCGGCCGAAGCCGCGGTAGTGTACCTCAACCTCGCCCTTCGCCGAAATCCGGTAGACGCTGTCGAAGCTCGAAGTCGTCGGTCCACTGGCGTAGAGAAAGCCGTCGTGCCCCATCACCAGATGATAGGCCGAGATGGAAGGCTCCATCGTCGCAAACACGAAAATCTGCCGGTCGGGACTGATCTTGAAAATCGTGCCGGTGCGGTCGCCGACGTAGAGGTTTTGATCCTCGTCGAGCGCCAGGCCGGTCGCCACGCCCATGCCCTCGGCGTAGACTTCCATCTGTCCGCCGCGGGTCACCGCGTAGATCGTGCCGTTGTTGCGGCCCGAGATCAGCAGCGTTCCCTCGCGGTTGAAAATCAGACCGGTCGGGTTGACGATGTCGGAGATAAACGGCTTGACGTCGAAATTAAGGTCGATTTTAAAGACCGAAACGGGAACTTTTTCGCCGCGCGAGCCGCTGCGCGTGCTGTAGATGTTGCCGTCGCGGTCGACGGCCGGGTTGCCCACTGGGTGCAGGTTTTCGGCGATCGTCAATCCAATCGAGCAGCCGTAGGGTTGGCTGGCGCTCGAGCCGTTATCGACGACCAGTTCGCCGTCGGTGGCGTCCTCGGGTACACGCACCACCACGTAGCGGCTACCGCCGACCACCAGGCGAGCGTTCACGCGGCCCAAACGGGCCCGCACCTGGGGGTCGCCATTGGCCACGAATCCGCGGCCCCGAATCTCGAATTCGCCACCCGAGATGGCCGCTGGCGGGGTAACGCTTTCGATTTGGGGGCGGTTGTTGTTGGCTGGGTTCGAACTCATCCTCGTCGTTGCGAACTGGACCTCGAAAGGCCCGTAAAACTTGCGTCTTCCCCGAACTCACCACGGAGTGAGCCATCGCCACGCTATCACCACAATCATAGCGCACAACCCGGCGGCAGCGTCGTCGGCGACGATGCCCAACCCGCCCGGTAGGCGCTCCAATCGGCCGATGGGATAGGGCTTCCAAACGTCGAACAGGCGAAACAGCAAAAACGCCCCCAGCCACTGTTGCCAGCGCAGCGGATCGATCGCCGCCAGGGCCAGCCATTGGCCGACCACTTCGTCGACAACCACCTCGCCGGGGTCGGTCTGGGCGGCATGCCGCTCCACCACGCCCGCCGCCCAGCAGGCCGGCCAAAACAGCGCCGCCGCGCCCAGCGCCAGGCTCCACACCGGCAGCCCCGCCCGCAGCAGCAGGTAACCCACCAGCACCGCCGCCAGCGAGCCCGCCGTTCCCGGCACCACCGGCGAATAGCCGACGCCCAAGAAGGTCGCCAGCAGGATTCCAATGCGTGTTGTGGGGTTCATCTGGGGAAGCGTGGAACAAACGATTCTGTGAGACCGCCTGGAACAGACAATCCGTGTCTGCTTCTTCTTCTCCACCGTCCATCCGCCCGCCCATCGCCAAAACCAAACCGGGGACACAAGCTCTCAACTCATACAGCGGTCACGGCTCATCGCCACGAAAGAAACGAATCCCAACAACAGAGCCGCAGACGTAAGCCGCCGGGCCCACCCGCACAACGCCGTGGCTGGAGGGGGACAGTCACCGTGTTTCGCACCCTTCGAATTCCGTAAACCCCTGAAAAATCGAGGTGCGAAACGCGGTGACTGTCCCCATGAAGCAAGAGTGCGGCGTGTCTGTCACCGCCGGGCATCGTCGCCGGGCATCGCCAGCACTCCGCTCCGGAATCTTCACTCTTCCTCCGAACTCGGCGATTTCAGCTCCTCGTCCGCCTCGTTCAAAGGCCGGTGCACCACATACGCCTCCGACGACCAGTTGGCGAGATCGATCGTCCGGCACCGCTCGCTGCAGAAAGGATAGTCCCTATGCCGCGGGTCCGTCGGCTTCCCGCAGATCGGGCACTTCTTGATCGATTTCGCGGCCAACTGCTTGATCCTCGTCCAGGGTTAACTACTGGTGCGGCAGGGTTCCGCTCTCCTGAGCCTACTGCAGGATCGGCAACACAGCGGTTTGCGTCTCGTGGGCGCTATGAGAACTCACGGCGCGCTCGGGTTCCACCTGCTCCAACTCGCCAAACAGGTCGTAGTCGGTCGCACGCGTGATGCGCACGATTCCGAAACTCCCTGGCTTCGGCGCGATCTCTCCCACATCGGTCAGGAAGGTTCTGCCGTCGATCTCCTCGGCTTGCGTCTCGAGGCGGCCTTCCCACAGCAACTCGGTTTCGGGCGATGGCCCGGTGACCAGAATGCGATAGCGGCCGCCCACCAGCGCGCGGTTGCGGGCGCGCGAGATCTTGCGCTGCAGCGCCATCAAGCGCCGCTGCCGGTTGTAAATCGTGCGATTGTCCACCTTGCCGTCGAGATGGCAGCTCTCGCTGGTTTCATCGTCGGAATAGCGGAAGACGCCGACGCGGTCGAATTGCGCCGCCTCGACGAACCGGCAAAGCTCCTCGAAATCCGCGTCCGTCTCGCCAGGAAAGCCGACGATGAAGCTGGTGCGAACGCCGACGCCGGGGATCGTGCGGCGAATGCGCTCGATCAGCTTCAGAAAAATCTCGCCGCTTGCCCCGCGCTTCATCCGCTTCAACACCGCCGCGCTCGAGTGCTGCAGCGGAATATCGATGTACTTGCAGAGCGCGTTGTGCGCGGCGATCGTATCCAGCAGCCGCTGCGTAACCCGGTTGGGATAAGCGTAAAGAAAACGAATCCAACCGGCGTTCTCGATCCCCGCCAACCGTTCGAGCAGCCGCGGCAGGCCGTCTTCGATGCCCAGATCCTCGCCGAACGCGGTCGTATCCTGGCCGATCAGATTGATCTCGCCGACGCCCTGCCCGAACAGGCTCTCCGCTTCGCGCACCACCGACTCGAATCGCCGGCTGCGGAAGCGCCCCCGGAATTTAGGGATGATGCAGAACGTGCAGGGATGGTCGCAGCCCTCGTTGATCTTCACGTACGCCATGTGGCGCGGCGTGGCCAGCCGGCGTGGCGTGAAGTCGTGATAAAGGTAGGGCGCGGGCGGTTCGCTGCCCACCTCGATCCCCTCGCAGTGCGCCACGATGTGCTCGAGTTCGTTGGTGCCCAGCACGGCGTCCACTTCGGGGATCTGCCGGCGGAGATCCTCGCGATAACGCTCCACCAGACAGCCCGCCACGACCAAACGCCGCGCCTGGCCAAACTTCTTGTACTCGGCCATCTCCAGGATCGTGTCGATCGATTCCTGCTTCGCCGGGTCGATAAAGCTGCAGGTGTTGACGACGATCGCGTCGGCTTCGGACGGGCGGCTGGTCAGCTCATGACCGCGCGCCTCCACCAGCCCCATCATCACCTCGCTGTCGACCAGGTTCTTGGGGCAGCCCAGACTGACAAATCCGATTTTCATTCAGGAGTTTAGGAAAAGCTCATTGTATCATCGGCCCCGTGAGAGACACGGAAACGCCTTTTCCGCGGGCCAAGTGGGACGGACAATCCCGTCTGTCGCAACAAACCCTGCGCAAGAAACCGTAGCGCACGGCTGGCGCTTCGCCAGACCTGCGGCCCTTCCAGAAGCCGCGGATTCCTCAGTGCAGTGGCTCTTCTCGTTTCACTGCGATCTCGGTTCCGCACCTTTCCGAACATCGTTCGACGCCGCAGGTCCGGAAAAACACCAGCCCTGCGCTACGGGTCCAGGGGAGACGATGCCGGAGCGGGCCCCCGGGGGCGCACGAGCCGCCGCATCAGCGGCCGGGTTGGCGACCGCCGTACTACCTCTTGAAACCCCGCCTTGCGGAACAAGCTCACCGGGCCCATGAATGCGAAAACGTCGGGCACCGAGGGTTTGCGTGTTTCGGTGGGATAGCCCTCGACGATGCGGGCGCCCTGCGATCGGGCGTAGTCGACCGCGGCTTGTAACAGCCGTTGCGCCACGCCGCGCTTGCGATACGGCCGCGCCACGAAAAAGCAGGTCACCGACCACACCGCTTGGTCATCTACCGGCGCCAGCACCCGCGAGCGTCCCAGCGATGGCAGCGTTTCCCGGGGACCCACAGCGCACCAGCCCACGGCCTGGCCTTCGAGAAAAGCGAGCACGCCCAACGGCGCCCGCGCCTCCACCAGCGCGCGCAACGCCGCTCGATTCGGCTCGCCCTTGTTCTGTTCCCAGGCGCTGCGCGTCAGCCGCCACCACATGCACCAGCAGCCGCCGCAAGCGCCGCGTTCGCCGAACAGTTTTTCAAGAGCCGGCCAGAGTTCAGCGGTAAGCGGGAGAAACCTCAAACCGCGCATAGCCTTCCCCACGACCCCATCCCCCGTAGCGCAAAGGCTGACGCTTCGCCAGACCTGCGGCCGTTTGCGAATTCATGTGGAAAAGCCGCAGGTCTACGTGAAGCGCCAAATCTGCGCTAGGTCGCCGCAAACAACAGACTGCGGCTCAAGACCCGCGCAGCAGGCTCAACGGGTCGGTAGCCGCCGCCGATTCCTCCTTGTCGGAAGTCTCCTGCTCCGCTTCGTCGCCCTCGCCCGGCGCCAGGAACAGATTCGACATCAACCCGTGCTGCCGGTCGTAAAGATCGCGATACCGCCCGCGCGCCGCGTAAAGCGATTCGTGATTGCCGCGCTCGACGATGCGGCCATCTTCGACCACCAGAATCTGCTCGGCCCTCCGGATCGTCGACAGCCGGTGCGCAATCACAAACGTCGTGCGGCCGCGCATCAGGTAGGAAAGCCCTTCCTGGATCATCGCTTCCGATTCGGAATCGAGGCTTGAGGTCGCTTCGTCGAGAATCAGTATCCGCGGATTCGCCAAAATCGCCCGCGCAATCGCCACCCGCTGCCGCTGCCCGCCCGAAAGCTTCACGCCACGCTCGCCGACGATCGTGTCGTAGCTTTGGTCGAGCTTTTCGGCGAACTCATCGACCCGCGCGATGCGGCAGACTTCCAGGATCTCGTCGTCGCTCGCATCGGGCCGCCCGAACGCGACATTTTGCCGGATCGAGCCGTCGAACAGAAACGTCTCCTGCAACACCACACCGAGCTGCGTTCGATACGACGACAGCCGCACGGTGTTGACGTCCACGCCATCGACCAGGATGCGGCCCGCACCCGGCTTGTAGAACGCCGCCACCAGCCCGGTGATCGTCGATTTCCCCGACCCCGACGGCCCCACCAGAGCCGTCACCGTGCCCGGGAGCGACTCAAACGAGATGTCGTGCAACACCGGCTTGCCCGGCTCGTAGGCGAAATCGACGCGTTCGAAGCGGATCTCGCCCTGCAGCGTCGCAAGCTCGACGGCCCGATGCGGGTCATCCTCCTCGCGGATCTCGTGGAAGATTTCGCGCGTGCGCTCCAGTCCCGAGAACGCCTCCATCAGTTGCGTCGCGATACTGACCACCTTGAAGATGGGCGAGACCACAAAGGCGAGAAAGGCCGTAAAGGCGATCAGCTCGCCCACTTCCATGCGGCCCGCGAGCACGTCCTGCGCGCCAAAGTACATGATCATCGCGCCCACGCCGCCCATCAGCACCGTCGCCGCCAAGCTGGCCAGCGAGGTGCCGGTGATCGTGCTCAGCACGTTGTCGAGAATGCGCTGCACGCCCGCCGCGAACACGTTTTCCTCGCGCGCCTCGGCGTGATAGCCCTTCACCACGCGCACGCCGGCCAGCGATTCGGTGAGCCGTCCGCTGACCTCGCTGCGAATCTTCCAGCGCTCGTGAAACAGAGGCCGCAGCGTCGTGTAGGCGTATTTGAGAACCAGCCCGAACGCCAGCAGCGGAAACAGCGCCACCGCGGTCAGCTTCGGGCTGTAGTAGAGCAGTGCCACGAAGGCCACCGCCGCGGTGAGCAGGCCGCCCACCAGTTCCACCAGCCCGGTGCCGACCAGATTGCGCACGCCCTCCACGTCGCTCATCACGCGCGACACCAGCGAGCCGGTCTTGTGGCTGTCGTAATAGGCCACCGGCAGCCGCGCCAGGTGCGAGTGCACCTGGCGGCGCAACTCGGCGATCAGCCGCTGCCCCGATTTCGACAGCAACTGCGTCAGCGCATACGACGTCGAGGCCTCGACCGCGGTCGCCGCTCCCACCGCCAGCACCAACGGCAGCAGCAGGTCGAAATGCCGCTTGCCGATCACGTCGTCAAACAGGTATTTGGTCGAAGCCGGCAGCACCAGCCCCGACAGGCGGCTGACCACGATCAGGCCCAGTCCGCCGGCCAGCAGTTTGCGCCGCGGCTTCACCAGCGCCCACACCTCGGGCATCACCGTCTTCGCCGTCTGAAAGTGGGCGCGCAGATCCTTCTTCTCGCGATGTTTAGCCATGAGGGGTAACCCTCATGGTAGCGGACCGTCAAGCCGGCGGAGAGCTGGGCCCGAACGCTCGCGCCCGCCGGCGAGCATTTTCTTGCGGATGCTCGTTGCGTCCCCACATCATCAGACGCAAACTCGCTACAATCACCCGGAACATCCAAATTTGTGGAGCCCAAACTCCACGCCCGGTCCGGAGTCATTCATGCAGCCTGTCACCTGGGGTATTCTCAGCACCGCCAAGATCGGCGTCAAAAAGGTCATTCCCGCCATGCAGAAAGGGAAGCTGACCAACGTCGCCGCCATCGCTTCCCGCAACCTCGAGCAGGCCAGGCGCATCGCGGACCAACTGGGCATTCCCAAGGCCTACGGCTCCTACGAAGAACTGTTGGCCGATAAACAGATCGAAGCCGTCTACAACCCGCTGCCCAATCATCTGCACGTGCCTTTGTCGGTGAAGGCCGCCGAGGCGGGCAAGCACGTGCTCTGCGAGAAACCGGTGGCGCTCACCGCCGCCGAGGCGCAAACCCTGATCGAAGCCCGCGACCGCCACAAAGTGCTGATCCAGGAAGCCTTCATGGTGCGCTACCACCCGCAATGGCGCCGCGCCCGTGACCTCATCCGCGAAGGCCGCATCGGCAAGCTGCGCGCCATGCAGACGTTTTTCAGCTACACCAACACCGATCCCAAAAACATCCGCAACCAGCCCGATATCGGCGGCGGCGCGTTGTACGACATCGGTTGCTACCCGATCGTCGGGGCGCGTTTCCTGTTCGAATCGGAACCCTCGCGCGTTGTCAGCCTCATCGAGCGCGACCCCGAGCTCAAGATCGACCGCCTCACCGGCGCGATGCTCGATTTCCCCCAAGGCCAGGCGTCGTTCGCCTGCTCCACGCAACTGGTTCCCTACCAGCGCGTGCAGATTTTCTGCACCAAAGGACGGATCGAGATCGAAATCCCGTTCAACGCCCCGCCCGATAAGCCCTGCCGCATCTTCGTCGACGACGGCAGCGTTGTCGGTGGAGCCTCCGCCGTCGCCGAGACTTTCGACGTCTGCGATCAATACACCCTGCAGGGCGACGTGGTTTCCGAACACATCCGCAGCGGCGAACCGCTCGAATTCCCGCTCGAAGACGCCGTGAAAAACATGGCCGTCATCGACGCCGTTTTCCGCTCGGAGAAGACCGGAGCCTGGGAAAAGCCGTAGCGGCCGCGTTGGGGAGCTGCCGGACGGCAACTCGGAAAAGCCCCGTACCTAGGAGAAATCACATGCCGCGCGTCATTCGGTTCGCCATCGGCGCCAGCGACCCCGAGCGGGAAGCCGATTTCTACCGCAAGGTTCTGGGCTGGCGAATCACTCGCAACGAGATCGTCCTGCCCTGGGGCGCGATGCCCTACTGGGAGATCGAAACCGGCGGCAAAGAAACGCCCGGCATCGACGGCTTCATGCTGCAGCGGCCCCAGCCCGGCGCGGAGACCGTCAACGTCATCGAGGTCGCCTCGGTAGAGGAAACTATCCGCAAGGTCGAACAGCAGGGCGGCAAAATCCTGGAAGGCAAACAGGCGATCCCGGGATTCGGTTGGCTGGCGGTGTGTCAGGATCCACAAGGCATGACGTTCGATATTCTCGAACCGGATCTGAAGGCCAGTTCGGAATGATTATTCCGCCGCTACCCCCTCCCCCGCCCTTCCTTTACAACCTCGCTCCCCCCACGCTAGGATTGGAATTCGCATGGTAAAGACAGAGCGCGAGCTGCGCCATGATATCGTCGAAGTCGGCAAGCTGGTCTACCAAAAGGGCTGGGTGGCCGCCAATGACGGCAATATCACGGTCCGGCTGGATCACGAACGCATCCTGGCCACGCCCACCGGCGTCAGCAAGGGGATGATGCGCCCCGACGATCTGATCATCGTCGACAACGAAGGCAACAAGATCGAAGGGCGGCTGGAGCGCACCTCCGAGATCGCCATGCACCTGACGGTGTATAATCTGCGTCCCGACATCCACTCGGTGGTGCACGCGCATCCCCCTGTGGCGACGGGGTTTGCGGCCGCCGGCTTGTCGCTCAACAAGGCGCTGCTGCCGGAGGTGGTGATCGGCCTCGGCTGCGTTCCCCTGGCCGCCTACGGGCTGCCTGGGACGTCGGCGCTGACCGAGCCGATGATCCCGCTGATTCCCAAGTACGACGCGCTGCTGATGGGCAACCACGGCGCCGTCAGCTACGGTAAGGACGTCTTTCAGGCGTTCTTCCGCATGGAAACGGTCGAGCATTTCGCGCGCATCAGCTTTGTCGCCGAGATGTTGGGCGGCGCGCGGCCGCTGCCGCAAGAGGAAGTGACCAAGCTGTTTGAGTCGCGCGGCCGCTATGGCGTGCAATCGCGGGCGGTGCCGCAGCCCGGCTGCCCCACCGTCGCCGAAGACTATACGGCCGCCGCCGCGCCGGCCGGGCAGCAGGGGCAGCAAGGGTTCTACGTGACCCGCGAAGAGTTGATTCAGCTCGTCGAAGAAGTGGTACGGTCCAAGGGAGGATGAAACTTAAATGGGCGAAGCCCTCGGTATGATTGAAACCCGCGGCCTGGTGGCGCTGATCGAAGCCGCCGACGCGATGGTCAAAGCCGCCAAAGTCACTCTGGTGGGTTGGGAAAAGATCGGATCGGGTTATGTGACCGTGCTGTGCCGCGGCGACGTCGCCGCCGTGAAAGCGGCCACCGACGCCGGTGCGGCCGCCGCCCGTCGCGTCGGCGAGTTGCTCGCGGTGCACGTGATTCCGCGCCCGCATTCGAACCTCGACGATATCTTCTCGATCGCTCCCCCGAAACCGGCGGCCAAGTAAGGGCCGCCAAGGACGGTCTCGATGCAGTTGGCCCGCGTGGTCGGCACAGTGGTCGCCACCCGTAAAGATCCGCGTCTCGAAGGCAAAAAGCTGCTGGTGGTGCGCCACATCGCGCCCGACGGCCAGGATCAATCCGGCTATGTGGTCGCCGTCGACACCGTCGGCGCCGGCTACCGCGAACGCGTCCTGCTGGTCACCGGCAGTTCCGCTCGCATGGCTTCGGGCATGAAGGAAGCCCCGGTCGATACGGCCATCATCGGCATCGTCGACGAGCTCGAAATCGACGAAACTCCCGATTCGAAAAAAGGATAGCGATGCGCCTCGGCAGAGTGATCGGACGCGTCTGGGCCACCGCCAAGATCGATCAGCTCATCGGCCGCAAGCTGCTGCTGATCCAACCGCTCGACGCCGCCGGCCAAGACACGGGAAGCGCCCTGGTCGCAGCGGACGCGGTGGGCGCCGGCTCTGGCGAGACGATCTACTGGTGCCGCGGGCGCGAAGCCGCCATGGCCTTCCTGCCCGACGAAGTCGGCTCCGACGCCACGGTCGTCGGTATCGTCGACGAGATCAACGCGCCGCAAGCGCAGGCCGCTCCGGACGGCTCCTGATGCCGCTTGCCCTGCAATCCCGACCCTCCGCGGCGCGAAAGGAAGCCGGCCGATGCTGATCGGGCGCGTCATCGGCGACATCGTTGCCTCGGAAAAGCACGCCAGCCACGAAGGCATGAAACTGCTGCTGGTGGCGCAGCTCGACCTCGACGGCAACGAGCGCGGCGCGCCCTTCGTGGCCGTCGATTCCGTGGACGCCGGAGTAGGCGACCGCGTCCTGCTGGCCGTCGACGGCTGGGCGGCAATGACCGCCGTCAACCGGCTGCAATCTCCCATCGACGCGGCCGTCGTTGGCGTCATCGACCAAATCGAGCTGGTCGACGACGCCACCGGAGGCGCCGAGACCTAGTGGGGCAGGCATCCTGCCTGCCCCTGGAGTTTGGCCTTTTGCGGAGCCAACACCATGGCAAGGCAAAATGGGCGGCACGGTTGGGCTCGCAGGCCCGTTCACGGGCCTTAGCCCGGTTTAGGCCGGTCGTTTACGGCCGGTATGGCGGCTCCTATTTCTCTTCCCTCAGCCCGCTTCAAGCGGGCTTCCCCCTTTTTGCGGCTTCCAGTCGTCGCGTTGCGTTTCGAAAGGCCGCTGAAAGCAGCCTTGACAAACGGTTAGGGAACCCCGCCGCCAACCGGCCGTAAACGACCGGCCTAAACCCGACTTCGTCGGGACCAAGCCGCCTGAAGGCGACTCCCAGGCATCTCATTCCTAATGCCGCATTTCGCCAAAAGGGCCAAACTCGAGGCACAGGCATCCTGCCTGCCCTGTGGGACAGACAATCTTGTCTGTCCAAAAAACGCCAGGCCGAGCTGAGAAAACGCCTCTCCAGGGAGACTCTTGCGCATCCCACGCGCACTCAAAACAACACCGCCACCACCAGCAACGAAAACACGCTACTAAGCGCCAATTCCCGAAACCCAACCTGCCTGAGCGGCGTGTGCAGGAACCCGGCGTCCCGCAAACGGGCCAGGTCAACGGCGTGAACCGCCAGGGGAATCGCCAGAACCAACCCCAACCAGGGAACCCCCGCCAGGGCCAGCGCCCCAGCCGCCAGCCCGTGCATCACGAGCCAGAGCACGGCGGCGACAGGTTGGAAAGGAATCGCCGCGCCGGTCTTCAGCGCCCGGGCCGCGTCCAGCCGGGCGTGCACCACCAGCACCGCCCCGGTGCTGTGCACGACGTGCGTGCCGATCAGCAGCCACAGCCGGACATCGGGCGCCAGGCCCTCCGCCAGGTACGGCAACAGAGCCGAACTCGCCAAACCCACCGCCCCGGCGATCTGGAGTAGCGCCGAACGCTGCCGGTTGTGCAGCGCGCCGTAGATCGCAACCGCGGTCAGCGCCCCCGCCGCCAGCCCCAGCCCCAGCAGCCACGCCACGGACACCACGCCGGCCAGCCACGCCCCCGCGGCGGCCAACACGATCCCGAACACCAGCAGGGAACGGCGCGCGGAGAGCGTCTCCGGCCGCGTTTCTTTCCAAACGTAGCGTTGCCGGGCCAGCACCAACAGCGGCTCACGGATCAGAAAAACGGCCACCGCCGCGGCCGCCGCCGGCAGCAGACCCCAGTCCCACCGCCGCGTGAGCACCATCGCCGAGATTAGGGGAAACAGCAGCATTCCCCACGAGCCATGCTCGCGTGGGACCAGCAGGTAGGGCGTTCTGCCGGGCCTTCCGGTTCGCGCACTGCGTCCGTCGTTTCTCACGGGTGAGCGTCTCTCCCCGGCCGGCTCCTCCGGTCAGTCACAGCACTCCGAAAACGGCATCTTGTTGAATCGCAACCGCAAGCGGCGGCTCTAACCGTAAATTGCTTGGCGTCGGGATCTACACTAGGGTCAGGTGAAATCATGGCCAGCTTGCGAAGCATGAGGGTGAGTGGGAATCAAGTTTCCCGCTGCCGGGAAGTCGCCTTCCAAAAGAACAAAAACTGACAAAACGAACCCAATCCCATTTTCGGAACAGATCCCCGCATTCCTCGGAAAGGGAACAACATCGATCCCTCGCCGTGGCGAACAAACCGCAAAGCCGGCTCGGCCATCGGCGGCGGCAAAAACAGTCTCCGGCCATTACCGCCAACCCCCTATAATGACGGATCGCCGTAGCAAGACAGAAAGGCATTCATGAGCGATTCGAAACGTGTTCTTCGCAGCCAGGACTGGTTCGGCCGCAGCGACAAGCTGGGCTTCATCCACCGCTCCTGGATGCGCGCCGAAGGCTTCAGCTCGAGCGTCTTCCAGAACAAACCCGTCATCGGCATCTGCAACTCCTGGAGCGAGCTCACCAACTGCAACGCTCACCTGCGCCAGGTCGCTGACGCCGTCAAGCGCGGCGTCTGGGCCGCCGGCGGCTTCCCGCTGGAGTTCCCCACCATCTCGCTCGGCGAACCCTTCATGCGGCCCTCGACGATGATGTTCCGCAACCTGATGGCGATGGACGTCGAGGAATCGATCCGCGCCAACCCCATCGACGGCGTGGTGCTGCTGTGCGGCTGCGATAAGACGACGCCGGCGCAAATGATGGGCGCGGCAAGCGCCGATCTGCCCGCCATCATGGTCCCCGGCGGACCGATGCTGCGCGGCATGTGGCGCAACGAGGAAATCGGTTCGGGCACCGATGTCTGGCGCTTCTGGGACGAACGCCGCGCCGGCCGCATCACCGACGAAGATCTCTGCGAGATCGAAAGTTGCATGTCGCGCAGCGCCGGCCACTGCATGGTGATGGGCACGGCCTCCACCATGACCAGCCTCGCCGAAGCCATGGGACTGACCTTGACCGGATGCGCCAACATCCCCGCCGCCGACTCGCGCCGCTACGAAGCCGCCGAGCGCAGCGGAGCCCGCATCGTGGAAATGGTCTGGGAAGACCTGCGTCCCACGAAAGTGCTCACGCGCCAGGCCCTCGAAAACGCGATTCGGGTCAACATGGCGATCGGCGGCTCGACCAACGCCATCATTCACCTGGTGGCGCTCGCCGGCCGCCTCGGTATCGATCTGCCTCTCCCCCTGTTCGACGAAATCTCGCGCACCACGCCCGTCATCGCCAACATCCGCCCTTCGGGCGCCTATCTGATGGAAGACATGTTCTACGCCGGCGGCGTGCCCGCCGTGATGAAGGAAATCGAATCCCTGCTGCACCTCGACGCGATGACGGTCACCGGCAAGCCCGTAAGGGATAACATCGCCGCCGCGCGCTGCAACAATCGCGATGTGATTCGCTCGCTCTCCGAGCCGTTGCAGGCAACCGGCGGCACCATCGTGCTCTACGGCAACATCGCGCCCGACGGCACGGTGCTCAAGACCAGCGCCGCCACGCCAAAGCTGCTCCAGCACACCGGCCGCGCCGTCGTTTTCGAAGACCACGACGACCTGGCCGCGCGGCTCGACGACCCCGATCTCGACATCGACGAGAACTGCGTCATGGTTCTCAAAAATGGAGGCCCAGTGGGAGCGCCGGGCATGCCCGAATACGGCAACCTGCCCATCCCGGCCAAGCTGTTGAAGCAAGGCGTCACCGACATGGTGCGCATCAGCGACGCGCGCATGAGCGGCACCAGCTACGGAACGGTGCTGCTGCACGTCTCGCCGGAATCCGCCGTTGGCGGACCCCTGGCCGTTGTCGAAAACGGCGACCAAATCCAGCTCGATGTTCCCAACCGCCAGGTGAACCTGCTCGTGCCGCCCGAAGAAATCGAACGCCGCCTGGCCGCCTGGAAGCCCCGCGAGCGCCACTACGATCGAGGCTACGGCCGTCTCTACATCGAGCACACCCTGCAGGCGCACCAGGGCTGCGACTTCGATTTCCTGAACGGCCCCTCCAAGCGAACCGACGCCTCCAGCAAAAGCAAGCGAGCCGCCGACCGCCTGCCGGTGAATTTCTAACCAATGGCTGAACTTCGAAACAGTGGCAGGACCGCTAACCAGTGGGGCAGGCCTCTGGCCTGCCCAAAACCAAAAGTAGAAACCACAGAACCCAGGTACCCCGGCTCAAACCGCTCCGCGCACGCACTCATTGTTCTTCTCAAAACCAGCGCAGGCCGGAGCCCTGCGCCACTGCCTCAAGCCGCTGCGCGGCGCAACTGCGGAGGCGCTAGCCGCGTGGCCAGCTTGATGAAATCGTCGAGGTAGCGGGGCCGCTGGTTGCTGCGCAGCGTCGCCGCCCGCCAATGGCGGCGCACGCCATTGCGGGTGAGCCGCACCGCCCTCACCTGCTTGTTCTTCACGTAAGGCGCGATCGCCCAGCCGGCAAACGCGGTGACGCCCAGCCCGGCCTTGACCATCTCGATGATCGCCTCGGTCAGTTGCACCGAAGAGAGCCGCCGCGGCGAAACGCCGGCCGGAATCAGCACCTGCTGGTAAATCGTCAGGTCGCGCTTGTCGTCGCAATAGAGAATCAGATGTTCGTCCACGAGATCTTCGGCCTTGACGTAGGCGCGCCGGCTGAGCGGATGTTCGGGCGCGGTCACCAGAAAAAGTTCGTCCTGAAACAACGGCTCCAACTCGATCTTGCGATTCTTGATCGGGTCGCTGACGATCGCCAGGTCGAGTTCGCCCTCCAGCAGCGCCTCCACCGGCCGCCGCGTCGCCTCCGCCACGATGCGCACTTCGACGCGCGGAGATTTCTGCTGGAACGCGTGCAGCAGCGAAGGCAGCCAGTGGTAGCAGGTATAGCACTCGGTGGTGATGCGCAGCAGCCCGTCGCGCTGGCTGCCTTCCTCGCGCAGTGCCTCTTCCGCTTTTTCGAGCTCGTCGAGAACGCGGTGCGCCGACTCCAGCAGCCGCTCGCCCGCGCGCGTCAACAACATGCGCCGGGCCGTGCGTTGAAACAAGGCTACGCCGAGCTTATCCTCGACGTCGCGCAGTTGATGACTGAGCGCCGATTGTGTCAGGTGCAGGCGGTTCGCGGCCCGCGTCACGCTGCCCTCTTCAGCGACGGTGGCGACGAGTTTGAGATGGCGAACTTCCAGATCCATAACCGGAGAAGACCCCTATAGCCATGAGCCATACTCATGCTTTCGATGAAAACAATGAGTTTGATTCACTAGTCCTTCCAGCATAGCATCGTAGTTATGAATTCTTATGGCGCAATCGGGCGAATTCTAGTCCCGTAGCGCGCCGAGTCTATTCGACGAACAACCAAATCACGAATTGTGGGTTAACAAGCCCGCAAAAGGTGGAACTGCGCCATCGCGCCGTTCGCCCGACCGATAAGGTTCCTCATTAGCTTGGAGGTGTTTTTAGGGATGCCTGCGCCCAATAGGATTCGTGTGTCCCGTTGTTGCACCGAATGGGTTACTCGACGGTGCCATAGAGATTCTATTGTTCCAAGAGTTCTTCGTAATCGAACAGTGTATCTCTGGTTAGCGTTGCTTTTAGCAGCCGCGACAACCCCGGGGCAGACGGTTGCATCGGCTGCTGCCGCGGGCGGTTCCGGCGCGGCGGACACCCCAAGTGTTCCCGCAACGATCCAGACGGCGCAAGCGGAGCACTTCCCAGCGATCGAAGAAAGAGCGATTCGCTACCGAAGGCAAGGCCGGCTCCGCGAAGCCGCTGATCTGTTCCAGCAGGCGCTCGACGCCATCGAGCAAGATCCGCGTGCCGCGAGTGAGCAGCGTGCCAGGGCCGCGCACAACCTCGCCGTAACGCTAATGCAACTCGGTCGCTACGATGCCGCAGCGCAGCGCTTGCAACAGGCTCTGGCGCGTTGGGACGAAGCCGCGCAACAAATAGCGGTGGAGCAAACCACCGCGGCGCAACTGCCCGTGGAGCACGCCCAAGGTGCCGCCGCCACGCTGTTCCAACTCGGCCACCTGCGTCGCTTACAAGGACGCTACGCGGAAGCATCCGAGTTGCTACAGCGCGCGACTGCGTTTTGCTCCGGGGCTTGCCAGAGCGGTCCGGCAGCGGCGCTCGGCCCCGCCTTGTGGGGTGACCTGTATCTGGACCAGGGGCGGCTTGCCGCGGCCGAAGCCGCCTACGGCCAAGCCCGAGATCGAGACCCGCGGGGAGTAGGCGAGGTCCAAGCCGATGTCTGGAACGGTCTGGCCGTGGTCTATCGCCGTCAGGGACGCTATGGCGAGGCCGAATACGCCGCGCGCAAATCGGTCGCCGTGGCGCGCCAGGGCTTGGGCGAGCGGCACGTCAAGGTTGCCGTGGGGCTGGCGAACCTCGGGCTGATTCAGGCTTTCGAGCGAAAATACAGCGCCGCCCGGAAATCGCTCGACGCGGCGCTCGCCGCCATGGAACGCAACGTCGGCTCTGACAATCCCGGCGTCGCGGCGATTTTGCGCAACCTGGCGCTCGTCGAGCGAAAGACCGGGCACGCGGCCGCGGCCGAGCCGTTGCTGCGGCGCGCGCTGGCGATTTACCAGGCGGCGCCCGGTTCCGAACAACGCGCGGTGGCATCGACGTTGGCGAGCCTGGGCCTGGCGGCGCTCGACCGCGGCGATCCGTGGGCGGCCGAGGAGCGATTCCGCAAGGCGCTGACCCTGACGGAAACATCGCTCGGAGTGGAACATCCCGAAACGGCCGCGCTGCTGGTCCACCTGGGGCTGGCGCTCACCGCCACGGGGCGTGCCGAGCAGGCGTTGGACCTGTACGAGCGCGCTGTAGCGATTCAGAAGCGCACGCTGGGAAAGGAGCACCCCGAAGTCGTGGCGACCATGGCGATCTGGGCGAAGGGCCTGCGCGCCGCCGGCTACAAAGGCGACGCCGCGCGCCTCGAAAAACAGGCCCGGCGGATGCACTCCCAGCAAGCACGCGACAGCTTCACGGGCCAGACCGTCGACGTGGAAACACTGCTGCGGGGTTCCGCCGACCAGCGCTGAATGGATCTCGTTGCGGGCCCGCAAGGCGGTACGCGGTGGTCGGACGTTTGCGGTGGGCCTAGGGTCGGATCACCGATCCGTCGCGCCGCCGCGTATTGCCCCACTCCAGATCAAACGGCTCGTCGTAGCGCGAATCGACGTCGTACTTCGCGGCGAGTTGCTCGTTGACTTCCATCCCCCAGCCCGGCGCTTCGTTTGGCCACAGGTAGCCGTTTTCGAGCCGCGGACACCCCGGAAACACTTCCTGAGCGGCTTCCGAAAACGTCTGCGCCTCTTGAATCCCGAAGTTGTAGCAGGAAACATCGAGCGCGATGTTGGCAAGATGGCCGACCGGCGACACGTCGCCCGGCCCGTGCCATGCCGTCCGTACGCCGAACCATTCGCACAGCGCCGCCAGCTTTTTGGCCGGCGTTACGCCGCCGATCTGCGAGACGTGCACGCGGATGTAGTCGATCAGCCGTTCGGTGATCAGCCCCAGAAACTCGTGCGGGCTGTTGAACAACTCGCCCATCGCGATCGAAGTCGTGCAGTTCGATCGAATGTGCTGGAAGTAGCCGATCTGCTCGGGCGGCAGCGGGTCTTCGATGAAGAAGGGGCGGTACTCCTCGAGCCGTTTACATAGCCACAGCGCCTGGTCGGGCGTGACGCGCTCGTGCATGTCGTGCAGCAACTCGATTTCCTCGCCGAGTTGCTTGCGCATGTACTCAAACAACTTGGGAACGCTGTTCAAATACGGCACCGGCTCGTACACCAGCCGCCGCGGCGGCCCCGCCGGAGGAGGCGGCAGCGACGAATCGACCGCCGCGTTCGCATCCGAACCGTGCGCGCCGTAGTTGGCCATCCCACTGATGCCCATCTGAATCCGAATGTGCCGCACGCCCTGCGCGATGAACTGCCGCGCGCTGTCTTCGACCTCCTGCAGGCTGTTTCCCGACGCGTGGCGGTACACGTCGGCCGCCATGCGGCACTTGCCGCCCAGCAGTTGGTATACCGGCATGTTGGCGCGCTTGCCCTTGATATCCCACAGCGCCTCGTCGACGCCGCTCATGGCGTTGTAGAGCACCGGGCCGTTGCGCCAGTAGGAGCTGACGTACATCGATTGCCAGATGTCCTCGATCTGGTCGGGGTTCTTGCCTTTCAGGAACGGCCGCAGGAATTCGTTGACCGCCGTGACCACGGCCTTGGCGCGCTGCGTGAACGTCGCGCAGCCGATGCCGCTCAAGCCGGGCTCGCTGGTCTCGACTTTCACCACAACGGTTCGCGGCAAACCTGGAGGCGCGGTCAGAATCGCGCGCACGTCGGTGATTTGAAGGGCCGGCAGGCCGCGCTTGGCCTGCGCCTCTTGAGGCGAAGGCGCGGCGCGCAATTGCGGGTGCGCCACCAGCCCCGCCAGATTCAGTGCCGCTCCGCCCGCCAGCCCTTGAAGCAGTTCCCGTCGCCGCATGCCGTTAGCCCTCCGCTCGTTTGTGGATCGTGAGTACAATGAGAAATCGCTTTTGCCCTTAGCTTCAGCCACCCTGTAGTCT
Organism: Terriglobia bacterium; assembly: GCA_963824095.1. Lineage (GTDB taxonomy): Bacteria > Acidobacteriota > Terriglobia > Bryobacterales > UBA6623 > JBBDWJ01. The sequence continues at coordinate 311,671 of CAWGNS010000014.1, read as the reverse complement.
AGGGCAAAAACTGTGGGGATAGGTAGGTTACCTTACCGCTTGCTGGCAGCAGGCAGATGCCCCTACGATACGGAGAAGACCCAGGAGGACTGCGCTTTGCGTATTCTGATATCCGGTGGGGCGGGCTTTGTTGCGTCGCATCTGACCGACCGGCTGCTCGCCGAAGGCCATCAGATTGTCGCCATCGACAGTTTCCTCACAGGCCGCGAGGAAAACGTCGAGCATCTGCGCTCGAATCCCCGCTATGAATTGACCCGCCACGACGTTTCGGTTCCGTTCACGATCGACGGCCACCTCGACTACGTCTATCACATGGCGTCTCCGGCCAGCCCGTTCGACTATCTGGACGCGCCGATCGAAACGATGATGGTGGGATCGGCGGGCACCAAGAATCTGCTCGACATCGCCTTGCGCCATCGCGCGAAGTTCCTGCTGGCCTCGACCTCGGAGTGCTACGGGGATCCGCTGGAGCATCCCCAGAAGGAAACCTACTGGGGACACGTCAACCCCGTCGGTCCGCGTTCGGTCTACGACGAAGCCAAGCGCTTCGCCGAGGCTCTGACGATGGCCTACCACCGCACCCACGGTCTCAAAACGCACATCGTGCGTATCTTCAACACCTACGGCCCGCGCATGAAGCTCAACGACGGCCGCGTCGTGCCGGCGTTTCTCGATCAGGCGCTGCATGGCAAGCCGATCACGATTTTCGGCGACGGTTCGCAGACGCGCAGCTTCTGTTATGTGTCGGACCTGGTGGACGGCCTCATCCGGCTGATCGACAGTGACGAGGCGTACCCGGTGAACGTCGGGAATCCGGCCGAGCTCACGATTTCCGAATTCGCCGAGTGCATCCAGAAGCTAGTCGGCTCGCATTGCGCGATCGAATATCATCCCCTGCCCAAGGACGACCCCAAGCAACGCCGCCCCGATATCACCAAGGCTCGGCGGCTGCTCAACTGGGAGCCGAAAGTGCCGCTCGAAGAAGGCCTCCGCCTGACGATCGAGTATTTCCGGGCACGCGAGCTGGCGCCGGCGGCCGACTAACGCCCCGGGGCCAAGCCAACTCCCTTTTGCACAAAAACAAGCCCGTCAGGCACAGAAACAAGCATCGCCACCGGTGGGCGCAAACCTGGAGGTTCGCGCCACGCGTGTTTGACCGACCTTGTGCGGGGTGGGACAGACAATGCTGTCTGTCCAAAAGATGGGAAGTTCCAATAGCAGCGAGCGCAGAGCAGACGGCCCTGTCTTCGGGACCGATCAACGCGTCGGACGGACGTCCCACGCGTCACTGCTGCTGGTTGCCGAAAGCCGTAGACACTTCGCTGCCGATGATTTCGCCCGAGATGATGATTTCCACGCGGCGATTCTTGCTGCGCCCCGCGGCCGTGTCGTTGTCGGCGACCGGGTTCGCGAAGTTCATGCCGCGCGAGGAGATGCTCTCGGAAGGCACTCCCTGCGAGATGAGGTAATCGCGGACCGCGTTGGCGCGCTCTTCGGAAAGCTTCTGATTGAGTTCGAGCGAGCCGACGTTGTCGGTATGCCCCTCGGTCTGGAGGCGCAGGTCGGGATAGGCCAGTACGATGCCCGAAAAACGGGCCAGCTTCTCGCGCGCCTCGGGCCGTAGTGTCGAACTGCCGCTGGCGAACAGCACGTCGCCGATGTTGACCACCAGGCCGCGCTCGGTGTCGCGCGCGTCGAGCACCAGGCTGAACTGCTCGAGCAGCCGGCGGCGCAGCGCCAGCTTTTCCTGCTCGGCCTGCCAGCGCAGCCGCTCGGCCTCCTGCGTGGCTTGCACCGCCTTCTGCTGCTCAGCCTGCGCCGCGGCGCGTGCCGCCTCGGCTTCGGCCTTGGCGGTGGCGGCCTGCGCGGCGGCGAGCTCAGCCTGCAGCCGCTTCTGCTCGGCCTCCATGCTGCGCCGTTCGGCTTCCTGCTTATCCTTTTCGGCCTGCTGGCGGGCCGCTTCCTCGGCCTTCTGGCGCTGTTCGGCTGCGACGCGCTGGCGTGACGCTTCTTCGGCCGCGGCCTTGGCCGCCGCCTCGCGTTCGGCGGCCTGGCGGCGCTCGGTTTCGAGCCGCTCCTGCTCCTGGCGGCGCACCGCCAGTTCGCGGGCGTCCTCGGCGACCTGCACCGTCTGGCGCGCGACGCGCGCGACTTCCCGGCGGTTGTTACGGTTGCGGCCGCCCAGGCGTTGCAGCGTCTGCTCGGCCATGTCGAGGCTTGCCGTCGCTTTCGCGAACGTATCGCCGGCGTACTCATCCGCGTGCAGCGACTTGGCGATCGCGATCGCATTACGCGCTTCGTAGATCTCGAGCGGCGCGTTCTTTAGATCGAGGCTCAGCGCCAGCGGATTCGCCAGCGGCTGGTATTGGCCGCGCTGCAACAGCTCGGTCTTGGATTCGATAAAGTGCACGTTGCCCTTGGTGTCGGCGCGCAGCTCGTTTTCGAGCACGATCACGTCGCTGGGCTGGCGCACGGCGAAATAAGGTTCCGCGGTGATGATCAGCCCGAAAATCTGCAGTTCGCTAGTGACGTTGAGCTTCGCCCGGCCCTTGTCGTCGATGAGCACCTCGCCGAGATTGCTGGCGCGGCCCTCGGGCGAGATCGACCACAGCACGTAGGTCAGATACTCCGAGCCGAATCGGGCGGGCGGCTCCAGCCCGTGAAACTCGGCCTCGATCTCGTAGTAGCCGCGCTTCCCCTCGACCTTGGCTTGGCCGCCGGCGCGCGGCATCGCAGGCGAGCCCACGAAATCGATCTTGGTCGCACCGCGCTGGTACTGGTAGTTGATCGCCTTGACCGTCCGGGCGACCACATCGGCCTGGAACAGCGGCGTCTGCTCGAGCTGCTCGACCTGATCCGAGGTGGCTTGCGGGGATTCGCTGGATGCGGGAGGCTCGGCCGGAGTTTGAGCCGCCGCCTGCACGGCAAACGGTAGCACCAGCAGGAGCAAATAGGGGGCAATCATAGTCAGGCGCCGCAGTGCGATGCGCCGCCCCGGCGGTCCGGCGCACGCGCAGTTCCTCTATGCAGGATACAACAGCGAGTTCGGCCGCGACGATGGAGGCGGTACTCTCCGGCTCAGCTTCGAATGGGGCCGCACCGACTTGCGGGCCCGACATGTGTCAGCGAAACCCGACGTCTTTGGTTCGTGCCGGGGGCAACGGGTGGAACAGATAATCTTGTCTGTTCGGATTCAGGAATCGCTCGGGTAATCGGAATGCAATGGGCCGCCGGAACTGCAATGGCAGCGTACCGCAATGGCGTAAAGGCCGCAGGTCTCTACGAGCCCGGCGCTACGGGGGGGCTTTGCGGCTCTTGGCCTTGGAATTGCCTTGTATTTGCTGTGCTAGACTCGGGACACAAACGTCTTGCTTGCGAAGCGAGTCGCTGTTTGCCACGCCCACCGAAAGTCCTCCTCATCGACGACGAAGACGCCGCGCGGTATGGAATCCGGCGAGCCCTGGCCAATCAGGGCTATGACCTCGACGAAGCCGCCGACGGCAACAGCGCCCTGTCCAAAATCGAGGCGACCGGGCCCGACGTCGTCGTCTCCGACATCAACATGCCGGGCGTCGACGGCCTGACGCTGGTCGAGCGTCTCAGCGGCCGATCCGACGCGCCGCTGGTGATCCTGATCACGGCCTACGGTTCGGAGAACGTCGCGGTACAGGCATTGCGCGCCGGGGCTTACAACTACCTCTCGAAGCCCTTCGAAGTGGACGAGCTGCGGGTGGCGGTCGCCAATGCGGTCGACAAGCAACGTCTGCTGCGCGAAAACCGCCACTACACCGCCGAGCTGGAACGCACTCTCGCCGAGCTGCGGCAATCGCAGGCGGCGCTGCTGCACGCCGAAAAAATGGCCTCGCTCGGCCGGCTGGTGGCGGCGGTCGCCCACGAGATCAACACGCCGCTGGGCGCGCTCGAGGGCAGCGCCGGCACCATCGAGTCCGCCGCCGTGCGCATCCGCGAAGCGCTTCGCGAACCGGCCGGTGACCGCGAGCCGGCCGGCGGCCCCAAGCTGGAGCGGCTGCTGGGCGTGCTGACCGACGCCGCCGCGCAATCCCATCAGGCCTGCCGCCGCATCCAGTCGGTGGTCGTCAATCTGCGGCAGTTCGCGCAGCTCGACCGCGCGCAGATCCAGCGCGTCGAAATCACAGCCGGCATCGAGAGCGCGCTGCGGCTGGCTGCCCCCGATCTCGGCGCCGGTATCGAAGTCGTGCGGGAGTTCGGCGAACTGCCTGTCATCGAATGCGCCCCGCGCGAGTTGAATCAGCTTTTCATGAACCTGTTGCAGGCGGCGGCCGATTCGATCCGCGCCCAGGGCGGCCATGGGACGATCCACGTGCGCACCCGCACGCTCGGCAATGCGGTGCGCATCGAGTTCGAAGACGATGGAGGGCCCATTCCCGGCGGCCGCCGCGCCTCACTGTTCGACCCGGGTCTGAGCAGCCAGCAGACGCGCGTCGGCATCGATCTGCGATTGCCGATCTGCTACCAGATCGTGAAAGCGCACGGCGGCGGCATCGAGGTTGAAAACGTCGGCGAGCGTGCCAAGCGGTTCGTAGTGACTCTGCCGATTCGCCGCGCGGACGCATGAGCATTGACGTCAGTGTGCATGAGCATCGACGAGGCCGCATGAGCATCAGCACGAAGGCCTATGAGCCAACGCGAACAGACAGGATGGTCTGTTCCACGGCGCAAACCTTCGCCGCGCACGACAGGAGAACTACCACGAAGGGCACAGAAACGAAGAACCGAAGCCAGTGCGTGAACCACCAGGTTTGCCGCGTCGCGATTCCTCGCGACGTATCGCCCCAGAGCACGATGCAACGCCAGACGGCGCAATTCCACGCGATGCAACTCCGCAGGGCGCAACCCCACACCCTGCAACCCCGCGGCGGAAACACCCGTCCTCAAACCAAGCCGCGGCTCCCTTGAGCTCCCGATGCTGGTCACCAACACACTAGTACTGCTCGGCTTCACCGTCGGCGCCGCGCTGCACATCTACCTGGTGGTCCTGTTCGCGCGCAAGCACGGCCATACGCCCGCCGACCGCCTGCTGCTGGCGCTGTGTGTCTGCGCCGCGATCTGGCTCGCGGGCAGCGCGCTGGCGTTTTTCTACCGCATCAATACCGGCCTCACCACCAGCCTGTTCCTCGAAATCACCGGCAACCTGGCCAAGGCCGGCATGGCCGCGACGCCGCCGCTATTGCTGCACCTGGGGCTGGTGCTGGCCCGCCGTCCGGCGCGCTGGTCATGGCCCGGTTACGCCGTGGCGCCGTTGGGGTGGTGGTTTCTGCGCCGCGGACAACCGCGTGGGTTCGATCTGATCCTGGCCGCCGCGCTGCTCGCCTTGGCCCTGCTGTGCCTGTGGTCCGCCCGCCGCGCCCGCGATCCACTGGCGCGCCGCTTCCTGCGCGGGCTCTCGCTTACGGTCGGCTTGGCCATGCTGGGGCTGACGGCGGGCCCGGCTTCGGCCGCCGCGGTGTGGTCGGCGCTGACGCCGTCGTTCTACCTGACCTACTTCATCTATCGCTACGACTTTCTGGGCCTGCGCATCAGCCGCCGCCTGATCTTCGCGCTGCAGTTGAGCGCCTTTTCGGCGGTGTACCTGCTCAGCGTGAGCCTGGTTGCCGATTTCGCCGAAGACGAATTCGAGTTTTTCGGGCCCGTCATCAAGCTCGTGCTGATTCTCGCGGCCGCCATCGGCTGGATGCCCATCTACGGCTGGATCCATCGCTCCTACGCCAGGCACACCCAGCTTTACGCCGACTTCAGCCGGCGCCTCATCGCCGAGGCCGCCCGCATCCTCGACCTGCAACGCCGCGTGCAGTTTCTCGCCGAGGAAGTCGGACGCACCTTCCAGCTCAGCCGCGCGGTGCTGGTGACTACCGGCGAGCCGCGCGTGCAGGGGGAATTCGGCGCGGCCGCGCCCACCTTGCCGGAGACGTTTCTGTCCGATCTGCAACAGCGCCTTTCGCGGCAAACGCCCGGCATCGTCCACGCCCGCGTCACTTCCGACGCCCGGCTGAGCCAACAGCTCGACGAGCGCGGCTTCGACTACCTGTTCCCGTTGTGGTACGAGGAGCGCCTGATCGGCCTGTTGCTGCTCGATACGTCGCCGCGCATTTTTCTCGACGAAGACGAGCCGATCCTGCTGGGCCTGGCGAGCCAGATCTCGCAGTCGATCGAAACCTGCCGCCTGATCGAAGAAAAGATCGGCCTCGAACGCAGCCTCGCGCAGCAGGCCAACCTCGCCAGCCTCGGCAAGGCGGCGGCGACCATCGCGCACGAGGTCAAAAATCCGCTCAGCTCGATGAAGACGCTGGCGCAACTGATGCGCGAAGACCCCGAGGTCGAGCGGCGCTACGCCCAGGATCTCAACTACATGATCGGCGAGATCGACCGGCTGAACTCGAGCGTGGTCCAACTGCTGTCGTTCGCCCGCACAGCGCCGGCGGCCGAAAGCGAGGTGGAACTGTCGGTGATGCTGGAAAACACCGCGCGCATGTTGAACCGCCAGTTTGCCGGCGAGGGTATCCGCGTCGAGTTCGGCGGCGAACCCGGCCTGCGCCTGGAGCGCTCGAATCCCGAGCTGGTCCAGCAGGTGGTGCTGAACCTGGCGTTGAACGCCGCCCAGGCCTCGCGGCCCGGCGACGTGGTCCGCATCGAGGCGCGGCGCCGCCCCGACGGCCGCAATCTGCTGCGCGTCGTCGACCAGGGGCTGGGCATTCCCGCCGAATTGCAACGGCAGATCTTCGACCCGTTTTTCACCACCAAACAGAAAGGAACCGGGCTCGGCCTGGCGATCGTAAAAAGGAATGTCGATCAATTGCGCGGCGCGGTCGAAATCGCAAGCCCCCTGGCCGACGGCCGCGGAACGGCGGTGACGATCTTGCTGCCGGCCTGAGTTCCGCTGCGGCCTGAGCGTCGACGCCAGCCCGAGTATTATTGCGGTCTGCGTGTTCGCGATGCCGTTGGTATCCCGATGTTGACGAACTTTCTGAGCCTCGTGTCGCTGTTGCCGCTGCTGGCGGTGGCCGGCCGCGCGCAGACGCCGATCTTCTCCGCGCAGGATTTGCCGCGCCTCGAACGGGGCATTCACGCCGTCTACAGCCTGGAGCACGACCAGGCCATCGCCGAATACAAGGCGCTCATTCGCGAGCGCTCCGACGATCCGCTGGGCTACGCGTTCCTGGCCAAGACCTACTGGCTCAAAGAACTGGTCGCCAAGCAGGAACTCAGCATCGACCGTTTTGCGGCGTCGGATTTCTTCGCCGAGAATCCGCGCTACGTTCCGGCCGTCGATCCCGAAGCCGAGCGGTTGTTTCGCGAGGCCAGCGACCAGGCGGTCGAGAAAGCCCGGGCGCAGCTCGGTCGCAATCCCGGCGACCCCCGCGCGTTGTTTCTGCTCGGCATGGCATACCAGAACGTCGCCAGCTTCGAGGCCTCGCTCGAACGCGCCTGGTGGGCTTCGTTTCGCGCCGGCAGCAAGAGCAACCGCTATCACCGCGAGCTGCTCGAAACCCACCCCAAGCTCTATGACGCCTATCTGACCACCGGCGTTTTCGACTACGTTACCGGCAGCCTCGGCTGGGGAACGCGTTGGCTGGCGTTCCTGCTGGGCCATGTGGGCAGCAAGGAGAAGGGCCGCGAGGAACTACGCGAGACCGCCGCCCGCTCGGCGCTGTTCGGAGACGACGCGCGCGTCATTCTGGCGCTGATCTACACCCGCGAGCGGCGCTATCAGGCGGCGTTCGACGAGATGTCGACACTGCTCAAGCGCTATCCGAAAAACTACCTGGTGCATCTGGATATGGGCGGCATCGCCTTGCTGATGCGGCGGCCCGAGGCGGCGCTGACGATCTATAACGACGTGCTGCGCAAGGTGCGCGAGCGCCGCGACCGCTACGACCGGCTGGAGGTGGCGACCGTGCTCAATCGCCTGGGCGTCGCCTTGCGCCGGGAGGGCGACCTGCGCGGCTCGATCGAGCATTTTGAACAGGCGCTGCAACACCCCAATCTATCCGGCCATACGCGCGTCGTAGCGCATCTCGAGCTCGGCAAGACCTACGACGTGATCGGTCGCCGCCCACAGGCGCTGCGCGAGTACCAGGCGGTTCTGGAGTTGGAAGATTTTGCCGACTCGCGCGCCGAAGCGCGCGAGCTGCTGGAACACCCCTATCGGATGCCGGCGCGCTGACTCGGCGCGAAGCTTCGAGGTGGCGCGGGCCTGCGGCCGGCTGCGTCGGCGTGCGCGCGTAGAGACAGGCGCTCTCGCCTGTCGCCGCCGCGAAGGCGGCCCCGTAGCCTGTTTACCCATCCGGGCCGGCGCTCGCGCCGAATCCACGACGCGCGCGTCGGTCGCCCAGTCCCGCCACGCCTGCGTTCCGAGTAAAAATACGACGCCAGGGGGGCCTCCGCTTCTCTGCGGCCGACAGGCGAGAGCGCCTGTCTCTACCCGGAGAACGGCCCAACCCCAGCAACGTCCGCCACAGGTGGACGCTGCCGGCCTCAGGCCCGCGCCACAAGCGGCGTGATGGGTTGGAGCGTCAAACGGTCACAGTCGCGATACATCCGCAATACCTCGGCGCCCGCGCCCGTCGCGTTAAGATAGGGCTATGGCGAAGTCGGAGAAACTGCCGGAATCCGAAATTCAGGCGCACCTCGCCGGGCTGGCGGGCTGGACGGTTTCGCGGCAGAAGCTCCATCGCGAGTACAAGTTCGCCGACTTCGCGCAGGCCTTCGGGTTCATGGCCTCGATCGCCGTGCGGGCCGAAGCGCTGGCGCATCACCCCGAGTGGTCCAATGTCTGGAACCGCGTCACGGTCGATTTGACCACCCACGACGCTGGGGGCATTACCGAGAAGGATTTCGAGCTGGCCCGGGCGATGGAAGCCGCCGCCGCGAAGCTGGCGGGCTGAGCGGCCCGCGTCCCGGCCAAGGGGAACCGGGAAAGCTGTGCCGCAAGCGTCTTCGCGACCGGCTAGAGCCGGGCGTTGCCGGAATGAATTCGCTGCAAACCGACGATAGGATGACTGTCCGCCGGATTGGCTGAAACACCACGCGGGGCCGCTCCGGCGATCGAACTTCCCCTATGCGAAAAACAAAAATTCTCTGCACCTTGGGGCCGGTTTCGGGCAGCCTGGAGATGATCGGCAAGCTGCTCGACGCCGGCATGAACGCCGTGCGCATCAACTTCTCGCACGGCTCCCACGAACAGCACGCCCGCACCATCGATTGCGTGCGCGCCGCCAGCCACGGGCGCGACCGCATGGTGCCGATCGTCGCCGACCTGCAAGGTCCCAAGATCCGCACCGGCAAGCTCGCCGGCGGCGAACCGGTAGAGCTGCAGGCCGGCCGCACGCTGACGCTTGCCCGCGAGGCGATGTTAGGAACCGCCGAGCGAGTCTGTATCGACTATGCGACGCTGGCGGGCGACGTTCAACCGGGCGACCGCATCCTGTTGGCCGACGGCAAGATCGAGCTGCGGGTCGGCAAGATCGACGGCGGCGATGTCGTCTGCGAGATCCAGAACGACGGCGAGTTGGGCGAGCGCAAGGGCGTCAACGTGCCGGGCGCCGCCCTGCAGATTCCCTCGGTGACCCCTAAGGACGAGAAAGACCTGGCGTTCGCCCTCGCGCATCAGGTCGACTACATCGCGCAATCGTTCGTGCGCAGCGCTCACGACATTCTGCTCACCAAACAACTGATCCAGAAGCACGGCTCCGAAACGCACGTCATCGCCAAGCTCGAAAAGCCGCAGGCGCTCGACCATCTCGGCGAGATTCTCAAAGCCGCCGATGCCGTGATGGTGGCGCGCGGCGACCTCGGCGTCGAGCTATCGCCGTGGCAAGTCCCGATGGCGCAGAAGCGCATCATTCACGAAGCGGCCGAGATGCGCATCCCCGTCATCACGGCGACGCAGATGCTCGAGTCGATGATTCAGAGCCCCTCGCCGACCCGGGCGGAAGCGAGCGATGTGGCCAACGCGGTGTTGGACGGCTCCGACGCGCTGATGCTGTCGGGCGAGACCGCCGTCGGGAAATACCCCTGCGATTCGGTGAAGATCATGGCCCGTATTATCGAGGCAGCCGAGGAAAATTTGCCCGGCGTCGATCTGCTGCTGCGGCGGGCTCCCGGCTCCGAAGGCGATCTGTCGAGCGAGGTGGCCCGCAGCGCCGCGCGCCTGGCCCAGGAGCTCGGCGCGCGCTACATCGTCGTTTACACCGAAAGCGGCTACACCGCGCGGCTGGTTTCCAAATACCGGCCGACGTGCTCCATCCTGGGCCTTTCGCGCCACCCGCACGTCTGCCAGCGCATGAAGCTACTCTGGGGCGTTCGCGCCAAGCCCATCAAGCAGATCGGCGATATCGACTCACTGGTCGAGATGGTTCAATCGTTGATGATCGAGCTGCACTGGGTCCAGGAGGGCGATTTGATCTGCATTGTGGCGGGCACGCCCTTTGAAGTACGCGGCAAGACCGACCTGATCAAGCTGCACCGCATCGGCGAAGCGACGCACCGTTCCTAGCCGTCACTGTGCCGCAGCCGGTCGATCGCCACCGCCGCAACGATGATCGTGCCGGTCAGCACGTCCTGCACCCAGTTGGGCACGCCCTGCATGCTCAGGCCGTTGCGGATGACCGCCATCAGCACCGCGCCGGCCACCGAGCCGAGCACAGTGCCTTCGCCGCCCTGCAGGCTGCCGCCGCCGATGACGACCGCGGCAATGATGTCGAGTTCCATGCCGCGGGCCGCGGTGGGGTCGCCGACGGTCAGCCGGCTGAATTGCATCAGTCCGGCGACGCCGGTGAGCAATCCACCCAGCGTGTAGATGTAGAACTTGGTCAACTCGACACGCACGCCGCAGATGCGCGCCGCGTTTTCATTCGACCCCAGGGCGTAGATGTGCCGGCCGAGCACGGTGTGGCGCAGCAGCAGCGCCACGGCCACCGCCAACAGCAAAGTCAACCACACGCCCGGGGCGACGATCAGCCAGCGCGGCTCGGGAAACTTCGCCAGCATGTCGTTGAGCCAGGTGATCGGCGCGTCGATTTTCTGCTCGCCCGCGATCCCGGTGGCGGCGCCCCGAAAAATCAGCAGCGTGCCGAGGGTGATGATGAACGGCACCAGGCGCAGGCGCGTGATCAGCAGGCCGTTGACGGCGCCGGCCAGCGCCCCCACCGCGATGCCGGCCAGCGCGGCCGTCCAGGGGGAGAAGCCGCTCTGGAGCAGGCGCGCTATCACGACCGTCGAAAGCGCGATCACCGAGCCGACGCTGAGGTCGATGCCGCCCGAGATGATCACCAGGGTCATCCCCAGCGCGCCGGCGGTCACGATGACGCTCTGGGTCAGTACGGTGACGCTGTTGAAGCTGGAATAGAACGCATCGCCCGCCCACAGGCAGAAGAACAGGTACACGGCGCCCAGGCCGATCAACGGGCCTAGACTTTTCACCAGGCAACTCCGCGCCGGCCGGCCCCGGAATCGCGAAGGGAATCGAACGGGCGAGTTGCGGCCCAAGCGGCATTTTCAACGCCGCTGCCCGCTCCGCCCCCATACAGGACATGCCGAGCCATGGCCCGCCATTCTAGCAAGAGCAACGCACCGCTACGTCATCGCTACGTCCGGGCTAGACACAGGCGCTCTCGCCTGTCGCCGCCGCCAGGCGGCCCCGAAGCCTGTCCGTACCCATCCAGACCGGCGCTAACGGCTCGCATCCAGGCTGGAGTTGTCGCTTGATCGGTGATGCCTGTACTGCTGGCCCAGCCTCCCTTCGTGTGTTGCCCGAGCCGAAATGGAGCACCGGGACAGGGCCTCCGCTTCGCCGCGGCCGACAGGCGAGAGCGCCTGTCTCTGCGTCCAGAAGCCCAAAGGGTCCAAAACATCGCGCCGCCGTAGACGGCGGCAACGCCTCTGAGCCAAGATGAAGCATATGAATCGACGAGAAGTCCTTCGCGCCCTGGGAACCGTTTCCGCAACCGCCCCTCTGGGCCTGCCGTTGGTCGCGCAAGCCGGCGCCGCCGCGTCCCAGGGCGCCGCGGGTTCGCCGGCCCCCGGGAAACTCAAAGTGATCGGCGTCGGCGGACATCCCGACGACCCCGAAACCGGCTGCGGCGGGACGATGGCCCGCTTTGCCGCCCTGGGCCACGAGGTCGTTTCGGTTTATCTGACCCGCGGCGAAGCCGGCATCCAGGGGAAGAGCCACGACGAGGCGGCCCGCATCCGTACCGCCGAGGCCGAACACGCCTGCAAGATTCTCGGAGCGCGCCCCGTGTTTGCCGGCCAGATCGACGGCGCCACCGAAGTCACGCCGGAGTCCTACAACAAGTTCCGCGAGTTATTACTGGGGGAAAAGCCCGACCTGGTGTTGGTGCACTGGCCGGTCGACACGCACCCCGACCACCGCGCCGCCTACATGCTGACTTTCGACGCCTGGCAGCGCGCCTCCACCAAGTTCGGCCTCTATTTTTTCGAAGTGATGAGCGGCAGCCAGACCCAGAATTTCTGGCCCACCGACTACGTCGATATCACCTCAACCGAAGCCAAGAAGCGCGAAGCCTGCTACGCCCACCGCAGCCAGCATCCCGACGATTTTTACAAAGTGCACGACGAGATGAACCGCTTCCGGGGCAGGGAAGGCCAAGCCAAATTCGCCGAAGGGTTCGTACGCTATGTCGCTAACCCTGGCAAGGCACTCACTCTCATTGCCTAAAGCCGGCCCTGATCGCTGAAGCTGGCCCCGGTCGCCTGAACCCGGGGGATTCCCCACAAACCCAATCCGAGCCGCGCGCGCAAGCAAGCGGTGGCACCGCACCAAGCCATCCGCATGGGCTCGGCTGGAACGGGAGTTCCCCTCGGCCCAACCGCTTCCCAACCGCCGGACGCTCGCGGCGCCGCTCAGCGGCCGCAGGCACCACCCTACTCCCGCGAAACTCTCATCCGCGGGACACTTCACGTCACGTTCCCGAGACCTCGGTCAGCCGACACTCAGCCGTGGTGCACCGGCACGGGGTGCCGCCGGAAAAACGGCGCCACGATTCCCCACATCAACAGAAACACGATCAGGCTTCCGTAGGAAAGATCGAACAGCGGGGAAGCCCAGGCGTCGAACATCCGCATCGGGATCACTCCCAAAACCACGGCGGCGGCGACGCTTAAGGCATGCCAATACCAATGAGTAGCGCCGAACACGTAGAGAAGACCGAGGGCCAGAAGCAACGTGACAGCGTAGGTCAAAGTCACAATTGCGAGGGACATGGCCAAGTCCCTCCTTTCCACCTCATTTTAGCGCCTTGGAAGTGGGGCTGGCGTTCGCGCCTGCTCATCGCCGCACCGAAGACGCCAATTTTCCGGTGGCTCTCAGGTGGCCCAGGCCTTCGGCGGGCAGCGCCGACCTGAAGGTCGACGTCTGAGGTTTGGCCTGTTGCACTCGGGTGCTACTGCGGCGCACGCCTCCGGCCGGCAGGGCCGGCCTGGAGGTCGGCCTGTCCTTGCCATTTTCCTTCGTTACTCGAATGGTTCCGGTCCGCCGATGTAGAAAGAAACGTAGGCCCCCAAAGGCCGACGCAGCCGGCCGGAGGCCCGCGCCACGCCTTTGCCGTGGGTCGCACGCGCCAAAGTCGACGCGCCGCGCTGAAGGTCGACGTTCTCAAGCTTCCGGGCTACAGCAGTTTCCTCCGAAGGTGGAGCCCAGCAACGCGGCGGTCAATGCACCTTCACCGCGGTCCCGCTGGCGCTGACCATCAGCATGCCGTTGTTGGCCCCCAACACTTCGTAGTCGAGATCCACGCCGACGACGGCGTTGGCGCCGCGTTGCGCGGCCGTGGCTTCCATCTCGTCCAACGCGATCTGCCGCGCCTTCGCCAGCTCCTGTTCGTAGGCAGCGGAGCGCCCGCCAACGATGTCGCGGATTCCCGCGAAAAGATCGCGAAACACATTCGCGCCCATGATCGCTTCGCCGGTGACGATGCCGAGGTATTCGGAGATCTGCTTGCCTTCGATGCCAGGTGTGGTCGTAACGATCATGCAATCAACTCCGCGAGAAGCAAATCAAAGAGGACACAAAGCGGAAAAACATGTTGAGTATAGCAATGCGGACTTGCGTACAAAAGCTTCCGCCCGGCGCGGCCCGGCATTGCGCCCGCTGACTCCGCGAAGTATCCTTGAGTCTTCGTCCACGACACTTCGGCTTATAGGGAGAGGTTTCTTGAAACGATTTGCCACGATCTCACTGCTGTTACTGCTCACCCAGTTGGGCGCCGCGCGGCCCGCCGCGGCCGCTCCGAAAGCTTCCGTCAAGAAGGCGAAAAACGTGATTCTTTTCCTGGGTGACGGCACCGGGTTGCCCACCGTTTCCGCCGCCAGCATTCTGCGCTATGGCAAGCCGGACGCGTTCTTCATCCACACGATGCCCAATCTGGGGCTTTCGGAAACCTCGTCGGCGTCCGACTGGGTCACCGATTCCGCCGCCGGCATGACCGCCATCGTCACCGGCGAGAAGACCCACAACGGGGTCATCTCCCAGGGGCCCGACGCCGAGCGCGGCGTCAAAGACGGCACGCCGCTCAAGACCATCCTCGAGTACGCCGAACAGCACGGCCTTTCGACCGGCGTGGTGACCAACAGCCCGGCCGCCGACGCCACTCCCGCCGCCTGCTACGCGCACAGCAACGAGCGCAACAAATGGGGCGAGATTTTCTCGCAGATCGTGCATCCGCGTTTCGGAGACGGCATCGACGTCGTCATCGGCGGCGGCCGCGACAAGACGCTCGAGCAGACCAACGCCCTGGGGCTCGACATGGCCGCCCAGCTCAAGGCGAAACACTACGAATTCCTCGACAACCCGGCTTCGTTGCGGGGCGCCGCGGACGCCAAAAAGCTCGTCGTGCTCTATGAAAAGCCGCCCCAGGATATTCCTCTCGCCGAAGCGGTCCACACCGCGGTGAGCATTCTGCGGCGCAACCCCAAAGGCTTCTTCCTGATGGTCGAGTCGAACAACCACTACACCGACATCCGGGAATCGCTCGAACTGATGGCGAAAATGGACGACATCATTCGCGACACCTCCGGCAAGATGCAAGGCACCGACACGCTCATCCTGTTCACCGCCGATCACTCCTTCGATCTGCATTTCCCCGGCGGCACGCCCAAGGGCGAAAACATTCTGCCGGCGATGAAGGTTGAAGGCAGTCACAATGCCGAGGAAGTGCTGGTGCTGGCCGACGGTCCCGGCTCCAGCGAGGTACACAATTTCTTTCCGAATACGCACCTGTTCGACATCATGATGTCGGCTTACGGCTGGAAGCCCGACCCTGCCGCCACGAAAAGCGAATGAAAACCCGACGGCCTCGTAGCACCCGGGGAGGGGACGATGAAAATCACCGCTGTCGAAGCGATCTACCTGCGGCTGCCGCAAGTCAAGCAACAATGTGACAGCGGGCAGGACGCCCTGATCGTGAAGGTCCACACCGACGCCGGCATCACCGGTATCGGCGAAGTCGACTCGGCGCCGATGGCCGCCAAGGGCGCCATCGAAGGCCCGTTTTCCCACACCACCGCCTGTGGGCTCGGCGAACTGGTGGTGGGCGAAGATCCGCTGCAAACCGAATACCTTTGGCACAAGATGTACCGCGGCAACATCTACGGCGGCCGCCGCGGTGTGGGGTTCCATGCCATGAGCGGCATCGACATGGCGCTGTGGGACATCAAGGGCAAAGCGTTCGGCCAACCCATCTGGAAGCTGCTCGGCGGTGGCTTCCACCAGAAAATCCGCCCTTACGCCAGCTCGCTGTTCGGAGCGACGCCGCGCGAGACCGGCGAGCGCGCGCGCTGTTTTCGCGACCGCGGTTTCACCGCCGTGAAATTCGGTTGGGACCCCATGGGGCGCGACGAGCAGACCGACATCGCGCTGGTGCGTGAAGCCCGTCGCGGCCTGGGCGACGACGCCGACCTGATGGTCGACGCCGGGCTGGTGTGGGACGCCAAGACCGCCATCCAGCGCGCGCGTTCCTTCTCCGAATACAAAATCTACTGGCTCGAAGAGCCCCTGATGCCCGACGACTATGCCGGCTACCGCAAGCTTTCCGAAGCCACCGAAGTACGCATCGCCGCCGGCGAGGAGGAAAGCGGCCGCCACTCGTTTTTGCAACTGATGGACCAGGGCAAGATCGACATCGTGCAGGTTGATCTGACGCGTGTCGGCGGTTTCACCGAAGCGATGAAGATCGCCAGCCTCGCCGCCGACCGCGGCCTGCCGGTGGTCAACCACGGCTTCACGACCTACATCAACGTCGCCGCCGCGCTCCATTTTCTGAACTCGATTCCCAATTCGTTCATACTCGAATTCGTCGTCGAGCAGGAGACCACTCTGCGCGACTTCGTCACGCGGCAGAAGATCGAAGCCCGCGACGGCTATCTCGATATCCCCTGCGGGCCGGGCCTGGGCGTGGAGTTGAACGAAGAAGCGATCGAGCGCTACCGCGTCGCCTGAGCGGGCGGTGGCAAGATATTCACCCGCCGCGGCCGCCCAGCCGCTAACAAAACCCGTCGCCGGCGTATCCAACCAAGGGTGCCTCAAACCCAGAGACAGAGCCGAGGGCGGAAGCCCACGGGCCGCCGGACCCGCTAAAATCGCCGGAAGAATCGCACCTCAGATCCTCTTCGAACACGCCGTCGCCCAGGAGACCAGCAACCCATGCCAAGAAACTTCGACGCCATCGTCATCGGCACCGGCCAGGCCGGACCCCCGCTGGCCGGTAAGCTCGCCGCCGCGGGCATGAAAACCGCCGTCATTGAGCGCAAGCTCTTTGGCGGCACTTGCGTCAATACCGGCTGCACGCCCACCAAGGCCCTGGTCGCCAGCGCCCGCGCCGCCCACATGGCTCGCCGCGGCCCCGACTTCGGCGTCAACGCCGGAGCGAACATCAGCGTCGACATGAAAAAGGTGAAGCAGCGCAAGGACGAGATCGTCGGGAACTCCAACCAAGGCGTGGCGTCGTGGCTTGAATCCATGGAGAACGCCACTGTTTTTCACGGCCACGGCCGCTTCGAAAGCCCGCGCACGGTCCGCGTCGGCGACGAGCTGCTCGAAGCCGACCGCATTTTCATCGACGTCGGCGGACGCGCCTCGATACCGCCGGTAGCGGGACTCGACAGCGTTCCCTATCTCACCAACTCCAGCATGATGGAAGTCGACTTTCTACCCGAGCATCTGCTGATCCTCGGCGGCGGCTACATCGCGCTCGAGTTCGGTCAGATGTACCGCCGCTTCGGCAGCGAGGTGACCATCGTGCAGCGCGGCGAGCGCCTGCTGACCAACGAGGATGAAGACGTCGCGGCGGCCGTGCAGGAGATCGTCGAGAAGGAGGGTATCGAGGTCTGCACCAGTACGGGCGACTACAAGGTGGAAAACCGCGGTGGCAAAATCGCGATCCGGATGAAGTGCCAGGGGGCTCACCGCGAAGTCACCGGCAGCCACCTGCTCGTCGCCACCGGCCGCCGTCCCAACACCGACGACCTGGGTCTGGACAAAGCGGGCGTGAAGGTCGACAGCCGAGGGATCATCGAGGTTGACGATCAGTTACGCACCAACGTCGAGGGCATCTGGGCGATGGGCGAGTGCAACGGCAAGGGCGCCTTCACCCATACCTCCTACAACGACTTCGAGATCGTCGCCGCCAACCTGCTGGACAACGACCCGCGCCGCGTCAGCGACCGCATCACCACCTATGCCCTTTACGTCGATCCCCCGCTGGGCCGCGCGGGGCTGACCGAGCGCCAGGTTCGCGAGTCGGGCCGCAAAGCGCTGATCGCCACGCGCCCCATGACCAAGGTCTCGAGAGCTATCGAAAAGAGCGAGACACAAGGTTTCATGAAAGCCCTGGTGGACGCCGAAACCAAGCGCATTCTGGGCGCCGCTGTTCTAGGCGTGGGAGGCGACGAAGTGATTCACTCGATCCTCGACGTGATGTACGCCCAAGCGCCTTATACCGTGATCCAAAGAGCGGTGCACATCCACCCGACCGTAACCGAACTGATCCCCACCATGCTGGCCGACCTGAAGCCCCTGGAATAGCCGAACCGCAAAACGAAGCATCAAAACGCCACCTGTGGCGCGAACGTCCACGTTTGCCGCGTCGCGATTCCTCGCGACGTAGGGCCCCAACGCACAAACCCGGGTCCCCTGGGGAAGACCGCGTCCTTCTCCACGCCAATCAAGAAGCAACTCCAAAAACCTACTACAGCCCCCGCCGCCGGATCATCTCCTCAGCCGCCGCCAGATTCTTGCTCGCCACCGCATCATCGGGCCGCAAGCGCAGCGCCTCGCGAAAATCCGCCGCCGCCTCCCGATACTTGCCGTCCTGGAAATACTCCTGTCCCCGCAAGCGATACCGTTCCGGGTAGACTCCGTCTTTCTCGAAGGCTTTCGCGAATGCCTGCCAGCCTTCCTCTTTGTGCCCGCCGTGAATCAGAGCCACCGCCAGGTGCGCGTGAAACAGCGGCTCGTCGGGGACGATCGCGATCGCCTTGCGATAGGCTTCGACGGCCTCGGGATACTGCTTCATGTTGGCGTAGGCGAGCCCGATATCGTTGAGCAGATGCGCGCGCTCGGGTGAGCGCGGCTCGGCGGCCTGCTCGCCGTGTTGCAGCGCCTGCAGCGCCAGCGCGTACTGCCCGCGCTCGATGTAGATCCGCCCCAGCCAGTTCCAGGGCCGCGCCTTGTGGGGCGATTTTTCGGCCGTATCCTGCCACAGGCGCACGTCGCTCGACCACACCTGGCTGCGTTGGTAGGTCCCCGCGGCGTAGGCCACGGACACCGCTGCCAACACCACGGCGGCCGGCCGGATCGCGCCCGCCAGCCGGTACAACACGACCACGCAGGCCAGGTAAAACCCGATCGACGGCAGGTACAGCCAGCGCTCGGCGGCGAAATCCAGCTTCGGATACGCCGCGCCGGGAGCCAGCGTCGCCAGGAAAAACAACGCCCCGAACACCACCACCGGAAAGCGCCGGTGATAGCGAACCAGCGCGGCCAGCAGCAGCACGATTCCGATCAGCCCCAGCCAGGCGAAATGCTCCAACAGCGAATGCGACGGCACGATATCGCGGTCGAGGTTGAGCCCGACGGGAACCAGCAGCAGCCGCAGATACAAAAAGAACACCCGGCACTGCGTAAAAAGGTAGCTCTGCCAGTCGAGTCCGAAGCCCGCCGATTTCGCGAACAAAAACGGCTGGATGATCCGGAAGTAGGCCACCACCAGCCCCCCCGCAAACAGCCCGTAGGTCGGCCAATTCTTCTTGAGCTGCCGCCAGTCGCCGCCAGCCAGCAGCAGATAGTCGAGCAGCAGGATGACCGCCGGCAGGGTGACCTTGTCCTGCTTGGTGAGCGCCGCTGCGGCCGAAAACACGATCACCAGCAGCGCCGTCGCCCAGACGTTGGTTTCACGCAGCGACGAGGCGAAAACCAGCAGCGCCAGCAGGTAGAAGGTGACCGCCAGAATCTCCGAGCGGCTGCTGATATAGGCTACGGACTCGGTCTCGATCGGCGAAGTCAGAAACAGCAGCGGCACCCCGTAGATCAGCAGCCCGCGCAGCGCCCCAGGCACGTGCTTGTCGAATCGCCCCGGCGCGAACAGGACCGCCAGAAACCGCCACAGCAGGACCGCGTTGAGCCCGTGCAGCAGCACGTTTGTCAGGTGGAATTCGTAGGGGTAAAAGCCGCCGGCGAGGCGGTGGTTCCACACGTAGGAGAGCATCAGCAGCGGCCGTCCCGTGCGCAGCAGCCCAGCCCAGTCGCCGAGCCGCACGGCGCTGAACACTTCCATCAGGTCGAAATCGTCGAGGACGAACGGCCCCCGCAGGCTCGGCGCGTAGAGCAGCAGCGCCAGCAGCGGCAAGCCCAGCGCCATGGCCCAGGCGCGGACGCCGCCGAACCGCCACGACGGGCTCGCGGCATTCCCGGCCGAACTCGCCGCCGGGCGCGAGGCCGTGCTGGAACCTCCAGAAGCCGGGCGCTTCCGTCGCGTGGAACCCTTCATGAAGCTATATGTTGTATTTTGCCAGCACTTCGTCCCAGCGGTTTTGCGCCACCAGCAACAGCTCGATGACGGCGCGCACGGCTCCGTAGCCGCCCCGGACCTCGCTCACGTAGTGGGCGACTTCGAGCACCTCGGGCTGCGAATCGGCCGGCGCCGCCGCCAGCCCGCAGCGCCGCATCAGCGGCAGATCCGTCAGGTCGTCGCCCATGTAGCCGATCTGCTCGGGTTGCAGGCCGGAGTCCCGCAACACTTCGTCGAACAGCGGCAGCTTGGTCGTGCTGCCCTGGAACAGGTAGCGCATGCGGGCGGTGCGGGCGCGCTCTTCGACCGCCGGGGACTTCCGGCCGCTGATGATACCGGTTTCGATGCCGGCCGCGTAGGCCCAGGCCAGCGCAATGCCGTCCTTGGTGTTGAACGTTTTGGTCTCGAACAACTGGCCGTCGGCCCCCACCAGCAGGTAGATGCGGCCGTCGGTGAGCACGCCGTCGCAATCCATCAGCAAGAGCTTGATTTTGGAAGCCCGCTCGAGCAAGGCGGGAGGGTAAGATTTCGAAGAAGGCATAGATAAAGGGGAAAGCACCGGCAAAACAGTGATCCCACTATCCTATCGCGGAATGGAACCACCGCGCCCCGCAAGCCATGAGCAGTCCCTGTCGCACACCGTGGCGCGGGCCTCCGGCCGGCTGCGTCGGCCTTCCGGGGGCCGACGTTTCTTTCTACGTCGGTGGACCGGAACAATCGGTTGTAAGGGAAATAGCAAGGAAAGGCCGCCCTCCGCGGGTCGGCCCTGCCGGCCAGAGGCCCGCGCCACAAGTGCCGCAACCCGACCGAGCCGTGTCCCCGGGGTCTAACCATATCGAGCCCAGGACCTAACCCGATTCCCCCCGGCCGCCGATAGACGGAGAGATGGCCCACTGCGCCCCCGGGAACGACCACGGCGGGAATATCTCCTCCACGAACATTTCCCCCACGAACGTCGCCGCCACGAACGTCGCCGCCACGAACGTCCGCGTCAGGAACGCGCCGCGGAGTTCACGCGCCGCGGCTGTTCTCCGAGGCGCCGGCGCCGGCCGGGCGCCGCTGGTGCTCATCCTGCTGCTGGCGATCATGCCTCTGGGTCAGCGCCTTGCCGCCGCTTCCTGGTTCAAGCACGGCGACCCCGAGATCACGACCCTGCTCTATGTCTATCGCCCCCACCTGTTGTTGTTCGATCACAAGGTGGGGATCTACCCCTTCGTCGTACTGCAGGGCGGCGAACCCGTCCCCCCGGAATTCGCGCCACTGCTGGTGCAAGCGCTGCTGCAGGAAGGCTCGGCGGCCAGTGTAACGGAGGTCCCCACGGCGCCCTGGCACGCGACCCCTGTCTGGGAAGCCGGCGACTGGAGTGAATCGAGCCGTTTGGCCGCCGCTGCCGCCGACGGCCGCCAGCGCGGTTTCGATTTCGTGGTGATCGGCCGCGTCGACAGTTTCTTCCGCACCGCCGCCCAGGGACTCGAAGCCAAGGTAACCCTCTGGCTCGTCTCAACCAAGGACGGGGCGATCGTCTGGTACGGAGCCAAAAAAGCCGAGTGGCTGCGCCGCTACTCGCTCGAAGATTGCATCACCCGCCTGGCCTGGTCCTTCGCCCTGGATTGGCGTCCGCCGCCACCACCATAGGCCCACGGCCGGCGTTGGGCCAACGCCGCCCTGGGCAGGCCGCCACAGGGCAGAGACAGGCGCTCGCGCCTGTCGCCGCCATAAGGCGGCCTCTTACAGGTCTTGGGAAAGCTTGCCTTCCGGCTCGGCAGTGAGACGCGTTCATTGTGGCCTTGGTGGCGTGGGCCCTACGTCGCGACGAATCGCGACGCGGCAAACCTGGAGGTTCACGCCACCGGTGCCATTTCGGCTTCGGGTGCTCTTTGGGGGTGGGCGTCCTGTTCTCACGTGAACTGGTTCTGGCCCACGTGAAAGGGTCAGGCGCCGGTGAGAAAGACACTCTGGTTTGCTTTGGACCGCTTCGCCGGTCTGCACAGGCAAGATTGCCTGTGCCACGACTTTGGCTTCTCGGCCCACCGCCAGTGGGGCAGGCTTCCAGCCTGCCCAGCACAGGCAAGATTGCCTGGGCCACGGGAACGGCGGCTTCGGGAACAAGAACCAGAGCACGGCCCCGGGTCCTCACGCCACACTACCCGCCCGGCTCAGGGCATCGGAAACGTGAGCGTCCGTTCCAGAACCACTGTATCGCCTGTCGCCAATCCCTCGGCAATCGGGCGCAGCGCCCCCACGCGGCTCAGGATCGCCCAGGAATCCTGGTAGCCTAGCGCGTCGATCGCCTGCGAGCCGAGTGTCTCGCGCACAATCCGGCGGGTCTCGGCGGTGAGCAGCAGCGCGCCATCGTCGGCGATCGCGGCAAGCACCACGCGTCCCGCGGGCAAAGACTGCAGGTAGGTTTCCAGCGCTCCAACGGCCGCCTCGCTTGCCCAGGTGTCGAAGTTGCGGACGTCGCCCAACTCACCGGTCTGCGCGTCGATCGTCAACAGATTGAAGCCGCGGCCGGGGCCGCCGCCGCTGACCTGATAGACGCGCCGCCCGTCGACCTCGAAACTCGCAACCGGAGTTCCACTGAGCCAGCCGCCCGAAACCACGCGCAAGGGAATATCGCCCAGGGCCGGCAAGACGGTCACCCGCAGGGTCTGCAGCGGCGCGTCGGCGAGACTGGTCAGCGCCGTCAGGGTGACCGGCACATCTTCGGCGCGCGGCGCGGCGGCGTCGGCGCGGATATCCAGCGGCACGGTCTGGCCGGGGTAGCCCACCGGAATCGTGGCGCGGACCCCCGCCGGCAGCCCCGCCAGGGCAAATCGCACCAGGCCACAGAACCCGTTGCGCCCCGAAATCTTGACCAGCGCCCGGCGCGCCGGCCCGCCCGCTTGCACCAGCACGGCATCGGGATCGGGCGGACCCAGCAGAACACGCTGCGGGTCATTCCCATCGGCGATCTGGATCGCAATCGCGTTGCTCTCCAGAGAGCCCTGGCCGAGGCGCAGTTGCACGACTCCGCCGGGCATATTCGCTGGGATTCGGACGTTGGTCTGGTCGACCCCGGCGGTTCCGGCCAGCATCCCCGCAAACAGCACCTCGATTCCTCGAGTCCGTTGAGCGAAGCGCGCGGCGGCAACGCCAGCGAGCCGGGCTCCGCCGCGGCCTGTCCCGTAGCGACGGCCGTGTTCGCCGCTCCCAGCCCGGTCCCGTAAACCTCCAGAAAGCCCCCGGGGAGGACCCCGTTCGAGGCGTCGACCGGGCATGGCAGACCGGGCTGCAGCACGGCTTCCTCAAAAATCCCCGGCGCGTTGGGGACTACCTCCGCCGGCGCCGGCTGCGAGGCCACGCCTCCGCGGTAAACGATCACGTTCCGGCCGCCGGGCACCGTCTCCCACGGCATCTGGGCGCGCACCTCACCGGCGGCTGCGAAGTAGAGCGGCGCCGGCCGGTTTTCGACGCAGACGCTGGCGGCGGCGAGCTGATAAGGCAGATCGGGGCCGTCCGCGGCGCCTGGCTCGCCCGCGGTGAAGTTTTCGCCGTGAATCGCAAACAGGCTCCCCGGGGCCATCACCTCGAAGTCCGAAGCGGCGTTGCGCAGCCCTCCGGCCGTGATCAGAGGCGGACCTTCGAGCGACAACTCGGCCGGCGGTCTGCCTCCCCACTCCCGGGCCAGCGCGAAATAGGCCTCGCGGGGCCGCAGGGTGTCGAGACCCCCGACGGCGCCCCGCGAGGTCCCAAATAGCCCCAGCCAGGCGGGGTACACTAACGCGCCGTCCGCGCCGGCAAGCGCCCCATCGCCGTGGCGTTCCGGGTCGATTCCGCCGCGCCACCATTCGTCGAGCAACTCGCCCCAGACCGAGCCCAGCAGGCGGAACGAACGGTTACCGGCGGCCAGGGTCAGCTCGGCGGCCAAGGCCTCCGCGGCTTCGGCCTGTTCGCCGGCGTCCTCCGACTGGGTTGCCGCGTCGTAGGCGTCGACGCCGAAACCCGCGACGAGAATGGGCTTCGCGGTGCGGTTGCGGCCCTCTTGCATTAGCGGATTGAGCGACCGCTGTCCCACCGCATCCACTGACCAGAACGAGAGCCCGGGCTGGTTGGGATCGTTCGTGCCCAGGTCGAAGGCGCCGATGCTGGCTACCTCGCCGACGCTGCTGGTGATCAGGCGTCCCGGGGCCATTTCGTGGACCATGGCCGCCGCCTCGCTCAGCAGCGAAAAGAAATCCGCGGCCGACCCGGCGAACTTACCGCCGTAGCCCACGTCGACTTCGTTGCCGAACACGAACGCCAGCAGGCGCGGCTCGTCCTTCCAGGCTTCGACGTAAGCCCGGAACTCGGCCAGGATTTGCGAGCGCAAGCCACTGTCGGCGGGCGTATCGGGCGAGCCGCCCTGCCCGGCGGGGGGCGCTAGCGAGCGCGTGGGGTCAAAAAAACGGTCCAGAGGAAAGTCGGCCAGCCAGTAGAGGTCGTTGGCGGCCAAAGCCTGGGAGAAGGCCCGCGAGCCCGGTGGAATCAGCGCCCGGGTGCGCACCGTATTCGCGCCGGCCCCCGCGATTAGCGGGAAGTCGCGCGCATAGAGGCACTCCGACGCGGCCGCCGAGTCGGACCACACCGCGCCGATCGGAACGTTGCCATAGGCGACGCCCCGCACGACAAACGGCCGGCCGTCCAGCAGCAGGCGCGAGTCTTCGATCAAGAATTGGGATTTCGCGGCGGCGGGCGAAAAAAACGAAAGGAGAATCCAAACGCCGAGGATTCGTCCCCAGCGGCAGTTTTGCATACCAAGCCGGAGAACTCCTCAAACGGCTCCACTGTAGCTGAACCAAGCCAGCCACCGCAACCGGTCCCGCGCGTGACGCCCGCTGGCCCTGGAGAGTCCCCGGGCATCCCCAACCCGTGGCTCGGGGTGCTACCGTGGCGCGCGCCTCGGGCCGGCAGGGCCGACCTGGAGGTCGGCCTTCCCGTGCTATTTCCCTTCACCTTCCCTTCACCGCGATTGTTCCGGTCCACGGGCGGAGAAGGAAACGTTGGCCCCGAAGGCCAACGCAGCCGGCCGGAGGCCTACGCCGCCCCACGCCCACCCCAAACAACCCATGACCGCCACGAGCCTGCGCGGCCCTCGGCCAACACCCGGCCTGCGGGCCGCGCCTGCGTGCGCTCGGAAACTCAAATCAGGCTTGCTCGTCCGCTGATGGGCCGTAGATCGCGGGAACCGGGATGTCGTTGAGACGCAGGTAAACGCTCAACTGCGCCCGGTGGTGGATGATGTGGTTGAGAATGAAGCTGCGCACTGCGGTGTAGCGCGGCATGGTGAACAGCGCCTGCCCGCCCGACAGCAGCGACCAGGTCTTCATCCAGTGCTCGTCGCTGACGCCCTCCATCGTTTTGCGCGCCGCCGCGACGCCCTCGTCGAAACGGCTCAACAGCTCGGCTCGCGTCTTCGCCGGCGCTTCTTTGTAGGGCTCTTGCCCCACGGGCGCGATGTCATAGGTGTCCTTGGTCATCGTATCGGCCAGCCAACCGGTCATCGAAGCGATATGAGTCCCCAGCGACCCCATCGCGAACGACTTCTCGTGCGGCTTCCAGCCGAACTTGTCGTCAGGACAACGGTCCAGGACCTTGCGGGTGCTGGCCATTTCCTGATCGAACTCGGGTAGTAACAGTTCTGAAATCGGCATGTGATCCTCCTGGCGATATTCGCTATTTGTTCGCCAAGATAGAATACCCCGGCAGGGCCGGAAAATCAACTGGCTTGCGTGAGATTTTTCGTTGCGGAGGATGATCGCCGCCGGCGCCGCTCAAACCCTCGCCGAATCCGCGCCTGTCCCTGGCAGCCGCGTACGGATCCACCGGTTCGAACCTCGGGTGCACGGTGCGGCGCCGATCTGTCACTATGATTTTTCCGCCGCGAAGAAGTTGGAAGACCGGGAGCACCATGGCCTCAGTTCGCATCCTCTCCTCAAAACGGGTTCTGCGCTGCCGTATCTTCGACGTGATGGAAGAGCGCGCCGCGGGCGACGGTTTTCGAATGGACCGCCGCATTGTGCGGCATCCGGGCGCGTCGGTGATGCTGGCGCTCGACGAGCGGGGCCGCGTCCTGCTCATTCGCCAATATCGCTTGCCGGTGCGCCAACGTTTATGGGAATTGCCGGCCGGTACGCGCGATCCGGGCGAGACGCCGCTGCAGACGGCGCGCCGCGAACTCATCGAGGAAACCGGCTTCCGCGCGCGGCGCTGGAAGAAACTGTTGCGCTTCTATCCCAGCCCGGGTTTCTGCGACGAGGAGATGGTCATTTACGTCGCGCGCGGCCTTACCGAAGGCGAAGCCTCGCCCGAGCCCTACGAGAAGATCGAGAAACGCTGGTTCGAGTGGGACGAAGCAGTCGAAATGGTTCGCCGCGGACGCATTCGCGATAGCAAGACCGTTGTCGCGCTGCTTTACGCAGAGAGGTTTGGGGCAACAGCGAAGCAATGAGAGCCCCAGTCAAGTATGGACAAACGCAACGAAGCGCCACGAAACGCGGGAAAGCGCGGAGATCCCCGTCTCGGATTCGAAACCTCTCCCGAGGCACGTCGATCGTGCATGCAGCGGGACCGCGCCGCTTTGCGCCGCGACAAATCCACGCTCACGCGTTCTCGATAGCGTCGCGGGCGAAAACTGGGGAGCGGGGGGAAGTTCGCGTGCGGGGCCGCAGGAAGACCTGGGTAACGGCGGGAAAACACCGGAAAGCGAGCAACACTCCTCACTTCGGAGTTCCACACCGAATACAATTCGCCGCCGGCGTTGCCCGCCTACGACGCCCCGAACTTTGTCCCCAACTCGTTCGCCTTCGGCGGCGAACTAGCTGACGACGAAATAACCAGCCACCACCAAAGCTGCAAACGCAAGCAGCCCAGCGATCACGCCCCAAGGCATGCCGCTCTTTTTTTCCTCAACAGACTCGAACATAGTCACCTCGCGGTCAGTAAGCCGAAAAAAGGCCGTCGAGTCCGAGGATGATGGAATAAACTCCGCTACTAAGCTAGCACCGAAGCTGCGGCGTAGCAAGCGAGCCAGTGGGGCAAGGCTCCGGCCTGCCCAGAGCTGCGTCGCCTCTGTGAAGCCGCTTCGGAGGGCACCATCGCGGTCAAGGCAAGAGGCGGAAGGCGGAAGGCAAAGGGCAAAAGGCAAGGGGAAACAGAGGGCCGCCAGCACGCTCCCGCAAGTCTGCAATGTGCGCGCCGCCAAAACAAGCGCTCCCAACGCAGCGGCGTCTGATACTCTGTCAGCTATCCCGCAATGCCAACAAAGCACCCTTCCCCCAAAGCGCGAATCTGCCTGGCCCTGGCCTGTTGTGGGCTGCTGTTTTGGGCCTGGAGCCAGACCTCCGCTGTTCGTGCAGGCCAAGCGGCAATTTCCTGGTCCCGGCCCGGCCAGGACGATCTGACGTTCTGGGTGCATCACGACGGCTTGGTGGATCTCTCGATCAAGGGCGAGGTTGGCTATGGCGATCTGGCCCGCCTGTTGATGCGCCGCCGCTCCAATGCGCCGATGATGCGCAAGGTCCGCGACCGCTTCACGTTTCCCGTCCAAGACCTCGATCAGCTTCGAACACCCGATCTGTTTCGCGTCGTGGTGAGCGACGCCGGCCTGACCTGGGAAAACCGCCCGCCGACCCTGGTCGTCGGCCAAAACCGCATCTTTAACCTGCCGCTGGTGATCGAGAACCGCACCTCGGGCCAGCTTGCGATCCAAGCCCGCTTCATGCCCAGCTCCGGTGTTGCGGCGCTCGAGAGCTCTTTCCCCGCCGCCGCCCTGGCCGCCAACTCGAGTGCTGCCTACTTCCTGGAGGTACTCGAAAGCGAAGCCGGCGACCGCAAAGGGCGACTCTCGTTGCAGGCCGGCGGCCGGACGCTCGAAGCGGAAGTCCAGCTCGACGTGCGCCCGCTGGCTCCGCTGCGGGTGCTGCTCGAAGACGAAGACGGCTCGCCGGCCGCCGCCCGCGTCTACCTCACCGCCGCCGACGGGCTCGCCTACACGCCGCCCGGCAACATCAGC
This sequence comes from Terriglobia bacterium, assembly GCA_963824095.1. Lineage (GTDB taxonomy): Bacteria > Acidobacteriota > Terriglobia > Bryobacterales > UBA6623 > JBBDWJ01. Next base: position 283,576 of record CAWGNS010000014.1, on the reverse strand, counting down.
CGCATCACGGCGATGAGCTCCGAATACTACTTCCACGCCGACGGTTCGTTCGAACTGGAGCTGCCCAGCGGCCCAACGGTGATCGAGGCGACCCGCGGGCTCGAATACGAGCTCAGCCGCGCCGAGGTCGACCTCGAGCCCGGCAAGCCCCAGCAAGCGCGGCTACGGTTGAAGCGTTGGGAAAACATGGCCGCGCGGGGCTGGTATTCCTCCGACGCGCACATCCACGCCAACTATACGGCTCCACACCACCAGGTCATCACGCCCGAAGACGCCCGCCTGCAGTCGCTGGCGGAAGATCTCAACAACGCGAACCTGATGGTTGCCAACTCCGGCGGCGGCTTCCTCCACGACCTGCGCTATTTCAGCGGCAAGCCCGACGCGCTCAGCGGCCCCAGCCACTTGCTCTACTGGAATGAGGAAATGCGCAACGCCAGCACTTACGGCCACATGTGCTTCTACGGCCTCAAGCAGCTTGTCGCGCCGCTCTACACCGGCTTTGCGGGCACGCCTTTCTGGGAAGACTATCCGCCCAACTACGCGCTGGCCCGCAACACGCAGCAGCAGGGCGGCGCGGTCACCTACGCGCACCCCATCGCCGGCGGCGCGATCCGCGGCAGCTCCGCGCGCCTCGAGCCGCTAGGGCACATCTATCCGCCGATGGCGCCGGTTATCTTTGAGAACGCCAGCGTCACCGAGCTGCCCGTCGACCTTGCGCTGGGTCAAATCGATGCGCTCGACGTGTTCAGCAACTCCGACGAAATCGGCTCGATGGAAATCTGGTATCGCCTGCTCAACTGCGGATTCCGGCTGGCGGTCTCGGCCGGCAGCGACTCGTTCACCAACGTCGTCGACCACTACACGCCGGGCGGCGGCCGCGTCTACGTCCACTCGGGAAGCCCGCTGAACTACGAGGAATGGGTGCGCGCTTACAAGCAAGGGCGCTCGTTCGGCTCGAACGGCCCGATGCTGTCGTTCACCGTGAACGGCAAAGAGCCGGGCGAGGAGATCCGGCTGACAAAAGACGCGGCGCGGATCCGGGTCTCGGCCCGTGTTCGCACGCAGGTGCCGGTCGAGAAAGTGGAAGTGGTCGTCAACGGCCGCGTGGTCGCCTCGCGCGACGCGTCGGGCCGCAACGAGATCACGCTCGACCAGGAGATTCCCCTCGAACGCAGTTCCTGGATCGCCCTGCGCGCCTACGGCCCCTGGCAGCGGCTGGTCGTGAACGATCTGCAGACCTTCGCCCACAGCAGCCCGGTCTACGTCTACCTTGACGGCCAGCCGATCGGCTCGCGCCAAGACCTTCGTTTCTACATTGCCTGGATCGGGAAACTGATCGACCGCGTCCAATCGCGGGCCCGCTTCGCGACCGAGGCGCGCCGCCACGAGGTCGTCGAACTGTTCACCAAGGCGCTCGACGAGTATCGCCGCCGCGAGCAGGCCGCGACGGCAGACTAGCCCACCGGGGCGGTTTTCCCGTGGCGCGGGCTTCCGGCCGGCAGGGCCGACCTCGAGGTCGGCCTTTCCTGGCTCCTTTCCTTCCCACCCGATTGTTCCGGTCCACCGCCGTAAAAAGAAACGTCGGCCCCGAAGGCCGACGCAGCCGGCCGGAGGCCCGCGCCACCGCAGACTGCTACTGAGGCGGAGAGGGCCAAACTCGAGAGCCCGCAGGCTTCCGCCGCAGCTCGGTTTCCTGGGGTTCCAGGGGGTCCAGGAACGGTTTTCCAGGGAGCCGGGGTTTCCCGCGCGCGGTCGGGGCTCTTCCCGGTGCCTCCGTGGCCGGCCAGGGGCCCCCGAACCTTCGCAAAAAAGATTAGATTTTCCCCGGCCGGGCGCGACGATGAATTTGGACGGTGGAGGGAAGGGTCTGTTACGGGCTCTGGGGCCCCTGGCGCGGGGGAACTACACCGTCCAAGTTTTACCCGTCAGGAGTGGGCATGACCTGTCAGGACCTGGTCCTCGATCCCAGCGTACGCAGCGCTCTGGAGCGGGCGCACGACCTACCGTCGGTGCCGGCGGTGGCGCTGGAAGTGTTGCGGCTGGCACGCGATGAAGACGCCAGTTCGGCGCAATTGGCCGACGTGATCTCACTCGACCCGGCGCTTTCGGCGAAGATTCTCAAGATCGTCAATTCCGCCCTGATGGGGCGGGCTTGCGAGATTGCCACGCTGAAGCGGGCTTGCGCCCAACTGGGCTTCAAGACCATCAAGCTGTGGGCGCTCAGCTTCGCGATGGTCGATTCGCTGCAGCGGCCGCGCGCGCAGGGTTTCGATCACAACGACTATTGGCGGCGCTCGGTGTTCCGGGCCGTTTCCGCGAAACTGTTCGCCGAGGCGGTCAAGCCGCAGCTTGCCGACGAGGCGTTTCTGGCCGGGCTGCTTTCGCAGATCGGGCGCTTGGTGCTGGCCAGCGGGCTGCCCGACGAGTATCAGGCGCTGCTCGACGCCGGCGACGGACGGGTCTGGCCGAGCAACGAACTGCAGCGGGCCACCCTCGGCTACACGACCGACGAGTTGGGCGTCGCCTTGCTCCATTCCTGGGGATTGCCGGCGCTGATTCACGAGGCCGTGCTGGGCGCCGAAGACCCCGCTCAGATCGCGCCCGAGAGCACGCCGGGCGCCCGCGAGATCTCTCAGATTCTGAACATCGCGGCGCATTGCGAGATTCTGTTTGTGGGGCCCGAAACGCCCAAGGCGCTCGTCGACCTCTACGAGTCGGGGCGGCGATTCTTCGGCCTCGAAAAGCAGCGTGTCGAAGACCTGTTGTCGGGTCTCGACTCGCACACCGACGAGATCGCCGAAATTCTACACGTCAATCTCGGGGAACGGCTCGATACGGCCACGGTATTGCGCGACGCGCAACTGCAGATGCTGCGCGAAACGGTGGTGCTGCTGCGCGACGCCATTGTCAGCGAACGGCGCGCCACGCAGCTCGAATTCGAGAACTCGCTGTTGATGCTCAAGGCGCAGACCGATCCGCTGACCGGCCTGGCCCACCGCAACACCTTCCAGGAGACGCTCGACGCCAGCTCGCTGCGGCTGGCCGGCGGGGTTTGCCCTTCGCGCGTTGGGCTGTTGATGATCGATATCGACGGCTTCAAGGCCGTCAACGACACCTACGGGCACATGGTCGGAGATCAGGTGTTGCAATCGGTGGCGCGCGTGCTGCGAACCTACACGCGCGAAGACGACCTGCCGGCGCGCTATGGTGGCGACGAGTTCGCGGTGGTCATGCTCCGCACCACGCTTGATGGGCTCAAGGGCGCCGCCGAACGGCTCCGCTCCGAAGTCGCCAAGCAGCGCGTCCAGACCGACAAGGGCCCCATCTCGGTGACAGTGAGCATTGGCGGCTCGCACGTCGCCATGTTCGAGATGCCGGTTTCGCCCAACGAACTGCTGCGCAACGCCGATCACTGTCTGTACGCGGCCAAGGAAGCCGGGCGCAACCGCTGCGAATTTGTGCTGCCGCAAACCGCGATTTCCTAGCCGCGGCGGACCGCCGGCGGCCCAGAGTGCCAAGCACTCCGGCGCGGCGGTCCGTCACCCGCATTGCGTGTCACCGCACGGCGCGCTGCTGCGTTGTGTTCACCGTGCTACCGGCCGGGTGTCCGGCCTTCGTTGGGCGCGCCCTGCACATCTTGTGAGCGGCGCGTCACTGGAGACGACGGACTCTTTGCGGCGCGCTCCGCGCCGCGGCGCCGCCGCCAAACCCCCACACTTTTCTTGGTTCCGTTTCCCCCGCGGTTTTGGATTCCCTTTCGGGGTGTTTTCGCGGGCGCGGACGGTAAGACTCCCCTGACGAGGTTTACGCGAACGCTTCGGAAGCTCTGCGCTCCCTGTCTGGCGGCTCGACGGCGTTGCCGTGGAGCGTGAAGCGGAAGTGCGAGCCCCGGCCGGCGTTGGACTCGACCCAGATTCGCCCGCCGTGGCGCTCGACGACTTTGCGGCAGATCGCCAGCCCGAGCCCCGAGCCGCCGCCGTATTCATGGCGCGGGTGCAGCCGCCGGAAGGGCGTGAAGATGCGCTCGGCGTGGCGCGGGTCGACCCCGATCCCGTTGTCGCAGATGCCGAAAATCCAGCCGTTGCCGGCGGCCTGGGCGGTGACCTGGATGGCCGGCTTTTCCTTGCAGAATTTCATGGCGTTCGACAGCAGATGGCGCAGCAACAGCGTCACCAGCGACGAATCGGCGACCACCTTGGGCAGCGAATCGTGGGAGATGCTCGCCTCGGTTTCGGCCAGCAGGTTCTCGATATCGGCCACCGCTGAACGCACGCACGATTCCAGCGGCACGCTGACGCGATGCAACTCCTGGCGGCTGGTCTGGCTCAGCAGCTGCAGCCCGGCGATGCTGTTCTCCATGCGCCGCGCCGCGGCGTGAATGGTGAGCAGGTCTTGGTTGGCTCTCTCGTCGAGCTGCGGGCCGGCGTGCTCGCGCAGGCGCTGCCCAAACACCATCAGGTGCCGGATCGGCTCGCGCAGGTCGTGCGACACCATGTGATTGAACTCGTCGAGCTCGCGGTTCTGCGCTTCGAGCTTGCCATTGAGCTGTTCGAGTTCCAGGGCGTGCTCGGTGACGGTTTCGAGCGAACGGCGCAGCCGTTCTTCGATGCGCTTGCGCTCGATGGCGTAGCGCACGGCGCGGTGGAGCAGCTCGGTGGTGAAGTTGTCCTTCACCAGATAGTCCTGAGCGCCGCACTGCAATGCCTGCGTCGCCAGCTCTTCGTCGCCCAGCGACGTCAGCACGATTACCGGCAAGCCCGAGGCCTGGGCCATGATCCGCGCCAGCGTCTCGAGGCCGCGGCTGTCGGGGAGCTGCAGGTCAAGCAACACGGCGTTCCAGAGGCCTTGCCCCAGAATACGGATGCCCTCCGCCAGCGTCGCGGCATGCACCGCCTGCACCTGGCTCCGCGTCGAGCGGTTGACGTGCCGCAGAATCATGGCGGCATGGTCGGCGTTGTCCTCGATGAGCAGGATCCGGAGGGTGTCCACGGTTGGCATGACGACGGTCGGGCTTTCGTTATTGGGGGCGGACGTTCCAGATCGCCCAGTAGAATCCGAGATCCTTGATCATGTTCTGAAACTGCCCGAAATCGATCGGTTTGACGACGTAGCTGTTGACGTGATTGTTGTAGGCCCGCGCGCGGTCTCGTTCGGCGTCGGAGGTGGTCAGGATCACGACGGGAATGGTGCGCAGCCGCTCGTCGGTCTTGATGCGCTCGAGCACTTCGAGCCCGTCCACTTTAGGGAGCTTCAGGTCGAGCAGCACGACGTCGGGCAGAAGGCGTTCCTGAAAGGGGGTTTCTCCACGCAGGTAGGCCATGGCCTGGGCGCCGTCGGAGACGCGGTCCACCGTGTTCACCACGCGGGCGCGCTCCAGATTCCGCATCACCAGCACGGCGTGCGAGTCATCGTCTTCGACGAGCAGGAACCGGACGGGTTGCTGGGTCATCGGGAACTCCTTGGAAGGGCGGGCTCGGCTTCCGCCAGCAGGCGGGCCGGGAAACCCAGCCAGAAAGTGGCGCCCTCGCCGATTGTGGACTCCACCCAGGCGCGGCCGCCGTGGACCTCCATGATTTTGCTGACGATCGCCAGGCCGATGCCGGTGCCCTCGTGATTGGTTTCCAGCCGCTGGAACAACCCGAAGATGCGTTCCTGGTATTCGGCCCGGATACCGGCGCCGTAATCTCTGACGAAAAAGCGGACTTCCCCCGCCTCGATGCGGCTGCCGACCAGGATGCGCGGCTCGGCGTTGCCGCAGCCGTAGCGCAGCGCGTTGGCCAGCAGGTTTTGAAACAGCCGCGACACCGCCACCGGATCGGCTTGGATCGCGGGCAGGTCGGGCTGAATCTCGATGTCCACCGCCACCGTCGCCGTGCGGCGCAGTTCCTCGACGAGTTGGCCGACCAGCGTCGCTACCGGGACGGTTTCGGGCTGGTTGGTGACACGGCCCACGCGGCTGAGCTGCAGCAGGTCTTCGATCAGGCGGCTCATGTGCAGCGTGGCGCGTTCGACTCGCTCGACCGAATCGAGCGCCTCGTCCATCTTGCCGTCGGCGAGGTCTTCCCGCAGGATTCCGGTAAAGCCTTTGCAGGTTACCAGTGGGGATTTCAGGTCGTGGGATACCGAGTAGACGAATTGCTCCATTTCGCGGTTGCGGCGCTCCAACTCGGTGGCGTATTGCCGGATCTGTTCCTGAGCCTGGCGCACCTCGGTGACGTCCCAGGCGATGCCCACCAGCTTTTGCGGACGGCCGTCGCCGCCGCGCAGCAGGTCGCCGCGCGACATCCAATGGCGCCAGTCGCCCTCGCGGCCCCGCACGCGGAACTCGACCGCGTAGGGCTGGTCTTCCTCGACCGCGCGCCGTTTGGCTTCGGGTACGTTGCCGACATCGTCGGGGTGCGTAATCTCGAGCCAGGAGTCGAGATTGCCGCCGAAGGTGGCGCGGTCGATCGCCGCCATGCTTTCGACCGACTGGTCCCAGCTGGTCTGGCCAGTGTCGAGATCCCATTCCCAGGCGCCGGCGCGCGCCGCCGATAGCGCCAGCCGCAGCCGCTGGTCGCTCTGCCGCAAGGCGGCCTCGGTGCGCGCGCGTTCGGCGATTTCGGCTTGCAGGGTACTTTGGTTGTGGCGCACCTCGTGGAACATCTCGTCGAAGGCGCGGGCCAGCACGCCGGCTTCGTCACCCGATTCGGTCGGCAGCTTCGGCTCGGTGTTTTCGTGCCCGAAGGCCCGCACGGCGGCGGTCATGTTGCGCAGCGGCCGCGTCAGCTTGCGCGACAACAGCAGCACGGTGCCGGTGGTGGCCAGCACGATCAGCAGATTGATGGCGATCAATTGCCAGCGGCGCTCGATCAGCGGCGCGACCACATCGTCGTAGTTCTTGGTCAGCAGCACGCCGTAGGAGCGGCTCGACACGCCCGCGTCGGGCTGCCGGCGGCCGATGCTGGCCAGTACGCGACCGCCGGTTGCGGGGTCGTTCAGCAGCGCCTGCTGCGTCGCGCCGCCGAGCAGCGTCTCGCGCAACTGGGGAAATTCCTGCGTCAGGCGCACCGGCTTGCCGAATTGGAAGCCGAAGGCGCGCGAGGGGTCGGGGTGCAGCACGAAATCGAGGTTCTCGTCGAACACATAGAGCGTCTGCTGGCCCGCCAGGGCCGCCCGCATTTCGTCGAAGCGCGGCCGCAGGTCTTTGTTGATCACCAGGACGGCCAGGGGCCTGTCGCCGCGGCCGGCGATCACGGTCGCCGCGCGCAGCGTCGGAATCCACGGCTCCGAGACCTTGCCGTGCTCTTCGTTGAGGTCGACGCGCGACAGGTAGACGGCCCCGGGTGGTGCCCGCAGGGCCTGCTGAAAGTATGTCCGGTTCGACTTCTGTTGCAACTGCTGTTCGGGAACGGCGACCGCCCGCCCGTCGCGGCGCTCGACGCGGACGATTTCGCGGCCTTCGCCGTCGGCCGAGATCAGGCGCACCTGGAAGTATTCCGGAGTCGTTCGCAGGCAGGCTTCGAACAGCTCGGTGACGCGTTGCCGCCACTGCGGCTCGCTGAGCCGGTCTACCGCGTCGACCCCGTTCTGCCGCGCCTGCAGGAAGGCGTTGACACTGGGCACGCCGGCCAGGAAAGCGACATCGCGCCGCAGCGCCTCGATGCCCGCGGTGAATTGCGCGACGGCCGATTTCGCCGCGGCTTGCTGCCGCACGAACTCCGCCCCCAGCAGGTCGCGCTCGACGCTCAGGTAGCGCCACACGCCGCCCGCCGCGGTCAACGCCGCCAGCAGCGCGCAGACCATCACCGCCATCCGCGCGCCGATGCTCAGCCCGCGGTGGGCGTCGCGCCGCCCGGAGGACGTATTTACAGCCATGCTCTGCCTGGCGCCTTTCGGTTTCCCTTGCGGAAACACGGAATAGGAGTGATTACTAGCAGTAATAGTTCATCCGAGTGGGACGGACCAGTGGGCAAACGCCCTAGTTTATTGCCGGTAGTTTCGGAAAATGCGAATTTCGTCCCGCTGCGGGGCTCATACCGGCCGGGCCGCTTCGAGCGTTGCGCCTGGGGCGGCGGCAGCGCGCTCGGGCGATAGAGTGAACAGAAACTGGGCGCCTTCTCCGGGCTGCGTCACCACCCAGATGCGGCCGCCGTGGCGGGTGACGATTTTTTGGCAGATGGCCAGCCCGAGCCCGCTGCCGCCGCCGTATTCGCCGCGTCCGTGAAGGCGCTGGAAGGGTACGAAGATGGACTCGGAGTAGCGCGGAGCCAGACCGATGCCGTTGTCGCGCACCCCGAAGACCCATTGTCCGCCGTGCTTTTGTTCAGCCGTGATCTGCACCAACGGCTTCGTGTTGCAATATTTGATGGCGTTAGAGACCAGGTTCCGGAACAGCAGCGTCAGCAGCGCGGCGTCGCCTTCGACCATGGGCAGGGCATCCCAGCGAATGGTGGCTTCGCGTTGGGTCATCACCTCGTCCAGATCGGCCAACGCGGCGTGGACGCAGTCGTCCAACGCGACGCGGCTGCGAGTGATGTCGCCCCGGCCCGCCAGGCTGAGCGTTTGCAGGCCGGCGATGCTGCTCGCCATGCGCTCGGCCGCCGCCTCCACGTGCTGCAGGTCTTGCCCGGCCTTTTCGGGCAGCGTCCCGGCATTGGCCCGCAGACGCTGGCTGAACAACTGCAAATGGCGGATCGGCTCGCGCAGATCGTGCGAAATCATGTGGTTGAAATTGTCCAGATCCCTGTTTTGCTCCTGCAGGCGGCCGTTGAGATCCTCCAGCTCGGCGGCGCGTTCGGCCAGCGCCGCCACCGACATCTTGAGCCGGTCTTCGATCCGTTTGCGCTCGATGGAGTAGCGCACCGTGCGGCTGAGCAGGTCGGTGGTGATCTGGTCTTTTACCAGGTAATCCTGCGCGCCCTGCTGCAAGGCGCGGCTTGCCAATACCTCGTCCCCCAACGAGGTGAGCACGATGACCGGCACTTGAGCCGCGTGGCTGATCATGCGTTCCAAGGTCTCGAACCCGTGGCTGTCGGGAAGTTGCAGGTCGAGCAGCACCGCGTCCCAATCGCTTCGCGAGAGAGCTTCGATGCCCTCCGAGAGCCGTTCGGAACGCTCGGCCCGGAGCTGTTCGGTGCGCAGGCGCCGGATGTGCCGCAAGATCATCTCTGCATGGTCGGGGTTATCCTCGACAACCAGGATGCGGAGTTGCTTGCTGAAGGGCATGCGTTCGCCTATCGGGGGCGCGCGTTCCACGTCGACCAGTAGTTCCCGAGGTCGTGGATCATTTGCCGGAACGCGTCGAATTCCATCGGCTTGACGACATAGCTGTTGACGTGTTGCCGATAGGCGCCCAGGCGGTCTTTCTGTTCGTCGGACGTGGTCAGCATGACGACCGGAATCGTACGCAGGCGGTCTTCGCTCTTGACGCGTTCGAGCACCTCGATACCGTCGATCTTGGGCAGCTTCAAATCGAGCAGAATGACATCGGGCGCCTGGCGGTTTTGATAGGCGCCTTCGCGGTTGAGATAGGCCAGGGCTTCGGCTCCGTCGGCCACCCGCTCGATGCAGGCGTCTTGTTGGTAGCGCTGCATGTTGCGCTCCACTAGCGCCGCATGGGCGTCGTTGTCCTCTACCAGCAGATAGTGAATGGGTTTCGCCTTCTCGTTCACGCTTTGTCCCTCGTATGCGGCGCGTTGGGCGGTCCCGCGAAGGGGAGGCGCCTTGCCCGGCCTCGGGGCGGCCCGCGGCGTCACGTTACCGCCAGCGGCTCTTCGACGGCGGCGAGATAGTGTTGTGGGAAGGCCAGCCAGAAGGTCGTTCCCCGGCCAGGCTCCGATTCCACCCAGGTGCGCCCGCCGTGCGCTTCCATGATCCGCGTCACGATAGCCAGCCCGATTCCGGTGCCGTCCTTGGTGCTATCCAGGCGCTGGAAGACTCCGAAAATCTTCTTCTGGTACTGCTGCGCGATGCCCTCGCCGTTGTCGCGCACAAAATAGTGAACCTCTTCGCCGCTGCGGCCGCCGCCAACCTCGATGCGCGGCTGTTCGGCTCCGCAGCCGTATTTAAAGGCGTTGCCGAGCAGGTTTTGCAGCAGCCGCGTGATCGCCGTCGGGTCGGCGGTCAGCGCCGGCAGGTCCGGCTGCACCTCGATCCGCACTCGCGTGGGGTCGTACTCGCCGCGCATCTCCGCGACCAGCTCGGCGGCCAGCGCGGTGACATCGATGGTCGCGGCCTCCCCGCTGACGCGGCCCACGCGGCTGAGCTGGAGCAGGTCTTCGATGAGCGTGGCCATCCGCCGCGTCGCCTGCTGCACGCGCTTGGCCGACTCGACCGCCTGCGGGATGTTGCCCTCCGCCAAGTCTTCGTAGAGAATGCCCAGAAACCCCTTGCAGGTGACCAGCGGCGACTTCAGGTCGTGCGATACCGAATAGACGAACTGCTCCATTTCCTGGTTCTTGTGCTGCAGCTCGGCGGCGGTCTGGCGGATCTGCTGCTGGGCCAGTTTCGAAGCGGTGACGTCCCAGCAAACGCCGATCATCTTGGTCGCCTGCCCCGCGCCGTCGCGCAGCACGATGCCCTGGCTCTTGATGTGCCGCCATGCGCCGTGAGTGCCGGCGCGAAACTCCCCCTCGTAAAGCTGCTCTTTTTCGAGCGCGAGGCGGGCTTGGCCGATGGCCTGCTCGCGGTCCCGGGGGTGAACCAGCTCGGCCCAGGCCTCAAAAGTGCCGGCGAAGGTGTTGGGCGCCAGGCCGAACATTCTCTCCAGCCGCTCGTCCCAGACGTTGGTGTTGGTGCGCGGGTCGAGAACCCAGATGCCGGCCTGCGCGGCGTCGAGCGCCAGCCGAAGCTGTTGCTCGCTTTGGCGCAACGACTCCTCGGCGTGGCGCCGCTCGGCCACCTCGGCTTCCAGGGCGGCCTGCTGCCGACGCACCTGCCCCGCCATGCGCCGGAACGCCCGCGTCAGGGTTCCGGCTTCGTCGCCGGATTCCGCCGGGAGATTCAGCTCGTACTTGCCCTCGCCGAAATCCTCGACGGCCTGGGTGATTTCCCGCAGCGGCCGGGTGATCTTGCGCGACGCCGCCAGTACCGCGCCCACAGCGACCGCCAGCAGCAGCAGGGTGAGCCAGATGGTGCGCCGGGTCTCGGTGACCGAGGACGCCGTCACCGCGGCGTAGTTTGCTGTCAGCATCAACCCAAAATATCGCTCGGGCCGGTCAGGATCGTAGTGCCATGTCCGGACCGTGGACACCACGCGCTCGCTGCTGGCCCGATCGATGGTCACCCCGGAACTTATTTCGGAGCTGGCCAGCATGCCCGCCATGGGGCCGAAGCGGTCGCTCAGCCGCGGCGGATGCAGCGGCGTGGTGTATTCGCCCGACGGGCCGGCATCCATCAGTACTTTGCCTGTTTCGTCGAACAGAAAAAGGTCGTAGCGGCCCGCCACGGTTTCCCGCATGGTTGCCAGGCGGGAGCGCAGATCCTTGTTGATCACGACGATCCCGAACAGCCGGCCGTCGCTGAGATAGACCGGACTGGCGGCTCTTAGCACCAGAATCGCGGGGAGGGCGAGGCGGCCCCCTTCCTGGTTCAGCTCGATATCGGAGAGATAGACTCTGCCGGCGGCTAAGCGAAGCCCTTCCCGAAAATAGAGCAGGTCCCCTTTCGGCTGCAGTTGATCGTTGGCGACGGTGAGGATTCGGGCGCCGTCGCGTTCCACCCGGATCACCTCGCGCCCATCGTTCTCCCTGCCGATCAGCCGAATCTGAAGGTAGGGAGGCGCGGTGCGCAGCTTGGCCTCGAAGATCGAAATCAGACGCTGTTTCCAGAGATTCTGGGGGATGTTGTCGACCGGGTCGACGCCGCCGGCGGCGACCGAACGCGCCATGCCCTGAATCGCCGGGACGTCGGCCAGGAACGCCGCGTCGCGGGTCAGCGCATCGATGCCGTTGGTCAGTTGCGCCGCCGCAGTCTCGATGGCGCCGCGCTGCCGGCTGAGCTCCTGGTCGACCAGAGCTCGGCTCAGGTGGACGTAGGTCCAGCCACCCCCCGCCAGCGCCGTCAACAAAACTACGGCGCAGACCAGCAGGGCCATGCGGCCGCCGATACCGATCGGCCTCACGATGCCCCGCGAACTTGCCGCGTGTGCTTGCCCTGGCGTGCTCATAGGTCGACTGGCCCCCGGCCTTTACCGGCCTGCGCGGTACACCACGGTTCCGCCGCCCGGACACTTCCTTGCCGAATCAGCGGGGCAACCGCCCACCAGCGGCGCCTGCCCTGCGGGCCGGACGCCGTGCCGGCGAGCCGCCCGGCGGACGATTGGCGCCGACGCCGGCCAGGCCGGCCCCCGCAGGGCCCCTCAGCCCATCCATCGGCCGAATGCCCCAATTTTGGTAGACCACCGGGCCACCGGACCCGGATCATCCACTCCCTGGGCTTATCGGTCGGATCGCGGGGGGTAGTGGCCCCTGAAATGCAAGTTTCCGGGTCCGGGGCCGCTGTTCGGCGGCGCGGCGGAAGCATCGCAAAGGCCGCCGGAACCGATCGGGCGGTGGGCGGTGCGAGCCGCTCAGGCAGGCGCCCGCGGTGGCGCCCGAGCCGGCCAAAGGTACTATACTGAAGGGCGGTAGTCGGCCGCGGGCCGCCGGAGTGCCGTCGAAGGGGGCGATTGTTCATGAATAAACAGCTCAAGTTCGTTGCGATTTGTGCCCTATTCGTGGGGTGCTTGGTGTGGCTTGCCATGGCCGGCATCGGCGAAAGCGCTACCTACTACGTCACCATTCAGGAGCTGACCGGCATGCACGACGCCACCGCCAAGCGGCTGCGGGTGGGCGGCGACGTCGAGCCGGGCTCGATCGTCAAAGAGGCGGGCCACGTCGAGTTTACGATCACTCAAGACGACCGCAAGCTGCAGGTGGTCTACGTGGGCGACGACCCTCTGCCCGACACCTTCCGCGACCGCGCCCAGGCCCTGTGCGACGGCAAGCTGCGGGCCGATAACGTTTTCGAGGCGCACAAGATCCAAGCCAAGTGCGCTTCCAAATACGAGGCAAAGCCCGGCAAGGCCGCGCCGCCGGTTTACGAATCGACGCCCAGCCCGGACAAGATCTCCTAACCGGGCCGGCGAGCGGTGCCGTGAAGCGTCATGCAATGTCGTGCAGGGACACGACGCCCCGGCCGCGCGAAAGCGCCCGAGCCGCGCGCGTCAGCAAGCGGTAGCAGTGAGCGGGTCAATCCGTAAGGGTAGAGCCGCAGAGTTTTTGGGAAACGCAGCCCCGCAGTGTCCTGCGGAGCGTACAGCGGCAGAGTAGCTGTGGAGCGCGGAGCGCCGCTGCAGAACCCGACGGCGCTACGCCGGAGCCCAGCGCCCCGGGCGGCCGCCGGGAACGCAATCGGCGCCCGATCCCGCAGCCGATAGGACGTACGAGGGGGCAGAGTTAATCCCTCGCCACGCATCGAGTCGCCACAGTTAAGGATAGGGCGGCTGCCGCGAGCCGCAGCGCTCCCGGCCGGCCGTCTTTCGCATCGAGTCAATCATGGCCAATCTCGGATACCTCGCCATCCTGTTTGCCTTCTGCCTGTGCGTCTACGGCGTCGTGGCCGCGCTGGCTGGCCGCTTGCGCCAGAAGCCGTTCCTCGAAGTCAGCGCGCAGCGCGCCGTCCTGACGGTGTGGCTGCTGGTGACCTCGGCCTCGGGCCTGCTGCTCTACGCCATTCTGACGAACAATTTCGGATTCAGTTATGTAGCCGGCCGCAGTAACACCGACCTGCCGATCATCTACAAGTTCGCCGCTTGGTGGGGCGGTCAGGAAGGCTCGCTGCTGTTCTGGAGTTGGATCGCGGCGACCTACTCGCTGGTGGCGGTCTACACGGGCCGCAAGCGGCACCGCGACATGATCTCCTACGTGGTGGCGATCCTGCTGACGGTGCAGGCCTTCTTTTTGGGCCTGATCGTCTTCCTGGTCAACCCCTTCCAGGTGTTGATGTCGGGCCCCAACATCGTTTCGGTCGCCGACGGCAACGGCCTCAACCCGCTGTTGCAGCATCCCATCATGGCGATCCACCCGCCGATGCTCTATCTGGGCTATGTCGGTTTCGTGGTGCCGTTCGCCTTCGCGATCGCGTCGCTGATCACGCGCCAGCCGGGCGATCGCTGGATCAACACCACCCGCCACTGGACGATGATCACCTGGCTGTTCCAGTCGATCGGCGTGCTGCTGGGCGCGCGCTGGGCCTACGTTGTCCTCGGTTGGGGCGGCTACTGGGGCTGGGACCCGGTCGAGAACGCCTCTCTGCTGCCTTGGATCACCGGCACCGCCTTCCTGCACTCCGTGATGATGCAGGAAAAGAAGGGCATGATGAAGGTCTGGAACATCGTGCTCGTGTCGGCTACGTTCTTCCTGTGCATCTTCGGCACGTTCCTGACGCGCAGCGGCCTGGTCAGCTCGGTGCACGCCTTTGCGCAGTCGGCGATCGGCGTGTATTTTGTCTGGTTCCTTACCATCGGCATCGCGCTGACGATTTTCCTGATCCTCAGCCGCCTCGATTACCTCAAGAGCGAGAGCCAGCTCGACTCAGTGGTCTCGCGCGAATCGAGCTTCCTGTTCAACAACGTGATCCTGCTGGCGAGCTGCTTCGCGGTGCTGTGGGGCACGCTGTTTCCGGTGATCAGCGAAGCGGTGTCGGGCGAGAAGATTACGGTCGGCGCGCCGTTCTTCAATAAGGTCAACGTGCCGATCGGGCTGGTGCTGCTGTTTCTCACCGGCGTCGGCCCGCTGTTTGCGTGGCGGCGCACTTCGGTCGACAGCCTCAAAAAGAATTTCCTGTGGCCGGCGGTGGCGTCGCTCGTGCTGGGCGTGGTGCTGGTGGCGCTGGGCATGCGCCACTTCTACGCGACGGTGTGCTTCGTGCTGTGCCTGTTCGTGGCGATTACCATTCTCGTCGAGTTCTATCGCGGCGGCCGCGTGATTCAAGGCAAGCAGGGCATGTCGCTGCCGATGGCGATGGTCGAGCTGACGCACCGCAACACGCGCCGCTACGGCGGCTACCTGGTGCACATGGGCGTGGTGTTGATGTGTATCGGCTTCGCCGGCGCTGCCTTCAACCAGACGCAGCAGGCCGAGCTGGGCGTGGGCGATGCGCTGCAACTGGGCAAATACGAGTTCAAGCTCACCGACCTGAAGGAAGACAACAACCCCAACAACGCAACCTCGGTCGCGGTGGTGGACGTCTATAAGAACGGTAAGTTGTTGGCGACGATGCGTCCCGAGCAGCGTTTTTACTACGCCAGTCAGCAGCCGACCAGCGTAGTGGCGATCCGGGCGCGACTCAACGAAGACGTTTATCTGCACTTTGCCGGCATGTCGAACGACGGCACCAAGCCGATCCTGCAGGTGTTCATCAATCCGTTGGTGACCTGGATCTGGCTCGGCGCGCTGACGCTGGTGTTCGGCACACTGGTGGCGCTGATTCCCAGCAAGGTGAAGCGCGTGCACCCCAAGACGCGCATCGTCGGCACGACAAGGAAACCGCATGTGGTCCTTACGAAAAGTTAGCCTCACGGTCGCGATTCTGGCGCTGACGGGCTGGGCTCACGGTGACGCCCAGACGGTCACCAACGGCGACCCGATGTATCTGCGCATGCACGAGGTGGGCAACCATCTGCGCTGCCAGTGCGAGAACGGCGGGTGTTCCTACACCGTCGCCAACTGCAACATGCTGCACTGCAGTTTCCGCGAGAAGGTCAACCCCGAGATTCGCAAGGCGCTCGAGGCGGGTATGGCCCCGGACGCGGTGGTTGCCGCGATGATCGCCAAGTTCGGCTCCGAGTTGCGCACCGAGCCGCTGCCACACGGTTTCGGGCTGTTCGGCTGGGCAATGCCTTTCGCCGCGCTGGCGGTGGGGCTGGTGATCGTGCCCTTCGTGGTGCGGCGCTGGAAACAACAACAGAGCCTGATGTCGCCGCCCGAAGTTCACCCGATCGACGAGCGGGTGCTGGCCGAGTACGAAGCCGCCATCGAGCGCGACCTTGCCGAGAGTGAGTAACTATCCCCGATGCTCATTGCCGCCGTCATTGTTCTGGTAGCGCTCGCGCTCACCTTGCCGCTGTTGATCCGCCCCGCCGACCTGCCCAAGCCCGAGCCGCCCTCGCCGACGCGCCACCTCGAAGACAAACGCGACGTCATCTACGAGAACCTGCGCGACCTGCAGGGCGAGTATCTGATGGGTAAACTTTCCGACGAGGATTACCAGCACAGCAAGCGCGACCTGCAGCGCGAGCTGGCCGAAGTGATGGCCGAAATCGACCGCGTGCTGCACGGCGCGCCCCAGGCGGACAAGGTTGAACGAGCCGAAGCGAGCTGACCCCATGAACTCTGGCGACCCACACTACAAAGGCCGCAACCACCGTGGCACAGACAATCTTGTCTGTGCTCCTGGATTCACAGGCAAATTCATAGGCAAGTCCACAGGCAAGATGGCCTGTGCCACTTGGCGCCGCCAGGCCACCGTGCCCGTATTTGCGCTGTTGCTCCTGCTGCTGGTCTTCAGCGGCACGACCCAGGCCGCCGTCAACGGCAAGCTCATCAACCGCACCACCGGCAAGCCGGTCGCCGGCAATGTCGTCACGTTGCTGAAATTCACCACCAGCATGGACCCGGTCGAAGAAGTTCGCACCGGCCCCGACGGCTCGTTCGCGTTCGAAAAGACGCTACTGGGCCCTAATGGCGGGCCGGTTCCCGGCATGGTGCGTGCCGAATACGAAGGCGTCAACTACAGCCAGATGATTCCGCCGGGCCGCCCGTCGGAAGGGCTGCAGCTCGACGTCTACAGCGCCGAGGCCAAGCAGGTGCTGGCGCCGCGCGGCCACATCGTCATCTTCGAGCCGGGCACGGGCGAGATGGTGGTCAACGAGAATTTCGCGTTCCTCAACAACGCCGAACCGCCGCGCACCTACCGCGACCCCGATCACGGTACGCTGCGTTTCTATCTGCCGCCCGAGGCCAAGGGCATCGTGCAGGTGCGCGCCGCCGGCCCGCAGCGCATGCCGCTGAAGAGCATGGCTACCCCGACCGGCGAGAAAGACATCTACAAGGTGGATTTCCCGCTCAAGCCCGGCGAAAACAGTATCGACCTGACCTATCTGGTGCCCTTCACCGAAGGCGCCGAGTTTAAAAGCCGCGTGCTCTACGACGGGCTCGATACGCGTATCGCGACGCCGGCCGGAGTCACGCTCGAAGCCGACGGCCTGGTCTCGATGGGCCAGGAACCGCGCACCCAGGCATCGATCTATCAGCTTCCGGCGTCCTCGAAGATTCAGATCAAGATCTCGGGACAGGGCCAGTTGGCCGCCGCCGGCGGTGGCGGTGAGGAAGCCGCTCCGGCGGCGGGCGGCGGCAGCGACGTGAAAGTCGCCGACGCCCCAGTCGCCAAGGAGCTTTACTGGATCCTCGGACTGACCACTGCCGTGCTGGTGGCGGGGTTCGTCGCGCTCTACACCAAACAGCAGCCCGACGCCGCGTTGGCGAACGCCGCGGGCGGACCTGCCCCCGGCCAGCCGGCCGCGCAGCGGCCTTCCGCGCCCTCCGGCGGCTCGCAGCGGCGGCCCGTCCCACAATCCAAATCATGAGCGCCGCCGCGATCTCCGTTCGCGGAGTGTGGAAGTATTTTGGGGATTTCGCGGCCGTGCGCGACGTCAGCTTCGAGGTTGAGCGCGGCACGGTCACGGCCTTGCTGGGCCGCAACGGGGCGGGGAAGACGACCCTGCTGCGGATGATCGGCGGCTTGTCGCGCCCCAGCCGCGGCGAACTCGACCTGGGCGCCGACGGCGCCTACAAGTCTGGCTCCGGCGCGGGCGGCGCGGACACAGCTGGCGCCGTTCCGGCTGGTACCGATGCGGCCGCTGCAAATCCTGCCCGCAACGGCGCCCGGCTCGGCATCATCGGCCATGGCCAATGGATCTACGACGACCTCACCGCCGAGGAGAACCTGAAATTTTTCGCGCGGCTCTACAGCATCGCCGAGCCGGCGGCGACCATCTCCCAATGGCTCGAAACCACGGGCCTGACCTCGTTCCGGCACACCCGGGCCGGTGAATTCTCCCGCGGCATGCGCCAGCGGCTCGCCCTGGCCCGCGCCTTCCTGCACGAGCCCGAAATCCTGCTGCTCGACGAGCCCTGGACGGCGTTGGATGACCGTGCAATCGATCTGCTATCATCCTTGCTCTCCGGCGCGCACCAGAAACAGCGCACCGTGCTGGTCTGTTCGCACCAGTTGACCGAGACGCTGCAGGCGGCGACGCACCTGCTGGTGCTCGACCGCGGCCGTCTGGCGTTCAGCGGGGAAAACCGGGAAGAGTTCAAGACCTCCCCCCAAAGCTTCTACCAGAGAGTGCTGTGAACCAATTTCTGCGGCAAGCCGCGACGATCGCCGCCAAAGACTTGCGCGCCGAGTTCCGCAACAAGGAAGTCCTCAACGCGGCGTTCTCGTTTTCGCTGGTGGTGCTGCTGCTGTTCAGCTTCACCTTCGACCCGATCAGCAACCCCGACGTGCGCACCATGGCCGGCGGCCTGCTCTGGATCGTCTACGCCTTCGCCGGCGTGCTGGTGTTGAACCGCAGCTTCGCGCGCGAGACCGCCAACGATTGCCTCGACGCGCTGGTCGCCTCGCCGCTGCCCGGCAGCGCCCTGTTCCTGGGCAAATGTTTCGCCAACAGCGTCCTGCTGCTCGTGCTCGAGCTGCTGTCGCTGCCGATTTTCGGGATTTTCTACGACGTGCGCTGGGCCGGCGGATTTCATCGCCTGGCGGTGATTTTCCTGCTCGGCACCTGGGCGCTGGCCTCGGTGGGCACGATGTTCAGCGCCGTCACCGCCAACAACCGCCTGCGCGAGCTGATGCTGCCCTTGCTGGTGTTTCCGATCACGCTGCCGGCGCTGATGGCGTGCGTCGCCCTGACCAGCCTGGCGTTGGCCGGCGAGATTCCCGCCAGCGCCGAGGTCTGGTGGCGCCTGCTGATCGTGTTCGACGTGATTTTTACCGTGCTGGGCGCCTCGTTGCTCGAAAGCGTGTTGACGAGTTAGAGTGTCGCCATCCAGGTCCGCAGCGGAATCGTCGCGGCGATCTTCCTCATCGAATTGCCCAAGCTGCAGCAGAACCGCTCGGCCGTCGCCGGCCGTATTTTGCGAAGTGTCTCCGTGTGACACCCTGTGGCGCGGACCTGTGCCTGGATGTGGCGCAGGCCTCTGGCCGGCTGCGTCCGACTGTGGTGGACGTTATGGTCACTTCACTGGCCCACCTGACCAAGGTCGGCGTGCACCCCAACGCAAACGGCCCGAGGTCCGCGCCACACGAAGTACCGCAAATCTGCGCCACAGCGACACGTCGGTGCTTGGCAGCCCGATCTCCGGCCGTACGCGTTGACCGCGCGTTCGTCCCTCAGCGACCATCGAGAGGGCCGCCCGGGCGGCTGTTGCGGAACTGGTGGTTCCCCCTCAGGCGGCCCTGGCCGCGGCCTTGGATTCAGCCCGCATGGCGCGCTTGGTCCGCCGGCGCCCTACCTGCGACGCCAGATCGGCCAGCATCCTCTGCTGCGCCCCCTGCAAATCCACTTTGGGCCGCCCTCCGTTGAGGTGCTCGAAGATTTGACCCGCCGTCTCGATCAACTGGTGGTGCGGCGACCCAGCCGCCGCCTCCAACCCGTCGATCATCATGTCCAGCCAGCGCTTTTTCTCGTGAAGTTCGCGTAGCAGCTTGTTCACATTGGCTTCGCTCGCCGCCCGCAGCGACGTCCTATATTCCCCGTCTTTTGCCGTTTTCATTTCCAAACGCCTCTTTCTCGTTCCTGGAATGACCAGAAGATTCTGAGTCCGACCAGACCGGAATTTACTCGAGTGGCCCATCGCTCCTTCCAAACTCGTGGTCCACCCCACCCATCAGGCAGGTATTCCCCCCCTCGCCCATGGGTATCTACCGGTACTCCAGTCCTGGGATAACAGCCGGAGGGTAACATAACGAACGTAAGGCAGGATATAAAATTGACGCTTATGAAGAGTAAAGATTCTGTGAATAAGATGTGAGTATGTTGTGGAAGTTTACTCCAGGGATCTGCCGGTTGGTTTCTCTATCGGGCTGATTATGAGATATTTATTGCTCGGTCGGAAGGGCCTGGCGAGTGCGTATTTTACACGATGAGAAACCTGAAACAGGAAGGATTCTTGACAGGACTTTCTTGCATGGCGGATTTTGTGGCGCAGCGCACGGAATGAGAGTTTGGTTTGCGGTTGGTACTGAGTCGTTTTGGGGAGAGGGCCTTGCGCCGGGGCGGGGAAGGCGTGGGGCCTTTCCGGCCAACGCGGCAGGCGGGAGCGCCTACCCTACTTCTGGCGGGCCAGCGTTTCCCGGAGGTCCCGGTCGAGTTCGGCGGTGACCGCGGGCAGGCGCGCGCGGTTGTTCAGCAGGTTGCGGATGCCGTAGTCGCCGTGTTGGGAGTAAAAGACTTCGACGGCGGCCAGCGACAGCGAATAGGCCACCGCCGCCTGGGCGCTGTCGAGGCGGCCCCAATGTCCACCGAGGCTCTCCAGGCTGGGCAGGCGGTCCTGAGCGAGCAGTTGGCGCAGGGTGGCGCGGTCGCGCGGCTGCAGGGTCTCCCCGGAAAGCTTCTGCGCCAGTCCCTCGTGGAGCCAGGCCGGCCATTGACCGAGGCGAGACAGGCAGGCGTGCACGAACTCGTGCCGGAAGGTGCGCTGGACCCACTCGTCGACCTCGCCGTTGGGGGGAATGGCGATGCGGATGCGGCCGTCGTAGCGCCCACCGCTCCATTCGGCGGCCCCGGTCGTCTGGCGGTAGTTCTCATAGCTCTGCACGATCACCGGCAGGCGGTCGTTGAGATGGCAGCCGAGTTGGTAGGAAATGCGGGTGATTTCGCGGTCGAGCATCGTGGTGAGCTTTTGTGCCGTCCCGACCGGCAGGGTGTCGCCCTCATAGCGCAGGGTAAAGCGCGCCCCTTGAGTGACTTCGTCGCTTTTGTCGGTTTCGGTCTCGCGCTCGACCGTGCGATAGAGCTTTTCGATCGAGGGATTGGGCTGGATCGCGAGCGACTGCCGCAGGTAATTGCGGGCGGTCGCCACTTCGTCGCGCTGCAGGGCGCTCATGCCGGCCATCGCCAGCAAATTGGCATCGCGGGGATAGCTCCGCAGCGCCGGCTGCAACACCCGCAGGGCATCGCCGGGCCGGGTCATCTCGAGTAGAGCCCGCCCGCGCACGAGCGCCACGGCGCGGTTTTCGGCCGGCAGCACCGCCGCCGCCAGCATGCGCTCGGCCTCGTCGGGCCGCCCGGCGTTGAGCAGTTGGGCCGCCTGGAGCACCTCGGGCGGAACCGTCGCCGCCGCCGCTGGGAAGTGCGGCTGCACCGGCCCCTCGACCTCGGGCAGCCGCATCGTCTGGACCGCGCTGCGCACCAGTTGGCGGGTCGACAGCTCGCGCCGCGTTTCCTCGAACTCGTCGAGCCCTTCAAGCGCCTTGCGCCGCACGTAGCCGTTGAGGCGCTGTCCGTCGACCTCGGCCGCCACCGAATAGCAGCGATTGTCGGCCCCGGCGAGCGCAAAGCGCAGCCGTACGGGCTGGCCCTCGGGAAGCCGCGCCAATTCAGTGCCCCCGCCGCATGCGGCCAGCAGCGGCGTGCGGTCTTGCGTGATCACCAGTTCCGTCGCGCTGAGTGTGGCGGCGAAGAATAGCGCCAACACAGTGGCCAGTGCCGGTGCGGCGTCTCTCTTTTTCGTGCTGGGGCGAAATCCCTTCACGCTTCCCAGCGTAGGCCGGAATCGGCTGGGAGTCACTCCGAGGAAGGCCTGATGTCAGCCTCTGTCTTAGGGCATAGGACGAACTGGCTGGCGTAGTATGCCCGCGCGGGTCTCGCGGGCACAGAAACAGGAACAGCCACGGGGGTTGTTCCTGCTTCTGGGCTCTCGCGGTCGTTGGTCTTGCCTACCGCAAGGCCAGCCACAGGATCACCGCCAGCGCGGTGACTAGCAGAGCCGACAGCACGATCACCAAGCCGTGCAGGCGGCGCTGGCTGCGGCGCAGGTTGACTGTGTCGTCGGGGCTGGGCAGGGCGTCGAGGATCTTCGCGACACCCGAGTCGAGCTTGCGGCGCTCCAGCCTGAGGGCCGCCTCGAACTCGGCGACGGTCTGGAAGCGGTTGGGCGGGTCCTTGGCGATGGCTTTGAGGACGATCCGCTCCAGCTCGGGCGAGGCTCCCGGGCAGGCGTCGCGCAGCGGCGCGGGGTCTTCGTTGAGCACGCCGTAGCGGATCACCTGCTCGTATTCGCCGGCGAAGGGTAGCTGGCTGGTCAGCATCTGATAGGTCACCACGCCCAGCGACCAGATGTCGGTGCGGTGGTCGACCGGCTGGCCCAGGGTCTGCTCGGGCGACATGTAGGCGGCGGTGCCGATGGTGATGCCCGTTT
Source organism: Terriglobia bacterium (assembly GCA_963824095.1). GTDB lineage: Bacteria > Acidobacteriota > Terriglobia > Bryobacterales > UBA6623 > JBBDWJ01. The sequence goes on along the minus strand of CAWGNS010000014.1, from coordinate 261,134 downwards.
TGGTGATGCCGCTCGAGTCGGCGAGCTTGGCCAGGCCGAAATCCATCACCTTGGCCAGGCCGTTGAGCGTGATCTTGATGTTGCTGGGCTTGACGTCGCGGTGCACGATGCCCTTTTCGTGGGCTTCCTGCAGGCCTTGCGCGACGCCCAGCGCGATGTCGAGCGCTTCGGACACCTCGATCGGCTTGCGGGCGATGCGCTTGTCGAGGTCCTCGCCCCGAATGTAGGCCATCACGATGAAGGCCCGGCCGGAATACTCGTCGATGCCGTAGGTGGCGCAGATGTTGGGGTGGTCGAGGGCGGCGGCGGCTTGCGCTTCGCGCATGAAGCGCATCCGCACGTCCTCGTCGTCGAGCGCCGCCGGAGCGAGGAATTTCAACGCCACGGCGCGCTTGAGGTGGATGTCCTCGGCCTTGTAGACCACGCCCATGCCTCCGTGGCCGATGCGCTCGAGGATCCTATAGTGCGAAATGATCTGGCCAATCACGGTCTGTCACCGCACAATGGCCACGGGTAGGGCGCGGTCCCGGCGCGGCCATCCAGGCATCTTTCGGGGCGCCGCGTGGCTGGAGGGCGAAGCCAGCGCCTCGAAGAGCCGAAGAATTGAGAGGCGCGGATGAATACCAGCCGGCGCAAACCAACCTTTGCGGCCGGTCTGCGTTCATCCGCGGCTCTGAATCCTTCAGCGGGTCTAGAGCGGAGTGAACGTGAAGGATGAAAGTCCTATCTTATCGCGGCTGGGGATGTGAAATCCGAATTTTCCTTGAGAAAAACTCGCGCCGGGGACCTTCCAGGTGTCGAGTACGCTCCATTGCTGGTCGCGGTAGATGCGGTGGAGAATCGTATCGGCGGTTACTTCCACGCGAATGCTGAGGAATTCCTCGAGATTGGCGTTGTGGTGCACGCGCACGGGTTTGGAGCGCTCGCCGTTGACGACCTCGATGCGCGTGAACTGGTTGCGGTCGAGCTGAAACAGCACGTGATTGCGCTCGTCCTTGAAATTGACGACCCACTCCAGGCGGCGGCCGTTCTGCAGGAACACGGTGAACTGGTAAATGCCGGCCTGGGGAGTTTGCGGGGCCAGCACGAAGTCGCCGCCGCGGTGGGTGAGGACCTGGCCCTCCTGTTCCCAGCCGCTCTGCGCCAACGCCGACAGCAGGCTGGTCGCGCGGCCGCCGGACAGCTTCTCGCGGGCCAGGGTGATCTTCGCCGCGCTGACCTTGTTGGCGACCACGCGGACTGTCGCGGCGAACTCCTGGTAGCCGTCGGCGCGGGCGGTCACGGTGTAGGTGCCCTCGGGAAGCGTCAGGGTCGTGGCGTTGACCGGGCGCTCTTCGGTTTCGCGGTCGCGCCGGAGCGTCAACAACGGCTTGACGCCGGCCGGCTCGACGCTGATTTCGAGCGAGCCGTTTTGGCTCACCATCGTCCCGTCGAGTTCCACCGATTCACCGGCCTTGAAGGGCCGCTGCCATTCCTTGGGCGTGTAACCTTCCTGCCGCAGCGAGATGGCGTGGTTGCCCGCCGCCAGGGTGAAGGCGCCGCTGCTGGCGCCGGCGGCGATCGCGCCCAGCTTCTTGTTGTCGACGAACACCTCGGCGCCGGGCGGGGCGTTGCGGATGGTGAGCGAGGCTGTCTCGGGCAGCGGCGCGAGCTTGAACTCGAGGCTCGTTTCCTCGCCGCGGCGCACTTCGGCGACCTGTTCGGTAGCCGGCTCGAAGCCCGGCTTCTCGACGCGCACCTTGTATTCCCGCGGGAACAGATAGATCACCAGCCGGCCGCGCTGCGTCTTGCGGCGGTAGGCCTGGCCGTTGAGGTAAACCGTAACGTCGTCTTCGCCGGTTTCGATGCGCAGGCCGCCGACATTGCGGTCCGACTTGAGGAACGCCATCAGAGTCGGCACGCCGCCGGTGTTGAAAGCGAGCGTGAGCTGGTCGCGGCCTTCACCGAGCTTCACTTCGTGGGTGCCCTCGGCGAGGTTCTGCAACTCCAGCCCCTCGGCGGGGACCGTTCCGGCCGCCTGGCCGTCGAGCAGCGCTTCGGCGTTGCCGCCGTCGACGTAAAGCCGCGCTGTGGCTCCCAGGCTGCCGATGGCGGCGACCTTGAGGCTGTGCGTCTGGATCGGCTCGGGGATCAGCGGAATCGAGCCGGCGCGCACTTCGAAGGTGATCGAGGCGCGGCTGCCGCGGTCGTTGATTTCCAGAGCGTGCTCGCCCAGCGGCAGGTCGGTCAGCTCGAACTGGCCGTCCTCCAGCTTGCCGGCCGGCACTCCGTCGAGCGAAACGTCGCCCGACTCGAGGTCGGAAGTCAGACGCAGCACCGGCGCCAGGGGCTTGAGCATCAGCACCACCGGTTTTTGCTCGGCGGGCGGCTGGCCGTCCTGGGGCGCGGCCAGATCGAACGAAACCATCGCGGCCTGATAGCCAGCCAATCGCGCCTGGGCCTGGTGCGTGCCCGGCGGCAGCTCGACCTCGCAACTGCCGACGCCGCACTGCCGGTCGCCGATCCAGATCGCCGCCTCCGCCGGGGAGGCTTGCAGGTTCACGTGGATCACCGCTACCGGCGGAGGCGTGGGTTCGCGCTGCAGGCTGTTCCAGACCAGGAACCCGATTAGCAGGGCGAGGATCAATCCCCCCACGATGCCGCCTATTAACAGAAGCTGCTGGCGCTGTTTTCCCGAGGCTCCGCCGGTCAATGCCGCCAACTGCTTTTGCAGGGTGGCTCCGAAGGAAGGGCCTTGCGGCTTGCGCGGCGCCGCTTTCGACGGGGTGGCCTTCGCGGGCTGCGCCGTCGGCGCCGCGCTTGTCGCCGCGGCGGGGCGTTGGTGCGCGCCGCTTTGTTCCTGCGGGCCGGGCCGCTCGGGTTGCGACGGGGCCGGCGCGGCCGTTCCGCGCGGCAGCGGCGGCATCGCTCCGCCCATGAGCTGCGTGGCGTCGAGCGGCGCCGCCGTCGGCGCGTTTCCCGGGGCGGCGGTACCGGAGCTGCCGATCACGGCGGCCAAACGATTGCGAAGCTGCGCCGCCAGCGACTGAATCGCCTGCTCCTGCGGGTGGCGCATGGCGATCGAGCGCACCTGCTCGGTAAGCTGCGCGGCGCTGAACGGATCGACGCCCGCGCTGATCGTCTTTTCCAACCGCTTCAATTCGTCGTAGTCGCGCGTCGCGGCGGCGGGCTTGAGGCCGGCGCTGCTTTGCACGCGCTTGATCGTTTCGAGCAATTGCTTGAGGCGCGGCTCGTTGGGGTAGGACGCCAGCCCTTTGACGATCGTGGCGTGCGCCCCTTCCATGTCGCCGTCGGCTTGCAGGCGGCGCGCCTGGGCCACGCAGGCGTTGACGAATTCCTCGCGCTCGTGGTCGGCGATCTGGTTGCGCAGGCTCTGCGCCAGGGAGTTGTTGGGCTCGACCTCGAGGATCTCCTTGGCCAGCTTGTCGGCGCCCGCCCAATCGGAATCGACGAGTTGCCGCGCCGCCGCGATCAGGTAGTTGACCAGCACCTTGCGGGCGACCGGGCTGCGCTCGTCGAGCTGGTGGGCGCGGCGCAGCAAGGCGAGCCCCTGCTCGGACTGCCCCTTGTCGCACAGCTCACGGCCCTCGTTGAGCACCTTCATCGCCTCAGCGGCGCGTTCCTTGCTCTTGCGGGCCAGCTTTTCGAGTTCCAGCAGGGAATCGTCGTCGGGGAACTCGGCGAGCGCGTTGTGGCAGATCTCCACCGCGCGGTCGTAGTCGCCGGTTTCCAGGTGGCGGTCGATCTGCTCGCCCCAGTGGGCCTTGGCTTCGGTGCGCGCCTGCTGGTCGCGCCGCTTGGTGAGCCGCTCGATCTCCAGCTCCAGGCCCGGGTAGCGGGCGTGGATCGAGCGCAGAATCTGCCACTGGTCGAGCGCTTCGTTGAGTTGGCCCCGCTCCTCGAAAAATCGGGCCTTGGCGACGATCGAGTTCACCAGATCGCGCTTCTCGCGCACGGTCCGCGCGGCGCGCTCGAAATGGCTCTCCTGGGGATACAGCTTCATCGCTTCTTCGAGAATGCCGACGCGGCGGTCGAGGTCGGGCTCGGCGTCGACGTTCTGGTCGGTTTCGGCGATGAAGGCGGAAAGCTTTTGGCGCTGCTGCTCTTCGAGATCGACCTTGAGGGCCTGGAACAAGGCGTGGTAGGGATACTTGGCCAGGTACTGGTCGCAAAGCGCGCGAGCGGCGCTGAAGTTGTTGTCGCGCAGATGATTGCGCGCCTCTTCGTAGGCGTTGCGAATGGAGTCGTGCTCGGAGCGCACCTGCTGATAGAACTTCTGGTAGGTCGAGCCGCGGCCGCTGTCGGTGTCGGGGCGATCGCGCTCGAGGGAAACCAGCGATTCGAGCTTGCTCAGCGAGGCGGTGATTTCGCCCTTCTGCCAGGCCTTCATGGCCGCTTCGTAGAGCTTCTTTTTGTCTTCGCGCGACTGCGCCGACTCGCGCTCGAGCCGCTCGACCTCGGCGGAGAGCTGCAGCGCGTGGGTGTCGCTGGGCCGCAGCTTCAGCACACTGTCGATCGCGTGGCGCGCCTGCCCGAAGGCCTGGTTCTCCATGTGCTGGCGCGCCAGCAGGAACCACTCGTCGATCTGTTTGGCGTGCCGTTCCTTCTCGATCTGGTTCTGCAGCGTGAGCGCGTCGGCGTCGTCGTCGTCGAGCTCCAGCGCCTCCTGCACCTTGCGCAGCGCCAGGCCGTATTCGCCGGCCTCGAAGAAGCGCCGGGCGCTTTCGAGCAACTGCCGGATCGTCGATTTACGCACGGCCTGGTCGAGCTGCCGGCGCATCAGCGTGATCTCGGGGTCGAGATGGCCTTCGGCTTCCAGCTCGAACAGCACTTCCGAAGCGAAGTCGTAGTCGCCCTCTCCGAACGCCTTCTTGGCGCGCTCGATGCGCGGCTTGATCTTTTCCGGATCGAGAAACGCCAGCGGCTGGTTGTGCAGCGCCTTCTGCAGCGTTTCGGCGAACTCCTTGGCGTGGGGGAAGCGGTGCCAGGGCCGCTTCGCCATCGCCTTGTGCACGACGCTGCTGATCGCATCGTTGACCGAGGAGTTGATCTCGGAAATCGGCGCCGGCGAATGCTTCAGAATCGCTTCAGTGATCTCATATTCGCTGTTGCCGTGAAAGGGCAGCCGCCGGGTCAGGGTCTGGTAGCAAACTACCCCCAGCGAAAAGATATCGCTGAGCGGCGAGGGCGCTTTCATCTCGAGCTGCTCGGGCGCCATGTAGCTCAAGGTGCCCTTGAGCGTCGTCTTGGCCCCCGTGCCGGTGAGATGCGCCACGCCGAAGTCGATGATCTTGACCGAGTCGTCCTCCATCACGAACAGGTTGCTCGGCTTGAGGTCGCGGTGGACCAGGCCTTGATCGTGCGCCGCCTGCAGGCCGCGGCAGGCCTGGCAGATGATGCCGATGGATCGTTCGACGGTGAGGGTGGGGCTGCCGTCGCGAATCAACTGGTCGAGCGTGACGCCCGGCAGCAGCGGCATCACGAAGAACGGCTTGGTGGCGCCGTCTTCCTCGAACTCGCCGATATCGTAGATTTCGACGATGTTGGGGTGGACGATGGAGGCCTGGACGGCCCATTCCTTGTAAAAAAGATCCAGCGCGCTGCGGTTTTCGACGTCGAGGATGGTCTTGAGCGCGACCTGCCGGTTCATCAGCGTGTCACGGGCCTTGTAGACCACGCCCATGCCGCCGCGCCCGAGCACTTCTTCGAGCTGATACCGGTCTTGTAGCCGCGTCCGACCCGCCATAAAGACACACGACTCCCCGGCGAGAATTGTACAACACATGGCCGGCCCCATGAATCGGAATGGGGCCTGCAAATGGGCGGGGGAATACCCTCACGACGCGGGGCAGGGTACCGACTCTTTTGGGGTTGATCGGGAAGGGTACTAAGGTCGCCGAGGAGCGGCGTGCTGCCGAGGCGTGTGCCGAATTTTGCGACGGTTTTAGAGGGTGGGATCGAAAATTGGGGGGGAAGGGATCTGAGTATAGGCTCCTCCGGACGCTTTCGCGCCCGGGGAGCGCCACGCCCGCGGTGCGGCGGATAGCCGATAGCGCCTGTCGCTAGCGGCGCGGGGTGGCCACGATCTGCTGGGCGCGCTGCAGGGCTTCGTCGATGTGGCCGCAGATGTTTTCGCTGCCCAACGCCTTGTCGAAGCCCATCTTCTCCATCACTTGGCGGGGCTGCTGTTGCACGCCCGAGAGCACCACCACCGTTCCCTTCTTACGGCAGCGCGAGGCGAAAACGTCCAGCGCGTAGAGTCCGGTAGCGTCCAGCGCGGGGACGTGGCGCATGCGCAGGATGAACACGCGCGGCGGCCTTTCGAACAAATCGAGCATGCCCTTGAGACGGTCGGCGACGCCGAAAAAGAAAGGCCCGTTGATTTCGTAAAGCTCGACGCCGGGCGGCACGGTCAGCTTGGAGAGGGCCTCGGGGTCGCCGGCTTCGGGCACGGCGCCGACCGCGGACTCGGCGGTTTGCTCCCAGGAGAGCGGATTGATGCTGGTGACCTCGGTCATACGCCGCATGAATAGCAGCGCCGCCAGAACGATGCCGGCCTCGACGGCGGCGGTCAGATCGATCAGCACCGTCAGCAGAAAGGTGGTCAGCAGCACCAGCACATCGCTGCGCGGGGCCGTGAGCAGGTGCTTGAATTTCTCGATCTCGCTCATGTTGTAAGAGACCAGGATCAGCAGCGCGGCCAGCGCCGGCAGCGGGATGGCCTTGGCCAAGGGCGCCGCCACCAGCATGAACGTCAGCAGGGTCAACGCGTGGACCATCCCCGCGAAGGGAGTGCGCGCGCCGGCGCGGATGTTGGTGGCCGTGCGGGCGATGGCGCCGGTGGCGGGGATACCGCCAAAACACACCGAGACGATGTTGGCGACGCCCTGGCCCAGCAGTTCCGCGCCGGGCTTGTGTTGGTCGCCGGTCATGCCGTCGGCCACCACCGCCGACAGCAGCGACTCGATGGCGGCCAGCAGCGCGACGGTGACCGCATCGGGGAACAGTTCGCGCAGGCGCGCCCAGTCCCAGGCGGGCAGATGTGGTGCGGGCAGCATGTGCGGAATCTCGCCGAAGCGGCTGCCAATCGTTTCGACCGGAATCTGGAACGCGACGACCACGGCCGAACTGGCCGCCAGCACCAGGATCGGGCCCGGCCAGCGCGGCGCCAGCCGGCGCAGCACGACCAGCGCGGCGAGCGACCCCACGCCGACGCCCAGCGCGGCAAGATTCGCCGTGGGGGCAGCCTCGCCGAAGGCGCGCCATTTTGCCAGGAATTCCGCCGGCACTTCCGCCATCTGAAGGCCGCAGAAGTCTTTGACTTGCGAGGAAAAGATGATCAACGCAATGCCGGTGGTGAAGCCCGTGGTTACCGGGTAGGGGATGTATTGGATCAGGCCGCCGAGCCCGGCCAGGGCGATCACCAGCAACACCACGCCGGCCATCAGCGTGGTCAGCACCAGCCCGTCATAGCCGTGGCGCTGCACCACGTCGTAAACGATGACGACAAACGCGCCGGTGGGGCCGCCGACTTGGTAGCGCGAGCCGCTCAACGCCGAGATCAGAAAGCCGGCCACGATCGCCGTGAACAGGCCGCGTTCGGGGGCGACGCCGCTGGCGATCGCAAAGGCCATGGCGAGCGGCAGCGCCACCGCGCCGACGGTGATGCCGGCCAGTACGTCCTGCCGGAAAAATTTCCTGCCGTAGTTCTCCCGCAGGCAAAGCAGCGATTTCGGGGCGTAATTGTGCCAAAACCAATCCTGAAATTCCTGGGCCATAAACACTCCCGCTCCAGCCGCACCGGATCGACAATTCGGCGGGTGAGCGCGCGGTTCCAAGCGGCAGCGATGCCGCCATTCTGTCAGAAAGAGTCGCCTGTTCTGTCAGGCGGGAACGGAGCAAGTCGGAAGGTTCAAGGCCCGCGGCGATGCGGGCGGCGGACGCTGGGCTCGGTTTTCATAGCGGAGATGGGAGTGGGTGCCGCGCCGGGCGCGACTCCCTCTAGGATACCAGGGATAGCCGTGACGCCTGGCCTCCCGAGGCGCAAGGGCCGGGGGCGCGGCTCAACTCGATCCCCCGGATCGGCTAAGCTGGAAACTCCAACGCCGTGTCGGAACGCATTTCCCCTCTCGATCGATCCAGGCCCTACGACCGGCCGCAGCAGGTGGACCTCGACCACTGCGTGCATTGCGGCCTGTGCCTGAACGCCTGCCCGACCTATCGCGAATTGGGGCTCGAAGCCGATTCGCCGCGCGGGCGGATCTATCAGATGGTGCAGGTCGCCGAGGGCAAGCTGCTGATCGGCGACGACTACGTCGAGCACATCGGGCTGTGCCTGGCGTGCCGGGCCTGCGAGACGGCCTGCCCCTCGGGGGTGCAATACGGGCGGCTGGTCGAGGGCGCGCGCGCGCAGATCGCCGCCAACCGCGAAACCTCCTGGCTGGCCCGCAGGCTGCAATCGCTGGTCTACGGGCATTTGCTGGTGACGCCGTGGCTGCTCAAGGCGGCCGGTTACCTCACCCTGCTCTATCAGCAGAGCGGGCTGCAGTGGCTGGCGCGCAACAGCGGCATCCTGAAGCACATGGGGCGGCTTGGCGAGCTCGAGCAACTGATGCCGCCGGCCGAATATCCGTTTTTCTTCGACCGTATTGGTAAGAGGTACCCGGCCAAGGGCGAGCGCCGCTATCGCGTGGCCTTCCTGGCGGGCTGCATCGCCAACGTGTCGTTTGCGCGGCTCAATGAGGCGACCGTCCGCGTGCTCACGCGCAACGGCTGCGAGGTGGTCGTGCCCGCCGAGCAGAGCTGTTGCGGCGCGCTGCACGTCCACGCCGGGTTGCGCGACCAGGGTCGCCGCCAGGCCAAGATCAACATCGAGGCCGTCGAAAGCGGCGAATTCGACGCCATCATCACCAACGCCGCCGGCTGCGGCTCGACGCTCAAAGAGTACGGCGACCTGTTCGAGCACGATTCGGAATGGCACGGCCGCGCGGCGGCGTTTTCGGCGCGCGTCCGCGACGTCAACGAATTTCTGGCGGCGATCGAGCTGAATCCCGACCTCGGGGAGATGCCCTTCACGGTCACCTATCAGGATTCCTGCCACCTGCTGCACGGCCAGAAGGTGCGCGCGCAGCCGCGCAAGATCCTGGAGGCCATCCCCGGGCTGCAATTCCGCGAGCTGCCGCTTTCGGAGATCTGCTGTGGCAGCGCCGGCGTCTACAACGTCGAGCACACCGACATGGCGATGGAGCTGCTCGAGAAAAAGATGCGCATGGTCGAGACGACCGGCGCGGAAATGATCGTCACCGCCAACCCCGGCTGCATGCTGCAGCTCCGCACCGGGGCCAAGCTGTTCTCGCGCGGCCAAAAAGTCGCCCACGTCGTCGAGCTGCTCGACGCGGCTTATCGAAAAGCCGAAGCGAAGCAGGGGTAGAGCAGAACCGGACCCGGGAAGCCAGCCCCGGGCGCCTGGCCCCTTCCGGCACCCAGCGATTCACTCGCGCCCCCGAGAAATCAGAGCCGCACCCGGGAGGGCGCGGGCCCGCGCCTTCAGGCGCGGCGTCGCGGAACGCTGGTGGGCGCTGCAGCGTAGTGTTGCGGCTGGGCCACTGCGCCGTGGTCACATTCTCGCCACGCCCGAACCGCTCAACACGGGCTCACGCCCGTGGCTCTGAGTGGCTCGTTGGGGTCCCTTGATGATTGCTCCGGCTTTGTGGTGATTCCGGGGCGGCCCATGGAGGGGCTCGAATCCACCCTGCCCCTTGCCTGCTATCGGCGGGCTACCAATCCGCCGAGCCCTTGGGCGACTGGCGCTTCTCCTTGGCATCGGAGCGCCGCCGCTTGTCTTTCAGCCGGCTTTCGACGGAGCCCTTGCTGGGGCGAGTTTTCTTGCGGCGCTTGGGCCGCTCCAGCGCGCGGCGGACGATCTCGGCCAGCTTCTGGCGCGCGTCATCGCGGTTGCGCGATTGGTCTCGCGTGCGCGTCGAAGTGACCAGCAGTTCGCCCTCGGCGGTCAGCCGCGAGGTAAGACGCCGTAGCAGCCAGGCGCGATCGGCATCGGAGAGCGCGGCCGATTCGGCGGGCGTCCAGCGCAGCTCCGCTTTCGTTTCGACTTTGTTGACGTTCTGGCCGCCGGGCCCGCCCGAGCGCGCAAACGACTCGCGCAGCTCGCGCGAGGGAATCGCGATGGCTTCGTTGATAGCAAGGTCTTCCATGACGTGCAGAGCGGTCCTTTCAGACTACCAACGAAAGCTCCGCACCCGTAGCGCAGGGCCGGGCGCATTTTGCCCAAACCTGCGGCATTTCCTGCGGCGTCGCTGGCCATAGAAATTTGCAACCGTCGGCAATCGCAACGGAGCGGATCAGCGACGACCCTTCGCAATTCGCCGTCGTTGGGGTTCGCAACGGTGGAATTCGCGGCACGGTCGAAAGCCGCAGGTCTGGAAAACACCAGCCCTGCGCTTACGGGGACATGCCTGCGCGACGGGGCTATACGCCACGGCGCGGGGGCTACGGCAGATGCTTCTCCACCCACTCCACGTGCCGCCGGGCGATATCGAGCACAAACTTCGGCTCGCGCGGGCCGTGCGGCGTGCGCGGATATACCACCATCTCGCTCTCCACCCCCTGCCGCTTCAGCGCGTTGTAGAGTTCGTAGCCCTGCGTGGTAGGCACGCGCACGTCGGCCTCGCCGTGCAGAATCAGCGTCGGCGTCGTGACCCCTTTGACGTAGCTCATGGGCGAGTGTTTGCGATACGCCTCGAACACTTCCCACGGCTCGCCCCCGAAGTAGTCGGGGAGGAAGGCGGCAATATCGGAAGTGCCGGTGAAGCTCCACAAGTTCGTTACGCCTGCGCCAACCGCCGCCGCCCGGAAGCGGTTGGTGTGCGTCAGCACCCACGAGGTCATGTAGCCGCCGTAGCTCCAGCCCATCACCACCATGCGCTGGGGATCGGCGACGCCCATTTCGATCACATGATCGACACCGGCCATGATGTCCTGGTAGTCGCCGCCGCCCCAGTCGTCATGGTTGGCGAAGCGGAACTTTCTGCCATAGCCGCTCGAGCCGCGCGGGTTCGCCCGCAGGACGGCCCAGCCCTTGGAGGCAAACGTTGCGAGAGGGTAAACGCTACGGTTGCCCAGGAACGTGGAGGTGAAAACACCGGCGGGTCCGCCGTGAATCACCAACACCAGCGGGTAAGAACGGCCCTTCTCATAGCTCACCGGATAGGTCAGCAGACCCTCGATCTCGAGGCCGTCGGGCGATTTCCAGCGAATGGCCTCGGTTTTTCCCAGAGGCGGCAGTGTCATGTCTCCATGGGCGTCGCTCACCTGGCGCGGCGTACCACCCGCCAGCGGCATCACATAGGCTTCCTGCGGCTGGTCCGGACTCTCGCTCATGAAACCGAGCTGCGTGCCGGTCAAGTTGAGGTTGGGGCTGCCCAGCGTGCCTTCGGGCTGGTATACCGTCGCCAGCGAGCCGTCGATGCCCGCCTTGTAGATTACGTAGCGCGTCCCCCAAGGCTCGCTGAACACCACGCTTTTGGAATCGGGCGACCAGCCCAGCAGGTAGGCGCTCCAGAAATGCTCGTCCCTGGTGGGGGCCAGCGGCCGTAGTTCGCCCCCGTCGCGGGGCAGCAGTACGATCGAACCCTGCGAGGCCCAATCCGCGTGGTCGGGAGTGCGCTGATAGACGAGATATTTGCCGTCGGGCGAATAGAGCGGCGAGGCCTCGGCTCCCGGTGTCGCTGCCAATTCGCGCACGGTCCCGGTGGCCACCTCGACCTCGGCGATGTCCGCTCGGGTCCAGTCGTCGGCTTTCGGCGTGGGACGGTGTTCGAAGGCGATGCGCTGCGAATCGGGCGACCAGTCGAAGCCCTGGATGTGATAGGCGGCATCGAAAAGCTGTTTCGGCTCGCGCTTGCCTTCCTGATCCGGCTCGGCGGGAATGATCCAGAGGCGGTGATTTTCCGGCTTCTCGTCGATGACTCGAAAGTCGCGTTTCTCCTTCTTAGCCTTTTCGATTTCGGCGTCCTTCTCACGGCCGGTGAAGGCCACCCATTTGCCGTTGGGGGAAACGACATAGACGCCCAGAGTTCCCGGCCAATCGGTCAGCCGTTCGGCTTCACCGCCGTCGATACGGATCCGCCACAGGTTCTTCTTGCCTTCCTCGGCGTTTCTGCCCGACACGAAGTAGACGAATTGTCCGTCGGGAGAGAACGAAGGCGCGTTACAGCTCTTATCCCCTTGGGTGAGTTGAAACCGCCGCGAGCCGTCCGCGCGCGCCAGGAACAGATGCGTCAGCATCTCACTCTTTTCTTCTTCCATCACCGCCCGGGTCTGCTCATAGACCACCCACTCGCCGTTGGGCGAAGGGACGACGCTGGAGACCTCTTGAACCTTCATGGATAGCTCGGGAGTCCACGAGCCGGAACCATCGGCGAAGGCGACGCCGCACAGCAGATTGCAGGTCAGAAACACAAGCGCGGGGGCACGAGTCATGCCGCTATCATACGATCCAGGCAAGCCCAGTGGGCCTCCAAATCGGATCGGCGCGGTGGTCCCGGCGTAGCGGCGGCCCCGGCGCAAGGGTGTGGCCTCAGTGTAGATGGGGCGCGGGGCTTCAGCCGCCAGCGTCGGCGTCCGGGCGCCGACGTATTCCCGACGTGCATGGTGGCGCCGGGGGGCGACCTACCCCGTTGATTCGCCAGGGACTTTCCCCGCCCGGGCCATGGATCGCGGGGACCCGAAAAACGCCGACCCCAGATCGACGCCGCCGGCCGGAGGCCCGCTACGAGTGGCGGCTCCTGACTTCGGACCGGATCGCCCGAAAATGCTCGGTGCTGGATGCAAACATCAGGCTTTCCGTATGCGAGCATCATTCTCCGCCGGCCGGCTACCCGGCTGTGCCTCACCTGCGCGATTTCGTTCCGAATCTATAACGGCTTTAGATTCAGTTGCTTAGCGCTTCTGGTCTGCTGGTCTCCCGCAAGCGGGCGGTTTGGCTTTGCTTTTGCAGTTACCGTAACCAGGAATGCCTTGCGCCGACGGTGGCAAGGCGGACCGAAGGCGTGGCTCGGAACGAAAATCCCTCCGGTTTGGATTGCTGTAGAAGCATCGAGGTAGCTGTGGACCGCTAGGGAGAAGCGGCAGCGATGAACGAGGGTAAGGAACTCACCCGGCGGGAAGCCGTGGGCTTGATGGGGCGCGCGCGGCGCGAAGTACGGCTGGTGCGGCGTCCCGAAGAGCCCGGCGCCCTGGTGGCGGCGGTTCCCCGGACAGGTCCGAAGTTTGGCCGCAAGGACTGGGCGCGGCGGCTTTGGGAGATCGTCAAGCGTAACCGCATGGCCGCGGCGGCTGGTTTTGCGGCGGTGATGGTGCCGGTGTTGTTGTGGGCGCTGTTTGCGCCGCCGGTGTACGAAGCCGAGTTGCGCATTCTGGTGCAGCGGGAACGGGCCGAAAGCGCGGTGAGCGGCGAGGCTGGGCCGGTGAGCACTCAGGAAGCCCGGCCGGTGAGCCCACAGGAAGTAAGCTCGGAGGTCGAGTTATTGCGCAGCCGCGAATTGCTGGCGCAAGTCGCGCAGCGCGAAGGGCTGGCCGGGGACGGCTCGCCGGCGAAGCTCGAGCGCGCGGTGCGGCGGCTGGCCGGCGATCTGAAGGTGGGCGCGGTGCCCAGCACTAACCTGATCGCGCTGCGCTATGCCGGCAGCAACCCGAAGCAATCCGCCGAGGTGCTCAACAGCCTGGCGGCGCTCTATCTCGATAAGCGCGCGGCGATCGAGCGGCACGGCGAGGCGCTGGAGTTTTTCCAGGAACAGGCCGGCGTTCACGGCGGCGAGTTGGAACAAGCGCAAGAGCGGATGGGCGATTTCAGCACGGCCAACCAGGTGTCGCTGTTGCAGCAACAGAAGGCGTCGGCGCTGCGGCGCGGCGAAGAGCTCGAAACCGAGCTGACGTCGGTGACGGGCGAGATTCAATCGAGCCGGCGGCGCCTCGAACAGTTGCGGCAACAGGGCGAGAAGCTACCCGAGACGGTGAAGACGGCGAGCCGCAGCGCGCGCAACCAGGCGCTGATCGAAAAGCTCAAGAGTTCGCTACTGGATCTGGAGAATCAACGCACCGAGCTGCTGACGCGTTACGAGCCGGGCTATCGGCTGGTGGTCGAGGTGGATAAAAAACTGGCCGACACCAAGAAGGCGCTGGAGCAGGAAGAGCAGGCGGTGGTGGTCGACGAGACCGAAGCGTTGAACCCGATTCGGCAGTCGGTGGAAGCCGAGTATTTTCGAACGCAGACCGAGCTTGCGGGTTTGGAGGCGCGGCAGCGCGAGCTCCGGCAGAAGCTGGGCGAGCAGAAGAGCCGCCAGACGCGTCTGGAGTCGCTCACCGCCGAGCACGACACGTTGGAGCGCAAGGTGAAGCTGGCCGAGGAAAACTACCTGCGCTACGAAGAGCGCAAGGAGCAGGCGCGCATCGCGACGGCGCTGGATCTGGAACAGTTGTTGCACGTCTCGATCGTGGAGCCGGCGAGGGAACCGGCGCTGCCGGCGGAGCGGCCGCTGGCGATGGTGATGCTGATGGGGCTGTTGCTGGGCGGCTGCACCGGAGTGGGAGCGGCGGTGGTGCGCGACCACCGGAACCGTGCGGTGGGCAGCGCGGCCGAGATCGCGGCTCTGACCGGCCTGCCGGTGCTGAGCACCGCGGCCGAGGTCAACAAGCGCTAAGCGATTCGGAGCGATCAACACCACAACGGTCAACGGATCAACCGGATCAACGGGAGGAAGGCGGAGTGGCGACGTTAGTGGAGCGCATCGAAGGGCGGCTGGGAGCGCCGCGCAGCCGCTGGGGCGAAGTCCTGGCGGATCTGCTGGGTAAGTCGGCGCTGGAGAGCTGCGAGTCGCTGGGTATCTGCCCGGCAAGCCCGCGGCAGGGAGCGGCCTATCTGACCGCGGCGCTGGGCGAGTGGATCACGCAGTACGCCGACGAGCCGGTGTTGTTGGTGGAAGCCAACCTGCGTCATCCCGGGCTGGCGGCCTCGCTGGGCGCCCCCGCCGGTCCCGGGTTGGTCGAAGCGCTGTTCGACGGCATGGAAGAGGAGCAGGTGATCCACCGCACGGCAATGCCGCGCCTGAGCGTGCTGCCCGCGGGCAGGCCGTTGCGCGAGCGGCGGCAAAAGGAAGAAGTCGGCAGGCGCTTTCGAGGCTATTACAAAAGGCTGCGGCAGCGTTTCCCAAACATGATCATCGACCTGCCGGCGGCCGACGACGCCGAATACCTGACGTTTCCGTTCGACGTACCCGACGCCATCGTGCTGGCGGTCGCGCCGCGCGTCACGCGAGTGAGCGAGATCCACGCCGCCGGCCGCAGGCTCACGGCCAGCGGCTCCAACGTCATAGCCGCCATGCTCAACGAGGAAAGGTAGTGGCCCACCCAGCTCCTGGTTTCCTTCGATCGGCTATTGCGCTGAGTCCAGCCGCTCAACGCTCCCTTACGGTCGCGGCTCTGAGTGCCCTTTGGCGGCATCCAACAGATCACGGCGATTGAATACGGATAAATCCAGCACCATCTGCAAAACCAGGACACAAAGGCATCAGCAAGACGCGATCCCATCTCCCTCCCTGTATATGAGACCGGACAGGAGCAAAGTCCCTCTATGTGGCTATCGAGCGAATCGATGGAGGCTCGGCGAAGGGAGTCGATCGCATGCGGCACCTACCCTGCGACGAAACGCCCCGCCGCTTTCCCGCCGGAAACCATCCTGGAAGAACAGGTTTGGTTTACCGACGAGCAGGTGGAATTCATTCTGGAAAAGATCCCCGGGGTGTTGCTGCAAGGGCAGTTGAGCAATGGTCCCTGGATGGCGGAGTTGGAAGCGGCAGCGGCGCAGCAGGCCGACGCGCGGCACGCTGCGGCGTTTCCCTCGGGTGCAGCGGCCATGGGTGCGACACTGGCGGCGCTGGGCATGGGGCCGGGGGATGAGGTGCTGCTGCCGGCGCACTCGCCGGCCGGCAACGCCGGCGCGGTCCGGCTGGCCGGGGCAACCCCCGTGTTTTGCGATATCGCCGCTGAGACGTATTGCCTGCAGCCCGAAGAGATCGGCCGCCGCGCGACGCCGCGCACCAAGGCGGTGATCCTGGTTCACGCCGCCGGATTGATCACGCCCGATATCGCTGAGATTTTGGGCCGCTGCCAGGCCGGGGGGCTGCTCCTGATCGAAGATTGCTCGCAGGCCCTCGGGGCGAAATGGCTGGGACGGCCGGCGGGTTCGCTCGGTGTGGCGGGCGTGTTCGGGTTCCACTCGACGCGACTGTTGACGGCGGGCGAGGGCGGCGCGGTGGTTACCAACGACGCGCGGCTGGCGGCGGCATTGCGCACGCTGCAAACCATCTCTCCAGCCGACCGCCATACGGACAGCGGCACCGCGGCCGACGTGCGCGCGACCGCTGGCATTGGCCACGCTATCCGCATTCCGGAAATCTCCGCGCTGTTCGGCCTGGCGCAATATCGCTCTGTGCCGCAGCTCATGGCCGCTTGCAACCAGACGGCTGCCTACTACCGCGCGCGGCTGTGCCAAGAGGCGCCCGAGGTCGGCTTGCAAGCGCACCCTCCACACATCGAGCACGCCTATCGGACGTTCCTGCTCGATCTGCCGCGGGGCGTTTCCAGGGACCAGGTGCGCCTGTTTTTGCAGCGCCATGGTATCCCCGCGAATGGTTGCTACGCGCTGCCGATGCAAAGCGAACCCGTGACCGCGGAGTTGGGGGCCATGGACGGCTCGGGCTGCCCGGCGGGCGGCGATGTGCTCGCGCGAAGCCTGTGCCTGCCGACCGATCCGCGGATGACTCAAGACCAGCGCCGCAAGGTCATCGATGTCTTCCTCGAAGCTCTCAAGCGGGCCGTCGAGCCCGCCATCTAGCCGCCGGGTCGTGTAACCTATCCTGATCGAGCGTTCGCAGGAATCATTACCATCGAGTCAGGTGCCGAGTGTAATGCGATGGTACGAAACGCGGCGGGCCGTTCGAGGTGGATGGATGTACGCGGCCGGCCTGCTGTTGTGGATTTTGCTTGCGGCCTTTCCGCTGCACGCGCAGTGGGCCGACCTGGGTGGTTGGGACGGGCGTCTGGCCGATGGGGGCAACAACGGGGAAGCCCCGCTGCAGCTCAATCTGCAGATGCGCACTCGTTTTGAGTCGCGCGACGGGACACGCTTCGGCAAGATTCCCGACAACGACTTCGTCTACACGCGCTTCCGCGCCGGGCTTACCTACCGGCCTACCGGCTGGCTGAAACTCTCGGGCATGGTGAACGATTCGCGCGCTCCGGGCTATGGGCCCAGCGCGTCGGGGTCCGACCGCAACCCGTTCGACTGGCAAGAAGGTTACCTGGAGCTGTTTCCCGCCAGCCAGAAGGGTTTCGGGTTTACACTCGGCCGCAGGATGATCCGTTACGGCGACAGCCGCCTGATCGGAACCTCCGACTGGGGCAACGTGAGCATTCCCTTCGACCAGGCGCGGCTGCAGTACCGGTTGCCGCGGGCGAAGCTGGAGTTGCTATTCGTATCGCCGGCGCGGTCCCGTCCCGGTTTCGACCGTCCCGTGCTGGGCGACCACGCGATCGGCACCTACAACTCGTTTCCGAACCTGTTCGGCAAGACGCTGCTCGAAGCCTATCTGCTGCGCCGCGAGCGCAACCGGCCCGGCGGCTTCACCGGCGGCAACCGTGAAAACGGCACGGATAGGATTCGGCAGAATGTCTTTGGCCTGCGCCTGAAGGGGCCGCTGGCAGGCGGCGTGACGCAGACCAGCGAAGGCGTGCTGCAAACCGGCAAAATCGGCGCGGCCTCGCTGCGGGCTTGGGGCTGGGTGACTACGCTCGCGCGCCAGGCGACTCTCGCCGGCAAGCCGCTCGAGATCTCCGCGGAGTACAAATTCGCCTCGGGAACGCATAATCCCGACGACCCCAACCACACCGCGACCTTCGACACCCTCTACGCCTCGAATCACGACAAGTTCGGGCACGAGGACATCTTTGGCTGGCGCAATATCCACAATCTTCGCCTACTGGCCCGCTACCGGTGGTTTGAGAATTTCACGCTCAGCCTGCTCTACGACAACTCCTGGCTGGCGAGCACGCGCGACGCGCTATACACCAACGGCGGCGGCGTTATCGCGCAGGACCGCAGCGGCGAGGCGGGGCGTCACGTGGGGCAGGAGTGCGACATCTACGTGACGTACAAGTACAAATACCACACCTTCGGCGCCGGCTACGGTTACTTCTTCCAGGGTCGCTTCGTTCGCAATGCAACGCCCGGTGTGACGCCAACCTACGCGTACGTGTTCCATACGTTTGGATTCTAACTATCTCGCCGCGGCCCGGGGTGGGATGGAGAGAGTTGCCCTCATGCCCGCGGTCTGCCCGATTGCGGTGGCGGGCGGCTAAGCCCGCCAGGGGTTCACAACCGGCACCTGAGCGCCCTCGAAATCGGCGATGTTGCGCGAAACGACCGTAAGATCGTGGTGCAGCGCGGTCGCCGCCAGGAGCCCATCGATCACGGGCAGAGGGATTCCCTTGCTCTTGGCCCGGGCGCCCAGTGACCCCCAGCGATGGGCCACGGCGGCGTCGACGGCCAAGATCCGGCCGGCAAAACGGGCTCTCAGGTCGATCTCCAGCCAGGCTTCCAAACGGGTCCGGCGTTTGCCTTGCGGCAAGCCGGCGACTCCTTTGCGAATCTCCCCCAGCGTGAGCACGCTCAGGTAGAGCAGGTTTTCGTCCGCGGCCTCGATCCACTCCACCACTCGCTGCTCAGGCTTCACGCGGACCAGCTCGGAGATACAGTTGGTATCGAGCAGGAAGCCGCTCATAGCTCGACGTCGCGCCCGGTATCGCGGTCCCTGTCGAAATCAAGTTCCAGCCCAACCAGGTCCGACTCTCGGAAGAACTGCACGAGACTCTGGGGCTGCCGCGACCGCGCCCGGAGCCGCTCGTATTGCTCGGCGGCCAACATGACCACGGCATCCTTGCCTTGCCGGGTGATGAGCTGCGGCCCTTCAGCGAGCGTCAGCCGGAAAAGCTCGCTGAAGCGGGCCTTGGCGGTTTGCAGTTGCCAACTGCGGCCAACACGTTTGGCCGGGGGGGCGGGAGATTTAGGTGCGCGCTTTGGGTCCGTCTGTGGCATGGATAATATAACTAGTCAGACTAGTCATATTGTAAATAGCCCGGAATCCCAAGTCAACCGCTCGCGTGCCCTAGCGGCTCGCGGGGCTAAGCGCCAATGTCGCCGGGTCGACGTCGATCCAGCCATCCTGTTCGTAGCTCAATACATAGTCGTAGTCTGCCGGGTTGGGAGTCTGACGGTTTTGTTCGAGCATGGCCAACTCATCCACCTGCAGCGATTTGTCGCGATAGGTCAGGCGGATCAGAAACATGTTGTTGTACCCCGGCGAGTACTGCGGGAACGGCGTCCCCACAATCAGGATGCGGCTGCCGCCGGGGAAGCGCGGATGCAGTTCGAGCAACCGTTCGCGGGCGTTGCGAATCTGGGAGTATTCGCTCCGCTCGATCGCCTGATAAACGTAGTCGCTATGCGGGTGGAAGCGGATCAGAGCCAAACCAACGGTCCCGAACATCAGCCAGAACGCCAGGCGCGGCCAGGCGGGTTGCCGCGACAAGCGCTCGAGACCGTCGCGGACAAATCCCAGCAGAATTCCCGCACAGATCGCCAGCCCCGCCAGCGGCAGATAGACGGCGCTCAGCGCCCGGGCTTGAATGAAAGCCATCGGAAGGATGCCGCCGAGAAACAAGAGAGCGCCGAAGGCGAGGCCGCGGCTCCGGCTGATTGCCGCCGTCGCCAGCAGCGCGCCAGCAAATAAGGCCGCCCCCAAAGGGCTCAACCAATCCCGTGCGTAGCAAAGCACATTCAGGTAATACGCCAGCTTGTTGAAATACTCGCCGGCCGATACCGTCATCTGGTAACCGCCAATACTGCTAATGCCCTGTTCCTGGGTAAGAACCCTGCCGTGGACGTAGGCGGCGGTGAGAATACATATGATCCATACGATGACCATGCGCCGGGCGGCCCAGCGCCACAGGGCGCCTGCTTGCAAGGCGGGCGGATGCCATAGCAGTTCATATCCGATAAGCAGAAGTGGCAGCGATACCGCCATTTCTTTCGAATCGAGCGCCAGGATATAGAGAGCACAGAAAATGGCGCCTTGGATCGCGTTGAGAGTTTCACCCCGCCGGCGGATGCCGATATAGAAAACAAGCGCCGAGAAATACAGCAGAAAACAGAAGATGTCGTAGATCGTTCCGGTGTTGTAGTACAACAGACCGAATTTCATGTGATAGGAACCGATCAGCGCCGCGAAAAGGCTCGCTTCACCGAAGCCAGTAAGAAGAAGGCAGAGTTTGTAGGTCAGGAAAATATTTCCGGCCAGCGCCAGGAATAGAAATAGCCGGATCGGAAACAGGTTGAATCCGAAAAGCGAGAAAAATACGCGGTAGGCCAACTCGCCGAACGGCCGGTACATCGGCGTGAAGCGAAAGAACAGCAGATTGTCGGAAAGCAGCGAGGGCCACGGGTAAGCCCACCCGCGGTAGACATTCATCAAGTCGTCGTGGGTGAACTCGCTGCGCAGGCTGCCCAGCGTGAAATAGAGAAAATAGACCGCGATCAACGCGGCGGCAGCCAGGGTCTTATTCGCGGGGAGTGTGCGGCGCATACCGGGCATCCGCGAGCCGGCCTAGCCCAGGGCTAGCTCTTACGGTGCGGCACAATGAGCAGCGTCAATCCGTAGATGGCCACGCAGAACCACAGATCCACGACCAAGCCCCAATCGATGCGGTAGGGCAGATGGCGCGCGGCTTCGGGAAGATGGCTGCGCAGCGAGTAGTAGAGAACGTTGCCGGTCACGATCGCCAGCAGCGACCGCCAGAATCCACCCGGCCATCGCGGCTTTCCCTCTTGCTGCTGCGACTCGCCGGACATGCACTCTACAGTAAATCGTCCAGGCCTTCCTTTTCCAGCGCTTTGACGAGCGCGGAGACCTTCTGGGCATCTTTGCGCGGACAGATCAGCAGGGCGTCGGGGCTGTCGACCACGACCAGGTCGCGCACGCCGATCAGGGCGACCAGTTTCCCCGGCGCGTCGATGTAGTTGCCCGACTCGTCGCCGAGAATCACCGGTGAGCGGCGCACGTTCTGGAACTTGTCCTTGGGCAGCAGATCGTACACCGCCTGCCAACTGCCGACGTCGTTCCAGCCCAGGTCGGGGCAGGCGAAGCCGGCGATGTTTTTGGCGTGCTCGAGCACTCCGTAGTCGATCGAGAGGTCGTCGCAGTGCGGGTAGTGCGCGGCGAGGCTGCGGCGGAAAGACGGCGCCGACGCCGCGCCAACCTTGGCGATGGCGGCGGCGGTCTGCGGCATGAAGCTCGCGATGGCGCGGCCGATCACGTCGGCGCGCCAGAAAAACGTGCCGCTGTTCCACAGGAAGTGGCCGGCCTTGACGAAGCGGCGCGCCTGCGGCAGTTTGGGCTTCTCCCGAAAGCGCACGATCGGAAAGGCACGGCCCGGCGTGAGCTTCACATCGCCCGGAAACTCGATGTAGCCGTAGCCGGTTTCGGGCCAGCGCGGCCGGATGCCGAGCACGATCAACCGCTCCCGGCGCGCCGCGCGATAGGCTCGCTCGACCACACGCAGATACGCGGCGCCTTTCGAGACGTAGTGGTCGGAAGGGAACACCCCGAACACGGCCTCGGGGTCCTCGCGGCCGATCAGGTGAGCCGCCAGGGCGACCGCTGGGCCGGTGTTGCGCTGCACCGGTTCGGCGATGACTTGGCTGCGCGGGACCTGTGGAAGCTGCGCCAGGGTCTGCGCCCGCAGCAACTCGCTGGTCAGCACCCAGACCCGCTCGGGCGGAATCAACGGCGCCAGCCGTTCGACGGTTTGCGCCAGCAGCGACTGCTCGCCCACCACCGGCAACAACTGCTTGGGCAGGCGGCGGCGGCTGCGCGGCCAAAAGCGCGTGCCGCGGCCTCCGGCGAGTATCACGGCGTAGACGTGAGGGTCCCGGTTGTCGGGCTGGGTCATGGAGCGGCCAGGGCGTAGGGATGGATCAACGAGAACGTACGGCTCCAGCGCGTCTTCGAAAAGAAGTTCAGCATCAGGTCCTGCAGGTGCGCCATCGAGATGCCGGCGTCGGAGAGCTGCTCGGTGGGGGCGTCGTAGGACCAGTAGACGATCAACGGTTTGCCGATAATGTTTTCGCGCGGCACGAATCCCCAGTAGCGGCTGTCGAGCGAGAGATCGCGGTTGTCGCCCATCGCGAAATAGTGTCCGGGCGGCACCACGACCTGGCCGTCGGTGACATGATTTTCGAGCATGTCGATGGCCGGCTCGTAGACCTGCGTATTAGGCGCCGAGGGAAAATTGTCACGATAGGCGTCGATGTAGCTGGTTTTGTGAACGACGTAGGGTTCTTCGACCGCTTGGCCGTTGAGGTAAACCGCCTTGTTGACGATGCGGATGTGATCGCCCGGAACGCCGACGACGCGCTTCACGAAGGTTTGCGATAGATCGATCGGGTAGCGAAACACGATAATGTCGCCGCGCTTGACGTCCACGTAGGGCAACAGGTATTGCCCGACGCCGTCGGCCGGCGCGTAGCTGAGCTTATCGACCAGCAGATGGTCGCCGATCAGCAGCGAATCTTCCATCGACCCGGTGGGAATCACGAAGGCCTGCACCAGCGTGGTCGTGCCGAACAACAGCAGCAGGATGGTGACGGTCCATTCGGCGATCACGCCACGGCGGTTGGCGTCGGGCGGCGGGGTATTGGCCGGAGATTGCGGGTCCTTCTTTTCCAGGAGAGCTTGTTCGGTCGTACTCACAGGGACCTCATTTGTGGAGCGTAACGCCTTATTGTAGCCGAAACGATGCGGGGCGGCGGGGCCGCGGGTGACGGTTCCTCCGGTCGGCTTCGGGCACTTGGGCTAGCGAGCGAGAGCCTGCACGTCGGCCTTGATTTTTGACCCCATCTCGTGCTCGGTCATGGCAATGTCGTAGTTCGTCTGCAGGTTCATCCAATATTGCGGGGAGGTGCCGAAGAACAGGGCAAGCCGCAAGGCGGTGTCGGCGGTGATCGATCGCTTACCGTTGACAATCGCGCTAATCCGGTTCATCGGCACGCGCAGGTCGCGCGCCAAGCGGTTCAGGCTGATACCCGCGTCGGCTAGGTCTTCACGGAGAATCATCCCCGGGTGGATAGGGGGAAGTCTCTTTCTAGCTGCCATCTGGTTTGTGCCTTTTCAGTGATAGTCCACGATCTCGACTTCGTAGGCGTCACCATTGCGCCAAACGAAACAGATTCGCCACTGGTCGTTGATGCGAATGCTGTGCTGCGTTTTCCGGTCGCCCCGGAGGGCTTCCAGGCGATTTCCGGGAATCCGCGCCAAATCCTCAAGACTTGTGGCGGCGTCGAGGCGGGCAAGCCGCGAGCGGGCCGAAGCCTCGATATTCCGGAACCGCTTGCTTGCAAAGCCTCGGTGAAGGGACTCCACATCTCGAGATCGGAATGAACGGATCAACGCTCTGTTTATGATACTATGGATCGGATACTACTCGTCGCGTCCAGGTGCCCGTCCGACTCCCGGCAACCCGAACCCTACTCATACCGCAGCGCCTCCAACGGATCCACTCTGCTCGCGCGCCGCGCCGGCAGCCACACCGCCAGCAGCGCCACCGCGCTAAGCACCAGCGGCACCGAGACGAACACCAGCGGGTCCCAGGTCTGGACGCCGAACAAGAAGCTGGCGATGAAGCGCGTGAGCGCGAAGCTGGCCGCCAGGCCGACGACGACGCCCGCCAGCGCCAGCCGCATGCCCTGAAAAACAACCATGTTCTGCACCTGGCCGCCTTCGGCGCCCAGCGCCAGGCGGATGCCGATCTCCTGCGTGCGCTGCTCGACCGAATAGGCCATCAGGCCGTAGATGCCGATCGCGGCCAGCAGCAGCGCCACGGCTCCGAACACGGTCATCAGCCACATGTTGAAGCGTTGCCGCGACGTCGAGCGCGAGACGACCTCGTCCATCGCCTGCACATCCGACACCGGCAGGCCGCTCGCCTGGCGCAGTTGTTCCTGCACGGCGTTGCTGATCGAGTGTGGATTGGCCTTGCTGCGGACCACCCAGGCGATCGGCGTGATGCGCACGTTGAGGGCGTTGGCCGCGTCGGGAAGCTGCGCCTGCGGCACGTACATCTTGGGGCCGGGGTCGTTGTTCAATCCGCCGTCGCGCACGTCGCCGACGACGCCGATGATCTGGCGCTCAGGCTCGTCGGCGAACTCGCGCATCACGCCGCGGCCGATGATGAGGCGGTCGTTGAGCGGATCGCCTTTAGGCCAGTACTGCTTGGCCATCGCTTCGCTGATGAGGACCACCGGCGGGCCCTGGCTGTTGTCGCGCTCGTCGAAGGCGCGGCCGCTCTTGATCGGAATCTGGAACACGTCGAAATAGCCCGGCGAAACGGTCATCCAGCCGCCGCCGCCGTTGAAAGGGCCCTCGGAGGGTCGGCCCACGATCTTGAACGGCAGTCCGTAGCCGCCCTCCAATGGCACGCAACAGGTGGCGCTGGCGCTCTCGACGCTGGGCAGCGCGCGCAGCCGCGCGACGCCGTCGCGAACCAGTTGCTCGACGCCCTCGGATTTGAGAAAGCGCGGGCCGCTGAGCGACATGCGCATCGTCAGCACGTTGGTCACGTCAAAACCGGGATCGACGGTGGTCAGCGCGATCGAGGTGCGGATCAGCAGCGCCGAGCCCACCAGCAGCACCAGCGCCAGCGCCACTTCGCTGATCACCAGCAGCGAGCGCGCTTTGTTCTGCCGGAAACCGGTTCCCGAGCGCCCGCTGCTTTCCTTGAGCGTCGAGCTGAGGTCGGCGTGCGAGCCTTGCAGCGCCGGGATCAGGCCGAACAGAATCCCGGTGGCCAGCGAGACGAAAACCGTGAAGCCAAGCACGCGCCAGTCCAGCCCGACCAGCGCGCCGTTTTCGCCGACTCGCGGCAGCCCGGCGGTATTGACCGCCAACAGCGCGCGAATGCCGGCGACGCCGATCGCCAGCCCCAGCACGCCGCCCGCCCCCGACAGCAGCACGCTTTCGGTGAGCAGTTGGCGGATGATGCGGCCGCGCCCGGCGCCGATGGCGGCCCGGATGGCGATTTCGCGGCGGCGCCCGGTGGCGCGCACCAGCAGCAGGTTGGCGACGTTGGCGCAGGCGATCAGCAGCACAAAGCTGACCGCACCGATCAGCACCAGCAGCGACGAGCGCACGTTGCTGACAAATGCTTCGCGGATG
This sequence comes from Terriglobia bacterium, assembly GCA_963824095.1. GTDB lineage: Bacteria > Acidobacteriota > Terriglobia > Bryobacterales > UBA6623 > JBBDWJ01. Next base: position 235,794 of record CAWGNS010000014.1, on the reverse strand, counting down.
GGCTGGATGTCGAAGCCGTTGCCGGCGGGCAGCGCATCGGGAAACTTCTGGCGAAAGGCCTCCGCCGATTGCTGGATCTGAGCCTGCGCCTGGGTCAGCGTGACGCCGGGCTTCAGGCGTCCCGCCGCCAGGAAGTAGTGACCCTGGTCGGTGGTGTTGGGATCGAGTTGAAACGGCACCCAGACTTCGGGATTGGGCCCGAACTCCCCGAAATCGAAAGCCGTGCCGACGATGCCGATGATCACGTGCGGGTCGCCGCTGAGCAGGATCGTTTTGCCGATCACGGCGGGGTCACTGCCGAAACGGCGCTCCCAGAGCCGCTGGCTGATCAGCGCCACGCTCTCGCCGTTGGGCAGGTCTTCCTCGGTGGTGAACGCGCGGCCGCGCACCAGGGGCACCCCGAACAAGCGGAAGTAGTCGGCCGAGACCTGCGCCGAGCGAAGCTGCTCGGGAAACTCGCCGCCGGTGTAGTTGACTACGCCGTTGCGAAACGCCGCCACGTTTTCGACCACGCCGGATTGCTGCCGCCAGTGCTCGAACTTGGCCGGAGAGGCTCCGGGCCCGGCGCCGCGCGGGTTGGTGTTGAGAAAGACCACCAGGCTGTCGGGGTCGGGGAAGGGCGCCGGCTTCAGCAGCACCGCGTTGACGACCGAGAAGATCGCCGTGTTGGCGCCGATGCCCAGCGCCAACGCCGCCACGGCGGCGAAGGTAAAGCCCGGACTTTTCCAGAACATCCGCAGCGAGTGCTTAAGGTCTTTGAAGAAGCTTTCCAGAGCTGCCACAGATCACCTCACCCAAGGGCGGTCGAACACGTGCCCCATAAGACGAACCAAGAGCCACAAGGGTAGGAATCGCAAGCGAATTCCTTAGAAGCCGTCATCCGCACAGATGGCGCCGGGCCTCCGGCCGGCGGCGTCGGCGTCCGCGCCGACGTTCCCGCGACAGAGCAAACCGCCGGGAACCGGACGCCGGACAAGGCATTGTCCGCATTCCTGGCTCCCGGCAAACGACGTGGCCTTCACGCCGCGGGAACGTCGACCGCAGGTCGGCGCCGCCGGCCGAAGGCCCTCGCCACGCGTGCCGCCCCGTCGCATCGGTACCCGTCCGCATGGGCTGTGCTCAATGGATTTCCGTCCGGCGTTGCCAAACTAGCCGTACTCGCCCATAATAGGAGATCCTTCAAAGGGCCACGTTGCCGAGCGCAAGCCCCGAAGCCTTGCCGCTGTCTGATTCTCCTTGCCGAAACGGCGGTTCGATAGCGTCCCACCCCTCCGCGGCAACGTTCACCAGGGCGCTTACCGCGGTGAAATCCGAAGGTCTTGGCGCGATGAAATTCGATGGCTACCAGACAGACGGGTTCTACGACGAGATGTTTCTCGGGGAGGAGGAGGTTCGTCCGGAAGCGCGCGTGCTGGTGGAGAAAATCGCGGCGCTGGACGCCGGCGAGTTCGTGCGCCGGCAAAAAGCGGCCGAGCGCGCCCTGCTACGGATGGGGATCACCTTTAACGTCTACGGCGCCGAAGGGGGCACCGAACGGATCTTCCCGTTCGACATCGTGCCGCGCATCGTTTCCGCGTCGTGCTGGGAGTGGATCGAGCGCGGCCTGCGGCAGCGCATCCGGGCGCTGAACCTGTTCATCGACGACATCTATCATCAGCAGCGCATCGTGCGCGACGGAGTCATTCCCGCCGAGATCATCCGCTCGGCCGAAGGCTACCGCCCGCAGTGCGAAGGCCTCAACCCGCCCTCGGCGGTGTGGTGCCACATCACCGGCACCGACCTGGTTCGCGACAAGAACGGCCAGATCTACGTGCTCGAGGACAATCTGCGCTGCCCCTCGGGCGTTTCCTATGTTCTCGAAAACCGCGAGGTCATGAAGCGGACTTTCCCGCACGTGTTCGAAGGCCTGGCGGTGCGGCCCGTGTACGACTACGCCAGCCGTTTGCTGGCGATGCTCGAGGACGTCGCGCCCGGTGGCCTGCGCAACCCCAACGCCGTCGTGCTCACGCCCGGCATCTATAACTCGGCTTATTTCGAGCATTCCTTTCTGGCGCAGCAGATGGGCGTGGAACTGGTCGAGGGCAGCGATCTGACCGTCGTCGACGGCTATGTTCACATGCGTACGACCAAGGGCCTGGAGCGCGTCGACGTCATCTATCGCCGCCTCGACGACGATTTTCTCGACCCGCAGGCGTTTCGCCCCGACTCCGCGCTGGGCGTTCCCGGGCTGATGGAAGTCTACAGGCAGGGCCGCGTCACCCTGGTGAACGCGCCCGGCACCGGCGTCGCCGACGACAAGGTCATTTACGCCTACGTTCCGAAGATGATTCGCTACTACCTCGGTGAGGACGCCATCATCCCCAACGTGCCCACGCACCTGTGTTGGGAAAAGAAGGAACGCCAGCACGTGCTGGAGAACATTTCCAAGATGGTCGTCAAACCGGCCAACGAATCGGGCGGCTACGGCCTGCTGATCGGGCCGCACGCCAGCAGCGACGAAATCGACGAGTTCAAACGGCGCATCGAAGCCAACCCGCGCAACTACATCGCGCAGCCGACCCTGTCGCTATCGCGCGTGCCGACTCTGATCGAAGACCGCTTCGAGGGCCGCCACGTCGATCTGCGGCCCTACATTCTTTTCGGACGCCAGATTTACGTGCTGCCCGGCGGCCTGACTCGGGTGGCCTTGCGAAAAGGGTCGCTGGTGGTGAATTCCTCGCAAGGCGGCGGCAGTAAAGATACCTGGGTGCTCTCGGAAACGCCGAACGCCGGGAGTGGCAAATAGTGCGGGTCCCGGAGGCCGCCGCAAACCAAAACAGAGCCGCCGGCTTACGCCTGCGGCTCTGTTGCGGGATTTCTTGCTGCGCTCGCTCCGCGGGTTGGAGCCACAGCGACAAGGAACTACTGCCATGCTGAGCCGGGTCGCCGACTCGATTTACTGGATAAGCCGCTACGTCGAGCGCGCCGAAAGCGTCGCGCGCGTCGTCGACGTCAACCTGCAGTTGATGCTCGACCTGCCGATGGGCCTTTCTTCGCAGTGGGCGCCGCTGGTGCAGATCACCGGCGACTATCCGAGATTCAAGGAGCGCTATCCGGAAGCGACCCAGGAAACGGTGATCGAATTTCTCGCGTTCGACTGGGAAAACCCCAATTCGATCGTCTCGTGCCTGCGCGCGGCGCGCGAAAACGCGCGCACCATCCGCGAGATCATTTCCTCCGAAATGTGGGAAGAGATCAACGAGTTTTATCTCAGCGTCCAGGACCCAGCGGCGCGCAGCCGCGCGCGATTCGCCACATCCGACTTTTTCCGCAGCGTTCGGCGCACCAGCCACCTGTTGCTGGGGGTCACCGACAGCACTCTGTCGCATGGCGAGTCCTGGCATTTCAACCGCATGGGGAGGCTGCTCGAACGGGCCGACAAGTCCACCCGCGTCCTCGACGTGAAGTATTTTCTGCTGTTGCCCGACGTCAGCGACGTGGGCACGCCCACCGACGACCTGCACTGGTCGGCGGTGCTGCGCTCGGTCAGCGGTTTCGAGATGTACCGCAAGATTCACGGCCAGGTGGCCGCGCCCAAGATCGCCGAATTTCTGCTGCTCGACCGCGATTTCCCGCGTTCGGTGCACCATTGCCTGATCAATCTTTCCTACTCGCTGCACGCCATCACCGGGACTCCCCTGGGTCAGTTTCGCACCCCCGCCGAGCGTCGTTTGGGGCAGGTGGCGACCGAGTTGGACTACACTACGATGGACGAGGTATTCAGTCGGGGCCTGCATGAGTATCTCGACGGTTTGCAGGTGAAGTTGAACTCGGTGGGGGACAGCATTTTCGAGACCTTCTTCGCCCTCAAACCCTTGAAGTAGCCATCAAGCTTGTTTTTCTGTCCGGAAAGTCGTTTGCGATGACGTTTTGTCTAGGCATCAGTCTGGAAGAGGGGTTGGTCGGTATCGCCGACACCCGGGTGACTTCGGGAACCGAGTGCATCACCGCGCGCAAGGTGAGCGTCTATGAGCAAGAGCGCGGCACGATGTTCGTGATGACGTCGGGGCTGCGCTCGCTGCGCGACAAGACGCTGACCTATTTCGAAGAGGCGCTGGTCGGGCAGCCCGAACCGTTCGATCGCGTGTTCAAGGCCGTCAACCTGTTCACGCAGCAAGTGCGCCAGGTCGCCGCCGAAGACAAAAAGCCTCTGCTTGAAAGCGGCCTCGACTTCAATATTCACGCCCTGATCGGCGGCCAGATGGAACACGACGAGCAGCACCGTCTTTATCTGGTCTATCCGGAAGGCAATTGGGTGGCGACGGGCGTCGCTTCGCCCTATCACATCATCGGCTCCACGCGTTACGGCAAGCCCGTGCTCGATCGCGCGCTGACGCACAGCGACCGGATGCAGCATGCCTTCAAGGTCGGCTGCCTGGCGTTCGACTCGACGCGCATCAGTGCGGCCGACGTCGGCTTCCCGATCGACGTCGTGCTTTACCGCCGCGATTCATTCCACATGATCGAGCACCGCTACGGAGAGAAGGATCTGCGCCAGATCTCCAACTGGTGGCAGGAGCGCATCCGTTCCGCGGTCCAGGAACTGCCCACCGACTGGCTTGAGGAGCTGTTCTCGAAGGTGTATCCCGTCGAGGAGAAGCAGGCTCCCGCGGCGGATTGAGTCCAGGGACGCATGCGTTTTGAAATCGAACACCTGACGCGTTACGAGTACAGCCGCGCCGTCTACCTCGAGCCCCATACGATTCGCCTGCGGCCGCGCTCCGATAGTTTTCAGCGGCTGATCCGCTACCACCTCGACGTTCATCCCAAGCCGGCGGTGTTGAGCGAGGCGCTCGATGCCGAGGGCAATCCGGTGGCGCACGCCTGGTTTTCCGATACCACCGAATCGCTCGAGCTGCGGGTTTCGTTCGAGGCAGAAACGTCCCGCCAGAACCCGTTCGACTATTTGTTGCTGGATCGCGCCGTGGATCCACTGCCGCTACGCTATCGCGAAGACGAGTTGGCGCTGCTGGCGCCGTATCTGGAAGCGCCGGCCGGCGACGGGCCGGTAACCCGCTTCGCGCGCGAGGTGGCCGACGGCGTCAACTCCCAGGTGCTGCCCTTCCTGATGGAACTGAGCCGGCAGCTTCACGATCGCATGGACGTCCCGGTGCGCGAGGTGGGCCAGCCGATGCCGGCCGAGCGTACCCTGGCCGAGGGGCAGGGAGCCTGCCGCGACCTGGCCGCGCTGTTCATGGCCTGCTGCCGCTCGTTGGGCATCGCGTCGCGTTTTGTCAGCGGCTACCAGCAGGGTGACAACGAAGCCGAGCGTCGCTACATGCACGCCTGGGCCGAGGCCTACGTTCCCGGAGGAGGCTGGCGAGGCTACGACCCCACTCACGGCCTGGCGATCGCCGACGCTCACATCGCCGTGGCCGCCAGCGCCCGGCCCGAGTTCGCCGCTCCCACCAGCGGCACTTTCCGGGGCACCGAAGTCACTTCCCGGATGCACACCGAGCTACGCATCCAAACCTCGTAGCCAGAGCTGCAACAGAACCCCGTGGCAGAACCCCACAACAGAGCCGCAGGCGTGAGCCGGCGGGCCGAGTCGCCGCGATAGCACGGGCGAAACCGCCAGAGCCCAGACCAATAAACCCGCACGCCGGGCAGCCGCCATGGATTTTCCGGTGAATCCCCCGGCTTCCAGCCGCTTCAGCCCGCTGGCTTACACCTGCGGCTCTGTTGCCGGCGTAACCGGCTACTTCTTTATCTGACCCAACTGGTGCGGGATGTCCGCCAGCTTTCCCTGGAGATCCTTCAGGCTGTGAGCCCAGGGGGCCGTGTCCGCACCGTTCTCGACGAAATCTTCGATGTGATCCTCGATCTGAAACTCAAGCCCGGCTTCCGGCGAGGAAATCTTCCCTAGCGCTTCGACGGCTTCCCGTTGAACGTCGGGATCGGGATCTTCGGCGGCCTTGGCGAGCAGTGGCACCACCTCGTCGGCGATCGAGTGCAGGCTGCCGAGCGTTTCCACCAGTTGACGGCGGACCTGGGGGTCGTCGTCTTGCATGGCTTTCTGAAACACCGGCAGTGCGGCCCGCGCCGCCTGCTCGTCGCTCGATCGCAGCAGACGTCCCAGCGCCTCGATCGCTTCCCGCTGCACCTCCGGGTCGGCGTCGCCGACGAGCTGGATGGCGGCGTCGATGGCGGCCTGTCCGCGCAACCGTCCCAACGCCCCGGCGGCCTCGCGGCGCACGCTCGCGTCCGGCGAGCCGAGTGCGGGCTGCAGCCAGTGCACGGCGTCGCCAGAGGCAATATCGCGATTGAGCCTCAACAGCCGTCCCAGCGACTCCACCGCGTTGCGTTGCACCTGCGGCTCGCTGTCGGATAGCGCTTTTGATAGGGCTTCGAGATTCGCCTGCTCGGGCGAGCCCAGCCGCCCCAAGGCTTCGGCGGCTTCCGCCCGGACTTTGGCCTCGGCCGAGCCCAAGGCCTTGCGCAGAGCGGCGGCTGCGGTCTGCATTGCCTGGGGCGAAAGCCGCGCTTGTTGCTGGGCGTCGCCGCTTTGGAAATAGCGGAAACGGCTCGCGACCGCGGCGCGGTGGGCGGCCTCGGCGGCGCGCCGTGCCTTCTCCTCCATCCTTTGGACGGCCGCGTCCTCTGCCCGCTGGCGGTCCGCATCCTGGTTCTGCGCCAGCAACATCCGCGCCCGCGCGTCGGCGAGCGCCGCTTGTTTCTCGGCGGCGGCCTGCAGCGCGGCCTCGTCGGCGGCTTGGCGCGGCGCGGGCGGAAGGGTCTCGCTCGTTTCGCGCGCGCTGGCCGGCGCGGCCGGTTTCGTTTCCTGAATCGCCGCGCCAGCGGGGGCCTCGGCCTGCCCTCCCGCTTCGATGGAAGGGATCGTGAGTATGGCCAGCGTCATCCCCAACGCCAGCGCCAGTCCGCGGCTGCGTCCCAAACCCGTGCGCACGACCTTTTCGTCGAGCACATAGGCCACGCGGTGATTCAGCGACGAAGGCTGCGCCATGGCGATGGCGACCCAGGGGCGCAGGCCCGCGGTGCGGAATTCGCGCGCCGCCTGCACCAGGTGCCCGGCGTAGCCGCTGGGCTTGACGCCCGCCCGCAGCACCATGTCGTCGCAGGCGCGGTCGGCCTCGATGCGCATGCGGTTGAGCGCCAGCCAAACCAGCGGATGGAACCAGTAGACGGCGCCCGCCAGGTGCGCCAGCGTCTGCGTCAGCCAATCGGCGCGCCCGACGTGGGCCAGCTCGTGAAACAGCGTCATGTGGCGCCGCTCGCGGTCCCAGTTGCCGAAACTCGCCGGCAGCAACACGACCGGACGCCTCCAGCCCCAGGTCATCGGCATGGCTTCGCCCCTCGATTGCAGGAACCTGACGGACCGGCGGCGGGGCAGGCTTTTGGCGGGGGCCGTAACGTCGAGCTCCGCCGCGTCGAGCAAGGCCGCCCCGCGCGCCATCTTGCGCACGCGCCAGTGCCCGATCCCGAGCCGGACGACAGATATGGAGAAGCCCACGGCCCATATCCCCAATAGCAGCGTCGGCAGCCAGTCGCCTTTGGGCGACGCGGCGGCTGGTCCGTTTGGACGGCGCGGCGCGGCGGCGGTCCAGGACCCCTCGGAACGGCTGGCCAGGCTCGGCTCGGTGATCTGGCGATCGCTGCTGGGGACATCCGTTCGCAGATCCGCCGCCACATTCAACCGCGCCGCCGCCGGCAAGGCCGGCTGCACGGTCGCCGCCGGCCGCCGAAGCGCATCCCTCCGGGCCGGGACCAGGCAGGCAACCAGCGGCCGCCACAAGGCCGGAACCCGCACTTTCGGAGCCAGATCGAGCAAGCCTGGAGCCGCGACCATGGCCGCCAGTGACAACGCCCAGATCAGGTGGCGCACAGCCGCCGACCGCCGGCGCAGCAGCCGGCAGGCCGCCCACGCCGCGCCCAGCAGAACCACGCCGCGCAGCGAGGACTCCCCCAACAACGCCAGCCCGGCCTGTGCCGGGTCCAACATCCATGCAAGACTGGCCATCTAACGGCCCTCCTTCCTTGCCTTCTCGATATGGCTCTCCAACGCGTCCAACTCCGCTTCCGACAGGTCCGCCGTCGAAACGTCGAGCAACGTCGCCACCGCCTGCGGCACCGACCCTTCGAAAAACGTCTCGAGCAGGCGCTTGGCCGCGGCGCGCCGGGCCGTCCGCAGTGGCGCGGTCGGCTGATAGACGTAGCGCGGACCGTCGGTAGCATGCTCGACGAGGCCTTTTTCTTCCAAAATGCGCAGAAAGGTGCGCACCGCCGAATAGCTCGGCGCGTCGCTGAGATCCTGCCGAATCTCCGCTGCCGTCGCTTTGCGGCGGCGGTAGAGCGCGTCCATGATCTGCCGCTCGCGGCGGCTGAGGTCGTCAAAGGGGGCGGATGGTTTAGCCATGGGGACAATCATGCTAAAGAATTAGCATATGCCAAAAAATTAGCAGAGGCGCGGGGCGCTGTCAAGCGCTGTTGTAGAGACAGCCGCTCCCGCCTGTCCGCGCCGTCGCCGGCGCGCTTCATTCGTGAAGCTGCGAGGAAAGCCTGAGCGCCTGCCCCTACCCCTGTGGGACAATCAACCATAGTCCAGTCTCCCCGTTTGGGGTCTGAGGCTCAGCAAAACAACATGTTTAGGTTGGATTGACCTAGCGCGCGCCGGTGGCGGAAACGGCCGCTGCGGGTCGATCCGGACCCGGCTCTCTCAGGGCCGCTAGCGGGATTCTATGGCCGAAGCCACGAAAGTAATGAAAGATACGTCGGAGTACTTGAGGCTGGAGGATGCCTGGAGCGCTCCCAATTACCACCCTCTCGATGTCGTGGTGGAGCGGGCCGAGGGACCCTGGGTGTACTCGGTTGAGGGGAAGCGTTACCTCGACTGTCTCAGCGCGTATTCGGCGGTCAACCAGGGCCACTGCCACCCGCGCATTCTGGCCGCGCTGCGTGAGCAGGCGGCCCGCCTGACGCTGACCTCGCGGGCCTTCCGCAATGACCAGTGGCCGCTGTTTGCCCGCGAACTGGCCGAGCTGTGCGGCATGCAGATGGTGCTGCCGATGAACACCGGCGCCGAGGCCGTCGAAACGGCGATCAAGGTAGCCCGCCGTTGGGGCTACCGTCGCAAGGGGATTCCCGCCGGCCAGGCCGAGATCCTGGTTTGTGAGAACAACTTCCATGGCCGCTCGACGACCATCGTCGGCTTTTCCTCCGACCCGCTCAGCCGCGACGATTTCGGGCCCTTCACGCCCGGTTTTGTCAGCATCCCGTTCGGCGACACGGCGGCGCTCGAAAAGGCGATCACGCCCAATACCTGCGCCTTTCTGGTCGAGCCGATTCAATGCGAGGCGGGGATCTTCCTGCCGCGCGATGGCTATCTGGCCGAAGTGCGCCGGATCTGCTCGAAACACAATGTGTTGTTCGTGGCGGACGAGATCCAGACCGGGCTGGGGCGGACCGGTAAGATGTTCGCTTGCGACCATGAGGGCGTGCGGCCGGACGCCTTTGTCCTCGGCAAGGCGCTGTCGGGCGGGTTTTACCCGGTGTCGGCGGTGGTTTCCAGCCGCGATGTACTCGAAGTGTTTGAGCCGGGTAGCCACGGCAGCACCTACGGCGGCAATCCGCTCGGATGCGCGGTGGCGCGCACGGCGGTGCGCGTAATCATCGAGGAGCAGCTTGCCGAGCGTTCAGCCGAACTGGGGGCCTGGTTCCTGGCGGGGCTACAGGCGCTACGCCATCCCGACATCAAGGAAATTCGCGGCCGCGGCCTGTTGGTGGGTATCGAGCTGCACGTGGCGGCGCGCTCCTACTGCGAGCGTCTCGAAGACCAGGGCCTGCTCTGCAAGGAAACTCACGACAACGTCATTCGCCTGGCGCCGCCGCTGGTGACCGAGCGAGACGAACTGGCCTGGGCCCTCGACCGCATCCGGACCGTATTCGCCGAGGCCTGAGGGTGGCACAGGCAATCCTGCCTGTGAAATCAAGGCTTGACGCCCCACCTGATGCCAGGCGCGGCCGTATGCGGCGCGCAACAGGTCCGCAGGCGTAAGCCGGCGGACCGAAGCGACTGTTTGCACGCCGGAAACGGAAACTCCCGGATCCAAAAACCAGGGCCCGATAACGGCGCTCCAAGACCTTTCGCTGTTGCGCCCCAGGCCCCGCCCGCGGAGCATCGCCGTTGAGCATCACCTACATCGACCCGATCGTACCGAGTCTGCTGCTGACCTTCACACTGTCTTTGTGGGCCGGCTGGCGCCGCCTGGGCCGCCTGCGATGGCTGCTGGCGGCGGGGTGCCTGGGGTTCTTCCTGTGCTCCTGGACGCCGTTCTATCACCTCTGCCTGCTCACGCTCGAATCCGGATACGCCGCCGACACCGCCTATCCCCCCGACCGCGACTTCGACGCCATCGTCGTGCTGGCGGCCGGCGCGATACCGCCCACGCCGTGGGGCCCCGACGGCGTGATCGGCCCGGGAACCTACGTTCGCTGCCAGCACGCCGCCTGGCTGTACAAGAACGTCAAGGCCGTGCCGATTATCACTTCGGGCGGAGCGCTCGGCGGCGGCCTGCGGCCAGTGAGCTACGCCGAAATGATGCGTTCGCTGCTGATCGAGCAAGGCGTGCCCGCCGCCGACATCTGGCTCGAGTCCGAATCGCGCAACACCTACGAGAACACCCTCTATTCCGCCCGCATCTTGCGCGAGCACGGGATCCAAAAGGCCGCCCTGGTCACCGAGGCCTATCACATGCCCCGCGCGGTGCTGTGTTTGCGCAAGCAGGGGATGACCGTGGTGCCGGCGCCCACCGGTTTCCTGACGCCGGTCACCTACCAATGGACCGACTTCATCCCCAGGACAGGGGCGCTCAGCGTGATGGACATCGTGCTCCACGAGTGGGTCGGCCTGGCCTGGTATCGGCTCGCCGGCCGCGCGTGAAGGCCACCGGTTCCACGCTGCAAGGCCCGGCCCGAGGGCGGCGGCGTGTAGAGACAGGCGCTCTCGCCTGTCGCCGCCGCCAGGCGGCCCACGGTGTGTGTCGACCATAGGGCCGGCGCTGACCTCGCATCGACGAGGGATGCAGCGGTCAGATCCCCCGGTGGCGTTTATGTTCCGAGTCAAAATGCCAGACCGGGAGGGCCTTCGCTTCACTGCGGCCGACAGGCGGGAGCGCCTGTCTCTACCTTCGGATGGCCCAAGGCCGTTGAACTCCGTTCGGCGTTCCTGTCCAACCCCAAGAAAACACCGGCGCCGATTTGCCAAAGCCACAAGCCGGAACCAGCCTACCCCTCCCCCCGCTCTTCATGGAAGAAGCCGCACGGTTGTCAGGGCGCGCGGCCCCATGATGCGATAATATGCTACTGGCGTTCGGGGGCCGCCCGCGACCGGACGTGCACGGCGTAGGAATCATGGCAAAGAAAACCAACACCAACGGCCGCAACCACTACATTCAGATCATCTTCGACAGTTGCCGCTACGACTCGTTCATCAAGGCGCGGCCGAAGGTGATGCGCAAGCTGGGCAAGGTCGAGAAGCGCTGGTCCTACGCGTCGTGGACCGCTCCGTCGCACTACAATCTGCTGATCGGGCTGCTGCCGCATCAGAGTCCCAAGCGCGTCTTCGCCTCCGAGTACTACAAACACGACTTCCTGCGCTTCAACGAGCGGCTGGGCGCCGAGAACATCGAGTTCAAGTCGTTGGTGCCGGAGCTCTATTTCCCGAGTTTTCTCCAGAAAAAGCTGGGTTACCGCACGCACGCCATGGTGTCGCTGCCGGTGCTCAACCCGCGCACGATCCTCAATCACGGCTTCGATACCTTCCGCCTGATGGATAAGCACAACGACATGCGGGCGATGGTGCGCGAGCTGAAATTTCCCGAGGACCGACCCTCCTACTACCTGCTCAACATCGGCGAGACGCATTATCCCTACGCGCTGCCCGACGAGCCGCCCGAGAGCTGGCCGCGCATCAGCGGCGTCCACGGCGTGTTCAAGCACCTCGACGATCACGTCGTCGGCGGCAAGCTCGCCAAGAGCAAGAGTAAGGAAGAGAAGTTCTTCGACCAGAAAAAGATGGACGAGTTGCGGCATCGCCAGGTGCGCGCGGTGAAGTATCTCGACCAGGTGGTGGAAGAGCTGTTCGATACCGTTCCGAAAAACACCTACATCACGATCACCGCCGACCACGGCGAGCTGTTCGGCGAAGACGGCTTTTTCGGCCACGGACCGATCCAGCACAACAAGGTGTTCGAGGTTCCCTTCGTGGAGGGGAAGATTCGATGAGGCGACAGGCGCTGTATAGCCGCGACGGCTACCCGTGCGTGGGGGACAGTCACCCTGCCGCGCAGCTTGGCGTAAGCCCACGAGACCGTGCGTCGGGTGACTGTCCCCATGCGGCTCAAGTGCTGCTTCACGGCGCCTTCACGGTGGCGCTCGCCTGGGCCGCGCTGCACCCGGCAACGGCTTCTCACGCCGATCTCCACCTGGCCTACGTCGGTCCCGGCGCCGGCTTCGCGTTCCTCGGCTCGTTTCTGACGATGCTCATCGCCTTCATCCTGGGGGCGCTGTCGATTCTGATCTGGCCATTCCGCGTATTGTGGCGCGCCGCCACGCGCCGCCAGGGCTTCAAGGCCGCGCGCGTCAAAAAGATCATCTTCCTCGGCCTCGACGGCCTGGAGCCCGATCTCACCGAGCGCTTCATGAGCGAAGGCAAGATGCCGCACCTGGCGAAGCTGCGCGAGGACGGCCTCTACCGCCGGCTGCGCACGACTTTCCCGCCGCTTTCGCCCGTGGCCTGGTCGACGTTTTCGACCGGCGTCAACCCGGCCAAGCACAACCTCTACGATTTCCTCAACCGCAGCATGAAGAGCTACGTGCCCGAATTGTCGTCGTCGCACGTGGCGCCGCCGGCGCGCATGCTGAAAATCGGCAAGTGGCAGATTCCGCTCAGCCGCGCCAGCGTCGAGATGCGCCGCAAGAGCCGCACCTTCTGGAGCATCCTGGGCGATCACCACGTCGGCAGCACGATCCTGCGCGTGCCGATCACGTTTCCGCCCGAGAAATTCCACGGCCGGCTGCTGTCGGCGATGTGTACGCCCGATCTGCTCGGTACCCAGGGCACGTTTCTCGAATTCACCACTGGGCTGCGCGAGCCGATCTTCGAAGGCGGCAGCCGCTTTCCGCTCACGCGCAACGGCAATAAGGTGACCGGCGTCGTCGAAGGCCCGCCGAGTCCGGTTGCGGCCGAACCCGAGCCGATGAAGGCGAAGTTCACGATCTCGTGGAACGGCACCCCCGAAAAGGCGACCCTCGAAGTCGACGGCCACCGCTACCCGATCAAGCCCGGCGAATATTCCGACTGGGTCTGCCTGACGTTTCGCGGCGGACTCGGCATCAAGGTCGAAGGCGTCAGCCGCTTCCTGATCACCGCGACCGAGCCCGAGTTCAAGGTCTATCTGACGCCGCTCAACATCAACCCCGAGCATCCCGCGCTGCCGATCTCGCATCCCGGCTATTACGCGCCCTACCTCGCCAAGCTGCAGGGAACGTTTTCGACCCTGGGCCTCGCCGAAGACACCTGGGCGTTGAACGAGCGCGTCATCGACGAGGACGCTTTTCTCGAGCAGGCCTACTCGATTTGCGACGAGCGCGAGAAGATGTTCTTCAGCACGCTCGATAAGGCCCGCCAGGGCGTGGTGACTTGCGTGTTCGACACCAGCGACCGCGTGCAGCACATGTTCTTCCGCTATCTCGACGAAAAGCACCCGGCGCACCGCGCCAACGGCAATGGCATCGAGAAACACCGCGGCGCGATCGAGGATCTCTACCGGCGCATGGACGCCATCGTCGGCAAGACGCTGCCCTACGTCGACAAGGACACCGTGCTGTTCGTGCTCTCCGACCACGGCTTCAAGCAGTTTCAGCGCGGCGTGAATCTCAACGCGTGGCTGATGGAGAACGGTTACCTCTACCTCAAGGAAGGCGCCACGGGCGAAGAGTCCTATCTCAAATCGATCGATTGGAGCCGCACGCGCGCCTACACTTTCGGCTTGGCCGGCATGTATGTGAACATCAAGGGCCGCGAGGGGCAGGGAATCGTCGAGCGCGCCGACGCCCGGGCGCTGGAAGAGGAAATCGCCGCCAAGCTCAGCGGCCTGCAGGACCCCGAACGCAACGACGTGGCGATTCGCCAGGCCTATCCCAAGGAATCGGTCTATCATGGGCCCTACCTGGACGTGGCGCCCGACATCGTCATTGGATACAACGCCGGCTACCGCGTCTCGTGGGACTCGGCGGTCGGTAAGGCCTGCGGGCCGGTTCTCGAAGACAACGTGAAGGCCTGGAGCGGCGACCACTGCATCGATCCGCCGTTGATTCCAGGCGTGGTCTTCTGCAATCGCCAGTTCGAGGCCGCCGACCCGGGAATCGAGGACATGGCGCCGACCGCCCTATCGCTGTTCGGCTTCAAAGCCCCGGCCTGGATGGACGGAAAAGATATGGCGGTGGAAACCCCCGCGGGCAAAGCGGCGTAAGCGGTCGACAGAAACCTGTCCAGCCGCCCGTGGCGTGAACCTCCAGGTTTGCCGCGTCGCGATTTCAACGCGACGTAGGGCCGGGAGGCAGACAGCCGGCCCGAAGGCTATAGCAGTCCGAAACAGTCAGCCTAAGTAACCAATCAAGGAATCAAAACCCAGCAAACCCAAACTCGCGAGCCACCAGCGCCATCACAAGACCACTGAGATTTCACCCATACCCTTGATCCACTTCATGCCGACCGCCACCCACCGCTCCCACTCCTGCTGGCCGCGCCGTGCGTCGATTCTGCTGGTGCTTTGCCTGCTCGCGGCCGCCTGCGGCGGACATCCCGCCAAAAAGACCGTGGGCAAGAAGATGATCATCCTCGGCATCGACGGCATGGACCCCAAGTTCGTGGAGCAGCACTGGGACAATCTGCCGAATCTCAAAAAACTCGCCGGGGAAGGCGAGTTCCAGCGCCTGGCGACGACGATTCCGCCGCAAAGCCCGGTGGCCTGGTCGACGGTGATCACCGGGATGGATCCCGGCGGCCACGGCATCTTCGATTTCGTCCACCGCGATCCGTTCAACCGCCTGCCGTTCTCCTCGATGGCGGAAACGCTGCCGCCGGAAAAGACGCTCGATGTGGGTTCGTACGTGATCCCGCTGTCGGCGGGCAAAGTGCGGCGGCGCCGCGCCGGCACCGCGTTCTGGAAGCTGCTTGACGAAGCCGGCGTGCCGGCGACCGTATTTCGCATGCCGGCCAATTTTCCGCCGGTCGAGTGCGATGAGCGCACGTTGTCGGGCATGGGCACGCCCGACATGCAGGGCACCTACGGCACCTTTACCTTCGTCACCGACGACCCCGACGAGAAGACGCATACCGTCTCGGGTGGCAACGTCGTCAGCGTGCGGCTCTCCAACGACGAGGTGGAGATCCCGATCCAGGGGCCCCAGAACAGCTTTCGCAAAGGCGCGCCCGTCACCAGCGTGACCGTCACCGCCTATCGCGACCCGCAGGAGCCGGTGGCGCGCTTCGACCTGGGCGACCAGCGCATCGTGCTCAAGGAAGGCGAGTGGTCGGGGTGGATGAACGCCGAGTTCGCCTTGATTGGCGACGTGATGCACTCGCGGGGTATTTTCCGGATGTACCTGCGCCAGGTGCGTCCGCGCTTCGAGGTCTATATCAGCCCGGTCAATCTCGATCCCACCGCACCCGATCTGCCGATCTCAACGCCGGCCTCTTACAGCAAGGAATTGGCCGGCGAGGTGGGGCCGTTCTACACGCAGGGCATGGCCGAAGATACCTCGGCGCTGCGCGAAAAGGCGCTGACGCTCGCGCAGTTTCTCGAACAGTCTCATTTCGTGCTCGATGAGACGCGCAAGATGTTCCGCTACGAGCTCGGCAAGTTTCGCGAGGGCCTGCTGTTCTTCTACGTTTCGAGCGTCGACCAGAACTCCCACATGTTGTGGGGGCAGCACGACGACGAGCTGCTGAAGATCTACGAGTCCGTCGACGAGATGGTCGGCGAGGCGCTCGAGAAGGCCGGCGACGATACGACCGTGATCGTGATGTCCGACCACGGCTTCGTACGCTTCGACCGCGCCGTGCATCTCAACACGGTGCTGATGCACGAGGGTTTTCTGGCGCTCGACGACCCCGCCAACACGGGCCCCGACGAGCTTTTCCGCCACGTCGACTGGTCGCGCACGCAGGCCTACGCGATGGGCCTCAACGGCATCTATCTCAACCGCCTGGGACGCGAGCAGGGCGGCATCGTGGCCGAAGGCGAGCAGAGCCGGCAGGTGATTCAGGCGCTCAAGGACCGCCTCACCAAGGTGACCGACCCCAAAAACGGCGAGCGCATCATCGAAGACCTGTACGTCTCCGAGGACGTCTACAAAGGGTACAATCTGGAGTTCGCGCCCGACATTCAGGTCGGTTACCGGCCGCCGTATCGCGCGTCCTGGCTGACGCCGTTGGGCGCCGTGCCCGAAGAAACCGTGGTGGATAATGAAGATGCCTGGATCGGCGATCACTGCATCGCGCCGCAATTCGTCCCCGGCGTGCTGCTAACCAACCGCAAGACCAAGCTCGACGACCCGCATCTCTACGACGTGCCGGTCACGATCTTGCGCGCGTTCGGAGTCGCGCCGACCCCGGAGATGATCGGCCGCGATCTGTATGAGTGATGCTGAGTGCGATCGGGGACTGTCCGTGGCGCCGGGCCGGCACGCGCTGGCACAGATCCTGGCAAAACCATCAGGAGTCATAAACTATGTTCGGTCCTTCCATCAAGCTCGACAAAGAACTCTACGACCGCGTGAAACGCTGCGCCGACGTCGCCGGCTATTCTTCGCCCAAGGAGTTCATCCAGCACGTGCTCGAAAAGGAGCTGTCGAAATTCTCCGGCGAGGAATCCGACGAGGAGATCGTCAAGAAACTGCAAGGGCTGGGTTATCTCGAATAGCCGCGCGACGAGGGCATCCACCAGGTTTCGCGAGCGCGATCGGACACGGCGGCGGCCGTGGCGGCGCGGTGCAACGCGGTGACTGTCCCTAGCGACTCATCCAAACCTTCGTGTAATCTGACGTGGACTACTTCAACTCCTTCATGCGCGGATTGGTCGGCGGCTATTGCCGTCTGTTCGGGGACTTGCCTCCCTTGGTGAGCCTCGCGCTGCTGTCGGTGGCGATCGGCATCGTCATGCTGTGCGTCATCTCGCGGGTCTCCGACCAAAAGAAAATCGAGCGCACCAAAAAACGCCTGCAGGCCTATCTGCTCGAAATGCGCCTCTACGGCGACGACTTATCGCTGGTGTGGCGCAGCCAGAAGAACCTGCTGGTCGGCAACGTCCGCTATATGGCGCTGATGCTGCGGCCGGCGATGTTCATGACCGTGCCGATCGTGCTGCTGATGATTCAAATGGACGGTTTCTATGGCTGGTCGCCGCTGCCGGTCGGCCAGGCGGCCATCGTCACCGTGCAGGCGGCCTCGCCGCTCGATGCCGGCGCGCCCGCGCCGACGCTCCAGGCGCCGCCGGGCATCGTCGTCGAAACGCCGGCCGTGCGCGCGCTGGGCGCCAGGCAGTTCAGTTGGCGCATCCGCCCGCAGCAGGAAACCGAGGGATTGCTGCAATTCGACTGGAACGGCACGCATTTTGAGAAGAAGATCACCGCCGGGAGCGGCCGGCGCTATCTCTCGACCCGCCGCGTGCGCTCGCTGTGGGAATCGGTCTGGTACCCCGGCGAAGATCGTCTGCGCGCCGCCAACGTCGAATGGATCGAAACTTCCTACCCGCCCGCGACGGTGGGTTTCGCCGGACTTCAATGGCTTTGGGTCTACTGGTTCCTGCTGATCTCGATCACCAGCGCCTACCTGCTCAAAGGCTATTTCAACGTCGTGATCTAGCTCGCCGGCGGTAGTCCCTGCGCCGCCCCATACCCGGCCTCGTGTCGCCACAAAGCCTCCGCGCGGCGCATTCGATATCCTAGGAGCAGAACTCGGGTGGGGTCAGGGCGGCGGACAACAGTCCATTCCCGAGCTTGGTGGGCGCAAAACTTTTGGTGACCGACTTTTCCGGAGATACGCACCAGCGAGCGACGTTGGTCGACACGCAGCGCGACGTGCGCCCGGCGTCGGTGTTCTTTCTGTGGCGTTCGCTGGCCGGCCTGCAAACCGGCATCATCGGCGGCCTTGCGGTCCTCATCTTCCACATGCTCGACGGTTTGATGCGCGGCGACGGCATGTGGTCGTTCGCGAACCTGATTTCCTCGGCCTTCTTTCCCTCGCGGGCCCTGAACGTTTCGCTGCACTGGCAGACGCTATCGGGAGTGGCTCTGCACCTGTTGATCTCGGGCCTGCTGGGCGTCGTCTTTTCGATCTTCCTGGCGCGCTACCTTTACCGGCCGTTCCGTTGCCGCCTGCTGGCTCTGCTGCTGGCGCTAGCCTGGTACTATGGCGCTTTCCGGTTCCTTTGGCCGATGATCAATCCAGCGATCGTGGTGTACCAGCCGTTCCCCGGCATGTTGCTCGGCCATATTCTGTTCGGCATCTGCATGGGGCTCTACCCGCGTTTCGTGTTCGATCTGGGTTACCTGCAGCCGCCCCCCGCATGACAACGCCGGCCCGGACCAGGTTTGCAGCTCATCCCTACGCAAGCGGCGCGACTGGCCGCGGTGTCTTTCACGACAGCGGCGGCGCCTTTGGCCACAGCGCAGGCGCTTGCAGCCACAGCGCAGGTTGCGATGACCGTCCCCTAGCTCAGCCTCTATGAACAAAGAAGAAGAGCGTCTCGAAGCGGCGCGCCGCCGCAAGGCCCACTGGAGCCGCTGGGGCCCCTACCTCAGCGAACGCCAATGGGGCACGGTGCGCGAGGACTACACGGCCGAGGGCGACGCCTGGACCAGCCTGCCGCACGACCACGCCCGCTTTCGCGCCTATCGTTGGGGCGAAGACGGCCTGGGCGGCATCAGCGACCGCCATCAGTACATCTGCTTCGCCCCGGCCTTGTGGAACGGCCGCGACCCGATTCTGAAGGAGCGCCTGTTCGGCCTCAACAGCCACGAAGGCAACCACGCCGAAGACGTCAAGGAGGCCTACTTCTACCTCGACTCGACGCCGACGCACTCCTACATGAAATACCTGTACAAGTATCCGCAGGTGGAGTTCCCCTACGCGCGGCTTGTCGAGGAAAACGGAAAGCGCGGCCGCGACGAGCCCGAGTTCGAGCTCGCCGACGCCGGTGTGTTCGCCGAGAACCGCTACTTCGACGTGTTCGTCGAGTACGCCAAGGCCGCGCCCGACGACGTCTGCGTTCTGATCACCGCGTACAACCGCGGTCCCGAAACCGCCGAGCTCGAGCTGTTGCCCACCGTCTGGCTGCGCAACACCTGGGCCTGGGGCCGCAGCGAATATCGCCCGCGGCTGGTGCTGGGGCAGGATCTTCCCGACGCCGCCGTGATTCAGATCTTCCACCGCTACTACGGCGCGCGCTGGCTGGTGTGCGAACCGGGCGGCGAGGCGTTGTTCACCGAAAACGAAACCAATAGCAAGGCGCTATGGGGGCGGCCCAACTCGGCGCTGTTCGTCAAAGACGCCTTTCACCGCTACGTGGTCGAAGGCGCCACCGCCGCCGTCAACCCGGCGCGTACCGGCACCAAGGCGGCCTTCCGGCATCGCTTCCGCGTCGAGCCGGGCGACATTGCCGTGCTGCGCTTGCGTCTGACCGACCAGATTCCCACCGAAGGGCTGCTGGGAAATGAGTTCGCAGCCGTCTTTGCGGCCCGTAAGAGCGAGGCCGACGAGTTTTACCGCAACTGCGCCCCGCCTGAAATCTCCGAAGACGGCGCGCGGGTACAGCGTCAGGCGTTTGCCGGTCTGCTGTGGAGCAAGCAGTTCTATTTCTACGACGTGCAGCATTGGCTGGATGGCGACCCGGTCGGCCCTGCTCCTCCCAAGCAGCGCCGCGAGGGCCGCAACCGCGATTGGCGCCATCTGCACAACGAAGACATTGTCTCGATGCCCGACAAGTGGGAGTATCCCTGGTACGCCGCCTGGGATCTCGCCTTCCACACCATCCCGCTGGCGCTCATCGATCCCGATTTTGCCAAGCAGCAGCTCATTCTGTTTCTGCGCGAGTGGTACATGCACCCCAATGGCCAGGTTCCGGCGTACGAGTGGGCGCTGAGCGACGTCAACCCGCCGGTGCACGCCTGGGCGGTGTGGCGCGTGTACAAGATCGACCGACGCATTCGCGGTGTGGCCGACCGCGTCTTCCTGGAGCGCGCCTTCCACAAGCTGCTGTTGAACTTCACCTGGTGGGTGAACCGCAAGGATATCTATGGCCGCAATGTCTTCCAGGGCGGCTTTCTCGGGCTCGACAACATCGGCGTCTTCGACCGCTCCAAACCGCTGCCCACCGGAGGCTATCTCGAGCAGTCCGACGCCACCAGTTGGATGGGCATGTATTGCCTCAACATGCTCGCCATCGCGCTCGAGTTGGCCCGCGAGAACCGCGGCTACGCCGACGTCGCCATCAAGTTCCTGGTCCACTTCGTCCACATCGCCAACGCCATGCACGATATGGGTTCGGGCATCGAGCTGTGGGACGAGCAGGACGGCTTCTACTACGACGTGCTCAGCCAGGACGACCGCAGCCACGTCAAGCTCAAGGTGCGCTCGATGGTCGGGCTCATCCCCCTATTCGCCGTGCAGGAAATCGAGCCCGAGATGTTCGACGCGCTGCCCGACTTCCGCCGCCTGATCGACTGGTACCTCGAAAACCGGCCGCGCTTTCGCCGCAACGTGATCTTCAAGGACCGCGCCGACGGCGCCTGCCTGCGTCTGCTCTCGATCGTCGACGAGGAACGGCTGCGGCGCGTGCTCGGCTACATGCTCGACGAGAACGAATTTCTCTCGCCTCATGGCGTGCGCTCGCTGTCGCGCTATCACCAGGACCAACCCTACATCCTGCAGGTCGACGGCACGCAGCATCGCGTCGACTACGAGCCCGCCGAATCGACCACCTGGATGTTCGGCGGCAATTCGAATTGGCGCGGCCCGGTCTGGTTCCCGGTAAATTTCCTGATCGTCGAATCGCTGCAGCGCTTCCACCACTTTCTCGGCGACGGTTTCCAAGTGGAGTTTCCGACCGGCTCGGGAAAGCAGATGCACCTGGGCCAGGTCGCCGCCGAAATCTCCAAACGCCTCAATCACCTGTTCCTGCGCGGCCCCGAAGGCCGCCGGCCCGTGTTCGGCGACTGCGAGCTGTTTCAAAACGACCCGCACTGGAAGGACTATCTGCCCTTCCACGAATACTTCCACGGCGACAACGGCAAGGGTCTGGGAGCCTCCCACCAGACCGGCTGGACCGGCCTGGTGGCCAAGCTGCTTGAGCAAGCAGGGGAGTGAACGAAGCGTCAACCGGCGAGCGCGACGGCGCCCGCAACAGGCACGGAGCGTGCGCGGATCGGAGCCCCGGCAGGGGCGCGTCCATCGAATAGCCCGCGGCTTCAGCCGTGGGAGCGCGGGAAAACAAATCAAGCCCTGGAAGGGCGAAACACCTAGTGCAGCTTGGTCGTCTGGTGCGCCACCAACTGCCAATGGCCGCCGCGGTTCACCCAAACGTTCATCATCATCAGCCGGTCGTTGAACGGCTTGCCGTTGCTGGTTCCGCGCATGGTCAGATGCGAATGCGCCACGGCCGTTTCCCCGTACAGGTGTACCGTGATGTTCTCGTATTCGATGGCGTCGTACTTCTGGGCGCCGCTGCGCAGCCGTTGGACGTATTCCTGTTTGCTCTCGACATTGCCCGTCGAGTGCGCGTAGATCAGATCGTCACTGAGAATGCGGTCGAGCTTGGCATAGTCGTGCGCCACCACCGCCGCACCCCATTCTTTCTCGATGGCCTGGATGGCATCGTCCGCCGCCGCCAGGGCCGGCAAAACCATCCCCAGCACGAGCGCGGTCCCAATCAGCATTCGTCGTAACATTCGAGCACCTCGCAACGAACCCGTATTCTACCCCGGCCGGCGAGCGATTCGTCGTCAATATTTGAGAAATGCCCCACAAACCGTGGCGCGGGCTTCCGGCCGGCAGCGTCGACCTCGAAGGTCGACGTCTCCATCGCCCGCCAGGCACCCCCCCGCCGCGTCCCGTTGCCTCCCGGCGGCTCGCCGTGTCATACTCCCTCGTCATGCGACGCATTGTC
The DNA here is from genome assembly GCA_963824095.1 of Terriglobia bacterium. Lineage (GTDB taxonomy): Bacteria > Acidobacteriota > Terriglobia > Bryobacterales > UBA6623 > JBBDWJ01. Next base: position 213,571 of record CAWGNS010000014.1, on the reverse strand, counting down.
CTGCTTGCCCTTCTGCTCACCCTGCCGCTGCTGGCCCAGGTGACCCCGCCCAATGAGATGGGTGTATCGATGGGGCACCTGCACCTGATCGCGCCCGATCCGGCGGCCGAGATGCATTTGTGGATCGACGTGCTGGGCGGCAAGAAGGTCATGGCCGGCCCGCTCGAGCTCGCCATGTTCCCCGGCGTGTTCGTCGCCGTCCGCAAGGGCGAGTTCGGCGGCGCCACCGAGGGCTCGGTGGTCAATCACCTGGGCTTCCTGGTGCGCGATCTGGCGGCGACCAAAGCGAAGCTCACTGGCGCGGGTGTCACGATCGAGCGCGAGATGCCCGAGACGCACCAGATGTTCGCGATGTTTCCCGGCGACGTGCGCGTCGAGTTCACCGAAGACAAATCGATCGACGTGCCCATCAAGCACCACCACGTCCACTTCGCGTCGTCGCAGGTCGAGGAGATGCGCGCCTGGTACGCGAAACATTTCGGGGCCGTGCCCGGCATGCGCGGGCGATTCAAAGCCGCCGACCTTCCCGGCGTGAATCTGTCGTGGATTGACGCCGACACCTCGCCCGCCCCGACCCAGGGCCGCGCCATGGATCACATCGGTTTCGAGGTCACCGACATCAAAGCGTTTTGTGAAAAGTTGGAAGCCGATGGCGTCAAGCTCGATAGCGCCGTGAAGGAAGTTCCCAGCATCGGTCTGACGATCGCCTTTTTGACCGACCCCTGGGGAACGCGGATCGAGATCACCCAAGGTCTGGCGCGGCTCTAACACCTTGTTCGCCGCCCGGGCGAGCTCTACCTGGCTGGCTGTGGTGCGGTTACGCCTCCAAGAGGCTGAGGACCAGCTTCAGGTCGGAGAGAAACAATTCTCGTTCGGGTTCCCGAGTTCCCTCCGGAAGCAAAAGTTCCCAAGATCCGCCCGGTGCCTTGTCCTGGACTGTCTTCCCGGCCCCTGGAGTGGCGAGATACTCGCTGACCTCCTTCCACTGCTCCTCGAGAATCATCGCCAACCATTTCGAAAAGGCCTGCTCATGAATCTTTCGCAGAACCAGGCTGGCAAGGCACGACGGGACAACCTGCTCAAACTCAGGATGATGGTACGCGCCAGCGCACCGGTTGCAGAGCGAAGACACTAAGACGAGCTTGCCGAAGGCTCCTGAAGCGGGTTCAAGAATCCGGCTCGTGATCTCACTCGCTAGAGTTGCCCCTACTGCGCCGCAGAACGGTCCGTCCTGGCAGGTCTTCCTCATGCCGCAATCGTAGCTATCCGGAATATCGTCCTTCATGCTCTAGCCTCCTGTTCACCAAAGAGTGAGCAACTCAGCTTCCACGACGGCCCGGCAGCCGCCTTTTGAGTCCCCTGGCGCGTGAAAATGAGACCCAGGTACTGGCTCAGTAGAGTGAACCACTCAGAAGACGAAGGGGTTTGGGGCCGCGTTCGAGGCGCCAACAGGCCGGACCGATGACAAGTAGAGCGTGGCCCGCGAGCCATTGCGCGATTTCACCCAAGCATTGGGTGGTGTACAAGAGAGCAGTCGCTTGCCGGCCCGGAGTACGCCCTGGTCCGTTCCGAACGTGCGAAACGGTGTGTTGGACCGACCCCTGGACAACGCGGGTCGAATGGGCCCAAGGGCCTTGGTGCTTTGGACAGTCGCCGCTTCTTACGAGCGGCGGGGTGTTGGCATCATCGCCCCCGGTGACCGGGCCTGTCCGTGCTTTGGAACAGCAGCCTGCCCCTCCGCCGGTTACTTCTCGACTAAGCTCAGCACCAGTCGCAGGTCGGAGAGGAAAAGCTCTCGCTGCGGCGCGCCCGCCGCCGGCGGAATCAGCTTCTCCCACGACTCATTGGACGTCCTTTGCAGCGCCAGATTGCCAACCGGCTCCGCGGTGAAATACTCGCTGACGGCTTTCCACTGCTCTTCGAGAACCAGTTCCAGCCATCGCGAGAAAACCTGTTCGTGACTGTCGCGCAAGACCTCGTGAGCGATCGACGAAGGTATGTTGCGGTTCAGCGCCGGATGACGATACTCACCCACACTGCTATCGGAGAGCGACGACATCAGGACGAGTTTGCCGAAATCACCGGGCGCCTCGTTGAGCATCTGATGCACGATCTCCTGCGCACGCGCCAACTGCGGCTCGTTCCAATCGGGACTAGACAGCTTGCATTGCTTTGTTGCCGAAGCGGCCATACTGGTTGATGGATGAGCAATTCGATTTCCAGGATGCGTGAAGGCGTTGGTTTTCGCACCGATCCGGCGCGAAAATGAGAAGCTCGTACCAAGGCCCTAGGGTGAATCCCGGAGGAAATCCCTGCTCGAAACCGCCGCGCCGCCGTGGCGGCAGCCGGGAAGGTCGCCTGGAAGCCAAAGCCCTGCGTCACTTCACGCAAGCACCCAAACAAAAAATGGTGCGATTCCCCCAAGCCGCCCCGAACCCCAACCATAGCCGCTCCAACCAGGAAAACAGAGCCGCAGGCGTAGGCCGGCGGGCCTAGCCCGCACAGAGCAAGCGGATACGCAACGATTCAGACGAGCAGCAATCCAGACACACAACGACGCAGACAAAAATCTGCCCAGACAAGCGACAAGGCCCCAGGCATTCAGCCGCCCCGGCCCACAGGCTCACGCCCGCGGCTCTGTTGCTTCCAAGGGCGTGACTCCCGTCCGCGACCCGTCCGTGCACTTCTGTTCCGGCCCTTGACCTACTTGCCGCCGCTGTCCGGTGTCACCAGTTCATAGCTCACAAACGCAAACTTCTTCGAGTCCGGAGACCAGGAATTCACATTCATCGTTCCCTGGCCCCCGAACAATTCGACGATCGTCTCGGGGCGCCCCGGCCCGGGATTCGCACCCGGCAGCGGCATCAGGCGCAGCCGCACGTTCTTGTTCTGCGGATGTCCCTCGGTCCCTTTCTCGAACGAAATCAGCACCATCCATTTGCCGTCGGGCGAAGGGTGCGGGAACCAGTCTTCCCACTCGTCGTTGGTCACCTGCTGGGCCTTGGCGTCGCCGGGCCCGGCGCCGTCGGCGGGAATCCGCCAGATATCGAAATTGCCGGTGCGAATCGAGTTCAGGTAGATCCACTTGCCGTCAGGCGAAAAATCGGGGCCGTCGTCGAGCCCGTCGGCGCGATTGAGCCGCTGCTCCTCGCCACCCGACGCCAGCACCCGGTGCAGGTCGAAATCGCCGTTGCGCTGCCCCGTGAAGACCAGCCATTTCCCGTCGGGCGAGACGCCGTGGTAATAGCTCGGCGCGTTGGGCGTGATCAGCTTTACGTTCGAGCCATCGATGTTGGCGGTGAAGATCTGCGAGCCCGTGGTGGTCGAGCCCGAAAGCGCCAGCATCTTGCCGTCGGGAAAGATCCCATGGTCGTTGTTGCAGCGGATCGCCCGGCTCAGTTGGATTTTCTCGAGCGCCGCGGGCGTTTTGCCGAGCGGCAGCTTCCACAGGTCGCCCAGCGTATTGACCAGCAGGAACGAGCCGTCGGGCGACCAGTTGGGAGCCTCGATGCGCTGATCGGCCGAGTACACCACCTCGACTTTTTTTGTCGCCAGATCGTATGTCGAAATCTTGCTGCGCAGGATCGGTTGCAGCGGGTCCTCGATGCGCACGTCGGAGAACACCGCCGTTTCGAGAACGTCGGCGTCGTGCGAACAGACGGCCACGCCGATGTAGACCGGATCTTTGAGCTCGACTGTCGCCGTTCCGCTGCGCGTTAGCGTTCCGCGCGGTTCGCCGAGCCACATCGTGAACTGATTGCCGCGGCGCTCCAGCCGCAGCCGGTGGGGGGCCTTGATCTCCGCGCGCACCTCCTGCGTTTCCGCCCCGGCCGCCGGGCGGTATTGCAGCGACGTCAGCCCGTCGCCGTGCAGCGCAACGTCCGCGTAGGCCGAGCCGGCGTCGAGCGATTGACGGATGAGGATCGCGGCTTTGCGGTGCGCCACCTTGCCTTCGCCGACGAACTCCACGTCGGCCGTGATCGAGACATCGCCGGAAACCTTCTTCCACACATAGTGGAACGCATCGGTGCCGGCCCACATGTTGGCGCCGCCGCCGGTGACGCGATAGGTTCGGGTGCCGCCGTCGAATTCGACTGACCCCGCCTTGGGCGTCACGCCAATATCGCCATGGTCTTCGAACGTGCCGACCTTCGCCGCGGCCGGCGTCGCCGGCAACAGCGATAAGGCCGCCACCAGCCCGGCAGAGCTGGCCCCCGGCACTGAGTGCCGATAGAACCCTTCGGACCTGCATGGTTTTCACGCAACCCTCCCGGAAACGGTGGTGGCGGTGCCCGCGGGCGCCCGTGTGGGAATGGGCCAGGAGACCCGCCCGGACGGCCCGGCTGCGGCGCGTCCGCGCACCATGCTACTAAATCCAGGAATTCTTCGCGCCAACGCCCCCCGCAAGCCGCCGCCGAAAGCAAGGCCCCAGGAAACAGAGCCGCGGGCGGAAGCCCGCGTTCAGCGGCCGCCACGAAGCCGAGCGCCGCAGCCTGTTCCTACAACGGCTCTGGTCGGGCCGGTTTGCGCCCAACGGCACACCAAGCTAGGGGCTTTTTTCACGACATCCTGGGGTGTTCTAACTCATAGTACGGGGGGTACGGGCTGTAGGTCAGTCGGCTATCATGGACGGAGATGCCTCATTCCGATGTCGTCATCCTCGGGGCCGGCCCGGCCGGTCTCACTGCCGCTTATGAACTCAGCAAGGCCGGCGTCCGCAGCACCCTGGTGGAGCGCGACGACATCGTCGGCGGCATCGCGCGGACGGTCAACTACAAAGGCTACCGCTTCGATATCGGCGGCCACCGCTTCTTCACCAAGGTCACCGCGGTAGAGAAGCTATGGCGCGAAGTGCTGGGCGACGAAATGCTGCTGCGCGGCCGCATGTCGCGCATCTACTACAACAACAAGTTTTTCTCCTACCCGCTCAAGCCCTTCAACGCCCTCAGCGGGCTCGGCCTGTTCGAGACGATGCGCTGCATGGCGAGCTACGGCCGCTCGCGGCTGTTTCCCCAGAAACCCGAAGACGATTTCGCCACCTGGGTCACCAACCGCTTCGGGCGGCGGTTGTTCTCGATTTTTTTTGAGACCTACACCGAAAAGGTCTGGGGTATCCCCTGCCGCGAGATTCATGCCGAGTGGGCGGCGCAGCGCATCAAGGGGCTGTCGCTGAGCACGGCTATCAAGAACGCGCTGTTCGGCGAGCGGGCCAAGAACAAGAAAGACGTGGTCAAAACGCTGATCGATGAGTTTCTCTACCCGCGGCTGGGCCCCGGCATGATGTGGGAGCGAACCCACGAGCTGGTGGAGAAGGCCGGCTCGCAAGTGGTGTTCCAGGCGCCGCTCGAGCGCGTGGATTGGAACGGGGCGGGCGTCGAGGCGGTCGAGGCCGGCGGCGTGCGCTACGAAGGCCGCCACTTCCTGAGCAGCGTGGCGATCCGCGAGCTGGTCGAGGCGCTCAATCCGGCGCCGCCGGCCGAGGTGCTCGCGGCGGCCCGCCGGCTGCGCTACCGCGATTTTCTGACCATCGCGCTGGTGATCCGCGGGCGCGATCTGTTCCCCGACAACTGGATCTACATTCACGATGCCAACGTACGCATGGGGCGCATCCAGAACTTCAAAAACTGGAGCCCCGAAATGGTCCCCGACCCCGAGATGACCTGCCTCGGCCTGGAGTATTTCTGCTTCGAGGGCGATGACCTTTGGGCGCAGCCCGACGAGGCGCTCATCGAGCTGGGCAAGCGCGAAATCGGGCAATTGCGGCTGGCCGACCCCAGCCAGGTGGTCGACGGCGCCGTGGTGCGCATGGTAAAGGCCTACCCGGTCTACGACGGGGCCTATAGCGAGGCGGTCACCACGGTGCGGCAGTGGCTCGAAAAGCTCGGCAACCTGCAGTTGGTGGGCCGCAACGGCATGCACCGCTACAACAACCAGGACCACTCGATGCTGACGGCGATGCTGGCGGCGCGCAACATCCTGGGTGCCGGTTATGACCTGTGGCAGGTCAACGTCGAGCAGGAATACCACGAAGAAGGCCGCGAGGTCGCCCTATCGGACCTGGCGCGCATCGAAGAGACCCAGCCGATGGTCCCCCGCAAAATGGGCAAATCGGTTTAGGGCAACCGCGGCGCCCGGGATTCGACCCGCGGCCGCGATCCGGTCCCACTTTCCTTCCCGCCCGAACCACCCGAAACACCGGCCAAGCCGCCGCAACACCGGCAGAGCCGCCCCGCGCTCGCGGCGAGGAGCCGCCCAGCCCTGCCGGGGGGCGCCGCCGGATCGAGTTGCCGCCCTTTTTCGCGGGTTTGCGGCCAGGTTGGTTTTCTATCCGAATCGAACCTAACGGACTACACCCCGCCGGCCGATACAGTTAGGGACGAGCGCTGTGCCGGCATGGGACTGAATGTGTTGATAGTCGATGATTCTTCGGTGATGCGGAAGATCCTGGAACGCAGCTTGCGGCAGGCCTGGAAAGGCGGCATCGACTCGGTAACCGAGGCCGGCGACGGGGGCGAGGCGATGGACAAGCTCGGCGGCAATACCATCGAAATCATCTTCTCCGACATCAATATGCCCAACGTCAACGGCCTGGATTTTCTGCGCAAGCTTAAGGAGTCGCCGCACAAAGACTTGCCGGTGATCATGGTGAGCACCGAAGGAGGCGAAAAGACGGTGTTGGAGGCAATCTCGCTGGGCGCCAAGGGGTTCATTCGCAAGCCATTTACGGCCGAACAAATGGAAGCCGCCCTCCAGAAAGCGCTGTCGGGCTGACCGGCAAGGCCGGTGGCGGTTCCACAACGTCGCGCTCCACGAAAAACGAGAGGAAAGTTTGGCGCCCACTAGCGAACCGGAACAGCAACGAGCTGAGATCGTTGCTGCGATCCATCACGCAACCGAAACCGTGTTCTCGACGATGCTGGCCATGACCGTCGAGGGACAGCCCGCCCTGGACCGCCCCGACCCCGAGTTGCTCGACGGCGTGGTCGGCCTGCTGGGCTTTACCGGAGGCTGGGTCGGCACCGGCATGCTGTTTTGCGAGGACCATTTCGCCTGCCGCGTCGGCTCGGCCATGCTGATGCACGAGTGCCGCGAGATCAACGCCGACGTACTCGATGGCATCGGCGAGATGGCGAACATGATTCTGGGCAATTTCAAGGAAGAAATGGAAGTGCTCACCGGTCCCCTCAGCCTCAGCGTCCCCACCGTGGTCTACGGCAAGAACTTCTCGACCCGCACCGCGATTCACGTGCCCTGGATTGTCGTGCCGTTCCACCTCGGGGACGACGTGTTCCAGGTGCGCGTCTGCATGAAAGCGCGCTAGCGCTACCCCCGGAGCAAGCCGCCACCCCAACGCCCGCCCGGCCCCATCACGCCCGCCTGGCTCTACCCTCAAAAGCGCCGAGCCCCACAGCACCTGCCGGATTGTCTGTGCTATCTCGCCAACCCGGGCTTGCCGGCTGCCTCGTAGCCAAGTCCGCCGGCATGGCGGCTGATGGCGAATTTCTCCTATGATGTTGGGTGAAGCAGGCGGTGTGGCCGGATCGCTCGCCCGGCAGCGTCAAAAAACTCTTCGCCCGGTTTTGCGGGGAATCCTGACGCTTCGAGGTGTGTTTTTGCGGGGATCGATCCAGCCGGCTCCGGCTGCCGTTGTGCGCAGGCTCCATCGCCGCGAGGCGAATACCGAATACCGCAGTTGGACGGCCGGGGACGTGCGGCCTTCCGGGCAGGCTCGCTGGCCCGCCCCATCGCGACCACCGCCTGCCTCAACAACGCTTTCCACGCCAAGGAGGAACATGGCCAACCGACGAGAAATGATGGCGGCGCTGGGTTCCGCGATGCTTGCCCTTGGGGCGGCTCCGGCTGGCGCGGCCCCGAACAACGCGGCCGTGGCGGACGCAGTGCTGGGCCCCGCGGACGCCGAGCTGCGCCAGGAGCCATTCGGCGACCTGCGTGTTTACCTGCAGGGATCGACCGGCCAACTCGCCGGGATGGAAGCCGGCAGCCTCGAGCTCAAGGCGGGCATGCAGCCGCACCCCCCGCACCAGCATCCCGAAGAGGAGATTATGGTGATCACCGAGGGTAGCGGCGAGATCACTCTCAATGGCAAAGTAATCCCGTGCGGCCCCGGGTCGATCATGTTTTGCGCGGCCGAACATGTGCATGGCATCGTGAATACGGGGAAAACGACTCTGACGTTTTACTATTTCAAATGGAAGAGGGCTTAAACGCTATGAAACAGACCAGTCGTAGAGGGTTTATGACCAAAGGAGCGGCGGCAGGCGCGGCGGCGGTCGCCGCGGGCGTGCCGGCCAAGGCGCAGGACGGCCCCCAAAAGAAAGTCCATTGGCGCAACGGCAAGCCGCCCGAAAAGACGCCGATGTTCAGCGGCGCGGTTTCCTACGGGAACCTGTTGTTCATCTCGGGTAAGGGCTACCACAAAGAAGGCGATATCAAGGTGCACACCGACCACGTGCTCACGGATATCAAAGAAGAGCTGGAGCGCTGTGGCTCGTCGATGGACAAGGTCCTCAAGTGCAATGTGTATTTGAACGACCTGAAAGACTACAAAGAAATGAACGAGGTTTTCCTGGGCCGTTTCGGCAAGGAACCCCCGGTGCGGACCACGATCGCGGCCGCCGGTGGAATTCCCGGCGATTCTCTGGTGGAAATCGACGTGATCGCGTATATCTAGAAGGCTTTTCCCTCAACGCGCGCCGGGCTGGCCCCGTCGCCACGCCCGCGCCCGTTGACATACAGCATTCGGGCCGCGCCTCGGGGCGCTGGTGGCGCTTGGGGCTCGCTTGCCAGTTCGCGCGGTGTCTGTCGGATGGTGTAGCGTGCGCCAGGTCCGAACAATACGAACCCAAACAACAGAGCCGCAGGCGTAAGCCGGCGGGCCGAGGCGGCACAAGGCTCATCGATAGGGAAACCGTCAACCAACAGGAAAACGGCTCGCGAGGAAGGGAACTAAAAAAAACCCGCGGCGCGGCCGGCCTTCGACCGCCCCTAGTGCCCGAAAAATCTAGGAATCGTCGCTCGGCGTCGGAACGTCGGCGCCGTCATCGTCAGCCTTACGCGAACGGGGCGAAGCCTTGCGCGCCACTTTCCTGCGGGCGCGCTTTGGTTTCGGCTCTGCGGCCGGCGCCTCCGGTTTGCTCTCGACGACCTCCGGATCCGCGGCCTTAGCTGCGGCGGCCGGAGGGTCCTCGTGCCCTTTGGCCGGGGCCTTCTCTTCCAACGGCGCGGGTGTCGGCGTGGGAGGAGCGACACGGTCGCCCATGGCGGCGCCGCTCAAGGGGTGGCCGTTGCTGCGGCGCCTGCGGCGGCGTCCCCGCGGGCGCGAGGAATCGGTATCGGCCGCCGGGCCCTGCTGCTTGGGCGCCGCGGCCGCCGCTTCGCGCGGCTTGGTTGGGCGCTTGGACTTCTCGAGCACCTGCTGCAGGTCCGCCCCGGGGTAAAAGCGCAATCCCCGGTTGGGATCGCTCTCGATACGGATCAGCCCCTTGTCGGCGGCGAAGTTCAGCAGCTCGGTGAATTCCTGGAAGCCGTAATCGGCCTCTTTGAAATCCGGGTCCGCCGCCGTCGCCAGCGCCCGGATCTCGCGGCCCGGAATGCCCATCCGCAGCAGGTCCACATTGTCCTGCAGCACTTCCTGCAGAAACGGCAGGGCGTCGTCGCCCGAAACCGCGCCATTCTCGCTTTCCAACTCGGCCGTCTCGCCGCGCCGGTCGACCACCGAATGGCCGTCGACGGTGCGCACGCCGAGCAGGCCGCCGTCGACCAGCTTCTCGACAAACGACGAAAACGACGACTCGCCGTAGTCGCGCTCGCTGAAGGCCGGGTCGAGTTGGAGCATTGTGCTCTTAAGCAGCCCCAACTGCGGCTGCACGCCGCGCAGTTCCAAAGCGCCCAGCGCGCGGTCGATCAGCGGAATCGCCTGCGCAATCGGCAGCGAGTGCCGCGGCCGCGGCCGCTGGGTCGGCTGCCCGCCCCGCCGCGAAACCGTCACGTGCGAATCCAGCAGCGACTCGTAGCTGATGAACTCATGGCAGTTGCGCTGCAGAATCGTGCTCGTGAAGCCCTTGCCGCCGACGATGTAAACCCGCTTGTTGAACTGCTTGAGCTTGTTCACCAGCGCCATGAAATCGCTGTCGCCGCTGATGATCGCAAAGGCGTTGATGTGCTCGCGCGTGAACGCCATCTCCAGCGCGTCGAGCGCCAGATTGATGTCGGCGCCGTTCTTGTCGCCGCGCGGCGTCGAATCCCGCTGCACCATCTGCACGCCGTGCTCGGTGAACGCGCGTGTGGCTTGCCCCTGGCGACTCCAGTTGCCATAGGCAACTTTGGCCGCGATCTCTCCGCGTTCCTTGATGCCCTCCAGCACGACATCGACATCGAACTCGCGGTGCAAAGTGGATTTGACCCCGATTTCGATGTTGTCGTAGTCGATGAAAACGGCGAAGTTGAGCTTTTCGTCCACTGGCACCATTATATCCCGGGACGCCGCGAACGAAACATTCTTCGCCAGGAATGTTTGCGAGAGCCGGGAGCCCGGTTTTTGTAACCTATTGATTCGATGAGCTGAAGTCAGGGACGGGACACCGAATCGGGGGCCGAAGAAGTTCATAAAGTTCCTGTGGGGGCCCACAGTGGGCCCCGATGGGGACAGCGGGAAGCCCGACTCCTTGCTCGCTCCGCGTCCGCGTCCAAGCCCTAGCCCGTCGCGAGGCGCTTCCCGAGTCGAGCGGTCGTCAAGAACAGTCGTCCAGGAACGGCGGTACGCTGGAACGATACGGAATTCCCCGGAAGCATCGTTTCAAGCTGCCCGCCCCACTCTTCACAACGTTCGCGTATGCCCGCGGAGCTGTTTCTTCATCCTGCGGACACCACATTGTTTCACTCCGCCCGGCACCTCCGCCACCAGGCGATTGGGCACGAGTCGGGGAGTCCCCCCAGGTACACGGGCCCCCAGGCTCAACCAACACGGCCTGGCAAGAACAGCGCATCCGGTCGCCTCGGTCCACACCGAAGGCGGATACGAAGGCATCCGCGTCACGCCCAACGTCGATACGACCGCGGAAGCGGATCTTTTTTGCGGCTTGATCGAAAAAATGGTTCACAAGGCCTGAGCAGGCCGGGGCGGGGAAGGCCCCCCTTTGCCGGGCGACGGCTAGGGCGGGGAACGACGGCCGCTTCTCCGGGTGGAGACGGGCCGGGTGTTGGTCGAGGATACCGGCTCGACGCGGTCTTTCTATCGTTGACGCCATCCCCGGTGTGGAGGAGGACGCGGAGCCTCGGCCGAAGCCCGCGAAGCGTGTCCGGCGGCCGCTGCCGCCAAACCACCCCTAAAATGCACGGCTAGCCGGCAAATACGCGGTTAGCTGGCGACCAGTTCGACCAGCTCGGCAGCTCGCTCCGCCAGATGGGCCGGTGTCGTCGCCGGGTCCGCGCCGGCATTGCTGCGCAGCAGGCCGCGCCGCACCGTTTCCGGCTGGCATCCCAGAATCTGGCAGCACAGCGCGAAACTCAGACCCGCGTGGTTCTCGCCGCTGAGCCACTGCCAGGCTCCGGCGCGCGCATCTTCGCTGCCATGCTTGAGGTCTTCGAGCGCCTGCACGAACATCGCGCCCGCCAATTTGCGAAGGCCGGCGTCATCTCGGGAGGTCAGTTTGAGCCGATTCATGATTGCTTGGAACTCCTGTAGGGGTTGTCGAAGTTTGCAATCTCATCGTGCGCTTTGCGCGCCCGAACAGCAATGGAGCACAGGTACCTTTTTTCGTTTGGTGCTGGAGTACCGCCGCCTTAAGAGCGGGGTATTAGGCGCAAAGCCAAGAATGACGTACGACCAAGGTAGACAACGGTGCCGGCTCTAAGGTCTTCGCCGGAATCTCCCTCCACTCGAGCGGCCCACGCTCTTCCACACTGGCCGCACGTCTTCCCACGAGTCAGTCCGATCCTGCCTGCCGCACTTCTGTTCAGATCGAGCCGGGCATGCGAATGCGATGGAAGACGGCTCAGGATGTGGGAGAATCTCCCGCGAAACGGGCGCAATAGAGGACCGCGGCCCTGAACTCGGCTGCCTGTACGGTCCTGCCGGCGCCGTGCCAGGTGGAGTATCGGCGCTGCTCGCGACCTACGACATTGTTCAGGACTCCCGGTCGCGCTCGCCGACCGGCTGCGGCAAGTCCTTGCCGCCCCGTTTGCCCATTAGTTGGTCCAGTTGCTTGTTTAGCTCCGCGAGGCGGTCGGCGATCTGCTGCATGCGATGGGGATCGGTGGTGGGTTTGAGCAGAATCCCGAGCAGCAGCAACCCGATGACGGCAAGCTCGAACTCAACTAGCGACATGAAAGCTGAGGCCTCCGGATTTGGTCGCGGGTGGGACCCCCCAGCGCGGCGGGCCTTTCAAAAACAAGTTACCCAGATATTGTACCGTCCCCAAAGTGGGTTCCGGCCGAAGCGCGATGCCGTCGATTTTTTGGCGAGCCGGGCAGGGACGTGCTGGCATCGGGGGCTGCCGGTTCGGCAAGGCCGTCAGAACGGAATGAATACGTCCAAAATGACCGAGGTCTTGCGGTCGTAGATTACGGCGCGGCCTTCGATCAACGCGCGTTTCAGACCGGGCCGGAGCGGCCGCAAGCGGCTCTCGAGTTCGGGCGGGAACGGTGCGAGCTTGTTTTCGAGTCCCGGAGGCAGCCTGCCCTTCTTGCGCAATTGCTTGGCGAGGCCGGGCGGCAGGTCGCCGTTGCGTTTGGCCAGCCCAGGCGGTAGCCCGTCGCCGGCATGATGCGCCACGTACTCGTGGATGATCTCGCGGTCGGCTCCGACAAAGATGTCGACCGCAACCGCGGCGCCGCCATCTGCGGTCGCATTCTTTTCCTTGCCGTGACCTTTGTCTTTCTTGGCAGGCGCGGGGAAGCTGCAAAGGCACAACGCCATAAGAACGATCAGGGACTTCCACATGAGACTCCTCCTCATGGTCTGGTTTGACCTGCTGCTGCCGGGGAGACACTCAAACGCTGTATTTACGACTTCATTCTCCTCCCATTGCTCGCGAGATGCCGTAGGCGATTTGTCGTAGCGAGGCGAAAAGGGCCTTAGCCCGGTGCGCCACGCCGTGTCCCGCGCCCACCGCGCAAAATGGCGCAGAAGAGTAGAATAGATGCAATTCGGCGGCGGGAGCGTTGCCCACATTCTCGGCAGGAGGGTTGCCGTGTTCCGGTTGGATCACCAAAAAACGGTAGAGTTCTGCGACGGCCTGCGGCGTCGCGATTTCCTTCATGCGGGCTCGCTGGGCTTACTCGGGTTGGGCCTCTCGGATTTCCTGACCCTGAAAGCGCAGGGGGCGGTCGATTCCTCCAAGGATGTGAACGTCATCATGCTGTTCCTGGTCGGCGGCCCCAGCCAGCTCGACACCTGGGACATGAAGCCCGACGCGCCTTCGGAAATTCGCGGACCCTACAAGCCGATCAAAACCAACGTTCCGGGCATCGAGATCTCGGAAATCTTTCCGCGCATGGCGCAGCACGCCGATAAATGGTCGCTGGTGCGCACGCTCTATCACACCGCCGCAGCGGTTCACGACACCGGGCACCAGATGATGCAGACCGGCCGGTTGTTTACGGGCGGCCTGAAACATCCGCACGTCGGCTGTGTGCTGTCGAAGCTGCGCGGCCCCAAGGGCGACGTACCACCGCACGTGCTGCTGCCGCGGCCCATCGGCAACACCGGCGGCAACATGCCTCACGGCCAGGACGCCGGCTATCTCGGCAAGCAGTACGACCCGTTCGTCTTGAACGCCGACCCCTCGCAGCCGAATTTCGAAGTGCCCGATATGCTGCCGCCCGACTATATGTCGGCGGTGCGCGTCGGCCGCCGCCGCAACTGGCGCGAGATGATCGACGCCTCGGTGAAGCAGTTCGAAAGCGTTCCCGACGCCAAGCTGCTCGACACGACCTTCCATCAGGCCTACACGCTGATGTCTTCGCAAAAAGCGCGCGCGGCGTTCGATCTCTCCCAGGAATCCGAGGACACCCGCAAGCGCTACGGCCAGAACCGGTTTCGGCCAGAGCTGCCTGCTCGGCAAACGCCTGATCGAAGCCGGCGTGCGCTTCGTGACGATCAACATGTTCGAGACCGTTTTCGACGAGATCACCTGGGACATCCACGGCTCGAGTCCGTTCAGCCCGATCGAGTGCTACAGCAATCTGGTGGGGCCGATGTTCGACAACGGCTTCACCTCGCTGGTCGAAGATCTTTCGCAGAGCGGCCAGCTCGACAACACGCTGATCCTGGCGATGGGCGAGTTTGGCCGCACGCCGAAGATCAACCCCGCCGGCGGCCGCGACCACTGGCCCGCCTGCTGGTCGATGGTGTTCGCCGGCGGCGGCGTGCAGGGCGGCCGCGTGGTGGGCGAGAGCGACGATATCGGCGGAACGCCCAAGAGCCGCCCGACGAGCCCGGCCGAAGTAGCTGCCACGGTGTTTCATGCGCTCGGTATTGATCTTGGGACTGAGCTTCCGGGCCCGCAGGACCGGCCGATTCGCGTTGTCGACCATGGGGTCGAGCCGATCATGGAGCTGTTCACATGATCCCGAACGCGGCACAGGCAATCCTGCCTGTGAACAGCGCCAGTAATGCAGGATGCCGTGGGGGCGGGGTCGCCGCCGCTCAGGCCTACGTCGACCCGAAGGTCGACGCCGCCCGCCGGAGGCGCGCGCCACGTTGTGCCCGGCCCGGTTTCTTTACGTGGCTTGGGGCTTTTGGCTTTTTGCTGGCAGCGCATGCTCTTGGCGCGGCCTCTCCGCAGTCTCTGCAGATTCTTCCCGGCGATGTGGCTTTGTCGGGGTCGCGCTCTTCGCAGCGCATCGTCGTGCAGGCTACTTTCGACGACGGCACCCAGAAGGACGTCACCGCCGAGGCGAAGCTGACAGTGGCCGACGCGAAAATTGCCGTCATCGAAAACGGCATCATCACCCCCGCCGGCGATGGCTCCACGCAGCTCACCGCCGAGATCGAAGGGGTCCGCGCCGCCATCACCGTCAGTGCCGCCAACACCGCCAAAACAATCATCCCCAGCTTCGTCAACGACGTCGAACCGGTGCTGACCAAGGCCGGCTGCAACTCCGGCGCCTGCCATGGCGCGGCCGCTGGCAAGAACGGCTTCAAGCTGAGCCTGCGCGGCTACGATCCCGCGACCGATCACTCGGTTCTGACGCGCGAGGCCACCGGACGCCGCGTTTCGCGCATCGAGCCGACCCAGAGCCTGATGCTGCTCAAGCCGACCTTGACGATCGCGCACGGCGGCGGCCGCCGCTTTGCCGTCGATTCGCCCGAGTACCGCACCCTGGTCGACTGGATCGTCCACGGCGCGCCCGCGCCGCAACCGAGCGAACGCCGCATCGTCGGCATCACGGTGTATCCCGAGCAGGCCTGGCTCACGCCCGACGCCGAGCAGCAGGTGCTGGTCGAAGCGCGTTACTCCGACGGCACCACGCGCGATGTCACGCGCCTGGCGAAATATTCGAGCACGAATTCCGGCGTCGCGCTGGTCGATGACAGCGGCCACGTCAAGATGCAGGGCCCGGGCGAAGCCGCTATCACCGTCTGGTACGCGAGCAAGGTCGAGTTCGCGCGCCTCGGCATCGCCTATCCCCGCGAGATCGATCCCAAGGTCTATACGCAGGCGCCGCGCTACAACTACATCGACGGGCTGGTGCTCGAAAAGCTCCAGGCGCTGCACATCGCGCCGTCGGGGCTGGCCGATGACGGCGCGTTCCTGCGCCGCGCCTATATCGACGCCATGGGAACGCTGCCGACCCCCGACGAGGTCGAGCGTTTCCTCGCCGACAACTCGCCCAATAAGCGTGCCAAGTTGATCGACAGCATCCTGCACCGCGATGAGTTCGTCGACTACTGGGCCTACCAGTGGTCCGACCTGCTGCTGGTTTCCAGCCGCTCGCTGCGGCCGACGGCGATGTGGTCGTTCTACCGCTGGATTCGCGAGAGCGTCGCCAAGAACACCCCCTGGGATCAGTTCGTGCACGAGATCCTGGTCTCGTCGGGCAACACGCGCCAGAACGGCGCGCTGAACTACTTCCAGCTCCACAAGAACACCATCGAGTTGTCGGAGAACGTCACGCAGGCGTTCCTGGGGCTGCGCATCACCTGCGCGCGCTGCCATAACCATCCGCTCGAGAAGTGGACGCAGAACGACTACTACGCCTTCGCCAATCTGCTCTCGCGCGTTTCGGAGAAGGATGGCGCCGAACCCGGCGACGTCGTCGTCTACACCAGCGCCAGCGGCAACGTGAACCATCCGCGGCTCTCCAAACCACTGCCGCCGAAAACGCTCGACGGCGAGGCACTGCCGCTCGATTCCAACGTCGACCGCCGCCGCTATCTGGCCGACTGGCTGACCTCGCCCGACAACCCCTATTTCGCGCGCGCCATCGTCAACAAGGTCTGGGCGAACTTCATGGGCCGCGGGCTGGTCGATCCGGTCGATGACATGCGCTCGTCCAATCCGGCGAGCAACGAGAAACTGCTGACCGCCCTCACCAAGGATTTCATCGCGCACCACTTCGACGTCGATTACCTGATCCACGAGATCATGAGCTCGGCCACCTATCAGCTTTCCTCGCAAACCACCGCGCAGAACGCCGACGACGAGATGTACTACTCGCACTACATCGTGCGGCGGCTGCCGGCGGAAGTCGTGCTCGACGCCATCACCGAGATTGTGCGCGTGCCGACGCACTTCAAGGGCTATCCCGAGGGCACCCGCGCGCTGCAACTGCCCGACACGCAGGTCAATTCCTATTTCCTGACCGTGTTTGGACGCCCGCCGCGCGTCAACGTCGACGCCGCCGAGCGCGAGCACGCCCCGACGATCAAGCAGGCGCTGCACGTCATCAACGGCGACACGTTGAACCAGATGCTGCGCGACGACGACAACGCCATTTCGATGTACCTGAAGCTGGGGCTATCGAACGAGCGGGTTCTCGAGCATCTGTATCTATCGGCCTTCAGCCGCTACCCGACCGAGCAGGAAAAGCAGCGTCTGGGCCAGGCCCTCGCACAAGCCGAGCAGCAGACCGCCCAAGATCCGCTGGAGCGCGACCCGCGCCGCAAGCCGCTCGAAGACCTGATCTGGGCGATGCTCACCGGAAAAGAATTCCTGTTCAATCACTAGCGTGGAACAGCACCGCAGTTTCGAAGCGAGGAAACAGAGCCGCGGGCGGAAGCCCGCGGGCCGGTGCGGCTCTGTCGTCGTACTACATACCTCGCTGCGCTTGGGGTTGATGCTGGCGGTTGCCGTGGTTTCGCTGCTTTTCGCGCCGGCGCTCGCGGCCGCCGCGGCTCCTACTTTCGCCTCCGACGTCTTTCCCATCCTGCGCGACAACTGCCTGGCCTGCCACAGTGCGCAAACCAAGATGGGCGGCCTGGTCATGGAAGACTACGTTGGGTTGTCCAAAGGCGGTAATCACGGCCCGGTCGTCATTGCCGGCAACGCCGCCGAGAGCCGCATGATCCAGATGCTCGAAGGCAAGATCCAGCCGAAGATGCCGGTCGGCGGGGACCTTCCGGCGCAGAATCTCGAAATCCTCAAGCAGTGGATCGACGCCGGCGCTCAAGGCGAAGCCGTCGCGGCCGCCGCCGCAACCGCGGCGCTTCCCGAAGTCCCATCGCAAGTCGAGCTCGGCCTGCCCATCGGCGCCGTCGCATACAGCCCTGACGGCAAGTTACTCGCGGTCGCGCGCTACAAGCAGGTCGACCTCATCGACGCCGCCAGCGGCAAGCCCCTGGGGACCCTTGAGGGCCACGCCGGACCGGTGCGTGCTATCGCCTTCAGCCCCGACGGCAAACTGCTTGCCGCCGCCGGCGGTCTCGCCGCCCGATCCGGCGAAGTCAAGCTCTGGGACGTCGCCACCCAGCGAGCGACGCAAACGCTGCAAGGCCACACCGATTGCATCTACGCGGCGGACTTCTCGCCCGACGGCAAATGGCTGGCAACCAGCAGCTACGACAAGCTGATCCTGTTGTGGGACGTCGCCACGGGCAAGGCGGAGAAAACGCTCAAGGATCACGTCGACGCGGTCTTCGACATCCAGTTCGGCCCCGGCCCTGGGCAGTTCGCTTCGGTTGCCGCCGACCGTTCCATCAAGCTCTGGGATCTCTCCTCGGGCAAACCCAGCGTGACCTTGAGTGACCCGCTCGACGCCGAGTTGACCGTCACCTTCTCGCCCGACGGCAAACAACTCGCCGCCGCCGGCCGCGACAAGACCATCCGCACCTGGACCCTCGCCGGCGCCGAAGGCCCCGAGCTGCTCAAGACGATGACCGGCCATGAAGGCCCGATCCTGCGCCTGGTTTATTCGCCCGACGGCAAGACGCTGGTGTCGTCCTCGGCTGATGGCACGCTCAAAATCTGGGACGCCGCCACGCTCGAGGAAAGGCGGGTCCTGAACGGCCAGCCCGACTGGGTCGAAGCCCTGGCCTACAGCCCCGATGGCCGCCAAGTCGTGGCGGGCCGCTTCAACGGTTCGCTCTCGTTCTACAACGCGGCCGACTTCAAGGAGCTGCGCACCCTCTGGAAACAATCCGAGCCGCGCGCGTCCGCAAGCGGTGGCCTATGATCGCTCCATCAATCGCGATGCCGATCCCACTCACCAGGCGAATTGCCGACGGCAAACCGGAGAATCGTCGGCCGGCCAAACAGTGGCGCAGGCCTCCGGCCTGTGCAGCCGGCGTTCACGCCGGCGTTCTTCTCCCGCGATCTCCAAACCGACCGGGAAGTCGACGCCGCAGCCTGGAGCCCCGCGCCCCTACAGGACCTGATTTCTGGAGCACACCATGCGGTCGATACCAAGCGCGATTCTAATCACCCTGGCAACCACGGCGCTGCTGTCCGCCGACACGCGCACCAACCCGCCCGCCGTGCAGTCCTACGAGCCCAAAGCCGTCACCCGCGGCCTCTCGACCAAGATCAAGGTCAAAGGCATCAATCTCGGCGGCGCGCGCAGCGTGGTGTTCGACGACACTTCGATCCACGGGAAAGTTCTCCACGTCAATCATCTCGGCGAGTTCATCGGAACCTTCATCGGCTCAAACGGAACGCCGAGCACGATCGACCGCGGCTCGCCGGCGCCGCTCGAAGAGGTCACCATCGAGGTCGAAGCCGCGCCCGAATCGCGCATCGGCCTGGCACGTTTCCGCCTGCTCACCGACGCCGGCACCACCAACACCTCGACCGTCAGCGTCGAGCCCTTCTTCGGTTCGCGCTCCGAGATCGAGCCCAACGACGGCATTCCCGAAGTGCTGCTGCAGGATCCCTATATCAAGCCGCCGACGATCATTACCGGCCGCATCAACAAGCCCGGCGACGAAGACTATCTGCCCTTTACCGGCGATTCTGGCAAAGAGATGGTCTTTCACGTATCGGCGGCGGATATCAGCTCGCGGCTGCGCTGGCAGCTCGACCTCTACGACGCGACCGGCCAGCGCCTGGCGCACCGCTCGATCCTCGACGGCGACCAGCCCGTGCTCGCCTACCGCCTGCCCTCCGACGGCAAATACGTGCTCAAGGTCAGCGACATCGAGTGGGGCGGCGGCGCCGATCATTTCTACCGCATCAAGATTGGCGACTATCCCTACCTCACCGGCGTCTACCCGCTGGGCGTGCCGCGCGACGCGACCACCGAAGTCAGCCTGCGCGGATACAACCTCGGCGATCAGCGCAAGGTCGCAGTCGACGGCAAGCCCAGCTACGAAGCGGTCGCGCACGCCGACTTGCAGCCCGAGCTGGAAACCGGCGAGCCGCAGAATCATCTCGAACTCGCGGTCGGCGCGTTCCCCGAGGTGGAAGAGAAAGACACGGGAGCCGACGTCGCCGCGGCCATGCAGCTCGCCGTTCCCTCCACCGTCAACGGCCGCGTCAGCGGTTTCACGAATGAGGGACACAAAGCCGACGAGGATTACTATCGCTTCCATGCGCGCCAGGGCGAGCACTATGTCGTCGAGGTCGAAGCTCGCCGCCTGGGCTCGCCGCTCGATTCGGTGATCGAAATCCTGGACACCAAGGGCCAACTCGTATCGCAGGCCACCGCGCGCGCTGAAGTCGCCACCCGCATCGTGCTTGCCGACCGCCCTTCTTCGAGCGCCAACCTGCGGCTCGAAGACCTGACGCATTTTGAAGTCGGCGACTACGTCTACGTCGGCAATGAAGTGTTGCGCGTGCGCGAGCTGCCGCGCGGTCCCGACAGCGACTACTTCTTCGACGCCTTCAACGGCGAGCGTATCGGCTACTTCAACACCACGCCCGAAGCGGTCGCCATCGATACGCCGGCCTACAAGGTCACCATCCACCCGCCGCACACGAAGTTTCCGCCCAACGGTTTGCCGGTGATTCAGCTCGTCTACCGCAACGACGACGGCGGCCCCGGCTACGGCAAAGATTCGCTACTCAACTTCGTTGCGCCGGCCGAGGGCGACTACGTGGTGCACCTGCGCGACCTGCGCGGCTTCCAGGGCGAGGATTTCGCCTATCGCCTGACCGTGCGCGAAGCGCGGCCCGACTTCCGGCTTTCCCTCGATCCGCCCAATCCCAACATTCCCCGCGGCGGCCATTTCGCCGTCACCGTCGACGCCTTGCGCATCGACGGCTTCGACGGACCGATCGCGGTGGAGGCGAAAGACCTTCCCCCGGGCGTCACGGCGACGAGCGAAACCATCGCCGCCGGCGAGACCGCGACGACGCTCGTGTTGAGCGCCGCCGAAACCGCGCATCTGGATGAGCCCGCGCCGCTCGATCTGTCGGGCACGGCGAGCATTCACGGCCAGCCGGTCGAGCACCAGGCCGATCCCGACGACCAATTGCACCTGATCGCGGTCGCCGGTCCGCCCGACATCTCGCTGCAAATCGAAAACCCCGAAGTCACGCTGGAAGCCGGCGGTACAGTGCAGGTGGCGGTCAGCGTCGACCGCAAGAATGGTTTCAAAGGCCGCGTGCCGGTCTCGGTGTTGAATCTGCCCTTCGGCGTGAAGGTCACCGACATCGGTCTCAATGGAGTGCTTATCACCGAGGATCAAACGCGTCGCGTGTTCACGCTGCAGGCGCTGCCCTGGGTGGAGCCGACCGAACGGCTTGTTGCGGTGTCGGGCCAGGTCGAGACGCGCTCGCCACTGCGGGCCGAATACGCTGCCGAGCCGTTCAAGCTGAAGATCGTGCCGGGGCGAACGCAGCGGGCCGCGGGCAGTGAGCCTCGTAGTGGGGCTGTGCCCAAGCAAACCCGCTAAGCGTCCGGCGCGTCGTGGCGCAAGCTCTGAGAGCGTCTGCCACGGGCTATTCGTACCGCAAGGCCTGCACCGGGCTCACCCGCGTCGCCCGCCGCGCCGGCAGGTACCCCGCCGCCGCCGAGACCAAAGCCAACGCCACCGTAGCCGCCGTCAGCGTCAACGGATCATGCGGCTGAATGCCGAAGAGTTGCGATTCGAGCAGCTTCGACAACCCCAGCGCTGCCGGCAGCCCGATCGCAATGCCCGCCCCGACCAGAATCAGGACCTCGCGCATCACCAGCCACAGCACGTTGCCCTGCAGTGCCCCTAAGGCCATGCGAATGCCGATCTCACGCGTGCGCCGCGCCACCGTGTACGCCATCACGCCATACAACCCGATCAACGCCAGCAGCGTCGCCACCAGCCCGAACATTGTCGACAACGTAGCCACCGCGCGTTCGGCCGACAGCGAGCGGTCCACCTGTGTCGCAAAGCTGCGCAGGTTATACACCGGCAGGTTGGGGTCCAGCCGGTGAATCTGGTCGCGCACCAGAGAAAACACCTGTTCGGGGGGCATCTCCGTGCGCACGTAGCCGGTCATGCCCGAGACAAAATCGCTCGCTAGAAACGGGATGAACACCTGCCAGGGAACGTCATCGCGCACGTTCATGTATTTCGCGTCGCCGATCACGCCGACGATCTCCATGTCGGCCTTGGTGCCCGGATCCCCTCCGAAACCGATGTGCCGGCCCAGCGCACTACGGTCTTCGAAATAGTGCTCGGCGAGCTTGTGGTTCACCACCACGACCTTCGGAACCTTGTCTTCCTTTCCCGTGTCGCGGTCGACCCGGTGAACCAGCGTATCGACATCGCTGGCGCGAAAGTCGCGCCCGGTGAGCACGGGGATTCCCAGCGTCTCGAAGTAGCCCGGGCTGATCGAGTTGAAAAACGGGTTCATGTCTTCGCCGGGCTTGGCCTCGTAGCCCTCGACGTTGATCGTGCTGTCCCACTCCCAACCATAAAGAATCGGAACCGACGCCAGCGCGGCCGAGTGGACTCCCGGCGTCTGCTGCAGTCCATCGAGCAGTTGCCGGTAGAACAGTTTGGTGCGATCGACCGGATAGCCGTTCAACGATGGGTCCACGGCGAACGCAATGAGGTTCTCGGTGGTAAACCCGGGGTGGATGTTGCGCAGCTCGCGAAGCGTGCGGATGAACAGCCCGGCGCCGATCAACAGCAGCAGCGACAGCGTCACTTGCGTCACCACCAGCAGCTTGCGCAGGCGCACCGCGGCGCCTCCGCCGGTGACCGCGCCGGCCTGATCCTTGAGCACCGGCGCCAGCTTCGGCCTCGTCGCCTGCAAAGCCGGCAGCAGCCCGAAGATCAAACCGGCTCCCACCGAAACCAGGATTGTGAAGCTGAGAACCCGCCAGTCCGGCGTCGCCGAAATCGTCAGATGCTGATCGGGCGGCGTCAGAAAAGTCAGCAGGAAGCGCGAAGCGAAGAACGCCAGCGCGACGCCGGCCACTCCGCCCAAAGCCGCCAGCAGCAAGCTCTCGGCGACGAGCTGCCGGATCACGCGCATCCTTCCCGCCCCCAGCGCCAGACGTACCGCGATCTCCTTCTGACGCGAAGCCGCGCGCGCCACCAGCAGCCCGGCCACGTTGGCGCAGGCGATCAGCAGCACGAACGCGGCGATCCCGGTCAGCACCAGCAGCGGCTTTTTCGCATTGCGGCTCAGATCCGTGCGCCCCTGCGACCCCGGCAGCACTTCGACCGTCATCTTCAGGAACTGCTCACGCGAATACGGTGGCGCGTTCGCAAACGCCGCTTCCTTCACTTCCTGTTCGAGCAGGCTGTGGAAGAACGGCTGCAAAGCCGCCTGCGCCTTCTCGAGGGTCATGCCCGGTTGGAGACGCCCGATCACATTGACCCAGCGGCTGCGGCGATTCTCGAGGTCGTTCCACAGCGGCGTCATCTCGGCTTTCATCAGCACCGGTACGAACACCTGCGTCGCTACGCCTTGCTCGACGCCGTCGAAACCCTCCCGGCTGACGCCGACCACCTCCAGGTTGTGCCCGTTGATGACCATGGTCTTGCCGACCACCCCTGGATCTTCGGCAAAACGCGACTTCCAGAATCCGTAACCGAGCACAGCGACCGGATGCCCACCCGGCGTGATGTCATCCTGCTGGCTGAACACGCGCCCGACCGCTGGTCCGACGCCCAGCACCTCGAAGTAGTTGCCCGAAACCAATTCACCCGCAACGCGCTCGGTGCGCCCGTCGAAGGTGAGGCTCATCGGCAGATCGAAGCGGCACAGCACGCCGCTGAAGACATCCTGACGGCCGCGGAAGTCCTTGTACATCGGATAGGAAAGCGCGTTGTCGCCGCGGTTGCTGCCGTAGTGGTTCCCGCGCCCGGCGAGCTGCACCAGCTCCTGCGGATTTTTCACCGGCATCAGCCGCAGCAGAATCTGATCGGTGAGCGTGAACACCGCCGTATTGGCGCCGATGCCGAACGCCAGCGAGGCGACCGCTACCGCCGTAAACACGGGCGCGCGGCGGAACGTACGCAAAGCGAAGCGGAGGTCCTGAAGCAGATCCATGCGATACCCCATGCCGCGCGACGCGGCGGACCAGCGCGAGCGTGTCCCGGACCGGAACAGACCACCCGCGAACCAGCCCGCCGCGTACGGTTGCGGCTAGCCGATTAGACGGAACTCCAAAGAAACGGTTTGTCGGCCCCAAAAGTTCCCCAGAAAATCACACAAGCTGCCGAAACTCCCCCATAGCGCAGGGCTCGCGGGAACCTGCGGCGTTTTCATCCGATGCAAGCCCTGACTTGCCTCCGAAAGGACTCATGCGGACCCCTGTGCCTCTCAAGGCCGCAGGTCTCTCCGAGCCCTGCGCTACGGGGAACGAACCATGTACAATGGTGAGTTGCGGCTCCCGCCGGGAGCCCGTTTCTTTGCGCTGTTCCCTGTCTTCGCCCCAACGAGCAGACCCTTGGCCGCGGCTGCGGCACTTCGAGGGTCCACGGCCTGATGTAATCCACCGTCGTTCGCAGGGGAGGCAGGTTCCTCACGCAAGCATTCCGCCACAACAAGGGGTTCCCAAATGGCCACAGGTCAGTTCGGCGTCGCCGGTTTGGGTGTGATGGGGCAGAACGTCGCCCTTAACATCGAACGTAACGGCTTCTCGGTCATCGCATACAACCGCGGTCAGGACAAGGCCGACCACATGCGCGAGAAGGCGCAAGGCAAGAACGTCCACGTCACCAGCTCCATCGACGAGTTCGTCGCATCGCTCGAAAAACCGCGCCGCGTACTGATCATGGTCACCGCTGGCTCGGGCACCGACGCCGTCATCTCCGAGCTCGCCGAGCGCATGGAGCCCGGCGACGTCATCATCGACGGCGGCAACGCCCACTTCGCCGACACCGACCGCCGCCACGACGAGCTCAAGCCCAAGGGCATCCACTTCGTCGGCTGCGGCATCAGCGGCGGCGAAGAAGGCGCGCTGTGGGGACCGAGCATCATGCCCGGCGGCGACAAGTCCGCCTACGACAAAGTTGCCCCGATCCTCGAAAAAATCGCCGCCAAGACCGAAGACGGCCCCTGCGTCACCTACGTCGGCCGCAAGTCGGCGGGCCACTACGTGAAGATGGTCCACAACGGCATCGAGTACGGCATCATGCAGGTGATCTGCGAGATCTACGACATCCTGCGCAAATCGGCCGGCATGCCCGCTTCGGAAATCCGCGACGTATTCAAGGAATGGTCGCAAGGCGAAATCGGCGGCTTCCTGCTCGAGATCACCGCCGTCTGCCTGGGTAAGGCCGACGACGACACCGGCAATCCGTTGGTCGACCTGATCCTCGACACCGCCGGGCAAAAAGGCACCGGCAAGTGGACCGCGCAAACCGCCCTCGACCTTGGCGTCCCGGTGCCGACCCTGAGCATGGCCGTCGAAGGCCGCATTCTTTCCGGCCTGAAAGCGCAGCGCATTGAAGCGGCGAAAGTCCTGCGAGGCCCCAAGAAAACCTACACCGGCGACCGCGCGAAACTCGTGCAGATGCTGTTCCGCTCGCTCTATCTGGCGAACGTCGCCTGCTACGGGCAGGGTATTGCGCTGATTCAGGAAGCCTCCAAGGAGCACGACTACGGCGTCAGTCTGAGCGAAGTCGCCCGCATCTGGAAAGGCGGCTGCATCATCCGCTCGAAGCTGCTCGATCCGATCAAGAAGGCTTACAAGTCGAATTCGAAGCTGCCCAATCTGCTGATGAATCGCGGTTTCCGCACCATCGCCAACCGTTATCACGCCGACCTGCGCCGCACCATCAAGCTGGCCGCCGACACCGGAGTGCCGGTGCCCTGCCTGGGCGCGACCTTGGCGTATCTCGACAGCTACCGCAGCGAGTTCCTGCCGGCGAACCTGCTGCAAGCTCTGCGCGACAATTTCGGAGCGCACACCTACAAGCGCCTGGACAAAGAAGGTGTGTTCCACACGGAGTGGAACCAGTAAGCTGGATGGGGACAGTCCCCGCGTTTGGCGCCGCACGGATCGCGAACGTCCGACTGCTCCAACGGAAGAGCGAATCGTGGTGACTGTCCCCGAACGCACCCGGCCCGACTCAATGTTGCGCCTCGGAGGGGCGGCCCTAAACCAATAGTCCACGGCTTTAGCCGTGGGTAGCATGGATGTTCAAAGGAGCCCTGGAACGGGCGAAACAAGCACTTTCACGAACCAACCCAAATCCGACACCACCCAAACGAATCGAAAAACCATGGCCGCTGCCAACCCGCTCACCGACTTCCCCAAAAACCACGACTTCTACGTCGGCCTCGACTCCGACGGCTGCGTGTTTGACTCCATGGAGATCAAACACAAAGAATGCTTCACCCCGATGTTTATCAAACACTGGGAGCTGCAAGCCGCCTCGAAGTACGCCCGGCGCGCCTGGGAGTTCGCCAACCTCTACTCGGTCGACCGCGGCGCCAACCGCTTCCCGGTCCTGGTCAAGACGCTCGACCTGATCCTGGACTGGCCCGACGCCATGGCTCGCGGCCTCCAGATCCCCGACCTCAAGCCGCTGCGCGACTTCGTCCACTCGGGTCTGCCCCAAAGCAACGCCTCCCTCGAAAAGGTCCTGAAGGAAAAAAGCGACCCTGTGCTCGAGCGCACCATGACCTGGAGCAAGGCCGTCAACGCCGCCGTGGGCGACATCGTCAAAGGCGTGCCGCCGTTTCCCAGGGTACGCGAGTGCCTCGACCAGATCGTCGCCAAGGCCGACCTCGCCGTCGTCTCGGGAACGCCCGGCGAAGCCCTGCAGCGCGAGTGGGTCGAGCACAACATCCAGAACTACCCCAAAATCATTGCCGGCCAGGAGTTGGGCAAGAAAACCGAGCACCTCGCCGGAATGACCGACGGCGGCAAACGCTACGAAAAAGATCACATGCTGATGATCGGCGACGCCCCCGGCGACTTCAAGGCCGCCAAGGCAGTCGGTCTGCTGTTCTTTCCCGTCAACCCGGGCCACGAAGAAGAATCCTGGCAGCGCCTCCACGAAGAAGCCCTCGACCGTTTTTTTGCCGGCACCTACGCCGGAGATTACGAAAAACAGCGCATCGCCGAATTTGAGAAGCTGCTCCCCTCGACGCCGCCCTGGAAGCAGTAGATAATAGTCGGTGGACGCGTTCGAGGGACGCAGCCGAGAGCCGCAGCCCCAGAGACGCGGCAACGTTCAGGCGCGGGGATACGCCTGAGACGTTTTGAGCCTGGTCGGGGACAGTCACCAGGTTTCGCGCGCAACAAAGCAGTAGGGAAGCAGCGATTCGTGGAAGCGCGAATCTTGGTGACTGTCCCCAAGGGCCCGACCACAAACCACAGGGAGCAGGCATGATTCACGTACCCGTCTTGCGTTGGGGAACCCCCTACACCAGCCTCGACAAAGACAAAGTCGTCCATTTCGACACGGGCGAGCCGATCGCCGAAGTCAGCCAGGCCAACGCCGGCATCATCCGCCGCGACATGCGCCAAGCCCAGCGCGCCCGCGACGTGCTGCGCGAAATCCCCTGCGTCGAGCTGGTCAAGATGGTCCAGAAGGCCTCTGAGCTCTACATGAAAGCCGAGCTGCCGCTGGGTGACGGCGAAACGCAGACTCCCGACGACTTTGTCCGCCAGCAATCGGCCACCACCGGCCTGCCCGAGCACATGTGCCGCAAGAACATGGAAAAGATCGCCTATGTGCTCTCGCAAATGGACCGCATCCTCGACTCGCTCACGCGCGGCCTCGACCTCAGCATCCTGACCGCCGGCTACGGCCGCGACCCCCAGGGCCGCCTGCTCAGCTACCAGGCGCAGACCAACGTCCTCGGCATGGTGCTGCCCAGCAACTCGCCCGGCGTGCATACGCTGTGGATGCCCGTCATCCCGATGCAGATCGGCTTGGTCCTCAAGCCCGGCCCGCAAGAACCCTGGACCCCCTACCGCATGGCGATGGCGATGTTCCAAAGCGGAGTCCCCAAGGAAGCCATCGCGCTCTACCCGGGAGGCATGGAAGCCGGCATCGCCGTGCTCGAAACCTGCAACCGCACGATGCTGTTCGGAAGCCAGGCCACGGTCGACCAGCACGGTGGCAACCCCAAGATCCAGGTTCACGGCCCCGGCTATACCAAAATCCTGATCGGCGACGACCAGGTCGACAACTGGAAAGACTACCTCGACCTGATGGAAACCAGCGTCCTGCTCAACAGCGGAAGAAGCTGCATCAACTGCTCGGCCATTTACGTCTCGAGAAACGGAAAAGAAATCGCCGCCGCCCTGGGAGAGCGCCTCGCCAAGGTCAAGCCCCTGCCCCCCGAAGACCCCAACGCCCCGCTAGCCGCCTTCACCGTAGCCGGAGTCGCCGAAGCCATCTCCGCCGCCATCGACGAAGATCTCAAAGCCGGCGGAGCCGAAGACATGACCGCCAAGTTCCGCGAAGGCTCCCGAGCCATCACGAGAGAACACTGCTCCTACCTGCTGCCGACCGTGACGTATTGCGAAAGCCCCGAAGTCCCCATAGCGAAGAAGGAATTCATGTTCCCCTTCGTGAACGTAGTCGAATGCCCCCAGGAAAAAATGCTCGACTCGATCGGGCCGACGTTGGTCTGCACCGGAATCACCGAAGACCCCAAACTCCGCCAGGGCCTGCTGGATTCCGGACACATCGATCGCCTGAACCTGGGCCCGGTGCCAACAACGCAACTGGACTGGCTCCAGCCCCACGAAGGCAACATCGTCGAGTTTTTGTACCGGGCGCGAGCGTTTCAGAGCAAATCAGCGGCCTAGCCCCCCACAGATAGCCGTGGACTGAAGCCTGTGTCTTTGCAGACAACCTTTCCTGTCACTTGGGCCACACGCTGCACACGTTCGTACTAAAGGATAAGGTTCTGGAACGGAGTGACATCGAGAGGATTATGGACACGTTCGTTCCCTAGGGGCGATAGGGGGACGGCGATAAGGGGGGCGATAAGGGGGACGGAGCCCTTTTAAGTCGCATATTTTCAACAATCTAGACAATCTTTGGAGCTTCCCTGACCTCCTCCCTGCCGCCCACGCTGCACAGAGCAATGCGATACTAAGTCGTGCCGACCGTTTTGCGGTCCGGGCCCTACCGGGTATACTTCCACAGCCACGAGCCGAACGAGCCGGCGCACGTGCACGTGGACCGCGACGCTCAATCAGCCAAGTTTTGGCTGAGTCCGGTCCGGCTGGCGAAGAACCTCGGTTTCAGCGCCGTCGAGCTTCGACGTATCCAGCGCCTGCTGGAGAATCACGAAGCCGTACTACTGGAGAAGTGGAATGAACGCTTCGGAATCTAAACCAGGAGAAAGAGTCAAGGACGTACGCTTCACCGAAGACACCCTGGCGGTCGACCTGCTGGACGGCCGGACCATCATCGTTCCCCTGGTGTGGTATCCCAGCCTGCTCCATGCTTCGCCAGAGCAGCGCAGCAACTGGCAAATCAGCGGAGGCGGATACGGCCTCCACTGGCCCGACATCGACGAAGACCTCAGCACCGAAGGCCTCCTGCGCGGAGCACCCGCGGCTTCCCGGCCTGCAGCCGCGCGTTCGTAGGCAGTCGTTAGGTCGCTTTTTCCAGCAGCCGTGCGATGTGAGTTTATTCTGCCAATCGACTTCTCCTGCTAACATACTGACGTGGATGCACTACCGGAAAAATAGCAGGCGCATGAGCTAGTCGACCGACTCGATCCGGCCCAGCTTTCCGTTGTAGTCCGCGTCTTGAAGAGGATCGTCGTGGACCCGGTTTCTCAGGCCATCGCAAAGGCTCCCGCCGAGGACGAGCCGGTTTCCGACTCCGAACGTCAGTCCCTGGCCTGTTCCGAAGCCTGGTTTCAACAACGAGGCGGCGAAGGAATCCCCATGGAGGAAGTGCTCGCTGAGTTCGGGCTAACTCCGGACGATTTTCCCAACGATTCCGAAGGGTGCTGTCCTTAACCTCGGGACACCAGGTTTTATTGTCAAATCCCGTACGCGCCAGCGGCATCATCCCGAGAGAACCTGGTGACTGTCCCCCTCCCGCACAGCAGCCGGACCTCGCACCGCCCTGCCGCCAAGCCCGGGCCGCAGACGCCGTCCCAGGCGCTGCTCCATCGCGTCGACAAACGAGGCATCGCCGCAAGCGCGACCCGTGCGAGTCGCATGCCGTAGCCGCCCGACCTCGGCGGCTTCCTCCCGCCTCGACAGCAGTTGCTTCCCGTCGGTGGGCTCGCAGATTTCGCGCCAGCCGGCCCTATCCACCAAGGGGCTGGCATCCTGCCCGCCAACGTGCGCTTGGGCGCTCGACCACGGGTACGCCTCGTCCTGATGGACCATTCCGGCTCGTACCGGGTTGAGATCCAAATAGCGTAGGGCAGTGAACCGGCGCGCCCCCTTCTTCGCTTTCCCGTCTCTCTCAGTCCCCGCCCTTCCAGTCCAACAAAGTCAACAACATACACCAAAAACCACCTCAAAATCCTTGACATCCCAAGCTACACTGGCAGCAGCGATAAGGGGCACTCCGCTCGATGGCGGAAAAAGCCTACCAAAACAATGCCAAACCGTGCCACATCCTGCCAAAACGGCCCTTCGCCGTCGAACGCGATCACGACCTTTTGAAGCCCGCCTGGGAACGCGCCCTGGCCGCCCTCCTCACTTCCCGCCCCCGGGACCGAGGAGGACATTTTCCGGAACTCCGCACTTTCCGGGTTTCCCCCAGAGAAAGTCGGGACAGGTGACGACTAAGGAAAGTCGGGGATTTTGGGATCGATTTGGGGGCATGTTGTTGGTTATGTTCGGTTGGAAGGGCGTATCGGAAGGCTACGTGCGACGTAAAGGGGCGCGTGACGGCAGGCGGTGTCGAGGCGTCGACGGAAGACAGCTCCAGAGTTCCCCGGACTCATCGCGCGCAAAACCATCGCAACGCGGGGCCTCGATTGGAATGTCGCGTCGTGTCAGCCCGTTGAGTCGTCCCGCAGACAATAGCACGCTGGAGCTTCCGTCCCGTCTTTCGTTTCGTGAACTTGGCGATGGTGCGTGACTTGCGTGCAGAAGTATGAGTGATTGGCGAACAGAGCCTCGCACTGCCCTCTCGACCGCGATACGCTCACCGCAAATACGAGGAGCGCACCGGACGGAGGGACACAAGCTGGGCCGATTGGTACGCCGCTGAAACGATGGCTGAGCAGGCCGGCAGAGAGCCGCCGGGATCAATCGTTACAACGCGATCGTCATTACAGGAAGGAAGATCATGAATCAATCCGACAGCCTCAGATACCGCAACCTGCCGCTTCGCGGAGGGGCAGGCGCGATGCCCGCATTGGGATTCGGCACCTTGATTCCCGATGCAACCGAGACAAGAAACGCAACCAGGACAGCGTTAGAAGCCGGGTTCCGCCACTTCGATTGTTCCGAACGATACCGAAACGAGGAGCAGGTAGGACAGGCGATTCGACAGGCCATCGAGGCCGGCTCGCTCAACCGCGGGGACCTTTTCATCACAACAAAGCTGTGGAATAACAATCATCGCCCGGAGCGTGTCCAGCCCGCGTTCGAGGCCAGCCGTGACAGGCTGAAATTGGAGTACATCGATCTCTACCTCATCCACACCCCCTATGCCTTTCGGCCGGGGAACGACCAGGACCCGAGGGATCAAAACGACAACGTCATTTATGACGAAAGCACCACTTTGATGGACACTTGGAGGGCGATGGAGGACCTCGTGGACCGCGGCAAATGCAAAGCGATCGGGCTGTCAGACGTAAGCGTCGACCAACTACGCGAGGTCTTCGAGCAGGCGAGAATCAAACCTTCCGTGGTCCAGGTCGAGTCCCATCCCCATTTGCCGCAAACCGAGATCCTGCAATTCTGCCACAGCAACGGACTCGTGATGCTTGCCTTTGCGCCGTTGGGTCACGGGATCAAGCCGGGGGTACTGGAAGATCCAGTTATCCTTGCGATTGCGAACCGAGTCAATAAGACTCCCGCTCAGGTGTTACTTGCGTGGGCGGTACAGCGTGGGACTGCTGTTCTGACGACACCGAAGACTCCTGAGCGCGCCAAGGAAAGCTTCGACGTGTCCACCCTTCCCGCCGACGCAATGGAACAGATCAATGCCATCCAGACGCGACAGAGGTTCAATCTGGTGACCGGGACTGGCATCCCCGGGTTCATCGCCAAAGGCGCCTGACGCGAGGAACCCATGGGAGAGCAAGAGAGCCGGGCCGTTCTGGAGACGCACTGGTCCTCATCCGACGCGGCAACGGCGATTGACGCGCAAGACGGGCCTGTCTTGTGCTTCTGGGTATGGCGCTTCTGTGTTCCACAATTGTTCCAATTGCACTCCTGGTTGGGAAGACCGATTTCGTGTGCTGTTCTACGCTCTTCCTGACGCCGCCGCGCTACCGGCCGAACTCGAGTCGAGGCGGATAATCCCGCGCCGTCCCGCCAGTGCCGCAGCGTGTGTGCGGTCTCGCGCCCCCAGTTTTTCCATGATGTGTTTGACGTGAACCTTCACGGTTTCCTCGGAAATGTAGAGTTGCCGGCCAATTTCGCGGTTCCGCTGGCCGGCGACCACCAATCGGAGAACCTCAACCTCTCTCGCCGTCAGGTCTTCTTCGCCCATGTGCTCGACGACTTGCGCCAGAACTTCGGGTTGTATTCGCTTGCTCCCTGCGTGGACTTGCCGGATGGCCCGCACCAGATCCTTCGGCGCCACGGTTTTGAGAAAATAACCGCTTGCACCTGCCCGCAGCGCACGCTGCACTTCGGCGTCGCCGTCAAAGCCCGTGAGAACAATGACGCGGGCCTTGGGAAACTCTCCACGAATCGCAATCAGTGAGTCGATGCCGCTCAGACCAGGGAGATGGAGATCCATGAGCGTAATGTCAGGCAGATGGTCCCGGTACAGGCAAAGCGACTCCGGTCCGCTGGATGCCCGCGCCACCAGGCACATGTCTGGCTGGTCATGGAGAACGGTCGCGATGCCATGCTGAAAAAGATCGTGATGGTCCACGCTCAGAACTCGGATTACGCCGTGCGAGTTCATTGGACTACTCCCCGACTCCGTCCGGAGGGGCGCTCTGTGGACCGTGACAGTTCGCTCAAGCATAGTGTGCTCTACTTCCATTTCGTCCTCGCTGCTTTCGGTTTGGGCAGTTTCGGCGGCAGGCCGCTGTGGAATGTTGGCGGAGTTGGCTGTTCATCTTTCACGTCCTATGGATCTACCCAGTCTGCAAGCTGCGTACCCATCCCGAATTAGAGGGTTCCCGCGGCCACTGCGGAGATTTCTCGGGCCACGAAAGACGGCTCGGACGGGATCGAGTGCCGCCGCCGCGAGCGCCGAGGCTCGATGCCTAGCTTGCGCATCTTATGGATCAGCGTTGTTCGCGGAAGCCCCAGGCGAGCGGCCGCTCCGTCCTGCCCTCCGATGAGCCACTTGGTTTCGTGCAACACCTCCAGAATGTGATCCCGCTCGGCTGCGGCGAGCGTGCGGGAGGCCGTTGGGGACTCTCGTTTCGCAAAATGCCTCAACTCCGTTAGCGCGGGGCGCAGCATCGACCCGGACGACAGCACAACCGCACGCTCAACAAGATTTTGCAGCTCGCGAATATTCCCCGGCCAGTCGTGCCCCTTGAGGACCTCCATCACTTCGTATGGAATTGTGCCTATCGGCTTGTTGAGACGCGCCGAGAATTTCCGGACGAAGTGCTCGACCAACTCAGGAATATCCTCCGTGCGCTCGCGTAGAGGAGGAAGGTAGATCGGTATGACGTTCAGGCGGTAGTACAGATCGACGCGAAACTGCGTGGCCGACACAAGTTGAGCGAGGTCCCGGTTCGTAGCCGCCACCACGCGCACATCCACGCGAATCGTCTGTCCGCCGCCGAGGCGCTCGAATTCCCGTTCCTGGAGTGCACGTAATAGCTTGGGCTGGAGCTCCAACGGAAGGTCGCCGATCTCATCCAGAAAGAGTGTTCCATGGTTCGCCTGCTGGAATCGCCCTGTGGTTTGCGTAATCGCTCCGGTGAACGCGCCTCTGTCGTGACCGAAGAGTTCACTTTCCAAGAGGGGACCTGGAATCGCGGCGCAGTTCACCCGCACAAAAGGTCCCTTGCTTCGAGGGCTCTGTTTGTGGATGGCCCGTGCAATGACATCCTTGCCCGTTCCGGTTTCGCCCTCGATCAGGGTTGTCGAATCGCTCTCAGCAATGATTCGGACGAGATCCAAGATGCGTCGAAAGGCCGGACTATGGCCCACAATGCCTTCTTCGGGATGGACGGCGCCCGCGGGTCTGCTCATCATCGAACGCCTCCACTTCGCGGCCGCCTGAGCGGAAATCTCTGGTAGCGTGCCGCAACGTGTTCTAGATGGTTCATGTCCAACTCCATTGGAGCCTCACTGCTCCCGTTTGGCATCTGCATCTGATCTAGCCGAACGTTTATACAAACAACAAGGGGACGAGGTGCCTGGCGACAGGGTGGGGTCTCGGGGCGCCGCATCCAAGTGCTCTGTCAATCGGGATCCCGCCGCGATCATGGTCAATCTCCAATCGCACCCGGTCCATCCGGGCAGCATCGCCCGGGAGTCTAACTCCTCGGTGCGGTATTCTCCTGCAAGGAGCGAACCCCTCGGGACCGAAGGAATCCGCCGCCTTCACGAAGGCTCCCACCCTGTTCGGCCGACGACACGACGGCTACCGAAGTCCACTCGTGCACGGATTCCGGCTGCGGCGACTTCACAGCTGCGATTTGGCCATGATCGGCGACGAAAATCAATTGGACAAAGGTATCGGTACGAATTCCCAGCGGCCAGCCTTAACCGATACCAAAGTCTCATAGACGGGCCGGATTGGGGTGCGGCATTCTACTAGTCAGGTGTGCAGTCGAATGCGGTGCGCACCGCCGAGCGTAGAATGGACACAGCAGGAGATCCTATGAATCCAGGAAGAGTGCCCATTTCCCTCGGCGGTTCCGAGCTCCAAGATGTCCGTCATGTTTGCGCTCTGTTCAACAGCGACGAGGAGGAATATCGCGTGCTGCTGCCATTCATCAAGGATGGCTTGGAACGTGGCGAAAGAGCGGTCCATGTGGTGAATCCGGATCAACGTGGTGACCACATCGAGCGTCTCTCCGCGGCCGGGATCGACACGGCGGCCGCGCAGGGGAGAGGCCAGCTCGAGCTCCGAACGAACACCGACACCTACCTTCGGGACGGTCGCTTCGATCCGGACCAGATGCTGGAAGTATTCGAACGCTTGGCCAGTGGCAACAGCCCAGGCGGATTTGCGTTCAGCCGCATTCTGTGCCGCATGGACTGGGCGGCGGAGGGTCGGACCCATGTGGAAAATCTCATTGAGTTCGAGTCCCGCGTGAATGACGTTTGGCGCCGTCACGACGATGCTGTGATCTGCACTTATCACCTGGGCCAGTTCGGCGGCGATGCCGTCGTTGATATCATTCGGACGCATCCGATGGTGATCATCGGCGGAATCCTGCAGCGGAATCCGTTCTTTGAACCGCCTGATCAGTTTCTGCCGGAATTTCGAGCGCGGCGGTCGGCCAAGGCCAAACACAGCAGGATGGGCCTGCCATGAAGACTCGTCTGGAAACTCCCGCTGAGGAAGTGGCGCGACTGCGCCGCTGTCTGAACGACCTGATCAGCGTCGTGGCGCTTCCCGCCCTGTGGGCTGGCGGAGAGCGGGAGCAGATTGCCAGCACCTTATCCGACGCGCTCGCCGGGATGCTGCGCCTGGCGTTCGTATTTGTCTGCCTGAACGACGCCGGCAGCGGGCGTCCGATGGAGGTGATGCGTGCGGCCGAAATGCTGCAGGGGGCCGTTGGAACACAAGAAATCGCGGAAGCCCTGAGAGAGTCCATGGGCGATGCACCGCTCAAGTGGCCTGCGCGGGCACGCATGGCGGTCGGAGGCGAGGAGTTTTCCATCGCCTCGGCGCGGCTCGGCATCAACGGCGAAATCGGGATGCTGGTTGTCGGGGCTCGGCGGACAGAGTTCCCGGCGCAAACGGAAAGGCTTGTTCTGGATGTCGCCGCCAACCAGGCAGTCATCGGACTGCAGCAGGCACACCTTTTGAGTGAACAGAAGAGAGTTGCGAGGGAACTCGACGAACGTGTCGCGCAACGAACAAATCAACTCGCGGCAGCTAATGAACAATTGAGGAAACGTGAGTACGACTCGCGCCTGATTGTTGACAACATCCCCGGGCTGGTCGCGCTTCTGTCAACCAATGGCGTAATCGAAGTCGTGAATCGCCAGTTGCTTGAATACTTCGGCCAGACGCTGGACGAATTCAAGCAGTGGGCTATGAACGGCACCATCCATCCCGAAGATCTGCCTCATGTCGTTGAGGTCTTCTCCCGATCAATCGCGTCTGGCGCTCCCTACGAAATCCTGCAACGCTTCCGGCGGCGGGACGGCGTATATCGTTGGTTTCTGAATAGTGGGGCTCCACTTCGGGACACGGAAGGCAATGTCGTGCGCTGGTGTGTACTCCTGACGGACATCGACGACCGCAAGCGGGCTGAGGAGGCGCTGCGTGAGAGCGAACATGCTTCCCGCCTGATCGTAAACAGCATCCCCGGTTTGATCATAGTGGTGACGCCAAGTGGTGATTTCGAAAGCGTCAACCTGCCTGTCCTCGAATACATCGGCAAGCCACTGGAGGACGTGAGGCACTGGGCGATAAACGATATTGTTCATGCGGACGATCGTGCCCGAGCCGTTCAAGCCGTAGAGCAGTCACTCGCGTCGGGCGATCAGGTGGACTTCGAAGCGCGTCTTCGTCGCTTCGATGGCGCCTACCGATGGTTTCACATTCGGGGGCTTCCGCTCCGCGACCGACAGGGGCGAATTGTCCGATGGTACTTCCTGAACATCGACGTTGATGAGAGGAAGCGCGCGGAAGATGCGGTCAAGAATAGCGAACAAAATCTCAAACTGATCCTCGATACGATCCCTGCGCTGGTGTGGTGCAACCTGCCGGATGGACCAAACGAGTTCCTCAGCAAGCGCTGGAATGAATACACGGGTCTTACCTCCGAAGAGTCGCATGGTTGGGGCTGGCAGGCGGCGATGCACCCAGACGACCTGCCGCCGCTCATGCAAAAGTGGAAAGAGTTGATGGCCTCGGGTGAGCCGGGAGAAATCGAAGTCCGCCTGCGGCGTCACGACGGAGTCTATCGATGGTTCCTCATACGCACCGAGCCTTTTCGCGCCGAATCCGGGAAGATCCTGAGGTGGTATGGCACCAGCACGGATATCGAGGATCGGAAGCGGGTTGAGGAAGAACTGCGCCGCAAAGAGGATTTCCTGGCAAGCGCGCAACGACTTAGCATGAGCGGCAGCTTTTCCTGGTGCCTCGATACGAACGAAGTTTCATTTTCCGACGAGGCCTATCGGATCTTCGGGTTTGAACGCGATTCGGCGGTGACCTTGGAACATATCGAGAGTCGCATTCACCCCGAAGACCGTCATTTATTGCTCGAAATGAGAGAAGCGGCCAGAGCCGAAAGGGAAGGTCAGGACTATCCGATTCGCCTTCTGATGCCGGACGGTTCAGTGAAATACCTGCGAACCACCTCGAGCGAGACCCGCGACGCGAGTGGGCGGCGGCAGTACATCGGAGCTCTCCAGGACGTGACGCAGCGCCGGGTTGCCGAGGAAGCCCTGAACAAGGCCCGATCCGAACTCGCGCATGTGTCGCGGATTACATCGCTCACCGAGTTGACCGCATCCATCGCTCACGAGATCAATCAGCCGCTGTCAGGCATCATCACCAATGCGGGCACCTGCCTGCGGATGTTGGACGCCGATCCTCCGAACGTCGACGGCGCTCGCGAGACCGCGCGACGTACGATTCGCGATGGCAACCGCGTTTCCGATGTGATCACGCGATTGCGAGCCCTTTTTAGTAAGAGAGACTTCACGCTGGAGTCGACGGATTTGAACGATGCGACACGCGAAGTGATTGCCCTATCATTAGCTGACCTTCAAAGGAACCAGGTCAGCGTCCGTTCCGAGCTCGCCGACGACCTTCCCCTGGTCATCGGGGACCGCGTTCAACTCCAGCAAGTCATCTTAAATTTGCTCCGGAACGCCTCGGACGCGATGGCCGACATTCACGACCGACCGCGGCGCATTCTGATCAAGACCGAATGTGAGAGAAACAGCGATGTGCGCTTGAGCGTGCGCGACGCTGGAAGTGGCCTCGTTGGCCAAACCATAGATAGGATCTTCGACTCGTTTCACACCACGAAGAGTGGCGGTATGGGCATCGGATTGTCTGTCAGCCGCTCGATTATTGAGAGACATCACGGCCGTCTCTGGGCGGAACCGAATGATGGACCGGGCGCCACATTCGCGTTCGAGATTCCCCGCGCTTCAGAGGAGGTTTCGGGCACGGCCGGCGCGGAGAGGAGCCTATGACCGGCTATCGTTCATTGGTGTCGATCGTCGACGACGATGAATCCGTCCGCGAGTCGCTGCCCGACTTGATCCATGAATTCGGGTATGCGGTCCGCGCCTTCTCGTCCGCGGAAGAGTTCCTCGCCTCGGACGCATTGGAACAGACCAGGTGCCTGATCCTCGACATCGCGATGCCGGGCATGACCGGGCTCGATCTCCAGCGCGAATTGAGTGAACGCGGCAGGCAGATTCCGACCGTCTTCATCACCGCGAACCGCGATGAAACGGTGCGCTCGAAGGTGCTCGCCCGGGGCGCCGTGGAATGCCTTTATAAGCCGTTTAGCGACACGGCTCTGCTCGCGGCGCTCCATGCAGCACTTCCAGGAACAGGCTCTTGACTTTCGACAGTGCTATAGAATGATGGCACTTACGCCAACCGGTCATCGGTCCGCGTTGTCTTGTATGGCGCACACTGCCCCAATCGTGTTCGTTGTAGACGACGATGTCTCCGTCCGCGAATCCCTGGAGCTCTTGATTCGTTGCGAGGGCTGGCAGGCGGAAGTATTTGCTTCCGCGGCCGAATTCCTCCGCCGCGAGCGAACGCTTGTCCCAAGCTGCCTCGTGCTGGATGTTTCGATGCCCGGACTGAGCGGCCTGGATCTCCAGAAGCGCATCGCAGCCGAACGAACGGACATGCCCATCATCTTCATCACTGGCCACGGGGATGTCCCCATGACGGTTCAGGCCATGAAGGCCGGCGCGGCCGAATTCCTAACGAAGCCATTCACGGACGAAGTTCTGCTAAGCGCGATCCGCCAGGCGATCGAACGGAGTCGCACTGCGTTGGAGATGGAGAAGGAGATGCAGGAGATCCGAGCCGCGTACGCATCTCTTTCGCCGCGGGAACGGGAAGTCATGGCCTTGGTTGTGTCTGGACGACTCAACAAGCAGGTTGGTGCGGAGCTTGGCATCAGCGAGATCACGGTAAAGGCGCACCGCGGAAACCTGATGAGAAAGATGAAGGCGGGATCTCTTCCGGACTTGGTGAACATGGCTGCGAAGCTCGGGATTGCCGGACGTTCTCAGTAAGCCGACGCGCGGCTCGTGATACGCGGCCACGCTTGTCTTCAGGAAGACTGCGCGGTTGCGCGGCCGAAGGAGAAAGCGTAGGGAACGCCAGTCACGCTATCTCCGCAAGAGTACGATGCAAGGGCCGGCACCGGCCGCCCGCGGCAGATGCTACTCGCACCGAGCGCAGACAAGGATGGTGTGCGCCTGGAGGTGCGCGATGCCGTTCTACCCGACCAGAGTGGAAGTTCCCCTGATCTCGCATTGCGTCCGCAGTTCGTCTCCGCCCACCGGCAGTGGTCTCCAACATCGGCCAGTTCCCCGAACCAGTTCATTGCTTTAGGCGTGGTCCTAGGGTTGCACCACTCTGGCTGCGCCCTGGGCGCGACAAGCGCAGGCTGGAGGGAGTAGTGGAAGCTCAATCGAAGACAATGATCGTTACTGGCGCCTCCCGAGGTATCGGAGCCGCGGTAACGAAGGCATTCCTGGAGCGCGGCTATTGCGTTGTGGCGAATTCGCAGTCTTTCGCGGGGTCCGGGTTCGAGCCAGCGAAAAACCTGGCCCTCGTCGAAGGAGATATCAGCGAACTCTCGACCGCCGAACGGACCGCGGCGATGGCAATTGACAAGTTCGGCTCCATCGACAGCCTGGTGAACAATGCGGGCATCTTCTTCACGAAAGCATTCATCGACTACACGACACGCGATTTCGAGCGGCTCTCCGGCACGAATCTTCTGGGCTACATCTACATCACGCAATTGGCGGTAAAGCAGATGCTGCAAATGCGGACCGGCGGCAGCATCACATGCATCACCAGTGCGATGGTGGAGCATCCAATCGCCGGGGTAAACGCGTCCCTGCCGATGATCACCAAGGGCGGACTGGAAGCGATCACTCGCAGCCTCGCCATGGAATACGTGAACGATCGCATTCGGTTCAATGCCGTGGCGCCTGGCGTCGTCAATACGCCGATGCATGCACACGATTCCAAAGAACTGCTAAAAACGCTCTCCCCGATGGGCGAGATCTCGGAGGTCGACGACATCGTCGACGCGATTGTCTATCTCGAGGAGGCCCGGCACGTGACTGGTGAGATTCTGCACGTCGACGCCGGCGTGCACAACGGCAAATGGTAATTCCCGCGTTGCGAAGATGCTTGATCCCGTTGCGGTTCGCTGGAATTCACGGAAGCCGCATCGATATCAACTCCCACCCTGCGATTCTGCGATTCCCATTTCGTTCCAGTTCCATGTCCCTTTCAAGATGCGGAATTCACCGCGAGCCGAGGCGATTGCGGACTTTGAAATGAATCGACGAGTGAGCAGTCGATCGATCATGTTGAAATCACAACTTCTTGGACGGTGTCTGTAGTCATCAGCAACTCCGGGTGATGAGCGGCACTTATCATTCCAGCGGGCACCGCATATGACTCAGAAGATACAACCAGTGCGCACTTCTTGACGGCCCTTGGTGTCCGGGGCCCGACAGGAGACGAGTCCTCGAACGGTCGGCGTAGAAGAAGTGACGACGGCTGTAGCGGTGCAGAGCATCGGATCGAGATTCGCATCACGTCAACCCGTTGAGTCGGCCCGTGAACAACGGCTAGCTAGTCGGTTTTCGCGCGTGTCTTTCGTTTCATCGGCTTACCGATGGCGCCCTGCGTGCGACTCCTAGGCTGAGTGACCGCTGAACAAAATCCAAGGAGAACAAACATGAAGTTACTATTCCCGGCATCCAGCAGGAGGTCGAACAGCGCGAGAACCAAATGACCCTCCTGTTGGGAGAAAACCCCGGCGGCCTGCCGCGCGGCCGGAGTCTCATGGATCAGGATCTCCCTCCCGACGTGCCAGCCGGATTGCCGTCGGCCCTGCTGGAGCGCCGCCCCGATATCCGTGCCGCCGAAAGACCTTATCGCCGCCAATGCCGAAATCGGCGTAGCGCGCGCCGCTACCAAGGGCGGGGCTTCCGAGTTCGGTAGCAGGATATATCGACCCTCCCTGCTACTGATCGGCAACGAGTGCCCTCCCAACCGCACGCGCGTAACAGCACGCTCGATGGCCGCAATCTCGGTCCCAGGATCATGCACCCACGCCTTAGACCATACACGGTGGATCGTCCATCTCAGTTGCAGTTCGGGATTCTGGTCGGGGGCTAGCGATGCGCGTGTAGAGGGTTACCTTCATGAGGCACCCCCATCTCCCAGAGCCAAAACC
Organism: Terriglobia bacterium; assembly: GCA_963824095.1. Classification (GTDB taxonomy): domain Bacteria; phylum Acidobacteriota; class Terriglobia; order Bryobacterales; family UBA6623; genus JBBDWJ01. Next base: position 172,049 of record CAWGNS010000014.1, on the reverse strand, counting down.
GGGCACGGTGAAGGGACAGTCCAGACCCCAAACCCTGCCGAAAACAGACAGGGGCGGCGAAAGCCGTAGCGGGCAAGAAAATCCGTTGGGCCGCAAGGCCCGTGAGGGTTCAAGGGCCTCCGCCCGCACCCTATGCCACTCTGCCTACACTCGCTCTTCCAGAGTGAGTTGGCGCCGTACATCCAGACGCAATCGCCCTCGACCGGCCGGGTTCAGACTGACAAAGTCGCAGTGTTCCTGCAAACGGCGGCGAAGTAAGATCAGTCGCGCCTCCAGGTTGTCTTTGATGTCGGGCAACTGCAAGCTCGCATCCAGCCGGATTTCTTTGTTCGTGAAGTCCACCCGGCCACTATCGGTGTAACTCTGGAGGAGCTTCCAAAAGATGCGGCCAGCGATTCCTTTGATCAAATACGCGTCATCGATAAAAATGCTGTCGTCGGCCTTGTAGTGCCTGATGGTTGAGGTGGCCATCGGCTCCGCCTGATATGTCCGGCCCGGGAGTTCTTGTGGCTCGGCAATTGCAGCCTGCGCCAGCAGGGCCATGGAAGCGGCCATTTGGCGCGCGGCGATTCGTACCACTCGCTCATCGTCGGACAGAAATCGCCCTGCAGTCGCGCTCTGGAGACAAAGTATCCCGAGGAGCCTGTTCTGAGTCATCAAAGGCACCACCAGCTGGCTTTGGACTTCCGGTAGTCCGGGCAAAGCGATCTCGCTTTCCAGCAAACTATCTTCACCGCGACGCGCTACCGCGGACCGTACAGCGTTCGAGTACAAAACGTCCCGGCTGAAATTCGTTGTTCGCACCACTTCACGACGCTCGGCCGCAATACCTAGGATTCCTTCACCGATCCAAACCTCCGAGCCTACTCCGGAGTCACCAAACCCGTGGCTGCCTAGAGTGAAGAGGCGTTTGCCTGGCTCATCCGGCACCATGAGGAACGAATGGTCGTACCCAAACTGCGCCGACAAGGCTTCGAGCGACGTGTTGATCACCGATTCCAGATCGCTGCACGCAGCCAGGCGCGCCGTGAACTCCTCGAGCAGCGGAAGATAGTCAGTCTTAAGAAGCACTTCCCCGCCCACCTCCGCATTCATCGGCCGGCAGTCCAGGACCTCGAATATGTCCACTCCTTGTAGATGAAAGACTTGGCTCATACCGGTCTGCGACGCCACCGCGTCGAGCCGCGTATTCACCCGGTCGAAGGTTGCGCCTTCGGTCTCCGTTCGTTCGTAACGCAAGTCCAGCCGGTATTGCCGCAGGTTGCTTGCCGAGACCACCACCACCTGCACGAACGGATTGTTAAAAATGTTCTCACGGGTCTTGTTGAAGAACTGGTGCGAGAGGCCGACATGGTGGCTATCCATGCGGTGGACAATCGAGAGGTAGGTCACGTTCGGCGTCCCGTCTGCAGAGCATGTGCAGATCGATGATGGAATTATGCCCTCAAAGCACGAAGCAATGCTTTCGAGCCCAATCGCTAGGGGTGCGGCCGTACTCATAGTCTTCTGCCCGCTCCATGCCCGGGCGTCTGATCGAAGACCTGTCCGGGCACGAAGACGATTTTGACAAGCGTTGCTGAAGTTTCGATCTCGGCTCCCCAAAAAGCTTCGACGACCTGCCGGGGTTGTCCCAAAGGCTCATTGACCCCCGCAAACGCATCACGATGCCGTTCGACGGCGGCCAAGTCCGCGCTGTCCGGCTCGGCAGCCATGGCATGCCGCCCCTTCAACTGGATCGTCCTGTAGTTCGTGGGGAGGCAGAAAGCGACAGCAATTTGCCGATTGCTTTCGATGTTGTCCAAGGTCTTGTGGCTGGTCGCGAGTGGTACACACAGGCTGATTTGCTGGCGATCCTCAGAAATCTGCGGGCCCCAGGCGCGCGTGATTTCCGGCACCAAACGCGAATCGCGCGTGCCGACCAAAACGGACACCGGGCCCTCGAGGAAGGCCTTCAGTTCGTCGCTGATCGACAGCGCGTCTTGGTCGGTCATATTGACACTCAGGATACACCGGCCACCGAGCGACAGCCGTTTAGCAAAAAGTTAGGAATCCTCTAGGGATCATTTAGGAACGCGACCTCACGATTCCCGATATTCTGATCCTGCCTTAGAAAGGAGGCACACGACATCATGTCAAATCAGGACCAGAGGAATCAAAGCCGGTTCAAGCACGTTCCGGCGGGAACGGGACCCGCCTATTGCGGCCCCGGAGACCGGGTCACTTTCCTGATCACCGGAGCGGAGACAGGTGGAGCATTTTTCATGTTCGAGGTCAGCGTGGTCCCCGGAGGAGGTCCGCCACCGCACACCCATTCTCAGGAGGATGAGCTGCTCTACGTACAGCAGGGAACGCTATCCGTGCAAGTGGGCGACAAGGCGCTGAACGTGTCGGTTGGAGACTTCGTTCTCATGCCTCGCGGCGTGATGCACTCCTTCACGAATGTCGGCCAGGAAACCGCGAAGCTACTGATGGTGGCCACCCCGGCGGGACTGGAAAACTTCTTCGCGGAGACTTTCCTCCCGGCCGCCGACATCGCCGACATTGCCGAAATCGGTCCGGCGGTGATTGCCCGTACGATGAAGAATGCTCCCAAGTACGGTTTGGAATTGCTTCTCCCCGCCGGGGTACGACACTAAGGGATGAAATCGTGAGAGCACGGCCCCATCCAGGCCTAACACGGCGCGCTAGACAATGGGGTCGTGCTTAACCTACACAGCTTCACAATAATTAATTTATAAGTGTCTTTGTTGCAGTAAGTTACATGCGGGGGTCAAGGCTTCAAAAGTCGGGTGAGCTTGCAATTCGCGCCTTCCCCTCAGCGCGGTCGGGTAGCTTGCTGCTGGAGTGGCGGTACTGACATACGCGCCGGCCTCAAAAACCGGTCCCCTCTCGGGGTTGTGGGTCTGACTCCCACATCCAGCACCACCAAATCAACAGCTTAGAAAAAGGCCCCGCCGGCGGTGCAGCGAGGCCTGGTTTTGGGGGCGGGTGCTCGGACTCTTCGAGACCGTGCGGGATGGCTCCAGCTAGCGGCAGCGGTCGGCGACCGTGACCGCGGTCGAAGCAAGCAGTTCGGCGTTGTTGGCGTCGACCAGGTAGAACCTCATTCCGTTGCGTACCCAATCGCCCGTCAGCGCCGAGCCGGAGCCGAATCCGGAGGAAAACTTCGTCCCGTTCGCGTTGTTGACGCGGATTTCTACCGCCCGGTTCGGCGCCTCCCACAAGATCCGCGTGCGGCCCAGAGCCGTTCCGCAGGTGTAGATCGGATCGGACTCCGCATAGATGCGACCCACGGCCGGCCGGCAGTCCTGCACCACCGAGATCGTCACCGTGTCGAGCACGCGGCCGGAGGAGGCGTCCAGCAACGCGAAGGTCATGCCGTCGCTGACCCAGGCTCCCGTCGTCGCAGTCCCGTTGGGACCGCCTCGCGTCCAGAACTTGTTGCCGTGTGAGGCAATGCGCAGCTCGACTTGGGCAACGTCCTGCGTCTGCCAAGAGATCGAGGTCTGCCCCATGCCGTTGCAAGACCGGATCTGTTGCGGGTTGGCGCGGAGTACGCCGCTGCCCGGCGACTGCCTCAGGCTCGCGCTATAGGTGTAGGTGCGCTTCACCCAGCGGTCGTTGGCCCCCGAGAAGAGCTGCACGTAAACCGTGCGTCCGTCCGTCGGCAGGCCGCTGACCGCGGCGGACTCATTGCGCCCCTGGCGGCCGGAATAGAAATCGTAAGTCTCCGCCGTGGCGCCGACCGCGAGGTGATACTCTTCGACCCCAACGCCGCCGCTCCAGCGGAAAGTCACCGTGCCGCCGGGCAGGCGGGAACCCGGAGCCGGCGAGGACATTTCCGCGGGGCGGAATTGCGGTTGATCGTCCACCAGGTACTGCCGGATTTGCGGATAGATCTCGGAGAACTTCCCGGCGCCCAGAAACTGCCTGCCCGAGCAGTAGTTGTCGGGCCCGAAGGAGTTCACCGCGACCAGATGGGCGGGGTCCCGAAACACACCGCCTCCGGACATGCCGCCTTCGATGGCGCCCCAGGACACGGCCATTCGCAAGAACTCGTTCGCCGGGGCGACCGCGCCGCCTTGAATCAGGGTGTCCTGGTTGGGAACGGTGTAGCCGGCGGCGACTCGCTTGTAAGATCCTTCCGGATGTCCCACGCTGACCAGCGCGACATTCGGCCCGACGGGGTTGGGATCCCAGCCCGACAGGAGCACGTTGATCGCTGGGAACCCGCTGAGTTCCACCAGCGCCCAGTCGGCTCCCTGGAAGTCGGTTCCGCGCAGGTAGGTTCCGCCCTTCACCGTGGGCAGGCTGCGGTAGGAAACCGTCAGCCGGTTGTATCCCCAAAATGCCTGCAAAGAGCCCGCCTCTGCCTGACTCGCGATGCAATGGTTCGCGGTAAGCAGATAGGGCTTGCGTTGCGAGCTGTTCAAGATGGTTCCCGAGCAGGCGCTCCAACCGTTGCCCTTATCGACGATGAAGAAGACCACGGCGGCCACTGCGCGTTGATTCCAATCCGCGCCCAGCGCGAAGTCCGGATCGACGTGGCAATAGGCGAGATCCTTGGAGGAAGAGCCGGCGAAGGGCCGCGGCATATCGCTGTCCGGCTTGCCGGCCTTTTTGACGTTTTGGGAGACTTTCGACGCATCGGGCGCGAGTTCCCAGAAGTGGGCCAGCTCGCCGATACGGAAGGGGATCTCGCTGGAAGGTTGGTTCGGATCGGTTGGCACGTACTCAACGACGACTGATTCGGAAAAGATCATGTCGCTCCAGAAGTCGCCGGTTTCCTGCGTTCCGTTTCCGAAGAAGGGGCCGGCGGCCTGACTGAAATCGGCCGCGTCGTAGATCCAGACCAGGCCCTCGGCTACATCGAACTGTTCGAAGTGGATCCGCAGCCCCATCGCACCGGGCGAGCGAAGGGCGAAGCGCCAGGCGCGCCGCCCGTCGGGCAGGGTCTCCCAGGCGCCCGATTGCATGGCGTTTTTCGGAAGCTTGCGGGTGATGCCAATGCGGTTGTAGGTGACGGGTCCGAGTTGCTCTACCTCTTCGCCGGCAACCCGCTGCAAGCTGACTTCGGGAGGCGCGCTCAGCCTCATCTGGAAACCCGGCGCGGAAATCGCCGCAGCTTTGATTTGAGACGCCTTTCCCGGGATTTCCGGCGAAAAGCTGGGTTCCATCGCCGCCTGGGCGTGGGCGAGGGAGACGAATAGTAGGGCGAGGAACAGGGACCCTGCGGCCGTCCGGCAGGGGCGACCCGTGAGGGTGTGATGTTTTTGGAAGCGAGACATTTTCTGTTCTCCTTGGTCCATGGAATGTTGCACTCACCCCCACGTACGCGGCGTTTGCGCCGATACACGACGGCGAACGGAAAATGTTCAGAAATGAAATATGGGGGATCTGCGGACTAGCTCCTCGAACAGACGGCAAACCCTCGGCGAGCCGTCATCGGCCTTAGAGAACTCAGGGGGTCAGCGCCGCACGGTTTCCTGAACCGAAGATCCGCCGAAATTTGCCAAGTTTTTGACGATTTCCTGGCGTTGGGCTGGCAATACGTTGAATGGATTGGCTATAATGGCTCGCCTCGGGGACCGGGCAGGCCGGTAGCCGTCACTTAGGGTAACGGTGGTGGCCGTCGGTTCGGGCTGGTCTGACTCGCACGAGGGGGGAATCGTGAGGTGTGAGTCTTACAGGGGTGGGGTGTGCGGTGAACTCGCTCGCTTCCGCCTTTTTATTTCCGTCGTCGCGTTGGGTGCCGCTGCGGCGGTGTTGGGTGCGCTGCCTCCGCAGTCCTCGCAGGGCCGCGGCATTGGCATTCAAGTGGGAGCCTTCCAGCGGCCCGAAGGGGCTGCCCGGCTAACTCGGGAGCTGGCCGAAAAGGGCTATCCCGCCCGCACGATTCCGACCGCTTCGCTCCATCGGGTCGTCGTCGGCCCGCTACCCAATCAGTCCGCCGCGGAAGCGCTTCTCGTCGAACTCAAGCGACGGGGATACGACGGCTATGTCCGAAACGACGTAGCGTTTGTCGGAGGAGTGCGCGACAGCGCGGTCGAGGCGCAGTCCCGGCCGCCCGCGAACCCGGTTTTGTTCAACTCGCCCGGCGGGCTTCGGCTGGCTCAAGCGCCATCGCAGCAGCCGCCGCCCACTCAAATCCCCGCCAGCCCCGCGGCCAGCGACGCATCGCAAGCCAACCCATTGCCGGCGGTGACGGAACCGGTGCAGGTGGCCGCTGCCGCGCCCGAACCGCAAGGGGCGGGATCTCTCCAAGCTGCCGATAGCCCCCTGACCGCGGTTGCCAACACCACCGCGAGCGAAGGCCTGCAATCGCCGCGCCCTGAATCGCAGATTGCTGCCACAGCCGAGCTTGGGCCGGGCCCTTCGGATGTGAGCGTGCAAGCGGGCAGCGCGACGATCAGCGGCCCCCTTCTGCAGCCATCCGCAGCGCAACAAAACGAAGTAGCGATCCCGGATTCTCCGTCACCGGCCGTCGTGGATTCGGCGAGTATTTTGGAAACATCGCCGGCGGTTGCAGCGGCGGGTGAAGCCACACGTGAAGCGGCGGTGGAGCCGGCGCCGCGGCCAAATCCAATCGAACATCTGCTTCGAGACGTGTCTGTGCAGACCGCGCCCGCCGAGCCGGCCGCCACTCCGGCCGAGCCAACCGCTGGAATCCTCCTGGCGCAAAAGGAAATCGCGGCAGCGTCTCCGGAATCGCCCGCTGAGCCGACGGAACAGCCCTCCGCGCCAACCGAGCCGTCTGTTACGGCCAGCGAACCGCTTGTTGCGCAAGGCGAAGAGTCGCCCGTCGCGGAAGCCGAACCGCTTGTCGCCCAAGCGGAACCCGCCGCCCAAGCGGAACTGCCTACTGCGCAAGCCGAACCGGCCGCGCAAACCGAGCCGGCCGCTTCACCCGGCCAGGCCGGGGAAAAGCCGCAGTTGACCATCAAGATCCTGGAGGGCAACGAGGTCGTTCACACGGTCGGGCAGCGCTCGGCACGCGACCCGGTCGTCCAAGTCACCGATGAGAACAACCGGCCCGTCGGCGGCGCGGTCGTTGTATTCGATTTACCGGCGCGCGGAGCCAGCGGAACCTTCGCCAACGGAGCCCGCAGCGTCACCGTGCTCACCGGCCCGGATGGCACCGCCTCGGCGACCGGGTTTACCGCCAATGCGGCGCAGGGCCAATACGCCATGCAGGTCACGGCGTCTCACCAGGGGCAGACCGCCAGCACCGTCGTTGCCCAGACGAACGCGGCGGCAGGCGGCGGTCTTTCGGCGGCGGCGACCGCCGGCATTGTGGCCGGCATTGCGGGCGGCGCGGCTGTGGCTCTGGTTGTCGTGAAGAACAGCATCGAGAACCGCGTCCGGCAGGAAGTTGCGGCCCGCAACCCTCCTAGCGTGATCACGACGGTATCGCCAGGAGCGTCCAGCGTGGGCGCGCCTTGATTGAAGAGGAAGGCTTGTGACGTGAAAATGTTGGCGACCTTTTCTTCCAGGAGCAGAGGCGTTCTCGTGTTGCCCTGCCTGTGCGTCGCGTTCGCGGCGCAGGTGGTCGCCGTCAGTGGCGCAGGGCTGCGGCCTGCGTCCGCTGCGATCGAGGTTGCAAGCCAGGCGCTGCGTGCGGAAGCCGAGAACACGGATTCCCCTTCGTCCCGCGTCACGGGGCCCACGTTAGGTTTCCTGTTCGACGCACACAGCGGTTCCTTGTTCCGTATTCCTGGAATCGCCGGCGCCGCCAGCCTGGGGAATCGCCTCGATGTGGGATTTCGAATCGCGCAGGCGGTGGTCGGCCCGCAGCAGGATTTCGCAATCGCGATACGTGCCGGCGATCGTCAAGCTCTGCTGCTTCGCTTTCTCGCCGGCGCGGCCGGGGTATCGTCGTTGGGGCCGGCGACGGCCGGCGTGGATCGCCTCGCGCTCAGCCCGAGCGGCCGCAACGCAGTCTTCTACGATGCGAACCAAACGAAGCTGACGGTCGTCACTGGGCTGCCGTTGGCGCCGTCGATCTCGAGGCGCGTGGATATCTCCGGCGGTACCGGCGAGCTGACCGCCCTGGCGATCGGTGACGACCCGGACAACGTTCTGGTCGCCTCGGCTGACGCGGACGCCGGGTCGGTGTTCGCGCTTCGCGCCGAAGGAAGCCTCGCGCCCGTCTACACCGGCGGCAGGGTCTCCGCCATCCGCTTTCTCGACGGCGGGCAGGACGCCGCTCTTGCGGATGCATCGCTCGGCCGGGTCTACCTGGCTCGTGGTTTGGCTTCCCAGGTCACCCTCGAATTGCTCGCGGGGGAACAGGATGGAATCACCTCACCGGTTGCGATCGAGGCGTCTCGCGAGTCGCGGATGATCTTCGTCGCCAATCGCGATTCCGGCGTCATCGTGTCGATCGATCCGAACAGCCGCGCGGTAACCCAGTTTTCTTGCCAATGCACGCCGATGCTGCTGAATCGCCTGACCGGCGATTCCGTGTTTCAACTGACGGACCCCTCGGAACAACCGGTGAAGATCTTCGATGGCGGTGCGCGCGGGCCGCGAGTGCTGGCGATTCCGGGAACTCCCGCCTTGTCGAACGAGGGGCCGCCGCTGCCGCCGCGTGCCCGTTCGCGATCCCGGGGGGCGCGTCCATGAGAACGCCCACAACACGTGCCGGGGTGGGCGCGCTGCGCTTGGGCGTGATGCTAATCGTTGCCGCGGCCATGGTGGAAAGCGCCCTGGCCCAGAACGTCGTCGCGCGGTTCATCGCGGTCGACGGATCGGCTTGCCCGACCATCCGGCTGACGACTGCGATTTACGTCGCGCCAGGGTCGCCGGTGGGGCAGCTCACCGGGGCGACCGTGTTGGAGAACGGCGAACCTCGCGCGGCGACCGTTTCGCGCGGGTCGGCCGGCTCCGCGATCGCAATCCTGATTGACGCCGGCGGCGCGGTCAGCGCGCAAGACCTGGCCGACCTCAAGCAGGGCGCCCATGCTCTGGTGAGCCTTTACTTCGACGTTCCCGGCGGACCCGCCTTGAAAGGGATGTCCGTTTTCTCCGTCGGCCCGACGGTATCGGGGGGCGCTTTTCAGTTCGGCAGGGCGCAAATCGAAAGCGCCATCGACGCGGTGACCACCACAGGCGGCGACCCAGATTTCTTTAACGCCGTCGTGCAGGCGGCGGCCACGCTGCGAGAGGTCGACAATTCGCTGCGCTCGATCGTGGCTCTGACCGTGACGGACAGCCACATCGCCAGCGGCGTTGTGTCGCAGGGCGCCGCCATCTCGGCTTCGTTTGAGGCCAAGGCTCCGATCTTCGCTGCGGTTTTCGGCGGCGTGAGTCCCAGCAATCTCGATTTTCTGAATCTGTCGGGTGGCTCCTACGTGGACGTGATCGACCGCTCGCCGGCTCAGATTCGTTCCACGGTTCAGGGCGCCGCGGCCACGGTGCAGCTCCTGCAGTGGGACATCACCTATCAGACCAGCGACACCGCGCGCGACCACGAGGTGGGTTTGCAGTTCAACGTGCTGACGAGCGATTTTGGGTCGGTGAGCGGGACGAGCTTTGAGACCCAGCCCGTGCTCAACTGTATCGATCCGCCCGATGTCACGATCACGCTGCCGCCGGAACTCGAGCCGGCTCATCAGGAGGTTTTGTCCTTTGATGTGTTGAGCGGCGGCTTTCCCGTCGATGTCTCGGGCACGGCGTCGTTCACCTTTACTCCCGACGACCCGACCTTCGACGATGACCCCGATGTTCGATTTATCGACGAGCTCGGCGGCCGAACGACGAACTTTGCAATACCGGCCGGAGAGGAGTCATGGCAACCGGGCATCGCCATTCAAACCGGCTCTCTGGCGGGAACGATCGACCTGACGCTCGATGAGCTGCGTATCGGCGCGCGGACGATTCCCGGGCCTCTGGCGACGATTGCGCCGGTTCGCATCCCGCCGCAGCCGCCGCTCATCACCGATTTGAAAGCGGTGAAGACCGATACGGGTTGGGCGGCCTGCCTGACCGGAGCGTCCACGCCGCGCGAAGTGATCGGCGCGAAGTTCGAGTTGGTGCCTTCCGGAGTCGGCGAGTTGCAGACGACGGTGCTCGACCTGACTTCCATCGGCCAGGTCTTTTCCACCTGGTATGAAGGCGACGAATCGCGCACTCTGGGAAGCAAGTTTCTCTACCGCCAGGATTTCACGACCGACGGACCGATCACCGCCGTCGACGGCATGAGGGTCACCCTGAGAAACAGCTTGGGCGATGGCAATACCCTGGTGATTCGCCTGGAGCCGTTTGCGTCGAGTTGCAACTAGGGAGCTGTTTCCGCAAGACGACAACGGCAATCCGAGCCGCGCGCGTAAGCAAGCGGTGGCCGCGGCCCGTTCAATAACTCCGCGAACCGGCGTTCGATTGCGCCCGGTGGACCACGGGCAAGCCATCCCCCCGAGATGAGCCAGCCGCCATGCCAGCCAGCGAGCATCGTAAATCCACGACGCTGTTGCTGTGTCTGCTCGCGCTATCGGTCTGTGCCCCGCTAGCCTCGCAACAGCAGACCCCGCCGGCCGTGCAACAGCAAAACGCAGCCCCCCGCGTTCTGGTGCATCCGGCCGCACCGGAAACCGCCGCACCTCTCCGGCAAAGCTACGCCGTCGTCATCGGCATCTCCTCTTATCCCCACCTTCCTAAGAAAGATCAGCTTCTCTACGCCGAACGCGACGCCGAGCTGATTCGCTCCACCCTAACCGCAGCGGCGAACGCGGAGTTCCTACCCGAGAACGTGCACACGCTCCTCGGCGCCAAAGCCACGCTCACGAACATCCGGCACGAGATCGAGGAATGGCTGCCCTCGGTCGCCGCGGAAAACGACCGGGCCCTGGTCTACTTCGCCGGGCGCGGGTACATCCACCAGGGCCGCGCTTTTCTCGCGCCGGCGGACGTCGATCCCGGTGATCTGGCCCACAGCGGCTATCCCGTGGAGGAGCTGGACAGCGTCCTGGGGCAGAAAATCCGGGCGCGCCGCAAAGTGTTGTTCACGGATGCGCGTCACGGCGGTGTTACGCCCGAATCCAACGACGCAAGCCAGCTCAATGCATCGCTCAACTTTCGCTCGTCGCTGTTCTCTCTTTCCGCCAGCCGCGACCGCGAGACGTCCCTCGAGAATGCTCGCTGGGGTGGAGGGCATGGTGTTTTTACGTTCTACCTGGCACGGGGCCTGGCGGGCGAGGCCGATAGCGACAGCGACGGCGCTGTCAGCGCCGATGAGTTGGCGGATTACACGCGCCGCGAGGTTCGCCAGGCGACCGGCGCGAAACAGAATCCCGCCGAGCACGGCAGTTATGACCCAGCTCTGGCGCTGCTCCATCTACCGGAGGCTTCCCGGGCGCACGCCTCTCAAGCCACCGATCCCCGCTTCGGCGGACTTATTTTCGAAAGTAACCGGGACGGCGTCGAGGTCTATGTCGATGGCACATCCGTCGGCGTCATCGACAGCAATGGACCGCCGCTGCCGATTCTGGGCCTTCGCCCGGGCTCGCATTCGATCCGGGCGGTCAAGATGGGCTACGATCCCTTTGGCCCTCGCGAGGAAACGCTCGCTGCCGGGCAGACAACGACGGTGCGCGTTCAGATCGACCACGTCCGGCACTATCAGGAGGCGGCCGTTCACGAAGTCGACCGGGGCAATGAATTCTACGTCAAGGGGTTTCCCAACAACTACCGCAAGGCGATTCAGCATTTCGACAAAGCCCTCTCGATCGACCCCACCTACAGCCGCGCCGCGCTCATGCTGGGGCGCGCCTACAGCGCCCTCTACGATTATGGGAAGGCGAGAACGTCCTACCAGCGGGCGCTAGCGATCGACCCCGATTACCTGGAGGCGCGCGCCGGCCTGGGCGGCATGCTGCTCGACGTCGGAGACTTCGACGCCGCCATCCTGCAATTGACCAAGGTGGTCTACCGCGAGCCGGACCATGCGCTGGGTCAGGCCATGCTGGCGCAGGCTTACCGCATGAAAGGTCTGTATAGCGAGGCGATCGAGTCGGCGCGCATCGCCATCCGTCAGGATCCCGAGGTCGCCGAGCCCCATTTTTTTCTAGCCGATAGCCTGCGACTGACCGGCGCGCTGGAGGAGGCGCGTGCTGAGTATCAGCAGTATTTACGTTGGAGCGATTTCGAAAGCTCCTCGACCCAGAAGGTGCTGAACTACTGGGTTCGCGGGTTCCTGATCGGAGGCGGCAAGAAGAGGCAGGCCGGGCAAAAAGACATCTGGAACGCATTGCGCAGCCGCGCCTACCTCGGCCTGGGCGAATGCGAGCGCGCGGAATCGAAGCCCGATGCCGCGATTGCCTACTACGAAGAGGCGCTTGCCCTCGACAAGGAGAATCCCGAGATTTACTGGGCGCTGGGTTTGGCTCTGACCCGCAAGGCCGAGCTGACTTCGGACCCGGACGCGCTACGCCTGGCCCGCAAGCATTTCCTCACCGTGATCGAGATCAACGAGCATCTGGAGGAAGCCACGCAGGCCAGGGAGTTGATCGCCAAGATCGATGCGTATCTGAGCCGGTTGTGATCGGCGGCGCGGAGCATGCCCCGCGCTATCCGTCCGGCGCGGCTTCGCGGCCGATCTTGTCGGCGGCCAGCCGGAAGACGGAGCTGATCGAATCCGCTCCCAGGCTCGACGCCAGGTCTTCGTAGAGCTCGAGACGCGACGCGGCCGGCCTCGCCGAAATATTCACCCCGTGATGCGCGTAGGCCGCCGCGATGGCCAGATGGTAAAGCAGCGTCGCCACCGACCAATGCGCGTCGCTCAAGGCTTCCGCCGCGTAGGTCTTGGCGTCTTCCATGGTTTGCCGCAACTCTTCCACCGAAGACGCGCGGTCGGAGGTTCGTAGCAGCAGGGCGCGCGCCTGGCGGGCATCGGCTTCCATCAACTCGGCCAGGCGCTCCAGCAAAACCTGACGGTGGATACCGGTTCCGCCTGCGGTGTGCGTCGCCGGCTCATCCGCGGCGGCGAGCCCCAGAAGGTCCGCGAGCTGCACCGGGCTGCAACGGTCGATTTCGTTCTTGACTCGCCTAGCCATAAGCCTCCGCTAGAAGCGCTGCCAACATCTGAAGTTCCTTGCGCGCTTCCCGCTCCGAGCCGAGCTGCTCGACGAGCAGTTCGCGCAACAACTCGCCAAAACGCCGGGCGGCGGTCTGGGCGCGGCTCCGGGCCACCTTCTGGTCGATGCCGAACTCTTCGCCCAAATCCTTCCAGGACTCGCGGTCTCCCGCCCCGAGGTAGTGCCGCGTGAACAGCTCGAAGTGCTGTTGTTGATTCCGGCTGCGGCAGGCTTTTTCAAACCGTTCGAGCGCGCTCTTGAGCAATTCGCGGACCCAGGCATCGTGAAAAGCGGCCTCGGCTTGGGCCTGCTGCCGCAGGTCGAGGTATTCCCAGCCGGCGGACTCTTCCGCGTCGGGCCGGTCCATTACCTGCTCCGGAATGCGTTTGGACGCCGCGCGCTTGCGGCGCACGCTGATGGTGTAATTTCGCAGCGACTGCTTCAAATACGGGCGAAACGGGCGGTTCCTATCGGCCCATTTCAACAGCCCTCCGGTGGCGACAACGTCGGTGAAGAATCCCTGTGTCGTGTCGGCGAGGTCTTCGTCGCGCGAAGCAATCGCTGCCAGATAGGCGTGGATCGGCCGGTAGTAGCGCTGCGAGAATTCGTTTAACGCCGCCGAAGCGCCGGGAGAGCCGCCCCGGGCGGCGGAGATCAACGTCCATGAGGTCTGCGGGAGGATTCGTCCTGATCCGGGCTCACTCATTCCATCTCCTGGGGGAAACCGCCCGCGGCGGATTGGCGATGCGATCGACTCTCAATCCGCCGCCTGGATCTACGGGCATCCGAAAGGAACCTGGATATTGTACAGGTCTCGCCGCCGCGAGAGTCGCCGCGCCCGTTTTGTTCAAACCCATTCGGTGGCGCCTCCCACCGAATTGTTCTTATTTGCGCCCGGCTCGACAAAAATGCGCAATCCACTTGAAACATCGATTTTCAACGATAGAATAGTTTCGGGGCATCCCGGGGGGGAGATACCGTGGAAGCTGGCGGCCACAGCCGCGTGGGCGAGATCGTCTCGCATTACCGCATTGTGCGACGGCTCGGCGTCGGGGGCATGGGCGAGGTCTACCAAGCCGTGGACGTCGACCTCGACCGTCCCGCCGTTCTCAAGTTCCTGCTGCCCCACCTGTGGGATGACGAGCGACTCCGCGAACGGTTCATCCGCGAAGCCAAAGCGGCTTCGTCGCTCGACCACCCCAACATTTGCACCATCTACGAAATCGGCCATGGCAAAGACGATGATCCCTTCATCGCGATGGCCTACTACGAGGGGGAAACTCTCTCGAAGCGAATCGCGCGCCTCGGACCGCTGCCTTTCGAGCAGGTGATCGAAATCGGCCGCCAACTCGCCGCCGGGCTTGCTACAGCCCACGAGCGCGGCGTGATTCATCGCGACGTCAAGCCCGACAACGTGATCATCACGAGCGACGGCTTGGCCAAGATTCTCGACTTCGGCGTCGCCAAGCTTCGCGAGGCTTCTAGCCTGACTTCTACCGACGCCGCTGTCGGCACGCTGCTTTACATGTCGCCCGAGCAATGTCAGGGCCTGGCGGTAGGCGAACGCAGCGACATCTGGTCGCTGGGCACGGTGCTCTACGAGATGACGACCGGCGAGCGAGCCTTCCGCGGCGAGAACATCTTCGTGGCCGCTTATGAGATCGCCAACGATGATCCGATTGCGGTCGAGGAACTCCGCCCGGACGTCCCTGCCGAGCTGAAGCGAATCATCGAGCGGACTCTCGAAAAAGACCCCGACGCCCGCTATCCGAGCATGCGCGAGCTGGAATCTGACCTGGCCGTGATGCGGCTTTCCCGTCCAGAATTGCGGCCACCGACGAAACCCGTCTCCGCACCGCTAAGAGACGCTCCGCCGGCCGCGCGCCCTCGCATTGCAAGGCTTTCCCTGGCGGCGGGCGTGGTGGTTGTGGGAATCGTGGCGCTAGTGGCTTTCGCGGGCAGGTCGGTCTATTGCGGATGGATCCCGGCATCGACCTGGTGCGCTACCGAGACCCTCGCGCTCGCGCCGGCCGTGGAGCCCGCCGCCATCGGCACACTGCCTGTGCTCGACTACTGGATCACCGTGCAGCGCTATCGTGACGGCGCCCCTTACCGCGAGCCGTTCCGCCTCGACCACGAGATGGTGTTCGAAAGCGACTACCGCATCTTTCTGCACTTCCAGACGGCCCAGGCCGGCAATGTGTACATTCTCAACCAGGGCCCGCCGGGGAACGGAGCGGCGGCGGGATACAACCTGCTGTTCCCGAAAGTCACCCTGAACGGTGGGGACTCGTTCCTGCCGGCAGCCTACGAGCTTCAAATTCCCGAAAGCGGCGGATTCGTCTTCGACAACGAAGTCGGCGCGGAAACGGTTTGGCTGGTCTGGTCGAAGCAGCGCATCGCCGCGTTGGAGGCCGTGCGCGGAAGGGCCAACGCTCGGGACCT
This sequence comes from Terriglobia bacterium, assembly GCA_963824095.1. GTDB lineage: Bacteria > Acidobacteriota > Terriglobia > Bryobacterales > UBA6623 > JBBDWJ01. The sequence goes on along the minus strand of CAWGNS010000014.1, from coordinate 156,534 downwards.
GGGCGTCATTGACGGTCCCGCCGAAATCGCCGCGATTGCCGCCGTGCTGTCCTCTGTGGATCAGCCGAACCAGGCGACGGTGGAGCGACTCGGCGGCGAGCAAAAGACACGCCTGCGGACCGCGGGCGATCAGCTCATCCATCGCATTCTGCTGGAGCACCGCTAGATGAGGCCGCTGACGATTCTCGCCCTGACGGCGACCGGCGTTCTGGTTGCCGCGCCGCCGCAAGGCCAGTCCCGCAGGCTGTGGGATGTGCAACTGCTGGAACAGACGCAGCAGAACCAACGCGCCAGCGAGGCAAAACCAAGCGTTGCAAGGATCACCGCAGAGTCGGCTTCCCAACCGCCGGCGGCCTCCAAGCCGACCTACCTGCCCGCGCATCCCCAGCCGCAGCCCATTCACCAGCAGGACGCTCTGGTGGGAATCACCATCTGGCGTTTGCGGCCCGCCGCCCCCGACGATTCGGCGGTCCTGACCGAGGCGGATGGAGGTAGCCGTTGGACGCCCGTACGCGTGCGCCCGGGAGACGCGCTTTCCAGCGGCGAACGCGTTCGCATCGCCATTGAAGCGCCCCGCAAGGGCTATCTTTACGTGATCGATCGCGAGATGTATGCGGACGGCTCCGAGAGCGCTCCCTTCCTGATCTTCCCCACGCGCCGCGTTCGTTTCGGCGACAACCAGGTCGAGCCGGGGCGGCTGATCGAAATCCCCGACCAGGGCGACACCCCGCCGTACTTCCGCCTGCAGCCGCGCGATGCGAGATACCGGGGCGAACGATTGACCGTGATTGTGGCGCCCGCTCCGCTTCCAGGAGTCGCGTTGGGCCGCAGTTCCGTCGAACTGCCGGCCGAGCAGGTTCGACAGTGGGAGGCCAGTTGGGGAGGTCCGGTGGAAGAGTTCGAGTTGCAGGCACCGCCCGGCGCGATTTGGACTCTGGCCGAGCAGAGGGCCGGCATCGGTTCGCGTCTGCTGGTGCAGGAAGAGCCGATGCCGCAAACCATTTACCGCGTGAAGAGCCCGCCCGACAAGCCCTTGCTGGTCGAGTTGCCGCTCAAGGTCAAAGACGCCGGAGCGTCACCATAAGCTCCCTTGTCGCCGCCGCTCCAGCGAATCAAGAGACAGAGCCGCGGGCGGAAACCCGCGGGCCGCGGCGACTCGGACTGGATGCCTGGGACAGATAACCTCACTTGACTTGGCAAGCGAATGATCGCACTCATGGAGAAGAGCCTGTTTGATCTGTCGGCCCCAGTGTTGAGGGCGTTGTCCGGCTGCGTTTCGCTTCGCCACTGGCTGCGTGCCGACTCGGGCCGAAGGCTTCCGCCTGCGGCTCTGTTTCCTGTGTTCTGTTCTTTGGCGGGTTCGTCTGAATTTCTGCACGCTACCGGCCGCGGATTTAGCGCCTCTGGCTTAACGCCATCCGTTCCGAGAAGACGACCACTTTGTAATGCGTCTCAAAAAACTGGTTCATCGCCGTCGGCTCGCCTTCGAGATCGAACAGGCCGAAAGCAACTTGGTCGGATTGGTCAAACAGGTTCCAGTAGATCACGTAGGAAACGCCCCAGTTGAGCGCGGCGCCAATCACGTCGTTGGTGCGCGCCGGCGTTTCGGCTCCCAAACTGCCGCGCGAATAGCCGATTTCGCCCAGCATTACCTGCCGGCCATCCGCCACGCTCTCGATTTCATCCAGATCCTGCTGCAACCGCTCCACCGGGTTCTCGGAGCCCGTGCTCTCGTACGCGGAATACGACACGTAGTCGAACTCCACCTGGGGAACCACATCGTAGAGTACGCTGAGGTACCCCGCGCTCCGCAGCCCGCGCACCATTGAAATCTCGACCGCCAGGTTCACTTCCACGCCGCTCAAGTTTTCCAGCGCGGCCAGCCGATTGCCTTCTTCGATCCCCTGCCGGCGGGCTTGCAGCCATTGAATCATCCCCGCGACCGAGTCGGACACGCTGCGGTTGCCGCCGTAGGCGACCGGATACGCCGCGTCGCAGACATCGCGGAACCCGGTGTCGATGATGTAACGGTAAGCGCTGCCGCAATAGATCGCGTTGTCGCCTTCCCAGTTCGAGAGGATGAACATCTTACCGCTGTCCTTGTAGGCGCGATGAAGCTGCAAGGTGAGGGCCGCATACTCGTCGGCGATGGCTTGGAAGTGCTCCGATGTGAAGGTCGGGTTCAGGTAGCGGTGGGTGGCGCAATCGCCGAACGACACCCCGTCATAGGCCGTGATCGCAAACACGCGGATCGCGGGCTCGCCCAGGGCCGCCTGCACATCGGGGATTTTCACCGCTTCGGCCAAAGAGAAGTCGGGGTAGCAGCCGGTCCCGACGTTGTAGTCGGTCAAGTAGGTAGGAGCAAGCGCAACGCGGGCGATGTGCCCCCCGACGGCGGCGATGCGATCCACGCCGTCTTTCATCGTGTAGGCCATTTTCCCGCCCCAATGGTAGATGCCGACCTTGCGAGCGAACTCGTTCTCTCGTGCGGCGACCGAAGCGGCGGTTTGCTTTGCCGCTGGGCCAACCCGAGAGGCCGCGGTCGCCGGGACGGGACCCGCCGACAACACCGCCAGGATCATCCATAGCGTCGCGGCGGCCAGCCGGGCAGCGCCCGCGCGCCAGGGGTTCCGGCGGCTGGAAAGGACGGCGGAAGTCGTTGTGGAATCAGGGGCATTCTCGGCTCGGCGGATCATTTTCCTGTCTCTCCTTGGCCCCCTGTACGCGGCCGCCGAGCCGATACAGGATCCGGGTCAGGAGAATTTCAGGCGAGTTGATTCGAGCCGCTACGAACCGCGAGCTTTGCAATAGCTGAGGTGATGGGTGCCGAACGGCAAATGGCGGAGTCTGGATCGATCCGGGTGGAGTGAGCTACGAGCCCGATCGAGCGAGTTCGGCGTATCGTGGGCGAGAGGTCGGGGCGCAGGGCTGGCTTGACGCGTTTTGAGTCGTTCGCCCCCGATATGGAGGGCGCGCTCAATATGCGCGTTCGGCGGGCTTCGCGTTCTTGCGAAGTCTGTTGTTGCCGGTAGCCGCTAGATTCGCGGCCTTTGCCCTAGTCGATGCCCGGCCCGACCGGGAGTCGCACTGAGCTTCCACGGCCAGCCAGCGGCGGCGAGCCATGCAGATCTGGCGAGCGGCGACGCAAGCCTGGCGGGTTTCGCGGGCCGGTGAACCACGCTGCTCGGTGACTCAACCGGGCGCCGCCGCTGACCATCGCCGCGCGACGTGGATCGCGCGGCTCCAACCACGTGCTCAGATCTTGAAGAAGATTTTACGCTGATAGAGCCAGTAGCAGATGTACCACAGGCCGGTGAGAACCAGCAGGTGTTGCGGAATAGCTCCGAGGTCTCCCAGGAAGCTAAAGTTGTGCGTGAACGCGGTGAGGCCGCGGTTCAGCCAGCCTTTGATGCCGACCTGAGCCAACGAGTAGATGAACAGGGAGTTCATTCCCAGCACCAGGAACGGGAAGGCCCAGCGCTTCACCTGCTTCACCTCGATGGTCCAGTAGAAGGCCATCAGCATCACGATCACCCAGCCGGCGCTGAAGAAGGTGAACGAGACGGTCCAGAGGCGCTTGATCATGGGGTTGAAGGGCTCGAGGGCCAGGCCGATCGCGAAACCGGCCAGCGCGCAGCCCGCCAGGATGGCCAATTTCTCGTAGTGCGACTTCTTGGTGCGCAGCAGCGCGCCGGCCCAGCAGCCGAACAGGATTGTGACGGCGTTGCCGATGAAGTTGATGGTGGTGTAGTAGCCGGAGTAGTTATACCCGAGCAGTTTCAGGTCGATCACGGCGCCGATGTTGCCCACCTGCGACCAGGGCCCGTCGGGTCCGGGGAAAGCGGCGAACAGCGCCCAATAGCCGACCAGCATGCCCACCGCGATTGCCACCTGCGGCCGAAAGGGCAGGCGCGTGATGAAGAAGCACAACAGATATCCGAACGCCATCTGGCTGAGCACGTTGATCAGTTGGAAGCGCAGCTCGGGGTGGCCCCAGTTGGAGTAGATATTACTGAGAGCTATCAGCATGCAGGCGCGCCAGGCCACGTGATGGAACAGGTCCCAGGTCGTGGCGCCTTGCGAGACGCGCCGCGCCAGGGCGAAGGGCATGGCGACGCCGACCATAAAGGTGAACGCCGGCTGGATGAGATCCCAGAAGGTGCAGCCTTCCCAGGCGGCGTGGTCCACCTGGTGGGAGAGCCATTGCCAGCCTGAATGATTCTCGAGTACGCCCAGGCCGAAGCCCTCGGCGATCAACAAGAGCATGATGAATCCGCGGTAAGCATCGAGGCTCACCAGCCGCCCTCCGGACTTCACTTCCGGAGTTGTCTCCGCCCGGCGTGATGGAACTTTTGCCGCCGTCGGCGCTGGTTGGGTGATCGTGGCCATTGGTACTTTGCCTCTTTGTTACTTACTGAAAATGCGCTGGCTTCTCATGCAGCATGGACCGATTATACATGCTGCCACAAGGGCCTGAGGCGAGAGATTTGGATGGGATTCAGTAAGGCCCGCCGGATCTCCGAGCCAGCCTCGGGGACGGCGATCAAACGTTGGCCCGGCGCGCTGACCGGCAGGCTCATCCTCACGTTCAGGGGCGGCCGGCCGGGGGCCGATCGAAGCCCTGGCGACCGCGCAGCGAACGGCGGATCCACCGCGCGGAATCGCGCGTTCCCCGAGCCGCACTCCTGACGCACTCCGGAAACCGGTAGGCTATTTGATAGGGGCGGCCGGCGCGGGGCCGCGGGCGTTCCTTGACGGGTGAAATGGAGTGAGCAAAAGGGCACGAAACCGCCAGCGGCGCCAGCAACCGGCTCCGGAGACGAAGACGGCGCCGGAGCGGGCGGGCACGCGGAACGGCCGGCGCTGGCCGCTATTGCTGGCGGCGGTCGTGGCGTGCGGCACCCTCGCCCTGGCTGGCCGTTATCTGTTCCAGGCGTCCCCGGAAGCGGCAGGGGATCCGGCGTCGGTGGCGGGGCGTTCTCCCCATACCACGGCTTCCCATGGCAAGGCTTCCGAGGGCAGGTCCCCCGAAGACAAGGGGCCCGAGCCTGGCGCGCCCGACCCCAACGCACTGCTGACCGCGGGGGATGCGGGTTACGTCGAGGCGGGAGCCTGCGCGACCTGCCATGAGGACATCTGGAAGACTTACCAGCACACCGGCATGGCGCAATCGTTTGCGCGCCCTAACGCGGACAACATGGTCGCCGACTTCGCGACCCACAATACCTACTATCACAAGGCATCTGGCCGCTACTACACGATGTTCCGGCGGGACGGCAAATACTATCAGCGCCGCCACCAGCTTGGCCCCGACGGCAAGATCGCCAACGTCATCGAGGAGCAGATCGATTTTGTGATGGGGTCGGGCAACCACGCCCGCACCTACCTGCACCAGACGCGGCAGGGCACGCTGCTCGAACTTCCGGTCGGCTGGTATCCGGAAAAAGGCGGCTACTGGGCCATGAATCCCGGCTACGACCGGCCCGACCACGACGGGTTTCGACGCGAGGTCGGCTACGACTGCATGTTTTGCCACAACGCCTATCCCCGAGATCCGGCCCGGCGCGGACACCTACGGAGCCGTGCCGGTGTTCCCGGGCAAGATCCCGGAGGGGATCGATTGCCAGCGCTGTCACGGACCGGGCCGCGATCACGTGTTGGCGGCGCAGGCGGCGAAGCCCGATGCCGATGCGATTCGCAGCTCGATCGTGAATCCTTCCCGGCTGAGCTCCGCGCGGCAACTCGAAATCTGCATGCAGTGCCACCTGGAGACCAGCAGCCGGCCGCTGCCGTATGCGATCGTGCGCTATGGCCGCGGCGCGTTTTCCTATCGGCCGGGCGAGCCCCTGGCCGACTACGCGCTGCATTTCGACCACGCGGCGGGAACCGCGCCCGAGCACTTCGAGATCGCGCACGCCGCTTACCGGCTCCGCAAATCGGCCTGCTTCCGGCAGAGCAACGGCGCGTTGACGTGTGTGACCTGCCACGACCCGCACCACGCCGTGAGGGGAACCGAGGCCGCCGAGCACTATCGTTCCGCGTGCCTGGGTTGCCACCGCGATACGCTCACCGCCGAGATCGCGGCCCATCGCCATACGGCCGAGGAGGATTGCCTGGGTTGCCACATGCCGAAGCGGCGCACCGACGACGCGGTCCATGTGGTCATGACCGATCACTACATTCAGCGTCAGCGGCCGCCCGGCAACCTCGAAGCGCCGCTTGCCGAGCACAACGGCGGGAACCCAACCGGCGAGGTCGTGCTTTACTATCCTCCCGAACTGCCGGCGCAACCGGAACGGGAACTCTATCTTGGCGTCGCGCAGGTGATCGAGGGGGTCAATCTGCAACCGGGCATCGAACAACTGGAGAAGGCGATCGAAGAATACAAACCGGCGCGGGGGGAGTTCTACTACGAACTGGCGCAGGCCTACCGGCGCGCCGGACAACCCGAGCGAGCCGTGGCGATGTACGAGGAGGCGCTGCGCCGCAACGAGGATTTTCTGCCGGCGCTGGTTCACCTGGGAGAGACCCTGGAGCAGACCGGCGACCTGCGCCGCGCCGCGGAAGTGCTGGAGAGAGCGGCCGCGGCGGGGCAGCGTTCCCCGGCGGTGCTGGCGGAGCTCAGCTCGGTCTACCTCAAGGCGGGAAAGGCGGCTGAGGCCGAACGAACCGCGCGGGAGGCTCTGGCGGGCGATCCGGAACTGCCCGAAGCCAACAACAGCTTGGGGATGACTCTGTTTACCGAGGGGCGCGCGGCGGAAGCGGCGGCCGCCTATCGCGAGGCGATCCGGGTGCGGCCCGACTACTCCGACGCGCACTACAACCTGGGAAATCTACTGGCGCTGGGGAAGGATCTGGAGGCCGCCATCTGGCACTATCGGCAAGCGCTGCGGGCGGCTCCCGACGTCGCCGCGACGCACTACAACCTGGCGACGGCTCTGGCTTTGCGGCGGGAGTACGCGGATGCCAAGCGGCACTTCGAGAGGGCCGTGGAGCTCAAGCCCGATTACTACGCGGCGCATCTGAATCTGGGGAATCTCGCGATGCGGGAAGGGAACCGCCGGGCCGCGCGGGCGGAATATGAAAAGGCCGCCGGAAGCCCCGATCCCACGATCCGGAGCGCGGCGGCCCAGGCGTTAGGTGGCGGCGCGAAGCCGCCACCCAGCCGTTAGTTTCGAGTTACCAGATGAACTTGAGGGCAAACTGGATTTCCCGCGCCGCGCCGGCGCTGCGAATCTGGCCGAACGTGCGCGAGTTGACGTTATTGTCGGGGTCGCTGCAACCGCCGGTGGTTTCCCGGCAGCCTAGCGCCACTTGGTTGAAGATGTTGAAGAACTCCGAACGGAACTGAACCTTGGCCCGCTCGGTGATCCGGAAGTCCTTCATTGCCGAGAAGTCCGTGTTGGCGTAGCCCGGTCCGCTGATGATGTTGCGGCCCGAGTTGCCATAAATGCCGCGTGGCACGTCGTTGGTCGGCACAAACGCGTCGGTGTTGAAGAACTCCGAGATCATGTCCGCGCGGCTGCTTTGGTCGCGTGTCACCTCCGCGCCGGAAACCAACTGCGCGTGCTGGCGGCTGCCCGAACCATCCTGAGCGACGTCGTCGCCCATGCGGACGGTAAACGGCGATCCGCTTTGCAGCGTGTGGATTCCGGTGAAGGTCCAGCCGCTGAACATGCCGTTCTGCCAGGAGTGATCAAACCTCCAGGTCGGCGACCACAACCAGGACATCACCAGAGCATGACGCCGGTCGAAGTCGGAACGGCCGCGGTTGGCGCTGGCATCGAGCGGGTTGTCGAGGCCGCGGTTGAAGATGTTGCTCGACAGGTAATCGATCGATTTGGAGAGCGTATAGGCCGCGGAGAACGAAACCCCACGGCTGAAGCGCTTGATCACCTGGCCCTGGAAGCTGTTGTACCAGCTCCGGAAGCTGCTCTCGAGCTGGATGACGTTCGGAGCGAGAATGCCCGGCGCAATGATTACGCGATCGTTGACGTTCTGGAGCGACGGCGCCGCTCCGGTGATCGGGTCGTTCACGTAGATCGCCGGATTGAAGTCCCTCCAACCGTCGAGCTTGGTTGCGGCTTTCCCGATGTAGGAGCCCTGCACCATGATGTCGGACGTGAGCTGGCGTTGCACGGTGAAGTTCCAACTTTGGACGTAAGGCGTCTTGATGTCGTTGGAGATGAACACACCCGAGATCGGCACCGGGAAGCGGTCACACTGCACGCCCGGGAAGGAAGGAATGTCAACGCAACCGAAGCCCTCGCCAGCGGGCGCCGGCGGAGGCGGCACCAGGCCCAGCGATCCGAAGGGACTTTCGGCGCGGCCGTTGAAGACCTGGAAGTTGCCGGCCCAGGGGGCGCCTTCTTGCGATACGGAGTCCGCCTTGATCGAGTCGTAGAAGACGCCGTAGGAACCACGCACGCTCGTCCGGCCGTCGCCGAAGACATCCCAGGCGAAGCCGAAGCGCGGAGCGATGTTATTCCAGTCGGCGGGAGTGATCGACCGCGGCACGCCGGGGTCGCCGGCGAACAGCACGCCGGGAGGCGCATCAGGAAAGCGTTGCGACCGCACGTCGGTGCCGATGGCGGCCAGACTCGTCAGACGGTCGTACTTATCGACCCAGGGCAGCAGCGGCTCCCAGCGCAGGCCGAAACTCAACGTCAGCCGCGGGCTCACCTTGAAGTCATCCTGGAAGAACAGGCTGGGGGCATCCTGGATATCGTCGTTGGTGCGGACGCCGAAACCGCCGTTGACGCGGTTGAAGGCGCCGAGCAGAAAGTCGGCCACTTCATCGCCCGAACGGCTGCCGTTGAACTGCATGCTCGTCGAGCCCAGAAACACCTGCAGGAAGGTCAGGTGCATCCACTCGCCGCCGAACTTGAAGTTGTGATTGCCGGCGACCCAGCTCGTCTGGTTGCGGAACTGCCAGTCGTTGCTGACGGCCAGAAAGCGGCTTCGGCTGCCCAGCGAAATGTTGCCGATGGATACGGCGAGGCGGCCGAACTCCGGATAGGACGGCATGTCGACGCCGATCTGATCGTTGGTGACGGTGTTATCGGCGTTGGCGTTGGAATACGTCCGCAGGAAGGTCGCCGTGGCCTGGTTCAGAATCGTGGGGCTAAACGTGTAGGTATCGTTCAGCGTGGCCATGGTCGTCTGCTGATCGGTGAAACTTCCCAGGTAACCGGGGATGTTGCCGCTGGCAAGCTGTGGACGAGTGAGCTTGTTCTTGTCGAGATAGAAGTGACCCGATACGACGTGCTTGGAGCTCTGGTTCCAGTCGCCTCGGACCAGGACCATGTCACCGTTGCGCGGTTGGGGGTCGATGAGCGTGAATGATCCTCCGGTGTCGGGGACGAAGGGCAGCAGGTTCTTGGCCACCGGGCTGATGCACGAGGGGCTGACCACGTTGCCGACGATGCATGGATTGCCGGAGGCGTCGGTGAAAGGTTGTCCCGTCAGCGTGTCGACCGGATTTTTCAGGGTTGTCGAGAGGTCGCGGAAGTCGCCGTTGCGCTCCGCCGTTGTCGGCACATTCACCGTGCTGCTGACGGCTTCACGGCGATCACGCAGGCCCTGGTAGGAGCCGAACACGAAGATCGAGTCCTTCTTGATGGGGCCGCCGGCCGCGGCGCCGAACTGGTTCTGCACCTGCGCCGGGCGCCGGTTCGCGAAGAAGTTGCGGGCGTTCAATACGTCGTTGCGCAGGAACTCCCAGGCGGCGCCGTGCACCTCGTTGGTGCCCGATTTCGACACCACGTTTACCTGCGAGCCGGCGTTGCGGCCATACTCTGCGGAGAAGCTCTGGGTCTGGATGCTGAACTCCTGCAAGGCGTCGGGCGGAGGGTAGTTCATGCCCGTGTTCCGCGACGGATTGATGAACATGCCGCCGTTGAAGGTGAACAGGTTCATGGTTTCCAGGCTGCCGTTCACGTTCATGGTCGGGCCGCTGCGCGCGTCGCTCAACTGCTGCGGCGCTTTCACGCTGACAATGCCCGGCAGCGTCGCCGCCAGGGAGATCACGTTGCGGCCGTTGAGGGGCAGATCGACCACGCGGCGGTCGTCCACCAGACTCGAGATCGCTCCCGAGCGGGTGTCCACCAGCGGCGCCGAGCCGGTCACTTCAATGACTTCACTCACTTCGCCGATCTGCATGGTCAGATCCACGCGAAGGTTCTGGTTCACCGCCAGCGCGATGTCGCTGCGGACCAATCGCTGGAATCCCTGTTGCTCCACCGTCAAGGTGTATTCACCCGGCGGAAGAGCGTTAAAAATATAATGGCCGTCGGCGCTGGATTCCACGGTGCGGACCAGGTTCTGCTGGACCAGCGTGGCGGTAATGGTTGCCCCAGGAACCACGGCGCCGGATGGGTCTAGTACGTTTCCGCTGACCGTACCCGTGGATTGGGCTTGCAAGACCGCAATGGATGGGAAAAAAACAACGGCCAGGAGGACGGCGATTCCAAGACAGAATCGGCCTCCCGAGCCGGACGAGACAAACCTATCAAAAAACATCAATTACTCCTAGCATGTTGCAGACTACCGACGAAAGCCGCATGGCGCGACTTCTCAACCCATGCTTCCGCCCTGGGGCAGGAAACACCTACTTCAGATATGTAGCTGGTATGATTCCAGTATACACTGTGACTGCTCACGAAAGGCCTATTTTTATTGACTCCTGTCGCCCTTTCACCCCGAGGAGGGTGGCGCTAGACAAGCACTCAAAGGTCTCGAAAAGTACATATCGGCGCGAGGCGGATATTTTCGGGACGTGACTTAGCGATCGGTATCGTTCACAGCCCGTTCCGCGGAGTTACCGGCCCCAAGGAGACCTCCCCGATTCGCCCCCAGAGGTCTCAACGATCTCGTTGTCTGCGCGACGATCCAGGCACCCCGCGAAGCCCATATCGGCAGTCTCGGGCCAAGCGGAAAGTACCAGTTGGCTGTCCCCGGACGTGGCCCGTGCTGGTTTACGTCGCTGCGCGTGGAATACCGCGACGACCAGGGCGAATGGAAGCCGGTCGAGGGGCTGTTGATCAGCCCGCCGCTCGCGCCATGTCACCGTCGCTGTAGGCGTCGAAAATCGCCGCCGGGGAGTCGGCGTGCCGGTGACGTCGACAACGATGGCCGTCAGGATCTCTACGTCGCCAACCTCGGCGCGAGCCTCCTCTACGAAGACAACGGCGACGGCACGTTCACCGACATCGCCGCCGAAGCCGGCGTGCGGCTCGATGGCTGGGGCACCGGATAGGCCTTCGGCGACTCCGATCGCGACGGACTACTCACAGTACTGGTGTGTTTCCAGACCTCCGGCCCGCCAACGGTCGAGGCCATGGGACCAAAAACCTGGAGGCCGCAACACCAGACATCAACAAAGTGGGGCCCTAACTGTTACAAAGGCCGCAGGTCTCTGCGAGCCCTGCGCTACGGGTCACGGATGGTTGCTAGCTGGGCTGCCCGCGGGGGTGGCGTCGCTCGGACCCGCTGCCGCTACGGCTGCCGAACGTCGACTCGCGGATCTTCAACTCCGGGTCCAACTGAATTTTTAGCTGTTTGTTTGGAGCGAGGCGGCCTTCCACACGCTCGATCAGAATCTCCGCGCCGCGGCAGCCCATTACGTAGGCCGGTTGAGCCACCGCCGTCAGATGCGGCCGGAAAACATCCGCGATCGCCAGGTCGTCAAACGTTGCGACGGCGATATCGCCGGGACAATCCAGGCCGATCTCCTCCAGCGCGCGCAAGACGCCCAAGGTCATCATGCCGTTCGCCACGAACAGCGCCGAGGGGCGGTCGTGTTGCAGCAGTAGTTCTTTCGCCGCCTGATAACCGCCTTCGATGCGAAAATTGCCTTCCTTGATCAGGTCGGGGTCGAGCTTGAGATGGGCCTCTTTCAAAGCCATCTTGTAGCCCTTGAGCCGGTCGACGGCGGTGCCCAGGCCCATCGCTCCGGTGATCGTCGCGATGCGGCGGTGGCCCATCGAAATCAGATGGCGGATGCAGACCTGCGCGCCCTTGATGTTGTCGACCGTCACCGAATCGACCTTGAGCTTGTTGGGGATGCGGTCCAGGCACAACACGGGGATGCCCGAGTCGATCGTGCCGGTAACGTGCGACAGGTCGGTGGTGTCGCGGGCGGTCACCAGCAGGATGCCGTCGGTGCGCCGCAGCCGCAGCATCGACAAAACCTGCTTTTCGCGCTCGGTGCGGTCGTCGGTGTTGAAGGTGACCAGCAGGTAGCCGTTTTTCAGCGCCGCGTCTTCGGCTCCACGCACGATCAGCGGGAAAAACGGGTTGGTGATGTCGGGAATCACCATCCCCAGCATCTTGGTCTGCTTGATCTTGAGGCTGCGCGCGATGTGGTTGGGATGGTAGTCCAGCTCGCGGATGGCCTTGGACACGCGCTCGACGAGCTGAGGACTGACCTTGACGGCGCCCGAAAGCACGTTCGACACCGTGCCTACCGAGACGCGAGCGCGTTGGGCGACTTCTTTGATAGTGGCCATTCGTTCTTGCGTCAGACCCGCGACGAACCTCCCCAACAGAAAGCAACTGTGGCAACGCGCTAGGTCTCTATTATCCCCATTCTCGGGCGGCTGCCCGCGGCGGCGCGCATTTTGACTTTGCCGCCGCGGGGATGATATTCTGGGGGCCCGTATTGAACCGATTCAAAAGGGCTCTATGAACAAGACTTCAGCCATCGTGGCGACCACCCTGTTCGCGCTGCTGGCGGCGTCGTGTGCTCCCCAGTCGGAGCAATCCTCGACCCGTGAAATCTCCATGGCCGAGCTGCACGACAAGATCGAAGGTGGCTGGGCCGGCCAGATGATCGGCGTCAGCTATGGAGCCCCTACCGAGTTTCGCCATCTCGAAGAGATCCTGGCCCCCGAAGACCTCATCGAGTGGACCAACGACTCGGTCAAGAACTCGCTCCATCAGGACGACCTTTACGTCGATATGACCTTCGCCAAGGTGCTCGACGACAAGGGTCTCGACGCGACCACCGACGACTTCGGCGCGATGTTCAAAGACGCCAAGTATCACCTGTGGCACGCCAACCTGGCCGCGCGCCGGGCGCTCAAGCGCGGCGTTTCAGCCGAGTTGAGCGGCACGCCCAAGTACAACGCGCACGCCAACGACATCGACTTTCAGATCGAATCCGATTTCATCGGGCTGATGGCGCCCGGGCTGCCGCAGGCTTCCAACGATCTGTGCTGGCGCGCCGGCCGCGTCATGAATCACGGCGACGGCATCTACGGCGGCATGTTCATCAGCGGTATGTACGCGGCGGCTTTTTTCGAAAACGACCCGCGTAAGATCGTCGAGGCCGGTTTGGCCACCTTGCCGCCCGACAGCCCTTACGCCAAAGTCATCAGCGATATGTTGAAGTGGTCGGCCGAAAATCCCGATGACTGGATCCGCGTCTGGAACATGGTCGAGGACAAGTGGAACGGCCGCGAGCCCTGCCCGGCCGGCGCGCTGCAGCCGTTCAATATCGACGCCAAGCTCAACGGCGCCTACGTCGCCATGGGGCTGCTCTACGGCGGCGGCGACTTCACCAAGACCATGCAGATCTCCACGCGCTGCGGCCAGGATTCCGATTGTAACCCTTCGAGCGCGGTGGGCGTGCTCGGCGTGGTGCTCGGCTACAAGAACCTTCCCGACCAGTTCAAGTCGGGCATCGCGGCCATCGCCGACGATAAGTTCGACTACACCGACTACTCGTTTCACAGTATTGTCGACAGCACCGTCAAGCGCGCCGTTGCGCTGGTGGAGAAAAACGGCGGCCGCGTCGAAGGCGACAAGTTGATCATTCCCGTGCAACAGGCCCAGCCTGCCAAGCTCGAACTGTGGGACGACTACGGATCGCCGGTCGAGCGCGTCGGCGTCGACGACGGCCGCTGGATGTGGAAAGGAAAATGGACGACGCAGGCCTCGGAAGGACACCGCGGCCACCCAGCGGCGAAAACCAGCGCGACCAAAGGCGCCGAAGCCTCGATCCAGTTCGAAGGCACCGGCGTGATCGTGGTGGGACCTTACCTGCCATCCGGCGGCCAGGCCGACGTGTACCTCGACGGCAAGCTCGACCGCACCGTCGATGTTTATCCCGACGAAGACTCGTTCAAGGGCGACGAATCGGTGTGGCACGCCTTCGGCCTGGAAGCGGGCCAGCACACCGTGCGCCTGGTCGTGCGCGGAGAACCGTACGGCGAGTCCACCGGATCTGACGTCACGCTCAACAGCCTGGTCGTGTTTCGCTAGATCCGAGCCGCGCGCGTGAGCAGGCGGTGGCCGCGGCCCATTCAATCCCTGCGTCGGCAGGGCGACCGTCCGCGGGCACAAAGGCCACCGCAACACCCCGACAGGCCGCGAGGCTAGGCCGCAAAGCACCCCCAGCGCCGCTCTCGATAATCAAACTCATGTACCACCCGAATCTCTCCGCAACACGCCGCTAGGACGTACTGCGAGGATCGTGATATGGTATATTTGACGCTAGCATTTGAACCGATTCAAGAGCGCGCCTTCGACTCTCCTCCCCCCTGCCGTAGGCCAGCTTGGAAGCCTGACCGCTCATGGCCGAACCATCCCGTATCTTTGTCATTGGCAGCTTGAACGCCGACCTCGTACAGAACGTTCCGCGGCTCCCCAAGGGCGGCGAAACGCTGCAGGGCGATAGCCTGCGCACCTTCGCCGGCGGCAAAGGCGGCAACCAGGCCTTCGCGGCGGCGCGCATGGGCGGCTGCGTTTCGATGATCGGCCAGGTCGGCAACGACAGTTTCGGCGTGGTGTTGCTCGAAAGCCTGCGGTCGGCCGGCGTCGACACCGGGCGCGTCGCGGTCGTCGAGGGATCGAGCGGCACGGCGATGATCCTGGTGTTGCCCAACGGCGAAAACGCCATCGTGATCTCGCCCGCCGCCAACGCCACATTGACGCCGGCCGCCGCCGCCCAGCGCTTGGAAGAGCTTACCGCCGGCAGTCTGTTGCTATGCCAGTTGGAGATCCCGCTGGAGACCGTCGGCTTCGCTCTCGCCGCCGCCAAGCGCAAGGGCGCGACGACCATCCTCGACCCCGCGCCGGCCAACGCCGATTGCCTGGGGATGCTCGCCGATATCGATTTTCTGACGCCCAACGAAACCGAAGCGCTGCAATTGCTCGGGCGCGACGGAACGATCGACAACGACGCGCACGCGCAAGAGGTGGCGCGCGAACTCCACCACCGCGGCGCGGCGAACGTCGTGCTCAAGCTGGGCAGCCGTGGCTGCTGCATCGTCAACCGCGAGATCTCGACCATCGTTTCGAGTTACGAGGTCAGCGCCGTCGATACCACCGCGGCCGGGGACACTTTTAACGGAGCGTTCGCCTGCGCGTTGGGCCAGCAGCGGCCGATCGTCGAAGCGGCGCGCTTCGCCAACGCCGCCGGAGCGCTGTCGGTGACCAGGCCGGGCGCACAGAATTCCGTCCCCACCCGCGAGGAAGTCGAACTATTTATGGAGCGCATGACCGCTCCCAGTCTCCGTTGACTGCCAAAATCGAACGGGCAAATCGAAGAGGTGCCGCGGTGTTCGTAGTCGAGAGTCTCACGCTGGCGATTCTGTTCTGCATCGTGACCATGCTCGGGTGGGGCTCCTGGGCCAACACGCAAAAGCTCGCCGGCGCCGACCAATGGCCCTTCGAGCTCTACTACTGGGACTACGCCATCGGGGTGCTGCTGTTCGGTATCGTGTTCGCCTTCACGTTGGGTAGCTTCGGCTCGGCCGGCATGAGCGCGGCGGCCAACCTGCAACAGGCCGACCCCTCGCGCATCGGCGCGGCGGTCATCAGCGGCTGCGTCTTCAACGTCTCGAATATCCTGCTGGTGGTCGCCATCGACGCCGCCGGCATGTCGGTGGCTTTCCCAGTGGGCGTCGGGCTGGCGCTGGTGATCGGCACCATTGGCAGTTACCTGCAAGCTCCCAAGGGAAACCCCACGCTGCTGTTCGCCGGCGTCGGCCTCGTCGTTTTCGCGATGGTGATGTCCGCCCTGGCTTACGGCAAGCTGCCGCGGGCCGCCGGCAGGTCGTGGCTGCGCGGCGTGCTGTTTGCCGTGGTGGCGGGCTGCCTGATGGGGTTCTTCTACCCGCAACTGGTCGGAACCGTCTCGCCGAATTTCCAATCCGCGCCGATCGAAGCCGGCTACCTGACGCCTTACACCGCGCTGCTGTTTTTCGGTATCGGCCTGCTGCTGAGCAACTTCGTCGTCAACACCGTGTTCATGAAAGCGGGCGGCCGCACCTACGGTGAATATTTTCAGGGTAGTCCGCGGCTGCACTCGCTGGGCGTGCTGGGCGGCGTGATCTGGATGGTGGCGCTGTGCCTGAACGTCATCGCCTCGGGGGTCGCCGGCCCGGCGGTCTCCTACGCGCTCGGCCAGGGAGCGACGCTGGTAGCCGCCATCTGGGGCGTGCTGATCTGGAAAGAATTCCAAGGCGCGCCCAAGGGGACCACGCCGTTTATCGTGTTGATGTTCCTGGGCTACACCTGCGGCCTGACGTTGATCGGCATTGCCACGTTGTCATAGCGCCGCGCTTGGTGGCGCCGAAGGCAACGGTTTGTGTAGGCGGGTTTCGCGGCGTGTTGATGCGTTCCTCAGTCGGGCCGCGAGCCGGTAGGCCCAACAGCCGCCGCGAGCCGGTCAACGAAACCGCGGATCCCTCGGAGTGAAAAAAACGTGGACCTCGCGGAACCCCCGTGGATCTCTCGGAGCGCGCGGAACCCCGCGAACCCTTCGGGGCGCAAAGAGCCCGCGGCCCCTCAACGGCGGTGGATCCGCACCATATCGCGAACGACGGCGTCGAGGTTCGGCGCGCCGATCATCACCATGTCGGCGGCCAGTTCGGTCTGCACTAGCTCGATCACGCTCTGCACGCCGCCGGCTCCGTAGGCCGCCAGGCCCCACAACGCGGGCCGCGTCAGCAGCACGCCGCGCGCGCCCAGCGCCAGCGCCTTGATCACGTCGCTCCCTCGCCGGAAACTGCCATCGATGAACAGCGGCATCTTCGCGCCGACGGCTTCGGCGATCGACGGCAGCATGTGCATCGGCTCCGCGAGCCCGGTCACAAAACGGCCGCCATGATTCGAAACCACGATGCCGTCGATACCCTTCGCGGCCGCCGTTCCCGCCTCTGCGGCGCTCAGGATGCCTTTCAACAATAGCGGGACACTACACTGCTGCCGCAGCCGTTCGATGGAGTCCCAGTCGAGCGCGGAGTCGACCCAAACCGCCGGTTGAGTATCACCAACGGCGTCGCCGGGCCCACGCGGCATCCCCACCGTCAGGCAAACCGCCTTGCATCCGGCCCGCACCGCCTGCTTCACGCGGCGCGCCATCGCGGCGGCATCGGCATCGGGAAAAACCTGATACCAGCAGGCGCCCTGAGCCTCGGCAACGATCTGCTCGACGGGAAAACTCGAGCGCTCGGCGACGACCATCACTGCCTTGGCCGCCGCGGCGCCGCGCGCCATCGCCAGCTCGCCATCGGGATGAAAGCGCTTCTGACGCGAGGCCGGCCCCACCACGATCGGCGCAAACAGCTTCGTGCCGAAGAGTTCGCTGCTCAAATCGAGCTGCAGCGTATTGACCATCAGGCGCTGCCGGAAGGTCATGCGCTCGAACGCCGCACGATCGCCGCCGGCAACCGCCGCGTAGGTCAGGCTGTCGAGCTTGCGCTCCGCCATCGGCGCGAATTCGAGAACGTTGACCAACTCTTCGCGCGGCGCGATACGCCCCGGCGGCTCGCCGGCCAGATGCGGCGCCCGCTGCGCCCGCGCCAGCGGAGAAGCCGCCAGCAGCGAGGCGAAACGCTCCAACGCCCGGCGCCGGTTGAAGAGTGCGCTCACAAGAAATCCGTCCTCACCAACGTGCGGTCGATGGAAGAAAGCGAAGGCCGGCCGGTCCGCGCCATCGCCATCGCTAGTTCGGACTGCAGGATTTCGAGCACGCGCTGTACGCCCGCCGGGCCGTACGCCGCCAGCCCCCAACGCGGCAAGCGGCCCAGGCACACCGCCGACGCGCCCAGGGCCAGCGCTTTGAGAATGTCGCTGCCGCGCCGGAAGCCGCCGTCAACCAGCACCGGTATGCGGCCCCCGACGGCGTCGACGATCTCCGGCAGCACTTCGAGCGTGGAAGGCGAATAGTCGAGCGCCCGCCCGCCGTGGTTCGAAACGACGATACCGTCGAGGCCATGGTCGATGCAGCGGCGCGCGTCTTCGGCGGTAAGCACGCCCTTGGCGAGCAGCGGCACCTGCACGAAGGGACGCAGGTCTTCAAACAGTTTCCACTCGTACCACAGCCGTCCCGCCGGAACGCGATACGGATTTTCCGGCTCGGCGGCTCCGCGGCGGGCCGCCCGCGAGGCGCGCGGGTTGTGCCGCGGTTCGCGGGTCAGCAGATTGCGGTCGTGCAGGCGCCGCTCGTAATAGGCCGCCTGTTGATCGACCGTCACGACGATCGCCTGGCAGCCCGCGGTCTGCGCTTTTTCCAGCGGCTCGCGGTTCTCCTCCACTTCCTGGCGGGGGTAGAGCTGATACCACAACGGTCCCTTGGCCGCGGCCGCGATCTGGTCGATCGGCAGGCTGGCCACGTAGCTGACGATCATCGGGGTGTTGGCGGCGGTGGCTCCCTCGTGCATGGCCGCCTCGCCCCCCGGATGCAACGCCAGATGCGCGGCCGTGGGCGCCACCAGGATCGGGAAGTCCATGCGGGTTCCGAGCAGATCGATTGCGGTCTGGATCGAGCGAACGTCGGCGACCGCTTTCGGAATCAGCTCGACCCAATCGAACGCCTCGCGGTTGCGCCGCAACGTGAACTCGCCGGCGGCGCCGTAGGCGGTGTAGTCGTAGGCCTCGCGCGGCAGCTTGGCGTGGGCGACCGCTTCGAACTCGATCGCCGCCGTCAATTCGTCGATACCCGGAACGCGGCTGTGATCGCGAAAGGGGTCCTGTTGCGCGCGCAACAGCCGCGAGCCGCCGGTGAGCCCGGCCAAGCCGCGCACGGCGTTACGCCGCGTCAGGCTGCGGCGCCAAAGGTTTTCGAGTTTTCCCATCCCGGCGATGGTTCCGCGACGGAGCGGTTTTCCCCAAGCAACGGACGAAGCAACGAATGTTGCACGGCGCAATTGCGTTCGAGAGGATAGCATGCCGCCAGGGGTGCGGCAACACGGGTGGGATTACGGCTGGAGCCATCAATGAAACGAGCAACGGAGCCGCAGGCGTAAGCCGGCGGGCCGAGCCCGCACACAGCACAGGGCGAAGCAGCAGTGACGGGGCGAATCACAGGGATGGGCGGGAAACACTCAAGTACAAGGCGAAACACAGGGCAGGGAAGAAATACCTCAGCCGCGGTGCTCCACTAGAAGCCAATCAACCGACACAGCGCACTCGCAAAGCATCCCGCGGCACGCCTCGTCAGCGGTCCACCGACCATCACGGCGCTTCGGCCCGCGGGCTTACGCCTCCGGCTCTGCTTGCGCGGGTCTTGCCGTGTTAGCTGTTGCCGACAGTGTGCCGGGACGAATAACCGGCCAATCGATTCCTTGCTACTCGAGCACGGTGAACGCGTACAACGTATCGCCGGCGGCGACCAACACATATTGCTGGCCGTCGAGCTCGTAGGTCATCGGGCCGTTGCTCACCGAGCTTTGCAGCCGCGCGTGCCACAACACCTCGCCGGTCGCCGGGTTACGTGCGATGAAACTGCCGCTGGGGTCGCCGCTGAACAGCAGCTTGCCCGCCGTCGTCAGCACGCCCGAAGAGCCCGAGCCCTCGCCCGGGTAGGCGTGCTTCCAGCGGATCTCGCCGGTCTTGTAATCGATCGCCTTGAGCACCGCCTGCGACCACAGGCCGCTGTCGCGGCCGGCCCAGCCCTGCGGCTTCTTGCTCGTGTCGGTGAGGTAGAAGATGCTGTAGGAGTCGGTCCCGTCGACATAGAACAGCCCCGTCTCGGGGTCGAAGCTCGGCGGGGGCCAGTTTGCGCCGCCGCCCGAATCGGGCGACACCAGCGCGCCGTCGGTCTGCGGTTCTTTTTCCGGATTGGGGATCGGCGAACCTTTTTCGTCGACGCCCTTGGACCAGTTAATGTGCGTGTAGGGCTTCGAAACCAGCGCCTCGCCGGTTTTGCGGTCCAACAGGAAAAAATAGCCGTTGCGGTTGGCCTGCGCCAGCATCTTGCGCGGCTTGCCGTCGAATTCGCCGTCGATCAGCACCGGCGTCTGCGCCGCGTCCCAGTCGTGCGTATCGTGCGGCGATGCCTGGAAGCCCCAGATCATCTTGCCGGTGTCGGGATTGAGCGCGACGATCGAGCAGGTCCACAGGTTGGCGCCCGGCCGGCTATGGCCCGACAACACTGGCTGCGGGTTCCCCGTCGGCCAGTAGAGCATGTTCAACTCGGGATCGTAGGTGCCCGGCACCCAGGTCATGCCGCCGCCGTGCGCCGCGGCCTCTTCACTCGGCCAGGAATCGAAGCCGGGCTCGCCTTTGCGCGGCGTGGTGTTGTAGTGCCACTGCAATGCGCCGGTCTCGGGGTCGCGCGCCTCCAGATACCCCGGTACGTCGAGCGAGTCGCCGCCGACGCCGACCACGATGTGGTTGCCGATCACGATCGGCGACGGAGTCGAGAAATATTCCTGCTTCACGTCGGCGATCTGGACGTGCCAGCGCTCGGTGCCGTCCTTCATGTTGAGGCACACCAGATAGCAGTCGGGCGTTTCGAAATAGAGCCACTCGCCATAGATACCGACGCCGCGGTTGCCGATGTGGATGCCGCCCTGGGTTTCCCAACCGAAATGCCACAACTGCCGGCCGGTGCGCGCGTCCACGGCCCAGGTGTGGTCGGGGACGGTGAAATACAGCACGCCGTTGACCAGCAGCGGAGTCGCCTTGACCGCTACGCCGCCGCCACCGCCTCCGCCGCGGCCCGAAGACGTATTGGTGCGGTAAACCCATGACAACGTCATCGATTTAACGTTATCGGCGTTGATTGTCTTCAACGGGCTGAAACGGCGCCCCGAATAGTCGCCGTTGTAGGTCGGCCAGGTATCGGTCGGCTGCTCCAGCAGTTTCTTGGGGTCGAGGCCTTCGGCCGACAACAGAGCCGGCAGCAGCAGCGCCGCAACGCAAACGAGAATTTTCCGATAGTTCATTTCAACGTCACCAGATAGGCAAGGATGTTGTGCACGTCGGCGTCGCTGTACTTGCCGAGCAGTTCGATGTGGGCCTCCAGCGGATCGTGAATCTCGACTTTGACGTTCTTGCCGCGCGTGAAGGAATGGTAATCGCCCGACGAGTCGCGCAGCGCCACGTTGAAGTCGTCGACGTGAACCAGCGTGCCCTCAATCGTCTGGCCGCCCGTGGTCACCGTCACAGTCGTCGGTTTTGGCTCGGTTCCGCCGGCGGGCCGGAAGCGGCGCGTCCCCGGATAGAGGAACCGCGATTGCAGCGCGACTGCGTCGTATTTGCTGGCCACGCCTTGCAGATCGCCGCTGATGGAATGGCATTTGGCGCAGCCGCCGGCGCCGTTGAAGTAGGCCTTGCCCTTGGCGGGGTCGCCGGTCACCACGTTCTGAATCTCGTAATTGTTGCGGTTGATGGCCGCCTGCTGCTCGAAGCGGATGAACGCCGCGATATCGGTGATCTGCTCGTCGGTCAACGGGAACGCGGGCATGCCCTTGTCGGGAAAACCTTTGCGGATCACAGGGCCGATCAGATTGCCGCCCTCGTCGCGCAGCGCCAGCACCGAGCGCACCAGGTCGGGGCCGCTATCGCCGCCGCGCGCGCTCGCTCCGTGACAAAAGCCACAATTGGAGACGAATACCTTCTTGCCGCGAGCCACCGTGGCCGCGTCCGGAACGTCGCGGCTGATCAGAAAACTATGCCGCTGCGCCTTCTTCTTCGCCGCGGGCTTTTGGTCCGCCGCCGGCGCCTGGGCGCTGCCCGGCGTCACGATCATCATGCACGCGAACACGGCGGCTAGCAGCAACGCACCGAATCCGAGAATACTTCCTTGGGAACGATTCATCCCCTTCCTCCGCTTCCTTGAGCGCAAACCTCCGCCGTTTCGGAGTGCCATGTTTAGCTTGTGCGAGAACCCCTCAGGCTAACCGACATCGTAACCGATCCCGGCAGAAATTGCCCAAAGCACCGCGCGGAGCTGGCGGGTCTGGCGCGTCGCGATCGCCTTGCCGCATTCTGGGAATTCAATCAGCGCCCGCGCGCTAGCGGCGGGCGCGCCATTTAGTGGATGTTCCCGTCGAAACCCGAAGCCAAAATGGTAAGACGCGATAAGGCTTGGAGGGGTAACGCCCATTTTGGCGCGAGAACGCCGAGCCCGGCCGCGAAGGCGCGTTGTTGGCACCTACACACGCGATCCGGGCCGCGCGTAGCGCTCCGTCGGCGCGAATTCTACGATTCACCGGCGATGTCTCAATCAGCACCCGAGCGGCAGGTCAGGCGGGGCTGCGGAAAACTTCATTCGCCCGGGCTGTGGCGCTTGTAAAGATAGTCCCCTTCTTTCGCGGCTTCATTTTCCATCCGCTATCGCCGCGGTCAGGAAAGCCGCTCGCTCTTTTCCGAATAGTTTTGGACGAGCCAACTCGTGAGCGTTTCAAACGCCTGGTCGGGCGTGTCGGCATAACGGAACAACTGCCGGTCGGCCTCGTCGATGGTGCCCATCTCGATCATGGCGTCGAAGTTGAGAATTTTTTCCCAATACTCGCGGCCGTAGATCAGCACCAGCACTTTCTTGCGGATTTTGCGGGTCTGTGTGAGGGTGAGGATCTCCATCATTTCATCGAGAGTGCCGAAACCGCCCGGGAACACGATCAGCGCCTTCGCCAGATAGGCGAACCACAGTTTGCGCATGAAAAAGTAGTGAAACTGGAACGAGAGTTCCGGGGTGATGTAGGGATTGGGAAGCTGCTCCTCGGGCAGCGTGATATTGAAGCCGACCGAGATGCCGCCGGCCTCGTGGGCGCCGCGGTTGGCGGCCTCCATGATGCCCGGCCCGCCGCCCGAGCACACCACGAAATGGCGTCCGTTGGCGGCGACCTCGGTCGACCACCGGGTGAGCCGCGACGCCAGAGTGCGAGCCTCTTCGTAATAGCGGCTACCAGCCTGCGCGATCGCCGCGCGGCGCCGCTCCTCTTCGCTGCCGGCCTCGGCCAGCATCTTGCCGGCCGCTTCGGCGTCGCGGAACCGCGCCGAGCCGAAAAACACGATCGTGTCGCGAATCGAGTGGTAGTCGAGGCGGCTTTTCGGCTCGAGATATTCCGACAGGATGCGGATCGTGCGGGCGTGGCTGCTGTTGAGAAAATCGAGATTTTTGTAAGCCTTGGGAGGTATCGACGGCATTGGACTCCGTTTCCGTGGGATAGCGCTTGCGGCGCGGATGCCGGCGGGCGAGTGCTTCCGGGCTTCCGCAACGAACAGGTTTATCGTAGCGGGTTTGTCGTAGGGGAGACGGATTACAGCCCCATTGCGGCGCAGGCGCCCGCCGACAAGAGCGCGCCTGCCGGTCGAGGTGCGCCACAGCGTGTGGATCCGCGGCTCGGCTGTGGCCTGCAGGCTTATTCGCGGCCTTCATGCGTACGGCGTGTGGAAGGCAACGGTCATCGTGTCTGGCGCCGCGCGAATCCTTGATGACGCCCGCTGCGCTCGCGCCGGCAAACGCGCGCGCCACGTGTTACGGGCCGGTGATGAAGATGGGCCGCTGAATGAAGGGCAAGGGCCTGCAATCGACGGGGAGGTACCAAGGCCGGTAACAAAGGTAAAGCTTGTCCCCGGCGGGACCCAGCGTAAGCCGCTGCGAACCCCGTGCTGCCCGGCGCGGCAGCCTGGCGATTCGCCGCGCGATAGATCGAACACGCTCGCAAGCGGCGCTGGTTCGGGGCGAGGAGTCGCCACAACCCCGTTCGTTTTTTCCCATAAAAACATGTAAATCGCTGATTTCATGTGAGGTCCCTGAACCCGGTCTGCAGCCCTGCGGTGGGAGCCCAACCCGTCCGGCCGCGGTATCCCGAAACCGCTCCCTGGAGCCCGCCAAAAGCGCTTGGGCCGCTGGGATCGATATGCTACGCTCTTTCCAGAAGCAACCAATCCCAACGACTCGGCAGTTAAGAGTCAGAGGTGGGGACCATGCGAAAAAGCCTCTTGTTTTGTCTCTCCCTGGCGGTAGCCTGCGCGCCTGCCGTGTGGGCTCAGCAACAGGGCGGCGGCGGCGGGCAGCAGGGCGGCGGGGGACAGCAGGGCGGTGGTGGGCAACAAGGCGGCGGCGGGCAGCAAGGCGGCGCCACCGGCCGCGGCCAGACCGGTCAGCAGCCCAGCCAACCCGGGCGCAGCAACGATCCGTTTGGCCAGCAACGCCAGGACACGATGCAGCATCAGCGTCCCGTCTTTCTTTCCGGCAAGGTAGTTCTCGAAGACGGCACGCCTCCACCGGAGTCGGCCATCATCGAGCGTGTTTGCCAGGGACAGCCTCATCCGGAAGCTTACACCGACTCGCGAGGCAACTTCAGCTTCCAACTTGGCGGCGATCAGACGCTGGCGATGACCGATGCCAGCGTGTCGGGAGCCGGCATCAATAGCCCTGGCGGCGGTTTTGGCGGCAACGACCCCTTCGGCGGTGGCATGGGCGGCACCACCGGCACGATGGGCCAGGTGAACCTGTCGGGCTGCGATTTGCGAGTGCAGTTGGCCGGCTATCGCTCCGACTCGGTGCAGTTGGGCCGCCGCAGCATTTTCGACAACCCCGACGTCGGCGTCATTGTGCTGCATCGCCTCGATGGCGTGCAAGGCACGGCGGTAAGCATGACCTCGCTGGCCGCGCCCAAAGACGCCAAAAAGGCGTTCCAGAACGGCCTCAAGGAGATGCGCAAGAAGAAGCCCAACCCCGAGAAGGCCGCCAAAGAGATGGAGAAGGCCGTTGCCGCTTATCCTCCCTACGCCGCGGCATGGACGGCGCTGGGCCAGTTGCGGCTGGTGCAGCAGGATACGCAAGGCGCGCAGGACGCCTTCGAAAAAGCGTTGGCCGCCGACCCCAAATATCTCAATCCTTACGAACCACTGGTCAAGATCCATCTGATGGCCAGTCAATGGGGACCGGCCGCCGAGCTGACTGAGCAGGCGCTGCACCTCAATCCGCACATGACCGACATGCAGTATTTCAATGCCATCGCGCACTACAACGCGGGGGAGCTGGAGGAAGCTGAGAAGTCGGCCGAGGAGGTGCAGAAGAGTCCCGACGCCGGGCAGTATCCACAGACCCACCAGATCCTGGGCATGATCCAGGGCCAGAAGGGCAACTTCCCGGGCGCGGCGGCCGAGTACCGCACCTTCCTGGAGGCGCAACCCCAAGGGCCCGCCGCCGAGGATGTGAAAAAGAAACTCACCGAGTGGGAAGCGCTAGGAGTGATTCCGAAAGGCACCGTCGCGCCCGCCGGGGCCGTTACCGCGGTCAAGGAGTAACTCCGGCGGCTGAATACGCGCCTTTCTGCTAACGGGGTCGCCCTGGCGAGGACCGTGGGCGCCCCGGGGTCGGCCAACGTCGTTTTGTGCTACAACTCTTTCGAGTTGCTCTGACCGCGACCGACTCCGTCGCTAGTGTCTAAGTTTGACATCTCAATGTCCTCGAGCCGGATGTGGCGTTACATCGAAGCGTCAAACTGAGACACTGGCGATTGGTATCGCCCGGCCGTCGGGAAAGCCGTTTGCCGGCGCTGGAACGGCGGGCCGGTCGCGAGCACCCCATCATCATTCTGTTCAAGGAGGAACCTATGCGTAGATTCAGCCGCAGAGCGGCCCTGTTGGGCCTGGCGGCGGCGGGAGCCCGAATCTCGCCGGCGGCGACGCAACTGCAGGTCGGCGATATGGCGCCCGATTTCAGCCTGCCGGCGACCACCGGCAAAACCGAGCGGCTCGCCGACTACAAAGGGAAAAAGAACGTCGTCCTGGCCTTCTTCCCAAAGGCCTTCACAGGTGGTTGAACGAAAGAGATGCAGGGATACCAGGCTGGTATCGCCAAGTTCACCGACGCCGACTCCATCGTATTTGGCATCAGCACCGACGACCTCGAAACCAACACCCGCTTCGCCAAGGAACTTAAACTCGACTTCGCCCTCCTCAGCGACACCACGGGACAAACCGTCAAAAGCTACGGCATCCTGATCCCCGGACGCAACATGGCTTCGCGTTCCACCTTCGTGGTGGATAAGACCGGCAAGATCACCCATCTGGAAGAAGGGTCCGGCGCGATCGACATCGCCGGAGCCGCTTCGGCCTGCAGCCGGATGAAGAAGTAGGTTCCTCCCAGGGAAAGCCCAGCCCCGGCGGAAGCGCGCGTGCCTCCCGCCGGGGCCTTTTTCGCACGGCGGCTCACTGCCAACAAGGGATTTCCGACCCGACGGCCAAGCGCGGGTAGCAAAGCACCGCGGCAAGAACCACCGAAAACAGAGCCGCAGGCGTAAGCCGGCGGGCCGAGTCGCCACAGCAGTGGTCGACAGCGACCACAAGCCGCGAAGTGGGGGACGCTGCGCGGGGCAGGGGCACGGTATGCGCGGCCGTCCCAGACACGCGGGCCGCCTCGCTCCGCGCACGCCCCCTTGCCGGGAGCATACTCCCCGCCGCGGTTCACCCCAGGCCGCGTGCCGGCTCGGCCCGCTGGCTTACGCCTGCGGCTCTGCTTTCGGGATTTTGTTGCTTCCGGCGGGTTCAGGTAGATGGCTAAGGCTTGGCCGGCGCGGGCGGATCCGCGGCCGGCGCACTGGCTGCCCCGGGCGACGCTGAAGATTCGGCTCCGGGCGCCTCGGATCCCTTTGCCGGCGTCGGCGCTCCGGGCGTCGTTGCGGCAAAACCGGGGTCCTTGATGTCGAGTTGCATTTCGGATCGAATCTGGTCGAGCTTTTCGGTGATCTTGACGTCCTGAATGCGGCGCAAAATATCGGGCAGCGCTTCGGTGTAGGAGAGCGTCGTCCGCTCGGTCACTTTGAAGATGTAGTAGCGGCCGCCGAGCTTGACCGGCTCGGAAACCTCGTCTTCTTTCAGACCGAAGATGGGCCCCTTGAGCGGCTCGGGCAACACCCGCGAATCGCGCCGGAAATATCCCATGTCGCCGCCTTTTTCCGCCGCTGAGGGGTCGTCGGAATTGGCGCGCGCCACCTCGGCGAAGTCCGCCCCTTGCCGGAGTTGCACCGCCAACTCCTCGGCCTTGACCCAGGCTTCCTTTTCGCTGCGCGGCTTCTTGCCGTCCTTCGCCGCGACCTTATCGGGGTCGAGCGAATAGTTGAGCGAGATTGCCGAAAGCCGCACGTTCTGATAGTCGTCCTGATGCTTGTCGTAGAAGTCGTGATAGTCTTCCTGCGTGAATTTGAGGTCCTGCTGAATGTCGGAGAGATAGGCGTTGGTCAGAAAGATGCGCTCATTGATCTCCAGCCGCGTGCGGTAGGGCTCTTTCTCGGCTAGCTTGAGCTCCTTGGCGCGGTTGGCGACGGCGATCTGCAGCGCCAGCGCTTCGAGAAAGCCGCCATAGGTCATGTGCGAGGTCTGCTTGGCGAACTCCGGCGGAATGTTCTTGCGAATCCACTCGATCTCTTCCGCCGTATAGCTCTTGCCTTCGATCACGGCGACGATTTTGTCCGAGGAGTCGTTCGCGGGTTTGTCAGCGGAGTCCGAAGCCGGCGGCGCGTCCGCGGCGGGCTGCTGTTGCGCGGCGACGATGCCGCAGCCCAGGGTCATCAAAACAGCGAGAGCGCTACAACGCAAAAAACTCATGGAAGGGGAGTATCTCTCCTGTGGGGGAATGTCGGACGACGCAAGGGTCGGCGATGAAATGGACGGTAATGCTAGCAAATCGGGAACGCTCGCCAGCGCGTCATCGCTGGTTGATTCCGCAAAATTTCCGCGCGGCGCCGGAGGCAATTCCCCCGATTGCTCGCAGTGTAGCACAGCGGATTGCGCCCGCTGCGGTTATGAAAAAGACGGCTCAGGAGCCTTTTGGATAGTAGCCTTCGCGCGCCGAGACCTTGAGGCCCTTGTCTTTGACGTTCACTTCGATCTTGCGAAAGCCGCCGCCCGCAGTGCCGTTGGTGGGGGCGTAGCCGATGCTGTATTGGCTGCGCAGTTCGTCCTGGATCTCGTCGAAGATTTCCTTCAGCGTCTGCTTCTTGGTCACTTCGAACACATTGCCGCCGGTGTCGCGCCCGAGCTTCTTGAGCGTGCCGTAGCCGCCGCCGCCCATGGCTCCCGCGCGGAAGTAGAAGTCGCGGTCGAAGTAGCGTACGCCGTAGATCACCACGTCGCTGCGGTGCGCCGCTTCGAGCGCGTCTTCGAGCTTCAGGCGGCTGCCGTAGTCGTTGCCGTCGGTGATCAGCACAATCGCCTTGCGGCCCACCTGCGGCTTGAGCATCTCATCCGACGCCAGATAGATCGCGTCGTACATCACCGTGCCGGGAGTGCGGCCCGAGGTCGGCACCGGGCTCGGCAACACGCCTCCCGCCGCGCCCTGGATGGCCAATTGCTCGAGACCCTGGTGCAACAGGTTGAGCGAGTCGGTGAGGTCTTGTAGCAGTTCCACGTCGACGTCGAAGCTGATCAGAAAGGCGAGATCCTTGCGGTTGCGCAGCGTCTGCTGGAAGAACTGGAACGAGGCGCTACGCTCGACGTCGATCAGCCGCTCCTGGCTGACGCTGGTGTCCACCAAAAGCCCGATCGTCAGCGGCAGGTCGGTCTGTCGTGAAAAATACGTAATCGTCTGCGGAACGCCGTCTTCCTCGAGCGTGAAATCGTCTTTGGTGAGGGTGTTGACCAGGCGCCCCTTCTTATCGCGCACTGTCGCCAGGATGTTGACGACATTCACGTCAACGCGGATGGTGGAGTCCTCGTCCTGGGAAGTGTCGGACTCCTGCCGCGGCTGGCCGCCGGGCGCCTGTTGAGGCTGCGCTCCTGGCGCCTGTTGAGGCTGCGCGCCGGGCTCTTGTTGCGGCGCGCCCCGGTTGGGTTCCTGTTGGGCGGGCGCCGGGTTTCCGCCGAGCATGGCCAGCGAAACAGCCAGACCGCCGACCAGCAAAATGTTGCCAACTCGCATGATCCTATTCGTCTTACTGTACAGGAGGGACGCCGTGCACCCGGGGAGGGTTTCCAAACGATTCCAGAAGTATCGGGGTCGTTGTGCCGGTTGCCCCCCGGCGCGGGCGGTTGCCACCAAGGCCTATCGGTTGCTCCCATGCCCGGCGGCGGTGAAAAGACTTGCTGGCCCCGAAGGGGCTACCCAAATTAGTAGCCCACCCGGTTTCAGCCGTGGGAAACCTTCCCAACATCGAACCAGCCCTGAAGGGCGATCGAATTTCCCGCATCCCATCGCGCGAAAACGCCAGGGCCAAGGCGGTCGCGGCAGGATCCACGCCGGCGTCGTCCGCCCTTCCAGGGCGGAATCCCACAGGGAGCGGCGTGCCCATGGCTGAAGCCATGGGCTATTAATGGGGGTAGCCCCTTCGGGGCCCCGCTCGCGGCGATCCTCGGCGCATTCTGGTTCGCCCCGGCACGCTGGTCGCCCCGCCACCTTGGTTCGCCCCCACACTGGTCGCCCCGGCACGCTGGTCGCTCCGGTACGACCTGCCGGCCTGCAGGCAACCATGGCCTGTTTGCTGGCCGCGCCCCACTACGGCCCAACCTTCGCCCCGCCGTGAAACTGTCGCGACGCCCCCGCCTCAAATAGTCGAAACACCTGCAGCGAGCTGCCGCTGCGCGAGTCGCGCATCCACGGCGCTCCTGTCCCGGTGTAGCCTCCTACCGCGCCGCCCATGCCCGAGGCGATGGCGATGTATTGCACGCCATCGAGCCGGTACGTGACCGGGGCCGCGCGAATGCCCGAACCCGTTTGGAAAGCCCATAGCTCCTCGCCCGAGACGGCGTCGTAGGCCAGCAGGTTGCCCTCGCCGTCGCCGGTGAACAGCAGGCCCCCGGCGGTCGCCAGCATGCCGCCGCCGGCCGGCGTTCGCAACTTCGCCACCCAGGCCGGCTCGCCGCTGTCGACGCGAATCGCCACCACCTTGCCGTACGCCTTGCCGTCGAGATAGCGGAAGCCGCTCGGTCCCGGCGCCAGACCCTTCTGCTTCGCCCGCACCCCGTAGTTGGTGAACACGGCGCAGTTCTCGATTGCCGGGACATACACCAGCCGCGTCAGCGGGCTGTAGGCCATCGCGTTCCATTCCTTGCCGCCCGCCGCTCCGGGGCACACCGTGACGCCCCCGTAGGTCGGGAAAGCAGCCGGGTCGAAGATCGGCCGTCCGTTGGCGTCGAAGCCGCGGTTCCAGGTGGTCCGCACAAACGGCTTGGCGTAGAGAAACTTGCCCGTGGCGCGGTCGAGCGCGTAAAAGTGCCCGTTGCGGTCGCCGTGGACGATTGCCGGAACCTTGCGCCCGTCGATGTTCAGCTCGGCGAAGACCAACTCGTTGATGCCGTCCCAATCCCACATGTCGTGCGGCGTGTATTGGTAGTGCCAGCGCAGCTTGCCCGTGGCGGGGTCGAGTGCGATCACCGAATCGGTGTAGAGGTTGTCGCCTTCGCGGGCGTCGCCGTCGTAGTCGGGGTAGGGCTGCCCGACGCCCCAGTAAACCAGGTGCAGCTTGGGATCGTAGGAGCCGATACCCCAGGTGCCGCCGCCGCCGCTTTGCCGCGCATCGCCGCTCCAGGTCTCGCTGCCGGGTTCGCCCGCCGCCGGTATGGTGTAGAAGCGCCAGACGCGCGCGCCGCTGGCCGCGTCGTAGGCGTCGATGAATCCACGGCTGGGGAAATCGCCGCCCGCGATGCCCACCAACACCTTGTCGTCCACCACCAGCGGCACGGCTTTGATGCTGAGGTTGTCGGCGGGCCTGCCAACCTCGACGTCCCAGCGCACCCGGCCACTGCGGGCGTTGAGCGCCACCAGGTGCGCGTCGAGCGTGCCCAGGAACAGCGTGTCACCGCGGATGGCCACCCCCCAGTTCACCGGGCCGCAGCAGTACTTCAACTCTTGCGGCAGCCGCCGCGCGTAATGCCACAACTCGGCGCCGGTGCGCGCATCGATCGCGAACACGTGATTCCAGGCCGTGCTCAGATAGATCACGCCATCGACGACCAGCGGGCTGGCGTGCAGGCCGTCAGGCACGCCGGTCTGAAAATTCCAGGCCGCCACCAGGTTACGGACGTTGCCGCGGTGGATCTGGTCGAGCGGGCTGAAGCGCTGATTGCCGTAGTCGCGCCCGTAGAGCAGCCAGTTGTCGGCATCGTCGCCGGCCGCCAACAGCCGCTGGTTGGGCACCCGCACCGGCGGTGCTTCGGCGCCGTTGGCC
The DNA here is from genome assembly GCA_963824095.1 of Terriglobia bacterium. Lineage (GTDB taxonomy): Bacteria > Acidobacteriota > Terriglobia > Bryobacterales > UBA6623 > JBBDWJ01. The sequence continues at coordinate 125,179 of CAWGNS010000014.1, read as the reverse complement.
GGCTGCAAGGCGTGTTTCGATAGCTCCCGCAGATGCGCGATCACCGCTGCCCGCGCCGCGGCGTCGAGCGTGGCCCCGAAGGCAGGCATGGCGCGGCCCGCCACGCCCTCGCGGAGGATGCGGTCGAGATCGGCGTCGGCGAGCTGCGCCTGCCAGCGCGGGTTGGTCAGATCGGGAGCCGAAGCGCCCTCGGCTGTCGCTCCGTGGCAGGCCGCGCAGTGCTCGCTATAAAGGGTCTGGCCGCGTTCGAGCGGCGTCTGCGCCCGGGCCGGCCCTGCCGCGCCCACTGCCGCGCCAAGCATCACAACCGCGCAGCGAACGAGCGCGCGCCAAGCCGTGTGATCTTCATCCGGAATCATGGGATTTCAATTCTAACTGTTCCACTTGCCCGGCCGCCGAGCTAGGATGATGAGTTGGCCTGGGCAGCCCGCCCGGCTCGCAACGCCATGCCCGCCCCGCATCCATCGCGCGAAGCGCACCCCGGCTCGCTCTGGTTCGAAGACCTCGTGATCCTGCTGACGCTGGTCGCCTTCGCGATCGCCCAGACGCTTTACGACCTGATCACGGCGAACCCCGATCTGCTGGCCGCACGCCGCGTCACCAACGCGCAACTGCTGGCGGTGGTCGGCGTTTACGGCCTGCTGCCGGCGCTCGTGCTCGGCGCGCTCTGGATGCTGTGCCGCATGTTCAGCCGGACGCTCCACCGCGGCGTTTTCTCCGCACTGATCTTCGCGTTTGCGATGACGCTTGGCTGGGAAGTGCGGAACACCTATCTGGGAGAAGGCGAGGGACTGAGCCGCTCGCCGTGGTGGTGGCTGCTGCCGGCGGCTGCGCTGGCTGTTGTCGCCTGGCGCAAGGAGCGCGCCTTCCGCTCGTTCCTGATGGCGCTCTCGCCCGCCATCGTGATCTTCCCGGCGCTGTTTCTCTACCGTACCTGGCGCAGCCCGATCGTGCCGCCGCCGATGGTGGCTTCGGTCGAGGCGTCCACGACGCCGGCTGCCGCTCCCAACGGCACGCCGGTCATCGTCGTGGTGTTCGACGAATTGGCGCTGCACATCCTGCTCGATTCCAACGACAAGATCGACGCCACGCGCTATCCGAACTTCGCCAGCCTGTCGAACGAGTCGGACTGGTTCCGCAACGCCACTTCCAACTCCTCGAAGACCATCACCGCCATCGCCGCCATCGCCACCGGGAATATGCCCAGCAGCGGCAGCTCCAACCACACCCACTACCCCAACACGATGTTCTCGCTGCTGGCTCCTTACTACGACGTTTACATCGAGGAAGTGGGCTATACGAATTTCTGCGACTCCCAAGCGTTCTACTGCCTCAACGACGCTACCGGCGACGGCACGCCCGGCCTGTTGCGCGATCTGGGTTACCTGCTGGCCGGACGCGTGCTGCCGGCCAAGCTCGACGTTGGCCTGCCCGACACCTCGCACACCTGGGGCCCGTTTCAGGCCGCGGACGACTGGACCCGCGCCGCTCTGGCGCGCTGCCGCCGCGTGCTGAACGCCGTCGACGTGCTGCCCGCCGACCATCTGCTGTTTTTTGCGCACCTGATCCTGCCACATTCGCCCTACGCGCTGACGCCCGAAGGGAAAATCTACTCGATCGGCCCCTACGCGCTCGACCAGGGCATGGACACCGCCACGCTCGCCTCGCTGCTGGAGCGCTATCGCATGCAGGTGCGCTACGTCGATCACTGGCTTGGCGAGTTCGTGCAGCGGCTCAAGCAGCGCGGCCTCTACGACCCGGCGCTGTTGATCGTCACCGGCGACCACGGCGTCAGTTGGAAGCAGCAGGCCGCCGGCCGGACGCTCCGCCAGGAAAACGGCGATCTGATGCTGCCGGTGCCGCTGTTCGTGAAGCTGCCGTTCCAGAAAAAGCCCGAATACTCCGAGCGCGACGTGCAGCACATCGATCTGCTGCCGACCATCGCCGACGTGCTCGATACTCCGCTGCCGTTCGCCGTGAAGGGCCGCAGCGTGTTTGCCAAAAATCCTCAGCCGCGATCCAAGATTGCTTTCGGCGACGGGCTGGAGCGTTTCGAGTTCGACGACCGCCTGGGCATGCACGAGGTCGAAGCCCAGGCCCAGACCGTCCCCTTTGTCGGCGAATCCCTCGACCGCTTCCACGTCGTCCAGCGCGATTCCATTCGCGGCAAACTCGAGGCGATGCAGATCACCCCGCCGGGTACGCCGAAATTCGCCGCCACCTTGCCGGTGCAGATTTCCGGCTGGGCGCTGCGCCTCGACCCCGGTGTGGCGACGATTCAGGCCGACCCGGCGGTGTTTCACTCGGGTAAGCAGAGCCTCCGGTTTCAGGGCGGCGCCGGCGGTGCGCGGCAGCAGATCGAGGGAATGACGCCGGGCGGCCGTTACCGGGCCATCGCCTGGGTGCGCGCCGAGGTTTCCGGCGGCGGCGCGGGCGCCGCGGGCGGCAGTGTGGCCCTGGTGGTGAGCCGTCCGGGCGTCGAGACCCTGCAGACCGCCGCGATCGCGCCCACCCCACAGTTCCAGCGGCTGGAAGCGGTGTTTACCGCGCCCCCCGACGGCCGCGCCCTGCTCGACCTGCAGCACCGCGAAGGCTCCGGACGTATTTACTGGGATGACGTCAGCGTCGGCGAGATTGCCGCGCAGCCCGCCGGCGACAGCGCCGCTGACAGCCCCGACCGGGCGCCCGAGCGGATCGCCAATGGAGGGTTTGAAGAGCCGCCGGGGAGCGCCTGGTCGGTCTACGGAGAGAACACCCCGCCCGAAAGCGGCCGGCCGCTCGAAGTCGTCGTCACGCTCAACGGGGAAGTCGTCGCGGCAACCCAGCCGGGCGCCGAGCGCTGGGACGTCGCCACGCGACTGGTGACCCCCGGCCACCGCTATCTGCGCTGCGGCTGGTCGGTTTCCATTCCCGCCGCCCAGGTCCACGAGGGAGAAAACCCGCTGCAAGCCTACGCGGTCATCGACCCCGAAAAGCGCATCGCGGTACAACTGGATTCGGGCTGGCCCAGGATCCTGGTCAAAAAGGGAGACTTGCTCGACCGCAAGCTGCCCGTCAGGCCGCTAACCACCCTGCAGAAGCCAAAAACCCGCACCGTGGCGCGAACCCCCAGGTTTGCCGCTTCGCGATTCGTCGCGACGTAGGGCCCCGTCCCGCGACTGCACGGGAAACCGCAAAATCCCCCGGCGACGAAGAGTCAGGGCGCAGCCCTCTCTGAAAGCACTCTCTGAAAAGATCGCCTGGAAAACGTCAAATACCTGGAAGGTCTGCAGCAAGAGTCCCAGCAAACACAACACACAGCCACAGAGCCCAACCCTAGGCTCCGCCGCCAAACCAGAACCTCAAAAAAGCCTAAACGACGCCGCTCTTTTTCGCCGCCGGCTTGGTCTCCCGGGCCGGAGGTTTCGGCTCGCGCGCGGCCGGCCTCGAGTCCGCCATCGGAGAGCTGCTCTCCTGGCCGGGCTTGACGATGTCGACGCTGCCCCGAAACACCGCGCCTTCTTCGATGATGATCCGTGCGGTCACCATGTTCCCCAGGAAGGTGCCGGTCTTGCGCAACTCGATGCTGTCGGACGCCCGCACGTTCCCGTCGAGTTGGCCCAGGATCGTCACCGACTGCGCGACCACATCCGCTTCCACCCGGCCGTTGGGCCCGACGGTCAGGTTCTTGCCGTCCAACTCGATGCTGCCGATCACTTCGCCGTCGATGAACAGGTCCTCACCGCCGCGGATCTCGGCCTCCAGCTTGAGCGATTTGCCGATCTGCGTCGTGGCAGACCCGGAATAGCCGCCGGGAGCGGCCTCATCTCGTTTTTCCCACATACGGTCCCCTAGCTTGAAAACCCCACTAGTATAGTCGGTTTAGTCCCTCAAGGCACATATGCTAGTTTGAAGGCGCCTGCTTAACCTCCGGCCAACTCCATGACCACCCTCCACGAAGGCGGCGAGAACCGGCACCTCGACTACCGCACCGCGGAAGTGTAGTTGGTCGATAGGAGCAGGCTTGATCCAGGCCGCCGCTGCCGGCGCCCTTAGAGAACAGTTCGGCGATCCCCTGCTTGAGAGGCGGATCCATCGCCCGAGCCGCCCTGCGATGCGCGCAACCTTCGCGCCGATGCGGTCAATACAGCAGGTTCCTGCGATAATGTTTCCCGTGTCTCCTGCCGGTGCAGTAGAGGTCCCGACGATCCAATCGGTCGCTCTGGGAAAGGCGGTATTGGCCTACGCGGAGGCCCGCCTGCAGCCCGGTGTCGAGCCGTTGATTACCACTGCTGCCCAACAGTGGTCCTACGCCGTGTCGCTGCCCCTGGGTGTGGACCCTGCCGGCGGCGCGGACCTCGCCGTGGAGGCCCGTCTGCGGGTACTGCAAGGTAAGGTTGGCGTCGGCGTGCTGGCGGCCGACGAGAAGTCGTTCCTGGTCGAAAAATCCGTCACGGCGAACGGCGGGCAGTCGGCTTCGGTTGTCTTGCGGCTGCCTTGTCCCCCGGTGATTGGCCCCTTGATCGTTCGCAATGTCTCGGAAAAGGGACTCTCGCAAGCGGTTCTCGAACAGGTGGCGATTCGCCGCCTGCCCCCCTTGGAAGCGGGCGAGAAAAGCGCGGCTTGGTCCGAGCCCACTCGAGATGAGCTGCCCGCCCTGGTTCGGTCGCTGGAGTATTTGCGGCCGCTGGTGCCTTACCCCGGCTGGCAATTCGACTCCGACTGGAACAACCCCGACTTCTCGTTTCAAACGCGGCGCCGGCTCTGGGAATATTGCCTGTCGCGGCATTGGGACATTGTGGTCGAGCTGCCCTGGTACGGAGGCCAGCGAATCGAGCTGCCGCTGCTGAGCGACGCCGGCCGGCAGTTGTTCGTGGGCGGCTGCATCGACCCCAACGAGTTTGCCTTTCTGGACGCCATCCTCGATCCCGAGATGGTGTTTGTCGACGTCGGCGCGCATCTGGGCCTCTACACGCTCTTCGCCGCCCGTCGCGCCGCCGCGGTGTGGGCCTTCGAGCCCAGCAGCCGCGAGTTTGCCCGCCTGGAGAGCAACCTGCGGCGCGGCGGCCTGAGCGGCGTTCAGGTGCTGCGGCGGGCGGTGGGTAACGCCGATAAGACGGCCCAGTTGCAGATCGCCCACGCGATGCACTCCGGTCAGAACACGCTGCACGCGTTTTCTCATTCGGGCGTCGTCTCCGAAAGCGTCGAAACCGTCGAGGTCGAGCGGCTGGACCGCTTTGCGCGCGAGCACGAGCTGCGGCGGCTCGATGTGCTTAAGGTAGATGCCGAACAATCCGAGTTGGAGGTCCTCGAAGGCGCCCGCGAGATATTGGGCTCGCTGCAACCCTGGGTACTGGTTGAAATGAATCCTGCGCCCGACGCTGGCCCCAGAAATCGCGAAGTGAGCGCGTTTCTCGGCGGGCTCGGTTACAGGTTCTATCAATTCGACCGCGGCAACGGCCGGCTGATTGAGGCGCACGGCGGCGATGCCGGGGCAAATCTGGTCGCGCGCCCCGCCAGGAGGTCCCTCCCCGACGGGGGACAAACTCTGCGGCGCTATTACTTCGGCAACGGCGCGGGGAAATCCAAGTCCTGAACCGCCGGCTGGAGCAGCGGCCAGCCCGGCGGCTGGCGGAAGCTTGAGGCGCGCGGCGCCCGGAAAATCGGACAAGCATGGCCCAACCCATGATCTCGGTCATCACGCCTACCCTCAATCAGGGCGGTACGATCGAGGAGACCATCCAGTCGGTCGCGGCGCAGCAATACCCGCAGTTCGAGCACATCGTCGTCGACGGCGAGTCGACCGACGGCACGCTCGAAATCCTGGCGCAATACCCCCACCTGCGCTGGATTTCCGAACCCGACCGCGGCCAAAGCGATGCCATCAACAAAGGCATCGCCATGTGCAGCGGCGACATCGTGGCCTACCTCAACTCCGACGATCTCTACCGGCCCGGCGCTTTGCAGGCGGTGGCCGAGGCGTTCGCGGCAAACCCCAGCAACGGCGTGGTGGTCGGTGACTGCGACATCATTGACGGCGAATCGCGTATCCAGGGGCTCTACCACGCGCGGCTGGACCGGCGCGAGGATCTGCTGCGCTACTGGGAGTGGGGCGACGGCTTCTGCCTGCCGCAGCCCGCCGTATTCGTGCGCCGCGAGCTGTTCGATCGCGTCGGCGGCTTCCGCGAGCACCTGCATCTGGCGATGGATTACGACATGTGGCTGCGGCTGGCCGCCTTCACCGGCTTCACGGTGGTCTCCAAGACCCTGGCCGCGTTTCGCGTCACGCCCGACACCAAGACGCGCCGCCAGCGCTACGCGATGACGCTCGAAGGCTACCTGGTGAGCCGCAACTACACCGGCCTGGTGCCCTGGAAAGACCGCCTTGGCCTGGGGGTCGAGGCGCACCGCCAGATCGCCGGACACCTGCTGAGCCTTGCCGAAGAAGAGCTGACTGAGCGAACCCTCGATCGGCCCGCCTCGCGCATTCTGCTGCGTGCGATCGGGCTCTGGCCCCTGTTGTGCGGCTCGCCGCGGGTTTGGAGAGCGCTGGGCCGCAGCTTGCTGCGCTCCCCGGCCGGCTGAGGCCGTCATGCGATCCTCTGCTATCGTGTGATTCGGAGCGCCGCGCCCGATTCCGGGGTCCACGTATCCCGATTCCGGCTGTGTTGCGAGCCGCCTGCAGCATGAATTCCAACCCACTGGTCACCATCGTTACTCCCTCGCTCAATCAGGGTCCCTTCATCGGGCCGACCATCGAAAGCGTTCTCAGCCAGGATTACCCCAACATCGAATACCTGGTGATGGACGGCGGCTCGACCGACGAAACCGTCGAGATTCTCAAGTCCTACGGCGACCGGCTGCAATGGGTCTCGGAGCGCGACCGCGGCCAGTCCCACGCCCTGAACAAAGGCTTCCAGCGCGCCAAGGGCGAGATCCTGGGCTGGATCAACTCCGACGACGTGCTGCTGCCGGGCGCGGTGACCCACGCCGTCGAGGCCTTCCGGAAGGACCCCGGCCTGGGCATGGTCTATGGCGAGGGCTTCATCCTCGACGAAGACGGCGCGGTGCGTTGCCCGTTCCCTTACAGCGAGCCGTTCGACCTGTGGCGGCTGGTCTGTTATTGGGATTCGATCCTGCAACAGTCGGTCTACATGCGTAAGTCCGCGCTGGAAGCAATCGGCTGGGTGGACGAATCGATCCACTGGGGCATGGACTGGGACGTGTTCATCCGCATGGCCAAGGCGTTTCCGGTGGAGCGGTTGGCCGCCGAGATGGGCGCGATTCGCGACTACTCCGACACCAAGGCCGCCACGGGGGGCTTCCGGCGCTGGCGCGAGCTGTCGGCGATCTCGTGCCGCCACGCCGGCCGCCGCATCACGCCGGCCTGCCTGATTTTCGGCCTCGACACCTACCACAAGGTCGTCTCGACGCGTTTTGCCTCGCCGAACGCCGGTGCTGCCCAGCGGTTGCTCGGCCGCGGCCTGCTGTTCGCGCACGGCCTGGCGTCGCACCTGCTTTGGCCCTATCTGCACGACGCGCAAGGCTGGTTCGAGGACGGCTGGGCCGCCCCGACCGTGCACCTGGCCTTCCCGCGCTGCGAAGGCGAGGCGAGCCTGGAAATCGAAGGCGTCGTACCGCGCTCGACCGCCCCCGGACAAAGCCTCGAAATCACGGTCAACCACACGGTGATTGCCCGCAAACGCATCGAGCCAGGACCCTTCCACCTCAGCGAGCCGCTTCCGCCCAGGCGCAACGGGGCCGAAATGCTGACCGTGGAGCTGAACGCCTCGAAAGTCGTCGACCGCCGCCCCAGCCCGCGCGGCCGCGCGCGGCGGCTTTGCTACCAGCTCGACCAGGTCAGCGTGGCGACGCCGACGCGCAGCTTCACCTGCACGCCCCCCAAAGTTTTCGGATAGCCTGGCACCCCGTAACCCAACGACCAGAGCTGCGGGCGGAAGCCCGCGGGCCGTGTGGCCCTCCGGCCGGCACGTGGCCTTGGCCCATCCCCGAGTAGAGACAGGCGCCCCCGCCTGTCGGCCGCGGCGAAGCGGAGGCCTTCGTGTCCAGCCTTGACCCCGGAAGAGGGGCGAAGCCGGACCAGACCACCGGCGGCAGCACCAGGCCCACCGGCAAATGTATCGCAGCTCCGAGACGAACCCCGGCCTGGATGGGGATACCAACCTCCGGGCCGCCTGGCGGCGGAGACAGGCGGGAGCGCCTGTCTCCACAGGACGGCCTGTATAATGTCAGTTGCCTCCTGCCTGTTTCCGCGGCCGGCTCCCCGATCTTCGATGAAGCGCGCACTGATCACCGGCGTCACCGGCCAGGATGGCTCCTACCTCACCCGCTTTCTGCTCGCCAAGGGTTACGAGGTCCACGGCCTGATCCGCCGCGCCAGCACCTTCAACACGCAGCGCATCGACGACATCTATCAGGATCCTCACGACCAGAGGCCGCGGCTGTTTCTGCACTACGGCGACGTCACCGAGGGCACCTCGCTGCCCAACCTGCTGACGCAGTGCGACCCCGACGAGATCTATCACCTGGCGGCGCAGTCGCACGTGATGGTTTCGTTCCAGCAGCCCGAGTACACCGCTAACGTCGTCGCGCTGGGAACGCTGCGCCTGCTGGAAGCCCTGCGCAACCACGTCGACCGCACCGGCAAGCAGATCCGCTTCTACCAGGCCGGCTCGTCGGAAATGTTCGGCTCGGTGGCGCCGCCGCAGAGCGAGCGGACGCCGTTTCATCCGCGCAGCCCCTACGCCGCCAGCAAAGTGGCCGCGCACTGCTACGCGGTGAACTACCGCGAGGCGCACGGCCTGTTCGTCACCAACGGCATCCTGTTCAACCACGAATCTCCGCAGCGCGGCGAGACCTTCGTGACGCGCAAGATCACCCGCGCGCTGGCCCGCATCCAGGTCGGCCTGCAACAGAAGCTGTTCCTGGGCAATCTAGAAGCGCGGCGCGACTGGGGCTACGCCGGCGACTACGTCGAGGCGATGTGGCTGATGCTGCAGCAACCCGAGCCCGACGACTTCGTCATCGCCACCGGAGAATCGCACTCGGTGAGCGATTTTCTCGACGAGGCGGCGCGCCATCTCGGGCTCGACTGGAAGCGCTACGTCGAAATCGATCAGCGCTACGTGCGGCCCGCCGAGGTGCACAATTTGTGCGGCGACGCGTCCAAGGCACGTGAAAAACTCGGCTGGCAGCCCAAGATGGGGTTTTCGGAGTTGGTCGGCGCCATGACCGCCCACGACCTCGAACTGGCCCGGCAAGAGCAAGCCCTGCGGCAGGCAGGGCACTCCGTCACCACGCCGGGAAGCAGTCATGGATAAGAGCGCCGCCATTTTCGTCGCCGGCCACCGCGGCCTGGTGGGTTCGGCGATTCTGCGGCGGCTGCGGGCGGACGGTTTCGAGCGTATCCTGACGCGCAGCCACGACGAGCTCGATCTCACCAACCAGTCCCGCGTCGAAGCATTCTTCGCCGCCGAACGGCCCGAGTACGTTTTCCTGGCCGCGGCGAAGGTTGGTGGCATCCTCGCCAACGCGGCGCAGCCGGCCGAGTTTATTCGCGAGAACCTGCTGATCCAGACCCACGTCATCGACGCGGCCTGGCGCCACGGCGCCCACAAGCTGCAGTTTCTGGGTTCCTCGTGCGTCTATCCGAAATTCGCGCGCCAGCCGATCACCGAAGACCAACTGCTGGCGGCGCCGCTGGAGCCCACCAACGAAGCCTACGCGGTCGCCAAGATCGCCGGTATCCGCATGTGCCAGGCCTATCGCGAGCAGTACGGTTTCCGCGCCATCTGCCTGATGCCGACCAATCTCTACGGGCCGGGCGACAACTTCGACCCCAGCAACTCGCACGTGCTCGCCGCCCTGCTGCGGAAGTTTCACGAAGCCGCCGACAAACGAGAGCCGACGGTGACGGTGTGGGGAAGCGGGCAGCCGCGCCGCGAGTTTCTCCACGTGGACGATTTGGCCGACGCCGCCGTCTTCCTCATGGAGCGCTATGACGAGGCCGGGATCCTCAACGTCGGCGCCGGCAAGGACATCCCCATCGCCGAGTTGGCCGCGATGATCGGGGACATCGTCGGTTACCACGGCGAAATCGTCTACGATCCCACCCGCCCCGACGGTACTCCCCGCAAGCTGCTCGACATCTCGAAGCTCGACAAACTGGGCTGGCGCCCGCGCATCGGGCTAAGGGAAGGCATCGAGCAGGTTTACGCCTGGTATCGCAGCAGTTTGGAAGCCGAGCCCCTGGCGCAAACCTAGGCCCCCGGCCAAAGAGCCAGCCAACAAGAAACAGAGCCGCGGGCTCACGCCGGCGGCTCTGTTTCTTGCTTTGTAGCTTTGGCGCTGTTCCGCCAACTTGATCATTGGCCCGCCAACGGGCCTTCCGGCGGCGCGGAAAAACCATTGCCCCATTTCCGGCTCATTCAGCTAAAATCGCTAGATAAGTCATGAGTACTTCCCCCTCCGTGCCTTTCGAGCAAGTGCCGATCGACAAGGTACGGCATTACTGGGACGCGCGGCCCTGTAACATCCGGCACTCCACCAAACCCGTCGGTACCGAGGAATATTTTCACGAGGTAGAGTTCCGCAAATACCGCGTGGAGCCGCACATCCCCGAGTTCGCCGAGTTCAGCCGCTGGCGCGGGAAAAAAGTGCTCGAGATCGGCTGCGGCCTGGGCACCGACACCATCAACTTCGCGCGCCACGGCGCCGAGGTGACCGCTGTCGATTTGTCGGAGAAATCGCTGGCGCTCGCCCGCCAGCGCGCCCAGGTGTTCGGCCTCGAAGACCGCATCCGCTTCTTCCAGGCCAACGCCGAGCAGCTCGCCGAAACGCTGCCTGCCGAGACCTACGACCTGGTCTACTCCTTCGGCGTTATTCACCATACGCCGCATCCCGACCGCGTGCTCGAGCAGATCCGCAAATACGTCAAGCCGGGCGGCACCTTGAAGGTGATGGTCTACCACCGCTGGTCGTGGAAAGTGTTGTGGATCGTGCTGGCCTACGGCCGCGGCCAGTTCTGGAAGCTCTCGTCGCTGGTGGCGAAGCATTCCGAGGCGCAGACCGGTTGCCCGGTCACCTACATCTACTCGCGGCGCGAGGGCGGCGACTGGCTGCGGCGGCACGGCTTTGAGGTCACCGAGACCCGCGTCGATCACATTTTTCCTTACGTGATCCGCGACTATGTCGAGTATCGCTACCGCATGGTCTGGTATTTCCGGTGGCTGCCGCCGCGCGCGTTTCGCTGGCTGGAGCGGCGTCTGGGGTGGCACCTGTGCCTGACGGCGCAAGCCGCGGGCTAAACTAGGACAGGAACCGATAGAATCGCACGCCGCCCGCGAGCCGCAACGGGCGCCAGTCGGGAACGCGGCGGTCTTGCAGGGCCGCCTCTGGCGCTGCAGCTTTTCTCCAAGGCAACCACCGCGGGCGAGGCGAACGACAGCCGGTGGCAATTTCCAACAACAACGAGCCCCAGCCTTACCTCTCCGTGGTCGTGACGGCGCGCAACGACGACCACGGCGGCAACCTGCTGGGCCGCATGCAAACCTTCGTGAACGCGCTGCTGGCGCAGGCCAGGCGGCACGTGGTCGCGGTCGAATTGGTGGTGGTCGACTGGAACCCGCCGGCCGAAAAGCCGCCGCTGGCCGACGCCTTACGCTGGCCCGCCGACCTGGGTCCCTGCCAGGTGCGTTTCGTCGAGGTGCCGGCGGCGCTGCACGACACCTTCCGCCACGGCGCGGCGCTGCCGCTCTATCAGATGATCGCCAAAAACGTCGGCATCCGCCGCGCGCGCGGGCAATTCGTGCTGGCGACCAACATCGACGTCGTGTTCTCGCACGAGCTGTTCGCTTTCTTCGCCGAACGCCGCCTGAGCCGAGGCCGCATGTATCGCATCGACCGCCACGACGCGATGCAGGACGTGCCGGTGGACGGCTCGATCGACGAGCAGTTGCGCTACTGCGAGTCGCATCTGATCCGCATCAACTCGCGCCAGGGCAGCTTCGCGGTGAATCCCCTGGGGCAACGCGTCCTCGAACCTGACGACATCGCCACGCCCGAAAGCGGCATCACGCTGGGGCAGGGCTGGTATCCGATCGAAGGCGAGCCCGGTTCGCGCTTCCGTTGGATCCTCGACGACGCGGAGATCTGTCTGCCGCCCCATCCCGCCGAAGACAGCCTGATTCTCGACCTCGAACCCGGCCCCGGCCTGGGCTACCTGCCGTTCCTGCTGCAGGTGCAGGGTAGCGGCGGCGAGAGGTTACAGGAGGCGGTCGTGCTGCACCGCCAGCAGGTGCGTATCGAGCTGGGTGCCAATCCCGAGCCGCTGAAGCTGCGCTTGCACGCCCCGGGCGGCGGCCTGGAAACCGCGCACGACCCGCGCATTCTCAACTTCCGCGTGTTTTCGCTGCGCTGGGAACGCTCTGGGGAGCATGCCGGAGGCTTCGAACCGAGGGCGGGCTCACGCCCAAAGGCCGGCGCGCCCTCCCGCCGCGCCGCTCGAGCCATCGGCCGCCCGATCAAGGCGAGCTTTTGGCGCCGGCTGCGGCACTTGTTCTCGCAACTGCGCTCCGGGGGCGCGCCGTTCCAGGTGGGGCTGCCGCTGCCGGGGTTTCTGGTGCGGCGCCTTAGACCTCAGGTGCAAAGCTCGGCCCTGGTCCTGACCCTCGACCCGGCCTGGTTCCGCCCCCGCCGCAGCCCGGCCGCCCAAGCGTCCGCCGCCCAGCCGCCCGCGATCGTCGCGGAAGGCCTGGACCTGCTGTGGGGCCGCGGCTGGTATCCCCAGGAAACCTACAAGGGCGAATCGTTCCGCTGGGCGCGCAACGGCGCTGAGTTGATCCTGCAGACGCCGCAGGGCGTGCCGCCGACGCTGCGGCTGCTCATCGAGCCCGGCCCGGCCGTGGCGTACGAGCCGTTTCACCTGCGGGTGCACGACGCCGCCGGCAACACCATCGCCACCGCCACCGTGAACCGGCGTCAATGGATCGATCTGCCGCTGCCCTGGCGACCCGGCCGCACGCAGCTCTTCGCGTTGGCCGTGCACAGCGACAACCCGGCTCAAGTGCTGCCCAACGATCCGCGCACTCTTTGCTTTCGGGTGTTGCAGTGTTGCTGGGCGCCGGTCGAGCCGCTCGAGGCCCCGGCCGCGATAAGCCCGCCGGCCAGGCCGCAGCTTGGTCCCTGGACTTCAATTTCCACCCCCGCGGGTATCCTGCTGGGCTATGGCTGGGAGGCGGAGCCCTCGGCTGGGCAAGGCCTGTTGTGGCGCGCCGGGCCCGAGGCCGAAATTATTGCGCGGCGCGGCGATTCGCGGGAGGGCGTGCTACTGCTCGAGGTCGAGCCCGTCGACGCCGGGCCGCTTGAGCTGCTGGTCCGCGAAGGCGAGCGCTTGGTAGCCAACCGTACCCTCAGTGAGCGAGAACAGATCCGGATCCCGGTCAGCCTGCAAGAAGAGCAGACCGGAATGCTGCAACTGACCGCGCTGGAGCCTTCCGCCGCCGGCCCCGGTCAACGCGCGACGCGCCCGATTCGGCTGGTGCGCGCGTCCTGGGAGCCACTGGCCGGGGCAGCGAGTCCGGCCGGTCCCGGTACGGCCGAGTCCGCCGCCTTCGGAGAGCCGCCCCTCGACCGAGGCTCGTGCGGACCCGCCTTCCTGCACACCAATGCCTGCGGCGACTTTACTCTACTGGCCCGCGAGCACTGGTTCGACCTGCGCGGCTACCCCGAATTCGACCTGTTCTCGATGAACCTCGATTCGGTGTTCTGCTACGCCGCCCACCACGGGGGCGCGCCTGAGGAAATGCTTCCCGAGCCGATGCGGGTCTACCATATCGAGCACGCCACCGGCTCTGGATTCACCCCCGAGGGCCAGGCCAAACTGTTCGAACGCATCGCCGCCAAGGGCCTCTCCTGGCTCGACTACGAGCAAGTCCTCAACTGGGCGGCCGATATGCGGCGCCTGGAACGGCCGATGATTTTCAACGGCGAAAACTGGGGCTTCGCCGGCATCGAGCTCACCGAGCGCGTCATTTCCAGCCAAGCTCACGCCAGCGCCTCGACCCAATCCGGGCAACCCGGCTCGGCCCCGTAGCGCAGGGCTGGGGCTTCGCCAGACCTGCGGCATTCGCCCAGCCAGCCACCCACGAGCGGCTCTCCCGTGTCTGGGTCACTTCGCGGCCAGATGACCAGCAGGCAATCCGCATCCCCGGGGCCCAGCCGCCGTCACCGCCATCTCCGACGGTCTTCCAAAACAGCAGCTCTGGGAGGACCCAGCCCTGCGCTACGGGGTACTGGCCCCACCCAGCTTGGGCTGGAACCCGCACCGCGATTCTGAAATAATAGGGGGGGCCTGCTCACTCGGCCTTGCGGTCGAAAATCGGGGCCGGGAGCGTACCTCCATCTCGCTGCCAGCTCGCCGCTTGAGGTCCATCCGCGTTTGACTGCGTTAGCCCGTTGCCGCCGTTGGCAACTGTCGGCTGAAGCCCGCTAAGATAGCAGGGGAATTCGCCGTGACATCCTGGACCGTCCGCCCGGCAGGGGCGCGCGGGAGAGAACACGAATCGGCCGGATTGGCTCTGGTTCCGGGCGGTATTGTGCTTCTGAAACAGAAATTGTACACTTTGTTTCAACCAGAACACGCCGCCGCGGCCACCGCCACGTGTCAACGTAAGTGTCGACGTAGGTATCAACGGCCTGCCGCGCCGGGACCGAATCGGGCCGCCCCGCCGGCAGCGCGGGCTAACCGCCAGCAGAGAGGATACTACCCACAATGAACGTTTCCGTGATCGGTCTTGGACGATTAGGGGCGCCCATGGCTGCCGTTTTTGCGGAAAAAGGCCACCAGGTGATTGGGGTCGACGTGGACTCCCGGGCGGTCGACGCGTTGAATGCGGGTCGCGCTCCGGTGCAGGAACCGCGCCTCGAAGAGTTCATTACGCGCAACCGCGAGCGGCTTTCGGCCACGCTCGACGCCGAGCAGGCAGTGGCGGCCTCCGACATCACCTTCATCATCGTGCCGACGCCTTCCAATGAAGACGGTGCGTTTAGTCTGCGCTACGTGCTCGAAGCCGCCAAGCCCATCGGCCGCGCCCTGGCTCGCAAGACGGGCTTCCACCTGGTAGTGCTCTCGAGCACGGTGATGCCGGGCTCGACCGGCGGCCAGTTGCTGCCGGCGCTGGAGAGGGAGTCCGGAAAAACCTGCGGCCGCGATTTCGGGCTCTGCTATGGCCCCGAGTTCATCGCGTTGGGCAACGTTATCCACGACATGCTCAATCCCGACTTGGTGCTGATCGGGGAGTCCGACGAGCGCTCCGGCGAGATCCTGGGCTCTTACTACGAAGGAATCTGCGACCGCCACGGCGGGGTGCGGCGCATGAACTTCGTCAACGCCGAGTTGACCAAGCTCAGCGTCAACACCTTCGTCACCACCAAGATCTCCTACGCCAACATGTTGGCGGAAATTTGCGAGAAACTCGACGGCGCCGACGCCGAAGTGGTCACCGACGCCCTGGGCCTCGACTCGCGAATTGGCAAGAAATATCTCAAGAGCGCGCTGGGATATGGCGGGCCGTGCTTCCCGCGGGACAACCAGGCGTTCGCCGCGCTGGGCCGCCGCGAGGGGGTCGAGGCGACCCTGGCCGAGGCGACCGACACGGTTAACCGTCGCCAGACGCAGCGTCTGGCCGAGCTGGTGATCGAGCACCTGCCCGAAGGCGGCCGCGCCGGGGTGCTGGGGCTGGCCTACAAACCGGACACGCCGGTCGTCGAGCAGTCCCCGGGCCTGCTGCTGGCGCGTGAGCTCAGCGCTCGCGGCGTACCCGTGGTGGTTTACGATCCCGAGGCGATGCCGCTGGCGCGCCAGCGGCTGGATGACACGGTCGAATACGCCGAATCGATGCAGGCCTGCGCCGGGCGCGCCGACGTACTCGTTGTGGCCACGCCTTGGACCGTGTTCGCCAGCCTCGAGCTGCGCCACCTCAACCCCGAGGCGGGCCGCGTCACCGTGATCGATTGCTGGCGCCTGCTGCCGCGCGAACGTTTCGCCGCCGAGGCCAACTACCTGACGCTCGGCGCCGGGGGCCAGCCCGGAGCGCGCCAGCCGGCGCTGGCCGAGGCCGCCCGCGTGCAAGGCATCTAGGGTTTCGCCCGCGCGGGCTTTCGCGAAAAACACAACCTGGCTGGAGGGGCGGGGAATCGGGCTAAAATGGTAGCCGCGGTCCGATCCCCGATGAGAACGACACATGCCTGAACCGACACGCGTCCTGGTCACCGGAGCCGGTGGCTTCATCGGCCACCACCTGGTCACCGCTCTCAAAGCCAAGGGCTATTGGGTTCGCGGCGCCGACATCAAGCTGCCCGAATACGCGCCCAGCGATGCCGACGAGTTCGCGCAAGTCGATCTGCGCTTCTGGGAGAACTGCCTGGAGGCGACCAAGGACATCGACGAGGTCTATGCGCTGGCCGCCGACATGGGTGGCATGGGGTTCATCTCGGCGCATCACGCCCAGATTCTCTATAACAACGCCGCGATCAACTTCCATACGCTCGAAGCGGCGCGCATGAATGGCGTGCGGCGCTATCTCTACACGTCGTCGGCCTGCATCTATCCCGAATTCAAGCAGACCGACGCCGCCGTGACGCCGCTCAAGGAATCCGACGCCTACCCGGCGCAGCCGCAGGACGCTTACGGCTGGGAGAAGCTGATCACCGAGCGGCTCTGCACCCACTACCGCGAGGACTACGGTATCGAGACGCGGATCGTCCGCTTCCACAACATTTTCGGGCCCCTGGGCACCTGGGACGGCGGCCGCGAGAAGGCCCCCGCCGCGCTGTGCCGCAAGATCGCCCGCGCCCGGCTCGAAGGCAAGCCCGAAATCGAAATCTGGGGCGACGGCGAGCAGACCCGCTCGTTCTGCTACATCGACGACTGCGTCGATGGCCTGCAGCGGCTGATGCAGTCCGATTTCGCCGAGCCGCTCAACCTCGGCCAGGACCGCATGGTCACCATCAACGAGCTGGCCGACATGATCGCCCGCATCGCCGGCATCGACATCGTCAAGAAGCACATCGCGGGCCCGACCGGAGTGCGCGGCCGCAACTCCGACAACACCCTGCTGCGCGAGGTGCTCGACTGGGAGCCGCGCATCTCGCTCGAACAGGGCCTGGCCAAAACCTACGCCTGGATCGAGCGGCAGGTCCAAGCCGGAATCGACGGCCACAACGCCGCCGTGGCTGCTCACGGCTCGGCCACGCGCGCCCAATGAGTAGCTGGCGGGCACTCGAATCGTCATAAGAAGTAATCCCGGCCCTGTGCCTGATCCCGGCGCTCTCGGACGGTTCCTGCGCAAGAGAACGCGCCGGCATCGACGCTGATGTGCGCGATGTTCCCGGCGGACTGGTTTCCGGGTCGCCGGCGGACGGCAGACTGAACCCCTTCATGGACTCCTCATCGCGAAGTCAGCCTGGAGATCGCCGTCTCGTTTCCGAACTCCTTTCGGATCCCTACATTTGGCTCCTGGCCCTCGTGCCGCTCTACCTTCTTTTCGTTTCGTCCGACTGGATTTTTTCGTCGCTGCATTCGATTGATTCCTGGGTCTATCACGGTTACTTCCGGAATCTCGAGGAGTACAAGACCGTTTTCTTTCGCGACACCTACTATGGCAGCCGGCTCTCGTGGATCCTTCCCGGGTATCTGGCCTACCGGTTTCTGCCTCCGCTGGCCGCTAACAACCTCTTGCACCTCGGTCTCTGGTACGCGGCGGTGATGGCCCTCTATTGCGCGCTGCGCATGACAGCGGGCCGCCGGACGGCTCTGGTTGCGGCGGTCTTTCTGGGATCGTACGGGCCTTTCCTGCGGGCGGTTGGATCGGACTATGTGGATGGTCCGGCCGACGTGTATTTCCTGGCCTGCCTGGCCCTGCTGACCGTGGCGGCCTGCAGGCAACGAAGCGGCCCCGCGCTGCTTCTCTCCGGCGCGTGTTACGCCGGGGTCATCTATTCCAACCTGTTCACGATCGTCTTTGCTCCGGTGGTGGCCCTTTATTTTCTGTTGCTCTCCCACCGCGTTCGAGGCCGCACCAGCCTCCCCGCAGCGGTAACGTCCCTGGCGTGGTTTGCATCCGGTTTAGCTGCGGTGACCGTGGTTTTGGGCTGCGCGAACTGGCTGGTCGAGGGGAAGTTTGCGTTCTACATGCCCTCGCTGTATTACGTTTGGGTCCATGCCGGAGAGCCCAACCCGTGGAAGAAGCCCGCGGCGGAGTGGCTCGGCCAGGCGGACTGGCTGGTGCCGCCGCTGGTGGTTGCAGTCTCGGCGCTGGTCGCCCTCATGACCCGCCGGTTTCGCCAATCGACGGCCGGCCCGGCGATGGCCGGCGCTTTTTTGCTCGCCGTGTTTCTGATGATCTGCTGCGAATGGAGGGGAATCCCCGTCCTGCAGTTTTCCTACTACGCCAGCTATCTGATTCCCCCGATGTTCCTGGCGCTCGGAGCGCTGCTCGAAAGACCACTCGAACTGCTCCCGGGCGCGGGCGCCGTCTCGATCGCTTGCGCCGTGCTGCTCATCACCACGATCCCGCTGTGGGGATACAGTCCCATTCTCGGCCAACTGCGGGCCGAAACTTGGCCGGCGATTCCACTGCTGTTGGGAGCCGTGTTTGCGTCTGGAGCGCTGCTTCCGCCCAAGGCGGCGGGTTGGACCATGGCCGCGGCGCTCGCCGGTTGTGTCGTCAGCGCCGCGGGCGGTTACGGGTTCTCCCACGGCCACGCCGGCCGAGATTCGTTTGTGCGCATTTCGCATGCAGCCGACGCCATTGACGCCGTGCGCGGCAATGAATTCGTGTGGTTCTGGTACAGCGGGACCGACCCTCACTTCGACGAGTTTCATGCGTTGAACTCCATCTATCTTTGGGGATACTCGTTGATCGGAAACCAGTTCCCGGCCATCCAGCCCGGCGTTTCGATCACCGACGGAGCGCTGATCGTGATTCCTTCTTCGAGCGGCGAGGTGTTCTCCTGCGCCAACCAGGCGCTGTACTCCAGAATCTTCCGGATGGAACCGGTCGCCCGCCGCGAGATTTCCGAGGGCGGCGTCAGCTACTCGCTGTGGTTCGCGCGAACCCGATTCGACTCCAGCCGGCTCGACCCGCAGCAACTGCGGCCGTGCGAATCGGGAGACTGCAGCGCACTGGCCGAGGCTGAATCGGCTTCGGCGGCTTTGCCATTGGCAGGTTGGATGCTATCCTCCGACGCCCATACGCGGTCGAAAAGCGCCGGGGGAATCTCGATGACGACGCCTCAAGACCGCCAGCGCTACGCCTCCCGCTTTGGTCCGCTGCTCGCCGAAAGCGCCGGGCGTTATCTTTTCAAGCTGCAGTACAGACTCGAGAATGGCGGGATCTCTTTCGGCGCCAAATCGCTGGACGAGTCGCGTTGGCTCGAGCAGGCGCATATCCCCGTATCGCAGCCGGGCGAACGAACTGCGGTATTATCTCTCGAAGCAGCGGCCGGCGAAACTTTTTGGCTGATGATCGGGAACCGTCATCCCCTCGGCGACTACCCCTCCAGAGTCACCATCCAGGGACTGGAAGCCTATCGACTTCCGGCCGAAACGATGCCGTCCCGAACCGGCCCCACAAAGCGATGAGTGTGTCGATTGTCGTGCCTGTCTACAACAGCGAGCAGTCGCTGCCGGAGCTGGTGAAGCGCATCGACGGCGCGCTGGGCGCGCTCGGCGGCGGCCACGAGGTGCTCTTTGTCAATGACGGCAGCCGCGACCGCAGTTGGCAGCACGTGCGGCAACTCGCTGAACAGTATCCCTGGGTCGTCGGTATCGACCTGATGCGCAACTACGGCCAGCACAACGCGCTGTTGTGCGGCATCCGCGCCGCTTCCTATGAGGTCATCGTCACGCTGGACGACGACTTGCAGAATCCGCCGGAAGAGATTCCCAAGCTGTTGGAGCGCCTTCGGGAAGGTTATGACGTGGTCTATGGAGTGCCGCGAACGCGGCAGCACGGCCTGTGGCGGGACATGGCCTCGTACGTCACCAAGCTGACTCTGCAAGGCGCCATGGGCGCCGAGACCGCCACGCGGGTCAGTGCCTTTCGCGCTTTCCGCGCCAATCTGAGGGGGGCGTTTTCCGACTTCCGCGGCCCTTACGTCTCGCTCGACGTGTTGCTGACCTGGGCAACGACCAATTTCGGGTCGGTCACGGTGGAGCACCAACCGCGGCAAAGCGGCAGGTCCAACTACACGTTTTCGAAACTCATGGTGCATTCGCTGAACATGATGACCGGGTTCAGCACGCTGCCGCTGCAACTGGCGAGCATGATCGGCTTTGCTTCGACGCTGCTGGGCATCCTGCTGCTGATTTATGTGCTCGGGCGCTACTTGTTGGAAGGGGGCGTCGTGCCCGGCTTTGCTTTCCTGGCCTCGGCGATCGCTATTTTTTCCGGAGCGCAGCTTTTTGCCATCGGGATTTTCGGCGAATATCTCGCCCGCATGCATTTTCGGATGATGGACCGGCCGGCCTACGCGGTGCGCACCGTGATTGGCAGGGATTGAGCTGGATGATGCAGAGCGATCTGGTCGAGTTTCTGCCCTGGGATTCCGAGTTCTTCGGGTGCCGCATCGCGCGCGTCCGCCCGGGCCCTGTCGACGCCGCGGCCAGCGGGAAAATTCTGGAATGGTGCGCCGCTGAGGCTATCGAGTGCCTCTATTTTCTGGCGGACCCGATGAGCGCCGAGGCCGTAGCCTGGGCGGAAGCCTCGGGATTCGGCCTCCTGGATATCCGCACCACCCTTTGCTTCGATTTTCAGGTTGTGCAGCCGGCCGTGCCGCCGGCCGCCGGTGCGGCGCGTGTGGCGCCGTTCGAGCCGGACGATCTGCCGGCTCTGCGGCGCATCGCCAGGGTCAGCCACCACGATTCCCGATTTTATTGGGACCCGAACTTGCGTGCGAAATCGGCGGATTTGTTCGAAACCTGGATCGTGAAAAGCACCGAGACGTTCGCCGATCTCGTTCTGGTTGCTCGCATCGAGAATGCAGCAGCCGGCTACATCACGCTGAATTATGCTGCGCCCAACGATAACGGCATCGGTTTATTCGCGATCGGCCCCGACGCGCGCTCCCGGGGCGTGGGACGCCAACTGCTGCACTGTGGGCTGGAATGGCTGCGCTCCCGGGGCGCCGTCGAGAGTCGCGTCGTCACCCAAGGCCGCAATCGCGGCGCGCTGAGGCTGTATCAGAGAGCCGGTTTTCGAGTGGACTCGCTCGATCTGTGGTACCACCTTTGGCTGCATCCCCAGGTCCCATGATTGGCGGTCCAACCTCCACGGCGCGCTTCAACCCCGCCTATTTTGAGCAGTTGTTTCGGATCGAAGACCGCCATTTCTGGTTTCACACGCGCAACCGCATCCTCGCCGCCCTGGCCGCGCAACTCAGCGGCTCGTTTCCCGCCGGCTCCAAGGTTCTCGAGATCGGCTGCGGCAACGGAAATGTGCTGCGGCATCTGCAGCGGGCTTGCGATGGGCGCCTGGTGGTTGGCATGGACGCGTTCGAGGAAGGCCTGCGGCTGGCCCGGAAGAGGAACTGTCCCAGCCTGGTGCAGGGTGACGCCACGCAACATCCGTTCCGCTCGCGGTTCGATCTGGTGGGCTTGTTTGATGTGCTCGAACACGTCCCAGACGATGCCGCCCTGCTGCGTCAGATTCGCGCGATCGTTCGGCCCGGAGGCGCGCTGCTGCTCACCGTTCCGGCCCGCAAGTCGCTGTGGAGCTACTTTGATGAAGCGTCCGGGCATTGCCGGCGCTACGAAATGGACGAACTGCGCGAGCGGCTGGAGCAGGCCGGCTTTGAGATCGAGTACCTGACGCCTTACATGCTGACCTTGCTGCCGCTGATGTGGCTGGGGCGCCGGCTGGCGACCCTGACCCGCGGTAGGCGCCGTAGCTCGAGCCCGACGGACATGGCGTTGCGCGAATTACAACTCACTCCCGGGATCAATGGGCTGCTGCGGTTTTGTCTCGAAAGAGAGATTCCACGCATTCTGCAAAGGCGCGGGCTCCCGTTTGGAACATCGCTGCTGGCGGTAGCGCGCAATGGCCGGGAATAGCGCGCGCGCCGTCAGACGTTCATCTCGAACGGCGTGGGACAGACAATCCTGTCTGTCCTCCCGGCGGTAAGCGATAGAGACATCTTTGAGACCGCCACTAATCGCCGACGCCGTGCGGGTTGCGCGGGTCTACGTCGACAACCGCGATGTAGTAGGGCGTCCCGTACAAGGTCACCGTGTTGCGCACGCGTACCTTGTTGACCGGAAACAGATGCCGCACTTTGTCGAGCCCGACATCGAGTTGCTTGCGCGACCAGCACAGAGTGATGATCGAGGACGGAATGCGCACCTGCTTTGCCTGCGCCGCGGTCACTTTCGGCATCGCCGAGCTCAGCTGCGAATAGCCCCATAGATACAAGGCATTGACGCCATTGAAAGTGTATGGGGTTCTCTTCGAGTTATCATAGAAGAAATAGATCGGTTTGTCGCGTTCGAGATAGCCGTTGACCACGTTCCGCAAGGCGACCACTTGGCGGAACTCCTTCCATTGATCATGGTGGTCCAGGACGGCCCCCATGCGCTCTCCCGTCACGCAGCCGACGAACATCCAGATGCTCAGCATCGATAGCAAAGCAAGGCCGGCGATGCGCTTTCTTTGGATCACGACGGCAAAAGCCGCGATGCCGGCTGCCAAACCGCCGTAGATGATCGACAACCGCAAGGGGAAATGATGAGGGAGGGCTCCGAAGAAATAGACGCAGGAGATGGCGGCCACGCCGAATGTGCCGCCCAACCAAGCGATCCGCGATCCTTCGAAGCTCCAGGTGTGAAGAATCGGCCCCAACAGCAGGACCGACGGCACGGCCAGAAATACGTAGTAGAAAGTGTGCTGCAACCTGGCCCCACCCATGCCAAAGTCGGTGACCAGGAACACGGACAGAATCAGGCTTACGAACAGAACGAGAAACCGCGCTCCCTCATCCTGTAGCATCGCCTTTCGACGCAGCGCCAGCGACACCCCGGTGATTCCCAGCACTCCAATCGGGATCGACAAGCCCCCGTCGGGCACCCATTGGCTGATGGGCTTGGCCCAGTTGTGCCAGCCGCCCGAAAGAACCCAGGTCGCAATCTGGATTTGCGCCACCCAGAAATCCCATCTTCCGTACGCCCACCACCCAACGATCAGCAGGATCCCCGTCGCGATCGCGCTGCCCAGCAATGTCCACTTCACGCCGTTGACGCGCGATGGGCGGTCGGGGAGGCAAACCGCGACCCAGGCGACGAATCCGGCCGCGCAAACGACGAGACAGAATAAATGCGTGCTGACCGAGACGGCTAACAATCCTCCGGCCGCGACCGCGGGCCAACGGGGGCCGGGTAGAGATCGAACCAGCAAAGATATCGCGAGCAGGCAAACCGCGATCGAGGGGACATCCACGTGGCCCCAAAACGAGTGGAAGATGAACAGCGGGTTCAGCGAGCCGAAGAACGCCACAAAGCAGGCAATCTCGGCTGCATAGAACCGCCGTGTGATGCAGAACAGGCCGGTCGTATAAGCAAGCCATACGGCTGTACCCAGCACCATTTGTCCCACTAGGGGCGGAACCACGCTATAGAGGGCGCTACCGGTCAGCACCCAGGGAAGGCGCGAAATGTAATAAGTAAGACCGAACCGCGCATAGAGCTGATCAAAGTCAAGGAAGGCGCCTATGTAAAGCCACGGATCGATCAATCCGGTGCTAGGCAGCACGCGAATGTGGGACGTGAATATCACGATCGGGACAAGCAATGCGATTGCCGCCATCCCGATGCCTGCGGTGTTTTTCCGAATAAAGGTTCGATCCATGACTCCTCAAGCACGAGCCGAACGGGCCACCATGAGCAGCGAACTGCCGAACGGCAGCCGCCAACCGGCGCGAACCAACGTCGTTTCTCCGGCCAGCATCGCCCCAAGCGCCCTGTTCACGATGCCCGCCGGCCGGAACTCGCCGCTTTCACGCCGCCGCGACCGTATGGCGCGGCGCGAAAGCCACAGCAGCGGCAGCGTCGAAGCGAACAGCGAACCCAGGTACTCCACTTCAAAGCCCGCCTCGCGCGCCCTGCTGCGAAACCCGGCCGACGAGTAACGCCGCACATGCCGCGCCCGCTCGTCGTGCTCACTCCACAAAGATGCATACTGCGGCACGGTCAACACCAACCCGCCGCCCGGCTGCAGCGCATCGCGAAATTCCCGCATTACGCCCAGGTCGTCTTCGATATGCTCGATCACATCGAAGGCGCCGATGACGGAAAACTCTTCCCGAAAAGGAATATTGAGGGCATCCATCTGCAGCAGTTGGCAGCCCGGCAGGCGGCGGGCGGTCCGCTGGATGCCTGACAGCAGCAGATCGGAGCCGACAATCTCCACAGCGGGCATCGCCTGCCCCAGGCGCTGCATCAGAAAGCCCGTGCCGCAGCCGACCTCCAGATACTTTTGCGCGTCCGGAAAGAACCGGCGCAGCACCCAGACCAGAACATCGGCGCGTGTGCGAAACCAGAAGTGATCCTGCTCGGCCTGCTCGACCAGGGCGTGCCGCTCGGTGTCATAACTCGCGGCGCTTTCGGCCAGCGCGGGCGAAAAAACCGGCACGCCATCGCGGATTGCGGGGCCATAGCCGCATGACGGACAGGTCCAGGCGGCGGACTCGAACGCCGTCTGACATGAGACACACTTTTTCACCGCTCGCTGCCGCGCCGCAACGCGATTATGGTAATCTTACACGATAACGCGCTAATTTGGACCCTCGATTCGATGGATTCACCCCAATGGCAGCCACTCGGCGACGTGAACTTCGAGCCGACCAACTGCCCCGTTTGCCAAGCCAAGGAGTTCCGCCCCAAGTTTGAGAAGCGAATTCGCGAGCGGCTGATGCGTTATGTGATCTGCCGGTCCTGCGACACGCTCTATGCGAATCCCCGGGCGACGCGGCAATCCTTACAGCAGATTTATGCCTCGCGGGAGTTCTTCGAGGGCGGCGAAGACAACATCAACTACTACTCCTTTCTGGCCGGCGAGCCCTACTTGTCCCGGACCGCGGCCAGTCGCTTGAGCCGGATTATTCCCTTCGCTCCGGGCCGTGATCTTCTGGAAGTGGCTTCCGCGGCCGGCTTCTTCCTCAACCAGGCCAAGCGCGAGGGCTTTCGTGTGCAAGGCGTGGAGTTTTCCGAACCCATGGCGAAGTACGCCTCACGCCGCTGGGATGTTCCGGTCACCGCGGATTCCATCGAAGACGTGGAGTTGCCCGCCTGCAGTTTCGACGTGATCGCGAGTTGGGGCGTCTTTACCATTCTGCGCGACCCAGCGGCGGCGCTCAGCAAGTTCGCCAAGGCCCTTCGTCCCGGCGGCGTGCTCGCTTTCAATACCTACTACCATGATGGGCTGTGGGCCCGCCTATGGGGCTCCAACTGGTACATCCTGGTTCTCAACACAAGTCAGATTTTTTCCCGCAAGACACTCAAAGGGCTGCTGCGGTCTCATGGGTTCGAGCTGGCTTCCGAGCGGCGCGACACGCCCTATGCAAGCCTCAAGTACCTGTTGTTTCAGATGGGCAGCCACGTTCCGGGAGCGGTACAATCGGGAGTATTTAAATACCTCGACGCTTTGAACAAGGTCATTGTTCGCGTGCCCGCCCCCGACAACTATGAGTACATTTGTGTCAAGCAGTGAGTCGCGCCTGCACGCTGAGTCCGCTGGCAAGTCCAGCCGCGTCACCTACAGCATCCTCATTCCCGTGTTCAACAGCGTTCAGATTGTGGGCCGCACCATCGACACTCTGGTCGCCGTCCTGGAGCAGCACGGCTTGGACTACGAGTTGGTGCTGGTCAACGACGGCAGCCGCGACCGCAGCTGGAGCGTGCTGCAGGAAAAGGCTGGCAGCAACCCCAACATCATCGCGATCAACCTGCTTCGCAACTACGGCCAACACGTCGCCAATCTCTGCGGCCTCAGGCACACTTCGGGAGACTACGTCATCACGATGGACGATGACCTGCAGAATCCCCCGGAGGAGATTCTTCATCTCATTGCCAAAGCGGAGGAGGGCCATGACGTCGTCTTCGGAAAATTCCGCGTAAAACGCCACGGGCTGAGCCGGCGGCTCGGCAGCAAGCTGATCAGCCTTGTAAACCGGCGTGTGTTCGGACAGCCCAAGTCCCTCACCGTTTCCAACTTCCGCATTTTGCGCAAGGACGTGGTGGAGCGTATCTGCCGCTACAAGACCCACTATCCTTACATCACCGGTTTGGCGGTGATGCTCTCGCAAAGCCCCGCCCATGTACCCGTCGAACACCGCCCGCGGCCGGTGGGGAAGAGCAACTACAGTTTTTTCAGTATTTCGAAGCTGGTGCTGACTATCTTATTAAGTTATTCCTCCTTCCCCCTGCATGTCGCGGCTTTCACGGGAATAATTACGGCGTTCTTCAGTTTTGTTCTTGGGGCCGGCGTTCTGGTTAACCGCTTTGTGCGGGGCACCGAAGTCCCCGGATGGACTACTCTTGCCGTTCTCGTGGCGTTCTTCAGCGGCATCATTCTGTTGATGCTCAGTATGCTGGGCGAGTACCTCGTTCGGCTGATCAATCAATCGAGCATTGAGCAACCTTACGAGGTCGTCGAAAGAGTTGGCAAACCGGGTTGAGCGATTTTTCGTTGTCGGGGCCCAGCGGTGCGGCACTACCTATCTGCACGGCATGCTCGATGCCCATCCCGAGATCGAGATGGCGAAGCCGGTATGGCCCGAGCCGAAGTTTTTTATCAGTAGTTCCTTCACGGAACAAGGCGTAGGCTACTATGAGCGCCAGTTTTTCGACCCCGCTTCGACGGCGCGGGTGAAGGGCGAGAAGTCGACTAGCTATATCGAATACGAGCTCGCCGCGCGGCGCATCGCGGAAACCTATCCTCGCGCCACGGTCGTGATGGTGTTTCGCAACCCGGTGGAGCGCGCCATTTCGAACTATTGGTTCAGCGTGCGAAACGGAGTGGAAACCCTTAGTATCGAAGAAGCGTTCTCGACAGAGCATGAGCGCCTGAACGACTACGATGACGATCGTTTTTCCGCCTCGCCCTTCGCCTATTTGAAACGCGGGCACTATGTCCGCTACTTTCGATTGTGGAAGAGGTATTTTGAACGGGATCAGATCAAGGCGCTGATCTTCGAGAGACTCGTTGGAGACAGCAGGTACCTGCGGACGGTCTACCAGGCGCTCGGGGTGGACCCGTCGTTCGTGCCCCGCAACGCCGACGAACGCGTCAACGCCTCCGACGGTGGCGGAAACGGAGTCCCCGCGGATCTGAGAAAATTGCTGGACGGGCATTTCCGGGACTCGATCGCGGAACTCTCCCAAGAGATCGACGACCGGTTGGAGGAATGGAATGCGGAACGGAGCTAGCACCCGGCGATGAGCGCGCGCATCCCACTGAACCGCCCTTGTCTGGCCGGCCGCGAGATCGACTACCTCCGCGAAGCCTGCGCCAGCCGGCATCTGTCCGGCGACGGCGGATTCACAAAGCGCTGTCACGGGTTTCTCGAAACACGGCTTGGGGTCCCCAGGGCCCTGCTGACCACTTCCGGCACACATGCCCTGGAACTGGGTGCGCTGCTGCTCGAGGTCGGCCCCGCCGACGAGGTCATTCTACCCGCATTCACATTTGTTTCAACGGTGAACGCGTTTGTCCTGCGCGGCGCTGCCGTGGTCTTCGCGGATGTCCGGCCCGATACCTTGAACCTCGACGAAGCGCGCCTGGAAAGCCTGATTTCGCCTCGCACCAAAGTTATCGTGCCGGTTCACTACGCCGGTGTTGGCTGTGAAATGGACACGATCCTCGAAATCGCGCGGCGGCATGGGGTGAGCGTGTTGGAAGACAACGCCCACGGGCTTTTCGGTAAGTACCGCGATGCCTATCTGGGCACGTTCGGCGCGCTGGCCGCGCAGAGCTTTCACGAGACGAAGAACGTGCAGTGCGGCGAAGGCGGCGCTTTGCTGGTCAACGAGGTGGGGTTGCGCGAAAGAGCGGAGATCCTGCGCGAAAAAGGCACCAACCGGAGCGCGTTCCTGCGAGGCCACGTCAACAAGTACGAATGGCTTGACGTCGGCTCGAGCTACCTTCCTTCCGAACTGTCGGCGGCGTTTCTGCTGGCCCAGCTCGAAGCCGCCGAAGACATTCAGAGCAAACGGCAGCAGGTCTGGGAGCGCTACTACGATGGGCTCAAGGACTGGGCCGGAGACAACGGCGTTGGCCTGCCGGTGGTGCCCGCGCATTGCCGCCAGCCGTATCACCTGTTCTACCTGCTGACTCCCTCGAGTCAGGATCGCGACCGTCTTGTGGAGCACCTGGCGGGGCGGGGAATCGCGAGCGCCTTTCACTATCTGCCGCTACACCAGTCCCCGATGGGGCGAAAGTTGGGCGGGCGCGACGGCGATTGCCCGGTCGCCGAGGATGTCAGCCGCCGCCTGTTGCGCTTGCCCTTTTATACGGACCTCAGCGAGCAGGACCAGAACGAGGTCGTTACAGCCGTCCACAACTTCAGCGACTGGTCGCCCAGTGGGGCCGGCGTCGGCCAGGCGTTTTCGGCCCGCGCCGCCGCCGGACTTCCCCGGCGATCCAAACTCTCCGACGTTTGAACGGCTACGGAACCGACCAGGTACCGACTTGCTGCCAGCCGGTCGATGCCGCGGCCGCGTCCTGGGTTAGCATGAACGTCCGCTTGCTCCCGCCGAAACCCGGCTTGAAGCTGATCGAGACTGTCACCGCGAGGTTATTGCCGGAGGCCGCTGCCGCCGAGGCCGCGCCATTGACCGTGCACTGGCTGTTGCCGACGATGGCTGAGCTTCCCAGGCTGATCGGGGTCAGCCAGCCATTGCCGGCGTCGTTCATCAGATACAACGCGTTGGCAGCGCGCGCGTAGTAGAGGTAGCAGCTTCCGCCGGCACTGAGGGCCGATCCGATCAACATCTGCGTCGCCGGAATATCGGCGTACCCGTTAGGGTCGGAAAAGCTGAACGTGAAGGCCCGCGAAGAGCCGCTACCCGACGAGGGATTTACTCCAGTGATGCTGGGAGCTTGATTTGCACCGCCGCCGCCTCCTCCGCTGCTGCCGCCGCCTCCGCTGCTGCCGCCCCCTCCCTCCGCCGCTGGGCACGCTCCACGAACCTTTGACCTGCCAGCTGCTGCTGCGTCCGCTGGAGTCGTTGACCCACATGTAGTTGTTTTTCGAGCCCGAATAGCTGGACGCAAACGTGGCGGCCAGTTGCACGGTGAGCGTGTTTCCAGACCCGCTCATCGATGAGGACGCCGCGCTGATACTGCATTGGCTGTTGGAGAGCGTTGCTGAGGATCCGAAGGATACGGGTCCCAGCCAGGACGACCCGGCGTTGCTCGCCAGATAGAACATGTTCGCGGCGCGGGCGACGTAGACGTAGCATGCCGCCGCCGGCTGAAGCGTCGAGTTCAGCAGGATCTGGGCCGCGCCGATATCACTGGCACCATTCGGATCCGTGAACACGTAGCTGAACGTCTTCGTCGATCCGCTGCCCGACGACGGCGAGACCGATGTCGCTTCGGGAGGAGCCGCCTGTTGCGGCGGAGGCTGCTGCGTGGGAGGCGGCTGGCTCGAGGTCGGTGCCGAAGCCGTCCACGATCCTTTGGATCGCCAGCCGCTGGAAAGGCCGCCGGCATCCTGCACGAACATGTAGTTGGACTTGCTTCCCGCGAAGCCAGCCTTGAAGCTCACGGCGACATTGACCGTCAGGTTATTGCCCGCGGCCGAGGCCGACGAGCCGCTGCCATCGACGGTGCACTGGCTGTTCTGCAAGGTCCCCGCCGAGCCCAGCGCGACCGAGTCCAGCCACGCCGAGCCGGCATCGTTCATCAGATAGACTCTGTTGGCCGCCCGCGAGTAATAGAGATAGCAGCCGCCGTTGGCGCGAAGCGCACTGTTGATGAGCATCTGCGCGGCCGGCACGTCGGCGTAGCCGTTGCCATCGGAGAAAGTGTAGCTGAAGGTTTTTGAGGAACCGCTTCCCGACGCAGGCGACACGCTCACCGCCGTGGGAGCCACGTTGGCCGAGCCGCCGCCACCGCTGCCGCCGCTCCCGCCGCCGCTGACGGCTGTCGCGCCACGCCGCCGCCGTCGCCTTGGTATTGTTCAGCGTCTGGCGGTTATCGGCCGAGTTCGAGGCGTTGCTCGATATGCCGGTCGAGTAGCCGCTGTAGCTCACGTTGGGGTTCGACCAGTAGTCGATGGTCGGGCAGTTCACCCCCGAGCAGTTGTACGACATGATCGTGCGGAACCGCGGGCTGGTCGCCCGCTGGTAGCCGTAGGAATAGGAATAGGCCCCGGCCGAGCTGGCATTGGCGCGGTCGTGCGCGCAGCCCAGGTTGTGGCCGATCTCGTGCAGCAGCGCGTAGGCCGGCCCGGTCGCGAAATTCACTTCCGTCACGCTGAACGCGTACGCGGAAAAGTAGCTGCCCACGGTCTGCATGATGTAGCCGGTGCCGACGGTGCCGCCGCCCGAGCCCGGTCCGTTGACCAGCAAGGCCACGACGTCGGCGCCATACTGATCGCGCAGCGCGTGCACGTCGTCCATGTAGCCGTCGTTGGTCGCCCGCAGCCGCGCCAGGCTGGTGCTCAGGTCGGTCTGCTCGTTGTTGTAAACGATTTCGTCGCTATGGACCAGCCGCGCCTGCAGGTCGATACCGCTGTTGCCGAAGCTCTGGTTGAGTTCGGCGATCGCCAGTTGGATCTCGTTTTGAATCGCCGAAGTGCCGCCCGCCGCCTGCCGCGCTCCCGCCGTGTAGACCACCAGGACGTCCAGCGTCGCCGAGGCCGCCGCCGGGCTGGCCTGCTGGGCCTTGGCGGCCTGCGGAACTTCCGAGTCCGGCACCGGTACCGCGTCTGGCATCGGCGGCGTGCCCTGGTAGGAGACCTGGCGGATCACCTGCACGTCGGGGCTTACGCTGCGGATACGGTAAAACTCTCCCGACGCCGTCCGCACGCTTCCGGCGACTCTGCCGTCGGTGACCACCAGCAGCGCCTGTCCGCCCGCCGAGCCTGTTGGCCGGCCATACCAGGCGAAGGAGTGGCCGTCCGCCGAATAGGCGGAGTGATCTTCCTCGAACTCCTGCACCGCGTCGGCAAACAGATTGAAGGTCAACCTCTTGGGGGATTCGCCCCGGGCTCGGGCCGGCCGTGGGTGCGCCGCCACCGCCGGCCCCAGGATTTGCTGCACGTCGACCGCGACGTAGCGGCTTCGCACCACGCTAGGTCCCTGTAACTCGGCCGCATGATCCTCCGCGCTCAGATTCGGCGCCGCGATTTCGCTAAAAATCTCCGGCGATGACTGCGCCAGCACCGCGGGAGCCAGCGACAGCCAGCAAAAAAGCGCCAAAGCCGTGGATACGCCGGTCCGCCAGCCCCCCGCAAACGACACAACGGCCGCAGTGGAGGGGCGGTTTCCGTTCGACGGACGAAAACTTACTTCCATGGGTAGACCACTTCCGATCTTTTGAGCGCGAGACCACCTGCCTTGCGGTGGACTCAAGCCGCGAGACACACCAAAGCGCGATGCCTTGGGGCGCGGTGCCTCGCAAGCTCGGATCTGCTTGACACGAAAAGGCTACGGAGCGGAGGGAGGGAATCCGGCAGATCCAATGCCAGAATACGTGGGAGGAGGAAAGGCGTCCATCCGGGTGTCATCGTACGACTTGGGTTGGGTCTAGTCGTACTATTACCCATATGACTGTTGTCTTTATGTAATGCATGTCACATTTAAGGCCCCCTGAGATTGGGGCCGCGTCGTTGTCGCCATGGCCTTGCGTCCGCCGACCGCCGCGCCTTACCGCCCGCCAGAACGCCGATTTGCGCGTCAATCCTTGCGAAACGGACTCGGGGTCTACGCCCCGGGCGGCACCGGGCGAGGCGGCGGATCCGCCCCCGGCGCCCGCCCAGCCCTAGCGTTCGCTTCTCCCCTCATTGCCCGGGCTAGGGGCTTTCGACGGCCTCAGTTAGGCGCGGGCCCGTTTCGATTTCAGGGCCTGCCGCCAAGGGGAATTTCGCTGGATCGAGGGGATTCATGGCTGTCCGGGCCCCGGGGGGCTCGTGACGACTGCCGATCGGAGTTCCATCGGCGTCGGGCTCTCCGGGGCGGCCGCCGGTGGCGCCGGCGGGGGTGTCCCGGTCCGCCGTAGTATCCTTGCGGGCATGCCTGTCCGCTACAAGGCCCTGGCGCTGATGTTTGCGCTGACCGTGGTTACCTACATCGACCGGGTCTGCATCGCGGCCACCCACGCGGCGATGTCCGCCGAGCTGGGCCTCGACAAAGTGCAGATGGGGGAGGTGTTCAGCGCCTTCGTGCTGGGTTATCTGCTGTTTGAGATCCCCGGCGGCTGGCTGGCGGACCGTTTTGGGGCGCGCATCCTGCTGACCCGCATCGTGTTGTGGTGGTCGGTGTTTACCGCGCTGACGGGCGCCGCTTGGAGCTACAGCAGCCTGTTGGCGGTGCGCTTTCTGTTCGGCTGCGGCGAGGCGGGCGCGTTCCCGGGCATGGCCTCGGCCGTCTCGCGCTGGTTTCCCGCCGCCGAGCGCGGCAAAGCCCAGGCGGCGCTCATGCTTGGCAGCCGTCTGGGGGGTGCGCTGGCGCCGGGGCTGGTGCTAGCCCTGATGGCCGCCATCGGCTGGCGAGGGGTCTACCCCACCTTCGCCGTGCTGGGGTTGGTCTGGGCGGTGGCCTGGACCGCCTGGTTCCGCGACGCGCCCGAACAGCACCCCGCTGTTGGCGCCGCCGAACGCGACTTGATCGTCGCCAACCGCGGCCCGATCTCCCACGGCGGCCCGGTCCCCTGGGAGCGGCTGATCCGCAACCGCAACGTCTGGGCGCTGTGCGCCATGTATTCGGGCTACACCTACGGTCTCTACTTCTATCTGACCTGGCTGCCGACCTACCTCCAGGAAGGCCGCGGGGTCGCCGACGACCAACTGGGGTTTTACGCCGGGCTGCCCTGGCTGGTGGCCTGCGTCTCGAGCGTGCTGGGCGGCTGGCTGACCGACGTCCTCAGCCGCCGGATGAGTCTGCGTTGGGCCCGCCGCCTGCCGGCCATGGCCGGGCTGTTGGCGGCGGCGGTATTTCTGGTGCTGGCGGCGCTGCTCGAAAACAACACCTGGGCCCTGCTGGCGCTGGCACTCAGTTTCGGAGCCTCCGACATGATTCTGGCGGTCTGCTGGGCCACCTGCCTCGACATCGGCCGCGAGTACTCGGGCACGGTGTCGGGAACGATGAACTCGCTGGGCCAGATCGGCGGCGTGACGGCGCCGGTGCTGATCGGCTGGCTGGTGCAGCGCTTTGGTTCGTGGCAGCTACCGCTGCTGCTCTCGGCCGGATATTACGTCGTCAGTGCGCTGTTCTGGCTGCTGATCGACGCCGAGCGCCCGCTGACGGAAACGGCCTGAAGCGCGGACCACACGAGAGCGGTAGCGGAGAGTGGCGCGGGCCTCCGGCCGGCGGCGTCGACCTGGGGCCGACGTTAGCGTGGCCGCGGGCCAGACTGCGAAAGAACTTCATGCGGGCCCGGCATAAACTGCTACCCAGCGGCCGGTAAGCACAACCTCTCCCGCACGGCTCGGTGGCTTGGACCCTACGTCGCGACGAATCGCGACGCGGCAAACCTGAGGTTCACGCCACGAGTGCGGTTTCTTGATTCTGTAGCCTGTTGGACCGACCGCAGAGGTGCACGGCTAGGATGTTTGGTGTCGTCCGCTTGGCCCTTCACTGATCGGGGGCCTCGGCCCGCCGGGTACGCCTGCGGGCCGAAGCGCGAGAAAAAGCGCGGGGGCGCACCAGAGAGGCAACAGAGCGCAACACGGTGGCGCCGGCCGAAGGTGTTCTGTTTCATGACAAGGTGGACACTTTTTCTGCCACCAAGTCTGGGTGTACAGAGGCTTCGCTTTCTTAATCAGGAGAATACGGACTTAATCAGGAGAATACGGAGAGTGGCAGCGTTATCAGTCAAGGGCACCAATGGAGTTGGTGCCGAAGCTTCCCTTGACAGAGAGCGCTGGCGCGGCAGAATCAAGGGCGGCAAAGCGAAGCCGTTTTCAATGACTTACAAACACCAAGCGTTAGTGCCCTAGACGCTCTAGGGTGTCCACCATGTCATGAGTCTGAACACCGGAGGTCCGCGCCACGGGGTGGGGGGCCTCGCTTCTGCGGCGGGCCCCGCCTAGGTTTCGTGGGCCGCGCCTAGCGGCAGGGGGTCCCGTCGGCGGTTACCGCCAGGGTGACCTCGTTGCTGGCTACCCCGTCGACGCTGACACGCAGTGGGACCGAGCAGCCGATTTGCGTATCGTCGGGCACAGTCGCGTTGACCTGGTAGAGATGCGGCGAGTTCGGGCTGAGGCCGGCAAACGACGGCACCAGGTCGGGGATGCCGCCGATCGAGACCTTCGTCTGGCCCGTGACGCGGTTCACGCCGCTGGCGGCGAAGCCGTCGGGAACCGCGGTTTCGGTCGGGCCCAGGCCGGTGGCGAAAATCGTGACCGTTTGGCCAGGCCGGGCCGGCGTATCGAAGGTATTGAGCGCGACGCCGCCGTCGCCCAGCACGTTCTGGATCGCGCCCAGGCCGGTGCCCGACTGATTCTGGGTAAAAATCAGCGGCTGCACCGGTTTGAGCCGAACGGTTTCAATCGGGCTGGCATCGCCGTTGACCTTGACCACGACATCGGCGGTGGTTTGCGGCCCGCTTTGGGCCACGCCGGCGACCTGCGTCAGCGCTTGCGGCACGACCCCGACCAATTGCTTCGGCGAGACATAAACCAGCCGCACCGGCAGCCCGCCCATGGTGGCCGAGGTTCCCGCCAGTACGCTGGGAAACGGCACCGAAGCGGCCACCTCGACATCGGTGGCGAGGCGCTCGCCAAACAGGGCAACGAACATGCCGCCGCTCAGTTCGCCGCCCGGCTGACTGTTGGGCAAGAAGTTGGCGTTGTTCACCACGCCGCCCATTGAAAGCCGCGGCGTGGTGGGCTGGATCACCGTCAGCCGTACGGGGATGGTCAAAGGACCAGGAGCTCCCGCCCAGGCGACCTCGATCGAATCGTTATAGGTTCCCGGGCTGAGGCTGGAGGAATCGATGCGCACCACCAGGC
The DNA here is from genome assembly GCA_963824095.1 of Terriglobia bacterium. GTDB lineage: Bacteria > Acidobacteriota > Terriglobia > Bryobacterales > UBA6623 > JBBDWJ01. The sequence continues at coordinate 89,953 of CAWGNS010000014.1, read as the reverse complement.
CGCCCGGCGTGACGCCGTGGTCGAGATCGAGCACAATCCAACTGGAGCCGCCGGCGGTGTGCGCGCTCCACTCGGTGGTTGTGCCGCTGGAAGTGATTTCGGTGAGTTGCGGCTCGGGGTCCGCCTCGCCGACCACCGCCGTGAACACGAAGCTGTCGGGGTCGGCCGAAAGCACCGGCACTTCCGACGGGCTGCCGACCAGGCGGAAATTATCGAGCCCGGTCAACTCGTTGCCCAACACGTCGTCGACGCTGACCTCGATGCGTTGCACCGCCTGCAGGGTCTGCTCGAAAGTGCGGTCCCCTTCGACCAGGGACCAGGAGTCGGGGTCGAGCGGCACGCGGTAGGCCACCGGATTCCATTCACGGCCCGGCAGCGGCCCCAGATAGCGGTAGGCGGCGCCGAAGCCGATCAGGCGGATCTCGACCGGGCGCGAGGCGCCCAAGGTGCTCTGGTGCCGCCGGTAGAACTCGAAAGCCGCCTGCGGACCCAGTTGCGACAAATCGCCCAGATACTGGGGCGGGGCCACCATGAAGTCCTGGTTGACGTCGTTATCGTCGTCGTCGACCTGCAGGTAGCCGCCGGTCACGCCATCGGTGCGCACGATGCGGGTCACGGTCCGCTGGTCGCCCATGGTAACGCCAAAGGCGCGTGGGATCAGGAACGGCGCATCGGGAAAGTTGAGCTTCCAACCGCCATCGGTAACGTCGAAGTCGGTTTGCACCGGCACCAGCGGCGGCTGGGCGCGCCCGTAGAGCGTGAAATTATCGAGGTCGGTGAGCCCGTGCTCCTGGCCGTAGTTGGCGCGGATCTCGATACGCAGCACGTTGCTGAGCACCTTGTCGAAGCTGTCGGAGCCGCTGATGAGCTGCCAGGCGCTGGAGTGCAACGAGACGCTGTAGTGCTCGAACTCGGTCTTGGGATGGCTGCCCGACCAGCGATAGACGGTGAAGCGGCCGAAGATCTTGATCTCGACGTCCTGGTTGGCGAACGACTGCGGCGGCCGGTAGCGCAGGTCGAATTCAATGCGCGGATCGCTGCCCAGCAGCGCCAGGTTCCCCAGAAACTGCCGCGCCGCCACGAACGAGTCGCTGCCCCTGGCCTCGATCTCGAGATAGCGGCCGTGGTCGGTGTCGTCGTCGCGCACGGTGCGCAGCAGCGAAGTCGCCTCGCCCACCGTGGAAGAGGGAACTTCGGGCGTCGGAGCCGGGTAGTTGCGTTCCCAGTTGTCGACGCCGCCGGTAAAGTCGGATTTCGCGATTTCGATGACATCGCCGACCACTAGGGTGTCGATGCTGACGCGCAGAAAGTAGAATGACCCGCCGTTGTCGGGTCCGGCGCGCACGGCCACGAAATAGCGCCCCTGCTCCAAGGCCGGGCTGGTCGAGGGAGTGATCTCGATGCGCTCGGAGCCGCCGGTCGACTCGGAGCGGAAGTCGGCCACGATGGTATCGGCGGCGGTGAGCTGCACGTCTTCGCCGAGCCGCGCGAACAGATCGACGGCGGCCTCCGGCGGAGACGTATTGAGCTCGAGCACCACGCGCGTGGCGTCGGCGGGCACGTCGACGTAGAAGCCCTCGTTCCCGTTGAACAGGACGGGGTCGGCCACTACCGGCAGGGGGCGGGTGGCGAGCTGGCCCGGGCCCAGGCGCGTCTGCGCCGGCGCCGCCAGCGAACCCAGCAGCAGCAAGCCAATCACTCCAAGCGAAACTCGTGTCATGGAACCTCTTGTGGAAAGCGTCGAACCCGAGTGAGCCTTCGGGCGGCGGAAACGGTCCTGCCCGGCGGAACATACAGGACGCCGGAAACGGCTCGCACAACGAGCACGAAAACCGGGTCGCCGAAGTCGCCAAAGGGCCAAGGACTGCTGATTGCGGGCGGTGACCATCTTATCACGGAGGAGGCTGATCAAGGCGGCGGGCGGTGACGAGCGGCCCGGGGGCGATGGTCGACACGAGGACTGACGCCGCACGAAGTGGCGCGGGCCTTCGGTGTACAGACTCATGACATGGTGGAGACCTTAGAACGTCTAGGGCACTAACGCCTGGTGTTTGTAAGTCATTGAAAAACGGCTTCGCTTTTGCAGACCTGAATTCTGCCGCAGCAGCGTTCTCCGTCAAGGGAAGCTTCGCCACCAACTCCTTTGGCGCCCTTGACTGACAACGCTGCCGCTCTCTGTATTCTCCTGATAAGAAAGCGAAGCCTCTGTACACCCCGGTCCGGTGGCAGAAAAGTGTCCACCATGTCATGAAACAGAACACCGTAGGCCCGAGCCACAGTAGCACCGGGCGGGGGCAAAAGGCCAAACTCCAGAGAAGCCGCCTTCAGGCGGCTTCCCCCGACGAAGTCGGGCATGGGCCAACGCGGAGGACCCAGAGCCGCGTCCCAGCGCCGCAAGCCCGTCCCAGCTTTAGACGATCTTCACTACGATCCCTCACCGGCCCCTCTTCATTCCCCTCCATCGCAATCCCCCGAGTTGAGAGTAAACGACTGAAAAAAAACGATTTCCATATAGAAGTGCCCATCAAGCCCCCGCCACCCCACGTAACTTGACGCCTCCGCAGCCCGCCACTATAATCAAATTTAGGATCAGCTAAATTCGCCCCATGACAGTTTCTGAAGCTGTGGACGACTACTTGAAGGCCATCTTCGAGATCGGCGGAGGGGAGGGTCGCGCCAGCACGACCGCGCTGGCCCGGCGACTCAGCGTCGCCCCGGCCTCGGTCACCGGCATGCTCCGTAAGCTGGCCGAGGACGAAACCCCCTGGATCCGCTATGAGAAGCATCGCGGTGCGCGGCTGACCGAGCGCGGCCGGGTGCGGGCGCTGGAGATCATCCGCCACCACCGGCTGCTCGAAAAGTACCTCCACGAAAAGCTCGGCTATGGGCTCGACGAGGTGCACGACGAGGCGGAGAAGCTCGAGCACGCCATCTCGGAGGTGTTCGAGGAACGCATCGCGGCGGACCTGGGCGATCCCGAGGTCGACCCCCACGGCCACCCCATCCCGCGCAAGGACGGCACGATTCCCGAGCGGCGCGAGATCCGCCTGCTCGAGCTCGAAGTCGGCCAGCGCGCCACCGTGTCGCGCGTTTCCGACAGCGACCCCGAGATGTTGCGTTATTTGTGTGACCTGGGAATCGTCCCGGGCGCGACCGTGCTGCTCACCGAGCGCGGGCCTTTCGACGGCCCCTCGATGCTGCGGGTGGGTGAGGCCCCCGAGGTTCGAGCGCTAGGCAGCCGCGTGGCGGCGGAGATACATGTGGTTTCGGTTGATCGGTTGATCGGTTGATCGGTTGATCCGGGACCCGTTGCTCTGCCGGCGGTGTTTGCGGGGAGGGGCAGTCGCCGTGGGGCATGAGCTTGTGGCTGAATCCTAAGCAGCGGTCAACCGCACCCGCTTTTGGCACCCGCGGCGGGCGGTGAACATCAGATAGGGAGAAGGCATGTCCTGGCCCTGGATCATCTTGCTGACAGCTCTGCTACTGGGCCTCGTATTGTGGCCCGGCAGCGGCGCCTGGGCCCAACTGAGCCGGCAGCGCGAGATGCGCCGGCGGGCGCTCGTCGAAGACGCTCTCAAGCACGTGCTGACCTGGGAGCGTCGCAGCCAGGACGCCACGCCCGAGTCATTGCGCGGCACGCTGGGCGTCTCGGAGAGCCGCCTGATCCAGCTGATCGAGCACATGGAACAGGCCGGACTGGTGCAGAGCATCGCCGGCGGGCTGCATTTGACGCCCAAGGGCGAGAGCATGGCCGTGCATGTGGTGCGCGCGCACCGCTTGTGGGAGCGCTACCTCGCCGACGATGCCGGCATGCCGTTGGGCCGCCTGCACCAGGCCGCCGAAAAGGCCGAGCATCAGCTCTCGGCCGAACGACTCGAAGCGCTCGAAGCGCACCTGGGTCACCCGCTGCACGATCCGCACGGCGACCCGATCCCCGCCGCTGACGGCACGATGGACGCGCTCAAAGGCGTGCCGCTCACCGACTGGCCCTCGGGCGAGCCGGCGCTGGTCGTCCACATCGAAGACGAGCCCGACCTACTGTTTCAGCAAATCCTGGCCACCGGCCTGCGCCCCGGCGTCACCGTACGTGTGATCGAGCAACTGCCCGAGCGCATCGTCATCAGCGACGGCGAGCGCGAGCATCTGCTGGCGCCGGTGGTGGCGGCCAACATTCAGGTGGCCGAGCAGCGCCGCCCGCCGGCCCGCCCGGCTGGGGCCAAGCGCCTCAGCGATGTGAAAGACCAGGAGATCGCCGAGGTCTTCGAAATCGGCGCGGCCTGCCAGGGCTATAGCCGGCGGCGGCTGCTCGACCTGGGGCTCACGCCGGGCACGCGCATCCAGGCCGCGCTCGGCAATCCGTTCGGCGAACCGCGCGCGTTTCGCGTCCGCGGCACGACGATCGCGCTGCGCAATCAGCAGACCGATCAGATCTGGGTGAAGCCGGTCGCGGCCGAATCGCAAACCGCCCGGCGGCCCGATCTGCCGGCGGTGCATGCGGCGGGAAACAACAGCCAGGCAAACAACAACACGGGAGTGAATTCCGCAGGAGCGAATCTCGCATGACTCTGATGCCCCTCTCGCACGACAATTGCGAAACCTGCCCGGCGCACGCGCAACTGGCGCAGATGGGCGTTTCGCTCGACAAGCACGATTACCTGGTGGCGCTGGCGGGCAATCCCAACACCGGCAAGTCGTCGGTGTTCAACGCGCTTACCGGACTGCGGCAGCACGTCGGCAACTGGACCGGTAAAACCGTTGCGCGCGCCGAGGGCGGCTACGAGTTGCAGGGCGTCAAGTACAAACTCGTCGACCTGCCGGGCACCTATTCGCTGCTATCGGCTTCGCAGGACGAAGAAATCGCGCGCGACTTTCTGCTGTTTGGAAAACCCGACTGCACCGTCGTTGTCGTCGACGCCACCGCGCTCGAGCGTAATCTCAATCTGGTGCTGCAGGTCATGGAGATTACCGACAAGGTTGTGGTCTGCGTCAACCTGATGGACGAGGCGCATCGCAAAGGCATCGACGTCGACGTGCGCAGCCTGTCGCGCGATCTGGGTGTGCCGGCGGTGCCGACGGTGGCGCGCACCAAGGAAGGCCTGGGCGAGCTGGTACGCACGGTCGCCGAAGTCATCAGTGGCGAAATTTTGACCAAGCCGCTGCGCCCGAAGAGTCCGCCGGAAGTGGAACACGCCGTGACCGAGCTGGCGCCGATGATCGAGCAACTCGCGCCCGGACTGCCCAACGCGCGCTGGATCGCGCTGCGTCTGCTCGACGGCGATCACAAAGTGCGCCAGGCGCTGCTCAGCGGCGAGTTGGCCTCGCTGCAAGCCCAACAGCAGGCGCCGGTCGAAGAGCGCAGCCGGGTCATCGCGATCCAGGGAGCGCAATGAGCCGAGTAGCCAGCCCGATGGTGTCCAAAAGCCGCCCCAACGCAAACAGAGCCGCGGCCGGAAGCCGGCGGGCGGCCTGTAGACCCACCGAGGCAAGGTCCGCCGAGGCATCGCTAGTTTCCCGGCTATCTCTCTGATCCCAAAAACGCCATGAGCGAACAAGTCCTCGATGCCAACACCGTACTCGCCCGCGCCGACGAGCTGCGCCGCGGAGTGGGACAGGATTTTCGCGACCGCATGGTCACCTCGCTCTACAGCGACGCGCAGCGCATCGCCGACCGCAGCGTGCGCCGCGGCACCGCGCGCAAGTGGGATTTCGATCAGAAGATCGACCGCATCGTCACCTCGCCGCTGCTGGGGCTGCCGATCATGCTGGGGGTGCTGGCCACGATTTTCTGGCTGACCATCGTCGGCGCCAACTACCCGTCGTCCATGCTGGCCGACCTGTTCTTCGCGCTGGAAGACCGCGCCGCGGCGCTGTTCACGGCCTGGGGGTCGCCCGCCTGGCTCACCGGTTTTGTGTGGCACGGCGTTTACCGCGGCCTGGCGTGGGTGGTCAGCGTGATGCTGCCGCCGATGGCGATCTTCTTCCCGATGTTCACCATCCTCGAAGACCTCGGCTATCTGCCGCGCGTCGCCTTCAACATGGACTGGCTGTTCCGCACCGCCGGCGCGCACGGCAAGCAAGCCCTGACGATGGCGATGGGTTTTGGCTGCAACGCCGCCGGCGTGATCGCCACGCGCGTCATCGATTCGCCCCGCGAGCGGCTGATCGCGATCCTGACCAACAACTTCGTTCCCTGCAACGGCCGTTTCCCGACCCTGATCATGCTAGCGACGATCTTCGTGGCGGCGGCCTTCCCGCCGGTGCTGGCCTCGTTCGCGGCGGCCGGCGCCGTGGTCGGCATTGTGCTGCTGGGCGTCGCGTTTCACGCTGATCGTCTCGTGGGGACTGACACGCACGGTGCTGCAAGGCGAGGCCTCGGCCTTCACGCTCGAGCTGCCGCCCTACCGCCGCCCGAGCTTTCTGCGCATTCTCTACACCTCGCTGATCGACCGCACGATCTTCGTGCTGGGCCGCGCCATGCTGACGGCGGCCCCGGCCGGCGCGGTGATCTGGATCCTCGCCAACATCGACTGGCACGGCGTGAGCCTGGCGCAGCACGCCATCAACGCGCTGCAGCCGCTGGGCTACGCTATCGGCCTCGACGGCGTCATCCTGCTGGCCTACATCATCGCCATCCCGGCCAACGAAATCGTGGTGCCGACCATGCTGATGGCCTACCTGGGAGTCGGCATGATGAGCGACCTGTCGTCGTACGACCAGATCCGCACCGTGTTAGTCGACCAGCACGGCTGGACGATGCTCACCGCCGTAAACCTGATGCTGTTTTCGCTGCTGCACAACCCTTGCGCGACGACGATCCTCACCATCTGGAAAGAAACCCGCAGCGCGAAGTGGACCACGATCGGCGCGTTGATGCCGCTGGTGATCGCGTTTCTGGTTTGTTTTGTGGTGGCGACGGTTTGGCGGGCGGTGGTGTAATAGTATAACGTTGATGTTTCAAGACGAAATCGACGCCGTAAGCTTAAGTGCCGAGATACTTGCTGTGTTTCCTTGAGTTCAGCAGCCTCTCGTTCGTCAGTGTGTGCCGATACGCAGCGTGGAGTTGCTGCGCGATATTTGAGACGGAGACACTTAGCCCACGTGCCAAAACGATCCACTACAACAAAGGACATCGGGTTGGTCCAACAGCTACTCGAAACCTCGCAGCTGCGACTAGCCCCAGAGTTTCAGAGAAATGCTGTTTGGCCAAGAGCCGCAAAGGCATACCTGATCGACACGATTTTGGCCGAGCGGCCGATGCCCCTATTTTTCTTTCAACGCGCGAGGTCGGCTCAAACGGGAAAGCCGATGTATTCAGTCGTCGACGGTCAACAGCGGCTACGGGCGATCTTTGAGTTTATGGAAGACCGGTTTGCTCTTACGGAAAGTAAGGATAGTCGATGGAAGGGTAGGCGATTCTCTGAGCTTGCAAAAGTACTACAAGAGAATTTGGTGAACTATGACCTTACCATCGAGGAACTCACTGGCTACAGCGAAGACGACATTCGCGACATCTTCGTTCGAATGAACAAGTACGTGGTCAAGCTGTCACCACAGGAGCTTCGCCACGCACGCGATCAAGGGAAGTTTTACGAATTCGTCGAGGCACTCGGCAAACTTCCGTTTTGGAGAGAGCAGCGGGTCTATACCAAGCATCAGCTCGATCGGATGAAGGCCGCAGAGTTCTCCGCTGAATTGGCCATCCTGTTGATTGAAGGTCCGCAAGACAAGAAGTCGTCACTTGACCTCTACTACAGGGAGTACCAGGACCGCTTTCCCTATGGTAGCGACGTGCAGCGAAGGCTGACCGCGTACCTCACATGGATCATAGCTGCGCTCCCGCAATTCCGGAGTACACGATATCGAAAACCCACTGACCTCTATGGATTGGTGGGTGCGCTTGAAAGGGTCAGTCGAGGCGGGGCAAAGCTGCGACGAATCGATTCCGAGAGTGCAGGCGTAGCGCTAACCAGATTTGACGACGATGCAAGAAGTAAGCGCCCTTCCCGCCAAGCATCTGCGTATGTTGCGGCCGCTAGTCGACAGACCGATAATATTGGGCCACGGAATGCCCGCATCGAAATTTTGACACGCCTGCTCGGTTAGGCCCTATCGTGCGTAGAGGACTGGACCATATCGCGGCTGGTTTCCTCGAGTGGTACACGCAAACTCAGGGCGATAACCAGGCGGCGGCCAGCGCTCTCGAGAAGTACGTCGAACGATTGCTGTCAGATCACAACCGGCGAGCAGTCGTTATAGCTGCTCGGGCGAAGACATTAGACTCTGTGCGAGAGAAGCTTCTGCGGAAGCGGTACAAGAGGCCTCGTTCCCGGCTCACTGACAGGCTTGGAGTTCGAATAATCCTCTATCACGCACGGGAAGTCGATGATGTTGCGACCTTGTTAAGGAGTAGGCTGCAAATCCGGGAAACCGACTCCTCGGACAAACGGCTGGCCCTTGGCCTGCGGGAATTTGGCTACCGATCATATCACCTCGTGGGTTCACTACCAAAGGCCGTGACTGCGGCGCCGGAATTGGGGATTCTACGCAGCCAGAAGTTCGAGGTACAGATTCGGAGCCTACTGGACCATGTATGGGCGGAAATTGAACACGATGTTGTCTATAAGTCTGGAGCGAATTGGCCACCAGAGATTAAACGGCGGTTCGCATCGATTGCAGGTGTACTCGAGCTCCTTGAGCACGAGTTCGATCAGCTCGAGGTGGCCGCGGGTGGTCTAATAGACGGGGCCAAAGACAGTCTTCTAAAAAAAATGGACATCCGCCAAAGCCTCGATGTGCCAACGATGTGCGCCCTGCTTGAGATCGAGTACCCAAGTGGACTTAGTTTTCGACAGGCTGCCGCGACCGGAAGTCCATTTCCGCCCGGAATACAGCAGCTACTGCATCTGGCCTTGGGGCACGCGAGGATTTCGACCGTCGGTGCCTTACAACGAGGTCTGAAGTCGCAACGCCTACAAAGGAGCGTGCGGCGATACGCGGATGTGGAGGGAATACCAGCGGTGGAGGTGTCGCACCTTGCCCTTCTCGCACTGCTAGTGGGCGTACGAACGCCGGTTGCGTTTCGTGTTTTCTTTCCGGAGTTTGCTGGCGATATCTCGATGCGCGCAGCACTCAGATGAGCAGGGCCGCGCGCCCGTGGCGGGCGCTGCGGTTTTCCGACTCGCGTTGCGGCTCCGAGGGGACATCGGGGACTGCCCGCCCCCTGGTCGCCGACTCGCAAGGCTAGGGGAACAAGTACTACTGCTTGCCGTTTATACAGTCGGCAGGATCGAACATCTGGCGAATCTCCAACTGCCCTTCGTACGCAGGTCCCAGAATATCGGCGTGAAGTTGCATGAAGTTCGAACCCAGTTCGATCGCTTCTTTCCGCGAATTCGCCTGAATGATGGCGTAGCCGCCGATCAGTTCCTTGGTTTCGGCGAAGGGCCCGTCGGTTACGGTCAGCTTTCCTTCCGAAACTTGGATGCGCGCGCCTTGCGAGCTGGGCAGCAGGCCGCCGTTTGAGACCACCACGCCCGACTTCATGCCCTCCTCGGCCAGTTTGCCGATGGCGGCCATCAGCTCGGGATTGGGGGGCGCGCCTGCTTCGTAGTCCTTGTCGGCTTTGACGATCATCATGAATCGCATTTGATTTTCCTCCTTGGGAATGGGAACCGCGGTACGGCGCGGTACGCATTCAGCGTTGACGGCGAAAGAACCGTCCGCGACCTTCCTCTATGGTTGAATCGAACGAGCCCCAGCGGGATCGACAGGGCCCCTAGGTTTTTTCGGGTTCCCCGGCGGGCGCAAAAGAAGCCCGGCCGGTGGTCGTTAAGGGACCTCCAGCCGAAACGGAAAACAGAGCCGCAGGCGTAAGCCGCCGTGCCGGTACGCGGCCGCGCGAGCCGTTGGCCAAGCCGTGAGCTTTAGGCCGCCGTTTGAGCGGTGCGACGTTTCCCGCGCCCCGGCAATTCTTCCGCGCCGCAGCAGCGCCGCGTGGACACGCCTCGCTGCCGAGCCGCGGCGGCCCGCGGGCTTCCGCGCGCGGCTCTGTTCTCGGGCTCCCTCGGGACGGCGGATTACGAACGGCTTATTCGGCAATCCCGGCGGGTTTGCACGACAGGTGACTTGTACGACATGTTCCGTTCGGCCTGCACGCAGACCCGGTCCTCACGACAACAACATATACGTCAGCAGTGCCACGCCCACCGCGGTTCCCTGGGCGTCGAACAAATCCACGCGCCCGGTTGCCAGCGTCTTGCCCAGACGCAGCACGTAGGACCGCGCCACGACCTTGCCTTCTCTTACCGGGCGCAGATAGTTGATCTTCATCTCGACGGTCGCTATCGAGCGGCCCTTGCCCAGCACGTGCATCAGCCCGATGCCCATGGCGGCGTCGGCGATTGTCGCGGTTACGCCTCCGTGCAGTACGCCCGCGCCGTTCATCAGCTCGGGGCGCACGGCGCACTCGATCGTCACGCCGTCCTGGTGGCGCTCGGTGATTTCAATTCCTAACAGGTGGTTGAAGGTCATGGGAAATTGCGGTTTGTCGTGGAGTCGGCGGCCGCCGAGATGCGGGCCGCAAAGCTCCAATCTAGCCCATATCGGTTGGTTGCCGACGCTGGGGCCTCGAACGGTTCTGAAAGCCGCAGGTCTGAAAAAGCGTCAGCCCTGCGCTACGGGGCACGGCCCGCCTGCCGGGCGGTGTGCCGTTCGCGATACAATCTCCGCCATGGGTATGTCTCGTCTCGTTTGCCGCCGCACTCGTTCCGCTGGCTGGGTTCGCCTTGCTGGCTTTGTGGTTTGGCGCGCCGCCGCTGCAGTCGCAGTCGTCGTCGCAGCCCGTGCACGAAGGGGAATTTCGCACGCTGCCCGCGCAGGTGGTGACCAACGGCGTTCTCGAATTGAGCGTGCTCGAAACCGGCGGCGCTTTCGCCCGCCTGACGCTTGCCGACGACGCCGAAAAGCTCAGTCCGCTGTGGGACCCGCTGCGCGCCGTGCAAGAGGCCGGCAAGCCGGTGCGCGCCGGCGGTGTGGGCCAATTCCTCTGCGTCGACGGCTTCGGGCCCGTTTCGGACGAAGAGCGCGCCGCCGGGCTGCCCGGCCATGGCGAAGCGCATGCGCTGCCCTGGAAAACCGAATCTTCGGGCAAGTCGGGCAACACGGTGACCCTGGTGCAGTCGGTCCACCTGCCGGTGGTTCAGGAAAACTATCGCCGCACGGTGACGATGTTCGAGGGCGAAAACGTCATTCAGGTGCACGCCACTCTCGAAAGCGAACTCGGTTTCGACCGCCCGATCTGCTGGGCCGAGCATGCCACCATCGGCTCGCCGTTTCTCGAGCCGGGCGTAACGGTCGTCGACTTGTCGAAGAACCGCGCCATGACGCGGCCGCACGAGCCGGGCGACGAAGGCGGTGAGAACCACCACCGGCTGCCTTCCGCCCAGGAATTCGAGTGGCCGATGGCTCCGACGCTGCAGGGTGGCTCGGTGGATATGCGCGCCGCGCCGACCGTGCTCGGCTGGGGAGATCATACCAGCCAACTCATGACGCTCAGCGGCGACCACGCCTGGGTCACCGCCCTGAATCCGGAAAAGCAGCTCCTGCTCGGCTACATCTTCAAGACCGCCGAATACCCCTGGCTGCAGATCTGGGAGAGCTATCCGAAACAAGGCATGCTGGCTCGTGGCATGGAGTTCGGCACGCAGACGTTCGACCTGCCGCGCCGCCAGGTCATCACCGAAGGGACGCGATGGGGCGTGCCGCTGTTCCGCTGGCTGCCCGCCAAAACGACCATCGAGTCGACCTACGTGATGTTTTTCGCGCACACCCCGGCCGGGTTTCGCGGCGTAGGCGACGTGCAGCTTCACGACGGCCAGATCGAGATCAAGGACAATCTCACCAACCAGACGATGACGCTGAAGACTTCGGCGCGGTTGTAGACCGCCTGAGATCGACCCGGTGGGACAGGCATCCTGCCTGTCCTCTTCCGGCCCGGCGAATTGGCGGGGATTCCTTCGGCCCCCGGGGCCGAGACCATGGGGGGAGTCTGCGGGGTCCCGCAGTTGGGGCGGGCCGGAGCCCTGCCCCACTGGCTCGGCAGGCCGGATGCCTGCCCCACTGGTTCGGCAGGCAGGGACGCCTGCTCCACTTAGTGTTCGCTGTAGGCTGTTTTGTCGAACTCTCCTCGGCCTTCGGTGAAGTGGTATTTGTGGTTCGCCTCCAGCCCTTCCCAGGCTTCGACGGCCCCCGACGGCCAGCGCACTTCGATCTTGTCGACCGTCTTCACCGCACCCAGCCCAAAGTAGAGCGCCAACTCGTTCTGCGACTCGTAGCCGCCGCCGCCGAGCACCGCCTGCATCTGCCGCCGTCCGCCGGCTTCGAGGATGACCTGCGCGCCGATCGCGCTGCGGTTCGACTTTACGCCTTCCAGCCGCACCCACACCGAGTTCCCGCGCGCGCCCTGGTTTTTGAGCAGCGTCGGCGGCCGGTTCATGTTGACGATCACGACCTCCGGCTGGCCGTCGCCATCGAGATCACCCGAGGCCATGCCTCGCGCGGGCCTTGGCGTTCGCAGTGCCGGTCCGGCCTGCGTGGTGACATCGGCGAATCGCCCGTCGCCCAGGTTGCGATAGAGCAGCGTTTTCTGGTTGTACGCCTCGCCGATGCTGGCCCGGTCCACCTCGGGGTAAACGTGGCCGTGCGCCATCAGGATGTCGGGCCGGCCGTCCGCGTCGGCATCGATAAACAGCACGCCCCAGCCCAGCAACTGATGCGCCCCCAGGCCGGCCGGCTGCGCCAGGTCGTCGAAGAAGCGGCCGTCCCCGTTGTTGTAGAGCGAGGGCAGATCGCCCGAAAAATTCGTCTTGACGATATCGAGAAAGCCGTTGCCGTCGTAGTCGGTCACGGCGACGCCCATCCCGGCCTGAAGCTGGCCGTCGACGTTGTAGGCCACGCCGGCGGTCGCTCCGTTTTCCTCGAAAGTGCCGTCGCCGCGGTTGCGGTAGAGCAGGCTGGCGGTCATGTCACAGGCCACGTAAATGTCGGGCCAGGTGTCGTTGTCGAAATCGGCGGCGACGACGCCCAGGCCATAGCGTCCGCCGGGCTTGAGAATGCCCGCCTTTTCGGAAACGTCTTCGAAGGTACCGTCGCCGCGGTTGTGGTAGAGCGCGTTGTGGGCCAACGGCAGCCCTCGTGGGCCGCACATCACCGCCACGCCCTTCCACATGCAGTTGGGATCCTGGCCCGGCTTGGGCGTCTTGGCGAGATCGAGGTCGACGTAGTTGGCGACGAAGAAGTCCAGCCGGCCATCCTTGTCGTAGTCGACGAACGAGCAGCCCGTGCCCCAGCGCGTGCCGCTGACCGGCAGTCCGGCCTTGGCGGTGACGTCTTCGAAGGCGCCGCCGCGATTGTGATACAGCCGGTTGACGCCATAGTAGGTCACCAGCAGGTCGGGGCGGCCGTCGTTGTCGTAGTCGCCGCTGCAGGCGCCCTGGCCCCAGCCGACGCGGGCCAGGCCGGCCTGTTCGGCGACATCCACGAACTTGCCCGCGCCGTCGTTGCGGTAGAGCTGGGGCGGGGAACCGGCCGCCGCGTCATCGATCCGCGTGCCGCTGGCGATGAACACGTCATTGTCGCCGTCGCCGTCGAAATCTAGAATCGCCACGCCGTTGCCGGTGGTTTCGAGGATATATTCGTTATGGTCGGCGCTGCCGTAGACGTTGGGCTTCACCATGCCCGAGGCCGCCGCGATATCGACGTAGCGCACGGCCGCCCCGGCGGTCGTATCGGCCGCCGGGAGAGCGATCGCGCCCGCCATCAGCGGCGCCGTCAAGAGTAGAGCCGTGGCCCATCCCCGCCGGCTGAATTGCTGTCGATGCATCCCCTCCACTGTACTTGCCTCGATTCCGCCGTGTACAGAATGACTGGCTGGTAACGAACGATTGGCGGATCCGCCGCGCCGAAACACGGGTAATTTGCGGGAAGGGGATCGTCGCCGCGTTTCGTGCCTTGACTTTTCAGAGGTTTGCAGGGCTGAGGCCCTTTCCTCGCCTTCATTCGCATCTCACGCTAAACTTTCCCTATGCCTGCATCTACCCGCCGTCATTTCCTGCAAAGCGCCGCCGTTGCCGCGGCGGCCCCAATGGTCCGCTCCGCGTCCGCGCAGGACAGCCCCAACGAGCGCGTCAATGTCGCCGTCGTCGGCTTTCATTCGCGCGGCATGGATCACATCGAGGGCTACGCCAAGATTCCGAACGTGCGCATCACCGCGCTGTGCGACGTCGACGAGCGCCTGTTTCCGCACGGCGCCGCCGAAGTTGAGCGGCTCACCGGCCACCGCCCGATCACCGAAGTGGATATGCGCCGCCTGCTGCACCGCGACGACATCGACGCGTTTTCGATCGCCACGCCCGACTACTGGCACGCGCTGCAAACGATCTGGGCCTGCCAGGCCGGCAAAGACGTCTACGTCGAAAAGCCCATCTCGTTCTCGATCGTCGAAGGCCGCCGCATGGTGCAAGCCGCGCGCAAATACAAGCGCATCGTGCAGGCCGGCACCCAACTGCGCAGCGAACCCGACATCCGCGCCGCCGTGCACCTGCTCAACGCCGGCAAGATGGGCAAGGTCTACCGCGCCAGTACCGATTTTTCGAAACCGCGCGCCAGCATTGGGCACGCCAAGGAAGCCCCCATCCCCGATGGCGTCCACTGGGACCTGTTCCTCGGCCCGACGCCCTACCGTCCCTACACGATCAACCGCTTCCACTATGGCTGGCACGATTTCTGGGAGACGGGCCCGAGCGAGGTCGGCAACATCGGCGTCCACAGCCTCGACGTCTGCCGCTGGGGCATGGGCAAGCAGGTACATCCGCGAAAAATCCACTGCACCGGCGGCACCTTCCTGTGGGACTCCGATCAGGAAACGCCCAACCTGCAACTGGGCACCTTCGAGTACGAAGACGGCAATATCATGAACTTCGAAGTGAACACGCTCTACGCCCCGGCGCCCGCCGGCACCGTGTTCTACACCTCCGAGGGATACGTCACCGATCGCGGCGGCTGGAAAGCGGTCCGCGAGACGGTCACGCCGCGTGAAGGAGTGAGCCCTTTCGGAATCGACGATCGAGTCTTCAACGCCGGCGCGCCGCGGGCCTCCCGCGAGCCCGGGCCGGCAATCGACGAGGCGAGCGAGCCGCACGTCAGCCATTTCGAGAATTTCGTCCAGGCCGTGCGCAGCCGCAAGGTCGAGGATCTGCACTGCGACATCCTCGAAGGCCATCTGTCGACGACCCTGGCGCAACTGGCCACGATTTCCTACCGGCTGGGCCGCAAGCTGGATTTCAACCCCGACACCGAGACGTTCCTGGACGACGCCGAGGCCGATCAATACCTGAAGCGAGAATACCGCGGGTATACGCTGCCGGACGAGGTCTGAGAGCGCCCGCAAGGGCCAACTCTTTTCGCCGCCCCCGTAGCGCAGGGCTGGAGCTTCTCCCAGACCTGCGGCTTTGGGCGCCGCGGCGGGACTGCATCGACCCTACCTCGGGCTGCGGCGTTTCCGCTGCCACGGCTGCCGCTTTCCCTCGCCGACGACTGCCCTTTTCCGTCACCCCCGACCTTGGCGTTTCCGTGCCGCATCCGCGGCTTTCCCACCCACGGCCGCGGCTTTTGGTCACGCGGGCGCAATGCCGCAGGTCTGGGAAATGCGCCCAGCCCTGCGCTACGGGGTGCTCGATGATTTATCCGGCGCCAGGTCGTAGACGGCCCCGTCGGCGAGCAGGTAGATCAGATCGAGGGAGCGCGGTTGAGGCTTACGCCGCTGCAGGCCTCCGGTCGCGCCGGTGATGTGAACGGCTTGGGAGTCGGCCGACCAGTCGTAGTCGAACGAACGGCCCGCGCCGGGCTCGGCTTCGCGCAGCGACAGGATGGTGGTGAGCCGATCGTGCTCGAAATCCCATAAATGCATGCTGTAGTAGCCGGCGGCCATGGCTCCCGAACGCAGCAGGATCGCCTTTCGGCGGTCGGGGGACGGCTTGAGCGTGTGACCGGGCCCCCAGTAGGAGAGCGGCCCCGCGGGCAAGGGATATACGTATAGCGACGTTTCCGGCCGCAAGGTGGCGTCCCAGTAGCTGCGCAGGTAGCGGGAGAGCTTCTGGAGCGGCGGTACGCCCCAGGGCAGCCAGTGGGCTACCACGATGTAGGTCGCCCCGCCTCGCCTCATCAGGGTCGGCGCCTCGAGGATCATCGCCCGAGGGAAGTCGAGTTCGCGGTTCCGCCAGGTGTTCGCGGGAGGACTTCCTAGGGGGGCCGCGGTTTCCGCCACCGGTGGGTTGCTGGCCGGATGACCCTGCCGAGCCGGTGGGGTTGGGGCGGCCGGCGCTGCTCCCGCTGCCGGTTGTGCTGTTTTTTCAATGAGATAGAAGTGCTGGCCCGCGACCCAGTCGCGGCCTTCGTGGGTGCCGATCACGACAAGATTTTCGGGCTCCAGGCGATCGGTCCAGAACACATCCCCGCGCAGGGTGTTTTCCCCTTCGAGCGCGTGCACTGTCGCGGCCCCTGAATTTCCCTGGCGTGCCGTCTTGTCGCGGGCCTGCTCGTCTGGGCCCGGCTCTGTGTTGCCCGGCTCGGCGTGCGCTGCGCGATCCGGCGGTTGCGCCTGGGCGAATTCGCGGGCGTATTGCTGCACCACGGGATTCGAGGCGCCCGGCAACAGGGCCGGAAGCTTCTCTTCCATCCCTGAGCCCCAGGTGCCCGGACCGATTACGGCCACGCACGACACGTGGATGGCCAGCACCGGGAACAGGACCACCAGCAGGATCGCGAGGACCCAGCGTTTGTTGGATTTGGCCGCCATGCGTCGCTTCGTGCACCAGCATAGCGCGGCGGCCGCCGTGGGACCGAGAATCCTGTCTGTCCGCGGAGTTTGGCTTTTCGCGAGACGAGGGTTCGATGATTGTCGTGGAAGGCAAAAGGCGGAAGGTGGAAGGCGGAAGGCGGAGGCAACAGACAGAGAGGAAATGCGAAAAAGGAAGAAGGGGAAGGCAAATTGGAAAAGGCAAAACTTCGGCAGCGGGCACGACACCGCCTGGGGAAGCCCGTTTTCCGTTGCGCTCCCTTCAAGCACCGCTTATGCGGCGGCAGCCGGGCCCGAGGGAAAGCGCCCGGTAAGTGCGCGCTCTCCCCCTCGGGTAATCCTGGATTGGGCGTTTTGGCCACTCCCGCGCTTCGCCCCGCTCAGGGCGTGGCGTAGGGCGGGGGCACGACTTTGTACGTCGATTGCAGGAAGGCGACCACGTCCACCAACTGACGCACGGTCATTTCACGCGAAAAGTCGGGCATGTGCGACTCGGGCGCGGGCGCCAGCAGCGTCGTTCGCGCTGGATGCGAAACAAAATGCGCCGGATGGATGATCGAGGTCACCAGATAACCGTCGGTACGGACCTCATGCACCATTCCGCCCAGCGGGACCGGCGCCGCAATCGAGGTAGGAGCCGGCAAGTCGACGTCGGCGACCGTGTGACAGTTGGAGCATTTCAACGCGACGAACGCGGCCTCGCCGCGCGCAATATCGCCATTTTCGGGTAGACGAAAACCCGCCGCCGAATGACGGCCGCCGCACCCGGCCAATACTCCGAAAGCCAGGATTGCGGCCAGCCCTTTCAGGTAAGTTCCCATTGGATACCTCCTTCCGAGGTTCCTTCGCCTATTTAGCTAGCAAGCCCGTTTCCAAAGGCAGGTGGCGGTGAGGCGAGTAGGCGGAGGGCGGTCGGGCGGAAGTTCGGGCGGGAGGAGACGGCGGAGTACACGGGGGACGGGCGCCGACGCCGGAATCGTCACTCGGAGCCGTGGGCGTGAGCCCGCGCTGAATGCTGGCGGCGGCCGATAGGCCGCGGCAGCCACCCGCCGGTGGCCCGGACTGTTCGCGCAAGGTTGCGCTTGCGGCTCTGAGTGGCTCGCGTGGCGACGTTGTTCGGCGCGCTCCCTTCGTGCCGCTTTCTGCCGCTGCGGCCCGCCGGCCTACGCCTGCGGCTCTGTTTGTTGGGTTCGCAGCTTTGGGGGCGGCTCGGGTGGCGTTTTCGGGGGTTCCAATTAGTTCTTCCTGGGCAGGGCGAGCAGCGTCCAGTGGCTGGTGGCCTTCCAGCCGCGTTCCAAGCTCGAGCGGTCGATGCGGTTTCGTTTGCGGCGGGCGGAGTCGTTGACGATCACCGTTTGCTGCCCGTCGTCGATGCCGACGACCACCAGGTAGTGCAGAGGTGCGCCGGGGCCGTTGCCGCGCACGCAGACGATCAGCGGCCGGCCGCGCGCGATGTGCCAGGAGAGGTCGCGCCAGCGGCCGGCGAATACGTAGGACGCGAAGCCGTGCGCCCGCAGGTAGCTCTCGATGCGCGAGCCCAGGATGCCTTTCGTTTCGCTCGAATAGAGCGTGTCGTAGATCGTTGCGGCGTCGGCGCTCGCCGGGTCCACTCCGAAACCTTGCGCGCCCCAGTACTGCATCACCATCGCCGTGGCGGCGGCGCCGCAGCCGTTTTCTCGCTGTGGGATGAAAGGGACGTCGATCGACCCCGCAGCCAGACGCGCAGGGCCCAGCAGCAGGCAGATTGACCCAAGCAAGCAGAGGAACCGGCGAAGCACTTTGGGCCCGAACTACTTGAGGACCAGCACGATCACTGCCGCCGCAAGCGCGATCACGATGTAGGTGAGCTGTTGGTTGGTCAGCGAGCCGGCAACAACGTCTTGCTCGACGCCCTGCACCTGAGTGGCAAGCCGGGCTACCTCTTGGTCGCTCAAAAAGGCTACCGCCCGCTCGATTTGACCAGCATCGAGTTTCGACTCTTCAAGAACCGATCGGGCGGACTCGGAGCGAAAGAAATTCTCAATTTTTTGGAGCCCGGCTTGCCTTCTCAGTTGAGCGGAACGAACCTGACGGTGAAATTGGGCTGCCGAAACCAGATGTTCGGTGGCCTGGAGAGGCTGCCACAAACAGCCGCCCACCGCCAGGGTGATGACCAGCACTGTCCGGAGAATCATCGCTTTCCTGCGAACCCAGTTCCGCTCGCTGTAGTTCTGGCAATACATTGCAACCTAGCCTAGCCCCCCGAAAGACATAGGTCTATCAGCCGAAGACCCGATCTACCGCTCGGGAAAGGGCCCGATGTGACCGGGAAATCGACCCGGCGGCGCGGCCGCAGATGTGGCAACGACAAGACTTATCGCCTTATTTCCGCGCAGTGGAGCGGGCCGTGAGGGGCCCAGCTTGTCTCCCGGGAAACCGGGCGAGCCGGGCGCGCAATCCCGCGGGACCGCGGACGAACTTCGCTGCAAAGGGCTGGACCCGAGGTGTGAATCTTGGCGCCGGGGCCGACTCGTCGAGCGGGTCGTCGCACCGCGAAAACGGCTTCCTGGACCCGCAAGGCGACAACCGAAACCCGCGCTGCAGCTATCGCTCCAGGCTCCCGAATCGGCCTTCTTGCGGCGACGGTGGGGCGCTTCGCCGAAGGCACTGTCAAGGTTTGCGCGGGAATATTCCTGTTGCGGCCGTACCGGGCGCAGTGGGTCGTATGTGGTATAACGTAGGCACCTGCGTGCGTGTTCATCTAATCAACCCCAGTGACGTCTCCTTTGGAATAGCAGTCATAACGCCCCGTTGGCTTTATGTATTGGCCGCGGCCACGCCGCGACGTTACGGCGATCCCGTGATCGTCGACGAAACGTTGCAGTTGGTCGACCCCGAGCAGATTCAGCCCGGCGACGTGGTCGGCATCGGCATTCATACCTCCAACGCCTTGCGAGGCTATGAGCTGGGACGTATGGCGCGGCAACGCGGCGCCTATGTCGTATTCGGAGGCATTCACGCCACCTTGCATCCTCAGGAAGCGCAAGAGCTGGGCGAGGCGCACTGCGTCGTCAAAGGCGATGGCGACGTCGTCTGGTCGAAGGTCATCGACGACTGCGTCAGCGGCGAGCCCCAGGAGATCTACGAAGCCGGGCAGATTGAGCCGGAGCAGTTTCTAGCGGCGCGCTGGGATCTGATGCCGTCGGGCAGCTACATGTTCGGCTCGGTGCAGACCGTGCGCGGCTGCCCGAAGCATTGCTCGTTCTGCTCGGTGTGGCGCACCGACGGCCAACGGCCGCGGCAGCGCGCTTCCGACGGCGTCGTCCAAGAAATCGTCGAGTTGCGCCGCATGGGCTTCCGCTTCGTGGTGCTCGCCGACGACAACTTCTATCCGGTGACCTTGAGCGACCTGAAGCTGGCGGAGAAACAAGGCAACGAAGCGCGCTTGGCCGAGCTGCGTGAAACGCGCGCCGAGCGCTTCGACCTCATGGCGCGTTTGGCCGAGCTGCCGAGCGACATGGTGTTCTTCACGCAAATCACCATGGAGGCGGCCGAGGACCCCGAATTCCTCGACGCCATGCGCAAGGCCAACATCAAGGGAGCGCTGGTCGGCATCGAGTCGGTGACCGCCGAAGGCCTCAAAGCGGTCTACAAGGACTTCAACTGCGCCGGCGAGACCCTGGTCCATCAACTGCGCGCCTTCGAACAGCGCGGCGTGCACGTGCTGGGCTCGTTCATCTTCGGGCTGCCCACCGACAAGGGCGACACCTTTGAGGCGACCGTCAACCTGGCGCAGCGCTCCAACGTGGCCTTCGCGCAGTTTGTGATGATGACGCCGTACCCGGGGACGGTGGACTTCATTCGCTGGCAAAAGGAGCGCGAGAACGACCCGACGCGCATTGCCGGCTTTCCGCTGACGCGCTATTGGCTGATCCCGCGCGCGCTGCGGCCACGGCTGCACAACGAGCACCCCGCCATGTCGAGCGAGCAGATCCGCCAGGGCACGCAGTACGCCTGGGACCGTTTCTACAGCCTGCGCTCGATCTGGGTGCGCTCGGGGCTGTGCGCGCGCACGCTGCGGGCGCGGCTGGCGTTTTTGCTGATCTCGAAACTCTACCGCCAGATGTACGCCAACACCGGCATCGCCACCGATAGCGCCCGTATCAGCCGCGCCACACGCTGGGCGCGCTGGATCGCCAAACCCTGCCAGCGCTGGTTCCAGGCGCCACCCATGCCGCAGTTGCAGGTGCCGATTACGCCGCTGCCCTCCAGCCAGGTCTGAGAATTCCGGGAGTCGAGAGCCACGGCCAAAGAGCGGTAAGGCCAGGTCCCCCAGCCCCGTAGGCGCGTGACGATCTAATAGCCCATGGCTTCCGCCGTGGGAATCCTTTTCATTTGAATTGCGTCCTGGAAAGGGGGGGGAAGTTTTGCTGTGCTCCATGGGGACTGTGCCCATCGAGGACGCAGGGGGACTGTCTCCTTCCTGCATGGTTTGCGCCCGCGCACCGCTGTGGGGCTTCGGCCCGCCGGCTTTACGCCTGCGGCTCTGTTGTTGTTGGGGGGGCGACTTTTTGGCTTGGGTGCTAGGGCTTTTTGGCTTTGCGGTTCTTGGACTATGCCGTTTTGACCGGTTCGTAGATTTCGTATTGAAATTGCTCCGCTCCGGTGGGCACGACGTCCTGTTTGGTCTGGTCGTAGAGCTCGAACCCGAAGGATGAGGGATTGCGGGTCAGGCCGCGCGCGATGATTTCTTCCCTCAAGCGCGTGTAGGCGTAGCTGACGGTCGAGGGATCGCGCGGACCGGCGCAGGGAATCATGGCGTAGGATTGCGCCGGGATCTCGAAAACTTCGAAACCGCGCGGCAGTCCTTCGCGCGAGATGACCTCGACTCCCACCAGGTAGGTGTAGAGATCGCGCGACGGATCGGAGCGAACGTGATCGCCCTGCGGCGACACGCCGTAGAGCAGATTCAGGTTGACCGCGTGCGGCAAGCCGGGCAGCAGCTCGAGCAAACTTGCCCAGGCAACCGGAACGACGGTGTATAGGTCGCGAAGCCGGGCGACGACTTTGATGCCGGCTACGGAGAAGCGATCCTTCTTTACGATGGATACGTCCATGGGTTGGGCTCAGGGTATCAGAATTCTGCCGGGCGGGTCCTAGCCCGCCTTTCTCGCACGGCATTGGCTGCGAGGCGAGACACGGGCACGTCTGGGTCGTTGGAGGCGGGTTGCCGTACTCAAGGGACTGTCCAAATGTGTCTGCGCGCGCCAAGCACTTTGGGCGCGCCCTGCTACCATGGTTTCGGTCGCTTGAGGAGTCCGCAACCCATGAACCGAGTTCTGCTTGTCGCCTTGCTGGCAACCCTGCTTTCCCCGCTGCCGGCGGAGATTCGCGGCATCGTTCCGCCCAACGCACCCAAACCGGTGGGTCCCTACACGCCGGGGGTGATGGCCGGCGATTATCTCTACGTTTCGGGGCAGGGCGCTCGCGGCCCCGCTGGCGAGATGCCGGCCGAGTTCGACGCCCAGGTGCGCCAGACGCTGGAGAACGTCAAGTCGGTCGTGGAAGCGGCCGGGCTGACGATGGAGCATGTCGTCTATACCCAGGTGTACCTCGAAGACATCACGAAATTCGACGCGATGAACCGCGTTTACGCGACTTATTTTCCTAAAAATCCGCCGGCGCGGGCGACGCTCGGCGTCGCGAAACTGCCCGGCACGCCGGTGGAAATCAACGCCGTGGCGGTGAAGGATCTGGCGAATAAGACCGTGGTGGCGATACCCAGCCACGATCCCGGCGAACCGCTCTCGCCCGGAATCCTGACCAACGACCGCTTGTTTGTTTCGGCGATGCGCGGGCGCTCGTTGCGCGACAACCAGACGCCGGCCGACCCGGGCGAGCAGGTCGATCTCGCGCTCGACGGGGTGGCGGCGGTGCTCAAGGCTGCCGGGCTCGACATGCGTCATATGGTCTTCGTCAATCCTTACCTCACCCGCGAAATTCCGTCCCGCGTAATGAACGAGCGCTACGCCAAACGCTTCGAGTTCGGCAACACGCCAGCGCGGGCGACGATCTCGGTGGCGGCGCTACCCGAAGGGGCGCAGATCGAATACACCGGAGTCGCGGTGCGCGATCTGAGCCAACGCCGCGCGGTGCGTCCCAAGAACATGCGGCCCAGCCGTACCGCCAGCCCCTGCGTGTTCGCCGCCGATACGCTCTATTGCTCGGCCAAGGACGCTTTTATCCCCGGGCCTCACGCCGACATCTACGCCTCCACGGTGGGGCACCAAGTGCGCCAGACCATGCGCAGTTTGCTCGACGGGCTCGAGGAGGCCGGCCTCGATTTCAGCAATGCCGTTGCCGCCAATGTCTATCTCGACAACGTCGGCGAGGACTTTCAGAGTATGAACCGCGTGTACGGCCAGTACTACGACAAGATTCCTCCGGCGCGCACGACCATTCAACAGGTCGCCCCGACGGCCAACCGCGGCCCGCGAGAAAACGGCAGCTACCCGGCGCTCGAACAGGTGTCGCTGGTGGCGGTGCGCGACACCCCCTAGAACCGCAATGGCGCCGGCCGGCCCTGCATGGACGGCGACCTACCCTGGCTGGTTCACCTCCGGCGGACGCCGCCACTGCGGAAACTCGGGGACAGACACGATTGTCTGTCCCACGAGTTGAGCGTGGGGCTACTTAGTTCCGGCGCTGGCGCTGTGGCTCGACATGGCCTTGTCGAAGCGGACCATGAAGTCCGCAACCTGCTTTTCGGCCTCTTCGCGTGCGATGCCGTACTTTTCCTGCAGTTTGCCGACGAGTTGATCGCGCTTGCCCTGGATCACGTCCACGTCGTCCTCGGTCAGCTTGCCCCAATTCTCGCGTGCCTTGCCCTTGAACTGTTTCCAGTTACCTTCGATTCTGTCCCAATTCATATAACTACCTTCCTTCCGTTAGAAAACCTCGCGGTTTGCCGGGCCGGCCGGCATGCTTGGCGGCTTACCCGGCGCAAGACGCCGATGCCGGTCTGGCGGCAATCGGCGATGGCCGCCGCGTTTCTTTCGCGGTTGCCACTTTGTAGACCGGGAGAATGGCGTATCTGTTACGGGGCTGGGAAGTGCGTTGGGGCGTGAAGCGGGCGCTGCTACGCGCCGCGGTACGTTCGAATCCGAGCGCCGGGTTAAGCCGTGCTTTCTTACAACTTCTGGGCGGGGCCGACGCCGATGTGTTTGAGCAGGGTCATCATATCGAAGTACTGCCGCAGTTCCTTGATCTTGTCGCCCTCGAACAGGATCACCTGCGCGCCTGGCACCACCCATTGCCTGCCGGAGGGCGGCACGGGCTCGGCGGTGGCCGCCAGCGGACCGGTCTGGGTGCCCGTCCAGACGATTTCGAGCGTCACCGAGCTGCCGCTGGCGAAGGCCTTGGTGATAGCGCCGCAGCCGTCGGGAGCGGCCTGCTTCCATTCCTGGTAGACCGCGATCATCTGATCGATGCCGACCAGGCGGCGCTGCGTGGCGACTTCGTCGTAGACGACGCCGGGGGCGAGGACCTGCTTGAGCATCTCCCAATCGCCGGCGTTGTAGGCTTCGACGTTGACCCGGGCCAAGCGGATGAGGTCGGGTTTGGCCATAGCATGCGAACCGGCCGCCACTACCCCGCGGGCAGCCGGATTTGTCCCTAGCGTACGCTTGTGCTCGGCCGGGCGCAAGCCGCCGGCGGCGACTGGCCCGTGGGTTTTCTACTTCAGGGGCGGATACCACAGCCGGCCCTGCCGCTCGGTCTCGGTCCGGAACAGGTGGCCGTCGATCGTGGTCACATACAGCGTGTGCAGCCCTTCCTCGGCGAACGAGCAGTTGGTTGGCTTTTCGGCGTCGACCGGATGCATCTCCAAGACCGTGCCGCCGGGCGAGAACACATAGAGCATCGGGCCGGGGCCGCCGGCGCGGAATCCGGCCGTGGCGATGATGTTGCCTTCGACGTCGAGGCACATGCCGTCGATGCCGCGGTGGGCGCCGAAATCGTGCAGCACCTGCATCTCGCCGAGCGAGCCGTCGTCGAGCACGGGGTAGGCCCGGAGCTGGCGGAATTCCTCGGGCAGCCGGCCGCTTTGGGCGACATAGAGGATCTTGTGGTCGAGCGAAAACAGCAAACCGTTGGGCCGCGTGGTGTCGAAAGTCACCCGCTGGACCGTCCACGAACCGGAGGGTTGCGGGTCGAGGCGATAGACCGAGTCGTGGTCAAGCTCCTTGTGGGAGCGGTCGATGCTCCAGGGCCCGGCGGCGCCCTCGTAATAGGGGTCGGTGAACCAGACGCGCCCTTGGGGGTCGATGGCGAGGTCGTTGGGAATGTTGAAGCGCTTGCCCTCGAAGCGGTCGGCCAGCACCGTAACGCCGCCGTCGGGCTCATAGCGCACGACGCGGCGGGCGTCCCCCTCGCAGGCGTAGAGGCGCCCGGCGGAGTCGAGCATCAGGCCGTTGGCGTAATTGGTTCCTTCGCGGAAGACGGTGGATTTTTTGGCGCGCGGATCGTAGCGCATGGTGCGGCTGCTGGGGATATGCGAGAACAACAGCGCTTCGCCGTCCCAGGCCGGCCCTTCGGTGACGCCCCCAAAGGGACCATCGACCAGTTCCAGTTTCCAACTCATACTCTTTTCCTCAACAGGCGCTTTGCAGCGGCAAAGAAATGCGGAAGAGCGTGCCGTTGCCGACGCTGCTTTCCGCCGAGATGGCGCCGCCGTGGCGCTCGACAATGGTGCGCGCCAGGGGCAGGCCAAATTGCATCGCGATCCGCCCGTCGGTGGCGGCAAAACGAATATCGTAGAGCCGCGCGAGCTGCTCGGGCGTCATGCCCTGGCCACTGTCGGCGAATTCCATGGTAACGCGCGCATCGAGCGCGGCGGTGCGAATGCGCAGCGTGCCGACGCCCTGCATGGCTTCGCAGGCGTTATGGAGCAGGGTCATCACCACTTGATTGATCTCTCGCGCGCGGCAGCGCACCGGCGGTGGATGTTCGAATTCCCGGACGATCGTGATGCGCTCCAGAAGCTCGGGCGCCAGCAGCGAGAGCGCGCGGTCGATGCCGGTCTCGATGTCGACCTCCTGGACCTCGGCCTGGTCGAGCCCGACGAAGTCCTTGAGCTTCTCGACCAGGCCGGTGACGCGCTGCGCGGCCTGGCGCACGAGGTGGAGGTTGTCTTTAAGCATGGACAACGTTTTTTGAGGAGACGCCGCCGGCCGCTCGCGTTCCGCTATCCCCGTCTGGATGCGGTCGGCGCAGGTATCGGCGTTGGCGAGCGAACTCATCACCACGCCCATGGGATTGTTGATCTCGTGCGCGATGCCGGCGACCAGGCTTGCCGCCGCCGCCATCTTACCCTGCATCACCAGCTCCGCCTGCTGCTCGCGGATCTGCTGCGTGTTGTGCTCCAACTCGACGACGGCGCGGATCGTGTCTTGCGCGCGGCGGGCCAGCCACGACAGAGACCCGCCGATCAACAGCAGCGTCACGATCCGCCAGCCGAACAGTCCAGGGTGCAGCGTCGGCCCCAAGACCGAGGAAGGAATATCGTAGGAGACCACCAGCCGCGGGTCTCCCAGCGCATAGGCCAGCAGAACGCCGTGGAGGACGAGCGAGCCTGCCGTGATCATCAGGGGATAGACCGGCCGTACAGCCAGCGTGTTGATCGCGATATAGATCAGGCACAGCAGGAGCAGATCGTTCTTGACGACAAAGGCGCGCGAGACGGCCTCGCCGCCGACCGAGGAATACCACGAGATGGACAGGGTGCAGATCGTAAACAGGTCGAAGCCCACGCCGGCGTAACCCACGAAAGCGAGCCGCCGCTGTTGGTTGAGCAGCATCCAGCTATAGGCCGCCAGGGCGATGCCGATGAGTAGAAGCAGCGTGGTGTAGGCGGTGTTACCGGCGGTCGAACTCGTCAGCGGAAGCATCAGGCCGCCCGCCAGGATCAGCGCCAGCCGCCCGATCACGGTGCCGCGAAGGCCGCGCACTTCCCAGGCGCGCAGCAGCGCCTCGAGCGAGGCGAGTTCGGTTTGCGAGCGCGGTAGCGGGGCGGCCGGCACGGGGTTCTATGAGCCTAGCGCAACTGCACTGGACGGCGACACCCGCCCGATGTACGATCTAGCGTAGTGGCAGGGAAGCCCGCCCGGGCCCCGCCCTGGGCCGCCGATCCCAGGCCGCCCGTGCCCGTCCCTTGACCCGCAGAATCAGGACCCTGATACCCCCATGAAACTCGCCCAAACGTTGTTGATCGCCTCGATGACTTTGCTGCTTGTCCCTTTGCCGGGCGCCGAGCCTCCGGCCTCCAATACCGACGAGTCCAAGGTGCCCGCCTACACCCTGCCCGACCCGTTGGTGACGGCGGCCGGCGAGCGCGTGACCAGCGCGGCGATGTGGGACAAAGTACGCCGCCCGGAAATCCTGGAACAGTTTACGACGCAGGTCTACGGCCGCAGCCCGGCGCGGCCCAAGGACATGGTTTTTCAGACGATTTCGATCGACGAGGGCGCGCTGGGCGGCAAGGCCGTCCGCAAGCAGATCGCGGTGTTGTTCACGGGCCAGAAAGACGGCCCCCGGATGGACATTCTGCTCTACCTGCCCACGGGCGCGACCGGCCCGGTGCCGGTGTTTCTCGGTTTGAACTTTCAAGGAAACCAATCGATCACCAACGACCCGGGTGTCCCGATTTCGACGAGCTGGATGCGCGAGCAGAAGGACGGCAGCGTGGTCGATCACCATTCCACCGAGAAATCGCGGGGCGTGGCCTCCAGCCGCTGGCCGGTTGAGAAGATCCTGGCGCGCGGCTACGGGCTGGCAACGGCCTATTACGGCGATATCGACCCCGACTACGACGATGGTTTCCAGAACGGCGTTCACCCGCTGTCGTACAAACCCGGGCAGACCAAGCCGGCCGACGACGAGTGGGGTTCGATTTCGGCCTGGGCCTGGGGCCTGCGCCGCGCGATGGACTATCTGCAGACCGACCAGTCGATCAATCGCCATCGCGTCATCGTGATGGGGCACTCGCGGCTGGGCAAGACGGCGCTGTGGGCCGGCGCGCAGGATACGCGCTTCGCCATCGTCATTTCGAACGACTCGGGCTGCGGTGGCGCGGCGTTGAGCCGGCGGCATTTCGGCGAGACGGTGGAGGCCATCAACCGGGTCTTTCCGCACTGGTTCTGCACGAACTTCAAGAAATATAACGAGAACGAGGCCGCGCTGCCGGTGGACCAGCACGAGTTGATCGCGCTGATCGCGCCGCGGCCGGTGTATGTGGCCAGCGCCGAACAGGACGCCGAGGCCGACCCGCGCGGCGAGTTTCTGAGCGCCAAAAACGCCGACCCGGTGTATCGCCTGCTGGGCTCCGACGGCCTGCCGGCCAAGGAGATGCCCGAAGTCAATCACCCGGTGATGGGCCGTATCGGCTACCACATCCGCAGTGGGGGCCACGATTTGACCGAGTACGACTGGGAGCAGTATCTGGCTTTCGCGGATAAGCATTTGGGAAAGCCGTAGTTGCGGAAGCATCGCGCCCTGGCCGGCGGGGCGCGACCTCCGAAATCAGAGCCGCTGGCAGAAGCCTGCGGGCGGTGGGGTTTCCCCGACGCTTGGCTTGCCCCGCAGTCGCTGGACCGGTGCCGGTCCAGCGGCCAATGTATCGATGCGGTTTCCGCGGGTGTAAGCACCGGCTGTGCCCCCGCGGCCCAATTGCCTGCGCCGCGCCTTGCTGCCGACGCCGCCGGGCTGTCATCATAGCTTTTAGGCGGCCGCTCGCAGCGCCGTTTTTCGGGCGCGGAATCGATCGCCCCCTGTTCGAGGAGGTAGTGCGTTGAAATGGTTTGATTACGCGGCCCCGCAGTCGGTGTCGGAAGCGGCGGCGTTGCTTGCCGACCGGGGCGAGGGAGCGCGCGTTCTGGCCGGCGGCACCGACCTGCTGGTGCAAATGCGCATCGGGCGCCGCCAACCCGGCCTGGTCGTGGATGTGAAGAACATCCCCGAGCTGATGGCGATCGATTGGGACCCCAACCAAGGGCTGACTTTGGGGGCCGCCGCGCCCTGCTACCGGATCGCCGCCGATCCCCAGGTCCAGCAAGCCTATCCCAGTCTGGTCGAGGTGGCATCCCTGATCGGCGGCACGCAGATTCAGGGCCGCGCCTCGATCGGCGGCAACCTGTGCAATTCAGCCCCCAGCGCCGACGCGATTCCGCTGTTGATTGCGCTGTCGGCCAGTTGCCGGATCCTCGGCCCCGGCGGAGAGCGCACGGTCGCGGTGGAAGATTTTTGCACCGGCCCCGGAAGCAATGTGCTCGCGCCCGGCGACCTGCTGGTGTCGCTGCACGTTCCCGCTCCGCGCCCGTCGCAAGGCGCGCGCTATTTGCGATTCATCCCGCGCAACGAGATGGATATCGCCGTTGCCGGCGCCGGAGTGGCGGTGGTGCTCAGCGACGGCCATTTCGAATCGGCGCGCGTTGCGTTGTCTTCCGTGGCGCCGACGCCGCTGTTCGTGCGTGAAGCGGGCGAAGCGCTGGCCGGCCAGCCGGTGAACGAAGAGAGTATCGCCAAGGCCGCCGCCCTCGCCAAACAGGCGGCGCGGCCGATCAGCGACATGCGCGGCACCATCGAGTACCGCCGCCACCTGTGCGAAGTGCTGACGCGGCGGGCTTTGCAGGACGCTGTCGAGAGGGCGCGGAAATAAATCATGGCAAATAAGTCTCAGGTTCGAACCAAGATCAACGGCGAAGAGATCGAGTTTCTCTGCGAGCCCCGCCAGAGCCTGCTGGAATGTCTGCGCGACATCGTCGGCCTTACCGGCACCAAGGAAGGCTGCAACGACGGCAACTGCGGCTCGTGCACGGTGCTGCTCGACGGCCGCATCGTGCCGTCGTGCCTGGTGCTGGGCGTCGAAGCGCAAGGCCGCGAAATCACGACCATCGAGGGCATCGCCGAGGGCAATCTGCTCGATCCTATCCAGCAGGCGTTTCTGGAAGGCGCCGCGCTGCAATGCGGCATCTGTACTCCCGGATTTATTGTCGCGGCGAAGGCGCTGCTCGACCAGGAGCCCGACCCTTCCGAACAGCGTGTGCGGCTGTGGCTCGCCAACAACCTGTGCCGCTGCACGGGCTACGATAAAATCGTCCGCGCCGTGATGGACGCGGCTGCCAAGAGGAACGAAGAGGTGCCGGCATGACGCAGCGACCCAAAGACTACCAGCCGAACATGGTGCTTTCCACGAAGGAGTACAAGGTCGTCGGCAAGCGCCCTATTCGCCACGACGGCGCCGACAAGGTCACTGGCCGCGCGCTCTATGGCGCCGACTTCGCAATCGCCGGCCAGTTGCACGGCGCGATCGTGCGCAGCCCGCACGCGCATGCGCGCATCAAAAGCATCGACACCGCGAAGGCCGAGGCGCTGCCGGGCGTGAAGGCGATCGTCACGGCGGCCGACCTGCCCGACGCCGGCGACCGCATCGTCGATCTGGGCGAAGGCGACACGCGGCTTTCTTTCATTCGCGGCAACGTGCTGGCCTCGGGCAAGGCGCTCTACAAGGGGCACGCCATCGTGGGAATAGCCGCGACCAGCGCGCATATCGCGCACGAGGCCGCAGCCCTGGTCGAAATCGACTACGAGGTGCTGCCTCATGTCACGACCACCGGCGACGCCATGAAAAAAGGGGCGCCATTGGTTCACGAAGATCTGTTCATGACCGAGCTGGGCAAGAAAACCGACACGCCCAGCAACATCGCCGAGCATTTTCAGCACGTCAAGGGCGAGATCGACAAAGGCTTCGAAGACGCCGATGTGATCGTCGAGCGCGAGTTCGACACCGCCAGCGTCCACCAGGGCTACATCGAGCCGCACACCGCGACGGTGCTGTGGAACAACGACGGCCGCGTTCTGATCTGGTGCAGCACGCAGGGCTCGTTCGTGGTGCGCGATACGACCGCTTGTGTGCTCGACGTGCCGGTCTCGCAGGTGAAATGCACGCCGATGGAGATCGGCGGCGGCTTCGGCGGCAAGATTCCGGTGTATCTCGAACCGGTCGCCGCTTTGCTGTCGAAAAAGACCGGGCACGCGGTGAAGATCGTGATGAGCCGGCAGGAAGTTTTCGAAGGCAGCGGCCCGACCCCCGGCTCGCACATCAAGGTCAAGATCGGCGCGAAAAAGAACGGCAAGATCACCGCGGGGCAGGCCTGGCTCGCCTACGAAGCGGGCGCTTATCCCGGGTCGATGGTCGGCCCCGGCGCGATGTGCGTGTTCGCGGCTTACGACATCGCGAATGTGTTCATCGACGCCTACGACGTGGTGGTCAACAAGCCGAGCACCGCGGCCTATCGCGCTCCCGGCGCCACCAACGCCGCCTTCGCCACCGAAAGCGTCGTCGACGAGATCGCCGAGAAGCTCGGCATGGATCCGATCGACCTGCGCCTGAAAAACGCCGCCAAGGAAGGCACGCGGCGCGCCGACGGACCCAAGTACAAGCGCGTCGGCTGCGTCGAAGTGCTCGAAGCGATGAAGAATCACCCGCACTACAAGGCGCCGCTGGGGCCCAATCAGGGTCGCGGCGTTTCAATCGGCTTCTGGTTCAACGTTGGGCTCGAGTCGAGTTGCACCTTGGCGGTCAACGCCGACGGCTCGGTCAATCTGGTCGAAGGTTCCACCGACATCGGCGGCACGCGCACCTCGCTGTCGATGCAGGCGGCCGAAGTGCTCGGCATTCCGGCGGAGGACGTGCATCCCACCGTCGTCGACACCGATTCGGTGGGCTTTACCGCCGTCACCGGCGGCAGCCGGGTGACGTTCGCCACTGGGCTGGCGGCGATTCAGGCGGCCGAAGACGTCAAGCAGCAGATGATCGCGCGCGCGGCGCTGCTCTGGGAAGTCGAGCCCAAGAAAGTGCGTTTCGAAGACGGCGTGTTTTCGACCAAGAAGGACGGCCACAAGCTGACCTTCCAGGAGTTGGCCGCTAAGCTCAGCTCGACCGGCGGCCCGATCGTCGGCCGCGCTACCGTGAATGCGCGTGGGGTCGGCGGTTCGTTCGCCGGCGTCATTGCCGACGTCGAGGTCGACCCCGAAACGGGCAAGGTTGACGTGCTGCGTTTCACCAGCGTGCAGGACGCCGGCAAGGCAATTCACCCCAGCTATGTCGAAGGGCAGATGCAAGGCGGCAGCGTCCAAGGCATCGGCTGGGCGCTCAACGAGGAATATTACATGGACGAGCAAGGCCGCATGGCCAACTCGACGTTCCTCGACTACCGCATGCCCACCAGCCTCGATCTGCCGATGATCGATACGGTGATTGTCGAAGTCGCCAACCCGGGCCATCCGTTCGGAGCGCGCGGGGTGGGCGAAGCGAGCATCGTGCCACCTCCCGGCGCCATCGCCAACGCGATTCATGGCGCCGCGGGAGTGCGAATGAATCGCCTGCCGATGAGCCCCGTGCGGGTTTGGGAGGCGATCGAAGCCAAGCGGAGCCAGACAACAAACGCGGCGTGAGTCACACCGCAATCGACAGCCTCAGGGTTCCCGCGATGGACCCGCCAGTTCAGCAAGCGGTTAAGGGAATTGCCTCGCAACGACGCCGAGCCGCCCGTTCCTGAGCCCCTCAGGGGCGAAACCAGCGAATAGCCCGCGGCTTCCGCCGTGGGTCGATGTTCCCTCTCGTGTCGAGCCCGGAAAGGCGGGTCGAAACTCAGTTCGTTATGCCAACGGTCTATATTCCATCTTTATTGAAAAGCCTCACCGGCGGTAAATCCCAGTTGGAAGTCCTGGGCTCAACCGTGCGCGAGGTGATCGAAAATCTCGAGAAATCTTACCCGGGTATCAAGGGACGGTTGGTGGAAAACGGTCAACTACGCGCCAATATCTCGATCGCCGTGGACGGCGAGATCACGCCGCTGGGCCTGATCGAGGGAGTCGGCAAAGACTCCGAGATCCACTTCGTGGCGGCGATCAAGGGAGGCTCAGCGAGAGCGGTTCCAGAGACGACGACTGCCGGCGTGAAAGCAACCCGAGCGAAAACAGAGCCGCCGGCGTAAGCCCGCGAGCCGAATCGCCACAAAAGTTGGTGGGCCGTGACGAAGGCACCGCGCGGTGAGTGAGATCGGGTCTTCGACCCGAGGCACGTCGGCTCGACGTTATTCGCCCATCGCCTTTTCGATCAACAAAAGGTTCCGAGCCCGTCCCGTGCGGCCCGCGGGCTTCCGCCCGCGGCTCTGGTTTCGCGGTTTGTGGCCTCGGTAGGTTGGGCTGGTGGTGGTGGGTTGCAACGGCAGAGCAGTCCCGCCTAGCCTTCCAAAAGCTTGATCAGCTCCGGCTCGCCGATCACCTGCACTTCGAGCTTGCTCGCCTTGTCGAGCTTCGACCCGGCACTCTCGCCGGCCACTACGTAGTCGGTTTTTTTGCTCACCGAGCCGGTCACTTTACCTCCGGCAGCCTCGATGCGTTCGGCGGCTTCGTCGCGCGTCCAGTTGGGCAGCGTGCCGGTGAGGACAAACGTCTTGCCGGCGAGCTTGCCGGCCTTCTTCGCCGGGGCCTTTTTCGGTTGCGCGAACTGTAGCTCCGACGCGCGTAGGTCCTCGATCAGGTCGCGGTTGCGCTGCTCGGCGAAGAACTCCTGAATGGCGACGGCAATCCTCGGGCCCACTTCCTCGGCCTGCTCGAGTTCCTCGGGCGATGCCTTGGCGATCTCGTCGATGCTCCCGAAGTGATCCGCGAGAATCTGCGCCGTGCGCTCGCCGACAAAGCGAATTCCGAGCGCGTAGATCACCCGCGGCACCGGTATTTTCTTCGAATGGTCGATATTGCGGACCAGCTTTTCGCTCGATTTCTTGCCCATGCGCTCCAGCGACTCGAGCTTTTCCGCATCCAGACGGTAGAGATCGGCGACGCTCTTGACGAGTCCGCCGTCGACAAGCTGCTCGACGATGGCGTCGCCCATGCCGTCGATATTCATCGCGCGGCGCGAAGCGAAATGCAAAACCGATTCCTTGAGGCGCGCCGGGCAGTTGGCGTTGACGCAGCGCCGGATGGCCTCGCCTTCTTCGCGCACCAGTTTCGTGCCGCACACCGGGCACTCCTGCGGGATCGGAAAGGGGCGCCGCTCCTTGCCTTGTTCGACGACGCGCAACACCTTCGGAATGACATCGCCGCTGCGCTCGATCAGCACGCGGTCGCCGATCTGGAGCCCCAGGCGTTCGATTTCGTCCTCGTTGTGGAGCGTCGCCCGCGAAACGGTAACGCCGCCGACCTGCACCGGACGCAGCAGCGCGCGCGGCGTGATCGCGCCGGTGCGCCCGACCTGCACGTCGATATCGTCGACGATCGTCTCGGCCTGTTGCGCGGAAAGCTTATAGGCAATCGCCCAGCGCGGCGCTTTCGAGGTCGCCCCCAACTGCCGCTGCAATTCGCGGGAGTTCACTTTCAGCACCAGGCCATCGATCTCGTACGGCAACCCCTCGCGCTTTTCGAACCACTGGTTGCCATAGCCGATCGCCGCTTCGATTCCTTCCAGCCGCTGGCGGTGCGGGTTGACCTTGAACCCCAACGCGGCCAGCGTCTCCAACGTCTCCCATTGGGAGTCCAGGTAGGCGTCGCCGCCCGTGAGCAGGTTGTAGGCGAAAAAATCGAGCCGACGCGAGGCCGTGACTTTGGGGTCGAGCATGCGCAACGAACCCGCCGCCGCATTGCGCGGGTTCGCGAAGGTCGGCAGCTCGTCTTTCAGCCGCTGCGCGTTGAGCCGCTCGAACGATTTGCGGTTCATCACGACTTCGCCGCGTACTTCAAACGTATCGGGCAGCTTTGCGCCCTTGCGGGACATTGCCAGGGGCAGCGAGCGGATCGTGCGCGCGTTTTCGGTGATCTCCTCGCCGGTCAGGCCGTCGCCGCGGGTGAGCGCCCGGATCATCCGCCCGCCCTCGAAATGCACCGCCATCGAGATGCCGTCGAGCTTCAGCTCGCCAACGTAGTCGATCACTTCGAGCTTGACCTTTTCGCGGATGCGGCGGTCGAAATCGAGCAGCGCCTGCTCGCCGAAGGCGTTGTCGAGGCTCATCATCGGCGCGGTGTGCTGCGCCTTGACGAAGCCCTCGCGCGGCTGGCCGCCGACCCGCTGCGTCGGCGAATCCGGCGTCGCGAGCTCGGGGTGCTGGCTTTCGAGCTCCTGCAGTTGCTGCATCAGCGCGTCGTACTCGGCGTCGCTGATTTCGGGCCGGTCGAGGACGTAGTAGAGGTGCTCGTGATGTTGCAGAGTTTCGCGAAGAGACTGCGCCTGGCGGGCGGGGTCGCGAGAAGGAGCCGCGGATGCCATATAGGGATTTATTGTATCGGGCGGCGTTTTAGGCGGGGTATCCGGTTTGTGCCTTGGGGGCCTGGCTGGCCCGGGGTGGTTGGGGGCGGGGCATGCAATCGAGTTTGCCGGGACGCCTAGCGAGGAATCGCAAGGCGGCAAACCTGGAGGTTCACGCCACGGGCGGCTGTTGCGGCCTCGGTCGACCGTTGGCGGGTCTCTCGGTCGTTGGCGATACGTGGATGGCTGGGGGACGTCTGTTGGCAGACGCCGCGGCGATCATCCGGCGGGCACGGCTTGTAATCCCCTGTGCCGGCGGCACTTTCTCGAAACCAATCCGTAACCGACCTGCAGTGTAGGCCGATTCGCGCTCTGATAACCTCATAAGTTGACTTCGTTCCGTTGAGTTTGCGACCGCGACACCCGCCGCATGAACTATCGCTACGCAACCCTGATCTACAATCCGACTTCCGGCCGGCGGCGCGGGCTGCGCGAGGGCAGGTGGGGGAGGCGCGGGACGAGCTGAAACGCTGGATTCCGCGCGTCGAGGTGCAAGCCACGTCGCATATCGGCGACGGCGAGGCGCGGGCGGCGCGCGCCATCGAAGACGGCTCCGACCTGATCTGCGCCTGCGGCGGCGACGGCACCATCAACGAGGTCGTCAGCGGCATGGTTGGCTCGCCCGCGGCGTTGTTGGCACTGCCCTCGGGGACGGCCAACGTGCTCGCCGCCGAGGTGGGTTTGCCGACGTCGCTGGTCAAGGCGGCCAAGCTCCTGCCGATCCTTGGAGCCCTATCAGGTGCCGCTAGGCATCGTTCATTTCCAGAAACCCAAGCCCGGGTCGCGCTATTTTCTGCTGATGTGCGGCATCGGCGTCGACGCCAGCATCGTCTACAATCTCGACACGCGGCTGAAGGCGTTGATCGGCCAGGGCGCTTATTTTTTCGGATCGCTCGGCCGCCTGCAGCAACCCTTCGAGTCGTTTCGCGTGGCCATCGACGGCCAGGAAAAGCGCTGCACGCTGGTGGTGATCAGCAAGAGCCGGCGCTATGGCGGTGGCCTGATTCTGACACCCGAAGCGCATCTTCTTTCGGAAGAGTTTCAGGTCGTGCTGTTCGAGGGCGATACGCCCCTGCGCTACATCGGATATCTGGCGCGCGTCGCCACCCAATCGCTGCATCACTTCCCCGACGTCCATTTCTGGCACACCACGCGCGTCGAGCTGGAAGTGATCCGACAACCGAAGATTCACATCGAAGTCGACGGCGAACTGGCGGGGCGCATACCCGGCTACGTCCAGATGGCCGGCAAATCGCTAACGCTGCTGTTGCCGCCGGCCTACGCCGCGCGCAACGGCAATGGGTCTCAGCAGGGCCGGGAGCAACCGCGCTACAACGAAGTCGTCGAGGAAGTGGAGTGAAGGCGCGAGCTCGCGCGAACACGCTACGCGCCGTTTCGCAGAGCACCGAGCTCGATCGGGCAGAGCACAGAGGCCGCGAAGCACCACCCGTGGCCTGAACCTCCAGGTTTGCCGCCTGGCGATTCGTCGCGAGGTGTCCCTGGCACAATAACTCCTCCCGCACCAAGACCAACGCTCTCCGCCACGACG
Organism: Terriglobia bacterium; assembly: GCA_963824095.1. Taxonomy (GTDB): domain Bacteria; phylum Acidobacteriota; class Terriglobia; order Bryobacterales; family UBA6623; genus JBBDWJ01. Next base: position 53,212 of record CAWGNS010000014.1, on the reverse strand, counting down.
ATCAAGAATGACCACCATCTCCCCATCCCAAGAGTTCGCCTACTTCGACGCAGGCCAGGGCGAGCCCGTCATCCTGCTGCACAGCTCCTTGAGTTCCAGCCGCCAGTGGCGCAGGCTGCAGCAGCATCTGCAGGGGACCTACCGCCTGCTGGGGCTCGACCTGCTGGGCTATGGCGACACGCCGATGCCCGCCGATTTGAATTCCTTCACGTTCGATCGGGAAGTCGCCCTCGTCGAGACGCTGATGGATCGCATCGGCGCTCCGGTTCATCTGGTAGGCCACTCCTACGGCGGCGCGGTCGCGCTGAAGACCGCCTTGCGCCATCCCGGCCGCGTGCGCAGTCTCTACGCGCACGAGCCGGTGCTGTTCGCGCTGCTGAAAAGCGAAGGCTGCCTCGACGACTGGCACGAAGTCATGGTCATGTCGCAGACGGCGGCGGAGCATGTTCGCGAAAACGACCTCGAGCGGGCGGCTGAGGGGTTCATCGATTATTGGAGCGGCCGCGGGGCCTGGCAGCAACTCGCGGGCGAGCGCCGGGAAGCGATTGCGCAGGTGATGCCCAAGATCCTGTTCGATCTGGCGGCGATTTCGCAAGACACGGACCCCTTGGCCCGATATGGGAGCTTGAAGCTGCCGGTCACGCTCACCGCCGGGGCTAGCGGCGCGCAGACCGGCCGCCGCGTCGTCGATCTGCTCGGCCGTGTGCTGCCCGGATCGGCGCGGATTCTTGAAGGGGCAGGACACATGGCTCCGATTGTGGACGCGGGCCGCGTCAACGGGATCATCGGCGAGCATCTGGCGGCAGCGCGGTCCCGCTGATGCCTGTAGCGCAGGGCCGGCGCTTTTCCAGACCTGCGGCTTTCGCCATCCGTTCCCGTCTTCCAGCAAACGCAACCCAACGCCCGAAAGGCCGCAGGTCTCTTCGAGCCCTGCGCTACGGGGACTCGACGCCCGTGTCGATCTCGGGCCGGCGTTTCCGTCCGCCAAGCTACGTCGACCTGCAGGTCGACGCGGCCGGCCGGAGGCCCGCGCCGCATTCGAGGGGCAGCGGGCACTGCCTGCGAGGAGGCTTCCTGAAGCGCGGCGGCCGGCCTTGCGATAATTGAAAGATGCGGTGCTGGCCGGGTGCCGCGTCGACGGGGAATCCGTGCATTCTCGCGCGCTTCGGCCGCGTGTCCGCGCACGCAACACAATTTCATGTCCATCCAGGGAGTCATTTTCGATCTCGACGGCACCGTGGGCGACACGCTGCCGGTCTGCTACGTGGCGTTCCGCGAAGTGTTCGAGTCGTACCTGGGGCGCAGCTACAGCGACCAGGAGATCCGCGCTATGTTTGGCCCCACCGAGGAGGGCATGCTGCAGCAGGCGATCCCGGCGCGTTTCGAGGACGCTCTGGCCACCTACCTGGCCGCCTACGAGAAAGCGCACGGCAACTGCCTGCGGCCGTTTCCGGGCATCCCCGAGGTCCTCGATGTTCTCGACGCTCAGGGTGTGCGGCGCGCTATTGTCACCGGCAAGGGACCGCGCAGTGCCGAGATTTCGCTGCGCGTGATGGGCCTGGCCGATGCTTTCGAGCGCGTCGAGGCGGGCTCACCGGGCGGCAACGTCAAGGCTGATAAGATGCGCAGCGTGATCGAGGATTGGGGCGTGGCCCCGGCGAACGTCGCCTGCATTGGCGATGCGCCCAGCGACATTCGCTCGGCGCGCGAGAGCGGAGCCATCCCGCTGGCCGCCGCCTGGGCCGCCACGGCCGACTACGATACCTTGCAGGCCCTCGGCCCGCAGGCAACCTTCCGGCACGTCCGGGAATTTCAGGAGTGGTTCGAACGCCAAGCGGATCGGCGCGACGAAACGCTACCAGTGAAATAAGATTATGGCGCTACGCTGCATTCCCAACAGCGAGGCCCGAGGCCTGCTCGACGGCGGGGAAATCCACGTCTGGAGCATCCACATCGCCGCCTGGCTGCCGTTGCTTGGAACCCTGGGCGAGTCGCTCAATCCCGGTGAGCGCGAGCGGGCCGCCCGCTTCCGCTTCGAGCGCGATCTGCACCGCTTTACGCTGTGCCGCGGCCTGCTGCGAACCTTGCTGGGGAATTATCTTTCGCTCGATCCAGAAGAGATCGCGCTGCAACTGGGACCCAAGGACAAGCCCGAGCTTGCCGCAGAGATTGCGCCCCATCTCGAATTCAACCTCTCGCATTCCGACCAAGCCGCGCTGTTCGTCTTTGCGGCCGGCCGGCGGGTGGGCATCGACGTCGAGCGGATTCACTCGCGCACCGACGTCATGGGGTTGGGAAAACAAGTCTTTACCGAACCGGAAATCGAAAGGCTCTCCGCCGCGCCGGAACAGGAAAGAGAGGATCTGTTCTTCACCGTCTGGACGCAGAAAGAGGCCTTTATTAAGGCGGTAGGCTTGGGGCTTTCCGCGCCGCTGCGCGAGATCACCGTCGGACAGGGTCTGGTCCCAGCCGGCGACGAAGACGGCATCGGGCTGATTCAAGGTTATGGCGCGGACTGGTCGTTGCTGCCGTTGCCGGCCCAGCACGGGTACAAGGCGGCCCTCGCGGTCGAAGGACATGTCGGCCACGATCTGCTTCGGGTGCGAGACCTGCAGCCGCCCGAAGCTGCGGCCGGCCACTCAGAGCCGCACGCGTGAGCCTGCGCTGATAGGCTCGCGGGAGGGCCGTTTTCTCGCCAACCGCCGACGAAGCCGGCGCAGGTCGTGCACAACGCCGACGGCTTCTTCGTGCACAAAACGCCGTGGCTGGCCGAGCCGCACAGCGCGGGCTTACGCCCGCGGCCCCGAGTGGCGCATTGCGGCCACCTAACCCGCTCACAGCAACCGGAAGAAAACCTGCACGCGGGCGCCGGTGCGGACGAGCGCGCCGTCTTTGGCTCCGGGCCGGAAACGCCACTTTTCGACCGCTTGCACGGCGCGCTCATCCAGACCCAGCCCGAGCCCGTGTTGCAGTCGGATGTTGTGCGCCCGGCCGTCGGGCCACACTTCGATGAGCAAGACGACGGTGCCTTGCAGCCGTACCTTGCGCGCCGCTTCGGAATAGTCGGGGTCCACGCGGTGAATCAGCAGCGGCTCCGAAACTCCGCCGCCGGTGCGAAAGACGCCGCCGCCTCCCGGTCCCGGGCCATAGCCGGGGCCTTGCCCGTTCCCGATGCCACTGCCGCTGTTGTTGCCGAAACCGCCGCCCGTCCCGGGGCCCTGCGAAGGCGGCCCGACCGGGGCCAGCGGGTCGCCGAATAAAGCCAGATCGAGCGGCGCGACTTGCAACTCGTGCGGTCCCAGCAGGGTGGGCTCTACCGCCAGCTTCGCGTTTTCGATGGGCTTGAGGGCCGGGGGCGCGAGCTGCTTTTCGTCGAATCGCGGAAGCTTGCCGCGGCTCACCGGGAGAGGCGAGTTGACGCCGCCACTGCCGCCGCCATGCTCGCTTTGCAATGCCGCAACATACTGCGATACGTCGATGGGGACAAACAGATCGACCGACCCCAACGCCGCCGGCTCGATACGCCGGCTGGACACCACCGTGAATAGCAGAGCGACGACCGCCACGTGCACCGCCGCCGAAGACAGAAACCCCCGTCCGCGTTCGTCATGGGCGCCCCAGATCGGTTTTACCGCGATGGGTTGCGAAGTGAGCTCCAACGGCGGCAGAGGGGATTCGCGGCGAAACTGCCGCGCAAGCGATCGATACCATGGCTCACCCGACGCTTCGATGCAGAGTGGGGCGAGCTCGAACTCGCCTGGCTCTCGATGCGAGCCTCGCAGCGGTGCGCGCTGCAAGTTGGATTGTTGCGAAATGGATTGTCGCGGCGCTGAAGACGCGGGCGAACGATCGAAATTTCGCGGGTCGGTTTCCGCCATGGTAGCCCTCCGGCAAGAAACTCAACCGTAGTCCCCGAAAACAAAACACACCCACACCGCCTCGATTTCACGGCGAGGCGATCTTCCGTTGCTCGACTTGTTGGGGATTACGCAGCGGGGCGGGAAAAAGGTTTCGGATTTTCCTGCGATCCCGCGGAGGAGGGCCCGTTGGGCGCCGCGCGGTCAGTGCGCCTTTTCGCGTTTCACGGCGCGGCCGTACACTTCGATCCAATCCAAACGCGAACTGGCTGGGGTACCGCCGCCCGCCATCAGGTCGGTGAAGCCCACTTCTTCGACGTCGCTCAGGTCGGCGTCGGGCACCCAATTGCGCTCGACGATGTGCTCGATGTCGAGGTCGCGCCAGTGGATGTCGCCCAGATTGATCTCGCGTTCGCGCCAATCGGTCGATGGCCCGTCGGCGGCGTCGCTCACCAGCCACTTGCCGCCGGCCAGCTTCACGACGACGCGCAACTGCCGGAAGCCGGATTGTTTCGAGCGCCAGCGAATCTTGGCGAGCCCGGTCAGGTCCACATCGAGGCCGGCGCGCCGCAGGCTCACCGCCCAGTTGCCGGGGCACTCGCCCGACCAAACATAGTAGGGGTCGTCCGCGGGCCGATCGTGGTGGCTCTTGCGGACGGCCACGCGCCCGGGGCCGTGCAACGACAGCGTCAGCTCGCCATTGGCGACATGCTCCTGCGTAATCGGCGTCACCGCCGGAATCTCCTTCCAGTCTTCCCGGAAGAACAACCCCGCCCGATCCTGAGCTTGCGCCGACAGAGTGCAACAGAACAGAATTCCGAACAACAACCTACGCATCATGTCCATCCATCTGATTCGCGGCGCGGTTCCACAAGGCCGACGCCACGGAAAGCGAAACTCTAGTGTATCGGAAAGGAGCAGCGAAACCGATCAGGTTCAGCGCCAGGATCGTGTAGGTCTGCTTCTGGACCGGCCCGGAGGGCACCGGCGCCGCCGGATGCCGAAGCAGAGCCGCGGGCGGGAGCCTGCGGGCGGCTTGACTCGACGCTGCTCCACGGGGGCGGCGATCGCCATGGGCTCTCAGAATGCCTTTCCCCATGGGCTCTTAGAAGGGACGCGCGGCCCGCGCCCTTCCGGGCGCGGCTCTGTTTTCGCTTTTACCGGCGTTTCCGCTCTGCCCTGGCTTTGCATTCTTTCGGCGGACCACTGCGTTGCGCTCGCCGCCGCAGCCCGCTCTCACCCGCTATTCTTCGCGTTTCGCCGCGATTCGCCCGGTTGCATTGACACCCCCGAAAGCGCAGTGTTAGCTTGAAGATTCATCCCGGCCCGAATGGAATCCAGCACTACTGCCGCCCTCGCAAAGACACCCCTGAACGCCGTCCACCGCCAGCTCGGTGCTCGCATGGTGGATTTTGGCGGCTGGGATATGCCCGTCGAATACTCCGGCATCATCGCCGAGCATTTGGCGGTGCGGCGCGCCGTGGGCGTTTTCGATGTCAGCCACATGGGCGAGATCGAGATCCGCGGCCCGCAGGCGCTGGACCTGGTCGATTTCGTCACTTCCAACGCCGCCGCCAAGCTCAAGGATGGTCAGGCGCACTATTCCGGTCTGCTCTATCCCAATGGCGGCTTCGTCGACGATATTCTGGTGCACCGCATCGCCGCCGACCACTTTTTCCTCTGCGTCAACGCCTCCAACCAACGCAAGGACTATGATTGGATCGTATCGCAGAACCGCTTTGGCGCCGATGTCGAGTTTGCCAGCGAGAAATACGTCCAGATCGCGATTCAGGGGCCGCGCGCGCTCGCCACGCTTGGCCGGTTGATCGAAACCGACCTCGCGGCGATCCGTTACTACTGGTTTGCGCGCGGTAAGGTGAGCGGCGTGCCCGCCATTTTGGCGCGTACCGGCTACACCGGCGAAGACGGTTTCGAGATTTACGTGGCGCCCGAAGAAGGCGTCCGCATCTGGAACGCCGTGCTCGAAGCGGGCAAGGACGAAGGCATCCTGCCGTGCGGTCTGGGCGCGCGCAACACGCTGCGGCTGGAGTCGGCCATGTCGCTTTACGGGCACGAGATCAACGAATCGATTACGCCCTACGAGGCCGGGTTGGGCTGGATCGTCAAGCTCGACAAGGGCGAATTCGTGGGCCGCGATGCGCTTGCCAGACAAGATAGCGAAGGCGTTACGCGGCGCGTGGCGGGCTTCGAGATGCGCGGCCGCGGCATCGGGCGCGACGGCTATCGCGTTTTCGCCGCGGGCGAAGAAGCCGGCTGGGTCACCAGCGGTTCGCCCTCGCCGTTGTTGCAAAAGAACATCGGTCTCTGTATGCTGCCGGTGGCTCACGCCGCCGAAGGCCGGCCGATCGAGATCGAGGTCCGCGAGCGGCGCGTCGACGCCGTAACCGTCCCGACGCCGTTCTACCGTCGAAAGAAATAAAAGCGATGTACCCCAAGGAATACCGCTATACCACCAAGCACGAATGGATCCACGTCGAAGGCGACACCGGCACCGTCGGCATCACCTTTCACGCCCAGGAACAGTTGGGCGACGTGGTCTATGTCGAGCTGCCCAAGACCGGCGCGAAGATCCAGGCGATGCAGTCGTTCGGCACCGTCGAGTCGGTCAAAGCCGTTTCCGACCTGTACGCTCCGATGAGCGGCGAGGTAGTTGCGGTCAACGATTCTCTGGTCGACACGCCCGAGACCCTCAATCAGGATCCCCACAAGGACGGCTGGCTCGTGAAGCTCAAGCTCTCTGACAAGAGCGAGCTCGACAAGCTACTGTCGGTCGAGCAGTACGAAGAATTCCTCGCCTCGGAATCGGAGTCTTGAACGGTTGCGCTATTTACCAAAGTCTCCTCTGGAACGCCAGGAAATGTTGGCGGCCCTCGGACTGGGCTCGGTGGAAGAGCTGTTTGGCAGTCTGCCGTCCGCGGTGCGCCTCGAGCGGCCCCTGGACATCCCCCCCGGCCAGTCCGAATACGAAATCATCGACTATTTTCGTGACCGCGCCGCGGAAAATGCCGCCGACTATGCGAGCTTTCTGGGCGCGGGAGTCTACCGCCACTACCGGCCGGTCGTGATCGATCCACTGGCGACGCGCGGCGAATTCCTCACCGCTTACACTCCGTATCAAGCGGAAATCTCGCAAGGAATTCTGACCACCATCTTCGAGTTTCAGACGATGATTTGCCAGCTTACGGGCATGGAAGTGGCCAACGCTTCGATGTACGACGGCTCGACGGCCGTGCCCGAGGCGGCCATGATGGCCGTACGCATTACCGGGCGGGACAAGATTCTGGTGGCGCGCACCGTACACCCCGAATACCGCCAGGTGCTCGAAACCTATCATCGCCATCAGGACTCTTCGCTGGAAGAAATCGCCTACGACCGTGCGACGGGGAAGCTCGATCTCGAAGACCTGGAAGCGAAGCTGAACGGCGATACCGCGGCGGTGATCGTGCAGTCGCCGAACTTTTTCGGCTGCATCGAAAGCACGAGGGAAGCGGCTGCGTTGGCGCACCAGCATGGCGCGCTGCTGGTGGTGATGTTCAGCGAAGCCGTTTCGCTGGGGTTGCTGCAGCCGCCGGTCGAGGCCGACATCGTTGCGGGCGAGTTGCAGTCGTTCGCGCACCCGCCCAGCTACGGCGGGCCGTTTGTGGGCGTGCTGGCGACCAAGGAACGCTACATCCGGCAGATCCCCGGTCGACTGGTTGGCGAAACCGTCGATGCGAACGGCAACCGCGCGTTTTGCCTGACCCTGGCCACGCGCGAGCAGCACATCCGGCGCGCCCGGGCCACCTCGAATATCTGCACCAACCAGGCGCTGGTCGCGCTGATGGCGACGATCTTCATGTCGGTTTACGGCCGGCAGGGCTTGCGCGAGCTGGCCGAGCAAAATCTCTCGAAGGCGCACTACCTGGCCTCGGAACTCGAAAAGCGCGGCGCCAGCCTCCCGTTTCGCGCGCCGTTCTTCAACGAGTTCGTGGTCACGCCGGCGGGCGCCACGGCGGCTGAAGTCAATCGCCGCGCGCTCGAAAAGAAGATCATCGGCGGGCTCGAGCTCGGCCGTTTCTATCCCGAGCTTGAAGGCTCGATGCTGCTGTGCGCCACCGAAGTCAATCGCCGCGCGGAGATGGACGGCTTCGCCGATTCATTTTCGCAATAGCAGCGACCTACCCCACGCTATACCGCGACCCTCCCGGAGTTAACGGAGCCGCAGGCGTCGTCACCGGGTTTCGCTCTAACAAGGCCCCAGCCATGGATCGAAGCGCGAAACGCGCTGACTGTCCCCGAGAGGCATGGTGACTGTCCCCATGGGGCAGAGAATCGTTCCTATCCGCCAACTCCGGCGGCCTGCGTCGCGATGCCCACCAGCGAATCGTTCGGGTAGTAGTGGTCGACATTTTCGGCGGTAATCAACTGGTGCTTGATGAATAAGGCCGGCGCCGCCGACTTTTTCGCCAGGATATCGAGCGCCAATCGAATCAAGCCCTCACCGTATTTTTCCGGAAAATAGCCGACCGAGCCGACCAGCGGCGTGTGGGGGGCGCGCAGTTCGGCGCGCGCCTCGGGTTCGGCATTTTGCCCCACCACCGAGAGGTTCGCGGCGCGGCCGGCCTCTTCGAAGGCGCGCACGGCGCCCAGCGCGCTGGGGTCGTTGGCAGCGCCGACCAGCACGCGTTCGGCGGTCGAGCGGCGCAGGCGCTTGCGTACGCGCTGAAAGGTCGGGTCGAACTGCCCATCGCCGTCGATCGAGATCACCGGGCAGTCTTCGGATTCGGGCAAGATTTCCTTGATGCCGGTCAGAATGCCGCGCACGCGGGCGCGCAGCAGCGGGCCGGCCCGGCCCAATTCGATCAGCAGGATCTCGTCCACCTGCCCGAACCAGTGTTTCTTCGCCCAACGGCCCAAACAGCGTCCCGCAATCAGCCCGGCCTCGTAATTATTGGCGCCGAAATACGTCGCGCCCGGGTGCGGAATGTCGATGGCGATGACCGGGATACTTGCGTCCAGGTATTTCGATCCGATCGCCGGCGCAGCTGATTCGTCGGTCTGAAATTCGATGACCAGGTCGACGTTTTCGCGAATCAGCAGGTCCGCGTTGCGCAGCGCCACCTTCGGCTGGTAGCGGTTGTCGACGACGATCAGCTCGATCCTCTCGCGCTCGGCGGCGCGCATGAGTCCTTCGTGCACCTCGCGCGGGAACGAGGAATCCTGGCCCTGCGCCGCGTATCCGATGCGGTATCTGCGGCGCTGGTGCACCTCGCCGGCGAGCCGGTAAAGGTTCTCCCCCACCTTTTCCACGAAACCGCAATGATGCAGCGTGTAGAGCAGGCGGAAGCACATGCCTTTGCCCAGGCCGGTGCGCTCGACGACGTCGCGTAGCCGCAGCGTCTCGCCGGCGGTCTGAAAGGCGGTCAGCATTTGCGAAGCGTGGACCAGCGACTTGACGATGTAGCGATTGTGATTCGACTCCTGCACCCGTCTCCTACCCCCAAAGTGCCTCCCATCAAACCAATTTTGCAGTGCGGAATGCAAGACCCTGGAGGCGCTTTTCTGCGGGCAGCGGGAAAAAGCCTGGGGCTGCCCGAACCACCGCCGGACGGCCTGTCGCGGCGGAGCACGCGGGCAGAATCCTGGTTTTACAGAGCGGAACGATTTGCGGGCTCAAGACCTGACCCGACTGTCTCTGTCTATGGGGCGAAGGTGAAATGTGCCGCCATTTCTTCCGCTGCCAGCCGATGTCCCTGTTCGTTCCAATGCGGATCGCGCTGGAAATAGGTGTCGGTGGTCTGGGTGACCCGCCGGAACGCGGGCGTCAGGTCGGTGCAGGCGACGCCCAGTTCGGACGCCACCGCACACAGGCGGCGATAGCCGGTCTCCTCGATCTCGAGATAGTCGCTGGGAAACAATCGCAGGTACTCGTCTTTGTAGGCGGACTCCTTCGACGGCAGCAGAAAGACCAGCGGCGTAACGCCCTGACCGCGGATGTAGGTGAGCGAGCGCCGCAACACGGCCTCGGTGTTGGTGTTGTAGGACTGCGAAAAATAGTAGGGATGCGCGCCGAGCTGGCGGTAGAGCTCAACGCCTTGGGGTGTTGTGGCGTGGTCGAGATGCGAGGGCGGAGCGGGGGAGCGTAGGCCGGCGGAGACGGCAAGGCTGGTGGCGGAATCGGCCAAAAACTGCCCGGCGCGATAGACGAAGAATTTCTTGTAAAGCGGGAAGCGGCGGTATTGGTTCCAGCCGAAGCGCGCGTAGAAGTGTTGGAGATCGTCGTCGCTGATGGGGGTGGTGAGATCGTTGGCGAAGATACACAGGGCGAGGTAGCGCGGCCGGCCGTGGCTCAGCAGCTTTTCGAACAGCAGGTGCGTCACCTTTTCGTATTGCTCAATGTAGTAGCTCTCCTGCCCGAGATTCGCGACGGGTTCACCGAGCCGGCCGGCGAGCAGGTCGGGGAAGGTTTTCTCCCGCGGCAGCCAGGCGCCCCAGGTGAACGAGTCGCCGACGAAGACAATCTGGGCCTGGTCGTAGGCGCGGCCCACGTTGCGAAAGCCGTAGGCGTCGGTGTTGTAGCTGGCCCGCAGTGAGTTCTGCATCCAGCTCACCTCGAAGTGGTGCAGGTTGGGGCGGGCGTGGAAGCCGAGCACGGGGTCGGGCTCAAACAACCCGAACAGGGTCACGTGGCGGTCGTGAAACTCGGCCGGGATGAAGACGCCGAGGGGAACCACGACGGCCTCGATCACGACGACCGCGAACAGGACCGCCAGCAGTGGGGTGAGCAGGGCGAGGCGGCGAAATTGGGTTCGTTTTGTCAATTTTTCGCTTCGCGATCGCGGTGTTGGTGAGGCCGGGCCTTTGGAATCAAGCGGTTGGGCGCGACACCGGGTGGGATTCCGGCGGGTTCGGGTCCCTTCGGCCGGGCTTGTTCGGCGGCCGCGACAGGCCGGGAGCATACATCGCCGGGGCGCGATTCGAGAATAGCAGACGGCACCAAGTGACCTCGGGTTTTGCGCGGCTGCGGTGGCGACTCGGCCCGCGCCCTTCCGGGTGCGGCTCTGTTGTCGGTGTTGGGGCTTCGGCGCGGGGTTCCCCCGACTTTCGTTTAGTCTTTTCGGGTCAGCGGGCTTTTTGGAACTCGCCTTGCTTGATCGCGGAGACGATTTCCTGCTTGATCTGGTAGAGGCTGTGCTCGAGGCCCACGGGATAAACTTCCGGGTCGTTGAGGCGTTTGAACGGCTCGGCGAGGGTTGCCACCTGCTCGAGGGCTCGCTGGCGGGCCTGCCCGGCCGAGGCAGGCTCGTAGACCGCTTTGCCGTTGCGGAACAGCGGCACCAGCAGGTCCTCGGCCTTTGCATCGCCGGGTACGGCTATGCTCCGCGAGGGATCGGACGGGTCCACCAGCACCCAATCTTTTTTCGGCGGGGTGGGAACGTCGAACACGACGTCGGCGATCGGGCGGCCTTGGCGTGAGAAGCGCCGCACCTGGAGGATCCCGGGGTTCGACATTTTCACGGCCTGCTCGGACAGCTTGACCTTGTATTGCCAGGCGCCCTGGGCATCGCGAATCGCCGAGAGTTTGTAGACGCCGGTGAGCGCGGAGTCTTCGTGTCCGGTGGAGAGTCTCGTGCCCACGCCCCATACATCGATTTTGGCGCCGTCGCGCTTGAGCCTGGCGATGGCGTGTTCGTCCAGATCGCCTGAACCGACGATCGACGCTTTGGGGAAGCCGCCTTCGTCGAGCATGCGGCGAGCGTCGATGCTCAGCCTGACGAGGTCGCCCGAGTCGAGCCGGATTCCGGCGAATTCATAGCCGCGGGTGCGCAGCTTTCTGCCGACGTCTATCGCCCGCCTGACGCCCTCGATGGTGTCGTAGGTGTCGACGAGCAGAATCGAGTTGCCGGGCATCGCCGCGGCGTAGGCCTCAAACGATTCGAGCTCGCTTGCGAACGCCATCACCCAACTGTGGGCATGGGTTCCCTTGACCGGGATGTCGAACAGTTTTCCGGCGAGCACGTTCGAAGTGGCGGCGCAGCCGCCGATGTAGGCTGCGCGGCTGGCCGCCAGCCCGCCGTCGGCGCCTTGCGCACGCCGCAGCCCGAACTCGAGCACGGCCTGGCCTTGGGCGGCCAGCGCCACGCGCGCGGCCTTGGTGGCGATCAGCGTTTCGAAGTTGAGGATGTTGAGCAGCGCGGTTTCGAGCAGTTGCGCCTGCCACAGCGGGCCCTGGACGCGCACCAGCGGCTCTTGCGGAAACACAACGGTGCCTTCCGGAATGCCGTCCACGTCGCAGGCGAATTCGAAACCGCGCAGGCGGGCGAGGAACTCGTCGTCGAACAGGCGCTGGCCGTCGTTGCCCTTCAGGCTTTCGAGGTAGGCGCAGTCGCTTTCGTCGTAGCGCAGCGCCTGGAGATATTCGACCGCGCGCGCCACTCCGCAGGCGACGCTGAATCCTCCTCCGAACGGATGCGAGCGGAAGATGAGATCGAACACGGCTTCGCGTTCGGCGATGCCGGCTTTCGAGTAGCCGCAGGCCATCGTGAGCTGGTAGAGATCGGTCAGCAGGGAGAGTGAACCTGCGTAGGGTGGTAGGGAATGCTTCATTCCGGTTGGTTCAACAGGATTTACCAGTTCCGTTTTGCCCGTCGTGCCGCATTGGGGCGAGTGGGTCGCCTATTCCCTTGCACGGTTGGCCTCGGACTTGTTCGCTGGCAAGGCAATTGGATTTGAGAGCGCGCGTATCCCACGCCGATTCGTTTGCTTGCGGTCACCGCTGGCTCAAGCGCCCGGCTCGGATACGGCGTAAGCGCCGCGATTCTGCTGCGGTCGATTGCCGCCATCTGTCTTGCGAAGGCGGCACGCCAGCGTCACCCCGATCGCTAAAAGCTATAGCGTAACTGGAATTCTATCACTCGCGCGCCTACCACTACGTCACTGACACGGCCGAACTGATTGGAATCGAGGAATTGATTGCCTGCCAGGAAGGAAGGATGGTTCAACACGTTCTGGATGCGGGTGCCGAAGCGCAACTGCTGCGACTCGCTCAAACGCAGGTCTTTGTCGAGCGCCAGGTCGAACTCCAGCGCCGAGGGTCCCGTGAACAGGCGGCGCTGTAGGTTGCCGACCTCACCCGGCCCGGGATGGAAGAAGACCTGGCCCGCGAACGGCTCTTCGCCGTCGGGCGCGACGCCGCTGTTGTCGCGCGGGTTGATGGCGCTTTGGGCGACGAAGAACGGCCCGTCGCCGGTCATGCGAAATCCGACTACCTCGTCGAGCTGTTGCTTGGTCAGCGAGGAAACCGCCGTGTTTTGCCCCGAGCGCGCCGTGCGGTTGAGCGTGCCGCGGCCCGAGGCGATCGTTACGGGGGCACCCGACTGCCAGGTCAGGATCGAGGAGAGCGTCCAGCCGCCGACGAGCTTGTCGAACTTGCCGAACGAGCGGCCGTATTCGGCGCCGAACGGCAGCGGCCAGATGAAGTTCGCATTGAACACATGATTGACGTCGAACTCGGCGCGGGCGCGTTCGAGCCCCGGCTGGTGGATGTCGAGGAAGGGATCGAAGCGCACCTGCGTGCCGCTCGAATCGGTGAGCACTTTACCAAAGGTGTAGTTGGCCTGGAACTGCAGCCCGCTCGCGACGCGCCGCCGCACCTCGATCTGCAAGGCGTGGTAGCTGCTGCTGGAGTAGTTGGTGATCATGTCGGCGACGAAGGTATTGCGGTTGGGGCGGAAGCTGACGTCGCGGCCTTCGGTGAAATCATTGACGATGTAGAGCGCGGCCAGTTCGCCCGGCTGGCCGGTCTCGATCATCGAGCGCACCAGGCTGTCGGTGAGCAGGCCTTCGCGATCGAGCTGCGGAAAGAACGTCAGCGCCTGGCTGCCCGGGATCAAGGGGTTGAACTCGGGATTGAACTCGCCGGTTCGCTGCTGGGCCAGGAAGGCGTTCGAGCGCGCGCGCTGGAAATCTTCGAGAAAGCCGTTCTGCCCGATGATCACCTGGTTGTAGTCGAAACCGCGCAGCAGTTTGGTGCCTTTGTTGCCGACGTAGGAGATATCGACGACGGTGTTGCGGGCGATCTCGTGCTGGATGCCGACGTTCCACTGCTGCACGTAGGGCGTGCGCAGCCGCGGATCGATCGTGAAGATCGCGGCGTTGCGGTCGATGGCGTAGTTGTCGCTTGCCAAGCGCGGGACCTTGAATTCCGGGGTGTCGAAGGTCGGCAGCGTACCGCTCAGCAGCAGGTCGAGGGTGCGGCGGTTGGGATTGCCTTGCAGTCCCTGGTTTTGCGAGGTCGCGTTGACGGCGGCGCTCATGGTTTCATCGATGACGTAGTTGATGCTGTAGCCGGCCCGCAACGCCGTCTTGCCGTCGCCGAACAGGTCGTAGGCGACGCCGAGGTTGGGGGCGAAGTTGTTGCCGTCGCGGGCGTAGAGCGGCCGGCCGAACTTGCTGCCGGCGAAATCGAGCGTGGCGTCGGATAGCAGCGTCGCGATGGCGCCGTTCGGGGCCGGTTACGGGGTTCAACAGCAGGCCGTCGCGCTCGTCGAAGCGGCCCTGATCGTCCCAGCGCACGCCGAGGTTCAACGTCAGCCGCGGCCGCAGCCGCCAGTTGTCCTGAAAGTAAAACGCGCCGCTGTTGAGGCTGTAGTTGCGGCGCTGTTCCTGCCCGGGGACGTAACCCGCGCCGGGGTCGTTGGTATTGAACGTCTGCGAGCCGGTGTCGATCAGCCCGGAGAGCGTGGCCAGCAGACCGCTGGCATCGCTGAAGTCCTCGGCCGCGATGCCGCCGGGAAAGAAGCTCGAATCGAGCTGAAACTGGCTGTCGAAACCGACGCCAAGGCCGAACGAGCGGATCGTTCCGCTCCAATCGAAGCTCTCGACACGAACCTGTTGCAGCGAGCCGCCGAAACGAAACGAATGATTGCCGCGCAGCCACGAGACGTTATCCGAAAGATTGTAGGTGTCGGTGTAGCGCCCCTGCGGGTCGAAGTTCACCGTCGGGTTGGTGTAGAGGAAGCCGCCGATGAGCGGCTCGCTGCGGTCTTCGGTGGTGCGGAACTCGGTCGACGCCCGGTTGAAGCCGCCGCGCAGCTCGTTCGACCAGAACGGATCGGGGCTCCAGCGCCAGCCGAGCGAGAGCAGGTTCGAGTGCAGGAAATTCCGAATCACGGGCACGCGATGGAAGCCGTTGCCGGCGTCGGGGCGGTCGCCCTGCTCGCGCGTGTACTGGTAGGTCCCGCTCAGCAGATGTGTGCCGGAGAGCACCCAGTCGAGGTGGTTGGTGCTGGCGTCGCGGTCCTGGTTGTCTTGCGACAGGTAGCGATAGCCGGCGGTGTTGCGCAGCAGTTCGCTGTCGCTGTCGCCGACGTCGTAGTTGTTGATCTGCGCGGGGTCGGGAATGCGCGCGCGAATTTGCTCGGCCTTGGGATCTTTCTCGAGTCCCATGGCGCGCAGCACGTTGACCTTTTCGGTGCGGCCGTTGTCGTCGCGATAGGTATAGATGCCTTGCGCGGCGTCGGGCGTCAGAATCGTCGCGTTCTGGAGCGATTCGGCGCTCTGCCGGAAGGCCTCGTAGTTGGTGTAGAACAGCAGCTTGTTGCGCACGATCGGCCCGCCCAGCGAGGCGCCGAACTGGTTCCAGTTCAGAAACGGCTTGGGCAGGCCCTGGCGGTTGCTGAACCAATCGCCCGCGCTGAGCGCCGAGTTGCGGTTGTGCCAGTAGAGATTGCCGTGGAAGTCGTTGGTGCCCGAGCGCGTGGTGAAGTTCACCTGCGAGGCGCCGTTGCCGACGGCGGCGTTGCCGTTCTGCGTGGTGATGGTGAACTCGTTGACCTGGTCGATCAGCGGCCGGTTGGGATTGAAATCGAGCGCGTTGTCGCGGATGAAATTGTCCTGAATGTTGATGCCGTCGAGGGTGACGTTGCTGAACGAGCTGCGCTGGCCGTTGATGACGGTGGCGTGCGCGCCGGCCTGGGCGACGCCGGCTTGAATGTGAATCAGCGACAGCGCGTCGCGCCCGATGATCGGCAGCCGCTCGATCTGCTCCAAGGTGACGGTCTCGGTCCGCTCGGCGTTGGTGGTGTGGACCTGGGCGGCGTCGGCGACGACCTCGATGCTGTCGCTGACCTCGCCCAGTTCGAGCACGATCGGGGGCAGCGAAGTCTCGCTGGCGACGTCGACCTTGACGCCGCTGACGACGTGGCGGCGGAAGCCGGCCAGATCGACCTCGACGGTGTAGCGCCCGGCGGCCAGATCGACGAAGGAGAAGGCGCCCGAGGCGCTGGTGACGGTGCCGGTGGTTGCGCTCGAGGACTCGCTGCGCGCGGTCACTGGAGCGTCTCCGACCGCGGCTTGGGTCGGGTCGAGCACGGTGCCGGAGATGCGGCCGGTGGCGGTTTGGGCGCGGAGAAGCGGCGTGGAGCCGATTAGCAACAGCAGCGCTACGATGGCCCAGAATGCGCCGCGCGGAGACTCGAGCGGGGGAGGGTAGGGAAGTGCTCTCATCGAGTCCAGGCGGATTTGGGTGATTGCTCGGCGGCCCCCAAAACAAGAGCTTCCGAACGGCTCATCCAAGCATAGAGCAAAGCGCATTTACTCGCCAAGACACCGGGTTAAACTGCCTTGTCAGGTAAGGAGTTTACTTTAGGAATTGGATTCTTGCCGTGGGACAGACAATCCTTCTGTTTTGTGTGGGGAGGGGTAGAGTGGAGGAGTGAGGAAGAAGGAGCAAGGCAAAAGGCAAAAGGCGAGAGGCGCGGCGAAGGCAGAGGAGCGAGGCAAAGGCAAGGCGGAAGGCAAATGGCGAAGGGTTCGAGAGACTGTGGCGCAGGCCTTTGGCCGGCAGGGCCGACCTGGAGGTCGGCCTTTTCTTGCCTTCTACTTTCACCGCCGATTGTTCGGGCCCACCGGCTTCGTGAGAAACGTCGGCCCCAAAGGCCGACGCATCGGGCCGGAGCGCCCGCGCGAGCCAGGGAACAGACAGGATTGTCTGTTCCACGAGGCGCTAGGCGAGGTCTTGCAGGATGCTCTCCACCGTATCCATCGCGAAGTCGGCTTGGTCGCGGCTGATTGTCAGCGGTGGCGAGAAGCGGATCGTGCTTTCTCCGCAGCCCAGCAGGAGCAGCCCTTTGTGGAAAGCGCGTTCGACGATGCGGTCGCGCATCTTCGAGTCGGGGTTTTTTGCCCCGGGGTCGGCGACGATTTCCGCTCCGATCATCAGCCCGAGGCCGCGCACGTCGCCGACGACTCGATACCGTTCCGGCCAGGCGCGCATGCGCTCAAGCAGATGACGCCCGAGCGCGGCGGCGTTTTGGATCAGGCTCTCCTCAAGCAACGCGATGGTCGCCAGGGCGGCGGCTATGGAAACGGGGTTGCCGCCGAAGGTGGAACCGTGCGCGCCGGGCGGCCAGTCCATGATTTCCGCGCGCGCGATGGTAGCGCCCAGCGGCATGCCGCTGGCGATGCCTTTCGCCGAAGCGATGATGTCGGGGACGATGCCGGAGTGCTCGCAGGCCCACATCGTTCCGGTGCGGCCCATGCCGGTCTGCACCTCGTCGAGAATCAGCAGCGCGCCGCAGTCGTCGGCGATGCGGCGCAGCTCGCGCAGAGAACTCGGGCGGCGGCACGATGTAGCCACCTTCGCCCTGCACCGCTTCCACCACGATCGCGGCCAACTCGTCGCGCGGCACGAGCGTTTTGAATAGGCGGGTCTCGATCGCGCGGGCGCATTCGATAGCGTGCTGCTGCGGCGTGACATGTTCGGGGCAGCGATAGGAGTTGGGATAGGGGGTGTGCGCGACGCCCGCCAGCAGCGAGCCGAATCCGCGGCGCTGCACCGGTTTACTCGCAGTCAACGACAACGCGCCCAGGGTGCGGCCGTGAAACGACCCCGAAAATGCGATCAGCCGTTCGCGCCCGGTGTGAAAGCGGGCGAGCTTGATGGCCGCTTCGATCGCTTCGGCTCCCGAGTTGCTGAAAAAGACGCGGTGGTCGCCCGCGCCCGGAACGATTTCAGAGAGCTTCTTCGCCAGCAGAACCTGATTTTCGTAGTAGAAATCCGACCCCGACATGTGAATCAGGCGCGCCGCCTGCTGCTGCACGGCGGCGACCACGCGCGGGTGGCAATGGCCGGTGGCGACGACGGCAATACCCGCCGAGAAATCCAAAAAGCGGTTGCCATCGACATCTTCAACGAGGGCACCTTGGCCGCGGCGCGCCACCAGTGGATAGCTGCGTGTGTAAGAGGGAGAAACGTAGCGGCGGTCGAGCTCGAGGATTTTTCTCGCCTCGGGGCCCGGCAGGTCCGTGCGGATCGCTACCCCGATCGTGGAATCGATGGTGTCGAGCGGCATGGTCCTCCCGCTTTCCGGAGGCGGCACATCGTCTTCCGGGAAACACTTGTCTGAATTATCAACCAAGCGCTGAGTATTGGGACGGGTGGGAGCCCTGAATGGATACGGAGTTTTTGCCGTAAAGCGCTTTAGGAAGCTTCTAGTCCGCCGGCCGGGGCGCAGAAAAACGCCCGGTGATCCACGCTATCGCCACGAGGTCGGGTACGGCCCGATCACGCCGCATTCAGCAGTTCCGGCGCGGCTTCCACCGCATAGGATCGCGCCAGGGCATATTCTCCGCCTCGCTGCACGACTTCGACGATGCGCAGTTGATCGGCTCGCTCGGTACAGACTAGCAGGCGGCAATCCAGATCGCGGTCTTGCAACTCGCGCAGCAGCGTGCACCAGTTGCCATCGGGTAGTTCCAGATCTACCACTACAAGGTCCGCCGGGGATGAGCCCAATTGCTCGCAAGCCGAGTCGCAGTCGAACGCCGTCAGAACTTCAAAGCCACCGGAGCGCAGGATTTCGGCGAGGGAAGGACGATCCTGGGAAGAAACAATCAGGGCGCGATTCATAGCGCGCTCCCTTTCCGCAGGCGTCTTGGGGACGCCTCCTAACCTCACGATAGCACCTTCCCACGCCGCTGCCGCCGGGCATTTTGGAGCCGTGGACCCGGCGGGTCGTGTTTGTCACTTCAGCCCCGCGGGCTACGGCCAATCGCCGCAAGGGAGAAAAGGCCACGCTTCCCAGAAAGAAACTCTCGTTGGGGATATTCGGGCGGATCGAACCGGTTTCTTGGGGGCGAAGATCTAGGATGCGGCGGAGCTACTTTGCGAATCCGTCGCGGTGTGGGTCACTTCGACGGCGCCGCCGAGGGCGAGGCCCTTGACCAGCAGACGGGGGGCGGATCCCGAACCCGACTGCGGCGGCCGCGTTTTGTTCACGTAGGCGCCAAACAACTGGCTGCCGTTGGTGACGATCCGCCAGCCGTGCGGTACGACGATTTTGACGCCGCCGAAAATCGCGGTGGCCTCGATGGACGCCTCGTCGTTGTTGACGGTGGTCCCGGTCAGGTCGACCTCGCAGGCTCCGAAGGTGGCGATGACGTTGCCGCCGCGGAACGGAGTGCCGTCGCTACGCCATTCGCGGCCTCCAAAGATCGACCACACCGAAACGGCGCCGCCGTCGTCGCCATACTTCTTGCGAAACTTCTTGCGGCGCAGTAGCAGGCGCAGCACGAACAGACCGAATGCGGCCCGCACCACGGCGCCGAGAAATCCCTGCCCCAGTCCGAGTGTCGCGGCGCCAAACGCCGAGGGACCCACCGCCACCGCGCCGGCGCTTTGCAGGAAGCCGACGGCGCAGGCGCCCGCGGCGAGCAGCCCGACGCTGATGAGTCCCACCGAGACGCCGCCCAGCACAATGCCGCCGACGGCGATCACTCCGATAGCGACCTCGCCCACCGCGATGATGCCTTTCGCCATGCGGCGCCGGCCGGTCTTGGGATCAACGCCGCGCGCCCAGTGCACCAGCGGCAGCCCGAAAATCTGCGCCTGGGTGCGCCACTCGCCCTGGCTGCCCGTCTCGGGTGTCTCCTCGTGAGGCACGGGATCGGCGGATGCCCCCGCAGGAGCCTGCGGCGCGTCGACCTGCTGCCAGTTTTCGATGAACTCGCCGACGCGGCGGCTCCGCACGAGTTCGTCGAGCAACTCGCCGCGTCGCAGGTCGGACGGCTGCATCTGCTCGGGCGATTTTCCAAGCAATTCCAAGGCCTGCGAGAGCAGACGGTCGGGCAGCAGGCCCTCTCCGCCGAGTTTGAGCAGCAAGTCACGCGCCACGCGGCGTCGTTGCTGAGTCAGAATTTCGGCCGACAGCTCCGCCGTGACTCCCTCGAAAGGGGGCCTTGGCGCGCCCGCCATGGTGGGGGCCCGGCTGGCACCCGCCGTGCTGCGCATCGCCGTCGTGCCGCCCGACTTCAACTTGGCCAGCAAGGTCTCCAGATCGACCGCCAGTTCCACGGCCGACTGATAGCGGCGGTCGACGCCTTTAGCCAGCGCCTTACCGAGGATCCACTCGAGCTCCATCGGCACGCCGGCCCGTAGGCTGGTGACCGGCTCGGGTTCCTCGTTGAGGATCGAGTACATCACCGCCTGCTCGTAGTGCCCCTTGAAGGCTTGCTGGCCGGTCACCATTTCGTAGAGCACCGCGCCGAGCGACCAGACGTCGCTGCGATGGTCGACCGCCGTGCCTTGCGTCTGCTCGGGCGACATGTAGGCGACCGTGCCGAGCGTGGTGTTGGCGCGCGTGAGCTTCGAGACGCCGCTGAGCTGCGCCAGCCCGAAGTCCATGATCTTCACCAGCCGCTCGCCCGAGCCCGACGTTGCGATCAGGATGTTGGGCGGCTTGATGTCGCGGTGGACGATGCCCTTGGAGTGCGCTTCCTGCAGGCCGCGCGCGGCCTGGCGAGCGATGTCCAGGGCTTCGGGAAGCTTCATCGGCCCGGCGGCGATGGCGTCGGTGAGGCTGCGGCCCTCGATGTAGGGCATGGCGATGAAGATCCTGCCCTCGGTCTCGTCGATCTCGTAAACGGTGCAGATATTGGGGTGGTCCAGCGACGCGGCGGCCTTGGCTTCGCGAATGAAGCGGCGGCGGCCGTCTTCGTCGGCGGTCAGGTGCGCGCCGAGGAATTTCAGCGCGACGACCCGGTCGAGGCGGGTGTCTTCGGCTTTGTAGACAATTCCCATCCCGCCTTCGCCGATCTTGGCCATGATGCGGTAGTGCGAGATGGTTTTCCCGATCATCTCGATTTGATGATACGTCAGCGGCGGGTAGTTGCGCAGGTCTCGCCGTTGCGACTTTCTGACCGCGGGTGTGGAGATGCGTTCGTAGCCGTGGAATACGTGATCCTGTGCATCCTGCAGTGTGTTCGCGGAGGTGCCGGTGGCCGTGGGCCGGCGGTGCTTGTGGGCCATACGTCGCCTGAAGGCGACGCGGCAAACCGGGAGGGTCACGCCACGGGTGGTGGTTTTGGCTTCTGTGGGGTTGGGGATGGTTGGTTGGTGATGCGCGACTGTCGGATGACTTGACAGTTCTAGCCTAGACATCTACAGTAGATATCTAGGTTATGCCCAAAGCCGATCATCTCCAAGGCTCGCTCGAGCTGCTGATTCTCAAAATCCTTCGCCGCGGTCCCAACCACGGCTACGCCATTGCGAACTACATCGAGCAGGCGTCCGATGAGGTTTTGCGGGTCGAGGAGGGTTCGCTCTACCCGGCGCTGCACCGCATGACCGAGGCCGGCTTGCTGAAGGCCGAGTGGCGGCAGTCGGAAGCGGGCCGCAGGGCGCGGTTCTATGAGCCCACCGCGAAGGGCCGCCGTAAGCTCGAGGCGGAGGAGAAGCGCTGGCACAGTGTGACGGCGGCGGTAGCCAAAGTTTTGCGGACGGTGTCGTGAGGCGGGTTTGCGGCGGAGCCTGAGTCCTTGGGCGTCCCGCGGCCGCGATCGAGGATGGCAATGAGCTTCTGGTCCAGACTGCGCAAAACGTTCGTTCGCGAACGCCATGACGCCGAGATCGACGAGGAAATCCAGTTTCATCTCGCGATGAAAACGCGCGAGGGATACGACCCGCGCGAGTCGCGGCTGCGGTTCGGCAATCCGGCCGCCATCCGCGAGCAGACGCGGGCGATGGGAATGTTCGAGTGGCTGGAATCGCTGGCCCAGGACGCCCGCTACGGCTTGCGCCAGCTCCGCCGCACGCCCGCGCTGACGTTCTCGGTCATCCTATCTCTCGTCGTCGGCATCGGCGCCAATACCGCCATCTTCAGCATCGTCAACGCGGCGTTGCTCCAATCGCTGCCCGTCGCCGACCCGCAATCGCTACAGATCGTTGATTGGGTCAGCCAGGCGGGATGGCCGAAGGACCTCTGCAACAGCCATTCGGGCTCGACCGACGGCGTGCCGACGGGGCGCGTGGAAGGCTCTTCTTTTTCGCCGCGGCTGTATCGGGCCCTGGCGCGCGAGCAGACCTTCGTCGATTCGCTGATGGGATTCTCGGATGACCAGGCCGCCGGCATGGTCGTCCATGGCCAGGCCCCCGAGCGGGCCCATCTGCAGTACGTCAGCACCAATTTCTTCCAGGGACTTGGCGTACCGCCGGTCCTTGGACGCGCCTTCGTTTCCTCGGACGATGTGGTCGGTGGCGAACCGGTCGTCGTCATCAGCCATCAGCTTTGGCTGCGGTCGTTCGGCGGCAGCCTCGATGTGCTCGATCAGACGCTGCAGGTCAACAACGTTGTCGCGCGCATCGTCGGCGTCGCTCCGCCCCGGTTTTACGGCATCCAGATGGGCCAATGGATCGACGTTTACGCACCGCTGGCGGCGCGGCTTGCCTTGAACCCGCGCGAGAGCGGCGGCGCAGCGCGCGGAGAAGACGACGGCTACTGGTGGGTACGGCTCATCGCTCGCCTCAAGCCCGGCACGACGGCCGAGGCGGCCAGTGGACAGCTTTCGGCCCTCTATCAGCGCCTGGTCGTTCCTGGCGGCGTGAAGATCGAGCCCGCCGCGATCCCGACGCTGGCCGCACATACTGGCTGGCGCGGTTTTGACCCGATCGGCGACTCTCTATCCAAACCGCTATGGATTCTGATGCTGCTGGTGGGTTTGATTCTGCTGATGGTTTGCGGCAACGTGGCGAACCTGCTGCTTTCGCGGGCGGTAGCGCGGCAGCACGAGTCCGCCGTCCGGCTGGCGCTGGGCGCGGCGCGGCTGCGCTTGCTGCGCCAGCAACTGGTCGAGAGTTCGGTGATAGCGCTGCTGGCGGGCGGTATCGGCCTGGCGGCCGGCTACGTGCTGGCGAGCTGGGTGCAAAGCTTTGTCCGCAGCGGCCGGGAGATAAGCGGGTTCAATCTTCAGCCGGACCTGCATGTTCTCGCTTTCACGGCGGGCGTGTCGATCCTGACCGCGTTCGTATTCGGACTGGCGCCGGCGCTGCATGCGGCGCGGGCCGATTCGAACCGCGCCCTGCAGACGCAGCGCCGCACGATTCTGGCGGGCCGCCTGCGCCTGCCGCGCGCGCTGGTGGTGGTTCAGATCGCGTTGTGCCTGACCGTGTTGGTGGCCGCCGGGCTGCTGGGGCGGTCGCTCGCGAACCTGAAAAGGCTCGACGTTGGCTTTGATCGCGACAACCTCGTTTACGCATCCGTGAACCCATGGCGCGGCGGCTACGAGGCGGAGCAAGTCGGGCCCTATGTCGACCGGTTGCGCGCGGAGCTGGTGGCCGAGCCGGGCATCCAGAGCGTAGCGACCATCGGCATGCGGCTGCTTGCGGGCAGTTCCTCGTCCACAACCGCCCATATTCCCGGCAGGCCCTACCGCAACGACGGCTCCGACGGCTTGATGCTCAACCGGGTCAGCGATGGGCTGCTCGAAACATTGCGCATTCCGCTGCTGCTCGGCCGGACCTTCGAGCCGCGAGATATGACGCCAGGCGCGCGAGCCGCGATCGTCGACGAAAGTTTTGTCGAGCGCTTCTTCCCCGACCGCAACCCGCTCGGCCAGCGCTTCGGCACCGGACCGGAGCACGACGACCGCTACGAAATTGTCGGCGTGGTGCGGAACAGCCGCTACAACAGCCTGCGGGACAGGCCTCGACCCACGATGTACGAGCCGTTTTTGCCCGGTGAGAGGGCAGGATCGGACGTCAACCTGGTGATCCGCGCCTCGATCGATTTGCAACAGGTGACGAATGCAGTGCGGCGCGTAGCCGATTCGATCGACCCGGACGTGCCGGTGTTCGAAGTCGTCACACAAACGGAGCTGGCCGACCGCCGGTTGTTGCAAAGCGATCGCTTGCTTAGTATTCTCTCCAGCGCTTTCGGAGTGGTGGCGCTGCTGCTGGCCGCGATCGGCCTCGCCGGGCTGCTGGCTTATGCGGTGGCGCGGCGGACGAATGAGATCGGGGTGCGCATGGCGCTGGGAGCGGCGCCCGGGGATGTGGTGAGGATGGTGTTGGGCGATTCACTCTGGATGGTGGCGGTGGGTGTATTGGTAGGACTGCCCGGAGCGTATGCCGTCGGCCGGCTTTTGAAAAGCATGCTGTTTGGGCTGGAGCCCGCGGACCCTTGGACGGCGGCTGGGGCCCTGGCGGTGTTGGCGGCGGTAGCCGCGGTAGCGGCATGGCTACCGGCAAGACGCGCGGCGCGGATCGATCCTATGGCGGCGCTGCGCGAAGAGTGAGCGGTACGGTGAGCCAGGGGGACGGGCACCGTGTTTCGCGCTCGATTCGTATCAGTCGTATTCCCGGACCTTCTGGCGCGCGAAACACGGTGACTGTCCCCACCAGTCCCACGAGCACTATCCGCGGATGTTGTAGCACCACACCATCCCCTGGTCGCGCAGATACAGCTTTCCGTTAGCAATGACGGGTAGAGTCCAGGTTGGGAACTGGCGGCTGCCGATCGAGAAGCGCGAAATTTCCTTGTACCCGGTGGGGTCGGCCTCAGCCAGCCCGACGTTGCCGTCTTCGCTGAGCAGGTAGAGTTTGCCGTCGGCGAAGACCACCTGGCCTTTGCCGACGCTGCGGTCGCGCCAGGCGACTTCGCCGGTATCAAAACGCATGCAGGTGAGGATGCTGCTCGAGTAGCCGTAAAGGTAATCGCCGACGAGCACCGAGCTCGAGTAGTGATTGCGCATCTCGCGGTTGAAATAGACTTCTTCGGCGTGAACGCCGCCGTTCTGGGGGCTGAGCTTGAGCAGCGCGCAGCCGGTGCCGTAGTCGCTCGACAGAAACACCTTGTCGCCGCGCACGATCGGCGTGGCGATGTTGGCGGTGCGGTTGGAAACTTTATCGTAGCGCCACAGCAGTTCGCCGTTGTCGGCGCGCACGCCGATGCCGGCCTCGCCGGTCAGCAGCACGTACTGCCGGATGCCGCCCGTGACGGCCACCATCGCCGACGAATAGCCTGCTTCGTCGCTCTGCGATTTCCAGATCACCTCACCGTTCGATTTGTTGAGCGCGACTACCGAGGCGCCGCGGCCTCCGGCGTTGACGATGATGCGGTTCGCCGTCGATCAGCGGCGATTCACTCAAGCCCCAGTTGGTGTTGCGGCCTTCGAACTGCTGCAGCACATTCATCTGCCAGACCGGCTTGCCGCTGGCCGCGTCGAGGCAGGCGAGATCACCGTTCGAGCCCAGCGCGTAGAGTTTTGAGCCGTCGATTGTCGGCGTGCCGCGCGGGCCGCTGCCGCGGTTGTTCGCGTAGGAGCCGCCGTTGGGCGTTTCCCAAACCGTTTTCCCCGTGGCCTCGTCGAGCGCGACGATGTATTGCTGCCGGCCGCGCTGCACTTGCGTGAACACGCGGCCCGCGCTGACCGCGAACGAGGAAAATCCCTCGCCGAGGCCGTCAAGCTTCCAAGCCAACGCCGGCCCGGCTTGCGGCCAGCGCTCGAGCAAGCCGGTTTCCGTCGAGCGCCCGGCACGCTCGGGCCCGCGCCACTGCTGCCAATCGATGGCCCAGGCGCTGAAGGCGAGAAGACAAGTGAACAGGGGAATCCATTTGATCTTGCTCACAATGACGCCAGTATAACAGCCAAACATTGCAAAACTGCCGCACCCAGTGGGGCATGCCTCCGGCCTGCCCAAATCGTCAGCGTTCGCCACTAGTGGGGCAGGGCTCAGTCTGCCCCAGGGGTTTGGCCTTTTGATGTGGGACAGACAATCTGTCTGTCCTGCACAGGCAGGATTGCCTGTGGCCACGAGCTGGCTTACGGCGTCCCCACCCAGAGCAGTGTGCGGGCCGCGCTTGGGTGAGGGGAAGGCGCGTTTCGCTGGCGGCGTTGAGCTTCACCCCGGTATCCAGCGGCTTCGGCCCGCCGGCTCACGCCTGCGGCTCTGTCGCGTCCTGCCACTCTGCCTCAGGGAACCGCACGGAAACCGCAGGCGCACGGCGCCCTTTTCCATGCCTTGCCCAGCCGATTCCTAAACCGCAGGTCTGGAAAAACGCCAGCCCTGCGCTACGGAGTATTGTCAGCTCGGATTCGGGACAATAGGAACGTTGACGCTCGATGCCTAGTTTCGTTCGCACATGGCTGCGGCTGCGCCGGCAGGGCCGTCGTCCGCTACGACCCTCCTCGCGGAGAGCCGGGTGGCGGCCGCGGTTGCGGCTGTTGGTCCGCGTGGTTTTGCTGGCGCTGCTGGCCGTCTATCTACTGTGCGGCCTGCTGATCGCCGGGCTGCGCTGGATCAATCCTCCGTTCACGATGGTGCAGGCGCAGCGGCGCGCGGAGGCCCTGTTTTCGCGCAAGCCGTACCGGAAGCGGCAGAGCTACGTGCCGCTGTCGCGCATCAATATCGAATTGCAGCACGCCGTGATCGCCGCCGAGGATGGCCGTTTCTACCAGCATTGGGGCATCGACTTTCTGGAACTCGAAAAAGTGATCGACCAGCGCGAACAGGGCAGGCGCTTGCGCGGCGCGTCGACGATCGACCAGCAGTTGGTGAAGAACCTGTTCCTGGCCACCTACCGCTCGCCGCTGCGCAAGGGACTCGAGACGGCGCTGGTGCCGCTGGAGGAGTTGCTGCTTTCCAAGCAGCGCATCCTCGAGCTGTATCTCAACGTGATCGAGTGGGGCCCCGGCGTCTATGGCGCCGAGGCCGCGGCTCAGTATCACTACGGGGTACCGGCGGCGAACCTCAGCCGCGATCAGGCGGCGCGCCTGGCCGCCTGCATCCCCAGCCCGCTGCGCCGCCGGCCGCAGCGGATGGATACCTATAGCGCGGAGATCCTGGAGCGCATGGCAAGCCGCGGCTGGTGACGCCAGTCCGCCGCGGCCGGTGCCGCCGCCGCCGCCCGTTGAACCTTATGCAATTTTCGCTGGACCGTTTCTATCCCATTCTCGATTCCGGACTGCTGGATCGCGCCGGCGTCGATCCCGTGGATTTGACCCGCGCCCTGCTGGGCGCCGGGGCGCGGCTGCTGCAGTACCGCCGCAAGGCCGCGTATACGCGCGAGGTTTACGAGCAGGCCCGGGCGATCGGCCAACTCGTGCGGCAGGCCGGCGGCCTTTTCATCGTCAACGACCGCGCCGACATCGCGTTGATGCTGGGCGCCGATGGCGTCCATGTCGGCCAGGACGATCTGCCCCCGGCGGCGGTCCGCAAAATCGCCGGCGACCGGCTGCTGATCGGCTATTCGACGCACAACGCGGACCAGTTGCGGGCTGGCGATCTCGAACCGGTGGATTATCTGGCGATTGGGCCGATCTTCGGGACGGCTTCGAAGGAGAACCCCGATCCGGTCGTCGGCGTGGAGGCATTGCAGCGGCTGCGGGCGCTGACGGCTAAGCCTCTAGTGGCGATTGGCGGGGTGACGCGGGAAAGGGCTTCGTCGGTGCTGTCAGCCGGGGCGGATTCGCTGGCCGTGCTCTCGGACTTGGTGGACGACGATCTCGCCGCGCGAGCACGGGAGTGGGTGCGGGCGACGAGGTGAGGCTCGAGTTGTAGTCTCCGGCGTGGGACAGACAATCTTGTCTGTCCCCGTGTAGAGACAGGCGCTCTCGCCTGTCAGCCGCCGCCAGGCGGCCCTTTGGCTTGCGTACCAATCCAGGCCGGCGCCGAATCCACGAGGCGGCCGGCCCTGCATCCTGACTCGGGAGAAAGGGACGGCGGGACTGGGTGACCGCCGCGGGTGGGCCTCCGCTTCGCTACGGCCGACAGGCGGGAGCGCCTGTCTCTACGGGTCGCGTCGCCGCCTGGTGCTGGTCTGACGCGCAGCTCAGTGCGTCATCGAATAGATGATGTAGTTGATGCCGAAGCGGTAGGCCATGGCCGTGTAACGCTCGGGGTATTCGGGCCAGTCGGCGTGCTCCCAGGCATCGCCCAGATCCATGTCGAAGTTGATCACCGCCATCAGGCGGCCTTCGTCGTCGTAGACCCCGCGCCAGTGCGGAATCTTTCCGTCGTGCTCCCAGGTTTGGCCGGTGGCCAGGAATTGCAGGCCAGGGATTTGAATGTCGGGCGGCGTATCGTAGAGCACATGAAAGATCTCGTTGTCTTCTTTGAGCTCAACCACCGGGCGCTCGGGGAAGATCTTCTGGAAGCCGCGCATGAAGAAGGCCCATTCGTAGGTGCCGTGGAAGTCGTCGAAGATCATGAAGCCGCCGCGCAGCATGTATTCGCGCAGGGCTTCGGCCTCTTCCTCGGTGATATCCCAGTGGCCGGGCTCGACCGCATAGAGCCAGGGGTAGTCGAACACGTCCTTGTCGGTGGCGCGAACGTAGACTTCCTTGGAGCGGGCGTTGACGTTCGAAAGGCGGCGAACGCCTTGCAGGAAGTGGCGTTCGGCGGCCGGGGAGTCGATCATCCAAGGCCGTTCGCGGACGCGGTCGCCCCAGGGGTCGGAGTAGGCCAGGCGGGCGAAATAGAATTCGGCGGGTACGTCGCCGTCGGCCGGCTCGGGGGCATAGCCCGGTTCGAGGGGCAGCAGATGGCCGCGATAGCTGAACTGGGCCAGCATCAGGCCGCCGCCCAGCAACAGCAGAGCGGCCAAGCCGCCCCAACGTGCCGCCCAGAGCCGCGGGGTGCGCCCCGCACGACCGCGGAGCCGCTCCAAGACCTTCATATTCCAAGCATAACATGGGGGTTTGCCGCAGCCGTCCGGGCTGGGTAGCGCCGCGGTGCGCCCCGGAATTGGAGCCCTGTCCCGAAGCGTCTCAGGAGGGGCGATTGCTGGCCGATAAGACGGGGCAGTGCCCCCAAACTCCCCCTCCCCGCCGATTCGTGTCGCGATTGCCGACGAGCACGTCCTGTTCCGGGAAGGCGTGCATGCCCTGCTCGACAATGAGGCCGGCATGGAGGTGGTCGCCGAGTTGGCGGACGGCCGCGTGGTGCAACAGGAGGTGCTGCGAAGCTGCGCCGACGTGCTGCTGCTCGATCTGGAGCTTCCCCACGTCACCGGCTACGAGGTGCTGCGGCAGATGAGCGCGACCAGGCTGGCGGCGCGGCCGATCGTGCTGACGGCGGTGCGCGACCCGGAACTGCTGGCGCGGGCGCTCGAGCTGGGCGCGCGCGGGCTGGTGGCCAAACGCGGCGCCACACGCAACATGATGGAGGCGATCCGGGCCGTCCATGCGGGGATGCGCTGGGTCGACCCCAGTTTGCCGGTCCGCCAGGCGAGCAGCCGGCGGCGGCCAGCCACCCGCAAGCACGCCGACGATCGCCGCGGCCGCCGGCCGAGCTGGAGCGGCCTCACCGCGCGCGAGCGCCAGGTCGCCGAGCTGGTCGCCGGCGGACACCGCTACAAAGAGGTCGCCCGGCGCCTGGCGATCAGCGAACACACCCTCAAGAACCACCTCCGTCATATTTTCGACAAGCTCGAGATTTGCTCGCGCGTGCAGTTGGCGCTGAGCGGCGTCGAGCGGCGGCGGTAGCGTTTCGTCCGGCGCGCCATTTCGCCGCCAACCCTGTCGCCGCCCACCGTGTCGGGGCGGAGCCGGGCCTCGGGCTGGTTCTGGCGGAATGCCCCCGCCGGCGAGTTGCTATTTTCCGGGAAAGCGATAGAATTGCCGCTATGCCCGAACCTTTTGAGCTTACAAGGCGCGGGGTGCTGGCTTTGGCGGGGGCCGCGTTGGCCCCGGCGCTGCGCGCGCAAGCCGCCGCTGTCGACTGGACGGCCGTCGTGCTGCGCCAGGATCAGGCGGTCGGCACTTATCTCGAAAAGCAGATTACCGATCCCAAAAATCCCTGGCGCGGGACGATGCCCGATGCGTTTGGGTTGAACAACCCGGGTTCGGCCAGCGGCATCCTGGTCGGAATGATGGCCGCTTATCTGCACGAGCAGTCGCGCTACCACCGCGACGCCGAGCTGGCCGCGCGTATGAATCTGGCCTGCGACCACCTGCGGCGGCTGCAAACCCCCGACGGGAATATCGAGCTGTTGGTGACGAATTTCAATTCGCCGCCCGATACGGCGTTCGTGGCGTTGAACGTGGCGCTGGCGGCGAAGCTGGCACGCGACCACGGCGAGCCGGAGCTGTTTGCGGCCATCGAGCCCTACATGCGGCGCTCGGGCGAGGCGCTGGTGCGCGGCGGCGTGCATACGCCCAACCACCGCTGGGTGGTTTGCGCGGCGCTGGCGCGGCTGCATGAGTTGTTTGCGGAGCCCGATTACGTCCGCCGGATCGATCAGTGGCTGGCCGAAGGCGTCGACATCAACGACGACGGCCAATTCAGCGAACAGAGCACCACGGTGTACAACGCCATCACCGACAACGCGCTGACCACAGTGGCCGCGATCCTCGAGCGGCCCGATTTGCTCGAGCCCGTGCGCCGCAACCTGGCGGCCATGCAATATCTGCTGCACGCCGACGGGGAAGTGGTCACGGAGATCTCGCACCGCCAGGACCAGAACGTGCGTGGCACGATGATTCGCTATTGGTACGCGCTGCGCTATCTGGCCTTGCACGACGGCGACGGACGGCTGGCGTCACTGCTCCAGAGCATCGAGCCCGACGCGGCCAGTTTGCCGGAACTGATGGCCTACCCGGATCTGGCACGGCCGCTGCCATCGCCCGAGCCGCTGCCCGGCGATTACGAAAAAGTATTGAGCGAAGCGAAAATCGCCCGCATCCGGCGCGGCGAGACGAGCGCGACGATTGTGCTGGGCGGCTCGAGCCGGTTGCTGGCGGCGCGCCATGGCGAGGCCGTGGTCGAGGGTATCCGCATGGCGGCGGCGTTCTTCGGCAAGGGGCAGTTCGTGCCCGCGGCCTGGGAGAAAAGCGGCGGGACATACGTGCTGACACAGTCGCTCGACGCCGGCTATTACCAGCCGTTGGATCCGCCGCGCAAGGTGGCCTGGGGGGTCCCCAATTGGTACGCGGTTCGCGAGGGACGCCGACGTACCGAGGTTTGCACCGTGGACTACCGCGCCGAGATCCAGGAACGGCCCGGCGGTTTCGCGGTGCGCATCGTTGCCGGCGGCACCGATCTGGTGCCGGTGGCGATCGAGATCAACCTGCGGCCGGGGGGCAATCTCGAAGGCTGCAGCCCCGCGCCCGGCGCCGACGACGCTTTTCTGCCCGACGGCAATGAGGTGGTCTACCGGATCGGCAAAAGCGCGGTCCGCATCGGGCCGACTTGCCGCGGAAATGCCTACACCCAGGTGCGCGGTGCCGAGCCGAAGCTGCCGGGCCCGTCAGTCTATCTGACCGGAATGACCCCATTCGACCACACCTTCGAACTGCGCTGGGAGTAACCCGCACCAAACCCGAAAACCCCGGACCAAACACGAAAACAGAACCGCAGGCGCAAGCCGTTGGGCCGAAGTTCCACGAAGCCGGGGGCGAAGGGCGGCGGCTATGTCGCCCCCGGGGCCGCTCGATCGGTTGTTCACGCCCGCGGCCGCTTGCCCGGCACCCACACCCTGCCACGCCGACCCCACTACCTCCCACCCACTTTCTTGGCGACTCGGCCCGCCAGCTTACGCCTGCGGCTCTGTTTTTGTGGGTCTTGTTGGTTTTGCCGCGTGGCCGGGTCCTTGGCTTCGTGCGCCGCGGGGTTAAATACAACCACTTATGCTTGAGTTTACAAATGTCTCGAAAACGGTAAATTTTGGCTTTGCTTTCCTCATAACCTCACACCGGGCGGGGATGGCGTGGCCGAGTTGCGGCTCCCGGGAAGTAGTTCGCTTGGGGTTCTTCCCCACAATGGCCGTCACATCCCTTAAAAAAGTCTATCTTTATAGCCTCGATAAGGTATAAAGTAGATACGTTTTTTCGGGATCACCTTGCTACACTCAGTCCACCCGTGATTTCGCCGAGGGGGCGAAGTCACATTCATAAGGGAACTTTTGGGTGAGGTGATCCTCATGCGTTTGAGGAATGTTCTGGCCATTGTCGCCTTGGCCAGCGCGCCCCTGTTGGCGCAAGTGAGCACGGGCTCCATCGGCGGCACCATCTCCGACCCCACCGGCGGAGCGATTCCCGAAGCGGCGGTGACGGCGCGCAACGAACAGACCGGCGCGACGTTTGAGGCGCTGTCGTCGGAGGCGGGGCTCTATGTGTTGCCGAGCCTGCCGACCGGAATGTATGAAGTGACCGTCGAAAAGGTCGGCTTCAAGAAACTAACCCGCGGCGGGCTGGAAATCCGCGTCGCGACGCGCGTGCCGCTGGATCTGTCGCTCGAAGTGGGCGACGTCCAGCAAAGCGTGGAAGTCGTGGCCGAAGCGCCGCTGTTGGAAACCACCACGAGCGAGCGTGGCCAGAGCTTTTCCAACAAATTCATGAACACGCTGCCGCTGTTTACCGGCGGCATCCGTAACCCCGAGTCGTTTGTCACCTACATGCCGGGGGTCAACAGCTTCCGCGAAGTCAGCATCAACGGCTCGGGCGGGCGCTCCAAAGAGGTACTCATCGACGGCGCCAGCCTGGTCATTCCCGAGTCGGGTGGCGTGGTGTTCAACTTTCCGGCGGCGGAGATGTTCGGCGAATTCAAGCTGATCACCGGGACCTTCAACGCCGAATACGGGCGTGTGGGCGGCGGCATCGAATCGTTTGTCAGCAAATCGGGGACCAACAGCCTGCACGGCACCGGCTTCTGGAACCTGCGGCGCGATATCTTCAACGCCGCCGGCTACAACGTCAATTCGAACGTCAACAATAAGCCCGGCTTCCGCCCCAAGGAGCGCTTCAATGAAGTGGGCGGCGGCATCGGCGGCCCGGTGTATATTCCGAAAGCCTACGACGGGCGCAACAGGACGTTCTTCTTCCTCACCTACTCGCGCGACCTGCGGCCGGCGACGGCCAGTTCGACGACCAGCTCCGTAGCCACCGCGCTGATGAAGCGAGGGGATTTTTCCGAGTTTTCGCGGCTGATCTACGACCCGGCGACGACGTCGGGCGATACCCGCCAGCCGTTCGCGAACAACACGATTCCGCAGGCGCGCTTCAGCAGCGTTGCGTCGAAGGTTCTGCCGTCGATTCCCGACCCCAATCTGCCGGGCGTCGACACCAATAACTATTCGTTCGTCAACTCCAGCAACCTCACCGACTATCACTGGAGTCTGAAGCTCGATCACGCTTTCAGCGACAAGAACCGGCTCTCGTATTTTCACAGTCTGCAGAACCAGGACACCAAGGCCGTGACGGCGCTGCCGGGACCGCTGGGCCAGGGGCTCGGTTCAAGTTTCCAGCGGCCGCAGAACTTCCGCGTCAACCACGACTACGTGTTCTCGCCGACGTTCCTGATCCACTCGACGTTTGGATACAGCCGCACGCGGCAGGGCTGGGATAACCCGGCGCAGGCCGGTTTCGCCTCGCAGATCGGGCTGAAGACCGACACCGACGCCACGCCGCGGATCCGCTTTGCCGGGGCCGATGCATTGACGGCGTTCGGCGTACAGGACGGCAAGGTCAACGACGGCCGGCAGTACAACACCACGTATCAATACAGTCAGGCGATGACCTGGATCAAGGGCGCGCACGAGTTCAAGTTCGGCTGGGACGTGCGGCGGCTGTGGACGACCGGCAACGACGCGGCCGGCACCAACGGGCTGTTTAATTTCGCCCGCGCGCAGACGGCGCTGCCTACCGACACCGCCGGCACCGGGCACTCCTTTGCGAGCTTCCTGCTCGGCTTGCCCGACAGCGCCGAAACGGCTGCCCTGCCGCTGCTGATCGCGCAGATCCGCTACGGCTACCAGTCCGGATATTTTCAGGACAACTGGAAGATCCGCCCGGGGCTGACCTTGAACATCGGAATTCGCTATGAAGTTCCAGTCGGGTTCCACTTCAAAGAGGACACCTTCTCGTCGATCAGCCTGACGACGCCGAATCCGGCGGCGGACAATCTGCCGGGTGCGCTGACCTTCGCCGGCGAAGGCCCCGGCCGCATCGGCGCGAAGCGCTTCTATCCGACCGACTACAGCAGTGTCGGCCCACGCATCGGATTCGCGTACCAGCTCACCAGCAAGACCGTGTTGCGCGGCGGCTACGGTATCTTCTACCAGACGCTGGGTAACGGCGGCTGCGGCTGTACGCTCGGCTTCGCGGGCGCGCCGACGCAGGTTCCCTCCGACGGCCTCAGCGGCGCGTTCCCGCTCGATGGCGGCATTCCGGTGCCGGCCAACATCGCCAAACCGCCGTTCATCGATCCGAGCTTCGGGAATTTCCGCGACGTCGACTACCTGGGTCCAAATTTCGGCCAGGCTCCGCGCATCCACAACTGGAGCATCAACGTTCAGCACGAGTTCGCGGGCTTTGTGGCCGATGTTGCTTACGTCGGCAACCGCGGCAGCGGCTTGAATTCGTCGATCTGGTTGAACCAGGTGGATCCGAAGTATCTTTCGCTCGGTCCACTGCTGCGTAAGCGCATCGACGATCCCGACGTGATCGCACAGGGATTCAGCAAGCCGTATTCGTCGTTCCCCGACAGCGCCACGCTGGCGCAGGCGCTGCGGCCCTATCCGCAGTACCTCAACGTGTTCAGCCGCAACTCCGGTGACGGCAGAACCTGGTACGACGCGTTGCAGACCAAAATCGAGCGACGTTTCGGTCCCTGGCAGATGCTGACTTCCTACACCTGGTCGAAGTCGCTGGCCAAAATTCACTACCGCCAGATCTTCACGCAGTTTGAAGTCGCTCCACAGAACACCTACGACCTCGACGCCGAGAAGACCTACTCGTCGTTCGATTTGCCGCACGTATTGAACATCCTGAACTCGGTCGACCTGCCGTTCGGCCGCGGCCGGCGCTGGCTCAATCGCGAGGGCGCGGTAGATTACCTCCTCGGCGGCTGGACCATTGCGGCGGCGCAGCGTTACGTGAGCGGCGGCCTCGATGTAGGGACGGCTCCGAACTCGCTGGCCAACGTACTGTTCAACGGCGGCAAGCGCGCTAACCCGACCGGGCAGGAGCTGCGAACCGGCGTCAGCCGTACGGATCTGGACCCGGCGAACGCCGACGTCCGCTACTTCAACTCCGGAGCGTTCGCGCTGGCCGGCGAGTTTGAACTGGGATACGGATCGCTCTACTACGGCAATTTGCGCCGCCCGCCGGTGTTCCAGGAGAACCTGTCGATCCAGAAGCAGTTCCGGCTGATGCGCGGCGACCACGGCGTGTTGTTCACCTATCGGGCGGACATGTTCAACGTGTTCAACCGCACAAACTTCACGATTAACTCGGTGATCGGCAACGCCAACTTTGGACGTGCCACCTCGCCCCAGAACGGGCCGCGGATCATCACCATGGGCTTGCGGCTGGAGTTCTAGTCCGAGGCGGCAGTTGCGGGCCACGGTTGAAGTTCCGGGCCGGCAAAATCGCACCGTGTTCCAGGGGCCACCCAAGCCGGGTGGCCCTTGCTTTTTCCGCCCACCGGCGCGCCGCCCCTTTCGAATCGCGAAAACAGAGCCGCGCCCGGCAGGGTGCGGGCCGCCTCGCACCCGACCACCCGCGCAGGGCCAGCGCCCGGCGCCAACGAGTTCCGCCAGGCGTCGGCAGTAGCCGTGTTCTCGCGACTGATTCCGCAGGCCCCTTCAGGATTCGCGCGGACCACGAAGCACGGTGACTGCCGCCCAGCAGCACGGCGACTGCCCCGGCCCTCGCTGCATTCGAGTTTGCTCGGGGCGGCCCGCACCCTGCCGGGCGCGGCTCTGTTTTCGCGATGCGTAAGGGCGGCGCCTGGGGCCCAATGCTTCGGGTAAACGAAACTGTCCAGCGCCACCGCGTTCCAGCGGCTGTGGGACTGCGTCAGCGCGGTTCCGCCGCTTCCGCGGCGAGCGCCTGCGCCCGCCGGCTGGCTACTCCTGGGGGCCCCGGCTTCGTGCTAAGATCGTGTCCAACCGCAACTTGACGGGGTGCGATGGTAGTGGCCGCTGACGCCCCCAAATCGGCGGATCGAGCCCCGTTCCTTGGTTGACAACGCAGTATCCAATCCTCTCGACGCCAGACCTGCCGTCGGGCGCTGTGGGGTCTCGACGGACTGCTGTTGCGTGGATCACATGCGCATGAGAGACGACAGGATGCTCGTCTGGAGAAGCCGTTGTGCCCAGACGGCTGCAGCGGCGCGCCTGTTTGCCTCGGTTGCACGAGATTGCCCGACCGCGGCGGCGCCCTTGCGATGGGCCGCTCGGCAAAGCAGATCAGCGGCCGAGCGGGCCAAGCAGATGTTGACGCGGGTTGAGCACACCTTGATACGGGCCGGGCGCATCGCGGCACGCGTTGGGAGCATCGCGGCGCTCGCCGCATTGAGTGGGCTGCTCGCCGCGCAGGCCGCTCGGGCGGCCACCGAGATCGCCACCGGGTCGATGCTGGGACCCAGCTACAAGCAGACCGTGTTCTACATGCGCACCTCGCCGCGCGGGAGCTGGCGCCAGACCTACGCCGATTCGCCCTATCGCGGAAAGGCGCGCGGCAAGCTGATGACGCTGCGCCTGGCGCAGGGGATCTTCGACGACGAGTGGCTCACCGAACAGCCATTCGACCCCGACGCCAATACCAACAACCTGATCGCCGCGCTCGATGTCTACAAAGCCCACGGCGTGCTGGCGTTTTCGATCAGCCTGCAAGGCGGCAACCCGGGCTACGATCCCAAAGTCAACGGCATCGCGCGCAAGAACGCAGCCCGGCTGGGCAAGGGCGAGGGCCTGCTGGTCAGCGCGTTCCGCCCCGACGGCTCGCTGAAGCCGGCCTGGCTCGCGCGCCTGGAGCGCGTCATTCGCGCCGCCGACGAACGCGGCATGGTCGTGAACCTCATCTACTTCTATCAGGGGCAGGATGAAATTTTCGAATCCGACCAGGCCGTGATCGACGCCGCGCGCAACATCACGCGCTGGATCATCCAAAAGAATTTCCGCAACCTGATCATCGATATCGCCAACGAATGGGACATCAGCGGAGAGACCTGGGACCAGGCCAGCTTCATTCCCGAGCACATCAACGGACTGGTCGAGTTGGTGCGCGAGCAGTTCAATGGCGCGGACTATCTGTTGCCGATCGGAGCCTCAACGGGCGGTCGGATGACCTACCCGGAATCGCTGGCGCGGTTGTGCGACGTGGTGCTGGTGCACGGCAACGGCCGCACGCCGGCCGAAAAGCTGGAGCGCCTCACCGAGTTCAAAGACTACAAGCGCGCCGTGTGGATGACCGAAGACGACAACGGGCGCCAGACCACGCACGCCACGCTCGAGCGGGAATTCGCGAGCTCCGACGCCATGTTCAACCGCGCCGCCGGGTGGGGTTACATGCCTTGGGTGCAGGCGCAGCGTTTCCCGTTTGTGTACATGCCGGGTGAGAGCGCCGAGTTTACTGACGACATGCCGGTCGCGCAACGCGACGCGGCGTATTTCAAGGCCGTGCTGGAACACATCGCGGCTTTGGTGCTCAAAAAGCCCCCGACGACCACGATCAAGAAAAAGAAGAAGTAGCGGCCGCGTCCCTTCCGCGTAAGCCGGCATGGGCTGGGGAGGCACGTCCAGATGCCCTCGGTGGATGGGCCTGAGGGCCTTCGAATAGGCCAGGCCGGAGCCCAGTCTCATTGCTGTGGCGGCGGCCCGGCCTGGTGCTGCCCGGTTCCTGCGGATGCTGCGATTCGGCAGCCGTGTGCTCCGATTCGCCGATTTAATATTCGTCGGGCGGATGCGATGGGCCGGCAGTGGCTACCATTGCCTCGTGCAGTGCCCGGCTGTAGAGCCCGGGTCGCTTTCCGGCTGCGGCACTCAACCGCGCCGCGCTGGCCGCTTCGCGCAACTCCTGTTCGTAGCCCCGCACCAGGTGGTAGACGACGGCGTCGAAGAACAGGCCGACGCGATGTTCCAGTTCTTCCTGGGCGTATAGCTCGACCGAGGTCTGCGCGATTCCCTGGTCGCGAACGAAGTCCAACATGCGGTGCTTGACCAAGTGGGTAACATGAATCACTTCGTCGAGCGGAACGGCCTCGCGGCGGCGCTGGCGGCCCAGCGCCTCGAATTCGGCGGCCAGATGTTCGTCGTCGCCGGCGGCGAGCCAGTGTCCCAGATTCTTGCAGACCAGCCCGATACGGTCGTGCAGATCGGATTCGGAGAGCGTCTGAACATGAACCAGCCGCGGATCGACGCGAATGATGAGCATCATCCGGCGCGTGAGCGGCTCCCAGTGATCTTCGATGAGTTGGACAAGCTTGGCAGAGAGCATGGAGCACCTCCAACCTGCCCCCCCTCATCTTCTATTGTGCGCCTGTGGCGTGCCCACGGAAGTACTTTTTCGAGGACTCCGGCCAGCCAGGCCGCGGCCGGTAAAGCTTGCCCAACGGCATGGAAATCAAGGATCGTGAAAACAGAGCCGCACCCGGAAGGCGTGCGGCTGTGTGGATTCAGCCGTATCCCATCACCCCGTCCATCGAGAATACATACAAAGGTACGGGCCGCCAGACCAGCCACCACGGCGGGGGAAAGAGTACTCCGCCGGCCCGCAACTCTAGGGCCGCAGGACGAATTCCACGATGCCAAAGCGTTCGGGATCGTGAAAAGTATGGCGGGTGGGCGACCAGGCCAGATCCTGGTTCTTGTTCTCCAGGGTCTCGAGCTCTTTACTCAGAGTGGCTTTTTCGCCGGCAGGGGCCGCGACGACCTTCTTCCGCAACTCTTCGAGATGGGCGGCCTGGCTGGGCCCGCCGGGGCGCTCGATGCGGTAAAGCCCGACGCGCCAGCGGTCGCCTTCCTTCGGCGCGGTCTTGATGCCGCTGCCGGCGAGCGAGGCCCAGGGAATGGAAATTTCGACCGTCCAGCCCGCGGAGTATTTGCCGACGGCGGTCTTCAGCCCCGCGATATCCCAGTGCGCGGCGACCGAGGGATCGGTCTTGCTGTCGGGCCGGTGGGGAATCAGCAGATCGACGACGATGTTGTGCGGGCTGACCTCGAGCTCGGGATAGTCGTGGCCGTCGCCGTCGGGATCGAGAAAGACCTCGACGACTTCCTCGTTCCAGAGATGCTGGTCGCGCTGCATCATGGTGCCCCAGGGCTCGGGGTCGACGCAGGCGAAGGCGATGTAGAGGTTGGTGTTGTCCCAGGCGAGGGTGGCCTGGGTGTCGAGCGCGTCAGGGTTATTGTGGTCGCGGATGTCGATGAAGCGGCCGACGCGCGGCAACGCCGCCCAGGTGAACTCGTCGAGCTTGCCGTCGACGTGGATCTCGTCCTGCGCGCGCGCGGCGCGGTAGAGCGGAGGCTTGTATTCCTGGGCCCGAGCCTCAGGGGCCAGGGCAAAGGCGCCGAGAATCAGCGCAAACAATGTCGAGGAGATGGATCGCATGTTCATGGGCGAAAACTCTGTGCCTGTTGCGGCTTGTTAGCTTTTATCGGGCTCAACCTTGTCGCGTTCGAGGCTTACTGGAATCCACTAGCGGGCGAGCTGCTGCGCCTTGCCAAGAACACAGGGTCGACCTTGAGGGCTGCTGCTTGCTGGAATCCGCTGCTTGCCGAGACTCCGGGCAGCCCGCCAAACGGGCCCGCTAGAATCCGACGCTGCCAAACACGGGCGCCCCTGAGTGTAGCGAGTTAGGCCCCGGCAGCGCCAGCGCTGCTCGCGTAGGCCACCGCCCGAGACCAACAGCGCGAAGCAGCCCGAAGGACCCACCGCGCCGAACCACCCAGGGCCCGTGGACCGACCCACGAGTCCCGCGATCCGACGAAGACGAGACTCCACCCTTGGCAGGGCCGGAAAACGGTTGCTAGAATGACCGTTAGCCTTTCTCTCCCTCTCTCTGTGCTGGCGTAGCTCAGTTGGTTAGAGCGCCTGATTGTGGATCAGGAGGTCCCCCGTTCGATCCGGGGCGCCAGTACCAATCCTTTCAATCACTTACGCTCCTTTTTGAGCATCGGTTACTGGTGGCATTTGGGTGGCATTAAGCTTATTGCACCCTTCTAGCCCACCCCTCGACCGCCATGGCGGCCGTGTCATCCAGTTCTTCCAGATGAGAATAGATGCCGAGGGTGGTTGTGATGTTTGCGTGTCCCGAGCTGCCGCTTCATCGCCTCGGGGCTGACGCCGGCCTGACGTCCCCAGGTCGTGAACGTGTGGCGCAGGTCGTGCCACGAAATGACGGGGACGCCGACCCGCCGGCAGGCCGGTTTGATCTCGCGCGCGAGGGCGTTGTGTGGGTCGATCGGCCTGTTGTTCCGCATTCCGAAGACAAAGTCAGTCGGCTCGGTGTACTTTGCCATCGACCGCCACTCCTCGATCGCCGCGCGGGCCCGTTTGCTGATACGGACGGACCGTCGCGGCAGGTGCCCCTTGGGCGTTGCTAGGGTGCCACGGTAGATCGCCTCGTCAATGACTAGCGTGACACCATCGGCGCTGATGTCGTTCCAGC
Organism: Terriglobia bacterium; assembly: GCA_963824095.1. GTDB lineage: Bacteria > Acidobacteriota > Terriglobia > Bryobacterales > UBA6623 > JBBDWJ01. The sequence goes on along the minus strand of CAWGNS010000014.1, from coordinate 12,688 downwards.
GCAGAGCGATAATTTCGCCAATCCGCAAGCCGCTCAACGCGGCCAGAACCACCAAAGTAGAGTGCGGCGGCTTCAACGCCTCTGCTACAAGCCAGAGTTGTTCCGGATGCAGGACAACCTTCTGTCTGACCGGAAGCCTCGCGCGCACGGCCGGCGGCAGTCGGATGCGACCCTTAGCGGGGTTGCCGACGATCCAGCCGAGTTCCTCAGCCAGAGTCATCAGTCCACACAAATGAGCCCGAAGGTCGTGAACAGAGATCGGGGCTAGCTGCTCAGACGCCCGGATCAGGAAAGCCTGCACGTCAGGCTTGGTGATGTCGCTCAACGCAACCCTGTCGAAGGCTGGGAGGATGCGCTTGATCGCCCACTCATAGGAGTCCTGTGTGGACCGCTTGAGGTTGGATCTTTCGATCGCTCGCCAGTGATTCACGAGGTGCGACATGGTCTTGTCCGAGTTCTCAGACGCTACCGTGACGTCGTTGATCGGTTCGAGGAACTTCTGTGCGGCCTTGCGGGCCTGGGCGAAACTCATCCCCTCGACAGGCCCGAGGCACTTGGTACGCTTGCGAACGCCATCGGCGAGGTATTCGCGATATCTGATTTTCCAACTTCCATTCTCCTTTTTTGGTTTGGGGAACTGTCCCCGCTTCTTGCGAGCCATTTTTCTTCTCCATGGCCCGCCAGGCTGAATGGATGCCAGTGTAGCAGGGTTCATGAAGGCGACTCGCAGACGTGTTGCAACAAGATCGTTCGGAAATCCTCGCCATCGCACGTAGCCACTGGAGCGGCGGAAATCGCCGCGTCATGCGACGGGCTGCGGTCTGATGACCGGACCACGGCAGGCGCCGAGAGTTGTCGCAGGACCTCTGCTCGCCCGTCCGCCGGCGCAACGCTCCCCGCAAATCCCTGCCGTTCGAGCCGAGTCCTGCTCCGAGAAGCCACGGCGGAGCGAGTCGAACGTTGGCCTTCAAGAGAACCCGGGGTTCGGCCGCCAGAACCCAGTCGAGATAGCTCCTGCGGCTTCGACGGTTGCCGTTCGGACTCATACCGATGCTCGATCGGAGGGACGGAGACGATCGAGGGCTTTCCGGTGGGTCGCGAATCGGGAACGTTGACCACGTTCCCAGACTAACCCGAGTTTTTGGAATGGCGGATTGGGGCAGGCGGGAGAGGAAACAACGAGGAAAATCGGCGGGTCAACGTATGAGCATTTCCATTACATACGCATATATCATGCTCGGGGTGGCTGTACAACAACGGATGTCGGAATGATGGAGACTTCTGAGCGGGCGAGGGCTCGTCTATCCTGCTCCAGTGCTAAGGGGTGCATTTTCTGTGGGATGCGGGCCGTGGACGCTTCGGCGACTCATTGAGGCGCCCCCTGGTCCGCACCCCTCATCCGGATTCGTAGGGGCGTCCGGGTGGTCGGAGTGGAGCCGTTCGGAGAACAGCCAAGCGATTTTTCTGCCGAACGAAATGGAAACAGTTTGGAAAGTATTTTCCGCTTGACAGGACTCAGTCGGGATCGCGAGCTTTCGAGAACAGGGTGTAGATGTTGGGTTCCACCTTGGTATCCTTCCAGCCCTCCGACCAGGACGTTATCCCGCGCTCCTGCATGGGCCGCGTAACTGGAATGTTTGAATCATCGAGTCTCTTGCATATTTCTTCTCGTGAGACACCTTGTTCGAGCCACGAGCGAATCAAGCCGTCCCTAGTACGCCTTGGCCCACGCCTGGTGCCTTGGTGCCGTCTGGTGCGCACCCGTTGCCTAGGCCTTCGAGCGTCCACCTCTAGCGGCTTTTGCTTCCTTCGCGCGGCTCTTTCGGCTAGCCAACGCTCGAGGACTGTCTGGCCACGAGGACCGGCGGCAGCTAGCTTCTCGAGCACACTGAGCCAGTCGATCTGTTTCACTTCGGCAGGGGAGACCGCTTTCCAAATCGCATCCCTTTGGACCAAGGGAGCCCGATGGTAAAGAATGCGGTCGCCCTCCTCCCAGGGGCACTCGGTTTTGGGAGGTCCTGGCTCGCCGTGGGGGCCCAGTCCCAACACCAGCAGCTGCTCGTAGAGCAGGATGCCAAAGAACTGCTCGAGCTTCGCGCAGTACCACCCCGGGTAGTCTATCGGCCTCGGGCCATGAATCTTCTGGAAAGCTTGGAACGTCTCCCAACGTATAGTGCGCTTGAGAGCATCCGCGAATTCGGCCAGGTCCCCCTGATTACCGTGGCGGACCCGATAGGCAGACTGGAGCAGCCTGGACTGCGTAAACGTGTAGTGAGGGCTGAGAGTGGGCTCCCAATAGACACAAAGGTTGAAGTCCCGAAAATCGCGATCCATCTCAAGCGATACGGAAAGGTCCATGGCAGTCTGTTACTAACAGGGTTATCACGTTATCGCCGTGCGCGAAAGTGGGAAAAGCGACTATCCCTGCACTCGCCTACGTAGGTCCACCCAGGGTGGGAGGCCGTGTTGGGCAAAACGCTTTTGGGTAGGCCGGAGCCCTGCCCCATTGGTGCGAATCGGGCGATGGGCAGGAATGTCCGCGGCAGCAGACTAGGGTTGCACGGCGATGGTGACGTCGGGGCGGCTCATCACTCCGCCTTGTTCGATCCGGATCGGGACGGCGTCTCCGGGCACGGCGGCAAGGGGCGTCACGATATTGATCTGATAGAGGCCCACGAACTCGGGGGCCAAGCCTGAGAACAGCACCTGCGCTTCGGCTTCGCCCACGAAGACGCGTACCGCGACGGTGGTTGCGCGTACGGCGTCGAGGCTGTTGTTGCCGGTGACCGCTTCGGGATCGACCGGGCCCAGGCCGTTGGCGAATAGCGTTACGACGCCTCCGCGTTGCGCCGGCTGCGAGACGATGCCCGGGAACGCGCCCGCGGGTTGGGCGATCGAGCCGTTGATGACGCCGTCGTTTTCGTCGACCTTGACGTTGATGGCGGCGGCGCGGCCGGGTCCAAAGTCGAAGGTGAACAGGGCCGGCGAAACGGCCGCGGCCGATACGTTCATCGGTTGGCTCGCCACGACCTGGCCGTCGGACTCCCGCACCAGCGAGACTTCCACGACGCCGGGCTCGATTTCCCACGGCGCTTGCGCGTTGATCTGGCCCGAAATCGTCTGCTTCACGCCGCTTCCCGCGGACAAGCCGGCCGCAGGTTGCCCGCCGACGAAGAACAGCGGGGCTTCCACGCCGTTGAACAACACTTTGTAACCGCCCAGCGATCGCGGCAAGGGCACCGTCGTCGCACCCTGGCTGAACGCTTCCGGTCCGCTGGCGCCGTTGCGGACTCCGATGTTGTCGCCGAAGATGGAGACGATCGAGCCGGGGGCGATGGCGACGCCGGCGGCAAAGCTCGCGCCGTTGACGACTCCGTTTTGCGAGATCGCGGGAACCAGCGGCCCGCCCAGGGCGACTTCGGTGGAGGGGGCCGAGCGGCCGTCGGCACTAACGGCGGAGACACGGTAAGAGTAGTCGACGCCCTCCTGAAGACCCGGATCGATGAACGTCGTCGAACCCGCCGGAACCGTGGCGACTTCTTCCCAGACGTCGGAGCCGGCGCGGCTGCGCTCGATCACATAGCCGGTGGCCGAGGGGCTCGACTGCCAACTGATGCGGGCGCTGCTGGGCGACAGGCGCGTGACTTCGACCTCGGACGGGGCGGCCGGCAGCGAGAGCGGCACGACGCTGGTCATGTTATCCGCGGCGTCGTATTCGTACATCACACCGCCGCCGCCCGGATAGGCGACGCGAACCAGCCGGCCGTCGGCGTCGTAGTTGTACGACTGAGCGTGCGCCAGCCCGGCCACGAGGGCGGCGACGGCGAGAAGGGTTGGCGCACTGGTTCGCATGATCTTCCGATTCAGAAAGTGGCCAGCATGTTGTTGGGGTTGTTCGGCATCGGGCGGCTCGCCGCGGCCAGCGCGTTGAGGTAGAAATCCCAATGGGCGAACTCGCCGAAGACCCCTTGCCTTCCGCGGTTCAGTTCACTCCTGCCTTGATTGCGGACCGCTGCATTGCTGAAGATGTCGTTGCCGCCCTCGAGGTCTTGCTGGGCCTGCTGTCGAACGCGCCCGAGATAGAGGCCGACGATCGCATCGGTGGCAATCTGGCCGATCTCGAACTTGCCCAGAGAGATAAGGAGTTTCTTGGTGAAGGGCAGCTTGCTGAAAGCTGCCTTGGCCGATTGCTTCAGGGCTTGTTCGATGGCTTCCTCGGCGGTCTGGATGGCTTGCTTGCCGCCGGGAATGGCGCCGCCGATGGCGCCGAAACCGAAATCGAGGCCCAGACTGAGAAGGTTAAACTCCTGTTGAGCGCCTGTGGCCAGATCGATGCCTTGTCCCACGAGATTACCGATTGCCCCGGCGCCCGCACCGATGGCAATAGCGCCCAGGGTTCCACAGGTCACCGCGTCAGCGCCGATGCACGCTCCCGCCGCGCCGCCAACGATCGCTCCGGCAACCGCGGCGCCTACAATATCCCCCGCCGTAATCTTGTCGAACCCTACGGTCAAGCCCTTCACCAGGACGGTAACAACGACGTTGACCACCGCCCCGATGGCGGCGCCGATGGCGGCACACAGACTGAACAGCTGGCCTTTGGGGTCGTTGAAGCGGAGCGGATTGTTGGCCGCGTAGGCGAAGCGGTTCAGTGTTCCGGGCTTGGTGATGTCGCCGAAGTGCTCGTCCTGATTGATGAAGCGCTTGATCTGCGGCGAGTACCACCGGAAGCGCATGTAGTTGAGCCCGTTGGGGCCGGTGGCGACTCCGAACAGCGCCCCGTAGAGGAACAGCGAGTCGGTGGCGCCCTGGCGGTCGCCGATCTCGCCAAACGGTCCGTAGCTCACCCGGCCGACGACCGCGCCGGCGTCATCGGAGAACGCCACCGTGCTGCCGCCCTGATCGTAGTGAAACACCCGGATTCCGCCGTTGACTTCCTCGTAGAGCAAGCCGACGCCGTAGACGTAGCGCGTGACCGAACCCGAGGGGTCGGTCTTGACGAGCACCTGCGACAGCGACGGCAGCGGGTCGACGACCAGCCGCGTTCGCGCACCGCCCGAGGAGAATCCGACCAGGCGGTCCTCTTCGTCGTAGAAATACAAAACGTTGCCGGCGGCGGTGAGATTGTTGTTGGAGTCGTAGCTGAAATCGGCCTGCGAACCGGCCAGCGGGCCGCGCGTCATGTTCCCGTCGGCGTCGAATGTCACCGCCGCACCGTTGAAGGTGGCCAGCCGATTGTCGCGATCGTAGGTCATCGAGGCGGCGGTTGCAGGAAACGGCATGCCGGCCTGCTGCTGTTGCTGCACCGCGATCTGCCCGGCGGCGTCGAACGAATAGCGGTAGTCGACGATCATGCGGCCCGGCGCCGCGCTGTCGGTGCGGTGCACGATCCGGCCGCCGGCGTCGTAGACGACGCTGCGGACGGTGCCGTTCGGAAACGCGATCCCGGTGATGCGGCCGTTGTCGTCGTAGGTATATCGGGTGACGCGGCCGGCCCAGTCCCGCACCGTCGTGAGCTTGTTGGCCCCGTTGTAGGTGTAGGCGACGGTCTTGCCGTCGGGGTAGGTGAGAGTCTGCAAATTGCCCGCCGCGTTGTAGGCGTAGCGCAGCGTGTTCCCGTCGCCGTCGGTGTAGCGGACCATGCGGTCGAGCGCGTCATACTCGCGGGTAAGGCGGGGCACGGGATTGACGTCGGAAAACGACTTGCGGCTGACGGTGGTCAGGTTGCCGTTGGCGTCGTAGGTGTTGACGATGTCGGGAACGATGCTGCCCGGCGCGGTGCTGCTGACGCGGGTGATGCGGCCCACCGCATCGTAGCTGAAGTCGCGCTCGACTCCGCGCGCCGTACGCTCGATCGAAACGTGATCGCGCTTGTCGTAGGTCAGCCGCAGCTCGTTGCCGAGCGGCGTCTCGATGCGCGAGATGCGATTGGCGGCATCGTAGAAGAACTCCGTCGCGTTGCCGCGGCCGTCGGTCATCGTGGCCACGACGTCGTCGGAGAAATACTCCTGGCGCGTGGTATGCCCGAGGGGATCGACGACTTTCGTGACGCGGTCCACCGCGTCGTATTCGCGCGTCGAAGAGCGGCCCAACGCATCCTTGGTGGAAACGGGGCGGCCCATCCGGTCGTACTGCACCGTGGTGACATTGCCGAAGGCGTCTTCGGTCGAAACCGGCTGATCGCGGGCGTCATAGGTGCTTCGCGCCACGAGCGCGCCGCCGCTGTCGTAGACCGCAGTCACGTTTCCCACCGCGTCGTACTCGCGCTTTTGGGTGACGCCGGCCGCGTCGGTTTTCGCGATGATCCGCCCCGCCGCGTTGTAGGTCATCGTGCTGACGTTTCCCGCCGGATCGATCGTGCGAACGAGGCGGTCTTCGCCGTCGTACTCGAAGCGAACCGTGCGGCCCAGGGCGTCGCGGATGAAGGCCGCGTTGCCGTTGCGGTCGTACTGGTAGGTCGTGGCGTTGCCCTTGGGGTCACGCTCTTCGATCAGCCGGTTGCGGCGGTCAAAGCGCCGCGTTGTCCGCCCGCCCGCCGCGTCGGTTTCCTCGATGCGCCGGCTGTTGGAGTTGTAAGCAATCTCCGAACCGAAGCCGTCCGGGTAGGCGATCCGCGTGACCCGCCCGATGGCGTCGTATTCACTCTGCGTCGGGCCGATGCCGGGAACGGGATGCGAAGCCGCAACCGGCATCCCGCCGGCGTAGGTGTAGGTGACCCCGCCGCCGTCTTCGAGCAGATTGCCCGCGATCCGCGACGCCCCGTTGTAGGTTTTCGAATCCTGATTGCCCAGCGCGTCGGCCACCCGGATCAGATTGTTGAGGCCGTCGTAGGTGAACCGCGAGGTGTGGTCCAGCGGGTCTTGAAACTGGAGGAGGTTGTTGGCGCCGTCGTAGCTCATCGTCCAGGTGCTTTGCCCCGGGTCGACGACGGTGGCGATATTGCCGTTGGAGTCGTACGAAAAAACGGTGGTGCGGTTGAGCGCGTCGGTGATCTGGGTACGGTCGCCGTTCTGGTTATAGCGGTAGGCCGTGGTGGCGCCCATCGCATCGGTGCGCTGGGTCAGGTGGTAGCCGGCGTCGTGAGCGAGGCTGATGGTCTCGCCGATCCGGTTCCGATAGGTCGTGATCACGCCGCCGGCGGACTCCTGATAGGCAAACGTGGCGATCTCGTTGCTGTCGATGCCGTCGTCCTGAGCGGAGACGCGGCCTTGCGAGTCGTATTGATTCGCGAAAACCCGTGCTCCGTCGGGGTCGCGCACGAGCGTGATCTGGCCGGACCCGTTGTAGGTGATCCGCAGCGGGTCGGTCGGCTCGCTGAACCGCATCTGCCACGCGAACAGCGTCCCGGCCGAGCCGGCCACCTCATCGACGATGCGCACCTGCCAGGTGCCCTGAGGGTTTTCGCCGTCGAAGGCGTCGAGTACGGCGCCCGAGAGAATGATGTTCGGTTCCTGCGAGCTGGTGCGGTACAAGATCGTCGTGCCGCGCGGCGAAGTCATGGTCACGCGCAGGTCGGAGGGCCGCGGGTGGTTGATGATCACGCTGCTCAACTGCACCAACCCGATCGGGTCCGCATCGTCGACGTTGATGGAATAGACGAGCCCGTTGGGGTCGTTGTCGGGAATCGCCATCTCGGTAGCGAATTCGGGGCGCACTGCGCCGAGCGTCACCGGATTGCGAATCGCGTCGAGCCGTCCATTGTTGTCGTAGCTGAAGTAGAGCACGCGGTCGGCCGCATCCAAGATCGACTGCAGCCGGTTGGGTTGGCCGACGACGTAGTGAAACGACAGCTCCTTGTCGGCCACTGGCTCGGCCACCTTCGAGAGCCGCCCGTCGTCGTAGCTCATCTGGAGGTCCTGATAGACCTTGTTGCCCAGCAGATCGAGCTTGCCGTCGGCGAGAAACTGGTATCGCGTTCCGTCCTGCCGCGTCAGCTTCCAGATTCCGTCGCTTTGCCGCGTCAGGCGGTCATAGCGCACGGCTTCGTCGAGCGGCTCGTAAAGGTTGCCGGCGCCGGCGAAGCGGAAGCTGTTCTTGTAGTTGGGGTCCCAATGGACGGTGACGACGTCTTGCGGGTCGCCGCTGAGGTAACTCTCGAACGGATGCGACCAGCCGGGGCCCAAGGCGCCTGAATTCGCCGTGAGCAGCGAGTTGTAACTCAACGTGACGTCGATCGTGCGCGAGCCCTGCACCGATAGCGGGGTCTGCTGCAGGACGAACGCGCCGCTGCCGGCGTCCACCGAGGCTCCGATATAGCTATTGGGGCGAGGCCGATTCTGACGGCTGAGGGCTTCCGAGGCGGGGAATCCGGTGATTTGGGCGCGGGCAACCGGGCCAAGAATCAGGAGGCCAACAACAAGCGCGACGGCGGCCCGAAGTTGCACGGAGGTCCCGAGTGTAGCACACGCGTTCGGTTGTCAGCGCGCGGCTTGCGTGCCCCCACGCCGCCGCGGGCGGTATCTCCTGGCCGCCGTTCGATATGGTAGGGAGGTGGAACCCCGTCGATGGGAGCAAGGAGGCCGGTAATCATGGAAGCCCGGATGAACAACGCGGCGGGCGACGTGTTCTTCGCCTTGGCGCAATTGGCGCAATGGGGACGTCCATGATAGGAATACGTCAAGGGAAAACGGAGATTTCCCTCGACGCCTGGACGGGGTCCCTTGGGGCACCGAAATCGCTTGTATAGAGGCCGCGCTTTGCCGGCGAGCGATTCTTAAACGGGCCCACGCGTCAGCGGGACCAGACATCCATTTGCGGGAACAGCTCAGAGCCGTCCACGAAGGTTGAGTGGGAGCAAAGCGGCCGGCCTCGAAACAGAGGCCATGGCACAGCAGCAGCTTGCACTGCCTGGTGTAGTCCCCTTTGCGGCGAGGACCGGCCGCTTGGTCGCTGGCAAAGCGTTGTTGTTTTCCCCAAACCAATCGGTTGTGGTTGTTTTCCGCCGGAGCCGCCCGTCGCGGCGCCTTGCTTTGCAGAACGGCTCGCAGCCGTCCAGGGCGCGCCGCTTTTGGGCGCGGTGCAGCGCACCCTGGACCGCGAGGACCGTCCTGCAATACCGGGCGCGACGACGGGCGGCCCGACGAGGCAAACAACCTTTCCCGTTGGTGAGCTCAGAGCGGCTTAGGCCGCTTGATCGGTCGACGTCGCCTCGGTTGCTGGGCAGCACATCTGAAACGGCGTGGCGCGCTTTGTCGACCGCCAGCAGCCAGCCCACCAACCGGCGCGCCACCGCCAGCGTCGCCCGGTTGCGCCCGCCGCGCGTCAACTCGCGCGCATGCACCTGCGCCAGTTCCGGGCTCAGCCGCGGCGCCAGCTTGGCCGCCTCCACCAGCACCGATTGCAGATGACGATTGCGCTGTTTGCTGAGCGGTCCGCGATGTTGCTTGCCCGCCGATTCGCGTTGCGCGCTGCACAAGCCGCAGTAGCTGATGGCGCGCGCGGTCGAGCCAAACCGCGCCGGATCGCCGATTTCCAGCGCCCAGGTCAGCGCCGTGACCTCGCCGACCGCCGGAATCGTCATCAGCCGCGCGACGCGCTCGGCCAGCAGCGGGTGCGCGCACAGCCCGGCCCGCAGCCGCCGGCTCGTGTCGCGAACAGGAGCATCGCCTGACGGCTCAGCCCCATCAGATCCCGGACCGAGTCGGGCACCTCGGCGCCCAGTTGCTCCATCAGCGCGGCGTAATATCTTTTTGCCGTGCAACCGCTTCTTGTTGTACTCCGCGCCGACCTCCATCAGCAGGCCGGCCGTCTTGTTCTTCATCTTGACCATCTGCTCGACGGCCAAACGCCGGTAGCGCAGCACGCGCCGCAACTCGCGGATCTCGGCGGCCGCCATCACGCACTCGGGCACCAGGTCGCAGCGCAACAGGTCCGCCAGCATCGCCGCATCCACCTTGTCGTTCTTCTTTTTCGAGGCCGCAATGGCTTTCATCATCGCCGGATGCCCATCTGCAGTTGGTTGGCGTAGGGCTGCAACACGTCGTAAATCCAGCCGCTGAACAGCGTCGCCTCCAGCGCGGCTTGCCACGGCTCGCTGCGTTGCCCGGCCCACTGCCGTAGCGCCTGCCGTGTCGCCGGCAACTTGCCTTCCTCGACGATCTGGCCGTCGCCGCGCTTGACGCAATAGCTGATACTTTTCTTGTGGACATCCAATCCGATATAGTGATTCACACTCATTGGGTTCTCCTGTTTGTGGTTTCTGAGCCGGTTCGGCTAAACCGGTCTCGGCATTGTAGCCCTCAGGAGAACCCTTTCTCATTTCCGCCCCTATACATTCAAACAGAGCGGATCGAGCGGATATTGATTGTTGGCCGACCCGTTCACGCGCAATTGGAGCCACTCTCGGCGCATCGCCGGGCCAACCTTTCTGTGGAGGTAAGGGCTTGGCGGGATGCGAGCCGACCCCGATACGCGGTGGCAATCTGATGTCATCTTAGAGGGACTACTTCAGCGCAAAAATATCTCGCTACGGCGCAGCTTGACAATCCGTGTACAATCCCCACATGCCAATGCGCTTGCTGAGACCTGGGGCGCTAAGGAGCAAGATGAGCCTGATTCGCTGTATCGCTGGTATCACCATTCTGCTGCTTATCCCTGGAACAACTGGCGCTCAGACATTTCAGCCTGACATTCCGAGGGTGTGGAAAGACGAAGACGTCGCCACGTTCGAACTCCCGCTGACAGACCCCGACCGGTCGCCTCGTTACATGTCGGAAGAGGAGTATTACGCGCTAAGGGTTCGCCCGATTTACCGCTCCTATCCGGTCTATGCCGAAGGCTACGAACCGGAAGGGTATATCGAATGGTTGAAGCAGAGGGAGCCTGAGATTGTCTTTGACCCCTCCCAATTAGAGACCGAGGAAGATTGGATTCGAGCCGGCAAGATCGTCTTTGAAGCCGAGAATTCATTCTTTCCTGCAAACGATCCTCCCGGCGGGAGAAAGGTCCCGCCCAACCGACAAAGATGGGTTTCAAAAGACGGAGTGATAACCGGCCTTGCGCCCCGGACCGTTTACATCGTCCGCAAGAAGGGTGTCCTGGAATTTGGATCCAACTCGTGTGCGGGTTGCCACACGAGGCTCCTCCCGGACGGAACGCTGTTCCAGGGCGGCCAGGGTGACATCAATCAGGGGGTGTTTCCGGGTCTGTCGTCGGAAATCCCAGAAGATCGAAAGAAGAGGATTCTGGATACGGCATGGGTGAACTTCGGGGTGCCATGGATTCAGACGCGAGAGGAGTTCGAGGAGGAGATAAGCGCGTTGAAGCCTGTTCTCGGCAACAGTATGTCGGTGTTTTCACGCCAAGGCACGAGCGCAACTCACCCGCCGCACATCCCTTCGTTGATCGGCATTCGAGACATCAAGTATCTAGACGCGACCGGTTTGGTGCGCCACCGTTCCATTGCCGATCTGATGCGCTACGCGATCATCAACACGGGGCTTGATACGTCCGCGCACTACGGAGACTTCCAGCCCCCAGCCATACCAACCGGATTTAACCAAGAGCCGGGTACGCGCTTTAGCGATGAGCAGTTGTACGCTCTGGGGCTTTACCTGTACTCGCTCCGTCCGCCTGACAATCCGAATCCGATGGACGACCATGCGCGCAAAGGCCAGGAGGTCTTCGAGCGGGCAGGCTGTGCCGGATGCCATACGCCGCCGATCTACACCAACAACAAACTAACGCCTGCGATCGGATTCCAGGTCCCCGCTGAGCTACGGATGACGGATGACATCCTGGATATCTCCGTGGGGACTGACCCCGTGCTGGCTACGAGAACCCGCCGAGGGACGGGGTTCTACAAGGTGCCGTCGCTTCGGGGCGTCTGGTACCGGAGAAATTTTGGCCATACGGGACAGGCGGACACACTGGAGGAGTGGTTCGACCCCGCCCGGCTCACACCGGATTATGAGCCAAAGGGCTACCACAGAGATGTGGGGCCAATTGTAGGGCACGAATTCGGCCTACAGCTGAGTCCGGGAGACAAGGCGGCCTTGATCGCATTCCTGAAAACCCTGTAGCGAGGCTGGCTGCTAGCCAATTGAGCCGGTACGCATGTCTGGCTTTAGCGGCTACCCGAAGGGCTGCCTGAAGCCCTTCCGTGTTACTTCCTGTATTGGAATTTGCAGCTTCATACTCATACTGAGAACCGGTGAACTGCGCATAGAACCGCAGGGCAACTCCTCCCATAGGACCGAGATTGTCGTGTCTGCTTACGCTCTCGGCAATCAATTCGAGGTATTCAACTCTTAGGGCTGTTCGAGCACATTGCGTCGATTCCAGGCCATAGCGAACCAATCGAGTTGTCCGTGTAGGTTCCGCTTCCTCGCTTCGAGCCTCGCCCGGCCCCGGGCTGGTTGCTCGGACAATGCTCTCGACGCTCGATCGCCAGTCCTAGCCATTCCGTCACCTGTCGCTTCGTTCTCAGCGCCTTGTTATCCTCGTTATGGCGCTTGCCGTTCTCGGCTCCGGCGCCGGTTGAGCCTTTAGCTAGGCCACGTTCCGGAACACTGTCCCGCTACGGCGGCGGCCATTCGGAGCGAAGGGCGCCGCCGCAGCTAATTCAAAAGATGAACTTCAGAGCGAACTGGATTTGCCTGGACGTTGCCGCCTGTTCCAATTCGCCCGCGTTCGAGCCGTCGAAATCCGTGCTCAAACTGAAGAAGTTGGGGTGGTTGGGCAGATTGAA
>CAWGNS010000013.1:0-12139 GCA_963824095.1 Terriglobia bacterium | reverse complement strand
TGTCCCGGTGCTATTCGGTTTGGAGAAAACGCGACATCCTCAATTTTCACCGAAGACCGGGCGTGGAGCGAGGCCGCGGGCACCAAAACGTTGGAGTGCGATGGTCTCCGGGCTCTAGAACGTAACGCACACTACGATGAATCCAGACCGCCAGGTAGTGTCCCGCGGGTTAGGACAGTACCGACTGCTAAGCAAGGGTGGCCTGCCCTTTGCCCCGGATATCTGTGGATTAGGGCTGGGTTCGCTTTTGGGTCGTTTCATGGATAACGAAGGAGTTGATTGGGTTCGTTTGGCGGTTTATTTGCGGGTGGCCGAGCGGTGATGGGTTCGGGGAAGCGGCGGGTTTGGGGCTCGGCGGCCGGGGCAGGGAATTCGGCGGCTGAGGCTGGGGAATGGCGGGTGGTGGGTTTGCTGGATGCGGCGGAGCTGGTCGAGGATTCGGAAATAGCGGGCCGACAGGCGGGCTTCGTAGCGCGAGAGCCTGGATATGGCGGCGTCGGAGCTGGTGCTGTCGGAGGAAACGGCGGCTCCGATCAGGTAGGGCGCGGTTGACTGTACCCTTAGACCGACGAGAACCTTCCTCAGACGGCGGCAGCTCTGCTGGAGCCGCCGGCCATGATGTCAGTGTCGTGGAGCAGGGCCTGTGCGGGGAAGCGGACTCGCGCGTTGCCGTCGCATGCCGCTGCGAGGGGCGGGCCTTGCTGACGTTGGACCGGGGTCTGGGAGATATCCGGGCGTACCCACCTGCAGAGCATTCCGGCCTCGTCGTCCTGCGAGCCGGCGACCAAGAGATCGACAAGATCCTGGGCCTGATCCGGCGCCTGATCGCGCTGTTAGAGACACAGTCGCTGACCGGCACGCTGTGGATTATGGACGAGCGCCGCGTTCGGATACGACGGTGAGAACGGAGACGACGGTTAGGGTGGCTGTCGCTCGATCTCCCGTCGCGTGTGCGGGCGATCTGGGCAGCCGCGCCTCGACGCGCTCTGACCTAAGTCTTTGTCGGGCGACTACTTACGCGAAATTGAGCCTGTCACGTTTTCGGCGTCGTTTTCGGCGGGGGGCTGTCGGCGCGGTGACTCCCGGGCCCGGTAGGCCGCGTGGAGCGACGAGAACTGCGTTGTGTTGCAGCGCCGGCTGACGCCGGTGCAGCAGCAGACAGGATGGTCTGTACGCTCACGAGCCCGGCTTTGCCTCGGCCGCCATGCGCGCGTGAACGTTGCTTTGGATGCTCCGGGACTCGCGCGGCAGAACGTCATCGAGCCCTGCGCGATGCGCTCCAGTTCGTTCCGCAGCCAGGGCGTGTGCATGATGCCGCTGCTCGAATGGCTGTTGGGGCCCAGCAGCAGGTGGCCCAGCTCGTGAGCGACGATGTGTCCCAGAATCACCGAATACCGCAGGCGGTGACGGTCGGCAATCTTTTGGCCAGGTGCGCGAACACGTTGGCGACCGTGGAGGAAGATCGGGGGACAGCCCCCAAACTCAGAGGTGACCTTCGCCCGGACTGACTCGATCCGCCTCAGGAGTTGATTCGGCACCCTGTGGCGTAGATAGCTGCCGGGGCCGCGCTGAGTTCAGGGGCTGTCCCCGATCCCCCCGATCCCCCCCGTCCCCCCCGATCCCCCCGGTGGCCATCTCGTGACGGGCCGGCTAGTCGACTCCTGGAAGCGGATTCGGTCGCCTGGCGGAAGTTCGACTTCGAGTCCAGGGGCGTCAGCGGGCGAACAAGCGTCGAAGGAAAGTCGTATGGCTTTCGCCGGGCGTTCTCCTCGACTTCGCTTTCCATCTGTTTGCTCGTGAGCGAGATAGCGGCGAGCGTTTCGAAATCGGGATTGGGTTTGTTTTGCGCCTTTTTGAATCCTTTTTGGATAGGGCTTTGGTCTTGCCGTGGCCCCCGGGGGCTTTCCCCGTATCTCGCACGGGTTTTCCGAAGCCAGCCTCACGGAAGCAAGGATACCGCGGCGGGGAAGCCATCTTAATGATGTGCGGAGGCTAAGTCCTTTGGAACCCGCACAAAGTTTTGTGAAAGGCCTGTGACTATTTGGCGGCGCGGGCGCGCAGGGAAGGCTTGTACCTTGGCTTAAGGCCGGCAGTCAGGTTAGGAAAAGGGCTCCGTCCACCTTCGTCCACTTTTCGTCCTTTTCGTCTCCTTTTCGTCATAGCACCGAGTGCTATAGAATAGGGGTAGGCCTATCGTGCGAATCTTCAAGTCCCGGTGGTTTCAACGCTTCACCGCGAAAGAAGGAATTGGAGATACGGCCTTGCGGGACGCTGTGGCGCGGGCCGAGAGGGACAGATCGACGCCGATCTTGGCGGTGGCGTCATCAAGCAGCGCATTGCCAGACCCGGGTCGGGAAGATCCAAAGGCTACCGAACCATCATCCTGTTCCGGAGGGGCGCCATGGCGTTCTTCGTCTATGGGTTCTCCAAAAGCCGGCGCGCGAACCTCGATGAGGACGAGCGGAGGGAGTTCAAGCAAGCAGCCAGGCACGTCCTGGCGCTGACGGAGGAACAGCTCGCCGAGCTATTGAACCGAGGCGACTTTGTGGAGGTGGAAAGCGATGAGCAAGAAGTATCGAAGTGATGCGATGGCGGCGATCCATGAAACCATGGAGGCGTTGCGCGATGTTGGCGCCATCGACAAGCAGACGATGCGCCATTTCGATGGGTCTTGCCTGACGCCGATCCGTCCACTCAAGCCGGCCGAGATCAAAGCCATCCGGGAGAGAGAGCACGTCAGCCAAACCGTTTTCGCCAACTATCTGAACGTAACCAGCAGTTTGGTGAGCAAGTGGGAGCGCGGCGAAAAGCAGCCGTCCGGCGCGGCGCTCAAACTCCTCTCGCTGGTCGCGAAGAACGGCCTTGCCACCGTAGCGTAACCGGTCCGCACCAGGAGGCGCGACCAGGAACAGCACCGCTCAATCGGGTCGCCGATCTTGCCGATTGTTAAGGGCATATTACGAGGCTGTCCCCCGCCCCGCTCCGACGAAGACCGGCGCCAATACCAACACTTCCTACGGCTCCATCTCGAGTGTCAAGTCGGGCTCGCCGTGGGCCCTGGGACGGACAGCGGCGGCGGAAGGCCTCGGGCGCGCGCGGTGGGGGATTCGCCAATTAGCTCGTTGATCGGTTGGTGGCCATCCGAGCGGATGGCCGGATGTTACAAATGTTATGGGCTCCGTCCCCCTCTGGCCCGTCCCCCTCTGGCCCCCATCTGGCCCCCATCTGGCCTGAATCGACAAACGTCCATATATCGTTCGTTGTGGGCCACCTACGCCTAATCGAGGCTGTCACAATTGCGCCACGTTTCAGACAGAGCAGCAAGGGGCTTAGATGCCCCAGAGAAAGCAGAAAATCGTTGCACCGGAGCTGCGTGCTCGGCTACGATCGACCCGTCGGGTTGGCCAAAATGGAAATCCCGGTTCAAAGTCGTGTGACGAGCGTATTCATGGCGTGGAACTGTTCTCCGGATTCTCGCGCAATGCACATCACAAAGTGCCGGATGCGCAGCCTCTACTCCGCGCTCGTCCTAATCGCCCTCCTGCCGAATGCGGCAACCGCCTGCGAGTGTTTCGTACCTGATATCTGCCAGCGCATCGAGTCGACGCCCGTGATCTTCCTCGGGGAAACGGTCGCAGGCGGGCTCGAACGTGAACAGGACGCCTGGCGTGGCACGGCTGACTTCGCTCGGCTACGCGTGATCGAGCGGTTCCGCGGCGTCGCTGAGGATGTGGACGAGGTCGAGGTGTCGCTGTTCTTTTGGCAAGGCATGTGTGCGCCGATGCCCTATCGGCAGGGCGAGCGCACCCTCGTCTTCCTCGCGCCCGACGAAAACGGAAAGCTTCGCGACGGCATGTGCTCAGCCTCGTCGTTTGTGACGGACGGCTCGGAAGACCTCGAACTGGTGCGACGATACTTCTCCGGTGAGATGGAGACAACGATCCGCGGAGTCGTAACCGACGGTGGCGACAGCGCCGAACTTCACCAACCTGTGGCGGGAGCGACCGTCGTCGCTCGGCGGGGCGGTCAAAGCTACTCCGCCGTCACCGACGCTTCAGGCGCGTTCGAGATCGCAGGATTGCAGGCGGGAAGCTACCGCCTATCTCCGGAAAAGCCTGGCTACACGAGCAGTGGCGGAGCCCCAAACATTCAGGTGCGTGCGAATGGATGCTCGACGCAGGAGCTAGTGCTAAGGGCCCAGAATCGCTTGTCCGGGGCGGTCTTCGATCAAGATGGCAAGCCTGTTCGTAATATCAAAGTATTTCTCCAGAACCAAGATCTCCCTAAGGACCGGTGGGGCCCCGAGAGGCGCACG
This sequence comes from Terriglobia bacterium, assembly GCA_963824095.1. Classification (GTDB taxonomy): domain Bacteria; phylum Acidobacteriota; class Terriglobia; order Bryobacterales; family UBA6623; genus JBBDWJ01. Next base: position 7,824 of record CAWGNS010000013.1, on the reverse strand, counting down.
AACGCACAAGGCGAGTTTCGTTTCCAGGAGATCAGTCCCGGCTCGTACTACCTCGTCGTGAGCCCCCAGGGCGTATTGCCGGGTTCGCCCTACGATCGAGCATTCTACGGCGGGGGCGGACACAAATCGAGCGCAGTTCCTTTGGAAATTGCCGCCAATTCGCGGCTTACCGGACTCGACATCTTCCTTGGGGCGCGCTATTCGACAAGAACGGTGACGGTCAGGCTGTCCTGGCCCGACGGCTCTACGATGGAGGCCGGCATCTCGTGCGATGATCTGACCGCCAAGGAACCGAGATTTCCCTATTCGGAGAGCGGCTGGCAGAAAGACGAACAGCCTGCTGTTTGCACCGTTCTCGCCGACCGGCCTTACCGGATCCGGGCCGGGAACGCACCCTTTGTGCTGCCCCTGCAGAGCCTTCTCGAACCGAGGGAAGTCGTGTTGCCGGCAGGCAAAGAAGACGTGCAGTTCGAGTTCGTGCTCAGCGAGGCGGATTATGCGCGTTCGCGCGAAGCCCTTCGGAAGCGCGAGGAGCAGCGTCGCCTGATTCAGGAGGATTCGAGGCCGACGGCTGAGCCGAGAGCCCCAGAGAACCGCTAGGATCGCCCGCGCGGATTGCCCACAAGATGATCTTCGCTCTGCTAGATAAGAACGTGACAGGCTCAATTCTTAAGAGTCGTGTCCGCTGGGGCGATTGCGAACAGGTCTTCGGAGGGGCCAGCGAGGCGGCTGAGCAGATTGAGGCTCTGCGGCCGGCGACTCGGACCGGGCTCGCTTGCGCCGAGCAAACTGTGGTGGCCGAGGCCGACCGGGAACGCCGTCCGAGACGGAAACTCCACGCAGCGCGCACTGGCCGTCCGCCCAAGACGGCAGCCGCAGCCGGCTCCTAAGTCGTCGCCTGTCCCCGACTTTCTTGCCCCGCGCTTTGCCGACTTTTCCATCGCCCCACTGAGGGCAAGACCAAAAAAATCTCCGGGTGCTTCGAACATGTGCCGCCGTGGTGTGTCTCTATATCCATGAGATGCCAGAAATCGGCGAAGCCATCCTCGTCGCTAGCGCCCAAAACGGCGACGCCGCTGCATTGGAGACGTTGCTTCGCCGATTCTACAGGCCTCTTCGCTCTTACGTTGCTCCGATGGTCGGCACTTCTTAGGCGGACGACGTTCTCCAAGACATCGCCATCTCCATCATTAAGAACCTTTGCCATCTCCGTCACGTCGCTGCGTTTCGTCCCTGGATCTTCCGTATTGCTTCACGACAGGTATTCCGCCACTTAAGGCGCGAGTCTCGTTGGAAGCACGTCGACGTGGATCCAGAATTGCTCGCCGACCTTCCAGCCCCCGAGTTTCCCTCGGAAGAGCTTGACGCCAGCCTGCTCGCGGCAGTGGATCAAGTATCTGCTGCTAGTCGGGCCGTGTTGCTGCTTCACTATTCGCAAGGCCTTTCGATCGAGGAAACGGCAATCGTTCTCGACATTCCCGTTGGCACCGCCAAATCGCGGCTCGCTTATGGCATCTCCGTACTACGAAAACTCGTGCAACAGAAAGGGACATTATGAAACCATCCACGGTCGATACTCAGGAGCAGGCCTTCGTTGAGGGTGCGCTGGCCGCTGCCGATCGGGCCCAACGTTGGGACAAAGCCCGCGTCGTCGCGACCACGTTGGCCGCGGCGGCGGCCGCAATCTGGTTTGGGTCACGCCCGCCTAGTGCTGAGTTGGGTATCGAATGCACCATCATCATCATGGTCGGCGTGATGATCGGTCTTGCAACCGCAAAACTTCGTTCGCGGATCCAGCGGAACACCGTTCTGGTTCTTCAGGCAATCGCGGATCTACAACCACGAGTCAATCCAGCCCCACCCCAGCCTGGCCCCGGCAAGTAGGACGGGGAGAAACCGCTCACAGCCGCCCCGGCCCATGATGCTGGAGGGAACGCAGGGAGCAGTCCCGAGAAATCCGGGAGAGCCTCAAATATAGGGGCGAAGAGGGACGGGGCGACAAGGGGACGGAGTCTTCGTCCTGCGACCAAGATCAGCCCTCGAGGCCGAAGAATCTCCGAAGGGTTGAGGACATACCTCACCACGCCGGCATGGAGCCCTGGGACACGTGACGGGAAAGGCTCCTTCACGTGGTTTGGGAGATCTGCATCTCTCCTTGACAGATACCTAGGCCGTCCCGACTCTATTCCGCAGGACAACAAGATCTTTGCGAAATCTTCGCGAACAGCACGCTAGAACGCGGCCGTCACGACATTCGCCTGCTTGCCGTCTACCGTGAGCACAATCTCGACCTCTCCGCGGCCGGCCAGTGAGCGCGGTAGGGGTCCTAGATTGATCTGATCCAACCCCTCGAACTCGCCCTGCGCGACCGGCCCCGCAAATGGGACGGGCATGCCGTCCACGGTGACGGTCACCTCGCCGCTGAAGTTGCGCATCCCGGTTCCAAACAGAAACACATACAGCTCCGCTCCTTCCGGCCCGAAGTCCAGGGCAATCGGCTGGATCGATTCGTCGTAGATCAGACCGTCGGTCCGCGTCCCATCCGGGTCGACGCGCAGGAATACGGCAGCGGCAACCCCCGTGCCGCTCGCGTCCGCCGAGAACAAGCCGGGCGACACTTCGGAAATGAGGATCGTCTCGGTCGCAATGACTTCGCCTTCACGAATGACCTCCACCGTGGCCATGCCGGAAGCAACTCCCTCCGGAATGAGGTAGTTGATCTGTGTGGAGCTGACGACGTACAAGCGCGCGTAATGCTGCTGCCCCATACTGTCGGTAATCCGCACCTGGACTTCCCCTAGCGCCGTGGGCAAGCTCGAATCCACGAACGTGTCCGCGGCCAGGTTCTGCCCAAAAGCGCTGACGAAAGACTCCGGAGCAAAGCCGGAATCGGAGCTGTAGCTAGCGCCCGACAAGCTCACCAGCTCAGGTGGTTCCTCAGGCGGCTGCTCTCCCACGCGCGCCAGAGGCGTCGCGATGCCCTCACCCTGATACAGGCCGTGCATATCGCCCGTATCGTTATCGATGTTGGTGAACGTCCCTTCCCAGCGCGGCGGGCTGTCGTCAGGAAAAGTCTTGTCAATCCGGATGCTGCCGCGATCGGTTTGATCAAAGTCGAGATAGACTCCGACCAGTGTCTGCCCGTTCGTACAGCCGAAGAACTCGCCGCGCCGCTGATAGTCATAGTCGCCGCCGTAAAATTCGCGTTTCTCGGACGCCGACGCACACATCATGTCCACGGAGCCGGCCCGCAGGCGTTCCATTCCCGAGATGCCCTCCGCCTCTTCAATCTGATGAAAGTTGATGGGACCGATGATCTGCGGGATAAACGGCGGAAACGACGCTCCCCAGCGCCCATTGAAAGCGCCATCGACGAACACACTGTTCGCCGCATCCGCCGCAACGGAAAGACAAGATAGACAAAGGATCACAGCGAGGGTCCATCGAACACGCATGGATCGACTCCTTCAAAGCCAGGATTTCAGGCGGGGCCCAACAGCCGCAGTTAGGTTAACCGAGCAGGGCCGATGATGCAAGGCTGTGTATGTCTCGCGTATGCTCGAACCGGAATTGGCGGACCGGCCCAACGCACCAAACGACCAAGTACCCGAACCGCCTTCGCTTCGACTCGCGCCGTTTGCGATCGGCGGATCGAAACGCAAGGGTCTTGACCCGTTCGCGCAGGCAAACTTTCAACAAACTCGGCGATCAGGATGGCCCAGCCTACATGGCCACGGAGAGCTTATGGACGCAAAGGGGGCAACAGCTCCGTTCATGGAGTCCTCCTGGGTGGTTTCTGAGTCAGCTTAACGTTGTTCTCAGCATTTTGCCCTCAGGAGGATTCCTCTCGCCTATGCATCAAAACAGCCTCGAAATGTACAAATGTACACTGCTGTGTTGCACCGGAACTGGCTGTGTTGGCGTCGGGCTGAGGCTCGACGCTGCAAGCTGGGACCTTACGCCACAGGATGGACCGGACTCCAGGCGCAGGCAAGATTGCCTGTGCCACGGGAACGGGTCGTTTCCGATTCAGGGCTCACGGTAGGGTTTGACCCAGGTGAAGCTGCGGTCCCAGCGGGTTTTTTGGAAAAAGTGCAGCGCTACGTCGGCGGCGTGATGGATGCTGAGCGGCGGCGTGAGGTCGTCGGTGGGCGCGTCGTAGGACCAATAGATGAACAGCGGCTTGCCGATGATGTTCTCGCGCGGCACCAACCCCCAATAGCGGCTGTCCCACGACAGGTCGCGGTTGTCTCCCATGGCGAAGTAGCTGCCGGGCGGCACGACGAGTTCTCCCGACCGCACATCCTTTTCAAGCATCGCGAGGGCGCGTGGCGGCAGCGCGCCGTCGGGGTCGGTGGGGAAATTGTCGCGGTAGGTATCGATGTAGGCGGTCTTGTGGACTTTGTAAGGCTCGCGGGTCGGGCAGCCGTTGAGGTAGACCTGCTTGTCTTGGAGGTGCACGCGATCTCCGGGGACGGCGATCACTCGCTTCACGTACATCTCATGGATGTCGAGCGGGTAGTGGAAGACGATGACGTCGCCGCGCTGGATCTGCTGGTAGGGCAGCAGCGGTCCCAGGAAGTTGTCGGTCGGAGCGTAGGCCAGTTTGTCGACGAGCAGGTGGTCGCCGACGAGCAGTGTGTTTTCCATCGAGCCTGTCGGGATGACGTAGCCCTGCACGACGCAAGTCGTGACGAACAGATAAGCAATCAGCGTGAACGCCCATTCGGCGACGGTGCGGCGCCAGGGTGCTGAGGCCTGTCGCGCCGTATCGTGACGTGCAGCGTCCTGGCGGGCGTTGGGCTTCTGGCGAAGGCGGTTCGGGGAGGCGGCTTGGGTCTGTTTTGGCATGGGGTTTTCTCGCGAGCCGGGCCGGCAGCAAGAGCCGCCGGCCAAGACGTGGGGTGGAATTCGCTTAGACGGGCTGGCTTCGATTTGGTTTTGCCGAGGACAGCTATTCGGTCGCGCGGGGCCCCCCGACGAGCGCTATCAAAGCCAGCGGCTGTCCCCGCGGCCGCCCGCCGCGCAACAGGGTCCACCTGCCTGGAGCTAACATATCCCCATGCCTTCAGAGAAGGAACGTCGTGCGCTCCCTGTGTTTCTGCTGTTCACGTTCGGCTTTAGTGCGGTTTTTTATTTGCTGCTGGCCAGTGGCGGCGGTGGAAACTGGGTCGATTACATGGGCTGCCTGATGTGGTGCCCGGCTTTGGGAGCTTTTGCGGCGTGCGCGTATCTGGGGCGGAGCCTTTCCACGATTGCGTGGCGTTGGGGCGAGAGTCGCTGGGAGATTGCCTGCTATCTGATCCCGCTTGGATACGCCGCAGCGGTCTACCTGCCGATTTGGGTTACCGGCGTCGGCAAGTTCTATAACGAATCTTTTCTCGACGTTGTCTCCAAGGACTTTGGATTCGGTCTTCCGCCGTGGGTGAGTATCGTCGTATATTTCTTTTTTACGGCTACCATCGCGGTCATCCGGAATGGCGCCACGGTTTTGGGCGAGGAGATTGGCTGGCGGGGTTTTCTGGTGCCCGAATTGGCGAAGCGCAAAAGCTTCACGGCGACGGCGCTGATTTCCGGCGTGATCTGGGCCCTCTGGCACTACCCGATTCTGCTGGCGGGTCCGTACCACAGCTCGACTCCAGTCTGGTTTTATCTGCCCGTGTTCACCACGACCGTCGTTGCGATCAATTTTCTGTGGACCTGGATGCGGCTGAAGTCGGGCAGTATCTGGCCCTGCGTCGTCTTGCATGCGGCTCACAATACATTCTTTCAGCGATTCTTCGACCCGCTCACGGTCTACGGCGAAAACACGCGCTACGTGGCGAGCGAGTTCGGCCTCGGACTGACCGCGGTCTCGATCCTGCTGGCTATCTATTGTTGGCGACGACGCGGCGAGGTGGGGCCTCCGTCGCCGGAAGCCAAATTGTTAGAGAGGGAATGCGCGGCCGCATGAGAGCTTCTCGCCGCCGCTCCCATGGCGAGAATTGCAGACCTGTTCCCCGTTTCCCCTTTTCCCCGGACCGGTGGGCTGATAATGGGTAATCGACCCCAACGGGATCGCATCGGGAAATATATGCAAGGCTACAAGACCGCTTCTCGTTGTATCGGAACTATGGCCACCGTTCTCGGCCTGCTTGTTGCGGCGGCGTGTGAACAGCAAGGCCTGCCGCCTCAGGCCATCTTTCATCCGGGTGGATCGCAGGCGTTGCATGCCGCGCACATCGATCCGGGTGACTTGGCCGTTCGCGGGGCGGTCTATGTGCCGGTCTACTCCAGCATCCACTGGGGTGGCATGAAGACGGTCACGGAGTTGTCGGCCACGGCCAGCATCCGCAACACGGACGTGGACGAGAAGCTCGTTTTAGTTTCGGTAACCTATTACGATTCCCTGGGCAAGGTGATCCATGAGTACCTGGACGATGTGATGGAACTCGATCCGATGTCGACGGTCGAGTTTGTCATCGATCGTTCCGACACGCGGGGCGGCAACGGAGCCAACTTTATCGTTCACTGGGGTTCCCGGGGCCCGATTGCCGAACCTGTGATGGAATCGGTCATGTTGGGCCAGGCTGGTAACGCGGGCATATCCTTTGTCAGCCAGGGCCGGCCCATTCATATTGTTGAGCCCGGCAGTACGCCTTCCGGGAGTCTGTGACCGGCGGGCGGCGTGGTCCAGTCTTCGATTGGCGACTCCTTACGCGACCAGGAGCACGTTTTCCGAGCGCTCCTGAATCGAGCTCGCGATTTCAAAGCCGTGCTGCCGTTTATTTCGCTCCAGGGTGCGCAGGATGAGCATGTCCAGCGGGCAGGGAATGCGTTCGGGTTCATGCTGGTTGCAATGCCGCATGCCCCAAGTGGAGCCCCAGACCCGAGCGCTGGCGGCTTCAGAGATCGCGGAAAGGGTTAAAAGGGGCGGGAGTTGAGCGCAGCCGCCCAAAAATCTCTCCCTCCTGACCGCGGAAGGCCTCCAGGGTGCTTTGGTACGCCTGCGCGAATTCGGTGGAAAAGGCGCGCAGGTGATCGGGGGTTGGCGCGTGGGGGCACGAGGCTGAGGGCGAGCGCAGGGTCTGGTTGGAGCCGGAGCGCATCTGCAATGTTCCGGAGTGGGTGGAGGTCGGCGCGGCGATGGCACACAGACGTTCGTAAAGGGGATCGGTGAAGTCTCCATACCCCTTGCGCAACTCGACCCGCAATTCCGAGCGCAGCACGTTCGTGGCGACCACCGTGATGAATTCCTCGCCGCTGCGATAGTAAGCGTTGGGGGGCGTCAGGGGCCGCCGCTGGTCCCGCAGGTGGAACAGCTCATGAAACAGGACCGCGCGGATGTCCCAGACTCCGCCCCGGCAGTAGTATTTGGGGGTAAACCGCGCAACCGCCGTCAAGACACGGCTTCCGGCGACGATACGCGGCGCGGCTTGCGCCCCGAGGTGGGCATCCTGGGCGTTGCTGCATTGGGAGGTGCGCCGGCGCGGCTCGGGAACCACGATGTTGCGGCCCGGGGAGAGCGAAGGGAACAGAGCTCTGCCGGTTGCTGTACGGTCGAAGACGTTGCGCAGGACCCGCACCACAGCGGCCTCGTAGCGGCGATTGCCGTCGGTGGGAAACGAGTTCTCGCTGTCGACGAGGATTCTGCGCTCAAATATCTCCATCGGCGCGGCGAGATCACGTTAGCCCAAGCAGGGCAGAGAAGTCCAGCGGGCCAGGGAAGGGCCCCGGAAGCGACCTCTGCAAATTCCCTGTAGAGCCCTGTACGGGGCCGCGAACAGCCGTTCCCGTGGCGAGAATTGCAGGCCTATCCGCCGTTTCCCCCGTTCAATGAAAGTG
>CAWGNS010000012.1:0-21423 GCA_963824095.1 Terriglobia bacterium | reverse complement strand
ATCCTACCGACTGTACCAACGGCACGCAGTAGGACGCTGAAACCCAACGTAACCAAGCGGCGTAGTTCTCTGTTCATGCGCCCTGCGATTGCGGCGGCGGTGGCTTCGTTGGCGCTGGTCTTCGTAGCCGATGGCCAACAGGTGGCGATCGGCGTCGTGGGCGGCACGAATCTCACCGCCAACTTTCCAATCACCGATTACTCTGGCGCGGCGGACGAGTTCGGCAACCCGGCCTATCACTTTCAATTCAAGACCGGTTCGCGAAGTTTCATTCTGGGCGCGTCGATCGAAGGGCGAATCAGCGAGCGCTTCTCGATCGAAGCGAACGTGCTGCACCGTCCGATGAAGCGAACGATCCTGTTCACGACGTTCAGCCCCGACGGCTCCAGCACGAGTTCGGTTGAAAGCGCCACGGCCGTGCGCGCCTGGGAATTCCCGCTGCTGTTTAAGTACACGCTGCCGGCGTCGCGGCTCACGGGGCGTTGGCGACCGTTCGTGGCGGTGGGGCCTTCGTTCCGCACACAGGAAGATGCGAACGCAACCGAGCCGTCGCGTCTCGGGTTTTCCGCCGGCGTGGGCGTGGCGGTTCCTTTCGGCCGCTTTCGTTTCTCGCCGACGTTGCGCTACACGCGTTGGGCGCGCGAGGATATCTATCCGCGCTACGCCACCAAGCCCGACCAGCTCGAATTCCTGGCAAGCTTCGCCTACGAGACGCATGCCGACTCGCGGCGCGTGGCCGGCCGCCGGCTCGAGATCGGCGCACTGCTCGGCGTAGGGCTTACCGGGGGATTCGACGATCGCGACGGCACGATCCACGAACAGAAGCGCGTTCTGGCCGGGCTGAGCGCGCAGATACCCACGAAGGGAAATTGGTCGCTGGAAGTCGACGCTATCTACAAGCCGTTCCGCGCAAACGAACGCCTCGGGCCCAACTACGACTACTCGTTTTCGGTGCTGACCTGGCAGTTTCCGGTGTTGGCCAAGTATCACTGGAACGCCGACCAGGCGGAGCCCCCGGGCGGCTGGACGCCGTTCGTGGCGGCGGGCCCATCGTTCCGGCTCGCGGGTAACCTCAACGGCTACAACCCATCGCATTTCGGCGCCACGCTCGGCGCCGGGCTGGAGAAGCAGACCCAGGGCTACCGATTTTCACCGGCTGTGCGATACACCAGATGGATCACCGATTCCGGGACGTATTCGCGGATGAATCCGAACGTAGTTGAGATCTTGTTTGGAGTGTCATTCTAAAGAGGGACGGCCCTTCGGCGACCGGTCACCGAATGATTGCCGCCGAGCCCAAAATTCATGCCACGCTGAAGGCTCACCCGCTCGCGCTGGCACATTTCGATGTAGGAGATGACCTCGTTGGCCATTCGGCTCACTGGCCCCGGTCGCCAAAACTAAGCTCCCGAGCCACCGCTGCCGGCAATTTTACCGAAACGAAGTATTCCGCCGGGTAGAGGTAATCCTCGCCGGACTCATCGATCACCCGTACCTGCCCTTCTCGCGCGGCGGCCGGGTCCCGCATGACCTGATACACTTTTCGCGGTTCCAGATCTTCGGCGCCATCGTTGCGGATGCACAGCAGGAAACTCGCCGGTTGTCTTTCACCTTTCATGGTCATTCATCTAGGTAACGCTTGATCTTCCAACCTTTGCGCCCGATACCGTGCGCCTCATACCAGTGTACTTCGGCCTGCCTGATGGTGCCGTGGGCCAGCCGAACGGTTGCAACACCCTTAAGCTTCCTCCAATGGCGCCCACCGTAGCGTTTGCGCAAGGCCTTTAGCCTTCGGATCCCGTGACCCGCAGCGATCGTCTCGACTTGAGAAATCTCCCCAATGACCTCGAAGAACATCGGCCGCCCATTTCACATCCCCGTGGCGCGATGGGCCATCAACCTGCTACACCACCGCCCGCCAAACCGTCGCCACCACAAAACAAACCAGAAACGCGATCACCAGCGGCATCAACGCGCCGATCGTAGTCCACTTGGCGCTGCGGGTTTCTTTCCAGATGGTGAGGATCGTCGTCGCGCAAGGGTTGTGCAGCAGCGAAAACAGCATCAGGTTTACGGCGGTGAGCATCGTCCAGCCGTGCTGGTCGACTAACACCGTGCGGATCTGGTCGTACGACGACAGGTCGCTCATCATGCCGACGCCGAGATAGGCCATCAGCATGGTCGGCACCACGATTTCGTTGGCCGGGATGGCGATGATGTAGGCCAGCAGAATGACGCCGTCGAGGCCGATAGCGTAGCCCAGGGGCTGCAGTGTGTTGATGGCGTGCTGCGCCAAGCTCACGCCGTGCCAGTCGATGTTGGCGAGGATCCAGATAACCGCGCCGGCCGGGGCCGCCGTCAGCATGGCGCGGCCGAGAACGAAAATCGTGCGGTCGATCAGCGAGGTGTAGAGAATGCGCAGAAAGCTCGGTCGGCGGTAGGGCGGCAGCTCGAGCGTGAAGGCCGAGGCCTCGCCTTGCAGCACCGTGCGTGTCAGTCCCCACGAGACGATCAACGTGAAACGCGACGCCCAGCAGCACAATGCCGACCACGGCGCCGGCCGCGGCAAACGAGGCCAGCACCGGCGGAAAGGCCGCCGCCACGAAGATCGTCGCTAGCATGATCAGGGTCGGGAAACGGCCGTTGCAGGGAACGAAGTTGTTGGTCAGGATCGCGATCAGCCGCTCGCGGGGCGAATCGATGACGCGCGTGGCGATCACGCCGGCGGCGTTGCAGCCAAAACCCATCGCCATCGTCAGGGCTTGCTTGCCGTGCGCGCCGGCGGTGCGGAACAGCCAGTCCATGTTGAAGGCGACGCGCGGCAGATAGCCGAGGTCTTCGAGGATGGTGAACATCGGGAAGAAGATCGCCATCGGCGGCAGCATCACGCTGACCACCCACGCCAGGCCGCGGTAAACGCCGTGCCACACAAAACCGGTGAGCCAGGCGGGCGACCCCCAGGCCGTGAACAGCGCCGCGGCGCGGTCTTCCAGCGCGAAGAACAGGTCGGCCAGCATGGACGACGGGTAGTTGGCGCCGACGATGGTCAGCCAGAAAATCGTGGCCAGCACCCCCAGCATGATCGGCAGCCCCAGCAGCGGCGAGGTGACGATGCGGTCGATCTTCTGATCGAAATCCCACTTGCGCGCGGTGCCGCGGCGCACGCTGCGGTCGGCGATGCGCTGCGCGTCGCTGTAGAGCGAGGTGACCATGCGGTCGCGAAAATCCTGTCCCACTCCGCGGCGCAGCTCGTCGGCGCGGGCGAGTACGGTGTTGGCATCGAGGACTTGTTCGCTCATGGCGTTTTTGGGATCAGAGAGATAGCCGGGAAACTAGCGATGCCTCGGCGGACCTTGCCTCGGTGGGTCTACAGGCCGCCCGCCGCCTTCCGGCCGCGGCTCTGTTTGCGTTGGGGCGGCTTTTGGACACCATCGGGCTGGCTACTCGGCTCATTGCGCTCCCTGGATCGCGATGACCCGGCTGCGCTCTTCGACCGGCGCCTGCTGTTGGGCTTGCAGCGAGGCCAACTCGCCGCTGAGCAGCGCCTGGCGCACTTTGTGATCGCCGTCGAGCAGACGCAGCGCGATCCAGCGCGCGTTGGGCAGTCCGGGCGCGAGTTGCTCGATCATCGGCGCCAGCTCGGTCACGGCGTGTTCCACTTCCGGCGGACTCTTCGGGCGCAGCGGCTTGGTCAAAATTTCGCCACTGATGACTTCGGCGACCGTGCGTACCAGCTCGCCCAGGCCTTCCTTGGTGCGCGCCACCGTCGGCACCGCCGGCACACCCAGATCGCGCGACAGGCTGCGCACGTCGACGTCGATGCCTTTGCGATGCGCCTCGTCCATCAGGTTGACGCAGACCACAACCTTGTCGGTAATCTCCATGACCTGCAGCACCAGATTGAGATTACGCTCGAGCGCGGTGGCGTCGACGACGACGACGGTGCAGTCGGGTTTTCCAAACAGCAGAAAGTCGCGCGCGATTTCTTCGTCCTGCGAAGCCGATAGCAGCGAATAGGTGCCCGGCAGGTCGACGAGTTTGTACTTGACGCCCTGCAACTCGTAGCCGCCCTCGGCGCGCGCAACGGTTTTACCGGTCCAGTTGCCGACGTGCTGCCGCAGTCCGGTAAGCGCGTTGAACACCGACGACTTGCCGGTGTTGGGATTGCCCGCCAGCGCCACCAGGTAATCGTGCTTGTCGAGCGAAACGCCCATCTGCGCCAGTTGCGCGTGCGCCGGGCAGGTTTCGCAATTGTCGTGCGAGAGGGGCATCAGAGTCATGCGAGATTCGCTCCTGCGGAATTCACTCCCGTGTTGTTGTTTGCCTGGCTGTTGTTTCCCGCCGCATGCACCGCCGGCAGATCGGGCCGCCGGGCGGTTTGCGATTCGGCCGCGACCGGCTTCACCCAGATCTGATCGGTCTGCTGATTGCGCAGCGCGATCGTCGTGCCGCGGACGCGAAACGCGCGCGGTTCGCCGAACGGATTGCCGAGCGCGGCCTGGATGCGCGTGCCCGGCGTCAGCCCCAGGTCGAGCAGCCGCCGCCGGCTATAGCCCTGGCAGGCCGCGCCGATTTCGAAGACCTCGGCGATCTCCTGGTCTTTCACATCGCTGAGGCGCTTGGCCCCAGCCGGGCGGGCCGGCGGGCGGCGCTGCTCGGCCACCTGAATGTTGGCCGCCACCACCGGCGCCAGCAGATGCTCGCGCTCGCCGTCGCTGATGACGATGCGCTCGGGCAGTTGCTCGATCACACGTACGGTGACGCCGGGGCGCAGGCCGGTGGCCAGGATTTGCTGAAACAGTAGGTCGGGCTCGTCTTCGATGTGGACGACCAGCGCCGGCTCGCCCGAGGGCCAGTCGGTGAGCGGCACGCCTTTGAGCGCGTCCATCGTGCCGTCAGCGGCGGGGATCGGGTCGCCGTGCGGATCGTGCAGCGGGTGACCCAGGTGCGCTTCGAGCGCTTCGAGTCGTTCGGCCGAGAGCTGATGCTCGGCCTTTTCGGCGGCCTGGTGCAGGCGGCCCAACGGCATGCCGGCATCGTCGGCGAGGTAGCGCTCCCACAAGCGGTGCGCGCGCACCACATGCACGGCCATGCTCTCGCCCTTGGGCGTCAAATGCAGCCCGCCGGCGATGCTCTGCACCAGTCCGGCCTGTTCCATGTGCTCGATCAGCTGGATCAGGCGGCTCTCCGAGACGCCCAGCGTGCCGCGCAATGACTCGGGCGTGGCGTCCTGGCTGCGACGCTCCCAGGTCAGCACGTGCTTGAGAGCGTCTTCGACGAGCGCCCGCCGGCGCATCTCGCGCTGCCGGCTCAGTTGGGCCCAGGCGCCGCTGCCGGGCCACAATACGAGGCCCAGTAGCAGAGCTGTCAGCAAGATGATCCAGGGCCAGGACATGCCTTCTCCCTATCTGATGTTCACCGCCCGCCGCGGGTGCCAAAAGCGGGTGCGGTTGACCGCTGCTTAGGATTCAGCCACAAGCTCATGCCCCACGGCGACTGCCCCTCCCCGCAAACACCGCCGGCAGAGCAACGGGTCCCGGATCAACCGATCAACCGATCAACCGATCAACCGAAACCACATGTATCTCCGCCGCCACGCGGCTGCCTAGCGCTCGAACCTCGGGGGCCTCACCCACCCGCAGCATCGAGGGGCCGTCGAAAGGCCCGCGCTCGGTGAGCAGCACGGTCGCGCCCGGGACGATTCCCAGGTCACACAAATAACGCAACATCTCGGGGTCGCTGTCGGAAACGCGCGACACGGTGGCGCGCTGGCCGACTTCGAGCTCGAGCAGGCGGATCTCGCGCCGCTCGGGAATCGTGCCGTCCTTGCGCGGGATGGGGTGGCCGTGGGGGTCGACCTCGGGATCGCCCAGGTCCGCCGCGATGCGTTCCTCGAACACCTCCGAGATGGCGTGCTCGAGCTTCTCCGCCTCGTCGTGCACCTCGTCGAGCCCATAGCCGAGCTTTTCGTGGAGGTACTTTTCGAGCAGCCGGTGGTGGCGGATGATCTCCAGCGCCCGCACCCGGCCGCGCTCGGTCAGCCGCGCACCGCGATGCTTCTCATAGCGGATCCAGGGGGTTTCGTCCTCGGCCAGCTTACGGAGCATGCCGGTGACCGAGGCCGGGGCGACGCTGAGTCGCCGGGCCAGCGCGGTCGTGCTGGCGCGACCCTCCCCTCCGCCGATCTCGAAGATGGCCTTCAAGTAGTCGTCCACAGCTTCAGAAACTGTCATGGGGCGAATTTAGCTGATCCTAAATTTGATTATAGTGGCGGGCTGCGGAGGCGTCAAGTTACGTGGGGTGGCGGGGGCTTGATGGGCACTTCTATATGGAAATCGTTTTTTTTCAGTCGTTTACTCTCAACTCGGGGGATTGCGATGGAGGGGAATGAAGAGGGGCCGGTGAGGGATCGTAGTGAAGATCGTCTAAAGCTGGGACGGGCTTGCGGCGCTGGGACGCGGCTCTGGGTCCTCCGCGTTGGCCCATGCCCGACTTCGTCGGGGGAAGCCGCCTGAAGGCGGCTTCTCTGGAGTTTGGCCTTTTGCCCCCGCCCGGTGCTACTGTGGCTCGGGCCTACGGTGTTCTGTTTCATGACATGGTGGACACTTTTCTGCCACCGGACCGGGGTGTACAGAGGCTTCGCTTTCTTATCAGGAGAATACAGAGAGCGGCAGCGTTGTCAGTCAAGGGCGCCAAAGGAGTTGGTGGCGAAGCTTCCCTTGACGGAGAACGCTGCTGCGGCAGAATTCAGGTCTGCAAAAGCGAAGCCGTTTTTCAATGACTTACAAACACCAGGCGTTAGTGCCCTAGACGTTCTAAGGTCTCCACCATGTCATGAGTCTGTACACCGAAGGCCCGCGCCACTTCGTGCGGCGTCAGTCCTCGTGTCGACCATCGCCCCCGGGCCGCTCGTCACCGCCCGCCGCCTTGATCAGCCTCCTCCGTGATAAGATGGTCACCGCCCGCAATCAGCAGTCCTTGGCCCTTTGGCGACTTCGGCGACCCGGTTTTCGTGCTCGTTGTGCGAGCCGTTTCCGGCGTCCTGTATGTTCCGCCGGGCAGGACCGTTTCCGCCGCCCGAAGGCTCACTCGGGTTCGACGCTTTCCACAAGAGGTTCCATGACACGAGTTTCGCTTGGAGTGATTGGCTTGCTGCTGCTGGGTTCGCTGGCGGCGCCGGCGCAGACGCGCCTGGGCCCGGGCCAGCTCGCCACCCGCCCCCTGCCGGTAGTGGCCGACCCCGTCCTGTTCAACGGGAACGAGGGCTTCTACGTCGACGTGCCCGCCGACGCCACGCGCGTGGTGCTCGAGCTCAATACGTCTCCGCCGGAGGCCGCCGTCGATCTGTTCGCGCGGCTCGGCGAAGACGTGCAGCTCACCGCCGCCGATACCATCGTGGCCGACTTCCGCTCCGAGTCGACCGGCGGCTCCGAGCGCATCGAGATCACTCCCTCGACCAGCCCGGCCTTGGAGCAGGGGCGCTATTTCGTGGCCGTGCGCGCCGGACCCGACAACGGCGGGTCATTCTACTTTCTGCGCGTCAGCATCGACACCCTAGTGGTCGGCGATGTCATCGAAATCGCGAAATCCGACTTTACCGGCGGCGTCGACAACTGGGAACGCAACTACCCGGCTCCGACGCCCGAAGTTCCCTCTTCCACGGTGGGCGAGGCGACTTCGCTGCTGCGCACCGTGCGCGACGACGACACCGACCACGGCCGCTATCTCGAGATCGAGGCCAGGGGCAGCGACTCGTTCGTGGCGGCGCGGCAGTTTCTGGGGAACCTGGCGCTGCTGGGCAGCGATCCGCGCATTGAATTCGACCTGCGCTACCGGCCGCCGCAGTCGTTCGCCAACCAGGACGTCGAGATCAAGATCTTCGGCCGCTTCACCGTCTATCGCTGGTCGGGCAGCCATCCCAAGACCGAGTTCGAGCACTACAGCGTCTCGTTGCACTCCAGCGCCTGGCAGCTCATCAGCGGCTCCGACAGCTTCGACAAGGTGCTCAGCAACGTGCTGCGTATCGAGATCCGCGCCAACTACGGCCAGGAGCACGGGCTCACCGACCTCGATAATTTCACGCTCTACGGGCGCGCCCAGCCGCCGCTGGTGCCGGTGCAAACCGACTTCGACGTTACCGATGGCGGTTGGAAGCTCAACTTTCCCGATGCGCCGTTCCTGATCCCACGCGCCTTTGGCGTTACCATGGGCGACCAGCGGACCGTGACCCGCATCGTGCGCACCGATGGCGTGACCGGCGGCTACCTGCAGGTCGACGACGACGATAACGACGTCAACCAGGACTTCATGGTGGCCCCGCCCCAGTATCTGGGCGATTTGTCGCAACTGGGTCCGCAGGCGGCTTTCGAGTTCTACCGGCGGCACCAGAGCACCTTGGGCGCCTCGCGCCCGGTCGAGATCCGCCTGATCGGCTTCGGCGCCGCCTACCGCTATCTGGGGCCGCTGCCGGGCCGTGAATGGAATCCGGTGGCCTACCGCGTGCCGCTCGACCCCGACTCCTGGTCCCTGGTCGAAGGGGACCGCACTTTCGAGCAGACCCTGCAGGCGGTGCAACGCATCGAGGTCAGCGTCGACGACGTGTTGGGCAACGAGTTGACCGGGCTCGATAATTTCCGCCTGGTCGGCAGCCCGTCGGAAGTGCCGGTGCTTTCGGCCGACCCCGACAGCTTCGTGTTCACGGCGGTGGTCGGCGAGGCGGACCCCGAGCCGCAACTCACCGAAATCACTTCCAGCGGCACAACCACCGAGTGGAGCGCGCACACCGCCGGCGGCTCCAGTTGGATTGTGCTCGATCTCGACCACGGCGTCACGCCGGGCGGCCTGGTGGTGCGCATCGATTCCTCCAGCCTCAGCCCGGGAACCTATAACGATTCGATCGAGGTCGCCTGGGCGGGAGCTCCTGGTCCTTTGACCATCCCCGTACGGCTGACGGTGATCCAGCCCACCACGCCGCGGCTTTCAATGGGCGGCGTGGTGAACAACGCCAACTTCTTGCCCAACAGTCAGCCGGGCGGCGAACTGAGCGGCGGCATGTTCGTTGCCCTGTTTGGCGAGCGCCTCGCCACCGATGTCGAGGTGGCCGCTTCGGTGCCGTTTCCCAGCGTACTGGCGGGAACCTCGGCCACCATGGGCGGGCTGCCGGTGCGGCTGGTTTATGTCTCGCCGAAGCAATTGGTCGGGGTCGTGCCGCAAGCGCTGACGCAGGTCGCCGGCGTGGCCCAAAGCGGGCCGCAAACCACCGCCGATGTCGTGGTCAAGGTCAACGGCGATGCCAGCCCGATTGAAACCGTTCGGCTCAAACCGGTGCAGCCGCTGATTTTTACCCAGAATCAGTCGGGCACCGGCCTGGGCGTGATCCAGAACGTGCTGGGCGACGGCGGCGTCGCGCTCAATACCTTCGATACGCCGGCCCGGCCTGGCCAAACGGTCACGATTTTCGCCACCGGCCTGGGCCCGACCGAAACCGCGGTTCCCGACGGCTTCGCCGCCAGCGGCGTGAACCGCGTCACGGGCCAGACGAAGGTCTCGATCGGCGGCATCCCCGACCTGGTGCCGTCGTTTGCCGGCCTCAGCCCGAACTCGCCGCATCTCTACCAGGTCAACGCGACTGTGCCCGACGATACGCAAATCGGCTGCTCGGTCCCACTGCGTGTCAGCGTCGACGGGGTAGCCAGCAACGAGGTCACCCTGGCGGTAACCGCCGACGGGACCCCCTGCCGCTAGGCGCGGCCCACGAAACCTAGGCGGGGCCCGCCGCAGAAGCGAGGCCCCCCACCCCGTGGCGCGGACCTCCGGTGTTCAGACTCATGACATGGTGGACACCCTAGAGCGTCTAGGGCACTAACGCTTGGTGTTTGTAAGTCATTGAAAACGGCTTCGCTTTGCCGCCCTTGATTCTGCCGCGCCAGCGCTCTCTGTCAAGGGAAGCTTCGGCACCAACTCCATTGGTGCCCTTGACTGATAACGCTGCCACTCTCCGTATTCTCCTGATTAAGTCCGTATTCTCCTGATTAAGAAAGCGAAGCCTCTGTACACCCAGACTTGGTGGCAGAAAAAGTGTCCACCGTGTCATGAAACAGAACACCTTCGGCCGGCGCCACCGTGTTGCGCTCTGTTGCCTCTCTGGTGCGCCCCCGCGCTTTTTCTCGCGCTTCGGCCCGCAGGCGTACCCGGCGGGCCGAGGCCCCCGATCAGTGAAGGGCCAAGCGGACGACACCAAACATCCTAGCCGTGCACCTCTGCGGTCGGTCCAACAGGCTACAGAATCAAGAAACCGCACTCGTGGCGTGAACCTCAGGTTTGCCGCGTCGCGATTCGTCGCGACGTAGGGTCCAAGCCACCGAGCCGTGCGGGAGAGGTTGTGCTTACCGGCCGCTGGGTAGCAGTTTATGCCGGGCCCGCATGAAGTTCTTTCGCAGTCTGGCCCGCGGCCACGCTAACGTCGGCCCCAGGTCGACGCCGCCGGCCGGAGGCCCGCGCCACTCTCCGCTACCGCTCTCGTGTGGTCCGCGCTTCAGGCCGTTTCCGTCAGCGGGCGCTCGGCGTCGATCAGCAGCCAGAACAGCGCACTGACGACGTAATATCCGGCCGAGAGCAGCAGCGGTAGCTGCCACGAACCAAAGCGCTGCACCAGCCAGCCGATCAGCACCGGCGCCGTCACGCCGCCGATCTGGCCCAGCGAGTTCATCGTTCCCGACACCGTGCCCGAGTACTCGCGGCCGATGTCGAGGCAGGTGGCCCAGCAGACCGCCAGAATCATGTCGGAGGCTCCGAAACTGAGTGCCAGCGCCAGCAGGGCCCAGGTGTTGTTTTCGAGCAGCGCCGCCAGCACCAGAAATACCGCCGCCGCCAACAGCCCGGCCATGGCCGGCAGGCGGCGGGCCCAACGCAGACTCATCCGGCGGCTGAGGACGTCGGTCAGCCAGCCGCCCAGCACGCTCGAGACGCAGGCCACCAGCCAGGGCAGCCCGGCGTAAAACCCCAGTTGGTCGTCGGCGACCCCGCGGCCTTCCTGGAGGTAGGTCGGCAGCCAGGTCAGATAGAAGTAGAGACCGTAGGTGTAGCCCGAATACATGGCGCACAGCGCCCAGACGTTGCGGTTGCGGATCAGCCGCTCCCAGGGGACCGGGCCGCCGTGGGAGATCGGGCCGCGGTTGGCGACGATCAAGTCGCGTTCGGCGGCGCCAACAGCGGGGTGCTGTTCGGGCGCGTCGCGGAACCAGGCGGTCCAGGCCACCGCCCAGACCAACCCCAGCACGGCGAAGGTGGGGTAGACCCCTCGCCAGCCGATGGCGGCCATCAGGGCTAGCACCAGCCCCGGCGCCAGCGCACCCCCCAGACGGCTGCCAAGCATGAGCGCCGCCTGGGCTTTGCCGCGCTCGGCGGCGGGAAACCAGCGCGAGACGGCCGAGGCCATGCCCGGGAACGCGCCCGCCTCGCCGCAGCCGAACAGAAAGCGCACCGCCAACAGGCTGCTGTAGCTCCAAGCGGCGCCCGTCAGCGCGGTAAACACCGACCACCACAACACGATGCGGGTCAGCAGGATGCGCGCCCCAAAACGGTCCGCCAGCCAGCCGCCGGGGATCTCAAACAGCAGATAACCCAGCACGAAGGCGCTGAACACCTCCCCCATCTGCACTTTGTCGAGGCCCAGCTCGGCGGACATCGCCGCGTGGGTGGCCGCGATGCAGACCCGGTCGATGTAGGTAACCACGGTCAGCGCAAACATCAGCGCCAGGGCCTTGTAGCGGACAGGCATGCCCGCAAGGATACTACGGCGGACCGGGACACCCCCGCCGGCGCCACCGGCGGCCGCCCCGGAGAGCCCGACGCCGATGGAACTCCGATCGGCAGTCGTCACGAGCCCCCCGGGGCCCGGACAGCCATGAATCCCCTCGATCCAGCGAAATTCCCCTTGGCGGCAGGCCCTGAAATCGAAACGGGCCCGCGCCTAACTGAGGCCGTCGAAAGCCCCTAGCCCGGGCAATGAGGGGAGAAGCGAACGCTAGGGCTGGGCGGGCGCCGGGGGCGGATCCGCCGCCTCGCCCGGTGCCGCCCGGGGCGTAGACCCCGAGTCCGTTTCGCAAGGATTGACGCGCAAATCGGCGTTCTGGCGGGCGGTAAGGCGCGGCGGTCGGCGGACGCAAGGCCATGGCGACAACGACGCGGCCCCAATCTCAGGGGGCCTTAAATGTGACATGCATTACATAAAGACAACAGTCATATGGGTAATAGTACGACTAGACCCAACCCAAGTCGTACGATGACACCCGGATGGACGCCTTTCCTCCTCCCACGTATTCTGGCATTGGATCTGCCGGATTCCCTCCCTCCGCTCCGTAGCCTTTTCGTGTCAAGCAGATCCGAGCTTGCGAGGCACCGCGCCCCAAGGCATCGCGCTTTGGTGTGTCTCGCGGCTTGAGTCCACCGCAAGGCAGGTGGTCTCGCGCTCAAAAGATCGGAAGTGGTCTACCCATGGAAGTAAGTTTTCGTCCGTCGAACGGAAACCGCCCCTCCACTGCGGCCGTTGTGTCGTTTGCGGGGGGCTGGCGGACCGGCGTATCCACGGCTTTGGCGCTTTTTTGCTGGCTGTCGCTGGCTCCCGCGGTGCTGGCGCAGTCATCGCCGGAGATTTTTAGCGAAATCGCGGCGCCGAATCTGAGCGCGGAGGATCATGCGGCCGAGTTACAGGGACCCAGCGTGGTGCGCAGCCGCTACGTCGCGGTCGACGTGCAGCAAATCCTGGGGCCGGCGGTGGCGGCGCACCCGCGCCCCGCCCGCGCCCGGGGCGAGGCCCCCAAGCGGTTGACCTTCAATCTGTTTGCCGATGCGGTGCAGGAGTTCGAGGAAGATCACTCCGCCTATTCGGCCGACGGCCACTCCTACGCCTGGTACGGCCGGCCGACGGGCGCGGCGGGCGGGCAGGCGCTGCTGGTGGTCACCGACGGCAGTGTCGCCGGAAGCGTGCGGACGGCGTCGGGAGAGTTTTACCGGATCCGCAGCGTGAGCCCCGATGTGCAAGTGATTCGGCAGGTCGCCTATCAGGGCGCGCCGCCGATGCCCGACGCGGTTCCGGTGCCGGACTCGGAAGTGCCGCAGGCCGCAAAGGCGCAGCAGGCCAGCCCGGCGGCGGCCTCGGCGACATTGGACGTCCTGGTGGTCTACACGGCGGGGGCGCGGCAGGCGGCGGGCGGCACTTCGGCGATTCAAAACGAGATCCAACTGGCGATCGCCGAACTCAACCAGAGCTTCGGCAACAGCGGTATCGACCTGCAGGCGCGGCTGGTCCATAGCGACGAGATCGCTTACAACAACGAGCAGACCGACCTGGGCACCAGCCTGGCGCGGCTGCGGGCGACCAACGACGGCTACATGGACAACGTACACGCGCTGCGCGACCAGTATGGCGCCGACGTCGTGGCGTTGCTGGTCAACGGGCCGGGCTCGGGCGGCGGCACCGTCGGCACCGGCTACATCATGCAGACGGTCGGCAGCTATTTTTCGGCGTACGCGTTCAGCGTGACGGAAGTGAATTTCGCGACCGGGCCGGCCTACGCGCTGCTGCACGAGATCGGCCACAACCTGGGCTGCGCGCACGACCGCGCCAATGCCAGCTCGGCCGGGGCCTATTCCTATTCCTACGGCTACCAGCGGGCGACCAGCCCGCGGTTCCGCACGATCATGTCGTACAACTGCTCGGGGGTGAACTGCCCGACCATCGACTACTGGTCGAACCCCAACGTGAGCTACAGCGGCTACTCGACCGGCATATCGAGCAACGCCTCGAACTCGGCCGATAACCGCCAGACGCTGAACAATACCAAGGCGACGGCGGCGGCGTGGCGCGACAGCGTCAGCGGCGGCGGGAGCGGCGGCAGCGGTGGCGGGGCCAACTCGCCCCCGGCCGTGGTGAGCGTCTCGCCCGCGTCGGGCAGCGGCTCAAGCCAGTCCTACCACCTGACGGTTTCGGATGCAAACGGTTTCGGCGACCTGGCTTCGGTGCAGTTCACCATCGGCCAAACCGGGTCGAGTGCAAATTCCTGCAATCTGGCCTACGGCCCTCCGGCGAATGGGCTCTACCTGCTCAATGACGCACGCACGCAATGGATGGGGCCCGTGAAGCTGGGCTCTTCGGGTAGCCTCTCCAACAGCCAGTGCAGCGTGAATCTGTCGTCATCGTCGTCGTCGGGCTCGGGCAGCACGCTGACGGTCGACCTGGCGCTGAGCTTCACGGCGGGCTTCGCCGGCACCAAGAACGTCTACCTTTATGCGCTCGACAAGGGCAACGCCGCTTCCGGCTGGCAGACCACCGGGACCTGGACGCATCCCCGGGGCAGCCCCTCCACCGAGCAACGCCAACGAGGCGCCCACGGTCGGCACGCTGACGCCGACCTCGGGCAGCGGCTCGAGCCAGACGTTCCAGCTCAAGGTGTCGGACGGCAACGGGTTCGGCGATCTGATTTCGGTCCAGATGGTCGTCGACCAGGCCCTCAATCGTTCGAATAGCTGCTATCTGGCTTACGGCCCTCCCGCCAATGGGCTCTACCTGCTCAACGACGCGCAAACGCAATGGATGGGCCCGGTACCGCTGGGCGCGGGCGGTACGCTGGCCAACAGCCAGTGCAGCGTGAATCTGGGTGCGTCGTCGGCCTCGGGCTCGGGCAACACGCTGACCGTGAACCTGAACCTCAGCTTCACCAACGGCTTCAGCGGGACCAAGAACGTCTACGCCTACGCGCTGGATTCGCAGTACAAGAATTCCGGATGGCAGACGCGGGGCACTTGGACGGTTCCCGGAGCGGCAGCCAACTCGGCGCCGACGATCGGCACTCTGACGCCGACCTCGGGCAGCGGCTCGAGCCAGACGTTCCAATTGAAAGTCTCCGACACAAACGGCTACGGCGATCTGATCTCGGTGCAGATGGTTGTCGACCAGGCGCTGGGGCGTTCAAATAGCTGCTATCTGGCTTATGGGCCGCCGGCCAACGGCCTCTATTTGCTCAACGACGCGCAGACGCAATGGATGGGCCCGGTTCCGCTGGGTGGTGGCGGCACCCTGGCCAACAGCCAGTGCAGCGTGAATCTGGGAGCTTCCTCGGCGTCCAAGTCGGGCAATACCCTGACCATGAACGTCAATCTGAGCTTCAGTAATGGTTACGCCGGCACAAAGAACGTATACGCCTATGCGTTGGACTCCAAGAACGCGAACTCGGGCTGGCAGACCAGGGGCACCTGGATCGTGCCCGGCACCGCGGCGAATCAGCCCCCGACGATCGGGTCGGTAACGCCGTCATCGGGAAGTGGCACGACGCAGACGTTCCGCGTCACGTTGTCGGATCCGAACGGCTATGGCGACCTGATCTCGCTGCAGATGTTGGTCGAACAGAGCGTGACCCCCTACAACACCTGCTATCTGGCTTATGGGCCGCCGGCCAACGGGCTGTTTCTGCTCAACGATGCGGGAACACAGTGGATGGGGCCGGTGCCGCTGGGTTCGGGGGGTACCATCTCCAACAGCCAATGCCGGGTCAATCTGAATGCGTCTTCGGCGTCAGGCTCGGGCAACACGCTGACGGTGGACCTGAATCTGACCTTCAACAGCAGCTTCAAGGGCTCCAAGAACCTCTACCTCTACACGCTGGACAAGCAATACCAAGGCCCCGGCTGGCAGACAAAGGGCACCTGGACGGTACCCTAGGCAGGGGCTAACCGGGAAACGAGCCGCCACCGGCCTGAACGCTAGGTGGTTCGCCGGCGCGGGCGACTGCCAGCAGCGAGGTTCCGAAAGGAAGGCCGCGACGGTCGACCACGCGCGGGATTTCGCGGGCCATCAAAAACCGCAGCAGGCCATTCACGCCCGGTGTCAGCCGCAGCTCGCGCAAGGCGAGGTCGGTGGGGCTGGATGCGCGCCGCAGGCGGCCGGTCAAGGCCGCCGCACGCCGGCCCAGCCACATCAGCGGCAGCAGCGTCAGCATGTACGGCGTGAGGTAGTCCACCTCGTAGCCCACCTGCTGCAGCTTTGCCTCGCAAGCCGTCGAGCTCGTAGCGTCGGCAGTGGCCGGAGGCTTCATCGAAATAGCTCCACAGCGACTGGCGCGCCGGCACGGTCAGCAGCAACACGCCGCCGGGCCGCAGGATCCGCCGGATCTGCTCCAGCAACCGCTCGTCTTCGGGGACATGCTCGAGCACGTCGAACAAACCCACCAGATCGAATCGCGAACGGAAAGGATGAAAGATCGCGTCGCCCTGCACCAGACGCGGGCAATTGCGGCGGCGGGCGATCTGCAGCCCTTGCGCGAAAGCGTCCATGCCGACCACCAGGTGACCGCCGCAGGCGCGGTGCAGGTGGCGCAGCACGTTCCCATTGCCGCAGCCAATCTCGAGAATCTTGCCGCCCTCGGGGAACGAACCGCTGATCTGGGCTACCAGTTCCGAGAGGATGCGGTTGCGCGTATGAAACCAAAAATGGCGGTCTTCGATCCGGAACAATTGATCGAAATAGGCGGGATTGTAGCGGGCCCCCGGCGCGCCGGCGTTCAGGGCGCACACTTGGCGCACCCCTGAAATTGGAACTCCTGGATCGCGGCGACGACTTCGGACTGCTCCGGTTCGCTCAGATCGTTGTAGAACGGCAACCGCAGCAACCGCTGGCTGAGATCCTCGGCGACGGGGCACGCGCCTTCACGGCCGCCGAAGCGCAATCCCATGCGTGCAAGGTGCAGCGGGACATAGTGAAACACACTCAGGATCCCGCGCGCCTTGAGATGCGCGATGAGCGCCTGCCGGATTTCCAGGGACGGCAGGATCAGGTAGAACATGTGGAACGCCTGCAGGCACGACGGCGGCACGTAGGGTAGCTGGACACCGTGCGAAGAAGCCCAGTCCTGCAGGTGGTCGAAGTAGAACGACCAGACCCGGGCGCGCTTGGCGACAACGGTTTCACGGCCCTCCAACTGGGCGTACAAGAAAGCTGCCAGCAAGTCGGACGGCAGGTAACTCGAACCGATATCCACCCAAGTGTATTTATCGGTCTGGCCCCGAAAGAAAGCGGCGCGGTTGGTGCCCTTCTCGCGCAGGATCTCGGCGCGCTCAATCCAGGCGGGGTCGTTGATCAACAACGCGCCGGCTTCGCCGCAATGAAAATTCTTGGTTTCGTGAAAGCTGAGCGCGGCGGCGCTGCCGAAGGTGCCCAGGTAGCGGCCGTTGTAGCGCGCGAACAAGCCGTGGGCGTTGTCCTCGATCACGGTGATGCCATGGGAGGCGGCAAGCTTAGCGATGGCGTCCATTTCGCAGCCGATGCCGGCGTAGTGCACGGGCACGATGCAGCGCGTACGCGTCGTGATGAGGCTCTCGAGCTGGCGTTCGTCGAGGTTGAGCGTATCGGGCCGGATGTCGGCGAACACGGGCTTGGCGCCGCGCAGCACGAAGGCGTTGGCGGTGGAGACGAAGGTGTAGGTGGGCAGAATCACTTCGTCGCCCGGACCGATGCCGGAAAGCAGTGCGGCCAGTTCCAGAGCGTGCGTTCCCGAGGTGGTCAGCAACGCCTTCGGCACGCCGAGCACTTGTTCGAGCAGAGCGTGGCACTGCCGGGTGAAATGGCCGTCGCCGGCGGCGTGGCCGCGCTCGATGCACTCAACAACATAGTCCAGCTCGCGCCCCACGCGGCTGGGCTTATTGAAAGGGATGCGGTATGGATTCATCGGCGTTGGGGACTGCTCCACCACAGGTGATACCACAACTGTAGCGTCTCGACGCGAAATCCCGCTTTCTGGTAGAGCTTCAGGGCGGCGAGGTTACGGCCCTGGGTGACGACGCGGCTCCGGCGGGCGCCTTTCGAGCGCAGCCATCCGAGGCCGCTACGCACGAGCTGCCGGCCGATACCGCGGCCACGGGCCTCGGGCGCGACCGCGAACAATCCGATGCTGCTATCGCCGGTGGAAGCGTAGTCCAGAGTGATGTAGCCGGCGGCGGTGCCGTCGAGTTCGGCGACAAGTACCTGGTCCGCGTAGTCCTCACAGCTTTTGGCGATCCAGGTTTCGAACAGGTCGCCGGAGCGGGCGCGCAGGTTGGCGTCCCAATAGAAACGCGAGTCGCGGTGGCTGAGCCGCGCGATACGCCGCAGAGCGGGAAGATGTGCCGCACCGGCGGGCACGATGCACGCCGCGTCCGCGGATTCGCTAGCAGCCGGCACGGCAGTGCCTTCGGCATCTGGCTCGGAATGAGCGTCAAGACGCAGCGTGACGCGGATATCCATCACCCGAAAGCCGGAGTCGGCCGCCCATCTCGCGGCCTCGGCGCTGGCGGGGTCGGCCAGGAAGTAGAGACAGTCGATCCGCTCGGCGGCGCACCATTCCAGGATCTCGCCGCCCTCGGCGGGACTGAGATCGTTGGGTTTGACGCGGCCGATGCGGCGGCCGAAGAACTCGGAATCCCAGGGCAGAAACTCGACCAGTTCACGCAACTCCATCAAACTCGATCCCTGCCAATCACGGTGCGCACCGCATAGGCGGGCCGGTCCATGACGCGGAAGTGCATGCGGGCGAGATACTCCCCGAAAATACCGATGGCAAAAAGCTGCGCGCCGGAGAAAATGGCGATCGTGCAGGCCAGGAATGCAAATCCGGGGACCACGCCCCCTTGCAGCAAATAGCGGCCGACGACATAAAACAACAACACGATGCCGAGCAGCGTCGAAGCGAAACCGATCAGGCTGGCCAGTTGCAGCGGCAGGGTGCTGAAGCCGGTCATCATGTTGAGCGAATGCACCATCAATTTCGAGAAGGTGTAGTTGGAGCGGCCGGCCAAGCGTGGCTTGTGCTCGACCATGATCGAACCGAATTTCGTGGTGGCCCAGGTAAGCAGCACGTCGAGCGAGACGTAGGGGCCGCGGAAATCGCAGAACGCATCCCGCAGGTTGGTGCGGAAGGCGCGAAAGGCGCTCACCCGCGTGGCGGTTTCGGCGCCCATGGCGCCCTGCAGAGTGAGCTTGGTGACATAAGAGGCCGCGTCGCGCCACAGCCCGTGCTGGCGCGTGCGCGGCACGCCATAGACCACGTCGTGGCCCTCGTCGAGGCGCTCCAGCAGTTTAGGAATCTCTTCGGGCGGATTCTGCAAATCGTCGTCGAGAGTGACGATGACCTCGTGGGAAGCCGCGCGGATGCCGCACAGCAGCGCGTTGTGCTGGCCGTAGTTGCGCATCAAATCGATGCCCACCACCCAGGAATGCGTTTCGGCGAGCTGCAGCACCTGCCGCCAACTGCTATCGCGGCTACCGTCGTTAATGAACAGCAGCTCACGGCTGCCCTCGATCGAGGCTAGGGCGCAGTCGATTCGTTCAACCAGCTCCGGCAGCGACTGCTCGCTGTTGTAGACGGGTACGACGATCGACACGTTCATTGTCTTGCGGCGCGGTCCTGAGCCGCCGGCTGCTCGGCCGGGAACCGGTAGGCGTCCAGTCCCAGGATCGTGAATTGGGAAACGTCGTCGCCGCGGGGATGATCGTTGGCGATCATCAACCGGAAGGGTTCGCCAGGCGCCGCTTCGACCGATAATACCGCGGTTCGTTCGCCGGGTTGCGTAGCGCCGACGGTGCCGAAGGCAAGCCAGCGGGCGCGGTCTTCCGACAGGGCTCCGAAGGTGAGGCGGCCGACCTGCGGCCGGTAACGGAGCCGGAAGAGATAGCGTCCCGCCGCGCTGGCGGCCAGTGGGCCGTATTCGACGGTATAAGCGGCCGGTACGGGAACGGTGGAGACCGTGACGCCCTCGGGGCGGTGCTCCACGCTGGGATGCAGCGTGGGGTCAGGATACGCCGCCCAACCGTCCAACGGCAGCGGGGACGGATCGGCGCCGGCGTCGGCCAGCACGCTGCATCCGGCGGCTTCGCACGCATGCAGCGCTTGAGGCGTTAGCTGGGTCAAATCGTAACCGACCCGGACGAGCCACAGGTTATAGCGGTCGGCTCCGTCTCCGACCGAGCGGCGGTCGATCAAATCGGCGACGAAGAATCTCGAATGCAACGATTCGTTGGCCTGCGGCAGCACCGCGCCTCCGGACGAGAGAATCACCACCAGCGCTCCGGGGGGCACCACCGCGGCCGGCACGATCGTGGGGAACTCGTTGCCGATCATCGTGTAACCCCACAAGTAGATCGAGTTCAGGGCATTGAACTCGGGGAAGTGGGGGTCTTTCGAGCTGTACCAGAAACGGATCGGCTCGCCTTGGCGGAGTTCGTCGACTAGTTCGGCGGCGCGCGAGACGCTGCTGAATTCTCCCTGCGACTGATGCCTTTGGGCAATCCCATAGCCCGGCGAGCCGGTGGTGACATAGCATGCCAGCAGTGCGGCGACAATCGCCCAGCGGGCGGGCCGCAGATCCAGGGCGCCGCAGACGGCAAACACGGCCCCGCACAGCAGCGGTACCGCTGGCCAGGTGCCGCTATTAAGCCGTGCCAGATAGGGGTCGTAGCCCCACAGCGGAATCGTACCGGTCAGCAGTACGCCGAGTGCCAGCAGAATCGTAGAACGGGTCTTGAGCTGTTCCAGCGGTTTCTCGAGAAGCGCTCCAATCGCGAGGAACGCGGGCGGGGTCAGATAGCTCGCGTAGAAGGAGAATTGCAGAACGGGGACGCCCTTCCACTCGAAAAACAGCATCAGAACGGCGGTCGACAGAAAGGCCCCAACCGCGGCCCGCCCTCCCACCGAGGCGCGGAACCAGCGGCGGCTAAGCGCGGCCAGGCCGGCGGCGAAAACTACGAGCGGCAGCAGCAGCCAATCCGCGTGGCCCAGCCATTGCGCCACGGGTATCTTCCAGGGATTGGGCTTGCCGACGCTGGACAGCGCGTAGTAGACCGAGGGCAGGTAAAACAGAAACGTCCCGTCGAGCAGAAAATTCGCGCAGGCCAGCAGCAGCGTCAGCGTTGCGGCGCCGGCCGCGAACCACAACAACGACACCACAGCGAAACCGAACGTCAGCCGGCCCCGCAAGCGATACGTCAGCATGGCGAAGTACAGCGCCATCACAGCAGCGAAGATCACCGTAAACAGGTTGGCGAACACCATCGCCGCATAGCAGACGCCGGCGAGAAACAGCGTCCAGCGCCTGCGCCGGTCGCGCGCCGCCGCGGTCAGAAAGGCCAGGCCGACGAAGAAGTAAGCGTTTGCCGGGCCGTCAACGTAGTCCGAGCCGGCCGGTAGCAGAAAGAAGGTGTAGGTGCCCAGGAACACGCTCGTGATCAGCGCGGCCTGGCGGTTCGTCGCCGCCTTCACGGCATAGTACAGCCCAAACAGCGTAGCGTAGAGAAAAGACAGATGCAGCCCGTAGTTGGCGGCCAGCGGCGGCAGCAACTTATAGAAAACGTACCCTGGCAGAATCCAGGAAAGCCGGCTTCCATAGTAGGTCCCCGGA
>CAWGNS010000011.1:0-5121 GCA_963824095.1 Terriglobia bacterium | reverse complement strand
CATGGATGAGGAACGGCTTCTCCGCGGGATAGCCGGCAGACGCCACCGCCGGCCAAGGCGTTGCGGAACGGGTCTGGCGGCCCGGCGGGCTCCCTGCTAGAGCGCACGGTGGAGATCGTACGCCGGCCGGAGCCCTACGCTCACAGCATCGCACGCTCGAACCGAGAGTGGAGCAGTCCTCGGGTTCGAACCGGACGTGGCGCGGGCCTCCGGCCGACAGCGTCCGCCTGAGGCGGACGTTCTCTCACTTCCTCATAGGCATGGCCAGCATGCCGGCGTGAACCTCCGGCGCCTGGAGTTTGGTTCTTGGACGTCGGACAGACAATCTTGTCTGGCCCGTGTAGAGACAGGCGCTCTCGCCTGTCGCCGCCGCTAGGCGGCTCTTGGCTTGTTTTACCAACCCAGGGCGGCGCCGGCTCCGAATCTACGACGCATGCGCCGGTCGCCCAACCCTGCTGCGCCGGCGTGCCAAGCCAAGCCAGTGTGCCGGGTCAAGATGCAGGACCAGGAGGGCCTCCGCTTCGCTGCGGCCGACAGGCGAGAGCGCCCGTCTCTACCTTCGCCAGAGCCAAACGCCGGGCGTGCACGCCGGCGCTGCCTATCCCCGAATTGGAAATCCTTCCGATCGAAAGACAGCGGCGTTAGAACAGGATCGGATCGGGAAACCACTTCTCGACAAAGTCGCGATGGCGTTCGAGAGTGGCGTTCGCCGGCAGGTACGCGGTCGACTTCGTGCCCTGGTCGTAGGAGCGGAACGTGGCCAGGTAGTGCTCCTCGTACTCGCGATCCTTGGCATTCATGTAAGGTTCGGCCGACCGGAAGATCATGCTGTGGTAGCGCAACATCCAGGCGACGTGTTCCGGGATATGATCCTTGAGCCGCGAGTAGGCGATCTCGTCGTGGCCAAACTGGAACATCACGTGGTCGAGGCCGCAGCCGGGCTCGCGCTCCTCAACCGGCTCGGTAAAACAAACGACGTGATCGGGAGTTTCGCCCGTCAACAGGACGACCTTGCCCACGTCGTGGGCCAGAGCGGCGAGCAGCATGGTTTCGTCCAACACCTGATCGCGTTCCATCGCGGCCACGATCTGGCAGACGTGCATGTATTGGCTGGTGCATTGCAGGGTGGTGTCGGTGGGGTCGACGCACAGCGCCAGCTTCTGGATCAAGTCCCACATCCGAAACCTGCCCAGCACCTGGCCTTCGTATTTCGACTTGAGCGCCGCCACGGTCTCCCGCGTCTGGCTGCGCTGGCGCTCGGTGATGGCGGCCGCCTGGACCTGGAAGTCGCGCACCGGCCCCGGCGTTTCGTCGGTGGACTTACCCTGCCACTGCTGGCTGAGGGTCCACAGCGTTTGGTGGTAGCGATAACCGGCGCCGAGGCCGGCCGCTCCCGACAAGGTGGCGCCGAATCCCAGGCCAAAGAGTTGTCGTCGATCCAATGGAATCCTCCGGCGCGCTCGAGTTTTGCGGTGGCTTGGACACTGCGCCCGGCCTCGAGCAGGCGTCGCTAAGAGTTGGCCATTTTATCCGATCGTGAGGCGCGGAGTACACTCAGCTCGGTTCTGGACCGTCCCGCCGGTTCGGCGCCGGGGATGCCCTTCTGCGGCCTTCCAGACACATCGCGCAGCCGCCTCCAGCGGCCCGCGCGCCCGCATTCGCGTCGCCGAGAAAACGGCTCGCCGGCCGTCTATTGGATGTAGCCCAGGCTGCGCAGCCTTTCCAGCGCCTTGTTGTCCGCGGGACGATGCGATGAGCCTTCGAACATGCGCTGGTTGCGCGCGGCGATGATTTCCCCGGCGCGCCGCAGGAACTCCGGATCGGGATCGGCGATCGGTTTCGATTCGGTGGGGTCGCTCGACAGATCGTAAACCTCGTCGGGCCCGTCGTTGGAACGAATCAGCTTTTTGCCGCCGCTCATCACGGCAACCAACTCGCGATGAAGTTCCTGGGGCCACACCGTGGACTCCAGCCAGGCGCGTCCGCAGGCCTTGCAGAACATTTCCGACAAGGCGTAGTCGCGGCCCTTTCCCCACGGCGACCCTTGCAGGCCGCCGGGAGCAGGCTCATGGAGCACCGCCGCCACGGTCGGGAAAAAGTCCACGAACTGCATCAGCGGCGACACCTCGATCGGGCCGAGCGAAGGCGGCGCCTTGATCAACAGGAAGCCGCCGATTTGGTCCTGATAAAGCGAACTGCCGTGATCGGGGAAGCCGTGCTCGAAAAACGCTTCGCCGTGATCGGTGGTCACGAAGATCAGCGTGTTGTCGTAGAGCCCGGACTCCTTCAGGAAAGCGAAGAGCCGGCCCAGCTCGCGGTCGAGCCCGACCAACTCCGCATCGTACTGCGCCTTGAGGAACTCGATTTCCCCGGCGGTGAACTTCTCCGCGCCGCGTTCGCTCGCTTGGAAGCGCTTCGTGGGAAAGCCGAACCATTCGTCTCCGGCGGGCCTTTTCGCGAAACGCTGGTCGTCTTCGGCCGGGGGCAGATAGGGGTAGTGGGCGTCGAGGTAGTTGAGGAACAGGAAAAACGGATGGCTGTCGTGCCGCCCGAGCCAATGCCGGGCGGCATCGGTGATTGCGCGCGCGCGGCGATAGGGCGGCTGCTTGACGCTGAAGAACCTGCTGCGAATCTGCACGGCCGCCGGCAGCCGCGCCCGCAGCGCCATGCCCGGCGACCAATCGCCCAGCCGGGCGCGGTAGAGCCACAGCACGCTCCTCGCCAGGTAGCCGGCTCCGGGCGTGGCGTCGTATTGCTGGAAGCCGCGCGGCAACCCGAAACTCGACAGCGTCCCGTAATTCGCGACGATGCCGGCGGTCTGGTAGCCCCGGCCGCCGAGAAATTCGGCGAGCGTGGGGACGTCCTCGCGCAAGTCGTAAGCGACATTGCTGGGGCACTTGTCGCGCACGAACAAGTGGTGCGCTCCGTGCGCCGAAGGATAGAGCCCGGTGAACATCGAAGCGTGCGAAGGCAGCGTCCACGAGCCGGTGGTCAACATGCGGTTGGCGGACTGGCATTGTTCGGCGAAGCGGCGCAGGTTGGGCATCGTCTGGCGCTGGTAGCCAAACAGATCCAGATGATCGGCGCGCACGGTGTCGAGCACGATCAAAAGAACATTGGGGCGCGTGGGATTCGCGGCGCCCGGAGATTGCCGAGCGAACCGGTCGAGCGAGAGCCCGGCAGCGACGCTGGCCCAACAGCCCGCCCAGACCGCGGCCACCAGGCCCAGCGCCACCGCGCCGCGCGTGATGGGTTCGAACGGCCGCCGCGGCGCGGCCGATTTCCAAACCACCAGCAGCGCCGCCAGGCAGGCGGCGACCGGCAGCAGCAGCCGAATGACGAAGATGCCGTGGTTGGGCTGATCATCCCAGGCGGCGTGAGCCAACTGCAGCGCGCAGAGCGTCACCGTCGCCAACGCCCCGGCGCCGAGCGCCACCCAAGCGCGCTGGCCGCGCCGCGCCACCGCCAGCCAGGCGATCAGCAAGCCCGGCGCCGCCGCCGCCAGCCACAGCAGCGCGCCCCAACTCGACCAGTAATAGACGATTCGCAGGAAGAGCAGGACAAAGCCGCCGACGACGACGGCCCAGACCGCCCGCCGCAGCGCCAATGGGTCGCGGGCGGTTCCCAGCACCCGCCGCAGCGGCGGCGACAGCGCCGTCAGCGCCGCGAGTCCGCCCAGCGCCGTGCCCGCGCCGCAGTAAATCACCGCCAGGATCGCCAGATCCATGCCGTCCGGCGGCATGCCGTTCCAACCGATCAGGGTGGTCTCGGCGATGGCCTGCAGCAGCCCTATCGAGCAGCCCAGGCCCACGGCTTCGGTGAAAATATCCGCGGTTGACAAGGGTGGAGTGGGCTGCATGCGCTTGTTTTCAGTGCCTCCTGCCTATGGGTAGAGATGTGAGATGAGCCAGAAGCTGTAGCGCGCTACGCCTCTACACGGCACGCCAACGGCGCCTACTATTGCACATATCCCAGGCTGCGGAGCTTTTCCATCAGCTGCTTGTCGTGCGGATGCTCCGTCAGACCTTTCACGAGGCCCTTGTTGCGCTCGGCGATGACTTCTTCGGCGCGCCGCAGGAACGCCGGGTCGGGGTTGGGCAGCGGCTGCCGCTCGGCGGGGTCGGTCGAGAGGTCGTAAACCTCGTCGGGGCCGTGGGTGGAGCGAATCAGCTTCAGGTTCCCGATGGTGACCGCTACCAGGTCGCGGCGAAACTGCTCGGGCCACGCGAAGGCGCTCTGGACCTCCGCGCCGCAGGTCTTGCAGAACATTTCCGAGAGCACGTGATCGCGGCCCTTTCCCCACGCCACCCCCTGGGTCGGTCCGGGAAGCGGCTCCTGCAACACCTCCGCGATCGTCGGAAACAGGTCGACCGATTGCATCAGCGGCGATGGCTGAATGGGCCCCAAAGAAGGCGGCGCTTTGATCACCAGGAAGCTGTCGATCTCCGGCTGGTAGAGCGAGTTGCCATGCTCGGGGAAGCCGTGCTCGAAAAAGGCCTCGCCGTGGTCGCTGGTGATCAACAGCAAGGTGTTGTCGAAGTAGCCGCCGCGTTTCAGCTCGTCCAGCAAGCGTCCCAGCTCGCGGTCCAACGAAACCAGCCCGGCGTCATACTGCCCTTGCATGAACTCGATTTCTTCGGGGCTGAACTTGTCGTCGCCGCGGATCGAGGCGAAGTAGCGCTCGGTGGGAAAGCCGACCCAATCCTCGCCGGGAGGCCGCTTCACGAAGCGCTCGTCGTCCTCGGCGGGCGGCAGGTAGGGGTCGTGGGCGTCCATGTAGTTCAGGAACAGGAAAAACGGGCCGCCGCCGTGCCGCCGCAGCCATTGCCGCGCGAGGGTATCGATTTCCCAGGCGCGGCGGTAGGGCGGCTCCCGCACGCTGAACAGTCGGCTGCGGACCTGAATCGCGCCTGGCAGCTCGCGCTGCAGGAATTCCCCCGGCGACCACAGCCGCAAGTGAGCGCGGTAGAGCCACAGCAGCCGCGGCGCGAAATAGGCGGCTCCGGGCGCGACCGTGTAGTTCTGAAAGCCGCGCTCGAACCCGAACTGCGACAGCATTCCGAAGTTGGCGGCGATGCCCGCCGTCTGGTAGCCGAAGCGGCTGAGAAATTCGGCGAGCGT
>CAWGNS010000010.1:0-212859 GCA_963824095.1 Terriglobia bacterium | reverse complement strand
GCGTGCAGATAGCGGCCGGTCGTAGCTACGCTTGCGTGCCCCAAGGTGGCCTGCACGAGATGAATCGGAGCGCCGCGGTCGAGCGCGTGGCTGGCGTGGGCGTGGCGTAGGAAGTGCGGCGATACGTCGACCTCGACATTGGCTCGCTTGGCGGCCGCCCGCACGATGCGCCACACCTGGGACATCGATAGGGGTCCGCCCTTCTTGCGGGAGCAAAACACCGGTGAGTCCGGGCCGTCGTTCTCAGCCCGCAGCATTTCGAGATCGTTCCACACCGAGGCCGGGAGCAGGATAGCGCGCGGTCTTGCGCCCCTTGCCGAACACCGTCACCTGCCCACCGTCATCGCGCGCCTGAAGGTCACGTCGACGCAGACCGCACAGCTCGCTCACGCGCAGGCCTGCGGCGTAGAGCAGGCGCAGGAGCACCCGGTTCCTCGCGATCGTCTCTAGTACGAGCATCCTCTGGACCGCGGCCTCGGGAAGGATGCGCTCCGCGCGCGCGTCCTTCGCCGACGGGACCCTGACCGGGCCGGCCACGTTGAAGTGCACGTATCCCAGACGGTGAGCGAATCTCAGCAGCGACTTCGCGACGGCGATAGCCCGCGCGCGAGTCGCCGGAGCCAGCCGGTCGAGGCTGTCCGCGTAGGCCTGCACGTCCGCAAGCTTGATCTGACGGACCGGCTTCGCGACGAACGACAGGAACCGAGCGGAGTCCCGCTCGTAGGCGCGGCGCGTGGCCAGCCCGCGGCCACGCAGCCACAAGTCGAGAAGCTGGGAATCAGTGTCGGCCTGCGAGGCGAGCGTCTCTGGCGGCCTGAGCGGTACGAGTGCGGTCATCGGGTCCCTCTCCCGAATGAAAGGAAATGCTTGTTATCTCGCGTTGAGGGGGTGTTCCAGAAGTATCCCGTTCGAGACCTGACGATATGGGCTGCAAACACATAGCCTATTTCAGCCTCTCTCGCGGTACCAGAAGCTCAAGCTTGTGGAACGTAGCCGAAAACGAGACCTGCCCTCAGACAGAGGTATGACGCGCCGACCGTAGCCAGACTGTCACTTTTACTGATAGCGCGTGATTCGCTCATAAGCGGAAATGCCGTTTCAGGTGCTGTTGTCGCAGGTGAAGTACCATAGGAACTCGATGTCGAACTCGAACCCTCCACTGCCCCACTTTTGGGCCGCCGACGAACTGAACCAGGGCTGCAAGTTTTGTGCTGCCCTAGGAATCATGCCTGCTCACGTACAAAAATTCCCTCAACTGTTGAATGCTGGTATCGAGAACGGAACGCTGACCTTCCTTGAACATGATGGGGTCCACTACGGCGTTACGTGCTGGCATGTTATCGAGGCCCTCCACAACTGCAACACGAGGTATGGAGCGGAAAGGTTTATCTGTGCGACGCTCAAAGACGGGACCTACGGTATAGCGAACACCTTCCGGCGCCCTTCAGCGCCATTTGGCAGCAACAAACGGCCTGACATCGCCGTTGTCCGATTGCCGGAGGATTTCCCGCTAAGCCTGGAAAAACCTACTATTCGCTTCAACCAGAAACCGGCCCGCGCTACGACTGGCTGCGGCATCCCGCTCGGATGGAGCCCAAAGACCGGCGAAGACGGCGCGGGCCTGGGCTTTGAAGGAAACAATGATGGCGTTTTTCGACTACCGCTACGAGCGACCAGCCCGCAAGCACTTTCGATGGTGGCACAACTGGGCGGCCCGCAGCCGCTTGCAACCGATGATAGAAGTGGGGCGGATGCTGAAGCGACGGTTTGCCAACATCGTGACCTACCTGCGCCACCGCGTTATCAACGCCACCAGCGAATCCTTGAATGCAAAGATTCAATGGGTCAAGTACACCGCCCGGGGATTCCGGAACAGACAGAACTTCGTCAACGCCATCTACTTCCACTGCGGCGGCCTCAACCTCGCTCCTTAACCACTAAAATACCGGAAGAGCCTGCAGATAGAATGAAGATGCCGCGTGACGCTGGTTGACAATCCGGAACATCTGCGAGCAAGTCACTGCAAGCCGTGGCGCGATGCGAACAACGAGCAACGGCTTGATGGTGAGAATGGTCTCCTGCTGACCCCGTCTATCGACCATTTGTTTGACCGAAGCTTCATCAGCTTTGAGGACTCCGGGGCTTTGATCGTTTCGCCGGTCGCACACCGGCCATCGCTACATCGCATGGGTGTAGAAACGGAACGGACGGTGAATGTCGGCGACTTCACCGGTGGTCAGAGACGGTACCTGGAGTTTCACCGAACCAGTATCCTGTTGAGGGCTATTCGCTGAGGTTGAATCGGGCTGACTCGTAT
Organism: Terriglobia bacterium; assembly: GCA_963824095.1. Classification (GTDB taxonomy): domain Bacteria; phylum Acidobacteriota; class Terriglobia; order Bryobacterales; family UBA6623; genus JBBDWJ01. Next base: position 210,542 of record CAWGNS010000010.1, on the reverse strand, counting down.
CTGGGAACGGTGATCCACGCTGACCACCAACGAAACGAAGCAACTCGATTTACACTTTTATTTCCAACTACATGCCGGTTTACCCCGGCGCTCGGACAGGAGACTAGGGGCCTATCCGTACATTCTGATAAATGCGTATCGCGTAGGAGTTGCGCGTGAGGATATGACGAGGCTCGCGGCCGGAAGTCCACTCAAGCAGCCGGGCCTCGACAGCGTTGGCGGACTGGAAGTCGCTCCAAACAGCCAGCCAGCCAATCTCGCCGGGAATCGTGCTCAAATTAGCACTTGGCAGCGATCGCCAAACGGCTTGATCCGCCGGGGGCAGCATAGGCGTTGATAGCGAGCGCAGGCGGCGTTTACCGAGGTGGGAATGAACGAGAGTACGCTGGTAGTCGGACGGTGAGATGTCGAGCTGGCGCATATTGTGCAGAGCGCGCCTGCGCCCGGCCGGGCCGCCGTAGGCTGCTGCCTTGTCCAAGTAGTCACTGAAAAGGGCGGCTGGTACGGGTTTCGCAAGAACAACCGCGCGTTGATCGTTTCGGACATGCTGATCGAGATATAGGGCCAGATCATAGCTAAGCCGCAGCTTCGGGTCGGCCGCCTCCCTGGCCACAAAGCGATGGGCCAAAAAACTTCCCCAGAACGCACAGAGAGCCAATATGGGAATTCGAAGGCGCCGTAGACGTGAGAAGCCCAGACCGGCCAGCAGAGCCACGGCGGAAAGAAGGATATGGCTTTCGCGGGCGCTGACGAAACGATCGGGCTGGTCGCGGTCTCCATGCGCGGAAAACAAGATAGCGGCCAGGAACAAGGCTACGAACGCAGCAAGCATGATGTAGCTGCGCGAGCGCCAGAGGCCTTGTCCCCAGAGACACCACAAGCCGAATGCCGCCAGCAGCAACACTGGAGGCGGCGTGAACTTCACGGTGATCCACGACAGATAGACGTAGCGCCACAAACGATCGAGCGGCAATGCAAAATCGAGCACGAACGCGCCGGGCGGCGCAATCCCAGAGTGGTATAGAGTCCATGCCAACGGAGCCCAGGCGAAAAGAACTGTTCCCTCAGCCAGAGCGCGAAGCCTGCGCGGCTCTTGACAAGCAAAAGCACCGACGAATACGGGGACGACGGCCCAAGCTTCATAGCGCGTGAAACAGGCCAGCGCCAAGGCGGCGCTCGCGGCCAGCCATTTCCCGGCGAAAAAGAAATAGAAAGCGAAGAACAATCCGGCCAGCATCAGAATCTCTTGATAGGGCACGATGGAATAGGCCAGCAAGAAAGGGTTCACCACAAAGAATACGCTAGCGATGAAAGCATCCGCGCGGCCAAGCAAGGCGGACGCGAACAGATAGAAGCCACAGCCGGCGACGGCCCCCACAGCGGCCATGAACCAGCGCACGAGCACAGGGTCCGTGGAGACGAAGCCCAGGTAGTGAATCGCAACCTGCAAGAGCGGCAGTTGATGAGAGAGGAGAATCCTGTCACGGTTTGCGAGGCGAACAATGCTGTCGCCACCAAAGATAACGGGGAAAGCGTAGATGAGCCACAGGCGAATCAGAAGGCCCACAACAAAAATGATGGCGATGTGATAACGCTCGATGCGGCTCCCGGAGGTTGGCGAAAGGGTGCCTGAATGTTGACTCGTCACGGTGGGGAAGTTGTGAGGGTGCGGTGGCTTTCCTGCAGCGGTGACTTGGCCCGTGACGTGAGACTTCATGGTGGAACTCATGGCGCACTCACTGTTGCAGCAAAGCGCGGCGCACTTCGGCTGCGTGAAGCAGTCTTACTCATGATGGCGGCAATCTGCTCGCGATAGCGATGGAGGTTGAATCGCTCACTCCAAGCTTCGCGCCCAGCGCGGGCCGCGGAGTCCAGAAGATGCGGTTGACGCACCAAGTCGAGAATGCGGGCGGCGAGGGCGCCGGGAGTCGCGGGTGAAACAAGAAACCCGGTCTTGCCATCGTCGACGATTTCAGGAATTCCTCCCGAGGGAAAGGCGATGACAGGCACACCCGCGGAGAAGGCTTCGAGAATCACTCGTGGGGCCCCGGGTTCGCGTATGGAAGGGACCACAAGCAGATCCAGACCCGCGAGAAATTCGGCGGTGTCGTCACGCCATCCCATAAACTCCACTGGCAGGCGGGCGGTCATCTGATCGAGCCGGCGGCGGTAAGTAACGGCGGCGTCGTCGCTAAAAAGAGCTTCCCCGGTGATCAGAAAGCGGACCTGAGGCAATGCAGCCGTCAGCAAGTGTGCGGCAGCCAAAAATTCAGCCTGACCCTTTTCGGGAGAGATGCGCCCCAGCATACCAATTCGCAGGCCATCCTGCGATGAGCGCAGCCGAGTTGGAGAAGCCAAGTCCCGCACGCCGTTGTCGACGATGTGCAGAAGGGATGGAGGGACGCGGGAAGCGATGGGCTGGGCGGCAAAGCGGCAACAGGCGATGACCCGCGCAGATGCCCACTGGAGCGCGAGCCCCGTGAGCCACGCCGCGGATTGCGACAGATGATTGTGGCAGTGAAAGAGCAGGGGCCAACGACGCCGGGCAACCCAGGCGGCTGCGGGCAAGATTCGTGGCCCGTTCACGTAGATGAGGTTTGCACCAGTGTTGTGAGCCAATCGATCAATGGCGGCGGCCAAAGAGCGAAACTCGGTGGAGAAACGCCAGGCATCCGCAAGCGTTTTGTGTCCCGAAGTGAAACGGCCGCACGGAATAGGATCGACAGTGACGTTCATTCGGCGCAGGCGCGAAATCAGTGGAGCATTGCCCGGTAAACCGACGTGGGCCCGCCAACCGGCCCTCTGAACGGCGGGCATGAGATCGAGCAAGCACTGTTGTGCGCCGCCGAGATCGCTGAACTGATCCAGGAAGAGCACGTTCATGGATGCAGCCCGGTTTGCGGCGTCCGGTCCACCTCGCGTACAGCCAAGGCAAGCACCGCGAAGTAGAGAGGCAACACGCGCCAATAGGTAAGCGTATCGGCCAGGAGCATTTGAAAGAGTTGACCGATCCAGAAGCAAAACATCAGAGCGCCAAAGAACGAAGCCACCGTGCCGCCACGCGAAGCACGGTAGGAGGAGACCAAGATCACGCCATGCAGCAGCAACATGGCAAGCAGGCCCAGTACGCCGGTTTCGACGAGCATGCTGAGATACATATTGTCGGCAATCAACGGCCGGTCCGCGACAGTGGTGTAGGGGAGGGTTTTGAAGCCAATGCCGAACAGCAGATGCCAGGGATGGGTGGCGAGGAAGTCGATCAGCGACTCCCAAGCCTGAAATCGGCCCGAGAGCAGGTCCCGCAGATCGTAGAAAGCCCAAAAGGCGGTTCCTAAGATGCGGTACGCGTACAATTCGGCATAAGCGGGAAACGTCAGAACCGCGAGCGCGAGGCCCCCGAGGACTCCAACCACAACAGCTTTCGTGCGATGCCAATGCGGCAGCAGCGATTCCCGATCAAGGAAGGCCGCCGCCGTCAGGGCAGCAAGAAGGCTGAGCAGGGACGCTCGGGAAAAAGAGAATAGCAGGGCCGCCGAGAACACTAGGCCGCCGGCGCAAAGAAGATTGCGGGAGAAGAGTCGGCGGCCCGCCTCAGGCCGCAGGGTGGCGAGCACAGTCATCACCAAGAAGAAGGCGCAGAGATTGCCAAGCATGCCGGCGTCGTAGAACAAACCCTGTGCGCGACGCACGATGCGGTCGGGGAACCAAACGAACTGTTCGCCGAAGCCGGCTAGGGGCGGCCATTGAAAGTAAAAATCCAGAAGGGCGATCAACGCGGCGCCCATGCCAAGAAGATACAGTCTCCGCGCAAAAACCACCGGGTCTGTTTCGCGCGCCGCCGGCCCGCAGGAGAGGTCGAAGAAGGCGTAGACCGCGATGCCGAACAAGAGAACTCGCGCAAGAGTTGCAGCAGCGATCGAGAGTCCCGAATAGAGAAACGCGGTTAGCACCGATAACAGCAGAACCGATAGGAAGAGCGCGAGGGCGACCGCAATCGACGTCCTCGGAAAACGCCATTGTGCCAGGCGAAGCAAACCACCGGCAAGACCTAAAGCGGCAAATACGACGGCAACGTGCGGACCGGTGTTGCCGAAGTCTAGAGGTAGCGGCGGGAGCAAGAGCGTGGCGGCACAGAAGGCGAACCACCAACGCTGGGGCGTGGCCAGCACCCATGCCGCGCCCCCCACCAGGAGCGAAAGCGCGAGCAGTGTAGCGATCGCGCTCCAATCGAACCAGGGGGCAAGCAGCGCGGCGCTCGTGCCAAGAAAGACCGCTGGGAGCAGACTGGTCCACGGCAAGCGAGCCGTCGCTGAGAGCGAATGAGCCATGGTGCATACCGAGTTGATGCTGCCGCTTCGCTTCAGGATGTCAGCCGGCGGAGACCGCGACGCACGATCCGCGTGCCATCCGCGAATCGAAATCTCGTCCTAGCCTCGCGGCAAGAAACTCCCGCATGTTTTCGCGAAACCGCCGGCGCGAGAAGCGCAGGGCGCTTCGCCGCAGCTTGTCTTGGTCCCAGCGACCGGCTTCCGAGCGCGCGATCGCCTTGGCGAGAGCCTCAGGGCGTTGCGGCCAAAAAAAGACGCCGGTCTCGCCGTCAGTAACCGTCTCGGTCACGCCGCCACTGCCGCAGCAGATCACGGGTTTGCCGCAGGCAAGCGCCTCCACCGGAACGATCCCGAAGTCTTCGATGCCGGGGACGATGACGGCGCGGCAGTTCTGATACAGCTCAAGCAGACGGGCGTCCGGGACGCGGCCGAGAAAGGTGACGTTCCCTCCCGCTACGCGCTTGAGAGCGTTTGTCTGCGTGCCGGAGCCGGCAATTCGCAGCGGGCGGTCGAGATGGTTGAATGCTGCGAGAGCAAGGTCGATGCGCTTGTAAGGTTCAAGCGATGATACACCCAGGTAGTAGTCGCTCTCCGAAGAGTTGGGAGCTGGGCGGAAAAAGTCAGTGTCGACCGGCGGCGGAATCACGGAAGCCTCGCGGCGGTAAACGCGCTGAACACGTTGGCGCACGGTTTCGGAGTTGGCGATGAAGTGATCCACGCCGTCCGCCGTGTGAAGATCGAAGCGGCGCAAGGCCGGAGAGACCAGCTGCAAGGCGGCCCGTTTCCACAAGCGGCCGCGGCCAAAGTGAAAGTAGTTGTCAACGTCGTCCCAAAGATACCGCATGGGAGTATGCGTATAGCTGATATGCGGCACGCCGGGAGGAACTCGTGCTCCTTTAGCCACGGCGTGACTACTGCTGATGACGAGGTCGGCACCGCGAATCGAAAGGGACCGCGCGGCCGCAGGAAACAGAGGCAGCAGATAGCGATAGGCAGTGCGTGAGCGGGGGAGCCGCTGTAGAAAAGAGGTCTGCCGGATGCGGCTTTCGATTTCCGGATCGACACTGCCGGGCTGCCATAGAAGGGTATAGATTCGCGCCGCTGGAAACATACGGCAAAGCTCGAGCAATACCTTTTCTCCTCCGCGCATGCCGGTGAGCCAATCGTGGACGAGCGCGACGCGAAGCTCAGCCATGGCTTGCCACCCGCAGAGACTTTCGCAAAATGTCAGTTTTGCGGAGTTGAAGGCCGAACTCAACGCTCAAAAAGAGAAGCGAGAGAACGAAGGCTACGAGAAAAGCCGCAAGAAGATTGAACCAGAGCCGGGGGGAGCTGGGTCTTTCCGGCACGACGCCCGGATCAACAAGCTCCAGCGTTTCGGTGCGGCTGTTGATGCCCGCGTTGGCGCTGCCTTCAGCAGGCGAACCGCTCATGCGAACCACGGCGGCGGCGATGTATTGGGCGAGGGCCTGCGCCTGTTGGGGGTCCGGGAGAGTGGCCGAAACCTCCAGCACGCGTGTTTGCCGGAGCACATTGGCGTCTAGGGCAGATTCTCTGAATAGCGACAGCGAGTCGCTCCCTGGCGGAGGGGTGATCTGGAGATCGTGGACCGCTTTCTGAAACAAGCTTTCGCTTTGGGCCAAGCGTTCATAGGTTCGCAGAGACTCCATGTAAGTAGGGCTGAGTGCCGTAGCGGGGAAAGAATCGCTCGCGGGAGGTCTGATGAGAACGAGAGCGCGCGCCGTGAATTGCTTCGTCCGCAAGGACGTGATGATACCGGCCAAGACCAAGGCAACCGCACAAGCGAGGGCCATCACGGGCCATCGCCGTCGCAGGTGCGCCACGTACTGGAGAAGCTCAGGTGATTCGGGCATGACGTGACTCCACACCAAAGCGCGTGTAATCCCAAAGCCTGCGCGCCAACCCGGTGCATGTTGCCGCCAGAATGCGAAGGTCGAAGGTGAGCGAGCAATGATCGATGTAGTAGAAATCATGCTCAAGCCGGCGCGCGATAGACGTATTGCCCCGCCAGCCGTTCACTTGAGCCCATCCGGTGATACCCGGCCGTAGGCGATGACGCTTGGCGTAGTCCGGTCGTTCGCGTTCGAAACGCGCGACGAAGTAAGGGCGCTCTGGGCGCGGGCCCACTATGCTCATGTCGCCGCGCCACACATTGAAAAGCTGCGGCAGTTCGTCGAAACCCGTGAACCGCAGAAAAGCGGAAAGAGGCGTCGGCGCATCAACGGCCCACTCCTCATCGCCGCGGGCGGCGGCAGAGCGGTCCAGAGTACGGAACTTGTAAAGACGGAAACGATCGCCGCCGCGGCCCACGCGCACCTGGGAAAACAAGATAGGCCTGCCCGAAGTGAGCAAGATTGCGGCGGCTATCAGTAAAAGCAGCGGCGCTAGAAGAATCAGACCACAGGCAGCGAACACGCAGTCGAGTACACGCTTGAGAATTAGATGGCGCAGGTGGCAGGCGGCACTTGTTTCGGGAACGACCCACCTGCCGCTCGTGTTCGGCGCGCGAAGTCGTGTCTTCCCGCCAACGGCGCTGCGTTTCGCACCAAGACGGTTCGGCGCACCCGACCGCGGGCGCAAACCCGCCGGCTGCTTGGCAAAGGTCATTGCCACCCCCGAAGAACCAATGGCCATTAGTCCAGCACCCCTGAAGTGCTAGCCTATAGACGCAACAATACGGAAGTGCCGCCGCGCTGTCAACCGCGCGATGAGCGCTCAACAGCACTTCCTTTGTCTTCGATGGCACTCTCCGCGCCTCGCATGGCCGAATCTAGAGCGGTCGATCAACACACGGAGGCTGAGCCGGGGCCTAGATCCGAGCGCCTGTTGGGTTTTCTGCTGGCGGGCGTACTCGCTGGGGTTCCGCTCGTTATCGCTCCTACCATTTCGTTACATTTCGATGTGATGCCCAAGGTGGTCTTGCTGCTGTGTGGAGCGGGTGTCATCTCGTTGCTGTGGAGCGGTTTTGCTCGCGGGGTGGGCAAAGTGGTGGCGGATCGAAGGGGGCGCGTTTTCCTGCTGCTGCTCGGCGCGCAAACGATGTCGCTCGTGCTGTCGAGCGTGCTGTCGGCAGACCCCGTGCTTTCGATAACGGGCACAAATTGGAGGAGGCTTGGCCTCATTACGCAGAGTGGGTTGCTGCTGCTTACGTTTGCAGCCGTAGCGTGGCTTGCCGTAGACCGGCGGCGTGTGACATATTTGTTACGCGCCGTCGCGCTGTCGGGTGCTATGGTGGCGCTCTACAGTGTGTTACAGTATTTTGGGCTCGATCCGTGGTTGTCGGCCCAGTTGTACCACGAGGGAGAGGCGGACTGGGGGATTGTGCGTCCGCCGGGGACCCTGGGGCACGCGGGATACCTGGCTACTTACCTGCTATCCGTCGCGTTTTTCTGCTGGGGGCTGGCACGCGATGAGTCTGCAACCGCGTGGAAAGCTGTTGGCGCTATTGCAGCTGGGGTGAGCGCGGCCGCGGTGGTGCTGACAGGAACTCGGGGCGCCGTTGTTGGGTTAGCGGCGGGCGCGGCGGTCTTGTGGTTTTGGTTTCGGCCGCGTTTCGGAATGCGGGGAATGGTGGCGGGCGCATTGCTGACCGCGGGAATCGCGGGATTTTATTTCTCGCCTGCGGGGCAAAGACTGCGAAACCGGGTGCAGTGGTCGATCGAGGACGCGCACGGGGGGGCCCGATTGTGGCTGTGGCGGGATTCGATCCGGATGGGCACCGACTTCTGGGCCGTGGGGACGGGGCCGGAGACCTTTTCTGCCGAGTTTCCCCGGTATCAATCGATTGAGCTTGCCCAAGCGTATCCCAACCGCTACAACGAATCGCCCCATAACATGTTCCTCGATGCCTTCACGGCGCAAGGAATGACAGGCTTATTGATTCTTTGCGCGCTGATCGTTGTGCCGCTGCGGGTGGCAATGCGGGCGGAAGGGAAAAACGCCGCGCGAGCAGGTTTCGTGGCGGCGGCGTTTGTGGCCGCTATTGTAAGTAACCAGTTTCTTGTTTTCACCGTGCCGACGGCGCTCTACTTCTATTTCGGCGCGGGCCTGTTGGTGACGTTGGGGCTGCAAGCCGAAAAGGAAGGGACCGGGACGACGCCCAGGTCGACGCCTAAAAATACACAGTGGCGCTGGGCATTTCCAGCTATGGCTGCACTGCTCGGGGTAGCCCTGATGGTCTTCGCCGTTATGCTGACCGTGGCAGATCGTGGCATGTGGCAGGCACGTGAGCGTGCGGCGGCGGGTGACGTGGAAGGCGCCATCGCTGCCTACGAGCAAGTCTTGCAATGGAAGCCGCGCGGGATGGATACGGATCTTTGGTTTTCCCGCTTGATGGCGGGCGCGGCGCAAGGGATTCAAGAGCCGACGACGAATCTGGCAGCGTGGCTGGCAGCGCTAAGCGCGGCTGAACGGGCGACAACCGCAACGGAAGCGCCACTCAACGCTCACTACAACCTTGCGGCTCTGCACGCGATGAGAAACGATTTCACGCAGACAGAGAGCGCGTTGCGTAACGCGATTGCCGCCGCACCGATGTGGTACAAGCCGCACTGGATGCTGGCGCAAGTGCTCCGGGAGGCTGGGCGGCTGGATGAGGCGCGCATTGAGGCGGAGAGGGCTGTGGATCTCAATGGCGGGAAAGACGCAGAGGTGGCGGTGACTTGGGAAGAACTTAGGCGTGAAGGCCGTGGGAAAAACGCCTTGTAGGCGCGGCCGTTGACTCGCAGGACAAACGACTTGCGCAATCCGACTATTTGGCCAAGGTATTTGCTTGTTGTACGGAAGGGACTTGGTGTAGAGTAAGCGCCAAAGGGGGGCTTATGAAGGGTACGTGTCTCGTCCGCTGGATATTTTTCGCTTCGTTGTGCGCGGGTTCGTTAGCTGCACAGGCGCCGCAGATTAATGCCGTACTGAACGGTGCCAGTTTTGATCAGAGCGCGCAGGCGCCACCGCTGGCGCCGGGGTCGATTGTTTCTATATTTGGATCTCAAATCACATCGGCGCTCGCAGGGCCGGCGACAACACCGATCTCAGTGGCGTCGCCGAACATCCCTCTGCAGACATCTCTGGGTGGTGGGGCTACTGGGCTACCGCCCGTCTCTGTCAGTTTTGACGGCGTTGCCGCTCCGTTGTTTGCTTTGATCCGAACGGCGAATTTCGATCAGATCAATGCCCAGATCCCGTGGGACGTGAACGTCACTGACGGCAAGGTGCAAGTGGTTGTGACACGTGACGGCCGGGAAATGGGGACGATGGACTTTGCCGCGGCGGACGCCTCGCCTGGAATTTTCACGCTGCAGTTCGGGCCGGGTCCCGCGATCGTGACGAATGTTGCCTTCGCGATCCCGGACGTGATGAATGGGTCGTTTGCACAGGCGCCGGGATCCGTTTGCGCGACACTCGGGCTGCCGCCTGGTTGCGGTGTGGTGGACCAGCCAGCGCCCGTGGGCGGCATCGTGACAATTTGGAGCAACGGCTTGGGGCCTGTGGATGTGCAGGTGGCAAGCGGCAACATTCCCCCTCCCGGCCAAGTTGGCCCGCGCGGATTCGTCGGCGTGGTGAAGGACGTTAGAGTGTTCATTGGGAACGTGCAAGCACAAGTGCTCGGCGCAGCCCTGACCTCGGAGTTTGTAGCGCTGAATCAGATCAATGTAATCGTACCGAACGTCGCGCCGGGCGACGCGCTACCGGTGCAGATCGAGATGGATCTCAGCCCCGGCGGCACGGTCCGGTCGCGAGGCGACGCGACGATGGCGGTGAGAGCAGCGCCACCGGATGTTGCAGTCGTGCCCTAGTCAGGGGCGCGCATAGACGAGTGCGTCAAAGCGGCAAAGCAATGGTGTCCCCTGACGACTCTGATTGAGAATGGGTACTGTTTTTTTTAGTTGTTCTGTCGCCGCGATCTTTGAATCTTTGCCGTGACGAGATCCCGAAACGGGATGTTACTCCGGCTCGGGCGCTTCCTTGTGACTACATTGGCAGCGGATGCATCTCTTAGCCCAGACCCTCTCCGGCAGGCAATTGAGCTGCCCTACCATGCTCGGTTGTACCCGATCGGATTTCCGCTTGAGGTAACCACCAACTCGAAAGAGGTCCTGATGGCTGCCATGCAAAGTTGGAACGATTGCCCCGCAGCGTTCGAACAGAAGGCCGCGCTTGATCTTCGTGTCGTTGTGGAGGACGCCGCAGGCGGCGGACTGCCCGCGCCACCCAGGTATCAAGCCCAGGGCCACCTGTTCGCGGTCGTGTCCGACGCGGCAAACTTCGCCGTTTGCGACTTCAAAACCGGGTTTTTGTTTTGCCGGCTGACCCAGGACGCAGCCGCTGCTACAACTTGGGTGCGCCACTTTTTTCTGGATCCGGTTGTTTATACGGCTCTCGATAACCTTTACGTGACAGCGGTCCACGCAGCCTGTGTTGTCCGCAACGGCCGCGGCGTGATGCTGTCAGGACATTCGGGAGCCGGCAAAAGCGTCTTATCTTTGGCTTGCTCGCAGCATGGCTGGGCCTTTGTGACGGATGATGTCTCCTATTTGGTGAACGGCGAGACCGGGCGCTGGGTATTGGGAAAGCCACAGTGGATAAGGTTCAAGCCAAGTGCTGCCGAGTTGTTTCCCGCACTCAAAGGCCGAAAGCCGGTGATCGACAGCGTTGGGCAGGCTGTTGTGGAATGCCGGACCGGGGAATTGGGGATTGCGTCGGTGGCACACTCCTGTCAGGTCGATCACCTGGTGTTTCTCAACCGTTCTGCCTCAGGCAGCGTCCATTGCATTCCTGTGAGCCGCCAAGACGCGCTGAATCGGTTGCTTCGGGAATTACCGGTCTACAGCGCCAAAGTTTATGAAACGCACTGCAATTCCTTGAACCAGTTGCTTGAGGCTGGTGCGTATGAAATAAAATACAGCAATCTGGACGAGGGGGTCCGGCTGCTAGATCAACTTTCAGACGAGGGGTAGAATGCTCGTTTTGTTGCTCTTGCTGTCTTCCACTTTCGCCATGGCCCAAGTCGCTTCCAGTAGCCTTGTGGGCGAAATACGGGACCCAAGCGCAGCGGTAGTACCGGACGCGAGGGTTACTGCGGTGCATCAGGTCACCGGGTTTTCCCAGGCCGCCGCCACGTCCGGCGTGGGCGTATACCGCCTAGAACAACTCCTGCCAGGGACGTACACTGTCACGGTTGAAAAGGAAGGCTTTCGGACAATCGCTACGGGCGAGATCACCCTCGTCGTGAATCAAAAAGGGCGGCTCAATTTCGACCTACAGCCGGGAAGCCCCCGCGATAGCCTTACTGTCAGTTCGAGGGTTTCACTGCTGCAGGCCGATGATTCCTCCGTGGGGTATCGCCTGGACGGAGCCTCGATCGGACGTCTGCCCTTGATCGAGAGAAACGTGATTTCGCTGGCTACGCTGGGTCCGGGAGCGATCCCACGCCAACTCGGCGGTTTTGTTCACGATGTCGTCAACGATCTGCAGCCGGCCCGCGGTGCCGTTGCGCTGAACCCGCCTATCCATGGCTCGCGGTCCACGATGAACTTCTTCCTGCTGGACGGAGTTTCGAACACTGACCGGCACGTGTTTGCCATGGCCGTGCATCCGCCTCTGGAGTCTGTGCAGGAGTTTCGGATTCAAACCAGTCTTGCCTCCGCCGAGTTCCCCCAGGCCGGTGGCGGCGTTGTCGATGTGGTAACGAAGTCAGGCAGCCGCGAATTTCACGGCAGCATCTTTGAGTTCTTCCGCAACGAAGTGGCTGACGCCCGGAGTTACTTCGACGACCCGTCTCTGGCGCAGCCGATCTTCCGCAAGGACCAATTTGGCGGTTCTCTCGCGGGACCCTTGCCCTTGGCCCGTACCGTCTTTTTCGTCGCCTACGAAGGCCTCCGAGGCAATGCCGCCAGGTCCTCGGTCAACATCGTGCCTGACGTAGCCTTGCGCAGCGGAAACTTTCAGGGGCAGGCTCCCATCTTCGACCCTCTGCAGCTCCAGGCAAATGGGAGTCGCTTGCCCTTTCCCGATCAGGTTGTTCCGGACAGTCGGATCGCCCCGGCCGCCCGCCGGTTTCTCGATGAGTTTCAGCCGGTGCCAAACACCACCGGGACCTCAGGCAACTATCTCGACACCGCTCCTAGCCGGACCACAAACGATACCTTCTCCGCGCGGATTGACCACCAGCTCAGCAGCTCTGATCGGCTTTTCGGCCGTTACACCATGAATGAGGATAGGATGGTTTCCGCCGGGGACTTTCCTCTCTTGCCCACATCGCAGGCATTGCGGGCACAGCAAGCAACCACTGGGTTGAGCGTTAGCAAGGTTCATTGGCTGAACCAAACTCGCATCTCCTTCACCCGTCTGCGCGTCTTGGCCGTTCCGGAAAGCGCCTTCGAAAGAAACGTTGCCGAAGAACTGGGAGTGGGTGGTCTCTCCTCGGACCCCTTTACCTGGGGGCTTCCCCAATTCCTGGTCACCAATTTCAACCTGCGGACCGACGACCCGATCCTGCCGCAAGTACAGCGCAATAATCAGTGGAACATCACCAGCGGCTTTACCATCAAGCTGGGCCGGCATACTTTGAAGACCGGAGGGCAATGGAGTCAGTTTCAAAATAACTACAGAGAGAGCCGCCTTTCAAGAGGGCAGTTCATCTTTACCGGTGGCTTCACAGCCGACCCAGCTGCAAGCGAAGCGACTGGCAATCCTTTCGCCGATTTCCTGCTTGGGTTCCCCCAAGAGACCCATCGCCACGTCGGCCCTACGCAGGCTTACTTGCATCAGTACACCTACGGCGCACACGTTCAGGATGACTGGCGCATCAACGCTAGTCTGACATTGAACCTCGGGCTTCGATACGACTATGTTTCCCCCTTCACCGAGCAACGGAACAATCTATTTAACGTGGACTATTCTACGCTCCCCGAGGCACCCAGCCTGCGACGAGTCGACCGGGCGGCGTATGCCGACCGCAATAACTTCGCGCCGCAAATTGGCATGGCGTGGCGGCTGCCGCGGCTGGGCGGGGTGCTGAGCGGACTTGTCTTCCGGGCAGGCTATGGCGTCTACTTCACACCAGAGATTGCGATCGAAACCTACGATCTCATGCGCAACGGAATCCGCAACGAAACCAACCAGTCTAGCGGCGCCGGGCAGCCGGTTCTCACGCTGGCCAATGGCTTTCCGGAAACCGCGACCACGGGTTTCCCAAGTTATTTTGCGCTGGACAAACGCTCCAAGACGCCGTACGTGCAACAATGGACGGCCGGCCTGCAGCGAGAGATCGATCAAGACACCGTACTGGAACTTGTCTACATTGGCGCTAAGGGGACCAAGCTCGGCCGGTATCGCACTTTCAACACGCCGCTGCACGCTGTGAACGGAGAGAACCTTCCCCCACGGCCCGGCGATCTGCAGTCTCTCCGGCCCTTTCCCGAACTAGGCCCGATCATTCGACGGCAACACATCGCCAATTCCGTTTACAACGCTCTGGAAGTAAAAGTGGAACGGCGTTTCGCTTCCCACTTTTCCTTGCTCGCCAGCTTCGCATGGGCCAAGTCGATTGACGACGCGGACAGTGTGGTGCCCGGACAGTTTGAAAGTTTCGGCGCCCAAGATGAACGGAACCTACGATTGGAGCGTGGACTTTCTTTCTTCGACGTTCGCAAACGTATGAGCGCGGGGTTTGTCTACCAGACACCAAGAGTCCGGCCGCTTTCGGCAATGTTGTCGGACTGGCAGTTTAGCGGCATCGTCACCCTGCAAGACGGAACACCGCTCAACCCGGTCTACTTTGCGCTCGACCTTGCAAACACGGGAACACCAAATCGCCCTGACATTGTTCCCGGTGAGAAGATCAGTTTGCCACGAAGCGAGCGTACCATCGAGAGATTCTTCAATACGGATGCCTTCCGCGCTCCGGAGCCATTTACGTTTGGCAATGCCGGGCGCAATATCATCCCTGGACCGGGTAATGCGCTTCTTGACCTTGCCGTGTCACGAGACTTTCCACTGGGCGAGCGGATGCGGATGACGATTCGTGCCGAGTCATTCAATGCGTTCAACCATCCTAATTGGGGTATTCCAGGACCGTATCCAGACTTTGGCCCGTTTTTCGGAAGGATCTTCTCGACCGGCGAACCACGCCGGTTCCAGTTGGGAGGGCGTCTGGAATTCTAGGCTAGCGGTGGGGCGCCGCTGTGGGGTGGCGGCGAGGCAACGAAACTTTTGGGAGCCGACCGCGTTATTTGCTGAGTCCGGTTCGCTGGATGAGTGACATTGTTCTTGATCTCTATGACAAACAAATGTCTACTTCCAGCCGAGAGCACAGAGCCCAAGGCCGGGTTGGGTTTCAGGGGCGCTATGTCTACTCCGGTGGTGACCGTAACTTCGCTCTTGCCGAAGATATTCTCGCCACCAATCAAGTCGCGACGTTGAAGACCGAGCGCCAGACAGTCGTTGTGGGCAAAGCGCGGCGCGACCAGGGCAGCGGCGATTTCACGCTCACCTTCCTGCCCAACGGCCACTGGACGATCAGCAACACGATCGCCGTCAACAATACGCGCATCAGCGGTGATGCCGCCTTCGTCGAGGCGACGGTATTCACCACTCAGTTTGTTAAGTTCGAAGAGCTGGCCATGCGGCACGTTTCCAACGCCACTGAGGTGAACTTCCGTCCCCTGAAGCAACTCGGGCTTTACGGCGCATATCGCTACTCAACGCGCCGCATCCAGACGCGGCAGCTTTTCCAGTTTCCGGCATCGGAGTTTGAGATTGCGCCTTTTGAGCAGTGCAACGGTATCAACTCCGGCGTGGCGGGCTTTCGCTGGCAGCCCGTGCGTGGATTGCGGGTCTCATTCGACGCCGAGGCGGGCAACGCCGACCTGCCCTTTGCGCCCCTCAGCAGCAAGACCTTTCACGCTGAAACCGCGCGCGTGCGGTGGCGGAACGATCAATTCTCCATCGGAGCCAGCTTCAAGAGCCGCGAGAACGATAACTCGGCGTCGCTGATCAACCATAGCTCCACCAGCCGCCACTACGGGGTCAATGCTTCCTGGACACCCGCCTGCGGCAAGTTCAGCTTAGACGGCGGCTACACCAAGCTCGATATAGACACCGCCTCGGGGGTTTTCAACTTCTTCGCGGCGGGCCCCGCCGCCGAAGCGGCAAGGAGTTTTTATGCCTCCAATCTGCACACGCTCAACCCGGGCGCGCGCATGCAACCGCATTCCCGGCTAATGCTGTTTCTCGGCTACAACGTCGCCAAGGACACGGGGTGCGGCGGTGACAGTTTGACTTCCGCGCCGGGCTTTGAGCCTGCCTATCCGAATGTCGCATTCGACGGAATGAACTTCTTCAGCAGCTTTCCGCTTACCTACCAGTCACCGCTGGCTCGTTTGTCGGTCAGCCTGCGCCAGAAACTCTCGTGGGACTTTGGCTGGCAGTTCTACAGTTACGACGAGCGCTTCGTCAGCAACCAGCACTGCAACGCCCACGTTGGCTATTCGAGCTTCCACTGGAGCTTTTGATAAGACTACTCATGCTTACTGAGTTGACGCCTGTTTGCTGGCCAAAGCGGAAGCGGGTGCCCCGGGAGTTTGCAGCTGCTCTCGAAGCTCTTCGGCCGCAGCGTCCTGACTACAGTCTCTTGGGTTCGCTGGATGAGGAGGCCTGGTTTCGTATCCTTCCAAGATGCGACCGCGAGCGTCTAACCCTTCCTCTGTACCGCGCCTGTAACAATCTCCTGCCACCGCCGGTATCGCGACGCATGAGAGCTAATCTAGCTTCAAACAGCGAACGTCAGGAACGAGTGCTGACGGTGTTCCGGGAGGTAACGCAAGCCTTCGCCGTGCGCGGGGTCGAGTGTGCCGTTCTCAAGGGGTTCGCGCAGTCGCCCGATTACGTTGCCGACCTGAACTATCGTGTGCAGAACGATCTGGATTGTTTCTGTCCTGGCGAATCCGTCTTTCAGGCACTTGACGCTCTGCTAGACCTCGGTTATGAGGTAGTCCGGGAAATGGAGAACTTTCCCACCGACCATCTGCCAGTGATGATCCGCAAGACCGGATGGGAATGGCGAGGAGACTTCTTCGATCCTGACATCCCGATCTCCGTCGACTTGCATTTCCGCTTCTGGGATTGTGCCACGGAAGGCTTCGACGTTCCCGGAATCGAGATGTTTTGGGATCGGCGTGTTCAGCGCAAGATCGCGGGCCTGACGTACACTGGCCTCCACCCCGCGGACGCGCTCGCCTACCATGCGCTGCATTTATTGCGCGATCTATTGCGATCTAGCCTGCGAGTCTCCCACGTTCACGAGCTAGCCTGCTTTCTCCACGTCAACGCCGGCGACAGAGAATTCTGGCGCATCTGGAGGGAACTGCACGGCGAGTCATTGCGGCGGATGCAAGTGATCGCTTTTTCTCTTTCTAGTCTCTGGTTTCCCTGCGCACTCCCGCACGAGGTCGAGGAAGGGTTCAGGCAACTTCCCGACGGCGTGGTTGACTGGCTCCGGCGTTATGGCGCAGCTCCCCTGGAAGGACTATTCCAGCCCAACAAGCACGAACTCTGGCTGCACCTGCAACTCGCGGAGTCGCATGCGGTCACCCGAAAAATACTACTACGGCGTCTGTTCCCAACGCGCCTACCTGGCCCTGTCGACGCTGTGTACATCCCCAAGCAAGAGGTGACGCCGTACATCCGTGGCCGCCGACAGGCTAAATACATGGGACATCTGGCAAAGCGGGCGTTCCATCACTTTCGTGTACTGCCTTTGGCTGCACTGCATGGTCTCCTGCTGCGGGACGCACCGGAAGGCGGCTTCTGGCGATTCGTCGGTGCAGCTTCACTAGCTAACTTGGGCCAGTTTATTTTTTACTTGTTGTACAATCTCTATCTGCTGGACCGAGGCTTTGCGGAGGATTCGTTAGGGCTCATTGCGAGCGCGTCCACCGCTGGTAGCCTGGCTGCTGCGTTACCGGCTGGCTACCTGCTTCACCGCATCGGCTTGCGGAACTCGGTGCTTTTTTGTTTTGGGGCGATGGCGGTGGTCTCGGCCCTTCGCGCCTTCGTCCTCGGCATCGTTCCGCTAACTGCCCTAGCGTTCCTGGCAGGGTGCGCGTTCGCGCTGTGGGCGGTCTCGATTCCTCCAGTCATCGCGGGCCTCACAACCGAGAGGACCCGGGCACGTGGCTTCAGCCTGTTCTTTGCTATTTCCGTGGCCATCGGGGCGTTGGGGGGGATCGCCGGGGGACAGTTGCCTGGCCTGCTGTCGGGGACCGGCCTCATCACCGGTACAGCTGAGACCAAGCAGACAGCCGTCCTGTTGGGATCGCTGTTGCCTCTCCTGGCGCTAATTCCAGCAAGCGGGCTTAGGTTTCCACAGGCAGCGAGACAGCCGCGCCGAACGTATCCTCTTGGCCCGTTCATGCGACGATTCCTTCTGGCGCTCGCTGGATGGAACCTTGCCCTCGGAGCGTTTAATCCATTTTTCAACGTCTACTTTGCGCGGCATCTGGGGGCGGATGCCGGACTCATCGGCGCAGTTTTTTCGACCGGCCAAATCTTTCAGGTGGTAGCCCTGCTGGCAGCCCCTAGGTTGCTAAACCGATTAGGCTTGATACGCGGCATCATGAGTATGCAACTGGCAACAGGCGCCGCACTCGCCAGTTTGGCTCTTTGCTCCACAACGACAGCTGCCGCGGCTGGCTACATAGCGTTCATGGTCTTCCAGTTCATGAGCGAACCGGGGATTTATACACTCTTGATGGGGCGCGTGCGGCCCGAGGAACACGGTGGCGCGTCCGCCCTAAACTCCATGGCGGCCTTTGGGGCGCATGCCCTTTCGGCTCTACTGGCTGGGGCGATGTATGTCCGATTTGGCTATCCCGTCGTGATTGCCGTCATCAGCGCGTTGGTGATGATCTCCGCATTTCTGTTCAGGCACCTGCTGCGAGGTGTCGATTCTGCCCCTCAGCGCTGATTTCTAGCCGTTTGGTTTACCTCTCGGACGCTGCCCAATACAACCCAGAGGTCTCGGGACGGCATTGTCAAGTTAGCGACGCGAGGGCCGTCTTGCCCCGGAGATCGCTGAGGTTTCTCCGTTTCAGCAAACACACGCCGCTTTCCTCCAGTCTGTGAAGGCGCGATCCCTAAGCAGTTGATGATGGATCGCTTTGAGCCCGGATTTCCGATTTGACCTTCGCCTGCTAACCATCCGAGCGCTCTGGGCGCCCCTGTAGATGCGGGTTTGAGCGCATCGCATGGGCAACGGAGGGCGACACCGAGTGGGTGACAAGGATCGCGAGCCATTTCAGTTTTCGTTCAACGGATTTCTGAAGGTCGATTTCCAAGGCTCGCGGGTCACCTCCGACGGCGGCTTGCTGCTGGTCCGGGAGTTGGACGAGCGGCTCGGTCTGGGCCAGTTGATCGACGAGCATCTCAGCGACACGCTGCAGGGCGAGAACAAGAAGTTCCCACTGGCGGATCTCGTGCGGCAGTCGGTCTACTCGCGCTTGGCGGGCTACGAGGATCTCAACGATGCCGTGCGGGTGTCCGCCGATCCGACCTTTCGCTTGCTTGGCTCGAAGAAGAACTGGGATCGCGGCGGGGCGCTGACCTCTCGGCTGCAGAGCTTTGAGACCGGCATGCTCGCTGCCGACGAGAACCTGATCGGGCTGATGGCGGTCAACCGCGAGCTAATCGCCCAAGCCGAGGCCGGCGACGACAGCGAGCGCGTGGTGCTCGATATGGACTCGACCGAGAGTCCGGTGCACGGCCAACAGGAAGGCAGCGCCTACAACGGCCACTACGAGTCGGTCTGCTACCACCCGCTGTTGCTGTTCAACCAGCACGGCGACTGTCTGGGGGCGAAGCTGCGGCCGGGCAACGTCTCCAGCGCCGAGGACTGGGACGAGCTGTTGCTGCCCGAGATCGAGCGTCAGCAGGCCGAAGGCAAACGTGTCATGTTCCGGGCCGACGCCGCCTTCGCCAAGCCAGAGATCTACGAGGCGCTGGAAGAGCGCGGCGTGAGCTATGTCATCCGCATTCCGGCGAACAGGAACCTGGAGCTGGAGATCGAGGACATCTTGTTCCGGCCGCCGGGACGGCCCTCGCTCAAACCGCTGGTGCGCTACAAGAGCTTCCGCTATCAGGCGGCGAGTTGGTCGAAGCCCCGGCGGGTAGTCGCCAAGGTCGAGCAGCACATCGGCGAGTTGTTCCCGCGCGTCGGCTTCATCGTCACCAACATGAGCTTGCCGAGCCGTTCGGTGGTGCGCTTCTACAACAAGCGTGGCACGGCCGAGCAGTGGATCAAGGAAGGCAAGCAGGCGACGAGCTGGACGCGGTTGTCGTGCCATCGCTTCCGAGCGAACGAGGTCCGGCTACAACTCGCCGTTCTGGCCTACAACCTAGGGAACCTCTGGCGGCGGCTCGGGCTGCCGCAGCGAATCAAGAGCTGGTCGCTGACGAGCTTGCAGCATCGGCTGATGAAGACTGGCGGACGGTTGGTCAAGCACGCGCGGTACTGCTGGCTGCTGTTGGCCGAAGGGCATCTCAGCCGCAGGCTCTTCGGAGAGATGCTGGACCGGCTGGCGGCGCTGCCCGCGCCGGGAGGGTAATGCGGCGACGCTGCGAGGAGCCCGAACGCGGACTTGCGAAGGGCAGGGTCGGAGAAGTGTCGCCGAATCGGGCCGACCCGAGCACAAACGAGGCCGTGGCGCGGTGCGGGACACCCGAGAGCGGCTCAACAGAGGAGGAACGAGGTCAGACGTGGTACAGAAGGCAGAAACCGTGCAGCGGGGGTGCAAGCTCGGCTACCCTACACGCGTTGGGATGGCAAAAATGGAAATCCCGGCTAATGCGGGCGCATTGGCTTGGCCTGACGGCATGTCGCCGCCCAGCGAGACCCGGGAATTGCGAGTATCGTAGGCACAATGGCAGCGACATCGTCCACTGATCCCGTGGTTAGCCCGTCGGGTCTCTCCGAGGCGGAGGCGGCAGCCGCGCTCGCGCGCCACGGCTTTAATGAACTGCCGTCTTCAAAGCCTCGCTCCATCTTCCGCATTATCCTCGAAGTAATTCGCGAACCGATGCTCCTGCTCTTGCTGGCCTGCGGTGGCACTTACCTGCTCCTGGGCGACGCGCAAGAGGAGATCATCCTGCTTGTCTTCGTAGTCGTGGTCATCACCATTACGCTGTATCAGGAGCGCAAGACAGAACGGGCGCTCGAGGCGCTGCGCGACTTGTCGAGTCCGCGCGCACTGGTGATTCGAGGAGGGCAACGCAAAAGGATTACTGGCCGGGATGTCGTTCCGGGCGACATCCTTGTTCTATCGGAGGGCGACCGCGTTCCGGCGGATGGCGTACTCCTCTCAGCCGTAAATCTCACGACGGACGAATCACTCTTGACTGGCGAATCCGTTCCAGTGCGGAAGCAGGCTGCGGCAGAGGATTTGGAAATGGGCCGACCTGGAGGCGAGGACCTTCCGTTCGTCTACTCGGGCACTCTCGTCGTTCGAGGAACGGGACTGGCCAGGGCAAAAGCCACCGGGTCACAAACGGAACTCGGCAAGATCGGTAAGTCGCTGCGCGAGGTGGAGCAGGAACCTACCTTGCTGCAGCGTGACACGCGCCACATGGTTCGAGTACTGGCGTTGGTTGGCCTCGCCCTTTGCAGCCTGCTTGTTGTCTTCTACGGCCTGACTCGAGGTGACTGGTTGCGCGGCTTCCTGGCCGCGCTGACCCTGGCAATGGCGATCCTGCCCGAGGAATTGCCAGTGGTGCTGACTGTGTTCCTTGCACTTGGCGCCTGGCGGATATCGCGAAAGAGAGTCCTCACGCGGCGCGTGGCCGCCATTGAAATGCTCGGAGCTGCGACAACGTTGTGCGTAGATAAGACCGGGACCCTGACCTTGAACCAGATGTCGGTGGCAAAGCTCCATGCCAAGGGCCAGACATATGACTTCAGGAAGCAGCCGACCACGGCCATTCCCGACGAGTTTCACGAGTTGGCTGAGTTCGCTATGCTCGCAAGCCAACCGGACCCTTTCGATCCGATGGACCGCGCGATTCGTACGCTCGGCGACGAAGCTCTCCGCGGCACAGAGCACTTGCACGCCAACTGGAAAGTGGTTCGAGAATATCCGCTGGCAAAGAGCCTTCTGGCTATTTCCGAGGCGTGGACTTCACCAGACAGCGCACAACTGGTGATCGCCACGAAAGGAGCGCCGGAAGCGATTGCGGATCTTTGCCACATGCCCGAGGAGGGCGCTGCGGCACTGAACGAAACTGTCTCGGGCATGGCTGCGGATGGATTGCGCGTCCTCGGCGTGGCAAAAGCCGTGGATTCCGGTGGCGACCTCCCCGGCCAACAGCACGATTTCGAATTTGAGTTCCTCGGCCTCGTCGCGCCGGCGGACCCCGTTCGCCCCGCCGTTCCCAACGCTGTTCGGGAATGCCAGGCAGCCGGAATCCGGGTCATCATGATCACGGGCGATTATCCCGGCACTGCCCTGAGTATCGCTCGTCAAATTGGTTTGGTAAGTCCGGATGGAGCCATCGCGGGACCGGAAGTGGCGGCGATGGATGAAGCAGCCCTGCGCGATCGTGTGAGTCGCACGAACGTCTTCGCACGCGCCGTTCCCGAGCAGAAGCTTCAGTTGGTCAATGCACTGAAGGCCAATGGCGAGGTTGTGGCCATGACGGGCGATGGAGTCAATGATTCGCCGGCGCTGAAAGCGGCGCACATTGGAATTGCCATGGGCCAACGTGGAACGGATGTTGTCCGTGAAGCCGCCGATCTGGTTTTACTGGACGACGATTTTTCTTCCATCGTTCAAGCCATGCGGCTTGGCCGCCGCATTTTCGACAATCTGAAAAAGGCGATGGCCTATATCTTCGCCGTCCACGTTCCGATCGCCGGGCTTTCCTTGTGCGCCGTGCTCTTTCGCTGGCCCTTGATCCTGGAGCCGATTCACATCGCCTTCCTGGAGTTGATCATTGACCCCGCTTGCTCCATCGTTTTTGAGGCCGAACAAGAGGAAGCTGACGTGATGCAACGGCCGCCACGCCCAGCCTCGGAACACCTCTTCAGCCGGCAGATGATCGTGATGAGTCTGCTGCAAGGATCAGGCGTGCTGGCGATCCTGCTCGCGATATTTGGTATCGCACTTTACCGGGGGCAGGGCGAGGCCGACGCACGGACTCTGACGTTCACTTCATTGATGCTCGCCAACGTTGCGATGATTGTGACGAATCGTTCCTGGTCGCGTTCCGTTGTCGAGATCCTGAGAACGCCCAACACCGCCATGTGGTGGGTCGTGAGCGGAGCCTTCACCATTTTGGCCCTGGCGCTCTATGTGCCCTTCCTAAGGGACCTATTTCACTTCAGTTCACTTCATGCCAACGACATCGGACTCTGTCTCGGCTCAGCAGTTCTGAGTTTGGGATGGTTTGAGTTACTGAAAGCGTTCCAACGGCGTCGAGCACAGCGATTTTCGCGACTGTCCACATGTCCGGCCGTAAAGAGTTGAAGTCGCCTTCCCCCAACAATCATCGGGAATCCAGGTTGAGGGGGGGGAAGGCGATTTACGACCCAATCGGCATAGGGCTGCAACCGCTTTGTTGGGAACAATTTCCGTTGAGACGATGACGTGTGGTTCGGAAAACAGGTTGTAATCGGGCCGTGGACCGAGAGACAACGTTGAACCTGGGCCGCCGACTTGAAGCGGCACATTTTGTGTTCCTGCTCCCGGGTGTGGTGGTGTGAGACTGCAGTTCGTTTGTTCGCGTATTGTCGGGTTCGGTGGGTGACGGATGGAAAGACCTCTCGGTGCGCAGCCGGGCAGCTTCGCAGCCTCGGCAACAAGTTGCAGCGGTGCTTCGTGCTGTGTTCTCCCAGGAGTTCAGTTCCTTGGGGCCACGAAGGGCCAAGCGCGTCGCTCGAAGTGCGGCCAGAGCTGGAGAACACACCAGCCTCCGACCGGACGCACCATGAATGCGGATTGCCAGTTGGCCCAAACCCGACACAGCGGTGGGGCTTTTGGCTCTTCCTGTAACGTCCGTAAACCATTTTCTATCTGTGGAATAGCTCGAATCCTTGAAGTTGCCACCTGTCCGGGACAGGGTTCTCCCAGGCGTTTCAATCACTTCCAGCCCGTGGAAGAGAGCAGAAGACCTTCGGCACGCTGGCGGCCTGCCCGCGTGCGGCCGCCCCGCGCACGTGGAAACGCGATTGCAATCTTATCGCGACTCTGGAGGTATTCCGATGCGTGGCTGTGTGCGTGTTGGCATTCTTATTTTTCTTTTTCTAACCCCTCTGCTGTCTCAGAACAGCGAGATCGAGTTCAAAGGTCAGATCGACAGCCTGCCGGCCGGGGCTGGCTTAGGCACCTGGCATGTCGACGGCCGCACCGTGGTCGTCACGGATTCCACGAAGCTTGATGACGGCGACGGCCCTTTTGCCGTCGGGGCCTGTGTGCAGGTCAAAGGGACATCGCAACAGAACGGTAGCATCGAGGCGACCGAAATCAAGACCGAGAATTCGTCGGAGTGTGCCGGCGGCGCCGGGGGAGATGATCCCAACGACGATAACGGCAACAACGGTGGCAATGGGAACGGCAACAACGGCAACGGCGGTGACGACGGCCAGAACCGGCGGGAGCTCGAGTTCAAGGGAGTGCTGGGGAGTCTTCCGGCCGGTGGCGGTTCGGGTGAGTGGGTGATTGCGGGCCGCAGCGTCGAGGTCACGTCCGCCACTGTGCTGCTCGAAAATCATGGCCCGTTTGTGGCGGGAGCGTGTGTGGAAGTCAAAGCGCAAGTGACCGCAAACGCCCTTCCCGAGGCTGTTCGCCTCCAGACCGATAGCCCCGAGGATTGCGGCGTGTCCAGCAGCACCAATGAGTTCAACTTCAAGGGCCTGTTGCAGTCATTTCCCGCCGGACTCGGCCCGGGCGTCTGGCAGATCGGCGGCCGCATGGTGACAGTGACTGAGCAGACAGCCCTCGTCACGCAGCACGGCTCGTTCGTGCCCGATGCCTGCGTCGAAGCCGAAGGCGCGGTGCTCGGCGACGGAACCTTGCAGGCCTCCAAGCTCCAAACGGAAAGCACGGACGATTGCGGCGCCCAGCAGCGGCTGCGCCTGCAAGACCGGGTGCGGTTCCGCGACCGGATTACCTCCGTTCCGGCCGGCGGCGGTCTGGGCACCTGGCAGATCGGCGGGCAAATGATCGAGGTGGTGGACTTCACTCGTTTCCGAACCGAGCAAGGCCCGCTCGCCGCAGGCGCTTGCGCCGACGTCAAAGCGCTCGTCAACGGTATGGGGTTGCAGGCTGAAGAAATCCGCCGCGAGCGCGACGAGAAATGCGATGCCGACGATAATCGCGGCGAGCTGAAATTCTTCGGTACGGTCAGCAGCCTTCCCGCCGATGGCACGTTGCTGGGCGACTGGGTAGTCGATGACACGACCGTGAGCGTGACCGAGGCAACGAGAATCGAGCAGCATCGCGGCCCCGTTACCGTGGGTTCCTGCGTTGAGGTCGAGGGCGATGCTGCAGGCGATGGCAGTATTTCCGTACGCCAGATCGAAGTCAAATCCTCCTCGGGAGGATGCATGAACGGCGACATGCCGCCGAGCGAGGTCGAGTTTCGTGGCCTGATTCAACAGTTGCCCGAGGGAGGAACACAAGGCACCTGGCAGGTTGCCGGGCGCAGCGTTCTCGTCACAAGCACCGCGGAACTACAATTCGCGAGCGGCCCTGCCGTCGGCCAATGTGCCAAGGTCCACGGCTCACTGGATGAAGACGCCGTGGTGGTGGCGCGGGAAATCGAAGGCGAAACCGGCGCCAGTTGTGGCGTGGGCGCCATCATGCCGGAGTTTGAAGCTACCGGGCTGTTGAGCGCTCTGCCGGATACCCCGAACCTTGTCGGCGACTGGACCATCGGCGGAGTCTCCGTGATGGTTGTCGCGGCCACAGAAAGCAACGCCGTCAACGGCGCGTTCGCCGAAGGCGCTTGCGTGAAGGCCCAGGGAGCCGTGCTCCCAAGCGGGATTCGCCAGGCTCGGGGGGTCGAGACGCGGCCTGCCGGCGAGTGCGGCTCCCAAACGACCTTCGAGTTCCAGGGTGTCGTCGAAAGTGCTCCCGCGGCGGGATCTTCGGAATGGACCATCAGCAGCATCGTAGTCGTATCCGGTGCGGGAACCGAGATTGACGAACGGCTCGGGCCGCTTGTGGTAGGAGCGTGCGCCCGCGTCGAAGGTATGCCCGAGGCGGCGAACCGCGTGACAGCGCGGCAGATCCGGGTGCTGAGCGGCGCCGGCATCTGCGCCTCGACGACCAGCACTGTCGGCGGCGCCACGCTACGGACGGACGCGGTCAGCCCGGGTCAGATTCTGAGCGTGTTCGGACCGGGAGTCGGACCCAGCAGCGACCGCAATCTCGAGATCAACGACGATCGAGTAACGCGGCAGCTTGGCGCAACGCGCGTGCTGTTTGACGGCGTGCCGGCCCCGCTGCTGTTCCTGTCGCAGCAACAGATCAATCTCGTCGCGCCCTTGTCGCTGCAAGGCAAGAACGAGACCGAGATGCAGATCGAAACCGAAGGCGGCTGGTCGCAAACGATCCGGCTGCAAGTCCGGAGCACCGCGCCCGGCTTGTTTACGTTCAACGCGAGTGGGCAGGGTCCAGCAGCCGCTTTGAACACCGAGAGTGACGGCAGCTTTACCATCAATGGACCGGCCAACCCGATCGCGCGTGGTAATGTGCTTGTGTTGTACACGACCGGTCTGGGACCGGCCGACAGCGGCGATGACGGCCAGGTGGTTGATCCCACCGGGCAGAACCTGCCGCGGCTCAATCTGCCGGTGACGGTGACCATCGGTGGCGTGGAAGCCCGCGTCTTGTACGCGGGTGGAGCGCCCGGACTGGTCTTCGGCGTCTGGCAGCTCAACGTCGAGGTGCCCCTCGACATCGCGACGGGAGAGGTGTCCATCACCATTCAAGTGGGTGGAGAGGTCAGCCCAGCGGGCGTTACCGTAGCCGTGGAATGATCTAGTGCTGGAACACCCCTGCGGTAGGTGCGGGGCGAGGCCGGCGGTTCTCAAGCCGCCGCCTCGTCCGTGCACTCATCCCGCCGGACGAATGCCGGGATGGCAGATGAGCCACACGTCATCGTGGCGCTTGCGACCTGCCTCCTGGAAACTCCCACTTCAATCGAGAGCCGATCTAAAGCTTTGTGCGTGAGTTCGGCCTTCCCTGGCAGGGTAGAGTTTGCCAAAGCAGTGTTTGAGGTGGCGTTGGCCTACCCCGAGGCGGAGACCATCCATTTGGTGATGGACAACCTGTCGACGCATAGCCGCAAGTCGCTGACGGACCTCTGCGGCGAGGAGTTCGGCGGGGAGATCTGAGACTGTTTTACTCCGCACGACACGCCGGCTCATGGCAGTTGGTTGAACCAAGCGGAGATCGAGATCGGCTTGTTCTCGCGGCAACGTTTGAGGAAGCGGCGCGTCGCCGACCTGGTGACGCTGCGCCGTGAAGCGGCTGCCTGGAACCGCCGGATCAACCACAAGCAGGTAAGACTCGACTGGCGATTCGACCACAAAACCGCACGCCGCAAGTTCGGTTGGGAATGCCCGTAACCTCGTAGAAAAGTAGCGACTCTCCGCTCCGGCCTTGATAGGCTGGAGCAAATTTTCTTTCACCGAGAAAAGGAGAGTCGCTATGAAGAAACCATATCAGATTGACGCGGAGCGGGCTGTACAGCAGCTCCAGAAGATGGCCGTGGATGGAAACCCGGCGGTGCAAATGGTGTTGCCAATGGCCGAGATGGTGGGCTGGCTACACGAGGGGGTGGGTGCATTGGTCCGCCAAGCCGGCCTGCGGGTGATGGAACTGTTGATGGAGGAAGAAGTGCGCGAGCGAGTTGGCGAGCGCAGTCAACCGCGGCCGGATCGCACGGCCAACCGCTGGGGCAAGGAACGGGGCTTCTGCGTTGTGATGGGGCAGAAGGTTCCGATCGAGCGTCCGCGCGTGCGCACGACCGACGACCAGGAAGTACGCTTGGGCAGCTACGAGATGTTTCACCGCGGCGAGCCGTTGACCGAAACGGTGTGGGAAAAACTGATGCTCGGTCTGAGCACGAGAAAGTACGGCCAGGCGGTGCGCGAGTTCGCCGCGGCGTATGGCTTGGAGAAGAGCGCCATCAGCGAACATTTCATCGCAGCGAGCCGGGAAAAATTGCAGGCCATGATGGAGCGGCGCCTGGAGAAAATGCGCTTGTGCGCGCTGCTGATCGACGCGACGCCGTTTGCCGAGCAACAGATGGTGGCCGCACTGGGCATCAGTCAGGACGGGCGCAAAACGATTTTAGGCCTGCGGCAAGGCGCCACCGAGAACGCCACCGTGGTGGGCGAGTTGCTGGGCGATCTGATGAATCGCGGCCTGGACTTCAGCGAGTCGCGCTTGTACGTGCTGGACGGCGGCAAAGCGCTGCACGCGGCGGTGAAAAAGCATGCCGGAGAAGCCGCGTTGATCCAACGCTGTCAAGTCCACAAGCGGCGCAACGTATTGGATCATCTCAGCGAAGGCCAGCGGTCTTTGGTGGCGAAGAAGTTGAATGCCGCCTACGCGCTGGAAGACTACGCCGCGGCCAAGCAAGCGCTGGACACGCTGCATCGCGAACTGATGGAAATGAATCCAAGTGCGGCGCGGAGCCTGGGGGAAGGATTGGAGGAAACGCTGACGGTGCACCGGCTGCACGTACCACCGCAACTGCGCAAGAGCTTGGCCAGCACCAACGTCATCGAGTCGGCCTTCTCGATCGTCGAACGGGTCTGCGCCAACGTGAAACGATGGCATGGCGGAGATCAGCGAGAACGCTGGGTGGGGTCTGGCCTGCTGGTGGCCGAGAAACAATTCCGCCGCGTCCAAGGGCACAAACAGATTCCCGTTCTTCTCAGAGAACTGGAATCGTTAGCTCCTTCCAAGCCGGTGGTTGTCAAACGCAGGAAGGCGTCGTAGAGTGGGTTACGCGAGAGCCGCTACTTTCAACGGAGAATCGGGCGATCCCTCCACATCCGCGAGATGCCGACAAACCGTCAACTTGGGTATGTAAACGCTACGCCGTTACGGGGATGGGAGGTGGCGGCTTCTCGGGCAGTGAATGCCCTACTGTCGCCAACCGCAGCATATCAAGCCTCTCGAAGTGAAGTCTAACGCTAAGAACTTAAACAAGTTGGCTCTTCCGGTATTTTAGTGTTTAAGGAGCGAGGTTGAGGCCGCCGCAGTGGAAGTAGATGGCGTTGACGAAGTTCTGTTTGTTCCGGAATCCCCGGGCGGTGTACTTGACCCATTGAATCTTCGCATTCAAGGATTCGCTGGTGGCGTTGGTAACGCGGTGACGCAGGTAGGTCACGATGTTGGCAAACCGTCGCTTCAGCATCCGCCCCACTTCTATCATCGGTTGCAAGCGGCTGCGGGCCGCCCAGTTGTGCCACCATCGAAAGTGCTTGCGGGCTGGTCGCTCGTAGCGGTAGTCGAAAAACGCCATCATTGTTTCCTTCAAAGCCCAGGCCCGCGCCGTCTTCAAGCCGCTGTCTCGCAGGGCTGCAAAGGCTCGCCGGTCTTTAGGCTCCATCCGAGCGGGATGCCGCAGCCAGTCGTAGCGCGTTCCCGCCAGCGTGTCGTCTCCGGCCGCGCGCAGGATCTTGTTCTCCTTCCTCCGCACTTTGTCCACCGCTTCCCCCAGATGTTTGGCGATGTGAAACTTGTCAAAGACGATTTTGTCATCCGCCTGCGGCAGGTGCTCCCGTGCCGAGGCGAGGTAGGGGGCCCACATGTCCATGGCGACCGCTGCGATGCTGCTGATTTGCTCCGACGTCAGGGTTCCCCAGAATCCGTCCAGGCTGCTTTGTTTGCGGTCCTGGGATATGTATAGCACCCGGCCCCGCGCCAGATCGTTGACCAGGGTCAGATAGCTATGGCCCTTGCGATACGCCTTCTCATCGACACCGATCTGGGGAACCGGCTCGGCTTGGCGCCGCTGCAATCCACGCTTCACCGCTCGCTCCATGATGCCGTGGATTTCGTCCCAGCTCAGTCGCAACAGCCCGGCCACTGCTTTTTGGCTGGCTGCCTTCAGCCGTGCGATCGCCAGCGCTTCAAACAGCGCCTCGAAGCGGCTGGACGGCTCCGCCCACGCCAGTTTCACTACCCGCACGCCGTGCTCGGGGCATTCGCTGCGCGGCGGCTCGGCGTGCAGGATCGTACGATATTGGCAAGTATCCAGGTGCCGCCACTGCCGCTCTGGCTGATGGTCGTAAAGCTGGCACGCCGCTCCGCATTCCGGACACGGCCAAGCGATGTTGTCCTGGTGCGCCAGTCGAACGTGGACCTCTCCGTCCTCCAGCTTCAACTCCACCGAATCCACGTACCAGGGAGCCTCGATCCCGAGGATGCGTCGATAAAGTTCCCGATCTTGCATCCCCGGAATTGTCGCATGCTCCCCGGGGAGCCCCTCGTCCACTCACTACAAACCCGGAATTCCCAAAGAAATAGGGCGGGAGTCCACATCTCCGACATGCCGACAATCCAATCAGTGCATTACTAAACACGAACGGGCGTTATCGTCGTTTCGGGCGTGTTCTTGAGGTCTAGGCCCGCGACCCATCGGGAGAATTCATCGTAGTCGCAGCGGTCCACGAAAAAGTGAATGCGTGGGCTCTGTATGAAGTCGTCTGCTACCCGGGTGCCGTTTCCTTCGTAGATGATGCCGAGCAATCCGAAGCGATCCGCCGTTGACCAAAAAACCGGTCGGCTCATCATTAAGCGCGGAAAAAAATGGGTATCGCCACCCATGCCTTGGGCCACAGCGTGAGCGCACGGCATCGTAACTCGATAGCCCGCGCCTTCGTACAAGTTCTCCTTTTCCTCGTTGGGGAAACCGAACGCCATGGCATATTGGAGTGGGTTCGGGCGATGCCGCCCTGGCGTGTTTCGTTCCGGCCACCGCGCGTCTCGCATCGATCCGGTCCGTGGCTCTGCAACATGAATAGGGCGGCACTGCGGACGCGAGAGGTGGCGTGCCCCTGCAACTGAGCCTTGGCAGTCGGTAACTCCACTACGACGTTGGCTGGTCTCTGGCGTCATGCGGTCCGCACGCGCTCAGCGCATGGCCAACGCTTGGGACGGCCTATCAGGGTTGAAGTAGAATCACTAGCTCAGGTTCAAGGCCGCCTTCTCGCGCGGAGAACTCCACGCGGCCGGGTTGACCCTCCTGGTCCTTCTTCACGATCCAGCCGAAGTTTTCGGTACGGCGCAACCTGGAATTGCCCCAATGACGTCAATCCTGTCAAACACTAAGAAGGACTGCTCGCCGGAATGGAGCGCGCCTACCGGTTCGAGGGGCTCGTCGCCAAACGTGTGGATAGCGCTTATGAACCAGGTCTGCGCTCTGGTGCATGGCTCAAGATGCGCATCAATCCGAGCCAGGAATTCGTGATCGGCGGCTACACCCCGAGCCACAAGAACTTCGATGCCCTCATCTTCGGCTACTACGAAGGCGACCGACTCCGCAGCCCGCACTCGCAACGGCTTCACCCCTCACTCGCGGGAAACAGCTTCTACAATCGGATCGCCACGATTGGACAGTCGATGGGTCGGGATCGGTCGGGCTTTTGTGCGCCTTCGGCTTTGGGGCTGTGGCTAGCGTGAAGGGACTAGCTGCGCAGCAGGAAGAATTCTGAACGGCGGCCTGACTCCCGCTCACTGCTCGCGCAACACCGTTGCGGGGTCGAGACGCGCGGCACGCCACGTGGCCAGACAGGCCGCCACCATCGTTGCAGTGGCAAGGACTAACGCCACCCCGAAGATCTGTATCGGGTCGTTGGGTGCCACGCCGAATAGCAGACCCGTCAGCAACTTCCGCACCGCCAGCGCCCCTATCCGTTTCTCCGTCTTTAGGCCGGTCGCAACACCCGCGCCACCGCCGCCGATAGCTCGTTCCACTTCGATTGCTCGGCCGTGAGTTGCTTCCGCCCCGTGCGCGTCAGCTTATAAAACTTGGCCCTTTTCCCTTTGTCGGAAAGGCTCCACTCGGCATCGACCCAGCCGCGCGCTTCCAGCCGGTGGAGCGCCGGATACAACGACCCTGTCTCCACCGTCAGCACACCGTCCGACGCCGCGCGGATATGTTGCGCGATGGCGTGCCCGTGCGACGGCCCGAAAAGTAGCGTCCGCAGGATCATCAAGTCGAGCGTGCCCTGTAGGAGATCGAAGCGTGAATCTTTTTTATTGTCTATGTAGATTGTGTAGATCTTCTACTGTATCATTCTGTGGACCGGTCCTACACAACTGGGGCATCCGCAAGTGTGGACGTCACGGCGGCTTGAGAAGTGCTCTGCTGGAGTCTTTTCGGTACCCTGGCCTCATCCAGCTCCCAGCCCACCTTCCCCGGCTTCGGCTCGGTTCATGAACGCGGCGACTGCCACAAGTCCGTATGGTGGCCGTGCGCTCCAGCACCGAACTCCGGCGGCCGGGTGAATCGTCGGGGATCTGGAGACAATCCAGATATCCGTGTAGTCGGCCGGCATCAATCCCCATGAGCTACAAGAGGCTAGTCGGGCTGGAGACTGTCGAGTGTCCATTTGCGAATCTGCCAGAACCCAAAGGCGGCCGGTGGGGGCAGGGCCTTACCGCCGCGAAAATGGCTGAGTGCCGTTGGGTTGAGCCCGTACTCGTCGGGCAGTTCGAGTTTGCAGAATGGACCCCCGACAGCTACCTGCGGCACTCGCGTTTCGTGAGCCTTCGCGAAGACAAAGATCCGCGTGCGGTACGGCGGGAGACCTAGGACCTCCGGAACGAGAACTCGGGCGCGCAGAAGCTTGCCAGTCACCCCTCAGCCCCTCGAACAGCTCACAGGGGTACGGGTATTTTCCCCGGGAAAATTCGTGACCAGCCCGGACCCACGGGGAATCGCGTTGCCCTCTGCCCGCTTTTTCCCCGGGAAAAATCCATCCCAGCGTCGGCCAAGCCCCCAGTTCCGGCGACTGAATTTCCGGGAACCGGAGACGCGCCCGGCAGGGGGCTTGACCCCGTAATACCCGGCCTGTGGCCTGGAAGCCTCGCAGACGCGTTCCAAAAGCTGCAGCACGGGGGCTGGGATGGGGGCGCCCCAAGCCCATCTAACACCTCGGTCGGCGTTGGCCCATCCCAAAAGGATAGGTGCCCATCGCGCCAACACTTGGGCCAAGCCCACAAGATGTAATAGTGCTATATACATGCAGATACGTTGCCCACCAACAACGGTCCTACAAAAACTCTTAAGGGCTGCTGACGAGGGCACCTCCCGGGTTCCAATGACTAACTCCGGCCGTGTCCGCCCGTAATCTAGCCCGCTCAATTTGTGTGCGGTGAGACATTGGAAGGGCTCACTACACGTGAGGTGACGTGAGGCATCTCCCTTGCTGCCGGGTTCAAACGCAACTGGAGATTGAAGGTGCTTCCTTCGGTCTGCGGCAGGCGATACCCAGGCCTTGGCTCGGGAAGATTATGTTCGATGCAGTTCGCAATTTGGACATCTATCCATTTCAGTGCGATGCCTCGACGTACATCACCGGCAGTCGTTGCTACCGCCCAAGCGTCTCGTGCCTTCAAATAGATAGCTTGTGCTTCCGGGTACTTCCCTTGCTCATGGCACAAAACAGCGAGGTTAGCGGCTTCGATGGCTATCGTGTTCATAAACGAACCTGCCTCCGCGCTATGGAGTCTTGACCGATAGATGAGTTCCTGTTCCCGATACCATTGATCATCTCTGCAATGGTCATATCGAAAGGCGCTGAATCTCAAATCGAACGATCGCCGCCAGTCTGAGTGCTTACGTCGGAACCGCTCAACTTGGCTTCGTACTATCTTGGCCAAGCGGAATACCCCTGGTGCCACTGACGTTTGCTGGCGCGTCGAAGACTGGCCTCCCGCTGCTATTAGGGCATCCAATTCGCGAAACCGTTCTCTACCCTCTTCTGTCGGCCGAACGACTGTTCTTGGTCTAGGTATCTGCTTCTTCCTCTGCTTTCGCGACACTTTACCGGACGGCCGTTTTGCACCACGCTTTCCAACAAGAAACCTCAACCTTAGTCGCTTGTAGGGTTGCCAGCCCTTTCGATCGCCCTCCAGGATGAGTTCGGCAGTCCGAACGCAACCATCCCAATTGCCACCTCGGCTCCTTCGGTGCGTTTCCTGGTAGGCTTTCTCGAACGCTGTGACAGCCATCGTCAAACGCAGGGACGAGTCCGAACCGCGGCCGGGCTCTACGCCCACATAGCAAACACTTTCGCCCCTAAGCGGAACCCTCCGTTGTTCCCCGTCCGCAACTCTCGTCCGCCTCTCTCCACGCTGCATGACCGCGCCATCTTCGTCACGTCGCTCTGCCAGATCACTCAAGATGTGGATTGCAAAGCGCTCATAATATTCGTTTTTCATATGCGACACCTATGTTGCAAAACACTTTTGCATTATACCCGATGGCTTGCTACAACTGTTGCGGCTATGGCGATATCTCTAAAAGAACGTCGTTCTCAGCTTAGGATTTCTCAGAGTCGGCTCGCAAGACTATCCGGAGTGTCACGCTTCAAGATCTGCATGCACGAGCTGGGTGACAAACAACTAAACGAATTGGAGACAGAAGCGATTGAGGTAGCCTTTCAAAAGGAAGTCGCAAAACTCTTCGGTGCCCTGGAGATTGTTCGAGATCGCCGGATTGCAGACAAACGCCGCCACTGATGAAGGGACACCGTACCCGTACCAATGATCTCCAAGATTGGGGAGGTCGGGCTGGCAGCAAAAAGGCCCAACGGTACTGGCAGCCCGTTAGGCCCTTTGAGACGTAGGGACGGGGGGAAAGCGCAGGTGGGATGGAATAGGTTTGCGAGTGAGCGTTCAGGATTTCGAGGGCGAGTGACACAAGTGACACAGGGCTGCGTTTCATTCTTCTTGCGCTCGCGTAAGAGGTCAGTGCTCCTGCTGTGTCACTCGTGTCACTTGTCGGAAGCCGCGAAGATTGGGAGGATCTGCATGACTATCTCTTCAGTCGGATGCGGGGAGAATTGATTGGCGGAACGTGACGGTTTTGATTCTGCAACAGGAGCAACTACGTAGAGCGCAGCAAGCCTCGAAGACAGACTAGCTGGAATCATGGCCAGAGCCAGCACCCTCGAGAAACGTCAGCGGGCGATGAAGGAGCGCCACGCCCCCGATGCGTCGTTGGCTGATCTCCGAGAATCTGGACTCCACACGTTCGAGCCACACTACACCCCGAAGCAACTCGGCGAGCTATGGGGCTTGGACGAGAGCACAGTTCGGCGCATGTTCCAGGATGAGCCCGGCGTGCTGAAGATTGGCAAGGCCAACCGGCGGGACGGCAAGCGGGATTACGTGAGCCTGCGGATTCCTGAATCCGTAGCGGTGAGGGTTCACAAGGAGCGGTCACGATGAGGGCAGCTCGACGGCAGGTGTACAATTCGGCCATGCTGAAACTCAAACGCCGCCACACCCCCCAATGCCGTCATCGACACAAAGGGGAGGACTACCTCAATTGCAGTTGTCCGCTATGGGCCAAGGGGTTTTTGAACGATCGGCGCTACCGGCGTAGCCTCAAGACTCGTGACCTCCAGCGGGCGGCTAAGCGCCTCGCCGAAATCGAATCCCCGGACGCGCTACCGATGAAGCCGATCAAGGAGGCGACGTCCGCTTTCGTGAAGCACGGCCACTATCTGGCGGAAGCAAGTCTCACCAAAAGAACTCTCCGTATGGAGAAACTTGAAGACTATGCCGCTGCCAACGGAATTGAGTACTTGTCTGAGTTCACAGTCGAGTACGTCGAGGACCACCTCATCAGTCGCAAGCTCTCGAAGATCACCACTGTCAAGGAACTCGAAACCTTGCGGCAGTTCTTCGAGTACTGCCGGGATCGGGAATGGATTCGCAAGAATCCGGCCAAGCGGGCCACCAAGCCCAAAAACCTGAAGCCGACGCCCGTGGAGCCCTACACACCTGAAGAAGTCGGCAGGATACTTGCTGCGTGCAACCGATTCGGGCGAACCGCGTATGAGCGGCTCAGGGCGCGGGCCATGGTGATGACTCTGCGCTACACAGGTCTTCGGATCTCCGATGTTGCGACGTTGGCCCTCGACCGCATCCGAGACGACCGGCTTCTGCTGTACACAAAGAAGACTGGCCAGCAGGTGTATTTGCCGCTGCATCCCGAGTTGAAACAGGCGCTTGAAACCCTGCCTGCTCCACGCGGCGAGCCGGCCCAAACTCACTTTTTCTGGAATGGGATATCAACGGTCCATTCGGCAGTGAATGTCGCGGAACGGACGTTGCAGCGCGTGTTCGAGCTGTCGGGAGTCAAGGGTGCACACAGTCATCGTTTCCGGCACACTTTGGCCACTGACATCCTCGTGAAGGGCGGCACCGAGCAGGACGTAGCCGACGTGCTGGGCATCAGCCCGGCGATCGTTCGCAAGCACTACGCGAAATGGACCCAGGCACGACAGGAACGCATCACAGCGCTTATGCAGCGGGTCCACGGTGCGAGCCTTCCCGCGGGAGACGATTCGACCAGGGGGAAGTATATCTCCTAGGCATCGGTGTGCGGCGCTTATCGTCCTGTAGATGCCGCGGGGCACTGAGCGCGCGGCCCGTAAGAAAAGTGGCACGTTTCTGGCACAGACGAAAGAAGAGGTTTTAACTCAATGATTCTAAAGATAGTTAGTTGGTGCTGGAGGAGGGAGTCGAACCCTCATGCCCAGTGAAGGGCGCTGGATTTTGAGTCCAGTGCGTCTGCCAATTTCGCCACTCCAGCTCTTTTCGATTCAGTTGGTTAGGTTGAGCTTGCGGCTGCTTTTGCTCGATGTCCGGTCGCGGGTGGCTGGCCGCGGCCTTGGTTCAACCCTTATCGCGGGACGTTTGGGCCGCTCCGGGCGCTCGTGGCGCCCGCCAGGGCCGGTGTTGTCCTCACTCACGATATTGTAGCCGTCCAACCCGCCGCTTGTCTCACGGTTTCCCGCCTTCGTTGCCATCCGGATTCAGAACGGCCCGGCGGGTAGGGCCGCAATGGATCCGCGCCCGAACCAAGTCTCAGCGTAGCCGCGGGCCAAAGCCACGGCCAGGACCAAGACTAGATTGGCCGAGCGGAGCTCAGGCCGGCGCCGCGCTGATTGTGGGTCCTGCGGGGCTACCGGCGCGGCCAGATCGACGGGCATTGCCGGGGCGGCAGGAGCTATCGGGTCCGCTGGAGGGACCGGCCCGGAGATCAGCTTGCTCGGCGACTGGCAGCAACGCTTCGGGGACACGCAACGGCTCGGCGCCGACGACCCGAAACCACTCGAGATCGGTCTGACCGAACACGAGAGGCCACCCGACCGCTGGCAACCCGACTGGATTGTCGAAAGGTATATCGGAATACGCCGCTGACTATTGGGGCCACCCGGGGGGGCTCGATTCCACCCATTACGAGCCTGTTTGAGTAGGCTCGCGGCCACAATTTGCGTTCAATTTATCGTTCGCGCCGTAGCTGCTGGAATGATTTTTCGCTATCATCTGTGTCGAAGCTTCTTGAGGGCGGAGCTTGTTCCGGAGATCGCCGGGAGAACAGGCGGCCACTCTCGAGGGCGGCATCCGTCCGGTGATTCGCTCAGTACGTCGAGAAGATGCGAACACGGGCGGCTCTCGTTTTTTGAAGCGTTTTTGCGGGAGCACCGGGGGGGACGGTTTCGACAAGCTCGGAGCAGCGGCCGGCTCGGGTCGCTGCATTGGCCACAATCTTGCGGCGCCCGCAGCGGTTCGAAGTGGCGCTTTTACCCCGTGGGTCGTTTCCAGGTTTGCGGCTGCGGCCGCAGCCTGTCGGGCAGTCGCCCCGTGTCACAAAACATGGATCAATCTGGTGATCGTCGACGCCATACGCGGTTCGACATGTCGATCGCCCCTTCGGAACTTTGGCTGATCTCCGCGGGCGGTCCAAGCGGCGAACTCGAACCTTGCCGGCTGTTGAACCTGTCTTTTGGCGGCATGTGCTTTACGGTCGGCCATTCGCTGGAGAATGAAAAAGTGTATCCGTTCCGCATCAAGCTGAGCGACCTCGATCCCGATGCGTTTTCGGTGCAGGCGGAGATCCGTTGGCGGCAACAGGATGCCAGCGGCTGGATGGTCGGCGCGGCCTTTCGCGAGAGCACCAAAGGCTGGGTGGGACCCGACGACCGAGGCTGATCCACCCCGGGCGAGTGCGCCAAGGGAGGGCTCTCCGCGCGGCGGGACCGGGGCGCTTGGGGCCTGCTGCCCCCCCCGCATTCCTGGCGGCGCTTCGTGCCCAACCCGTCCGGCGCCACTGCGCCGGAGAGAGGTAAAGACCTTACTTGCCGCCCGAAACAGCCGCGGGGCCGGCCGCCTCGCTCAGCGCCGCCACCGCCTGGCCTTCATCGCCAAAAATACGGAAAATTTTGGTCATTCGCGTCAGCTTGAGCATGTTGAGCACCGCCTCCTGAGCGCTGACGATCGCGATCTCGCCGCCGTCGGTGAGGCGGCGCTGCAGCATCACGATGATGCCCAGGCCGCTGCTATCGATAAAGCGGACGCGGTCGAGGTTCAACACGACGCGCTGATGGCCCAACCCGATCAGGTGCGCGAGTTGCTCGCCGAAGTCTTGCGCCGCGTTGGTAGCCAGCCGCGCGTCGAGCACTTCGACGATCAACACATCCCCCTCAGTCCGGTGCACGATTTGCATTCAACGTCCCTTTCCAATTTCCGCTGCGGCAACCAGGCCGCCGCGGCCGCGGGCCATTCCGGGCCGCCAGGCGACAGGACATTGCCGCGAAGCGGCCCCCGGACCGGCTGGCGGCTCCCGCCCGGCTAGCGCGTCGCGTCCGGCGCCGGCGGCCAGGTCCGGATGTCCCAGATCTCCCGCGCGTACTGCCGCACGGCGCGGTCGCTCGAAAATCCGCCCCCCCGCGCAATGTTCAAGATGGCCTTGCGAGTCCAGCCGGCCGCGTCCTGGTAGTCGGCCGAAACCTGCTCCTGCGTACGAATGTAGTCCTCCAGGTCCGCCAGATGAAAGTAGGGATCTCCCTGATAAAGGATGCGGTCGTAGATGGGACGGAACAGTCCGGGTTGCTTAGGAGAAAAGCGGTTGTCGCGAATGGAGTCCATGACGCGCCGGATCAGCGGGCTGCGGTGATAGAAGTCCCACGGATTGTAGGAGAGCTGCTGCTGCATCAGCAGAATCTGGTCGGCGGTCAGGCCGAAGATGTAGATATTCTCGGGGCCGACCGCTTCCTGGATTTCGACGTTGGCGCCGTCGAGGGTGCCGATCGTCAGGGCGCCGTTGAGCATGAACTTCATGTTGCCGGTGCCCGAGGCTTCCTTGCCGGCGGTGGAAATCTGCTCGCTTAATTCCGCCGCTGGGTAGATTAATTCACCCAGGGATACCTTGAAGTCGGGAAGAAATACGACGTGCATTTTCCCTTCGGTGCGCGGATCCTGGTTCACCACCAGGGCCACGTCGTGGATCATCTTGATGATCAGTTTCGCCAGAAAATAACCGGGGGCAGCCTTGCCCGCGAACACGAACGTGCGCGGCACCGCCGGCTCGACGCCATCCTCCACCAGTTGCAGGTAGGCGTGGATGATGTGCAGCACGGACAGTAGCTGGCGCTTGTACTCGTGAATGCGCTTGACCTGGATGTCGAACAGCGAAGACGGATCGGGCATGCGCCAGGTATTTTCGAAGATGCGCGCTCCCAGCATCTGTTTATTGACGCGTTTGGCTTGCAGAAACTTCTGCTGGAAGGCAGCGTCGTCTGCAAAGGGTTCCAGGTCGAGCAGGCGCTCGGGTTCGCGGATCCAGACGTCTCCAATCGCTTCCAGCAACAGCCGGCACAGCGAGGGGTTGCAGTAGAGCAGCCAACGGCGGTGCGTCACGCCGTTGGTCTTGTTGTTGAAGCGCTCCGGCCACATGTCGTGGAAATCGGGCGCCAGGGTTTTCTGGATCAGCCGCGTGTGGAGCGCCGCCACGCCGTTGACCGAGTGGCTGCCGGTCATCGCCAGGTTCGCCATGCGGACCGCTTTCTGCGGCTCCTCCTCAACCAGCGACAGCCGCCGCACCCGCCCCAGGTCGTTGGGCCATTTCCGGCGCACCTGCTCCAGGAAAATGCGGTTGATCTCGTAGATGATCTGCAAATGGCGCGGCAGCGTCTGCTCGAGCATCGCCACCGGCCATTTTTCGAGCGCCTCGGGCAGCAGCGTGTGATTGGTATAGGCGCAGGTGGCCTGGGTCAGTTCCCAGGCCTCGTCCCAGGGGATGTCGTTTTCGTCCACCAGCAGCCGCATCAGCTCGGCGATCGCCAGCGCCGGGTGCGTGTCGTTGAGGTGGACGGCGACCTTCGACGGCAGATCGCGCACGTCGTGGTGCTTGCGATGAAAGCGGCGAAACAGATCGCGCACGGCGCAGGCCACCAGAAAATATTCCTGCACCAGACGCAGTTGCCGGCCGGCCCGCACGTTCTCGGACGGGTAGAGCACCTTCGAAACCGTCTCGGAGCGAATCTTCTCTTCCACCGCCTGGATATAGTCGCCCTGCTGGAAGATATCGATGTCGAACTCTTCGGAGGAGCGGGCCTGGAACAACCGCAGGCGATTGACCGTATTGCCGTCGTAGCCGGCGATCGGCATGTCGTAGGGCACTCCCAGCATCACCTTCCAGTCGAGCCACATCGGGTTGTAAGTCCCGCGCGGGTCGCGGCCATGCTCGACGCGGCCGTAGACCGGCACTACGAACGGCTCGCTGGCGCGCTCGATGACCCAGGGCGAATCGCGGCCCAGCCACTGATCGGGCCGCTCGACCTGCTGGCCATCCTGGATCTCCTGCCGGAACAGCCCGTAATCGTAGAGCAGGCCGCAGCCGTAGCCGGGCATGTCGAGGCTCGCCAGCGAATCGAGAAAGCAGGCTGCCAGCCGCCCCAACCCGCCGTTTCCCAACGCCGCGTCGGCCTCCTGCGACTCGACACGTTCGAGCGGCATCCCCAGCTTGCGCAAGGCGGCCGAAACCGGGTCGAGAATGCCCAGGCTCAGCAGGTTGTTGCGCAGCGAGCGGCCGATCAGAAACTCCATCGACAGGTAGTAGACGCGCTTGGCGTCGGCCTCGTGGTAGCGCCGCTC
This sequence comes from Terriglobia bacterium, assembly GCA_963824095.1. Taxonomy (GTDB): domain Bacteria; phylum Acidobacteriota; class Terriglobia; order Bryobacterales; family UBA6623; genus JBBDWJ01. The sequence goes on along the minus strand of CAWGNS010000010.1, from coordinate 170,005 downwards.
GGTCTCGAACATCCGCTCGAGCATCAGCTCGCGCACCGCCAACGCGCAGGCCCGAAAGAAATGCTGTTCGGAAGCTTCCTTGGGCCGCACGCCGAAGGTGTAGCGCAGGTAGTCTTCGATCGAAGCGGCAAGCTCTTCGGCGTTGGCGGCAATGGGAGAAGGAGAGATCGTCGGCATGGTTGGTTGTTTGAGCGGAAGGGGACTGCCCCCAGACCCATCTCAACATTATCGTTGGATTCGCCCAAGCCTGTGTTTCATCCAGTGGGGCAGGCCTCCGGCCTGCCCAAACCAAGCGTCCACCCTGCACCCAAACCAAGCTCCACCTCAACAAGCCCCGCAGCGCAGGGCTCGAAGAGACCTGCGGCCTTTCATACGAAATTGGGTTTATTGGAAGGCGGGAAGGTTTGGTGAAATGCCGCAGGTCTGGCAAGACGCCAGCCCTGCGCTACGGGCGCCAACCGTACGTGTTACATTACGGGCGGCTCATTTCCGCCGTCGCGAAAACCATCGCCTTTCCCAGGGAGAACCCAGCCATGAAGCCCCCCAGCCGCCGCGAGTTCCTTCGAGCGTTGGCCGCGGTCTCCGCCGCGCCCTGGCTCTCGCGCTACCGGGCCCGGGCGGCTTCGGAAAAAGGCCGTGTCAAGATCACCGACATCCAGGTGATGATGCTGCAGGGCCCGCGCAACTACTCGCTGGTCAAAATCGATACCGACGCCGGCGTCTATGGCATCGGCGAGGGCTACGGCAACCCGGGCGTCGGCGTCAAGGAACAGATCCTGGCGCTGCGGCCGGAGTTGCTCGGCAAAGATCCGCTGGAGATCGACGCCCTCTACACCCAACTGGGGCAGCGCACCGACGGCTCGGCGCACATGCTGATCCGCGCCGCCAGCGGCATCGAAATCGCCTTGTGGGACCTGGCGGGCAAGATTCTCGGGGTGCCGGCCTCGACGCTGCTCGGCGGCCGCTTCCGCGACCGCGTGCGCGTCTACAATCACGGCGGCCCGCGCGACTGGCTCGACAAGGCTTCCTGCCGCGAGTGGGCGCAGCAGCGCAAGGAAGATCCCTCCGGCTTCAGTTGCGCGAAGTTCGGCCTGACCCACAGCGACCCCGCCGCCGACGGCGCCCGCGACCTCGCCAACCGCCTGCTCACCAGCGAAGAGCTGCGCCAGGTTCGCCGCGGCTATGAGAATTGCCGCGAGGCGCTCGGCTGGGAGCAGGACATCATCGTGCACTGCCACTGGGAGTACGATCTGCGCACTTCGATTCAGCTCGCCGAAGCCATCGAGCCCATCCAGCCGCTGTTTCTCGAAGATCCCCTGCCGCCCGACTACGCCGACAGTTGGCGCCGTCTGGTGGAAAACAGCGAGGTCCCCATCTGCACCGGCGAAAACCTGGCACGGCGGCACGGCTTCAAGGATTTCATCATCCACCACGCCGTCGACATTCTGAACCCCGATATCCGCAACACCGGAGGTCTGCTCGAAACCAAGAAAATCGCCGACTTGGCCGACCTGTTCTATCTGCCCTTGTGCAATCACAACACCGGCAGTGTCGTGTGCACGATGGCGACGGTTTCGCTGGCGGCGGCGGTGCGCGACTACCTGGCGTTGGAAACCGTGGTCGGCAAGCGCGACTGGATGGACGACGTGATCCTCCACGATCGTCCGATCGTCGAAGACAGCCACATCCGCGTGCCCGACAAGCCCGGCCTCGGCATCGAGCTCAACCCCGAAGTCGTCAAAGCCCACCTGGCCGCAGGCGAAACCTACTGGAGCTAAAGCCCCGCCAGCCATCCCCGCCCCAACATCCCGCACCAAACCTCTCGAAGCACGAAAACAGAGCCGCACCCGGAAGGGTGCGGGCCGCCAGAACCACCAACCAAGCCCCGTCTTCCTTCTTCCCTCTCTTCCCTCTTCCCTCTCCCCTCTCCCCTCTCCCCACATCACCCGCACTCTTCAGAATCCACCCGAATCCGCCGATCCCTCTACCAGAGGTCATTCACCGATGAAACGAAAGATCCCGTTGCTGCCGTTGCTGCCCTTGCTGCTTGTGCTGCTGACCAGCGCCGCTCTGGCGCAATCGCCGGTCGAGCGCTTCCCATGGCGGGAAGACAAGGCCCTGACGCCGGCCCAGGAGTACCCGACCTACCGCAAACCATGGGTCGACTATCGAACCAAGGTCGAAACCCTCCAACACGGCCGGCGCTGGCAGCGCTGGTTTGTAGCATCGAGCTTCGCCGCCATCGGCTCGGCGATCATCTATTCGCAATCGCGGGCCGGCTCGGCGTCGCCGAACTCAACGCGCGCCCTCAGCCTGGGAATCAGCGGAGGCCTGCTGGCCTTCGAGTTCCTCACCAACCGCGACGGCCAGCACGACAAAGACTACAGCCTGCTCAACCTGGGAGCCGCCGGAGGCTTCGCCGCGCTTACCGTCCAAGACCAGCGGAGCAAATAAACGCACCCAGTGGGGCAGGGCTCCGGCCTGCCCAAACACCGGGCCAACCCCACAACCGCCTGGGTAGGCCCAGCCCCCGTCTGTCACCAATTTTGCGAATGCCACGCATCTCGCCCAAAACGCAGAAGCCCTTACCCCCGTAGCGCGGGGCTGGTGCTTTCCCCAGACCTGCGGCCGGCGCGAACCCGCCAAAAGCCACAAAGCACGCCAGCGAATCTGGAACCTCGGCATGGGAAATGCCGGGCCAAGGAACCGGAAGGGCATAAGAACCGGAGGGGCAAAGGAACCCAGGGACTAAGGATCCCGGGGGTCTGCTAAAGCCGCAGGTCTGGAAAAACACCAGCTCTGCGCTACAGGGCAACCGCGGTGGTCCGGAGAAAGCTATGGCTGCTGTTGCGTGCCGTCCTGCGGGTTAGCGGTCTGGTTGGGGTCCTGGGTGGTCCCCGGCTGGGTCAAAACCCCGTAGGGCGAGTTCTGGCCCGGTTGGCCCGGAATCGGCTGATTGCCGGTCGGATAGATCGACTGGCCCGGCAGAGGCGGCAGCGGAATCCGTCCCCGCGAATTGCGTTTCGACCCGCTCGCCGCCGGAGTGGCGCCTGCCTGGGCCGGCTGCGGATAGGCCCCCGAAGCCGGGTCATACGGAGACGTACCCGGCACGGCCGGCACGCCCTGCTGATAAGGATTGGCCGCGTCGGCCGGCTGCGCCGCCCCGGGTTGCGCGCCCGCCGCACCGGCGTACCCGGGCATGCCCGGCAGCGCCGCCGCCTGGCTCGGATCGATCTGCAGCGTTCCGCCGCTATTGATCCCCGGCTGCGACGCATTCATATTGCCGGCCTGCCCGGCGCCGCCCATGACGCCCGCCATCGAGGCGTCCTGGCGGTAGTCGTACACGAATTCCCACTCGTTGTACGACTCGCGCTCGTTGTATACCTTGACACCACGCTGCTCCACCTTCGAAGCCACCCCGGCGATGCCCTCGGCGAAGCTGGGCCGCTGGTTCTGCCCGGAGCCCCCCTGCACCCCACGTACGCCAGCCAGCCCGCCCGGCCGCGGCGTGGTCAGCAAATTGCGAATCAGGTCCGCCGCCGAGTGGCCAGCCGCCGAAGATCCAAACCCGACCGGGGGCACGTTAGCCGCCGCGGGCGCCTGCGGCATGCCGCCGATCATGTTGGGCTGCCCCGTCGGGCGCTGCCGCGGGTTCAACCGCAGCCGGCTGGAGCTCTGCTGATTCGCCGGCAGGTTGGCTTGTGCGGCCTGAATTGCGCCGGCGGCCGTCCCATAAGGGCTGTTGGGGTTCACCGGAGCCCCCGCCCCGGTTGCCGACGGAATCTGGCTGGGCAGAGTTCCGGCGAAGTTGGGGTAAGGGATGTTGCCGTTCTGCTGAGTCTGCCCTTGGGCCGCGCCGTCCGCCGACGCGTCGGCCGACCCATCCGCCGGCGCCTGCAGCCCGGCCGCCATGTAGTCCGCCGCCGAAGGGCCTTGCCCGGGAATGTCGGACGCCGCCGACTGCCGTTCGGCGCGCGCCAGGTCGGCCCCACGAAAAGCGTTGGAGGCCGCGAATGAGCTCGCATCCGACGTCGCGCCGCGCCGCGTCGTGCGGGCGTAGGGGTTGTTCTTGTCGTCTTCGTCTTTTTCCTGGTCGAACAGCAAAGAGTCTTTGAAGCGCCCATCGCTGCCCATGTGGATCAGGCGCCACTCGTCTTCGCCGGTGAGCGGGTCTTTGTAGCGCCGGCGCAGAAAGCGGATACCGTCGCTTTCCTCCAGGTCGTCCATCTTGGCGGGGTATTTCTTGTACTTACGGAAATAGAGCTGCACCGCGCGCTTGTACTGCTCGCCGCGGTAGATCAGCGTCTCCTCACGCACGCGCTGCGCCTGCATCGCCGTGCGCGGCATCGCCCGCACCAGCATGTAGGCCAGCGCCGCCGTGAAGAACAGCAGCGTGATCAGGACGAAGCCACCCTCGGACGAGCGGCGGCGCGCGCCGCGAGCCCAGGTTGAAGCTCCGGCGGCCGTCCTGGCCGGCGCCAACCGATCCGTGGGGTTGTTACGAGGGCTCATGCTGCTCTCGGTTCTCATGCTACCTCTTCGCCTTCGTCCCGTTTGCTTCTGTTTGTTCGCCTTGATCCCTTCGCCGGGTCCACGCCGTTCACGGACCCCTTCCGGCGTTGCTCAACTCGCGTCGAGCGGCAGCGTCTGCTGATCGTTAAACTGCAGATCTTCGATCACGATCGAGTTCACGCCGATTCGCACGATCTTATAGCGGCGGCTGAACACGTCGCCTTCGGTGGCGACGAACACCGCGCCGTCGGTGTCGAGCAGAAAGGCCCGCTTGCGGGCGTCGTCGGGCTGATTGGCGAAGCCGTAAAACTTCCACTGGATCGGCGGCGCTTTGGGCTTGGACGGCCCCAGAGTCTCGCGTTTCACCGACGCCGGCTTCGGCGGATCGGCCTTTTTCAGCAACTCCTGCGCCTTGGCAACCTGATCGGGCTTGGGCGCATCGGCCAGCTTGCGCGTCGTGAATTGAAACAGGTTGCGCTCGACGCCGCTAAACTCCACCGCGCGCACCTTCGCCAGCAGGTCGGTACGCAGCGTCGGATCGACCTTCATGGGATCCAGCGGCTCATCCGAAGATCCCGAAAATGAAGGCCGGAAGCGCTGCCCCGAAGAAGCGCTCGTCTTGCGCGCCCGCGCCATGGGACGCTCGACGACCCGCGGCAGAGCCGTCTTGTTGGCAGCCGCAGGCGGAGCCGGAGACACCCCCGCCGGCCCGCTGAAATACTGCAGGAAGATCGTCACCGCGGCAATCACCGACAAGGCGATCAGCAGGATGACTTTATTACGCTCGGCGCCGACTTTCATTGCCTTAACGGTTGATCCGTTGATCGGTTGATCGGTTGATCCGGGACATTGACGGTTGATCGGCTCATCGGTTTATCTGGTGACAGTGCGTACTTTCGGCAAATCGCCATCCCTGCCCACAAAACACGGTTCAACCGATCAACGGATCAACCGGCACCACACGGCTAAACCGATCAACGATCAACCGAAACCGAGCTCTCATCCCACTCCTTCATAGCCGCGCAGCAGCGTATTGAGCCGCATCGTGAACTGCAGGGCGTTGGAGTCGGTGCGCGGCGTCGCCGCCAGGGATTCGATGATCAAAAACTGCTTCGAGCGGTCGAGCTGATTCAGGAACCGCACCAGATTCTGATACTCGCCGCGGAAATTGGCGCTCACGGTGACCATGCCGTACTCGTCGGTGCCTTCGATCGGCTCTAAGTCGAAGTTGCCTTCGCGCGTGTCGATGCCCGCCTCGGAGGCGGCCTTCTGCAGTTCCGAGAGCAGCGTCGAGAAACCGCTGCGGCGCGGCAGCGTGATGTCGTCAAGCAGTCCGTCGCCCTCGACGCGCGCCTTGGCGACTTTGCTGACGACGAGCTGCAACTGCCCGACGTCGGCCTTCTTGGCCGCAATCTGCCGCTCCAGGCCGGCCAGCAACGCCCTTTGCTCGGTCTCGCGGCGGCTCAGCGGCTCGATCGCGATCAGGTAGAAAACCACATCGAAAACGAACAGGGCCGCCAGCACGCCCAGCACGAACTTCTTCGGAATCCGCCGTAACAGCGGCTTCAATTGGCGGCTCCGCGCGTTGCCGCTAGAGTTGCTGCTCATAATTGACCGTCAACTGATACCGAAACAAAGGCTGATTCTCGCTCGGCGGCGAATATCCGCCGGGCGTCGCCGGCCCGAACAGATCCGACGATTCCAGGGCCCTGAGAAATTCGATGAAGTCGGCGCCCGATTCGGCGCCCACCTGCATCTCCAGGCGCACCTTGTTGTCCACGGTAACCTGCGGCCGGATGCTCATCATCAGCACGCGCGGCGGCAGAATCTTTTCGAGATCGGCAAAGATCCGCGTCCAGGAAATCCCCTTGCGATAGAGCATTTCGTTCAGAAACAGCGAGCGCTCGAGAACCGGCGCGTTGGCCGGATCCTGCAATGTGCTGCGCGCTTGGCTATCCGCCAGCGTCAGCTTGGAAAGCTCGCTGCGCAACTGGGCCTGGCGCCGCACGAACGCCGGCGAAACCTCGTGATTGCGGGCGTACTGGACGACCAACACCACGGCTACCGCGCCCAGAACCAGTCCCGCCAGGCCGCTGGCAAGCCAGAACGGCCGGCGTGTGCCGAAAGACTGCGTGGCCAGATTGAGTTCAACGCGCATGCCGTTTCCAACCAAAACTTCCCGCCGAAAGCCGCCCCAAAAGCACCCCAGCCGTTAGCCCGAAAACAGAGCCGCGCCCGGAAGGGTACGGGCCGAGTCGACATCGAAGCCGGGGCAAACCAAACGGGCGGCGGCCTGCCTGGGTTCCTGCCGCTTCGGCCCGCCGGGTCACGCCTGCGGCTCTGCTTCTTCGGTACTGCGTTGGTTGGGGGGTCATTGTTACTACGATGGCCGGCCGGCTTGCCCGCTTCCGCCGGTCCTGCCTAGTTCAAATGCATGTAGCCCCAAAGGCCGGCTTCGTTTCCGCTGACGACGCCGCCGGGCGAGCTCAGGGGCTCGACTTCGCAGTCCAACTCCCGGGGGAAATACTCGAGAGCCGGTTGCAACAGGCTTCCGAAGCCGCACAACAGCAGCTTCGAGACCGGCGCGCCCAGATTGTCCTTGATGAAAACACAGGTCGGGTACAGGTCGCTCACCATGTCCTGCAAGCGGGACTCCACTGCGCCGGGGGCGTGCTCGGCGAGATCGACGTGGCGGATCATGCGCACGGCGCCGTTCTGCAGCGCCACGATCGTCAGCGTGCGGCCGGCCATTTTCGCCAGCACGTTCATGCCGCCGCCGTGCGTCAGGTTGAGCGCCGCGGCCGTCGACAGCGAAACATAGCCGGGAAACAGCCCGGCGAGTTGAAACGGCGCCTCGTATTGCTGCACGACCTCCGGAGGCGTGGCGGCCACCAGCACCGAAACGCCCGACGGCAGCGACTGCGGCAGATAGCTGATGCGGGCGCGGTCGATGTCGAAAGGCACGGTCTTCTTGAGCCGCCAGCGAATCAGCGCCAGCCGCTCGCGCGCGTCGGCCGGCAGCGTGTCGAGGTCGAGCACGGTGAGGCGCGAAGAGTCGTCGGGCAGGATCAACGCCACATCGGGCCGCCGCACAGGGCCGAGCTGTTGCAGCACCGCCTCGACCGCCTGCCGCAGCTCTTCGGGGTTGTGCACATTCTCCTTGACCGCCGACGGTTCCACAGCGCCATGCGGCAGCGGGCAAAACGCGCGCGCTTCGACGGCAAGCGTTCGGGGGTTGCGCCGCACGCCGGCCACGCCCTGTTCGCTGATCTCGAACACCAGCAGCGGCGGCGGGTCGCCGACAAGCTGCAGGCTCTGGTACATCAGAGAGTCTTTCTTGGTACGCCAGATGATTCTCACAACCCCGACACTCCTTCTCGCCTTGCTACCTGGTTGCCTCGCTACCTTCTTGCTTCCCTTACTCTTGCTTCGCTTACTCGCCTCGAATGCCGCGGATTCCGAGCCGCGCTATTCGATAAAGGTCACCTTGTTGATCTCGCGCAGCGTGGTGATGCCATCGCGCACGCGCTCGACCGCCGATTGACGCAGCGTCGTCATACCTTCTTCGCGCGCGGCGCGGCTGATCTCCGACGACGGCCTCTTCGCGAGAATCAGCTCTCGAATGCGGTCGGTCATGTCGAGCAGTTCGTGGATCGCGGTGCGGCCGCGGAAACCGGTGCCGGCGCATTCGATGCAGCCGCGGCCTTCGGTGAACAGAAAATCCCGCCATTGGACCGGGTCGAGCCCCGACTCTTCGAGCAGCTCGACCGGGTAACGCACCTTCTCCTTGCAATGCTCGCAACTGATGCGCACCAGCCGCTGCGCCAGGATGCAGTTCAACGCCGAAACGAAGTTGTACGCCTCGACGCCCATGTTCAGAAAGCGGCCCAGCACGTCGACCACGTTGTTGGCGTGGACCGTGGTGAACACTAGGTGGCCGGTGAGCGCCGACTGGATGGCGATCTGCGCCGTGTCGGCGTCGCGAATTTCACCGACCATGATCTTGTCGGGATCGTGGCGCAAAATCGAGCGTAGCCCGCGCGCGAACGTCAGGCCCTTCTTTTCGTTCACCGGAATCTGCGTGACGCCGTCGATCTGATATTCGACGGGGTCTTCGATGGTGACGATCTTGTCTTCGTCGGTCTTGATCTCGCCCAGCGCCGCGTAGAGCGTCGTCGTTTTGCCGCTGCCGGTCGGTCCGGTCACCAGCACCATGCCGTAGGGCTCCCGAATATAACGCGAGAACTTACGCTTGTCCGATTCGGAAAAACCCACCACTTCCAGCGACAGCTTCGAAAACTTTTCGCTCATCGACTCTTTGTCGAGCACGCGCAGCACGGCGTCTTCGCCGTGAACCGTGGGCATGATCGAGACGCGAAAGTCGATCTGGCGGCCCTTGTAGCGCACCCGGAAGCGGCCGTCCTGCGGAATACGCCGCTCGGCGATGTCGAGCTCCGACATGACCTTGATACGCGAAAGGATCGTCTGGTGCCAGTCCTTCGAAATCGGCGGCATGGCGTAGTGCAGCACGCCGTCGATGCGGTACTTGATGGCGACTTCGCTGGCGCGCGTCTCGATGTGAATATCGCTCGCGCGCCGCTCCAGGGCGTTGAAGATGGTCGTATCGACAAGGCGGATGACCGGGCTGATGTCGGAGTCGCCGGTCAGTTTCTCGATCGAGATCGTCTCTTCGGAATCCTCGTCGCGCAACACGTCGAGGACGAAACCCTCGGTGACTTCCTCGAGGACGCGCTGCGACTGCTCGGTCTTCTTCAGCAGATCGTTGATCTGCCGCAGCGTGGCGACTTTGATGCGGATCTTCTTGCCCAGCAGCAGCGAAATATCGTCGAGGGTGGGAAGCTGCCGCGGGTCGGCGATGGCGATTTCGAGCGCGCCCTGGGTCAGCCGCACCGGCACGAAGTTGTAGCGGAACATCAGCTCGACCGGAATCGAGCGAAACAGCTCGTTGTCGATCTGCACCAGGCTCAGGTCGATAAACTCGTAGCGATACCGCTCCGCGAGCGCGCGCGACTCTTCCGCGGCCAGCGCCAGGCTGTCGCGGAGTATCTCGTTACCAATCGTTTGCTCGGTAGTGGCCATAAGATGGATTGATCCGTTGATTGTTGATCGGTTGATCGGTTGATCCGAGGTCTGGATGTTCTAGCGGCGATGGAGGCGTTCCCGAACGGACCGCATTTCCCGCTTACGGATTCCCTCGCTCAATCCCTTTCGCAATACCTTTCAGCGCCCATCGTGTGATCCGCTGCCGTAAATCCGTTGATCGCCATTCCGTGGAGCCATTCCACCTCTGCCAGCCGTCCCCAATCCGCCGGCTCAACCGATAAACCGATCAACCGAACCACCGTCTCTCATATCCTCTCGGCCAGAGTAAAAATCGGCAGATACAAGGCAATCAGGACAAAAGCCACGAACATTCCCATGAATATCATGATCGCAGGTTCGATGAGCGATAGAACCGCGGTCATGCGGGTATTGACGTCCTCCTCGAAAAACTCGGCCACCGAGTCGAGCATCGTCGGCAGCGCGCCGGTGCTTTCGCCGACGTTCACCATCTCGATCGCCAGTTCGGGAAACACGCCGGTCTGCGCCATCGATTTCGACAGCGCCTGGCCTTCGCGGACCGAGACGCGCGACTGCCGGACGGCGTTCTGCATCAGTTTCGAGCCCATCGACTCGCCGGCGGTTTCTAGCGCTTGCACCAGCGGAATGCCGCCCTGCAGCAGCGTGCTCAACAGCCGCGAGATCTGCGCCACCTGGTACTTCAACCAGATCGTGCCGAAGATCGGGATGCGCCGCTTGAAACGGTCGAACGATTCGCGGGCTTTCTCCGAGCGCAGCCAGGCTCCAAACAGCAACACGATGCCCGCCGCCACGGCGCTCACCAGCAGCAGGTGATCGCTGAAGCCCACGCCGAACGCCACCAGCAACTGCGTCATATAAGGCAGGCTGGCGTGCATGCTCTCGTAGAGCTTGGAAAACTCCGGCACCACGTAGGTCACCAGAAAGACCACCAGGCAGCACACCAGCACCACCAGCAGGCTGGGATAGATCAGCGACACGATGATCTTTTTGCGAACCGCCAGCGCCACCTTCTGATACTGCACGAAGCGGTCGATGACCTCGGGCAGGCTGCCGCTTTTTTCGCCGGCCATCAGCGATGTCGTGTAGATGGGCGGAAATACCTGCTGGTTGCGAAAGGCGTCCGAGACCGGAATGCCGGTCTTGACGTCGTTGTAGATCGCGTCCATGTGGCCGGCGAGCTTGCGGTTCTTGATATTGACGCGCAGCAGCTCGAGCGCCTTGACGATCGGCAGCCCGGCGCGCACCAGAGTCACGAACTGCTGATTGAAAATCAGGAACTGCTCGAGGTGGATACGCCCGCCGCGCTTGGGGCCGAGTTCGAGCGTCTGCAGCGAATGCCGCGCCTTTACCGAGTAGACCAGCAGCCCGCGGTCCGAATAGCGCTGCCGCAAGTCGTCTTCGGAGTCGGCCGTCTCGACCTGCTGGTGAACCAGGCCTTGCGCATCGGCGTACTTGAGAACGAAATCGGCCATCAGTGACGTTCTCCCAACTCCGTCTGGTCGACGATCTCGGCTCCCGGCGGCGCGTGGAAATCGAACAGCTTCTTGTCCAGGGGCGGGTTGACCGTCTCGCCGCTAAACGCGAACGTGGTCATGCTCTCATCCTGTCCAAAGACCTTGAGGTGCAGCAGCTCGAAATCGGCGGGGTTATAGGTAAACTCGACGCGCGTGTAGGCTTCCTTGCCGGTGCGGCCTTCGCCCACTAGCACCGCCTGGCCGTCGATTTCGTCCAGGTGCAGATCGCGAAACTGCCGCCGGAAGTGCAGCCGCCCCAGCAGAAACGACAGCGGCACGCGCAGGTCGCCGGTCTGGCTGGGACGCAGTTGGCGAACCTGGTTCGACAGCGGGTTGTAGTAGTACAACAGATCGCCGTCGCCCACCAGCAGCTTGCCGGCGGGTTTGCTGTATTCCCAACGCATTTGACCCGGCCGCCGCAAATAAAGCGTGCCGCGCTCGACCATCGGCTGCCGGCCCAAATACCGCATGGTGTGCTCGAAATCGACCTTCAAGGTCGCCAGCCGGTTGTAGCGCAGCTCGATGCCCGAAATCGTCTTGTCGAGCGAAGGTTTCGCCGTGCTTTGGGCGGCCGCGACGCCGCCCCAGAGCCCGCACGCGCACACAGCCAGCAGCACCGCCTCGGACAGCCGCCGGAAGCCGGCAGCTTGTGGGCGCTGTATCCGGGCGCACACTTCTCGCTTCGCACGAATCACATATGGGAGACGGACCAGGCCGCCATTCCGTGGAGGAAAGTTGTTGGCAATTCGAGGGTCGGTGGGTCGAATCGGACGGGGGAAGGGAGACCGGGGCGAGCGGCTCGCTTAAACACTAAGCCATTACTCTACAATAAGTTACTTCCAATGATACGGGGGATAGCCGCCAGTGGGGCAGGGCTCCGGCCTGCCTAAATCCAAATCGAACCCAACGCGAAAGCCAGCCCTCACCCGCCCAAAGCCGCCCAAATAGAAGCCCGCTCGGCAGGAAAATGGGCCCAACGGACAGAACTGTGCCGGGACGGAGTAGCTACCGCGGATCTGGGAAAAACGCCCAGCTCCGCGCTACGGGGTTCTGTGCCGCCCAACGGCCAAGAATCTTTAGGAGGTTTTCGAGACTGCCGCCCGCGCCTGTGCCGGGGCGACCCGGGTCTCCGAACGGCTGACCTTGCGCAGCCCGGCAACCGAGTTGAGCTGCTGCACCTGGTCCGATAAGCACACCGAAATCAACGGCTGGCGCGCGTTTTTGAGGATGTCGACGATCTGGCTGTGACTGTCTTCGAGGTAAATATTGGTGCCGTCGGTCAGCAGGTGCACCTCGCTTCCGTTGCGCACCGAATCGTAGAGTCCTTTACCGAATTCCTTGTGCAGATAGCGCAGCACGCGGCGAATCTTCTGCAGCGAGATTCCCTTACGGCGCAATTCGGTGATCACCGAGACTTCGATGACTTCATGGAGCTGATACAAGCGCTTGTGCCCGCGCTGCTGCGGTGTGACCACACCCTGTTCATCCCACCACTGCAACTGGCGCAGACTCACGCCCGTCATACGGGTCACATCCAGACTGCTGTAGATCTCGGCTTCGGGCGGGAACTCGGCACTGCGCGTTTTTTTAGCTTTCACCATGTCAGTCTCGTCGTTGGATGGGGTGCGATGGACTTTGAGATTGTACGACAGCCAGGGCGGGTCTTACTAGGCCCTTGCAAACAACTGAAAAAATAGACCTTATCCGCCGCCGACGAAATGCACGACTTCGACCGCCACTCCCGGGGTGAGCTGCGTACCCTCCCAATCGGCACGGCGAACGATTTCGCGGTCGACCTCGACCGCCACGCGGTCGGAAGCCAGCCCCAACTCCGCCAGCAAACCGGCTACGGTAATCCCGGCCGGGAACGCGCGTTCCTGCCCGTTCAGGCGAATCCGGATGTCTTTGGAGTGGTTTGCCGCCCCCGTGGCGGACTCGCTGCTGCTTTCCTGCCAGCCCACGGACGGTCCCTCGGACTCCATTATAGTCCTGCCGCGTCCGCGGCGCGACACCCAATCGCGGCAAAATAGAGACGGCCGCGGCAAACGACGTCCGCAGGGCGCCGGGCACAGACCGGGCGCCGGCCGAAGCGGGCCAGATTTACGCAGATTACTGAAAACAAACGGTTAAATTTCGATGGACACAATGCGGGGGCGCCGCCGCCCAGGGACGGTGGCCGTCCCCGAGGACCTTCGGAGTCCAGCGGAGTGCTGATCTGAGGCCCCCGGCGAGGGCCTTACGAGCGACCGCGTTAGCGCCGGTACCGACGCGCCGAACCGGGTCAAATCCAGAACAAAAATAGAGAGTCTGATTGAAACAAGGCGGATCCAAAGCGGATCGCGTCCGGAACGCGTTAAGATGGAATTTACCCGGCGGCTCCGCGATAGAGCTAGCGGGCGGGCGACACGCCCTGGATCTCCGAAACCCCAGCAGCCGAGGCGCTGCCCGCGGGTCGGGCAGCGGCGTCGCCCATAATATGCGCTCCGAATTAGACCGATCAACGTAAGTTGAGGGTCACCACCGACATCCTTGCAAGGCGACGACGGCCACGGCTGCGAAACACCGCCCGCCGTGCGGACTGAGGCACTGTGTTGGAGCCACAACTACAGGGCTGGAGCCGCAACTGCGAGTGCTGGAGCCGGGAATGCGGGCCGCCACTGGGGTGCATCGACACCGGAGCTAGAGATCAGACAACCGGGCTCAGGCACGGGTTTCATACTTCCAACGGGGAATAGGCGGAGTCGCAACACCGAGGACTTGAAGCGGCGAAAATGGCTGGGCTCGCGGCCTCAGCGCGAACCTTGGAGAGCGAATGAACGTCTCCCCGGTCGTTGGGGCAAAGCATTTTTCCGCTTCGACGACGCGGCAGGGCTATCGGCGGCAGGCCGGTTTCCCGGGAACGCGTGCCAGAAAGCAACGGCAGGGAGGGGTAGGAAAAGGGTCCCATGGGCCGTTACAGAATTCGTAAAGGTTTGAATTTGCCGATCGCGGGCGAGCCCGAGCAGCGCGTCGATCGGGCGCCGGCGGTTGCCCGCGTGGCGTTGCTGGCCGATGATTACGTCGGCATGCGGCCGACGATGTACGTCGCCGAAGGCGACGAGGTCAAGCGCGGCCAACTGCTGTTCGAGGACAAAAAGACTGCCGGAGTGCGTTTCACCGCCCCGGGCGGTGGCCGTATCGCGGCGATTCATCGCGGCGAGCGCCGCGCGCTGCAATCGGTAGTCATCGAGCTCGATGCGGCGGAGTTGTCGGGCGCCGGCGAGACGATCGCCTTCGACTCTTACACCGCCAAGCCGCCGGCCTCGCTGACGCGCCAGCAGGTGCACGATCTGCTGGTCGAGTCGGGCCAGTGGACGGCGTTCCGGCGGCGCCCCTTCAGCAAAGTGCCGCCGCTCGACGAGGTGCCGGCCGCCATTTTCGTCACCGCGATGGATACCCGGCCGCTGGCGCCCTCGGTCGACATCGTGCTGGCCGGCCGCGAGGATGATTTCAACCACGGGCTCGACGCGTTGGCGAAGCTGACCGACGGACCGGTCTACGTTTGCAAGGGGCCCAACAGCTCGATCCCGACGCCGGGCAACAACAAGTTTCTGGTGGAAGAGTTCGAGGGACCGCACCCGGCCGGCACCGCCGGCGTCCACATTCACCTGCTCAAACCGGTGAGCCGCCAGAGAGCGGTGTGGGCGATCGGCTATCAGGACGTCGCCGCGATCGGAAAACTTTTCTCCAGCGGCGAGCTCGACGTCGCGCGCACGATCGCGCTGGCCGGCCCGGCCGTGAATCGGCCGCGGCTGCTGCGCACGCGGCTGGGCGCGGCGACCGGCGATCTGGTGAAAGGCGAGCTTCGCGAGGGCGAAAACCGCGTCATCTCGGGATCGGTGCTGGGCGGGCGCGCCGCTTCCGGCGCCACCTTCGGCTACCTGGGACGCTATCACACCCAGATCGCGGTGCTGCGCGAAGGCCGCCGGCGGCATTTCCTGGGCTGGCTGACGCCCGGATTCAACGAGTTCTCGACCGTCAATACCCATCTTTCCCGGCTCCTCTCCGGCAAGAAGTTCCACTTCGATACCGCCGTCCACGGCTCCGACCGCGCCATGGTGCCGATCGGCATGTACGAGCGCGTGATGCCGATGGACATTCTGCCGACGTTTCTGCTGCGCGCGCTGCTGATCGGCGATGTCGAGCAGGCGGAAAAGCTCGGCTGCCTGGAGCTCGATGAGGAAGACCTCGCGCTGTGCACCTTTGTTTGTCCCGGCAAGGCGGAGTACGGCCCGCTGCTGCGGCGCGTGCTGACGATGATTGAAAAAGAAGGCTGATGAGGTTTCTACGGCAAATCCTGGACGCGCAGGCGAAGCACTTCCACAAGGGCGGCCGGTTCGAGAAGGCGTTTCCGCTGTTTGAGGCGGCCGACACCTTCCTCTATACCCCCAGCCGCGTGACGCGCGGCGCGGCGCACATCCGCGACGGGCTCGACTTGAAGCGCATGATGATGACCGTCGTCATCGCGTTGCTGCCGTGCGTGTACATGGCGATGTACAACACCGGCTACCAGGCGCATTTGGCGATCTCGCACGGCGCCACCCCGCTCGACGACTGGCAGACGGCGGCGATGCAGGCGCTGGGGCTGGCCTTCGACCCCAACAACATGCTGGCCTGCATCGTGCACGGCGCGCTCTACTACCTGCCGGTGGTGATCGTGACGATGCTGGTGGGCGGCAACTGCGAAGCGCTGTTCGCGGTCGTCCGCAAGCACGACATCAACGAAGGCTTTCTGGTCACCTGGATGCTGTTTCCGCTGATTCTGCCGCCGACGATTCCGTTGTGGCAGGTGGGGCTGGGCATCGCCTTCGGCGTGATCATCGGCAAGGAGATTTTCGGCGGCACGGGCATGAACATCCTCAACCCGGCGCTGGTTTCGCGCGCGTTCCTGTTCTTCGCCTACCCCGCCCAGATTTCGGGCGACCGCGTCTGGATCGCCGCCAACACCAATGTCGACGGGCTCAGCGGCGCAACCTGGCTTTCGCAGGCCGCCGCCGGCGGACACCCCGCGCTCACCCAAGGGCTCGACTGGTGGAACGCTTTTCTGGGGTTGATTCCCGGCTCGATGGGCGAGACTTCGACGCTGGCCTGCCTGTTCGGCGCGGCGGTCCTGATCGTGACGCGCATCGGCTCGTGGAGGATCATCGCCAGCCTCGCCGCCGGTTCCTATCTGACGACGCTGCTGCTCAATTCGGTGGGCTCGCAGACCAACCTGATGTTCGGCGTGCCGTTTTACTGGCACATCGTGCTGGGCGGCTGGGCTTTCGGCGCCGTCTACATGGCCACCGAGCCGGTGACGGCGGCGCATACCGAAACGGGCAAGTACATCTACGGCTTTTTGATCGGCGTTATGGCGATCCTGATTCGCGTGGTCAACCCGGCTTACCCGGAAGGCATGATGCTGGCGATTCTGTTCATGAACCTGTTCGCCTCGCTCATCGATTACTTCGTGGTGCAGGCCAACGTCAAGAGGCGGAGGGCGCGCTATGCGGCATAACGCGACGTACACCATCCTGTTCGCCGGAGCGGTCTGCGTCATCTGCGCCATTCTGGTGTCGTCGGCCGCCGTGTCGCTTTCCGACCGGCAGGGCCAGAACTCCAAGCTCGACAAGCAGGAGAACGTGCTGTTCGCCGCCGGGCTGGCGCGGCCCGACGAGAAGCTCAAGGCCGCCGAGGTCGAGAAGCGCTTTGCGGCCATCAAGCCGGTGGTCGTCGACCTGGAAACGGGAGAGGAAGTTTCGACGGTCGACCCCGCCACCTACGATCAGCAGAAGGCCAAGAATGACCCGGCGATGAGCCGCGAGGCGCCGCCCAACGAGTCGGCGATCAAGCGCCTGCCCAAGTACGCGGTGGTGTACCAGGTGCTCGACGACGCGGGTCAGGTCAAGATGGTGGTGCTGCCGATCGAAGGCTACGGGCTGTGGTCCACCTTGTACGGTTTTCTCGCGCTCGAGGCCGACACCACCACGGTGCGCGGCATTACCTACTACAAGCACGGCGAGACGCCCGGGCTGGGCGGCGAGGTCGATAACGGCGCCTGGAAGGCGCTGTGGATCGGCCGCAAGGTATTCGACGACCAATGGCAGCCGGCGATTCAGCTCATCAAGGGCCGCGCCGGCTCGGCCGCCGAGGATCCGCATCATGTCGACGGGCTCACCGGCGCGACGCTCACCAGCCGCGGCGTGACGAACATGATGCACTTCTGGCTGGGTCCGGACGGCTTCGGGCCCTATCTCGAAAAGTTTCGCCAGAACCACCCGGTTTCGTAACGGCGGAAACCGGTTTCGCAACAGGAGACGATCGATGGCTTCCTCATCGGCTAGACACGTACTCTTCGATCCGCTGATCGAGCAAAACCCGATCGCGCTGCAGGTGCTCGGCATCTGCTCGGCGCTGGCGGTGACCACCAAGATGGATACCGCGCTGGTGATGGCCGGCGCCGTCACCGCCGTCACGGCGATCTCGAACCTGTCGATCAGTACGCTGCGCAACTATATTCCGACCAGCATCCGCATCATCGTGCAGTTGACGATCATCGCCTCGCTGGTGATTGTCGCCGATCAGCTTCTGAAGGCCTACCTCTACGACATCAGCAAGCAGTTGTCGGTGTTCGTCGGCCTGATCATCACCAACTGCATCGTGATGGGGCGCGCCGAGGCCTACGCCATGCAGAACGGGCCGTTCATGAGCTTTCTCGACGGCATCGGCAACGGCCTGGGCTACAGCCTGATCCTGATCCTGGTGTCGTTCCTGCGCGAGTTGCTGGGCTCGGGCAAGCTGCTGGGCGTGCCGATCCTGCACACGGTCAACGACGGCGGCTGGTATTTCCCCAACGGCATCATGCTGACCTCGGCCGGCGCGTTCTTCATCATCGGCTCGTTCATCTGGCTGTTGCGAACCCTGAAGCCCGAGCAGCAGGAGACCGAGGAGTAAGGTCATGGAACACTATCTCAGCCTGGCAATCAAATCGATCTTCGTCGAGAACATGGCGCTGGCCTTCTTCCTGGGCATGTGCTCGTTCCTGGCGGTCTCGAAAAAAGTGGAGACCGCGATCGGTCTCGGCTTCGCGGTGGTGTTCGTGCTCGGCGTGACGACGCCGATGAACAACCTGATCCTGCACTACCTGCTGCGCGAAGGCGCGCTGAGCTGGCTCAGCCCCTCGCTGGCGAAATACGATCTGTCGTTTCTGGGATTCCTGTGCTACATCGGCACCATCGCGGCAATGACCCAGATCGTCGAGATGACGCTCGATAAATTCGTGCCGACGCTGTATGCGGCGCTGGGCGTGTTCCTGCCGCTGATCGCGGTGAACTGCGCGATCCTGGGCGGCTCGCTGTTCATGGTCGAGCGCGACTACACGCTGGGCGAGTCGACCGTGTTCGGCTTCGGCGCCGGCATCGGCTGGGCCATGGCGATCATTTCGCTGGCCTCGATTCGCGAGCGCATGCGCTACAGCAACGTGCCCAAAGGCCTGCGCGGCCTGGGTATGACGTTCATGCTGACCGGCCTGATGGCCATCGGGTTTATGGCCTTCGGAGGCATTCAGCTCTAGCTGTAGCTTGAGGGGGACAGTCACCGTGTTTCGCGCTCGACACGTCAGTCGTTCCCAAATTCGCAGGGCGCGAAACACGGTGACTGTCCCCAAGGCGCGAAAACCGGACGCCCCACTCAGAGCCGCGGGCGTAAGCCCGCGCGCAAAAGCGGGGGAAAGAGGCAACCGCCGCTGGATGCGATAGGGGTCGGGTCTTTAGGACGTGCCGGCCTTTGACGGGGCGGCAAAAACTGAGGCGCCGCCGCAAACCGCTCAGCGCAGGCTCACGCCTGCGGCTCTGAGTGGCGATTACCGGTGGCTCTGAACGATAGAAAACATCCAAGGAACACTCGGGCAATGGAAACGATACTACTCGGCGTCTTCATGTTCACCTTCGTGATCCTCTCGTTGGTGATGGTCTTGATGTTCGCCAAGAAGCAACTGGTGGCCGGCGGCGAGGTCAGCATCATCATCAACGACGACGTCGCCAAAGCGGTCCACGTTCCCACCGGCGGCACGCTGCTGGGCGCGCTCGCCGAACAGAAAATCTTCGTGCCCTCGGCCTGCGGCGGTAAGGGCAGTTGCGGCGTCTGCAAAGTCGACGTGGTCGAAGGCGGCGGTGCGATGCTGCCCACCGAGACCAGCCACATCACGCGCGGCGAGGCGCGCGAGGGCTGCCGGCTTTCGTGCCAGGTCAAGGTCAAGCAGGACATGAAGATTCGCGTCCCGCCCGAAGTGTTCGAGGTGCGCCGCTGGCAGTGCAAGGTTCGCTCGAACCACAACGTCGCGACATTCATCAAGGAACTGGTGCTCGAGCTGCCGCCGGGCGAGGCAGTGCCGTTCCGCGCCGGCGGCTACATCCAGATTGCCGCGCCGCCCCACACCGTCCACTACAAAGACTTCGATGTCGAAGAGAAATTCCGCGAGGACTGGGACAAGTTCAAGCTCTGGGACCTGGTATCCAAGGTCGACGAGCCGATCCAGCGCGCCTACTCGATGGCGAACTACCCCGAGGAAAAAGGCGTCATCATGCTGAACGTGCGCGTCGCCACGCCGCCGCCGCGTGCCCCCAAGGGAACGCCGCCGGGCAAGATGTCGTCGTTCATCTTCAATCTCAAGCCGGGCGACGCGGTCGAGATCGCCGGCCCGTTCGGCGAATTCTTCGCCAAAGACACCAAAAACGAGATGATCTTCATTGGAGGCGGCGCCGGCATGGCCCCGATGCGCTCGCACATCTTCGACCAGTTCCGCCGCGCCCACACCGACCGCAAGGTCTCGTTCTGGTACGGCGCGCGCAGCCTGCGCGAGGCTTTCTACGTCAACGACTTCAACGAAATCCAGGCTGAGAACCCGAACTTCCAGTGGCACCTGGCGCTGTCGGAGCCGCTGCCCGAAGACAACTGGACCGGCTACACCGGCTTCATTCACCAGGTGCTCTATGAGAACTACCTCAAGACGCACCCCGCGCCCGAGGACATCGAGTATTACCTGTGCGGCCCGCCGCCCATGATGACCGCCTGCTTCAAGACGCTCGACGGCCTGGGAGTCGAGCCCGAGAACATAGCCTTCGACGACTTCGGAGGGTAGGGACTTGTGGGACAGGCAATCCTGCCTGTCCGCCGCGGCAACCAACGCAAGCGCCGCTCCGGCAGGGCACCAGTGGGGCAGGCCTCCGGCCTGCCCAAAAGCCCGAAGCGATCCGAAACCAAGGGCTGCGCGGTTACTCCTCCGGCCCCCCGACTACCCCAACTCCTCCAACGCCACCAACCCCCGCTTTAACGCCTGCACAATGGCCTGCGCCCGGTTCTCCACCTGAAGCTTCGCAAACAGGTGCCCCAGGTGCGTCTTCACCGTCTCCTCGCTAATGAAGAGCGCCTCGGCTATTTCCCGGTTCGACCGCCCCAGGGCCAGTTGCCGCAACACTTCGACCTCACGCGCCGTAAGGTCGTCGTGCGCCACAGGGGCTCGAAGCACCTGCCGCGCCAAGTGCGGGTCAATATAGGTCTTCCCGCGAGCCACCGCGCGAACGGCATCGAGCAGAATCTCGGGGTCGGCATCCTTGCGAACATACCCAACCGCCCCGGCCCGCAGCACGCCCATCATGCGCGCTTCATCGGTAGAAGCAGTCAGCGCGATCACCCGCACGGAAGGAGCCTGTTCGAGAATGCGGCGCGTAGTTTCGATACCGTCGATGCCGCCAGGCAGCAACAGATCCTGTAGCACGATCTGCGGCTGCCACTCCTGTAAGTGCTCCAGTACATCCTCGCCGCTGGCGGCGATGCCCACGACCTTGAGGTCGGGAAACGATTCCAGATAGGCTTTCAGGCTGCGTGCCACAACGCGGTGGTCATCCACCAGCACGATGGAAATGGCGCTCATCGGGTAGTCTCGGGTTGGCGTCGAGCCTGCAGGTAGGCAGCCGTAGCGCGCACAAAGCTGATGCCAACCCAGATGCCAAAAGGCAGCAGAAACGGCGCCCACCTCCACATGCCGTACGCCAAGATCGCAAGTAGCGCTGTGCCGTGGGCAACCATCGATGCGCGGTATTGCGAGGGCATCGAGACAACGTAGGGAACAGAAAGGCTCACCGACGTCCCCCCGCCAGGCCGGGCCAGCAACTCGAACGTGCCACCCAACTCGTCGGCGCGGGCGCGCATGTTGGCGATTCCCATTCCACGGGAGCCCTGGTTCGGGTCAAATCCCGAGCCGTCATCTTCGATCGCGAGGCGGACGTTGCCATCGGTGGTGCCCAGATCGACCCTAACATGGCTGGCGCGGGCGTGACGCCCGATGTTTGCCAGCGCTTCCTGAGCCACACGAAATACCGCCTGGTGAGCGCCGGGGGCCAGGGACTCGTTCGGCGGCAGATTGCCGAGGTGAAATGCAACCTGCGCGCCGCTGCGGAATTCGAGCGCCTCGCACTGCTTTTTGAGAGCCTCCACGAGTCCGTTGTTCTCCAGCGGAGCGGCGCGGAGCTGGTCGAGCATCACTTCCATTTCGGTCATCGCTTCGCGGGCCGAACGCCGGACCTGGTCGAGCGCCAGGCGAGCGCCGTCGCGATCCTCCACAAGGCGAGCTTGCACGGTTGCCGCTGCCGTTTGGATCACAAAAATCTGCTGCTTGATGGAATCGTGCAGGTCCCGCGCCAGGCGGTTGCGCTCTTCCTGGCTGGCGGCCTGGCGGATCTGCTGCTCATATCGAGTGCGCACATGCTCCGTGGACCGTCCCCGCTCGCCAAACAGGCTGATCACATGAGCACTGTCTTTGCCGGCCGCCTCGGTATACAAGACCAGAGGAACCAGTACCAGGCTCAATAGCAGTGCGGCCACCGGGTCGGCAAGCCCCCAGCCCCAGATCGCCTGCGCCTGCGAGACCACCGCGAGAAAGATGACGGAGTAGCCGGCCGCAAGCCAAAGCAGCCCCCGGCGTCGCTGCAGGGGAGACAAATCCGCCAGCGGGGCCGTAAAACAGGCAATCGCCATCAGAATCGAGCCCAGCACCCGAATGATCGACGCCTTGCCCCAGGGCAGCCCGGGAAGGTCTGAGCCAAACCACAAGGGACCCCAGCCAAACAGAGCCAGGCCGACTAGCCCGGTAAACGCGGAGTAGGCTCGATAAACAAGTCGCGGGTCGATCGCATCGGGGTTTTGTCCGCTTTTCATGCCTCAAGTCTACGGGCGGCGCCTGCCATCGCACATCCTGCAAAGGTAGGAATCGGTATCCCCCGGTTGGGGGATATCGTTTCTCGTGGAGGGCAGCCACCAAATGGCTCGAAACATGGCGCGATTCCATCCGCGGTTCAATCGCGTTTCCACTCGAACCCAGTCCGAATCGCCACTCAGAGCCGCGGGCGTGAGCCCGCGCTGTGGGCTCGCCCGGTTACCATCGCCGACTGCAACGCGCTTCATCAGGCCCGGCCGCCGCGCGCAAGCTTACGCTTGCGGCTCTGAGTGGCGACTCGGGCAGCCGCGGTGGATCCCCTGAAAGTGCGCCGGGTCGCGGCTACCGCTTTCTGATGCGCGCGGCTAAGATTCTCGGACCGCTCGCATTCCCGCACCACCACTCCCATTTCCATCCAAAATACCGCGCCAACTGGCATTGCCAACGCCGTTTGTTGATATACTCTCGAACCGAGGAGCCCCCGATGAAATCAACTAACGGCACCGCCCCGTCGCTCGACCGCCGTCACTTTCTGACCGCCGCCGCCGGCGCCGCCTTCGCGGCCGCCACGGCCGGCGCCCAGGAGCGCGACTGGAGCGGCAAGAACCCGATCCGCTACCCCGACCCCGACATCGTGGTGCTCGATCCGAGCTTTGCCAAATACAAGATCGGTAACACGGCGATTCAGCGGCTTCACACGGGTTCGTTGTGGGCCGAGGGCCCGGCCTGGTGCGGCGAGGGCCGCTACCTGTTGTGGAGCGACATCCCCAACGACCGGCAATTCCGCTGGCTCGAGGAAGACGGCCACGTCAGCGTATTCCGGCAGCCCGCCGGCAACAGCAACGGCAACACGTTCGACTATCAGGGCCGCCAGATCTCCTGCGAGCACGGCAACCGCCGCGTCGTGCGCTACGAGCACGACGGCTCGGTGACGGTTCTCGCCGACAAGTGGCAGGGCAAACCGCTCAACGCGCCCAACGACGTCGTCGTGCATCCCAACGGCGATACCTGGTTCACCGACCCGGGCTATGGCAGCCTGATGCGCTACGAAGGCAACAAGGGTCCGCTCGAGATCAAAGAGGCCGTCTACCGCATCGACGGAAAAAGCGGCGAGATGCAAATGGTGACCGACGAGCTATACAAGCCCAACGGCCTGTGCTTCTCGCCCGACTACAAGATGCTCTACATCGCCGACACCGGCGCGACGCACTACCCCGACGCGCCGCGCATCATCAAGGTGTGGGATGTCGTCGACGCCAAGACGCTGCGCAATGGCCGCCAATACATCTCGATGAACTGGGAAGGCGTGGGCGCGGGCCTCGCCGACGGTATCCGCGCCGACGTCGACGGCAACGTCTGGGTGGGCTCGGGATGGGTCGGCCCCGGCTACGACGGCGTGCAGATTTTCTCGCCCGAAGGCGCGCGCATCGGCCTGATCAAGCTGCCCGAAATGTGCGCCAACCTCTGCTTCGGCGGCCACAAGCGCAACCGCCTGTTCATGGCCGGCAGCCAATCGCTCTACGCCGTCTACGTGGAAACGCAGGGTGCGCACATCGCCTGACCCGCGCACCGCGCACCGTTACCTCGAGTATCCGCACCAGTGGGGCAGGCCTCCGGCCTGCCCAAGACCCCACCCCACGCCAACCGCCCAACATCAGCGCGCAAGCCCAACAATGGGCATCGCCAACGCGTAGCGCAGGGCTGGGTGCATTTCGCAGACCTGCGGCATTCCACCCAAGCCGCCCAACGCCCGCCCATCACCACCACCCCGCAGCGCCGCCACCCAGAAACCGTCGCTGAGCGGCAATGCTACCATGGAATTCTAAGTATTCGGGGCGTCATCCAGCGGAGCGGACCAACGAGCCACAGGCACCCGCGGTCCGGTATTTCTCTCCTCATTGGCAACGAAACGCTCCCCGTGCGCAAGGATTGAACGCATATGCCGACGGCGGGAAAATTCGTGATCGTTTCCAGCGATCCGGAACTGGCCGGCCTGCTATCGGGGGCGCTGCGCGACGGCGGCATTCGCGGCGAGTGGCTGCTGTTCCGGAGCTATCCGACCGCCGCGCAACTTCGTCGCCAGGTCAGCTCGAGCGAGGCGCCGATCGTCGCCGTGATCATCGGCATGACCGAAACCGCCCGGGCCACCCGCCTCATCGAAGACTTCTCGACGACGCATCCCGACGTCCTGCTGGTCGCCGCCGACACCACCGCCGAGACCGAAACAATTCTCGGCGCCATGCGCGCCGGGGCGTCGGAATTTCTGGCGCCGCCCTTCGACATGCAGCATCTGGTCAACCGCTTCCAGCGGCAAAGCAAGGGCCGCGCCGCTTCGCCCGCCGGACAACTGCTGTGCTTCATGCCCGCGCAGGGAGGCAACGGCGCCTCAACCGTGGCGCTGCATGTCGCCGACGCCATTCGGCGCGAGTTGGCGAAGCAAGCCAAGAAAGCCGGCCACCCGCCGCGCAAACCGCTGCTGGTCGATTTCGATTTTCACGCCGGAACGGTCGCTTTCCGGCTCCGACTCAAGCCTGAATACACCCTCGCCGACGCCGCCGCCAAGTCCGAAATCATCGATGAATTATGGAAGAACCTGACCAGTAATTGGAAGGGTATGGACGTGCTGCCCGCCCCGCCGTCGGGCGTCGAGATCGCCCCCGACGCCATGGAGCAGATCTCCTCGCTGTTCACCGCCGCCACTCGCGCCTACCCTTACGTGCTGGTCGATCTGCCGACGGCGCTGTACTCGTCGTGCCGCGACCTGCTGACTTCGGCCGATGCGGTCTATCTGGTGAGTACGCCCGAGGTCATGTCGCTGCATCTGGCGAAGCGGCGTGTTGGTGAGTTGCTCGATCTGGGCCTGGCCGCCGAAAATATCCGGCTGGTGCTCAATCGAATCGGAGGCAAAAAGAGCCTCAAGGCCCAGGACGTCGAAGAGGTCGTCGGCGTGCCCGTATCGGCCGCCATCAAAAACGACTACGACACCTTCAACGAGGCCTACATGAAAGGCGGGCTGGTGCGGCCCGACTCGCCTGTCGGCCGTCAGATCGGAGCGTTGGCGCGCAGCATTATGGGCCTTCCCGCCGAAACGGCGGATAAGCCGAACACCCGCAGCCGCTGGCGCAGCATGCTATCGTTCGGCTGATGGAGTAGAACAGGCAATCCTGCCTGTTCCGCCCGGAACAATCCAAATTTTCGTGGCGCGGCGCGTCCCCCCCAAACACGTCCGGCGGAAAGCCCCTTTACGAAGCCTATTCGCCGATGTCCTCGTTCCAAAGCTCCGGCCTCTCGCGAAGGAATCGCTCCATCAGTTCCCGGCATTCCTCGCTATCCGCAATCACGATCTCGACGCCGCGCGACCGCACGTAGTCTTCGGGTCCGCGAAACGTGCGGTTCTCGCCCACCACAACCTTGGGGATGCCATAGAGCAGCACCGTGCCGCTACACATATCACAGGGGGACAACGTCGAGTACAGAGTGGCGCGGCGGTATTCCGCGGCCTTCCGGCGCCCGGCATTTTCCAGACAATCCATTTCCGCGTGCAACACCGCGCTGCCTTTCTGAACTCGTTGATTGTGCCCGCGGCCGGCGATCCGCCCATCGATCACCAGCACCGATCCGATGGGAATGCCGCCCTCGGCCAGCCCTTGTTTTGCTTCCTCGATGGCAGCTTTCAAAAATTCGTCCATAGCTTTTCCAAAATCAGGGAACCCTCGCGAAATTGTCCCGGCCAGCCCGCGCCTGATCAGGCCCACACCTTAGCCTGGTCCGCGCAATGGCGGCGCAGGCCTCCGGCCGGCCGGGTCGACCTGCGGTCGACGTCTCGCGACCGGCCAACAATACCGCCCCCACGGAAAGGATCAGCAGGCCACGATCGCAACACCAAGGGTTAGTGTGACACGGACCGCGCGAATAGGTAAGACTCCGAACCCGGTACGCGGCGGCAGATGTGTTAAGAAAAGGAGATGCCGTCTGAAGCCAGCCGTTCCCGTCTCATCCGGGGAATCCATCACGTCACAGCGATCGCCGCCGACCCGCAGGTAAACCTCGACTTTTACACCCGGATTCTGGGCTTGCGGCTGGTCAAAAAGACCGTCAACTTCGACGATCCGGGCACCTACCATTTCTATTTCGGCGACGCCGACGGCACGCCCGGCTCGATTTTGACCTTCTTTCCCTGGCCCGACGCCTATCCCGGCCGCGCCGGCGCTGGCATGGCTTCGGCCATCGCGTTTTCGATTCCGGCCGCCTCGCTCGACTACTGGCTGGAGCGGCTCGCCGAGGGGCACGACGACTTCGATGCGCCCAAGCCGCGCTTCGGCGAACAGGTTCTCACGCTGCGCGACCCGCATGGTCTGGTCGTCGAACTCGTTGCCGCCGAGAGCGCCGCGCCGGGCCCCTCCGCCGTAACCGATGCGGCCATCCTCGATGCCGAGGCCGCCAAGGATTGGGACTACGCTGCGGTCCCCGCCGAACATCGCCTGCGCGCTTTTCACGGCGTAACACTGTGCCTCGCCGAGTGGGAACCGACCGCGAAGCTATTAACCGAAACCTTCGGCTATCAGGCTGCCGGCGAAGAGCCGGACCGCCTGCGCTTCCGCTCGCCGTCGGGCGAGCACGCGGCCATCGTCGACCTGAGCCGCCAGAGCGCTCCGCCGCCGCGCGGCCGCATGGGCGCCGGAACGGTTCATCACGTGGCCTTTCGCGCGCAAGACGACCGAGCAGCACCTCGAATGGCGCGAGGCCGTCGCCGCGCTCGGATTCAACGTTACCCCCGTGCTCGACCGCCAGTACTTCCACTCGATTTATTTCCGCGAACCCGGCGGCGTGCTTTTTGAAATCGCGACCGACCCGCCCGGGTTTCAGGCCGACGAATCGTTTGAGGAACTGGGCACGCACCTCAAGCTGCCGCCCTGGCTCGAATCGCAGCGCGAGCGTATCGAGCGCAAGCTGCCCCCGGTTTCACTGCCCAAGAGCGCCGCGGCAAGGCAGGGTTGAGCGATGGCGCAACCACCGTTCGGAAATCCGCCAGCCCCGCCGCCCGGCGGGCCGCACCCAGGGGACGAACCTCAGCGTGGACCTCACCCGGGTGGACCGGTGATGACCTTCGGGGCGCCGCTCGATCAAGCGCCGGCGGCGATGATCCTGCTGCACGGGCGCGGCGCCACCGCAGCCAACATCCTCAGCCTCGCCAAACAATTCGACCGGCCCGAGCTCGCCTACCTGGCGCCCCAAGCCGCCGGCAATAGCTGGTACCCCTATTCGTTTCTCGCGCGCCTCGAGGACAACGAGCCAGGCCTGTCGTCGGCCTTGCGGATGATCGCGGATCTGTCGGGCGAGCTCGCGAAACACGGCCTGCCACCCGAGAAAACCCTGCTGGCCGGTTTCTCGCAAGGCGCCTGCCTGGCGCTCGAATACGCGGCCCGCAACGCGCGGCGCTACGGAGCTATCCTCGCGCTCAGCGGCGGGTTGATCGGCCCTCCCGGCACATCGCGCAACTATAGCGGCTCGCTCGGAGGCACGCCCACTTTTCTCGGTTGCGGCGACATCGATTCGCACATTCCTCTCGCCCGCGTCGAAGAGAGCGCCCAGGTACTTCACGGCCTACAAGCCCAAGTGACCCAGCGCATCTACCCCGGAATGGGCCACGCCATCAACGAAGATGAGCTCAACTTCGTCCAACAACTGTTAGCGTCCTTCGTCTAAAGCAACCAAGCCGCAGCCTGGAAAACGGAGCCGCCGGGCGTAAGCCGGCAGGCCGAAGCGGCACAAAACCGAGGGTGAGAAGGACGAACAGGCAGCGGACCAGAGCGATTGCGCAAGCCGGGTTATGGGCAGGATTTCCCCATGCCTTGCGGGCATTTCCCAAGCAGCCGTGCCGCCTCGGCCCGCCGCCTCACGCCTGCGGCTCTGTTGTCTGATTCCCGCCGATCGAGCGCCAGGCGTTCGAACCCGGCCCTCGCCTACAACGGCAGCAGCTCTTCGCGGACCGGATCGAACTTGATCCGCCGCTTCTGTAGATACGCCAGGTTGCCCAGGTGGGATGCTTGCGCCGAGCGGTGCCCGATGTAGACGTCGCCGTTGGGCCGCTGGCGCGACTTGACGCATTCGACGAAGTTGTTGACGTGGTCCTCGACCAGATCGCTTTCGGCCTTGACAACCAGTTCCTTCGCGCCGCGCTCGGCCGATAGATAGCGGTATTCGCCGCGGTCGATGTAGAGGCTGCCTTCAGTGCCGACCATTTCCACGGCCTCACCCCGCTTGCCCGGCGCGAGCGTCGCTTCGAATGTGGCGGTCCACTCGTCGGGATACTCGAGCAACACACAGATCGTGTCGGGCGCCGTGCGGCCGTCCTTGTAGTTGTAAACGCCACCGGAGGCGACCGCCGCGGTCGGATTGTCCTGCTCCATGAACATATGCACGACGTCGATCCAGTGCGTGAACAGGTCGGTGACCTGCCCGCCGCCGAAATCGAGATAGGCGCGGAAATTGTAGTACTGCTGTGGGTCGTAGTCGCGCCACTTGATGGGGCCCAGATAGCGCGCCCAATCAAGGTTCGAAGGCTTGGTATCAAGGGCCGGCGGGTGGTGCCGCAGGTGGAAGCTGTTGCCGTGCCACCAGGTGCGCGCCAAGGTGATCTTGCCGAGCTTTTTGGTGTCGAAATATTCCCTTTTCGCCCGCAGGTAGTGTTTACCCGAGCGCTGCTGCATGCCGACCTGGCAGACCCGCTCGTTGATGCGCACGGCCTTGACGATCTGGGGCCCTTCCTCGATCTTCAGCGTTAGCGGCTTCTCGACGTAGATGTCTTTGCCGGCGTTGGCCGCATCGATGGCGATCAGCGCATGCCAGTGATCGGGCGTGGCGATCAGCACCGCGTTGAGGTCCTGCTGCTCGAGCAGCTTGCGGTGGTCGGCGTAGGCGCGCGCGCCCGGCGCCTTCTGCTGCGCTTCGTCGACGCGGGCGCCATAGATATCGCACACGGCCGCGACTTGAACGGAGTTGTTGCGCTGGAACACACCCATCACGTTCATGCCGCGCGTTCCGCACCCGATCACGCCCAGACGAATGCGGTCGTTCGAGCCCGCCACCTGCGCGTAAGACGATGCCGACAGGGCCATGGCGCCCGCGGCGCTTGCGGTCCGAAAAAGATCGCGTCGATTCAACGAATTATCCGACATCGCGCAAATGATACCAAAAATCGGCCTCACCGGCCGTCCGTTTCGGGACCCGTGGGCTGGGCTCCGGTCTGCCCCCTGGTCCCAAACCCGCGCCATAGCCGGAAGCTGGACGTGACGAAGGCGCCAACGACAACAGAGCCGCAGGCGTAACCCGGCGGGCCGAGTCGCCACGCTCCTAGCCCTTCACCCCTGCTTCGAGCTGGCTCGGCCCGCTGGCGGACGCCCGCGGCTCTGTGTTGTGGGGTTGGCTTTCCGAAACCTGTCGGTCGGGGTGGGCCGCGGCGGAATTTCCGTGTCGAGACGGGTCAGTACCAGGGTCCAGCAGGCGGCCGAGCACGAGCCCGGCTCCCAGCCTCACGCTTGCGGGCGGCGGATCTCGATCTGATCCCCAGGCTCGGTGCGGGTTTCGGCGGCGCGGCCGGCCGGCAATTCCAACACGCTGCGCGCGCGCCAGCTCATGGCCAGGCGCGACGGCCGCAGGTTGGGAACCACCTTGGTGACCTTCTTGTTCTTGTCGAGAAATACCGCGTCGATGGTGAATTTCATCCAAAAGGTGTGGACCGCCTCGCAGGGCACGATCCATAGTCCCTCGCCCTGGTCGAGACCATCGTGCTTGAGCAGACCCCGGTTGCGCGCGCCGGGCGTGTCGGCGATCGCGATCTCGTCGCCGATCAGAGTCTCCTTCGAGAGGTTGTAGAAAGTGACCTGGGACATGGGAATGGGCTCGCCGGGCCGGGCCCGCTGCTTTCAGCATGACCGCCCAGGCCGGCCTGCCGCAATCAGGTGGTTCCCCGAGAAACGCTGCGTCAAACCCCGTCAGGCGCCCGCTTGGGCAAAAGCCCCGCTTCCGCCCCTCAGGGACCCGCTCGCGCGGTTCAGGCCGAAAGCCGTTCGCGCTCGGGCCGCCGAACCAGGAAAGGCCGCGTGATCCCGGCTGCCTCGCGCGAAGCCGCGGACGGCGATAGCTCCCCCGGATCCAGACGCCGCGCCACGAAATAATCGTTGGGCGGGTACAAGGCGTACGGCTCGGTCTCATAGAAGGCCCGCCCCAACTTCTCCTCGATGCGATAAATCGCGTGAAACAGCGCGCCGCGGTCCATTCGCAGGCGGCGGCAGCAGAGCTTCCAATCGGCGCCCAACAGAAAATACCAGCGGAAAATCTGGTGGTGAAACGCGTCCAGGCTGCGGCGGCTCACCAGCTCGAAATCGGCGATATATTCTTCGTCCTTGCGCCCCCAGCTTCCCCGCCCCGAGCGGCCGCGGGGGTTGCGGTCGAAACTGACCTGGGTGCGGCACTTGCCCCGTGTCACGCAGTCGCGAAAGCGCTGATAACAGGCCCGGAAGATGCCCCGCAGGGCGCACCCGCAGGGAATCGGCTTGCCCCGTTTCTCGCGCCGCACGCCCGTGCCCCGGCAGTGGCTGCATTCGTTCAACGCCAGCAGAAACAGTTCAGAGGGAATCCATTGCATTACCGTCAACTCCTACCTATTGCAACCAGTACTAGTACCCAACCACAGGCATTACCTTAGAACGAAAATTCCGGGAAGTCAACTGCTTTATGGGTAGGGTTTATGCAGATTTTAGAAAATAATCCAAATAGATTCTGAAATCCTTTCGCCTCAACGCACTATAGTTATCAGTAGCTTAGCCATACGACTGCGGAAACGATGACGGCCGGGGAACTCGTTCTGTTGAGCATGCTAGCCTATTCCTACAAGTTATATGGGGGGAATCCCCTGGCTTTCAGCAGTTGCAAGCGCGGCTATTGGACCACCTAAGGCAGCGCGTGCGGCGCGGAGAGTTGAGCGAACGCTCGCTGGCCCGCCTGGTCGGGCGCTCGCAGCATCTGCACAACGTGCTCAAGGGCAGCCGCATGTTGACGGCGGAGTTGGCGGACCGCCTGCGCCGCTCGCTCGGGATTCCGCTGGTGGCCCTGCTGACGCAGGAAGAGTTGGACGGCGTGAGTCCGCCCGCCACGGTGGAATTCGTGGCCGTGCCGCTGTTGCAGGGCCGGCTGGGAGCGGGCGCGGCGTTTCCCCTGGCGGGGCGGGAAGGGCAGCGCTATTTTCTGCCGCAGCGCCTGGCGGCGGCGGCGGTGAGTCCGGCCATGGCGCAAATCGACTGGCGCGAGGCCGCCATGTCGCCTTTTCTGGAGCCGGGCGACTGGGTGCTGCTCGACCGCTCGCCCGCCGCCCAGCGGCGTCCGCTGTTCGAGCACGCTTACGCGTTGTCGTGGAACGCCAAAGGCTACGTGGCGCGCTGCCGCGTGGTGAGCGGCGCGCTGCTGCTGGTCGCCGACAATCCGAGCCAAAGCTCCGAAATTCCCAGCCAGATCCCGCTCGCCGGCCGCAACGTGCTCGATGTCGTCAACGCCCAGATTGTCTGGGTCGGCCTGGAATTGTAGCCGCTGACGCCCATGCCAGCGGAGCCGGGGCAGCCGGAAATCAGCTCCCGCGCAGGTCGCGCACCAGCTCGCCCAGGGCGGCAATATCGTGGCCGGTCGGGCTCTGGAACGGCCGCAGCCAAAACTCTGGCAGCGCCGCGAAGATGTGGTCGAAGATGTCGGCCTGGATTCCCTCGTAGTTCGCCCACGCCTGGTCGTTGCTGAACACGTAGATCTCGATCGGTAGCCCTTTCTCGCTGGGCTCCAGGTGGCGAACCAGGAAGGTCATGTCCTGGCGGATCTTGGGGTGCCGGTGCAAGTACTCGATCACATAGGCGCGGAAGGTGCCGACATTCGTCATGCGCCGCCCGTTGACG
The DNA here is from genome assembly GCA_963824095.1 of Terriglobia bacterium. Taxonomy (GTDB): domain Bacteria; phylum Acidobacteriota; class Terriglobia; order Bryobacterales; family UBA6623; genus JBBDWJ01. The sequence continues at coordinate 137,708 of CAWGNS010000010.1, read as the reverse complement.
AGTACCGACTCGTCGATGCCGTGCTCGTGGTTGTAGTCCCGCAGTTCCTTCTGCTTGTGCTGCACGTAGTCCTTGAGCACCTGAATCCGCGAAAACTTCTCGATCATCTCGGGCGTGCAGAAGCGGATGCTGCTGACGTCGAGATAGACGGCGCGCTTGATGCGGCGCCCGCCCGACTCCGACATGCCCCGCCAGTTCTTGAAGGAATCCGAAATCAGCGAATAGGTCGGAATCGTCGTGATCGTCTTGTCCCAGTTCTGGACCTTGACCGTGTTGAGGGTGATCTCGATGACGTCGCCGTCGGCGCCGTACTTGGGCATCTCGATCCAATCGCCGGGCCGCACCATGTCGTTGGCGACCAGTTGAATGCCGGCCACCAGCCCCAGAATCGAGTCTTTGAAGATCAACAGAATGACGGCGGTGAGCGCGCCCAGGCCGCTGAGCAGCAGCAGCGGCGACTTGTCGATGACGATCGACGCGGCGACAATCATCGCCGCGACGGTGACGACGATTTTGACGACCTGCAGATAGCCCAGGATGGGGATGCGGCGCGAAACCTCGAAGCGCTGGTAGATGTCGTTGCAACTGCTCAGCACCGAGTCGACCACCAGCAGCCCGATCAGCAGCATGTAGATTTCCGCCGTGTGGCGCGTGAACTCGACCATCGCGTCGGACTCAAACGTCGCCGGCGCCAGCCGCCACACCAGAATCGCCGGCGCAAACTGCGCCACGCGGTGGAACAGCCTGCGCTGGATCATCACGTCGTCCCAGTCGGTGCGCGTGCGGCGGGCGAATTGCGTGACGAACTTGAGCAGCACCCGCCGGACGATGAAATGGATCAGATAGGCCAGCAGCGCAAGCAGCAGCACTTTCAGCAAGGCAACCAGTTCGGACGCGACGGTCTCGTGCAAGCCTTTGCTGGTGAGCCAATGCTCCAGCAGACGCAAAGAAGTGAACAGGGTTTCCTCTTGCACTCGTTCCAACCTCGGGGTAAATCGTGCCAGCCTTGGGATGTAAGGTGAAGCGCGGCCCGCGCCAGTGACGATCCGAAACGGGGGCGGGGCGGCGGAGCCCGGCACGCCGTGGAGGCCGGTCTCCGAAGCCCTCCCGTGCAGCGTTGGCGCTCCAAGGGGTCAACTGATCTGGTTTAGAAACGCAGTCTAGCAGACTTGAGACGCGGGACCGCGCGGCCGGCCACGGACCCGCGCCACGGGTTTACGATTTCGGTTCAAACCACTTATCGGCGCGAACCACCGGCCGATAATTCTCCACATGATCGAGGGCCTCGGCCGCCGTCGAAACCACGTGATAGAGCGCGGGCTCCACGGCGCGGGCGAAACGTCCGTCGTAGAGGTGCTCGAACAGCTCGATCAAGGGGTCGAAGAACGCGTTCACGTTGAGCAGCACGATCGGCTTATCGTGGTATTTCAACTGCCGCAGCGTGAGGACCTCGAAAAATTCCTCGAGCGTCCCGAAGCCGCCCGGCAGCACCACAAACGCCTGCGAGCGCTCGTGCATCACCGCTTTGCGCTCGCCCATGGTGCGCGTGACGATCAGCTCGTCGGCCTGCTGATAGGCAATCCCCTTGTCGCGGATCAACTCGGGGATCACGCCGATGACGCGGCCCCCGTGGGCGTGCACCGCGTGCGCCACCGCGCGCATCAGGCCGACGCTGGTGCCGCCGTAAACCAGATCCCCATTGCGGCGCGCGATTTCAGCGCCGAGTTCGGCGGCCGCCTCGAAGTAGCAGTCGTCGACCGCGTCGCTCGAAGCGCAGAACACGCAGATGCCTTTGCGGCGGGAAGTGTCGTTGGGGTTCATCCGGCAACAAGTTCAACTCACCTTGAGCAACGGACCGGGCAGCTCGCCCACGCGGTCCGCAGCGCGGTGAAGATCGACGGCCTTTTGTGCGTTGAGCCAAAACTCGGGCGTTGTGCGGAAGGCCGCCGCCAGCTTCAGAGCCATCTCCGCGGTCACAGACGTTCGGCCGTTCACAATGCGGTTGATCACCTTGATGTCGCAGCCCAGATGATCGGCGAGCTGTTTCTGCGTCATGCGCAGGGGTACAAGAAACTCCTCCTGCAAAATCTCGCCGGGGCTCGTCGGTTTTCGTCGCGTTCTGGCCATGGGTATTAGTGATAATCACAGACATCCACGTCAGCGGGACCGGAGTCTGTCCAGCGAAAGACGACTCTCCATTGATCGTTGGCGCGGACGCTGTAAAATCCTTTCCATTTTCCTTGCAGAGGCTCGAGCCGGTTGCGCGGCGGCGCGGCGAGGTCCAGGAGCGAGCCGGCGTATTGCGGAATGTCGAGCTTCCGCGCGACGACTCGTGCGACAGTCGCCCAGCCTTTCCGCCTGGGCACGGACCCCGTCGCGAAAAATCTCCCGCCGGCCGGGTCAGCGAAGCTCTGAATCGCCACCTCTTCCCGCTATACCCCAACTAGGTATACATGGCCAAGGTACAAACGAGCGGCGAAGATGCCTCCCCCTCCCACAGCTTGAGCGGCGGCCTCGAAACGTTCAAAACCCGAACCGCAGCAAAAACTGAAACGTGCGGCCGTCGTTGAGCGTGTTGGTGATCTGGCCGAAGGTGGGCAGGCCCAGCGAGTTGCCCGGTTCGGCGAACTGCGGCGTGTTGAACAGGTTGATCGACTCGGCACGAAAGGTCAGACGCTTCTCGGAACTCAGGCTCCAGGTGCGCGACAACGAGGCGTTGATGTTGTAGATGCCGCCTTTGCGAAACGTGTTGCGGCCGATGTTGCCGCGGATGTCGGTCGGCTGCATGAAATAAAACGCCGACTCCGGCAGCAGCTCGGCGGACGTGTCGGGATTGCCGATCGTCCGCCCGAGAATCGAGGGATCGAGAAGGTTCGGGCGGTCGCCGCCATTGGCGTCGACGTTGCCATAGCCCGGCGCGTCGGACGCCGCCATCACCGTGAACGGCGTGCCCGGCTTCAACAGTACTACGCTCGCCAACTGCCAGTTGCCGAAAATGCCGCCGAGCCGGCCGCGGTGGCGCAGTGCCGGCGTCTCGTACGAGGCGGTCCACAACAGGGCGTGCGGCTGATCGAAGTCGCTCAAGCCCTTCATGTCGCCGAACTGATCGAACTCCGACTGGCTGCGCGACAGCCGCGAATCGACGTCGTAGCCGGTGTTGGTGTAGCTGCTGCCTAGGTCGATCGCCTTGCTGAACCAATAGCTCACCTGCATCGTCAGCCCGCCGCGCCGCGGCAGAATCAGCGAAACACGCGCCGCGTCGTAGTAGCCGATCGAGCCGTTGATCACGCGGCGGATTTCGGCAAACCCAGGCACGTCGCGGCGCAGATTCACCGTCGCCGAGGTCTGCGCGATGCCGTCCACCGGATGAGCGCGGTTGGTGTACCACATCAGCAGCAGCTTGTTCGAGCGGCTGCCGACGTAGCCGAGCTGCAGGTTCCAGTCGCGCGGCAGGTCGATGTCCCAACTGAAGTTGTACTGGTGCGAATAAGGTGTCGCGAGGTGCTCGTCGAGAATGTAGGTGGTCGGCAGAATGTTGGGGTCGTTGGGATCGTAGGTGGCCAGCGGGTTCACCAGGTTCGGCGCCGGAACCACGATTTTCAAGTTGCCCGGCGGCGCCAGGCGAACCTGCTGAAAGGTGACCGGAAAAATCTGCCCGTACTGCAAACCGTAAGCGCCGCGCAGCACGCCCCAGCGGTCCGAAATGCGGTAGGCAAAACCGAACTGCGGCGCCAGGTTGTTGCAGTCGCAGTGGTAGGCGATCTTGTCGCGCCCGTTGACCTCGTACGGCGCGGTGACCGGGTGATAGCCCAGGCCGAACTGCAGGGTCAAGCGCGGGCTGGCGTGCCAACTGTCGGAGGCGAAAAGCTGAAAATCCCAGTTGCGGTAGCCGCGGTCGACGTCGCCGATCGATACGATGTGCTGGGTCGGCGTGCCCAGCCGCAGATTGGTGATCGCGTCGCGGCCGAAATCGTTGCCGAACGAAAAGAAGCCGCGCGCAACGTCGCTCTCGACGCCGTTCAACTGCCGCCGCAACGCCTCGGCGCCCGCCCGCCACAGATGGTGGCCGCGCGTCTGTTGGATGCGCGCGGCGTAGCGAAACGTATTGATCGTGCGGTCGATGGGGATCGAGCCGGCCGGGCCCAGCGCGGTCAGGCCGCCCGTCGAAACGTAGGTGCCGACCGCATTTTCCTCGGGCACCAGCAAGGTGCGCAGACGCGTGAATCCCGCCGAAACGTCGCTGAGCGTCGACGGCGTCCACTGCCGGTTCCAGGTCATCGTGGCGCGGTGCGACTTGATGTCGGCGTTGGGGTTCTGACCGGCCACAAGCTCGAACGCATCGACGCGCTGGAAGGTCAGGTCGTAGCGCAGAAACAGCTTGTCGCGGTCGCTAAGGGTTTGCTCCAGGCGCGGGCTGATGCTGTTGTCGTCGATCTCCTGCGGCGCGTTGGTATTGAGCGCGCGCGGGTTGATGTCGGTGCGGTTGGGAAGCTCGTCAGGGTAGGCGTCCAGAAATCGCGCCACGATCTCGCGCGTCGCCGGATCGGTCGCCAGCGGCGTACGTTCGTCGGGCCGCGGCACCAGCACGTTGCCGTTGACGCTGCCGCGCGCGCGCTTCTGGTATCCATCGACCAGAAAATAGCCGCCCTTCCAAACCGGAGCGGTGAACCCAAACCCGTAGGTGTTCTCCCGCGCCGGCTGCACGTCGCCCACCTGAAAAAACGAGCGCGCGCTGAACACGCTGTTCTGATGCCGCAGAAAGACGCTGCCATGGACATCCGAGCCGGCCGGCAGGGTCGTGTGGACCGGAGCCGTTGGCGCGTTGCCGAACTCGGCGCCAAAATAACGCCGCTCGGGGTCGAAGCTGCTGATGATGGTGGCGCTGATCCCCAACCGCACGTTCAACTCTTTGAGCGCGTTGTTGTCAACCAGGTTGAACTGCACGTTCTCGTTGCGCCGGCTCTCGCCGCCGGCCGTATCGGTGCGGCCCAGCAGATTGAGCTGCGTGCGCTGCCGGATCTCGGCGGCGGTAGGATCGGGAACAGCGGGAGCGGCTTCGGCCGGCACGGCGCTGTCGGCCGGCGCGGCAGGAGTCCCGGGCGCGGTCCCAGATGGGGCGGGCGCTCCGGCCGCGGAGTCTGCCGGCGCGGCGGACGAGTCCCCGGACTGGTGATTTCGAGAGCCGTCGGCCGCGGTACTACCGGAATGCGGCGCCGCACGGCCGCTCGCCGGAGCCGACTGGGCCCGGGCGGCGCCCCACGCTCCACCGAGCCACACAACCACGGCAAACGCCAGCCAAACCGGCCTCAAGCGAAAACGCTGAAACACACTACGATGGGAAAAATAACGAAGGAGAAAAAACACAATAACCAAGCGGTAACCGAGGCGCCTGGAGGATTCCCGGCCCACGACGAGCCGACTGACGCCCATCAACCAGTATAGCCCGCTGCCGAGGGAGGCCCTTGCGCCATTCCAGAGCCCGCACAAGTGGGGTCAGCTAGCAATTGATGTGGAATTTGCCGAATGGAGTCGCGGGTGCGAAACCGTCGATGCGGCATGCCCCCACCGCTATCGCCGCGCCCACAGCTAACGCCCCGTGCCGATTGCTATCGGCCCCGCGCCGACAATTCCAGAGCCCCGCAGGGGCGAAACCATCTAATAGCCCATGGCTTCAGCCATGGGTACAGGGCGAAGACCAATCAAGCCCTGGAACGGGCGATCGAATCTCCGGCGGCCCTGGCCCTGTAGGATTACCCGACGTCCCCAACCCCTGCCGGCGGTTTCCCGGCCACGCCAAACAATTCCGCCAGCTTCTCCCGCCGATAACGGAAAACGCGCGCCAGATCGGGGGCCACCAACAAACGGTTGACCGGCGTGCCCCCCAGAACCGCATATTGCACGCGATCCTCGGCCAGGGTCAGGCCGTCCTGTTCGCGAAACCGATGCTCATGAATCCAAAGGCGATACGGCCCGCGGCGCTGCTCATCGATGAAGCGATGGGGCGGCTCCCAGGCCGTAATTTCGCTTTGCCAGCGAATGGGAATGCCCCGCAATCGCAGGCGGTAGTCGATCCGCGCTCCGGCGGCCATCGGGATTTCGCCCGCGGTCAGGACTTCGAAACGCAGCCACGGTGGCGTCAACTGTTCGAGATTGCGGGCGTCGGAAAAGAAAGGGAAGACCGCGTCGAGCGGACACCGCAACCAAATGCTCGACTCCAGCAGGAAGGTCTTCATGGCCGCTCCAATAGGGCGGCGCGGCTGCCGCGGCAGTGCCTCGCCGACGGCAACCGCATTCACCGTAACCGCGCCGCCGCGGTGCTTCTCGATTGGGAAGCGGCGCGGCTAGTTCACCGGCAGCGGCGCGCGCAACTCGAAATCGAGCCGCGTTTCCGAAGGAATCCGCAACGTCTTGCCGCGGGCGGCCGAAACCGCCACGCCGGTCGCGGCGCCGGCGCCGGCTCCGATCGCGGCGCCTTTGCCGCCTCCGAAGATCGCGCCGAGCGCGGCGCCCAGTCCGGTGGTCACCGCCGTGGTCTTGGCGGTCTTCTTGCCCTGCGAATCGCCTTTGACCTGGGCGTATTCGGTGGCGACCTCGTAGGGCTTACCGTTGATGGTGACATCGTACAGCTTCAGGGAAATCTCGTCGCTGCCGGAAATTTTCCCGCTTTGCTCGACGCGCGTCACCTGCACGGTGGCGTCGGCGTTACGGGGAATGATCACCTGACCGTCGACGTACACCGGGTCGTCGATGCTGGCGCGAAACCGCTCGCCCGCGCCGGTGACGTCGGTGTCAATCGAGTCGATCATGCGCACCGTAATCGTCGTGCCGGAAGGAATCGTCGCCATCGGAGCCGCGGCAGCCGTTGCCGTCGAGGCGACCACGGGAGGCTTGGGAGGGTCGGCGACCGCAGACGACGCCGCGACCGCAGGCGAAGAGCCCGAAGACGAAGAAGCCGACGCGGAGGACGACGACGAAGAGGTCGCGCTCGCCGACGGTGGCGCCGCCGTGAACTCGATGCCGTCGAGGTCGGCGACGTTGTAGGTCGTGGTGCGTCCGTCGGCTCCCAGGAATCTCACCTGCCGCGTGTCGCCGCCGAGATAGGTCCCCGAAACCTCGCTGCCGCTTTTCAGCCGCAACGTGTCCGCCATCAACACCGAACTGCTCAGCAGCAAACCCAGCGCAAGGGCCAATCGTGTGCGTTTCATGTCCATTTGCTCCTGTGGGGGCCGGTTCGGCCTAGTGTTCTCATTATCCCAGACCCCCCATTGATCCTTAGGACGCAGCGGCCCCCACAGCGGTTCCGCGGCATCCATCGCCGCTCGGTCCCGCGCCTCGGGTGGTACCACTGCCTGAGCGAAGCCTCAGCCAAACAAACCCGGCCCGCCACCCGTGGCGCGAACCTCCAGGGTTGCCGCGTCCCGATTCCTCGGGACGCAGGGCCCCAAACCATCGTAGTCCCTTCTCACACCAACACCGCCGCGCAGGCACGTCACGAGCAGCTACCTTCACCAAAAGACTACCCAGAATCACCCCCCGTGACAGGAATCTCCAAGCAAGCCCCGCGCGCCCAAAACTCACCGCCGTAAACCCGAACATCCCGGCCTCACCAAGATCCAACAATCTCCGAACCACACGCCTTCTGTACAGTAGGGACATGCCCCGGCGCTCCCCTCCTCCTCGCGGCCAGCACTTCCTGCACAGCCGCCACATCCTCGAGCGCATCGCCGGCAGCCTGCCCCCCGCCATGGGCCGGCCCATCCTCGAAATCGGGGCTGGAGAGGGCGCTCTTACCGAGTTCCTGCTGGCCGCCGGCGCGCCGCTCACCGCCATCGAAATCGATCCGGCGCTGGCCGAGACCCTGCGGGAACGCTTCGGAGGCAGGGAGAATTTTGCGCTCGTCGAGGCCGACGTCCTGCAGCTTGATTTGGCCGCGCTGATCGCCGAGCGCTCGCCCGATCGCGTGCTGCTGGCCGGCAACCTGCCCTACTACATCACCTCGCCGATCTTGCGCAAAGTTTTCGACGCCGCGGCCCACGTCGAGCAGGCCGTGTTTCTGATGCAGCGCGAAGTCGCCGAGCGCGTCACCGCCACCAAGGGCTCGCGCGACTACGGCTTCCTGAGCGTGCTGTGCCGCCTCTACGCCGAACCCAAGTACCTGTTTGCGGTGCCGGCGGGAGCCTTCCGGCCGCCGCCGCGCGTGATGTCGGCGGTGGTGCGGCTGGCCATCCGCCACGACCGCCCGGTCGACCCGCGCTTCGTGGAATTCGCGAAAAGCTGCTTCGCCCAGCCGCGCAAGAAGCTGCTCAACAACCTGGCGGGCCGCTACGACCGCGACCTGCTGGCCCAATTCGAGCAGTCCCAGCAACGCGCCCAGCAACTGGACCTGGAAGAGCTGCAGGCGTTTTGGAAGGACCTGGAACAGGCCCGGCAGATGAGCCCGGCGTCTGAACCCTGCGCAAAACCCTAGGCGCCGGCAGGTCCTGACCGTCGGCCACCCCGCTCGGCCTTTGATTCTCTATGGTTTACACCATGGCGGGAACTTTGGTCGAAAAATAGATTTTTCTCAAACCTCATTGGATCGTTTGAGTCACCTCCGTGGGGTAACTTTCCACGGGTAACAGTTCCTCGATGAGCACCGCCGCGTCCGGGCGTTCAACGTGCAGCGACGTCCCAGCCTTTCGAATCTCAGGACGCCTTTTGGTGGACGCCCCCCGTTTCTTCGGCGCGCCGTCTTTCTGCCGAGCTTCCGCGACCCACTTGGGCGGTCGCCCACGGCGCTTGGAGCCCCTGCCCAGTCCGACCCGCTCCAGCGCCAGGATGGCCTCACAGAGGCGGTCCCGCTCCGCCCTCAGCTCCGCGAGTATCTTGTTTGCGTCTATAGACGGATCAGGATATCACGCCGGAAAGCAGATCGAATTCTACTTGGGCACGCTAAAGATGGCGAGGCGCTTTCCGCCGTAATTGAGGGTTTGCAGCAGAGTTCCGACGAAGATTCGCCTTTTTCCTTTCACGGCCGCGAGCCGCCAGCCCTTACCTTTAGTCATTCTCTCACCGCGTTTCGCTTTTGCACCCTGAATCATGATTTCGTCTGCCACGTCAAGAACCCTCCTTCTCATGCAAAAAGTTAGCCTGAGCTCGGGGCCCGGCTCAATGAGGCGGAAAACTCAAAATCCAGTCACGATTCCACCTAACCAGCGGGCAAAGGGCGAAAAAAGGCCCCCTCGGCCCTCCGAACCGCCCGGACGCCCGAAACCCCGTCCGAGACCTCGAACACCTCGCACGGGGCAAATTCGGGGCCTCTACAGCCCTACCCGGCTCGAACTCGCCCTCGATTCCCACCCCGGGGCACCGATTTCCGAGTGGAAAGCGGTGTCTACGCGCTAACAAACCGGCTTATCGGGAGTGGTAGCGCTTCACGGGATCGGTCTCTTCGCAGGAGGTTGCCCCGCCGACGTTGAATGAAATAGACTTTCGGGAAAAAGGAGAATTACGATGATGAAAAAGGTACTGATCGGATTTGCGGCCTTCTTTGCGTTGGCCGTGGTTTTCAACATGGTGATGCCGAAGCCCGAGGTTAAGCCCAAGCCGGAGGAGCCTGCAGCGAAGGTTGTTGAATTGGCTCCTCCTCCCTCGGCGGCAACGGAGGCGGTCGACGTATTAAAGGCTGCCCACGCGCTGCCGGAGAGCAACTCGGTTAAGGCCTTCCAAGTCGATGGTGCCGTCGCAGCGGTCAACGTCGCGTGGGCGCGGGTCGACGGGTTCAACCTCGTGGTGTACGAGACACCTGAGCAACGCAATCAGGCACGACTGCTCTTGGCCGACGCCTGCAAGCCTTACGCTCGCCCGGTCGAAGGCTGCAACGTCTTGGCCGAGTGCGGGCCGTTCCTGTTGTATGCTCCGACATCCGAAAACGGTCGAGATACTTACGGTGCAGCTCAAAAGTTGAGGAACACTTGGCGCGAACTCAACGATGGCATGCAGTCGAAGTTGCAGGAGTTCCGCACGATCTTGGCGAAGCACTACGCCTGTGAGTGAAGGTCAGCCGGCTCTGACACTTAAGCCCGCCCGCACTAGGGTCGGCGGGCTTTTGCTTTTTTCCCCGAACTCAGCCTAGTTCCAACAGGTAGAACTCGTCCGCGTCGGAATCGTAGCCGATTCCAGATTCCGCTAGCCCGACCGGATCTTCGCCGAGGCCCTTCAGCATGGCCTTCGGCCCAGCGGTATGCGGAACGTCCCCGAACGTCGGAACGTCCAAGCGCCAATCCGCCTCGACGGCTCGACGCGAAAGCCTTCGGCTGCGCGACGCGCGTAGCAATTCGGTGAGCCGGTCCTTCGTCTGGTCTCGCTCGGGTCTCGGATTGCTCATAACTCACCTCCGTAGTTTTGGGGATTGGATTTCGCGATTTGGAAGCGCAAGCTTCTTCTGCGGAGCGGCTCGACGGTCCTTCGCCTCTAAGGCGAACGCGAACCACGGCATCCTGAACGCCGCCCTCACGTCCCCCTTCTTGAGCAAGGCTAAGACCACGATTCCGACCATGAGGACTACGAAAAGCATGGAGATAGAGATTGCCACGACTGACATCGAGTTCGCCTCCGTGACAATCCGCTATCGCTGCCGGGAGGCGGATTGCGGCGCCTTGGCGTTGAGAACCGTTGCGAGGCTTCGCGTCTGCTGCAGCTTGTCGTGGACTCTCTTGGTGGTCTCCTCGACTTCCTTGCCCAACATCTCCAAAAGGTCCGGGAGCTTTTCGATGGAGTCGACGCGCATCGAGCGCGGGGCGTCATTGAAGAGCCACCAGTCGAATGACTCTGAGTCTTGAACCTGATAGTGACCGGAGACACGGCGCAGACCTATGCCCCAACTGCCGCCGATCTTGGCATAGCCGATGTCGTGGCTCCAGTATGGCCCCCCCGGCTCGTCGTCACCGTTGAAGGACACCCACGCGGAGACACCCAGGTTAAGTTTTTGGAGCACGGCGTCGATTTCCGCAATCGACTTGCCTAATTCATCCGAGATTGCGTTCAGTTCAGACGCTGCGGCGGAAAGCCGCTCAAAAGAGATGAAACTCTCTCGGAGAGAGAGCCTTTGAGGGAAGACATGCTTGACCTCCAAGCCCTACTAGCTATGGATACGTCGCCATATCAAGCGACGAGACCACCGACTTCCATCGGTTGCCGGGCTTTCCCGGCGGGTCTACATTGATTCTAGCAGTTTCGCTTGGGGCGAGTCCAGAACGGGGGTCGGTGGGTCTGCTAGATCGGCATCCTGATCTAGTTTGGATTCTGAGAAATGTCTTCGGAAGGCCCGAAGATAAGTTCATGCAGACGAGTAGCCGCTTCGCGGAAGTCTGGGCCCGTTGTCAGCGGTTCATCATTCATGTCGTGTGCGGCTCAACAGTCACAATCAACGTGACTTGTGAGCCAGGAGCTCATCATCCTTAACGTCGCACGCGATCGAGACGCTGGCTTCGGACACCGTCTCAACCAGGTTACGTACAACGCTCGTAGCGTCTTCGCAGTTTTGGATGACGAGATTCCTAATACGAAGATACTTTTCGCCAGCAGCGGTTAGCTGCTCGTACGTACAATGGAACTTGAGAGGGCCCGGCATTCTCGGCGAAAGGGTATCACGCCCTGAGACAATGCGCAAATGGAACGGCCTGAGCGCACCTTTCACTTCCTCTTAGTGAGATAGCGTCGGATAGTTGGAGCCTCGCCGCCGGGGCCTCTGAGCCGTGGTCTAGAAGTGTTGCGCGCCGCGCACGAAACGCCAAGGTCACCAAAGCCCCCTCAGCCGTCACTCGTGGCCCAGCTTCTTCGCCGCTTTGCGGCGGTCGTCGTCGTCGAAAAAGTCGTCCCAGTCGCCGCTGAGCACGAGGTGCTCGACGGTAAGTTGAGGATAGTCCTTCAGCCTATCGAAGCCACTGGTTGGACGGTGGATCACGGACTTGACGGCCTGCGCTCCGCCGACGTAGTTCTCACAGCCCGGAACGATCATCTGGCGAAACCGCTCCGCATAGTACGGGCGGGTCTTGCCCGGCGGGACGGGCAACCGCGGCCACTCCTCCTTGTACAGGCGATAGAGAGCGGCCTCCAGGGCGCGCTTGCGGGCCGTGCTCGGCATTCGGCCGCGATTCTATCAAACAATTTCGGGGTCCGCTAAGGGCGGGCGAGGGGTTCCGCTGAGCGGCGTCCGCCCGGGGGTAACTCCAGGGGTAACGGTTTCGAGGGTGTCGAGCCGCGCGACGCCGTTTATTTTCTATGGGTTGCGTTCTGATTGAACCTTTGGTCGAATAAGATCGTACCATCCGGTGGAGGGCGGCACTGAGGATGAGCGGCAATGAGATCTGCCGGGTTCGAGTCCGCCGGTAACGCCGGGGCCGCGTTTCCCCTCCCCAAGTTGGGCACCATGAAAAAAGTACGTATCGTCGGGTTGGCCGCGCTGCTAGCCGCGATGGCTTTTCCTTTCGCTAGGCCGTTGGCCGCCGAAAACGGCGAGCGGGTGATGGTCGGCGAGGATATTTTCGTCGCCGCCAACGAGGTGCTGCGCGAGGTCGTCTGCATCGGCTGCTCGATCCGCGTCGAAGGCCGCACCGAGCAAGTCGTCGCCATCGGCGGCAACGTCGAGGTGGCGGGTAGTACGCGGGAAGTGGTTGCGATCGGCGGCAATGTCGACATCAGCGGCCATACCCGGCGCGAAGTGGTCGCCATCGGCGGCAATGTGACCGTCAGCGGCTCGGTGGGCCGCGAGCTGGTGGCGGTTTTTGGCAATGTGAATTTGCGCGACGGGGCCGAGGTCGCGCGCGACGTGGTCTCGGTCGGCGGCGCCGTCCACGGCGTTGAGCATGCCCGCATCGGTGGCGGCGTCAAGTCCGTATACGCGTTTCTGCCGGCCTTGCGTTTCGGCTTTCTGCTGATGCTGGCGATCTTTCTGGTCGCCGGCTTGGTGGTGCAGCCGCTGCTGGCCGTGCTGGGCCACGCCATCCTGGGCGAACGCCGCGTCTGGGTGCTGGCCGAAACCACGCGCAGCCGCGCCGGGCTGTGCTTTCTGGTGGGCATCGGCCTGGTGTTCGGCTGGTTCGCGCTTTCGATCGTCGGCGCCTTCACTCCGTTCATCGGGCCGCTGGTTTCCTTCCCGATGTGGATGCTCTATTTTGTGCTGCTGGTGGTGGGCTACACGGGCATCAGCTATTGGGTCGGCCGCAGCCTGGTGTCGAGCAGCGGCGCGATGGCCGCCACGCTGCTGGGCGCCGTGCTGGTGACCATCCTGCAATTGATCCCGATCGTCGGCTGGATGGCGTTCTTCGCTTTCTCGCTGATGGCGATGGGCTCGGCGCTGCTGAGCGGCCTGGGAACCGCCACCGACTGGCTCATCAGACGCAGCGAGATGGATCCCTACATGCACCCCGCGCAGCGGGTCTGAGTTTTCACGCGGGGCAACCGCCGCGGCTGCTGGCTGGAATCAAACAAGCCGGAAAACGTCTTGCTTGTTGTACGCCCAACGGGCAAGCCTGGCTCCCCGCCGGGAGGCGCCTTCCCCGCTCCCCGAACACTCAGCGATAGGTGTCCTCGCGGCGAAGGCCACAGTAGACCAGCCATACTTCCTTCCCCGAAACGTCGTAGCGGAATCGGAAGCGTCCGGCGCGCAGCCGGTACTGGCCTCCCCGGGCAGGACGCCCGCAAGCTTTTTGATCGCGTGGGTGCGGGTCAGATTGTGAGGGTCGGTTTCGAGAACGGCCAAACTCTCCGTCAGCAGAGTACGGAATTGTGGGTGAGCGCTCAGCAGTTTTCGGGCGAGGCGTTCGAAGTGCGGAGTTACCTTGACGACAAATCGCGCCTTCATGAACCCTTGCGCCGGGGGCTTTTGCGCCGGCCCGGTTCGGCCTTAAGATCGGCAACGAAGTCCGCTAACGGGCGACCTTTGCCAGCCCGGCGTTGCGCGGCGCTCTTGCCTATGGCAGCCTGAACCTTGGCATCCCGCGACTCCAGGTAGTCTTCGAGTTCATCGGCCCCAAGAATTCCCGCCACCGGGATACCATCCTTCTCCAGGATGAAATATTCTCTGTTCCGCGCCACCCGGCGCACGACCTGGCCCAGGTTGACGCGAGCTTTCGTGATCGGGATGCGGTACACAGTCACGTTGCTTTTTCGTGCCAAGAAACAACTCCTCAACATTGATCAATGTTAATGATTCTGATTCTAGCACGGCGATGTACGCCCGGAACGCGCAGCCGCCCGTCGCGAAATGTTCTCTTACTGCCTTGGCCGCGATGGCCCCCCTGCCGGTTAGGCTACGCTGAGGGGCATGCGCATCGGAATCACCTGCTATCCCACCTACGGCGGCAGCGGCGTCGTCGCCACCGAGTTGGGTATGGAACTGGCGGCGCGGGGCCACGAGGTGCACTTCATCACCTATGCCAACCCCATCCGCCTCGATGACGACTACCCGCGAATCTTCTACCACGAGGTCCACGTCACCGATTACCCGCTGTTTCAATACCCGCCCTACAGCCTGGCGCTGTCGTCGCGCATGGCCGAGGTGGCGCGGACGGCGAACCTCGACCTGCTGCACGTGCACTATGCCATTCCGCACTCGATCAGCGCCTGGCTGGCAGCGCAAATGGTCGACGAGCGCCGCCTGCCGGTGGTCACCACGCTGCACGGCACCGACGTGACACTGGTCGGGATGGACCCTTCCTATCTGCCCATCACGCGCTTTTCGATCGAGAAAAGCGATGGCGTCACCTCGATCAGCGAGCACCTGCGGCGGCAAACCCGCGACGTGCTCGGCGTACAACATGACATCCGGGTAATCCCCAATTCGGTCAACTGCCAGATCTACCGGCCCGAGCGCGACGCCGAACTCCGCAGCCGTTACGCCCACCCGGACGAGAAAATCCTGATTCATTTATCGAACTTCCGCCCCGTTAAGCGTGTGCTCGATTGCGTGCAGGCGTTCGCGAACATCGCGCCACGGGTGCCCTCGCGGTTGTTGATGGTGGGGGACGGTCCGGACCGCGCGCCGGCCGAAATGCTCGCCCGCGAGTTGGGCATCGACGACCGCGTCGTGTTTCTGGGCAAACAGATGCGCGTGGCGCACCTGCTGCCGATCGCCGACGTGATGCTGGTGCCCAGCGAAATGGAAAGCTTCGGACTGGCGGCGTTGGAGGCAATGGCCTGCGGCGTGCCGGCGGTGGTTTCGAACGTCGGCGGACTGCCCGAGGTCGTCACCGACGGCGCGGACGGCCTGCTGGTACCCGTCGGCGACACCGCCGCCCTCTCCGATGCGGCGTTGCGGCTGCTCCAGGATGCGCCGCTGCACGCGCGGCTGGCCGCGGCAGCGCGGCGCACGGCCGAGACCCGCTTCCCAACGACCGCAGTGGTTCCGCAATACGAAGCCTTTTACCGGGAAATTGCCGGTCTGAGTTAGGCTTTCCGGGCATCCGGAACGGAAAAGGCGAACCGCCCGGTCCGCCTTCCGTATCCGCGGACGAAACAAACCCGCGCGTGTGCCCGGATACCGCTGCGAATTTAGTCCGGCAGCAAATGGACCTTGACGTCCCCGATGGCGGTACTGGAGGGGGGAATCACCCGGGGCTTCCCCTTTTCCTGGACCCAGATATCGAGGATGGTTTCGCCCCTAGGGAGCGGGAAAACCGCTTTGGCAGTGCCGGCCTCGGGTTGGGCATCGAGAAGCTGCTCGTTGAAGCGCGCAAAAATGCGTGTAGCGTCGGTCAGGCCGGTCGGCTCCCAACTGTCGTCGCTGGTGCGCACCTCCACCTCGTAGCGGCCCGCCTGTTCGATGTTGACGTGCCAACCGAGCGGCGTTTCGCCCTCGTAGTTGGCATCCTGATAGCGGCAAAGCACGGTTTCGGGCTCGGCCTCGGACCCCAGGCGAATCGCGCCCGGGGTGAACTGCCGGGTGCTTTTGACGTCGTCAAACCAAGCATCGTAGCGCTGGCGCAACTCAGCGGCGATTTTCGGAAACTTGGCAATCACGTCGTGCTTTTCGCCCGGATCGTTTTCGAGGTCGTAGAGTTCGGTGACCGGATCGGCCGGTATCTCCATGCGGCCGCCGCCGAAGCCGGCCGGCGTGAACACCAGCTTGTAGCGGCCGGTCTCGACCGTGGCGTTACGGTAGCGCTGCGGCTCGAGCCCGCGGTGAACCTGAAAGAACAGCGTGCGGTCAGGCCACGCTTGCGATTCGGCGCGCAGCAGCGGCAACAGGCTGCGGCCGTCGAACGCGCGGCTGATCGGCGCGGGCGCGCCGGCGATTTCAACCAGCGTTGGCGCGACGTCGATGTGCGCCGCCATGGTGGCGATCTTGCGCGGCTTGGTGAACACCGCCGGCCATTGCCAAAGGCTCAACGCGCGCACGCCGCCTTCGAAGACCAGGGTCTTACGGCCGCGCAAGCCGGCCGTGTAGCGCTGCTGTTGTGGGCCGTTGTCGCTGATGACGATCACGATTGTATTGCGCCGCAAGTCCAGTTCGTCGAGCTTCGCGATCAGACGCCCGAAGTTCTCGTCGATGTTCTGTTCCATGCCGTAGACGCGCGCGGTGTCGTCGTTGAGCCCCATCGCGCGGTAGGGAGCCGCATAGTGCTCGGAGACCTGCAACGGCGTGTGCGGCGCGTTGGTGGGGATATAGGCGAAGAACGGATGCTCGCGGTTGCGCGCTATGAAATCGAGCGCGGCGTTGAAAAAGATGTCCGTGCAGTAGCCCGTGCGGCGCACCTGCTTGCCGTTTTCCCACAGCAGCGGGTCGAAATAGCTGTTGGGCCGGTCGGGGGCCTGCGTGATCCCGCCGGCCTTGAGTACCAGCGCTTCCTCGAAGCCCTGGTCGATGGCGCGCATCGGGTAGCTGTCGCCCAGGTGCCATTTCCCGAAGATGCCCGTGCGGTACCCGACGGCCTTGAGCAGTTCGGCAAGCGTGACTTCGTCGCCGTCCATCCGGGCGCCGCCGCGATAGGTTTCGAGGACTCCGGTACGGTAGTGGTAGCGGCCCGTCATCAGGCTGGCGCGCGTCGGCGCGCAAACCGGGCTCACGTAGAAGTGCGTAAACTCAACGCCTTCGGTGGCGAAGCGGTCAAGGTTGGGCGTGCGGATTTTATCGTTGCCGTGGATGCCAATATCGCCATAGCCCTGGTCGTCGGTGAGCACCAGGATGATATTGGGAGGGCGCCCGGCCGCGGATTGAGCCGCCAACGCCGGCAGTAACAAACCCATCAGGAGCAATAACGTCGTGAAATATCGCATCGTGCCCGAACCTCCGCTGCCGACACACCGCGTAGCGCAGGGCTGGCGCATTTCCAGACCTGCGGCTTGCTACAACGCCCGTAGCAATAGAATTCCATTCGAATAAAAAGCAGCCGGGAAAAACCGCCGAACCCTTCCCCTCGCCTGCGGCTCTTCCCCGGCCCAGCACAAAACCGCAGGTCTGGGAAAAGCATCCAGCCCTGCGCTACGGGCCCTTATCACATCTTGAATCGGCAAACCACACCCACATCGTCGCAATACCACATGCGGCCGTCCCAAATCGTCATGCCGTGGGGCAGCGGATCGCTGTCGCTGAGCTGGATCTTCTCGACATATTCGCCAGTCTCGGTGTTGAACTTATAAAACGCGTTGTCGTTCGATTCGGCACACCACAGCCAGTCGCCTTCCCAGCCCAGCCCGTGCGGACGGTTGCCGGCGGTCGGAAACTGCTTCTCGATCCGGAAACCGTCGGGGTTGATGCGGTAGATCGTCTGCGATGGCGGAACGGCGACCCACAGTCTGCCATCCTTCCACTCCATGCCGTGCGCGCCGGTGGCCTGCCGCTGGGGCTGCGGCGCGTTGTCCTTGACGGCGGACGCGGGCCGATTGGCCGGTGGTGATGCGGGCGGCGCCAGCGGACTGCGGCGGCCCGTTGTCCAATGCACCACGCCGGCGCCGGGCGTATCGTAGCGCGCCAGCGTCTTACCCGTATGCGCGTCGGCGCGCAGAATCTCGCGGCTGTAGGTGGAGGCGATCCAGATCGCCTTGCCGTCGTAGGTGATGCCGCTGCCGGCCTTGGAATCGGTATCGAGGGCGCGCAGCACTTTGCCGTGCTCGTAATCGACCAGGTAAGCGCGGTTGTCGCCCTGATCGAGAATCCACAGGCCGTCGCGGGTTGCCTGCAATCCGTTGGGTTGCGGTCCGGGGCTGCGGAAAACCGTCTCGACCGCGACCTGGCGTGTGGGGACGCTTTTCGCCCAGGCGGGTGCAGCGAGCGCGAGAGCCAGGACTTCCCTTCTTCGCATCGTCATGCTGCCTCCTTGGCTGCGAGCCCCGCGTGAAACGGCCGCGCCCTTTGGCGAAACAACGCGCGGGTCCCCCGCGAAACGACCAGGTTGCGAGGCCCTCCAGCCGGTGGCTTGCATCATGCCACAGCGCGCCGCCGGAGTCCAGATCTTCGTTCCACCCGCCGCCCGTTTCGCCCGCGCGCCTCGCCACGGAGTAGCTGTGCGTTGTAACACTCGGCGGGAGGCAGCTGTCCAACCTTTAGAACCAAGAAAGGAGAGGAAAATATGATTTTGAAAAAAGTTGCCGCGATGAGCATACCGCTGTTGTTGGCGGTCGCTCTCGCGCCGACCATGCGAGCCCAAGAATACGCCAACGAGGCGAACGTGCTCTTGCAGCGCATTGAGGCCAACGCGGTCGATGTTCGCGAAAACGCGGCAAAGCTGAAGACCTACGCTCGCTTCCCCGGCGAGTATGACTGGCAAGTTCATGCGGACCAACTGGGCCGTATTCGAGCCGACGTGAACAGCGTCGCCGATCTGCTGGGCCAGTTCGAGAAGAACAAAGATGAAGTCATGATGCGGCAGGACAAGGCCGTCAACTTCATCATTCCGGAAGCGGCGGAGTTGTCGAATTCCGTCGAGGAGGCCATTCACATTGTGAACAACCAAAAGCAGAAGCTGGAAGTCGGCCACCCGGAATACAACAAGCAGATCAACGCCATTTACGACCACGCCGATAAGATCGTCGCCGCGGTCGGCTTAGCCGAGTCGGCGGAGGAAATCCAGGCCGCTCAGCAAAAACTGATGAGCCAGAACCGCTAACCCCCGGCAGGGTTCCGGTTTCCACGCCCAAGGGCGCTTCCCGCAAGCGCCTTTGGGCGGCTCTTTAACGGACGGCAAACGCAACAACCACAGCGGCACTCGATCCTGCGATGTTCAGAAAGAACAGAGATCTGCCTGGGGAAATCCAAGGCTGTCTTGCGGCAAACCACTCTCGCGAGCGCCGATCCCGCGGGAATGCTGACACCGCGACGCTCCAAACGGCGTCATACAAGTGGAGATCTCGACCGGAGCGCTAGGCCCCAGGCAAGAGGCTGGGTAGTTGAGCGGGCCCGGCGCCGGCCCAGCGGCGCGGGAGAGCGGTCGTGCTTCGGAAAGAGACAAGCTCCAAGCCCGGGCGAAACCGCATCGCCGGCCGCCCGGGCTGGAAGGAAGAACGCCATGTTCAGCAAGTCCGTTCCGTTATTCAAGCTCCGGGGCTTTCAGGTGAAACTCGACGCAAGTTGGGTCATTCTCGCCGTGCTGATCACCTGGACGCTGGCGGTTTCCTATTTCCCGGTGCAGCATGCCGGCCTGCCGGCGCCGGTGTACTGGACGATGGGCGCGGCCGGCGCGCTCGGGCTGTTCGCCTCGATTGTGCTGCATGAGTTCGGGCATGCCGTCGTGGCGCGCCGCGAGGGCATCCCCATGAAGGGCATCACGCTGTTCATATTCGGCGGCGTCGCCGAAATGGACCGCGAGCCGCCCACGGCGAAATCGGAATTCCGCATGGCCATCGCCGGGCCGATCGTCAGTTTCGCGTTGGCCCTGGCATTCTACCTCGCTTGGGGATTCCTGCAAACCGCCGGAG
This sequence comes from Terriglobia bacterium, assembly GCA_963824095.1. Classification (GTDB taxonomy): domain Bacteria; phylum Acidobacteriota; class Terriglobia; order Bryobacterales; family UBA6623; genus JBBDWJ01. The sequence continues at coordinate 117,815 of CAWGNS010000010.1, read as the reverse complement.
TGCCCGCCGCGGTCACCGGCGTGCTGCTCTACCTCGCGGTGATCAACGCCGTGCTGGCCATCTTCAATCTGCTGCCGGCGTTTCCGCTCGATGGTGGCCGCGTGTTGCGCTCGGTCTTGTGGGCGCGTAGCAACGACCTGCGCAAAGCCACTCGCACGGCTTCGCAGTTCGGCTCTTTCTTCGGCGTGCTGTTCATCGTGCTCGGCGTATTGAGCATCCTCAACGGCAACTTCATCGGCGGCATGTGGTGGGGCCTGATCGGACTGTTCCTGCAGGGCGCTTCGCGGGTCTCCTACCAGCAGGTGGAAATCCGCCGGGTGCTTGGCGGCGAGCCGATCTCGCGCTTCATGAAGACCGAGCCCATTAGCGTACCGCCGCAAATCCCCGTGCAGGAATTCGTCGACGACTACCTCTACCGCTATCACCATCACCTGTTCCCGGTGATGGACGAATCGCGACTGGAAGGCTGCGTGCGCAGCGAGGACGTCAAGAATATCCCGCGTGAGGAATGGGCGCAAATCCCGGTGCGGCAGATTGTCTCGCCCTGCTCGCCCGAAAACACCGTCGCGCCGAACGTCGACGCCATGCAGGTTCTCTCCCGCATGAAAAAGGGCCGCAGCCGCATGCTGGTCGTCGAGGGCGGTAAGCTCGTCGGCATCATCACCTTGCGCGATCTGTTGGGATTCCTGGCGATGAAGCTCGATTTCGAGTCGGACGAGCAAGCCAAGCTCCACAACTGGAGGGAGGCAGCATAACTTCGGAAACCCAAACCATCGTCACGCCCGCAGGCGCGCCCCAGACTCGAGACCCGGACGCATCGCAGCCGCGCCCGGCCAGCGCGGGGCCCAGGCAAACGCACAGGCTGGGGCAGGTGCTCGGCTTGGTCGTTGGCGGTCTGCTGCTGTGGCTGGCGGGCCGCGTGCTGCTGTTGCTGTTCGCCGCCGTGCTGGTCGCGCTGTTCTTGCGTGGGTTGACCTGCTGGGTGGCCGGCCATTCCCGCCTCGGCGAGGGCTGGTCCCTGGCGGCCGTGATCGCCGCGCTGCTGGCCGGCACGGTGGGCTTATTCTGGGGACTGGCGCCGCGCGTTGCCGAACAACTCGACCAGCTCGGCCAGACCATCCCGCAATCGCTCGATCGCTATTCGCAGTTTCTGATGCACTATGAATGGGGCCGCTGGCTGCTGCAGCAGACCCCCTCGGCCGACCAGATTCTCAGCAGCGACACGCTGGTCAAATTCGGCAGCGTGCTCTCGTCGAACTTCGGCGCGCTGTTGGGCGGAGCCTTCTCGTCGACCGCGGGCCTGGTGGTCAGCGTCGCGCTGCTGTTGATCGTCGGAATCTACCTGGCGGCGGAAGCCCCGTCGTACCGCGGCGGCCTGTTGCGGCTGGTGCCGCGCGGCCGTCGCGAGCGCGCCGGCCAGATCGTCGATATTTCCGCGCGCACGCTGCAGGGCTGGATGATCGGCCGCTTCGCCTCGATGGCGCTGTTGAGCGTGTTCATCTTCGTCGGGCTGTCGCTGCTCGATGTGCCGCTGGCGCTCACGCTCGCTCTGTTCGCCGCCTTGCTGACCTTCGTTCCGAATCTGGGTGCGATTGTGTCCGCGCTGCCCCCCATCTTGCTGGCGCTCGCCGATAGCCCCGTCAAGGCGCTCTACGTGCTGCTGCTTTACATCGTGCTGCAGAGCGCCGAGGGCATGCTGCTGACGCCGCTCATCCAGAGGAAGGTCGTCTCCCTGCCGCCCGCGTTGCTGATCAGCTCGCAGCTTCTGATGGCTGCCTTGTTCGGCTTCTGGGGATTGCTGCTGGCGGCGCCGACCTGCGCGTTGGGCCTGGTGCTGGTCAAGCTGCTCTACATCGAAGACGTGCTGGGAGAGCCGGTCGAGATCCCCGGCTATTCGTCCGCCCAGAGCTAGTGGCAGGCAAGGTTCCAGCGAATCTGCCGGTAGTGCCGCTTTGCGGCGCCCCGCACCCTTCCGGGTGCGGCTCTGCTTTCGGGAGTTGGGGCATCCCTGCCTGGGGTTGCTTGGCTGAAGGGTTGGACGGCAAATTCAGCGTGTAGCGAACGCCGCGGTTCAGTGAGGGCATTAGAGGTGATCTCGAACGTTCAAGACTTCGCTTTCTTCTCCAGCCGCCCCAAAATCACCAGGATCACCAGCGCCAGCACGGCCGCCACGGTGGCCACCAAGTAAGCCCCCAGGCCGCAAGCGGCGCCGATCGCGCCCACGACCCAGATCCCGGCCGCCGTGGTCACGCCTTCGACCTCGCCGCGCGATTGAATGATCGACCCCGCGCCCAGAAAACCGATCCCGGTGGCAACGCCCGTGACAATGCGCGTGGGGTCACCCGCATCCTGAGTCGAAGTCAAACCGATCGACAGCAGCGTAAAGGTGGACGCCCCCAGCGCCACCATCATATTCGTGCGCAATCCAGCCGGCTTACCGCCCCGCTCGCGCTCCCATCCGATCACCGCGCCCAGAACGGCCGCCAGCGGAAGCCGCAACACATCCCAGACTGCGGTATCGAGATTCATGATTCGCCCAGTCCCGGCAGCCGCCCGACACGATCCCCCAACCGGCCAGAAGGCCCCAGGAACCAACAGACACGCCACCGCCGCCTACCGTTACGCCCGCCCATCGCCAACACCACGCGATGGACGACGCACACCGTGGCGCGGGCCTCCGGCCGGCAGCGTCGACCTGAAGGTCGACGTCAGCACAGACAGGATTGTCTGTGCCACGCAAAGGCCAAACGACAGGCGAGAGCTCCTGTTGCTACGCAAGAGCACGCCATCAGGGATAGTCAAACGCTGCGGGAGAGCCCCCGCAACACACTCGTACGCAGCCGGCTACAGGCCCGCGCCAAGCGCCACCGAGGTTCCAGAGGAAGAAAACCGAAGAAGCGAGAACCGGTCAGCGCCCAGACCGAACAGCCTCGCGAACCGCCTCTTGCGAGGCCGGCCGGGCGGTCGGTGTGGACGACACAATATAGAAGCGCTCAAGCCGCTGGGACGCGTCGCGGCTCATCCGCGCGCTCCGTTGCGGCGTGCAAACGGCCAGCGTCAGCATGCTGCCGTGCAGAAAGCCATCCAGCAACACGCGCAGCGCTGGAGACCCCGGGCGGGCCGTGGGACGCTGCGATGCTGGAGGCCGAGGCGATTCTTCCAGCAAGAGGCGCCGGCGAATGCCATCGGCGGATTCCGTAAATCGCTGCGGAGAGCCGGCTCTCATGCCGTCATCGTAACACGCGTGGAAGCCGCGTTTGGTCGGCGTGAGCATGCGGCGAACCCGCGCCGCCCGACGCCGGCTCGGCCGCCACCAGCCACGCGGCAGCCGGCGGCCGGTCCCCACTTGGGGTTTCGCGTCGCGGTCGCTACAATTGCAGTCTCATGTGTTATCGCGCTCCGTCAGGCCGCGGCAGGCAAGGCGCTCCAGCCCCCAAGGCGGGCCAACAGCCGGCACACCCGGGCGCATCAAAGGAATTTTCGTGGACGAACTGCTGAATCTTCACAGTCAGATCAACTCGCTCGTGTGGGGACCGCCGATGATGGTCCTGCTGATCGGCGCCGGCGTGGTTCTGACGTTCGCGACCGGCGGCGTGCAATTCCGCAGGCTCTGGTTCGCCTTTCATGAGGTGCTCGGCAAGCTCACCGAAAAACACCAGGGCGGGCAGGGCTCGGTCTCGCCGTTCCAGGCGCTCTCCACCGCGCTGGCCTCGACCGTCGGCGTCGGCAACATCGCCGGCGTTTCCACCGCGATCTTTCTCGGCGGGCCCGGCGCCTTGTTCTGGCTGATGGTGTCGGGCGTTCTCGGCATGGCCACCAAGTTCGCCGAGATCGCCGTGGCGATGCACTACCGCGAGCGCGACGACCAGGGCGTGATGCGCGGCGGCGCCATGTACATCCTCTCCAAGGGCCTCAAAATACCCTGGCTCGGCACCGTCTTCGCCGTACTCACGGCGTTCGCCGCCTTCGGCATCGGCAACATGGTGCAGGCCAACTCGGTCGCCGAGGCGGCCCAGACCAGCTTCGGGTTCCCCAAGGAAGCCACCGGCCTGGTGCTCGCCGCGGTCACCGCGCTGGTGGTGCTCGGCGGCATCCAGCGCATCGTCGAGGTGACCCAGATCCTGGTGCCGTTCATGTGCATTCTCTACGTCGGCGGCGCGCTGTTCATCGTGATGCGCTTTGCGGGCGAAGTGCCCGCGGCGGTCGCGCTGGTGTTGCGCTCGGCGTTCGACGGCCACGCGGCCGCCGGTGGATTCGCGGGCGCCACCGTCGGAGCCGCGGTTCGCTTCGGCATCGCGCGCGGCCTGTTCTCGAACGAAGCGGGCCTGGGCAGCGCCCCAATCGTACACAGCTCGGCCACCACCGACCATCCCGTGCGCCAGGCCTGCTACGGCATCTTCGAAGTCTTCGTCGATACTCTGGTCGTCTGCCTGCTCACCGGCCTGGTCGTGCTGACCACCGGCGCCTGGCAGTCGGGCGAAACCGGAGCGGCGCTGTCGGCCAAGGCGTTCGAAATCGGACTGCCCGGCGTGTGGGGCGACCTGCTGGTGAGCACCGGGCTGATCCTGTTCGCGTTCTCGACCGTCGTCGGCTGGGCCTACTACGGCGAGACCTGCGTCAACTACCTGTTCGGCACCAAAGCCAGCCTGCCCTACCGTATCGTCTGGATCGGTTTTGTCTACCTGGGAGCGACCGGCCACCTGCACCTGATCTGGAGCCTCGCCGATACCCTCAACGGCTTGATGGCGATCCCCAACCTGATCGCCGTGCTTGGCTCGATCGGCCTGCTGCGGCGGCTGGTGAAGGAGTTTTTTGAAAAGCAGCGAGCCTGAGGGCACTGCGCTCGGGCGCAGCGCTCCACATCCACGCGACAGGCACTCAGAGCCGCGGGCGTCAGCCCGCGTTGATCCGCCTGTTGCCGAGACGTTGTAACATGGCCTGCCTTCGGCGCGGGGACCAAACCGTCCGGGAAGAACGGCTACCCCGCAAAGCGCCCGCCCACGCCCTACTGGGCGCCACGAAACGGCAAGGAGGGTCCTGAGATGACTCGAGTCACGCGCCGGCTGTTTGCCGCGGTCGCTGGCATCATCCTGGCGTTTCCCGTTTCTCGGCTGCCGGCCGCAACCGATTACTTTCCGCCTCCCGACCGCGGCGGCGGCTGGCGCACGCTTGACGACCCGGCCAAGATCCAGGAAGTCACCGGCGTCGACGCCGCCAAGCTCGACGAAGCTTTCGACTACATCCAGCGCGGCACCAAAAACGGCGGTCTGCTCGTCGTTCGCAAGGGTTGGCTCGTCTACGAGAAATACTTCGGTTTGGCGCATCGTGACGCGAACGTGAACACGGCCTCGTGCGGCAAGGCGTTCACGAGCATCGCGATGGGCATTCTTCTGGAAGAGCACCCGGAATGGTTTCCCGACGGTCTCGACCAGAAGGTGTTTACTCCGCGCTATCTGCCGGCCGTGGCGTTTCCTCTGAGCGACCCGCGCAAGGCGCAGATCAAGCTGGGGCAGCTGCTCACCATGACCGCCGGCATTCGCGGCAATAACCCGGGGCTGGTCAACGGCCGCGAGGTCACGCTCGACCCAGCCGGCCCCGACGGCTGGCTGGCGATGGTCGACGCCATGGCCGCCGGCAAGATGCCGGGCGATCTGAACACCATGACCCTGTGGTGCGAACCCGGCGGCGGCTATTCCTACGCCACGTCTTCGCCGCATCTGGTCTCGATGATCCTGCGGCATCTCACGGGCCGCGAGCTCGAAGACTACGTGCGCGAAAAGCTCGCCGAGCCGCTGGGTTGGGGCCGCTGGGGTTGGGGCTATCGCAACGCCAAACTGCAGCACACTCCCGGCGGCGGCGGCATTGCACCGCGGCCCACCGACATGCTCCGATTCGCCTATCTGCTGCTTCAGGAAGGCCGCTGGGGCGATCGCCAGCTCGTTCCCGCCGAATTTGTCCGCAAAGCCGGCCGGCCTTCGCCCTACAACCCGCACAGCGACTACAGCCTGCAGTTTCACACCAACGGCCGCGGCCAGGTTTCCGGTGTTCCCCGGGATGCGTTTTGGAAACCGGGCTCGGGCGGGCATTGCCTCTATGTCGTGCCGTCGCTCGATCTGGCGGTTTTCAAAATGGGCGGACGCGACGAGCAGTATAGTCCCAGCAATACCGGTGTTGAACCTGCGGCGGAGGCGCCCCCCCACGCATCCCGGCAGGGTTGGAAGAGCACCGTGGGAGACGAGGACCCCTCGCTGCAAACGCTGCGGTTGGTAGTCGCCGCCGTCGGCCCGTGAGGCTCTCGGGAAAAGCAGGAGAACCCGCGAGGTCACAGAAAATCAAGGAGATCACAAAAAAAAAGAAGAGGCGAAGGTCCGACAGAGCCTGGCGCTCCGTTGAACCTCCGCCCCTACCTAGGGGCGTTGCCCCTAAATCGGATGAGACCGATCATCAACTCATCAACTTGCGAGGAGGTTACTCGCATCGTCCTCTGACGGCCCCGGGGGAGGGCGCCAGAGAGCCTTAGGCCGGGGTCGGATGTCCCTGATGACCGCCCAGGAACGGATGCTCGTCCTCGGCGTGTGCTGGATGCTCCACCGCAGCTTCGTCCAAGGCGCTCAAGGAGACCACCGTCGCAAACCAAGCGCCGAGAAGCGTGAAGCCAAGCACCAAGGGGGCGGCGAGCCACAGGCCCGGACTCTCGGGGGAGACAAACGCACCCCAAGGAACGGTTACAAAGGCTCCAAGAACCAGCCCAATCAGAGCACCGACCCCGGCACGCTGTTTCGGAAACCGTATCGTACACGGCTCCATGACCTGACCTCCATCCGATCGCACGAAAGAAGATGCACGGCCTATGCCAGACCCTAAGTTTATTGTTTTGTATTGGCTACAAAATCGCCGGGAAAGAAAAGGGCGCTAAACCACCAGAGCCTTGGGGGATATAGCGCAGTATCAGCCCGAAGCCGGAAAAGACCGCCCGCTGCGGAATAGTCCATACCCCAACAAAGCCGGCCAAGCGGAAAACAAAGCCTGCCTTGGCCAAAACACAGCCGCGGGCGGAAGCTCAGGGCGTAAGCCCGCGGGCCGCCAAGAGGCCAAACAGCAGCAGGGGAATCAGCAACAGGGGGACAGCCAGGCCAAGGCCGGGCGAATTTGCCACAGGCGCTATCTGGTGCCTGGTCGATGCGGATTTGCGCAGGCCGGAGCCCTGCGCCACTTGCCGTCCGAATACCGCGGCCAGGGCTACACCACTTTATTCGTATAGCTTTTATTCGTATAGCTCGCAGCGCAACACCGTCACGGCTCTTCCGGCCAGGATGACGCGATCACCGGCGGGACGGACGCGCACTTCTCCGCCGCGCCTGGAAGCTTGAAACCCCAGCAGTTCGTCCCGTCTCAGGCGACCTTTCCAATACGGTCCCAAACTGCAGTGCGCCGAGCCGGTAACCGGGTCCTCGTCGATACCCGACGCCGGGCCGAAAAACCGCGAAACGAAGTCGTAGCCCGCCGCCGAAGCCCGCGCCGTTACCACCAGCCCGCGATAGGGCATAGCGGCCAACGCCCGCAAGTCCGGCGTGAGCGCGCGCACGGTGTCTTCCGAATCGACCTCCACGAACAAGTCGAAGCGGCCCTTGCCGGCCCACAGCGGCTTGCGGCCAAGCATCGCCGCCAGCCCCTCGAACGGCTCGATCTCGGCGGCAGGGTCGGCCGGAAAATCCATCTCGATCCACTCGCCCACCTGCCGCGCCAGCAGCAGCCCGCTGCGCGTTTCAAAGCGCGCTTCCTGGCCGGGGCCCAACTCCGCCGACTCCCACAACACGTGCGCCGAGGCCAGCGTGGCATGCCCGCAAAGGTCCACCTCGACCGTCGGAGTGAACCACCGCAGGTCAAAGTGGCCCCCGCGGCGAACCAGAAACGCCGTTTCGGCAAGATTCATCTCGCCCGCGACGTTCTGCATCCAGCCCGCGTCCCGAGCGGCAGGCAGCACGCAAACCGCGGCCGGGTTACCCGCAAAGGGCCGATCCGAAAACGCATCAACATGGAGAAGACAGACGCCCATAACCCATTTTGCGCACTTTCGCGCCCAAAGACGGCACAGTGGGGTAGGCCTCCGGCCTGCCCAAGAACTCCGACCATCAAATTTGCATGGGAAATCGACTCCCGGCGGCGAGTCACAACGGCGCCGCTTCCACCCAGCATCACCAGACTGCGGAAAAACGGGAAGGTCTTCAGGCCTGCGCCGGGTTCACCGGACCATTGCTCTTGCGGGTGGGAGTCCGATGCGTCTTCACCGGCGCCACCGTCAGCGACCGCATCACTTCCAAATAGTCCTGCTGCGCGCGATAGGTGAGGGAGCGCTCGGTATAGATGAGCCCCCAAAGCACCGCCACGAGGATCCCGATGACGACTAGACCACGATTGGATATGGCGAAGATTCTCATAACGGCTGTGCTGGGCGGCCCCTCTTTAGACCGCTACGGACGGTCCCTCATACGCAATTGCTGTGCCAAAGCGTACTTTGGCCTCCCTAACAGGGTATTCGGTCCTTTTGCATGTGTTGGTTACGCCCGAGAAACGTAAAAAGTTCCGTCAACCAGCGCACCCGGTCCCAACTCATGCAATATTTACCGCGCCCGCGTGGGAAGGGGCCGAAAACGCTGTCAGGCATAGCCTGCGCCCTGGCGTCGAAAGCCGACAGGCAGGGCGCGGGCTGCCTGCCCCGCCGGCGGTGGCGCACCGGCGCGGCCAACCCTTCCCCAACGGCCGCGATGGGCTCGGCGTGGTGGATTTGGGCCAGGCAGCGGCTGAAAACGGACACAAGCCAATGGACGCCGCCCCCGCTCAAACGTTAGGCGCCCCCCACGGCCAGCCCGACGACTCGCCGCCCCCCGGGGGATAGCAGGGAGGAATCCCAGCTCCCCGGATGCCAGGTTCTGCAACAGAGTGCCGATTGCGGCAGCAGCCTCCTGCCGCAGGGCAAACCCGGTCCATCGCCGGTAGGCGGCTAAGTCCCCCAGCGGCGAATCCGTCGAATCACCCACGGCTTCAACCATGGGAAAAACCGCGCCTCCCAACGAGCCTCGAACGGGCGATCGACTCGCCCGGCAAAAATGGAGCCGCCGTGGCTCAGGTCGCGCACTTTTTTGGGGGAATCCGCCCAGACAGAGGCCGCCCGATAACGCGCAAGCCCGCTTTCACAATGCGAACGTGATCGGCACCCGAATTGCTGACACACGGGCGGGGTGGTCGTGGCAGGTGTTGTGGTTCGCAAGCCGCCGGGGAAACTTATTCCGGAAAGGAGGATCGCTCCATGAACATCCGGGTGTTGGTTCTGAGATACATCCTGCTCGGCGGCCTCGTACTGGGCTTGCCCGCGAATCTGCGGGCGCAGATTCTGGGTGACATCGAGGCCGATATTCCGTTTGCGTTTGTCGCCGAAGACCAGGCTTTTCCCGCCGGCAGCTACGTGATGCGTCCACGGGGCGGAGACGACCCTGCAATCGAAATACGGCGCGCCGGCAGCGACGAGGCGGTGGTCGCGCTGATCACCCGATGCGTGGGAGCGAGCATCCCGGTGAGAACCGAGTTGATCTTCCGCCGCTATGGGGAGCGGGAGTTTCTGGCCAAGATCCTGGTGGAGGGCAACGCAGAGAAAGCCGAGTTGGAGCGGTCGCGCGCCGAATCGGAACTGCGGCGGCAGGGCGAGAAGGCGGAGCTCCATTCCCGCCCGGCGCGGTTTCGCAAGACGGCGCTTGACCCGTCGTAGAACGCAATCCGGCCTTGGCGTGGGCTTCCGTCTGGAATGCGGGATCCGTTGGGAACAGCAGGTTGAGTGTGGCGTGCGGCCTTGAGGCCGGGCTATTGGGCGGGTTTGCCCCTACGGGGCTCCGCGCCGTGCCGTTTCCAAGCGTCCCGGCGGAACCCGGCTCCACCCTGAAGAACTTATCCTGCCGATAGGCATTTTCGATTGGACACCCCCGGCGCGGTCTCGAATAGGATAAGAATTTGAAGGGGAGATCAACGGATGCCAAGCAAACGAACCTCCGATGCCAGATCCCGCCCCGCGGCTGGCAAACCGGCGCCGAAGCTGAGCGCCTCGCTGGCCCGGTCACGAAAGGCCCCCTCGCCAAACGCCCCCGCCGACGCCGCGGCGGGCGTTGCCAAGACCAGCGCACCTATCAATGACGCCGCTATGGACAGCGCCGCCATCGACGACATTGCGATAAACGGCGTTGCCACCAGCGCTTCCGCGAAAGACCCGGCGCTGAAAAACGCGAGCCCGAAAATCGGCACGCCGAAAAACACCGGGGCAAAGAGGGCGGCCGTAAAGAACGTAGCCGCCAACAACGCCAACCCCAAAAGTGCCGCCACCAAAGGAACCCCAGTGAAGAGCGCCCCGACGCAGAGCCCATCGCTGCCGCCTGGCGAGCGACTCCGTTCGAACAAGGCCGCGCGACCCCGCCCGGCCGCATCGAAAACAAAAGTCACCCTGGCCGAACAAGAAGCTGACAGCTTCCGCGAAGCGGTCGCCAAGCTCGCCTACCATTTCTACGAAGTGCGGGCGACGCAAGCCGGCTCACCGGACCAGGACTGGATTCGCGCCGAACAAGCCGTGCGCGAAGTCATCCGAAAACTATCGCCGTCCTCGTAGTCAATACGGCGGCGGAAAACACCGCATCGAAGAGCCCGCCGCGCGAGCCCGCGGCCCGGCAACGAACCGCGAACTCGGAGTCGCGGGCGGAAGCCCGTGGGCCGATTCGCCTGGAAGCACGGTGCGAAGAGCGCCCCGAGGAGCGGCGCCCCTCGATATTTCGGTCGTCTCCAGGATTCGCATGGCGCGGAACGCGGCGACTTGTCCCTCGCGGTACCTCAACCACCGAGCGAAACCTGTGGGCGACCGCTCGCGGCTACCTCCTCTAACACCAGCCATCCGTCAGCCACATTACACCCGGTTTCCTTGACGTTACACGTGCCTCCCACCACACCGGGGTTACGTACGGCAAAAGGTAACGCTACGTTACTTCCCGTGAGCGCTGCCCAACGGCGGCTCGGCCCGCCCCTCACGAAAACCCGCGCGGCTCTTCCAACTCTGCGATTCCCCAACGAACAGGGCCGGCCGGCGCGCTGGCCGCCGCCAGGCTTTCGATCGCGATCAAGGCGGCCCAGCGCCCTGCAACCACTCCCCGTAGGCAGGTAACACCGGCCCTGTTACTTACGGCAAGCCACTTATTCAAATGTCGGCCCAGCGTTACATTTGACCTATGACGTGGACAAATCACAGTTCGAGCGCGGCGTCGTTGTCACCAACAAATGACGAAGGAGAAACTGCAATGACGCGAGAACAATATTCCCTGGCTTATAGCAGTGGCTACCAGTCGACCGTGCGCTTCCTTGTATCGCGCGGCCTGACGGGAGAGAGCGCGGAAGAAGCCGCGCAGGCGGCATGGGCCAAAGGTTGGGAGCATCGTGGAAGCCTCCGCAACCCCAAGCGCGTATCCAGTTGGGTGAATACCATCGCCCTGAATTTGTTCCGGAACTGGTTCCGCCGGCGCGAATCGCCCGAGGAGTTGCCCGAGATTCCCACCGCGCCACGAGTCGATCCGCAGGCGATCGACCTGCACCGCACGCTCGAACGCTGCGACGCACGAGACCGGGCGTTGCTCGAAGGCCATTATTTGGAGGGTTACACCAGCGAGGAGCTAGGCGAAAGGACCGGCTGCACGGCGGTGGCGGTGCGCGTCCGCCTGCTGCGCGTCCGCCGCAAACTCGACGCCTCGCTGCGCCCCCGCCGTCAGAAACGGAACCGCTCCGAACGAAGAATCACGCCGAACGCGAAGCAGCGCGCCCCCAAGCTCTGTTCGCGTTCCGGCAAAAGGGACCGAGCCGCGGCGCCCCGTGCGAAACTCGCCACCGCGGCGGTAGCCGGGGGGTCGCTATGAGGATCATCCACCGGCACGCGAAACGTCCGCTGCGGCGCGCTCCTACTCGTCCCCAATGTCGTCCGCGGAGCGGCGGGGCTCACCCCCTGTGCGGCGCAGACACAAAGGGCTCGATCCAATGACCCGTCGCGCTAAACTCGCACCGCTCGCCGCGGCCGTGGGCCTATGCCTGATGGGCTGGGCCTGCGGCCGCGGCGATCGTACGGCCGCGCAGCCCGCCCACTCCACATTGTTCAACGCGCGCGGCGGCGAGGTAGCCCAAGCACAGTTGTCCGAAACCGAGGCGGGCGTGAAGATCCACATGAACGTCGCGTCTCTGCCGCCGGGCAACTACACCGTGCAAATCCACGAGACCGGCGCTTGTGATCCGCCGGGGTTCCTTTCCGCCGGAAGACCCTATCCGCCGCCCGAAGACCTCGCCATGGTCGAAAGCGTGATACCGCCGCTGCACCGCGCGGTCGCTCAATTTCAGGTCACCGACGGCCAGGCGCAAGTCGACGCCGTCGCGCCCGTGGTTACCTTGCGTCGCGGCGACAACTCCCTGTTCCATCCCGGCGGCACGGCGTTGATCATCGACGACCTCTCGCCGGCTGGCACCTACGAAGGGCGCGTGGCCTGCGGCTTGATCACCCGCGCCACGGCCGAGGACGTCGAGCTGCCACCAGGCAGCCTCGATAGCGCCCAACAGCCTGAAAATCTCGGCACGCCGGGCAAAAAATACCAACGGCCGACAACCAAGCCCTGACCCGCAGAACACCTCGCCGCCTACCCTCCGCCACTCCGCGTTCCGTAACACTTCCCCGCCCCACTCTGTCCAACCAACAGGAGGAACGACACGAATGACCAACGGCAAAATCATCACCGCGATGAACGAGGCATTGAACCGCGAAATCTCGACCACGGTTCGCTACCTCGTGGAAAGCAGCAAGATTCAAGGACGGCAGAACGAGTCGCTGCGCGAAATGTATCGCCGCGAGATCACCGACGAGCTCGGCCATGCGCAATATCTGGCCGACAAGATCGTCATGCTGGGAGGCAAGGTCACGCTCGCCCCCGAGCTGGGCGACACGCCCGACGATATCCCGCGGATGCTCGAGAACGACCTGGCCGCCGAGCAGCAAGACGTCGCCAACTACCAGAAGCTGGCCAAAATGGCCGATGAAGCCGGCGATATCGAGCTGAAGTTGCGCATGGAAGAGCAAGCTGCCGATGAATCGCGGCACGCCCAGGACCTGCGCCGAATGCAGAGCTAGGCGCGCGCTTGCCCGGCCCGCGGCCGGTTCGGCTCGCGCCCCGCTTCCCGCTCAGCGCCACAAACGAGCCGAAGCCGCCGCCGGGGCCTGCAAGACCTCAAGCGTTGCCGTTGCCCGCCGGCAGATTGCTGTGCAGCTTCACCGGCGCCGTCTTGGCGCGAACGCGCAGGTTGATCATCTCCACGAACACCGAGAAGGCCATCGCGAAATAGATGTAGGCTTTCGAAATGTGCTGCCCCAAGCCTTCGGCGATCAAGGTGACGCCGATCAGGATCAGGAAACTCAGCGCCAGGATCTTGATCGTCGGGTGCGTATCGACGAAGCGGCTGATCGGACCCGAAAGCGCCATCATCACGCCGACCGCGATGACGATCGCCAGCACCATGATCGCCAGATCCTCGGCCATCCCCACGGCCGTGATCACCGAATCGAGCGAAAACACCATATCGAGCACAAAAATCTGCACCAGCACACCGGCCAGCGAGGCGCGCCCGCCCGATGACCCTTCGCCCTCTTCGCCTTCGAGCCTGGCGTGAATCTCATGCGTACTCTTGGCGATCAGGAACAGCCCGCCCACGATCAGAATCAGATCGCGGCCCGAAATTTCCTGCTCCAAAACCGTGAACAGCGGCGCGGTGAGCTGCATCACCCAGTTGATCGAGAACAACAACAGGATGCGCGAGACCATCGCAATCGAAAGACCCACGATGCGGCCTTTGGACTGCTGCTTCGCGGGCAACCGCGCCGACAAAATCGAGATGAAGATGATGTTGTCGATGCCCAGAACAATCTCGAGCACGGCCAGCGTGACCAGTGCAGCCCAAGCGTTCGGGTCGGAAATCCAATGCACGGGGATGCCCTCCAGGAGTGTTTCATTGTAGCGGTCGGCCAGATCTAGCCCGCGCCCAGGCAGGCGCGGCCGACGCGCCGCCGACACAGGAAAAACGCGCGCGGCGCGACCATGTTGCCGCCGTATTCAGCGACCTTTACGTCGGCCATCGGTTTCGAGCTACATTTCGCCGGGATCGCGGTGATCGAGTCCACGACGACGCGGACCGAAACCCAGCGGATGCTCGTTGACCAACGCAGCCCGCCGACCGTTTCGCCTGACACCCGCCAAATCCTCCTAGCATTGCCGTCCCGAAACCTGCCAAGCCCCAGCGCCCGGGGCCGCCACACACAAACCACAAAACACGCCTCTTGGGCCGCCAGACTCTTCATGACGCCGGGCTGGCGAAATCATTGCAACAAGCCAGGTACCTCCGCATGCAACAAACCGCCAACCCCAACCCCGCCACCAACGCGAATCGCGAAAACAGAGCCACATTCGGCAGGGTGCGGGCCGCCGCGGCTCCGCACAAGCGGCGGCACAAGCGGCGGCACAATCGACAGCACAATGGGCGGCATGGTGCCTCGCAACCGCGAGCGCCCCTCACCGCGCAACCCGCCGCCGGCCGCGCGCCAGCCCCCGCGGCCCGAAACTTTTCCTCCGTCAACACACCGCGTTTCGCCGGAACCATGAGCCACAATAGGACCGTGGAAGGGAAACCCAAGCGGCGCCAGTCCGCTGGGCCCGGGTCCAACCAACGCACCAGCGGGACCCCACGGCCTGCAACCGCACCGCGATCCAGCCTTACCGCACCCGCGGCGGCCGCCGCCAGCGAGCAAATCAACAGCGCCGGGCCCGTCTGGTTCAACTCCTCCACGCAACCGGCCGCCGCAAATTCCGGCCCCTGGCTGCGGCGATCGGAGAGCGTATTGATCGGCTACTTCCTCTACGCCGCCGTCATGTCGGCCGTGCTGCCGGTGCCCAGCGCGGTAACCTCGTTCACGCTCGGCCTCAACCTGACCCTGATCGGGCTCTTCCTCGCCCTGGCCTACGCCTCGCGGATGCGCCCGCACCCCGCCATCGAGGCCGCCCGCGACTGGCTGCCCCTCGCGGTGCTGCTGCTTGCCTATCGCGAGATGGGCTGGTTCGCCCCCTCACATCACGTCGTGGCGCTCGAAAACGGCTGGATCCTTTGGGACCGCCGCGTGCTCGGCGACTGGGGCATCCAAACCGCGATCGAAACCCTCGGTCCGCTGCTACCTTCGCTGCTCGAAATTTGCTATTCGCTCGTCTACGCCATTGGCCCGCTCTGCCTCGCCGCGCTTTATCTATGGGGACGCCGCGACCGCGCCGACGCTTTTCTGTTTCGCTTCCTGCTGGGCACGGTGCTTTCCTACGCGCTATTTCCCTATTTCCCTTCCGAACCGCCCCGCGTGGTTTTTCCCGCCGACCATCTGCCGGCCTTCGACACGATTTTCCGGCAGTTCAACTGGTGGCTGCTAGGCAACCACGGCATTCACACCAGCGTCTTCCCCAGCGCGCACGTTTCCTCGGCCTACGCCGGCGCGTTTGCGCTGTTGCGTGTGATGCCCGAGCGCCGCTGGGCCGGCTGGGCGCTCACCCTGCTGGCGACCGGCATCTTTTGGGCCACCATCTATGGCCGCTATCACTACGTGGTCGACGCCGCGGCCGGCCTGGCCATCGCCGTCGCTGCTTTCCTGTTATGCGAATGGATCGACCGCCGCTGGCCGTCGAGCACAGTATCGCGCCGTGTGCGGGCCGCCGACTTACCCCCGGTGTAAGCCTGTCGTATATCTCCGCTGCCGGCCCCTTACGACGTTCCACAGAGCGGAACTTACGAGCGAATATCCGGTCTTTACATCAACCTTTTCACACTTTTTCTAGGGCCCCCCGAACCCTGCAAACGCTATCGTGTTGATAGACAAGCCCCGGCCACCTTGGCAATCCGATTGCTGCTGTTATCCCTTGGCGCGGCCGGACCTCGTCGTCGGGGCGCTTGTTGGCAAGTAGTGAGGAGGAAGCTTGGTGAAAAAGAAGAGGGAGCGTCTCGCATTCACGGTCGACCTGAAGAACTCCTGGCAAGACCGCGAGGTCCCCGACGACCGGCTCGAGTCGATGGTCAATCAGCTATTGGATGCGGACCCCGAGTTGGACGACGACGACGCGGCCGACGATGCCGCGGACTCGCCGGCCAGCTATGCGGGGGGATCGAAAACGGGCGGCTCCACCCCAGGTGAGAAGGAAATCGAATCGCTGCTCGACCGCATGGTCTTTTCGCAAAGCGCCTTCCTGAAATATCCCAACTGACCACAACTCTCCCCCCACCCTCGCTCTTGATCCCTGATTGTTGGCGCGAACGAATCCCCGATCCTGGGGATGTGGCGCGGGCCTCCGGCCGGCAGCGTCCGCCTGTGGCGGACGTTTGCCTTTCCCGGCCCTGCGGCGCGGCCCAAGCCCCCGCTTCATCGCTCGCGGCTGGCGCCGTAGCGGATCACGCGCACTTTTTCGAGCGTGATCAGGCCGCTATCGATCATCTCGTCGAGCTTGGGCAGAATCGCCTGAATGCGCTCTTCCGAATCGACGACCTCGATGATCACCGGCAGATCCTGCGAGAGGCGCAGGATCGAATCCTTGTGGATATTCACCGAGTTGTGGCCGAAGCCCTGGATGCCGTGCAGCGCGGTGGCCCCGGCGAAGCCTTCTTTCTTGAACAGCTCGACCAGCGCGTCGGTCAGGTTGCGGCTGTGCCAGTGGTCGCGTTCGCCGACGAAGATGCGCATCAGGACCTGTTCGCCATCGATCTCTCTCACATGCCACCTCCGGTCTGAATCATGAAGCGGACGACCTGGGTGAGGAAGCGCGCCAGAAACGTTCCCGCCGCGACCAGCAGCAGGCCTCCAGCGACATTCGCGAGCACATTGAGCCCGCCCACCAGCCAGTCGCCCGCTTCGAACGCACGGTAGGATTCGACGCCAAACGTCGAGAAGGTCGTGAACGCGCCGAGGAAGCCGATGCCGGCGATGGTGCGCACGTCGGGCGAAACCCAGCCGCTCTGGCGCGACAGCTCGAGCAGAAGGCCGAGCAGGCAGCAGCCGATCAGATTCACCGAAAGCGTGCCCCAAGGGAATGCGGCGCCAAGCAGGCGGTGCATCAGTCCGGAGACGCCGTATCGAGCCAGCGCGCCGGCCGCACCGCCCAGCGCAATGCCGAGCAGGGTCATCCGGCGATCTTAGCAAATGGGGCCGGCGCCGAAGGTGGTGCATCGTCCGGATGAAACCGCTCTCGTGCATCGATCGGCGCTCGTATAATGGATCCGCAGAGCGCACTGCCGCTGCCTCTGCCGTCTGCGGTCTGCGGTCTGCTTTCTGCGCTAAGGATCGTCCATTCGACGACAAGGAGAATCCGCCCATGGCGACGCTATCCCGGATTGCACCCGAGATTCCGGTCTCGGATTTGCGAGAGGCGATTGAGTATTACGAAAACAAGCTGGGATTTCCCGCCGTTATGGAAATGCCGGCCGGCGATTACGCCATCGTGGAGCGCGACGGAATTGCGCTGCATCTGTTCCTCGACCAGAGCCGCGATCACTCTCCGGTGGGCTTGCATATTTTCACGCGGCAGCTCGACGAGCTACACGGCGAGCTGCAACGGCGCGGGGCGCTGCTCTCGCAGCCGATCGTGCGCCAGCCCTGGGGGAACCGCGATTTTCGCGTCAACGATCCTTCGGGAAATGAGATCAAATTTACCGAGCCCGCTGCGCATGCCACCCCCTGATTTCCTAAGGGCCTGGCGGTCCGCGGGGGCAAAAATTCAGGTCGAAACCTGAGTTCCTGCGGCCGCCGGCGCAGGTCAGAATGGAGATTCAGGGGTCACTGAGTTTTCGTGCTTGCACTCTGGTTGCTTCAGTTTGGGGGATCGCATCGTCCGCCCCCGCCGTTCGGCCATCGTCCGCCGATGGGCCCGCTCTATGCGGCGTGGCCGGGAACGGAACATGTCTTCGGCTGCGTGCTGTGGTCGATGCTGGTTGTCCTCGTCCTCTCGCGCTTCCGCTCGTCCACGCCGACGCGCGTTCAGCGCACTCTGCTGTGGGGTTTTTGCATCGGGCTGGCTCATTCGGCAACGTTGATCGGCGTTCATGTATTGCGGCTCCGCCCGCCCGCCCGAATCCCCGGGCTCGATCTGGGCTACGCCTTGGGTTCGCTCGCGGTGATTGTCCTAATTGGCGGGTTTCTCCAATACCTATCCGCGGACGCGGCGCGCGCGGGGCGCTACCTGAAGTTCGCCGGGCCGACGATGGCGCTGTCGTTTTCCTGCTACCTCGCCCATTGGGCATGGGCGGCGGCTACGATCAGCAGGCCGCCAGCGCCGCTGGCTTCGCTGGCGACGATTGCGGTGGGGTTTGTGCTGATCGTGGCAGGCGCCGGCTTCGCGGCGCGTCTGGTTGCCGGCACGGAACGCGGGCTGTTGCTGGGTGCGATCTCTTTCTACGCGCTCGGCACGGGGCTGCGGCTGTATATGCTCGCGAGTTCGTTCCGTTGGCTGGCACAGCCACCCTTCGTCGCCCCCGTTCCGTTCGCCCCACCGGGCATGTCCACGGTCTACGGGGCGATAGTCAACACCATCGGCGTCGTTCTATTCGGCTACCTCTATCTGCGGTCGCACACTGCCAACGTGCGGCCGGATGCCGCCGCCCTGGAAGCCCGCGTGCTCGAGCGCACCTCCGAGCTGCAAGCCGCCATGGACGAGCTATCGCTCGCCAACCTGAGGCTGGTCGAGCAATCTAACGTGGACAGCCTGACGGGCGCCCGCAACCGCCGTTACTTCGACGAGGCGCTGCTCCAAGAATGGGTACGGGCCTCGCGCGAAGGCCGCTCTCTTGCTGTCGGGCTGGTCGATCTGGACCGCTTCAAGAACATCAACGATCAGTACGGCCACCCGGCCGGCGACCAATGCCTGGCATGCGTCGCCGGGGTGCTGTTCGATTGTGCGGGCCGCCCCGATCTGGTGGCGCGCTACGGCGGCGATGAGTTTGTGATGCTGCTGCCGAACACGGACCAGCAGTCCGCGCTGGCCATTCTCGACAAAGCCCGCTGTGAGATCGAAACCCTGGGGAACGGCCAGGGCTTGGCCTTGACCGTGAGCGTCGGCGCGGCCGCCTGCATTCCCGACAGCGGCATCGAACCCGAAGATCTGATCCAGTGCGCCGACGACCGGCTCTACGCCGCCAAGCAGGCCGGCCGCAACCGGGTCAGCATCGCGGGCCCCAAGGTTCCCGGGATGGCGTAGCGAGGCGCCTCCCGACCAGTCCCCCGGCAGCGCACCAAAAGGCAAACAATGGCCGCTGGCCGCCGCGATCACTGAAGGCTGCTTCCCACGGCCGGTGGCGCCGATCCCCAGCCTCACTCGGCGTGATAACCGCGCCACATCCAAACCAGCGTGTCGGCCAGGGTTTGCTCGAAAACCCGGTGATCGGTATGTCCCGCCGCCAGCGCGTAGAGGAACCGGTAGTCGTAGCCTTTGGCTTTGAGCGCCGCTGCGGTGCGGCGGTTCGCCATCACCCAATTGTGATGGCTCTCCTCGGGGCGGTTGGCGCCGTTGTCGTTCTCCGACACGTGCGTGAAGATCCGCAACGGCTTCTTGTCGCTGTTTTCGATCAGCTTCATGCCGGAATGATATTCCCAGGCGCCGAGCGGATATTTCGCTTCCTCGGGCGCGTCGTCGTCCTGCTGATCGACAAACGTCCCCGAGTAGGTGATCAGGCGGCGGAACAGGTCGGGACGAAACCAGCCCGCGGTCAGAGCCGCCGCGCCGCCCGAACTGCCACCCATGATGGCCTTGCCCCAGGGGTTGTCGGTAAACGCAATGTGGGGGTAAGCCGCCAGAATCTCATCGTGGTGCAGCACCGCGGGCAACACTTCATCGTTGATGAATCGCACGAAGCGGTCCGACATCGTGTCGTATTCGAGGCCGCGCTCGCTGCCCTTGCTGTCGTTGCCGCCGTTCTGCACGGCAATCGCGATGAAGGCGGGCAGCTTGCGCCGGGGGTCTTTCGAAATTGTGAGATTGTCGAGCGCGTTGCGCACCAGGTCGAGCCGCGAGGGGCCGTCGAGCGTCACCAGAATCGGCGCCTTCGTGCCGTCTTTGTAGGCGGCCGGCACGTAGACGTAGATCATGCGCTCTTCGCGAATGGGCTTTTTCGAGTCGAGCGTGGTATCGTCGCCGCGGAAGAACTTGCTGTCGGCCAGCCGCATCGCAAACTCGAAGTATTTGCCCTTGGGATTGCCCTGATCGGTGAGATCGGGATCGATCTTGTAGCCGGGGCCGATGGTGTAGTCGCCGTTGCCTTCGGTGCCGGGTCTTTCGGCGTAGTTCCCGGCGGCGAATCCAGGCACGGCAGCCCAGACGAGCAGAGCCAGCGACAGCAGGCCACAAGCGCAACAGAAGCGAAGCTTGGCGTTCGACATGGACACATGATACGAGCGCCGCGGATCGCATTCAAGCCCCCTCCTGAAACGAACTCGGCGGCGCTAGAATCTACCTCAGGCCGCGCCTCGAAACGAGACTCGTTGTAATGCGGGGCGCCGCCGGATATTTTTCGTCGCTGTGTCCGTAGCGACCCAACGTGTCAGGAGATCAATACATGGCACTTCCTCAAGTTCCTTCGAACTCGGTAGTGGCGGAGTCCAGCCTATACACAAAAACCATTCTCACCATCATCGCGGCGCTGTTGGCGGTGTTGGCCCTGCAGAACACCACGGCCCCGGTTTCGGTTCAGGCGCAATCGAACGGCCGCAATCTCTATGTCGAGCCCGGCCTGACCACCATGCGGAACCCGGACGGTCCGTCGGAGGTTCAGGGCAAGCTGATGATCGACCTCAGCAGCGGCGAAGTGTGGGGATTCCCGATGGTACTCACATCCAGCAACAGGACTCCTGTGTCCAAGCCGGTCTATCTCGGGCAATATGACTTGTCGGCCATGAATCGTGTTCGCTGATCCGGGCCGAGGATCCCGCGTGCGATGGTGACTATGGATCGCTACACGCCGGCTCCGCCGCGTCGAGGAACTCGACCAGGGCTGGCTGATAGAATCAACTCGCATGGAACGGCTGTGGAATAGCGTGATCATTCGCTTCATGGGAGCCCCCCGACTCGTGGTGCGGCGCGCAGGGCGGCGTGGGTCGCGACGCATCACGGTCGTACTCGCCTCCATCGCAACTGCCGCGTTCAGCGTGCTGTTGATGTGGTCGTGCGCATCCAAGCCGGCCGACGAAGCCCCGGCACCGGAGTCGCTGGTCGGCGCACTGCAGGTCGCCCCCGGCGGGCGCTACTTCCAATACGCCGACGGCCGCCCCTTCTTCTGGCTCGGCGACACCGCCT
The DNA here is from genome assembly GCA_963824095.1 of Terriglobia bacterium. GTDB lineage: Bacteria > Acidobacteriota > Terriglobia > Bryobacterales > UBA6623 > JBBDWJ01. Next base: position 96,399 of record CAWGNS010000010.1, on the reverse strand, counting down.
GGCTGCTGTTCAGCCGGCTCACCCGCGAGGAAGCCGAGACCTATCTCGAAAACCGGCACTCTAAGGGCTTCAACGTGGTCCAGGCGATGGTCCTCCACAGCGTTGATGACGTGAATGCCTACGGCGCCGCCGCGCTCGTCGATGAAAACCCCGGCCAGCCCCGCACGACCACCGGCGCCGATCCCGCCAAGGAGGGCGAGTACGACTTCTGGGATCACGTCGACTGGATCGTCGACAAGGCCGCCGAGAAGGGTCTCTATGTCGGGATGGTCGCCGCCTGGGGATCGATCGCCGACAGCGGCAAGCTCAACGAGAACAATGTCGAGGCCTACACGCGCTTTCTCGTCAAGCGCTACGGCGACAGGCCGAACATCGTCTGGATCACCGGCGGCGATACCCACGGCAACGAAAATACCGTCGTCTGGCAACGGATGGGCGAGCTGTTCCACGCGCTCGACCCCGACAGCATGGTCACGTTCCATCCGTTCGGCCGCACGCAGTCATCGACGTGGTTCCACCAGGAGCCTTGGCTTACCTTCAACATGTTCCAATCGGGCCACCGCCGTTACGACCAGGACGACAGTCCCGAGCCCAAGGGCGAAGACAACTGGCGCTATGTCGCCGAGGATCGCGCCAAGCAGCCGCCCAAGCCCACCATCGACGGCGAGCCCTCCTACGAAGGCATCCCGCAAGGCCTGCATGATCCGTCACAGCCTTACTGGACCGCCGACGACGCGCGCCGCTACGCCTGGTGGTCGGTTTTCGCTGGTGCAGCGGGCCACACCTACGGCCACTCGGCGATCATGCAGATGCACAAGGCCGGGGATGGCCCAGGCTCTTACGGCGTCCGCGAGACGTGGGAAGAAGCGCTCGACGCGCCCGGCGCCGGCCAGATGCAGCACCTGAAAGATCTGATCCTGTCGCGCTCCTACCTCGACCGTGTTCCCGACCAAAGCCTGATCGCCGGCGAGAACGGCGAACGCTACGACCGCGTCATCGCGACGCGCGGCCACGACTACGCCTATTTCTATACCTACACCGGCCGGGCGTTCTCGGTGCGGCTCGGCGTGCTGCCGACTGCGAAGGTTCGCGCCTTCTGGTACGATCCCCGCACGGCTTCGCGCCAGGAGATCGGCAAATTCGACAATCAGGGCACGCAGCCGTTCGACCCGCCGGGAGAGCCGGCTCCAGGCAACGATTGGACGCTGGTTTTGGATGCGGATTGAGAAGGCGCGTTGAAGAAGGCGGTTGAGGAAGGCTCCTTGATGTTCGACGAAACCAGGGACACTCAGAACCCAGGGCGGTGCCCTCGCGCCTCCCGGCCTAGAGGCTGAACTATGCCGTGCTTACTCTTGCTCGCTATCCTGTTGTTTCCGCGCATCGTGCTCGTGCTCCTGTGGCTCTTCTCAACCTACCTGCAGCGCGCGTTTGAGGGTGGGCTCCTGCTGCCGATAATCGGGTTCCTTTTTCTGCCGCTTACCACGATCGTCTACGCCTGGGAGATCAACAGCGGCATGCCGACGGCGGGCATCAACCTCTTGTGGCTGTTGATCGCGGTGATGATCGATCTGGGCGGGATAGGCGGCGGCGCGCATCGCGGGTCGCGGCGCTGAGTGGCGCGTCACGAAACTGAGGGAATCTCACAAGGGCCGCTCCAAGCTCTCGTCGTATCAGCACGGTCTTGTGGGCGTGGCTGAGTGTCCCCAATTTCTTCATCCGCGCAACTCACGACCGACCCGGCTCGTGAGAACTTAGACTGTCACGCTCTCCCAGTAGCGTAAGGCCGACCGGCTGAATCGTCTGCGTCAGCATAGACCTGTCCCGCGGTGATCTGCTGGTGCTGCTTGACTCGGCCCAGCGCGCTGAATTGGGTAAAGTTGCTGGCCGAAACAGGGGAGCCGACGCCGGTGAGACGGCCAAGGGAGAAAGTGACCGCCGGGTTGGCGTCCACGCACGCGTTGACCGCCGGGTCGTAGATTTCCCGTCGTAGCAACTGAATCCGCCCCTCACCCCAACGCGCGAGCAACCCGAACGCAAGCCGCAAAGGCTCTCAGATCGGTGAACAAAACCTCGCTCGAGACCCCCTGGCAAATGACTTCCGCGCCGCTATCGATCACCGCGCCTTCCATCATCAGGTTGTCGGTGAGCCCGAACTCCTCGATCTGCATTCCCTCGCGATCGACCCACTGCCCGCCTTCGCGACGCCCCGCGCAAAGCCGGATCGTCCTGTCGAGGAACGGCTCGGTGCTGTTGGTGTAGCCGAGCACGGGCCGCCCCAGCGCCCGCATGAAACCCATCTCATAGGCCGTCCCGACGTCCATGCTGGGGCCGCGAAACGGCGTCATGTTGGCAATCACCAGGTCCGCGCCACGCATCAGCCCTTCATTCGCGCGGCTGATGCGTAAAGCGGCCTCGCGGCCGTCGAGGCCCTCGAGCTGCAGCTCCGCGTCCAGGGGAAAGACCCCCACAAAGCCGTGCTCGGCGCAGATCTGCTTCTTCTTCTGCGCGATTTCCAAAACATTCGCGAGAAACACCTCGGGACCCGCAAGATAAATTTTCTTCGGCACGTGTGGGAAGACTCCAGGCAACCGCTCCGCATCCTATCAGACCACGCTGGACCGCTTCGGCCGCCGCTACGGCGGCATCCCGGGCCCACCCGCCCCGGCCGCCAAGTTGGGTTGTCGCCGGCGTTCTCAGCGGCTACTATGTAGGGGACCCCAGGGGGTATTCATATGGAGCGAAGAACCTTCATGAAGAGCACGGCCATGGCCGCCGTGGCTTCCTCGGCCGCCAAGGCCGCCGATAGCGTGATGGGCGCCAACGACACGATCCGCGTGGCGGTGTTGGGCGTCCATGGGCGCGGACGCAGCCACATCAACGGGCTGCAGCCCCTCGACAATGTCGAGATCACCACCTTAGTCGATCCCGACCTCGAGGTTGCCGGCAAGCGCGCCGACGAGTTCGAGAAAAAATTCGGGCGCCGTCCCAAAATCGTGCAGGACATGCGGCGCGTCTTCGACGACAAAGACATCGACGCCGTCACCATCGCCACGCCCAACCACTGGCACACGCTGGCCGCCATCTGGGCCTGCCAGGCCGGCAAGGACGTCTACGTCGAAAAGCCGTCGACGCACTGCTTCAACGAGGGCCTCAGCCTGATCGCCGCCGCGAAAAAATACAACCGCATCGTGCAGCACGGCGTGCAACTGCGCAGCTCGGAAGCCATCCAGGAAGCCGTCGCCAAGCTGCGCTCCGGCCAGATCGGCGACGTCTACATGGCGCGCGCGGTGATCTTCAAGTGGCGTCCCAAGCTCGAAGACTTCCCGGTGTCGGAAACGCCGCCGTCCACGCTCGACTACGAAATGTGGGTCGGCCCCGGCAAGTTCCGCCCGTATTCACGGCGCCACGTGCACTACAACTGGCACTGGACCTGGGACTACGGCAACGGCGAAATCGGCAACCAGGGCATCCACGAGACCGACATGCTGCGCTGGGGCCTCGACGTCACACTGCCCACCAAGATCACCTCGCTCGGCGGCAAGTACCTCTGGAACGACTACCGCGAGACGCCCGAGCTGCTCACCACGCTGATGGAGTTCGACGGCGGCAAGAAGTTCGCCGAGGTCGCCGTGCGCTTCTGGATCTCGAACCAGGAGACCGACGACGCCTGCGGCAACCTGTTCTACGGCTCGGAAGGCTACCTGGCAATCAGCGGCTACACCAAGTATCAGTTCTACATGGGCCGCAAGAAGGAGCCGGGCCCCTCGGGCGAAGCCCCCACGAAGCACTTCGAAAACTTCATCAAGGCGGTGCGCAGCCGTAAGACGTCCGATCAAAACGGCCCCGTCGAAACCGCCCACCTCGCCGCCGGCATGGCGCACCTGGGCAACATCGCGCTGATGCGCGGCGGGATGCTCGAATTCGACCCCGCCCAAAACCGCTTCACCAACGACGAAGAAGCCAACAAAATGCTCGGCCAGAAGTACCGCAAGGGCTTCGAAGTGCCGCCGCCGGACAAAGTCTAACGGCCGCGACGGCCGTAACGCAGTGGTGGACAAGGGCGCGCCCGCGGGCGCGCTCTTGTTGTTTGCGGCGGCGCGCTTCAGTCGTATGCAATCAACGAGCGAGTTTGCGGAAGTCGTCGAAAAGCCCTGGTCATTAACCCGCAACCAGGGGGATAATATCTGCTGGTTCAACGGACATGAAGGCAATACTTTGTGGCAGCGTGGCTCTGTTTCTTGTTCTCCTGGCCGGTTGCCGCAGCGAGGACCCAGCGTATACGCAGTTGGCTCAGCTCCAACGTCCCGCCTCTCCACCGCAGGCCGAGGCGTCCGACACGCCCGCGGCCGCCGACCCGCTGGCGTCCATGTGGAAAGAGCAGAAGCTCATTCGCGACGCCCAAGGTACTGTCGCGTGGTGGGTGGTCAAGAAGTTCGTGCGACGGGCGCGTCCCACGGAAAAAGCGTCGAGCTGAGGGACGTGAGAGCCCCACAGGAGAGGAATAGCGAACCATCCTGACCTCGACCGCAAGTCCTCGCTCGGCCCTGCGCGGTCGGTAAAAAACGGGGGAAAGGCTAAACTTTATGCCCCCTGGCGGCCGCCGACTCGAGTGCGGGAAGGGGGACAGCCTCCAGGTTTTCCCTTGCGGCGGTGCTGCTGGCGCGGGCGCGAGATCGGTGCCTGTCAGCGGTCTCCTGCCGTTTCGTCAACGCGCCGCCTGCGCGAACGTCTCAGCGAGTTTCAGCGCTAGAGCCGACGTATTCGCGTCCGCGCTGTTCGACATCACCGCTACGACGATGCCGGATTCGCGAAACATCATCAGCGACACTACCCGCCGGCCCAGCAACTCCCCGTCGTGGCCTGCCGCCTGCGCGGGTTCACCGGCCAGCGTGACGGGGGCGAGGTTCCAACCAAGACCGTGACCCGTCTCCTCGCCCGAGGCCAGCCGCTGGGACGTCTGGAGCATTTCGACGGTGGCGGGTTTGAGGAGCTTGCCGCTGCTCATCGCGATCCCGAAGCGCACCAGGTCGGACGGCGTGGAGAGGAATGCCATCGATCCCGCGTAGCACGATACGTTGTGCGGGCGCATTGCGCGCAGGCCGTAGCGGACGAAGGGATTGTAACCGGACGCCGGGAAGTAGACTGTCGCCGGATCGGTCACGGGCTTAGCCTTCTCGTTTCCCAGCCCCAGCGGCTGCAGGATCACCCGCTGGATGAACGTGAAGAGCGGCGGGTCCTCTTCCGGCTCGCCGATGTGTTCCGGATTTTCCTCCTTCGCGGACTCGGCGCCCGTGTGCTCCATCCTCAGTGGCTGGAAAATCCGCTCGCGCAGGAAGCTCAGGAATGGCTGGTCCGCCGCCGCTTCGACCGCCGCGCTGACCAGGATCCAGCCATAGTTCGAATACCGGTACTGCGTCCCCGGCTCGAACAGCAGCGCATCGTCGGCAAAGTGCGGCAGCGCTTCCACGGGCCGCTCGCAGCGTTGACGAAACAGCGGCCCCTCGTCGCCGCCATCGGTCCCGACCCCGGCCACATGCGCCATCAACTGCCGCAGCGTCACCGGCCACTGCTTCTTCGGAAACCGCGGGACGTAGGTCTGAATCTCGTCGTCCAGTTTCAGCCGGCCCTTCTCCAGCAGCACGCCGACCGCGGCGGAGGTGAGCACGGTGGAAGCCGTTCCGATCCGGAACCGCGTATCGGGCGTGACGGGGGCGTGCGTCTCGATCTCCGCCCAGCCGAAGCCCTCGGCCCACGCGATGTTGCCGCCGACGCCAACCGCCACCGACAGCCCCGGCAGGTTCTGCTCGACAATGTCGGCCCGTAGGATGCGCCGCGCGCGGTCCACCGTCGTGGCCCATCGGGGCGATGGGTCCGTCTGCGTCACCGACGGGATGGCTTGCGGCCTCGGGTGCAGCACCTGCCCCGCAAGGCTGATGACCAGCCAGTTCCCCGCGATCGCTATCGCCAGCGGGCCGACAGGCACAAGAATCCATTCGAGCCAAGAGCGCCTCCGCGCCATGGTTCCCTCCAGTTCTAGAGGTGACTTTACAGAGCAAAGTACTCTGTGTCAACTGAAAGTTTCGGCCGGGCAATCCGCCGCCGTGCGTTCTCTTCAACTTTGCCTGCTATCTGTTTGCTCGCGAGTGAGATGGCGGCGGGTGTTTCGGTGAAAATGGGGACAGGCTCGAAATATTTGCTAACCTGTCGCTGACGACATGCCCCGCCAAGCGCGGGTGGTGGCAGACGGCGTTCCGCATCACATCACCCAACGCGGCAATAACCGGCAAGAGGTTTTCCTGCTGGACGAGGACCGCCGGTTCTACCTCGACCATCCGCGAGAGCAGGCACGCCACAACGGCGTGCGTCTGCTCGGCGCCGCCCGCCCAAGTCCGAGGCGGCGGTGGCTCGGCAAGGGTAGTTTACATATATTTCGAGGCTGTCCCTGTTTTTTTTACCTGGCGATCAGCGGCTACACCAAGTATCAGTTCTACATGGGCCGCAAGAAGGAGCCGGGCCCCTCGGGCGAAGCCCCCACGAAGCACTTCGAAAACTTCATCAAGGCGGTGCGCAGCCGTAAGACGTCCGATCAAAACGGCCCCGTCGAAACCGCCCACCTCGCCGCCGGCATGGCGCACCTGGGCAACATCGCCTTGATGCGCGGCGGGATGCTCGAATTCGACCCCGCCCAAAACCGCTTCACCAACGACGAAGAAGCCAACAAAATGCTCGGCCAGAAGTACCGCAAGGGCTTCGAGGTTCCCGCGCCGGATAAAGTCTAACGGCCGCCGGCAAGGTTTGAAAAAACGGAAAGGGCGCGCTTTCGGGCGCGCCCTTTTTGTTTGCCGCGCCCAATCAACCCCGAAGTCACCCGCGCCCCTGAGCCACGCCCGGCGTGGTTCCGCCTGCATCCGAATTGGTTCGTTTTTTAAGTCCGTGTTGAAAACAAAGAAGTAAATTGGGTTCGTTTTGTCACTTTTTGTTAGCGCCGCCCCGTTGCCGGCTCGTGATGGGTCCGGCGGATCGACCTCACTTGGGGCGTCTGGCTTTCGCCTTGCCCACCTTGCAGCACCTCCACACTCGTTTTCAGGATAGCGGGCGGGGCCAAGAATTTCGGGGTGCTTCGCGGCGAAGACTGTTTTCCATCAACGAGTTAGGGGCATCGAAATGGTTGTGAATGGACTCCAAGTACCGACCGCATCCGATCGATCCAGTGCTGCCGGACGGCGTCGGGCAGATAGTCCCAACTCTCGATTTTGGGCATCAGGATCCGAAAACCATGCGGCCGAGCTGATCGCCGAGCCGTTTGGCCTCCGCGTCGTCGGGGGCATTCCGAAAGGGCTCGGCCGGTTCGAAAAACTCCTGCTGTTTGCGCTTTTCTGCCTCGATTCCGTTCTCGATCAATTCCACCAGCATCCGATTCGCGCTGAGCCTACGGCTCTTCGCCAAGCGCTGAACCTGTGAGGCGATATGCGCCGGCAAGCTGACCCTTTGGCGCACGGCTTTGTTGCTAGCTCCCATATCCATCGTTATGCACCAGATTGGTGCGTCGTGGTGTGTTGTTCGGGGATTCGAAAGGCTGCGGCGCGCTCAGCGCGACGCCCTCGGGGTGGGAATCGGGCTCTGACCCCGATTGGTCCTATTTTTTAGCCCGACCCAGTCGAGCCCTGGGCAGCCAATATCGTAGCATCCCCGGTCTGCCCCTCGGTTTTCCAACTGAATCCAGGGTTTTGTTCGTTATCCTCGCGCAATCTTGCACTCCAGTGCGATATCATTGACTCGCCTTCTGCAATGCCTTTTGATCCAACACCCGAACAGAGTCGTCTACTGGCTCACGACCCTCTCGCTCACGGCGTATTGCTTGCTGGTCCCGGAACCGGAAAAAGCGCTGTGATGGTCGCATACATCGAGAAGCTAGCCAATACCGAGCAACGACCACGTGTTCGGCTGCTCACATTCACGCGTGCGGCCACGTCAGAACTCGCGCTAAAGGTTTCGGAGCATCCAACGCTGGCCGCGCAACGCCCTAGCACAATCCACTCGTTTGCTATCTCCGTTCTTATGCAGAATCCCGGCGCTGCGAGTTTTCCGCAGCCGCTGCGAATGGCCGACGATTGGGAACATAAGAACTTGGTCCGCCCGACGCTGGCACGGCGAGCGACGGTGCCTGTCCGGGTACTCGATGTGTTGTTGCGGGAGTTGGAAGCAAACTGGCAGTCGTTACGCCCCGAGGACGATCCCAAGATCGAACCTGCCGTTCGGGCTCGATTCCTAGGCGCATGGGACGAGCACCGCAGGGTTTACGGATACACCTTGTTGTCGGAACTCCCGGACCTACTTCGCCAAGCATTGGAGAATCACGACAGCCTTCGAGGAATCAACTACGATCTCTTGATCGTCGACGAGTATCAAGATCTGAACGCCTGTGATCTTAGGGTGCTGAGACTGATTGCGGCCCGAGGGTGTGCCATTCTCGGTGCTGGCGATGACGATCAGTCTGTTTACGGCTTCCGGAAAGCTGCCCCCGAAGGAATTCGACGTTTCCCGGAAGACTACGACCCGAGCGAGAGCTATGCCTTGTCCATCTCAAAACGGTGTGCGCGACGCATAATCGAGTGGTCCCGCTTCGTTATTGAAGGAGATCCTGGTCGTCCATTGCGTCACCCGGTCACACCTGATGATGATGCTCCCGAAGGCGAGGTCGCCCTACTTTCGTTCCACAACAACGACGCGGAGGCCACAGGTGTCGGTACCCTCGTCGAGCAACTCATTTCCGAGGATGTCCCTCCCGACCAAATCTTAGTATTGTTTCGCGGCGATTACAACGGTCACTTTAGTGCGCCAATCAGGGAACAGCTGATACAACGTGGTATCCCAGTATCAGACCCTGACGCCGTAGCCCGTGCGCTGAGCAAGGAAGACAACCGACGCTCGTTGGAGATGCTGCGATTGGGCGTCAAAATCGCGGACTCTCTGGCATGGGCTGCACTCATGCAGCTTACACGAAACGTCGGGCAACGGTTCTTCGATCACATCTACGGCGTTGCTAATTCGGCACGCATACCTTTCGGCGTAGCTTTGTTGCGCGAATATGAAAACGCATTTGAGGGCTCACCAAGGCCATCTGCTGGTCGCGCCATGGAGGCGATCAGAGATGTCAGGGCTTGGCTCGATGAGCACCCGATCCCAGATGAACGTCCTTCAGAAGGCTGGGGACATTGGATCACAACAATCCCAAGTGATAAGGCATTTCCCGGGTTTGACGATGAACTCAAAGAGATCATCCAGGATATTGATGGCGTCGCAGAGCCCGATGACTTGTCGCGATTCCTCGGCCAGATCGCGCCCCTTGGAGGGGATCTCGCAGCTGCGAAGAGTGAGGGCGTTCGGATCATGACGATGGGAGGATCGAAAGGCTTGACTGTACAGGCAGCGATCATCGCTGGTGTTGAGGAGGGAGTTGTTCCGCGACCCGAAGCGGAACTTGCAGAAGAACGTCGCCTACTTTACGTGGCGATGACCCGGCCTCGTCGGTACTTGTTTGTTAGTTGGTGCCAGAGACGAATCGGCCCGACCGCACGGTCGGGCGCGCCAAACATCGGCTTGCGAACACACTCCAATTTCTTGACGGGAGGACCCATTCGGTCACAAGACGGTTCGTTGTACGTCAGCCGACGAGGTCGGTAGAATGTGAGCAAACAGTGCCTGTGGTTCGGGGATGACTACCGGGCTAATGGTTCCGCATCCCATTCCTCATCAGTCTGTCCGTCTTCCTTCTCCTCCCCTTTCCTCCACACTTCCGCGACAGCATCTAAACGAGTTGCACCAGCGAGTTGCAATTGATTACGATCTGATCATTGATAATGTCTGATCTCACACCAGTAGAAAAGCGTCGGCTAGAGCGATTCCTTGGGATGGCGTCCGGCTACGTACTGGATTTTACGAACCGGACTTTCTCCGAATTCGTGAATTATAGCACGGGTCGGGATATTTATGACGAGCGGTACAACTACTCAAGCGGCTCCAAGGCAAATCGGTTACGTGCGTTCTGGCAGAGGGAAAATAACGCTCTGGTTGGAAAGCTACTAGGTGACCTATTGGATTACAGTGAGGCAACCGGAGCGGAGAGCGAGGTGTGTCGTCTGATTGTTGCGCGTCTTCGAGGCCATGATACAGTCTCCAGTTCGCCAGTAGCAAATCACCAAGAACAGCAGACTGCAAAGAAACGTCAACTTTCCAAAGCACTCAGGGAGCTTAGAGAACGTTTCTTCCAGCTCGTCGATGATCATGACCGAAACAGGGCTGGCTTAGCGCTGGAGAGGCTTCTCAATGGGTTGTTTGAGATCTTTGAGCTTCAGCCTCGGCAACCGTTCCGTGTCGTAGGCGAACAGATTGACGGCTCGTTTCAATTGGATGGCGATATCTATCTCCTGGAATCGAAGTGGGAAAAATATCCTTTACCTGAGTCAGATCTTCTTGTATTCAGAGGTAAAATCGAAGGAAAATCGACATTTACTCGCGGTGTTATGATAGCCCTAAACGACGTCAGCACGGTCGGACGGGACGCGATAACGAGAGGAAAGGCACCTTGCTTCTTTGTTATGAACGGACACGACCTCATCATGATCTTAAGTGAGGCAATTAGCCTGGTGGACTATTTGCGCGCACGCGTTCGCCTCCTTGCCGAAGAAGGGCGTATGTTTGTAAGTATTTTGGAACGAATTGAATAGCACTCAGGGCGATATCCTAGTCTCAGGGGGCGATGGTGTGGGCCAAGGGGGACGGGCCAAGGGGGACAGTCACCAGGTTATATTGTTAAATCATTCGCCGGCTCAATCGGCGACTCGCCAGAAGCAGGGTAGTGGCGGTTGAAACGCCGCGCGTAGGCATCGTGGAGTTACCCCAGCGCCAGGGCCAACCCGTTGGGCCACTCGGGCAGGGATATGGGCCAAAATACCCAGAACCATTGTGTTACTCCGGGCGTTTTGAGGATCTTAGCTTTGGCCGCCCAATTGCTCCTGGTCTCTCAAGCGTTTCCAGTCGCAACTCAGAGTCCCGTCCGTCGGCTGTCGCCCTGCCCTTGCGCCGGCGTCCGTCGACTCAAGGAGGCCCCCATGCGACTTGCAGCGACGGCTTCATTCGTCCTCCTTTTGGCGCCCGCTTCCTCCCTGCATGGGGATATCATCGCCAGCACCTATTGCCGTGTAGCCGTACCCGGCGGCGACGCGATCGAGGTCCACTCCCCAAGCGGGTGCAGCGTCACCGGCCCAATCGTCGAAGGCTACAGTTTCCCGTCCACTTCGGAGGCTCAGTTCTCCGCGTATTACGAGTTCCTTTCGTCTGCCGGCGAGCCCGAGATCCCTGAGGGGACGTTCTCCGCCTCTGTCAGCGTAGACGCGGACACACGTTACCTACCTGTCGAGGGCTTCAATGATTACAGCTACGCGCGCGCGGACATCGAGTTGAGCTTCCGCGCGACCAGCGCCGGGCCTGTTCGCGACGGCCTCATTCAGATGCTCAGTTTCGGTGAGGGCAGGGGCTTGGGACAGGGGGGCTTCGACGCTACCAGCGAGATCGGAAACCTTTTCGCGCGGGCAGATTTCGGAAGCTGCACGGGCTGCCAGGGCACTTTCCCTTTTGTTCTTGGCCAGCCGTTTGACATTCGCGTCTTTGTATCCGGTGGAGGGCTTGGAAATAATACGGAACAGGCCGGTGGGGCGGAAGGTTTCATCCTCGTGCAGTTCAAGCTGAGTGAACTGGATGGCACTCCTGTGGATCTGCTCTTGGAGTCCGATTCGCCCGTGGCAGTTCCCGAACCGTCCACGGTGTTGCTGTTCGGTGCCGGCCTGGCGTCGCTGGTGCTCGTGCCGCGTTTTGGTCGATGCCGCCGCAAAAGAGGAACGGGCTCCAGGGCAGCGGCGCTTGGTCGGCGGCAAGCCGAGCGCGGCCCCGCTGTTTCACATCGCCGGCGAGGTCCCGCACGGAGGTTTCGGTGATGACGCGGCCTTGGCCGCCGGCCAAGGAGGTTTCCGCCGCATCGACAGCGGCCAGGATCTCCATCCGCGCCCGCTCGCGTTCTTCCCACAACGCTAGCGCTTCCCGCACCGCGTCTTCCTCGCGTTCAGACCGTCCGGCTGCAACCGCCTGGCGGACAAACGCCTTCTGGTCGGGGGAAAGTTGTACGTCCATTGCCTTTAGCCTCAGCCTAGGCTCCGGACAGGTTGGTGTCAATTCCGCTCACCCTGGCCGTTTTGCTTCCCCACTCTCTGGACTCGGCGCTACCCCTGGCCGGTGAGGCGATCGTATTCGGCGTGTGGGCCGATCCAAAACCACACGACATCGGATTCGTGCTGCACGGCCAGAGCCCTGTAGTGCAGGCCAACCCGCACCGACCAAAAGCGGCCCATCTTCTTGAAATGTAGAGAAGGGTGCTGGGGATCTCTCCGCAGCAGGTTGTAGGATTCGTCGGCCAGTCGCTGGATCTGTTTCGGAAGCTGGCGGTAGCAGCGCCAGAACCTGGGGTTGGCGCGATGTTTCACCGCTCCGTGCAGCGGCCCTCGCGCAAATCGCGCAACGCTTCCTCAGCGAGCGCGTCGAGGCGTCCTGCCGCTACGTCGTTCTCGATCTGGCGGTCCCACAGAGCGCCGTCAAACCCGGCAAACCATTTGCGGAATTCAGCCAACTCCGCGGGGTTTAGCCGACGAACCGCATCCTCGATCTGCTCAATGGTGCTCATATGCATCAGCTTACTGGCCCGCCGGGTAGCGCGCAAGGCGCCTCGGGAAGATCGGCCCCCCAAACGGATCGGTGACATCCAGGCAGACCGGGGAAAAGGCGCAGACGGCGAGCCCTCTACTCATCAGAACCTGCCAGTAGAAAGTCGGGACAACCAAAGTCGCGGCAGGCTCGACATATCGTGAATTCGTAACGCGGATTCCCATTCGCCGGTCGGACCGGGTCGGCAAGCGTGGAAACCCCTACACGCCTTGCGCTGGCCCACGATGGTTTGAGCCGGCACGCCAACGCACCGCCACAAATCCAAGAGCCTCCAAAGAGTGTCTCGCGCTGACGATCAGCTTGCGCGGCGCTTGGCCGCCAATTCGAGAATAAGCGCAGATCGCCGTTCGCTCAACATGCTAAATAGACCATGGCAGCGACCCCTTGCTCCGATCGCCATCCCACTCAGTCCCCGCCCTTCCAGTCCAACAAAATCAACACCATACCCCAAAACTCACCCCAAAACCCTTGACATCCCCAGCTACACTGGCAGCAGCGATAAGGGGGATTCCGCTCGATGCCGCGAAAAGCCTACCAAAACCATGCCAAACCCTGCCACATCCTGCCAGAACGGCCCTTCCCCGTCGAGCCCCATCACGGTTGCCGGTAACTTTTCTTCCTCGCGCGCCAGCGTAACCGGTTGGGCACCAAAGGTGGAAGGGGAATCGACACGTCCCCCGGAAGTGGTAGTCGAAAAGACTGCTTCCTAGGGATTCTTTCCGCGCGTTTCCGGTTCAAAATTGCAATCGGAAATCACGATTGTTCCCTGAGGCCCCTCAGCCGACACCGCAGCGGTCCAGTCTCGAACGGCATCGCCAGCAGACCGCAGGCCGCGGCCGGGAACGGAACCCATCCCAAACCTAGGAGGAACCATGGCGACCACAAGCATTGCAGTCGACACCATGAAGGTGGCGCAAGTGACCAAACCCGGAGGCGACATCGAACTCGTCGAGCGCAAGATTCCCGCACCCGCTAGCCGCGAAGTGCGCATCAAGGTGGAGGCCTGTGGAGTCTGCCACAGCGACGCACTCACGAAAGACGGTTCCTGGCCCGGTATCGAGTATCCCCGCGCTCCAGGACACGAAGTTGTGGGCGTTGTGGACGAGCTGGGCGCCGGCGTTTCCGAATGGAGTCTGGGCCAGCGCGTCGGAGTAGGCTGGCACGGCGGCCACGACGGAACCTGTCTGGCCTGCCGCCGCGGAGATTTCCGCAATTGCCAAAATCTGAAGGTTCCGGGCATCAGCTACGACGGTGGATATCAGCAATACATGGTCGCGCCCGCCGAGGCGGTCGTGGCGATGCCCGCTACGCTGAGCGCGGTGGAGGCGGCGCCGCTGTTGTGCGCGGGCATCACCACCTACAATGCGCTGCGGCATAGCGGCGCGCTTCCCGGCGACCTGGTCGCGGTGCAGGGAATCGGCGGCCTGGGCCATCTCGGCATTCAGTTCGCCAACAAGTTCGGCTACCGCGTCGCCGCCGTCGGCCGCGGGTCCGCCAACCGGCCGCTGGCAACCAAGCTCGGCGCGCACGTCTACATCGACAGCAAAGCGACCAACGCGGCGGCTGCCTTACAGGAACTGGGCGGTGCGCGCGTGATCCTGACAACGGCGCCGAACGCCAAAGCGATGTCGGAGGTGATCGACGGCCTGGCGCCCAACGGCACGTTGCTCGTGATCGGCGTCGATTTCAAGCCCATCGAAGTGACCCCGCTCCAGCTCATCACCGGGAGCCGCAGCGTGCAAGGTTGGGCCGCGGGGTCGCCGGCCGACATCGAGGACACGCTGCGTTTCGCCGACCTGAGCGGCGTGCGTCCGATGATCGAAACCTACCCGCTGGAAAAGGCCGCGGAGGCTTACGAGCGCATGATCAGCGGCGCGGCGCAATTCCGCGTTGTTTTGACCATGTAACGGCCCGGCGCCGCGCTATGCCGGAGGGAGAAAGTCACCGTGCTTCGCATCCTGCGATATCCCGTGAACCTCTGAAAAATCGAGATGCGAAACGCGGTGACTGTCCCCATGAAGCAGGCAAAGGAGATTCAAGGTGAGACGCAGAAGGACTCGCATTGCCGTAGGGGTGGGATTGCTTCTTTCGATGATCACGGTCTTGGCGCTGGCTGCCCAGGACAAATACACCGCAAAAGTGCCTGGAGGCCTCGCCTTCTCCGAGTTCCGGGGATACGAATCGTGGCAGGCCATCTCCCTCAGTCGCAACGAAAAGGCGGTCGCTATCATCCTCGGCAATCCCGCCATGATCGACGCCTACCAGGCCGGGATCCCCGGCAACGGTAAGCCTGTCCCGGACGGGGCCAAGATGGCCAAGATCCATTGGACCCCCAAACCGAACGAGTTCTTCGCGGGAGCGACCGTGCCGGGCAGCCTGCTGAACGTGGATTTCATGGTCAAAGACAGCAAGCGGTTCACCGACAGCGGCGGGTGGGGATACGCCGTGTTCGACTACGACGCCCCGTCCGATACATTCCAGCCCGGCACCTTGGCGGGCACGCCCCCGCAGGGCAACGACGCCAAGTGCGGCTTCGCCTGCCACACCGCAGCGAAGGCCAGAGACTACGTTTTCACCGATTACGGGAAAAGGTGAAGACCCACGGGGACAGTCACCAGGTTATATCGTCAAATAGCGGTGCGCCAACCGCACGGTGCGATGGGGAAAACCTGGTGACTGTCCCCCTGGCACGGCACCTGTCAGGCCGCCTCGAGCGCGCTGATCGTGACGTAGTAGCCGTCCGGATCCCGCAAGGAGAACTCCCGGGTTCGGGTGTTCGGGTTCACATGGGGCTCCTCCTCGAGCCGGGCAACGAGAGAACGCGCTCTGGGCAGCGCCATCTCGAAATCCTCGACACGGAAAAACAACAGCAGGCCGTTGCCCGGTTGCGCGTGATCGGGGCTCATCAGGGAAGGGTGCTCATGGGCGCCCCACGCGTGCAGGCATAACAACACCGTTCCATCCGAGTCGAGGATTTGACCGAAGTAATCATGGGCGGGAGCGGCCTGCGGCAGACCCAGTAGCGACTGGTACCACTGCAAGCTGCCGGCCACATCGCCAACGCCAAGGATCGTCCAGGTGCGCCTCATGGGGCGGCCTCCTTCGGACCAACAAACCGGCGGGCACCGCAGGCGGCAGCGGGTATCGTAGCCGGTTTTCAGCCAACCACTCCGCGCGAAGCACTCCATAAACGGCTTCGTCGGTCCATTCGCCGGGGAGATCGGTGACATCCATGATAGGTATCTGTCAAGGAGAGATGCAGATCTCTTCGGCGCGATTCACCGCCGTGGAGCTAGCCGAACGTCTTGACGGCTGCCGCGACGTCGGGGCCGGCTTTTTCGAGGTCGGCGGGAACCATCGCGGGCGTCACTTCGATGGAGGCGTTCATCGCCAGAAACCACGGTTCGGCGATCGAGGGCAACTGCGACGCGTCGTCCATGTTCATCACAAGGATGCCCGTGCGCCGGCCGTTTTCGGCGATGAAGTAAGCGGCTTCGGGCTTCTGGTCCGCCAGAATTCTGGAGATCGCGGTGAAGCCTTCGCGCGCCGCCTTGTTGCCGCTCTCGACGGGAAACGAAATCTTGAACAGAAATCGCATGGAAGTTGTCCGCCTCTCGGTCTGAATCGACCCTGAAGATACACGCGGGGCGGAGTTCGGGCGCCCACCAATCCGAGCGTCAGCGCCGCCCCTCGGCTCCCATTCTACGCCGCTGGAGCCACAGCGCGCCCAGCCCAATGCCGATCAGAACCAGGCTCGACGGCTCGGGGACCGAGTTGAGCGGGACCCGTTCGCCGGAGATCTCGCCGGCCGAGATGAAGCGGAGGGCGCCCTGGTTACACATCGGATCGGCGCAGAATTGTTCGCTTCCCTGCCCTTGTATGCCAAGCGGGATCGAGCCACCGGCATTCGTCATCGGTGTTGTCAATCCGAGCGTCAGAATGCTGACTCCGGTGAAGTCCGGGTCTGGATCGAGAACCGACAGGTCGGAATACAGAAAAATGATCGAAGCATCGCCGACGGCAAAATCAGGATAACCTGCGGCGGGCAGCGCCGAGCCGGCTGAGGTTGCGACATTCACGGCATCGAAGGTAGTCGTATCGGCGTCGAAAATGAACGAGCCGAATACGCTGCCGCCGTCGTTAAACAGTCCCCCGGAAAGGGTCCATTGGATCGGAATTGCCGAGGCTTTTGGCTGCGATAAGCAGAATAATACGAATAGAAATAAAAGACGGTTCGATGAGAACCACCGCATGGCGCATCTCCCCTGTAGCGGCGGCGTTGCAGAACGAATCGCCCCGGCCGCGCATCGCTTGCCACTGCCGGCAAGCGCCGCCGCCCGGTGCGGACGACCAAGAAGGGACTCCCGGCAGTTTAGTGCATCTGCTTCATCGAGTGCAAACCTGCGTCGAGTACGACGTGAGAAATCGAGCGTTGCGTTTCATCGGCTTTGCCATGACGTTTCGATCGTGTGGCTTGACGAATCGCCGGGCGCCGCGTTATTCTTTCCATAGGCTAACTATGTAGTCCGCCTATGGCAATAAACGCAAAACGCGACGAAATCCCGCCCGGCACGCTCTACATGCTGATTCTCAAGACTCTGGCGCGGCAGGGCGAGCGGCATGGCTATGAGATCGCCAGCTCGATCCAGCAGCTCACCGAAGACGTACTGCAGGTGGAGGAAGGGTCGCTTTATCCCGCCTTGCAGCGCATGTTGCTGAAGGGCTGGGTGACGGCGAAGTGGGGCGTCACGGCGGGCAACCGCCGGGCGCGCTACTACCGGCTGACGGCGGCGGGCCGCCGCCAACTGGATGCCGAGATCGAGCAGTACAGCCGCGTGAACGGCGCGATTCAAAAAGTGTTGCAAACCGCCTGAGGCGGCGCGGAGGTGCGCATGCAATGGCTCGGGGAACTTTGGCGCCGTCTGGCGTTTCGCCTGCGGGGCGAGCGGTTCGATCGGGACCTGGCCGACGAGATGCGCTTGCACCTGGAACTGCGCGCGGCCGAGCAGCAAGCCCGCGGTGTGACGCCCGACGACGCCGCGGCCGCCGCCCGCCGCCAATTCGGCAACCTGACACAACTCCAGGAAATGAGCCGCGAGGCCTGGGGCTGGCGTTTTCTCGACACGCTACGGCAAGACCTGCGCTACGGATTGCGCGCGCTGGCGGCGAACAAGGGATTCACCGCAACAGCGGTGTTGTCGCTGGCGTTGGGCATCGGCGCGAACACGGCTGTGTTCAGCATCCTCAATGCCGTGATGCTGCGGACGCTGCCGGTCGAGGATCCGCACCGGCTGGTGCAGATCCGAATCGGCGACAGCGCCATCTTTACCAATCCGATCTGGGAGCAGCTTCGCGACCAGCAGCAGGCGTTGGCGGGAGCGCTGGCGTTCGGCAACGCGCGCTTCGATCTGGCCGACGGCGGCGAGAGCCACTTCGTGCCCGGCTTGTGGGTGAGCGGCGACTACTTCCGTGTGCTGGGCGTTCCCGCCGTCAAAGGGCGCGTGTTCACGCCCGAGGACGATGAGCGCGGGGACCCGGCCATCGCCGTCCTCAGCTACGGCTTCTGGCACGAGCATTTTCAGGCCGACCCCGACATCGTCGGCAAGACCGTGCGCCTCAACCGCGTGCCCTTCGAGATCGTTGGCGTTTCGCCGCCCTGGTTCCGCGGCTTCGATGTCGATCAGGATTTCAAAGTGGCCGTGCCGCTCGCGTGCGAGCCGCTGCTCCACACCGACCGGAGCATGCTGGATCATCGCAGCGCCTGGTGGCTGCGCGTATTGGGGCGGCTCGAACCGCAGAGTACGATCGAGCAGGCCGAACAGCGCTTGAAAGCCGTCGCGCCCGAGATTTTCAAGGCCACGGTGCCGGAACGCTGGAAGATGGAAGACCAAGCGCAGTACCTGCGCAATTCGCTCAATCTGGAGCCAGCGGCGACGGGCTACTCGGCGACCGGCACGCACTATCGCGCGGCGCTCTACACGTTGATGGCGATCGTCGGGCTGGTGCTGCTGATCGCTTGCGCCAACATCGCCAATCTGCTGCTGGCGCGCGCCACCACGCGGCAGCGGGAGTTTTCCATGCGCATGGCGATCGGCGCCAGCCGCCGCCGCGTCATCCGCCAACTGCTCACCGAAAGTCTGTTGCTGTCGCTGCTGGGCGCGGCGATCGGCTTTGCGCTGGCGCAGTGGGGCAGCCGCCTGCTCGTGGAGTTGCTCTCGACGGCGCGATCGCCGTTTGACATTGATCTCTCACCCGACCTGCGGGTGCTCGCCTTCACGACCGGCGCCGCCTGCTTCACGGCGCTGCTTTTCGGGCTCGCGCCGGCGCTGCGGGCGACGCGGCTTGGCCTCAACCAGGTGTTGAAGGAAAATGCGCGCGGCGCGCAGCGGGGCGCAACACGATTCCATCTGGGCAAGGCGCTGGTCGCCGGCCAGATCGCGCTTTCACTGATTCTGCTGGTGGGAGCCACGCTGTTTGTCGGCACGCTGCGGAATCTGCTGGCGGTCGACCTGGGACTCGACCCCAGCAACGTCTTGTTCGTAGCCGCGAACTTCGAGCGGACCAATATCGCCCAGCCACAGCGCTCCAATGCCTATCTGGAAATCCTCGATCGCTTGAGAGCGCTGCCGGGCGTGGCGTCCGCGGCGACGGTGGGCATTCGGCCGATCAGCGGCTTGGTTTGGAACGATACGCTGGCGCCCGAGGGCTATAAGGAGAAGTCGCGCTGGGATACGTTGACCTTGCTCAATCGCGTCTCGCCCGGGTATTTCGAAGCCATCGGGACCCCGATCCTGCTTGGTCGCGACTTCGACGCGCGCGACCGTTTGCATTCGCCTTCGGTGATGATTCTCGGCGAGAAGGCGGCGAAAGATTTCTTCGGAGATCGAAATCCGATTGGCAAAATCGTAGCCCTCCAAGACAGCCCCTATCAGGTGGTCGGCGTCGTGAAGAACGTCAAATACTGGGCGGTCGAGGAAGAGACCGAGCTAACGGCCTACGTCGCGACGGCGCAGGATCCCGTACCTGGCCCGCAAATCTCCTATGTGATCCGCGCCGGTGTCCCCATGGACGGTTTGACGCCGGCCATTCGGTCGTTGATGGCGCAGGTTCATCCGGCGATCTCGCTCGAGTTTCACGGGTTCGAATCGCAGATCAGCGAATCGCTGATGCAGCCGCGAGTCGTGGCCCTGCTGTCGACCGTGTTCGGCTCTCTGGCGCTGCTGTTGGCGATGATCGGCCTCTACGGCATCACGGCCTATGGCGTCGCCGCAAGGCAGGGTGAAATCGGCATTCGCATGGCGCTGGGCGCGCAGGCGCGGGCGGTGATCTGGCTGGTGCTGCGCGACGTGCTGCTGTTGCTGGCGGTGGGTATGGCCTTGGGGCTGGTCGCTTCGGCCGCTCTGGGGCGCCTGGTGACGAGCCTGCTGTTCGGGATTCAGCCGAGCGACCCGGTTTATGGGGCAGGGGCGGCGCTGGTGCTGGCCGCGGCGACTGCGCTGGCCGCCTATCTGCCGGCGCGGCGGGCGGCTCGGCTGGATCCGCTTACCGCGCTGCGCGAGGAGTAGCTCGTGGGCAGATCTGCGGCGTGCCCACAGCGGCATGGTCTGGACTGGACAGGCTGCGAAAATACTGCATTCAGGTCCGGCGGTGACATCCTTCAGCACAACTTCGGTGGCGTGAGGCCCTACGTCGCGACGAATCGCGACGCGGCAAACCTGGAGGTTCACGCCACGGGTGCGGGCTATTGTCTCTATGCCCTTGCGGGCCGCCGGCTCCGATTGGATTGGAGCACGGTCCGGTTTTCGCCGAGGAACTTCCGCTAGGGCAGAGTCTTCAGATACTCGACCAGGGCTACCGCGTCATCGTGGCTTAGTTTGTAGAGGGGCATGGGCGGCCCGGCGGTGTGGCCTCGCGGGTTGTTTCCGGTTGTCAGGAAGTTGACGAGGCCTTCCGCACCCCAGTTCTGGAAGAGCCTTCCGGTGGGCGTGAGATCGGGCGAGTTGGCGTGCCAATGTTCCACGGGATGCAGCGGTGCGAAGCCCAGCGTGGCCCCCTTGAACGCCTTGGTCGCGTCGAGCTCGCCGCTTTCCAGACGGGGCGTGTGGCAGTCCTGGCAGATGGCGACGTTTTCCGCGAGGTATTTTCCGCGCGCAACCATCGCCGCTTGATCCTGAGCGATAGCCGGGACCGCGGCCGCGGTGGCTAGAGCGAGAACAACGAGAAGCTTGGCCATGGAGAGATTCCTGTTCCTGCCGCATTGCCGGGCGCGGCCCTGAGGGGGCCTCCCTGTTTGGGAATGCAGTGCGGACCTTCCCAGTAAGGATATCGGATTCCCAGCTTGGAATTCCGGCGGTGTCATCATACACCCGCCGCGGCCGGCCGGCAAGCGAGCGCCCGGCCGGAAGTGTCTCCATTTGATTACACCTTGATGCCCTTAGGCCGGATCTGGCGCGGCCTCCGCGGCGTGCACGCCGACGTTTCCTTGCCGGGCGAGAAGAAGGGGGGTAGGAACGTCCGCCACAGCAGACACTGCCGGCCAGAGGCCCGCGCCACATCGAAGCGGCAAACGGAGACACTATCGATGTAGGCTTGGTCAGGCGGTAAAAGGCCTTCGGCGAGATCCAATCCCGGGAGCGGTTTGCCTTGGGCCCGCTTCAGTCGACAGGCCGTTTTCAGGCCGCCGGGTAGGAGACGAAACAGGATGAAACTGATTTCGGTGGCTGTCGGGCGTCCACGAGACGTTACCTGGCGTGGCATAGCCGTGCGGACATCGATCTGGAAAACTCCCGTGGCGGGGCGCGTTGCGGTTTCCCAGCTCAATCTGGCCGGCGACGAGCAGTCGGATCTCTCCGTGCACGGCGGCTTGGATAAGGCGGTCTACGTGTATCCAAGCGAGCACTATCCGTATTGGAAAAGCGAGCTTCCGGATCTGGAGTTTCCCTGGGGAGCGTTCGGCGAGAATTTTACCAGCGAGGGGCTGCCGCTGGAGGATCAGATCGAGATCGGCGACCGGCTGCGGGCGGGCTCGGCGGAGTTCGTCGTGAGACAACCGCGCATACCGTGTTACAAGCTGGGGGTTCGCTTCGACCGTCCGGACATGGTGAAGCGTTTTCTGCACAGTAGGCGCAGCGGTTTCTATCTGGCGGTGGTGCGCGAAGGAGAAGTCGCAGTGGGCGACACGCTGGAGTTCACCGAGCGGTCCGCGAGCGGGGTGACGGTGACCGATATCGTCAACCTCTACACGGTGGACGCCGATAACCAGGAGTTGATGCGGCGCGCCGCCGCGGTGCCCGCGCTGGCGGAGGGCTGGCGGGATTATTTCCGCGAGCGGCTTGGGGAAGTGGAGATCTGAGGGAACGCGGCGAGAGCAAGACGGACAATCTTGTCTGTCCTGCGTAGAGACGGGCGCCCTCGCCTGTCGCCGCCGTTAGGCGGCCCCTGGCCTGCGTACCAGTCCAGGCTGGCGCCGAATCTGCGACGCATGCGCCAGTCGCCCAGTCCTAACCGCGCTTTTGTCGCAAGCAAAAATTCTGGAACAGGAGGGCCTCCGCTTCGCTGCGGCCGACAGGCGAGAGCGCCTGTCTCTACCTTCTGAAGCGCCATCCGCCAGGCGTCCGCTTAAAGGCCGACGTTCCGCGGGCTTACGCCCGCGGCTCTGGGTGGAGTTCATTCGGGCGCGCGCTTCGTCTCAGCCCTTTCCCTGCCCCGCCAATCGGGTCTGGACTTTGCTGTGCTTGCGGCCGTAGCTGAAATAGACGATCATGCCCAGCACCAGCCAGATCGCCAGGCGCTCCCAGGTTTCCGACGGTAGAAAGGCCATCAGGCCGAAGGAGCTCAGCACTCCGCAGGCTGGCACCCAGGGATAGCCCGGCACGGTGAAGGGCCGCGGCACGTCGGGGTGCTTGATGCGCAACACGATGATGCTGGCGCAGACGATCACGAAGGCCAGCAGGGTGCCGATGTTGACCATGTGCCCCAGCACGTCGATGGGGAACAGAGCCGCCGGAATCGAGACGGCGATTCCGGTCAGCAGGGTCGGCACGAAGGGAGTGCGGTAGCGGGGGTGGATCCGAGAGAAAAACGGCGGCAGCAAGCCGTCGTGCGACATCGCGTAGAACACGCGCGACTGGCCCAGCAGCATCACCAGCATCACCGAGCCCAGGCCCAACACGGCGCCCAGGTCCACGAAGAAGGCGAGCCAGGGATAGGGCGTGGCTTGAATGCCGATCGAAATGGGGTGCGGCACGCCGAGCTCGGTGTATTTCACCAGGCCGGTGAGCACCGCCGCGACCACGATGTAGAGAACCGTGCAGATCACCAGCGAGGCCAGAATGCCGATCGGCAGATCGCGCTTGGGGTTCTTGGTTTCCTGCGCCGCCGTCGAGACCGCGTCGAAACCGATGTAAGCGAAGAAAACCAGGGCCGCGCCGCGCAGCACGCCGCTCCAGCCGTAGTGGCCGAATTCGCCCGTGTTGGGTGGCACGAACGGCACCCAGTTCGAGGGATGCACGTACCACATGCCGGCGAAGATGAACACCAGCACGATGGCGACCTTGAGAATGACGATGACGGTGTTCATCATGGCCGACTCGCGGATGCCGATGGCGAGGATCAGCGACAGCACCAGCAGGATCAGCATGGCGAATACGTTGACGCTGCCGGTGTTCTGCATGTGGCCGGCCGCGTCGAGGACGTAGGTCGGGGTCGATAGCGACGGGGGCAGGGTGATGCCGAAGTGCGTTAGCAGCGAGGTGAAGTAGCCTGTCCAACCGACCGAGACGGTCGAGGCGGCCAGGGCGTATTCGAGGATCAGGTCCCAGCCAATGATCCAGGCGAAAAGCTCGCCCAGGGTGGCGTAGCCGTAGGTATAAGCGCTGCCGGCGATGGGGATCAGCGAGGCGAACTCGGCGTAGCACAGCCCGGCGAAGCCGCAGGCGATGCCGGCGATGACGAACGAAAGCACCACGGCGGGCCCGGCATTCTCGTAGGCGGCGACGCCGGTGAGCACGAAGATGCCGGCGCCGATGATGGCGCCGATGCCGAGCGCGGTGAGCGACCAGGGGCCGAGCGCGCGGCGCAGGGTGTGTTCGCCTTCTTCGCCGGCTTCGTCCATGAGCTGGGCGAGCGGCTTGAGGGCCAGAAGCTTGGGCATCCCGAAATCCTAGCATCTTGGTCGCGGCCCGTGGCATAGTTTGGCTGCGGCGGCGGCGTACCGGTCCCGGCCCTGGCGGGGCTGCCAAGGGAGTATGAGGCTGCGCGTTCGCGTGATGGTTGGCGCCTTCGCCCCACGCTCGAAGGTGCGTATTCACACACGAGGCTCGTTGCGCACGGGGGTTATCATGGTGGGGTTGGGCAACGAATCCGGCGACCTTCCCCAGGCGCCGTCTTCGATCATAGGTTCGGGAGGAAATGTGACCGTCAACGCGGCGGGTGCCCCCACTCGCCAGTTACTGATCGGCGTCGACGCTATGGAGTGGACGCTGGTAAAGAAGTGGATGGCACAAGGCAAGCTGCCGAATCTGCAGCGCATCGCGGGACAAGGTTTGCGGGCCGAGCTGCAATCGCTGGGGGATTGCGTACCGGACGCGGTGTGGACCACGTTCGCCTACGGCGTCAACCCCGGCAAACTCGAAAAATACTTCTACGTTCAATACGACTACAAGCTGGGACGGCTGCGCTACGCGCACGACCACGAGTTTTCCGGCCGCCCGTTCTGGCACTATCTCACGCAGGCCGGCAAGCGCGTCGGCGTGGCCGACATGCCGCATCTACCGCCGCAGGAAATCCCCAACGGGTTTCTGTTGATGAACTGGGGCGCTCACGACAACAAGCACGAGATGCGGGCCTATCCGCCGTCTCTGTTCGCGGAGGCGCAGGAGAGATTCGGCCGCCACCCGATGGAAGACTGCGAGCGCTATAACAAGAACCTCGCTTCGCAGCGGCGGCTGCGCGACGACATTCTACGCGGTGTCCGCAAGCACGGCGAGATGTTTCGCTGGTTGATGCAGTCGCGGCCCTGGGATGTGTTCGCGTGCTGCTTCGCGGCGGCTCACAGCGCCGGCCATCATTTCTGGGCCGCCATGGACCCGACGCATCCCGAATACGAGCCGGGTGATCCGCTGGGGCTCGAAGACACCGTCGAGCAAGCTTATCGCGCCATCGACCGCGAGATCGGCGAAATGATGGACGTCGCCGGGGAACGCACGCGCGTGATCGTCTATGCGCCGCACGGCATGGGGCAGCTTTCGCATGCCTCGTGGAACCTCAACGAGATGCTCGAGCTGTGGGGATTCGCGACCGGCGAGCCCAGCGCGGCCAAGGGCGGCGCCCCGGCCGAGCGCCGCGGCAAGGTCAACCCCTGGCGCATCGTCAAGATGGTATTTCCGGCGCGCTGGCAGTATGCGATCAAGGAAAGCCTGCCGCGGAGCTGGCAGGATCAACTGCTGTTCCTGTGGTACGCCGGGCGCACCCAATACAAAGGCCTGCGTGCTTTCGCGGTTCCGAATAACGAGGTGGTAGGGGCGATTCGGATCAGCGTCGCGGGCCGCGACCGCGATGGGCTGGTCGAGCCCGGCGACGCCTACCGCAGGCTGCGCGACCAGATCCGCGAGGCGCTGCTCGAACTGAAAGATCCCGCCAGCGGCCGCTCGGTCGTGCGCGACGTGATCTATCTGCACGACCGCTTTCATGGGCCGTTTGTCGAGCAACTGCCCGATATCGCCGTGTTCTGGGATTCCACGTTTCACTGGGATGCGGTCGAGTCGCCGCGCTTCGGCACCTTGCGGATTCGCTCACAGGATCGCCGCAGCGGCTCGCACACCGCCAGCAGTTTCGTGCTGGCGCGCGGGCCGGGCATTCCGAAGGGAATCGAAGTCAAGGGCTGCTCGACGCTCGATATTCCGGCGTGGGTGCTCGAAGCGGCAGGGGTGCCCATGCCCGAGCACCTCGACGGCAAGCCGATTCCGCTGGTGGAGGCAGGGAACGGCGCTGGGGATACTAAACCCGAAAAACGTCCCGTTGAGTCGGAGATCGAGCGGCGGGCGCGGGCCGCAGGGCAGGAGGGTTAGGCCCGGCCCTCGGAAACAGAGCCGCAGGCGTAACAGGCTGCGGCTCTGTTGTGGCTGGTCTTGCCCCTCCGGCATCTACGACCCTTTCGGTCTCTAATGCCGTTCCAGTCGCCGGCGGGTCATTTCGAGGTTTTTCTGAATGCGGCTCGAATCGGGCAACAGACGCGCCGCTTCTTCGAACTGCTCGTAGGCGTCCTCGACGCGGCCTTGCTGCAAGTGGACCGTGCCGAGGTCGTTGCGCGCGATGGCTTCCTCCTGAGTGGCCCGAGGGCCGTCGAGCACGGTGCGCAGCAGCGGGTTGAGGGCGACGAAGGCGCGCATCACGTTTACGTCGGGCGTCGGCGTGTGAAACGACTGGTAGAAGGCGATCTGGGCGTGCAGCAAGGTGGCGAACAGCACCACGCCCCAGGCCGCCGGCTGTAGCTTCTTCCACAAGGCTGCACGGCCAGTCAGCGTAGCCGCCGCCAGGAACGCCAGGATCACGAACATCGGCACGAAGTCGTGCGCGTAGCGGCGGCTGGCCGAGCTGAACAGCAGCATGACGGCGAACATCGCCGCGCCGCCCAGCGCCGCCGCCGCCGCGGTGACTTTCAGATCGGCCGGGGCCGCCGAGCGCGGCGACAAGACGCGCCTCGAATACAACACCAGCAGCAGAAACGGCGAGCCCAATAACAGCGACGACATGGCTTCGGCGCGGCTGGTGTGCTCGAGCGGCGGCCAGCCGACGTGCGCGATCCAGGGGAAGTCGGCGCTCACGCGCGGCATCGACAGCAGATAGTGGCGAAGATTCTCGGGGATGCGCTGCAGCGAGAACGCCGCGAAATGCGAAGAGGCCCCGGGTTTGTAACTGTTGCCGTAGTCGAACGGTGAACCGAAGCGGGCCTGGTTGTAAGCCAGCATCACGACGACGCCCAGCACGGCCGGCGCCGCTAGCAGCGCCAGATGCGCCACGGCCCGGCGCCAGGGCTGCCTGGCAAGCCACAGCGTAGCAGCGGCGGCGGCGAAAAACACCGCGCCGTAGAGCGCCATGGTGACCCGTGTCGTCATCGCCGCGGCGATGCAGGCGCCGCACAGCAGCATCCAACCCGGCGCGCGCGTTTCCTGGTAACGCACCAGTGCCAGAAACCCCAACAGCACCGCCAGCACGGCGATCGCGATGCTCTCGTTGTAGATCGTGCCGCGGTAGGTCACCAGCGCGGCCGGCGTCGCCAGCGCGAAGGCGAAGAAGAACCAGCGACACAGGGTCAACGACAGGTCGGGGAAATAGCGTCGCCGTAGCGCGAGCATGATCTCCAGAAAAACCAGGGCCGTCAGCCAACCCGCCAGCAGACAGGCCGCGCGGTCGGAAAGCGCGAAGCCCATCATCCGCGCCGCCAAGTGAAACAGCACCGGGAACGGACCCCATTGCAGGTAGTACTGCCCCTGGTAGGGGATCATGTCCACCAGGGTGACCTGGTCGGGCGTGATGGGAATGTGCAGATTCCCTTGCAGCAGACCGGAGGCGAACAGGTCGTAGTAGCCCATCGTGTTCGACAGGTCGAACTGCCCCCAGGTGGCGATGGTCGTCTGCACGGCCAGCAGGACCAGCGCCCAGACGAGTTTGCGGCGCCAGGTCAGGCCGGGATCGTTCGTCGCGTCGGCGGCCGTGGCGTTGTGTGCGGCCGTTGTTGCTGTTGCGGTTGTTTCGAGAGCTTCGACGCGTTGGCGCGAGCGTTCGGCTAGGCGAGCTTTGCGGCTGCGTTTCAAGGGCATAGATATAGTTTGGGAACGACGGCGAACCTGGGAATCGCGAAGCGGCGGACTCGCGGAAGGCGCGAAGTGGCGGGCAGCTCATCCCAGCGTAGCAACCGGGCCCTGCCGCCCGCCAGCCCATCGGGTGCGGCCCCGGGGTTTCGGGCTACCGGGCGTTCTATTGCTCACACCCAGCTCCCGCGGCCTTCCCCTCTCCCCTTTGCCTTTTGCCTTCTCCAATTTGTCTTTTGCCTTGGCTCAGGCTTCGGCACCGGATGGGTTCCGACCCGTGTCCGCTCCCGGAGCCGAGGCAAACAGTACGGTTTTCGCTGCAAGCCAAGGCAAGAGACAAAAGACAAAAGGGAAAAGGGGAGAGGGGAGAGGGACGGCGCCTTGGCTGCCTGCGGCTAGGCGGTAGCGTAAAATGGACAATCCATGCCGCCGAAATTTGCGCCGCACTTCTGGATCGCTGAAACTTCATCCGGCCTGCCCGCCGGGCCGGGGCGCCGAGGCTGCGCTCGATGACGGGCTCGGCGGCCGACGCCCGCTCTCCTTCGATGCGAAGCCTGTTGGGAGACGTCGCGCTGAAGGTGGGCGCGAAGCTGGTGGGAGGCAACTTCCGGGCCGCGCTCGATTCGATGCAAACGGCGCAGTGGCTGACTCCCGACGAGTTGCGGGAACGCAGCCGTGTGCGCCTGGCGAGACTGCTGCGCCATGCCACGACTCACGTGCCGTTCTATCGCCGCGCCGCGGAACAGGCCGGCCTGGCTCCGGAAGAGCTGACGGGCTTCGAGCATCTGGGCGCGTTTCCGGTGCTGGGCAAGGCCGAGTACCGCGAACACCCGGCCTCGGACTTCGTCGCCGGCAACGTTCCCGAGTTCCGGCACATCCATCGCTCGACGTCGGGGTCGACCGGCGAGCCGTTTGCGTTCTCGCTCGACCGCAACGCGCTGCCGGTGATCTTCGCCAGCCACCTGTTCTACGATTCGTGGATTGGGTTGCGGCCCTTCGACCGCTACGTGCGGATCGTCTCGCCGCCGGGGCCGGTGCCGCCCGCGCGCCAGGGTCCGCCCTTGTTCCGGCTGCGCCAAGAAGTCACGCGGCGGCTGCAGCAGATCTACGAGGCGTACACGCAGCGCAAGATTTCCGTGTGGGAAGTCGACGCGCATCGCGCCGCCGAAATCTGGCGCGAGATCGAGGCGTTCGAGCCGGATTTCATTCTCGGCTACACGTCGGTGCTGGCCGATATCGGCGACGAGCTGCGCAGCCGCGGGCTGCAGCTCAGCCGCCGGCCGCGGGGTGTCATCACCGCCGCCGAAGTGCTCACGCCGGCTCGGCGCAGCGCGATCGAGCGCTATTTTCAGGCGCCGATCACCAACCGCTACGGCTTGCGCGAGCTGGGTTCGTGGAGCGCGCAGAGCTGCGCCGAGTCTCCCGACAGTTTTCACATCAATAGTGAGCTGGTGGTCTGCGAGATTCTGCGCGATGACGGCACGCCGGCCGAGCCGGGCCAGATAGGCCGCGTGGTGCTGACCGATCTGTGGAATTTCGCGCGGCCGTTGATTCGCTATTTCACTGGAGACCTGGCGGTGGCCGCCGCCGGAGCGTGCGCCTGCGGGCGCGGGTTTCCGCTGATGGGGTCGATCGACGGCCGCTCGCAGGAATGCCTGCACACGGTTTCGGGCAAGATCCTGAGCCCGGCGGTGCTCGGCCACTACGTCTGCGTTTACCACGGCCACCACGAAGCGATTCGCGAATATCAGCTCGTGCAGGACGCGCCCGACCAGGTGCGGCTGCTGATCGTGCCCTCCTCGGCCTGGCAGGAGAAAGTCGGCGCGCTGATCCAACAGGAGCTGGAGAATTTGCTCGGCGACGACGTGCAGGTGAGCATCGAAAAGACCGCCTCGATTCCGCCCGAACCGTCGGGGAAGCGGCCCAT
The DNA here is from genome assembly GCA_963824095.1 of Terriglobia bacterium. Classification (GTDB taxonomy): domain Bacteria; phylum Acidobacteriota; class Terriglobia; order Bryobacterales; family UBA6623; genus JBBDWJ01. The sequence continues at coordinate 66,888 of CAWGNS010000010.1, read as the reverse complement.
CATCAAGGTGCTGCCGCCGCAGCCGGAAGCGGGCCGGGCGGTGAGTTTGTAGTTGGAGAGTCTGCGGCGGCGACTTTCGTTCTATCGCCGCAGCGCGCCGGTCGCCGGTACGAAAAGATACAAGGCATATTCGATTGGGCGAGTCTCGATTTCTTCTTTCCCACGATGCGGTAAGGGTACGATTCCACCGGCTGTGAGCAAGCGTAAGACCAAGGGCCGTTCTCCGTCTCCCGCCGCTGCCGGCGTCGCGGCGTCGCGGGCCGCGCGGCCTCCCGATGGGGCCGATGCGAGCGTGCCGCCAGGCATCCCCGGCGGCGCGTTCTCGATACGACAGAAACTCGGCATCCTGGCGGTGCTGGCGCTGATCTACTGCGTGGCCGGTACTTGGGGCCAGTTCGACTTCAGCGACATGATGGGCTACTACACGATGGGCGCCGACGCCACGCTGCATGGCAGCCTCTACATCGCCTACACGCCCGATAAGGTCAATCTGATCGACATGATCCCCTACCAGGGACACTATTACCTGCAGTGGGGGCCGTTGCCGCTGGTGTTTCATGTCGCGGCGCGGCTGGTTGGCCTGAATCTTTCCGACCGGGTTGCCTGCCTGACAGCGGGTCTGCTTTCGGCGGCGTTGTTTTTCGAGATTGTGCTCGAGTTGCGGCGGCGCTACTTGCCCGAGGTGTCGAAGGCGGTCTGCGTGTGGTTCGTGTTCGCCTTCGCGCTGGCCACGCCCGCCGCGCTGGTCTCCTGGCGCGGCACCGTCTACAACGAAAGCATCGGCGTGGCCGCGCTGGGCATCGTTGCGGCGTTCTGGGCGTTTCTGCGCTATCAACGGGACCCGCGGCTGCGCTGGGCGGCGCTGTGTGGCGCCGGCATCGGCGGGGCGATGTTGACGCGCATCACGGTGGCGCTCTACGCCTTTCCGTTCTTTCTGGCGCTGGCCGCCGCCAACTATTGGCGGCAGCGCGCGCTGCGGCCCGCGATCGTGCCGCTGCTGCTGTTCAGCCTGCCAGTGGTGTCGGCGGGGCTGCTGCAAATGGCTTACAACGAGGCGCGTTTCGGGGCGCCGATGGATTTCGGCATCCAGTACAAGCCTGAGACCACCGACGAAAATTTCCGGACCTTCACGCTGCTGCACCTGCCCGAGAATCTCGGCCACTACATCTTCGCGTTACCCAAGCTAAGCCGCGACTTTCCCTGGCTCGAGCACTCCGGCTGGGAGCCGCGCGTCTACACCACTTTCGCCGAGGGCATGTCGTCGATTCTGCTGGCGTCGCCGTTTCTGTTGCTGGCGTTTCTGGTCTGGCGAATTCTCAAGCCCCGCGCGGACTATCCGCCTGGCCTGCGACTTGCCACGGCGCTGGCAGCCGGCTCGGGGCTGATGATGTTCATTGCGATGCTGTGCTTCGTCTCGGCGAGCCGCCGCTACGTGCAGGACTTCATGCCGATGTTGATGGTGGCGGTGTTTCTGGGCGCAGCGACTCTGCCCGCCGCGCGGCTGCGCCGCTGGCTGGCTCCGGCGTGGGTGGTGGTGGTGCTCTCGGCGATGCTGCACGCCGATGTTTCTTTCTACGAATCGTTCCGCAGCCCGCAGCCCGACCTCAACGTCACGCGCGCCTTCATTGCGGTGGCGCCGTTGATCCGCAAGATCTCGCCCGGCCCCGAGCTCGATAAGGAAGAAGCGATGTCGCGCAACGACTGGGCGACGGTGTTGCTCAACCGCCACCAGTTTCGCGACGCGCTCAGTCAGCTCGAACGCGCCAGTCAGTTGATGCCGGATTCTCCGATCATCACCAGGAATCTTCAACTGGCCCAGAAGCTGGCGGCGCGTAGCTAGCTGTGGTGCGGGCGGGGGCCAGTCACCGTGTTTCGCGACTCGATGGATTTGTGGCCGCGGGAATGCCTACAGTGCGAAACACGGTGACTGGCCCCAACGGGCAAATACGCCGCGTCAGGGTGTTTCCGGCAAGGCCCACAAGGTCATTTCCGGGATGTAGGTGATCAGCAGGACCGTCACCAGCAGGATCGCCAGATAGGGCAGGATCGAGCGGAATACTTCTGTCAGCGGCTTGTTGAAGCGGTAAGAGGATAGAAACAGGTTGGCGCCCATCGGGGGCGTCAGGTAGCCGAGCTCGAGGTTGGCCAGGAAAATGATGCCCAGGTGAATGGGATGCACGGCGTAGGCTTCGGCCATCGGAATGATCAGCGGCACGATCACGATCAGCGCCGAGTAGATATCCATCAGCGCGCCGACGATGAGCAGCAGCCCGTTGAGTGCTAGCAGGAACACCAGCCGCGACTCGATGTGGGCCTGCACCCATTCGAGCGCCGTCGTGGGCACCTCGGCCAGGATCAGGAAGCTCGTGAAGCCGAGCGCGACGGCGAGGATGATCATGAAGCCGCCCAGCAGGGTGGCGCATTCGACGAACGCTTTCGGCAGGCCCTTGGTGAAGCTCAAGCTGCGATAGACGAAGCACTCGATCACCAGCGCGTAGAGCACGGTGAGCGCGGCGGCCTCGACCAGCGTCGCGAAGCCGCCAAAAATGCCGCCTAGCACGACGACGGGCAGCAGCAGGTCCCACTTCGATTGCCAGATCGCCGCCATTGCTTCGCGGCGGTCGAACGGCGTGCGCTTGGCGCCGCTGTGCCAGCCCTGCCAGGCGCCCCAGCCCGCCACGACCACGATCAGCAGGATGCCGGGGATCATGCCGCCCAGGAAGAGCTGCTCGAAAGGCTGGTTGGCGTAATAGCCGTAGATGAAAACCGGCAGACTGGGCGGCAGCAACAAGCCGATCGATCCGGACACGGTGACCAGGCCGAGCGAGGAACGCTCCGGGTAGCCGGCTTGCGTCAACACCGGCAACAGCAGCCCGCCCATCGAAACGATCGTCACACCAGAGGCGCCGGTCAGCGGCGTGAACACCGCCAGCACCAGGGCGGTGACGATCGCCAGGCCGCCGGGCATCGAGCCCACGAGCGCGGTGAACAGGCGCATCAGGCGCTGGCTCGCGCCGCCTTCGGCGAGGATGTATCCGCCAACCGCGAACAACGGGATGGCCGGCAGCAGCGGCGACGAAGTCAAGCGGTAGGTTTCGCCGGGCACGGCGTTGACCGGCGTGCCGTCGTCGAGAAACAGCAGCAGCGCCGCGCCGCCGATGGCGGTGAAGATCGGCATGCCGAGCGCGGTGGCCACCAGCACGACGATCAGACACGGCCACAGAAAATTCATGTCGGCGACGGCCGGAAGCAGGCCGAAGACCACGGGCACCAGCAGCCCCAGCGCGGCCAGGGCGCGTCCCAAGCCGCTGCCCGAGGAATGCCAGAGGATGCGGCCGGTGATCACCGCGAAACCAACCGGCATCACCGTCAGCGCGGCCCACACCGGGATGCCCCAGGCCACCATGTCGCCCGAGCCGCGCTCGACGCGCACCAGATCGACGCTGGCGGCGCAGAGGCTGGAGGTGACCGCCGCCGCCACCGCCGAGCTGAATATCGAAATCGGGCCGCGCAGCTTTTCCGGAAGAAACGCACGGGTGGTCATGGCCAGCAGGCGGTCCGAACGCGCCGCCAGGGCCGCGCCCAGAATGGCGACCCACAAGGTCAGGTTTTGTACCAGGGGAATCGAGCCGGGAATGCCGTGGCCGACGGTGACGCGGCCGACGATTTCGACGATCGGCAGCAGCGACATCGCTGCCAGGGCGGCGATCGAGAGCGCATTCTCGATGCGCACGGCGGGGGAAATGCGCTCGGCGGAGGACATCAAGACTTAGCAGCGCGGATCAGCACCAGTGACTGTTCAAGGTAGCAGGAATGGGCGGGTGTGTGGGACGGGCGGCGCCAGGTAGAGACAGGCGCTCTCGGCTGTCCCTCGCCACGTGTCCCATTCCAAAGAACACCGTAGCGGCAGGCGTTTGTCGATCCCCGGCGGCGCCGTCTCGCCGTTTCACGGCGAGGGACAGGCGAGAGCGCCTGTCTCTACGTATCGGTGTCCGCTACTTGCCGCCGTGCGCGGCGCGATATTCGTCGCGCAGGCGAATGGCCTCGTCGACCAGGTCGGCCGGGGCATAGCGCCCGCGCAGCGCCGGGTACACCTTCTCGGCGTCGGTCCGCCACAGCTTGAGCTCATCGGGGGTCAGCGTGACGACGTTCAGGCCGCGCTTCTGCATCTGCTCGATGGCGTCCTGCTCGAACTGCCGCACCTGCTTCTGGAGCTGTTCGCCGGCCTTGCGCGCCGACTCGAGCAGCTTCGGCCGCATGTCGGCGGGAATCTGCTCCCAGGTGTCCTTGCTGATGACGGTTCCGCCTACCACCGGCGAGAATTTGCAATCGACCATGTAGTTGGCGATCGTGTACGACTGGTTGAGCAGCGCCAGAATCGGCGGCACGTGAAAGGCGTTGATCATGCCGCGCTGCAGCGACAGCATCAGATCGGTGATCGACAGCGGCACCACGTCGAAGCCGAACTCCTTCCAGAGCCGCTCGCCCTCGGGGTCTCCGGCCGCGGTGAACAGCTTCATCTTGCGAATGTCGGCGGGCGTGCGCGCCGGTTTGGTCGAGAAGAAGCGCACCCAGCCGCCGTCGCCCCAGCTCAGCACCACGAAGCCCTGCGCGGCGAGGCGCTGCTCGAGTTTGGGCGCCAGCTTGTCGCGTACGTAGTCGAGCTCTTCGTTCGAATCGAGCAGCATCGGCACGTGCAGCGCCGAGACGCCGTCGTCGATGTGCGAGAGCCCGACCTGCGACAGCGCCACGGCTTGCAGGGTCCCCTGGCGCACCTTGCGGACCATCTCGGGTCCGTCGCCGAGCTGCCCGGCGGGGTAGATGGTGATGTTGATCTCACCGTTCGAGATCCGGGTCCAGTCCGCGTCGATCTGCTTCAAGCGCGTTGTGCCAGATGGAATCCTTGGGAGCGATGGTGCCCATGCGGATGCGGATTTTCGCTGCGAGCGGCGCGCTCGCCGCCATCGCGAAAACCAGCAAGATCGTCAGGCACAGCGGCCGCAGCCGGCTGGGCTGCTTCATTTCGACACCTCCATTTGTTTTCGTTCGCGTATCGCCTCGTCCTGGTGACTCGTTTCGTGGCCGGTGACTCGTTTCCTCTCCGCCATTGCTTCAGGGCTTCGGCGTCAGGATCAAATCGTCGGCGCGCGCGCGCAGCCACTTGGCGCGGCGGTGCGCCAGCGCGTTGAGCAAGCGGCGGTTGGGGTCGGCGTTCACGTCGACAGCCAACGCTTTCGCGATGAGCGCGTCGAATTCGGCGCGATTCTGTTTGGGCACCGCGACCGTTTCCGCGTAGGCCACATACAGGCCGGCGTCCTTGCCTGCCGATAGCTCCAGGGCTCGCTGGTAATGCCGCGCCAGGGCCTCGTAGTCGGGCCCGCCGGGCTGCGCCGCGCCGAGTTGCACTTCAAAGGCGTGCAGCGCGCCGTTGCCCCAACTCTCGTCGAGCTCGAGGGCGCGGTCGAGCAGCGCCTCGACTTCGGGCAGACGCGCCAGCATGGCCGCATCGTTGCGCGCAATCGAAATCGCCAAGCCGAGCGAGGCGGCCGTCCAATAGAGAAACTCGACGTCTTTCCGCTTGGCGCGCTTGTTGGCGACCCTCTGGACGGCGTCGCGCGGCTTGCTGAAAAGTTGCTCGCGGAAGCCGGGGTAGGAGAGCTCCAGGCCGCGAAAGCAGTATTCGTTGGCGCGCAGGTAGAGCTTGCGGGCGCGTTCGCGCAGTTGGGCGGCGCGGTCGAGGTCCTGCTCTTCGGTAATCTCGGCGCGATAGTCCACATAGGCGTAGGAATACAGCGAAAAGCCGCTGCAGGCGGTCAGCAGGAGCCCGCGGTGGTGCGGCGATTGCACCAGCAGACTCTCGATCAGCTTCAGCCCAAACGGCAGCGCTTCGCCGACCAGTTCGACGTCTTCGTCGGTTTCGTAGACCGAAGGCCCCTCGGCCAGCGCGTTGCCCACCTGATTGACCGCATAGCGGCGAATCGAGCACGAGGGCAGCGCAAGCAAGGCGGCCAGCAGCGCGAGCCAGGCAATAGGACGCGGATTACGGCGCGGGCGCACGCCGCAACGAAGGGAGAGTTTGCCGGTCAACGGCGGATGGATCGTCGTTCCCAAACCGGGGAGCCCTGGAGCAATTGAACCACAACGGGCGCGAAATCACCGCAGAGCAGGCTCCTAAGCGATGATACCTGATCCTGGCGACGGACCGACAGTCGCCGACGAGCCCTGCGCTAGCCCGCATGTTTCACAAGGATATGACTTTGGACGGTGACATAGGCCAGCGCCAAAGTGTAAAGGAAGAATGCGGCGAGCAGCGCGCGCTCTTCGGGCGAGATGCCGTCGCGGCGCGCCGAGGGTTTGGATTTTGGTGTGGTGTGAATTTGCGCGCGGGCTTACGCCCGCGGCTCTGAGCGGGTTGGGTCGCGGCTTGGCCGTTTGCCAGGAAGCGGTACGGCGCCCTGGCGGCGGGGCTTTGGTTTTGGGCTATTGGCCCGACTTCGAGGCCACTGAACGTGACGGCGCGGCTACTTCGGGGGCGCGCAGCAGGCTGCGGCCTTCCATGCTGGCCGGGATCGGCGTGTCGAGCAGTTGCAGAATCGTGGGGGCGATGTCTTTGTCGTCGGCGCTTTCGAGGTTCAGGCGGCCGGCCAGCGAGCGCGAGGCCATCAGGAAACCGTCGGGAGCGTGTCCGCCGGTGCGCAAATCGGTGTGCGAGCCGATGACGGTGCCATAGCCGGGTGATTCGAGCGCGTCGATGGAATGATCGGCGTTCCAAAGTACGGTCAGGTCGGGCAACACGTTGAGGAACTCGCCTTTGTATTGTGTGGAAACGCGCGTGACGCATTCGACAGCGCGGCGTCCCGTGGCAGGGTTGATCAACTCACTCAGCCGCTCGGCCAGGAAGTTGCAGAGATTCTCGTATTCCTCGCCCGGCGCGACGCGGCCGTAGCGGTCGCGGCCCGTCAGGTTGATGCGGATCGAAGTGTTGAGATCGTTGTTGGGAATGTAGACGGCGCGTGCATGGGGGTCGAGCTTTTCGGCGCCCATGAAGCGGCAGATCAGATAGTGCTCCAGCCGCGCCGGCAGCATTTTCTTCACCGCGTATTGCCACGGCATAGGAATCATTTCGCGCAGCCGCCGCGTCAGGCTCATGCGCACCTTGACGCGCTGCCGCCGCGAGGGATCGGGCGGCGTGTTTTCGTCGGCCCGCATGCCCCACATCTCGAGCAGCTTGGGCAGCAACTCGCGGCCGTGATATTGCGGGCGCATGCCGTGGCCGGAAAACACGATGACGTCGGTGTCGGGACCGGCGGCCTCAATCAGCGCGCCGATCGATTGGTCGACGGCCTGGTAGACGTCGCGGATCGCGTTACGCAGTCCGTAGCGGTCGCTTGGATCGTGGCGCGGATGCCCGGGATCGTGGAGATGCCAGAATTGGTGGCCGGCGCAGTGCGTTTCCGAGAAAGCGCAGAAGAACAGGTCGCACTCGGCAGAGCCCAGCAGATCGAGAAACAGCTTGCGGCGGGCCTCGACGCCGGCCAGCAGATCGCGCCGCAGATCGACATAGTCCTGGGGCCTGGAGCCGTGCGAATCGCAGGAGTGCAGCGGATAGGCGCCGTGGCGCGACAACACCCGGTCGAGCAACTCGGGCGGATACGATTCGGTGGCGGCGTGAGAAGCGTGCGTGCCCCACGAAGCGAGCTGCATGCCATCGAAGGCGGGACCCAGCGACGTTTTGGGCGCGTCGAGCACCACGCAGCGCTTGCCGTGCCCGGAGGCTTCGACCCAGAACGGCGTGCCCTGCAGCTTGTCTTCTAGCAACTGCAGGCTCCAGTCCTCGGGCTTGAGCTGGATGTAGTAGTAGCGGCCCAGCCGCGCCGGTCCCAGGCTGGTGTAAATCGTCGGCCAGACCAGGTCGGGAAATTCGTAGGCGGGCGAGTGCAGCTCGGTCGCCGAGCCTTCCTGCAGCAACCGCCCCAGGGTCGGCAGATGGCCTTGCGCGGCCCACTGACGGACGAGAGAGACCTCAGCGGAATCGAGACCGATCAACAGCAGCTTAGGCATGGAGCGTGGAGGTGGTCCGAGAGGTTCATCTTAGCAATTCGGACCGCGTCGGGCCAATCGCTCGGAAACATTATCACTCAGGTTTGGTTGGAACGCGCTTTGGGAAAAGAGCCGGCTTCGGCGAGAGGGCCGCGGTAGGAGAAACAGAGCCGAGGCGCCAGCCGGAGTGCCGGGTGGCTGGGAATGCTGGGTGACCGCGGTCTGCGGCTCTGGTTCCGATTTTGGCCGGGAGGTAGCGGCCGCCGGGACCGGCTGTCTTTCCCTCTCCCTCACGGCATCTCCCTTACGGCCGGACCGCTTTCCGTCGATCTATCCCGCAGGCCCATGATTCACCCTATCGCCTGGCGCGGCGGAGCCGACCCTCGTGCGTTCAGACGACACATTCCGTGGACGGCTCTGCTGCTGTTGGCCGCCGCGGAGAGCGTGTTTGCGCAGCCGGCCCCGCGGCGGGATCTGGCCGAAATGTCGCTGGAGGACCTGCTCAACGTCGAGGTGACCTCGGTATCGCGCCGCGAGCAAAGGCTATCGCAGTCGGCGTCTGCGATCTATGTCATCACCGCGGAGGATATACGGCGTAGCGGCGCGACCACTTTGCCCGACGTGCTGCGCATGGCTCCGGGCGTGCAGGTGATGCAGATGGACGGCGTCAAGTGGGCGGTGGGGATTCGAGGATTCAACGGCCGTTTCTCCAACAAGCTGCTGGTGATGATCGACGGCCGCAGCCTCTACAGCCCGGCGTTTGGCGGGGTGTACTGGGAAGCCAGCGAGGAGCCTTTGGACGACATCGAACGGATCGAGGTGATTCGCGGGCCGGGGGCCACGCTGTGGGGCTCGAACGCGGTCTCGGGGGTGATCAACATCATCACCAAGCGGGCGCTGGACACGCAGGGGGCCCGCGTCAGCGGCGGCGGCGGCAACCAGGAGGGGGCGCTGGGCTCGGCGCGATTCGGGGGCGAGGCGGGCGCGCGCCTGCAATACCGTCTCTACTCCACTTACAACAGCCGCAGCGGCCTGCTGCGGCCCTCGGGCGAGCGCGCCAACGACAACCTGCTCAAGACGCAGGGGGGCTTCCGGGTCGACGCGCAACTCAACGAACGCGACGAGTTGCTGTTCAGCGGCGACGGCTACCAGGGCGGCGGCGGAGAACGCTATACGATACCGTCCCGCTCGCCGCCCTATTCGCAGTTGAGCGCTTATCGCGACTCGTTTTCGGGGGGCAACGTGCTGGGGCGCTGGACGCACAAGCATGCCGGCGGCTCGCTGACGCAGTTTCAGGCCTACTTCGACCGCATCAACCGCGACAACCTGCTGGAGGGCCACAACCGCTTCAGCCTGGGCGACGCCGAAGTGCAGCACCAGCGCGAGTTTTCCCGCCAGCGGCTGGTGGCCGGAGCGGGCTACCGGGTCAGCCGCGACAACATGCAGGAAGGCTGGTATGCGGAGTTCGACCCGCTGCAGCGCACGCAGCAGCGCGTGAATCTGTTCGTGCAGGACGAGATTGCCTTGCTGCCGGAGCGGTTGCTGTTGACCGTCGGGTCCAAATTCGAGCACAACACCTTCGCCAACTGGGAGGCTCAGCCCTCCGCCTCGCTGCTGTGGAACATCACCGCGAAGGACACGGTATGGTTCTCGGCGGCGCGCGCCGACCGGCTGCCGTCGCGGGTCGACCATGACCTGTCCGCCGACAGTTTCGTCACGCCGAACCCCGACGGCTCGATCCTGGTGGGCCGGATTCTGGGCAACGAGAATATTCAGCCCGAAAAGCAGACCTCGGCCGAAGGCGGCTACCGGCTGAGTCCGCTGCCGCGAGTGTCGCTGGACCTGGCTGCGTTTTACGACCACTACGACGGCCTGGCCAACCCGGTGGCGGGTCCGCCCCAGTTCGTCGGTGGCGACCCGCCCACAACGATCCTGCCGCTGACTTTCACGAACCTCGGCGCGGTCAAAGTCTATGGGGCCGAACTGGCCGCGGCTTGGAGTCCGCTGGAGACCGGCCGCTTGCGAGTCACCTATTCCTGGCTGCGCGGCGGCGTCGATACCAACACCGCCGTAGCCGGCCCCGGCCACCAGTTTCAGGCCCGCTGGTATTGGAATCTGCCGGGCCAGCTCGAATGGGACAGCGCCTACAGTTTCAGCGACGCGTTCTCGACAATCCGCGCTTACCACCGCGTCGATACGCGCCTGGGGTGGCGGCCCACGCGGCACTGGGAGTTCAGCATTGCCGGCCAGAACCTGCTCGACAACCAACATCCGGAAAGCCCGGCGCTGGTCGCTCTTCCCAACGAGATAGGCCGCAGCGTCTACGGCAAGCTGGTGCTCGAATTCTGAGCGGTAAGGGAGAGTCCGTCGCGCCGAGCCTGCGAAAGAACTCCAGCCCAGGGACCGATAAGGGGATGCAGGCCCGGCCGCGAGCGCCTCACAAGCAGGACCAACCCGGCGGCAGGCGAATGACGCCGGGCAAATGAACGGTGGGCGAATGAACGGCGGACGGATCAGCAGCGAACAGACAACGGCCAACGGATCAACCGTCACCGGATACACGGCCAACCGATGAAGGCCACGCCTATGGCAACTCGTTTTCGACTCGTGCGTTCCGGGTTCGTGCGCGCCGCGGGGCGGTCGACCAAGCGGGGCCTGGCGGCCGTTGTGCTGACCCTGCTCGCCGCCGCGGCAGTGGCCGGGCAGCAGGCCGGCCCGGACCTCACCGAGATGTCACTCGAGGATCTGCTCAACATCGAGGTCACCTCGGCGGCGCGCCGCGAACAGAAGCTGTCGCAGTCTGCCTCGGCGATCTACGTGATCACGCAGGAGGACATCCGCCGTTCGGGGGTCACCACGATTCCCGACGCGCTGCGCATGGCGCCGGCCGTGCAGGTCGGCCAGATCGACGGCAACAAGTGGGCGGTCAGCATTCGCGGCTTCCACGGCCGCTTCGCCAACAAACTGCTGGTGATGATCGACGGCCGCAGCGTCTACAACCCGGCGTTCGCGGGTGTCTATTGGGATGCCAGCGACGTGCTACTGGAGGACGTCGACCGCATCGAGGTGATTCGCGGCCCCGGGGCCACCTTGTGGGGCTCGAACGCGGTTAACGGCGTCATCAATATCATCACGAAAAACACCGCCGACACGCTGGGCGCGCTGGTCACGACGGGCGGCGGCGACCAGGAGGGCGGCTTTGGAGCGGCGCGTTTCGGAGGGGAAGCCGCCCCCCGCTTTCGCTATCGCTTCTACTCCAAGTATTTCAGCCGCAGCGGAACGTTTCTCGACAGCGGCGAGCGCCTTGCCGACAACTGGCTGAAGCTGCAGGGCGGCTTCCGGGTCGATTGGGAACCGTCGGATCGAGACGCGGTGATGGTCAGCGGCGACGCCTACGAAGCGGACGCCGGAGATCGCCAGAGCCTGCCGTTGCACGAGCCGCCCTATCAGGGCATCGCCACCTACCGCGCCTCGTTTGACGGCGCCAACGTGCTGGGCCGCTGGACGCACCGCCACTCGGAGCGCTCCAGCACGCAACTGCAGGCGTTCTACGACCATTCGACCCGCGACGACCTTTATATTCGCGACACGGTAGTGGACGTTGCCGACGTCGAGTTGCAGCACCAGCAGGATTTTTCGCGGCACCGGCTGGTCGTCGGCTTCGGGTTCCGTGTCAACGAGCACAACCAGCCGACCGATTGGGTCGCGCGCTACATTCCGCGCGAAAGGACCACCAACCGCGTCAGCACGTTCGTGCAGGACGAGATTGCGCTGTCGCCCAACAAGCTGCTGTTGACGCTGGGAACCAAGCTGGAGCGCAGTACCTTCAGCGGAGTCGAGCTGGAGCCTTCGCTATCGCTACTCTGGAACCGCTCGCCCAAAGACACGGTCTGGCTGACGTTCGCGCGTGCCACCCGCAGCCCCTCGCGCGTCGATCACGACGTGATCTTTACCTATTTTGTGGCGCCCGGGCCGCAGGACTCCGAGATCGTCGGCGAGGCGGAGGGGAACCCGGAAATTCAGTCCGAGCGCATGCTCACCTATGGAGGCGGTTATCGCATCAGCCCGCGGCCCCGCTGGTCCTTCGATCTGACCGGCTTTTACAACGTCTATCGCGGCGTGGTGACCACCCTGCAGCAGGCGCCGGTGATGCGGCCTGGGTTTCCCCAGACGATCTTCGTGCCCTTCACGTTTGAGAATGCCCTCAATCCGACGCTCTATGGGGCGGAGGCCGCGGCGGCCTGGAAGCCGCTGGAATCGGCGGACCTGCGGATGAGCTACAGCTACCTGACCGGCGGTATACCGTCGTCATCGGACGTGCCCGGCCCGCGGCATCAACTGCACGCCCGCTGGTTCTGGCGCCCGCAGGCCCAATGGGAATGGGACAACAGCTACTACTTCGTCGATGGGTTTTCCGGCGTACCGGCCCATCACCGTGTGGACAGCCGGCTGGGTTGGAGGCCTTCGCGGCAGTGGGAGCTATCGGTGGCCGTGCAGAACCTGCTCGACGACCGGCACCTGGAATCGCCGCCGGTGCTATCGCTGGCGGACCAGATCGGCCGCAGCATCTATGGAAGGTTGACGTGGCGTTTCGCGCCTCGCTAGCGCGGTGCCTGGCGGCGGCGAACGGTGGCAGGCCGCCAACTTAGACAACGGGTTACAGAAATGAAGCGATCCGCGCAGTTGCCGGCCGTTCGCGCACGGCGCGTGGTCCGGCTGCTGGCGGCCTGGGCGGCCCTGCTGCTGGCCGCCTTCGCCCAGGCCCAGAGCCCCGACCGCGCCGCGATCGGCGAGTATCAGGTCAAAGCCGCCTTCCTCTACCATTTCACCAAGTTCGTCGAGTGGCCGGCCGCGGCGCAGGGCGACGTCATCGTGGTCGGGGTGCTGGGCGAGGACCCCTTCGGGCCGGCGCTCGATTTCCTGTTCGGCGACAAGACGCTCCAAGGCAAGCATTTCGAGGTCCGGCGCATCAGCAGCGCCGCCGAAGCGCGCGCCTGCCACGTGCTCTACATATCGCTTTCGCAGGGGCCGCAGATGCACCGCGTGCTGGACGAGCTGGCGGGCTCGCCGGTACTCACCGTGGGCGACAGCAGGGAGTTCTACCTGGCGGGCGGCATGATCTACATGTTTGTCGACGAAAGCAAGATTCACTTCGACATCAACCTGGGCATGGCGAGGCGCTCGGGGCTGACGATCAGCTCCTCGCTGCTGCGGCTGGCGCAGAAGGTCGAGGGCCGATGACCGCCGGCGGCATTTGAATCCGCGGCGCCCGGCGGCGCTATTGAATGGGCGAGTAGTCGGTCGGATTCAGGAATTTCGAGTCGACCTTGATGACGATCTTGCCGTTCTTTTCCGATTCCGCGCGCGCGGCCTTCCATTCCGGATCGTCGCCAAAAGCTTTCCAGGCGGCGTCGCGGGCCTCGCGGCTGGGGAAAGCCAGCATGTAGATCAGCGTATTTTCGGACTCGGGCGGATCGGCCGGGGTCCAGTAGCCGATCATCTGCATGCCGTGCTTGGCGAAGATCTTATTGGTGTGGTCGCGGAACCGGGCGTGCAGCGCGTCGAGCTTGCCCGGGTTGGTGGTGTAGGTGCGCAACTCGAAGATGCGGTGATCGGCGGCCTTGACCGGCGAAACCGGCGCGAACGAGGTCCAAAGCGCCGCCGCCGCGGCGGCGGCCAAAACCACGCTGAAGATTGATTTTTTCATCGCGTTCCTCCTGGAAAGCGGCTATTGTAGCGCGCCGCGTCGGTCCGGTGGCGGTTCATTGCTTCTGTGCCGACTGGCCCCAGCCGGGAGCGGCGCAGGGCTGATCGGCCGTGCCAAATCCGGCGATTCCCAGCAACAGAGCCGCAAGCGTGAGCCGGCGGGCCGGGCCAACTCGCGGCAGGGGGCGAAGTGCTGGGAATTGTGACCCGGGCGCGCGACTCCCTCCCGCCCGCCGCGCGCAGCCCGGTTGGAGAATCGGCCGCCAGCGACTCCGTGGATGGCGCGCCTTCACTCAGCGCCACGCCGTGAGATGGCTGGCAGACCCGCCCGCCGGCTTCTGTGCCGCTTCGGCCCGCGGGCTCACGCCTGCGGCTCTGTTTTCGCGGGTCGGGTTTTGGTGGCGGGGGCGCGGATCCGGGTTCGGTGGCCGCTGGGTTTGGGCTGTTTCAGCGGATCAGCACGATCTCGGCCAGGTCGCGGTCGAGGTGTACGCAGTAGCGGCCGTCTTTGGGGTGGACCCACATGCCCTGCGCGTCGCTGGTGGCGGGGAAATCCTGGGGATCGTCGTAGAGAGTGCCGCCGACGTCTTCGACATCGGGGCTGAGCGGCCCCATGTGGAGATGGGCGTGGCACTGCGTGCGAAACAAATGGCCGTTGTGCGCCAGGCCCCAGCGCTCCCCATACAACTGTTTGGCTTTGACGATCGCCGCGCGCCAAAGCTGCGTGCGTTCGTGCTTCGACATCGTGCTGACCGACTGCATGCCGCCGGTGTGCGCGCGGGGCAGCGCCAGGTAGCGGTTGGGCTTGTGGGGATTGATGTCCTTGAGGAAATAGACGTCGCTGGTTTGCTGTTCGGCGGTACGGCAAAGGCTGCAAACGCGCGCCTGGAGCGTTTCGGGACGGCTGTGGTCGCAGGGGCAGTCCACCACCGGCGGCGCCATCGCGGTAGGCGTCAGCAGCAGCAGGGCCAGTAGGAGCGTGGCCGACAGGCGAAGCATGTTCACCGATTATAGACGTTCGTCAGACCGCCCAGGATTCGACGAATTCCACGAAACCACGGCGCCGCGGACGGTGTTTCCGCCTCCCCCGGGCCGGCGAGTTTTTGCTACTTGGCGGGAGAGTTCGTAGACGGGGTATATAGAGGTGATCCCGGGAGGCTGGCTTACCCGGGGTGCGGAAAAATGGCATGCAGGTCGGGCAGCGGCGCCCTTCCAGCACGGCACCGGTGGCGTGGGGCCCTCCGTCGCGACGAATCGCGACGCGGCAAACCTGGAGGTTCACGCCACCGGTGCTGTTTTTTGCTTCTGTGCTCTCTCGGTCCGCGCGGGCGTGGCGTCATGCTCCCTCCTACAGCGAATTACCTAACACAAATCCAGGCAGCCACCTGAAAAAACTCAATATTGCAGGATACGCTACATTCACCTTGACTATTGTTTTCCCGGCAGCGTACGTTTGAGTGACAATCCAGCGGTGGTGGAGCACGCGGGCCGCTGCCTTTCCGCGAAACAAAATGCCTTATTATCTTGACGCCGGCGGCCGAACCGCCGTATATTTCGTGCAGACGAAAATGGTTTCGGCCGAACCGGTTTCCTTGCAGTCAAGGAAGCGCACGGGGCATGGGATCGGCCGGGAACCGAAATAGACCCTCGGAGCCGTTGCATTTTCCAGCGATTCGTTTGTGGAATCCAAGGCGGGGGACCGTCTTCAACACGATCCCGAACGGCCCTGACAGCGCATGCGCCGCCTGCGGCTGCGCGTCCGAGGCGATCGGCGGTGTGAAGACAAGTCCCGACGAGTCCATTCCCGGCAAGGCCAACAAAAGCGATGTCCAGCCTTCGAGAAGACGTTCGTTTCACGCTGCGAAACCTGAGGCATTCGCCCGGGTTGACGCTGGTGGCGGTGCTCTCGCTGGCCTTCGGGATCGGCGTGAACACGGCGGCTTTCAGCATTATCCATCCCGTATTATTGAAGCCTCTGCCCTACAAAGGCGCCGATCGCCTGGTGCTGGTGGCCGAAACCAATGCGCAACGCGGCTATGATTGGTTTCCGGTTTCGCCGCGTAATTTTCAGCATTTCTCCGAACTGAGCGAAGTTTTCGAGTACGCCGCCGCGCTGGACAACTGGGGCGGCGCGCTGACCGGCTCGGGCCCGGCGGCTACCTTGAGCGGCGTCCGCGCCAGCAAGGACCTGTTTGCGATGCTGGGGGTGGAAGCGGCGCTCGGCCGCACGTTCCGCCCCGACGACGACGACTCGGTGGTGATTTTGAGCGACAGTTTGTGGCGGAACCACTTTGGGGCCGACCCGCAAATCGTCGACAAAACGATTACGGTGGACCAGGCGGCGTTCACGGTGATCGGCGTATTGCCGCGCGATTTTCAGTTCGCCAGCGACAGCTCAGAAGCCTGGCGGCCCCTGCCGACGGCGTTTGGCGGCAACAAACTCACCTTCCACAGTCTCGAAGTCGTCGCCAAACTGCGCCCCGGGGTCAGCCCGGAGCAGGCCGACGGCCGGCTGCAAGCGCTGATGAGCCGCCTCGAAGCGGAATATCCCAAGACCAACGCGGGTTGGAGCGCGCGGGTGCAGGGGCTGCAAAGCTTTTTCAGCAACCAGGACAATATGGGGCGGAAGCTACTGGCGATCAGCATCGCGGTCGGCTTTATTCTGCTGATGGCGTGCATCAACGTCGCCAACCTGCAACTGGCGCGGGCGATGGGGCGCGGCAAAGAGATTGCCGTGCGGGCGGCGCTGGGGGCCGGCCGGCTGCGTCTGATCCGGCAATTGCTCACCGAGAGCGCCGTGCTGTCGTTGGCGGGCGGCGCGCTGGGGTTCCTGCTGGCCTTCTGGGCCATGAAGGGCGTGCGCCAGATTCTGCCGCGAATCCCGGTCTTCGAGGCGGGCGCTTTCGACCTCGACGGGACGACGGCGGCGTTTACTTTGGGTATTGCGCTGTTGACGGCCTTTTTGTTCGGCATGCTGCCCGCCTGGCGCGCCTCGCGCGTCGAGTTGAGCCAGACCTTGCGGGAAGGGGGCCGCTCGGCGACGGCCGGCGTCCGCGGCCGCCGCTTTCACAACGCGCTGGTGGTCAGCGAGGTGGCGCTGGCGCTGCTGGTGCTGGTGGGGGCGGGGCTGACGCTGAACAGCTTCCTGCGCCTGCAGCACATCGACACCGGATTCAAGCCCGACAAACTGCTGACGATGCGCATCAGCCTGCCCGGCTACAAGTACCCCCAGGACTCGCAGCAGGTGGAGTTTTTCGCGCGGACGCTGGAGGGAGTGCGGCGCGTTCCCGGCGTGGTTTCGGCCGCGGCCATCGACCTGCTGCCGATGCGCTCGTCTTCGGGCTGGTTTTTCGATTTCCTGATCGAAGGCCGATCGACGCCCGACGGCCAGTGGCCCAACGCCGCCTCGCGCACGGTGACGCCGGGTTACTTCGCCACGATGGGTATTCCACTGCTGCGCGGGCGCGAGTTCGGCGAGCAGGACGACGAGAACGCGCCGGGCGTCGTGATCGTCAATCAGATTCTGGCCGAGCAGTTTTTCCCCCACCAGGACCCGCTCGGGCAGCGCATTCGGGTCGGCTCGCGCGATCCCGAAGTGCAGTGGCTCGAGATCGTGGGCGTGGCATCCTCCGTGCGGCAATGGTCGTTCGGAACAAAGATTTTCGGCAAGGAAGCCGGTAGCATGGCCGCGGTGTACCGTCCGCACAAGCAGATGGCTATGCGCAACATGTCGCTGGTGGTGCGCAGCGCCGGCGCGACACAGGCGATCGCCGGCGCGGTCGAGCAGCAGGTCTGGACGGTCGACAAAGACCAGCCGATCACGGGCGTGCGCACGATGGGCGAATACGTCGACCGCGCCCATTCGGGGCCACAATTGAACCTGATCATCGCGGCGATCTTCGGCGGGCTGGCGCTGCTTTTGGCGGTTTCTGGAATTTACGGCGTGATGTCGTACACGGTGAACCGGCGCAGCCACGAACTGGGCGTGCGTATGGCGCTGGGAGCCGAGCGCGGCGATATTTTTCGGCTGGTGCTGGGCCAAGCGATGACGCTGACCGCCATCGGACTGGGGCTGGGGCTGGCCGCGTCGCTGGGGCTGACGCGCTTCATGGCAGGGATGCTCTACGAGGTGAGCCCGACCGACATCACGACCCTGGCCGCGGTTTCCGTCTTCCTGGCCGGGGTGGCCTTGCTGGCGAGCTATATGCCGGCGGTGCGCGCTACCGGGTTTGATCCGCTGCGCAACCTACGCGCGGAATAGATCCTGTCGGAGGGGAGGCCGGTACCCGAGGGGGATAGTCACCGTGTTTCGCGCCTCGATTGTTCAGAGGTTTACGCGATTCGCGGAGTGCGAAGCACGGTGACTGTCCCCATGGAGCATCTGCTGGCCTACGGACTGACGCAGGGGCCACCGACGGCTGCGTTCACCGCTCTCTGGACATCGACCACGTTGCAGACACCATCCTTGGTGATATCGCCAGTCGTACAGGTCGTGACCGCGGTCGCTTGATTGACGCAGAGCTGCACGTCGACGATATTCGTCGAGCCGTCCGCGTTCACATCGCAGGCGGACCCCGAACCCGAGCCTGAGCCCGATCCCGTGCCTAGAGTCAACGGATGGGGATAGGGATACGGCGTGTAATAGAGGGTCCACTGATTCGAGGAGGTGCATTTGTAAAGCGCGCCATCGTTCGCAGTGCCGTTGGTTGAGTCCCAATTTCCGCCGGCGTCTGTTTTCCAATACCCTTGTCCGACCGTGCAGGTTCCCGGCAGGCTTGTTCCGCTAGTGGGATAGAAGACGTCACGGTTGAGCTGCACCATGCCGCTTTGGACAGGGGCGCAATATCCCGATGCGTTCAGCAAGGGAGTGACGGCATTGTTCCAGACATAGGCCGGAAACGAGGTTTGGTTCTGCCCTCGTCCTATCTGATAATTCGCAGGGTACCCGGAATCTTCCTCGCCCAGCATGATGAATTCCATGGAACCCGTATTGTTAAAGATGATGCCCGAACCCGCTCGATTACAAATGGCCCATTTCCCCTTACTGGAGGGGATGGACGTATTATCGTAATACTCCCACCATCGAGTGCCGACCCAGCCATCGTTCCCGTGCGCCTCAAACATCACCGCGTTGAGTTTATTGTGCCGGGCCACGATCCTCGCACCCGAATACCCCTGAACGATGGAGGCGCCGCCCCAGATGTCGTTATCGGGATTGCTAAACGTCGAATCTTCGATATATAAGGCATTCGGACTGCCCGGCGTAAGAGGATTGTTCCACGTCCAATCGGTGCCGGCGGGGGTCTCTTCCCCGTTGTTCCTGCCGGGTTCTATCATTTGGATGAAATCGGTCATGTTCGTCGCGGTGACATGATCGATAAGACCGGGCCCGGGTCCGGTGAGCAGAATGGCCACCGAGACGTTAAACGTGCAATGATCCAAACGCCAGGGTTTGTCCGTAAAATTGCCGTTCGAAGAAATAGCTTCGCGCGACGTTGTGGTAAACGTAAAATTTGTCACCCGCCCGGTGTAGTTGGCCGAGGACGGAAGATTCAGACGCCCACCGCCGGAAACGGTCGCTCCATTGCCGTCCAGAGTGATGTTCTTGTTGCTGGGGATCGTGACGGTTCCGCTGCTCCAGCCACTGCCGGTACACAAAACGGTATCGCCGGAATTGGCGCTGTTCAACGCAGAGTTGACCGTACTCGCATTGCTACAGTTGGAGGTAATGGTGGCCGCCCTTGCAGGCAAGAGGAGGCAGATGACTGACAGGAGTGAAACGAACAGTGTTTTGGGTATCAACGTTTTGCTCCTCTGAGGAGAATATCTGACCCTCTGTAAGAAATTATAGCCCTACAGAGAGAATATTTCGCCCTCAAGACTCTCTAAACGGGCGCCCTGCCGCGAGCGCCTCGCATTTAGGTAAACACAGCCGGGCCGGAACACCCTAGAGTGTTCCGGCCCGACCGCTTACGCCCAGTGTTTTTCCAAACGCAGGGGCCCGCCTATTTCAGCTTGGGGCCACGCGCCTGCGTCAGGACCACCTTGGGGGTGGAGAGATAGCCGACGATCTGGCCCTTCTGGACTTCGTAGACGACGATCTCATAAGGCTGCCGCGCTCCGGCCACGTAGAACTGTACGGGCTCGTTGGTGGTCTTGTCCTTCTTTTCGATCCGCTTGTCGTCGGCGAAAACGTCCATGGTGTACTTGTTGCGCTTGACGTCGGTTTTCTTCAAGCGAACCGAGATCTCGCCGACCTTCTGCGGCTCGTGGCTTTTGCCGAGCTGGAATTCGTAGTAGTTGCGGTCGCCCAGCTCGCGCAAGGCGGCGACTTCCTGAGCGTTGGTGGCAATCAGGCCGCTCATCACGCCCATGTCGCCGTTGACCTGCTTGAGGTCGGCGATGGTCTTATCGAGAGTGGCTCTGGTCTCGGAGACGCGCGTATCGACCTTGCCGACGTCGGTGCTGACTTCGGTGATACGGGCGCTGGTCTGGTCGGCGGCCTGCCGCACCTGACTGAACTCGGAGGCCACCTGCTCTTGCAGGGCCTGTTGACGGCGCGCGATATCCTGCGCCAGCTTTTCGGCGTGCTTCTGAGCGTCGGTCTTGGCCCGGCCCACCGCCGTCGAAGCCGCTTTCTGCGCTTCTTCGAGCTGGGTGCGCAACGCCTCGAGGTCCTGCTGCGCGCGGCCGCGGTTGAGTTCGGCCATCTCGCGCATCGACGACAGATCGGACGTGACCGTCTCGTGGTAGTCGGCCAACTGCTGCTTCAACTCCCGAACCTGCCACAGCAGGTAGAAGCTTCCCGCGAACAGGACCACCAGAGCCGCAATGGTTGCCCATGCGGCCGGACTGGGTCTGTTGCGCGGCGCGGTTTCTTCGTGGATGATTTCCGTAGTCATTTTCGGCATCTCCTCCCCCCCACCTTGCTGCCCGGGGGCTGCTGAACGGCCCGGCCCAGGAGGGCCAGGGTCGGGCTGAGAGAGGGCAACTCGACGGCCAAACCAGGATTTGCGAGGGCCGGAGGCCCTGGAAACCGCCCTTGGGAGGCACCCGGCAGCGGTTATGTCCTTGAAAACAGGCGCCGCACTTGCCAGCCGGAGCTGGATGGGACACCCCGCCGGGGCGAGCGGCGGCCCCCCGAAAGAGTGTAAGAATTGGCACTTGGCCGATGTTTTTACCGGGTTGGTTCTTCGCCGAGAGGGGAGGGGGGCAGTTGGAGCCGCGGCTTTGGCGGGGGGGGTGTGCGGGCTTTGCCCCCTGCCTTTGGCGGGCTTCGCCCACTATTTGGCGGGCTTCGCCCCCTGCTTTGTGCGGGCTCGGCCCGCGGGCTTACGCCTGCGGCTCTGTTTTTCGCGTTCGCGGCGCCGGCGGGGCTCCCGGGCGGACACAGGGCCGAAACGGGCCGGGCTCGGCCGGACCGCCTACTCCGTCCGCCCCAATTTTGGTTCCCCAAACAAGTTGTGAAACCTCTACCCTGGACCTGACGCCTTAGCTTGGCATAGCGCGCTACGACTGCCTTGCGGTACCTGGGGTTGGGCCCGGTCCCGCCGTCGCCTTGAGGAGGGCGTTGGGCAGTCCCGGCTACTTTCCGCCAATACCAACCCTCGGACCCTAAGCCTCAGTCCTCGTATTTCCAAAAAACGATTGAAGCCGACGAGTTCCGCGGGCCTGTGTGAGGAGCATGGATCATGGGTCTGCCTGAGTTCTCGATCCGTCGACCGGTTACGGTGACGGTGTTTTGTCTGCTGGCCATTCTTTTAGGGGCCATTGCGTTCGTCAAGATCCCGGTCGATTTGCTGCCGGAAACGATCTACCCGACGATCAGCGTTCGGGCCGAGTACCCGGGGGCGGGTCCGGAGGAAATGGAAACGCTGGTGGCGCGTCCGCTCGAAGAGGCTTTCGCGGCGGCGCCGGGGGTCGAGGAAATTACGTCCAACTGCGTCGAGGGCGTGGCCAACGTGCGCGTCGGGTTTTCCTACGGCGTCGATCTGGACGAATCGGCGAACGAGCTGCGCTCGCGGCTGGACCGCCGCCGGCGCGACCTGCCCGAAGACATGGACCCGCCGATCATGTACAAGTTCGACGTGTCGCAGTTCCCGATCATGTTCCTGACGGTGAACTCCACCAACATGGACCCCAAGGAACTGCGCCATTTCGTCGAAAAGACGCTGCAGCCGCGCTTCGAGCGGGTGCCGGGGGTGGCGCAGTTCAACGTGCGCGGCGGCCTGCGGCGCGAGATTCACGTCGACCTGAACCTGGCCAAGCTCAAGGCGCTCGACCTGCCGGTGGCGCGCGTGGTCGACGTGGTGCAGCGCGAGAACGTCAACGAGCCGATCGGCTACGTGCAGGAGGGCCGTTTTGAGGTTCTGCTGCGCACCAAGGGCGAGTTCGACAACCTCAACCAGATCCGCAACCTGGTGGTCACGACGCGGACAGGGCGTGCCGGTCTATATTCGCGACGTCGCCAACGTCGAGGATTCGCACGAGGAAGTGCGGCAGCTCGTCAGCGTCGACGGCAGGCCGGCGGTGCGGCTGTTCGTCAACAAGCAATCCGGCGCCAATACGGTGAAAGTGTCCGAGGCGGTGTGGGAGGAAGTCGCCCGCGTCCACCACGACTACCCCAATATCAACATCACCGCCAGCGGCGACTCGGCGGAGTTCATCAAGGCGGCGATCCGCAACGTGCGCGACTCGGCCTGGCAGGGCTCGCTGCTGGCCGTGGTAGTGCTGCTGTTCTTTCTGGCCAGCTTTTCGAGCGCGGTCATTATCGGTATCGCGATTCCGATCTCGGTGATTTCGACATTCGCGCTGATGTACTTCAACGGCTTCACGCTGAACACGGTGTCGTTCGGCGGGCTGGCGCTGGGCGTCGGCATGCTGGTCGATAACGCGATCGTGGTGCTGGAAAACATCGTGCGCCACCGCGAGGAAGGCAAGGACGCCCGCGAGGCGGCCATTGTCGGCAGCCGCGAGGTGGCGATGGCCATCACGGCATCGACGCTGACGACCATCGCGGTGTTCGTGCCGGTGGTGTTCATCCAGGGCATTTCGGCGGTGACGTTCCAGCAGTTGGCTTACGTGGTTTCGTTCTCGCTGCTGTGTTCGCTGATTTCAGCGCTGACGATTGTGCCCTTGTTGTGCTCGCGCTACCTGACGACAGGCCGCGATCTCGAGGGCCGCAAGTCGCCGCTGATGAAGGTGTTCTACTTCTCGTCGAGCGTCATCGACCGGATGGCCGAGCTTTACGGGCGGCTGATCGGGTGGGCGTTGCACCATCCAGTGACGATTCTGGGATCGGCGGCGGCTGTTTTCGCGCTATCTCTCTATCTGGCGCCTTTGATCGGCGTCGAGCTACAGCCCGAAGTCGATGAAGGCGATCTGCGCGCGACGGTGGAGCTCGAGCCCGGCACGCGCGTCGAAGTCACCAACGACATGATGAACCGGCTGGAGCAGGTGGTGCGCGAAAAAGTGCCCGAGGTTCGCTCGATGATGACCGAAAGCGGCGGCGGCGGATTTTCGAGCACCAGCGGCCAGAACTCGGGCGAGCTGCGCATCCACCTGGCCGACCGCAAGGATCGCACGCGCTCGGCGGCCGAGATCGCCTCGGTGCTACGGCGCGCGCTGCTGATCGAGCCGGCAATGCAGGTGCGCATCAGCATCAGCAGCGGCATGTACCGGCGGGCCAGCGCGGCCGGAGCCAACGGCGGCGACCGGCTGGCGGTGGAGGTACGCGGCCACGACCTGGAAACCTTGCAGGGGCTCGCCGACCGCGTGCAGGAAATCATGTCGCGGATTCCCGGCGTCGCCGACGTGCAGAGCAGCCGCCGCCCAGGGATGCCGGAAATGGTGGTGATGGTCGACCGCGATAAGGCCTCGACCTTGGGGCTCAACGTTTCCGACGTCGCCGATACGTTCCGCACGGCGGTCGGCGGGAGACGCTCGTCGATGTTCCGCGAGGAAGGCGACGAGTACAACATTCTGATTCGCTTGCAGGAGAACGACCGCCTGGCGCTCAACCAGATCGGCGGTGTGGCGCTGACCACGCCGCTGGGGCGGACCATTCCCGCCGAGAGCGTCGTGCAGATGCGGCGCCAGGAAGGCCCGGTCTCGATCGACCGCAAGGACCAGGAGCGCATCATCATCGTGTCGGGAACGCCCGACGGCCGCGACCTGGGCAGCATCGTGAACGACCTCGACCGGGAGCTGCGCCAGATCGATCGGCCGCTCGGTTATGAATTCGCCTACGGCGGCGAGTATGAGGATCAGCAGAAATCGTTCCGCGACCTGACCTTCGCGGCGATTCTGGCGCTGGTGCTGGTTTACATGGTGATGGCGGCGCAGTTCGAGTCGTGGCGCGATCCGTTCATCGTGTTGTTCTCGATTCCGCTGGCTTCGGTAGGCGTGGTTCTGACCTTGCTGCTCACCGGAACCACCTTCAACATGCAGGCGTTCCTGGGCGTGATCATTCTGGTCGGCATCGTGGTGAACAATGCCATCGTGCTGATCGACTACACCAACCTGATGCGCCGCGAGCACAACATGGAGCTCTACGAAGCCATCGTGGTCTCCGGGTCGCGGCGGCTGCGGCCGATTCTGATGACGACCGTCACGACCGTGCTGGGGTTGCTGCCGATGGGGCTGGGCCTGGGCGAAGGCGGCGAGTTGCAGGCGCCGCTGGCGCGGACCGTGATCGGCGGGCTGACGACTTCGACTTTGATTACTTTGGTCGTGATTCCGGTGGTGTATCTGTTGATGGAACGGCGGCGGGAGTCGGTGGCGGTGGCGAAACCGTTGACGCCGGCGATTCAGCCGGCGGGGGACTAAGAGCCTCGCCCGGATGGTGCCGGCACGACAGTAGCGAAGCCCTTTCGCGATAGGAAGTTGGGCTAGCGGCCCTGCGCGCGTCCAGGATAATGATCCGGTGGCACGCTGCCGCGACTAATATGACTTATTTCAGGCACCACGAGGACAGGAGACTAGTGGGCTGTCGCAAAGATACCTTTATCGTGCCAGGGCCGCGGGCACGGCAGGCCCGGCATGCCCTGCCCCTACCGCGATTCGGCGAGAGTCAAGAAATGTCTACGGATCAGACGGCGATTGAACGTCTTGGCTTCCGTGGGCCTCAGCGCAATAACCATCGGCAGCAGTTTTGGTGCGGTTAAAGGCATTGAGGATGTTAGCGGCCGATTCGACGACCAGGACACAAGCCGGCTGGCAGGCCGGGTCTTGTTTACCGGTGGATTCGAGAGCCATCACCAGTTCATGCATCCGGGTAATGTCCTCCCGGAACCACTTGACGATGCGATTCACACGCAAGTGGATCACAGAGAGAGAGGCCTTCGCGCTGAGAAGCTCGTCGAGCTCGAATAGCTCGGTGAAAATGTCGTGCTTGGTGCCAATCAGAGAGTCGCAAACCTGCCTGGTTTGCTCCCGCAGTTCATCACTCATCGGGACATTCGGCAGTTCCCTCTGAATAAAGGTGGCGTTTTCCAGCATGGCGAGCCCGCAAGTGCGCGCTTCGGCCATTACCGCGTAAATTGTCGCGCTCATTTGATGTGTTTCCAAGCAGCCGGCATTTGCTATTCCTGGCGGAGGGCCTGGCTGGGCTCGACGCGCGTGGCCCATAGGCCCGGCAGGGCGCAGGCCAGCAGCGCGGCCAGGGACAACAGGGCTGCTGTTGCCAGTAGAACTTCGGGATCGCGTGGGGTGATTCCGTAGAGCAGCGTTTCGAGATAGCGGCCCACGGCGAACCCGGCTACGAGCATTCCTACCGCCAGGCCCAGCAGCGGGGCTTTCATTCCGTTCCAGAAAACCAGGCGGAGCAGGTCGGGCGTGGCGGCGCCAAGCGCGCGGCGCAGGCCGAACTCGGGCACGCGGCTGCGGACGCTGTGGGCGATCACTCCGTAGGTGCCTACCGCGGCCAGCAGCATCGCGACGGCGGCGAACAGTCCCAGCAGCGCGGCCTCAAAACGGGGCCGGGCGAGCTGATCATCGACAACGTCGTTCATGGTGATGATGCGGCCCAGCGCGAGCTGCGGGTCGACGGCGCGCAGTTCGCGGCGCATGGCGGCGGCCAGCGGGCCCGGCGGCAGCGAGGAACGCACCACGGTGTCGACCGGGTTCAGCGGGAAAGCGACGAAGGGCAGGAACATTTCGGGCTCGGGCGCTTCGGCGATGCCGACATGGCGGACGTCGTTGACGACACCGGTGATCGTGAGCGGCTTATCGCCGGCGCCGAGCACGGTCCCGACCGGCGCTACGCCTTCGAGGTAGCGGCGGACAAAGGCTTCGTTCACCACCACCTGATCGGTGCGGCCCTCGTCAAAGTGCCCGCCGGCCACCCAGTGCATGCCCATCGCTTCAAAATAGGCGCCGCCGACGGCGCGGCCCCCGGCTCCCTGTTCGCCTGATTTTCCCGGCACGTGAATGGTGAGGCTGAGCAGCACGGTGTAGCGCAGCGGCAGCGAATTCGAAATGCCGGCGGCGGAAACGCCCGCGATCGTGTTCAGCCGCTCGGTCCACGCGGCGCCGAAGCGGGCGCGGTCCTGTTTGGTTTCGAAGCGCGTCGCGGGCAGGTCGACGCTGGCGGTGAGGATGTTGTCGCGCTGAAAGCCGAGATCCACGTCGCTGAGCACCACGAAGCTTTTCACGAGCAGACCGGCGGCGACCAGAACGACGGCCGTGAGGCCCACCTGCACGGCAACCAGAGTGTCGGCCCAGCGGCGGCTGCGGCGACTCATCCAGAGATTGCCGACGCGCAGGGCCTCGTCGTTGGCTTCGCCGCTGACGCGCCAGGCCGGCAGCACGCCGGCCAGCATGGCGCTCAGCAAGGTCAGCCCGAGCGCAAAGACATACACGAGCACAGAAGAGCCGGCTTCACCCGAGCGCGGAACGACGCCGGGATAGAGCGCGGTGACGATGTGCGAGATGAGCTGCGCGGCGAGGATTCCCGCCGCGGCCCCGGCGGCCGACAATACCGCCGCTTCGGTGATCAACTGGCGGATGAGCCGGGTGCGTCCGGCGCCCAGCGCGGCGCGGACGGCCAACTCGCGGCGGCGTAAGACGGCCTGCGCCAGCAGCAGGTTCGCGAGGTTCGCGCAGGCGATCAGCAGAATGCAGCCGGTGGCGGCGACCAAGGCGAGCAGCGCCGGGCGCAGTTGGTGGCCGATCTCGGCCTGCAGCGGCGAGACCCACGGGCGGCGATCCTTTTCGGGCGCGGCGATGGAGGTCAACTCGGCAGCGGCTTCGGTGGGCGTTACGCCGGGGCGCATCCTGCCGATCACGAAACTCGCGCTCACCGCTCTGCGCAGGCCCGCAATGCGCGCCCGCGAGATGGGCAGATAGACCTGCGGCTCGATGTTGGCTTCCCGTTGCGAGGCGCCTCGCACGCGCACACCCTGCACCAGGTTGGCGGCGTGAAACGATGCGGGGACAATTCCGACCACGCGGCAGAGCATGCCGTCGACGACGATCTCGCGGCCCAGCGTCGCGGGGTCGGCGGCAAAGCGGCTTCTCCAAAGATCTTCGTGCAGCAGGATGACGTTGTCGTTGCCTTCCTGGATTTCTTCGGGCAGGAAGGCGCGCCCGGCGAGCAGCGAGGTTCCCAGCGTTTGGAAAAAGCCGCTGGAGACCATAGCGGACGGGAGCCAGGCGGGGTCGCCGCCGGTGGCCACGGTGACGCGCCAGGGGCGGTAGTAGGCCATGCGGACAAAACTGTGGCTCGCCTGGCGCCATTGCTCGACGAGGGTGTTGTCGATCGGATTGCGCTCGTCGTGGTCGTTGCTGAGCCAGACCTGCGCCAGGCGGCCGGGGTCGTTGTAGGGCAGCGGCTTGAGCATCACGATCCAGATCATCTGGAAGGCGGCGACGTTCATGCCGGCTCCCAGGGCGATGGTGAGGATGGCGGTGAGGGCGACCAGCGGGCGCTTGCGCCACAGGCGCAGGGCGTGGCGCAGGTCTTGCAGCAGGGTTTCGAGCCATTTCAGGTGGGGCATTTGCGACTCCGATGCCGGCGGGCTCTCGGATTGTCGCAGAGATGGAGAGTGGGTGGTAGGAGGCAGCCTGCGGCGCTGTTGCTTCACGCCCATAGCGCAGTACCCGTAGCGCAGGGCTCGATGAGACCTGCGGCCTTTTTTCACCGAACGCAAGGGGTCCCGCGGCGCGTAAACCGCTGCCGTGTTCCGGTGCGTTCGGGAACGGGTTGGTGAAACCGCGGGTCTGGCGAGGAACGCCAGCCCCGCGCTACGGGGCGCTGAAGGGACACTTACCGCGGATGGGATGGGCCGCGGCCGTGCAGAACAGGCAGGATTGCCTGTTCCATGTTTACTTGCTCATCAGGCGCTTTACGGGCTCGCGGATGGCGTCGGCCCAGATCTCGTAGCCCTGTTCGTTGGGGTGCAACAGGTCGGGCATGATCGACGTGGGCAGGGTTCCGTCGGGCTCCAGGAATTTTTCGCCGATGTCCAGATAGTGAATGTGTGAGCCGTCGTCGAGCTTGGCGATGGACTGGTTGATCTCGGCGACTTGCTTGCGCTGCAGGGAGTCCTTTTCGCCGCGCGGGAACACGGCCAGCAGCAGAATGTTGGCGGCGGGAAACTTCGAGCGTAGCTCGTGGACCACCGCCGTGACACCCTCGATGACTTCCGGCGGCGTGTTGCGCGGCGTCTTGTGGTCGCTCTCGAAGCCGGTATTGTTGGTGCCGATCATCAAGACCACGAGCTTGGGCTGGTAGCCTTCGGCCTCGCCATGCTCGAGCCGCCAGAGTACGTGCTCGGTGCGGTCGCCGCCGATGCCGAAGTTGGCGGCATGGAGGGGCGCGTATTCGCGGTCCCAGACCGCTTTGCCGCGAGTGCGCCAACCGTCGGTGATCGAATCGCCCATGAACAGCAGGTCGATGCCGCCCTGCTTGGCCTGGGCGACGAAGCCTTCGTGCCTGGCAACCCATTTGGCGTCGCGCGGCACGGGAACGATCGCCGTGTTGGCGGAAGCGATTGCGGCGAGGAGTAGGGGAAGACCGATCAGGAGTCGCAGGTTGGTTCTCATGGACCACGATGATAGCAAAGGGTGGCGGGGTTGGCGTGTGGGCGCGGGTTTGGCGTGAGAAGAACGTCGACCGGACGTCGACGCCGCCGGCTGGAAGCCCGCGCCACCTCAGCCGACGGCGGCAGAGGCCGAATCGATTGGCGCCAAGGCACGACCAACGAAAACAAAGCCGCCGTCGTAAGCCAGCGGGCCGAGACGGCTGGGAGTTTGTGGACGGGGATGAACCCCGCCGAAGGGAGCGGAAGGCCGCAGGTCTGGAAAAGCTCCAGCCCTGCGCTACGGGGTTGGGTTGTGAGGGGGCCGGGGTGGTTGGGGGCGAGTTTGGGTTGGGGGCGAGTTTGTGGGGGTTCGGTTTGGATTGGGCAGGCCGGAGCCCTGCCCCACTGTTATTGGCGGGTCCAGATGGGGCTGGTGATGGTGGTGCGGTGAGTTCCGGTGTCGGGGTCGGTTTCTGTCCCGGTTACCTTGGCCCAGATGGGACCCCTTTCGCCGTCGAGCGCGAAGGTGAGGTCCTGGTTGACGGCGTCGGGCGGAAACGATTTGAGCAGCCGGTCGCCGCTCCAGACTTCAATCGCGGCGACCTGCTCGGGTGGCGCGGCGACACGGAGTCCTCCTTCGGGGGGATGCGCGGCTTCTTGTTCCGCGGTTTGGCGGCCGGTTGGGACGACGGATTCGGCGGCGGTTTCTCCCACGATCGCTCCGCCCAGCGCCAGGCGGACTTCAAACGGCTCGAGATTGGCCGCCATCGTGCGGCGCGCCTGGAGCGCTTCGAGAATGGCCGCCGGGGTGCGTTCACGGGCGAATAGCACGGTCGTCCGCGCGCCGAACGGGGTGAAGCCGAAATGGCGGTCGGAGCTCGCCACCGCGGCCAGATGCTTGCCCTGCAGCAGCGCCTGCTGCCACTCGGCCAGCGTGCCGGTCTGGCTGGGCAGGTCTTCGTCGGGATGGCTGCAGAGCGCCTTCCAGCGCAGCGGCTCGAAATCCGGGCCGACTTCGGCTCCCACAAACACGCCGTCGGGGCCGTCGCCGGGATAGTCGAAATAGTCGCGCCGGACGTAGGCGGGCAGGCCGGCCGGTTTGGGTTCGAGCAAAACAACCCGCCAGGGGTGCGGCGTCAGAATCACGCCCCCGGCTTTGTCGACGAAGGCGCCCAGCTCGGCCGGAGTCGTGCAGACGTCGCTGTCGCAACGCTCGGTCGAACCGGCGGGAAGAATCACGACCTTGTGCGCGTAGTCGGGCCGCTGCGGCTGCTCTTCGAAGCAGGAGCGCTGGCTGCTGGTCCATTCATAGCCGGGCAGCGTGATGAACTCGGGCGAACGGGCCTGCTCGACGGCGGCGAGCGCTGCCTTCCATTGATCGGCCGGGATGCGTGAGCCGGGTTGGTTGGGGTTGCGGTCGTGCTCGGTGAGCGCCGCGAAATCGAGCCCGGCCTTGCGGGCGGCGGCAAGCTGCTCGGCGGCGGTGAAGGTGGCGCAACCCGGGCCGCAATCGGCCGAATCGAAACTCGCCGTGCTCGAGTGCAGGTGCAGGTCGCCGCGCAGCGGGATATAGGCGGCGTAGAGCGCGTCGAGCGTGGGGGGCTCGCCCGGCGGCGCGTCGCGCGACCCGGCTCCGTCGTTCGCGCCGCGGCAAGCAAGGGTGAGCAGCGCCACGGCGCCCAGGACGGCCAGAGTTGGTTTTCGCATGCGGGCCGGGGTTCGGTCGCGGGGAGTTTTTTGATTGTACCCCGAGCCGGGCGGCGAGATTGGCGGGTATTTCGGGCAGGCCCGGCTAGCGGGTTGGTCGGCCGGGTGCGCGTAGTCGTCGACCGAGCGTCCGACGCCGTGCTGGATGCAGTGCCCAATGCAGCGCTCGATACCGTACTCGATACTGCTTCGAAACCACGTCTCGAACCGCCTTCCCCCTGGAGACCGTCTGCCGTCCCGCCGATAGAAGGAAAAGGGAGTGCCCTACCCGGCGGCGCAGCAGACGTGGTCCGTGCCGGGCCGGGGGCGAGCGCCCGCGCGCCGCCGCGCCCCAGCGTGCACGTCATGGCCCAGTCCGTTACCCCCAACGTCGCCGAACGGCTCAATGCGCTGGTGCCGCTGGCCATCATGATGGTGGTGCTGATGATGGTGCTGCCGGTGCCGGCGCATCTGCTCGACCTGCTGATCTCGCTCAACCTCACGCTGTCCATAGTCACCCTGGTGACGACGATGTATATCACCCGGCCAGTGCAGTTGAGCGTGTTTCCCTCGCTGCTGTTGCTGCTGACCTTGCTGCGGCTATCGCTCAACATATCGAGCACGCGGCTGATTCTCTTACGCGGCCAGGAAGGAACCGACGCGGCGGGCAGCGTGATCGAGGCCTTTGGCAACTTCGTGGTGGGGGGCAACTACATCATCGGGATCGTGATCTTCATCCTGCTGATCGCCATTCAGTACGTGGTGATCAACCACGGCGCGGTGCGCATCTCGGAGGTGACCGCGCGGTTCACCCTCGACGCACTGCCCGGCAAGCAGATGAGCATCGACTCGGACTTGAATGCCGGGCTGATCGACGAGACCGAAGCGCGGCAGCGGCGCGCCGAGGTCAACCGCGAAGCCGAGTTTTACGGCGCCATGGACGGCGCGGTGCGCTTCACCCAGCGCGACGCCATCGCCAGCATCATCATTACGGCGGTGAACATCGTCGCCGGATTTCTGATCGGGGCGCTGCAGCACGGTATGGCGCTGAGCCAGGCGATCGAGACCTACACGGTGCTGACGGTCGGGGATGGCCTGGTGACGGTGGTGCCGGCGCTGCTGATCTCGGTTTCGGGCGGCATTATCACGACGCGCGCGGCGGGCGAGGCGCGGCTGGGAGCCGATTTCGGCGCGCAGATGTTCTTGAAGCCCGAGCCGCTGCTGATCGCCTCGGCCGTATTGGGCGCGATGGCGGTGGTGCCGGGGCTGCCGACCCTGCCGTTTCTGTTGCTGGCCGGCGGCACCGGGGGGCTGGGCTGGAACCTGCGCCAGCAAGCGCTGATTCCCGAAAAACCCAAAAGCCCGCCGCCGACCGCCACTGAACGCGAAAGCGTCGAAAACCTGCTGCGCGTCGAGCCGCTGGCGATCGAGGTGGGCCTGGGGCTGGTGAAGCTGGTCGACGCGGCGCAGGGCGGCACCCTGCTCAAGCGCATCGCCGGCGTACGGCGGCAATTGGCGTCGGAGCTGGGGTTTGTACTGCCGCCGGTGCGCGTCACCGACAATCTGTCGCTCAAGTCGCGGGAATATGTCGTACTGCTGAAAGGGGCCGAGATCGCGCGCTTCGAGTTGCAGGGCAACCAGCAACTGGCGATCAACCCCGGCCAGGCGCAGGGCAAGTTGAGCGGCGCCAGTTGCCGCGAGCCCGCCTTTGGCCTACCGGCGATCTGGATTCCAGCCGACCAAGTAGATAAGGCCCGCATGTTGGGGTACACGGTAGTCGACCAGGCCAACGTGGTGGCGACGCATCTGACCGAATTGATCCGGGCGCACGCCCACGAGGTGTTTTCGCGCCAGGATACGGCCCGCTTTCTGGAGCGCGCGCGGGGGGAGAATCCATCGCTGGTGGACGATCTGACGCCGAAGCTGATGTCGCAATCGCTGGTGCAGCGCGTGCTGCAGAACCTGCTGCGCGAGCGCGTCTCGATTCGCGACGGGGTGACCATTCTCGAAGCGCTGGCCGAGGCCGGCACGGCGACCAAGAACGCGGCGCTGCTGACCGATTTCGTGCGTCAGGCGGTGTCGCGCGGGCTGGTGCGGCCCTATCTCAACGACAAGGCGGAGCTGCCGGCGTTCCTGCTCGATCCCAAGCTCGAGCAGATGATCCAGAGCGGCATCGAGCACAGCGAGATGATGCTGCGCGTGGCGCTGGCGCCGCAGACGATTCGCGACATCATCGACCGGCTCAGGCGCGCGGCCGGCGCGCTGCAGGGGCCGGCCGTGCTGGTGTCGTCGACCGGCGTGCGCTTCGCGCTGCGCCAGATCATCGAGACCGAGCTGCCCTTGCTGGCGGTGATTTCGCACGCCGAGATCCCGCCGCAGACCAAGGTCGTCTCGCTGGGAGTGGTGTCATGAGGCGCGCCCGCGGCGGCCTGGGCCGCGGCCAGGGGGCTGCTTGCGCAGGCAGGGTCGAGCGCGGCGGCGTGTCGAGCAGGTGGGTGGTGGAGAGCGGACGCGTGACGGGGAGCGGAAGCGTGGTGGGGAACGGCTGGGTGGCGGCGCGCTCCGCGCGGGTTTTCCGCAAAGGGGCTGTGGCGTGCGGCTGAAGAGCTATCACAGCCCGACGGTCGAGTCGGCCATCCGCCTGGCGCACATCGAGCTAGGCGACCAGGCGGTATTTCTGGGCGCGCGCCGCAACGACATCGGCAGCAACCCCGACCAAGCCTACGAAGTCAGCTTCGCCGTGATGGAAGGCGGCGAGGGAGAGCGCGAAGCGGCGGCGGGCCACGCCGTGGACCAGGGCTCCGGCGCGCTCTCCGCCGCCGGTGCGGTCCGTTTTCGAATCCCCGGACCCGAGCCGACCCGCGGGCCGCACGGCAACGGCGCGAGCGGCCTGGCGGCCAACGGCGGCGCGGGGAACGCCTTCGCATCCAGCGGCGACGCATCCGATAGCGGCGAGTCGAACGGGAACGCGCTCGGGTCTCAACGTGGGCAAGCGCACCATGGGCACGCGGACCGCGACCGAGACGACCGTGGGCAGGCCGAGAGCGGGCCATCGAACCGCCTCGACGGGCCGCGCCGCTACACGGTAGCGCCGCGCGCCGCCGTCGCGGCCGCCGATTCGGGAGCCCTGGTCAGTTGGAAGAAGTTTCTGCGCCACGTCGACGGGCCCGGCGATACGCCGGCAACCACCGCGGGCGAGACGACCGAACGGGCGCGGCAGGCGCCGCAACGAGGCAGGACCGCAGCCGACGCGACCTCACCCGGAGGCAGCGCGCGCCCGGCCGGCGCGACCGCCCCGAGCCGCCCGGCGCTACCCCATTGGAAGCAGTTCGTCCCCGGAGAAATGCGCGGGCCGCAGACGTCGGCGCTGACCGAACTGCTCGCCGACGCCGCGCCTGCCCCGCAGCGCGGCGCGGCGCAGGCGAACCCGGGCCAGGCATACCCCACGGCGGCGCCGTCGAGCCCCCCGAAACCGCGGCGAGTCCCAACGGAGCTGCAGGCCGATGCGCGGGCCGACCCGGCGGTGGATCCAGACGCACCGGCCCCGTCCACACCGGCGGCATACGCCTATCGCGCGGCGCAGCCCGAGCCACCGGTACCGCCAAGGCTGGCAGCCGCCCCCAAACCGGGCCCAGCGCCGGGCCAGACGGCCGCGTCCGGTTCGCCACGCGCGGTGAACGGCGCGACCCACGCGACCAACGATGCGGTGCACGCGGTGAACGATACGGCCCAAGCGGCGAATGGCACGGGGCGCAAGGCGAACGACACGGCGCACGCGGCGAAGGACGCGGAGCGAGCCGGCGATCCAAATAGGGCGCCCGTCTATTCGCTCGAAAGACTCGGCTCCGAGCTAGAACAACTGCGGCGGATGTTCGAAAGCCAGCAGAGCGGCGGTGGGCTGCTGGCGGCGCCCGCGCGTGAATTCGGCGGCGACCCGCGGCTGGCGCGGCTCTATCAGGGACTGTGCGACAACGGCGTCGAGCGCGCGCTGGCGGCCGCTCTGGTCGGCGCGGTGAAGGACGCCGCCGGGGCGGGCGCCGACGCGGCGCGGCTGGCGTCGCTGCTGGCGCGCGAGATCCGCGGCGGCTTGCAGACCAACAGCGAGCTGGGGCGCGGTGACGCGGCGGCGGCAGGGACGCGCGCGGTTGCGGCGCTGGTCGGCCCCAGCGGCTCGGGCAAGACGACGGCGGTCGCCAAGCTGGCGTTCCGCTGCGGGCTGTTGCGGCGGCGCCGCGTGCGGCTGTTGAGCGTCGATCAGTTGCGCATCGGGGCGGTCGAGCCGCTGCAGGCCTATGCCGAGCTGATGAACCTGCCGCTGGAGATTGTCGACGAGTTCGACAAGCTGGGCGCGGCGCTCGATGCGGGCGGCGCCGGCGGCGAGCCCGAGTTGCTGCTGATCGACACACCCGGCTATGGGCGGCGCGAGTGGGAGCGGGCGCGGCGCATGGCGGCGGCGCTGGCGGCGCTGGGCGATGTCGACGTCCACCTGGTGCTCGACCTGCGCACCAACACGGCCGACCTGCGCCGCAGCGTCGAGAGCTTTCGTGTTTTCCGGCCGGCCAAGCTGTTGTTTACGCGGCTGGATGAGACGACCACGTTCGGAACGATGTTGAACGAAACCGTGCGGACGCGGCTGCCGCTATCGTTCGTCAGCGTCGGGCAGCGCGTGCCCGAGGACATCGTGCCCGCCGGCGAGCCCGAGCTGCTGCGGCTGTTGCTCAAGGACCGCGCGTCGCACTAGTTTGCCATGTACCCGAAACTGTCCAAATCGCCCGAGCTGCGCGAAACCAACCCCGAGCGCGAGCACCTGATCCTCGATCATCTGCCGCAGGTCAAGTTGATCGCCGCGCGCATTCACGAAAAACTGCCCGAGAGCGTCTGCCTCGACGATCTGATCAGCGCCGGGGTGCTGGGGCTGATCGACGCGGTGGATCATTTCGATCCGACCTTGAACGTCAAGCTCAAGACCTACGCCGAGCACAAGATTCGCGGTGCGATTCTCGACAGCCTGCGCAGCCTCGACTGGGCGCCGCGCAACAAGCGCCGCAAGTCGAAGCTGATCGAAAGCGCCATCTCGGAGGCCGAAAAGCGGCTCAAGCGCAACCCGACCGAAGACGAGGTCGCCGATCAGTTGGCGGTTTCGCTCGAGGAATACCGCCGCTGGCTGGTCGAGATTCGCGGCATCAACCTGGCGCCGATCGAACAGGCCGCCACCGGCGACAACGAAGGCACCGACATCCTGCGTTTCGTCTCCGACGACGAGGACGACTGGCCGTCGCATCTGTTCGAGCGCGCCGAGTTGGAGCGGCTGGTGGCGGCGACCATCGACCGGCTGCCCGAGATCGAGCGCACCATCGTCACGCTGTATTACCTCAAAGAGCTGACCTTGCGGCAGATCGCGAGAATTGTCAGCCTGCACGAGACGCGTGTTTCGCAGCTCAAGTCGCAGGCGCTGCTGCGCATGCGCGCGACGGTGAAGGCGAAGTGGCCGACGTAGCAAGCACGAGACGAGGCAGGGAGACGCCTGCAGGAAACACCAACGGAAACACGCGCGGAAACACTGAGCGAAGCGGGGACGAAAGGGCTAACAGCAACGCCAACGGAAGCAGAGCCGCAGGCGCCAGCCCGCGGGCCGAGGTGGCAGACCGCAGGTGGGCGGCCGCCGGTGTTGGCGATGAGCTCGGATTGCTCGGCCACTGTCCGGAGAGAGCGGTTCGGCGGGAGTTAATGCGGCGAGTTGGCCTGATGCTGCTGGTGCACGGCTGGGCGTGGCCCGCCCGGTTTCGTGGCGCTTCGGCCCGCCGGCTTACGCCTGCGGCTCTGTTGGCTGGGCTCGTCTGCTTGGGCTCGTCTGCTTGGGTTCGTCTGCTTGGAGTTGCTTGGGGTTGATACCGACCTATGGATGCACAACTTTCTCAGGATGAAATCGACCGGCTGTTCCGCGAATACGGCAAGGCGGTCGACGAACGCGCCGGGGCGCGCGCCACGGTGGCTTACGACTTCCGGCGGCCCGACCGCATCCCCAAGGAGCAATTGCGCGCCATTCACCTGATGCACGACTTTCTGGCGCGCAATCTGGCTTCGTCGCTGGGAGCCTATCTGCGCGCTTATGTGACGGTGAGCCTGGTGTCGGTGGAGCAGCTCTCGTTCGGCGAGTTTCTGCAATACCTGCCGACGCCGACCTGCATCTCGAATATCGGGCTGAGCCCGACCGAGGGCAACGCGGTGCTCGACATCAATCCGTCGCTGGTGTTTCCGATGCTCGACATTCTGCTGGGTGGCAGCGGCGCGGCGAGCCAGCAGGAGACGCGTGAGCTGACCGAGATCGAAATCAGCATTCTGGAAGGCGTCATTCGGCTGGTGCTGCACGATCTGACCGAAGCGTGGGCGCCGGTGGGCGATATCAAGTTCGCGATCGAGGGCACCGAAACGCAGCCGCAGTTGATGCAGATTCTCTCCCCCAACGAAGCGATCGTGGCGATTGGTTTCGAGATTACGATGGGCGACGCGCGCGGCATGATGAATTTCGGCGTGCCCTCGATTCTGGTCAAGATGATGGGCCAGGGGTTCGAGCAGCAATGGTCGATTCGGCGGCGGGCCAGCTCCGAAGCCGAGCAGGCGCGCATGCGGCGGCTGGTGCGGCGGCTGCCGATGGAACTGGAGGTACGCATTCGCGGCACGCACATGCACCTGCGGGACCTGCTCCGGCTCGGCGAGGGCGATGTCGTTTCGCTCGAAGTGCCGGTGCGCCGGCCGGCGGCGCTCCACGTCAACGGTCTCAAGAAATTCGAAGGCGAAATCGTGATCGCCGGCAACCAGCGCGGCCTGGTGATCGACCATCTGAGTGAAGAAGGGGCCTGAGGCGGAGACAGCGGTGGCGAAATGGGACCTCACGCGTTGGCAAACCGAGCGAACCTCGCACTGGCTGGTGGAGGCCTGGAGCGAAGGGCTGCAACAGGTGCTGGCCGCCACGGGCGAGGCGGCGGACGTGCGCGTGATCAACCTGGCGCCCGACCTCGCCGCCTGGGAAAAATGGAACGGTGCGGTCTGGACGTTTCTGGAAGCCAACGTGGCCAGCGGCGCGCGGCTGGCGGTGGGTTGCCCTGCGGAGACCGAGCAGGCGCTGGCCCACTGGGCCGGCGGCGAAGGACTCGACGCCGAGGCCTCCCGGCAGACCTATCTCGGACTGGTGCAACACGCCACCGAGTCGCTGGCGCAGACGGCCAGCGGCCGGATGAACCGGTCACTGACGTTCGGCGAGCCCGCCGAGTGCCCTTTCCCGGCCTACGCGGCGTTGGGGGTCGGCTGCCACTTCTCGTTGGGGGGCCAGGCCCACACCGTCGCGCTGGCGCCCAACGAGGTTCTGCTGGTGACGCTGCTGTCGGAGGAAGGCGGTTCGCTGGGCTCAGCGGACGGGACGGCGATGGCGGAGTTGTCGCCCGACGCCGAGATCATTCCCGAGTTGGCGCTGAGTTCTCATGCCCGCCAGAACCTCGAGATGCTGCTCGATGTCGATCTTGAGCTGAGCGTGAGTTTCGGCCACACCACGTTGATGCTACAGGAGGTGCTGAAGCTTTCCTCGGGATCGATCGTCGAGCTGAATCGCTCGGCCAACGATCCGGTCGAGCTGCTGGTGAATGACGCGGTGATCGCGCGCGGCGACGTCGTCGTGGTCGACGGCAACTACGGCATTCGTATCACCGAAGTGGTCAGCACGCGAGAGCGGATCCGTTCGCTGCTGTGATGGCTGTTGGGAGAGACGGGGTCTGCGAATGGCTGTTTTGGTGAGCGGCGACGGTTTTGAGCGGCTGTATTCGTGGGGTGGTGCCGCTTGTAGTCGCATCGGCTGTGGAGAGAGCGCAGCGCAGGCTCACGCCTGCGGCTCTGAGTGGGGTGGGGGATTTTGAGGAGATAAGCTATGTCGAATTGGATGGCCGTTGTGCTGATCGGCTACGTGCAGTGCGGCTTGTTGCTGGCGTGGTATCTGTTCCATCGCCGGGTTGTGGCGGTTCGCGATGAATTTGGCCGCGGGCAGGCGGGGCGCGATGCCTCGTTTGGCGGGCTTGAGGCCGAAGTGGCCGAACTGCGGCGGCAGATACGCGATCTCGGCGGCTATCGCCAGCGCGCGCCGCTGCACGCCGAGTCGCCCGCGCTCAAGCAAGCCAAGCGGCGCGGCGCGCTCGAGATGGCGCGCCGCGGGATGGATATCGCGCACATCGCTGACACCTTGAACATGCGGCGCGCCGAGGTCGAGATGCTGGTGCGATTGGAGCGGCTGCAACGCAGCGTCCAGCCGACGGCGCGGCAAGACGCCGACCGGCATTGGCTTGAAACCGCGTCGTAACAGGCTCGGCGGGACAGGCGAGCCGAGATGCTCCAGGATAGAGGCAGAGACCCGGTAGAGATAGGCGCTCCCGCCTATCGGCCGCAGCGAAGCGGAGGCCCTCCTGGTCTTGCATTTCGACTCGGTACAGAGGGTGAACTCGGTATACAGGCGCAGGAGTGCGGGAAGGTGCGGGAACAGGACGGTCTCCATGGCACAACTGACCCCACTGCCCGCTGCTGGTAAGGGCCGCCTGACGGCGACGACAGGAGAGAGCGCCTGTCTCTACACGGGCAAATTGGGTCGGGGCCAAAGGTCTCGACGAATCGCGACGCGGCAAACCTGGAGGTTCACGCCACGGGTGGGACCTCCGGCTTCGGGTGCTCGTTGGGGTGTGGACCCTCTCGATAGTGTCCCCGTTGAGGAACCGCGCTTTGTCCCACGTCGAAGAGCCGAACTCAGGCACGTGAACGTTTTGGGGCGGCCCAGGGCGTAGCAAGCTACGCCCTTCACCCGCGTCACTACAGGCCGGGCCGGCGACCGTGCCGTATCCCTGATCGAAACCGCTAGCAAGTCGAGATCATCGGCTGGATCGAGTGCAGCTCCGACGCCGCCGGACGCGGCTGCGCGTAGCCCTGCGCCTCGGGATAGTCATCCAGCCAATGGGCCCGCGGGTTGCGGTCGAAAATCATCACGCGCCCGGCATTTTCCTCGGCGGCGGCGCGATGATAGCGAAACACGATATGCTCGCCGGTCAAGGCCGCCACTTCGATCTTGCCGGTGCGATGTGACATCGCGAAACGCGCCCGCCGCGCCAGTCCCGATACGCGGCTCTGCGCATCGACAAAGATTTCGTAAGCCTCTTCGATGGGCACCGAATACGACTTATTGCCCTCGGTGGGGCGGCACTGGAAGATGTAGTAGGGAGGAATACCCATAAACGAGAGCCGGGCGAACAGATTGGCCAGCGTGCCGCTATCGTCGTTGATGCCGCGGATCAGCGGCGATTGATTGACGACGATCGCCCCCGCCCGCAATAGCAGATCGATGCCCTGCTCGGCTTCGGCGGTCAGCTCGCGCGGGTGATTGAAGTGCGCCATCACGTAGATGCGCTTTGCGGCGGTGCTGTAGGTTTCGATCATCTTGAGCAGCGCCGGATCGTTGATGATGCGAAACGGATTGAAGGCCGGCATCTTGCTGCCGATGCGAATGATCTGAACGTGAGGAATCTCGCGCAACTGCCGGATGATCGGCTCGAGCTTCGAGGTCGACATGATCAGCGGGTCCCCGCCGGTGAGCAGCACGTTCGAGATTTCCGAATGCGCGCGGATGTAATCGAGGCCGCCGCTGACGTCGCGCACCACCTCGTCGTTGTCGTCCATGAACAGGCGCTTGCGAAAACAGTAGCGGCAGTAGGCGCCGCAAACGTCGTTCACCAGCAATAACGCCGTGTCTTGATACTTGTGTTCGACGCCGGGAACCGGAGTATACATCTGCTCGTAGGATGCATCAAGGCGACCCCACTCTTCCAATTCGCTTTCCATCGGAATCACCAGGGCGCGAATCGGATCGTCAGGATCGGTCCAATCGATCAAGCCTTGGTAGTAGTCGTTGGTGCGAAAGACGAATTTGTCCGTTACCGGTTGCAGGCGAGTTTTCTCGCCCTCGCCGAGCTGTGGGACTTGATCGAGCTTGGTGATGTATTTGGGTTTTTTCCGAATTCCGTTCAAAGAACACACTCCTCCCCTAGAGACACGTACACTGCCTACAAAAATGCCAGTAAATGCCCGGGACGCGAACCACAATCCCGGTCAACAGTGAACTACACGTGTGGGCGATGTGAGAGCCCATCTGACCGGATTCCGCGATACTGCTGGGATTCCAAGCCGCTAGTATTAAACCACATCCGTTGGGAAATGTCAAGGCGCAGGCTGGGTTGGAGCGGCAATAAGGTGGATAATGCGCGGCGCGAGGCGGATGCTGCGACTGGTGGAGGGGTCGGGTCAGCGCCATGCATCGCAAGCGAGGGCTGGAACGAGCGTGAGACCGCGGGCGAAAAGATAGAAGCCGACGGCGGAAACCAGGCGGGACTGCGGCGTGCACGCCGACGCTGCCGGCCAGAGGCCCGCCACGTGGGAGACAGCGTTTCGCAGCACGCGCCGGCGGTCGATCAGAATCCGCTGGGATGAATCCAGTAGCTCTCTTCCCAGACTTCGCCGGGAGCGATCGAAGAGAGATCCTTGTAGACTCCCTGCTGGGCAAGATTGAAAGCGTTGGTAATGGCGGCCATCGGCTCGAAGCAGATGAAGTGGCTTTGGCTGCCAGGGGCGTACACGACGGCGGTGTTGTACTTGGGTCCGTAGACGACTTCGATCTTTTCGCGATTTCCCTGGACCGAAAAATGGGCGCGGCCGTCGGCGTCGCGCTGCAGGCCGCCGAAGACGTTGTCGAGCTTCACGCCCTCGAGATTCAGGGCCGTGGCGCCGGGGAACAGTTCTTCGATGGGTTCGGTTTCGCCGGTCGGGGTCAGCTTGTCGTTCAACGACCAGACGCGGTCGGCGGCGAGATGAACCGTCCAGGCGTCGCGCGGCGCATCGTGAAGCTGGAAGTAGGGATGGTAGCCGATGGCGACGGGCATCGGCTGCACGCCGTTGTTGTGGAGCCGTGTTTTGACTTCCAGCACGCCGTCGTGCAGGCGGTATTCCATCTCGACGACGTGGGCGAAGGGAAACTGCGCCATCAGGTCGGCGTGGCGTGAAAAATCGATGCGGCTGACCAGCGTGGCGGCTTCGGCGTCGGCATGCAGCGAGACTACTTCCCACAGCGGCGAGAACAACAGCAAGCCGTGGATCGGCAGTTGATTGGGATCGCGCCGCAGATTCCCCAGGTCGGGGTTGAAGTGGTATTGATGGCCGTTGGCATAGAAGGCGTCGCCGTCGATGCGATTGGCCCAGGGCGCCAGGAAGGGGTTGCCGCCCATGCGCGGCTTGGCCGCGAACTCGGCCAGCGTCCCTTCCGGAAACCAGTAGACGTTCTTGCCATGGACCAGCATCTGGAAGGCGATGTTACCGACCGAAGGCGCCACGGAGACGACGGTGTCGTTCGTTTCATCGCGCAACTCGACGACGGCGACGCCGTCAACCGTGGTACGGCGAACCGAATAGGACTGAGCGTTAAGAGACATACCGAGAAGACCGCCGGCCAGCACGAGCGCGACGGTCGAGTATCTCATTGCGCGGGAATCTCGTGCAAGTCGGTCGGCGCCTGGCAGCACATGCAGCGGCCGGGCGTGTAGGTGGTGATGTTACAGATCTGGCAGAAATAGGTAACACGGTAGCGCTTGCCGTCTTTGATGGTGAACAGCTTCACGATCTCGAAGTGGCCGTCGGGCTGCGGCGATCCGACCAGCTCCCATTCGCGGTCGATCAGTTGAGGATCGCGAAGCTGGGCGTTGCTGATGGAGTCGCCGGCGACGTCGTACTTTTGTCCATCGTCGGTGACGAAGCCCAGCGGGGCTTCGGCCGAGGCGCTGGCTTCGACGGCCTGGCGATCGAGGTGGCCGCGCAGCGTGACGTATTCTTCCGTAGATTTCGCCGCGGAAAGCAGCGCCGGCGCGAGCAGGAACACCGCGAATGCGAGGAGGAGAACGCGAATCGATGGCTTGGTGAGTTGCATCAGCAGGCCTTCGCATTGAGTATATCGCAGGTGAAAAACCGCAATGCCTGTGGGGCGGGCCTTGGCGTACGCATGACACCGAAGGAGCAGGGTGCGGTGGGCCGCGGAACAGAGCCGCAGGCGTGAGCCGGCGGGCCGAGCCGCCATTGGACCGCGCGGTCCTTGGGCATGACAAGACCGAAACCATGCCAAACCCACCGGGTCACTCGTAGCGGAGCGCGACGGTTGGGTTCACGCGGGATGCGCGCCGCGCCGGCAGGTAGCTCGCGGCGACGGCGGCGGCGCCTAGCAGCAATACTGTCCCGATCAGGCTGATGGGATCGTTCGGACTCAGGCCGGGGACCAGGAATTCGACCAGCAGGTGCGTTGCCGGCAGAGCGATCGCCAGTCCCACGACCATTCCCGCGCCGACGACGCTCAGGCTGTCGCGCAAGGCCATGCGCAAGACCTGGCCCTGGGTAGCGCCGAGCGCGACGCGAATGCCGATCTCGGATGTGCGGCGGCTGACCGCGTACGCCATCATGCCGTAGAGCCCGACCATCGCCAGCAGCAGGCCCAGCAATCCGAGCGTTCCAAGAATCGTCATACCGAGTTGGCTGGGTAGCAGCGCGAATGCCAGGCCCTGCCGCATCGTTTTGGTTTCTACCGCCGCCAGCGGATCGTGGCTCTGGACGACGCGGTCGACCATGCCGATCGCCGCCTCCGCGTTGCCATCGACGCGCACCAGGAAATTCGTCTCCGCGCCGCGCGACTGGTAAGGCTCGTAGATGGCCGGGCGCGGCTCCTCGCCGAGGCTGGTGATTTTGCTGTCGGCCACGACTCCGACGATTTGCTGCACCAGCCGGCCGTCGGGCGTCTTGGGGTGACCGATCG
This sequence comes from Terriglobia bacterium, assembly GCA_963824095.1. Lineage (GTDB taxonomy): Bacteria > Acidobacteriota > Terriglobia > Bryobacterales > UBA6623 > JBBDWJ01. The sequence goes on along the minus strand of CAWGNS010000010.1, from coordinate 23,562 downwards.
TCCGGCCGATCGGATTGCGGCCGCTCAAATAGCGTTTTGCGAAGGCTTCATTGACGACGATCGCGTGCTCCGAGGTGCCGCGCAGGTCGTTGTCGTTGAACTCACGACCGGCCAGCACCGCAATGCCCATGGTCTGAAAGTAGTCCGCTCCGACCCAGTTCATCGAACTGAGAACTTGAACCTCGGCGCCGTCGATTTCGAGCGGCGCGCCGCGCGATGCCAGTCCGCGAAGCGACAGCGGGACACCGCGCGCGTAGCTGGCGGCCTCAACGCCGGGCAGCGCGCGCAGTTCGGCGGCAACGGCTTGCACCCACTGCTGATGCGTTTCGCGCGGATAGCGGTCCGGGATGAGCGAGACCTGCGCCCAAACCAGATGCCCGACTTCGAAGCCGGGGTCCGCGCCGGCCACGCGGCCGAGGTTGCGCAGAAACAGAAACGCGGTCATCACCAGCACCAGCGAGACGGCGACCTGCCCGGCCACCAGCGCCTTGCGCCACCCGAGGCGCGAGCGGCCGAAACGCGGTTCCTGCTGTTTGAGAACCAGCGACAGTTTCGGTTTGGTGGCGTTGAGCGCGGGCATCAGGCCGCAGACAACGGCTGTGATTGCCGCGAGGGCGAAACCAACCAGCAGCAGCGGCAGGTCGGGGTGGAGGTGGAACTCGACCGGGATCGGGAACGGCAGCGGGGCGCCGTCGAGCAGTTTGAGGAGCCAGTAGTTCAGCAGCAGGCCAACCGCGCCGCCGCTGAGCGCGAGCAGCAGGCTTTCGATCAGAAACTGTTGCAGCAAACGGCCGCGGCTGGCGCCCAGCGCCGAGCGCACCGCGGTTTCACGAAAGCGAGTCGTGCCGCGAGCGAGCAACAGGCCGGCGACGTTGGCGCAGGCGATCAGCAGAACGAGTCCGACGACGACGCCCAACAGCCCGAACACCGGCAGCAGCGGAAGCTCACTGAGGCGCGAGGGATCATCGAGCGCGTAGACGCGCTGCGCCTTGCCCCAGCCTTTGCTTTCGGGCGGGTAGTTGGCTTCGAGGTTTTGCCCGACCGTCACGAGCGCCGCGCGTGCCTGATCGACGCTCATGTCGCGCTTGACGCGCCCGAAGAGGGTGACCGTGGCACTGTTGGGTTCGTTGAGGTCAGGCATCAAGTTGCGGTTGAGCGGCAGATAGACATCGGGCGTAATTCCGTAACCGAACACAGCGCGCGTGTCCTTCGGCATCACGCCGATGACCGTGTAAGGGTAGCCGTTCAGATTCAGCACGCGGCCGACGACGGAAGGGTCGCCGCCCAAGCGCCGCTGCCAGAAGCCATAGCTGAGCACGGCGAGTTGCGGGTCGAGTTCCGCGCGCGCTTCGGTGGAGGTGAACGTGCGGCCCAGGCCTGCCTGCACACCGAGCACGTCAAAATAGTTCGCGGTGACGAAGAACGGAAACAGCGCCACGGTTTCGTCGCCGAGGCGCAGATTGACCTGGCGCTCGAGCTGATAGCCGGCGACGCCTTCGAGGGCGCCGCTTTCATTGAGGTCGCGCCACTGCTGGTAGGAAACATTGCTGCCATGCCCCATCCAGAAGCTGATCAGATTCTGTGGTTCACGGGCGGTGGGCGGCGTCAGCAGCAGTTCCCGCATCAAGCTGTAGATGGTGGTGTTGGCGCCGATGCCGAGTCCCAACGACAGCGTGGCGGTCAGCACCAGCAGTGGTGCTTGAGAAAGGCTACGCGCGCCATGGCGCAAGTCGCGAATCAGATTTTCCACCCGATGGACCCTCCGGCTTTCGCGGCATTCTTCCTGGATCTGCGCCACACCGCCGAATTCGCGCAGAGCGGCGAGGCGGGCTTCGGCTGGCGGAATGCCGCGCGTGATATTTTGTTCGATCTGGCGTTCGAGATGAAACCGCAGTTCTTCGTCGAGTTCGGTTTCGGCGCTGTTCTTTCGAAACAGGGATCGCAGACGAAGCGGAAGGATGTTCATCCAGCGCATCGATTGTCCTTGGCGATGGGGCACGGGCGCGTGACCGCGCCGCGGCTGGAATCACGTAGCAGAGCCGCAGGCGTGCGCCGGCGGGCCGAGGTGGCGGAAGGGTTGCGCCGGCGGCGGCCTTTTTGGGTGGCATCGACGTGGGGCTGCGGAGTTGCGCGGCGTTGGCGTCTGTTGCGGCGGATTGCTCCTTCGGTCTGTAGTTCTGCGGATTCGGCCCGCCGGCTCACGCCTGCGGCTCTGTTTGCGCTCGTTGGGCTATGTGTGTCTCTCATGCGCGATCATCCGTCGCAGCGCAACACGATTGCAGGATTCACTTGCGACGCCCGGCGGGCCGGCAGGTAGCCGGCGAGGAGCGCTACCACGAAAAGCAGAATCGTCGCCGCCACCATCGTCGCTGGATCGGTTGGCGCCACCGCGAATAGCTGCGATGCGATCAGGTGGCTGACGGCAATTCCGGCCGGCAACCCGATCGCTATGCCGGCAAGCGCCTGCAACATCGCACCACGCAGCACGAGCAGTCGTACACGCCTGGGTTCTGCGCCAAGCGCAAGCCGCACACCGATTTCCCGGCGGCGGCGTGCCGTCGTAAAGGCCAGCACGCCGTAGAGTCCCACCGCGGCCAACAGGACGGCCAGCAACCCAAAGAAGCTCAATAGCGTGGTCACCAGCCGTTCGACGTTAAGGTGATCCTCGACCTTGGATTCCAGAGTCGTTACGCCCTCGATAGCGACCCGCTTATCGATGATCCAAACCGCGTCGCGCAACGCGGCGACTGTCGCGCCGGTGTCGCCAGCGGTCCGTACGTGCAGCGTTACCTTGGTGAGCCAAGCCGGATTCTCATCGAGGTCAAGCTGTTCGTAGGGCACATACCAAAAGCGCGGCGTTTTCTCGCGCACAGCCGAGTATTTGCTGTCTTTGACAACGCCCACAATTTCAGTGTCGGGTTTGTCCTTGTCGCCGCCCGCGCTGATCCGCTTGCCGAGAGGATTCGCGGAGCCGAAATAGAACTTCGCAAACGACTCGTTGATGATGGCTACCTTCGGCGCGGCGGCACTGTCGCTCGCTTCGAAGTCCCGGCCGCGCACAATCGGCGTGCCCAGCGTATGGAAGTAGCCGGCTCCGACGGCGTCGCGCAGCGGCCCCATGTCTCCTTCGAGCTGCGCGCGGCCTTCGACCTTGATGCCGCTACCCCAGGCGTTGTCGCCGAGAACGGCCAGGTGGCCGATCGCCGCCGAGCGCACGCCGGGCAATGCGGTAACGTGCTCCGTGAGCCGCCGAAGGAAGGGCTTGGCCTGCTCGCCCGGATAACCGTCGAGCCCTGGGTTTAATGTCATCTCGACGAGGTTCTCGCGCTCGAAGCCCATGTCCTGCGTATAGAGGTTCAACAGTGTGCGCAGGAATAGGCCGGCGCACATCAACAACGGCAGCGCGAGGGCGATCTGCAAGCTGACCGCCCATCGCCTCCAGGTGGCGCGGCCACCACCCGCGGTCAGGGAATCCGTCTTGAGGGCTTGCGAGAGATTCGGCCGCGAGACTTGCATCGCCGGGGAGAGTCCAAAGAGCATGCCGGTCAGCGCGGAAACCAGCAGCAGGAAGCCGAGTACGCGCCAATCCGGCGCCACATCCAGTGGACTCGCCGACAAGTAAGAGACCAGAGCCTGCAACATCCAATACGCCGCCGCCACTCCCGCGAGCGCGCCCGCGCCGGCAAGCAGGAAACTTTCGGTGAGCAACTGGCGGATGATTCGTCCCCGCCCAGCGCCGATCGCGAGCCGCACGGCAATTTCGCGCTGACGCGCCGCGCCGCGGGCGATCAGCAAATTCGCGAGGTTCACGCAAGTGATCAGCAGGACCACCCCGACAGCCGCCATCAATAGCGTCAGCGGCGTCGAGAACTGCTCGGCCAGGTTGTCGACGCCGCGCCCGGCCGGCAGAACCACGGCGCGTTCCGACGCCAGCCGGCGTCGGTCGTATTCGGTCTCTTTGGGGAAATGCTTCTCAATATACCCGTAGACAACGGGCTGCACAGCCGCTTGGGCCTGCTCGGGAGTGAGGCCCGGTTTCAGGCGGCCCACGATTTTCAGCCAGAAGAATCCTTGCGATTCGAGGTTGCTCGAGAGGGTGAGTTGCTCCATGGCCGCCATGGGCGCCCATAGCAGGGGCGAACCGTTCCTACTGAGACCCTGGAATCGGGGGGGCGCGATGCCGACGACGGCCGCCGAGGCGTTTCCCAATAGAATCGTACGGCCGACGACAGCCGGGTCGCCGCCGAACTGCCGCTGCCAGAAACCGTTGCTGAGCACAACGGCCGGAGCCGCACCGGAGCGATCGTCCTCGGGCGAAAGCAGCCGGCCGAGCTGAGGCTGAACCCCGAGGGCGTCGAAATAGTTCCCCGACACCAACGCGCCGTCGATGCGTTCGGTGCGGTTTTCGAGCCGCAGGCTGGTGTTGACGCCCGACCAGCAGATCACATCCGAGAAGACCTCGTTGTGGTCGCGGAGTTGGCGGTAGAAGGGATAAGGGAAGGCCGGCATGTTGTCGGCTTCGAGGTTGCTGCGGCTCAACTGCACGAGCTGCCGGGGATTTTTGACCGGCAGGTTTTTGAGCAACACCGCGTCGATGAGTGTGAAGATGGCGGTGTTGGCGCCGATGCCCAGCGCCAGCGAGAGAACTGCGACGGCGGTAAATCCCGGGCTCTTGTGAAGAACGCGCAGCGCGTAGGAGGCATCGCGCACGAGCGTTTCGACAAGGCGGATCCCGCGCTGGTCGCGGCACTCTTCTTCGATTTGCGCCACGCCGCCGAACTCTCGCAGGGCGGCCTCGCGGGCCGCCGCCGGCGGCATGCCGCGCGCCACGCTCTGCTCGATATGACTCTCCAGGTGAAAGCGCAACTCGTCGTCGAGCTCGCGCTCCTGGACGCGTTTTCGAAACAGAGCGCGTAGCCGACGTTGAAGGATCTTCAGAAACCGCATCTCGCTATGCTCCGCGGCCGCTCGTACGGCAAAGCCCCGCCCGGCGCCAACGGGCGAACCACTGACTCATCGAATCGATCGCCTAGCCTTCGGCAAGAATCAAGTTGACCGCCGAGGAAAGCCGCGACCACTTCTCGGTTTCCGCGCCGAGCCGCTTGCGGCCGGCCCGGGTCAGCGAGTAGTACTTGGCGCGGCGGTTGTTTTCCGAGGCGCCCCACTCGGCCTGGATCCAGCCCTGGTGCTCCAGCCGGTGCAGCGCCGGATACAGCGAGCCCTGCTGCACCTTCAGCACGTCTTGCGAGATTTGCTGAATGCGCTGCGAGATCGCCCAGCCGTGCATCGGCTCGAGTGCGATGGTTTTCAGGATCAGCAGGTCGAGAGTGCCCTGCAGCAGATCGGTTGGTTCGCCCACGTAGGCCGTGCTCCTCTCCTAGATGTTCTACAAGAGAATAAACTGGCCCTTGTAGAATGTCAAGGGGAATGAATTCCCGTCGCGCAGGGCTGGGTGTATTTCCCAGACCCGCGGCTTTTCGCGGACCGGCGGGACGGGCGAGCGGCGGGGAGTGAGGCAGGCGCATTTCCCGAGGCGGCGATGTTACGGCCGGCCGTAGAAACGCCGCAGGTCTGGAAAAGCATCCAGCCCTGCGCTACGGGGCCACAGTGGTACGGGGCAGGCTGATACGAGGGGCAGATACGGGGCCGCAGCGCGACTGTCAGTGATCGCGCGCCGGCGAGGCCAGCCACCCGAAGCCTTCCGGGCCGACGCCGAAACGCCGGCCGGCTTGGGCGGCCGCCTCTGCGATCCGGCCGACGACCTGGCGCTGAAACTGCGGGTCGTGCCACTGCAGGTGGCCGTGGAGCTGGCCGATCCGAGCGGCGGCCTGGCGCGTTGTGGCGCCGCGCGGCTTGACGGCGCGGACGTGGAGCGGGTCGCCGATCAGGTCGCGGCCGGTCGCCTCCAGGGCCAGCCGCGCCAGGCGTTCGGGGTTGCAGGGCAACAGGGGCGCAAGCGTGGCGTGCGTGGCGATCCCGGCATCGCGTAGCGCGCGTATGGTTTCCAGCCGCTCGGCGATCGGCTCGCAGTGGGGCTCATAGAGTTTGCGAATGTCGTCGCGGTCGGTGGGAATCGAGAAGCTCACGCGCAGCGTTGTGCGGCGGTGCAGTTCGCTGAGCAGGGCCAGGTCGCGCAGGATCAGCGGGCCGCGCGTCTGGATCGCGAAGACCTTCGGCGGGCGGCGCAGCAGGGTTTCGAGGATCGCCGGCATCAGGCGGCGCGACACCTCGGCCGGTTGGTATGGATCGACCAGCGGTGAGCAGTAGATCAACTCACCGCCGCGCAGCGAGCGCCCCAGCAGTTCGGCGGCGTTCGCTTTGAAGGTCGTGAACTGCCCCCAACGCCGCCAGTCTTCCGGCTGCAGTCCGCCATAGAGCCGCATCGTCGGCACATAGCAGTAGGTGCAGCCGTAAGTGCAATTGCGCGCAGGGGTGAGCGAGTGGGTAAACCCGGCGGCGGCAATGAAGCCGCTGGTCGCGCTCAGAATGCCGCGGGTATTGGATTCGCGGATGTGGAACCACTCATGCCGGGAGACCGCGGGTTCGACGATTTGGAGTGAAGCGGCCATGGCCGTGGGGTGCGTCGGGCACCCGCTGCTCATTGTTCCATATCGCCGGTGTGACGAATCGCCACTCACCACAATCCCCAAAGCTATCGAGTGTCACCAGATGCCGTGGTCACAGCTAAGCTGTTGTTGGGGTTCTATCGGCAAGGATCAGCGGACCCGAGCCGTGTTCGGAGGCTCTAAGCAGGAATCGGCGGCTGTAAGGCTGACGCTGCTGGCGCCGCCTTGTTTACGGAGCCGGGGTCAGGCCGTGGCGGCGCATCACTGCGGCGAGGGCCGCTAGGTCGGGCGGACCTCCGGCGGCCGCCTGCAGGACGGCGGCCATTTCCCGGAAATAGTCCGGGCCGAGAATGCCGGGGGTGACGATGGCGAGCATCTTGGCGTCGGCGGCGTGGCCGTTGTCGAAGTGGTGGACGACGCCGCGAGGGATACAGAGTACTTGGCCGGGGCCGACATCGGTCTGGCGTCCGTCGAGCGTCCAGGTCAGCACACCCTCGAGGCCGTAGATAGTCTCCTCGTAGCCGTCGTGGCTGTGCGCGGCCGGCACTTTCGCTCCGGCCGGTACGTCGAATTCGAACACCGCGACCGATCCTCCCGAGGCCTTGCCCTCGATCAGGAATCGAATCTCCAACGCCCCGATGCGGATCGGTTGGCTCGTGGCGGTCATCACGTCCTAGCCCCTCCTTATCTTAGCCCCTCCGCTGCGCTATCGGATCGTCCCTCGAGCAACAACCATTGCCCAAACGCTTTTGGGGAGAACTTGGGCGCCACCCGGGTTGGGGTCCCCCGAGTCTGGATCCCTTCGAGCCCGGCTGCGGAGTTGAAGCCCCGCGTTTGAACTCAGAGCCGCAGCCGTGAGGCCGCGCCCAGTGGCCGGCCTACGGCAGCCCTCTGGTTGCTGGTTAGAGACGTCCGGCCACACAGCGCGGGCTGACGCCCGCGGCTCTGAGTGGCGTTGAGCAGACTCACGCGCCGCATCGCACCGCGTTGGGAGAAGCACAGCGTCACGATGCATCCTTGCCGCCGGCATTTGGCGCTTCCCCGTGCGGGGACTCCGCCGAGGCCGGCGGCTCGCTCGGCGATTCCGTCGCGGGCTGCCGCACCATGCGCAACGTCACCACCGACAGCGCCCCGACCACCACGATCAACGCCACCCAAAGCAAGACCTGCTGCGGGCCGCCGCCGCTCAATAGGCGGGCGCCCGCGCTGAATTGGTTGTTGGCTTCGAGCGGCCCCAGTTGCGCCTCGTTGCTGCGCACCGCCAGGACCGTGCCGCGCACCTGCGCCAGCTCGTAAGACGGAGGCGGATCGTCGGGATTACCTATCAGCAGTGTATACTCGCCGCGCGGCGCCGCCACGTACAGCTCCGGGGCCGGGAAGCGCGCCTCCACGCGGTTGAGAACGATCGGCGCGTCGTCGCCGTCGTGAATGGTCAGCTTCAGCGAATCGATGCGGCGCGCATTGACGCCGATCGTCATCGGACGCGGATCGCCCGCCCGGCGGCTCAGCCGGCCGTTGGCGAGCGGAAGCTCGGCATCCCCGCGCTTGGCCGTCAACTCGAAGGCACGGTCGAAGAAGGCCAATCCGGTGTCGATCTCGATCTGCTCGATCGTCAGCGGCTTGACGGGCAGCACGAACTCGTATTCGGAAACGCCCTTTTCGGTATGCGGCCCTTGCACGGCGAGCGCGCGGATTTCATAGGCGGCGTCGCGCTCGAGCAAATAAGCCCACTGCCGCGAATCGCCATCGACGATGCGCACGTCGGAGAGATCCGGCTGCGTAGGAGCGAGATCCTCGATCGAAAGCTTCAGCCGCGCCAGGCCTTCCTCGGAGGGATCGATGTGCAGCGCGCGACGGTGCGTGTAGCGCCGCGCATCGATCGCGCCGCCCGGACGCATCGCGAACGCCAGCACCGGCGCGGGATTGAATTCGGGATTGTCCGCGATTTCGCCCAGCCGCGCCGCCGCCGGCTCTTCGAGAAGCTGCTCGGCGACACGCGCCTCCCTGCCCTGCCGCGGCGGATGCAATAGCGGAGCGAGCCGCTGCAGATCGTAGTCGGGACGGTAAGCCCGGCCGCCACTGAAGCGCAGCATGCCGGCCGGGGCATTTTCGCCTTGCGGCGCGAGCGAAAAATGGAGACTGGGACGCGGCGCCACCGCGGTGAAGACGAGATTCTGCAACGGCGGGCTGTCTCCGTTTTCGATGACCACGCGCAACCGGTCGCCCGCCGACGGCCGCAGCGGAACGCTCAACTCCTCGACCGTCGCCGACGCCTGCACGCGATACAAATCACCGCGGCCGCGAGGGTCCTCGGCTGCGCCCGAGCCCTCGTCCCAAACCTCAACGGTGCGGCTGAACGCGGGCGAACTCGTGGCAAGCTCGAGCGACACCGCCCGCAGCCCGCGCGGCCGGTCCAGTTCGACCACCGTGCGCCGCCCGTCTTCCTGGCGGCTGAGCAACCGCAACTCGACGCGGGCCTGCTCGCGCGGGTGTACCTGCCACGAGGTTTCGAGGTGAAAGACCGGCTCGAGGTAGGCGTCGTCCTCGCCCTCGATCGACACGGTCAGGCGCGGCGCGGAAAACCGCGGCAGCGTCAGGCGGTTGCGCTCGCGGCGCGGGTTGTTGAGCCGGAACAGCGAGCCGTCGTCGATCAACGCCGTCTCGGCGCCGCCGTCTTCGGAAGCAACGCGGACGCGCCGCACGTACTGCGCCTGGCGCGTCTCGACGATCAGGTCCCAGGAATCACCGGCGGTGATTTCGGCGGGAACGTCGAGCACATAGCGCTCGCGATACACCGGCGGGCCATTGTCGCGGTCGACGCGCGCGCGATTCACGTCCGCAATCTCCAGCGGATAACGCCGCAGAACCTCGACTTGCGCGTTGGGCACCGGGCCGCTGTCGAGCAGATAGGCCACCTCGTTGCCCTGCGCGTCGAAGATGCGCAAGTCGGAAAGGTCGGGGCGGCAGGCCGCGAGAACCTCGACCGGGAGGTCCAGCCGCGAGAGGCTGCTCGATGTGACGTAGATCGGTGCTTGCCGCGGAAACAGCGCATTCAGATTGGGTTGAGCGGCCGCGGAAGGCGCCGTGCCCACCAACACCATCCAGCCCACCACAGCCGACAAGATCCCACTCAGAGCCGCGGGCGTAAGCCCGCGCTGAGGCGCCGGGGCAACGCAATTCTCTCGTACCGCGCCGAAATCGTTCGGGAGCGGATGTGCGTCCCCACGCAGATCAACGCAAGCTGACGCTTGCGGCTCCGGGTGCGTCTTGATGCGGCTCAGCCTTCCCCTCCCTTTCATTGCTTGCCCTCCGACGACCCCTTGCGAAACACAAATCTTTGATACGTCAGCGACACCAGAATCAGCGACAGCGCCAGACCCACCAACGACGCGACGCGGTAAAGGTCTTCGAGCTCGCCCAGGTCGTGCAGAAAAACCTTGCCGATGGTCAGCACCAAAAACGCCAGACTCACCCAGCGCAGGCCGCCAGTGTCGCGCTGGAAGCCGATCCCGAGCAACAGCAGCGCGTAGAGCGCCCAAGCCAGCGACAACGTCAGATCGCGCGCCGCCATGCGCTCGAACGATACCTCGACGTGCGGGCCGGCCGAGTAGAAGTCGAAGATGGTGAGGTTGATCCAGGCGAACACCACGAAAATCGCCGCCAGGCCGCAGGCGATCGCCCCCAAGCGGCTGGCCCCTTTCGTAGAACGGCCGTTCCCAGGCGCGCTGCCGCGGGATTTCGAGTTCGCGCAGCAGATACGCACTGCCCAACAGCGCCGCCGCCGGTACCAGATAGGTGTACATCAGCCAGTTGACGATCGGCAGGCCGGTGCGCAGGTGGTATTGCAAGACCTCGGAGTTCAGCACCAGCCGCACCGCGACCGCGCCCAGCAAACCGAGCGCGAAATACTTGAGCCCGGGATGGTCGAGCCGCTTCCAGAGCGCCACGATCGCCAGGCCCTGCACCGCCCAGCCAATCGTGATCCATTCCTTGTCGAGCTGCAGCGGAATCGCCAGCGCGAGGAAGCTGAGCGCCACCGCCGAGAACCAGACCAGCGGGCGCATGGGCTGGTCGCCCGCCGCACCCGACTTGCGCGCGCACTGCACGGCCCCCAACGAGAGCGCGCCCAGAGCAACCGGCAGAACGCCGATCGTCGCGGCGCCGAACAGCGCTTCGTAGATCGCCCGCAGCGACAGAAACCATGCCGGCCCGGCCAGCGCCGCGGTATAGATCGCGAACGGCCGGTTGAGGAATCGTGGGCCCGCCAGGAACGGCCAGAACGTGAACAAGGCCGCGGCGAGCAGTTGCAGGCCCAGGGTGGTGGCGGCGATGGAGTGGATGGCGAGTTGCCCCGCCGAAGACGCCGTCCAGACCCATTGGCAGAAACTCAGCAGCAGCATCACCACGAAGTAAAGCCAGCCGGCCGCGAGGCGCGTCGCCGCCTGCACGGCCAACATCGCCAGCACCAGCGTCACCGTCATGTAGAGCCATGCCGGCGTGTGGCGATCCGTAACGAGCCAGAGTTGGGCTACCAACACGATCAGCGGCGCGGTTGCGGCGGCGATGTCGGCCATCCGGCGCGCGCCCGGCTCGCGGCGTGCCAGTGACACGATCTGGAAAGCCGCGCACGCCAGCACCGCCAGGCCCAGGAACAACGCCAGCGGCGGAAACGCCGGGGCTTCGCGCTGGCTCATCAGGAACAGCGCAAAACCCAGCCCCAGCCCGGCGGCGGCGCCGACTTGCCGGAAGCCTTCGCCCGGTAGCGCCGACTGCCGCACGAGCAGCGCGGCCAGCACGACCCAACCAGACAGCCAGGGCCACAGCGAAAGATCGCTGCCGGCCACCGGCCGCACCGCCAGCAGCAACAGAAATCCCAGGGCGGTGATCATCGCCGGCCATGAGGCGATACGCCGGTCTCCGCCGTCGGAACCGCGCAATTCCAATTCGACGAACACATGGAACAGCGCGGCCAGGCCGATGCAGATTCCGACGGCCTCCCAGGCCAGAGAGGTGCTGAAGTGATTGGCAAGCAGCCATACCAGCACCACGCCCAACACGCCCGCCGAAGCCCCTACCGGCAACAGCCCGAACTGTTGCGCGCGGCCCAGCCACGCCGCCGCCGCGCACAGCAACAGCATCAGGATTGCCACCGGGTAGAGATGCGGCCCCAGTTGGGCGTTGCCGGCGAAATAGAGCGCAAAGGCGAAGGGCAGCAGCACGCCGGCGATCTGCGTCATGCGCCCGGTCTGCTGCTCGGCGTCGGTATTGGCGTCCTCTCCGGGGCGGGGCTTCGCGATTCCCGCCAGCACGAAGAAGGCGCTGAAGACGCCCAGGATCAGCAGTCCCAGCCCGTAACGGTCGGGCCCCATGCGCCCCAGGATCCAGGCGGCCTGGTAGAACAACGTGCCCAGCAGCCCCAGCAAGGTCAACACCGGCCAGCGGCGCTGGCGGGCCAGCAGCAACAGGCCGCTATCGAGCAGCAATACATAGGCGAACAGCCCGATCGGGTTGTCGCTGCCGGTGGAAAGAAGAACCGGCGTGGCGAAACCACCCACCAGCCCCAGCACGGCAATCTCGCGCGCCGCGTGGCGCCACGACAGCAGCCCGCAGCTCAGCGTCACCAGCACCATCAGGATGTAAGCGAAACCCGCGCCGATCAGGTCGTAGAGTGCCCGCGCGGCCCACACCGAGGCGTAGAGAATCACGACCCCGGCGCCGGCCAAGGCGTTCGCGGTGGAACGATAGCCGCGCTCCCGCAGCCATTCCGAGGCGGCAATCGAGCCCGCCCCCACCAACAGCCCGATCGCCACGCGCACAATCGGCGGAATCAGCCCATGCTCGATCGAATATTGCAGGAACAACAGCGCCGCCAGCGCCAGCACCACGGCCCCCAGCAAGGCGGCGCCGCGCACGCCAATCCACTGTTCCCAATTGATCTGATCCCAGGGAGAAGCGGGGGGTGTAAATCGCGGCGGCGGGGATTCGAACGACGGCCCTGTGGGCGGGCCCGCTGCAACACCGACGGGCTCGCCAACCGGAGTCGGCGGCTGCGGGGACGGATCGGGCCAGACGGGTTCGGAGGGCGCCGGCTGTGCCGGCTCGCCGCCGGCAGCACTCGGGATGGGGGCATCCGAGATGGGCTCGCCGGCGGATATTTCAGCGCCGGGGATTCCGACGGGCTCAGCCGAGCCGGTCAAGCCGACCGGATGGGAAGCCGCGTCGAAGGACGGCTGCTCGGTTTCGCCAGGGGCGCGCCCGGCAGGCCCTCCACCTCGAGCGGCGTGCTCGCGCAGCGTCGCCACCTGCTTTTCGAGGTGCTCCACACGGCGGTGGAAGGCTCTGCGAACCGCATCGAGTTCCAGGCTCAGATCGGCGATCCGGCTGGCATAGGAGTCGTCGCGGGCCTGTAGCTCGCGGACCTTCGCGAACAACCACACAACCGGCACGAGCAGAACAAGGAACGCCACGATACCCATGGTGTCGCCTCATCCTATCACCGCTACCGGCCGGCGTTGAGGGGCCGCTTCGCCCCAAAACCGGTAGGGTTTTCGCCTGACAAATCCCCAGGCTTTCGCGGTGAAAGCCCGAAATACCGCGATTCTCCGTTTCCCGAACCCACGATTCGCCGTCACCACCCCACTCAGAGCCGCAAGCGTCAGCTTGCGCTGAGCGGCAAGGGGAAAGCGTGGCGGCCGGCACTGGCAGGTGCGGCCAGGGGTAGCGCTTAGCGCGGGCACACGCCCGCGGCTCCAAGTGGCGATTGCGAGCGTTGGCACGGAATCCGCGTCAGTCAACTCAAGTTCAAAATAGGAATGAATAGAGTGAAATTATCGAATAAACTATGTTATGATTCCAAAAATAGATCGCAAGATGACCATGTAGCTCCCCGGACCAAGAACGAACCGATGCCCCCAACCCCCCGCCGGCTCAGCAGCGCCGCCGCGCTTCTGCTGGCCTTTGTGGCGGCCTTGCCTGGCCAAACCCCCAATGTTCCTGACACCGCCCTGCAACCGCTGACGACCGCGCGCGCCGGCAGCCCCGACGTGCTGGAGAATCGGCCGGCCACGGAACCCATGGCCATCGCGCCACCCGCAAAGTACCCCGCAAACTACATCGAGACACCCGAGACCTACACGCTGGGGCCCGGCGACCTGCTCTCGATTCAGCTCCTCGAAGCCGAGGCCTCGTTTCGCGAGCCCTTCCGCATCTCGACCAGCGGCTCCTTGCACCTGCCGATGGCCGGGCTCGTGCCCGCGGGCGGTTTGACGGTCCCCGAGCTCGAAACCCGGCTCGTTGAGCGCTTCAAGAGCTACGTGCACGAGCCGCATGTCACGGTGAATATCGTGGAATACCGCAGCCGACCGGTGACGGTGGTCGGCGCGGTGCAGAACCCGGGAGTGCGCGCGCTTGCGGGCGAAAAGACGCTGCTGGAAGTGCTTTCGGAGGCCGGCGGCCTGAGTCCGCAGGCGGGCCCGGCGGTCCAGATCACACGGCAACTGGCCTGGGGGCCGCTGCCGCTGCCGAACGCGCATCCCGACCCCAGCGGCCGGTTCAGCGTCGCCGAGGTCCGCATCAACGACGTGATTGCCGGAGGCGGGGCCGCGCAAAACCTGCTGATTCGCCCGCAGGACGTTATCGCGGTGCCGCGCGGCGAAATGATCTACGTTGTCGGCGCGGTGCGGCAGGCCAGCGGCTTTGTTCTGGAGCGCCGCGACAGTCTTTCGGTGCTGGAAGCCCTGTCGCTGGCTGGCGGCCTGGCGCCCAAGGCCGCGCCGCGCCGCGCCGTCATCCTGCGACCGGGCGAGGACGAAAGCGGCCCGCGCGTGCAGGTCGCGGTCAACCTGAAAGACATCCTGGCGGGCGAGGATCCTGACCTGCCGCTCGGCAGCGACGACGTGCTCTACGTGCCCTACAGTGGGGCCAAAATCGCCGCCGAAAAAGCTGTCAACGCGGCGATCACAATCGGCACGGGCCTACTGATCTGGCGGCGCTAGCCGCACATATTGCAAGTGGCGGCCCAAGCAGCAGCGAGCACCGCCGCTGTCGCAAACGCCAAGGTAGCGAACCTGCCGATACCGATACATTGGCGCCCCGGTGGGCCGGGCGCTTGCTCGTTCGCAGGCCACAAGTTGTCCGCACCCCCGCAACGTGTGACAATCGAGAAACTCCGACGCGCGGCCGCGCCGCCGCCAGTGGGGCAGGGCTCCGGCCTGCCCAAAGCAGCAACTCTACACACCCAAGGCGAAAGGTCCCGCTATGCATCCGGAAGAAGCGAATCTAGACGCGCTGCTGCCGCGGCGGACTTGGTTAAAGCTGCTGGCGGTACTGGCGGCCGCCCAGGGCTCTTCAACCCCGGCCGCGGCGTCCCCGCCGCAGCAAGACGAAGACAAAGCCCCGCTGCGGATCACGCCCGAAATGCTCGAGCAGGCGCTGGCGCTGGTCGGCTTCGAGTTCCCCGCCGAACAGCGCGAGCTGATGCTGCGTACCGTCAACCACCAACTGGAAACCTACGAAACCTTACGTGCGATCGACATCGGCTACGAAGTCGAACCGGCGTTCGTGTTCACGCCGTTGCTGCCCGGCAAGACGCCGCCAGCCGAATCGACACCGTTTCCCGACTACGCCCTCCGGCCGCCCGCGGCGCGCCGCTGGCAATCGGTCGAAGAACTGGCGTTTCTGCCGGTGGAACAACTGGCGCCGCTGGTGCGCGAGCGGCGCGTCACATCCACTGAGCTGACGCGCATGTATCTCGGGCGGCTCAGGAAATACAGCCCGGCGCTGTTGTGCGTCGTCAACCTCACCGAAGAGCTGGCGCTCGAGCAGGCCGCCGGCGCCGACCGCGAAATCGCCGCGGGGCGCTACCGTGGGCCGTTGCACGGTATTCCCTGGGGCGCTAAGGACCTGTTCGCCACCAAGGGCGTCCGCACCACCTGGGGCGCCGCGCCGTTCCGCGAGCACGTCCCCGACCACGATTCGGCCGTCGTCGAGCGGCTCACGAAAGCCGGCGCCGTGTTGATCGCCAAGCTGTCGATGGGCGAACTGGCGATGGGCGGCCAGTGGTACGCCGGCATGACGAAAAATCCCTGGGATCTCGAACAAAGCTCGAGCGGATCGTCGGCCGGCTCGGCGGTGGCGGCGGCCGCCGGCCTGGCTGGGTTTACTATCGGCACCGAAACGCTGGGATCGATCACCTCGCCCAGCACGCGCTGCGGAGCCGTCGGCCTGCGGCCTTCGTTCGGGCGCGTCAGCCGCTACGGCGCGATGGCGCTTTCCTGGACGATGGACAAAATCGGCCCGATCTGCCGCTCGGTCGAAGACTGCGCGATCGTTTTCGAAGCCATCCGTGGAACCGACCCGCGCGACCGCTCGACCATCGATGCCGGCTTTGCTTGGGACCCCGATCTGCCGCTCGATCAGTTGCGCGTCGGCGTGCTGCGCAAACCGTTCGATGCCGTCGACGACGAACAAAAGCCGCTCTACGCCGAAGCCTTGCGGGCGCTCGAAACGACCGGCGTCCGGCTCGAAGACGCCGAGTTCCCCGAGTTCCCCAGCAGCGCGCTGACGTTGATCATCGAATCCGAGGGTGCCGCGGCGTTCGACCGGCTCGGGCGCTCCGGCGGCTTCGAGCAGTTGCGCGGACAGGAAGCCGGCAACTGGCCCAACCTGCTGCGCTCGGCGCGCCTAGTACCTGCCGCCGACTACATCAACATGCAGCGCGCCCGCACGCTGCTGATGCAGAAAATCGACGAGCTGATGTCGCGCTGGGACGTGCTGGTCGCTCCGCCTGACGGCGATGTTCTGCGCAGCGGGAATCTCTGCGGAATTCCCGAAGTCAGCGTGCCGTGCGGCTTCCAGGACCAGCATCCGCGCGCGCTGCGTTTCGTCGGGCCGCTGTTTCGCGAGGGCGCGCCGCTCCGGCTGGCGCTGGCTTTCGAGCAGGCCACTGAATGGCACACGCGGCACCCGCCACTGGATTTCGCTTGAGTGGAACAGACAATCTCGTCTGTTCGAGGTAGTTGGCCTGGCCAAGCAGCTCGCGGCGGGGGTAGAGACAGGCGCTCCCGCCTCTCTCTACCTGAACAGGCAAGATTGCCTGTTCCATAGCGCTTCGCTCCACATTCACTGCCCCGTGACAAACCCTAACGCTGTAACAATGATCCCCAACTCGCGCGCATCGCCCGCGGTGTGGAACGAGTGGTCCACCGCAATCTCGACCATCGCGGCCTGGCCGGGGGTCAGCGTCACCGGCGCCTGCAGAGTATAGCTGCCCGGTCCGGAGTAGGTCTGCGAAACAAGCGGCTTGCCGTCCAACTCCACCGTGACCGTGCGGGCCGGCGCCATTTCCGGAATGTGAAAGGAGAGATCGAAGCGCCAGCCACCTCCGGCCGCGTGCGGCTCGCCCGCGGCCGCCGTTGATTCGCCCCCGGCCGCGCCGGGCTCGGCCTCGGGGGCCAGCAACACCGCCATCGCCCGCGGCCCGGTCCAGCGCCATTGGTTCTGTTCGAGTTGATAGAAGCCCAGCAGCAACTGCCTGGCGGCCTCGGGCGACGCCATGTTGAGATACGAAGCGGTCGGGTGCGCGACGCCGACCACCTCCGCCACCACTTCGTCGAGCAGATGCTCGCCGTAGTCGAACGGCAGCAGGCCGAAGCCGGCCGAGGCGTTGCCCGAATGCGAACCGAGGCCGACCACCGTCAAAGGAATCGCACCGCTGCGGATCTCGGCGCGCAACAGCTCGCGGCGCTGCCCTAGTGTCTGCATCGGGGCCGTTCCGCCCAGCTTGCTTGAAACCAGCGCCGCTTGCGGCATCACCGGCCGGTCGGCCAGCACCGCTTCGCCGCCGATCGCTTCGAGGTAATAGCGCAGGCCCCAGTCGGCGTTGAACCACAGCCGGCGCGAGGCGACCAGCGGCGCCAGGCGCGCGGCGAAGTCGCGATACTGCGATACGTATTGATAGTAGGAACTCGCCAGCAGCAGGCTGAACGCCAGTTGCACGGCGACCCCGGCGGCGAGCAGCGGTTTCGCGGCCGTGCGCGCGGCGAGCAGCGCCAGCGGCGCCGCCAGCGGCAGCAGATAGCGCGCCGCTCCGGCATAAAACGCGGCCAGCGCCGCGGCGAAAAACAGCAGGATCCAGGCTGCCAGAAAGCTTTCGCTATTCAGAGCCGCAGGCGTAAGCCCGCGCTCAGGGGCCTGGGTGTTCAGGGAAAGAGCCGGCGAGAGCGGTCCGCCGGCGGTTGCGCGCGGGCTCACGCCCGCGGCTCTGAGTGGGCTGGGGACGGCGGCTTCGCCGGAGGCGGAATCTCGCTCGCCCGTTTGAGCCTTATAGAGCTTCGCGAACGCACCGGCCAGAATGCACAGCCCCACGCCGAGCGACACTGCCACGAGCGCTTTTTCCCCAAGCGTGTAGCCGCCGGTGACGACCGCCGCCAGAGCGACCGAGGTCGCAAAAATCAGCAGGGTCCAAACCCAGCGCCGCAGGCGGAACGTCAGCACCGCAAGCACCGGAAACAGAAACCAGCCGAGGTGAATCGTCAGCGCCAGCGCGTTGCGCACACGCCGCTCGAAGCCGCCCAGATTCCATGTGCGGTGATAGCCGGCCAACTGCGCCGCGGGCATGGCCGCACCCGAGGCCATCTCGAACAGTTGCCAGCCCGCCAACAACAGCGCCGGCGCGAACATCGCCACGACGTAAGGCCACTGCCGCCAACTCCAGCGCCCGCCGGGCCGGGTTTTCCAGAACCACCAGGCCAAAATCGGCGCCGCGAATACAGCCTGATAAGCGCCCAGACCCGATAACGCCAGCGGCAGCGCCGCCCACAGCGGCCGCTCGTATACAAACAAAGCAATCCCCGCCAACCACAGAGCCAGAAACGGCAGGTCGGCCTCGAGCTTGTTGCCGCTGAGCACAAACGCCGGCACGGCGAGGAACAACAGCGCCGCCAGCAGAGGCCGCGGGGTCAGCCGCCGCCCCAGAAAATACACCGCTCCCACGGCGAGCAGCGAAAACAGGATATAGACCGCGTGAAAGGCCGCCTCGTGAACGCCACCGAACGCTTTCAGCAGCCCCAGCAGAATGTAGTCGTTCAGCGGCGGGTGCGAGTGGCCGGCCATCCAGATGCGCTGGCCCTGGTAGACGTAGCCCATCTGCATCGGGTGCAGCGGGTCGACCAGGCCGTTGCGGGCCATCGCGATGTAGTAAACGTCGTCGCCCTGGATGGGTTGCGCCAGAAAAGGCAGGCGGATGAGCAGGACCAAGCCAGCGAGCAGCAGCAGGTCTCGCCGCATCGAGGTCCTCTTTCTCGTCTCAGTCGGCCGCGAGGCTCGCAGGGGCTTCGGGCGGGGTCCAACGGACGATCGGTTGGCGCGCGGCGCGGGTTTCGTCCACGCGGTTGGTGCGCGTCGAGTGGGGCGCGCTCTTGACGAATTCGGGGTCTTGCTCGATTTCCTCGGCGATCGCGCACATCGCCTCGACGAAATGGTCGAGTTCCTGCTTGCCCTCGGTCTCGGTCGGCTCGATCATCATCGCGCCGTGTACGATCAGCGGAAAGCTCACCGTGTAGGGATGAAAGCCGTAGTCGATGAGCCGCTTGGCGATGTCGCCGGTCTTGACGCCCTTCTTGGCCTGACGCTCGTCGCTGAAGACGCACTCGTGCAGGCTGGCCGCCTGGTAGGGCAGATGATAGTGGCCCTCGATCCCTTTGCGAATGTAGTTGGCGTTGAGCACTGCGTCGATGGTGGCGTTGCGCAGGCCGTCGCCGCCGTGCGCCAGCGTGTAGGCCAGCGCGCGCACCAGTACGCCGAAATTCCCGTAGAACGCGCGTACGCGGCCGATCGTATGCGGCCGGTCGTAGTCGTAGGAAAGCGGCGCGTTGGGGCCGCTCGATTCACGCAGCCGCGGCACCGGTAGAAACGGTGTGAGGTGGCTCCGGACCGCCACCGGGCCAGCGCCGGGGCCGCCGCCGCCATGCGGCGTCGAGAAGGTCTTGTGCAGGTTGAGGTGCATCACGTCGACGCCGAAATCGCCGGGCCGCGCGATGCCGACCAGCGCGTTCATATTGGCGCCGTCCATGTAGAGCTGCGCGCCGCGCGCGTGCAGCAGCTCGGCGATCTTCGCGATGTCTTGCTCGAAAATCCCCAGCGTGTTGGGATTGGTCACCATCAGCGCGGCCACGCTGTCGTCGACATGGCGGTCGAGCTGCTTCAGGTCGACCATGCCGCGTTCGTTGGAGGGAATCTCCTCCACCTCATAGCCGGCGATGGTGGCCGTGGCGGGGTTGGTGCCGTGCGCCGAATCGGGCACCAGCACCTTCTTGCGCGAATCGCCTTGCGAGTCGAGCCAGGCGCGAATCAGCAGGATCCCGGTCAGCTCGCCCTGCGCGCCGGCGCACGGCTGCAAGGTCACCGCGTCCATGCCGGTGATCTCGGCCAGAAATTGCTCGAGCTGCTGCTGGATGCGCATGCAGCCCTGCGAAAGCGCCTCGGGCTGATAGGGGTGCGCCCCGGCCAACCCTTCCAGCCGCGCCACGTATTCGTTCAGGCGCGGGTTGTACTTCATCGTGCAGGAGCCCAACGGATAGAGCCCCAGATCGATGGCGTAGTTCCAGGTGGAAAGCCGCGTGAAATGGCGGATCACCTCGACTTCGCTGACTTCGGGAAAGCCCTCGATGTCGCGGCGCACGTTGGCCGCGCCGAGCGCCTCGTCCGCCGCAACCGCCGGCACGTCGAGCGGGGGCAGTTGATAGCCCGTCTTGCCCGGCGAGGAACGCTCAAACAGCAGCGGTTCGTTTTGGGTGATGTGCGGCCGAACTTTTTTGGTCATCGGGGAGAATCAACCCAGCCCGGGATGCCCGGCGCCGGATCCGGAAAACCGCAGTCGGCGGCAGGCAGCAAGGGCCGCCCACCGCAACCCGGCAAGCCTCTCGCGGGGGGGCGAGAAGCCCTACAGGGTCAACACGTAGGCGACGATGTTGTCTTTCTCTTCCGGCGTCAACAGCTTCTCAAAGGCCGGCATGCCGCCGCCGCCCTTGTTGATGTTTTCGAGCACGTTCTCGTAGGTGGCATCTTTGCCGCTGGGGAGCTTGCCGTCCTTGATGCCCTGCAAGCCCGGGCCGATCTTCTTGTCCTTGCTATCGGCGTTGTGGCAGATCGCGCACTTGGTTCCAAAGAGTTCCTTGCCCTTGGCGGCGTCGCCGTCGCCTTTCCCGGCGACAGCAAAAGGCGCCGCTACCGTGAGCGCCAATCCCAATACGAGCCAACTAAAGCGATGCATAATCGCGCTGATCCTCCTCACAAAAGACAGAATGTCATTTTACCCTATCCGGCGAAAAGCCGGTCCTGATGCTTAGACGCGGCCCGAGCCGTGAGGTTGCGGCCGGGCGGTCGAGGAGTCGCGCTTTCCCCGCCCCGTGCGCCCAGCTCGGCGATTGCTTCCCTCATCTGAAACAATACGTCCTGCGCGCGCATCTGCATCGAACACCGCCGAATACCGAATGTGGAGGCCAAGGTGAGCTCCCCCCTCGCAGGCAACGACCGGGTCGCAATGTGTTCCGTCGCACTTCTCGCCGCGCTATTGAGTCTTGCCGCCGTGCTGCCGGCGCAGGTGCCGCTCGACGGGATGCGCTTCGAGCCGGTCGCCGCCGGCCTCGACCGGCCCGTGACCATCACGAACGCCGGCGACGGATCGGGGCGGCTGTTTGTCGTCGAGCAGGGCGGCAGAGTCCTGATCCACGACGGCATGCAACTGCGGGCCACGCCGTTTCTCGATATCTCGGACCGCGCCATCGACAGCTCGTCGGAACGCGGCCTGCTGGGGCTGGCCTTTCATCCCCACTACGCCGCCAACGGTTTTTTCTACGTGGACTACACCGATAGCGGCGGCGACACCGTCATCGCGCGCTTTCACGTCTCGGCAGACCCCAACCTCGCCGACAAGGCTTCCGAGACCGTACTGCTGCGCCAGCAACAGCCGTTCGCCAACCACAACGGCGGCCAATTGCAGTTCGGCCCCGACGGCTATCTCTACATCGGGCTGGGGGATGGCGGCGACGCCGGCGACCCGGGCAACCGCGCCCAAGACCTCTCGCTGCTGCTCGGCAAGCTGCTGCGCATCGACGTGGACGGCGGCGCGCCGTACTCCATTCCGGCCACGAATCCGTTCGCGTCCCAACAGCGCGTGCCGCAGCCCGCCGCGCGCCCCGAGATCTGGGCCTATGGACTGCGCAATCCGTGGAGATTCAGCTTCGATCGCCAGACGGGCGACCTGTTCGTCGGCGACGTCGGGCAGAACAGCCGCGAGGAAATCGATTTCCAACCGGCCTCGAGCACCGGCGGCGAAAACTACGGCTGGCGGCGGATGGAAGGCGCGCAGTGCTACAACCCGCCGAACAACTGCAACGACGGCTCGCTGACGCTGCCCGTTCTGACCTACGCCACCGGCGCGAACTGCTCGATCACCGGCGGTTACCGTTACCGCGGCGCGCAATACCCCCAGTGGAACGGCGTTTACTTCTACGGAGACTACTGCTCGGGGCTGATCCGGGCCGCGGTGCAATCGGGCGCTAATTGGACCGAGAGCGGCACGCGCGACACCGACTTTCGCATCAGTACATTCGGCGAGGACGAATCGGGCGAGCTCTATGTCGCCGATCACGGCGGCGGCGCCGTCTACCGCATCGAAACCGACCACCCCACGCCGCAGCTTTCGTCGCTCGATCCGGCCAGCGCGCCCGCCGGCAGCGGCGCGTTCACGCTGACTCTGCACGGCGCGAATTTCGTTCCCGGCGCCGAGTTGACCTGGAACGGCGAGGCCAGGTCAACCACCTTCGTCGATGAGGGCGTACTGCAGGCGGAGATTCCGGCGTCCGATCTGGAGCAGCAGGGCGCCGCCAGCGTGAGCGTCAACAATCCAGCCCCCGGCGGCGGCGCCTCGGCGTCGCTTCAGTTTGCGATCGAAGCCGGCATGTCCCTGGCGCCGCAGATCAACGATGGAGGGGTCGTCAACGGAGCCAGCTTTGCGGCCGGCGGCGCGGTATCGGCGGGCGCGATCGTTGCAGTTTTCGGCGTCGACCTCGCCCCCGGCACGGAGCAGGCCAGCGAATTGCCCTTACCGAAAGCGCTGAACGGCACAACCGTGAGCTTCGATGGCACGCTGACGGCCCCGCAGTTCTATCAATCGCCGTTGCAGATGAATGTGCAGATTCCTTGGGAGTTGGCCGGGCAGCAGCAAGCGACGCTACGAGTGGATGCGGCGGGAACTACCAGCGACGCGCAAACCGTGGCCCTGGCCCCGGTCAGCCCGGGCCTCTTCAGCCTCACCGAAACCGGAACCGGCCAGGGAGCGATTCTGATCGCGGGAACCGGCCTGCTGGCCGCCGCCGAGGACGCCATTCCGGGCGCGCCCAGCCGCCCGGCCCGCCGCGGCGAGTTTCTGGAAGTCTACGCCACCGGACTGGGTCCCGTAACCAATCGGCCCGCCAGCGGCGCGCCGGCCTCCATGACCGACATCTCGCGCACGATCACCGCGCCGACCGTTACCCTCGGGGGCGAACCGGCCACAGTGGCGTTCGCGGGCCTCGCCCCGGGCTTCGTGGGCCTCTACCAGGTCAACATCGAAGTGCCCCAAACCGCCCCCAGCGGGGGCGCGGACGAGTTGCAGGTAAACATCGGGGGAGTAGCGTCAAACGCCGTAACGCTGGCCGTGGAGTAACTTCCGGGGTACGGCCGCGGCCCCCGCAGAACCCAGCGAGCGACATTCCGGGCCGGGCCACACCGGGCCAGCGCCAAATCAGCGAGCAACACTCCGCGCCGGCCCAGCCGGGCGATGACGTCGCACCTGAGAGGCCGCGCCACGCAGGGTGCAGCGGCGCCGGGTTTGACATCGCAACGCACTTTTGGCACGATGAAATCCTCGCCTGGAACTGTTCCTCAGTAGCTCAATGGTAGAGCATCCGGCTGTTAACCGGAGGGTTGTAGGTTCGAGTCCTACCTGAGGAGCCAA
>CAWGNS010000009.1:0-1249990 GCA_963824095.1 Terriglobia bacterium | reverse complement strand
TCTTGTTGTCCTGCGGAATAGAGTCGGGACGGCCTAGGTATCTGTCAAGGAGAGATGGAGATCTCCCAAACCACGTGAAGGAGCCTTTCCCGTCACGTGTCCCAGGGCTCCATGCCGGCGTGGTGAGGTATGTCCTCAACCCTTCGGAGATTCTTCGGCCTCGAGGGCTGATCTTGGTCGCAGGACGAAGACTCCGTCCCCTTGTCGCCCCGTCCCTCTTCGCCCCTATATTTGAGGCTCTCCCGGATTTCTCGGGACTGCTCCCTGCGTTCCCTCCAGCATCATGGGCCGGGGCGGCTGTGAGCGGTTTCTCCCCGTCCTACTTGCCGGGGCCAGGCTGGGGTGGGGCTGGATTGACTCGTGGTTGTAGATCCGCGATTGCCTGAAGAACCAGAACGGTGTTCCGCTGGATCCGCGAACGAAGTTTTGCGGTTGCAAGACCGATCATCACGCCGACCATGATGATGATGGTGCATTCGATACCCAACTCAGCACTAGGCGGGCGTGACCCAAACCAGATTGCGGCCGCCGCCGCGGCCAACGTGGTCGCGACGACGCGGGCTTTGTCCCAACGTTGGGCCCGATCGGCAGCGGCCAGCGCACCCTCAACGAAGGCCTGCTCCTGAGTATCGACCGTGGATGGTTTCATAATGTCCCTTTCTGTTGCACGAGTTTTCGTAGTACGGAGATGCCATAAGCGAGTCGCGATTTGGCGGTGCCAACGGGAATGTCGAGAACGATTGCCGTTTCCTCGATCGAAAGACCTTGCGAATAGTGAAGCAGCAACACGGCCCGACTAGCAGCAGATACTTGATCCACTGCCGCGAGCAGGCTGGCGTCAAGCTCTTCCGAGGGAAACTCGGGGGCTGGAAGGTCGGCGAGCAATTCTGGATCCACGTCGACGTGCTTCCAACGAGACTCGCGCCTTAAGTGGCGGAATACCTGTCGTGAAGCAATACGGAAGATCCAGGGACGAAACGCAGCGACGTGACGGAGATGGCAAAGGTTGTTAATGATGGAGATGGCGATGTCTTGGAGAACGTCGTCCGCCTAAGAAGTGCCGACCATCGGAGCAACGTAAGAGCGAAGAGGCCTGTAGAATCGGCGAAGCAACGTCTCCAATGCAGCGGCGTCGCCGTTTTGGGCGCTAGCGACGAGGATGGCTTCGCCGATTTCTGGCATCTCATGGATATAGAGACACACCACGGCGGCACATGTTCGAAGCACCCGGAGATTTTTTTGGTCTTGCCCTCAGTGGGGCGATGGAAAAGTCGGCAAAGCGCGGGGCAAGAAAGTCGGGGACAGGCGACGACTCAGGAGCCGGCTGCGGCTGCCGTCTTGGGCGGACGGCCAGTGCGCGCTGCGTGGAGTTTCCGTCTCGGACGGCGTTCCCGGTCGGCCTCGGCCACCACAGTTTGCTCGGCGCAAGCGAGCCCGGTCCGAGTCGCCGGCCGCAGAGCCTCAATCTGCTCAGCCGCCTCGCTGGCCCCTCCGAAGACCTGTTCGCAATCGCCCCAGCGGACACGACTCTTAAAAATTGAGCCTGTCACGTTCTTATCTAGCAGAGCGAAGAACATCTTGTGGGCAATCCGCGCGGGCGATCCTAGCGGTTCTCTGGGGCTCTCGGCTCAGCCGTCGGCCTCGAATCCTCCTGAATCAGGCGACGCTGCTCCTCGCGCTTCCGAAGGGCTTCGCGCGAACGCGCATAATCCGCCTCGCTGAGCACGAACTCGAACTGCACGTCTTCTTTGCCTGCCGGCAACACGACTTCCCTCGGTTCGAGAAGGCTCTGCAGGGGCAGCACAAAGGGTGCGTTCCCGGCCCGGATCCGGTAAGGCCGGTCGGCGAGAACGGTGCAAACAGCAGGCTGTTCGTCTTTCTGCCAGCCGCTCTCCGAATAGGGAAATCTCGGTTCCTTGGCGGTCAGATCATCGCACGAGATGCCGGCCTCCATCGTAGAGCCGTCGGGCCAGGACAGCCTGACCGTCACCGTTCTTGTCGAATAGCGCGCCCCAAGGAAGATGTCGAGTCCGGTGAGCCGCGAATTGGCGGCAATTTCCAAAGGAACTGCGCTCGATTTGTGTCCGCCCCCGCCGTAGAATGCTCGATCGTAGGGCGAACCCGGCAATACGCCCTGGGGGCTCACGACGAGGTAGTACGAGCCGGGACTGATCTCCTGGAAACGAAACTCGCCTTGTGCGTTCGTGCGCCTCTCGGGGCCCCACCGGTCCTTAGGTAGATCTTGGTTCTGGAGAAATACTTTGATATTACGAACAGGCTTGCCATCTTGATCGAAGACCGCCCCGGACAAGCGATTCTGGGCCCTTAGCACTAGCTCCTGCGTCGAGCATCCATTCGCACGCACCTGAATGTTTGGGGCTCCGCCACTGCTCGTGTAGCCAGGCTTTTCCGGAGATAGGCGGTAGCTTCCCGCCTGCAATCCTGCGATCTCGAACGCGCCTGAAGCGTCGGTGACGGCGGAGTAGCTTTGACCGCCCCGCCGAGCGACGACGGTCGCTCCCGCCACAGGTTGGTGAAGTTCGGCGCTGTCGCCACCGTCGGTTACGACTCCGCGGATCGTTGTCTCCATCTCACCGGAGAAGTATCGTCGCACCAGTTCGAGGTCTTCCGAGCCGTCCGTCACAAACGACGAGGCTGAGCACATGCCGTCGCGAAGCTTTCCGTTTTCGTCGGGCGCGAGGAAGACGAGGGTGCGCTCGCCCTGCCGATAGGGCATCGGCGCACACATGCCTTGCCAAAAGAACAGCGACACCTCGACCTCGTCCACATCCTCAGCGACGCCGCGGAACCGCTCGATCACGCGTAGCCGAGCGAAGTCAGCCGTGCCACGCCAGGCGTCCTGTTCACGTTCGAGCCCGCCTGCGACCGTTTCCCCGAGGAAGATCACGGGCGTCGACTCGATGCGCTGGCAGATATCAGGTACGAAACACTCGCAGGCGGTTGCCGCATTCGGCAGGAGGGCGATTAGGACGAGCGCGGAGTAGAGGCTGCGCATCCGGCACTTTGTGATGTGCATTGCGCGAGAATCCGGAGAACAGTTCCACGCCATGAATACGCTCGTCACACGACTTTGAACCGGGATTTCCATTTTGGCCAACCCGACGGGTCGATCGTAGCCGAGCACGCAGCTCCGGTGCAACGATTTTCTGCTTTCTCTGGGGCATCTAAGCCCCTTGCTGCTCTGTCTGAAACGTGGCGCAATTGTGACAGCCTCGATTAGGCGTAGGTGGCCCACAACGAACGATATATGGACGTTTGTCGATTCAGGCCAGATGGGGGCCAGATGGGGGCCAGAGGGGGACGGGCCAGAGGGGGACGGGCCAGAGGGGGACGGAGCCCATAACATTTGTAACATCCGGCCATCCGCTCGGATGGCCACCAACCGATCAACGAGCTAATTGGCGAATCCCCCACCGCGCGCGCCCGAGGCCTTCCGCCGCCGCTGTCCGTCCCAGGGCCCACGGCGAGCCCGACTTGACACTCGAGATGGAGCCGTAGGAAGTGTTGGTATTGGCGCCGGTCTTCGTCGGAGCGGCGGGGACAGCCTCGTAATATGCCCTTAACAATCGGCAAGATCGGCGACCCGATTGAGCGGTGCTGTTCCTGGTCGCGCCTCCTGGTGCGGACCGGTTACGCTACGGTGGCAAGGCCGTTCTTCGCGACCAGCGAGAGGAGTTTGAGCGCCGCGCCGGACGGCTGCTTTTCGCCGCGCTCCCACTTGCTCACCAAACTGCTGGTTACGTTCAGATAGTTGGCGAAAACGGTTTGGCTGACGTGCTCTCTCTCCCGGATGGCTTTGATCTCGGCCGGCTTGAGTGGACGGATCGGCGTCAGGCAAGACCCATCGAAATGGCGCATCGTCTGCTTGTCGATGGCGCCAACATCGCGCAACGCCTCCATGGTTTCATGGATCGCCGCCATCGCATCACTTCGATACTTCTTGCTCATCGCTTTCCACCTCCACAAAGTCGCCTCGGTTCAATAGCTCGGCGAGCTGTTCCTCCGTCAGCGCCAGGACGTGCCTGGCTGCTTGCTTGAACTCCCTCCGCTCGTCCTCATCGAGGTTCGCGCGCCGGCTTTTGGAGAACCCATAGACGAAGAACGCCATGGCGCCCCTCCGGAACAGGATGATGGTTCGGTAGCCTTTGGATCTTCCCGACCCGGGTCTGGCAATGCGCTGCTTGATGACGCCACCGCCAAGATCGGCGTCGATCTGTCCCCTCTCGGCCCGCGCCACAGCGTCCCGCAAGGCCGTATCTCCAATTCCTTCTTTCGCGGTGAAGCGTTGAAACCACCGGGACTTGAAGATTCGCACGATAGGCCTACCCCTATTCTATAGCACTCGGTGCTATGACGAAAAGGAGACGAAAAGGACGAAAAGTGGACGAAGGTGGACGGAGCCCTTTTCCTAACCTGACTGCCGGCCTTAAGCCAAGGTACAAGCCTTCCCTGCGCGCCCGCGCCGCCAAATAGTCACAGGCCTTTCACAAAACTTTGTGCGGGTTCCAAAGGACTTAGCCTCCGCACATCATAAGATGGCTTCCCCGCCGCGGTATCCTTGCTTCCGTGAGGCTGGCTTCGGAAAACCCGTGCGAGATACGGGGAAAGCCCCCGGGGGCCACGGCAAGACCAAAGCCCTATCCAAAAAGGATTCAAAAAGGCGCAAAACAAACCCAATCCCGATTTCGAAACGCTCGCCGCTATCTCGCTCACGAGCAAACAGATGGAAAGCGAAGTCGAGGAGAACGCCCGGCGAAAGCCATACGACTTTCCTTCGACGCTTGTTCGCCCGCTGACGCCCCTGGACTCGAAGTCGAACTTCCGCCAGGCGACCGAATCCGCTTCCAGGAGTCGACTAGCCGGCCCGTCACGAGATGGCCACCGGGGGGATCGGGGGGGATCGGGGGGGATCGGGGGGATCGGGGACAGCCCCTGAACTCAGCGCGGCCCCGGCAGCTATCTACGCCACAGGGTTGCCGAATCAACTCCTGAGGCGGATCGAGTCAGTCCGGGGCGAAGGTCACCTCTGAGTTTGGGGGCTGTCCCCGATCTTCCTCCACGGTCGCCAACGTGTTCGCGCACCTGGCCGAACAGATTGCCGACCGTCACCGCCTGCGGTATTCGGTGATTCTGGGACACATCGTCGCTCACGAGCTGGGCCACCTGCTGCTGGGCCCCAACAGCCATTCGAGCAGCGGCATCATGCACACGCCCTGGCTGCGGAACGAACTGGAGCGCATCGCGCAGGGCTCGATGACGTTTCTGCCGCGCGAGTCCCGGAGCATCCAAAGCAACGTTCACGCGCGCATGGCGGCCGAGGCAAAGCCGGGCTCGTGAGCGTACAGACCATCCTGTCTGCCGCTGCACCGGCGTCAGCCGGCGCTGCAACACGCAGTTCTCGTCGCTCCACGCGGCCTACCGGGCCCGGGAGTCACCGCGCCGACAGCCCCCCGCCGAAAACGACGCCGAAAACGTGACAGGCTCAATTTCGCGTAAGTAGTCGCCCGACAAAGACTTAGGCCAGAGCGCGTCGAGGCGCGGCTGCCCAGATCGCCCGCACACGCGACGGGAGATCGAGCGACAGCCACCCTAACCGTCGTCTCCGTTCTCACCGTCGTATCCGAACGCGGCGCTCGTCCATAATCCACAGCGTGCCGGTCAGCGACTGTGTCTCTAACAGCGCGATCAGGCGCCGGATCAGGCCCAGGATCTTGTCGATCTCTTGGTCGCCGGCTCGCAGGACGACGAGGCCGGAATGCTCTGCAGGTGGGTACGCCCGGATATCTCCCAGACCCCGGTCCAACGTGGGCAAGGCCCGCCCCTCGCAGCGGCATGCGACGGCAACGCGCGAGTCCGCTTCCCCGCACAGGCCCTGCTCCACGACACTGACATCATGGCCGGCGGCTCGCAGCAGAGCTGCCACCGTCTGAGGTAGGTTCTCGTCGGTCTAAGGGTACAGTCAACCGCGCCCTACCTGATCGGAGCCGCCGTTTCCTCCGACGGCGCCAACGCCGATGCCCTATCCAGGCTCTCGCGCTACGAAGCCCGCCTGTCGGCCCGCTATTTCCGAATCCTCGACCAGCTCCGCCGCATCCAGCAAACCCACCACCCCGCCGAGTCCCCAGCCTCAGCCGCCGAATTCCCTGCCCCGGCCGCCGAGCCCCCAAACCCGCCGCTTCCCCGAACCCATCACCGCTCGGCCACCCGCAAATAAACCGCCAAACGAACCCAATCAACTCCTTCGTTATCCATGAAACGACCCAAAAGCGAACCCAGCCCTAATCCACAGATATCCGGGGCAAAGGGGCAGGCCACCCTTGCTTAGCAGTCGGTACTGTCCTAACCCGCGGGACACTACCTGGCGGTCTGGATTCATCGTAGTGTGCGTTACGTTCTAGAGCCCGGAGACCATCGCACTCCAACGTTTTGGTGCCCGCGGCCTCGCTCCACGCCCGGTCTTCGGTGAAAATTGAGGATGTCGCGTTTTCTCCAAACCGAATAGCACCGGGACATCCCTATGGCAAAAAATTTCAAAGAGCTTTCCGAGCGCGAGATCCTCGCTCTGGCCATCACTCTCGAAGAGGAGGACAGCCGCATCTATGGCGACTTCGCCGAGGGGCTCCGGGAGGTGTACCCGGCGACGGCGAAAATCCTCGACGAGATGCGAGCCGAAGAGTCGGGGCACCGGCGCAGCTTGATTGAGACCTATCGCGAGCGGTTTGGCGAACACATCCCGCTGATTCGCCGCGAGGACGTCAAGGGCTTCGTGCAGCGGCGGCCGGTTTGGCTCAGCCGGCCGCTTGGCGTCACGGTCGTGCGGAAGCAAGTCGAGATCATGGAGCTCGAAACGCGGCGCTTCTATGAGCGGGCGCTGCGGAAGGTGAGTGACGCGTCGATTCGCAAGCTGCTGGGGGATCTCGCCGAGGTCGAGCGGCAGCACTCCGAGATCGCCGAATCGTTGGAGCGCACCCACCTGACGCCCAGCGCGCGCGAGCAGGAGGATGCGGCGGGGCGGCGGTTGTTCGTCTTGCAGATCGTGCAACCGGGGCTGGCGGGGCTCATGGACGGCTCGGTGTCGACGCTGGCGCCGGTGTTTGCGGCGGCGTTTGCGACCAAGAGCAGTTGGGACGCTTTTCTGGTCGGGCTGGCCGCGTCGGTGGGCGCGGGCATCTCGATGGGTTTTGCCGAGGCGCTATCCGACGACGGCTCGATGACCGGACGGGGGCATCCCTGGATTCGCGGGCTGGTGTGCGGGTTGATGACGACGGCCGGGGGCATCGGTCATACGCTGCCTTACCTGATTGGGGACTTTCGGGTCGCCACGACGGCGGCGATCGTGGTGGTGGCCGTGGAGTTGGCGATCATCAGTTGGATTCGCCATCGGTATATGGACACGCCGTTTCTTCATGCCGCGTTTCAGGTCGTCGTCGGAGGCGTGCTGGTGTTTTTGACGGGGATTTTGATTGGCAGTTCGTGACCTACCGTCCGCTCCGCATCCCCGGAGATCTGTGCCATCTGCCCAGGTTTCGCGCCGCTTCCCCGCCCTGTGGTTGGGTTGCGCCACGGCCGCGGGGATCATCCGGGGGTCCTGGCGATCACGCCGCGGGTGATTTGTGGGTCGAGCCGGGGGATCTCAAGCCTTGAAGATCTCGCGCATGCGCTGCGCCGCCAACAGCTCCTCGCCTTCTTCATTCATGAACACCGTGAACTGAACACCGCCGCCGGAGGGCCGCGTCACCGCAACGCGTGGATCGCCAGTGAGCAGGCGCTCCTCCACCTCGGCGGCCGTCAAGCCCAGCTTCGCCTCGTCCCATAGAGCGGTGATGCGGTGCACGCGCCGCATGCGCTCGAAAGGCGGCTTCTCGATGCGCATACCCGGGATCTTTTCCAGTTCCTGGCTGAGCCGCCCCGCCTGCCGCTCGCACTGCTGGTCGAGCTTGGCAAAGTCGAGCGCGGCATATTTCTCGCACGCCATCCAGAGCGCAACCATTTCTTCGCGGCCGACTTTCATCGGCCGGCCGTTGGAATCGGAATGAGGATTCGAGTTGAGCCAGGCGCCGTGCAGCAGGTCTTTGCGACCCGCGAGAATGCCGGCGCACTGCGGGCCGCGCATGTGCTTTCCGCCCGAGATCGCCATCAGGTCGATGCCGGTTCGCGCCAGGCGCGGAATGTTCTGCCACGGGGGAAGGATATTCGCGCAATCGGCCAGCAGGGGAACTCCCGCCGGCTTAGTGAGCTTCAACATGTCTTCGAGGCGGATCCAATCGTCGCCCCATTCGCGCTCGTCGGTGTTACCCGGCAGGAAGTAGACCATGGCCGTACGCGGGTTGATGGCCCGTTCGAGTTCCTGGATCGTTTCGATTTCGACAATCTTCACGCCCGCGCCTCGCACGGCGTGGTCGTAGGAGATGCGGTGCACCTTCTGGATGATCACCTCGTTCTTCATGCCATCCAGATTGGGCAGGCGCTTGACCTTTTCGGGGTCATCGCCGGTGATACAGGCACAGGTACCGATGGCGATCGCGCCGGCGGCGCCGGAGGTGACCATCGCCCCTTCGGTGCCGGTGAGTTTGGAAAGCCTTTCGCCGATGGCCTGCTGCAGTTCCTCGAGGACCACATAGGAGCGAGCCGCCTCGGCCTGCGCGGCAAACAATTCGGGCCACTGTTTCGAGGCGCCTATGGTGGTGTAGGTGCCGCGAAAATTGAGGACCGGCTTGATGCCGAGCTTTTCATAAACCGCCGGGGCGGGCGGCGCGGCGGCGACGCGCCTTGGCAAGAGTTGAGCCATCGAGGTAAGTCCGGCTGCCTGGAGCCAACGTCTGCGAGTTGCGCTGAGGAGGTTCACGGTTCGCATTATAGTCCGCAGACACGCACAAAGCGACTGGATTCGGAACCTCCAACGGTCGCGTGCGAGCTAGCCGGCAGGGCTCTCGCGGCTACTCCCTGTTCCTGCTCCCGGCGTCGTGCTCCCGGCAGTCGTTCGTGGCGTTGTTGCCAGCACGGACTACCGTCATGGCTTCGGTTGCGCAGGCTGGATCGGCGTGCCGGGGCGGATCTCGTCGGTTGCGCGGCGGACGATCGTGTCTCCGGGGTGAAGGTCTCCGAAGACTTCGACGCGATCCCCTTCGGTTACGCCGCGGTGGACGTCGACCCATTCCGCTTTGCCATCGGCGACGCGAATCACGAAGATGCGCTCGGTGGTGGCTTTGATGGCGGAGGCAGGCACAAACAGGGTTTCGCCCCCTCGGCTGATGGGCCAGGTGATTTCGGCGTACATGCCGGGCGCGAGCTTTCCGGAACGGTTGTTGACGTCGGCTTCGACCGGCATGGTGCGCGTATCGGGGTTGACCGAGAAAGCCGGGCGCGCGACGGTGGCGGTGAAGGTCTCGCCGGGGAATGCGGGGACGGTGAACTTCACTTGGTTGCCGATGTGGATGCTTTGTGCGTCCGCCTCGGGAACCGGAGCCACCAGGCGGAGGCGGTCGATCTGCTCGATGCGAAACAGGGGCGAGCGCGCGCTGCCTTCGGGGCCGGCCAGGCTGCCGGGGTTCGCATCGCGTTGAGTGATGACGCCGTCGAAGGGGGCGGTGACGCGCAGGTACTTGAGGGTCTCTTCGACCGCGCGCAGGGCGGCTTGGGCGGAGACGACGCTTTTACCGAGCGCGTCGACGCGGGCCTTGTCCGCTTCCACGGCTTTCTGGGCGAGCACGACGTCGTTGCCGGCGACGACACCCGGCGTTTTCGACGCCTCGGCGAGGTGGTCGTAGGTGCTTTGCGAGCCCGCCTGTTTCGCTTCGGCTTCGCCCAACTCGGCCTGGACGGTAGCGATGCGAGCCTCGGCTTCGGCGCGGCGGGCGTCCATTTCGGGCGCGACCAGCACGGCGAGCACGTCGCCGGCTTTCACGCGCGAGCCGCGATCGACGTTCACCGATTCCACGAAGCCGCTGATTTTTGCGCAAAGATCGACGGCCTGGTAGGGTTTCAGCTCGCCGGGGATTTTGTTGGTCTTTTCGAGGTGCTGGGCGACGACCTGGGTCAGCTCCACCGAAACCGCGGAGTTGGTGTCGGCGCCGGGAAGCGAGAGGGCGGCGAAGAGAGTCACAGCGACGAGCCGGGAAACGGCGTGACGCTTGCTTGCTCGTGTGTGGCCCATCGTTCCTCCTCTGTGTGCAATGGCAACCATAGTTATTTCGTGTAGGGCCGCGGGCCTCATGCCGTACCGCTCGTTGCGGCGTCGTAATAGGGACTGGTTGGATCGTCGGGATCGATCGAGGGCGACTGGGCCTTCGACTTTCCTTCGACAATCGCGAATACCGAGGGGATGACCAGCAGCGTGGTCGAGGTGGAAGCCAGCAGTCCTCCGATCACGGCGATCGCCAGCGGCGCGGTTTGCTCGGCGCCGAACGCCATCGGGATCATGCCGCTGATCATGACGATGCTGGTCATCAGGATCGGCCGCAGGCGCGAGCGCGAGGCCTCGATGGCGGCTTCGACCGACGTGCTGCCCTGGCGGCGATAGGTGTCGGCGAACGTGCACAGCAGAATCGAGTTCGCGACCGAGATGCCGATGGCCATCATCGAGCCCATGAAGGATTGAATATTCAGCGTGGTTGCGGTGAGCCACAGCGCGAGACTGACGCCGGTGAGCACCGCCGGAATCGCCATGATCACCGCGAAGGCGATGCGCAGGGACTGGAAGTAGGCGGCAAGCAGGATGAAGACGGCGACGATCGAGAGACTGAGGCCGAGCTCCAGATTGTCGATCATGGAGTTCATCGGCGCGACTTGCCCTCGCGTGGTCACCGTTACGCCGCGCGGGGGCTGGGGCAATGTCTTCAGCGCTGAGGCGATCTCGGCGGACGCGGAGCCGAGGTCGCTGCCCGCGACGTTGGCGTCGACCGTGATCATCCGCTGCATGTTGTTGCGGTGATATTCGCCGTAAGCCTTGCCTTCGACGACCTGGGCCACATCGCGAAGCAACGTCGGCGAGACGTGGTTGGCTTTGACCGGCAGGCTGGCGATGTCGTCGATCGAGGAGATCCGGGCCTGCGGAGTTTCCACCTGCACCTGATAGGCAATGCCGCTTTTGGGGTCGGCCCAATAAACCGGCGTCGTGAAGCGGCTGGACCAGGTGGCCGGGGCGAGGGCGCGGCCGATGTCCGCTACCGTCACGCCAAGTTGCGCGGCACGCTCGCGGTCGACTTCGATGTCGAGGGTCGGGTAGTTGAGCAGCTCGCCCAGTTGCACGTCGCGCAGCGAAGGGATGTCGCGTAGTTTGGCGACAATCGTTTCGGCGTAGGTGCGATTGGCTTCGAGGTCGGGACTCGATACGGCGATCTCGATGGGCGTGGGGGCACCGAAGCTTAACACCTGGCTGACCAGATCGGCGGCTTCGAACGTGACGCTGGTTCCGGGCGCGATTTCCGGGAGCCGCTGCCGCAGGCGCTCCTGGAGCTCGGGCGTGGAGATGCCGGCGTCCTTTTTCAGGTCCACGAGCAGGACGGCTTCGTGCGGGCCGCCGGTCCACAGAAAAATCAGGTTCACCGGAAAGCTCGAGGGCTGCACGCCGACGAAGGCGAGCGAGCGCTCGACGTTTTCGGGGCCGACTTCGTCCTGGATGGCCGCCAGTACTTTTTGCGCGAGGACTTCGGTGCGCTCGACGCGCGTGCCGGTGGGGGCGCGCAGGCGCATTTGCACCATGCCGGGGTCGCTGCCGGGGAAGATTTCGGTGCCGAGCCGCGAACCGGCGACGAACAGAATGACCGCGGTCGAGAGCAGGTAGACGGCGACGACGGGCCAGCGGAATTGCACGGCGCGGGTGGAGATGCCGGAGTAGACCGAGCGCACGGGATCGAACCACGAGCCGCGGTTGCGTCCCGCGCCGGAAGCGTGCCCGCGGTTCAACCAGGTCTCGAGGATGGGCACGAAACTGCTCGCCAGAAAGTAGGATGAGGCCATCGCGAACCCGACTGCGAGCGCCAGAGGAACGAACATGGCGCGGGCGACGCCGGACATGAAAAACGACGGCGCGAAAACGGCCAGCATGCACAGCATGATCAGCAAACGCGGAATGACGACTTCGCGGCTAGCTTCGAGCACCGCGCGCGCCACGGCTTTGCCTTCGCCCAGATGGCGGTGGATGTTCTCGATCGCGATGACCGATTCGTCGACCAGAATGCCGATGGCGAGCGTGAGACCGCCGAGCGTCATCAGGTTGATCGACTGTCCCGCGGCCCACAGCGCAACCACCGCCGAAAGCAGCGCGATGGGAATCGTCATCACGACGACGAGCGCGCTGCGCAGGCTGCCCAGCATCAGCAGAATCGCGCCGCCGGTCAACAGCGCGCCGAGAAGGCCTTCGATGCGCAGCGACTGCAACGCGTCGGTCACGTAGAACGACTGGTCAAATTCGAACGAGATGTTGATGTCGTCGGGGATGCCGGCCCGGAACGACGGCAGCGCGGCGCGGACACGCTCCACGACATCGAGCGTCGAGGCATCGGCGCGCTTGGTCACGGCGATGTAGACCGCGCGGCGGCCGTCAACGAGGGCGTAGCTGGTGAGAATGTCGGCGGCGTCTTCGGCGTAGCCGACGTCGCGCAGATACACCGTGGGGCCCGGGCCGCTGCGGATGGGAACGTCATTCAACTCCGAAGGCTGCTTGACCGTCGAATTCACCGGCGCCATGTAGGCCTTGTCGCCGATGCGCACATTGCCCGAAGGGGTAATCGTATTGGTGCGCGCGATGGCCTGCACCACGTCGTCGGCGGACATGTTGTAGGAGCGCAGGCGGTTGGGATCGACGTGGACGACGAGGCTGCGGGCTGTGCCGCCAAACGGCGGAGGCGCGGAAACGCCGGGAAGCCGCGCGAACATAGGGCGGACGCGAAACAGCGCCAGATCCGAAATTTCGTCCACGGTTCGCGTGGCGCTCGAAAACACGAGATAGCCGACCGGCGCGCTGCCGGCGTCGAAGCGCATCACAAAAGGCGGCACCGTGCCGGGCGGCATAAACGAGCGCGCGCGGTTGACCTGCGCCACCGTCTCAGCCATCGCCTGCGCCATATCGGCGCCTTCGTGAAAGTGCAGGCTCATCAGCGCCGCGCCTTGGATGGAACGCGATTCGACGTAGTCGATGCCGCTGACGTAGAGGAAGTGATACTCGTAGTAGTTGACGAGATAGCCTTCCATCTGCGCCGGGTCCATGCCGCCGTAGGGCTGCGCAACGTAGATGATCGGCGTGCCCAGTTGCGGGAAGATGTCGGCCTTCATGCGGCGTAGCGCGAGGATCGAGCACAGGGCAACGCCGACAATCACCATCAGGATCGTGACCGGGCGGCGCATCGCTGTGTGAATCAACCACATGAGAATCTCTCGTACAACTTTCCGCGGCGGCCCTCGTCAGGGCCCGGTTTGCCACTCCCGTCAGGGGCCAGTCTGGCCCAGCAAATCGTCGATATTGCCCTGCGCGCCGGAAAGATCAAATAGCGCGCGCCAGACGGCGAGTTGCGCGAGCGAGTTTTCGATTTCGGATTGGCGCAAGAGGCGCAGCGCGTCGGCGACTTCGATGACGGTGCCGAGCCCCGCCCGGTAGCGCTCGCGGGCCTGCGTTTCGAGGACCTGCGCCGCCTGCAACGCCACCGGGGTTTGCTCGGCGACGCGGCGGGCGTTGTCGACCTGAATGCGCGCTTTTTCCACGCCGGCGCGCAGTCGCTGCACGACGACGTCGTAGCGGGCCGATGCTGCGTTTTCGTGGTCCCGCTCGATCTCCCGCCGGACGTGGTTCTCCTTGAAGTCCATCACCGGGAACTGGACATTCATGCCGACCGCCCAGTTGCCGGTAGAGGGGCCCAGTCCGTTACCGCCGCCTTGGAACGTGCCGTCGACCCTCGCGCCGGTCCCGCGGCCGAAAACGTCGGATTCCAGAAAGAACTTCGGCCGGTAGCTCTTTTCGAGAGCGAGCCGGCGCGAACTCACGATGCCCACCTCGGCGTGCTGGACCTCGGCGAGCGGGTGTGAATCGACGTCGGAGGCGGATGGCAGGTCCCGCGGCGCTGACGACAGCAGCGCGCCCGCGTCGACTTCGATCGTTTCGCCGGCGCGGCCGAGCCATTCGGCGAGTGTGGCCAGCGCGATATCGCGCGCCTGCTCGGCGCGGATCGAATCGATCCGGGCCTGAGCCAATTCGGCTTGCGCGCGCGATGCGTCGGCGCCGGGGCGCAGTTGGTTGCTTACCAGCACGGAGATGGAGTTGTGCAACACCTCCATGCGGTCGACGTTGGCGCGCGCGGACTGCACAGCCTGCTCGGCGGCGACGGCGGAGAGGAAGGCGTCCGCCGCGCCGAGCGACACATTCAACTCGGTGAGATCGCCGGCGGCCTGTCCGCGGCGCCGCAGCGATTCGGCGACGCCGACATTCGCCTCCCGCAGCCCGAAATCGAACGGCTCCCAGGAGAAGCGCACTCCGGCGGCGCTGCCGAAGGTGCTGTCGATCGTCGATTCGTCGAGCACCGGGCCCGAGATCGCGGGGATGACGCCATTCGGCAGGATCATCCCGAAGACGTTGTTGCGCGTGGCGCGGTTGAACTGCAGCAGCAGGTCGGTGCGCGGCAGATAGGCGGTGCGGGCGAGCCGGATGCCCGAGTCGGCCGCCGCCGTGTCGGCCAGCGCGGCGCGGATAGCGGGGTAGTGCGCGCGGGCGTATTCGACGGCCGCTTTGAGGGTCAGCCGGGCCGGCGGCGCGGCCGGCGGTGTCGCCGTTTGCGCGGGGCTGGCGGCGCGAACGTTTCCGCCCGAGGCCGCGGCCAGGAACAACAAGCTCGCCAGAGTGACCACGCGGTTTCTGTTTCCCGCGGATGGCTTGCAGGCCCGTCCACGGGCGGAGTTGGCCGTCGCGGGCGTCATGCCGGCTTGCCCTTTTTCTGCTTGCGGCTGATTTGCCGCTCCAGCAACGCACGAAGCTCGTCGGTCGTGAAAGCTTCTCCGACCAACTCGCTCAGACGCTGTTTCTGAAGTTTCAGGTAGGCGCGCCCCTGCGCGGTGATCCGGTAGTACTTGCGGAGCTTGCCCTGGACGACCTGCTCCCGGCGGCGCAGCAGCCCTTCCCGCTCGAGGCGATGGAAGCGCGGATAGAGATGGCTGGCGCTCACCCGGTAACCATGATGGCCCAACTCCTCGATCATCCACAGCCCGTAGAGCGGCTCTTCCGAGGCATGGTGCAGGATGTGCAGCTCGATGAAATCGACATGAAGGTTCTTTTGTCGCTTCATGATATCAATAGCGGATAGGATAATAGCACGATCGCGTGGGGTGCGGCAAACTCTGGGCTAGCTGGGACCGAGTGGATACCCGCAGGCGAGGGGCCCGCGGTAGCCGGACGTGGCGCGGGCCTCTGGCCGGCTGCGTCGGCGTGTCCGCCGACGTTCGCTTAGCGGGCCGCTGAAGGGCAAGCAATGTCGGCAACAAAAGAAAGGAACGTTCGCCGCAGGCGGACGCAGTCGGCCCGGGGCCCGCGCCACGTCCGGCTAGCCCGCTTCTCTCCCACAGAATCGGAGCGAGAGGCGGGAGAAGGCCGTGGATACGAGGCGCGCCCCGCTTGGCGCGTCGCGCATGCCTGCCCTGGGCGCATACGCCGTAAGCCGGCGCGTTGCACAGGCAACCTGCCCGTACAGGACAGGCAAGATGGTCTGTCCCGCGTCAAA
The DNA here is from genome assembly GCA_963824095.1 of Terriglobia bacterium. Classification (GTDB taxonomy): domain Bacteria; phylum Acidobacteriota; class Terriglobia; order Bryobacterales; family UBA6623; genus JBBDWJ01. The sequence continues at coordinate 1,234,268 of CAWGNS010000009.1, read as the reverse complement.
GGGCCAAACCGCAAAGGCCCACCCCCAGATCGGCCCGGGCAGGCCGGAGCCCTGCCCCACGGCTGCCGATACATCGCTCTACGCCAAACTCGTATTCACTAGATTCGCCGGGCGCCTTCCGGCCAGGGCGTCGATGGCGTTCTCTACTGCCATCTGGCACATCTTCTTGCGCGTGTCGAGCGAGCCGCTGGCGATGTGGGGCGCCAGCACGGCGTTTTCGAGCTTCAGCAACTCCGGATGCACCTCGGGCTCGCGCTCGAACACGTCGAGCCCGGCGGCGGCGATCGTGCCGCTGGCCAGCGCCGCGGCCAGCGCGGCTTCATCGACCACCGGCCCGCGCGAGGTGTTCACCAGGATGGCCGTCTTCTTCATCTGCGCCAGAGCGCCGGCGCCGATCAGATGGCGTGTGTCGGGCAGGAGCGGCACGTGCAGGCTGAGAAAATCCGATTCGGCCAGCAGGCGGTCGAAGGGGACGAACTCGACGCCGAGGTCCTTCTCGCTCTGCGCGTCCTGCCGCACCGCGTCGTGATAGAGCACGCGCATGTCGAAGCCGCGGGCGCGCCGCGCCACCGACTGCCCGATGCGGCCCATGCCCACCAGCCCCAGGGTGCGGCCGTGAATGTCATAGCCGCACAGCAGATCGACGCTCCACTCGCGCCACAGCCCGGCGCGCAAAAAGCGGTCGCCCTCGACGACGCGCCGCGCGGCGGCCATCAGCAGCGCAAACGCAAAATCGGCGGTCGTGTCGGTCAGAACGCCCGGCGTATTCGTGACGATCACCTTGCGCTCGGTCGCCGCCTGGATGTCGATGTTGTCGAACCCCACCGCGACGTTGGCGATCGCGCGCAGCTTCGGCAGCGCTTGAATCACCGCCGCCGTGAACTTGTCGGTAAGCTGGCTGACCGCGCCGTCTTTATCGGCGAGTCGCCGCAACAGTTCCTCGGGCGGATGGCTTTGCTGCGAATCGTGATACTCCACCTCGGCGTGCTGCCGCAGGTAGTCGAGCGCTTCAGGGAAAATGCGTTTGGTGACGAGAACCGATGGCTTCATAGGGGAGAGCCATTGTCTCACAGCGCTCCGAGAGCGCACAATTGCGAGCCGCTACGGGATCGGTTTCGCGCCTGCAGGGTCCACGATACGGAGGCCGCGGAAGAGCCGAAGTGGATGTTGGTTGCGCCGCGAGACCGCGGATGCTCTTCCACCGCCGCGGCCATCAATTCCGGCTGCCGCCTGCGAACCGCAACAACAGGTTCAACGCGGCGATGAAGATGTTGAACAGGCCGGCGAACAGCATCAGCGCGCCGGGGATGGGGCTGTCGGCCTCGGGGTTGTGCAGCACCTCGCTGGTCGCGTAGACCAGGATGAACACGCCGAAGATCCCGATGCCGACCGAGATCAACGTGCCAAGCACGCCGATATGGAGAAAGCCGTTGAGCACCACCGCGCCGATCAAACTCACGAAGATGCCGGCCATCAGCCCGCGGGGCGCGGAGAAGCGGCGATTGGAGACCATGACATAGGTCGTGACGCCAGCAAACGCCACCCCGGTCAGCGCCATCGCGCCTTTGACCGCGCCGGGCGCGGCGTAACTGGCCACCGCCAGGATCGGCGCCAGCACCAGCCCCGACACGAAGCCGTCGGCCACCAGCGCCGTCACGCCCCACACCGGGTTGTTGCGGGCGGCCAGAGCCACGCGCGGAATCACGTTGATCAGCACCATCGCCATGATCCAGCCCAGCCAGCCGCTAAACAGGTTGACGATCCAGGGTGTCGTCGAGCCCAGCCAGCCGCCGACCACGGCGAAGACCACGCTCAAGCCGAGCAGCAGATAGGTCTGCTTGATCATCTCGGCCCGGCCGGCATCGAGTTCGGTCGTGCCGAACAGCTTGTCTTGCGCGCTCAGCGATCGGGGCGAATAGAGGCCGCGTGGTTCGTAGCTCAAGGGAAACCTCCTGGAGAAGCTGTCCTTAGTCTAGCGTCTTTGGAAAAGACACCGGGCGCCTCCCGATCCGGCCAACGCCCTTCGAACTCAAATCGCCCGAAATGCCCGGCAAATCGACGGCCGCCGCCGACCTATTAGACGCTCCGGGCTTGCGTGTATTCGTACACCACGTTCCCGAAAACGTCGTGATGCCGAAAGCGGATCTTCGCTTCGCCCGAGTCGCGCCGGATGCGAACCGTCAGGAAAGCCGCCCTTCACGCGGTGAAAGCGATGGTAGCGCTTGTCCTCCCCCGGGCTCCCCGCCGCATGCGAATCGCTGGCAGGCCCGCACGAAAACTCCTGCACCTTCGACTCCGGGTGCACCGAGTGATATTGCCAGTGCCGGTCGCCGTTGATATTGAAAAAGCTTTCCGGCAGATTCTTGTGAACCCAGCCGCGAAATTCGTCTCCCTCGTGCTGAAAAGCCTGGTTGGAGAGGTTATCGGCTTTCCGAACCCGGTCGGGGCCTACGATCGGTGTCGGGTTGATCAGCAGTTTCCAGTCCGCGTCGCTGGCCAACATGGACTCTTCAAGCCACTTCTTTTGCTCCGCCCCCCAAATCGATTTTTCCGGACCGTCCGGCATGTTGTTCGGCGAACGGAAGTCGCGGCCTTCCACCAGCCAGATTTGCAGCGAGCGGCCCCAGCGGAACGTGCGGTAGGTCTTTGCGCCCATCGGCACTTGCTGCCGGAAAATCCGCAGCCCGTCTTCCCAGCGGAAGGGCAGCATTTGCTCCGGATCCCGCCCCGGCCAGGCGTCGTCCAACAGCGTGTCGTGATCGTCCTTTTCCCAATAACCCGGCACTTCGAGCAGCAGATTGCGATGCCGCGGATAACTGTACATGCGCTGCCAGTGGTAGCGCGCCAGATCGACCGTGGTCGCCCGCGGATCGTCGCTGTCGTAGTAAACGATATCGCCCGCCGTGATGTAGAAGTCGGGCTGCAATCGCCGCATCGATTCGTAGAGGTGAAAGCCGTCTTCGTCGTCCAGCTCGGAATACTTCTGGCAGGTCATCATGGCGAAGGTGACCTCGGCCTGGTCCCCGGGTTCGGGTGCGGTGCGAAAGCTGCCCCGCAGCGGCGCGTGAGCCCCACCGTCGCGCGTCTCGGCGACATAGTGGTAGCGCGTCGCGGGCCGCAAACCCCGCAGCTCGAACTGGTGCGCGAAGTCGGTCTCGGCGCCGACTTCGGCCCAGCCGGTTTCGACGGCTCCCAGCAGCCGCTCGTCCGTGGCATAGCGCAGACGAACTTCGCCGGCCAGTCCCGGCGTCGAACCCTCGAGTTCCTCTACGCGAAGCTCTTCGGGAAACGGCTGCGGCCTGCCGCGCCGCACGATTCCGTCCGGCCTGCGCTCCGCTTCCTTGGTCAGGCGCATCCACACGATGGCCGACTCCGGACTCACTTCGCCCACCTTCAGCCCGGTTGCCTGATGCAGGATGCGATTCTGAGCGCGCCCCGGCTCGCGCAGCAGCGCCATGCCCGCGGCCATGCTGAGGAAGTCTCGTCTGCGCATGATGTGCTCCCATGAGGCGCGATCGCGTTGAGCGCCTTCCCTTTCGCCTCGTAAACGAATTGTCCCTACCCTAGCCCGGATATTTCACAAGGAGTCGGCTGCGAGGCGTGATAAACCCGCGTCTACTTCGTTGCGCTCGCTTGCCGTGCTCACCGTACTGTCCAAGTACGCCTCCGCGCGCCAACCTTCGCGCGCCTTGTATCCACGGGCTTCTGACGCCTCTCGCTTCGACTCCTTGTGAAATATCCGGGCTAGTTCTTTCCGCGAGGCGAAAGCAACCGCGAGGCCGCTTGTTTGCAGGGGCCCGTTGAGCACGCAGCGTGACGCAGCGGATCGCGCTGCTCTCGTTCCAGCCCCGCGCTTCCCTCACAGCCGGCGCAGCGCCTCCAGAGCCTCTTTTCCCGCCGCGCTGTCGGGTTTGTGCTCCAGCAACTGCTGCAAGACGTCGCGAGCCCGGGTGCGGTCCCCCAACCGGACGTAGACGCGCGCCAGATTGAGGTAAAGCGTCTCGTCCTCGGGCGCGACTTGAATCCCGTAGCGGAATGCGGCCAGGGCCTCCTGCGGCTTCTGCATTTGCATGTAGACCACGCCGAGATTGTTGATGGCCCCGGCGTGGTTCTTCTGAGCCGCGATGGCCTGCTGAAAATAGGTCCGCGCTTCCTCGACGCGGTTCTGCGCGGCCAACAGCAGGCCCAGCTCGTTGGCCGCCTCGGCGTCGCGCTGGTTGACCTGGAGCGCGCGGCGAAACATGCTTTCCGCGGTCTTGGGGTCGCCGAGCTTGCCGTAGGCGCGTCCGGCGCCTAGCAGAGCGAACGGCGCGTCGGGAAGAATGGCCAGCGCTTTTTGGAAATCGCCCAGCCCGGCGGCGTAGTTCTCCTCCGCCACCTCGAGACTGCCCAGGGTCATCCAGCCGTCGGCGGCCTCGGGATTCAACTTGACGGCGCGCTCCAGCGGCTCGCGCGCCAGCTCGCGCCGGCCCGCTTCCAAGTGGATCTGCCCGATGGCGAGATAGACCTTGGCGTTGTCGGGGGATTTCCGCACGACCTCGTTGAAGTAGATCAGCGCCTGCTCCGGATAGCCCACCCAGTAGAACGCGGCGCCCATCTGGAAGTCGTTGCGGCGCGGCGGCGCGTAGTATTGGCCCGCAAAAGGCAACGCCAGCGCCAGGCGGTCGTCTTGACGCAGCAGTTGAAGATCGCGCCGCATCGTATCGGCCTCGGGAATGTCCGGGTACAGCTTGTGAGCCAGGCCCCGCTCATCCACCAGCAGCGTAAACGGCAAAGCAAAGTCGGCTCGATAGTCGAACAGATAGCGCCTCAGCAGCGCATAGTAGCCGGCACGCTGCCCCGCCGCCGCCAGATCCACGGTTTCAACGCGCAGCCCCGGCCGCGGCGCGACGGTTTGCCCGGCCACCAGGCAGAGGAACCCCGGACCCTTCCACGGCTCGGGCAGCGCAGTTGGTTCCAGCAGCCAGGTCGGCTCGAAGCGCGGCTGATTGTCGGCAACGACCGCGGCTTGCGAATCGGAGACCGTCTTGCGGCGCAGGAACGGCGTCGCCCGGTATTCGTTTTCGCCCTCGGTGATGGCGTAGCGAAATCCGGCCCGGAGCTCGCCAAATTCCTGCACCTGCCCCGAAGGCCAACGCACCCGCACAAGCCCGGTTGTTGGCGCGTCACCCAGACCAAAATGCAGCCGCTTGGTGTGCTGCGAGAGATAGCCGGAGCCCGCCTGCAGAAACTGCACCGAGCGGCCCCCGGAATAGGTGACCTCGACGCGCGCGCCGATCCCATCGCGGTTCGAGCGAACGCCGCGCAGTTCGATCGCGATCGCGTTGCGCCCGGTTCCCCACTGGTTCCGAAACGCCCGCACTTGTGGGCCCAGGCGGTTTTTGAGAAACACGTCCAGGTTTCCGTCGCCGTCGAAATCGGTCGCCGCAAAGGCGCGGCTATCTTCGGCGCAATCCAATCCTGAAACGCCGGACCAGTCGTAGAAATGTCCATTGCGGCGCGCGTACACGACGTTCGGTTCGCGCCCGTTCCAACTGTAGTCCTCGCGAATCAGTTGATTGATGGCGTTCCAGCCGTTCTCGTAGGCGGGCGCCGCCGTCTTGGTGGCGGGGGATCGCGCAACGACCTGACGCCAGAAGAAGCTCATCAGGTCTTGAGCCGACGAATTCGTCAGCATGCCGCAGGTGCAGTAAATTTCCGGGGCTCCATCGTTGTCGAAATCGAAACCGCCGGCCGCCCAGGCCCAGCGCCCCATCTCGACCCCTTCGGCCGCTCCGGTCTCCTCGAAAGTCCCGTCGCCGCGGTTGCGATACAGCGAATTGCCCTTGGTGTGGCGCCGGTAAGCCTCGCGCAGACCATCGCTACTGGCGAGCGAAAATGCTGGATCCTGCACCACGCGCTCGCCGGAGGCGGTCCACATGTTGCTCGTGTAAAGGTCCGGGTGCCCGTCGCCGTCATAGTCGAACCACGCCGCGCTCATTCCCGGACCCATGTCGCTGACGCCGGCCGCCTCCGCGTCATCGCGAAACGTGCCGCCTTGGTTCCTATAGAAGTTGTTGCGCCCGAAATCGTTGGCGACGTAAAGGTCCGGCGAGCCATCGCCATTCGCATCGCACCACGCCGCGGCAAAGCTGTAGCGGTTGTTGTTCTCTCGCAAGCCGGTCTGCGCGGTGACATCCTCGAAAAACCCTTCTCCATCCGTGGTCAGCCGGTTGTGAAACAGGAAATTCGGCGGCCCGTTCTGGGAATCGTGATAAGGCACTGCGTACAAGTACTGGTTTTCGCTGACGAAATAGGCATACGTGCAAAGATAGAGATCCACTCGCCCGTCGAGATCGTAATCGGCGGCGGCCATTCCCGTGAATGTGCCTTGCGGGACCGTCGCAAACCGGAAGGCGTCCGCCTTGTGGCGAAAGACGCCCTCGCCCTGGTTGAGAAAGAGCTGCGGCTCGCGTTTGGTCAACAGCACCAGATCCTGCCTGCCGCTATTGCGAAAATCGACAAACAAAGCGCTGGCCGTATCGTCGAGCACGCCGACTCCGGCGCGTTCGGTGATGTCTTGCATCACGCCGTCGCGGTTCTTGTAAAGGCGATTGGGGAGACCACCGGGCTGGCAGACGTAAACTTCGTCCACGCCGTCTCCGTCGATATCCCCCACCGCAATGCCGTTGTGGCCATAGACGTCCATGCCACTGGCCGCATCGAGGCGCGCCCGCCAGTAAGGAACGCCGCGGAGCATCTGTTGTTCAAAGGAATCGGCGGCGCCGAACAGGGACGCGGTGACGTCCTCGAACAGCGGACGCGGGGAAGTCGTCACGGTCTCTTCGAGCGGCTCGAAACGCGACAGGCGGCCGTCCACCCAACTCTGCTTCCAGAGACCGACCCGGTAGCGGAGACCGTCCGGGCCCGAGCTCGCGATCTCGTACCGAACGCGGTCGCCGGTCAGCACAAAGAACTGCGCCCGGCGAATCTCGCCCAGCGATTTGAGCCACTTTTCGAGCCCGGCCTGGAAGTTGCGATCGGCAGGGTCGAATTCCGCGCGCAGCACGCCCTCTGCTACCGTCTTGTAGCGGGCGGGCAAGGGCGAGGCTCCTTCAAAACCGTTGCCGAGAGGCAGCGACCGCGTTTCGACGAGCCGCTCCAGATGGGCCGTAATCTCCATGGCCCGCTTTTCGACGGTAAACTCGTCGTGGCCCGGCTCAAGAAACGCCAACAACGACTCGTAGGGATTCGGCTTGGGAAATGAAACGTGGAAAGGCGCGGGATAGAGGCGCTCGGGAAGGGCCCACAACAACCCGGCCGCGGCAGCGCCTTGAAAGAACCGCCGGCGTGTCACGCGTCCGGACATGCTCCGCGTAGGATAGCATCGCCGCCTCGGTCCCCAGCGAAACGGTCTGGCGCCGCCTTTTCCACCCCGGCGCGGTAACAAAGTTCTCTGCCAAAGGCCTCTCCCCCCCAACACTTGTTATCCATTCGTAACCTCTGGACCGGCGGAAGTGTAACGTAACCCGCTATTCCCGCCATCCTTCTTAACTTTCCTTGACTTTCCCGACCCGCCCGTCGTAGAAATTGAAAGTCGAGTCAAGGGCGGAGTTGTTTTTGGTTGCAGCTCCAAGATTTCCCAAGGTTGGGTGGCCCATTGGGGGTAAAAACCCAAAACGATGCGACCCTGCCCATCGTTCCCGCAGTAGTCCACTATCACTGACCAAGTCGTTAGTCTGTCGTGTGCGTTCGTGTACGCTTTCGCGTGCGAAGGATGAATCAATGACCAAGGTCAACCGGATACGAGTTGCGTTTCTCTTGAGTTTCCTTTGTTTCTGTTTTCTCAGACCCGCTCCTGTAGCGGCTCAAACTACCACCGGATCGATCGTCGGTACGGTGACCGACCCCAGCGGTGCCGTCGTGCCTGGCGCAACCGTGACGGTAACCAATCAAGGCACCGGAAATTCTCTGGTAATCACCACCGGCGACACAGGTGGTTTTGTCGCAACCACGCTTCCGATCGGACAGTATTCGGTCACAGTGGAGGCGGCAGGCTTTAAAAAATCGGTAAGTTCGGGCATCACCCTGAACATGCAGGACCGCGTTAGGATCGATATGGTCCTCAATGTCGGCGAGGTCAACGAAACCGTCGAGGTGGTCGGCGCCGCGCCGGCGCTGCAAACCGACACTTCCTATCTCGGCCAGGTCATCGACAATCGCGAAATCGTCGACCTGCCGTTGAACGGCCGCTTTTTCACCCGCCTGGCGATTCTGACCGCCGGTACGGCGCCCACCGCTCCCGGCGCGCGCGACGAAAAGACCGGCGGCTTCAGCTCGAACGGCGTTCGCCCTTACCAGAACAGCTACCTGCTCGACGGCATCGACAACAACAGCCTGTCGCAGGATCTGACCAACGAAGCGAGCTTCGTCTACGGACCTTCTCCCGACGCGATCGCCGAATTCAAGGTGCAGACCAACTCCATGAGCGCCGAGTTTGGGCGCTCCGGCGGCGCCGTGCTCAACGTCGGCATTCGATCCGGCACCAACGAAATTCACGGCAGCGTATTTGAGTTTCTGCGCAATGACAAGCTCGACGCGAAGAACTTTTTCGACTCGCCCGACGACCCCATCCCGGCCTTCAAGATGAATCAGTTCGGCGTCGCGGCCGGTGGTCCGATCGTCAAAAATCGGACCTTCGTCTTCGGCGACTGGCAGGGCACGCGCATTCGCAGAGGCCGCACGTTTCGAGCTACGGTCGCCCCCACGGCTTGGAGGAACGGCGACTTTTCGGGATTCAACACGATCCTGGATCCCGACACGACCGTCATTGACGGCAGCCAGATTACCCGCCAACCGTTCCCCAACAACCAGATTCCCAGCAACCGTTTCGACACCGCCGCTAAGAACCTGATTGCTCTCGGGTATCCGGAACCCAACCAGGCGGGATCCGTTTCTTCCTCCGGCGTCAGCAACAACCTGCTGACCAACCCCGGCGAACCGGATCAGACGAATCAGGGCGACATCCGCGTCGATCACAACATCTCGGACAACGACCGCATCTTTGGCCGCTTCAGCATGTCGCAGCAGCAGTTGACTCCTCCGTCGTCCATACCTCCGCCGCTGGGCAGCGCCTCGTTCTCCTCGGGTGACTGGACCAACAACACGCGCAGCGCTGTCATCAGCGAGACCCATATCTTCTCGCCGCAGGTGATCAATGAATTGCGTGTGGGCTACACGCGCCTGCGGACCGAGCGGCTGCAGTTCAACTCCGACGAGAACCTCTCGGAGAAGGTGGGCATCCCCGGTATTCCTTTCGTACCCGGCAACGGCGGGCTACCGCGGTTCGGGGTCAGCGGCGTGAGCGGCTTTGGCAGCGCCACCTATCAACCGACGCGCGAGTTTCAAAACGTTTTCCACATCATCGAAAACGTGAGCATCGTCAGCGGCCGTCACACCCTGAAGTTTGGTTTCGAAGCGAAGCCGAAGGTGGATTTCAGCATTTTGCAGCCGCCCACGCCGCGCGGGCGCCTCAACTTTTCGGGCGACTTAACGCGGGACTCGGAGGATCGCTCCAATACGGGGCTCGGCTTCGCGGACTTTTTACTGGGGAAGGTGGATAACGCGAGTCTCGCCTCATTCATCAACCCGACGTTCCAGCAGCCGGGGTTTTTCTTCTATGCGCAGGACGATTTCAAGCTTAGCGAGAAACTGACCTTGAATCTCGGGCTGCGCTACGACTATGTTTCGATGCCGACCGAGAGGCATAACGCCATCGGCAGCTTCAATATCGGCACCGGCGAGCTCGATCTGGTGAAGGGCCGCACGGATCCCGTGCCCGACAATTTCTTCCCGGAAGTGCCCGTCAATCGCAACGCTCCACGGCAACTGGTGCCGCAGGACCGCAACAACTGGGCGCCGCGGATCGGATTTGCCTACAAGTTGACTCCCAAGACGGTGATTCGTTCCGGCTATGGGATCTTCTATTCCTCTTACGAGGCCGGCCCGCTGAGCATTCCCAATCCCGGCAATCAGGTCCCGTTTTTCCTGGAATCAAGCTGGACGAAAGTCAGCTTTGCCGTGCCGAATGCCATAGTGAACCAGCTTTCCAACGGCTTGCCTCTGAACGCCTTCACCGAGCCGTCGAACCCTTCGCTGTTCGCACTCGATCCCGGCTTCCGGAATCCTTACGTGCAGCACTGGAACTTCGGCATCCAGCAGGATTTGGGATGGAATACCGTCTGGGAGGTGTCGTATGCGGGCTCTGCCGGCAAGAAGCTGTACGAGTTTCGCAACGCCAATCAGCCCAGCGCGACGGCGGACTCCAACAGCCCGACCGATGACCGCCGGCCCCGGCCCTTCCTGGGCAACGATCTCACCCATTGGTGCGGCTGCAACAGCTCGACCTACCACTCCCTGCAGACGAAAGTGGAAAAGCGGTTTTCCAGTGGGTTGAGTTTCCTCGGCGCTTACACTTTCGGCAAGTCGATCGACGAGCAGTCGAATGCTTCGCTGGGATTTGATAACAGCGTTGGCCCGCGTAACAACTTCGCGATGAGCGATGAGAAAGCGCGGTCCGACTACGACATCACCCAACGCTTCGTTCTCAGCTACACCTACGAGCTGCCGTTCGGCCGCGAGGCCAAAGGCGCGGCCAAAATATTGCTGGCCGGCTGGTCGATTGTGGGCGTCCACCAATTCAACACCGGCACTCCCTTTACGGTGCACGCGCGGGAGGATTTCTCGAATGCCGGCGGGGATCAGCGACCGGACCGCATCGCCAGCGTGTCGCTCGACCCGCCCGGCGGACGCACCCGGGAGCAGTGGTTCAACCCGGCCGCGTTCGAAAACCCCGGGGTCGGCTTGTGGGGCAATTCGGGCCGCAATATCGGCTCCCTGCCCGGCATCATCAGCATCGACTTTTCGGTCTTCAAGGACTTCCAGGTCACCGAGACCAAGAAGGTCCAATTCCGGACAGAGTTTTTCAATCTGCCCAATCACCCCAACTTCTTCAGTCTCAGCACGGATTTCGACGGCTCGAACGCCGGCGAGTTGGAACAGGCGGCAACATCGCGGCAAATCCAGTTCGCGCTGAAGTTTATCTTCTAGATTGGACCTCGGCGGGGAGGCGCACGCGCCTCCCCGCCTACCCAAGGCTGAAGCCATGGGCTATCAGAAAAGTCCGACCCCTCCGGGGCCAAGCAAAAGCCCGCCCGTGGCCCAACGAACATTCACCCCCAACCAGCACCCAAGCCCCCAAACGCCACCTGTGGCCCGAACCTCCAGGTTTGCCGCGTCGCGATTCCTCGCGACGTAGGGCCCCCAAGCACGCTGCCTCGGGGACGGCAAATCAATCCCGACACGACCGTAGTGGACCCGTTGCAGGAGGTGGCGCGGACCGGCAGGGCCGACCTGCAGGTCGGCCTTTCCTGGCTCCCTCCGATGGTTCCGGTCCACCGGCTCGCAAAGAAACGTCGGCCCCGCGGGCCGACGCAGCCGGCCGGAGGCCCGCTCCACTTCGAAGCACGACCAGCCGGATGGAATCCACAGCCCCACGCAAACTCGACCGCCCAGGTTTGACTCGCCACGACAAGCGCCTTGTCCACACGAAATCGCTGACGACTCACGCCCTTTTGTAGTCAACAGGTTAGATGATTCGATACAATTGTGGACCTTGCGGCGCAACGGCAGCGCGCCAGGTAGAGACAGGCGCTCGCGCCTGCCCCTCGGCGGAAAACGCCGAGGCAAATCAGTCCGGGTTCACCGGCAACAACTAGGGAGTGGGCCAGTTCGCGCCGCCGGGAAATGAAGCCCCCGCCGCTCCGGCCGGCCTCACGCCGGCGGCCGCATTTCCTCGGCAACTGCCTTTTAGGAGAAACACAACATGGCAAAACTTGGATTTCTTGGCCTGGGGTTGATGGGTTACCCGATGGCGGAGCATCTGCTCGCCGCCGGCCATTCGGTCGCGCTGTGGAGCCACACCAAGGAGAAGGCCCAGAAGCTGGCCAAGACCAAGGGGGGCATCTATTGTGCTACGCCCGCCGCGGTCGGAAAGCGCGCCGACTGCATCTTCCTGTGCGTCGGCAACACGGAAATGTCGGAAGCGGTCCTGCTTGGTAAGGGCGGCGTCATCGAGGGCATCCGTCCCAAATCGGTCGTCGCCGACTGCAGCACGATCGCACCCACCGCCGCCCGCCGGATGGCCAAGGCGTTCAACAAGAAAAAGGCCTACTTCCTCGACGCCCCCTGCACCGGCTCGACCCCCGGCGCCCGCGGCGGCACCCTAACCTTCATGGTCGGCGGCCCGAAAAAGGTCTTTCAAAGCGTCCGCGAATACTTCCTGCCGATGGGTAAGACGCTGTTCTATTGCGGTTCCCAGGGCATGGGCCTGCACGCCAAGCTCTCGCAAAACCTGATCTTGGCCAATATGCTGCAAGGATTTGTGGAAGGAATGGTTCTGGCGACCAAAGCCGGCGTCGACCCGCAGTTGATGTTCGACGTCCTCGACGCCAGCGCCGCCAAAGCCGGCCTGATCACCTTCAAGGCGCCGGCCGTCTTCGCCCGCAAGTTCGAAGCCGCCTTCCCCCTGAAGTGGATGTACAAAGACATCGGCCTGATGCTCGAGTCGGGCCGCGAGTTGAACGTCCCCCTGCCCAACACCGGCCTGGTCCACGAAGTTTTTGGAGCCAGCTTGGCCAAAGGCCGCGGCGACGAAGACATCTGCGCCGCCATCAAGCTGTTTGAAGAATTCGCCGGAGTCGAGGTGAAGACGGCCGGCAAAGGGAAGTAGCGGCCGAGGTTTATAGCCCGATTTCGTGCCGCTGGGCAGGGTAGGGCTGGCACCGCCCGCCCTACGAAAACAGAGATCGCCCGGGTGCGGGCTGCTTGGCCGTCCGGCGAGGTGGGGGGCCGAGCGCGATTATGGGCGGGGCGATGGATGTGCCGGTCGTGACGCCTCTCTGCTGCTTGAGGCGGCCCGTGGGCTTCCGCCCGCGGCTCCGATTTCTGGGTTTGCGGGATCGTGCGGCGGAGCCGGGAGACTATCCCGTGCTTTGCAGGTTGCGGGCCAGGCGTTGGGTTACGGACTCGGGCACTTCGGCTCGCAGGTCTACGCCTTGGTCGGTGTCGGTTCGCTCCAGTACTCGGGCGTGGTCGTAGAGGAAGGCCAGGCGATCGCCTTCGTCAAACGCGAAATGGAAGCGCTGCTCGCTGACTTGATCGTCGGGCAGCAGGCGGTCGATGGTTTCGAGGAGGGACGGTAGCCCTTCGGCGCGCCGGGCCGAGATCGGGATCACGGCCGAGGCCTGGCGGCTGCCTTGCTCGGCCTCGACTTCCACGGCGATGTCGGCCGGGTCGAGCAGATCGCTCTTGTTGAGGACCAGAATCTGCGGCTTTTCGGCCGCGTCCAGCTCGGAGAGCACCTTGCCGACTTCGGCCATGTGGTCGCGGCCGTGCGGCGAGGAAAGATCGGACACGTGCAGGATGAGCGCGGCCTGAGTGACTTCCTCGAGCGTGGCCCGGAAGGCCTTCACCAGACCGGGCGGCAGATCGCGGATGAAGCCGACCGTGTCCGACAGCAGCACGCGGCGGCGCGAAGGCAGATCGAGCACGCGGATGGTCGGGTCGAGGGTCGCGAACATGCGCGCGTCGGCCAACACGCCCGCCGAAGTCAGCGCGTTGAACAAAGTCGATTTGCCGGCGTTGGTGTAGCCGACCAGCGCGATCGTGGCCAGCGGCACGCCGCTGCGTTTCTTGCGCTGCAGCTCGCGCGTCTGGCGCACCTTTTCGATTTCTTCCTTGAGCTTCTCGATGCGGCGGCCGATGCGGCGGCGGTCGGTTTCGAGCTGCGTTTCGCCAGGACCGCGGGTGCCGATGCCGCCACCCAGCCGCGACATCTCGACGCCGCGTCCCGCCAGCCGCGGCAGCAGGTAGGTCAACTGCGCCAGCTCGACCTGCAGTTTGCCTTCGCGCGTGCGGGCGTGACGGGCGAAGATGTCGAGGATGAGCTGGGTGCGGTCGATGACGCGGCAGCCGCAGCGCTTTTCGAGATTGCGCTGCTGGGTGGGGCTGAGGTTCTGATCGAATAGGACCAGCCCGGCTCCGGCTTCAGCGGCCCAGTTGCGGATCTCCTCGACCTTGCCGCGGCCGATCAACGTCGCCGCGTCGTACTTCTCGCGGTTCTGCGTCACTGCCCCCAGCACCTCGGCGCCGGCGCCCGAAGCCAACTCGGCCAACTCGGCGAGCGATTCCTCGGACGAATAGCCGCGCGGCGCCAGCGGAGCCTGGCCGTGGGCCGGCGGCCGCGCATCGAGCTCGACGCCGACCAGAATGCAGGTTTCGGGGCCCTCGGCCAGGGGCCGCGAGCGTGATGGATCCAATGAAGAATTCACGTTTGGGTCAGGTTTGAAAGGGACCGACGATCTACCACGAAACTCGGCCGGGCGCCAGCGACCTCCTGGGCGGCATACAAGCCGCAGCCCGCGACGCCTCCGGCAGCGGCGCGTTCAGCCCCGGCTCCAAGCACGCCGGATTCCCGCGCGACGGGCCCGGATCGACAATTTGCACCGCCAACTGGGCATCGAACCTGCGGCGCCGGCTACATCGATTCGCCGGGACCCGGCATACTGGGGTGCGAGCCGCCGTCGCTGTCGGGGCCCTGCTCGGAATCGCCGTGGTCGGCGTGGCGAGGCCCGCCGAAACCCGGTCCATGGGAATGACGCGAGGTCACCACGGTCGAAATAGCGTGCTTGAAGATCAACTGCTCCTGGTGATTGGTCTCGAAGACAACGCAGTACTTATCGAAACCCCGCACCCGACCAGAGAGTTTCACGCCGCTGGTCAAATAAATTGTAACGGGCAGGCGCTCTTTGCGCGCAGTGTTCAAAAATGCGTCTTGAAGGTTTTGGCTCGCCATCTCCGCGTTGTCGCTCCCCTCATACCACCTGAAACGAAATGCGATACCTGACTCCATCTTAGCGGAGATTTCGTTGAAAAGTAACGGACCTGCGGCGGTCCGGCCCCTCGCGCAAGCGGCGCTCCCGGGGCGCAAGGATGGGCTTTTGGAGGCCCGCGGCCGGGCAACCCGAGCGGGTTCACGCCGGCCGGCGCTGGCGTGGTCGACGGGGGTTGTTGGTCACGATGAAGACAGCGGCGAGCCGCTTCTGCTGCCGCGCTCGGGGCAATGAGGCTAAAATAAGGTGTGTCGCTTCCCATCCTGAGCGAGATCGGCGTTGCTCTTCGCAATCTGAATCCCAATGACGTGCGGCGCCTGGCCGACCGCGACTTCACGCTGGGCGTGCTGGCCATCGACGAAGCCGTGTGGGCGGGCATCGTTTCGTGCCTGATCCCGCAGGACACCTCCCAGAACAAGACCCACGAGGCTGGCCGCCATATCCTGCGGATGGCCGCCGAGTCGGATTTCGAGCGTTGCGAGGCGGGCCTGTCCGAGCCCGGCCTGCCGCACCCCAAGCACTTCTATTCGTTCGACTACTACAATCCCTCGACCAGTCTCGACGCGCTGCTCGAAGATCACGAAGACCTCTGGCTGCCGATGGGACGGCGGTTCCCGGGCACGCGCGACCTGGTGATGGAAAAGGTCATCTGGAAGATCGCCAAGGAAAATGCGCTGTTTACCGTGGCGACGGCGGTGCCCAACATCATCCCGACGTTGATCGCACTGCCCTGGGCGGCGGGCGAGTTTGCGTCGGACACGGCGTTTCTGACAATGAACCAGGTGCGCATGGCGTTTCTGATCGCCGCCGCCAGCGACCGCGACATCGGCTATCAGGCGCAGAAGGCGCAGATCGGGTCGATCGTCGCCGCGGCGTTCGGCTGGCGTGCGATCGCCCGCGAGATGGTCTCGAAAGTGCCCGCCGGCGGGGGACTGGTATGCAAGGGTCTGATCGCTTTCGCCGGGACCTACGCGGTCGGCAAGAGCCTGGAGCGGCTGTTTCGTTTCGGCCGCGGGCTCACGCGCGAAGAACGGCGGCGGCACTACGACGACGCCTACGAGCGGGGCCGCGCGGTCGTGCAGGAAATCGTGCAACGCGTCACGCGGCGCAGCGTCGCCGCCCAGAGCGCCTAACCGCTACCTAGCAGCAATACCGTCGAACAGACAATCCTGTCTGTGTTCTTCTCTGGACCGTCCTTCTCTTGTCCGGCCAGGTCCGATCTCACCCCGCTCCCTACAGCCCCGATGTCAATACCACGCGGAAGCGCGCGCTCCAACATCCCCCGCCGGTTCGATATAATCAAGTAGTTCCACCCGGACAGGCCTAAGTGCACGACACGCACCGCCCAGGCGTTGGATGCGGCTGTGCGGAAAACACGTTCGGGGAGATCAGACGATGCCGGAAGCGGGGCGGTAGCTCAGTTGGTAGAGCAACGGCCTTTTAAGCCGTGGGTCGCGGGTTCGAGTCCCGCCCGCCTCACCATGTTTTCAACGGGTTAGCAGATACTTGGAACCGTTCGGGCCCAAACGGCAAGCCAGTCCTACACATTGTGCGGACCATTTTGCGGACCAAGCCTCGGACCCTCGATCCGCGGCTCCGCGTCCGAGGCGCGTTGCAGCATCGCCTGGCTGCCGTACTTCACGACCAGACCGGCAAGCTCCTCGTCTGTGACGCCAGCACTTTCCCGATCGGCGCGGCAGCCTTCGAGCACATCAGGCTCGTGTTGGGATAGGACCTGAGTGTGAGCGCGTCGGGAGAGTTGCGGGTTTAGCCAGCTTCTCTGGCACAACGTCGCAGGGATTTTCAGGAAAGGGCCGCGGAAGGGAGCCGCGGTGTGCACGCCAAGGCAAACGTGTGCGGCCGGCCCGGCGGCAGAGACTACTCGGATACACCAGTATCCATGCCCGAACAGCAATGCCCCCCGGCCCTACGTCGCGGTGAATCGCAACGCGGCAAACCTGGAGCTTTACGCTACGGGTAGCGATGTCTTTTTTCCGAGGGGGATGACTAGGAGCTTTAGGAGCTCGACCGCGGCCCGGTTCCGCGCCAAGCGTGTGTCGCCGGCAGGGTATTCGCCGCGCCCGCGCGGCGCGCGAAGCGCTTCTTCTCCGCCACCGGCCGGCTGGCCAGGTGATACTGCATGTCGTGGTCGGTCAGCGAACGCCGGAAGGGCGTCTCATCGGTTGCTTTGGAGCCGTCGAGCTCCGCCATCACCAGCCGCATGCAAAGCATCGGCCCGTCCTGCAATCCGACGTGGTGTTTGAGAAACAGCGCCAGATCCACGCTGACGACGGCCTTGACGGCTTCTTCGCGCGGCGAGAGCCGCTCGAAGCTGTACTCGCGTACATTTCCGGCTTGCTCAAATCCCATGTAGCGAAAAGCCTGCCAGAGTTTGTCTTTTTCCTGGCCCTTGTAATGCCGCTTTTCGACCCGGATATTGAACGCCCGAGGAGCTTTGCCGCGCTCCATGTCAAAGGTGACAAGCTGACCGACGGCCATATCGCTGGGGTCGCCGAAGGCCACCTCCGACACCCGGAAGCTGACCTTCACGCCATCCTCTGCCTGAATGCAGCCTGCCTCATCGTCCACACTTAGGGCTTCGATCCTTCCGATCACGCTGTCCTCCTTTTTACCTGACCGCGCGGTCAGGTTAGACCCTGCATGTCGGCCGGGAAAGGCCGAGGATGACTCGTCTGGTTGTGTTGCTATTCGCCGCCGGTTTCCCGGCGACGCCGATGCCGCGCCTGGTGTTGCTGCCCGTTTTTGAGTAGCCGCCCCTGGCAGAGACCGTTGAGTCCGCTGCCGCCTGCGGGGTGTCCCTGGATGGCAAAGGGTGCCACGAATCCCGGTAATGGGCAAAAACCGGTCGTGGCACCCGAAAATTTAGAGCGAAGCTAAAGCGTTGTTGGGAGCGATACTACCAACGCGAACCGCGGCCACCGCCGCCGCCGCCACGGCCACCGCCGTAACCACCGCCGCCGCCACCGCGGCTCGGCTTGGGGCGCGCCTCATTCACCGTGATCGCTCGACCATTGAGATCCGAGCCATTCAGTTGAGCAATTGCTTTTTCGGCTGAGTCCTGCTCCGACATTTCCACGAATGCGAAACCGCGAGGCTGACCTGTGTCACGATCCGTCACAATATTCACGCGCTCGATGCCGCCGAACGAGGAGAATGCAGCGCGCAGATCGTCCTCGGTTGTCTGGTAGCTAATGTTACCGACGTAGATGTTCGTCATGAGTTTTTCCTGTCGTCAAATAGTATTATCTTCGTCGGACTGAGCTGAAACCAAGCCAAGGCGCGGCGAGGGAAGAGTTCGGCCAGAAGGCACTCGTGGTTGATACGGATGCGGTCGAAGACATCATGAGTATAGGGCACCACTGCCCCGGAAGCAAGTTAAAACGCGGTTGCAGGGCGCGCTGAACGAACCATTTACGGGCTTTTCGGGACTACGCCGGCTGCTTGTCGTGGCGCGCTTTCGCGCCGCCGACGCTCGCTGTCTTGCCTTTGAAAAAAGGCGCATTTGGTTCGGCCGAATGTGCCGGCGCAGCGCTTTCTTGCCTGTCCGAGGAGCGGCCTTTCTGCCCGCCCGGCGGACGATTCGTTACGGGATGGAAATGCAGCGGGTCTCTGAGATTTTGCAACGCGCGGTAGTAGTAGAGCGGTGTAGGCCGTCGTCCCGGCAGCTTCAGGCTCTTGAGAAACGCGACTTCCTGGTCGTTCGCGTCGCCGCTGAGCGATGGGTCGGCGAGAAACTCCTCCAATCCCGGCTCGATCCCCATTTCCCGTTCGGGTCCGCTCTCGATAAACTCGAACCGCTTGACTCGCTCGAGCGTCAGGCGCCGGTTCAGGGAAACCTCTACCGCGAAGGTTTCTAGATCGATGTCCCAGGATTCGATCAGCGGATCCAGAAACCCGACGCAGTCTTCCAACGAAACGCGGAATACATCGGTGTCGAGAAAATTGAGAACGACCACCCGCATCTGCTCGTAGCTGCGGTTGCTGAGCCGCGCCACCAGACGCAGCCAATTTTCGTTTTCGAGCTCTTCCTTGGCGACGCCTTTGGCGACGTCCAGCAGCCGCTGGGTGACTAGCCGCTCGAGTTCGCCGAAAGGCTCCTTCTCGAAAATCGGCTGCACCTGGTCGCGCTTGTGGCGAACGCATTTGCGCAAGGTCAGTTTGCGGAAGTGGGCGAACAAGGGCGCCGGCAGTGCGGCCATTTTCTTCTTGAGCTCTTCGTGGCGCTGCAGCTCGGCCAGCTTAGAAAGCTCGTCGCCGGGAAGCCCCAGGAAAGCGCCCATGCGCTCGTAGATGTCGGTGCGCGCCGGCGAGGGCGGCGCCTTCTTGCCCGCCAGCAACTGCGACACATAGGACTCGGTAACCTGAACGGCGGCAGCCAGTTCCCGCTGATCCAGACCTAACTCTTTGAGGCGGCGGCGAACTACCGAGGCGACATCCACGACCCTGCTCCTGTGGGGCTGATTAACCCAATCCGCTTAACTGCTTCACCGGAACTATGCCACAAATTCCTTGACATGTAAAGACCCTTAACCTATTCTAGTTAAGGACTGAGCGTCTTTGCCCAATCCGTGGACTCGCTGAGCTAAGTCAGCGCGTCCGGGGTCTTCCACTTAGCCGCACACGCCAGGAGGTTGGCATGGTTGCCCGCAGCGTCTCGTTCCGCCTCAAGCCCAATTGCGTCGAGCGGTTTACGCAGATTGTCGAGCGTGACGTGCTGCCGCTGATGCGGGAACAAAAGGGCTTTCAGGACGAAATCACGCTGGTTCTGCCTGAGGGGCTGCAGGTGGTCGGAATCAGCCTGTGGGACGCCGACGAGGACGCCAACGCCTACAGCCGCGCGCTCTATCCGCGGGTCCTCAAGGCGCTGGAGACCGTGATCGGGGGCCCTCCCGAGGTGCACGTCTTCCAGGTGGCGAATTCGACGTTTCATAAGATCGGACCGCTGGTCGCGGTTTGACGCGCCGCCCGCCGGTAGGAAAACGTACCGCAAAACAGCTGCAGCGCGCTTGGGTTTGGGGATATCGGCGGGGCATCGAGTACGCTGGGACGGGGACGGATGAATGACGCGGTGTGGTCCGGCTAGATACGTTGCGGTTAGCGGCATGATGGTTTGGCTCCAACTCTTGTGCAGTTTGCTTTGCTGCCTGTCCCTTGGGGCCTCGGCGTCCGCTCAGACCCACGTTCCGGCGCCCGTTTCGCAGCCTCCCGGGCCTCCGAAGTCTCCAACTCCGGCGCATTCTCCGGCCGCAACCCCTTCCTCGGTTGCAACACAGAACCCAGCCGCAACTCCGTCCTCCACTGCCACAGCGGCTCCCGTTGCAAAGCATTCGCAGGCTTCCCCAGAAGCCGCGGCTGCCGTACAGTCCCCCGCCCCCGCCACGCAGGTGATCGTCGAGCGCATGGCGCGGGCCCGGGCCGACAATCGCGCCCGCTTGCGCCCCTACGTCGTGACGCGGGACTACGCGCTGTTTGGAAAGGAGCGGGACCAGAGCAAGGCCGAAGTCACCGCGGAATTGACCTTCTCTCCCCCCGACTCCAAGACCTACAGCATCCTGCGGCGCAGCGGCAGCGGGCTGGGCGAGCGGCTGGTACGGCAGATCCTCGACGGGGAAACCGAGATCGGCAGGGAGGAAGCCGCCACCGACTTCTCCGACGCCAACTACGAATTCCGTTTCGACCGCGAAGAACGCGTCGCCGGCCAGCTCTGCTATGTGCTCGACATGTCGCCCCGCCGCGAGGACAAGACCTTGCTGCGCGGCCGCCTCTGGGTCGATGCCGACACCTATCTCTTGCACCGGCTGGAGGGCGAACCGGCCAAGAGTCCCTCGTGGTGGCTGACCGACGCGCGCATCACGTTCCTGTACGGCGACGTGCAGGGTATGTGGCTGCAGACCGCCTCGGAATTTACGACCAGCGTGCGGTTGTTCGGCGAGCACAGCATCGTCTCGCACGACTTTCGCTATACGACGCAACAGGCCGGCGGCGCGCTGCCCGGCGCCAACTCGCTTTCATCGGCGCGGCGCGAGGACCAAGGTAGCGAGGCGCAGCGGTGAAGCGAGACGCAGTGGTGTACCGAGACGCCGTTAGGCAAGGCAGACGCAGTAGTGAAGTGACGCGCCGCGCGTGCCGCCACGACGCAACATCCAAGTTAAGGAGGAAGAACTTATGAATGGCAAGCAGGATCAGGTCAAACAGGCCGAACGCATCAAAGCGCGGATCAACGCCGAGTTTGACCGCATCGCGCACGCGTTGGCCACATCAGCCGCCAAGCAGAAGGACCAGGACCGCGACGACGTCGAGGCCGTGATCGTCATTCTCGAAGAGAAGCGAGCCGAGGTGATGGCCAAGGGCCAGGCCGACTACTTCATCAATAGCTGGCAAGAAGTGAACGAGCGGGTCCGCGAGCTCATCGTCCAGGACCTCCGCTATCGCGACATCAACACCCGAAAAGCCATGCGCCACCGCTAAAGCGCAGCGCAGGGCTGCTGCATGTGCGGACCTGCGGCTCACAACAGCCCCCCGACCAAACCGGGCGGGCGGCGCAGTGGTACTCTGCGCCGCCGCCGCACTACCGCCCTGCTACAGCTACACTGACAAGGCACCCCGTCGGGCCAAAAGGCACCGAAGCCAAAAGGCGCACCGGTGGCGTGAACCTCCCGGTTTGCCGCGTCGCGATTCGTCGCGACGTAGGGCCCCGCGCCACCAAGGCCGTGCCGGAGGACACCACTACCCGCCCCGCCTGCCAACCCGTGCAACGCCAGAGCCGCCGGCTCTCTTCCCCGCCCCGCGCGGGCGGTATGCTATCGTCGCTATTGGTTTTTGGATCGTTGTTGAGAGAGGAACGAATGCGCAGCGAGGTGACGACGGCGGCGGTCTTAGGCGCGGGAACGATGGGGTCGCGCATTGCGGCTCACCTGGCCAATGCCGGCGTGAATTGCCTACTGCTCGATCTGGCTTCGGAGGGCCCCAACCACGGCGCGCGCAGCGCCACCGCCGCCGCCGCTCTCAAGGCGCTCGCTAAATCGCGCCCACCCGCATACTTCACGCCCGACGTCGCCCGCCGCATTCAAACCGGCAACTTCAGCGACGATCTCGAACGCGTCGGCGCCGCCGACTGGATCATCGAGGCCGTCGTCGAAAACTTCGACGTCAAGCGCGAGCTGCTGCGCCGCGTCGACAAGCATCGCAAGCCGGGCACGCTGGTCAGCTCGAACACTTCCGGGCTGCCGATCGCCAGCCTCGCCGAAGGCCTTTCCGAAGATTTCCGCCGCCACTGGATGGGCACGCACTTCTTCAACCCGCCGCGCCACATGCGGCTGGTGGAGCTGATCCCGACGCCCGAAACCGATCCCGAGGTGGTGCGCTTTGTTTCCGAATTCTGCGACCGGCGGCTGGGCAAAGTAGTCGTCTACGCCAAGGACCGCCCCAATTTCATCGCCAACCGCATCTTCCTGTTCTCGTTCATGCACACGCTCAAGACGATGCAGGAGCAGGAACTGGCACCGCAGGAAGTCGACGCGCTCACCGGGCCGCTGATCGGCCGACCGCGCATGGCGACCTTCCGGCTGGCCGATTTCACCGGCGTCGACGTCTGCCTCTTCGTCGCCGAGACGCTCTACCGCCTCGTCCCCGACGACGAAAAGCGCGAGATCTTTCAGCCGCCGCAGTTTCTGCGCGACATGGTCGGCAAGGGCATGGCCGGTGACAAGGCCGGGCAGGGCTTTTATAAACGAGTGGCCCCGGGCTCGTCGGAGCGGCTGGTCCTCGACCTCCGGACGCAGATCTACCGCCCGATGAAGAAATCCTTCTTCCCCTCGGCCGAGCAGGCCCAAAAAATCCCCGACCTCGGCGAGCGGGTCCGTTTTTTGATCGATTCCGACGACGCGGCGGGCCGTTTTTTGTGGGAAACGCTAAGCGAATTATTCCTCTATACGGCGGCACGGATCCCGGAAATCACCGACGACATCGTCAGCGTCGACACCACCCTCAAGTCGGGTTTCAATTGGGAAATCGGCCTGTTCGAGCTGTGGAGCAAACTCGGCGTGGAAGCAACCGCCGAGCGCATGCGCGCCGACGGCAAGACGCTGCCGCCGCTGGTCGAGCGGGTGCTCGCGTCGCCGGAGAAATCCTTCTACGCCGAGCGTGACGGCCGGCCCACGTTTTTCGATCTCGCGGCGAACCAGCAGCGGCCGCTCGAAGATCCGCCCGGCGTGCTGCGGCTCGCTGCGGTGAGGCGGCGGCGCGGGCCCGTGAAGTCCAACCGCGGCGCCAGCCTGTGGGATCTGGGCGACGGCATCGCGCTGCTCGAGTTCCACTCCAAGGCCAACTCGCTCGACCAGACCGTGTTCCACATGATCGAGCAATCGGTGCGCGAGACCGAGGCGAATTTCGCGGCGCTGGTGATCGGCAACGAGGGCAGCCACTTCTGCGTCGGCGCCAACCTCTACCTATTGCTCGAACTGAGCCGCGCCGGCAAGTGGGACGACCTGGCCCGCGAGATCGGCCACACCCAGGCCTTGTTCGCCTCGCTGCGGCAGTGCCGCAAGCCGGTGGTGGCGGCCGTGTTCGGCCAGACACTGGCTGGCGGTTGCGAGCTATCGCTGCGCTGCGATCACGTGCAGGCCGCCGGCGAAACCTACATGGGCTTGGTCGAAACCGGCGTCGGACTGGTGCCGGCCGCCGGCGGCTGCGCCGAGATGCTGCGCCGCTACACCGCGGGCCTGTCGCCCGACGACGATATCACGCCTGCCACGCGCGCCCTGTTCGAAAAAATTGGCGCGGCGCAGGTGTCGGGCAGCGCCGCCGAAGCCAGCCAATGGCATTACCTGCGCCCCGCCGACGGCATCACGATGAACCGCGACCGCCTGATCGCCGAAGCCAAAAAGGCGGCCCAGACGTTGTCGTTCGCAGGCTACGAGCCGCCCCCCGAAAGCGAGATTCTGGCCGGAGGCGCCGGCACGCTGGCGGCGTTAGAGCTGGGCCTTTACCTGATGCACGAGGCCGAATACATTTCGGATTTCGACCTCCACATCGGCAAAAAGCTGGCCAACATCCTCAGCGGCGGGCGCCTGTCGCAGCCCGCAATGGTGTCCGAGCAATACCTGCTGAATCTGGAAAAAGAAGCCTTCCTCAGCCTCTGCGGAGAACCCAAAACACAGCAGCGCATCGATCACGTACTCAAGACGGGCAAACCCCTGCGCAACTAGCCGCTTCTCTCACACAGAATCGGAGCGAGAGGCGGGAGAAGGCCGTGGATACGAGGCGCGCGCCGCTTGGCGCGCGCAGGCGTACTTGGGCACTACGTTGAGCACGGCAAGCAAGCGCAACGAAGTAGACGCGGCCTTATCTCCGCCTCGCAGCCGATTCTGTGTGCGAGGAGCGGGCTAGGGCTGGACCACGCAGATCCGCGGGCCTAGGAGCGCGCTACGCCCCGTACTTCTGCGCCGCTGCGGCCCGCCGGCTCCCCGCCTGCGGCTCTGTTCCCGCGGGTTGCTGATTCTGTGCCGGTGGCCGGGAAACTGCTCTGTAACCTGCGCTTCATTCGGAATGTGACCGAACAGACCCTCCCGGCCCCGCTAGAGGCACCAACGGGGCTGTTTCCGACACGCTCTCCCGAATCCGAGAGCGGCAGCTAGTCGGATACGACGCATTAAACCATCTATGATCAACGACATACCAGAATGTGCCCCGGCTCCCCATAGCTCAATCTGCTTTTTGGAATTTTCTCTTGCTTCCGACTATGGACTTTGGTATTCTCAATTCAAAGCCGGGGAGGCAACCCCCACCAAAGCGAGACTAACCTCAACCAAAAGACCCCTGAAACAACCTCCCCGGCACCTCACTTTTGGTCTCGCACACTGCTCCACAAACGAACAACCCCACAACCTGAAAGCAGCGTCCCCGCAGCGGGGCCCCAGTCCCAAACCTCTCAACTCGGCGCCCTTATTCCAAGTGGTCAGACAGAAACTCGCAGTGCGTCCCGAACGCTAGCCGCGGCCCGATGCCTCGGTTCTGGCTTTTCGCAACACCACGGCCCCCAAGCCAATCCGGCGCGCCCTCGGGCCAATGCAGGGCGGGCCCCTGAACGCCGTGGCGCGGGCCTCCGGCCGGCAGGGCCGACCTGCAGGTCGGCCTTGCCGGCGCCTCCGGCGGACGTCCGGAGTCTGGCCCTTGGACGTGGGACAGACAATCCTGTCTGTCCTACCCCATGCCCCCATGCGCCTGGCCATGGGGTAACGTCGGCGTCTACGCCGACGCGGCCGGCCGGAAACCCGCGCCACCCCCAGCCCACACCCCCACACCTGTGAGATGGGCCCCCTACAGCCGGTATGCTAGCCTGGATGAGGGTTTTTCTTGGACTGCCGGATGCAACGGCTTGCTGTTTTAGGTTCCACCGGGTCGATCGGCCGTAATACGCTGCAAGTCGCGCGCGAGATGGGCGACGCCGTCTCGGTGGTCGCGCTCGCCGCCGGCTCCAACGTCGAGGAACTGCTGCGGCAGGCCCTCGAGTTCCGCCCTGCCCTGCTCTCGCTCGCCGACGAGCCCAGCCGCGACCGCTTCTGGGCGCTTTTCCGCGAACAGCCTTCGCTCGACAGCTACCGCCCCGAGTTGCTCTGCGGCCCGGCCGGCAATTTTGCCGCCGTCACCCAGGTCGAGTCCGATACCGTCGTCTCGGCCGCGGTCGGCGTGGCGGGCCTCGCGGCAACGTTCGAGGCCGTCCGCCGGGGCCGCCGCGTGGCGCTGGCCAATAAAGAGGTGCTGGTCGCCGCCGGCGAGTTGGTGATGGCCGAAGCCGCCCGCAGCGGCGCCGAGTTGCTGCCGGTCGACAGCGAGCACAACGCCGTACATCAGTGCCTGCGCGCCGGAGGCCGCGACGAGGTCGAGCGGCTGGTGCTGACCGCCTCGGGCGGCCCGTTCCGCAAGACGCCAGCCGCCGAGTTCGACAGCATCACCCCCGCCCAGGCCCTCAACCATCCGACCTGGAAGATGGGCCAGCGTATCACCATCGATTCGGCGACCTTGATGAACAAAGGCTTCGAGGTGATCGAGGCTTGCCACCTGTTCGCCTTCCCGGCCGCGCAGGTCGACGTGCTGGTCCATCCGCAGTCGATCGTCCATTCGCTGATCGAGTTCTGCGACGGCTCGGTGATCGCCCAGCTTGCGCCGCCCGACATGAAGCTGCCGATCCGCTACGCGCTGAGCTATCCGCGCCGCGAACGCTGCGGCCCCGACCGCCGTTTGCGCTGGAGCGATGTGCGACAATTAGAATTCGAGCCTCCGGACCTGGAAAAGTTCCGCCTCCTCAAGCTGGCTTACGAGGTTCTGGACACCGGCGGCGCGGCGGGTTGCGTTCTCAACGCCGCCGATGAAATCGCGGTCGAGGCTTTCCTCGGCTGCCGGATACCGTTTCCCGCCATCCCGGCCATCGTGGAAGAAACTCTGCAACGGACCGCAACCGCCTCCGTCTCAAGCATTGAGGCGCTGCTCGAACTCGACCAGCGCGCCCGCGGTGCGGCACGTGAGTGGATTGAGCGCGCGGCGGTGAGCTCGCGGCCCCTTTCACAGCCGGTTTCGGGGTCCTGATCGGATCGATTACATGGGAGCAATCGAGAACGTCCTGGCCTTCGCTTTCGTGCTCGGCGTCATGATCCTGGTGCACGAACTGGGCCACTTCCTGGCGGCGCGTTATTTCGACGTGCGCGTGGACGCCTTCGCCTTCGGCTTCGGGCCGCGGCTGTTCGGCTTCCAGCGCGGCGAGACCGACTACAAGGTCTGCCTATTGCCACTAGGCGGATACGTCAAGATGGCCGGCGAGAACATCGGCGAACCCACCGGCGACCCGCGCGAGTTCCTCTCCAAGCCCCGCTGGCAGCGGCTGATCATCGCCGTGATGGGGCCCGTATTCAACATTATCCTGGCCGTGATTCTGCCGGCCGGGCTGTTCGTTTTCCACTACGAGCGCCTCTCGTTCTACCTCGAGCCCGCCACCCTCGGCTACGTCGAGCAGGGTTCGCCCGCCGACCGGGCCGGCATTCGCGAGGGTGACACGGTAGTGGCGATCAACGGCGAAGCCACCCCCGACTGGGAATCGGTGAAGCTGTCGGAAATCGCCGCGGCCAACTCCGACATCACCGTCACCATCGAGCGCGACGGGCAGCGCCAGGTGAAACCGGTGAAGCTCGGCGCGCACCCCGAAACCGGAGTCGGCGACGCGGGCTGGAGCGAAGTCGCGCCCGTGCTGCTCGAGCAGATCACCCCCGGCATGCCGGCCGACAAAGCCGGCGTCAAGGACGGCGATATTCTGCTGTCGATCGACGGCGAGCCGATCCATTCGGCGCGCAAGGTCCCGGTGATGATCGAGCACAGCGCCGGCAAGCCGGTGAGCATCGAGGTCCGCCGCAACGGCGAGGTGAAACAGCTCGAAGTGACGCCGGTCTACACCGAATACGAAGGCAGCGACGCCACTTGGCGCATCGGCGTCGGCCGAGTCAGCCCCGACTACAAGCGCATCGAAACGCGCCTGAGCCCACTGGCCGCGCTGCGCGAGTCGATCGATCAGAACCGCAAAAACGCCACGCTGATTTTCAGTTTCCTGGGAGGCTTGCTGGAGCAGCGCATGTCGCCCAAATCGCTCGAAGGCCCCATCGGAATCGGCCGCCTGGCCGGCGACGCCGCCCGCAGCGGAGTGCCCGACCTGGTCATTCTGATGGCGGCCATCAGCCTCAATCTGGGCATCTTTAACCTGCTACCCATTCCGATCCTCGACGGCGGCGTGATCACTCTGCTGTTGATGGAAATGGTCTGGCGCAAAGACATTAGCATCGCCGTGAAAGAGCGCATCGTGCAGGCCGGCCTAGTCTTCCTGATGCTGCTCTTCGCCTTCGTGATGTACAACGACATCCTAAAAAGCCTGCCGGCCAGCTAAACCTGCAGCGAATCAAGACAACAGAGCCGCAGGCGTAAGGCGGCGGGTCGAAGCCCCGCAACCGCAGAGGCAGCGACACCCAATCCACAAAGCCAATTCTTCCCGCCCGCGCCCCGGCCTCACACTGGGCTCTTTGGGGGTCGCACCCATGAGCCCCGGCCTCGGCAACACGGGGCCCTACGTCGCGACGAATCGCGACGCGGCAAACCTGGAGGTTCGCGCCTCGGGCGGGCGCTTGTGCTTCTGTTCCCTGGCCCCCGTCTGCACAACGCCAGGGTCGCGGCTCAAAACACAAATCCCACCGCCACCTGATACGCCCGCGGCTGGACAAAATGCGTGCCGCTAAACGTCGACAGAAAATTATACAGCGCCACGTTGTTGGTCAAATTCGTAACCGCCGCCCGCAGCGTCGTCCGAAACTTCTCGCGGTGGAATAGATTATCCGTCCCCACCCCGATATCGAACAAATGGCGCGGCGCGATCCGCGGCGGATTGTGATCGTCGTTCCCGGTTCCCTCCGCCGGAATCGCCAGCCGGCTGGTCGTGTAGTTCGAAGCGCTGCACTCGGCCGCGGTCAGCGGATTGCCGATCCCAGGCAACTGGCCGCCACAGGAGAGCCCGATCGCCGACTGCTGCGCGCCGCTCAACGCCAGCGCGTCGTCCAGGCTGCCCACCGCGCCGGCCACCAGGCCGCTGTCATAGCGCCAGGTGAACGATACCCACGGCCCAGTGTGCCCGAGCTGATAGCGCAGGTTGGTGGTCTGCTGAAACGCCTGGTCGTGGTCGATACGGAACACCGCATCGCCGCCCACGTCGCCGTTGAAAACCAGGCCGCCGTTCTCGGGTGGAAAATAGCGCGCACGGGTGTGCCCCATCGTCGTGAACCACTGAAAGCCGCGCAGATTCGGCGTGCCGATGCGCGCCGAAACGCCGTCGAGCTTCGATTTGTTCCACGAAATCGGAAACGCGATCGGCGTATCGAGCAACGTCCCGAAGTCGTAGGCGTTATCGGTGTACTTCCAAAAATAGTCGGCGCTCGCCACCAGATAGCGCCCGATCGACTGTTCCAGTCCTGCGTTGTATTGATTGCGGTTTCCAGACGGCAATGGCTCGCTGACCGCGCCGAACGCATTCGAGGCCAACCCGCCCGCGCCCGTCGCGCTCGAAAGAATCAGGTTCTCGTTGTAGGGCGTCTCGAAGGTCCGCGAATAGGAAGCCCGCAGCACCGTGCCGGTCGGCTTGAACAGATATGAGAAACCCACCCGGGGCTGCGCGCTCGAATCCGAAACCAGACCGTGGTAAGAATCGACCCGCAGCCCGGCCTGGACGTTCAAGTTGCCGAAGCGGATCGAATCCTGAACGTAGAAAGCGTACTCATTGATATTGGTCTTGCCGTTGAATTGAAACAGCGAGCCGCCGCGCGTGAGGTCAAACGGCGGCAGCCCGGGCAGCAGATCCGGATTCTCCATCAGCCCCACCGCCGCGCAGCCCGAGGGATCGGTGATACTCAACGCCGCCTGCGGATCGCCGTTCGCATCGACGCACAGCGGGTTGTAGAGCGGGTCGGTGATGCCGAACGAAAAATCTTCGTGCAGCCGCGTCTGCATCAGTTGCGTGCCGACCTTCAGGTTGTGCCGGCCGCTGGCATAGGCCAGGTCGGCCTTGACGCCCCAGTTGGTCAACGAGCGGGTCTGCGCAATCGTCGCCGGCGTATCGTCGAACGCATCGCGGCTCGGATAATAGTGCACCCGGTCCATGCGGTCGAACGGGCTGATGGTCAGCACCGCCGACGCGCCGAACGTATGTTGGTACCCCGGCGCGAAATTGAATGTCGCAATCTTCTGCCGCTGGTCCTGGTTCGGCTGGTCGTAGGTGTTCGGAATCTGGAACCAGTTGCGCGCGCCGAAGATATTGAGGTGAAACACGTCGCGGCTGGTGGGCTGATAGTCCACGCGGTCGAACAACGTGCCGTTGTTGCCGATCGCGTGTAGCGGAGAAAACTCCGGCGTATCGAGAAAGCGCCCCGAGCGCAGCGTATTGAACGCCAGAAAGTTCGCGACCTTGCTCCCGCTCAAGCCCAGCGTACCCTCTTCGGAGTAGGTACCGAACGAGCCCCACTGCCCGACCAGGCTGCCGTTGGGCTTCTGCCCGAGCGCCGAACGCGTCACCGCGTTCACCACCAGGCTGGTCTTATCGCCGAACTCGGCCGGTGGCGCGCCCGTGACCAGCTCCATCGACTGAATCGCATCGAGCGGAATCTGCGTCGAAAACGCCTTGCTCTGCTGATCGGCGATCGGCTGCCCGTCGATCGAAAAGCTGGTCTGCGCGTGGTCGCCCAGCGGATGAAAAAAGCCGTTCGAATCGGCCGCGACCGCGCCGCTGCCCAGCATGATGGCGTCGCTCAAGCCCGAGCCGGGCGAGCTGATCGGCAGCTTGTCGAGGGTCTTGTTGTCGAGGTCGTTGTGCGCATAGGGCACGTTCTCGAGCAACTCGGAGCCGCCGTCGGCCTCGACGTTGACGGTTTGCGTCGTGCTGGCGATTTCCAGGGCCACCTTCAAGCCCACAGGAACCGTGCCGCGCACATCCAGATCCTGGTGATAGGTAGTGAAATTGGGGGCGCTCACTTCCAGGTGATACGGGTTCGGAGGAATATTGTTGAGCCGGAACGTGCCGTCGTCGCCGGTGGTAACCGTCTGGTGATAGTCGCTGAGGCGGTTGACGATGGTGACCGTGGCGTCGGGCAGCACGGCGCCGGACGGGTCTGTGACCGTGCCCTCAACGGTCCCGGCGTTGCCCAGCGCCTGCGCGAACGCGCCGGTGGAGAGCAGGCCAAAAAACACAATCAGGCCCGCGGGCAGAAGGAATCTCTTCATCATGTTCTCAGTGTCGAGGGCAAATGTATCGAAACCTAACAACTTCTCACCAGCGGCCCGGCACGCAAAACCAGCGGGCATTTCCGGGCCATGAACGGAAAAAGCGCTGCGCCCGCCCCCGGCCAGTGACGCCGACCCCCGCTCCAGTGGGGCAGGCCTCCGGCCTGCCCAAGTCCGCCGGTGACTGGCACTGCAGTTTGCCAACCAAAAGGAAGCCGTCCACGGGAGCACAAATATCAACTGCGGAGCCCGTGCGATTCGCCCACGGACCCGGCCGGCGTGTTCGCGAGTTGAGTGGAGCTACCGGACGCACGCCGGCGTCTTCGCCGTTCCCCCGCGGTGGGGTCCCGCGGCCCTACGTCGCGACGAATCGCGACGCGGCAAACCTGGAGGTTCACGCCACGGGTGCGGGTCGGTGTTTGTGTGCCGTGTGGGCGGCGGACTCATTGGGCGGCCTTGGATACCGCTCGTTTCGCAGCGCGCCTTCCAGCCCTGTGCCTTCCCGACCTGCACCCTTCTGACTTGGGCCTTCCCGCCAACGCGCCTTTCTCCCGGCAAAGCCTCTCCGCGGACCTCGCTCCCTCTGCCCTCCTCAGCAAACGCTCTGACGTATACTGTGTTGGTGGCCCGAAAAGTTGGCGTCCGGTGCAAGGCTTGTGGGGAAGCCATGGAGATCGACGACGAATACGTTCCGGGCATACGGGCCACGGAGATGGCCGCCGTCCTCTACGCGGGTTTCCACGGAGACACCCCGGAAGCAAGCCCGGTGGTGAAGGCGACATGGTCCAGAACACTGGCCTGCGCGAAATCGGACTGCGGCGAAGTGCACGAGTACCGCTCCGGCGACCTGCTCCTGTTCGAGGATTAGGCCGCTGCGAAGACCACCGCGCGTCCGCCGCTCCTGACCGTTCCCTGCCCGCCCCCGGGAAACCAGACGACTCCCCCGCCCCACAAGAGCTCTATCGCCAAAAAACCTCTCAGAAGCCGGGCCAGCCACCCGTGGCGCGAACCTCCAGGTTTGCCGCGTCGCGATTCGTCGCGACGTAAGGCCCCGGCGCTGAACACCCCGGAAAGCCGCAACCCGCCTTACCGA
This sequence comes from Terriglobia bacterium, assembly GCA_963824095.1. Lineage (GTDB taxonomy): Bacteria > Acidobacteriota > Terriglobia > Bryobacterales > UBA6623 > JBBDWJ01. Next base: position 1,202,426 of record CAWGNS010000009.1, on the reverse strand, counting down.
CCGGTGGCACAACACCGCATATGAACACCAATATCCCACCCGCCCCAACCAAACCCGCGCGCTTGCCCATCCGCCAGGCTCGGTGCACCTTCGGCCCGCCGGCTCACGCCTGCGGCTCTGTAGCTCTGGTACACACCGCCACAGCCTCGCCCTCGAGTCTCGAGCCGCTCCATCGCCTAAAACCACGCCAGGCTAACCCGCGCCAAGCCAACGCCGCCACCCTCCCCACCCGCCGAACTCGTTACGATAGAAACTGCAACCGAGACATCGCAATGCAAAGCTCCACCGAACACAACACCAAAACTCCCAGCCGCCGCGACTTCGCCAAGACCGCAGCAACCTCTGGCGCCGCCCTGTTCACCACCGCGCTGTTCCCCGGCAACGTGCGCGGCGCCAACGACCGCATCACCGGCGGCTTCATCGGCGTCGGCATGATGGGCTCGGAAAACCTGCGCGTCGCCCTCGAACACGGCGTCGAGGTCAAGGCCGTCTGCGACGTCTACCAACCGCATCTGGAACGCGCCGGCGCCACTGTCGTCAAAGCCGGCCAGAAGGCCAAGGAAATCGCCGACTTCCGCCAAGTGCTCGCCGACAAGTCCATCGACCTGGTCTGCATCGCCACGCCCGACCACTGGCACCCCTACATCACCATCGAAGCCTGCAAGGCGGGCAAAGACGTCTATGTCGAAAAGCCGGTCTGCGCGGCGCTCAACGGCGGGCTCAAGATGGTCGAGGCGGCGCGCAAGTACAACCGAGTGGTCCAGGCCGGCACCTGGCAGCGCTCCGGCCAGCACTTCCAGAAGGCCTGCGAGATGGTCCGCACGGGCGAGTTGGGCAAGGTGAGCTTCGCGCGCACCTGGATTTACACCAACGAGCCGCGTGAAGGAATCGGCAACCCGCCCGACAGCGCGCCACCGGCCGGCCTCGATTGGGAACTGTGGCAGGGGCCCGCGCCCGAGCACGCCTTCAACCCCAATCGCTTCGGCCCCAACCCGAAAGACGCCTCACGCTTCCGCTGGTTTTGGGACTACGCCGGCGGCCAGCTCACCGACTCGGGCGTTCATATGATCGACATCATGCAGATGGCCTTCGACGAGGCGATGCCCAAGGCCATCAGCGCGCAAGGCGGAAACTTCTGGTTCGAGGACGACCGCGAAACCCCCGACACTCTGCAGGTCAGCTACCAATACCCCGGCTTCGTGGGCTCCTGGGAACATCGCTGCAACAACACCGGCGACGGCAGCCGCTTCTCGATGGCCGTGAGCTTCCACGGCACCCGCGGCACGCTCTATGTGGACCGCGCCCACTACAAAGTGACTCCCGAACGGGGCTCCGACCTGGAGGCCAGCGAAATGCGCCGCGTCACCGACCCGCATCCGCTGCACTGGACCAATTTCCTGGAATGCGTCAAGACGCGCCAACGCCCCAACAGCGACATCGAGACCTGCTTCCGCTCCTCGGCAACCTGCCTGCTCGCCAATGGCTCCTACCGTAGCGGAGTGCGCCTCGACTGGGACGACAGCACGCAAACCGTGCGCCAAAAAGACGCCGATCCGTTTCTCTACCGAACCTACCGCAGCCCTTGGAAGCTGGAGGTATAAAGGCGGCGCAAACTCTCAACCCGCAGCGTTGAGCCTCCGCTCGACTTGCGGGAGTTTGGACCTTTCCCGTGACGCAGGCAATCTTGCCTGTGCCGGCGTCGAGTCTCACCAACCGTAAATGGAACCACCCAAACGGCCGCGGCTTTCACCCGCGCCTCGCGCTGTAGTAGACTGCCGAAAGCTCGCATCCGCGCACAGGAATTCGGTTGGGCGGCCCATCGATCCGCCAACCGACCCGATTCGCAGCCAACACGGCGAAGAAAAGGCAGGCTCATGAAATCGGAAGCCCCTCACCCATCGCTGAAAGAGGTTCTCGGCAAGCCAACAGTCCTCCGGTTCGCCGCGGCGCATGCGCCGATCCTTTTCCTGCTCCTGCTGATGCTGGCCGGCAGCGTTGTCGAGTGCCGCGCGCAACTGGCGTCGCGTAAGCCCGACGAATGGGTAGCCACGCTCGAAGGGGCGCACCGCATCGCCGGGCAGAAGATTGACGAAGTCTTATCCAAGCTCTCGTTGCGATCCGGAATGGCCGTAGCCGACATCGGGGCCGGATCGGGCGTTTTCACCAGACCGTTGGCCAAAGCCGTTTCACCCGCCGGCAAAGTCTACGCCGTCGATATTGAACAAGGCCTGCTCGACTACATCGAGAAGCGGGACGCGGAAGAAGGCATCCGCAACGTCCAGACCGTACTCGGCGGGTTCGACGATCCCAAGCTGCCCGCGCAAAATGTCGACCTGGCATTCATCAACGACGTGCTGCATCACATTGAGCACCGTCAGACCTACCTGAAGGCACTGGGCGGGTATCTGAAACCCGAGGGGCGAATCGCCATCATCGAGATGGATAAGAACGACCCCGAGACCCCGCACAGAAATCAACCCAAACTCTTGCTCGAACGCGGCGAAGTCGAGCGATGGATGTCAGCCGCCGGTTTTCGGGTCGTCGAAGATCACAGCGAGTTGTTTACGGGCAAGAAGTGGTTTCTGGTATTCGGCAGGAAATAGCGCTGGCGGCTGTTTGTCGCACACAGGAGTGCCGAGCATGATCTGGAAAGCCTCGGCCCGCACTGAACCAGGCGCCGACGATCCGTGATTGGCCCAGGAGCAAGAGAATGATCGAGCGCAGAGAGTTCAACAAGGCGATGGTCAGCGGCGCCGTGGGGGGCATGATTGCCTCCAGCGCCGCGAGCGCTGCCCCGGCGCCCCCGCTTGCTCCGCGCAAGAATACCTTGATGCACGTCGGCGCGGACTATCACTACATCGCGCCGGGGCACGGCGCCGATATCACGGGCAAGGAAAACCTGGAGTTCAACGCCCGGCTCGGCGTGAAACACCTGACCGCGCACATCGAAAAAGTCTCCCCCGAAGGCGCCTGGGATCTCGACGATCTGAAACGAATGCGCGACAACTGCGACAAGTACGGCGTCGTGTTTGAAGCCATTCGCATGGATTCGGAATACATCCAGCTCCGCAAGGGTCCGGAGCGCGACCGGCGGCTCGATAACATCATGGGGAATATCGAGAAGGCGTCGAAAATCGGCGTCAAGGTGATCACCCATCACTGGACCGTCATCCCCATCCGCCGGAACGAGCAACGGCCAGGCCGCGGCGGCTCTACCTACGCCGCCTTCAAACTCGAGGACGATTGGAAGCAGCTCCCGGTGGGTAAAGCGGGCCGCGTGTCGTCGGACGACTACTGGGAGCGCATCACCTACTTCCTCGAGCACGTCATCCCGGTGTGCAAGCAATACGATGTCCGTATGGCCGCGCATCCTTATGACCCGCCGGGACTGCCGTTCGGCTATCAAGGCGCCGAGAACTGGGATTCACCGTCGGTCTTCGATGGTTTCAAGCGTTACGAGGCGATTATCGACAGCCCCTACAACGGGTTTCAACTCTGCCTCGGAACCACGGGCGAGGGTCTCAAGAATCCCGCCGCCGAAGTGCTCCCCATCGTCCGCTATCTGGGCGAGCGCGGCAAGATCCATCAGATTCACATGCGCAATATCCGCGGCGGCCTGCACGACTTCGCGGAAGTCTACCCCGACGAGGGCGACATGGACTTCTTCCAGGTGATGCGGATTCTGAGGGACACCCAGTTCGCCTATTCCATCTGCGCCGATCACATGCCGAGCCATCCCGACGATCCGGGAAAGCTGCAGGCCTTTGCGTTCGGCAACGGCTACATCAAAGCGCTCATTCACGCCGTAAATTCCGAGGTCGACTCCAACGGATCGCACGGTGCGACGGGATAATTCTGCCCAGACTGATCCCGCTCGAGAAGCAAGGAAAACCGGATGCCCAGCAAGAAAGTCCCAACCCAGCTCGCGGCGCAAACGCTGCCCCTCTCCCGGCGCAGCTTCGTCGCGGCGCTAACCGCCGCCTTCCCCGCCCTCGCGCAAACACCAAAAGAAACGAAAAAGCCGACCTTCGGCCTGCAAACCTACAGCCTGCGCTACGACCTCCAGAAAGACTTCCCCGGCACCATCGCCCTGATTCGCAAACTCGGCTTTCAGGAACTCGAAGTCTCCAACTGGCCCGGCCACACCGCCGCCGAATACCGCCGCCTGCTCGACAGCCACGGCCTCCAAGCCGTATCGATGATGGCCGCCTACCAGCAACTCGACACCGCCGTCGAAACGGTCATCGAAAACGCCCACACCCTCGGCGCGCCCTACGTCGTCTGCTCGACGCTGCCCCAAAAGAATTACATGACGGCCGAAGAATGCCGCCACGGCGCCGACTTCCTCAACCAACACGGTGAAACGCTGGCCGCCGCCAACCTGCGCCTGTGCTATCACACCCACGGCACCGAGTTTCACCCGGCCACCGACGCCTCTCTGTTCCCCAACGCCAAGCTCTTCCCCGGAGCCACCATCTTCGACCTGCTGGCCCAAGGCACCGACCCGCGTTACGCCAACTTCGAAATGGACATTTACTGGATCGTCTACGGAGGCCAGGACCCGGTCGTGCTCCTCCACCGCTACCCGAACCGCTTCCCGGTAACCCACATCAAAGACATCCGCCCCGGCCTGGAGCTCGGAGGCCTGCCTCGCGACGTTCGCGAAGAAGACAGCGTGCCCCTGGGCCAAGGCCTGGTCGACATCCCCGCCGCCCTGCACGCCGCGCAGGAGACCGGCGTGAAGCACTACTTCATCGAGGATGAAGCGGTCGACGCGGCCCAGCAGCTCCCCAAGAGCCTCCAGTTCCTAAAACAGATGAAGTGGTAGCAGCGCCCGGCACGACGACGACCGGTGCGACGCCGTCCCTTCGGCGACACCCTTCCCGATCACCAAGTCGACCAGCACCCGGTCAACGGATCAACGGATTAGCCGATAGCGGGATGCACCGCGCAATCAAGGCATGGGATTGGGGATCCCCAACTTCTTCATGATGAGGTCGAGTTTCTTTTCGATGTGCTGGACCGATGTGGCGAGCTGCTGCAAACCCATCGCGTTAAAGGTCGTCCCCGCTTTCGTATGAACAGCAACTTCAAGGATCACATTTAGTGGAATCGTCCCCGACACTGTGATCACATCCGGCGTCCTGGAACTCTGGTAGGCGATCCCAAAATAATCTGCGGCCTTACCACTAGACTGCTGCGACATAACGGCCCCTCCCAGGGCTAAAACCGATTCAGGGTAAACGGTGCGGTGCACACCGGATTGCGTACTCAACCACCGGGTCATCGGTCGCTGCGGACGGAGGAGCGTAGGCTGCCGGCTCGTCGATCTGGGGAAGCGTCTCCCGTGGAACGGTAACGCGCGAGTGCCTCCGCGGTCAGCCGGCCGCGTCCCCTCCACCGCTGCCCACCCAGTATGCAGCAAAGCACAGGCGAAGACGAGATTGGTGATGTTCGCTGAGGGGCTCTTGGATCGAAGAGTCGAGTCCGAGGTAGGAGGGCGTGACGGTATGGACCCATCCGGAAATCCGAGAGCAGGTAGCGGCCCGAGTCGTCGGTCGATCTCTACCTCATCCAAGCCGTCGACACTTTCCAGCCCCCCAAAAAACTTACGGGATTTCCGGACTGACGAAGTGGTAGAAGCCATGGAACAAAACGACCACAACGGCCCCACACCCACGCGGATCAACCATCAACCGATCAACCGCCCAGGGCATTAATGGCCCGAACCACCCGGTGGGCCGAGCGCGTTGCCGCCTCCACTCCCCAGCTTTGGTTATCGCAGTAGGCTCCCGCGAAATGCACCCGCCCCACGGGTTCGATAACCGCCGGCCAGATCTTGCGCAGGTAGCCCGGCCGGTATTCCTGGGCCTCGCAGGGTGTGGACCAGCGGTCGTGCGACCAGTCATGCACCATCGCGAAGTCGATATCCTCGGACTTTCCGGGATACAACTTGCGAAACACACCGAGCGCCTGTTCCTTCGTCGTGGTGGCCTCTCCGGTACCGATCAGAATGCCGCGCTTGGTGTTGACCTCTTGCGCCATGGCCCACATGCGGTGGATGGCGGGCTCGCCGAAATTGAGATTGCCGCTCAGCCCATCCGTCTTCCAAAATTTGGTCTTGGACTGGAAGATGGCCCGCGCCGAAATCGTATAGGGCATCTCGAAGATCGCGAATCGCTTCAACTCCGGCCAGGCGGGCTCTACCGAGATCTCGCGCAGCAGAATCGCCGAAGTGCAGCAGACCAGGTAGTCGCAGTCCATCGTCGCTTCCTTGCGGCTGTCGCGGTAAGTGACCGTAGCGCCGGCTGCCCCGTGGCGAATCGCGGTAACGGGCGAGTTCTTACGAATGCGGTTGCCGAGCTTCTTCTCCAACGCATCCGTCAAAAGCTGGTTGCCGCCCTGGATACGAAACGTATCGACGACCTCGTGGGGGTGGCCGCGGCGCCGCAGGATCGACTCCTTCCAGATCACGTGCAGCGCCGAGCTCCTCGACCCCAACCGGCCAACCGCCGCCGCTGACGCGCCATCCTTTTCCAGAAGCTCGGTGAGACTCAGATTGTCGAGATCGTCGAGCCCCACTCCGAACGGCTGATACTCATCCCGAAAACTGTCCATGTAGTGGCCGAAGTATAAATCCTGCAGGGCCGCGCGCCCGTGCTGCTTCATATAGTCGATTTCGCGCTGGTTATAACCGTCCTCAGCCCACTTCGCCGGATCGTTGCGCCGCTCTGGGGACACCAACTTGCCGTTCGACCACTGCAAAACGCGCTCGCGATTCCCATAGGGCAAGACCGTCAGGTTGAGCTCTTTGGTATAGGCCCACACGATGTCGTAGCCCGGCTTGGTGAAGTTCTCGGCCCCCGCGTCGGCGTAAAGGCCATCGGCGAACGGCTCGCGCAGCGTCAGCACATGGCCGCCGGTGCGATGGGACGCCTCCAACACCGTAACGTCGTGGCCGCTCTTGACGAGCTCGTAAGCGCACGACAGGCCGGCCACCCCGGCCCCAACCACCACGACTTTCTTTGCGGCCCGCGCCTGGCCTCGGGCCGGAAGGGCCTCCAGCGCCAGCCCCGCGCCCGTGACCTTGAGGAACTGCCGGCGGCCGACAGGGTTGTTTATACTTGTCTTTTGCATGGGATGGTTTCGAATCTGGACTCCATCGGGAATGAAACGAAAGGTTAGCCAATCCGTGGCAGGGATGCAAGGTTCCAGGCGCCGGTTTTCCCCGCAATCCCGGCAAACCCGCGCCAGAGCTTGTTTGGACTAGCGCCTGTGGCGACCGTACAGCCTCGCGCCTCGGTGACTGTCACGCATTTTCGCGCCGTGTGTCGCCAACCAACGCAAGGCCACCCTCGTGCGCGAAAAAAGCCTGACTGTCACCAGGGCACAGGGCACGCCAAGGCACGTCGCCAGCGCACAGACCACCGGCGGCTACGCGAGGCAGCGGCCACAATCTCAGACCCTCAGCCAACCACGAAACCCCCTGGCCGCATAGTAAGACTCCGCGCCGTTGTGATACACGAACACATGGTCGAAGCGCCGATCGCAAAACAGCGCCCCACCGAGTTCCCTGATGTTCGCAGGAGTCTTCACCCAGCTCGACGTTTTCGCATCGAACTCCCCAAGCTCCTGCAATTCCCGGTATTGCTCTTCGGTGAGAAGCTCAATCCCCATGGCGGCAGCCATACCCATGGCACTATTCTTCGGCTTATGCTCCTTCCTCGACTCCAGAGCCTCGCCGTCATAACAGAAACTCCTGCGTCCCTTGGGGCTCTCCGCGGAACAGTCGTAAAAGACGTATTTGCCGGTCTTCTTATCCTGACCAACCACATCCGGCTCGCCGCCGGTTCGTTCCATTTCCTGGAGGGACCACAACTTCTGGGGATTCGCCTCGAGCCTGGCTTGTACTTTCGCCCAAGCAAGACCTTCATGACGATTGCTGTTTTTCTCAAAGCGCGCGCGCAACACTCCGAGCAGTTTCTCCCGTTCCGCGGGCGGCAATTGCCCTTCTGTTTTCAAGCCTGAACCCGGGCCTTTCCCCGCCCCTTCTCTCAAGCCCTTGCCTTGTGTGCCCTTGGGAGCTTTGGCCATCCGCATCATCTTGCGATCCTCCTCAGTTCACGATTCGGTTGATCGGTTGATCGGTCGAGCCGGGTTCGGCGGCGACGGAAACCGTTGGGCCGAGGGCGCAGCGCCCTGGGTTGACCCGGCGGCCCAGCGCAGAGCGCCCCTCCGCCGCTATCTGCGAAAATAGTCTAATCCAAAGCGCGATCGCAGGAGCACCCATGGGCAAGCTCTCCCGCCGCAAGCTGATCACCACCGGACTCGCCGCCACCGCCGGCGCATCCGGCCTCGCCGTTGCCGCCCGCCTCGCCGGCCGCTACGGTCTGATCCCGCCCGACTGGAGCGGCATCTACGGTCCCGGCGAAACCCTGACCTACGCCTCGCACCGCCTGCTGCCGAGCCAGGCCCGCGAGTTTCCGCGCAGCGCAATCTCGAAAACGCCCTTCGCCAACGGCGCTCCGCCCAAGGACGAAGAATTCGAACGGCTGCGCGCCGCAGGCTTCACCGATTGGCGCCTCGCCGTCGACGGCCTGGTCGCGCGCCCCGCTTCGTTCTCGCTGGCCGATCTGAAAGGCTATCCCGTGCGTAGCCAGATCACGCATCTGGCCTGCGAAGAAGGCTGGTCGTTCATCGCCGAGTGGACCGGTGTACCCCTGGCCCATGTTCTCGACCTCGCCGGAATCCTCCCCCAAGCCCGCTACGTCGTCTACTCCTCGATCCAGCAGTACTGGTCGAGCAGCATCGACATCGCTGAAGCGCTACACCCCCAAACGCTGCTCACCTACGCCATGAACGGCGCCGAGCTCCCCATCGGCCACGGCGGCCCGCTGCGCCTGCGCCTCCCCCGCCAGCTCGGCTACAAGAGCGTGAAATACATCAACCGCGTGACGGTAACCGACACCCTGAAGGGCTTCTTCGAAGCGGGCGATTATGCCTGGTACGCGGGCATTTGAAACAACCGCGAAGCGCATATCCCGGCATCAAATTGCGAGCGCCCATGGGACACGAGCCGCCACGAGGCAGGGGCCTGGCGTGCAATCACTCGTCGGTACCGCCCAAACCCCGCATTCCCCCGTTCGCGCCAGGCGCGCCGTTACCGCGAGCCTTCCCTGCCCGGATTCTCGTACCAAATCACTCCCAGATTCTCCCGCTCCTCGCAGGTAATCACGTCGAGGTCGCCGTCTCCATCGAGGTCGAGCAACTCGATCCGGTCGAACTTGATGCCTTCGGGTCCGCTGATGTCGTGAACCTCCCAGTGGCTGTCCGTAGGCGCTTTGCGAAACGACAACCAACCTACGCCCGACTTGCCGTTCCCCGCGTTTTCGCAGGTGAACACCAGATCGATCGCGCCGTCGAGGTTGACATCCGCCGCCGCGACCGCCTTGCCCGTCCCGAAGTTTTCCGGCATCGCGATCGAATACGTCTGCCAACGGTCGGGCCTGGCGCTCACTCGCCGATGGAACAGGATCGGCCCTTCCCGCACGGCGACGACCACATCCTCGAGCCCGTCGCCGTCCATATCGGCGGAGTCCAGAAACATCACCTCGTGCTCGTTCACCTCGCCGATACGATGCTCGACCCACGGGCCGCTCGCCGCCGCCTCGGGCCCGGGGTTTTCGAGCCACAGGCAGCCCCGCCGCGGTCCCTTGCGATCCGACGCCAGAATATCCATGTCGCCGTCGCCATCCATATCGCGCGCGACCAGCGACATGATCCAGCCGGCGGCGTAGAGCGGATGCCACAGCCACGCCGATACGTCACGCGGATCCGCGGGCGATTCCAGCCAGCCAATCTGGGCGCCGGCATTCTTGCCCCCGACAATAAGATCGATGCCATGGCGGCCGTCCACGTCGAACGGCAAGGCAAACATCCATCGCTCGCGGTCCCGGGTCGCGGCGATGGCTTGCGTATTCCAGGCCGCGGCGTCCAGATAATGCTGCTTGGCCGGCGCCCAATGAAGGAAAACGGTACGGCTGTCGCCTTCAGTCGAGCTGACGACGTCGCTCACCCCGTCCCCGTCCACGTCGGCAAACACGGCGTCTTCGGGCGAGGGTACTTCCCCAACCGTGACAGCGGGCCAGGGAAATTTCGCGCGCTGCGCCCCGGGATTCAGATAGACGCGCACCACGCCGCCCTCTTCCCATCCGGTGGTCAGATCGATGAGGCCATCCCCATTCACATCGGCGGGCCGAATTCCGTCCGCGCCTTGCGACGAACCGTCGATGACATGCCGCCCCCACGCGCCACGCCCACCGGCAAATCCAGGGACGACGGCCAGACCCAGCAAAACCACGCCAACGGCACGGAGTGCGCATAGCGGAAAACGTTGTCGGCGAACAAAATGGAATGGCATGATCAAACGGCGCGAATCAGACGGCCCGGCCGGATGATACGGCGGGCTGCCGCCCTATCGTATTACACAAGACCGCTGGCAAAAAGTCGCGGACAAACCGCCTACTGGGTCGATTTGTCACTTGCGTGGCGCGGGCCTCCGGCCGGCAGTGTCGACCTGCGGTCGACATGTTCTTGGCGGCTTGCCGCGATTGCCGACATGCCCTCGCGCCACGAACACGCGGCTCGAAGAAGAATCACTCTCGAAATTTTGTGGCGGCTTCTGTTGGCGCACCGGGAAACGAGCCCGGCGACGCCGCGGTCAGATCGAGAAAGAAATCCCCGTCCGACGCCGGGATGGTGTCATCTTCGGGAACGTCACCGGACCTATCGGGGGGTAGTCGTAAGCTAGGCTACGTTCCGAAGGCTTCATCGGAGAAGTTCGGTGCCTGTGACTGATCTCCCTTCAGTGATCTCTCCAGGCATCGATCCAATGCCGAGAACGGCCCATATGATCGTGGAAGGCATTCCGCGCCACATCACCCAACCGGGCAACCCTCGCCCAGGATGTCGCAGGCAAGGATGTTCATGGGAAAGGGTGGTGGGTATTAAGAGAGCTTAAGGGCAAGTGCGGATTGAAACGTACCTACACACTCCATACAATCGAGCGCAGTGCAAAGGGGTTACCCCCCTTCGGAATTCCACCTCCCCCCGGTGTGACTTCTAAAATCCGTCCTCGAAGGAGTCACTATGACGCGGCATCTGCTGCGCGCCACGCTCTGCGCGCTATTACTCGGGGCTACACTGCCGTTGCCCGCTAGAGCGGGGCACAACCACCAGGCCAAGCGAGGTGACGGCAACAACAAAAGCGACCGAGACAACACAAGGGATCACGACAACAAGGGCAAATCTCGCGACAAGGGAGGCATCTTCACGGCAACCCTGGACGGCACGCCCGTCAACCACCAGATGTTTGACTCCAAGTGCGCCGCGTATCTCGCCGTGGGTTCCGGTCGCCGCGGGAGAGGAAAGTTGCGCGGTCTACGCAGCGGGGAGTACTACTTCCAGGTAACCGACCCCAGCGGCAGGCAACTGTTGAGCACCGACCCGGTCGCCAACCGCGAGTTCAAAGTCTCCCAGGGCGTCATCGTTTCTCACTCCGGCACGCACCCCACCGGCATCGACCAAAGCCACTGGAATCTCAAAGCCATCACCGTCGGGCTGGCCGGTCCCAACTGCCCCGGCGATTTCCTCGATGTGAGCAACAAGTGGAGCGCATACAAGGTTTGGGTAACGCCGCTAGACGAGTTTCGGGGAGACCCGGCAAGCGTCGACAACGCATGCGGCGGCCGGTGTCTGCACGGCTTCGTGCCCTCGGAATCGAAGACTGCTGTCTTCCGCGTCGAGACGGCGCCGCCGCCGGCCCCCAGCGACTGTTTGACGATTCGGAAAGAATTCGCGCCGAAGGAGGATGCGGAATTCTCTCCTCTCGAGAATTGGGAGATCACCGTCACCGATCCGCTGACCACCGTCAATGTCTACGACACCGATGAGAACGGCGAGGTGCAAGTATGTGATCTGGTCGAAGGCACCTATGTGGTCCAGGAAGACACCCAACCGAACATCCAGGTCGTCGGCCTGACGGTGAACGGGCTGAGCCTGTTCCCCGATACGACCTATCGTGTGAATTGGGACCCATCGAGGGCATCGATCCTAATCGTCTTCCAGAACCAGGGCTTCTAGCCCGCGTCTCTCACACAGAATCGGAGCGAGGCGGGAGAAGGCCGTGGGTACGAGGCGCGCGCCGCTTGGCGCGCGGAGGCGTACTTGGGCAGTACGTTGAGCACGGCAAGCAAGCGCAACGAATTAGACGCGGCCTTATCTCGCCTCGCAGCCGATTCTGTGTGAGAGAAGCGGGCTGGTTCATCGACAGATCGGATCGCTTCCCCAACCCGACCGAAGGGTATCCGCCGGCCTTGGAGGAAGGCATGCGGCGGCTCCAGAGAAGTGGCACAGAAACGGCGCACGCTGCGCCGCAAACTCCCTCGCAAGCTCAAAACGCACCGTGGCCGGCGCGTCTGCGTCCAGTGCATAATCACGACCAATTCCCACCTTTGAGACGGGTGAACGGAAGGGCGTGCTGACCAGGGAATGTCGGTGGGGTGCGCGGGCCGCCACGCGTGGCAACGCTGGAACAGGCGCGAGTCGTCTGAATGGGAAGAACGTCGCGGCCGTCAGCGTGGCGGCAAACGCACCGTCTTCAGCCAGAAATCCCCGAGCAGCCGCACCGTCTCAATAAACTGCTCAATATCGGGATTCTTAGTCACGTAGCAGTTGCCGTTGAGCGAATACACCGTGCGGATGTCGTCCTCGGATTGCGAGGTCGTCAGCACCACCACGGGGATGCTCTTGAGCACCTGGTCCGCTTTGATCTCGGCCAGCACCTCGCGACCGTCTTTGCGCGGCAGGTTGAGGTCAAGCAGGATCAGCGACGGCAGCGGGCCGTTGTCCGTCTTGCAGGCGGCCAGATAATCGACCGCCTCCTCGCCGTTGTTGACGACGTGGACCGGGTTGTCGAGCCGGTTTTCGCGAAATGCCTCGATCGCCAGACGGGCGTCGGCCGGATTGTCCTCGACGAGCAGAACGCTGCGGCAGGGTGTGCCGTTGGTGGTTGGGATCGGTGCCATGGTTGCGTCTCTCTTATCCGGGGGGATGTCGAGATCAGATGTTCTTGTTCGTGCCGCGCGGCCGCTGTTCGGCCGCGGCTGCAATATCCGCCGCGGTCGCGGCCGCCCTTTGCCACGTTACTACCTACTGCCAGTCGATACCAGGGCGGCAGGGGCCGGCGGCGGACAGTCCCCGAGGACTCGCGGGGGACAGTCACCGTGTTTCGCGCCGTGCGAACCTTGCAAACAGCGCGAACGCTCGAGGGGCGAAACACGGTGACTGTCCCCGACGGGCACAAGCAGCGCGTCCCGCCGCGGGCCTACAGCACCGGGTCTTCGACCGGGTTGCTGTCCACCACGCGAAACTTTCCGCCCGATTCCATCAGCGCCGTCAGAAACTCTTCCGGGTCGATCGGCTTGGTGATGTAGCAGCTCGCCTGCATCGTCTCGGCTTTCACGATGTCTTCGTGCTCGCGCGAAGAGGTCATGATCGCCACCGGCACTTTCTTGAGCGCTTCCATCGAGCGCACCTCGGCCAGCACCTGCCGCCCGTCGACCTTGGGCAGGTTCAGGTCGAGCAGGATCAGGTCGGGCTTCGGCGCTTTGCTGAACTTGCCGGTCCGGTGGATGAAATCGAGCGCCTCCTGCCCGTCGCGCGCGACGTGGACGTGGTTGATCAGGCTTTCCTGCAACACCTCCAGCGTGAAGCGCACGTCGGCCGGGTTGTCTTCCACCAGCAGAATCTCCGCCAGTTTGCTCGTCGGTTGACTCATTGCGTCTCAGCTCCTTCGGCTTTCGCAAGATTGAAGAGGAACGTCGCGCCCTCGCCGGGCTGCGACTCGACCCAGATGCGGCCGCCATGACGCTCCACGATCTTTTTGCAGATGGCCAGGCCGATGCCCGTGCCGGCGTATTTCTCGCGGTCGTGCAGGCGTTGAAACACCTGAAAGATGCGCTCGGCGTGCCGCGGGTCGATGCCAATGCCGTTGTCTTTCACGGCGATGGTGCACTCCTTGCCGTTGGGTTGGCAGGAGATGTGAATTTTCGGTGCGGTCCCACTGTGAAACTTGAGTGCGTTACCCACCAGGTTCTGGAATAGCTGCGCCAGTTGCGGCTTGTCGGCCATCACGGTGGGCAGCGGGTCGACGGTCACCTCGGCGCCGCTCTCGTTGAGCGCGGCCTGCAGATTGGCCAGGCTCTCTTGGAGCACCACGGCGCAGTCGGTCGGCGCAAGCTCGCGGCCGCGCGTCCCAACCCGCGACAGGCTCAGCAGATCGTTGATCAGGTTCTGCATCCGCTTGGTGCCCTCGACCGCGAAGCCGATGAACTCATTGGCATCGCCGTCGAGCTGGCTCTTGTAGCGGCGGGCCAGCAGTTGCACGTAGCTCGAAATGGTGCGCAGCGGCTCCTGCAGATCGTGCGAGGCGACGTAGGCGAACTGCTGCAGCTCCGAATTGGAGCGCGCCAGCGCCTCGGCGTGGCGTTCCAGCTCGTCGCGCAAGCGGTGCTGTTCGATCGCGTAGCGGATCGAGCGCTCCAGTTGACTGCTGTCGATACGCCCCTTGGTGATGAAGTCCGACGCGCCGGCGTGCATCGCCTTGATATCGGTCTGGCGGTCCCCCTGCCCGGTGAGCAGGATGATCGGGCCGACGCATTTTTCGGCGCGCGCCTCGCGAATCAGCTCCAACCCGTCCGAGCCTCCCAGCCGGAAATCCACCAGGTAGATGTCGTGCGCGTTGCGCTTCATCTCGGCCAAACCGCGGTCGTAGTCGGTGACCCAGGTCACGTCATAGGCAACGCCTTCGACATCGGACAGCAGGTCGCGCGTGATGAGGTAATCGTCCTCGTCATCCTCGACTAACAGAATCGCAACCGCTTTGGGCACAGCCTCAGATTCCGTTGCGGGGGGAAGGCAACTCTGCAATTTCAAACCAGTACTTTCGGAGTATTCTTGCAGCATCAACGAGTCCTTCGTAACTCACAGGCTTGGTGATGAAACCACTGGCGCCCAGGTCGTAGCTTTTACTGACGTCCTCAATCGCTTTGGACGTCGTGAGGACAATCACCGGAATGCGCCGTAAACTTGCGTCGCGCTTGATCTCCGCCAAGGCTTCGCGTCCGTCTTTGCGGGGCATGTTGAGGTCGAGCAAAATCACGTCGGGCCGCGGCGCGTTGTCGGCCGTGAACCCGTTCTGGTGCGTCAGGTAGTCGAGCAATTGCTCGCCATCCTCGACGAATCTCAAGAGCTCGCTCATGCCGGCTTCCTCGAAGGCGTCCTGCACGAGCATGCGGTCGTCGGCGTCGTCGTCCGCGCATACGATAACGGGCTGTTTTCCGTTGTCGGACATCAGCTGTCGCGTTCCTTTCGCCGGAAATTCCTGCCGGTCGTCAGCCGCCGTCGGCTCCGCCACCTTAGTCGTATAAATCCGCGTCACCATCCGATTGCTCGCTGTCATTGGCTTGGGTGAGGGGCAGGGTGACCACAAACGTGGCTCCCTCGCCGGGCGAGCTCAGCGCCTCGATGGTTCCGCCATGGCGGTCCACGATCTTCTTGCAGACCGCCAGCCCAATCCCGCTCCCCTGATACTCGTTACGGCTGTGCAGCCGCTGAAACACCTGAAAAATCTTTCCGGCATGCTTGGGATCGAATCCGATTCCGTTGTCTTCGACCCGGATGCGGCAGAACTGCGCGCCATGTGCCTCGGATCCGCTTGCCGGCTCCACCGTCTCGGTGCGAATTTTCACCAGCGGCGTGCTGTCGGGCCGGTGAAACTTCAGCGCATTGCCGATCAGGTTCTGCAGCAGTTGGCGCATCTGGATGGGGTCGGCGGCCACCTCGGGCAGCGGATCCACCTCGACCTTCGCGTTGAGGCGCTCGATGCGCGCCTCCAGGTCGCTCAGCACGCCTTCGACCACCTCGCTGAGCTCCACCGGCACGAACGGCTTGGCCTTGCTGGTGACCCGCGAATAGGCCAGCAGATCTTCGATCAGAATCTGCATGCGGGCCGCCGCGTTTTCCACCCGGTTGAGATAGTCGGCGCCCTGCTCGCCCAACTGCTCGCCCCAACGGTCGCGCAAGCGGCTGCTGAAGGCCTGAATCTTGCGCAAAGGCTCCTGCAGGTCGTGCGAGGCGACGTAGGCGAACTGCTCCAGTTCGGAGTTCGACCGCGCCAGCTCGCTCATCATGCGCTCCATCCGCTCGGCGCCCTTTTTCTTCTCGGTGATGTCGCGGCTGAGTCCCACCAGGCCAATGATTTTGCCGTCGGGACGCTTCAGCGGCACCTTGGTCGTCGAGATCCAGCGGCGCGCGCCCGAGCGGTCGACGATCGGCTCTTCCTTGCCAACCACCTCGGCCCGGCTCTGCATCACGTTCTGGTCGTCCTCGATATAGGTCTCGGCCAGCTCGGACTGGAAAAAGTCGTGGTCGGACTTGCCCAGCACGTCGGCCGCGAACCCGGCGCCCAGAAACTGCGCATGGGCGCGGTTGTTCAGGATGAAGCGGCTATGGGTGTCTTTGGCGAAGATGAAATCGGGCAGGTTGTCGATGACCGTGCGCAGCAGGCTGCGCTCCTTGGCGAGGGCCTCCTCGGCCAGCTTGCGGTCGGTGATGTCGTCGGAAATCGCCAACAGATAGCGCGGATCGCCGTTTTCGTCGAGAATCGGCAGCTTGCGCGTGTGCAGAATGCGCTTGCCCTGCTCGGCCGTGTCAACGACCTGCTCGGGAATGTTGATCTCCTGCTTGGAGCGCACCACTTCGTTCTCGACGCTGGTGACCAGCAGCGCCTGTTCCTCGGGCAACAGGTCGAACTCGGTCTTGCCGATCAGCTCGTCGCGCGAGCGCCCCAGCAGCCGCTCGGTGGCCTTATTGGCGTGCAGAAAGCGCAGTTCCTCGGCGTCTTTGACGAACACCATGCTGGGGATGTTCTCGACGATCGAGTCGAGGAATTGCTGATGGCGGCGGACGTCCTCGCGGGCGTGCGCGGCGCGGAACATTTCTTCTTCGGCGTCGCGCATCAGGCTCAGCGCCGTGGCCCGCTGGTATTCGAGCGTGGCGTTGAGCCGCCGCAGCTCTTCTTCGGTGCGCATGCGGTGGCTGATGTCGAAGCACACCCCGGCCACACGCAGCGAACGGCCGTCGCCGGTGTCCACCAGCGATCCCCGCGAAGCGACGTGCCGCGCGGCGCGGTTTTCCGAAACCACCCGGAAGATCACCTCGTGCGTGCCGCCCCCCGACACCGAGCGGCTCAGGGCCTGGATCACGCGGCTATGGTCTTCGGGATGGACGCTATCGAGGAAGCGCGCCGCCGACTCGGCCGCCGGCTCGAACATCTGCCACATGTGCTCGTCGCACAGGATCACGTTGCTGCCCAGGTCCCAGCTCCAGGCACCCACCGCGCCCGCGGTGAGGGCGTCGCGCAACGGCGAATCGGGCTGCCGCCCGCCGCCGCTGACGTCTTCCACGATGGCGCAGAAACCGTGCACGCCGCGCTGCGCGTCGCGCAGCGGCAGATACCGATGGCGCAGCCGCCGTGCCCCCGATAGTTGCGGCGAGCCGCCGGTTTCAAAGCTCACCGGACTCCCCGCCAGAACCTGCTCGACGAAGGGCTGTAGCTCCTGGTGCAATCCATCGCCCAGCAACCGCTCGAGGCCCTGCCCCAGCAGCACGCTCTCGGCCTGGTTGAACCACTCCTGCGAGGCTTCATTCACCGACTGCAGGCGCTGCTCGACGTCGAACTGCATCACCAGGTCGGATAGATTCGGAATCTCCGCCAGGCTGGCGCCCGAGCCGCGTGTCAACAGCGTGCGCCCCAGCAAACCGGCCGCTTCGGCCGCGGCGCTGCTCGCCAGATCGGCAAGACCCGCGGTCGAACTCAACGCCCCTAAAAACGAGCGCTGAGCGGACGCATGCTCGTCCTCCTGCAGCCGTGGCTCTGTCCCCGTGGGGGACTCGGATGTCGCTTTGCTACCCGCCATCTGTTTCCGAACTGGAGAAAGTGACCCCTTCTCCGCGGCCCCAACCGAGGCCTTCCCGTCATCTGCCGCCCAGCGGCCAGGACTTGAGTTTTGAGAGCCGTCGCAGGGCCCTGCGATGCACCGCCAAGCCTGGAGCTGGCGTGGTACACAGCATCTTCTGCTATACGCCGCCCCGATTGGACGGACGATGCCCCCAAGCTCTTGAACCATTGTCAAAGGTATGCCCGTATGCCTCTATAGGCGGGACGGTGTAGCACTGGTGGAAATTTTGCTTACCGCAAGGGTAAGGCCGGCAGCGGCGCCCCAGACAGGTTTGGATACGCCGATCGCGCGGCGCCGCGCCCGGTTAAGCGGTTTCGAGGCCGGCCTCCTGCGGCGTGTCGGCTAAGGAAAAGGCCGTAGACCGGCGCGCCGCCAACCTCTCCGCAAAACTCACCGCCGCCACAGTAAACTAGACGCATGCAAATGCTCATTGCCGGGAACTGGGTCGACAGCTCCAATCGCGAGTCGATCGCGGTCCTCAACCCCTACGACAACACCGAAATCGACCGCGTGCCGCGCGCCACGACCAGCGATATCAACCGCACGCTGGCCTTTGCGCTGGAAGGCGCCAAGCGGATGCGCAAGATCCCCGGCTACGAGCGCTACCAGATGCTGATGAAGGCGGCGCGGCTGATGGAGGAGCGCGCCGAGGACCTCGCCCGCACCATCACCCTCGAGGAGGGCAAAGTCCTCGCCGAAGCGCGCGGTGAGGTGTCGCGGGCGATCGAAACGATGATCGTCTCGGCCGAGGAAGCCAAGCGCCTCGGCTCGGAGGTGGTGCCGCTCGACGGCGCGCCGGGCAGCGGCAACCGGCTCGGGTTCACCCTGCGTGTGCCGTGCGGGGTGGTGCTGGCAATCACGCCGTTCAACTTTCCGCTGAACCTGGTCTGCCACAAGGTGGGGCCGGCGCTCGCGGCGGGCAACTCGGTGATCTGCAAACCGGCCAGCGACACGCCGCTGTCGTGCCTGAAGTTCGCACGCGTGCTGCTCGACGCGGGCGTGCCGGCCGAGGGCATCCAGGTGGTCACCGGCTCGGGCGGCGACGTCGGCGACCAGTTGGCCGGCGACCCGCGCGTGCGCAAGATCAGCTTCACCGGCAGCCGCGAGGTTGGCGACCGCATCTGCCGCACGGCCGGCATCAAGAAGGTCACCATGGAGCTGGGCAGCAACTCGCCCGTCATCGTGCTGCCCGACGCCGATATCGACAAGGCGGCGCAGGCCATCTCGGCCACTGGCTTTTCGAACGCCGGGCAGACCTGCATCAGCACCCAGCGTGTACTGGCCGACAGCCGGATCTATGGCGGGCTGCTGGAAGCCCTCAAGCCCAAGGTCGCCGCGATGACCATCGGCAACCCGCTCGACGAAAGCGTCCAGGTAGGTCCGATGGTGCGCGAAAGGGACGCCGTGCGCGTCGAGGAATGGGTCCAGCAGGCGGCCGAAGGCGGCGCCACGGTCCATGGCGGCGGCCGCCAGGGCGCGCTGTATGCCCCGACCATCCTGAGCGGGGTCAAACCCGACATGCGCGTCTCGTGCGACGAGTTGTTCGGCCCGGCGGTGGCGCTGACCCCGGTCGAGACCATCGAAGAGGCGATCACGCTGGCCAACCAGACCAACTACGGCCTCTCCGCCGCCATCTTCACCGAAAACCTCGACAACGCCATGCGCTTCGCCCGCGAAGTCGATTCCGGCAACATCCACATCAACTGGGGAACCCAATGGCGAGCAGACCTGATGCCCTACGGCGGCGTCAAGGAAAGCGGCTTCGGCAAAGAAGGCCCCAAATACGCGGTCCAGGAGATGACCGAGCTGAAGATGGTCGTGATGCACCTGCGCTAGCCAGTAGCGCCGGCCCGGGCTTGGAGCAGGGCTCCGGCCTGCCCCAAGCAGTTGGACCGGCTGTCGAAACCGGCCCCCTGGCCCCCGAAAACAAGCCCCGTAGCGCAGGTCTGGGCGTCCCCGCCCAGACCTGCGGTTTTTCAACAACCCAGCGGCCTTTTCGCAGCCCGCCGTCGCACCCACCAACACCGACCCCACCGCTTGCAAGGCCGCAGGTCTGGCGAAGCGCCAGCCCTGCGCTACGAGGGCGGGGCCGCGCCTCTGCATGGTAGGATGAGCAGTTGGGTTCCGGGCTCTGTGCAGCGGCATGTCGCGAACTCCGTCAGGTCCGGAAGGAAGCAGCGGTAGTGGCCTCTACCGCGTGCCGCAGATCACCCGGGGCCCATCTCTTTCCGTTGTTTTGTTGATGATTGATCGGTTGATCCGGTTGTCGGCGGCGGCCAAACCGGCTCCGGATCAACCGATCAACGATCAACCGATCAACTACTCATGTACCAAGTCATCGCCCGCAAGTATCGTCCTCAAAGCTTCGAGGACGTGGTCAACCAGGAGCACGTCAAGCAGACGCTGATCAACGCGCTGACCCAGGGGCGCGTCGGCCACGGCTACATCTTTTCGGGGCCGCGCGGCACCGGCAAAACCACCATGGCGCGCATCCTCGCCAAGGCTCTCAATTGCGAGAACGGGCCGGGCGCGACCCCCTGCCAGGAGTGCTCGAGCTGCCGCGAAATCACCGCCGGCAATTCGATGGACCTGGTCGAAATCGACGCCGCCTCCAATCGCCGCATCGATGACATTCGCGAGTTGCGCGAGAACGTCCGCTACCGTCCGGTCCGCGACCGCCACAAAGTCTTCATCATCGACGAGGCCCACCAGATCACCGCCGACGCCTTCAACGCCTTATTGAAGACTTTGGAAGAACCGCCTGAGTGGGTTGTATTTATTCTCTGCACGACCGAGCCGCAGCAGTTCCCGGCGACGATCGTCTCGCGCTGCCAGAGCTTCCCCTTCCGCACCGTCGAGATGGAAGACGTCGTCGGGCGCCTGCAGTGGATCTGCGAGAAGGAAGGCGTCAGCGCCGAGCCCGACGCGCTGGTGGCGATCGCGCTGGCCGGCGACGGCAGCATCCGCGATTCTCTTTCCACCCTCGACCAGGCGATTGCCAGTTTTGGTCAGAAGCTTGAGGCCGGGCCGGTGCGCGATCTACTGGGGGCGATTCCCTCCGAGATCGCCGAGAAGATTCTGGAAGCGCTGCGCGACCAGGACCCCGCCGCGATGCTCGGCATCGTCGACCGGCTGGCCCGCGAAGGGCGTCACCTGCAGCATTTCTGCGGCGAGCTGACGCGCTACTTCCGCAACCTGCTGGTGATTCGCGTCTCGGGAGCGGATACCCGGCTGGTCGCCAGCGGCCCCGAGGAACGCAAGCGATTAACCGCCTGGGCTGAACAATTCAGCCCAGAAGACCTAACCCGCTACTTGAATCTACTGGTGGATCTCTACCGCGACATGCAGAACGCCCCGCAGCCGCGCTTCCGGCTCGAGATCGGGCTACTGAAGCTGGTCCACGCCGGGCGTTTGCACAACATTGAGAAAGTGCTGGCGCAGTATGGTCCCGGCTCGGGCCCGGGGAACGAAACAACGCCCCGGCGGCCCAACGGGGGCGGCGGAACTTCGGCGGCGCCGAGCGGAACTCGCGCCGGCAACGGTGCCGCGCAGGTTACGCCCAGCGGCGCCGACGCGGTGCCATCGGCGGCTACGGAGCACTCGACAACGGGGCACTTGGCAGCGGAGCACTTGCCAGCGGAGCAATTCGCAACGGAGCCGCTGGTCCCAGGGCGGTTGGCGGCTGCGGCCGCCGCTGGAGTGGCGGGAGTAGCTGCGTCGGCGGCGCTGGGCTCCCGGCTTCCAGCCGTGGCGCCGGTTCCCGAGACGGCTCCGGCCCCGGAACGGCCGCCCTCGCCGGAGATGTCGGCGGCCGTTGCGCCGGCAACGCAAACCGTCGAGCAAGCGCCGTCCGCCGGGTCGGTTGAGTACGCGGAGTCCCACGACTCAGCCTCCACGGCGTCTGGCGAGTCTGCCGAATCCGGCGAGACGCTTCCAGCCGTCGACGGCGGCCCGGCTGTTGTCGAGCCGGCTTATCCGGTGGAACCAGCGCCAGCGGTCCAGCAAACTCCGCCGGTTGAAACGCCCGCGGTGGTCGAGGCCCCGGCAGTCCAACCGAGCGCGCCCGCAGCGAAGGGCGAACTCGCCGCGCAGCCGAAAACAGGGACCACGGCCCCCCCCTGGGCCCGCCTGCGGCAGCAACTCGCCGATGTGCTGCGCGGGCAGGGCGACGACGCGCTGGCCGACGCACTCGACCACGGCCGCATCGAGGTCCAGGCCGGGCAGGTCGAGGTGCGTTCCCTGCCCGACTACCGGGCCGTCGTCGAGATGGATCTGGCGACGCTGCAGCAGGCGGTTCGCGACGTTTTAGCGCCGAATGCGCGTGTTACACTTGGGAGCGATCTGGCGCCCGAAGACTCGGTCCCGCCGCCCGGATCGGCGGGCGGTTCGCGCCCCGCTGCGGGCGGCATCGCTTCGACGGCCGGCTCGTCCGAAGCGGCGCAGCGCGCCTTGGCCGATCCCGAGGTACAAAAGATCCAGAAACTCTTCACCGGCCAAATTCGCGAAGTGCGCAATCTGAGGGGGTATACCACTTGAAACTTCCGGGCAACATGCAGAAGATGATGCAGCAGGCTCAGAAAATGCAGGAGCAGCTGCAGGAACAAATCGCCGAAATCCGCGTGGAAGCCTCCACCGGCGGCGGCATGGTCACCGTCAAAATGGACGGCCACAAGAAAGTCCTCTCGATCACGATCGACCCCGAAGCAGTGGAAGACGTCGAAATGCTGCAGGACATGATTCGCGGAGCAGTTAACGAAGCCGGAAAGCGGGTTGACGAAGAATCGCAATCCAAAATGGGCGGCATGCTGGGCGGCATGGGTCTGCCGCCGGGGATACTGTAGTCAAGGGTCGCAGACATATACCGTAACAATGCATCCCAGCCGCGCGCGTAGGCAAACGGTGGCCTGTACCGGTCAATCGATACGGGTGTTGGCTCAATAGCCTGAAGCGACAAGCCGCTTTCGCCGGCGGCTCCATGACAACGAAATCTCTGCGACAAACCGCTAGTCCTTACGGTCCGCTCCCCGGATTCCCGGAAGTTCCACACCTACGTCGCCGCAAGCGTCTTTTCCGTTTCCTCGTCGTTGGATAGGCCTCTCGGCTGGTTCGAAGCCGTCCCCCAAGCAGCCAAGGCCGCTTTCAGCGGCACTTTCCCAACGAACAACGAAAGCTGGCGAGCGCACCGATTGGCCGAATGTTGAGGAAACATTATGAGCCTGTCCCCGAACTCCTTGGTGGGACGCAGTGCGACCACAGTCGGCGTCAAAATCCAGTCGAACTGGAAGATCCATCCCTGTACGCAACAACAACTGCTTTGATGTCGTAGCGGTATTCGGATGAGAGATCAAGTTCTCCAGATGCTTCGGGGCAAGTCGCTGGCATCATTGTCGGGTCAGTCTTCCTTTCATCGGGTTAGCAACGTGCTCTATCGCCGCGATTCGACGGCGAAGCGGCGAGCGGTCTTTATCTGGCTTGGAATCTGGAGCGCGATGTACGGCGCTGTGCAACTGAGTCAATCGCCGGCTGTCGTGGCGGTGTCACCGCCATGGATTCAAAGTAGATCCAGACCGCGACCAGCACCTGCGGCGAGTGCGCCGATCGCCCGGCAACGCCCTCGACGGCGCACACCTCGGGGATAAAACGCGACAGATCCAGTTGCTCCACCACGCGCCTGATCTTGCGTGTCGCGTGGTTATCGTCAATCAGCCCGTCGATGTTGAGTGGTTCGAGAACGAATTGCTTGCGGCCGATCGGCAGATAGCGAGGGTTGGGGGAAGAACTTGACTCCCGACAGCTGCCGGTCTACTCCATTTATAAAGTACTGTGTTTTATATTTTCACGGCTTCCTGTCCTGTTTTTTCGTCACCTTAGTAAAAGGTTACCTCAGGCCGACGGGGGCGGCCACTTTCGTGACCACACGGCATCAGGAGACCATTTTCAGGTGAAAGAAGACTTAGCGGAAGTAAGCGACTTTTTCTGTTGCAACTGCGGGCTGGGCACGTGCTATACACATTTCAAGAAAAAGAGTGCCAATCAAGTCAATTACGCTTGATTGTGTACTCTACCGCAAAAGCTAGAAGGCTGTGCACATGGCCGGTTAAGTGCCAGTTGTGCACCAAGGAGCAAAAAACCATGGCAGACGTAGCGGACTACCGAGTCATCAGCGATGGGCCCGTCACCCTTCAAACGGGCGGCGACATCGACCACAGCTTTAGCTTCAATCTTGGGACGGCGGTCCAACACAACCAACACGCCATCCTGCAGTTCTTTTATGTGTCAGGTAGCAATGCCAAAAACCTCAGCTTCAGATTCTCTATTAACGGGAAGGCGATCCGCACAATCAACGTGACGGGCAACTTCTTTGCCACGATCCACGAGGTGCAGAGCGGTGTCACGCGCAACAACGTCAATGATCTCGAAGTTAAGATCGTGGGCGGCACCGGCTCCGTAACGGTTTCTGACATCGTGCTTTTCGTTCAGCGCACGGTTTAGTAGATCGCTGACCTCGTGGCGGGACTCGACGGCTCTGACGGCGACCGTAGAGGCGCCGTGGGACCGGGCCGCACATCGTCGCAGAAGGCCGACTCTCTGAAGGATCTTGAGGCCACGGGCAGCCATTTCGTACAACGATCCGGCGCTCGCGACAATGCCGAATCGAAGAAAAGAAAGCGTCACTAGATCGCGTTTATTCTGAGTACCACTGTTCGACAACGGAGGAGTAGCACGAAAGTGGTGGCCGAGTGCGATCCAACACGCCGTTGGGAAGGGGAAAGTCGTGGCAGGAGGAAGGTCGGGACCAGTCTCGACTTTGTGATCACATCGTAGCCTAAATCAAGGCCGCCGAAGGCGGTCAGCGGCAGCCGGCTCATTGGTTGTCGCCTGTCCCCGACTTTCGGGACGTTCCCGGGTCCTGGGCGTTTTCGGCGCGCTCCGCGCCGCTGGGCGGCGCCGCGCCGTCACGAACCTCGCGGCGCAGTTTCACCAGGAACGGCTCTCCGGCGGCGGCCAATTTGCGTTCCAGCCGCTCGGTGCAATCGCAGTCGCCGCACGCCCAGGGCTCCGAGCCGTTTTCGTCTTTACAATTGCGGCGGTCGTGAGCGTCCTGCACTCGCGTTAGCTCGAAATACTGTTCCCAATAGGGCCGCTCTTCCTGAAGCGGCGTGGGACAGTAGCAAATCTCGACCCATCGAGCCTCGTCATTTTCGAGCGCGCGCGCTTCCTGGACGTTGCGCAGATATTCGTCTCCGGCAACCGAACCACGGCCGAGCGATCGCTCTTCGATGGCCTTCAGCAGCGGCTTGTGACAACCGGGTTTGACCTTGGCCCTGACCAGGTAACGCACGGATTTATGGTAGCAATCCGATGAGCCGCGGGAATCGGCGCCGTTTGGGATGGCTGGAATCGACCGCCCGTTCCAGGGCTCTCTTGGCGTTGGCGCGGTTCCCACCGCTGAAGCGGTGGGCTATTCGATGGTTACGCCCCTCCGGGGCGATAGCTGGTTGCGCGGCGGACTACAGCGGGTTTCATTCTCGGATGCGGCGGGTTGCGGGCTACGGCTGGCTCCAATTGTTGTCTATGGCTGGTTCTTCAGCGTCTGGCGGTGGAAGTTGAGGCTTTGGGCGTTCTCGTAGACGATCGTAAGCCGGTCGTCTTCCTCTCGATAGCTCGAGGCGCTGGCGAGCGCGCTCAGGAATGCCGCCTCTTGTTCCATGACGCCGGACGCGCCGCAGAACTTGCGGGTGGCGACGGGTTGTCCGATTTTCAGGTTGTCGCCTTCCAGCTCGTAGCTCGCGGAGTAGTTGTTGCAGCCGGCGCTGCCGCCGACTCTGCCCGCTTCAAAATGCGCGGTGACCTCGATGCCTTCCACGGCGGCCTTGGGGTCGTTGGCGTCGCCCATCGATTCGAGCAGCCACATGGTCGCCTCCAAGGCGAAGCCGCGCCCGCGGCCTGGGCTCGTTCTTCCTGAGTCCCGCCGGATGCATCGGGCGCCTGTGCGCCGGACGAGTCGGGAGCGGCAGTGGTGTCGGGGGCGGCGGCATCGGGTTCCGATTGCGTGGCCGGCGTTTGCCCGGCAGGGTCGGTCCCGCCAACATCACAGGCCGTGACGCTCGCCAGAGCCGCGATAACAAGGAATTTCAACCAGCGCAGCCGCATTTTGGGCACCCCTCCTGTCGAATTGCCAACCGCGTGGCGCGAACTCATCCCGTGGCGCGGGCCTCCCGGTTTGCCGCGTCGCGATTCGTCGCGACGTAGGACCTCAGGCCACCGAGGCTGATGGAAAGATAGCACTGCCGATCCTGAATGCGGTTTTCCCCAGCCAGTAAGCAGCCGCCTCACGGCGGAGACAGGCGAGAGCGCCTGTCTCTACATAAGCCGCTGCCCCCACGGCGCCTCTCTAAACGAGTGCCTGCCTCTCAACGTGTGCCCGTCTCCACACACGACAGACAAGATTGTCTGTCCCACGTCAAAGGACCGCACTCGACACGTCGGCGTTTACGCCGACGCTGCCGGCCGGAGGCCCGCGCCACCGGGTTGCCGCCGCGGCCAGCGCTGCTCTGGCGAGGCCTTCCCTACCCCGCTCGTTCGCGACCGCTCCGCTCGCTCGCTACTGCACGGCGATCGTCGCTCCCGCCAGGCTGGCGTTGGGGCCGACGAACACCTGCAGCGGCACGGCCGCTCCGGTCGGCGAGTTGTCGGGGATGCGCACGTTGATCTGCATCAGCCCGGCAAACCCCGGCGAGCTGCCCGCGAAGAAGAGGTTGCCCACCACCACGTCTCCGAAATGCATTTCGACCGGCAGGATCGGCATTTGTAGCGGTTCGTCGCCCGGCGCCAATCCGCCGCTGCGCGCCGGCGGCTTGGTCAGCCCTTCGCCGGTGGCGTAGAGGATAATCACTTCGCCGCGGCGCGCCGGATTGCTGGCCGAAACCACCGAGCCGTCCTCGCGCTGCGCGACAACTTCGCTCGTGCCGTCGCCGAGCAGAAACAGGCCCGGCGCGCTGGCGCTGACCGGCACGTTCAGCGCGTTCGAGATGCTCCCGTTGACGATCACCGCGATCGTCGTCGAGGGCCGCCCGGCAATGCCGTAAGGCACCTGCACGTTGATCTGATCGCCGCGCACGAAAAACAGCGGCGCGGGCACGCTATCGAACAACACACTCACGCCTCCCAGCGTCGTCGCCAGCCTTCCGGTCAACGGATCCAGTTGCGCGCCCAACCCGACCGCCGGCCCCATCGCGGCGCCGAACAGCGAGATGATCTGCCCCGGCGCGATGGGCCCCTGGGCGAAGCTGGCGGCGTTGGTCGCCGCGTTGACCTGCGGCCCACCGGCGGTGGCGCCTTCGAGCGTCACGCGCACCTGGCCGCTGGCGGCCTGTCCGGTCGAATAGAGCACCAGCGCAATGTAATAGCTGCCGGCCTGCAGCGGCGGAGAGCTCGCCGCCGAGACCACCACCTGTTCGCGGCCGGTCAGCGTTTCCGACGAGAACGTCGAGATCACCTGGCCGCCGGAGAGCTCGGGCGGCTGGCCGTAGCGCACGTACAGATCGACGTCGACGCCGGGCGTGGTGGTTTCGAGATCCACCGTCAGGCGCGCGGTAGCGGCGCCCACATCGACGCGGTAGATCGTGTCGGTAAAGAAGGTCGGGCCGTCCACCGGACCGACGTTGAAGGTTTGCGGCGACCCCTGCGAAACTGGGATGCCTGTCTGATTGCCGCCCGAATCGCTGCCCACGTCGGCCTCGAGCGTCCCGCGCACGCTGATACCGGTCGAAAACAGCGACAGCGCGACGTAGTAAGTGCCCGTGCGCAGCCCGTCGGCGCGGGTGAGCGACACCAGCTCGTCGCCGGTGAACGATTCCGAGGAAGCGTCGGCGACCACCTGCCCGCCCTGCACTTCGGGCGGCTGGCCAAAGCGGACGTAGAGATCGACGTCGGCGTTCTGGGTGGCGGTCACGGTGCTGACGTCGAGCCGGTCGGCGCCGTCGGGCACATTCACCGTGTAGACGCTCGGGCCGGTGAACAGCGTGGCGGTATCCACAGCGGGCAGCGCGAAGTCGACCGGCTGGCCGGAGCTGAGCGCCACTCCGGTCGGCGTCGAGGGGCCCGAGCCGCGCTCGATGGTCACTTGAATCGAAGCCACGATGGGCGTGCCGGTCGTGAACGAGGCGAACGCGATGTAATACGTCCCCGCCGTCAGCGCCGGGCTCGACGTCGCATCGATCACGATTTCTTCGCTGCCCGTGTCCGAGGTCGACGAGTAGTCGGTCAGCACATCGCCGCTATCGGAAACCAGCGGAGCATCGCCGCGCCGCACATAGAGATCGAGATCGGCGTTAGACGGATCGAGCGTCTGGAGCGCGATCCGGATGCGCGTCACGTCGCTGGTGACATCCACCGCGTAGGCGAAATCGCCGCTGAACAGCGTCGGGCCATCGACGGCGTCGAGCGTGAACGTATCGGTTCCGCCCAGCGAAAGATCGCCGCCGGGCGGGTCGGCTTCAGCGGGCGGTGGCGTGGAGTTGTTCTCGAGGAACGGCTGCAGATCGGCATAGGCGCGCGACAGCCGCATGTAGCCGGCTCCACCCGGATTGAAGTCGCACTCGGTTTCGCCGGGGGGCGCTTTGGGGCCGAAGCTCAAGGCGCCGACCAGCACGCCGGGCGCAGTGAAAACGCCCGAGCCCGACGAGCCGTTCTGCGTGCGGCCCTCGAACTCGGCGACGCTCAGATACTGGTCGGGAACCGAGAAATCCTGCACGCTGCGTCCGAAGGTAATCCGCTTATAGTCGCCGCGGGGATGATGAATGCCGGTGGTGTCGATGCCGGTGCCGACCGGGTTGGCGTCCCAACCCGACAGCAGCGCGTTGTCGGGCGCGTCGTTGAGCAGCAGCAGCGTAAAGTCGCCCTTGGGGTCGGGCGCGCCGGTGCCGCCCTTGGTCGCCAGCAAGGTGGAGCCCAGCGTGCGCGGCACGGCGTTTTCGCTGGGCGGCGCGCCGTTGCAGGTGCTGGTCTGGTAATTCCAGAAGGCGATCAGCGAGCGCGCCGCGGCGTCGTCGTGGATGCAATGCGCGGCGGTGAGGAAATAGAGCCGGTTGGCGTCGCCGATGTCGTTGAGCAGCGTGCCGGAGCACAATGCGCTGCCGCCCGAGGTTTCAAACAGAATGCGGGCCACCGCGTGGGAGGTGTCGGTCCACTCGGGGTAGCAGGTGACGTCGAGGCTGCACGGCGCGGCTTGCGCGGGCGTGGCGCCCTCGGCCCTCAGCCGCGCGTCGAACAAGCCGGGCGACGAGCCGATTGCCTGCCAGAGGTGGCTGATCTCGGCGATGCGGAACGGCACTTTCTCACCGCTCAGCGCGGAAGGGCCCGGCTCGAACTCGACGATTGCGGTGTCGGAGAAAACGACGTCGCTCCAGAAATCGCCGTCGCCGTTGGGGCCGCGGCCCTGCTGGCTGGCGGTTGCGATCGCTCCGCCGTCCGGCGGCGCATAGATCCAGACACGGCCGTCGCCGACGTCGAAGCCTTCAAAATGCACCCGCATGCCGGCGGCTCCGGGCGAGTGAATCGCCATCCGCCAGACGCGTTTGCCGCCGGGGAGTACGGTCCAACCGCCGGGCGGCAGCGTTTCGGCCGCGGGGGGCTGCGCCGTGGTGGCCAGGCCGGCGGGCGTCGTTCCGGTGGCTCCGCCGGCGGTGGTTGCCGATACCACGGGCAGCTTGCGGTGCAAACCGACCTGCTCGGGGCCAAAGGCGCTATCGTCCCTCCGCAGATCGGAATCGGAAAGCGCCGAAAGCTCGATCCGCAGCGGCTCGGCTACGCCCGCCATCACGCTCGGCGGCGCCAGCTCGAGTTTCGCTTTCGCGGCGACGGCCTTCTTGTGATAGACGTCGGGGCCGACCGATTGCGCCGGCAGGCTCGACCCCGCCAACGCGAAGAGCAGCAACAACAGCACCGGCAACGGCATTGCGGGCGATAGCGACGGCGCTCCCCGAAGCGGCGCGCGTAAGCGGAGTTGAGTACGAAAAGATAGCATCGAGATCACCAGCACCATCGGCGTCGCCGATATTCGAGTATAGCCTGTGCATTTCGATTTGTTGAGCCCGGCGTGCGGTTTCGACTATGGTGGAACGGAGCCCCTCGCGGCCGGGCGGGCCCGGAAAGCCCCGCGTTTCGAGGGCGACCTTCCCCGGCTCGGCTTTGGAAAGCAAATTCGCCTGGAAACAGGAAACGGGCGTCTCTACGCCCGCGTCTAGCATTGCCATATGACTACACCACGCCATCGTCTGATCACCGCGCTACGCCTGCCGCTGCTGCTGGCGGTTTCGCTCTCCGCGCTGGCGGCCCAGCAAGCCGTGCTCACCGTGCCCGAAGCCCTGGCGGCCTGGAAGGTTTCCAAGGACTACACGCTGGCCGTCGCCAAGGCCATGCCCGCCGAGAGTTACGATTTCCGGCCGGTGCCCGAGGAATTTACCTTTGCCGTGCAGATGATTCACTTGGCCCATACGAACTATTTCTGGTTCACCAAGGTGATGGGCGAGCCGCGCACGCATCGCCGACCCCGCCTCCGAGACCAAGGCCGATGTGTTGGCCTATCTCGAGGCGACCTTCGACTACTGTATCGGGGCGCTAGGGCGGATCACGCCCGAGCAACTCGATCAGCGCGAAACGCACATCGCCACGCGCGCCGAGGGCACGGCCCGTGATGCGCTGTTCACGATGTACATGCACACGGCGCATCATCGCGGCCAGGCGGTCGTGTATTTGCGGCTCAAGGGAATCAAGCCCCCGGCCTTCAGCTATTGAGCGACGGCGCGAACCCAGTACCGTCGCTTTGGGAAACCCAACCCCGCAAACCGAGCCGCGCGCGTCAGCAAGCGGTAGCCGGGCGTGTTCAATCTCCCTCGGGACGGGCTTGCTCCCTGGGACGCGCTTCCCGGCCGGACTTGTTCCATCTCCCCTGGGGACGGGCTTACTGCCCGAGGGGTTGGGTCTTGTGGTTCGGGGCCCTACGTCCCGACGAATCGGGACGCGGCAAACCTGGAGGTTCGCGCCACGGGTGGCGGGTCTGGCTTCTGTGGTTTTGGCTGGGGGCCGAAGGCTCCGGCTCAACTTGGGGGCCCTGCTATTCTATGCAAAGCGCGCTTGCCTGGGATGGACGTTGACGCCAGGAACCAACCATCCATAACGTTCCACCAAGACAAGTTCAACGAAGAAGGAGCAACCAACCCACCATGGCCTTGACCGAATCGACAATGGCGACTTTGGGCACGTCTGCCCGGGCGTTCGAGTTGCCCGATGTGATTTCCGGAAACACCGTGAGCCTCGCCTCGTTCGACGGTAGCAAAGCGTTGCTGGTGATGTTCATCTGCAACCACTGCCCGTTCGTCAAGCACGTGCGGCAGGAGCTGGCGCGCATCGGGCGCGACTACGCCTCGCAGCCGCTGGGCATCGTCGCCATCAATGCCAATGACGCCACATCGCACCCCGACGACGCGCCCGACAAAATGAGGCAGACCGCCGCCGAATGGGGCCTGAGCTTTGCCTACTGCTACGACGAAAGCCAACAGACCGCCAAGGCGTATCAGGCCGCCTGCACGCCGGATTTCTATGTCTTCGACGCGGACCGCCAACTGGTTTACCGCGGGCAGCTCGACGACAGCCGCCCCGACAACGCCAAGCCGGTTACGGGCAAAGATCTGCGCGCCGCGCTCGACGCCGTGCTCGCCGGGCGCGCGGTGCCCGCTGATCAAAAAGCGAGCATCGGCTGCAATATCAAATGGAAGGCCGGCAACGAGCCCGCCTATTTCCTGACCGCGGCCGGCTAGCGCGGCAGCCTGTTCGCCCGCCGGCGGGTTCGCTTTTGAGCCGGTTCTCGGGCACTTCGCCCTCGGCGGGTAGCGCGGCGCGCCGGGCGGGAGAGTAGTCGGCCGCGAAATACCCGATTGGCCCTCGCCGGCCCTCACCGAGAATCCCATGCTGGAAAGAAACGACCCTTCCCACCAGTCTCGCGGCTACGCGCTGGCCGCCGAGACGCTCATCGAACGCGGCGTTGAGATCGCCGGCCTGGTGGAGCGCGCCGGGCAGTTGCGGATCGAGCTTCCCAGTTGGGGGATGGGCCGCGGGGGAACGCGCTTCGGACGCTATCCACAAGGCGAAGAAGCCAACACCATCGCCGAGAAAATCGAGGACTGCGCGCTGGTTCACGCGCTGACCGGCGCCACGCCTTCCGTCGCCACGCACTTTCCCTGGGACGGCGTCGATCTCGCCGAGGCGCGGCACACCCTGCAGCTCATCCGCAGTCACGGACTGCAGCCGGGCGCGGTCAATTCCAATACCTTTTCGCCGCGCGCCAGCGGGCCGCTCGATCACCGCCTGCGCTTTGGCAGCCTCACCAACCCATTCGCCGACGTGCGCCGCGCCGCCATCGAGCATCATCTGGAATGCCTCGGGATCATGCGGCTGTTCGGCTCGAAGATTTTGAGCATCTGGCTGCCCGACGGCACCAATTCGCCCGGCCAGCTTTCGCTATTCGATCAGGCGCGATGGCTCGAGGAATCGCTCGAGGCGATCTATAGCAGGCTGGAAGGCGAGGAGCGCGCCTTTATCGAGTACAAGTTCTTCGAGCCAGGCTTTTATGCGACCGCGATCCCCGACTGGGGCCGCGCCTTGAGCCTCGCCGAGCGGCTGGGCGACCGCGCCGCGGTGCTGGTCGATCTCGGCCATCACGCCCACGGCGTCAACATCGAGCAGATCGTGGCGCACCTCATCCACCTCGGCAAGTTTGGCGGCTTTCATTTCAACGACCGCAAGTACGGCGACGACGACCTGGCGACGGGCTCGCTCGACCCGGCGCAACTGTTCCGCATCTTCGTCGTGCTGCTCGAAGCCGACCGCCGCGGCCTGCAGCCCTTCGACGACGTCTCGCTGGTGATCGACCAGAGCCACAACCTGAAAAACCCGATTGAGGAAATGATCGAATCGGTCGAGGCGATCGCGCGGGCCTACGTGCAGGCGCTGCTGGTGGACTATCCGCGGCTGGAGGAAGCGCGCCGGCAAGGCGACGCCGAGCTGGGCGATCAGTTGCTCAAGAACGCCTTCTTCTCGCCGGCCGCCGACGCCATTTTGTGGAAGTCGCGCAGCGACCGCCAGTTGCCCTACGACCCATTGCAGGAACTGCGCGACGGCGGCCACCTCGAACGGCGGCGGGCCGAGCGCAGCGCAGAGAGCGCCCGAGGCGCCGGGGTGCTCGGCGGCTGATTGCGGGTGGTTGGCGTCTCCCGTCCCAGGATTGGCTTGGTTTTGGGGCTCTCCAGCGGACCGCCGAACGGCGGAGACAGGCCCCACACTTACTGGATGCCTTGCGTGCACTCCTTGGGATCAATCGCTCCCAGGTTCTTGACGATCTCGAAGCTGCCGTTCTTGGCCTGGGCGATATACATGTTCATGCGGACATGATGCTGGCCGGGCACCATTTCCGCCGGGCCGCCGGGGCCCGCGGCGATCTTGGCGTGGTCGAGGGCTTGAATCACGGCTTCCTGGTTCAGTGAGCCTGCCTCTTTCACGGCCGCCTCCCAGAATCGCACGCCGCGATACATGCCCGAACAGGAACTGCCGGCCGTCAACTTGGCGCTACCGGGAAACTGCTTGTCGTACTGCTCGATCAGTTTCTTGCTGAATGGATCGCTGAGGTTCTGATAATAATCGAGGCAACTGTAGAGACCCTCCATGTGCGCGGCCGGCACCAGGTTCAAAAAATTCTCGTCGAAGTAGGTGCAAACAATCTGGCCGCCTCGCTTGGTAAAGCCCGAGTTGTAAAGCTGCTCGAGAAACGGCGTGAGCCCGGGAGGAACGATGGTATTGAACACGACCTGCGCGCCGCTGGAGGCAATCTTCTCGACCGTCTTGCTGTAGTCGGCGTGATCGAGAGCAAAGTATTCCTCTCCGACGACCGAGCCGCCGTTCGCCGCGGCCACCTGACGGAGCTTCTTGTTCAAAGTGTGCGGCCAGATGTAGTCCGCCGACGGCAGATAGAAGGTCTTCACCCCGGTCTTCTGCATCAGCCAGGGGATCAGAGGTTCCACCTGCTGCGCCGGCACCGGGCCGGTACAAAAGATCAGCGGGTGGCACTCCGCCCCTCGTATTGCTCGGGGTAGATGTAGAGCTTTTTGCCCTGATCGACCGCGGGCCCCTTGATGGCCTGCCTCGTGGAGCTATAAATACCGCCGAACAGGACATCGACTTGATCCTGCTGGACGAGCTTGGCGGCTTTGGCCTCGGCCACGCTGTCGGTGGTGGCGCTGTCCTCGACGAGCAGATCGATCTTGCGACCCAACAGGCCGCCGTTGGCATTGATGTCGTCGATGACCATCCGGGCCACGTTGGCGCTGGCGACACCCATGAACGAGAGTGGACCGCTGAGGTCCATGATGACGCCCACTTTAATGGGCTCGGCGGAAGCACTGGGCATGGAGTGAACTCCTCTCCTAGCGGGTATTCTCGAAACCGGCGCGGCTCAGGGCGCGCTGCACTTCGGGGTTCTTCATGAAGGTCTTCCAGATGTGGCCGGTGCGCAGGTTCTCGGCCATCAGCATGGTGATGCCGGTGTCGATGCCGATCACGTCGGTGTCGAACCAACCGGTCATCGGGTTGAAGGCGTTGACGAAGCCGTAGCGGCTCCAGACGTGCTCGCCATACTGCTCGCGGATATATTTGAGCACACGCAGCGTGTCGCTGGGGCGGAACGGCAAGGAGCCGCCGGCGGCGCTGGGCACCACCGTTCCATCGATCGGTCCCATCTGCGGCGGCCCGCCCCACACCACGTAGCCGTCTTTCGAATCCGACGCCGTGATGCCCCACAGGTCGTTGCTGTAGTAAGGGAACTGGTCCGACAGCTCGAGGCAGAAGCGGCGGTGCACTTCGGTGGCCACGATCGAGTTCTGAAAATAATCAGCGTAGCGGTCGCGCTTGCCGCGGAAATCGAACCACGCCTGCGAGTACTGGTGCACGAATAGCGGCGCGTAGGAGCCCACGTAGCGCAGCCCGTCGTATTCGAACGTCGTGCGCTTCCAGGCGTGCCAGGCCTGCACCGGCAACGGATGCGTCGACGAGCCCAGCCCCAGCAGATACATCATCATCAGCTCGCTGTAGTAGTCCCAGCGGTAACGCAGAAAGCCCAGTTCGGGCGTCCAGCCGTGGGGCAGCAGCGAGGTGTCTTCAGAGAGCCATTTCCAATCGACGCGATCGAAAATGGCGGTCGCCAGGCGGCGGATCTCGCGATGATGGAAATGCTGCCGGCAGGTCAGCACGCCGCACAGCAGAATGGCGGTGTCGATCGAAGAGACCTCGGAGTCCCAGGTGCGCTCGCCGCTCGCGACGTCGGCCCAGTGGTAGAAAAACCCGCGGTGGTTGGGCATCGTCTCCGCCAGGAAGCGCAGGGTGGTGATGACGCGCTCGGTGGCCTCGGGGAACCGCAGGATCTTGCGCTCGTGGCCGATGCACAGCGCCGTCAACCCGAAGCCGGTGGCGGCGATGCTGGCCACCTTATAGACGTCGGGCTTGAACACGCTATGGCGGTCTTTGACCAGCCCTGTCTTGGGATGGGTCTGGTCCAGGAAGAACTGCAAATTGGCCCGCTCGAGCTCGTCGAGAAAGGCGTCGTCCTCGGCCGAGAGCGGCTTTTGCGAGTCGGTCCAGTCGGGCAGCTTGCCGTCTGCGGGAAACACTCCCGGCAGCAACTGGTCGGCCGAACGGGCCGTCGAAACGCCGGCGGCGGCCCCCAACATCCAGCCCAAAGCTGCGCGGCGCGATAATGGACTGTGCATGGTTGGTCGAGCCACCTAAAACAAATGTAGACGATTCGGGAGTATGCTGCCAGATGGCGGATGCGGGACATCACAGGGGACAGCACACGGGACAGCACAGTACGGCGGCGGCCGCCGATCCGGGCGGGCCCAGCGATTCCACCACGCCCGGCGATTCGGGCACACCCGAGTCTTCGCCCAGCGAGCGTGCGGCGTGGTGGCGCCGGCGCCAGCGCTATATCCTCGCCGCGGCCGCGCTGCTGGCGATTGTGGCGGCCCTCATCGGGGTCTGGCTGCTGCGCACCGAGCGCATCTCTTATGTTACCGGGACGATCATCCGCGACGGCGACGACCCGCGCGAGCAGTTGCCGGTACCCTACGCCGTAGTCACGGCGACCGCCGGCGCCACCACGCAGGAAACCACCTCCGACGCCACCGGTTTTTTCCGGCTGCGCCTCGATCCGGCGCTGTTCCCCGGCGAGAGCGTCACCCTCAGCTTCCGCCATCCCGACTACAAATCCGTCCAGTTCACCGAGCCCGCCCGGCAGAAGATTCACATCATCCGGGTCACCCCCAAAGAGCAGAACGAGCCCAAGGAACCGGCCGAGGCGAAATACACCATCAGCAATATCCGCGTTCGCTACGGCGTCAAAAACACCACTCGCGTCAACGTCGGCAGCGCCGTGAAATCGTTCGAGGTCGCCAACACCGGCAACATTCCCTGCGGCCAGGACGAGCCGTGTTCCCCCGACGGCAAGTGGAAAGCGTCGGTGGACACGGTGACGCTCGACGCCGGCGACGGCAACACCTTCGGGCGCGCCCGCGTCTCGTGCATCGCCGGCCCCTGCCCTTTCTCGAAGGTGGAGCAGGACGAGTTGTCCGCCGACGGCCGCCTGCTCAACGTCACCGTGCGCAACTGGTCCGACACGGTCACCTATCTGGTCGAGGCCGAGGTCACCGACAGCATGGTGAACGACATGGTGCGCCATTCCTACCCGGTGATTTTCGGCAGCTCAATGAATTTCACGCTGCCCCCGGGAGCCCAGGGCCCCAGCATCGAAGCCGAGCTGAACGACATCGACATCGTCTTCCCGCTGGGCCCCAAGCTGATTCTCTCCTGGGCAAGCTGCTCGGTGGAGTTTTCACCCGACCAGACCAAGTTGTACCGCTGCAAGTTGAAGCCGGGCTTTGCGTTTGGGGCGGTGGATCAGTTGATGAGGTGACGCTGGGACGGTGGATCAGTGGGACGCTGGACCGGTGGGATGGTTGATCGGCGGGACGATTGATCGCTTGATCCGCAAGGCGGTGGATCGGTTGTACAGAAGCAAGACCCGCCAGCCGTGGCGTGAACCTCCAGGTTTGCCGAGTCCCGATTCGTCGGGACGTAGGGCCCCGAGGCACAAACTCACCCCAAAAAGGCAAAACGCAGGGGTCGCCATAACCCAATGACCGAAACGCTCTGCAAAAAAATAGCGAGCCGAGCCCAGCCCCCAAAATGGCGACTCGGTTCGGCCCGCTTGGCCGCGACAAACTGCTGGCCATGGTGGGCGCGGGGTTCGGTGGAGAATGCCCCACCCCAAACTCGGCTTGCGGACAGCCGCTGCTGCCAACCGGTTAGTGCGGCGAACCCGCCACACCGTTTCCGGCGCCGTTCGAACTCATCGTCGTTCCGATCGGGTCGCCCGAGACGACCAGCTCGACTCGCCGGTTCTGCTGGCGGCCGGCCGCGGTGTTGTTCGTGGCCACCGGCCGGGACTCGCCATACCCGCGCACGCCCAAGATGTCCTCGGGCTTGATGCCCTGCTCGATCAAATAGGCCTGCACCGATCGCGCGCGGCGCTCGGAAAGCTGCTGGTTGTATGCGTCGGTGCCGGTGCTGTCGGTGTGCCCTTCGATCTCCATGTGCAGCCCCGGGTAGGCCATCAGAATCCCGGAAACCTTGGCGAGTTTCTCGCGCGTTCCGGACTTCAGCGTGGCCTTGTCGATGTCGAACAGCACGTCGGACATGTTCACGATCAGGCCGCGGGCGGTCTCGCGTGTTTCGAGAACCGAATTGAGCTGCTGTTGCAGCCGGTCGCGCAGCTCGGCCTGCTCGCGCTCGGACTGTTCACGCATGCGGTTGGCTTCATCGGCCGCCTGCTGCGCCCGCTGCGCTTCGAGTTGCGCCGCCTGTTGCTGGCGCAGCGCCGCCGCCCGTGCCGCCTCGGCCTGTTCGCGTTCGTTGGCCGAGCGCTGCGCGGCCAGATCGGCTTCGCGGCGCGCCTGCTCGGCGGCCAGCCGCGCCGCGTCGGCTTCGGCCTTCTCGCGCGCCCGCTGGGCGGCCTCGGCCTCGGCTTGTTCGCGCAGCCGCGCCTGCTCCTCGGCATGCGCCTGCGCCGCGGCCTCACGTTCGGCCGCCGCGCGCCGCTCCTGCGCCAGCTCTTCTTCCTGCCGCCGCTGGATCGCGATCAGCCGCGCGTCTTCGGCCGTCTGCACCGCCTCGCGCGCGATCATCGCAATCGGCTTCTTGCCGACCTTGCGGATGCGGTAATCCTCGGCCTGCTGCAGGTTGTCGGAGGCCTTCTGGAACGTATCGCTAGCGTACTTGTCCGCCTCGGCGAGCCGCGCCAGGTCGACCGCGTTGCGCGCCTCATAGAGTTCCAGCGGCACCTTCTTGTCGATGACGCGCGCCTGCAGCGGCTGGCTGGCGTCCATACGGTATTCGCCGCGCTTGAGCAGCTCATACTTCGCGTCGACGACTTCGAATTTCCCCTTGGTATCGTCCCGAATGACGTTCTCCATTACGACCACGTCGCTGGGCTGCGAAACCGCGAAATAAGGCTCGGCGGTGACGATCAAACCGAACGCCTGCAGCTCGGTGGTGACGTTCAGCTTGCTCTTGGTGCCGTTGAGCAGCACCTCGCCCAGATTGGTGGCGCGCCCCTCGGGCGTGATCGCCCACATCACGTAGGTAAGGTATTCCGGCCCGTAACGGGTCGCCGGCTCGAGATCGTCGAACTCGATCTCGATTTCGATATAGCCCTGCTTGCTCTCGACCTTCGCTTCGGCGCGCGCGCCGGGCAACAGGGTGGTGCCTTGCATGTCGATTTTGGTAGCGCCGCCGCGATGACGGTAGTTCACCGCCTTGGTCGTTCGCGAAACGACGTCGACACGAAACACCGGCGTTTCGCCGGGCCCCGACAATTCCACGTTCTGCTGCGTCGGGTTGGGCGCGGTGACTTGCGCCGGCCCGAGCGCAACCGACCCGGTCAACAACAAACTCATTGCGATCGGTGATAAGTGCTTTCTCATTCGATAGATCCCCCTTCTTAGACGGAAATGGAATATAGACAGTACGACGCCGCCTCCAAGGAAGGAGCAGCAAGGCCATCCCGCCATGCTGTGCTCGTCAGGTAGAGAATCGCCCGGTTGGTTCTGTTACGCCCAAAGGGAAGATTGAGGGGGAGAGGGGGGTGACCCGCAGCGCAGGATGACCTTTCCGCGCGCCACCACACCCGTAGCGCAGGGCTGGGCGTATTTCCCAAACCTGCCGCTTTGTCAGAGGCCGAAAGAAACCGGAATTCCCCGCCCCGTCACCAGACCCCGAGCGACCAAAAAGCCGCAGGTCTGGCGAAGCGCCAGCCCTGCGCTACGGGGGCTGGGGCACGTGCCTTTCGAGCCCCCCAAACGGCAAGGGCCCGGCGGCTGTCTCCAGCCGCCGGGCCCCGCCCTATCGCTTTGCTCTTACTCGCCGAGGCGGGCCGTGGCCCGTCTCGTCTACGGTTCGACCCGCGGTCTACGGATCGACCCAGTGCACGGTGACCGTATCGCGGTCCATCGCTCCCTTGTCGTCGGTTACCGCCAGTTCGAACTCATAGGGGCCGTAGCCGCCGCTGAATTCGACTGTCGGCGTCGCCGCGGTCGGGTTCTGGATCGTTGCCGTG
Source organism: Terriglobia bacterium (assembly GCA_963824095.1). Taxonomy (GTDB): domain Bacteria; phylum Acidobacteriota; class Terriglobia; order Bryobacterales; family UBA6623; genus JBBDWJ01. The sequence continues at coordinate 1,162,628 of CAWGNS010000009.1, read as the reverse complement.
CGGCTGCCGACCACCCGCCATTGGTAGGTGATCGGGTCGCCGTCGGGATCGTAGGACTTCGAGCCGTCGAGGGTTCCAAAACCGCTCGTGGTGCCCGAAGGTACCCGGATCGCCACCGGCGCTTCGGCGATCGCCACAGGCGACTTGTTCTGGTTTTCAATCTGAATTTCCAAAACCGCCGAGATCTCGCCGCGGCGCCCGTAGGCGAGCAACGTGTAGTGGGTCGGCGCCACCGGGTTGACCACGATCGACCCGTTCGGGTCGACGTCGCCCACACCGGTAATCACCACCCGGATGGCGTTCTCGGTCTGCCAGCTCAGCGTGGCCGGGTCGCCGGGGTTCTTCACCACCGTCTTGTCGGCGGTGAAGTTGACGATGCGGACGCCCTCCAGCACGGTAACCGTGACGGTCGCCGAAACCTCGCCCTGTGAATTGGTCGCCGTCAGGACGTAGTTGCGGGTCTCCTCGGGAGTGACCGTACTGGTGCCCGACAGGTCGACCTTGCCCAGGTCGGTGATCGTCACCGACTCGGCGCCCTCGACCTCCCAGGTCAGCGTGCTCTGCTCGCTGGGCAGCACTTCGGGCGGTGAGGCCACGAAGTTGAGGATGCGCGGCACGCCCGGCGGCGCCACCTCGATCGAAACGGTGCTCGACACCGTCCCGAAGGCGTTGGTCGCCGTGATCGTGTACGTGGTGTTGTGGGCCGGCGAAACCGTCGCCGAACCGCTGGTGCCGACGCTGCCGATGCCCTCGATGCTGACCTGATCGGCCCCGGCCGTCTCCCAACTCAGTACTGAGTTCTGGCCCGAGTTGATGGTCAGCGGGCTGGCGCTGAAGCGGAAGATGCGCGGCGCGCTGCCCTGCACCGTCACCGTCACGCTCTCGTTGATCTCGCGCTTGGCGTTGCGAGCCGTTAACGTGAAGGTGGTCGTCTGGTCGACGCTCACCTGGCTGGTGCCGCTATGCGGGTCCACCTTGCCCAAGGTCGAGATCTCGACCTCGTCGGCGCCCTCGACCTCCCAGAGCAGATCGACGGTGCCGCCCGCCTCCACCTGGATCGGGGTGGCGGTGAAGCGTTTGATGGTGATCTCGGTCTTGGTCGTCGAGACCGTGACCCGGTCGGTGCTGACGCCGTTATGATCGTCGCGCACCGTCAGGCGGAACATGTAGGTCTGGCCTTCCTCGGCCGTGAACGACGCGGTCTTCTCGCTGACGCCCGAAAGCTCGACCGTCGGACCGCTGATCTGCGCCCAGGCGTAGGTGATCGGGTCGTTGTCGGGATCGTACGACGCCGAACCGTCCAGGGTGATCGGGCCGGCTCCGACGCCGATCTGATCGCCGCCGGCATCGGCCACCGGCTGATCGTTCCCCGTCCGGATGGTGCGCGTCAGCACTTCGTAGCGCACGCGCGGGATCTCGACCGGCACCGGGCTCTCGTTGTCGTCGAGATTGTAGTTCTTGGGGCTCATCCAGCCGCCGAACTGCAGCCCAAACACGACCCGGCCGGTGTTGCTGTTGGAGACGTAGGTCTCGTTCAAGCCGCCCTCGATGGTGAAGGCAACCTTGTCGTTGAGCGGATGCACGTAGCGGATCGTACCGCCGGGCTTGTTGCCGCCGCCGTGGCGGAACAGCGCCCCGACGTTGCCCTCAAACCAAGTGTCGCCCCAGGCCGCCAGGGTGGTCGAAACGCCAACCTGGTCGACGACCTTCAGGTAGGTCTCGGAGCGGATGTTGCGGCTCAGCAGCGACTCGGCCACCACCGCACCGTCGATGAAGCCCTTGCTGCCAAAGAAGCCGAACCGGCCGCGGTCGAACACGTAATCGATCGTCGCCGAAGCCTGGCCCAGTCCGCCGGCCCGCTCCCAGTCGTTGAATTTCACGTACTTGAAGCTGGTGAACCCGCCGGCCTGCATGTGGCCCCAGCGGTTGACCAGACCGATATCGAACTGGCCCTCGTTGCGGCCGAAGTAGTGCATGAACTCGCCCTCGGTCTGCAGTGCCGTGTGCTTTCCGAAGGGCTGGAAGAAGCGCCCCTTACCCGAGAACGCTACGTTGCCCGTGTTGGTGTCGGGCCCGGCGTTCAGGTTCAACACCTGAAAACGGCTGGGCTTGGGCGGCAAGGCTTCCTTCACCGCCTGCGACACCTGCGCCGTGGTGGGCGCTTCGGGCCGCTGGGCCACTTCGGCCACCTTCTCGCCCATGTCGCCCTGCTTGTTCTTCAGATCGGCGACGTCTTGCTTGAGCTTGTCGTTTTCGCCCTTGAGGTTCTTGAGCAGATCCAGGATCTCGTCGAGCTTGTCGAGCTTGCTGAGAATCTCGTCGCAGCAGTCGGTGGCCTTCTCGATGCTCTTAATGGCTTGGCCGACGGTGCCGTCGGAGATCTTGTTGCCCTGTCCGTCAGTGACCGCCATCACCACGCGGCGGTTCATGAAACGCCCTTCGCGAGTGTCGTTGGCGACCTCGGGCTGCGCCTCGCCCAGCGTCTCGATCGAGATCTGGCCGGCGCGGGCGCCGTATTTCACCAGGAAGCTTTGCACCGTCTCGGCGCGCCGCCTGCCCAGGCCGACGTTGTATTGGTCGGGCCCTCGGAAGTCGGTATGCCCGCGCAGTTCCACTTTATAGTCGGCGTTCTGCTGGAGCAGCTCAGCCAGCCGCAGCAGGCTGGGATAACCATCGCTCAAGACCGCGGAGTCGAACTCGAAGTTGATCTCCTCCCAGTCGTTCTTAGTGGCGTTGGTTTCAAGCCCTTGCGCATAGGCTAGGCCCGCGCAAAGGGAAAAACAGACAAGGGTAAGCAGCAGTCGCTTCGCCATGACATTACCTCATACAGGGAAACGTAAAAGTACCGGGCCAAAACCCACCAAGCCGGGGGCCGCTAGCTCGAGGGTATCCGATGCGGGCGCGGAAAACAGAGAACTCCACAAGTGTATCATAGATAACGCGCATTCCTATCAATAGGATATCCGGAAAAGACCGCAAAACCGTGTGGGAAGTCACCCTCGCGGCCCGGGGATTTCCGCGGCCCTCCCGCGGACACAGCGATGGGATTTAGCGGGCGCGGCACGTGCAGCACGCCGCCCGTATCGTTCTAGAACGAAACGCCCCTCAATCAACCTTGAACCCAGTGGATTTTCGAAACGGCCCAAGAGTTACGTATTTTTCGACGGCCCAGACACTTTGCTGCCAGAACCACCGCGGGCGACGCCCGCTGCCCCCTACCCCGCCACGAATCGGCGAAACAGCGCCGCAGGCGTAACAGGCTGCGGAAAAAGTCTGCCGGAGGGGGACAGTCACCGTGTTTCGCACCCTGCAAACCCTGTAAACCTCTGAAAAATCGAGGTGCGAAACGCGGTGACTGTCCCCATCGAGCGCCTCGGGCTGCGCGCGCCCCTAACTCCGGCAGCGCTCGAAGGCTTCGATCTCGGCCTTGCCGCCGATCACCACCGGGGTTCGCTGGTGGATGCTTTCGGGCTGGATTTCGAGGAGCCGGCGCTCGCCGTCGATGGCCATGCCTCCGGCCTGCTCGGCGATGAAGGCGATCGGGTTGGCCTCGTAGAGCAGGCGCAGCTTGCCGCCGGGCTGCGCCGCGGTCGGCGGATACAGAAACACGCCGCCCTTGATGAGCGTGCGGTGGAAGTCCGACACCATCGAGCCGATGTAGCGGGCGGTGTATTTGGGGCCGCCGTCGCCGCCGCGCAGGCGCTTGAGATATTCCCGGTAGGGCGCCGGGAAGGACTCCACATTGGATTCATTGACCGAGTAAATCGAGCCCCTCTCGGGCATGCGCATGTTCTCGTGGCTGAGCACGTAGGCCCCCACCGAGGGGTCGAGGGTGAAGCCGAACACCCCCTGCCCGGTCGTGTAGACCAGGATCGTCGAGGACCCGTAGGCGACATAGCCGGCGGCCACCTGCTGCGTGCCCGGCTGCAAGACGTCGCAATGCGACCCGGCGGGCTCAGCCACGGGCGAGTCGTCACCGGCCGGCGGGTCGGGCTTGCGCAGGATCGAGAAAATGGTCCCCACGCTGACATTGACGTCGATGTTCGACGAGCCGTCGAGCGGATCGAAAACGACGACGTATTTGCCGTGGCCGTGGCGGTCGAGCGTCACCGGCTCTTCGTTTTCCTCCGAAACCAGCATGCCGACGCTTTCGCGCACCCCCAAGCAGTGCAGCAGAGCCTGATTGGCATAGACGTCGAGCTTCTGCTGCTGCTCGCCCTGCACGTTCTGCTGGCCGGCGGCCCCCACCATGTCGAGCAGCCCCGCCCGGCGCACCTTGGCCTGAATCATCTTGGTCGCCAGCGTGATCCCCGAAAGCAGCCAAGAGAACGTGCCGGCCGCCCCGGGAGCGTAGCGCTGTTGCTGCTGCAAGATGTGCTGCTGAACGGTAATGATCGGAGGCCCGGCGGGCTCCGAAGGCGGTTGGATCTTATTGACAGGGTTGGACGACATGGGCAAATCCCAAACTGCTAGTGTCGCATTTTGGGCATTGGGTATGTGGAGCCCGGTGCGGCTGGCGACCAGCCGACCGGGCGGCACCAGTGGCACCAGTGGGGTAGGCCTCCGGCCTGCCCAAAAGGGCCCCGCCCACGGCAGAGGCCATCGGGGACGGCACCGGAAGCTTCCGAGCCATGTGGGACAGACAATCCTGTCTGTCCTAAGGACAGGCCGGAGGACTGCCCTGTTGCGGCTTTACGGGGACATCCGCAGTTTACGGTGCCCCCACCTCATTTCGGCAGGCCGGAGGCCTACCCCACTGGGGCATCCAGGCTGTTTCAGGCAGGCGAAGCATGCCCCACCATTTCAGGCCAGCCAAAGTATTCTCCAAAATATGTATTTGCAGTATATTGGCCAGCCTGTCTTCAATCGTCACTTGAATACTTACCAACCCCGCGCCGCGCAAGCTCCGCAGCAACTGAACATTGATCTGGTCGAGGCCCGGGAATTCGGGATGCTCGCCAGCGTAGAGCACCGGGCAGTCGATACCACCGATCACCACGTGCACGTCGCTCAGGCCAAAACGCCTCCGAAGGCCCGTTCCGTAGAGCTGCAATACGACCACATCAGCGTCGTCGCTGAGCTCGATCGGAGCCGCAACCACCTGATTCTGGGCGTTCCACTGAACCACCGGCTCGAGCAGTTGCTGGCCGTCGGGCTTGGCGCGGATGATCCAGCCAGCCCAAAAGAGTGGCAAAGGCGAGAAGCGTGAGGAACCCCAAGCCTCGTCAGAGGTGGCCTGTGAAGAGGTCCGGCGGGACTTGGGCCGCCGCGGGGACTTAGGGCTCAGCGGAGCCTGGGCCGCTGCAGGGAGGCGCGGGCTTACGGTCGATTCGGCTCCGGGGGCGGACCTTGATCTGCTCCTCGCAGCCGCTGAAGTGCTTCGGTGTGCCTCTGGCGCGTGATGGGGGCCCGGGACCAGAGGCGTTGGCGAGCGTCGTTGAGCCGCTTGCGGCCCTCACTCTGCCAGGCTGGGCGGGCCGGATTCGGAGAAGGACGAAAGGTCCCCGGCCTTGCCGGTGGCGTCAGGAAGCGCGCCGCGCCGAGTCCCCGCGTCGCGGGGCTGCGGGGTTCGGCGCGCGCTGGAGTGTTGACGGGCCTGGGATTGTTACCAGTCGTGGGATTGCCGGCAGGCGTCGGGGCGGCGGTGGCGGCTTGCTTCGGGGCTGCGGGGGCGGCGGTTCGATTTGGCGCGGCTGTTTCAGCCGTCGCGGCCTGGGCCGCAGTTGGTCCTGGCACAGTCTGGGCCACGGGGTGGCTTGACGTAGCCTGGGCGGGGGCTTGCGGCAGCCAGGCCCCGAATGCGCAAAGGATAAGGAGGGGCGGAAATCGCATGTGCCAACGGCGCTTCGCGACGGCGCGGCCGCCCTGGAAGAGAGGGCGGCGAGGCGCGCGGGAAAAGACCCGAAGCCCCAGCCGCCCTCCGTGAGAAGAGAAGAACAAGCTAGGTCTGCCCTCACTTATCGGCCGCCGGTGGAAAACTTGAGCTTGCCTTCTGTCTTGGTTTCCCCGAGAAAGGCCAAACCCCAGGCAGGCCACCAGCCGGCCCAGGGATGGCGGATGGAAACAGCCCTGGAAGGGCGATTCGGAAGGGCGGGGCCCTGTGTGCGGCGGCCTGTGGTCTTGAACCGCCCCTTCCAGGGCGGGTAGCAGCTCACGTTCTCCCACGAGTAAAGCCGTGGGTTATGAATCGGGGCCGCCCTTTTGGGGCTGAGGAGCTGCCGGTCGATATAATGGAGCCGGGCAGGTACATCGCTGCCCGACTATGCGACCCGTTCTTATCGTTCACTACCACGAGATCTGGCTGAAGGGCTGCAACCGCCAGTTTTTTGTTCAGAAGCTGCGACAGGCCATCCGCCAGGCTCTGGGCGGGCTCGATCTCGATATTCCCCGCTTTGAAGACCACCGCCTGGTTGTAATCTGCAATACAGAACTGGCGCGCGAGGCGGCATTGGCGCGGCTGGCGAAGGTCCCCGGCATTTCGTCGGTGGGCGTCGGCGTAGAGTCCGAGCCGACGATGGCGGATATCGTCCAAACCGGAGCCCGGCTGATGTCCGATATCCCCTTTACTACGTTTCGAGTGCGTTGCAGGCGTTCGAGGAAAACTTTGCCCTTCCGGTCGTCGCAGGTTGAGCGCGAGTTGGGCCAGCGGATCAACGACGAGGCGGCGGCGGCTGGGCGCCCGATCCGGGTCGATCTGGCGTCCGCCGAGGCGACCTGCTACATCGAAGTGACGCCCTACCGGGCGCTGGTTTACGCGCGCAAGGTGCCTGGCGTGGGCGGGCTGCCGACGGCGACGGCGGGAAAGCTCACCTGTCTGCTGTCGGGCGGCTTTGATTCGGCGGTGGCGGCTTACAAAATCATCAAGCGCGGCGTGCGGCTGACTTTTGTTCACTTCCACGGCGCGGCCAACGAGCCCGGCGAAGACAGCCCGCCGGTGGCGCGGCGGCTGGTCGAGGCGCTGGCGCCTTACCAGAGCGGGGCGCGGCTCTACCTGGTGCCGTTTTCGGGCGTGCAACGCGCCGTGGTCGCTGGGGCGCCCGACGCCTTCCGCATTCTGCTCTACCGCCGCTTCATGCTGCGCATCGCCCAGCGGCTGGCCTATAAGGTGCACGCCCGCGGCTTGGTGACCGGCGACAGCATCGCGCAGGTCGCCTCGCAGACGCTTCAGAACATGCAGGCGGTGGGCGCGGTCGCTACGCTGCCGATCTACCGGCCGCTGGTCGGCGACGACAAGCAGGACATCCTCGCGATCGCCCGCCAGATCGGCACCTACGACATCTCGAGCGAGCCGTTCACCGACTGCTGCCCGCTCTACATGCCCAAGAGCCCCGAAATTTTCGCCAAGATCGGGCAACTCGATGCCGCCGAGCAGAGTCTTGATATTGATGCCCTGGTGAACACGGCGCTCGCTGAGACCGTGCGCGAAACCTATGTGTATGATGAGGGCAGGGTTGCTCTGAAAGATGCCGCAAGCGCTCCCGCAGACGCCCCCCGGGGCATGCCCGTCGCCGGCTGAAGCCGGCAGTTTCACTCCAACCGCGATCGCCGCGCAGCCTGGAATTGCCAGTCCCGTGGACCGGTTCGGCGCCCCTTGGGGACCGTCACGGTGTTTCGCGCCCCGATGGGCCTATCGTTTGCCGGGTTCACTTGGCGCGGAATGCGGTGACTGTCCCCTCCCGGCGGCGCGGCCAAGACACGATGCGGCAAAACCGGGGCGAAGCCTGGCCGCCGCGTTGGCTGTGTTGCTGGCGTTGTGCGCAACATCGCTTGCGGCTCAAACGCGGCGCGTTAAGAAGCCGGAGAAGATCGAGCACCTGACCATCGTCAAAGCGCAGTTTCTCGACAGCGAAGACGGCTATCCGCTGCCGGCCGGCAGCTCGTTCTATCCCGGCGAGCAGGTCTACATCGTGTTCCACATCGGCGGCTTTCACGTCAGCGAATACGAGTATCAGATGAAGCTTTCCTACCGCGTCGATTTTCTGGGCGTGCAGGACGCTCCGTTTGCCAACAGCGAAGCGGGCACCGTCGCCGAGGAGGTCTATCCGCAGGACGAGCATTGGATGCCGGTGGTGCGCGCTTCGCCGCGGATTCCGTTCCACGCCGAGGCCGGCACCTACAAGATCGTGATCTACGCGCACGACGAGCTGCGGCCGCAGGAGGAAGCGCGCCAGGAGCTGAGTTTTCAGGTGCTGGGCAAGGAAATCGGCGACACCGACAAGCTGACGATTCGCAATTTCGTATTTCAGCAGGGCGAGGGGGGCGAGCCGGTCGAGACGCCGACGTTCCGGCCGGGTGGCACGATGTGGGGCTCGTTCTACATCACTGGCTTCGAGCTGAGCGGCAACAACTCCTACGACGTCGATTCACAGTTGCAAGTGGTCAATTCCGAGGGCGGTGTGATGTTCACCTTCACCCCGCAGGCCGATGAAGGCGAGTCGTTCTACCCGCGGCGCTGGCTGCCGGGCCGCTTCCGGGTGGATCTCGATAAGAATATTCCCAGCGGCGACTACGTGATGGTGTTGACGGTCACCGATAAGCTCGGCAACCAGGAATCGGTGACGCGCTATCCGTTTGAGATTCGCTAGGGCCGTTGTTTCTGAAGGTAGTGGCAGGCGCTCTCGCCTGTCGGCCGCAGCGAAGCCGAGGCCCCGGCTGGCCCGCTTCTCTCACACAGAATCGGAGCGAGAGGCAGGAGAAGGCCGTGGATACGAGGCGCGCGCCGCTTGGCGCGCGGAGGCGTACTTGGGCAGTACGTTGAGCACGGCGAGCAAGCGCAACGAAGTAGACGCGCCCTTATCACGCCTCGCAGCCGATTCTGTGGTGAGTCGAGGATGGACGCGATGGCTGTAGATCGGAGGAATTGCGGTTGCGGGCGGCTTTCGCCGTGATGCCGGTGTCTCAGTTCCGATCATGACTCCGTTTCCCATCCCCGCTCATCAAACCGGACGTGCGGATTTCCATCCGGCTTTCCGACTGGCTTCACCGCAAAGCTGTCGGCGGAGGGCCAAGGTGGACATGACGTAGGCGTAGAACGCCGACTTCGCCATAGACCACTGCGTCTGAGAATCGACGGGTGCCTCGCGATTGCACCTGATGGCGCCTCGTCAGAAAGTCGCGCACGCGCTGGTAGACATGATCGTCGACCGGCCGATACGCGGGCAACCGGGTTCCCTGGCTGAAGTAACCCGACCACCCTCTCAGAATCTGATTCAGACGGTCGCGGACCTCCTCCCAGGTCCCCCCACTGCCCGGCTGTAGCAGGTCTCCCACTTTCTGCTTGATCCGCAGCACGCTCTTGTGGGACGGACTGGCTCCCAAGTACCAGTGGCCATCTTTCCGATAATGATGCGGCCCGAACGCGTATCCGAGAAAGTCAAACCGCTGCTGGCGCGCTTGATTGATGCTGCTTTTCGCCTCGTTCAGAGGCAGACTAATCCGCGTCATCACCAGCCGCGTCCAATCCAGCGCTTTTGCCGCATTGCCGCGAGTAAGAATCACGAAGTCGTCCGCATAGTTGATCACTTGGGCATCCGCGACTTCACTTTCGAGGCCTGCTCTAGCTTTACTCGCGTTACGGCCTGCCCAGTTGCTCACCCACCTTACGTGGGCTTTGTCACGAGGCTTCGGCCCAGCCGGTTTCTCGACCAAGCCGCTCGTGTCCTACCGACAACTGCATGGGTGGGTCCCTCCCCCACTGCTGATCTGCGCCTTCGGGGCGCACTGAGAGAAGCGGGCTAGCGGCAACTCTGGATGGATCGCAGGGCGACGATGACGCTCAAGCCGAAACCTCGGCCGCAATCCGCCGAGGGCGCAGGTCGTTCTATCGATGCAGTTCAGTGGCCGGGATGTCCGGCGGAAACGCGTTTGGATTGGGCCCGACGCTGGCTGAGGATCGGTGGCTCGAGCTCGCAGGAATCCGCGGTTGGGATAACGATGGACGGGCCCGATTAGCCGGGCCCGTTTGCCTCGCGAGGTTGGTGCGAAATCTTCGGCCGCGGCGCTTCAGTGCGAACCGGCCCAGGCCAGGCCGTCGGCGACCTTGCCGGCGTCGATCAGCGAATCCACCTTCCAGTCGGACGTGCGAATTGCGGCGATTTTTCCGCTTGCGTCGCAGGAGACGTAGGCCATCTTTCCGTCCGGGCGCACCAGCGATTCCTGCGGTGATTTCGGTACGTCAATGACATGCGCTACCTTTCCGGCCGCGAGATCGACGATCGCTACCTGATTCGTCTTCGAAACCGCTACCACGAGCCATTTGCCGTCCGGGGTGGGGGCGGTGCCGTAGCCGGTGCCGGGCAGGGCAATCCAGTTGTCGATTCTGTTGGTGGCGGTGTTGATGACCGCCAGGCGCGGCTGGGTCTGGTCGGAGGTGAAGACCTGCTTGTCGTCCATCGAGATCGAGATGCGCTGCGTCTGCGGCGAGATCGGGATGACGGCGAGCGTTTTGCGTTTTTCGAGGTCGAGAACCGACACCGTTCCCGGCCCGACGTTGGCGGTGTAGCCGCGGCGACCGTCGTGACTAATCACGAGCATGTGCGATTCAGGTTGGCCAGTGGGCACCGTGCCAACCACCTTGAGCGTTTTAGGGTCGATGATCGTGATCGAATTATCGAGCTCGGTGGTGACATAGAGCAGCCCGTTCTTGGGACCGATGATCGGGCAGTGCGGGCGCATCGCCTTAGCGAATTCGAAGGTCTTGACGACTTTGCGGCCGGCCACATCGATGACCGCCATCGCCTGGCCGTCGGTGCCGGGTTTGCCGACGCCGGAGTCTCCGTAGATGGGGACGTAGGCAGTCTTGCCGTCGGGCGAAGCGATCACTTCGTGTCCGGTGACACCACCTTCGGCAACGGTGGCGATCTGTTTGCCCGAGGCGATGTCGATGATGCCCAGAGAGTGGTCGCCTTTGTTGGCGACGAGCAGGGTGCCTCGCTCCTGGTCCGCCGATGCGACGAATCCGATGACGGATGCGCCGACCACACCGATACCCAAAAGAGCGAGGATTCTTGAGCGTTTCATGACCGTGTATTATACACCCCGGAAAGGGCGCGCAGACCGCGGCGAAATGCCCCTGGGGGCCAGCCCGGGAGAGCCGCTTGCGGCGCGAACCGCGGCGCGCTGGCAGCAGGCCGGCCCGGCGCCGGACGCCACGAAGGAATCGGTGGCACCAGATGGGGACGGCCAAGGTCGCCTCTTGGGACTGTGCCTGTTGATGGTGCCGGGGCGCGCTGCCCCGCTTTTGCATTCTCCGTCCGCGGCTTCCCCTCACGGAACCGCTCTTCGATCTCCCCTGTCCTCCCTCCTTTGCAGTACTGCTCAGCGTTTTCTATTACCAGGATCATAGGCCGCGCATAATCTTCCAGAACTCGAATTCGATTTCTTAGAATTCCACCTCAGGTTTATCCATTAAGTAGAAAAAAACAATTGCCAGCGGGGCGGTGGGAGGTACAATCTATGCCAGCCAGGTTGCCACATTCTTATCTCGGAATCGACGGTCCCGCGATAACGAAACGGAGATCCCACATGAGCGAAGCAACCGTACGGAAAGGGCATCGGCCCTCGTCCCATGGCTGTAACTTAGACATCCATATTGATAACCACGGGGATATCAACATCTGTAGCTGCAATCAGCCGGGCAAAGGCGGCGGACAAGCGGAGCCGCCTTCTCAGGGAGACCAACCCTGTCCTCGCGCGCCGGGGGCCTGCGTGCCTTTGGGGTTGGGCGCCAAGCCCAAGCAGAGCCGGCGCCGCAAGCTCGACAAGCTTCTGCAGAACAACCGCGTGCCGAGCGCGCTGGCGGCGGCGTTCTTCCACACGGCGCGCCGGTTCCGTTCCGGCGAGACGGCGCAAAACCCCCTGGAAGCGCGCATCTTTAGCCGCCTGAATGCCCTTTCGCCGCAGTTGAGAGGCGTGCTCTCGTGCGCGATCGATTCGCACGACGAGCTCGATCCCGGCGAGCTCGGCCGGTTGGAAGATGCTTCGTTGACCGGCGATCCGGCGCAGGCGGTCGACGCCAATAGTCTGGCGGAGGCTTTCGCCAGCGAGCTGGTGCAACGGGCGGGGCTGCAGGTTTTCGCCGATCCTTTGGGAGTGGAGGAAGAGCGCCCGGGACTGATGCGCGTCGTCGAACCAGGAGACGATGTATTCGAGTCGCCGGTGAACGTGTGCAAGGTCAACGGCCTGCGCACGGTAACGTTCCGGCCGCCGCTATCGCTCGGCGAATACACGCCGGCGGAACTGCAGCAACAATGCACGCCGGTGCTGCAAAACGGCCAGGTCGTCCCCAACTGCGCGTTGCAGACGCCGCCGTGCCCGGGCAATTCGCTCGAAAACGTTTGCCTGCGCGTCCCCGAAGTCGAGGCCGGTTCGGCGGTGTTGGTGGAAGGCGTGAATTTCTTCAGCGTCGACGCCACCGTCGAGCTCACCCTGCAACCGACGGCCTCGATCACCGTCGGCGTCGAAGCACATGTGGTGGGCGACATCGAAACGCCTCTCGAGGGGGATATCAACGGACAGACAGTGCTGATCCGCGATTGCCACGTGCACGACCGGTTGACCTTCCGCGTGCCCGACACTCTGCCGCCGGCGCTGTACTCGTTTCAGGTGGTCGTTCCCAACACGACCGGCATCGCGATCTTCGGCCAGGAGATCCGCTCCGCGCCGCAGTTCATCACGGTGGTGCCGCCCTCGACGGCGCGCTTCCAAATCGCCACGGAGTTGCTCGGAGCGCGCGAAGAGACCTCGCCGGCGTCGTTCGGCTCCGATGAGGTTGGGATCAAGTTTCTGACCGTGCCGCTGCTCCCCGACGGCTCCACGGGCGAAACGCAAAAGCCCAACGGCGACCAGCCGGTGCGCTTCGGCGATGTGGATTCGGGCGAAAACCGCACCATGAACGTCGTGTTGTTTACGCATCAGCAGCCAATCTCGGCCGTGGTCGTGGCGGTGCTGGGCTATGAAATCGACAGCGAATCGGCGTTCGAGGACCAAGTCGATAGTTTCAGTGAAGCATTCGTGAACATCGTCAAGGACCAACTCAGCTTTATCAAGGAGGTGTTGTCGGCGGTCGGCGGCTACGAGGCGCTCAAGGGCCTTGGCGTCAAGGGTGCGATTGCCGCCGCGATCGCTGCGGCCGTGCTGCTGGCCGTCGATTTCTTCGTCGCCCTATGGGCCCCGGCGGACCTGATCATCGAAGACACCCTGGCGTTGACCGCCGTCGATCTGGGACAACTGACGAGCGCCGGCTTCCCGCTGCCGACCCAGTCGTCGTTTAAAACTCCTGGGGATATCCAGGTGAACGTCTTTCCGATTGAAAAGGTCGCGACGCAGTATCGCGAGCGGCGCGAGTATGTCAGCGACGAGGAGGATAGCCGTTACGAGATCACCTATCGGTACAACCGGATTGCTTGATCGCGGCTGAGGCGCGCGGCGAGGGTGTTGTCCGGCTGGATCGCGCTTCCGGATGGATAAAGGCTTTGCTCCGCGGCCGCAGCGCTGTCTGGTATATCCTGACCGGTCATGGAGAAGCGTGCACGGGCCCGGGAGCTTGCCTCCCAATACCTGGCCAAAGGCGACCCCACAGGATGGTTTGAGCAGCTCTACCGCGAGGCGGAAAGCGGCCAGAGCGCCATCCCGTGGGCCGATCGGCAGCCGAATCCGAACCTCGTTGCGTTCTGGCGGCAACACCCGATTGCGGCGGCCGGCCGGGCGGCGTTGAAGGTCGGCTGCGGGCTGGGAGACGACGCTGAACAACTCGCGGCGTGGGGCTTTCGGACCACCGCGTTCGATGTGTCGGCCTCGGCGATCCGGGCGTGCAGGACACGGTTCCCCGACAGCCCGGTCGACTACAGCGTCGCCGATCTGTTCCAGGCCCCGGCGGAATGGACGGGGCGGTTCGACTTCGTGCTGGAGTCGTACACGCTGCAGGTGCTGCCTCCGCCGCGCTCGGAGGCGATCCAGCGCATTGCGAGTTTCGTGAAGCCCGGAGGCAGCCTGCTGCTCATCGCCCGGGCCCGCCAGGAGCACGAACCCGAAGGGCAGATGCCCTGGCCGTTGACTCGCCGCGAACTGCTCGCCTTTACCGAGAGTGGGCTGCGGGAAGTGTCGTTTGAGGATTACGTCGAGGCCGAATCGCCGCCAGTACGCCGCTTTCGGGTTCTCTACGAAAGAGCCGACGAGACCCGCTCGTAGCGCGGCGATTGCGTTGGCACGCCGGAAGCAAGGGTTTCCGAGGTTTCTCTTCCGCTAGTTTCCAACGCGAGACTCACCGAATGACCGTTTTGCGCTTGCAATTCCCTTCCCCCATCCGGAGGGTTTGCAAAACTCGCGGCGAGCCTGGTCGATTTCCGCGCCCTTGATCCAGATTGTGTCCGTGTGCCAGTCACCGAGGCCGAGCGATTCGGCATACCGCAGATGCTTGATCTGGGAAGGGTCGAAGCCCATGACGGCAGCGGCTACGGCATCTACTCCCACCGCGTTGGGTCCGGCGACGATCACGTTGTGGCGCACACTCCGCATCCCCGTCCCTCCCGGGCGGTCCGCTTCGACGCCCCAACTGCCTCCGACGATCGCGTAATCGGCCGGGCGAAGGCTGAACAGGTCGGCCACGATCGCATCGGCGTCGCCCAAATGATCGAGGCCGGTCTTGGGGAAGCCGTATTGGGAGCCCGGCGCGATTCCCCGATAGTTGGCGAGCGACAAAGATACGCCCGTGCGCGGATCGATTTTCAGGGGCGAAACGCTGATGAGCCGGTCGCACTCCTGAATTGTCGCCGGCAGATCGTACATGCCGGTTTGGTTGTCGGCCGCCAGGGGGCGCCCGTTCACCGGCACCTCGACCGTCGCGTCGAAGTTCAGATCGACCCGGTCGAACGCGATGCCGGGATGGCGTTTCGACAAGCTCTCGATCAGACTCTCGTAACTGAGGCCGTCAAATGCGCCGCCCCAGTCGGTGGTCCAGCCGTCCACGGAGGCGTTCGAGCGCTCCTTCGGCTTCCAGGCGGCTGAGCCCTCGGCAATCGTGATTCGCCGGCCATGCTTGTTTTCGACGAGGTAGTCGATCAGGCTTCGAACCAGGCGCAGATCGGTGACTGAGCCGGGAACGTAGTTCGCGCTCGCGCCGGCGTCGTTCGTGGTCGAATCCAGCCCGAAACAGGAGGAGATATCCGGCTTGATGACGACCCACTCATCGGGTCCGATCGTGCCCAAACCTTGCTGCCGTCTTGCCCCGAATTCGATCGCGAGTCGAACCATGGCGTCGAGTTGGCCGGCGGATAGTTGGGCATCGATCGCCGCCGGATTGGGCAACCCGGGGAGCGGCGTGCCGTCGTGCGTCTCGCCTCCCGCAAACGTCGAAGGCACGAGCCCCACCCGCGGGACCTGATCGCGCGTGGCCGACGCCACCGCAATCTCGGAGCGTTGCTGCGGCCATGCGGTTGCCACACCGGCCGCGGCCAGGCTGAAGCCAAGAAAGCTGCGTCGATTCATTGCGATTCGTCTCCCAGGGTCCCCGTGTTTCCCGCTAGCGCATCCCTGCACGTAGCACGAAATGGACCAACCGGCGCCCCGCTGTCCCCGCAGCCGGGAGTCCCCCATCGGGCCGGCGGCCTCGCCCAGTCCCTGCCGGCCAGAGCCAACGCAACCACGGCAAGCCGGATCCGTCCCGCTGCCGGGCCGGATCCGATCAACGCATCGAGGGTCCACTCGCGGGTGATTTGCACCGCGCATTGGTGCAAATCACGGGTGCGGGCGTCCGTCCGGCCTGCATGGAAGGCCTTCCCCCCGTCCTGCGGCCCCTTCCATTCCCTCAATTACGGGCATCTTGAGCGGGTATCGGGCCCTGGAGCACGGCGGCGTCCCTTGCCAAGCCAGTGGAAGTGGAATTGCGGCGAAGTGGCGGGGGAGCTTTGTTCGGGGCCGGACGCTGCTGGTCCACCGAGCCCGCCCTACTTCACGGTCGTCCAACGGGAGGCACATTGTGAACAAGATCGGTCGTCGCGAGTTCATTCTCACCTCCGCGAATGCCCTGGCAGCCGCCTCGCTCGCTGCGAGCGACAGCCAGCCTGGGCCGCGCGTGGGCTTGGTGCGCTCCTCCCACGCCCGGCTGCGGCAGCCCTCGCCCATCGAGGATCCCCTCGACTATGCCCGGGTTCGCGAGATGGTGTGGAAGGCCATCGAGTATGGGCGGCCGCGCGCGGGGAGCCTGGAAGCGAAGATCCGCCCGGGCTCGTGGGTCGTGGTCAAGCCCAACATCGTCTTTCTGCGGCCGCAGGGCGGCTATCGCAGCGGTGACATCACCGATTTCCGCGTTACGGCCGCCGTGCTGGAGTACATCGCTCAGAGAACGCGAGCCGGCCGTGTCACCGTCGCCGAGGGGGGCAGCTACCGGCGGATCGGCGACCCCATCGACAAAGACGTCGTGTCCCAAGACGGGCGTCGCGTCGATGCCCTCAGCTTCGACTGGGGCCCGGACGAGTTCGCCGGCTGGCGTGGATCGCTGGGCGGCATGCTGGCTCGCCTGGGCCGGGACTTCCCCGGCAAGTCGTTCGACTATGTGGACCTCGCCTACGACGCCGTATGTGACGAGTCGGGCGGCTTTCGCCGCATCGAGGTGCCACGGGCGGCGAACGGCGTAGGAGCGTTCGGCGGCCGGTCCGACTACTTCGTGACCAACACGATTACGAAGTGTGATTTTCTGATCAGCGTGCCGGTCGCCAAGATCCACAACGACTGCGGCGTCACAGCCTGTTTCAAGAACTACGTCGGCACCGCCCCCCGCCAGGCGTACGCTCCCGCCGACGGCTTTTGGAACGCCAATCTCCACAAGGAGCATTCCGTCGAAGGGCGCATCGACCCGTTCATCGCCGACCTGGCCGCGTTCCATCCTCCGGACTTCAACGTGGTGGACGGCCTTCGAGGACTGCAGTATAGCGAGCACAACAACCACCGAGCCGACCAGGTCTCGCAGAACAACTTTGTCATGGCCGGCGAAGATACCGTCGCCATGGACAGCCTCGTCGCCCACGTGATGGGTTTCAACCCCTGGGATATCGACTATATCCACATGGGGGCGGCGCGCGGTCTGGGGACGATGGATCTGGGGGCGGTCGATGTGGCCGGAGACGAGCCGGACAATGCGCGGCAAAGTTGGGGCAAGCCGCAGCGCTGGTTCGGCCGCTGCAATCGCGAGTGGCGCCTGACCGATCAGCCCGACTCTCCGGCGAGCGGCTGGCAGCGCTATAGCGCGCCGGCCGACACGCTCGACTTCGCGCGCTGGTCCGGCCAAACGGCGGCGCCGGGGGCCCGTTATGCGGCGGCGGTGCGGGTTCGCTCGGCGGGCCATCGCAAAGCCTTCTTGTGGCTGGGCGTTTCCGGGAAGGTCGTCGCTCGCCTGAACGGCGAGGCGGTGATGGCGAAGGAAAGCCAGAGCCGCTATCGCATCGGGCAGTTCCGCGGCAGCGTGGAGTTGCGCCCGGGGGACAACCTTCTCGAGTTCCAGGTGCAGGCGCTGAGCGACGACGCTCGCCTGAGCGCCTTGCTGGTGGGGCCCCGCAACGACGGCGATACGGTGGAGGGCATCCGCTGGATGGCCTGAGGCCGTCGCGCCCCGAAATGCGCCGGATTCCCAGACTTAAAACCCGCCCGTGAAACGAAGTGGGCATTGGCGCCAGCGAAAGGCTCCACAAATCCAACGGAACAAGAAATCGCAGGCGTGTTATGGCAACCAGGAAAGGAGCCGAGACCACCATGAGAAAACCGTTCAAGACCAGCCGCCGGAGCCTGCTGAAGCGGGCCGCCGCGCTGGCGGCGTTCGGGCCGCTGTTCCGGCTTTCCGAACCCGTCTCCGGCGCGCAGACCGGCAGCGTGAACCGGAACTCGGCGCCGAGCCAGCTCCGCATCACCGACATGCGTTTCTGCCGGATCGCGTCGAACTACGACTACCCCATCATCAAGATCTACACCAACCAGGACGTCTACGGCCTGGGCGAGGTGCGCGATGCCGGCGTCGAAGGTCTGGCCATGGTCTTGAAGCCCCACATTCTGGGCAAGAATCCGCTCGACATCGAGCCGATCCTCGACAGCGTGCGCAAGTTCGCCAACCATCGCCGCACCGGCGGCGGCTACAGCGCCCTGGATATGGCGCTGCACGATATCGCGGGCAAGGTCTACGGCGTGCCGGCCTACCGGCTGGTGGGATCGAAGTACCGCGACCGTGTTCGCATCTATTGCGACACCACGGAGAGTCCGGATCCGGCGGTGTACGCCGCGCGCATGCGCAAGCGCAAGGAGGCGGGCTTCACCTTCTTCAAGATGGATCTGCCGACCGGATCTTTGCTGCGCGACAGGCCTGGAGCCGTAAACAACAACGGCGTCGCCACCCCCAAGGGCCTGGAGATGCTGTGCGAGTTTATCGTGGCGGTCCGCGAAGCCATCGGATACGAAATGCCGTTGGGCGCCGACCACTTCGGCCCATTGACCCTTGCCGACTCCATCCGCTACGCCCGGGCGTTCGAACCTTACGACCTGGCGTGGGCCGAGGACATGATCCAGCGATATCACCTTGGCCAGGGCGGCGATGCGCCTAAGGACTGGGTCGCCTACAAGGAACTCAAGGAATCCACCATGACGCCCATTCTCATCGGCGAGAGCCTGTTCGGGCTCGAAGAGGGCTTTAAGGATTTCATCGACAACCGCGCGGTGGACATCATCCACCCCGATCCGCTGACTTCGGGAGCGATCCGCGAAACCAAGCGCATCGCCGACTATGCTTCCATGCACGGGATACCGACTGCTGTCCACTTTGCCGGCTCGCCGGTGGGGTGCCTGGCCGCGGTCCACATGATCGCGACCATCAAGGACTTCGTCGCCATGGAGAACCATGCGGTGGATATCCCCTGGTGGGACTCCCTGGTCACCGGACCCTCGAAGCCGATCGTGAACAAGGGTTACATTGAGGTCCCGGAGAGCCCGGGCATTGGAGTGGAATTGGACGAAGACGCCGTCAAGGAGCACCTGCGCAGGCCGGGCTACTTCGAGCCGACGCCGCAGTACGACGACTACATCCTCGACGATTTCCGCACCGGCGGGCCCTACCCGCACCTCGACGAGAACGGCAAGCTGGTGAACACGCGCTGAGCCGGATCGAAAGGCCTGCCGCTTTTGCCGGCCCGGACCGCGAGGCGATCGCGTGCTGTTTACGCCGCAGAATATCGGTCCCTGGAGACAGCGCCGGCGTAGCAAGGCAATCCGGCCGCCGCTAATCTGCGGTGTCGCGACAGGCAGATCGGTGTGACCAGCCTCAGAGCTGAGGCGCCGATGTCCGCGCGTTCCGCAAGCAGGCTGGGCAGAGGCAGCGGCTGTATTTCTGTTTGAGCTCTTGCAGGGTCGCCGCGGAAACCTTCCCTTGCGCGCACCAGCACGCTCCCCCCGCCGCCCCACAGGTGAAGGAGCTGCCGCACGCTTCGCAGCTCTCCTGTTTGCCGCGCAAGACCCACCTGAGGAATCTGCCGGCCGCCAGCGGCGCTCCAAGCAAGCTCACGATGTCCCTCGCTTCCGGGTTGCGGAACGCCCCATCCAAGACCGGGGCGGTCTCGACCTCTATGGTAAGCCATCGCCCCGCAGCGAACGGCTTGTCCCACATTTCCACCCCAAGCCCAGTATGATGGGCAAGACGAACGCACAGGATGACACAATGAGTTCGGTTAAACGGTATCTCGCGGCCTTCCTTCTGCTGACGTTCGTTCTCCAGGCGCAGGCAACGGATCCGGTACGCCCGCGCGCTCGCGACCTGGGCATCACCGTCGGCGTACTTCCCCCGGGCCAAGGCAACGCCATTACCGACGTGGCGGGCGTGCGCGTCGGACACAGCACTCTGATCCGCGGCGACGAAATCCGCACCGGGGTCACCGCGGTCCTGCCGCACGAAGGCAATCTTTTCCAAGAGAAAGTGCCGGCCGCCGTGTTCGTCGGCAACGGCTTTGGCAAGTTGATGGGCTCCACCCAGATCCGCGAGCTCGGGGAAATAGAAACGCCGATCCTGCTCACCAGCACGCTTAACGTGCCGCGTGTCGCCGACGCGCTACTCGATTGGATGCTTGCCTTGCCCGGCAACGAGCAGGTGCGGTCGGTGAATCCGGTCGTGGCGGAAACCAACGACGGCTTCCTCAACGATATCCGCGGCCGGCACGTCGGGCAGGCCGAGGTCTTTGCCGCGATCAAGTCCGCGCGAGGCGGCCCCGTCGAAGAAGGATCGGTAGGCGCGGGGACCGGGACGGTGGCCTTCGGGTTCAAGGGCGGCATCGGAACCGCTTCACGAGTCGTTCCCGCAAGCGCGGGCGGATACACCGTCGGCGTCCTGGTGCAAACCAATTTCGGCGGCGTGCTCAGCATCAACGGCGCGCCGGTCGGACAAGAGCTGGGCCGCTACTACCTGCGCGAACAGCTCGACCCACCGCACCCGGGACAAGCCGAAGCACGAGCCATCGACCGGGCCGACGGCTCGATCATCATGGTAGTGGCGACCGACGCGCCCTGCGACGCGCGCAACCTCGAGCGGCTCGCCTCGCGCGCCATGCTGGGGCTGGCCCGCACCGGCTCGCCCTCCACCAACGGCAGCGGCGACTATGTGATTGCCTTCAGCACGGCTCCCCAGAATCGAATCCGCCCCGGCGCCGGCGCTTCTCAACGAAACGTTCTCGCGAATGACGCCATATCCCCGCTGTTTTTGGCCGCCGTTGAGGCCACCGAAGAAGCCATCTACAACTCATTGCTACGTGCAACCACCGTCACGGGTCGAAACGGCAACCGCGCCGAAGCCCTTCCGATCGATCGCACGGTCGAGATTCTGCACAAGTATCGCGCCGCGAGCCGATAACCGAGCCGCTGGTGGACCGCAGCCGAGCGGTCTCTACCAGGAGTCCGAGCCTCTCCTTGGTCCGCCCTCTTCCCTCCCCAACCTCCGCCGCCGATCGCTCGGCTTTGTTCGGCTGGTTCGCAGCTACTATAGAGCGGTCCGACTCCTCGACACCGTTCATACGGGCCGTTCGGCTGCTGCCTTCTCCCGCTGGGCTGCGCCGCTCGTTGCGGCCAGTCGATGCCGAGGTCTCCCGGTTCTCGTGCATGCAGTTTCTCAGCGTGCTCGGGGTCTACGACCACGCAGGGCCGGCCAACCGCTCGCGCTATCGCTGCTGGCCATGTTGCCTTCCCCTTCTGTCGACTCTTTCATTCCCAACTACATGCCGGTTTATCCCGGCGCTCCGACAGAGCACTAGATCTCGCCGGAGGCGTGCTTGCTTTCGGATTCGACTTCGCTCATCACCCTGCGGTAGGCCGAGTCGGAGCCCAGGGTGCGGGCGGCGCGTTGCAGGCGGTCGGCGATGCGGGGGTCGGTTTCGCGGCGTTGGGCGACGCGGGCCAGCACGTCGGCTTTGTTGGAGTCCGAACCGATCGATTCGCTCGACTCGAGCAGCGCCAGCATCGTCTCGGGGTCGAGCTTGGGCCGCGCCAGCAGCGCCGCGAATGCGCTGGCGCGGTTGCTGCTCGATCCGATCGTGCCCGCCATCGCGAAGTAGGCGGCGCGCACTTCGGGATCATCGCGATAAGCCTGGACCGAACGCATCAGCAGATCGGCCTTGTTGCTATCGGACCCGATCGAGGTTCCGGCGCGGTACAGCCGTGCGAGCGTCGCCGCGTCGGGCGGGCCCGCCTCGAGAACCGCCGAGAGAGCCTGTTCGCGATTGCTGCTCGATCCGATCGTCTCGGCCGCCGAGAAAAACGCCTCGCGGACCTGCGGTGTGGCGCCGGCGAAACGTGCCGCCTCGGCCAGCAGAGAGGCTTTATTCGAGTCGGAGGCGATGCTTTGCGCCAGCGTGAACAGCGGCTCGAGCAGGCTGGGGTCCTGGTCGGCGCGGGGCAGCAGCGCCTGCAGGACGCTGGTCTTGTTGCTATTGGAACCGATAGTGCCCGCCGCGGAGAAAAACGCCTTACGCACGGCGGCGTCAGGCGGCAGATCGTGGGCCGCCTCGATCAGCAACTCCGCTTTGTTGGAGTCCGAGCCGATCCCTTCCGCCGATTCGAGAAGGCGTCGGGCGAACTCGGGGTCTTTGCCTTTGTCTTGGCCTTTGTCTTTGTCTTTGTCTGTGCCGCCGCTGGCCCAAAGCTCGCTGAGCAGGCGTGTGCGGTTGCTGCTCGATCCGATGCTATCGACGGCGTCGAAGAACGCCGAACGCAGCGGCTCTTTGGCGGCGCTTCCACTCAGTTCGCGCAGCAGATCGGCGCGCTGCGAATCGCTGTGCACGTAGCGCCCCAGGTTGCGCACCAGGCCGGCCTGGTCGTCGACGCTGAGCAAGCCGCTCTGCAGCGCGACCTTGACGTAGCGTGTGGCGGCCGCGCTGTGCTCGATGCGCTCCAGCTCGGCGGAGAGCGCGGCATAGCCGCCGTTTTCGAGTATCCGCCGCGCGCGGCTCTCGGCCGCCATGCCCGTGTGGCGGATGACTTCCGGCAGCAACCGGCGCATCCAGGCGCGTGATTTTGCGTCGAGCGGTTGTTCCTTGCCTTCCACCAGCAGCCTGCGCTGCACTTCACCGCCCGGGCCGGGCGAGAACTCGATGATCTTGCTGTCCCAGGCGATCGATTCTTCGATCATCAGGTAACCGTCGGGCGAGAGCTTCGCGACGTCGCCGTCGTCGGCAGTGAATTCGACATCGCCGAGGGTCTTGACGCTCACTTTCCGGGGCCCGTGGGACCAACCATAGGTGCCTTCGCCGTAGGAGGAATAAGAGTAGTCCTTGCAGGCGGCGCCGAGGAGAAGCAAGGCGACGAGAAGGGCTGGCAGCAGGCGGGCTCCACGGGGACCGTCACCGCGTTTCGCGCCTCGATTTTTCAGAGGTCTACGGGGTTTGCTGGGTGCGAAGCGCGGTGACGGTCCCCCTTCCCGCAGGCTAGGGGATTCGTTGGCTTTTTGGGCTGCCGGTTTGCTTGGTGCGGGCCCGGCCCGCCGGCTTACGCCTGCGGCTCTGTGGTCTTGGTGGAGAGATTGGCGCCCTTCGGTCTGTTGAGTCAATGGTCTACCTCCCGCCCTTCCCTGTTCCGTTCCATACGACGTGGAGCTGACGGTTGTTCCCGGAAAATCGGCCGGTCCGCGGCGTTCGAATCGTCGAAGCTCGACCGCGCGTCAGCGGTCCGACCAGGCGAAATACAGGCCCACTCCGACCGCGCAGAGCACCGATACCACCCCGACCACAAAGATTGAAAGCAGCCCGAACGCCAGCGCCGGCTCGTCCCTCTGGCCGATGGCCCAACTCGCCAGCATCCAGTCGCCCCAGACTTCGACCGTGGGCCACAGAAAGGCCAGGATGGCGATCATCGCCAAGCCGCCGGCGGCGCAGGCCACCTTTTCAGCCAGAGCGATGGGGCGCGTGGCCTGCTCGGCGGCGGCGTGGCGCGCGCGCAACTGCGCCTTCCACCAGACCAGTTCGCCGTCGGGCAGGCGCGCCTCCGACGGCTCGGCTTCGGCGGCGTTCATGAAGCCCGCCACCAGAGCGACCTCGGCGCAGGCCGGGCAGCGTTCCATGTGCTCCAGCAACTCCCGACCCCAGCTTCCGCTGGTCGCCGCCGCGAGCACGCGGGGCTCGTATTCGCAAAATCGTTTACTCATGAGCGCACCCTCTCGAGCGCGTCGAGGCCCAGGCCCTGCTTGCGCAGCAGGGCGGCCAGCCGGCGCCGCGCGCGGAACAGCATCGGCCGGATGCTGATTTCGCGCAGCCCCGTCGCCTGCGCGATTTCGCGGTGGGTGGCCTCGTCGACGTAGGCGAGCCACAGCAAGGTCCGCTCGCGCGGCTTGAGCTTCTGCAAGACACGCTCGACGTCGGAGCGCAGCCGCACATCGTGGCCGACCTGCTCGCTGCTGGCCGCGTCGGCCAGCGGCTCGGCCTGCCTTTTGGCTTTGCGGAAATGATCGTGCGCCAGGTTGGTACCGATGCGGAACAGGTAGTTGCGCTGGTAGGCGTCGTCGTCCGACGGCAGCTTCGCCCGCAGAAAGCGGTAGAAACTCTCCTGGAGCAGGTCTTCGGCCAGCGATGCGTCGCCGCACAACCGCCGCAGGTAAGCCCACAAGGGACGAGCGGTCCGAGCGTAGAAGATTCGGAATTCCTGCTCGCTCATCGCAAAGTGAGCTTCCTCCGCCTGGTCAAGTCCAGCTTCGACCGGGTTCAGCGACTGGATCAGCTCCCATGTCATGGTCGGGCTCGTTACTTCTCCAACTCGGCCGCGGGACGCCCGCCGCCGCGCCGGGGCGCGGGCTCGTCCAGCAGGCCCCAACTTTTGCTGAGTATATAGGTGGTGGCGGCCGACACCAGGAACCCGGCGCCCAGGCAGACGCCCAGAAACCCCAGGATCTCGAAGCTGACCTTGGTTCCGAAGTAGGTGCCGCTGGTGGCGAAAAAGGCCGCGCCGATGGCCGTCAGCAGGATGCCGGCCTGCACCGAGGTCAGGATGCGACCCGTCGGGTTGCGAGAGGGTTCGGGGGCGGGCGGCGGAGCCTCCAGCAGCCGCCGGCCGGCGTCGGTCTGCAGAAACGCCAGCAGCTCCTGGCTCGATCCGAGCCTTTCGAGCAGGTTTGCCTGCATCTCGGCGTGCGCCTTACCCAGCTTAATCATGCGGACATTGGTGGCGATCACCCAGAAGATCCAGCCAATTCCGGTAAAGGCACCCCACAACCCCAGAACAACAAACGGTGCGTCGTTATTCATACTGACTCCTGGCCTGGATCCCGGCTCGCTTCCGCCGGTCGCAGCGCCGACTACACCCTGAACACGTCTGGGAGGGGGGAAGTGTTAACAGGTTGTTCGGTTGGTCGGTGGATCGGTTGACCCGGCGGCGTGGTGGAACAGGCAATCCTGCCTGTTTTGCTGGTTTCCTGGGGGGTCTTTACCCGCCGGCGCACGTAGCGTAGGGCTGGCGCATTTCCAAAGCTGCGGCTTTCATCAAACGTCCGGCCTTCCGGCAAACCCGGCCTGGGCCGAAAGACCGCAGGTCTCTTCGAGCCCTGCGCTACGGGACTCGGATGGGGCCGGTTGCTCGTGGCGGACTTGGACCTAGGCCACGGCCACGCTGACCACGGTCTCCTCGATCGCCACTTCCCGCGTCTCGGGGTCGAACCGAAACAGAATAAAGTCCGCCAGATCCCCCGGCTGGAGAAAGCCCTTGCGGCCTTCGAGCCCGATTCCCCGGGCGGCGTTCGAGGTGCCGGCTTTGAGGGCGTCGGGCAGCGAAATGCCGGCGAATCGCATCAGGTTGCCCAGCGCGCGGTCCATGCGTAGGGCCGAGCCGGCCAAGCGGCGGCTGTCGGTGAGCTCCACGCGCCCCGCGGGCGTCAACTCGACTTCGAGGTGGCCGAAGCGGTAGATCCCCGGCGGGCAGCCGGCTGGCGGCACGGCGTCGGTGGTCAGAATCGCGC
Organism: Terriglobia bacterium; assembly: GCA_963824095.1. Classification (GTDB taxonomy): domain Bacteria; phylum Acidobacteriota; class Terriglobia; order Bryobacterales; family UBA6623; genus JBBDWJ01. The sequence continues at coordinate 1,137,178 of CAWGNS010000009.1, read as the reverse complement.
GCTCCAGGCCCTTGGCGCGAATCGCCACCTTGACGAAAGCCGGCGGCAGATGGATGCCGTCGACGATCAGGCTCGCCCACAGCTCGTCGGCGGCGAGCTGATACATGATGTAGTTGTCGTGGCGGGGCACCTGGGCGTGCGAGCCGTTGCCCAGATGCGTGCTCATGGTCGCGCCGGCGGAGATGGCGTCGCGAATCTGCTGCTCGTTGGCGGCGGTGTGGCCGATGGCGACAACGACGCCGTGCTCGACCAGGTACTCGATGACTTGCGGGGCTCCGGCGGCCTCGGGCGCCAGGGTCAGTAGCCGGATATTGCCCTCGGCGGCCTCCTGGAACTGCTCGAACTCATCGGCCGAAGGCGGCCGCACGTGCTCGATGGGATGCGCCCCGCGCGGGCCGTCCAGCGGCGAGATCCAGGGGCCCTCGACGTGAAAGCCGCACATGGAGGGGCCCTCGGGCAGCTCGCGGCGGGCTCGTGCCAGGTTGCGCAGCGAGCCGCAGATGTTTTCGTTCGAACCGGTGATAACGGTGGGGCAAAAACGCGTCACGCCGGTGGCGCGCATCACGCGAATCGAGCGCGCGATCTCTTCGAGCGGCGTGTCCGGCGAATTGTAGTCGACCCCTGCGAAGCCGTTGACCTGAATGTCGATCAGGCCCGGTGCGATCCACAGTTCGGGCTTGGCGCCGGGCGCCTTTTCGACAGAGCGGATGCGGCCATTTTCTTGTTCGACGCGAATCGGCGTCGCGGTGAGTGCGGATAGCGCGGTGTAGCTCATTGGATGCATTCCAGTTTGACATAGGAGGGTGGTGGGTAAGGGGCGGCGTTGGGGCGTGGCGGTGTGTGGAGGTGGCATGGCAGTGGTGTGACGGTGGCGTGTCACCGGCTCATTCGCGAAGCGCCGCTCGGAGCCGCAAGCGTGAGCTTGCGCTGGCAGCCGGACGAACAGGCACGGGCTTTGTGGCTCCGCCGACCGGGCCCAGGCTTCGCAGCGCGGGCTTACGCCCGCGGCTCTGAGTGGCGTTCGCGGCGGCGCTGGCGTTAGCAGTGGCGCTGGCGATAACCCCGGCGATAGGCAGCGGCAGCGGCGTTGCCGCTAGCACCGTCTCCAAGCCTACCGCCGGTCCTTGCAAAATCGTGCGCTGTCCTGACATACTCCTACTCCCGCCGCCTTTCCGGCGCCACCGATCGAGGAACGCCATGACGCATTCAACCCTCTCCCGCGGCCCCGCGCTTGGCCGTGCCCTGCTCTTGCTTGCGCTGGCCTCGGCCGCTTTCGGACAGGTTCAGTTCACTCGCGGCGACGATGTCGTCCACATTGCCATCGACGGCAAGCCGTTCGCCGATTTCCACGACTCCGCAGACGTTGCCAAACCGTACCTGGCGCCGTTGCGCGCCGCGTCGGGCACGCTGATGACGCGCCAGTTTCCGATGGTCGAGGGGCTGGGCGAGTCGACCGACCACCGCCACCATCGCGGTCTGTGGGTGGGCTACATCGACGTCAACGGGTACAACTTCTGGGAGAACGAGTTCTCGTATCACAACCCCAAGGCAGGCAAGATCGTGGCCGGCAAGGTCGAAACCGGCAAGGATGGCACGCTGCGGCTCAGCGCCGATTGGATCGACCCCAACGGCAAAACGCTGCTGGTCGAAAGCCGCAGTATGACCTTTGGCGGAGACGGCGGGCTGCGCACCATCGATATCGACTTCACGCTAACCGCCAAAGAGAAAAGCGTCTTCGGCGACGACAAAGACGGCGTGTTCGGCATTCGCCTGGCCGATGCGCTCACCGAAAAGCATTCCGGCACGATGGTCAACTCCAACGGCCTCGAACACATGGCGAATGTCTGGGGCAAGCCCGCCGATTGGGTCGATTACAGCGGCGAGATCGACGGCGAGAAGCTGGGCATCGCGATTTTCGATCACCCCTCGAGCTTTCGGCATCCGGCGCGCTGGCACGCGCGCGACTACGGGCTGTTTGCGGTGAATCCTTTGGGCCAGCAGGCGTTCGACAAGGCCGCCGCGCGTAGCGAGGTCGTGCTCAACCCGGGCGAGAAGCTGCACTTTCGCTATCGGGTGGTCATTCACCCCGCGATGAACATTGCCAAAATCGGCGCGATGTATAGGGACTGGGCGGCGAAGAACTGAGCGGGGGAATGGCGGTTGCGTTCGCCGGTTGTCGCATCCGTGGCGATCGCATCCGTGGCGATTTGGGCCCCTTTTCTCGTCAGGTGAGTGGACGGCGTGAGAATCGTGATCCTCTGCACGGGCAACTCCTGCCGCAGTCAAATCGCGGAAGGTTTCCTGAAATCGTTCGATGCGCGGCGGCAGGTCTTTTCCGCGGGAACCGTTCCCGCCGCTCGCGTCAATCCCTACGCCGTTCGCGTCATGCGGGAAGCCGGTATCAACATCGCCGGCGGCCAACCCAAGCACACCGATGCGTTTGTGGCGCAGCCGTTCGATTACGTGATCACGGTCTGCGACGATGCCGACCGAAATTGCCCGTTCTTCCACGGCAAGGTCGGCCAGCGGCTGCACATCGGGTTTGCCGATCCGGCAGGGGCCACGGGCAGCGACGAGGAAATTGTGGAAGTGTTCTGCAACACGCGCGATGCGATACCAACCCGGTTCCGAAAGCTTTACGAGGAAGAGATCCAGCCGAAACTGGAGTGAGCAGGCACCGCCGGCACGACATGGCAGTTGGCCGTCGCTCCCGGGCAACAAGCCAAAACGGCCGCGCCCAGTGGGGTCAGCCTCCCGATTTGCCGCCTCTCCATCGTGGAGAGATCCGCGGAAGCCGACCTCTGCTCGCGGACTCCCGGCCGTATACGCCTGCCAACCTTGCCGTCGAACCTAGCGGCCCATGGCGCTTTCGGCCAGCTTGGTACCGCGCTCGTAGAGGTCGCGGCCACGATCGGCGATTTCGCGTCCCGTTTCGGCGGCCATGTCCTGCACGTCTTCGGCGCTACGCTGCAGCAGCCGCCGCATGCGCCTGCCCGAATGAGGCGTGTAGAGCGCCGCCGCGCAAGCCCCCAGAGCGGCGCCCAGCGTGAAGCAGGAAACGCCGACACTGAACCGGTTGTTGGAATGGCTGTTGTTGGTCATGTGTATCCTCCTCTCGATCGCGGAGGGGGAATTCCTGCTCGCGAGTCGAGACTCTAACCGTTAGACAACCCAGCCCTACCCTCCGTTACGAGATACGTACCCCCGGCGGGCCCGGTTCCCGGTGGGGTCCCGGCGACGTGGACTTTCGCGGAAGTCCTCTGCGGTGGGCGTGAGGTTCCGTTGTGGGCAAGGGCATGAGATAGTGAACGGGTAGGGTTGCGGCGCGGCGTTGTAATGTTTTGAAACTCTGCGACTTCCCTGGCCCTCTAACAGACAAGCGCCTCAGGAGGTATGCATGTCGTTCCGATTCCTTCCGTTATTCGCCTTAGGACTCACCCTCGCTATCGGCCCGGCGTTGGCCGCCGATGTCGGCTCGGCCCAGCAACTCGTCCAGAACGGCAAATACGCCGAGGCGGAGACGATGTTGCGCAGCCTCACCAACGAGCAGCCCACCAATGCCAAAGCCTCCTATCTTCTGGGCGTGGCGCTGCTCGAGCAAGGCAAAGTCGATGAGGCCGAGCCGCGCTTCAAGAAAGCGCTGGAGTTGAACGAGCCGCAGGACGAGGTCAAGGTCGCCCTGGGCCGGGTGTATTTGCAGCGGAAGCAATACGATCAGGCGCTAACCGAGCTCAACGAGGCACAGGCTGCCAACCCCGACAACGTCGACGCCTATCTCTATCGCGGCATCGTCCACGCCAATCGCAGCGAGTTTCCGGCGGCGGTCGAGGATCTGGAGAAAGCGCTGCAGCGCCAGCCCGACAACGCCAAGGCGCACTACTACGCCGGCTTGGCCTACAACGGAATGAAGCGCCCCGATAAGATGGTGGAGCACTTTCAGATGTTCTTGAAACTCGCGCCCGACGCGCCCGAAGCCCCGCGCGTGCGCTCGCTGCTGCGCAATATTCGCTAACGGCTTCTCCCCCCGATGCCTGCGGAGAAAAAGTGGCGGCTTTCGAAAGCCTTCTGGATGCCCGCGGTCGTGCTCGCCCTGGTGGTGACCGTGGGGATTTTCCTGTTGCATACGCGGCCGGTCCGTGAATACGCGCTCCGCAAGGCCCGCCAGTATCTGCGGGCGCAGTCGCACATCGACCTGGAAGCGCGCAGCCTGAACTACAGTCTGTTCTCGGGGAGCATCGCGCTCGACGGCGTGCGGCTGACTTCGACCGAAGCGGATACGCCATTCCTCGAGGCCGAGCACGTACGCGTCAACCTCGACCTGTTCGATCTGTTGGGTGGACGCGTCCATATCGAGGACGCGTCGGTCGATGGGCTGGCGCTCGACGCCGTCGTCGACGAGCAGGGCCACAGCAATCTGCCCGGCGGCGGGGAAGCCTCGCAGGAGGAGCCGTCCGGGCCTTCGGCGGCGCCCGCGTTTCTGATCGAGTCGCTCACCGTTCGCAATGCCTCGGCGAGCTACGCCGACCGCCGCCAGCAACTTGCCGACGAGGCTGCCGGGTTGGACCGCCGACATCACCGGCAACACCCTCACGCTGAGCCACGAACTGCATTTCCAGACCGTCGCGCCGGGAACGGTTTCGTTGGAGAACCGCACGCTGCCGATCGAAGCGCTGACTACCGCGGCGACGTTCGACCCGGGTACGCTCGGCGCGGGCCGCCTGCGGATTGAAAGCTTCGAAGCGCGCACCGCGGCGCTGCGGCTCGCCGTGTCGGGCGCCGTCCAGGACTTCAGCAACCCCGATCTCCAGCTCAAGGTGGATGCCCATAGCGATGTCGCCAAGACGGCGCAGTTTCTCGACCCCACACAAGACGTCGCCGGCAGCGCCGACGCCGCTTTCACCCTGTCGGGCCACAGCGACGATCTCACCGTGGACGGCACGCTGCGGCTGGCCGACGCGCGCTACGGCGAGTTTCGACAGATCGCGCTCGACGCCGCCGGCTCCTGGAATTCGGGGCAACAGAATCTGCAACTGCGCAGCGCCAGCCTGCGTTCGCCGGCCGGGCAGGTCGACGTCGAGGGGCACGTGGCGACCGCGGAAAACGGCGGCGCGAGCCAGGTCGACGCCAGGTTCGATCGCCTGAATCTCGAAACGCTCACTCGCCAGTTCGAAGCGCCGCTGCAAGTTGCCAGCGCGGCTTCGGGCACCGCCAGCGCCGCCTGGAGCGGCCTCGCCTGGGATCAGGCGACTGGCACGGCGCAGGTTCAGCTCAAGGCGCTGCGCACCGCGCCCGCCAAGAACGTGCTGCCGCTGGCCGGCAGTCTTTCGGCCAAGGGACAAGCCAACCGCGTCGAGCTGACAGCGCGCTCGCTGGCGCTGCTCGACAGCCAAATCGAGGCCGACGTCACGCTGGTCGACCGCCAGCGGCTCGCAGGCCGCATCAACGGCGACACCGCCGATCTGAAAGCGCTGCTCGCTAACGCCGGAATCTTCCTCGGCCAGCCCGAAGACGGCCCGCTGCGTTCCAGCGAGGTGACCGGCTCGATGACGGTCGCCGCCAACCTCGGCGGCACGCTCGACCGGCCGACCGCCAGCGCCACCGTCGAGGGCCACAATCTGGCGCTGGGCGAGCTGAGCGGCGGCGAGGCCACCATCCAGGCCGACTACAACCCCGAGCGGCTCGACCTGCAAAAGGCCACTTTGCTGTGGAAGCAGCAAAGCATCGCGGCGCAGGGCACGGTAGGGCTCACCGGCGAAAGCCCCGCGCTCGACCTCACCGCGCAACTGGACCGCGTTTCGCTGCCGAGCCTGCTCGCCGCCGCCGGCCAGCATGCGCCGGTCGAGGGAACGATCAGCGCGCAGGCCGTCGTGCAGGGAACGGTGGCGAACCCGCGCGCCGAGGCCGACCTCACCGCAACCAACCTGGTGGCCTACCAGGAGCCGTGGGGCAACCTCACCGCGCACGCCCAATGGCACGACCAGCGCATCACCGTTTCCAGCCTCGATCTGAAGAAGACCACCGCCGCTGGCGACGACGCCGGCTCGCTGCACGCCAGCGGCAACTACGCGCTCGACAGCGGCGAATACGAGGTCGAAGCCCAGGGACAGCAGTTGGCGATCGCCAATCTGGTGCTGCCCGGCGGCGCGACGCTGCGCGGCCAGCTCGACACCCATCTGCAAGGAGCCGGGACCGTCGACGAGCCCCGCCTGGAAGGCAATCTCAACGTCGCCCAGCTTCAAGTCAACGATCGCGCGCTGGGCGATCTGACCTCTTCGCTCAACCTGCACGACGGGCTGGCGGGCCTCCAGGCGGCGCTGCCGCAGTTCCAGCTCGCCGCCGAAGGCGAAGTGCACACCGCCGCGCCTTACGCCGCGCAGCTCAAGCTCACCGCCAACCAGACCGATCTTTCGCAGCTCGAGATCAAGGCCGACGGCAAGCCGCTGAGCGGTTCGGTCAGCGGCACGGTGGAGGCCTCGGGCGAGATTGAAAACTGGCGCCAGGGGACCGCGACGGCGCGCCTGAGCCACGTCGAAGCCGGGTTCGACGGCCGCGCGCTGAGCAACGACGGCGAGGTCGTGGTGCGCTATGAGAACCAGGCGCTCAGCGTCGATCATTCCACGCTGCGGATCGAAGGTTCGAGCATCACCGCCGACGGTTCCCTGCCCCTGGACCAGACGGCGCCCGCCGGCAAGCTGGCGCTCGACGCCGACATCAACCTCGATACGATCGCCTCGATGATTCCCAGCGAAGAGCCGCTGTCGGCGCAAGGCCAACTCGCGCTGCACGCCTCGCTCGAAGGCTCGCTGGCCGAGATGACCCCGCAGTTTGAAGCCACCCTCTCGCAGGGGGCGTTTTTCACCTCCGCGATCATTTCGCCGGTGATGGGAATCGACGCCGAGGTGCGGCTGCGCGACGGGGCGCTGCAGCTCGACAAACTGCAGGCCGAGTGGGCCGGCGCCGGTATCACGGCCGGCGGCCAGTTGCCCCTGAATTTCGTTTCGACCGCGGGGCTGCCCCTCAAGCTGCCCGCCAGCCAGGAGCCGGCGCGGCTGCAATTCGACCTCAAGGGCCTGGTGATCAACTCGTTTTCGGAGCTGCCGCGCGAGACCGACGGCACGGTTTCGATTCACGCCGAGGCCGAAGCGCCGAAGCTGGAGCTCGACGCGGTGCGCGGTCAGGTGCGCCTCGACGAGTTGCGGCTGCGCTATAAATCGCTGGAGCTGACGCAGCAGAACCCGGCCACCATCGCCATCGAGAACGGCCGCGCCCGCGTCGATCATTTTCTGCTCAGCGGGCCCGACACCGAGGTCAGCGCCAACGGCGGCATGGACCTGGCCGGCGACCGCGCCATCGACGTCGAGCTCAATGCCAAGACCAACGCCGGCATTCTGGCGCTGGCCGCCGAAAACGTCACCGCCGGAGGCGCGGCCGAGCTGCACCTGGCGGTGCGCGGCACCGCCGCCGAGCCGCAGTTGGACGGCAGTTTTCAGCTCCGCGACGGCCAATTCGCGCTGCCCTCGCCGCAGTTGCAGGCCACCGCCCTCAACGCCGCGTTGAGCTTCAAGCCCGGCGTCATCACGCTCGACAGCCTTTCGGGCAACTTGAACGGCGGCAAGCTCGCGGGCAGCGGCACGGTCGGCTACCAGGGCAGCCAGATCGGCGACGTCAACCTCGATTTCTCCGCCGACAACGTCTTCATGGATTTCCCCGAAGGCCTGCGCACGCTGTCGAAATCGAACATCCAACTGCGCTCGTCGGAGGACTCCATCATCGTCGGCGGCAAAGTGCAGGTCGAAGAGGGCGCCTACACCAACCCCATCGAGCTGAACCGCTTTCTGTTCGACTACGTAAAGGGCAGCAGCGTACCGGCCTTCGTTACCGACCCCGATCCGCTGCTGGCCCGGATCCACTACAACCTCGACGTCCAGACGGCCGAGCCCCTGGTGATCGACAACAACCTCGCTGAATTGGCGGCCGATCTTAACCTGCGCCTGGTGGGGACCTACTACCGCCCCAGCATCACCGGCCAGGTCAACCTGCAGGAAGGCGGCTCGCTCTACATCGGTGAAAACCGTTACTACATCGACCGCGGCACCGTGGATTTTCTCAGCGAGGCGCGCATTGAGCCGGTGCTCGACATCGTGGCCCGCACGCAGGTCCATCGCAAGTACGACATCGAGCTGCGGCTCACCGGCGGCGGCTCCGAGGACATCACGACCACGCTGACCTCGCCCTCGCACCCGGACCTCACCGAGCCCGACCTGATTTCGCTGCTGCTCACGGGCCGGACCCGCGAAGACCTGCGCGGCGAAGAGGTCAACGCGGCCGCCGAGCAGTCGCTCTCGTATTTGACCGGGGCGATCGGCTCGCGGATCTCGCGCGGCGCGCAGCAAACCCTTGGACTCAGCGAAGTGCGCCTGGAGCCCAACCTGATCGCTGCCGAATCCGATCCCGGCGCGCGCCTCACCCTCGGCCAGAACCTCACCGACCAACTGAGCCTGATCTATTCGATGAACCTGGCCGACAGCAACGATCAGATCTGGATCGCCGAATACGACATCACCCGCCGCTTCACCACCGAGGCCACCAAGCAGGAGGACAACACCTACCGCTTCGACCTGCGCCACGATCTGCGCTTCGGCGGCGCGGCCGACACCGGCCGGCTGCCCAAGGACGCGCGCGCCAAAAAGCCCATCGGCGAGGTCCATTTCGAAGGCGCCGACAACCTCGACCCAAAGGAACTGGCCGACAAGCTCAAGATCAAGCCGGGCAAGCCCTACGACTTCTTCACGGTGCGGCGGGGCGTCGAGCGGCTCGACAACTTCTTCGCCAAGCAGGGCTACCTGCAGGCCAAAATCGACGCCGACCGCGAAACCAAGTCCGACCAGGTCGATCTCACGATCCAGATCGAGCAGGGTCCGCTGGTGGAGCTGATCTTCGAAGGCTGGGGCGCCAATGACAAGGTGCGCCAGCGCGTTCGCGACCTGTGGCGCGAGGGCGTGTTCGACGCGCAGCGCATCAACGATTCCGAGCGCGCCATTCGCGAGGAACTGGTCGACGAGGGCTACCTGCAGGCGAAGGTCGACCACGTCGTCAGCACGCCGTCGGAGAACCACAAGCGTGTGGTCTTCGAGATCAGCCTTGGGACGCGCTTCCACGACGTGCAGCTCGAGTTCAGCGGCGCCTCGTCGTTTCGCGACAGCGAGTTGAAGCAACAGCTCGAAAAGGCCAAGCTCATCCAAGCGGTGTACACCTCGCCCGGGAAAGTCAGCGATTTCCTCTCCCAGTTCTATCGCAGCCACGGCTACCTCAACGCCAAGATCGACCGCCCCACCTACCAGTTGGACGCCGCGGCGGCGACCGGCCGCGTGGTGATTCCCGTCGACGAAGGCCCGCAGTTCCACATCGCCGGCTTTGAGTTCAACGGCAACAAGGCGCTGCCGGCCGAGGAACTGCAAAAGGTGGTGCTGCCGCCCGAGGACGGCGTCTACCGCCCCGAGTTCCTGCAAGACGCGCTGGTGCGGCTCGAGCAGCGCTATTGGAAGGAAGGCTACAACGACGTTTCGATCAACTTCAGCCCGCGCAAGGACGATGCCTCGGCCAGTGTTACCGTCGACACCAAGATCGCCGAGAACAAGAAGGGCGTCGTACGAAGCGTCGAGGTCGAAGGGACGCACGAGACCAACGACAGTCTGGTGCGCAGCCAACTCGGCCTCGAACCCGGCGACACGCTCAACTTCGAGCAGGTGACCAAGGCCCGGCGCAACCTCTACCGCATGGGCGCCTATTCGCTGGTCGACATCCGCTCGCAGCCGCTCGACCAGCAGTTCGAGCCGGGCGAGCAGCCGGTCGAGATGAAGGTGCGGGTGCGCGAGGTGAAGCCCTATGAGATCCGTTACGGCGCGTTCTACGACACCGACCGCGGACCGGGATTCATCGCCGATTTCACCAACCGCAACACGCTCGGCGACGCCCGCGTCGTGGGCCTGCGCACGCGCTACGACGCCGACGTCCACGAGGCGCGGCTCTATTTCGGCCAGCCGCTGCTACGCCGCCTGCCGCTGCAAAGTACGGCGACCGCCTTTGTCCGGCGCGAGTTCGATTCCGACTTCATCACCGACCGCATCGGCATCTCGTTCGTCCAGGAGACCCGCTGGCGCAACAGGTGGGTGTTCAACTACGGCTACCGCTTTGAAAAGACGCACACCTTCCTCAAGGAGCAGGACCCCCTGTTTCCCTTCGACGTCTCGCTCAACGTGGCGCCGCTATCGGCCACGCTCAGCCGCGAAACCCGCGACGAGATTCTCGACGCCACGCGCGGCTCGTTCCTGTCGAACGCCCTCGAATACGCGCCGGCGGCGTTCGGCTCCGATCTGCGCTTCGTGCGCTACTTCGGCCAGTTTTTCAAATACATCCCGCTGGGCGAGCCGGTGCCGATCCCGTTCCAGGGCAACGTGCGCAAGCCGCGCCTGGTGTACGCAGGCGGGGTTCGCGTCGGCCTGGCGACGGGCCTGGGCGGGCAGTCGCTGATTCCTTCGGAGCGCTTCTTCGCCGGCGGCGGCACCACCATTCGCGGCTTCGCGCAGGATGAAGTGGGGCCCCGCGACGTGCTCGGCGACCCCTCCGGCGGCGATGCCGTGTTCGTCGTCAACAATGAGATTCGCTTCCCGCTGCTGAGCATTTTCGACGGCGTCGGCTTTGTCGACCTGGGCAACGTCTACGACAGCGCCTCCGACTTCGACCCGTTCCGGCTGCGCAAGTCCGCGGGCTTCGGGCTGCGGCTGCGCACGCCCTACTTCCTGCTGCGCGCCGATTACGGCTTCAAGCTGGACCGCCAAGCAGGCGAGTCCCGGGGGGCGTTTTTCTTCAGCATCGGCCAGGCGTTCTGACCCGTTTGTGCCGCCACGGACGCGGCGCATTTTGGGTGCGGGTCCTCGAGCACTGGCTTGGCTGCGTCACGAGGCGGTTCGCAGCCTTGGGAGCCGCAGCGGCCCATGGGAGGCCGCGGCGCGAGGGAGTTTCCGCCACAGATAGATTGGGGGCTCGGCAGCCGTGCAGTGATCGCCGGCGAAAGCTCTCGCAACAACCGCAACCGAAAGGGAACGCGTGCGCACGCTCTGGTCTTTGCTCGAAGAAACCGTCAGCGAGTGGCAGCGCGACAACGTCGGCCGTTCGGCGGCGGCGTTGGCCTTTTACATGGTTTTCTCGCTGGCGCCGTCGCTGATCATCATCGTGGCTGTCGCCGGCGCGTTCGCGGGCCGCCTGGCTGCGCGCACGGCTCTGTTCCACCAGATCACCGTCTTCGTCGGGCCGCGCGCCGCCAGCTTTCTGCAGATTCTCTCCGAGGGCGCCAGCCAGGGCTCGGGCGCCACGTCCACGGTCATCGGCATCGCGCTCACGCTGTTCGGCGCCACGGCCGTGTTTGTGGAACTGCAGAGCTCGCTCAATCACATCTGGCACGTCGAGCCCAAAGCGGATCGCTTCGTCCGCCGGCTGCTCTACTCGCGCCTGCTTTCGTTCCTGATGGTGCTCGCGATCGGGGTGCTGCTGCTGGCCGCCCTCGCCGCCGGAGCGATGCTCGCCGCTCTAGGGCACATTTTCGGCGACCGCTTCCCGCTCCCCGGAGTCGTGGCGCAAACCACCGGCATGGTGGTTTCGTTCGCGTTGATGGTGGTGCTGTTCGCCGCCATTTACAAGACGCTGCCCGACGTGCTGATTTCGTGGAAGGACGTTTGGGTTGGCGCGGCGATCACCGCCGTCTTTATGGCTGTCGGACGCCTGCTGATCATCCTCTACCTGGCCCGCAGCAGCCTGCGCTCGGTCTACGGAGCGGCCGGCTCGCTGGTGATGATTCTGCTGTGGGTGTACTATTCGGCTCAGATTTTCCTGTTCGGAGCTGAGTTCACGCAGGTCTACGCCCGGAGGTATGGGTCAAATATCCTGCCGGCGCGCGGGGCCGTCTGGCGCATTCCGCCCGGCGGGAAGCAAGCGGAATCGCAAGCCGGATCTCGATCCGAATCTCAACGGGAATCGGGCTAGGGCGCGGCGGCGTCCGAGGGGGGGCAAACGATCTTGCCTGTCCTCTCCAGTTTGGCCTTTCTGCACCCTGTACCTTCCTGTGGCGTGGGCCTCCGGCGGGTACGTTCACTTGCCAGGCCAGGCGCCCCACGTTCGCTTGCCGCGCAGGCCGGTCGCTTCCCGCGTAGGCCGATCCACGTTCTCTCGTGGACGGCCCAGTCTCTCGCCCCGGCGGCCCACTGCCTTTGCGGGCCCACAAAAACCAGGAACGTCCGCCGCAGGCGGACGCCGCCGGCCGGAGGCCCGCGCCACGTTGTAGGCCTTCCTGGCGACGGCGGTTGGCCTTGCAATCTCCTTGCGGGCGTACGATAATCGCTGCCAAACGGTCCCGGAGAGTCAAGGGCAGTCACTCGATCGCGGCAAGCCGTGCGGACCGACTCTCACGGCGGTATCGGGTGGACTGCCCCGACCCGGTACCGTTTCCGATTGCGCACGGCAGCACGCGGCCCAAGCAGGCCGCTGCCCTGCCCCACAGGCCCCCCATGATGGTTCTGCTCCTGCTGCTGGTGGCGCTTGGCGCCAACGCCCTCGCCCAGAACACTTCCGACGTCTACCAGTCCGCCGACCGGCCGCGCGCGCTGGCGCTGATCGGCGACCGCTACCATAGCCCGGTCTACATTCGCGACAACCTCATTCCGGCGTTCGTGCGCGAGAACATCCCGGTCACCTTCATCGAAAACCACGAGGCGCTGACGGCCGAAGCGTTGAAGAACTATCAACTGCTGGTGTTTCTCAAGGACGGCATGATCTGGCCCAACGGCTACGAGCCGGGGGCGCAGGTGATGTGGATGACCGACGCACAGCAGCAGGCGATCTGGGATTTCGTCAACAACGGCGGCGGCTTCCTGGCGCTGCACAACTCGCACGGCATCTATCCGCCCGGCGGGCTGTATTACAAGCTGTTCGGCGGCGATTACGGCGGACACCCGGCGCCGGAGACGTTCACGATCCGCATCGAGAACAAGAACCACCCCATCACGCAGGGCGTCGAAGATTTCGAAACGTTCGACGAACAGCACATGAGCAAGTACTACCTCGACCGCGAGCACCTGCTGCTGCGTAACATCTCCAGGGCCAACAAGTCGGCGCCCGCCGGCTGGTGGCGCGAGGTCGGCAAGGGCCGCTTCGTCTACCTGGCCCCCGGGCACACGCCCGAGGCCCTGGGCCACCCCATGATGCAACGGCTGATCCGCAACTCGATGCGCTGGCTGCTGCGGCTGGACGAGAAGTAGCCTTCCCGGCGCGCCGGGAGAAGCGAAAGCAAGGCGCGTGCCCCTTGGGGATAGTCGCCGCGCCTCGCCCCCGATCTTTTCAAAAGCTCACAGAAACCGCATGCGCGGAACACAGGGACTGCCCGTGACGCGGAAACGACAGGCCATCCGAAAACACCACGCCCCGCGCTACGGTTGGCAATGCCAAACCGCGCCAAACAAGGCTGCTCCGGGCACACTTCCTCCCGGCGAGCCATTTGGGGGCTCGTCGGCGTAGCGGAAGACCACGGCAGGCGGTTAGCTCGCCTGCTGCTGCTCCCGAATCAGATCGTACATGCGGTCTTTGAGGTGAAGCTTCTTCTTCTTGAGTCTGGCTTCTTCGAGTTGCTCGTCTGCGGAAGGGAATTTGCTGTGGGCGATTTCTTCGAGCCGGCGATCAAAATTGGAATGCTGATCAGCGAGTCGCCGGTATTCGTCGCTGGTAGCCAAGAGTTGAGACACGATGTCCTGTTCCACGGAATGAGCCATGGGTGCTTTCCTCCTGCAGTTGCGGATTTTCAGAACGCGAGGCGGGGATCGAAGAGAGAGTGTAACCAGGGCGTGAGAACGATGATGGCAGGGATCCTAACAGAAACAGCACGTAATAACCTACCCGCTACAAACTTACCAGAGTTACGCTTGGATTTCAATGGTACGAGAGGGTCATTCCGACCCAAGCCGGGCCTACGGGCCGGGGTTCCCGGCGCCGCCCGCCCGTTTCATCACGATGGCGTCCTCGGGGGGATTGCGGTAGTAGCCCTTGCGGCAGCCTGCTTCCAGAAAGCCGCAGCGGCGATAGAAGGCTATGCCGCCCCGGTTACTGCTACGGACCTCCAGGAACAGGTCGGCGGGCTGTTCGCACGCAGTGCGCACCAAGGCCCCGCCGATGCCCTGGCGGCGCCGTTCGGGAGCGACGGCCAGGTTGAGAATTTCCGACTCGCCGGCGACGGGCCCACGAAAAACGATCATGCCGGCGATGGAGCCGCCGCTTTCGGCGATCAGGCAGCGCAACGAAATCTGTCCCGTGATCGCACTGCGATACTGCTCGCGGCTCCATTGCGCGGCTTCGGGGCTGGCGGCCTGCAACTCGAGCATGCCCGGTACGTCGAGGTCGAGGGCAGGCCGAATACGCAGCGGGCTCACCGGTCCAGTGTATCGTGGCAAGCGCGCCGGGTTCGACGTGGGGATGCGCCGGGTTTCCCGGCGGCGCAGGCGTTCGCCGTGGGCATGCCGCTGGTCCGCGGGGCCGTTCCGATGCGGGCCGGCCCGGCAGCCGGGTCTGCCCGAGGCATATGACTCCGGGTTCGCCTGGCCTCGGTTTCGGCCAAGAGGGAGGCGGGTTCGGGGGCCGGGGAAGCGGAATGCAATCCCCTGGCCATCGGCCGACCGACCGGCGCCCGGAAAGAATCCAGGCCGCTCCAAGGGCCTTCCCGCCATCCCGCCAGGGACTACAAGCCCACTCCCCTCAGTAGCTTGCGCCGGATAGTCCGCGTGCCGATGAGTACCTTGGTACCAAAAAAAATTGTGCCCCCAGGGCTATTGTTGTTTACGGGCGCTAAGGTAAACAATGTACGACATATGCAGGCCCGCCCGAAGCGCTACGCAATCCAGCGCCCCATGGAGTATCGTCTTCGCGGACTAGCCGGACGAGCGCTCGGCAAAGGACGCACCCTCAACATCAGCCGCCGCGGTTTGTTGTTCGAAACCGAGGACGAACTCTCGGTCGGCAGCAAGATCGAGTGCGTCGTCGAGATGGGCCCGGCCACCAACGACGGCCCCACCGTGCGGCTGCATTTGCAAGGCGTCACGGTACGCACGCAGCGCAACATGGTGGCGGTCTCCATCAAGAAGTACCGGCTGCGCGCCAACGACGCCGCCGCAGCGGCCCGCAAATCAGCCTAGCGGCCGGCGGCAGGTGCAACCTCTCCAGTACAAAACGGAAGTATCCCCATAGGTACCCCGGCGCCCGTGGTTCGGCTGAGATCCTCGACCCGAGGTGGCGCGGGCCTCCGGCCGGCAGCGTCGGCGTGCGCGCCGACGTTCGCTTGACCAACCGCCCACGGCATCGGCTTTGCCGTGGGACACAATCCTGCCTCTCCCGCTCTCCCGTGAGCGACCGTCGCCCTGCAGTCACGGACCTGGCCAGTCAGAGGCCAGACAATCAGAGGCCCATGTAGAGGCAGGCGCTCTCGCCTGTCTCCGCCGTCAGGCGGCCCGCGCCACGACGCCCTGGGGCCGGGCCTCAGCCTCAGCGGCGCCTAGCTCAGCGACCGCCCCACCGCGATGTCGTCCTCGTCGTAGTAGTCGAGTTTGTGCAGCGGCACGACGACGCTCGAGAGCACGTTGAGCGCATGGCCGCACAGCCGGCGGTAGTATTGCGTTCCCAGCACCAGTGCCGTGTGAGTGGCCGGGTCGAAGCTCTCCACGGCCAGCGCGCGCAGCAGCCCGTCGCCGCGGTCGATCAGCCCGCGCCCGTGCCGGATCATCTTCACCGCTTGCTCGTGGTCATAGGTACTGAGCACTTTTTGTACGTCGCTCATCAGCTCCTCGACACCGACGCGGATCAAGCGCAGCTCTTGCACAATCTCATGGTCGCTAAAGGCCGGCGCCGCAAACCGCGGGATCACCGCCAGTTCCTTGGCGTAATCGCCGATCCGCTCGACGTCTTTGACCAGGCTCATCAGCAGCAGGCAATAGCCCAGATCGGGCGCTTTGCCCGCCGCCGACAGGTGTGTCACGACGCGCTTGCGAATCTTGCGCTGCAGCTTGTTGACCTTGGTGTCTTGGCGGCGGACCTCGAGCAGCGCTTGCGGGTCGCCGGTCTCGAGGAAATAGATCTTTCCGGCGCGGACGGTGAGGTCCGAGGCCAGCTCGACCATCTTGGTGAAACTGTCGCCAAGCGGCGTGAGCGGCTGGCGTGAGCGCAGGATACTGAGAAATTCCCGAAGCATTCCCGATCATCCGGACCTATCATTCTACGACGGCGCTGGCTGGGCCGACTCCTGGAGCCGTAGCTGGGCTCTGTGTTCAAGGACCGTTTTGGAGGGTGATGGGTTACCCTGCACGCCTGTGAACCTTTCCGGAGCCCTGTGAATCTTTCGGGACGTAGCGACAGGCGCTCGCGGCTGTCGGCCGCCGCCGAAGCGGCGGCCCGGACGGCGGGAACGGCGCCAGGGCCGGGACCGCGCCTTATCCGGCGGTCGGTCGGTCCTCGGGGTGGAAGCCGGCTCCGTGGTCGGAGGAAGAAGGCTCGGCAGAAAGGCAAGAGACAAAAGGCAAGACAACGGCAAAAGGCAAGGCAAAAGGCTAAATGGCAAAATTGAACCCGGCAGCGTTGCCGCCGGCTTGCTTCTGTCGCGAAGCCGGCGGTTTTGCACAGGCCGGAGGCCTGCGCCACTTCTACCAGTCGGTCACGGAGCCGTCGTCTTCGTCATAGGCCTCGGGGTTGTGCCAGTCGTGGTTGATCTTGTCGGCCATGGCGTTGTCGTCCAGCTCGACACCCAGGCCGGGCTTGGTCGGCAGCTCGACGTAGCCCCTGTTGAACACCAGAGGCTCCTTGAAATAGCCCTCGCCCAGCGAGCGATGCTCCTGGCAGACGAAGTTGGGGATGCTCGCGTCGAGCTGGATGCAGGCGGCGGTCGCGATCGGCCCCAGCGGATTGTGCGGCGCAACGGCCGCGTAGTAGGACTCGGCCATGCCGGCGATCAGGCGAGCTTCGAAAATGCCTCCGCAATGGCAGATGTCGGGCTGCAGGATGGACGCTGCGCCCTTTTCGAGCACTTCTCGAAAACCCCACTTGGTGAAGACGCGCTCGCCGGTGGCGATCGGCAGGAAAGTGCCGCGCGCGATCTCGGCCATGATGTCGTGGTTCTGGCAGTTGACCGGCTCCTCGATGAACATCGGCTGATAAGGCTCCAGCGCCTTGATCAGCAGCTTGGCGGTCTGCGGGCTGATGCGGCCGTGAAAGTCGATGCCGATATCGACTTCGTCGCCGCCGGCTTCGCGCAACTGGCGGAAATTGTCGGCCACAGTTTCGACGAACTTCTTGTTTTCGACAATGCGCGGGTTGCGGGTGCCCTCGGGGCCGACCTTGAAGGCGGTGAAGCCGTGGCGCATGTCTTCCTGAATCGTCTCGGGGCTGGTGCCGCCTTTGTAAATGCGCACCCGGTCGCGGGTCGGTCCGCCGAACAGCGCATAGATCGGCACGCCCATCGCCTTGCCGGTGATGTCCCACATCGCCTGCTCGACGCCGCTGAGCGCGCTGGTAAGCAGCGGACCGCCGCGATAGAACGAGTGGCGGTAGATCGCCTGCCAGTGGTGCATCACGCGGCGCGGGTCTTTGCCAATCAGATACGGCTCCATCTCGTGCACCGCTTCGGCGCAGGTCTTGGCGCGGCCTTCGAGAATCGGCTCGCCCAGTCCGACGATGCCGGCATTGGTATGCATTTTCAGGAACAACCAGCGCGGCTTCACCAGGAACGTTTCGAGCTTAGTGATCTTGAGATTGTCCTTGGGCGAGATCGCCGCCTGCGACGAGGATTGCGCCGCCTGCACGGCCACTTGCGCGCCGGCCGCCAGAGCGCCCAGTCCGAGCGCCGTGGCGCTGCCTTTCAACACGGTGCGCCGCTCGATCGGCGTGCGCGAAATGGATTCGCTATCGGTGGGTTCGCCCATGGGGCCTCCTTACGCTTTGGTGGATTCGTCGGGGAATTGCGCTCTGTCGGGACCGAGCCGGCGCCTGCGGTCCGCGCCTGAGACTGCGCTCGAGGGCTCAGAACCGGAGGGCGGTACTACTTTAGCACCGCGCCGTGAGCGAACGGTCCAGTGGCGGCGGGAGGGGTGGGATGCGTAGGTAGGATTCCGGGAAGTCCGCTCCGGGCGGAGGCTTTGCGATCTGCATTTTGCCCTTTGTCTTTTGTCTCTTGCCTTCTCCTTCCTCCTTTCCTTCTTCCTTCGCCTTTCTCTGAGAGCAAGAGTAAGGCAAAAGGCAAAGGGCAAATCGCAAAAGGCGAAACGGATCAGGCAGGAGAGGCGGCGGAAAAGCTCAAGTCAGACCCAGCGGTGGTCCTGCAGCACGAAACCGACCTCACGCAACGACCCGCGACAACAAAGCCGCAGGCGTAGCCGGCAGGCCGAGACACCGGAGAGTAGGCGGACGGTGTCCGCATACGTCGCGCGCCTATCCAAGCGTGTCGGAGTGGGCAGCCCGGGCCCAGAACGAGTGCGGCTTACCTTCAGGTTACCCAGGGTGACCACCTTTTCCGTAGCCGGCGGAGGCAACCGCAATTCCGGACGTGGGCTAGCGGGGAACCGTATCCTCCAGCGGTGCCTGATGGCGCAGTAGATGGGCGCCGCCGATGCACGCCAGCAAATCCGGCGCGTACAGCGGTCCGCTCAGGAGCGCGTAGGCGCCGCGGGCCAGCACCTCGGCTCGCAGCCGCTGGTCGGGCTCGTGCGAATACACAAGGACGCTCGCCGCAACTCCCGACTCGACGACCGAGTTCAACACTTCGCACCAGTTGCCGTCGCACAGCGTCACGCCGCTCAACACGACAGCGGGCCGCAGCGCGCTGAGTTGACGGCGAACTCCCCGGCAATCCGAAACGACCGTCAGCTCGATGCGCAACGTCTCCAGGCAAGCCAGAAGCACCGCAAAGCCGGGCGACTCGGGCTCCATCACCAGCAGGACGCCGATCGTTTCGCTCGCTTCGTCCACCAAATTGACGTTCGCTTCGGGGCCGATATTCTCGCTCGCCTTCTTGCCGATTTCTTCCCGCGCCACCGCGGCAGTCGTCTCGGCGAAAGCCGCCTTCTCGGAAACACTTTTCCTCACAAGCCATCCTTTGGGGACCGCGGGCTTCTTGTCCTCTTTGTCTCTGTGTTTGTCTGCGAATCCCTATCTTTTCCAAGGCGCTTCGCACGGAAATTCCGCGGCCCCCTGACCGCAGAGAGCTATCGGTCAGGGGGCCGCCCCAAGGCTACAGACGCTTCGGCCACGCGGACGGGGGCCTTTCACCGCAGCGTCTCGAAATTCGAACGGGCGTTACCGGTCGTAGCGCGCCGTGAACTCGGCCTTGGAAACCGCGCCGTCGCCGTCCGCATCCCAGGTCTTGAATGCCTGCGCCTTCTCCTGGGCGGTGGCGTCGGTGTTGCCTTCCATTTCAAAGATGCGGCTGAACTCGGCCTGACTCAGCTTGCCATCCCTGTTGCTATCCAGAGACGCAAACACCTGTGCCGCGCTCTTGGCCGGCTGTTCCTGCTGCTGCCGCGGCGGCTCCTGCTGCGCCAAAACCGGTAGCCCGCCCAACACCAGCAGCGCTCCCGAAAACGCAAAGCTCAACAGTTTCTTACTCATTCTCGTCCTCCGTTTGTCTCGCATCGGTTGCGGCCCTCTCGGGCCGCGGCCATGAGAAAGCAACGGTACTGCCAAAGCACCTTGCGCTACATTTGACCCGGTTCTTGGTGTCTTATGGGACAAAGAAACACAGGGTCCGTATTGAAATACACTAAGGTTTTGGAATAGGACGGTCTTTTCGTTACGGTACCGGGCAGTTTCTGCCTAGTAATTCCTACCGCCGTGGGTTCGGGTTGTAGGGTGTGGCCTGGATGACCTACGCTATGCCTCCCGGCCGGTAGCCAACGGGACCCGGTCGCAACGGGAATCGCCAATCGGCGGCAACCGAAAAAGGGCCAGCCGGCGCCGGCTCCAAAACTCACTCTCGGCGTGTCGCCTTCCCAGGGGAAAATGCGCACAAACCAGTGGAGGGGCAAAATGGACAAGCCATACCGCATGACTCCGCTACGGGCTGTCGGCGCCGTTTGGGTAGCCGCGGGCGTGCTCGGCGTGCTCTCGTTCAGCACTTCGGCGGAGGACCGCATCGCGCCGCTGCTCAACGATATCGGCGAGCTGCACCACCCGGTGACGAACGTCAGCCCCGAAGGCCAACGCTATTTCGATCAGGCCCTGACCTTGTACTACGGGTTCAATCACCTCGAGGCCGAGCGGTCGTTCCGCCAGGTCGCGCAGCTCAGCCCCGACTGCGCCATGGCCTACTGGGGACAAGCGCTGGCTCTCGGGCCCAACATCAACGACCCGCTGCCCGACGCCGAACGCGAGCAGAAAGCTTACGAGGATATTCAGCAGGCCGTCCGGCTTGCCGCCAAAGCCAGTGAGCCCGAGCGTGCCTTAATCCAGGCACTGGCGACGCGCTATGCGCCGCGGCCCGACCGCAAAACGCTCAACCAGGCGTACGCCGACGCGATGACGACGGTCGCCGCGGCCTACCCCGACGACCCCGACGTCCAGGTGCTTTACGCCTCGGCGCTGATGAACACCACACCGTGGGATTACTGGCTCAAGAACGGCGAGCCCAAGCCGCTGCTGCGCAAGGTGCTGGCCGCGCTTGACGGGGTGATGGCGAAGCATCCCAACCACGTGGGCGCGCACCACTTCCACATTCACGCCGTCGAGGCCGGCGACCCCGACCGCGCCGTAGCCAGCGCGGACAAGCTCGGCGGACTGGTGCCGGTCGCCGGACACCTGGTGCACATGCCGGGCCACATCTACATTCGCGTCGGCCGTTATGAAGACGCCGCCGAGGCCAACCGCAAGGCGATTCTGGCCGACGAAAACTACATCTCGCAATGCCGCGCCCAGGGTATTTACCCCATCGGGTACTACCCGCACAACATTCACTTCCTATGGGCGGTGCTGACGATGGAGGGCCATGGGCAGGAGGCGATCGCGGCCGCGCGCAAGGTCGCCTCCAAGCACGACGAAGAGCATTTCCACCAGCCGGGCTTCGGGTTTCCGCATCTGCTGAGCGCGGTTCCGATGTTCGCGCTGGTGCGCTTTGGGAAGTTCGACGAAGTGCTCGCCGAACCCGAGCCTGCCGAGTCGCGGCAGTTCGCGCGCGGCATCTGGCACTTCGGGCGCGGCATGGCGTTTCGCGCCCAAGATGATATTCCCGCCGCCGAAAAGGAGCTCACCGCGCTCGATCAGATCGCGGCCCGGCCCGAGATGGCCGAGCTGAAAGTTTTCGACGTCAACGCGCTCAGCTCGCTGCTGGAGATCGCCCGCAAGATGCTGGCCGGCGAGATCGAGGCGTCCAAGGGCAATTTCGAGCAGGCCGAGAAGCTGTTGCGCGAAGCCGCCGCGAGCGAGGATGCGCTGCTTTACAGCGAGCCGCCCGACTGGCCGCAGCCGGTGCGTCACTCGCTGGGGGCGGTGTTGCTCGACGCAGGCCGCCCGGCCGAGGCCGAGAAGGTCTATCGCGAAGACCTGGCGCGCCACCGCGGTAACGGCTGGGCCTTATTCGGTCTGATGGAAAGCCTCCGTGCCGAAGGCAAGGCCGCCGAGGCAGCCAAGGTCGAAAAAGAATTTCGCAAGGCCTGGGCCCGAGCCGATGTACAATTGACGGCTTCGCGGTTGTGAGCGGCACGACAGCGGAGCGGCGCGGCAGCGCCAAGGACGGCTGGCGAAACCCCATCCCTCCCCCCGGGCGGGTCGTTCGCAAGCCACGAGAAGAACCGGCTCCGAGCCGGTTCTTTTCTTTTCCGCCAACCTGGCTCGAAAGGTAGGACAGCCCCGCGGCGAGACGTAGAGACAGGCGCTCTCGCCTGTCGCCGCCGTCAGGCGACCTTCTTGTACAGACTGCGGAGAAACTTCGTTCAGGCCCGGCGGTGGCGCCCCTCCCATCACGGCCTCCGTGGCGTGGGGCCCTACGTCGCGACGCGGCAAACCTGGAGGTTCACGCCACGGGTGCCACTTCCGGCTTCGGTTGCTCTTCGTGGTTAGTCCCACGGCTGAAGACGCGGGCTATTGATTGGGGCCGCCCCTATGAGGCCTAGGATCCGACACACACAGCGTATCGGCTTGTGGGTCGGCTCTTGCTTCGCCGGTGAATCGATTTACTCTCCGGCTGCGAATGCTTCCTTGGGGATAAACAGGCGTTGCCCGGAAGGTTCCTGGAACCAGACTCCCAGCGGGGTCCACTCCACGGCGCAGTTGCGGATGTAGGCCTCGATATTCTCGGCGCCGGGATGGAAGGAATAATCGACCTGGTAGCCGGTTTGATCGCCGCTGATCTCATGCCCGATCAACAGAAAATAGTGGCGGCCGAACGAGAACGGGAAGCCGCGCCAGTCGCGGTCGCTTTCGACCACCATGAAATTGTACGGTCCGTTCGCGCTATATTCCACCGCCGACGACTGCGCCCAGTGCCCGATGACGCGATAGCTTTGGCGATGCGCCCACACGACGAAGGCGATCGCCAGGAACAACAGCACCGCCAGCAGCACCGCGACGCGGCGCAGCATCACGACTGCCCGGCGAGCAGCCGCCGGCCGTGGAGAAGAAGCCGCTTCGTTCATAACACCGCCCTCATCCGAACCCCGCCATCATAACGCGAACCGCGCCGCGTTTCCGGTTGCCCCGGCCCGCCGGCTCTGTCTAAACTTGGGGGCATGTCGAATCGCATCACTCGCCGCCAGTTGGCCGCGGGCGCCGTGGGCGCGGCCGCGCTGGCCCAACACACCGCGCGTGCCGCCGAATCGGGCTACACCGGCGCCCTCGATGGGTTCCAGGACAAGGTCGACGCCGACAGCTTCGACAGCCTCGCCTGGACTCACAAGCGTTACCAGGAAATGCCCCTCAAGATGACCTTCCAGGCCGGCACTGCCGAGCAGGCCGCGCAATGGCAGCAGCAACTGCGCGCCAAGGTCACCGAGTTGATCGGTGGATTCCCCCGGCAACGCGCCGCGCTCAACGCCGAGACGCTCGAGGTCCGCGATTTCCCTGCCTATCGCCGCGAAAAATTCGTTTTCGAAAGCCGCCCGGGCCTGTTCGTACTGGGCTATCTGCTGACGCCGGCGGCCGCCCAGGCGCCGCACCGCGCCATGATCTGCCTACCAGGCCACGGCCGCGGCGTCGACGATATCGTGGGCATCGACGACAAGGGTCAGCCGCGCACCGACAAGTCGGGCTATCAGCACGACTTCGCGCTGCAGGTGGTCGAGCACGGCATGGCGGCGGTGGCCATCGAGCAGCTTGGCTTCGGCTGCCGGCGCGACGCCAAGGCGCGGGCCTCGAGCCTGGGCGCGTCGTCGTGCCAGCCGGCCGCCGGCGCCGCCCTGCTGCTGGGCGAGACGATGGTCGCCTGGCGCGTCTATGACGTGATGCGGACGCTCGACTGGATCGAAACTCGCCCCGAAATCGACGCCCAACGTGTCGGCTGTATGGGCATTTCCGGCGGCGGCACGATCACCACGTTTGCTTCGGCCCTCGAGCCGCGCATCCGGGCGGCGCTGATCAGCGGCTATTTGAACACTTTCCGCAACAGCGTCTTCAGCATTCCGCACTGCATCGACAACTACGTACCCGGTATTCTCGAATGGTGCGAGATGTATGATGTAGCTTCGCTGATCGCGCCGCGGCCGCTATTTTCCGAAGGGGGCGAAAAGGACGACATTTTCCCGGTCGCCACCACCCGCGCCAGTTTCGAGCGCGTCAAGAAGGTCTACTCCCTGTTCGGAAAGGCCGACTTGGCCGAGCAGGAAATCTTCGACGACAAGCACGTTTTCTACGGCAAGCGCGGCCTGCCGTTCCTGGCGCGTCATCTCTAATCCGCGCCGTGCCTTGGCGGGACGGCGCCCAGTGCCGCCGGGGAGCGCGCGCCCAAGCCCCGCGGCAGCGCTACCGTCGTGCGGCACCGCTCCCACTCGGCCGCCGCATTCTTTTTCGCTGCGCCCGCTCGGCGCTCCCGCAGCGCGGCTGGGGTAACCGCCCATGCGGGATACCACCCACCCGCCCCATCGCGGGCCGACTTTTCCCCGTATTTCGTTGGGGTTCCGTTTTGGCACTCGGCATGCACTGTGGTGCAGACTCTGGAGCTCCGCTTGTGTGCGGCCGAGGAGCGAGATGGCGCTATTGACCGCCGTATTCGCTGCAATTGCCTTCGTCGCAACGCCATTCCTGGTGATTGCGGCGATTTTTGTCGCCGGCGTCGCCGGGGAGGGTTTATGCCGTCGCGGCGGAGACGCTTTTCGTGGGCTGACCACACATCTCCATGTTTTCTAAACGCCGGGCCTATGCTATACTTCGGCCACCGCGGGGTCCATTGAGGAGTCGGCATCCCTTTGAGGGCGCGGATTTCCAAAATCCCGTACCGCCCCGCCTCAACCCGGCCTGGATTGCCGGGTTCTTCGCACAAGCGCCCGCAGAGTATTCTTCGGAGGTACTCCCCGACGAGCTCCCCCATCCTCTTGTCGGGAGTGTATACGGAACCGGCCCAATGAGGCGCGCTCAGGAGAGGCTGGTCTGTGCCCAAAGCGCGATTTCTTTGTTTTGCCTTTTATTCGTTTTGAATTCTTCGCTTGGCCTCCACATTTCAGGGGTTGCCGCTGGTAACGGCAGGAGGCCTTAGAGGTATCGGTCGGGTTGCCCGTCGCGGGAAATGCGCCGCGCACCCCCTATTTCGCCGACACAAAAATTGCAGGTAGACCCTTTTTGGGGCAGCTATCCGCTCTAGAAGTGGAGTAATATGGCCGTAACGCTGTTACGGTTCGCCTACGGGCAGGGTCTACGACGGGGTATCAGTTCTCGTGAGCCGTACTTGCAGGACCGAAGCGCCGCCGCTTTCGAGCACGGAGGCTCCACGCCGGAGTCGGCTACTCCGCACGCTGGACGCCAACGGCTCACTTTCCCACCACACTCCCAAGCCCGCTTCGACAAGGACCGCGGGGCTCCTCGCCCCGTCGCGCAATCCGCCGCGGGAGTGCCTTCGGGCGACGCGCGACCTAAGCGTGAGTTCGCTCATCATCCATCGACCAATCACTTGGAACTCTAGGAGGGAAGAGCATGTTGCAGCCACACAAACGTGGAAACAAGCACAGCGTGGCTCTGATCACCTTGTGCTTTCTGGTGTTCGCGGCCGCTGGCGCCGTCTTCGGACAGGAGACCACCGGCAATCTTACAGGACTTGTGACCGACCCCAGCGGGAATGTGATGCCCGATGTGGCCATCACGGTGACCAATCTGGCAACGCAGCAAGCCACTGCGGTGCGGACCGACTCGGTGGGCAACTACTACGCGCGCCAACTCCAGGGCGGTCACTACTCACTGCGATTTGAGTTCGAAGGCTTTACCAAGACCGAAGTGCCCGACGTTCTCGTCACCGTCGGAAAAACATTCCGGGTCGACGTGACGATGTCGGTCGGCGCGGTCGAACAGACCATCGAAGTCACCGGCGCGGTGCCGCTGATTGATGTGGCGGGCACCACCGTCGCCCAAAACCTCTCGAACGAGGAATTCGACCAACTGCCCAAGGGCCGCAGTTTTCAATCCCTTGCAATTTCGTCGGCGTTCGTCAACCAGGGCGAGGTCGAAGGCGGCATCCAGGTCAACGGCGCCAGTGGAGCCGAGAACAACTATATGGTGGACGGCCTGTCGAACACCAGTTTGATCAACGGCAAATCGCGCCAGGATGCCACGATGGAGTACCTCCAGGAAGTGCGCATCAAAACCAGCGGTATTGAGGCTGAATATGGCGGTGCGCTGGGCGGCGTGATTACCGCGATCACCAAGTCCGGCGGCAACGAGTTTCACGGCGAGGGCCACTACTATTACTTTGGCAATGGAATCAGCGCCTCCCCGGTGAAACGCCTCGTGCTCGACCCCGCCGACGATCAGACGGTGGGCTACTTCCAGGACGACAAGCAGAAAGACAACCACAACGAGATCGGCGGCTCGGTCGGCGGCTACCTGATCAAGAACAAGCTGTACTTCTACTCGGGCTTGTCGCCAGTTTGGCGCCGTCGGGAGAGAAATTACCTTTTCAGCAACGGCACCGAACCGGGCACATTCAGCCAGAAGCAGCTCTATATGTCGATGTTCAACAAGCTGTCGTTCGATCCGCACGACCGCGTGCACACGAACTTCTCGTGGCTTTATACACCGACCTACTCGAGCGGCACGCTGCCGAGCTACAACTCCTACGCCAACTCCGTCAGCAGCTCGCTCGGTTCCAACGAGATCCAGCGCAATCGCGGCTTCTATACGCCGCAATCGGCCTACACGGGCAATGTCGACCTGATCGTTTCCAACACCTCGATCCTGAGCATCCGGGGCGGGTATTTTTACGACAACTTCCACGATATCGGGGTGCCCAACCAGACCAGCGTGACGTTCCAGGCCTCGGGGATCGATCTGCCCTTTGATATTCCCCAGGAGCTGCAGCTTCCGGTCGGCTCGTTCAACACGCCGCGCATCGAACAGACCTTCCAGGATCTGGTCACGCGGGCGTATATCAAGGCCGACTATAGCATCGCCCTCAACGCGCTCGGCACCCACGACCTCAAGGTGGGCGTCGGCACCCAGAAGACGGTCAACAACGTCAACGAAGCCTACCCGGGCAACGGCTATGTCTACATCTGGTGGGACCGCGATTATCGCAGCGTCGCCACCGGCCTGACACAGCGCGGGACCTATGGCTACTACGAGGTCAACAATATCGGCACCGGCGGGTCCACCGGCGCCAACATCACGCACCTCTACATCCAGGACCAGTGGCGGATTCATCCCCGCGTGAGCCTGAGCCTGGGCCTGCGCACCGAGCGGGAGCGCATCCCCTCGTTCCGCCGCGATATCAAGCCCTATGCCTTCGACTTCGGTTTCGGCGACAAGATCGCCCCGCGGCTGGGGGCCAGTGTCGACGTCTTCGGCAACGGCAAGATGAAGCTGTATGGAAGCTGGGGGCGCTACTACGACTGGACCAAGTACGAGTTGGCCCGCGGCAGTTTCGGCGGCGATTTCTGGCTGGTGAAATACCGCGCCCTCGACACGCTCGACGTGTTCAATCTGAGCTGGGACAACGACCCCGGAAAGAACCTCTGGTCGGACGATCCGGGTTCGGTGCGCAACCGCCGGACACCGGGCTTTGGCGATATCGACCCCGACATCAAGCCGATGGCGCAGGACAATACCAACCTCGGCATGGAGTATGAGCTCAACGACAAGTCGGTGCTCTCGGTGCGCTACGTCCACAACAATCTGCTGCGCACCATCGAAGACATCGGCGCGCTGGTCAACGGCAACGAGACCTACGTTTATGCCAACCCGGGCGAGGGCCTGGCCAAGCAGTTCTTCGTGACCGGCCAGACGCCGGTGGGTGACAACCCGAGGGCCAAGCGCGTCTATGACGGCCTGGAGATCTCGGTCCGCCGCCGCTTCAGCGACCACTGGTTCGGTTCGGCCAGCTACGTCTATAGCAAGCTGTACGGCAACTACGCCGGTCTGGCAAATTCCGACGAAATTTCCAGCCCGACCACCAATCGCACCAGCGCCACCGCGCAACAGCAAGGCGGGAGCATCGCGCGGCCCGGCAGCAACGTCACCCGCGGCTGGGACCTCGATGAGTTGCTATTCGACTCGCACGGCAACAAAGGCGTCTACGGCCGCTTGGCGACCGACCGGCCCCACGTGTTCAAGCTCTATGGCTCCTACACGTTCGGGTTCGGGACCGAGTTCGGCGGCTTTTTCTACGGCGGCAGCGGCACGCCGGTGAGCACGCTGGTCGAAACCGACAACGGCATTCCGGTGCTGGTCAACGGCCGTGGCGACCGCGGCCGCACGCCGGTATTCACGCAGACCGACTTCATGGTGGCCCACGAATTCAAGATGGGTCAGGATGGCGAAAAACGGCTGCGTTTCGAAATGAACATGCTCAACCTGTTCAATCAGAAGACCGCACGGCATATCTATGACTACGTCAACCGCGAGCGGAACGGCTCGGCCGGCATGAGCCTCGCCGCCCAAGACCTGACCAAGGGCTACGACTACAACGAGCTGCTCAGCCAATCGCCGCTGGGCCTGCCCGGCGCGCTGGCTCCGCAGTTCGGCATGGAAGACATCTTCAACGATGGATTCAGCGGCCGCTTTGGCGTGAAGTTCATTTTCTAGCCGAAGCTGCTGTTCCGAGGTATTCCGGAAATAACCACGGGCGGCTCGCAAGGGCCGCCCGTTTTGTTTCGATTCACACCAAGTATGCGTGAAGCAGCGGCGCGGACATTCTCGCTGCCGGGCAGGCTGGCGTGGTGAAAGGCCGGTCCTGCGCTCCGAGGGCTCGCGCATCACAAGACAGAGCCGCAGGCGTGAGCCGGCGGCTCTGTTTGATATGGCGCGGTGGCCTCGGCAAAGCTACCCGGCGCTGCGAAACTCGACTCCCGGTTTGTCGGCGTGAATCTCCACCTCGCGGCCTCCGTTGAGGATCGACAGCCTCGCCGCCTGGCAGACCAGCTCGTTGTAGCGGCTGTTGACCGGCGTGGCGATGATGCCGCGTTCGTCGATTTCGGCGATGCGCTTCTGGCGCTCGGCGATGCCCGCCGCGCCGCTCGATGCCCTCGTCTCGCGCTCGATCCGCAGCGCTTCGCTGACGATGTAATCCACCGAGCGCACCCCATAGCCCCACGGCACCAGGCCCGGGCCACCCAGATCCTGATACAGAAAATAGTCGGGGCTCGGCTCGGCGTATTGCGTGCCCCCGGGCGAGTTCAGCCCCTCGTTGAACGCATACTGAATGCCGCGGTATTGGTCGCAATGCTGCAGCCAGGCGGCGTTGCCCTTGCCGCTGAAATAGAGCGTCATACCTTGCGTGTTGGGCCCCGGCGCGGCGTCGGGGAAGCTCAGCGAGGCCTGCACGTTGAGGCAGGCGCCGTTTTCCCACAGCACGCGCGCATCGGCCCATAGGTACCCTTCGTTGCCGTTGGGGAAACGATCCTTGATGCCGTACACGCTGACCGACACCGGCTGCAGCCCGGTGATGAAGTGGACCAGATCCACATAGTGGCAGCCGATGTAGACGAACGAGTCGGTGTCCTCGCAGGTGAACCAGTTCTGGAAATTCGAGTGGCGGTAGTACCACTTTTCCATCAGCACGGCGGTGCCCAGCTTGAGATCGCCGAACAGGCCCTGGCGGTAGCGCGCGCGGGCCATCTGGCTGCGGGGGTCGAAGCGCTTGTGGTATTCGACACCGACCAGCAGGCCGCGCTTGCCGGCTTCCTGCTCGATTTCGAGCGACTGGCGCACGTCGAGCACCAGCGGCTTGACGCAGCAGACGTGCTGCTCGGCGCGCAAGGCGTCGAGCACGAGGCGATGGTGCGTCTGGTCGGGAGTTGCGACCACGACGACGCTGCGCGGCGGCAGTTGCGCCAGAGCTTTCTTGTAAAGATCGGGCTGACGGTCGCTGACGTCGCCCTGCGTGAAATCGGGCAGCGGGCGGAAGGAGCGCTCCGGGAACGCCTTGCGCAGTGTGGGGGCTTCGGCCAGAGATTGGACGGTGCGGCCATGCTGCGCGCAAACCGTGATCTCGCCGATGCGCCCTTCGCGCTGCATCTGATAGAGAGCGGGCAGAATCTGGTCGTGGGCGATCATTCCGCCGCCAATCAATAGAACAGGGGTAAGACTCATAATCGTTGGTTTCCTCGGGAGCAGCGTTCAATTCTACCAAGCGAGAGCGTCGCGTTCCGAATAGAGGCAGGCGCTCTCGCCTGCCAATGGGGTTTGGCTCGCGCAATCGTTGGTGTTACTGTGGCGCGGGCCTCCGGCCTGCGGGGGCGACCTGGAGGTCGGCCTTTGCTTGCTATTTCCCTTCAGGCCCGATTGTTCTGGTTCCCTGACGTAGTAAGAGACGTCGGCCCCGAAGGCCGACGCAGCCGGCCGGAGGCCCGCGCCACGGTAGCTTGTAGGGCAGAAAGGGCCAAACTCGAGAGACAGGCGCTTTCCCTGTAGCCGTCGCCGAGCGGTGGCTCTTCGCCTTGCCAAGCAGGCCGCGGCCCTGCTCCACGGATGCGCTACCATTGCCGTTGATGGAGCCCATTCTCGAGCTGCGGGGCGTGTCGAAAGAATACTCCGGCCAGGCCGTGCTCGATGGCATTTCGCTGGCCGTGCCACAGGGTTCCTTTTTTGCGCTGCTGGGGCCTTCGGGGTGCGGCAAGACCACGACCTTGCGGCTGACCGCCGGCTTCGAAGAGCCCAGCGCAGGCGAAATCTATTTACATGGCCAGCCGATGAGCGGCCGCCGGCCCTATGAGCGCAAGGTCAGCACGGTCTTTCAGAATTTCGCTCTGTTCCCGCACCTCACCGTCTGGCAGAACATCGAATTCGGCCTGCGGCATCAGAAGATTCCCGATCGCGAAAAGCGCATTGCCGGGGCGCTCGATCTGGTGCAACTGCGCGGCAAGGAGCGGCACTACCCGGCGCAGATTTCCGGCGGTGAAAAGCAGCGCACGGCTCTGGCGCGCTCGCTGGTGCTCGAGCCCGACGTGCTGCTGCTCGACGAGCCACTTTCGTCGCTCGATCCGGGTCTGCGCAAGCTGTTGCGCAACGAATTGAAGGCCTTGCAGCGCCGCGTGGGCATCGCCTTCCTGATGGTCACCCACGATCAGGAGGAAGCCTTGTCGGTTTCCGACCAGATCGCGGTGATGCACCATGGCCGCATTCAGCAGGTCGGCGCGCCTGAGGATATCTACCTGCGCCCCACCTCGCGGTTCGTCGCCGGCTTTGTCGGCACGGCGAACTGGATCGACGGCGTGGGCGTTCGCCCGGAAGCAACACGCATGTCGCGGCAGGCACCCAATTCCGGCTGCCCTGCGCTACCAGCCACGGTCGTGCAGTCGTTGTTTCTTGGCAGCACGGTCCAGGTTCAGGCGCAGCTGGCGAGCGGCTCGACGGTGACCGTTTCCCTGCCCCGCGATGCCGACGCGTTTCAACCCGGCGAGGCGGTATTCGTTTCGTGGAACCGGGCCGAAGAGCTGCGGCTTCCCGAAGAGCCCTCATGATCCGCCTGCGCCGATGGTTTCTGGCCCCCACGGCCGTCCTGCTGGTGCTGCTCTACGGATTGCCTCTGGCGATCATCTGCGCCTACAGCCTGTTGGAGCGCGGCGCCTATGGCGGCGTCGAAGCGGCCCTCACGCCCCACAACTTCTCCCGCCTCGCCGACTCGTTATATCTGGCGATCCTGGTGCGCTCGTTCGCGATGGCGGCCGTGGCCACCTTGCTGTGCCTGGCGCTGGCGTTTCCGCTGGCCTGGTTCATCTCGCACGCCGGCCGCCGCAAAAACCTGTACCTGGCGCTGGTCGTGCTGCCGTTCTGGACCAGCATGCTGATCTGCATGTATTCGTGGATGTTTCTGCTGCGGGATACGGGCCTGCTCAACACGCTGCTGCTGCGGCTGGGCTGGATTTCGGAGCCGCTCCCGCTGCTGTATAACTACGGCGCGGTGTTGCTGGGGCTGGTCTACAACTACCTGCCGTTCATGGTGCTGCCGATTTATGCGGCGCTGGAGCGGCTCGACCCCAACCTCGTCGAAGCGTCCGCTGACCTGGGCGCGCGGCCGGCGGCCACATTCCGCCGCGTCGTCTGGCCGCTGGCGGCTCCGGGCGTGCGCGCCGGCGCGGTGCTGGTATTCATCCCCTGCCTGGGCGACTACCTGACGCCCGACTTGCTCGGCGGCGGGCGCACGATCATGATCGGCAACCTGATCCAGAACCAGTTCACCTCCGCGCGCGACTATCCCTTCGGCGCGGCCGTGTCGCTGGCGCTGATGAGCGTGGTGATGATTCTGTTGTGGCAATTGCTCAAACGCGAGGACGAAGCGTTCCTATGACGAGGCTGCTCAAAACCTACGTGGCGGCCGCCTTCGCGTTTATGTACCTGCCGCTGGTGGTGCTGTCGGTTTTCAGCTTCAACGATTCCCGCTTCAGCCTGTGGAGCGGGCTGTCGACCCGCTGGTACCGCGCCGCCTGGGAAAATCCGCAGCTCACTCACTCCGCGACCATCAGCCTGATCATCGCCGCCTGCTCCACCTTGTTTTCGACCGTGGCCGGGACCCTCTGCGCCTATGGTCTATGGAAACGCAACTCCAAGCCGCTGACCTCGGCGCTCTACCTGTCGCTGGTGACGCCCGAAATCGTGATGGGCGTGTCGCTGCTGGCGTTCTTCCAGATCGTGCTCGCGCCGTGGAGCGCGACGCTCGGCATGCACACCGTGATCCTGGCGCACATCATGTTTTCGCTCTCTTACGTGGTGCTGGTCGTGTTGGCGCGGCTGCGCACCCTCGACCCACGCCTGGAAGAAGCCGCGCTCGACCTGGGCGCCAACGAGTGGCAGGCGTTCGGGCGCGTCACCCTGCCGCTGCTACTGCCCGGCATCGTCGCGGCGGCCTTGCTCGCCTTCACCATTTCATTCGATGATTATGTGATCACCAGCCTGGTGGCGGGGGTGGATTCGGAAACCCTGCCGATGGTGATTTATTCGATGGCGCGGCGCGGCGTGCGGCCCGAAGTCAACGCCGTCTGCGCCGTGATCGTCGTGGCCCTGGGAAGCCTCATCCTGGTGACCGAAAGGGTGAACCGAACATGAACCGCCGCCTGTTCCTGCTGAGCCTGCCGGGAATGCTGGGCTGCACTTCCGGCCGCCAGCGCCGCCTCAACGTGTTCAACTGGTCTGATTACGTCGCGCCCGACACCATTCCCAATTTCGAAAAGGAGTTCGGCGTCAGCGTCCGCTACCAGACCTACGAGAGCAACGAAGAGATGCTGGCCAAGGTCACCGCGGGCAACTCGGGCTGGGACGTCGTGTTCCCGAGTAACTACGTGATCCTACCGCTGCTCAAGAACAATCTGCTTGCGCCGCTCGATCACGCGCGCCTCAGCGGCCTCGGCAACCTGGCGAAACAGTTCCGGGCGCCCTCCTGGGACCCCCAACTGCAATGGTGCGTCCCCTACATGTGGGGCGGCACCGGGATCATCTACGACCGCGCGATCACGCCCGCGCCCGCGGCCTGGGCCGACCTGTGGAGCGACCGCTACGGCGGCCGCTTGACGATGCTCGACGACCCGGTCGAGGTGATCGGCGCGTGCTTGCTCAAGCTGGGGTTTTCGCTGAACTCGACCGATCCTGCCCAACTCGAGCAGGCCAAGCAGGAAGCCATCGCCCAAAAGAAATACTTGCGCGCCTATCTCAACGCCGAAGTGCAGGATCAACTCGTAGCGGGCGATATCGTGACGGCGCAGTTGTGGGCCACCACCGCCAAGCTCGCTATAAACGGCAACAGCAAGCTCGAGTTCGCCTATCCACGCGAGGGTTTCCCGCTCTACACCGACAATGCCGTGATCTTGCGCGAGAGCGGCGAGCAGGAGCTGGCGCACCAGTTCCTCGACTACCTACTGCGGCCCGAAGTCGCCGCCGAAGTCGCCACCAAAACCGAAACGGCTACCGTCAACGCCGCCGCGCTCGCAAAGATGCCGGAAGCGCTACGCGAGAACAAGACGCTGTTTCCGTCCGACGAAACCCTCGAACGCGCCGAATGGTTCGCCGCCATGGACGCCGACGCGCAACAACTCCGCGACCGTCTCTGGACCGAGATCAAATCGGCCTAACAGCGCCGATTCCCCGAAGCCCGAAAACAGAGCCCCGGGCGTAAGCCAGCGGGCGGAATCTCCAGCGAGGCACGCATTGGTGCGGCTCTGTTGGTTGGGTTCTCCGGGATGGCGCCTGGGTTTTGTTTGGGGTTCGGCCCGCCGGCTTACGACTGCGGCTCTGTTGTTGGGTTTTGGGGGAAACCAGCCCGAGCAGAAAACTTATCAGCAATCTTTTTTACGAATTACACGCGCACAGATAAAGTGACACCTAAAGTCGCCCGCATGTGCTCGGCGAAGCCCTGAAACTGCTTGCCCAGACTCGTATCTGCCGCTACCAACCCCCCGGCCAGGGTCACATCGTGTAACGCAGCATACTGATTATCGAGGGTCCAGACCACCGGCACCCCGACCACGCGCTGCACTTCGGAGGGCTGGAACGAGCCCCAGGCTCCTACGCGGTTCACCAGCAGGCCGAGGCGATCGTTGTCGACGCCGGCGTCGCGGATCTGCTGGGCCTTGCGGCGGGCCAGGTGGAGCGAGGTGATTTCGGGTGTGCAGACCAAGTAAACCCGGTCCGACATCTTCAGAATCGAGCGCGAGGACGAGAAGAGCGGGTCGGGCAGGTCGGCAATAATATAGCCGTAGCTGCCCCGGGCCGACTCGAGCACCGCCGGGATGCGGCCCAGCATCTCGACCGACATGGCGACGTTCGACGGCGGCGCTACCAGGACGTCGAAGCCGTGCGAAACGCTCCGCAGCCTGCCCCAATCGCTATCGCACAAGTCCTTTTTGCTCAACAAATCAGCGATCGTATACTCAGGCTTTATCCGAAGCCGGAAAGCAACCGTGCCGGAGTGGAAATCGAAGTCGAGCAGCAGGACCTTGGTCGCCGCGTCCCGGGCGATCGCCTCGGCCACGTGCAACGCGATCGTCGAGGCCCCGTTGCCCCCCTGCACGGGCATGAAACTGATCAGGCGACCGCGGTCGGTTTCCCCGGCTTCCCCAGCTTCTCCGCGAGTTGCGGCGGGGGACGCAGAGTCCGGTTGGGCCTGTTTGTCGTCGCCACGCAGTTGAAAATGCTCGGCCAGCGGCCCGATGTCGAACGGCGGAGCGAGGTAGCCCCAGGCGCCGGCTTCGGTCGCGCCGTTGAACGACGCCCGCGAGGGCGCCCGGTCAACTGCCAAGGTCACCACCGACGGGTGCGACGCACGCAGGTGCCGAATCAGATCCAACGCCCGGCTCTGGCCCGCCAGATCGACCAGCACCACCGCCACCGGCTCGGGACTGGAATCAACCATCGCGCGGATCTCGACGATTTCGGGATAATAGCCTAGCGCCGTCGGCTGCGAGCACACCTGCGCGGTCGCCAGTCCGCGCGAAAGCGTACCGACGAGCGCCTCGTCCGGGGACACGATGATCGCCTGTTGCCGCATCGAAGCCTGATCGCAACCTATCTGACAGAAAACGCGCGTTAACCCCCTTTATTCTGGCCGACCCCATCGGGCAAAGTCCATAGACCACTCCGCCCAACCGCCGTAGTTATTTCGTACCGGCGGTTTGCCGCCAAACCCCCGTTGGGTACCAGTGGGGCAGGTCTCCGGCCTGCCCAAACCAAACGAACGGCCACCGAGGACCGAGGCCAGGGGTCGGCCCAACCCGTAGCGCAGGGCTGGATGCTTTTCCCGGACCTGCGGGTTTTTGGGGGTGGTGGGTGTTTTTTGGTGTTGCCTTGGGACAGATGGGCGGCCGGGGGAACCCCGCAGTGTTCAAGACCGCCAGCTCTGGCGCAGAGCCAGCCCTGCGCTACGGGGGCTTGCGCCTTCCTGCACCGGTCGGTAGGCCCTGCGGTTTGGGCAGGCCGGAGGCCTGCCCCACTGCCGGCCCCTTGCCCCCCGTTTAGGGCAAAGCTGTGCTTCGGATTAGGGGATCTTACCCCTCTAAGAACTCTCTATGACCAGTTGTTGGCCCCGTCATAAGGCGGTGAAACTTGCTGGTATACGTCCCGCAAAACGAAAAGCTGCATGAGGTTGGTCCGTTGGATCGCGAAAATTCCTGTCCTGGGAGATATCGTCGTCGACGCCTTCTTTTCGCAGGGGAGGCATTACCGGCGCTATCTCGAACGCGAAGACCGCAAGCGGCGGGTGCGGGCGCGCGTGCTGGGGCTGATCGGCATTCTCAGCGGCTTTGTCTATCTCTACTGGCTGTCGGGGGCGTTGAACCGCCAGGTGCCGGTGTTCAGCGGGCTGTTCCTGTTCGCCGAGGTGATGTGCCTGGTCTTGTTCGTGATGGCGACGATCCAGGTGTGGACCCTTCGCTTCAAGCCGCCCGAGGGGATTCCGCCGGAGCGGCCCTATTCGGTGGACCTGTTTCTGCCCTGCTACGGCGAGGGCGAGCCGGTGATCCGGCGGACGCTCGAGGCGATCGCGCGGATCCGTTGGCACGGCCCGCTCAACGTCTACGTGCTCGACGACGGCGGCCACGACGACGTGCAGGCCACCGTCGAGGAGCTGGGTTATCACTACCTGTCGCGCAAGAAGGCCGGCGTGGGGAACAAGAACGCCAAGGCCGGCAACCTGAATTTCGGCCTGGCGCACAGCAGCGGCGAGCTGGTGCTGGCGCTCGACGCCGACATGATGCCCAGCCCGGAGATCGTCAACGTCATGGCGGGTTATTTCAACCTGCCCTACACCGGGTTCGTGCAATCCAAGCAAGCCTTTTGGGTTTCGAACGACGACCCGTTCTATGACCGCAACGAAGTTTTCTTCGACGTCGTGCAGGCGGGCTTCGATGCCGCCAACTCGGTGATCTCGTGCGGCTCGGGTGTGATGTACCGCCGCAAGGCGCTCGAAAGTATCGGCGGCTTCGCCACCTGGAACCTGGTCGAGGACTACACCACCGCCTACGAGTTGGCGAACGCCGGATGGAGAACCTACTACTACCCCTATTCGCTGGCGATCGGGCTGGTGCCCGGCGATGTGCGCGGCGTGATGCATCAGCGCCATCAATGGGCGCTCGACACGATGCGTGTTTTCTTTTGGGACAACCCTTTTTTCAAGCGAGGTCTGAATTGGAAACAGCGGCAGGGTTTCGCTCTGGTCGGAGTGTCGTACATCTGCGCCGGGTTCGTGTTCCCGTTCATCTACATTGTGCCCTTGCTGACCTACCTGACGGGTACCGCGGTGCTGACCAAGCCGGAGTTCGAGTTTCTGGCGATTCGCGGCGGCTACTTATTTCTGGTCGTGATGGCCTTGCAGTATCTATTCAACGGCCGCGACTGCGCCAAGCAGTTCCGGGTGCAGGTGGGTATTTTTCCGACCTACACGCGGGCGGTGCTGCGGGCGTTGAAATATCCGCCGGGCCGCAAACCGGGATACAAGGTGACCAACCAGGCCACCGAGAAGAAAGAGGCCGCGGCAAAGGTCAAGGCGAAGAAGAAGGAACCCTCGGTTACGCGGACGATCCTGCCGCAGTTGACGATCGTGGTGTTGAACGCGTTGATGCCCTTCTACGCGGTGTTTTTCGAAACGGCCCCGATCGCACTAATCGCCACCAACACGCTGGTGTCGGGGCTGGCGATCTGGTCGCTGTGGCCGGTGCTGGTGGCGAGTTATTCCGCGCGCAACGCGGTGGAGGAGAGGCTCACCGGCGAGGTGTACGGCGTTGAGGAATCCGCTGCCACAGAAGCTATCGCGGTCGCTGAGCCTGTTCGCGCGTAATCGCACGCTGGTCACCGGCGTCTGGCTGTGGACGATTTTCAGCGTGATGTCGTGGAAGCAGCCCGAGATCTGGCTGTATCCGGGCGCGTTCTATCAGCAGGCGTCTTCGTATCTGCAATGGGGCAGCCCCGAGCGCGCCTTCCAGATGCTCGAGATGGCGCTGCGCTACGATCCCGATAACCCCGCCTATCACGTCACCCAAGGCTACCTGGCCCTCAAGCTGAACAAGCTCGACGAAGCCGAAAACCGCTTCCGCACCTCGATGCGACTGCGTCCCGAAGACGACGAGGCACGGTTGGGGTTGGGCCAAGTGCTCGCCAACAAAGGCAAGTGGCTGGAGGCCATGGACGCGCTCAGCGAGTGCAACGCGGCCGGCCTCACCGCCGACCAGCGCCTGCGCCGCGGCAAGATCTACCTGCAGCTTCGCGTGCCGCATCTGGCGCTCGATGACTTGCAGGCGGCTCTTGGCGAGGGCGGCGACAAGCCGGAGATCGTCGAAGAAGTCTGGCGGGTGGCCAGCGCGCGCGCCGAGTGGCAGCCGCTGGTCGAGCTGTGGCGCGACGTCGCCGCCGCCAGCAAAGACCCCATCACCACGCGGCAAGCCCTCAGCCGGCAAGCGCGCGCGCTGCACGGGCTCGACAAACCGGCGGAAGCGCTGGCGATCCTCGAAGCGATTCCCGGCGACGACAATCTGCGCCGGCGCGCCGAGCTGGCGCTGCAACTCAAAGACGACGCCAAGGCGGAAGCGCTGCTGCGCGAACTGCACGGCCAGCAGCCGGGCGACGCCTGGGCCGAGCGCGAGTTCGCGCTGGTGTTGCAGCGGCGCGGCAAGAACGACGAGGCCAGCCAGGTCTACGCGCGGGCGTTTTCGAGCGGGGCGCAAGACGACGGCACGCGCGCCGCCTATGCCTGGCTGCTCAATCTGCAGGGCCGCTACCACGACGCCTGGAAAGTCGCCTCGCGGCTCCGCAACTGGAAAGACAACCCCGACCTGCTGCGCCTGCGCGCCAAAACGGCGTTCTGGGCGGGCAAGCACCAGGCGGCGCTCGACGCCTACCAGCGGCTGACGCGGTCGAACCCCGAAGGACGCCGAGATCCAGGCCGAGTTGGCCGTGATCTTGACGCGGCTGTTGCACCTCGACGCCGCCGAAGCGCTCTACCGCAAGCTGCTCGATTCGGGCGCGGCCGACGCCGAGGTGAGGACGCAGTATGCCTGGCTGTTGAACAGCCAGAAGCGCTACCGCGAGGCTTGGGCGCTGGTGCGCCACCTCGACCCGAACGATGTCGAGGGCCTGCGCGACTTGCAGGCGCGCACCGCGATGTGGGCGGGCGACTGGCCCGCGGCGACCGAGCGTTTCGAGGAACTGGCGCGCGGGCAGGCCGGCAACCCCGAGTTGTGGCGGGCGCTGGGCGAGGCCTACCAGCACATGGCGAACGAGGCCGAGCAAGCACGCGCCTGGCAGCGCTATGTGGCGCTGCGTCCCGGCGACGACCAGGCGCGGCTATGGCTGGCGCGCTCGTTTTCGCGCTCCGGCTCGCCGGCCCAGGCCGACGCCGAATACCGCACCTTGCTGGCGACGGGCCGGGCGGCGCCGAGTGTGCGCATCGAAGCCGCGCGCTGGTTCGAAAGTCAGGGCGAGCTGCGCGACGCGATCACGCAGTATCTCGACGCGCTGCACACCACGAAAAGCGCCGACCCGGAACTCTACCTGCGGCTGGCGCGGCTGCACCGCTGGACGCAGCAGCCCGGCGACGCCATCGCCTGGTATCGCGTGTTTCTGGCACAAAGCAGCCAGGCCCCCGCCGCCGAGGTGATCGCCGCGCGGGGCGAATTTGCGACCGCGCTGCTCGACGCGGGCCACGCCGATGCCAGCCTCGCGACCGTGCGCGATTTGCTGGCCGCGCAGCCCACTGAGGTCGCCTGGCTCGACCTCGCGGCGCGCGCGTCGTCGCAACTGAAGCTGCCCAAGCTCACCGTCGAATACCTCGAACGGCTCTCGGGCCGGCGTCCGCTGCGACCCGAAGAGAAGTTGTGGCTCGCCGGGCAATATCGCGCGGCCGGCAACAACGGCCAGGCGCTTTCGATGCTGGAAGACATTCAAGCGCACGGCGGCCTCGATCGCCAGAACCTCGAAGCACTCGCCGATCTGCGCGCCGAGGCCGGCGAGCCCGCCGAGGCGCTTGCGGTCTATCAACAATTGCTGGCGGAGCGCCGTGAGACGCGCCTCTATCTCAAACTGGCGCGGGTGGCGGGCAAGACGGGTCCGCCCGAACTTGCGGCGAAATCCTTTCGCGGCTATCTCGAGGCGTATCCCAAGGATTGGGACGCGCAACTGTCGGCGGCGCGCTTCTTCTCGAGCGCGGGCGAATTTTCCGAAGCGCTGCGGCACTACGAGCCCTATGTCGAGAACCAAGGCAGCAAGGGTCTGGCTCTGGAGCTGGCGCACGTCTATCTCGGCGCCGGCAAGTTCGACGATGGCGGGCGTTGGGCCGAGCAGGCAGTGCGGGAAAACCCCAACGATCCCGAGGCGCGCCTGGCGCTGGGGCAGGCGCTGCACCTTCAGGGCCGCGGCGACGAGGCCGACAAGATTTTGGGAGAGGTCGCGCTCGAAAAACCCGACGACCCGCAAACGCTGCTCTGGCTGGGGCGCGCGCAGATGGCCCGCAACCGTCATCTGGCGGCCTACATGAGCGTCGAGCATGCCATCGCCTCGGGCGGCAGGGGCTCCGAATATTGGCTGGCGCAAGGCGATGCCGCCCGCAAGCGCGGCGACTACGGCCGGGCGATGGACCGTTACTTCGCCGCCGACAAAGCCGGCGGGAACCCGGCGACGGTCGCCGCGGCGCGCCGGGAAGTGGCGTCGGAAACCGTTTCGACCTCGACGCCGGTGGTGAGCTTCTCGTCCGACTCGCACGGGCTGAACACCCGGCAGGCCGGCGTGGCCTGGAATTTCCGGCCGGTGCTGGCGCTGCCTTTGAGCCTGCAAACCACGCGCGGCGAGGTCTCGCAGGGCGGCACGCACTTCGATCGCGGCACGGTCGAGCTTTCGAGCGGCACCGTTTACGTCAAGCCGCAGTTCGGCGTGAACTTCGCGGCGGGCTGGGAGCGCTACCAGGGCGGCAGCAGCACCCCAACCGGCCGGATCGAAGGGCAGTACTTTTTTCAGGGCGGCTCGCAAGCCGGGCTGCGTTTCAGCCGCGAGTCGTTGTGGTCGGGATACGACCGCCGCGACCCTCGCAACTTCAACCGCATCCGCGACCTCTCCGGCGTCGCACCGAACTTTACCCTCACCGGCATTCAGGGCAACTACACCAACGTTTCGCGCTCGAACCGGCAACTGCAGATCAACACCGGCTTCGACAACTACCAGGACCACAACCGGCGCAGCTATCTCTACACGCACTATCAGATCCCGCTCAAGGATTCCTACGGCAACTGGACCGTCATCGCACCCAACTTCTACGTCGAGAGCTACAAAACCGAATCGCCCTATTACTTCAGCCCGCGTCGATATATGACCGGCGGCATACTGTTCCACACGGTGCGCAAGTTCGACGACTGGACCCTCGAAGGCGAATTGAACCCGCGGCTGGTGGGGTACCAGGACGCCATGGGGGTCGGCGCCCACGCCGTGTTCGATATTCGCAAGAAGGTGGCCGGCATCGAGGTGGGTGGCGGCGGCTTTTTCGCGATCGAGCAGCGCACCGGGTATAAGCAATGGCGCTTCAGCGCCGGGTTGAGGATTCCGTTGACGGGCAGATAGCGCGTGGCACAGACAATCGTGTCCGTGCTGCCCGCAAAGCGCCACAGATCATCGCGAGCCGCCTGCCCCTGCGCCTCAACGCAAGCTGACGCTTGCGGCTCTGCGTGGCGGTTCGCGCGGGGCCGTTCGTTTCCTTCAGCACTGTCCTTTTTCGCCGGCACTACCCTTGCTCCGCTCAGCACTGCCTTGCTCCGCCTGCACTTTGCCCTTCCTCCGCATTTCTGCCGCTTCGGCCCGCCGGCTTACGCCTGCGGCTCTGTTTTGGGTCTTGCCTTCCGCTGGGGCCTGAGGCGGCCGCCTCGTGGGCGTCGGAGAGCCTCTGCTGGATGCCGTTCGCGACGCCGTTAGGGGTGCTTCGAAACGCTCATGGAACCGCAACGTGGATTGCCGTATCTGCTGGAATCCAAACTGGTTATGTGCTTGTGTCCAAGGCGATCCAGGATCCCCCATTACACAAGTGCCGCAATAGTTAACAGTCTTTTCTACGGATCGTCACCTGACTGTAACGGGGCGGTACCTACAATCCTAGTTTCAGCCTACGCCTCGCACAACAGAGGCCGGGCAAACAGCGGTCCACCCAGTCGGGCTGCTGTCTCCAGCTAAACGCTGATTCTTGTTAGGAGCGATTGATGCGTCTACTCATCGCGTTCGTTTCGTTGCTGCTGTGTGGGAGCCTCCAAGCGCAGGTAACCGTCGTCAGCGCCGCCAGTTTCCGGGCTGAACAACCGGTTGCGCCCGGCGCTTGGGCGGCGGCTTTCGGCACCTTCACCGGAGTACCCACCATGGCGGCGACCGACGCCCCGTTTCCGACTTCGCTGGAAGGCGTCTCCGTCACTGTCGACGGAACGGCGGCACCGGTGTACTTCATCTCCGAGGGCCAGATCAACTTTCTGATCCCCTACAGCACGCAAACCGGCGTGCGGCCCATTCAAGTCCAGACCGCGAGCGCGACGCTGGACGGCACAGTGCGCATCATGCCCGAGGCGCCGGCCCTGTTCGTCAAAGACGATTCGGGAGCCGAAGGTCCGCCCAAGGGCGCCATTCTGAACCAGGACTACACCGAAAACACATCCTCCAACATGGCCCAGCGCGGCCAGATCATCCAAATCTACGGCTCCGGCGGCGGAGCTCTGACGACGCCCGTCGAGGACGGCGCATTGGCTCCGAGCGACCCGCTGGCGACCACGACGTCGACGCCACAGGTGTTCATCGGAGGCGTCGAAGCCACCGTACAGTACAGCGGCCTGGCGCCGCAGTTGGTGGGAGTCTGGCAGGTCAATGCCGTGATTCCCGACGAAAGCTTTCTCAGTGGACAGGTCCCCGTGATCGTGTTCATGGACGGCGTCGATTCCAACGAGGTAGGGATCTTTGTCTCTCAATAAATTTCGCTGTTTGCTTTTTGCCCTTA
Source organism: Terriglobia bacterium (assembly GCA_963824095.1). Classification (GTDB taxonomy): domain Bacteria; phylum Acidobacteriota; class Terriglobia; order Bryobacterales; family UBA6623; genus JBBDWJ01. The sequence continues at coordinate 1,094,547 of CAWGNS010000009.1, read as the reverse complement.
GCGGGCTTTTTGCCCTAACCGGGCTTTCAGTGGCGCAATCACAAACGGGAACGGTAGCTGGAAGTGTATTCGACAGCCAAACAGGCCGCGCGCTTCCCGGAGTTGCGGTGTCCATCAACGGACAAACCAGCAGCCAGAACGTAACCGATTCCGATGGCGGGTTCAGCATCGCGTTGTCACCGGGCACCTATACGATCACCTTTTCGGCCCCCAACTACAGCGATGCCGAGCTCAAAGACCTGGTCGTGACGGCCGGGGAGACAACCGAGGCAAGTACCGTGCTGTCCAACAAGGATCTGGTGACCACGGTGGACGTTGTGGAAAAAGCGGACGCGGTCGGCGCTTCGGCCGAAGCGCTGCTGCAGGAACGCAAATTGTCCGCCGTGGTCAGCGACAGCATCAGCCGCCAGGAGCTGGCCAACGACACTTCTTCGGACGCCGCCGGCGCGCTGGAGAAAGTGACCGGCGTCAGCGTGGTGGGCGAAGGGTTCGTTTACGTGCGCGGTCTGGGCGAGCGCTATAGCGCGACCGAACTCAACGGCGCGCTGGTTCCCACCACCGAACCCGAAAAGCGGGTGGTGCCGCTGGATCTGTTTCCGAAGGGCATGATCGACAACATCAAGATCGCCAAGACCTATACGCCCGACCTGCCGGCCGAGTTTTCCGGCGGCCTGGTACAGATGCAGACGGTGGAGTTCCCCACCCAGAAAGTGTTTGACCTCAGCTACAAGACCGGCTTCAACACGGTAACGACCTTCAACCCGTTTCTGAGCTACTCGGGCGGCGGCGCGGCCGACTTCTTCGGATTCGGCTCGGGATCGCGCGGCGTGCCGGCGTCGATTCCTCGCGACCAGCGGGTGATCGCCGGCAATTTCACGCCCACCGAGCTGCAGGGCTTCGGGCGCTCGTTTTCCGACAACTGGCAGCCGACCTCGATCGGTTCGCAGCGTCCCTCGGTGGACTGGTCGGCGGTGGCCGGGGGTACCTGGGGGCGCTTTGGTATCGTCGGCGCGGTCAGCTTTTCCAACAAGCCGCAATTCCAGAGCGAGCTGGAGCGCTATTTGCGGCAGGGCGCCACGGCTCCGATCATCTTCACCGACTACCCCGACTATCGCGAATACACCGAGTCGGCGCGCTTGGGAGCGGTGTTCAATACCGCGATCCGGCTGACCCCCAGCAACAAGCTGGTGTTCCGCAACACCTTCACGCACGACGCCGACAAGAGCGCGCGCGAGTTCGCCGGCTTTGACGGCGGCGTCGACAACGACCTGCAGGCCCAGCGCCTGCGTTATGTCGAGCGCTCGCTGCTGGCCAGCAGCGTCGAAGGCGAACACTCCCTGGCCGGCCTGCACAACAGCCTGTTCCACTGGCAATTCACCTATTCGCGATCGACCCGCGACGAACCCGATCTGCGCGAAGTGTTTCGCAATCTGCTTCCCGACGGACGCTACATCTTCGCCGGGACCAGCACCTCGGGCCTACGGTTTTTCTCGAATCTGAACGACCGCATCTACGAGCCGCAGGTCGACTACAGCATTCCGTTTTTCAAGGGCAGCATTACCGGCCTGTTCAAGGTGGGCTTCCGGGCCACGGTCCGGGGCCGCGACTTCGGGGCGCGCCGTTTCCTGTTCAACCTGCAGCGCAGCAACACCGTGGATCTGTTCTTGCCGAGCGACGAGCTGTTCGCGCCGGAGAACATTCGCCCCGACGCGTTCCAGTTGATCGAATACACGCGCGGCACCGACACCTATACCGCCTCGATGGACATCTACGCCGGCTACGCCATGGTCGACCTCGGACTGGGCGCCCGCTGGCGGCTGGTGGGCGGGCTGCGCATTGAGGACGCCGAGCAGATCGTGACGACGGTGGACAACCTGTCCGCGGCGGCCACGCCCGTCGAGGCCCGGCTGCACAACACCGACCCGGCGCCGGCCGTGAACGCCATCTATGCGCTCAGCGGCCACCAGAATCTGCGCTTCTCCTATAGCCGGACGCTTTCGCGGCCCGACTTCCGGGAGTTGTCGCCCTTCGATTTCGCCAATACTCTGGGCGGCTTCATCACGGCCGGCAACCCGGAGCTGAAGCGGGCCGTGATCAGCAACTACGACGCCCGCTGGGAATGGTTTCCGGGCGGCGACCAACTGGTGGCCGCCAGCGTCTTCGCGAAGACATTCCGGGATCCGATCGAGCAGGTCATCATCCCCTCGAACGATCTGCGGCAGAGCTTCGTGAACGCCAAAGGAGCGCGCAACTTCGGCGTCGAGCTGGAGGCGCGCCGATCGCTCGCAACGTTTTCGCAGAAACTCCGCGACTGGGCCGTTGCGACGAACTTTACTTTCGTCGACTCCAACATCGATCTGAAGCCGGACGACGCCGCCATCCTGACTTCCCAGTCGCGGCCCCTGCTGGGGCAGTCGCGTTACATCCTCAACGGCATCGTGCAGTGGAGCCACCCCAAGTGGCACAGCAACGCGCGATTTACGGCGAACTATGTGTCGCGGCGCATCTCCGACGTCGGCACCTTCCGGCTGCCCGATATCTATCAGGAAGGCAACACGTTTCTTGATTTCTCGTACCGATACACGTTTGGCGAAAAGGGCAAATTCGGCATCCGGTTCGAAGGCGAGAACTTGGGAGATAACGACTACCGCTGGACGCAGGGTGACATCGTGCAGCGAGACTACCACCTTGGCCGAACGTTTACGGTCGGCATGACCTATTCATTTTTCTAGAGAGAAGAACAGAGAGGAGACGCAATGCGCGTTGGATTGATTCTGATAGCAAGCCTGCTTGCCGCTATCCCTGCGGGCGCTCAAAATTTCCGCAGGATGAGCACGTCGGAAGCCGAAGGCCTGCTCCGCCGCGACGCGACGATCTACAACGGTCCGCGTACGCAACTGTCGATGTGGATCTGGAGTGACAAGTACACCTACAGTGCGGGTGAAAGTCTGACTCTGAAGTGGACCGTAAAGACCAACGGCGACCGCTATCCTTACACCGTCTTTGTCTACCGCCAGAACAACCAGACCGGCGTGAAGACCTATTTCCCGGGCGGCAGCGAGGAACCCACCGACATCAACGGCAATACGGCCGCGCAGGGATTCCAGCCGATGCAGATGGCCGACGCCGCCAAGTCGGTGCTCATCGGCAGCGGCGGAAAGTTTCCAGCCGTCAGCATGCCCAATGAGCTGGGAATGCACACCTTCGTGGTGGAGCTGCGCGACTACACCGGCACGCGGCCGATCAAGACCTCCTACATGAAGGTCGGCGTGGTGTCGGGTTCGCAGGACATCTCGGGCGACATCACCTCCGACATGACGCTGACCAACGACAAGCAGTGGAACATCAAGGGCGGCGTGTTCGTCAAGGGCGGCGCCACCCTGACCATCGAACCGGGTACGTTCCTGATGGGTTCGACCGGTGCGCCGCCGTCGATCCTGCTGATCACGCGGACCGGCAAGATCATGGCGAAAGGGACCCGTGCGCGGCCGATCGTCATGACCAGTTCCCTGCCCTTCGGCCAGCGCAATCGTGGCGACTGGGCGGGCCTGGTGCTGCTGGGCAACGCGCCGATCAATGTGGCGGCGAACTCCGGCGGCAATACCAACTCGGCCGGCACGTTCTACATCGAAGGTCTCAATACCACCGACGACGGCCTCTACGGCGGCGACGACCCGACTCACAACTGCGGCACGCTGCAGTACGTGCGGGTCGAGTATGCCGGGTTCATTCTGTCGCCCAACAACGAAATCAACTCCTTCACGTTTGGCGGCTGCGGCACCGGCACGGTGGCCGACCACCTGGAAGCCAACTACGGTCTCGACGATACGTTCGAATGGTTTGGCGGCACGATGAATGCCAAGTATCTGCTGGGCATGAACGGCCGCGACGACTATTTTGACTTCCAACTCGGCTTCGTGGGGCATGCCCAGTACGTGATCGGGTTGCAGAGTCCCGACTTCCCCGGCAACCGCGGCATTGAGGGCGACAACAGCGAGTACGACGCCGCCGCCGAGCCGCACTCGGCCCCGACACTTTTCAACGCCACTTTCATCGGCCCGGGCAGTCCGGGATTCGACGAGTCCAACTCGCCGGCCATCTTCCTGCGGCGCGGCGTGAACGGCTCGTTCAACAACATCCTGGCGATGAACTTCAACAGCGCGTGCATGCTGCTCGCCGACGCCGATACCCAGGCGCAGGCCGACGCCGGCAACCTGACCATGAACGGCATCCTCTGCTACAACAACAACATCGGCGCCAACGGCGCCAACACCGTCGCCGGCCAGATCGACGACGCCTACAGCCAGGCCTTCGCCATGGGCCAGAAGGGCAACGGAGCGGGCAAAAACTTCATGTCGGCCAACCCGCTGCTGGCCAAGCCGATGGAGTACAACGACCCCGACTTCAGCTCGTTGTTCAGCAGCCCGGTGTTCCGCGCCGGCTGGGTGCAGCCTCCCGACGACGGGTTCTTCGACCAGTCGGCTCAGTTCATCGGCGCCATGGGCGACGTGGACTGGACCGCGGAATGGTCCTCGTTCCTGGTCGATCAGGACATCGCCCCCTAGCTCAATCCGATCACGCCACGGAGGGCGCCGGGCGAAAACCGCGGTAACGACCGCGGCCTCGCTCGGGGCTCTCCGAAGGGACCAACAACAAGAGGGCCCGGGTCGTCGATGGACGATCCGGGCCTTTTCTTTCGGCGCGACGGACTCCTGCAGGAAAGGCGTTTATCCCTGGAAGCTGTAGCCCACGCCCCGGAACGATTGAATGAAGCGCGGTTGATCGGGTTCCAACTCGATTTTGTTGCGCAGCCGAACGATGTAGGTATCCACGGTGCGTTCGAGAACCGAGCGCCGCTGGCCCCACACCGCGTCGAGCAGGCGGTCGCGATGGAATACCTGGCCGGGGGAACTCATCAGGTGTTCGAGCAGGCGGAACTCGGTGGCAGTGAGATACACCGGCTCGCCCTCACGGAAAACTCTGCAGCGGCTGCGGTCCAACTCGAGCGGACCGGCCTTGAGCAGGTCGGGGCGCGGCGCGCGGGCGGCGAGTTGAATGCGGACGCGCACCAGCAATTCGCGAATCGAGAACGGCTTGACGACGTAGTCGTTGGCTCCGAGCTCGAGACCGGCCACGCGGTCGGTTTCGCTGGCACGCGCCGTCAAAAAGATCACCGGTACCTGGCGCAGGCCGTCGGTGGCCTTCAGAGATTCGAAAACCGTGAACCCATCCACGCCCGGCAGCATGATGTCCAGCAGGATGAGGTCGGGTTGCGCCTGGCGGCACAAATCGAGCGCTTCAGCACCGCAACCGGTCGACACGACCCGGTATCCCTTCTGTTCGAAGTTGTAACGCAAGAGCTGCGAAAGATCGTTGTCGTCCTCGATAGTGGCGATGGTTTTCATGGGCATCTCAAACTCGTTACTGAGTTTGAGGCTAACAAGCCAAAGATTACGAACACGTTACAGAGGAATGAAAATTGGGCAGTTTTTCGAATCGGCACTGTGAGGCAGCCGCAGGCGTGTCGTGGACCCGGGGAACGCGCCGGACCTTCCAAGCGCAAAGGGCCAAACTCCAAACGACACGCGAAAGCGCCTGTGTTCCCCACGGCTGAAGCCGCCGGCCATAAATGGATCTCGCCCCGTTGGGGCTCAGGACGGCTTCTTTTCGCGGGGCGTGCCCTTCTTTCCCTTTGGCTCGATGACCTTCTTGGCTCCGCCTACGGCCAGGCCGAAGTCGGGCTTCTTGACCGTGCCGGTAATCTTGATGGGAATGCTCGTTTTCCCCTTGTCGCGGAAGAAGGGGTCGGCGAGTTTCAGGAAAAAGGCCTTGATGCCGGTGGTCGTTTCCGACACTTTGGCGTCCATCAGCACGTGTCCTTCGAAGTCGAGCTCCTTTTCGCGCAGCGCATAGTCGCCGGTGAGGCCGACTTGGGCGCCCGGCACCGCGAATTCGATACGGGGGAATGAGATGGTGCCGTCGGCCATCTGAAACTCGCCCTCGAAATCGGCCTTGGCTTCGTGCGTGGGCTTCTGCTCGGGCTTGCCTCGGGCGCGCATGCTGAGGTCGTCGACCTTGCCCTGCACCTTTCTGGTGAAGGTAGACTCCTGGACGCCGAACTGCCCGTCGAGCTGGAGCTTCTTCACGACGTCTTCATCGCCCGGCGGCAGATAGAAGCTCGTGGTGAACTGGATCGGTCCGCTGAGCGGCGGCTCGCCTTCCAGCGGCACCGCGATGGCCACCATGTCTTCGACCCGCGCCTGCTCGACCTTCACATCGAGCTTCACGGCCTTACCCTTCTTGCCGCGCTCGCCGGCAACTTTGCCGCGCGCGGTCACCTTCGATTGCAGAAAGCTCGCCTCGACCGGGTCGAGGTAGGTGTCGCCGCTGGTGCCGTCGACGACAGCGTGATAGTCGGTCTTGAGATGGACCGGGTTGCCGCTGGCCTGGAAATCGGGAATGTCGGTCGATCCCTCGACGGCGATGCGCTCCAACACGCCCTTATAGGAGCCCTCCGACGAGAGGATGCCGCGAATCCCCTTGAACACCGACAGGTCGGCGTTGCTGAAGGTGTATTTGCCCGAGAGCGGCGTGCGGCGCGGCTCCTCCTTGTTCCACGGCCCGAACTCGCCCGAAGTGACGATGTCGCCGGGCGGTTTGGGGTTGGTCATCACCGAGTCGAAGCTCATCGACGAATGCGGACCGGCGTCGTGCAGCGTCAACTGGGTGAGATCGAAGGCGAGCGGCTCTTTCCAGGCATCCTTGGGCAACACCTCGAGGTGCGTACCGTCGGCGATGATGGTTGAGACGACAAATCCCAACCCCGGCACGGCCGGGCCGCCGTTATCGTCATGGGCCTTTTCCTCGTCTGGCGGCGGCGGCGCTTCCCCGCCCTCGGGTTCGTCGGCATTGCCCGCCTCATTGGCCTCGTCTTTGTCGTCATCGTTGCCGTTCGGTTTGCGCGCGACGGTTACCCGCAGCCCTTCGAGCTCCAGCCGCGAGACCCTTTGAAAAAGGAGCGCCGGCAAACTCGATGTGGCGGTGAAGCGCTTGATCTCGAACAGCGGCGGAACGTCGGTGCGCCCGTGGTGGCGGAATACCATGTTCTGGCCGACGGCGCGAAACGTCGGGAACACCTGCACGTCGAGACTATCGATTTGCACCGTGCTGGCAAAACGGTTTTCGAGCGCGTGAACGAACTTGTCACGGGCCCAGGGAGAAATCGCGAGTCCGGCGAGCCAGGATAGGGCAAACAAGCCGACCAGGACCGCGGCGGCAATCAAAACATATTTGTTGGCTTTTTTGTTGGCTTTCATGATTTTACGGGCGCTCCTTTTCTGCCAAACCGCGAACCGGCCGCTGTGCCGCCTTGCCTTTATCCGACACATACGGCGAGTGGCGGGTTACGGCTTTCCCTTAGTACGGGCAGTGGTGGTTTGCCCTATTGGGGATGGCCGGGGTGTGTTGATTGAGGGGCGGACGGAGAAGAATCGTCGTCTTGCGCGGCGTTTGGGATTGGATACGATGTGCGGACTTGATACCAGGTGTGGAGGACGTGATAACAGGTGTAGATTGGAGCGGCCCTCTTCTCCCTTCTGGGTGAAGCCATCTACTAGGGTTCCCACGGCCGAAGCCGCGGGCTATCGACCGGTTTCGCCCCTCCGCGGCTCTCCGGCTGCCCCGGGAAGCAAAACTGCGGCCAATTGGCGCGCCTTACCGCGTCTATTTACCCTCGCGCCGGGGAATTACTTGCGGTGGAAAACCTTGCGGTTCAAATCGGGCCAGAATTCACCGAAAACATTTCCCACAAAGGTCCCGGCAAAACCCAGGCCGGTGCGTTGCAGGGCGGCTCCGGTGGTGCTCTCGCTTTCGACCCGCCAGGTATTCGACAGGAAGTTGCTGCCGGCGATGCCGCCATAGCGGGCATAGGCGAGATGCGTGGACCCATCGGCCCGGTTCGCCAGGAAGGTCATCTTGGCAGCGTGACCCACACGGCTCCAGATGTCCCCCTCGCCGGCGCGCGTGTAGCGCGGGTCTTCGTTCCACAACGAGCCAAGCCCGACTTCGATGGCGTTGCTGCTGGCGATGCCGGTCAGGCGCATGCCGTAGCGCTTGGCGAACCCATCCCAGTGCGGGCCGTACTCCTCGGGGTTGTTGAAGGCCGTGCTCCAGGCCGAGCTGATGACGCCGGCGCCCAGGCTTTTGGGGCCGACGGTCGATTTGAGAAACCAGTGAATCCGTTCCTCGCGCGTCATCGGCAAGGTGTGCGTGAAGTTGGGGCCGGCCGGGCCGTTGACGCTCGGGTCGCGGGACACTCCCGCTCCCGCGACACTGGGGTCGCCCGGGCCTCTCGATTGCGCCCAGGCCGCCGGTAGGAGCAGCGCCGCGGCGACCAGCGCCGGCAGCAGGAGCCGCGAGCCACTCCGAAGGGTTTTGTTTCGCATGGTTTCTCCAGATCTTCTGCTTGCCGCGACCGGCCTTGGTCCCGTTTTGGCGGACACCGCCGCCCTGTCGCCGGCTTTCGGTCCCGGCCTTCGTTCCGGCGCTGTGGGCCGCCACCGTGGCGGGCTGCGCGGCCTGCGCAGCCTTGGGCCGGCAATTCCTTGCCGACACCGGCGACGTACTCCCGGCGTCAGCCTTGCTGGAAACGCGTATTTCCGGGTCTGCTGTTAGACCCGCCAGGGGCCGAATCTGTTTCGCTCGCGCTGTCGGCAAGGCGTTCGCCTACAGAAGCCGTGTCCTTGCCGTATCGGCTCGGCGGGGAGAGCCAGGGCGGCTTTTGTGGCGGTATTCCGGGGTACGATACGGACGGGCTGGGGGCGCCCCACCGGGCCCCTGCTCATCCAGCGTCCCACACCTTAGTATCGATGACGTTTCCGCCTGACGGAGCTAAGTGAGGAGTACCAGTCCGCCTACAGATCACCGCTGATTGCCGCTCCTCCGCGGTGGCAGGCACAATATCCTTGACTGCGCGCGAGCTAGCCTTGGCCAAGCGGCCCCCGCGGGGTCAAGTAGGCCATAGCCAACCGGAGAACGCTGCCTACCATGAAACCGCCCGGCCCGCCATCGCGGCAACAACCCGCCGGCCCGTCCCTGGGCCAGGAGCGAACCGATTCACACACCTGAGTTTGACTTGAGCAGAAGCAATCGCAAAGGGTGGATGCCGCCCGGCACTTTCTCAGACACGCACATCGCGCGGCTGCGCAGAGTGCACGGCAGGGTGCTGCCGGCGGCCGGCCTGATGACCGCTTCCCTGCTCTATTCGACGCGTTTCGCCAATGAATGGTACGCGGCCTCGGCGATCACTCTCACCCTGGCGCTGTTTGCCGGCACGGTGGCGCTGATGCTCTGGCCGCACCGCACGCTCTACACCCTGCGCATCACGGTGTTCGCGCTGCTGTTGGGGCTCAATGCCGGCGTATTCGGGTCGTATATGGAAGCGATCCACGGCGGGCTCCCCAGTCACTTGCAACTGAGCGGCTCGCTCTATGGGGTCTCGATCGTGATCCTGGTGGTGCACACCTTGTTCACGCCGCTGGGGGCGCGTTTCGTGGGTCTGGCGGTTTGGATCGGCACGACGTTCGTGGCGCTGGCCGGGCTGGCGCTTTACTGGAACGCCGGCGGCGCGATGGAAGAGGCCCTCCTGGAGACGATGCGCTTTGTGATCTCGGGCGGTGTGACGCTGGGATTCATGGAGATCTTTTCGCAGCTATCGATGGCCCAGCTCCGCGCCGAGGTGCAGAATTCGCTGCTCGAATACCGCGCCAACACCGACGTATTGACCGAGATGCCCAACCGCCGCGCGTTTCAGGCGCAAAGCCAGAAGGAATTCGACGTCGAACGCCGGCAGGACAGTCCGATGAGCCTAATCACCATCGACATCGATTGCTTCAAGGCCATCAACGACCTCTATGGGCACGACGCCGGCGACCGCGTGCTGCAGCAGGTGGCCCGCGTGATCCGCTCGATGAGCGCGCCGCCGCACTACCCGATGCGCTGGGGAGGGGATGAGTTCGCGGTGTTGCTGCCCGGCTGCGACCTCGACCGGGCGCGGCAAGTCGCCGAGAGGCTGCGCGGCGGCATCGAAGCGCTGCGCGACCAGACCAACGGCTCCACCGTCAGCATCGGCATCGCGCTCTACCGCGCCGGCGACAATCCCGATACGCTGTTTAAGCGGGCCGATCAGGGGCTCTACCGCGCCAAGGAGCTGGGCCGCAACCGGGTCGAGGCCAGCCCTTTGAACGCCTACCCGGCGCTGCCGCTCGACGACGGTGCCGCGATACGGCAATTGGCGTCGAATCCGCGGGCCTGAGCCCGGGTTTCGTGGCGGTATTCTTTCGCATTGCCCCCGCATTTCCCCCGGCCTGCGCTATTTTCCGAGCACGCTGTTTTCACCCGGCTTTTTCGTCCGCTTTTCCGGTGACCGCTTCGGGCCGCAGCATCCTTCCAACCTCTAAGACCCAGCCGCAAGAAACAGATTCTGGGCGTCGGCGCGCTGGGCAGGGGCGCGGAATCCCCCAACGGCGGTGGAAACCCGCGCAAGCGGGAGCGCGGCCCCAGTCCCGTGTCACCCGGAGTAGGGGCTATGTTGGCGAATCGGGTCGCCACGGACGCCCAGGGCCCTCAGGCCTCGGCGTCCCCCTGTTTCACGATGGCGAGTCGCCGGGCTTCGCTGAGCCATTTCGGCGGCCGTCCGCGTCCCCGTTTTCCACGGCTCAACAGCAAACGTTCCAGAGATAAGATGGCTTCTTCGATTCGCCCACGTTCCTCGCGGAGCTCCTTTAAAGTCTTATGCAAATCCATAAGTCCTCGACACGTAGCCCGAACCGCTTCCCCAGCCCATCGGTACGCGAAAAGGTTCCCTAGTGTAGAACAGATTCGGAAGGCGAAGCAACGGTATTGGCGGGGAACTTCTGGATAGCGGGAAGATCGTTTGTGGGTAATCTTACTGGATAAGCGGAGAGTACGAGAGAGTTTCCAGCGAAAGACCGATCAATGAACGGCCTGGGATCGGAAATGCTTGCGCTGGCGCCGGTCTGTGGTACACGCCTTTGGCGGACCGCCCGGCTTTGGGCGACCGGCGGTTCTTGAGCGCTGATGCCGCTTCTTGGCCGCTGGGCTGGTGGCTTGGGATGAGATGGAGCTGCTCCTCGGGATGGGGCTGGTTTTGCGAGAGACCGGGCAGGATGGGGCAGGCCGAAGCCCTACCCCACCGGCCTCAGTCTTGTGGCATCCGCTCGGCGATGTCTTCCCAAGTGAAGGCCAGGAAGTTGTGGCCGATGCTGTTCATCACGATCAGCGCGCCCTGCGGGAAACGCGGCGGCATGGCGGCCGAGGTGGCCTCGATTCCGTCCGTGCCGTCGGCCCCACCGCTGATGGTGGCGACGCGTTCGGAATGGTCGTGGGGATTGTCGGTTGAGCCTTCGCGCCGGTAGAGGTGATAGGCGCTGTCGCCGGCGACCTGGTCGGTGCAGATGATGTAGCCGGTGCCGTCGGGACGGGCGTAGATCGCCAGGCCTTCGCGTTTGCCGCGAAAGCCTTCCTGGCCGAATACGGCCAGTTCGCGGCCGGCGTCGGGGTTGTCGGGGTCGGCGTACCACTTGTGCACGCCCTCGCCCTCGTCGGCGTAGTAGACGTAGCCCAGCGGATCATCGACGGCGATCGCCTCGATCTCGCCTTTTCCGCTGAAGTTGCCGAACTCGCGCACCTTGGTGGCGGCCACATGGCCGCTGCCGTCGTCGGCCAGGCGGTATTCCCACAGATAGCCCGCACTGGGCCCTTCCTTGCGGCTGACGATGGCGAACAGGGCGCCGTCGGAAGGCCGGTGGTAGACCGCGATGCCCATCGGGGCGGCGCGCTCGCCGCTTTCGCCATCGAACACGCGCAGCGCTTCCGGCGACGAGACGTCGGTCAGGTTGCGCGTGCGGGCGTCGATGGCAAACACGCGCAGGCGGTGCTGGTAGCGTTCGGTGAGGACCGCGAAATCGGTGGGGACTCCCCGCAGCGGCAGGCCATAGTCGACGTCGACGTTGTTGGGGCGGTCGAGGCCGTCGATTTTCTGGATCGTACGGCCATTGAGCGCGTAAACCAGCAGCGCGCCGGCCGGGGCGGCCACTTTGTTGACGCCCAGGATCAGGCTCTGGGCCGGGTCGCCGGGGTTGACCCAGATGGCGGGGTCGTCGGCGACGTCGGTCGCGTCGGTGACCACCACCGGCGCCACCTGAACGGGCTCATCCGAACCCCGATACGATCCGCACGAGAAGACGCAAAGCAACGCCGCCGTCAGCGACAGCCTGGCGGCACGGTGAGGGGGCTTTCCCACGATCAGAATCTCAACCTCAATCCTAACGGGAAAACCCGCGACCCGCGCACGTTTCCAGGAGTTCCCCGAACTCCCCGTCGTCAATCCTGCCCTGCGGGGCCCGAAAGTTTACCGTGTTGGTCATGGTATACCCTTCCAAGCGGAAATCCAAGGCAACCCGCCGGCTGATGCGGGTGCACTTGGCGAGCGACAGATCGAGGCGGGCGCCGCCCCTCCGGGCCATCGCAAAGGCCGGCGCGCCGACCGGTTAACCCTTCCCCTTCGCGGACGCGGCCGCCTCAGCGCTGCGCCGCTCCGCTGCGGCCCATGATCGGCCAGACGTCGACGATCTGTTCGCCGCGCGCCACGTAGTAGCGGTCGTAGCAGTTGGTGCTCATGTCGAGGTTGGTGCAGTAGATCTCGACGCGGTTGCCCAACTCCAGGCCTTGCTCGCCTTCCTTCCACTTCAGCGCGCCGTATTCGGCTCCCTGGTTGCCCACCTCGAGCCACGGCTTTCCTTTCACCGCGTCGGTAGGCCGCGCCAGCGCTTTATTGCCGTAGTCGATGGTGACCTGTGTCGGCCAGCGTTTGCTGTCGACGGTGGTGAGCACGGTCAACGCGCCGTTGAAATCGGTGTAGGCGCTGTCGTTGTCTTTGCCTCCGATGTGGTGGTAGACGGTGTCCATGAAAACGTAGGAGCCGGCTTCGAGCTCGGTGAGGCCATTTGCCTGGTCGATGTTATAGGTGCCGGTGGAGCCGCCACTGATAATACCGACCGGCAGGCCCGACTTCTTGGCCAGCTCGACCGTCTGATTGACGCCCTCCAGGTCGCCGGCGGAGCGCTGCCGGCGGGCTTCCCAACCCTTGGTGTGCGAGGCGCGCCCGGAATAGGCCATGTAGCCCTCGAATTGCATGTGCTTCGACCCAACGATCTTCTGGCTCAGCTCGAGCGCCGGCTGGCCGTTCTCGATGCCCTGGCGCGCCATACCGGCGTAGACGGCCACGGCAATGCGGCATTTCACGTCGGCGGCGGCGGCCGCCTGCTCCACCCAATCGGCGACGATCGGATCGTCGATCACGAACATGAAGGTGGGATCGCGCCGGGTCAGCTCGATGGCGCGCGCCACGTTGTTGGCGCTGGCCGGCTGCTTGGTCCACAGCACGCCTTTGATACCGGCGCCCGACATCAGCTCCGACTCGGCGATCGTGGCAGTGGTGAGCCCGAGCGCCCCCAGGGCGATCTGGCGCTTGGCCACGTCGACGCTTTTGTGAACCTTCACGTGCGGGCGCACGCCGATGCCGACGGCCTTGGAGTGGGCGGCCATCTTGTTGATGTTCTGCTCGAACAGGTCGAGGTCGACGATCATCGACGGCGTCGGCAGCACGTCTTTGGTGATGTCGCGAAAATCGCGGCGGGCGATGCGCGCTTCGAATTCGTTATAGGGGAACGCGGCCGGCGTTTGAGCGGCGCGCGCGGCCGAAGCGGCGAGCAGGCCGCCACCGGCAGCCAGAAACTGTCTACGTGACGTCATGAGCGAAATCCTCCGCGGAGTCTGAGTGGGCGGCAGCCCCCCGGCAGAATTCGTTGCGAAAACGGTCACCCCTGCTCGATCCAACGGGTTGATGCGGGGCCGTCGGCCTGTCCTGCGAGCGGCCACGGCAATTGTGGATCGGGACCGCGCCTGTGCGGCTTCTAGGAGCCGGATGCCCGGGCTACCTCACCCAAGGGTAGGACCGCGTTGATTGGTTTGTCCAGCGCAATTTTGGGTCTCTGGTGGGGTGGAGACTGGACGGGAAGGCGGGTGCGGGCGATGGCGGTTTGCGGTGGAGAAGGCAAGACGGTTGCGGAGGGATCGGGGAATGCTTGGCCAAGCCGGAGCCCTGCCCCACGGTGCCGGCCCAGGAACAGGGACCTGTATTTGGGGCTTGGGAGTGGCGGCTCGGCGGAGATGCGACCGAGTTGTATCGCAGGGGTGTCGTGTGTATACTCGGGGCACAACGGTCGACAATCTGAGAGTTTTTCCCGCGAATCGTGGCGGTACGCGCCGTGGGTTCGTAGTGGGAGGTCCGCTACAGACGGCTCCAAACGAGTGTTTTTTCGGGACATTGTCTGATGATGAGGGAGGTATATTTCGGTGCTTGCAAGAAAAAGATATCGGCTCTCCGCGCTCAAAATCTGGAGGTATGCCGCTCCTGGGGTCCTCGCGGTGCTTGCCTGGCCCGGCCAAGCTCGGCCGCCCGAATACGGCAATGTGCCGCTCAGCTTTGAACAGAATCAGGGCCAGACGGCGCGCGACGTACAATTCCTCGCCCGCGGAGACGGATCGACGCTTTACCTCACCTGCTCAGAGGCGGTTCTTCAACTGACCGGCCCGGCGAAACCCGAAGCAGATTCGAAAAGAACGGACCACGCGGTGGATCATCCGGCCCAAGTCCGCAAGGGCGTGCTGCGCATGAGCTTTGGCGCTTCCGGCAAGGGATGCCGCGCCGAGGGGCTCGATGCCCAGCCCGGCCGCGCAAACTATTTCCGGGGCCGTTCCGCGCAGGACTGGATCACCCAGGTGCCGCTTTACGGCAAGGTTCGTTACGCGGATGTGTACCCTGGCATCGACCTGATCTTTTATGGGAAGCAGGGACGCATCGAGTACGATTTCGTCGTCGCCGCCGGCGCGGACCCCTCCCGGATCCGGCTGAAAATCGATGGCGCCGAGAGGTTGGAAATGGACGACGCGGGGGGCGTGGTGGCCGCTTTGGGAGGGGAGCAGGTTGTCCAGCATCGGCCGCTCGTCTACCAAAACACTCCGCGCGAACCCGGCGCCGCGCCGCAACGGGAACTGGTTGAGGGCCGCTGGAAACTACTGGCCGAAAACGTGGTTGGCTTCGAACTCGGCAACTATGACCGTGACCGGCCGCTGCTGATTGACCCGGTCATCGTCTACTCCACCTACCTCGGCGGAAGCTCCGTGTCCCGAGGGTTCGACATCGCCGTCGATGCCCAAGGGTTCGCCACGATCGTCGGCGAGACCGACTCAGTCGATTTTCCGACGACCGCGGGCGTTCCGCAAAGTCAGTACCCGGGCAGCACCCGCAGCGGCTTCGTCGTCAAACTGAACCGCGCAGGGAATCAGATTGTGTTCGCGTCGTACCTGGGCGGGGGCGGGCTCGATCAGGCGTTTTCGGTTGACGTCGACCCGCAGGGCAACGTGTATGTCGCCGGAGAGGCTCGAGGCGAAGACTTCCCCACCACGTTGGGTTCGCTCAACCCCAACCCGGACGGAGGACAGCATGTATTCGTCGCCAAGCTGCCGCCGGACGGCTCGCGGCTGATTTATAGCACCTACGTTGGCAACGGCAACGAGGATGTAGGGGGCATCGCGGTCGATGATGGCGGTTACGTCTGCGTCACCGGGCAGACCATCTCGACGAACTTCCCTCTCGTCAACCCGATCCAAACCGAACGACGCAGCCCTCGGGACGCCACCGTGGCCAGACTCAATCCAGCCGGCTCGGCTCTTGTGTTCAGCACCTACTACGGCGGCGAGGGCGGCAGAAGTCTTGCGGAGGCGTGCGCCGTGGATGAAGCGCGCAACGTCTACATCACCGGCAGTATCGAGGACGACGGGAATGTACCCACCACACCCGGAGCATTCCAAATGACGTCCGCCGGGAAGCGCGATGCGTTTCTGGCTAAGTTCAGCCCCGAAGGCAGCCTTATCTATTCCACGATGCTGGGCGGCACCAACAGCGAATGGGGCCATGATGTGGCGGTCGACCGTGCCGGTCACGCCTACGTGGCGGGCGAAACCGATACGACCGATTTCTCCTTTCCCATTGTTGTCGGAGCCATGCGCGAACAGGCTCGTTCCGGAGAGGGCTTCGTGACAAAGTTCAGCGCCAACGGAGACGAGCTGATCTATTCGACCTTCGTCGGCGGCAATGGAAATGTCGAGCCGCTCGAGGGCATCGCGCTGGACACGGCGGGGCACGCCTATGTGACCGGGTATACCAATACCCTGAGTTTGATCGATACGGTGAACGCGATTCCGGGCGCCGAGGGCGTCGGCACGGCGACCGACTATTCGGCCACGTTCACCAAGCTCAGCGTGGATGGATCCAAAGCGCTGGTGTTGACCGGTTTCGGTGGCGGCGACGACATCGAGCAAGCCCATGCGATCGCCGTCGATCCGAACTGCCAGGCCTATATTACCGGCGAAACGCGTTCTACCGATTTCGTGACCGTCAATCCGCTGCAAGCTCAGTCGAAATCCGAAGCGGGTGATTTCGACGGCTTTGTCACCAAGATCGACCCGGAGGCCGACAACGGCGAGCCGGCTATCGGGTGCCGTGGAGTCGTGGCGGCGCCGGTGACGCCGGTGTTGCGGGAGGGGACGCCCAACTCGATCATGACCGTCTACGGGAGCCGCTTCGCGCCGCAGGGCACTCAGGCGCTGGTGCCAAACGTCGATTCCAACGGCCGCGTATCCAGCCGCCTGGCCGATACCTGCGTCGAGGTGAACGGCATTCGCGCACCGGTCTTTGTCGTTTACACCGTCGCGCCGAGTCCGGATCAAATTAACTTTCAGAACCCGAACCAGATCGGCGCGGGCTATGCCTCGTTTCGCGTGGTCAGCGGCTGCGGTACGGCCAACGAGCGCTTCAGCGAGCCGGAGACCATCCTGATCCGGCCGGCGGCTCCGGCGTTCTTCAACTTCATCAACAACGGGGATGGCGTGAACCCGATCGCCGCGGTGAACGAGAGCACCAAAGTCTTCGTTGGCCCCGCGGGGCTGTTCGCGGCAGTTACGACGGCGCCGGCGCGGCCCGGGGAGTTTGTCAGCCTCTACGGAACGGGCTTCGGCGCGACGACCGGGGCGTTCGAGGCGGGCCAGGTGCCCCCGCTGACCGGGATTGCCCGGCTGATCACCGCCGATGTGCATTTGACGATCGGCGGGATCGAGGTGCCGCCGGAGGACATTACTTACATCGGCATCGCGCCGGGCAACGCGGGGCTGTATCAACTGGTCTTCAAAATCCCGGCCAACGCCCCCAGCGGCAATCTGGCCGTGGTGTTGACGATCCAGGGAGTAGCGTCGCCCGACGGGCCATTCGTCGCCGTTCAGGCGCAGTAGTTCCGCGAAAACCCGTAGCGCAGGGCTGGCGTTTTTCCAGACCTGCGGCTTGAACCGGAGAAAGAATCGGCAGGTCTGTGGCGCGGGCGATCGCGCCTGTGCCGCACAGATAGGATTGGCTGTGCCTACTCATGGCTGAAGCGGTGGGCTATTAAAAAGTCCGGCCCTTTCACGGGCAGCTTGGGTCCGGGCCATACCTCGCGACGAATCGCGACACGGCAAACCTGGAGGTTCACGCCACGGTTGCCGCTTGCAGCTTCGGGTGCCCTTTGGGTGGTCGTCCTGTCCCACGTCAAAAGGCAAAGCGCCACTGCACCAACAGGATTGTCTGAGCCCCGGCTGGGCAGACTCCGGCTCAGGCGCGGCCGGACTCCTTTCGTCCGCCGGGCACGCGAACCAATCTCAGCTTGGAGGGAGGGGGGGAGTTGAACGAGCTCCGCCAGATCCTGCTTGCAATCGCGCGAAGGAGGGAGCCGGACCAACACTTCAGGCTCCCGGTTGCCGCTTGACGATTCAGGCGGGCACGGTACCCAGAAATTCGGTGTACCCGGCCTCGACCGTTTCCAGGTTCCTCACGCCCCGGCGCCGCATCCACCAGCCGATGACCAGCATGGGAATGCCGAGAAACGCCCCCAGGATCGTAATGGTCAGTAGGGCGCCCAAGACCATGATGTAGATGCCCGCCAGCTTCGGAAATTTGGCGAGCGAGATCAGGTGCGTCTTTTGCGTGTGAAGGATGTCGGGATCGCGGGACCCGGCGGACTTCAGAAAACCGACGACCGTCTGCTGGTCCAATTTCAACAAAGGGCTTCTTTCAATCTGCATCGCAATTCTTCTCCACGGTGAACCGGATTCAACGGTGCCTCCGCGCCTCGCCGAGGATCGACCGCCACGGCGGCCCTTTCTGCACGCTCTCACGTCCGCTACCGGACGGCCCAGGAGGAATACATCCCCAGGCCTCGGAGCACAGCCAACCAAGCGCCGGCAAGACGGCGCAGATGCACGTCGCGCAAGTATCACCGGAGTCCTGGAGATGTGTCAAGGGGAGGAGCCGCCCTATCCGGGCGGGGGCAAAAAGGACACCCCGGGGGTGGCGGGGCCCTCCCGCGCAGGGTGGCCGGGGCGATTTGACAGTCCGGTTTGACCAGTGTGGGCCAACGCGAAAGCGGGAATCGATGATGGTTTCAGTAATATCTACCAAGGCTTGGAACACCCAAAACCGTAAATCCGAACCGCGCACGTGAGCAAGCGGTGGCATCGGGCGGCTCAATCGGTGCGGTTGGAGGCAGCGCGGCCGCTGTTGAGCGCGTCGGGTACAGGCCGGGCGTGGTGGTTGGAATCTCTTGATTTTCTCTTTGGTCCCCGCTCGTTTGGGGCTTCCCCCTCCGGATCGAGCGCTTCCTTACCACCGCTTGCTCACGCGCGCGGCCCGGATTGCGGTTTTGGGTATTCCTGATGGGTGTGGGGCGCCCCGTCCGCTGGCGCGGCGTTGCCTTTACGGTTGCGTGGTTTCGGGTGCCGCGGCGCTTTCCCAGGTGGGTTCAGCTTGGCTGGGTGGTTCGATCGTGTAGCGCGGCAGCTTAAGCAGCAGCGCGACACCGACGACGATGCTGCCCGCGAACCACAGCAGCACCTGCCTGTAGTCGCCGCTGCGGTCGTAGCTCAACCCCATCAGAGAGGGGCCCAGCGCTCCGGCCACGGCGTAGCCGGAAAAGGCGTAGCCGTAGAGCTCGGTGAAGGCGCGCAGTCCGAAATAGCGGCTCACCAGGTAAGGCATGACGTCGGCTTCGGCGCCCATGGCGTAGCCCATCAGCACGGCCGAGGCCCAGCCGGCGGCTGGCGCGCTCGAGCCGACCAGCAGGGCGATGCCGGCGGCGGCCATCGAGAATGAGGCGGCGCAGACCCACGGGGCGAAGTAGCGGTCGAGCAGCCAACCGGTGATCAGGCGGCCGACCACGGTTGCCGCGCCGAGCGCCGAGGCCATCATGGCGGCTTCCTGCGCGGAGAGGCCGCGGTCGGTGAGCAGCGGCGCGAAATGGGCGACGCAGCCGTTGAGGCTCACCGAGAAGAGGAAGAAGCATGCCAGGATCTGCCAAAAGGTCGCACCGCGCAACGCCTGGCCGGCGGTGAGGCCTTGCAAGCCGGCGGATTTGCGGGCCCCTGGCTCGGGCGCGGACTCGCGTGAGGGGCCGCTGGGTCCGCGCGGCAACAGGAAGGCGGGCAGCGGCACGGCAGCCAGCAACATCACCAAGCCGAGCAAACGGTAGGAGGCGCGCCAGCCGTGCGCGTCGATCAGCGCCTGGCCCAATGTCGGCATCAGAACGATGCCCGCCCCGACGCCGCTCATCATCAGCGACAAAGCGAGCCCGCGGCGGCGGTCGAACCACTCGGTGACGACGCGCGAGTAAGGAAGCTGCGTGGCGCCGTTGCCGACCGCGCCGATGACGATGTAGGTGGCGTAGAGCTGCCACAGCGTGCCGCCCAGCAGCGACAGCGAGGCGAAGGCGGCGGCGTAGACGGTGGCGCAGACGAGGATCACGCGGCGCGCGCCGGCGCGGTCGGTCCAGCGGCCAATCAGCGGCGAGCACAGGCTTACGGTGATGGCGGCCAGCGAAAAAGCCAGCGAGATTTCGCCGCGGCTCCAGCCGAATTCGGCGGTCAGGGGTTTAAGGAAGACGCCGAAGGTGAAGACAATGACGGGGCCGAAGCTGACCGACACCGCGACGAAAGCGACGGCGACCAACAGCCAGCGATAGGTGGGGCGGGAGGTGATAGCGGGCGACGGCATCCTAGCTTTCCGGCCCGCCGGACACGTGCCAGATTCGTGAAACCGGCCCACCAGCCAAGGTCATGGCGCGCAGGACGCCGGTGCAGCCGTCGCACGCGCTGGCGGGGTCTTCGACCTGTCTTAGATGCATCGGTTTCACTGTGGTTTGCCCTTTAGTTGCCGATTCGTATTCGGCTGCGAGGCGCCCCGTGCGCCTTCCAGCCCTGGAAGGCCGGCACGGTTTTGTCCCACCCCTTCCAGGGCGGCACCCCAAGGGGGCGGTGTGCTTAGCGGCGGATGGGTAACACTTTATGCCGGGCGCCTGGGTAACACTTTTACTTCTTCATTGCTAGAAGTCAACTATCCTCGACCGAAGTCGAAGTATGTGCCGCAGCGGCGGCCCCCTTGGGGCCGTTCCCCCTCCGGAGGGGGAACGGCGCGAATTTTCCACAGCGCGCGCCCAAACGACCCAGCAGCCAGCGGGCCGAACCAGACGTGATACTCGCTGTCGGCGATGGCTTCCAAACCCACTCGCTCACCGCACAGTATTTCACTGCCGAACGCTTCCCGGCCGCCCCAGTACAGGTAACCGCTGGGATGTACCGGCCGCACCGGCCAACCCCACGGGTAGTCGATCGGCGCCCCACAACACCGCCTCCCGCCCAAACCACGGTTCCTCTCGACGTCCCGAAAAACCAACGGGGCGGTACCCCAGGGCCCCGGCCCCGGAAATACCGCCCCGCAACGCCGCCAACTTCTTTGGCCCGGCGTCAGCTTGCCTTGACCTTCAAATGGTTCGTCACCGAAAACGCGAACGGAACCGTGTTCGCGCGGATCGACGCGATATCCCTGTCGGTCTTGCGGTCGACATACCCTTCGAGGGTAATGTTGCCGTCGCGGACAATCAGCCGAATCCATGGGTTCGGCCCGGCCGCGTAGCGGTTCAGAACCTGGTCGTGGTAGATCGCGCGCACCAGGCCGCGCCGAATCTGGTTATCGAAGCTCGACAACGGCAGCACCTCGATCTGGTTATCCACTTCGCGAACCCCAGGCACGTGTTGAACCACACGCTCGGCCGAGAGTTTCAGCGAAGGCCGGTCGACGGCGCCGTGCAAAATCACCTTATCGCCCTGCACCTCGAATTCGAAGTAGTCGAAAACGGTATAGAACGGCAGCGTGATCAACTCCTTGCGCACCTGCCGTTCGAGGCCGGTCAACTGCTTGCGGTTTTCGGCGCCGGTCACGGTCACCGTTGCCGCCTGCAGTCCGATCACCGCGAACGCGGTCCCGACGATCAAAAGATTGCGAATCATTCCCATACTCATTTAGTACGCCTCCCTTGCGTCCCGATAGCGATGCTTATGGGAGCAATTCGAAAACCAATTCGTATCTTCCAAAGAATCAATGGAAACGTTTCTTCGCCGGGCTCGGTCCGGCCGAATCCAACCACCAACAATGGTTGGATTGAACCGCTTTTTATCGATTCCATAGAGCGAAACAGAACACGATAGGTTGGAAGCGGGCGATTCGTCTTCTAATAGCGCCGGCGGTAAAACCCCTCGCGCGATAGCCGTGGCTATTAGCTTGCGGCGCCGCCCTGCCGCGCCGCTGGTAATTCAAAAGACAAAGTGGAAACGAAGACGAAGCGTGATCCGGTTTTTTTGCGTCCAATAGTTAGCTCTAATAAAGAACGAGAGCGGTTCCGATAGAGGAACGCCCGCTATTAGGGCGGGAGGGAACTATGCGAAAACTGCTGCTTGCCGGAGTTGTCATGCTGGCGATGCTGCCTGTGAGCGCTGCCGCTCGGGGTCACCGCGGCGGCTTTTACCGCCCCGTCATCGTGCCGCACGTTTGGTTCGGCTACGGCGGTGGATTCGGTCCGTACTGGGGCTATCCCTATTACCAGCCCTACATGTATTCCCGCCCGAACACGGGCAAGGTGAAGCTGGAAACCGACGCGAAAGACGCCAAGGTCTATATCAACGGTTCCTACGCGGGGACCGTTGGGGAGCTCAAAGCGATCCAGCTCAAGGGCGGCAGCTACACCATCGAGCTGCGCGATCCAAACGGCCAGAGCTATCAGGAGAAGATCTACGTCGTACCGGGCAAGACGTTGCATCTCCATCCCGACCCGGACTTGCGTGACGGCTCATAAGAGCGCGCCGGCCGGGCGGGCTCAGGCCCCCCCGATTTTCGGCTTATACTGAGCTTTCGTTCGCCCGGCACGCGGCGGCTGTGCGATTCAATTGCGGGGCGGTCGAAGCGGCGCGGGGGTGGACGGTCCGGAGGTTTCGATGAACGAATGGCGATCCACCGAGCACGCCGCCGCCTATCTCGAGCGTGCCGACCGGGTTCCTCACCGCTCGTTGGGCGAAGAGGTCCTGCTCGACGAGCTGCCCGAGCAGCCGCGCCGCGTTCTCGACCTCGGCTCGGGCGATGGACGCCTGATCAATCTGGTGCTCCGGTCGAGGCCGCAGGCCCGCGGCGTCGCGTTGGATTTCTCGCCGCTCATGCTCGAACGCCTGCGAGGCCGTTTCGACGCCTCGACGGTGGAGGTCGTTGAGCACAATCTCGACGCCCCGCTGCCGGCTTTGGGAACGTTCGATGCCGTGGTGTCGAGCTTTGCGATCCACCATCTCGAACACGAGCGCAAGCGGGAGCTCTACGAAGAAGTCTGGGCGGCGCTAGAGGCCGGCGGAGTTTTCTGCAATCTGGAGCACGTGACGTCGGCATCGCCCGCGTCTCACGAGCGCTTCCTCCGGGCGATGAGCATCAGCACGGACGACGAGGACCCCTCCAACAAACTGCTCGACATGCACACGCAACTGGAATGGCTGCGCGAAATCGGCTTCACCGAAGTGGACTGCTACTGGAAATGGCGCGAACTGGCCCTTCTGGTCGGCCACAAGCCCTAGCCAACACCCCGAACCTCTCGCTCACCTTTTGCGTGCGCCCCTCGGGCAAGTGCGCGGGCCAACCCACGCAGTAGAGACCGGCTGGCGCCCGTAGCGTAGGGCTGGCGCTTTTCCGGACCTGCTGCTTTTCACCAACCCTTCCCGCGTGCCAGCAAGCCGAACTTCGTGTGAAAGGCCGCAGGTCTCTGCGGGCCCTGCGCTGCGGGACACGGATGGGGTTGGTTGCAGTGGCGGCCGAGGGCTACGAGCCCAAGCGCGCGCCTCCGAATCGAACCCAAGCTGCAGCCTGGCCGGCGGTAGCAGTCAGTCATGGCGCAGTGTAGTAGTATTGAAACGGAATATGCGATTCCGAAAAGCGATGCCGGAATTGGATTCCTCAGTGACCTGCGAGGTGGGAGTTGCCTAGACCACGAGCCAAAGCCGCTCGCAACGGAAAGCCGGAAAAGGCCCAGCAAGACCGCTATTTTTCGCGGGCCGTCGGCAAGGCGCTCGACATCCTGGGGTACCTGAAACGCACTGAAAAGCCGCTTTCGCTGCACGAGTTGACGCAGCGCGTGGGCGGCGCCAAGACCTCGCTGTTCCGGCTGCTGCGAACGCTCGACGCCGCCGGCTACGTCGTCCGCAACGAGTTGGGGCTCTATTCGTTATCCGCCGACGCCCGCGCGTTGATCCCGGCGCAATACGTGAACCGCCTGATCGACGCCGCCGAGCCCGTGCTCAAAGACCTGGTGCGGGAGTTTCGCGAGACCGCCAGCCTGGCGGTGCTGTTCGACAACCACATCGAAGTCGTCGCGGTGGTCGAAAGCCCGCAGATGATCCGCATGGGCAACACCGTGGGCCGCATCATCCCGCCGCACGCCAGTTCGCTGGGCAAAGCGATCACGGCGTTTCAGCAGGAAGAGCGCCGCGAACGATTGCTGCGCAGCTACGGCATTCACCAGTTCACGCCGCATACCATCACCGACGAACGCAAGCTGCGCGCCGAGTTCGACAGCATCCGCGCCAAAGGCCACGCGACCGAGGCCGAGGAGTCTCACCTGCAGGGCTGCTGCTTCGGCGCGCCCGTGCTGACCCACGACAACGTCGCCATCGCCGCCATCAGCATTTCGATCCCTATCATGCGGGTGGTGCGCGACGATCAGAAGCAGCAATTGCTCAAGGCGCTCGCCAAAGCCGCCCAATCGCTCTCGGCCGGCCTCTCCGCAATCGAGGGGCCACCCCGAAAAGCATCCTGAACACAGCGCTGCTGGAGGGGGACAGGCACTACTTCCGGTTCGGATCCTGCTCCCGCAAAGCCTCGTCCAGCGGCGCGTCTTCCCAGCGCTGGCCCCAAACATTGCGGTGGACCAGTTGTGGAAGCGGCAGCCGCGAGCGCCAGCCCTTGGCTTCCAACTCCGGCGCGGCGAGGAACTCGCTGACATAGCCCAGGCAAAGATACGCCACCGGACACACTGCGTCGGGAAGCTGGAGCTTCTCGGCCAGTTGGCCGGGGTCGAGAATACTCACCCAGCCGACGCCGATCCCTTCGGCTCGCGCCGCAAGCCACAGGTTCTGCACCCCCAGGCAAACGCTGAACAGATCCGTTTCGATGATGGAGTTGCGTCCCAGGACGTGCGGACCGCCGCGGCTGCGGTCGCAGGTGATGCAGAGGTTGATAGCGCTCTCGAGCAGTCCTTCGAGCTTCAGCCCGCGGTAGAGAGCGGCCCGCTCGCCCGTATAGTTCGCGGCGGCTTTCTGGTTTTCGCGCTCGAAGATCGTCTTGATGTCGCGCCGGATCTCGACGCTGTCGATGACGATGAAGTCCCAGGGCTGCATAAAGCCCACCGAAGGAGCATGGTGCGCGGCTTGCAGCAAACGCGCCAGGATCCCGGCGGGAATCGGCTGCGGCAAAAACTGAGAGCGCACATCCCGCCGCTCGCGAATCGCCCGATAGACCGCCTCCCGCTCCGCCTCGGAGAAGCCCTTGTCGGCCGCGCTCATCGCGAAGCTCGCCGGCTGCTGCCGGTGCCACGAATGCTTGTGCCCCTGGGGATGGTGCTGTACATTTTGCCTGTTTCTAGTTTAGTGCCTCCCCCACCCGAAGCCCAGCCGGCACTCGGGTGGCGGCAGTTTTTAGTTTCCTCTTGCGGTTGAGGTCCGGGGCCCTACGTCGCGACGAATCGCGACGCGGCAAACCTGGAAGTTCACACCACGGGCGGTGGGTCCGGCTTCGGGTGCTGCGAGGGCCGGCCGGAGTGCCCGGGCGTCAGCTTTGGACCGCTCAACCCAAAAAACCAACAAAAAACTAGTGAGCCGCCGTGGCCGCCGCCGACTTCTCCGGTTTCCGCATCAACAAAACCAGCGGCACCATCATCACGAACAAAAGCGCGAGATAGCGAAAGACGTCGAGGAAGGAAAGGATCGCCGCTTGCTGCTGCACCGCGCCGAACATCGCCGCATACGCCTGCTTGGCCGCCGTCGCCGCCGGAACTCCGTGCGACTGCATCAGTTGCTGCATGCCCTCCAGCGCCCGCCCGGCGCGCACGCTGTAGGGCGTGATGTGGCTGACCAGATCGGTGGTGTGCGCCTGCTGCAGCCGCTCGACCATGGTCGTGGTGGCCGCAATACCCATGCTGCCGCCCAGATTGCGCAGCACGTTGAAGATACTGGTGGCGTTGCCCATCTGCTCCTTGGGAATCGACCCCATGGTGATGGTGGTCAACGGCACGAACAGAAACGCCAGAGAGAGTCCCTGCACGAACTGCGGCCAGAAGAAATCCCAATACCCCGCGTGCAAACTGAGCTGCGAAAACTGCCACAGCGTAAACGAGGCGATCAGCAGACCCGATGCCAGAAATTTGCGGGCGTCGAAATTGGCGAGCATCGCGCCGACCAGCGGCATCGCGATAAACGACCCCAGTCCGCGTGGCGCCAGCGCGATCCCGGCCTGCAGCGACGGGTAGCCGAGCAAGGTCTGCAACCAGATCGGCAGCAGCACCAGGCTGCCGTAGAGCACGAACCCGAGCACGGTCATCAGCCCCGTGCCGGTCGCAAACGTGCGGTCCTTGAAGGCGCGCAGATTCACCACCGGCGCTTTGATGCGCAGCTCATAGAAGACGAAGAAGATCAGCGTGCCCAGCGCGATCAGCAGCAGGGCCGTGATCCAGACGCTCGCGAACCAATCCTCCTGCTGGCCCTTGTCGAGCACGAACTGCAAGCTGCCGATGCCGACCGCGAGCATGCCGATGCCCCAGTAATCGACGCCGGCCCGGCTGCGTTGAATGTAGGGCGGGTCGAAGACGAACAGCTTGGTCATCACGATCGAGGCGACGCCAACCGGGATGTTGATGTAGAACACCCAACGCCAGCTATAACTGTCGGTGAGCCAGCCGCCCAGCACCGGCCCCAGGATCGGCGCGACAACGATGCCGAGCCCCCAAAATCCCATGGCGCGGCCGCGCTGGTCGGGCGGAAACGCCTCCAGCAGCACCGCCTGCGAGAGCGGCTGCAGCGCGCCGCCGGCCATGCCCTGCAAGATCCGGAACACGATCAGCACGCCCAGCGTCGGGGCCAGCCCGCACACGAACGACGCCGCCGTGAAGCCCACCACCGACATGATCAGCAGGCGCTTGCGGCCGAAAAAATTGGCCAGCCAGCCGGTGATCGGCAGGATGATGGCGTTGGCGACCAGGTAGGACGTCAGCGCCCAGGTCGCTTCGTTCACGGTGGAGGAAAGGCTGCCCGCGATGTGCGGCAGGGAAACGTTCACCACCGTCGTGTCGAGCACCTCCATGAACGTGCCGAACATGACGGCCACCGCCACGATCCACGGGTTCACCGCGGGGCGATCGTCCACCGGAAGGGTTGGGGAAGCTGCACTCATGGGAACCGACTCAGCTCAGGCGCTGCCGCCTAACGGACTCGAACAACTCGGCGATCGATGCAACGAAAGCGGACGCCCCGGGGACTCCGCCAATCGCCCGCGGCCGGCGCATTCAGGGCTTGACCGAAGCCACCGCGGCGGCAATCAGCGACGCGGCCGGCCCTTCCCCCAACTGCGAGCTGATCAGCAGGTGATAAAGGTGCGGATCGGCCCACGAGCAGCCGTAGTTGCGCCGCACATATTCCGAACGCGTGCGGTCCACCGAGCGGATATGCTCTTCGGGATCCGCCAGCCCTGGAGCGCGAGCCCGCACGCGCGCCACTCTCTCGCTCCAGGGCGCGTAGATATACACGTGGAAAGCATCCGGGCGGTTTTGCAGCACGCATTGGCCGCCGCGTCCGACGATGACGCAGTTGCCTTCGGCGTGGGCCTGCTCGATCAGCGTCGCCGCCAGCCGCGCCATGGTTTCGGCGTCCAGGAAATCGCCTTCGCCGACCGAGGCGACCCCCTCGAAGGCGCCCTGCCACAGCGCCGCCCGGCTGACGCGATGCAGCCACGGGTCGACCGCTTCGTCGTATTTCCGCGCCAGGTCGGGGTCGATCTTCGCCCGCGCCGCGACGTCGCGCACCAGCGCGCCGTCGAGCAGTTTCCAGCTCAGCCGCTGGGCTACCTGCCGCGCGATCGCGGCTCCGCCGCTGCCGAATTCACGCCCCACCGTTACGACACGAAACATAGCTCCTCATCGCCGCCGCAAGAAAGCGCGGGGACTGTCCCTGCGATCCAGACTTACTGGTTGGTATCGACCGTCGGTTCGACCGACATGCCCGGCCGCAATACGTGGTCGGGGTCCTGGTCCTTGTCGATCAGGATCTTGACCGGAATGCGTTGCACGACCTTGACGTAGTTTCCGGTGGCGTTCTCGGGCGGCAGCAGGCTGAAGCGCGCGCCGGTTGCGGCGGCGATGCTATCGACGTGGCCTTTGTATTTCTTGCCGCCGTAGGCGTCGACCTTGATCTCGGCGGGCTGCCCCGGCTTCATGTTGGCGAGCTGGCTCTCTTTGAAATTCGCCGTCACCCAGATCTCGTCGAGCGGAACCACCGCCATCAACGGCTGGCCGGCCTGCACGATCTGGCCGGTCTCGACGCCGCGCTGGCTTACGATGCCGCTCACGGGGGCCTTCACCACGGTGTAGCCCAGATTGAGCCGCGCCTGCTCGAGGTCGGCCTGCTTGCGCATCACCGTCGCCGAGGTCGATTCGGCGTGGGCTTTCGAGGCGGCCACCTGCTGCGGACCGGTGTGCGCCGCCTGCACGTCGGCCTCGGCCTTGGCCAGCCGCGCGCGCTGCTCGGCGAGTTGGCTGCGCGCCACAGAGATGCCCTGCTGCGCCACCTGTAATTGCGCTTGCGCCCCTTCCAGCCGCGCCTCCGAGGAGTTGGCCGCCGACGTTGCCATATCGAACTGCTGTTGCGAGATCTCCTCTTTGGTGATCAGGCTCTTGTAGCGCTCCAGGTCGCGCGCCGCCGTTTCGTGGTTGGAGCGCGCCTGCCGCACCATCGCTTCGGCCGAACGCAACTGCGCCTCGGCGGCGACCACCTGCTCCTGCGCGGTGGTCACGCTGGCTTGCGCTTCTTCGACCGACGCCTGTGCGCCGCTGAGCTGGCTCGCGCTGGTGCGCGTTACGATCGGTATCTGCGACTGGCTGGCCAGCAGGTCGGCCTTGGTTTCATTCAGGTCGGCCTGGGCCTGGTCGACCGCCACCTGGTAGTCGCGCTGATCGATCTCCACCAGCACCGTTCCCGCCTCGACGAACTGGTTGTTCTCGACGTGCACCTGCAGCACCGTGCCGCCGACCCGCGCAGCGACGGCGTGGATCCGCCCGTCGATCTGCGCGTCGTCGGTGCGCTCCAGCCCTATCGTGCTGTACCAATACCAGCTCACCGCCGCGATCGCCGCCAGCACCACCGCGCCCAACAGCCATCGCCTTCGCGATCCGCCTTTCTTCGGCTCGGCCGATTCGGTTCGCACTGTCTGCTTGTCTTCCATGCCGTTTGTTTTTTCCGCGCCGGCGACCAACTCGTTTTCCGGGGAGACGATCCTATTGGCCATGTTGTTCTCCCGTCAGCCAGCGGCTGATGTTCTCCTCGATGCCGCCCATCGCCCGCGCCAGCGAAGCCTTCGCCAGGTTGTAGGAGTACAGGCTATTGATGTAGCTCTCGTTGGCGGCCGCCAGCGCTTCCTGCGCCTGCACCACTTCGAGGTTGTCGGTGACCCCCGCCGCGAAGCGGTCGCGCGCCTGCTCTTCCTGCTGGCGGGCCAAATCGACCGCGCTGCGGTTGACGTCCACCTGCTCGGCGGCGGCATTGAGATCGAGCATGGCGCTGCGAATCTCAAAACCGATGCGTGAACGCAAATCCGCCAGTTGCGCTTTCTGCTGCTCGACCGCCGCCTCGGCCTCGAGCGTTTCCCCCTTCACCTTGCCGCCGGTGTAGACCGGAATGTCGAGATTCACCGCGGCGGTGAAGGTGCCGTGCGAATTGGCCGGCGTCGGCCCCAGCGTGCCGTAGTCGCCCTGAAACGAAAGCGAGGGCAGGCGCTCGGAATGCCTGGCCTTGACGCGCAGTTCGGCCGCCAGCACCTTCGATTCCAGGCTGCGGTAATCCATGCGCGTCTGATAGGCCTGCGTCAGGGCGTCCTCGAAGCGCACCGGCTCGGCCTCGCTATAGGGCAGCTTGTCGCTGAGATCGAGCTGCTGGCCCACCGGCAGGCCCACCGCGCGCGCCAGTTGCAGCTTCTCTTTCTCGAAGTCGTTCTGGAAGGCGATCAGCCGCTGCCGCTGCGCCTGCAACTCGACCTGCGCCCGCAACACGTCGATCGCCGGCAGCAGTCCGGCGTTCTTGCGGTCGGTGGCCTGCTGGAAGGCGGCGTCGGCCAGCGACACCTGCGCCTCTCCCGCCGCGATGCGGCTTTCGCCCGACACCGCCTGCATGTAGAGCGAGGTCACCACCAGCACCACCGTCTCGCGGGCGTCCTGGTAGGAAAACTGCGCCGCTTGGTGCGTCTGCACGCTGGCCCGCGAATCGTTCAGCGAGCTGAAGTCCAAAATCGTCTGCGACAACGCGCCGCGCGCGTCGAACACGCCGAACGGGCCGACAATCTGCTGGATTCCCGGAAATCCCGAAAACCCGAACGCCGCCAGGTTACTCTGCTGCGAAGACTCCCGCACCAGCGCCCGCACCTCGGGAAGCAGCTTGCTCAGCGCCACCAGCCGTTGGCCGCGCGCGGCGCGCTCGCCCTGGCTGCTGAGCACCGCGCCCAGGTTCCGCCGCAACCCGAGCTGGATCGCATCCTGCAGCGACAACGCCAGCGGCTCCGCCGTCGCTTCGCCCTCGGGCACCGCGCCCAGAAACGGGCTGTTCGACAGGTCGCTCGACATGCCTCCGCCGGGCGCCTGTGCCAGGGCCACGCCGCCCAGTCCCATGCAGCACAGTGCCATGCCGCCTAGCGCAACCGCCGCCATTCGAGCTATTTGCATCTTCATCGCGCTCCGATCCCTTTCCAGAGGATCGCGGTCAACGCTTCGATATCCTCGTCCACGGTGGACTTCGACCAGCCCAGCACCCGCCGCAGCATCAAGCCGCGCGTCGCCTCGTAGATCGCGCTCGCCGCCGTATCAACCGAGGCCGTCTCGAGTTCGCCGCGCCCGGCCGCCTGGCGCAGCATTTCGCCCAGATACTCCAACTGCGCCTGGTAGAGCTCGCGTAACTCCGCGTTCAACGACGCCGGGTGCGTGATGGTGCCAAACCAAGCATGGTAAGCGTTAAAGAAATCACGGTTCTCTTCGAGATATTCCAATCGCGTACAAACAAAAGCTTTAAGTTTTGCTTGAATTCCATCGGCTTGCTCCATCCGGCCCCGGGTGAGCTCGATCAGCTCGTGAATCCCCAACCGCAGCGCGGCCAGGAAAATCTCCTGCTTGGAGGGGAAATACTGGTAGACGGTGCCTTTGGCCAGCCCGGCGACCTCCGCGATTTCATCGACCGTGGCGTCCCGGAAGTCCTTCCTGGAGAACACTTTCCTCGCCGCCCGAACAATCTCGGAACAGCGGAATTCGGTCACTACCTCGTGCTTGGTACGGACGTCAGGGTCGCTCATTGAACTAGTCAGTCAGTTTTTTGTACTACCCATCTATCCTACCGACCAGCTCGTACGAATGCAAGTATCTACTGACAAAAAACTTTACCCCGAGCCAAATAGAGCAGAGCCCAACTACGCCGTTTTCGGGTTGGCCGCCCGGCCGGGAAGATAGACAATGGAGAGGAAATCGCCGCCCGCCAGAGTTGGGGAAGGAACGGCCAAGATTGTGGAAGGAATAGGAAGCAAGGAGAAGCGAGCCACATGAGACGGTATAGCCCGCTGGGCCGCCGCGGCGTTCTGGCCGCCTGCTCGGTGGCCGCCTTGCTGGCGTTGGGGCTCGGCGCGCTACGCCTGGGCTCGGCCGGGCCCGCCGCCGAACCCCCCGCGAAATTCAACGTTCCGTTTAACCACGTCCTCATTGATGAGGACTTTCCGGCGGGCGAGACGTTTCACGGCGACTGCAAGGGGCTGGGCGACATCGATGGCGACGGATTTCTGGACGTGATCTTCGCCGGTAACCGCCTCTCCTGGTACGCCTACCCCGGATGGACCAAAACCACTATCGCCCAGGCGGAGAACGAGTTCACCACCGACATGCAGATCGGCGATGTCGATAACGACGGCGACCCCGACATCATCGTGCCCGACGGCCCGCAGGGGAAGGTCTACTGGTTCGAGAACCCGCGGCCGGCGGGCAACCCCAAAACGCCGGGCGACTGGAAGCGGCATCTCATCGGCGAGCAGGGCACCTGGGCCCACGACGTCGAGACCGGCGACTTCGACGGCGACAGCCGCCTGGACGTCGTGACCCGCAAGGCCGAAACGATTGTCTGGCTACAGAAAGAGCCCGGCTCGTTCACGCGCGTCGCGATTCCGGCCGCGCTCCAAAACGGCGAAGGGATGGGGGTGGCTGACGTCAACAACGACGGCCGGCCCGATATTCTCCAGAACGGCTATTGGCTTGAAAACCCGGCCGATGCCGCCGCCGACGTCTGGATCAAGCACGCGGTCGATCTCGCGCTGCCCCGGCAGGTTTCGGTCACCGCGCTCGACGTCAACGGCGACGGCCGCCTCGACCTGCTGTTCGCCCCGGCCGAAAGCGAGGGCCGCCTGGCGTGGTATGAAGCCCCGCCAGACGCGGTGAACCGCGCCGCAGTGAACGGCAAATGGATGGAGCACGTCATCGATCCCGAGGTCAGCCACATCCACACCTTCAAGATTGCCGACATGAACAACGACGGCCAGCCCGACCTGGTCACCGCCGAGATGCACCAGTCGAAAAGCCGCCGTGTCTGCGTCTATTACAAGGACGGCAGCCAATGGAAGCGCCAGGTACTCTCTACCACCGGCTCGCACAACCTGCGCGTGGGAGACATCGGCAACGACGGAGACATCGACATCGTCGGAGCCAACTGGGGCGGAGAATACCACCCGCTAGAGATGTGGGAGAACCAACTCATCGACCACCGCTAAAGCTCAACCCCAGCACAGAGCTGCCCAACTCGCATCCACAGAGCCGCAGGCGTAAACCGGCGGGCCAAGCCCCCAAATAACTACGCGAAACACGCACAAAACCAGCGCCAACACGCGAAAAAACTCGTCCCCCGGCGCACTCAACAACCCGCCGCGGCCCGCGGGCTTCCGCCCGCGGCTCGGATTCCGCGATTCGCTACGACGGCGCCGCCCTCCCTGCTATTCTGCGTCGCGCACCGCGCGGCACTGAGTCCCCCACCGCCTACTTCCCCTCCGGCAGCGCATCATTGCGCCAAAGATGCAGATACTGAAAATCCTCCCAGGCGATGCTGAAAATATCCAGGTCGCCGTCGCCGTCGAAATCTGCCAGCCGCGCTCCGAGATGGCTCTCCTTGCCGGCGTCGATGGGGTGCAAGGTGAACTGGCCCCGGCCGTCGTTCTCCCAGATCTGCAAGTGCTCCTTGGGGCCTTTGTGCTCGCAGGTCACGATGTCGATATCGCCGTCGCGGTCGAGATCGGCAACGTCCAGATTGTTCAGCGAATACTCGGTGACCACGGTGTGCCGCCGCCAGGCGCCGTTCTTGGGATCGGCCGGCGCCTCGAACCAGAACAAGCTGGCGTCGGGGTCGGGTCCGGGATAGCGTTCTTCGGTGACCACGATGTCGGGCCGCCGGTCGCCATTCATGTCCGCCACCGCGAAACGGTCGCACCAGAAGTTCGCCTCGCCGACGTTATGGCGGACCCAGGCCGATCCGCCACCGGGGTTTTCCCACCAGGTCACTACGCGCCCGTCGGAGTTGGGGTCGGCCGGGTCGACGTTCGCCCCCGTGGCCAGGTCGAGGTCGCCATCGCCGTCGATGTCGCCGGCTGAAACCCCCTCGCCGTTCATGCCGGCTTTGGTGATCGCCACAAATGGCCAGGGGCCCTGCTGCGGGTTGTCGGGGATCTGCAGATAGAACAGCCCTTCCGACGTGAGCACGATCTCGGGCTTGCCGCCAGGCACGATTTGCGCCAGCGCGTAGCCCTGCGCCCCGGTGCCGTGATTGCAAACCGGCAAGCTGCCGATGCGAGTCTCGCGCCAGTGGCTGCCCTCGCGGTCGGTGGCCTCCAGCCACAACTGCTCGTTGCACTTGAGCGCGATGACATCGGCGTCGTCGTCGCCGTCGACATCGGTGATCAGCACCGCGTCGACCAGATCGCCGAACGGGACGCGCTCCCACTTGCCGGTCATATCGCCCCCGGGGTTGCGGTAAAACCACTGCCCCGAGGCGATGTCGAGCATGCCGTCATGCGTCAGATCGCCGGCGGCCAGCCCGAACCAGCCCCCGCCGCCGCTGGTCTTACCGCCATAGCGCGGCCGGCTGTCATCGACCTGGATGTAGGTCCAGTGGTCGAGCGAAAGCCGCGAGCCGGCGGCCCCCAAGAGCAGCCCAAAGACAGCAAGCGAAGGGGCAAACCGAAGGTATCGCATAGGGATCATGGTGGCGCCGGGAGTTGCGACCGCCGATCGGGCGCGCCACCAAGTCAGGCAACACCGAATCAGGCAGCGCGTGACGCGGCCCCATTGTGCCACAAAGCCCGGTTCCGAAAGCGCCTCCGCGGAAACACCCAACCAGGCATCCCCCGATCTCAACCTACAAAGCGAATTGCGAAAACACAGCCGCAGGCGTAAGCCGGCGGGCCGAGGCGGCGCGAAAGCCTGGGCGAAGGCGCCGGGTCCGTTGAAGCGCTGAGTCTTCTGATGCGCCGGGTCTGTCGCCGAACCGCCCACCCGTGCTCCGCCCCCACCCCGGTGGCGGTTCTGCCCGCAGGCTCACGCCGGCGGCTCTGTTTTCGGTGGTCCTGCTCTGGGGCGTGCGTGGCCGCGCGCTTGGCGGCGCGGCGGTGTTCGGAGGCTCCGGCGCCGGTTTCGCGGGTCATACCCCACATTGGCGGCCTTTATCGGCTCTTTACTACACCATTTCCCGTACCGGTACGGTTGTCGGATTCGGCAATCGATGATATACTAATCATTCGGGATCAAACGATTTGGCTTCAAATCTTAGCGTTCGGGTCGGCGAGGGCATGTTGGGCGCCCAGCCTCGCCCTCCGGCTCCCGGGCCGGAAGGCAGGATTCTGCGCGCGATCCGGCGCATCATCCGGTCGGTCGACATCTATTCGTCGAAGTTGGCGACTGGATATGGCGTCACTGTTCCCCAGTTGACGTGTTTGTTGAGGGTAGTGGATACAGGGTCCTTGACCCTAAAGGGTTTGGCGCAAGAGGTCGATCTCTCCGCGAGTACGCTCGTCGGCATTATCGACCGGCTGGAAGCGAAAGGGTTGGTGAGGCGCGAACGATCGAGAACCGACCGCCGCCAGGTGCTGATCTCAGCCACCGAGGCGGGGGTGGTGCTGGCTTCCAGTTCTCCGCCGCTGTTGCAAGACCGACTCGCGGCGGCCCTCCAGACGTTGCCGGAATCGCAACAGGCGGCTATTGCCGTTTCCCTCGAGCGTATCGTCGATTTGATGCAGATCCGTCAGGTGACCGCATCGCCGATCCTCGATACGGGCGTGTCTTTGGAACCCGCCGCGGAGCCCATGCCCGCGCCCGGGAGGGAGATTCCTTCGTAGCGGAGCCGAGCCCGCTACTCCCCCTGCTCATGAGCTGTGTTGAAACCGAGGCCACACGTGTGGCCTATCGCAAACCCACCCTCGTGGATGCGGCAGCCATCCACGCTCTGATCAACGAGTGCAAGCCGCTCGACCTGAACTCTCCTTACGCCTACCTGCTGCTGTGCACCCATTTTGCCGACACCTGCGCGGTGGCCGAGCGGGATGGCGATCTGCTGGGCTTCGTGTCCGGCTATCGCAAGCCCGCCGACGGGTCCGTGCTGTTTATCTGGCAGGTGGCCGTGAGTCCGCGAGGGCGCGGGCAGGGCGTCGGCCAAGGGTTGCTCGGGGAAGTCCTGGCGCGGCCGAAGCAGGCCGCGGTGAAACACCTGGAGGCAACCATCAGTCCCTCAAACAGGGCCTCGTGGGCTCTGTTTGAATCGTTCGCCAAGAAGCGCGGCGCGCCTTGCGCCAGCAAGACTCTATTCCGGGAAGAAGATTTCGGGGGCCTCGCGCATGAGGAAGAACAGCTAGTTCGCATCGGTCCCTTTGAACCGCCACGAGGCGTTCCACGAGGATAATTTATGAAAATATTCAACGAACTCGAATCGAATGTTCGCAGTTACTGCCGCTCTTTTCCGACGGTCTTCCGCACCGCCCGTTGGTCCACGCTGACCGACGAGCAAGGCCGCGAATACATCGATTTCCTAAGCGGCGCCGGGACGCTCAACTACGGGCACAACAACCCCATCCTGAAAGAAGCGTTGCTCGACTACATCGAGTCCGACGGTGTCGTCCACGGGCTCGACATGGCCACCAAGGCCAAACAGGAATTTCTGGAGACGCTGCGCGACGTCGTGTTCGGGCCGCGGGGCCTGAACTACAAAGTGCAGTTCACCGGGCCGACCGGCGCCAACGCCGTCGAAGCCGCCCTCAAGATCGCCCGCAATGTGACCGGCCGCTACAACGTGGTGTCTTTCACCAACGGTTTTCACGGCGTCACCTTGGGCGCGGTGGCGGCGACGGCCAACTCGCATTTCCGCAACGCGGCGGGGATGCCGCCGGCGGGAACTTCGTTCCTGCCCTATGACGGCTATCTCGGCCCCGAGGTCGACACCACCGACTATCTCAACCAGGTGCTCGACGACGGTTCGAGCGGCGTCGACCATCCGGCGGCGGTGATCGTCGAGACGGTGCAGGGCGAGGGCGGGCTCAACGTGGCTTCGCTCGACTGGCTGCGCCGCGTGCAGGCGATCTGCCGCAAGCGCGACATTCTGCTGATCGTCGACGACATTCAAGCCGGCTGCGGCCGCACCGGCCCGTTTTTCAGTTTCGAGGAAGCCGGCCTGTCGCCCGACATCGTCACCCTGTCGAAATCGCTGAGTGGCTTTGGCCTGCCGTTCTCGGTGGTGCTGATGAAGCCCGAGCTCGACCAGTGGAAGCCGGGCGAGCACAACGGCACCTTCCGCGGCCACAACCTGGCCTTCGTCACCGCCAAGGCGGCGCTCGACACCTACTGGCGCGACGACAATTTTTCGCAGGAAGTCGAGCGCAAAGGCGGCCTGATCCGCTCGACGCTCGACCGCCTGGCCGCTTCCGACGAGCGGCTGTCGGCGCGCGGACGCGGCAT
The DNA here is from genome assembly GCA_963824095.1 of Terriglobia bacterium. Lineage (GTDB taxonomy): Bacteria > Acidobacteriota > Terriglobia > Bryobacterales > UBA6623 > JBBDWJ01. Next base: position 1,057,747 of record CAWGNS010000009.1, on the reverse strand, counting down.
GATGCAGGGCCTCGACTGCGGCTCGGGCGAGCTGGCCTCGAGCGTCACCCGCAAAGCTTTCGACAAGGGCCTGATCATCGAGACCTCGGGGTCCGACGGCCAGGTAGTGAAGTGCCTCAGCCCGCTGACGATTTCCGACCAGCAGCTCGGCGAGGGCCTGCGCATCCTCGACCAAAGCGTGCGCGCCTCGCTCCAAGAGTTGGGCGTCGAAGACAACGAACCGGTAGGAGCCAGCCGATGATTGTCCGCAATCTCGCCGAAGCCGAGCAGAGCGAGCGCCGCGTGGTCTCCCAGACCTGGGAGAGCACGCGCCTGCTGTTGAAGTCCGACGGCATGGGCTTCTCGCTGCATATCACGACGATCTACCCGGGCACCATCACGCCGATGTGGTATCAGAATCATCTCGAGGCGGTGCTCTGCATCGAAGGCGAGGGCGAGGTGGAAACCACCGAAAACGGCAAGGTCTACCCGATCCGGGCGGGCGATCTTTACGCCCTCAACCAAAACGACAAACACGTGCTTCGGGCCAATACGAAAATGCGCATGGTGTGCGTCTTCAACCCGCCGCTGGTGGGCAAGGAGGTCCACGACCGCAACGGGGCCTATCCGCTCGAAGCCGAAGAGATCAAGGCCTGAGCCGGGCTCCCGAGCTCGCCGCCTGAAAGGACTACGCCCTATGCCCGTACTTGAAGATCTGTATCCATCCCGGGTCGCCGATCGGCCGCAGTTGGCCGAGCGCGTCGACCCGGTCGTCCATCCCGGCGGCCCGGCCCGCCGGCTTTCCGCCGAGGATGAGGCTTTTTACGAGAAGAACGGCTTTCTGTTCGTCGAGCGGCTGTTTCAGCCCGAGGAGGTTCAGCGGCTCAATCAGGAGCTGCGCCGCCTGACCGGCTCGGAGCAGATTCGCGGCCGCGAGGAGTGCATCACCGAGCCCGGCAGCGACGTGGTACGCTCGATTTTTCGGGTACACCAGCTCAGTAACGTGTTCGACTGGCTGACGCGCGACACGCGGCTGCTCGACACCGCCCGCCAGATCCTGGGCAGCGAGGTCTACATCCACCAGTCGCGGGTCAACATGAAGCCGGGGTTCAGCGGCAAGGATTTCTACTGGCACTCCGACTTCGAGACCTGGCACATGGAAGACGGCATGCCGCGCATGCGGGCTCTGAGCGTCTCGATCGCGCTAACCGAAAACTACGCTTTCAACGGACCTCTGATGGTGATTCCGGGCTCGCACAAGACCTACGTGGCGTGCGTCGGGCAGACGCCCGAGAACCACTATAAGCAGTCGCTCAAGAAGCAGGAGTACGGCGTGCCCGACCACCAAAGCCTCAAGCGGCTCAGCGACCAGGGCGGCATCGTCGCGCCCACCGGGCCGGCCGGCTCGGTGGTGTTTTTCGACTGCAACACGATGCACGGCTCGAACTCGAACATCACGCCGTACGCGCGCAGCAACGCGTTCTTCGTCTACAACAGCGTCGAGAACCGACTGGAGGAACCCTTCTGCGGCTTGCGGCCGCGGCCCGAGCACATCGCCTCGCGCGAGAGCTTCGCGCCGCTGAAGCCCCTGGAGCGCGGCTAGACGCGGTTCGCCGCGGTGGAGAGGAATCATGGATCTTCGCCTCGCGGCGTATTTCTTCGTCATTCTCAACCCGTTCTCGCAGGTCTTGTTCCTGTGGGAGCTGATGCGCACGATGCCGGCGCGCGAGTTCATGGCCGTCTACGGCCGCGCCAGCCTGCTCAGCTTCGGCGTCTACGCGCTGTTCGCCCTCACCGGCGACTACATTTTCGTCGAAGTCTTCCAGGTGCGGCCCGACGCCTTTCGCATCTTCGGCGGCCTGATCGTGTTCATCATTTCGCTGCGCTATTTCACGCAAGGCGGCGGCAGCGCGCAGTTTTTCCGGGGCGAGGCCAGCGATTTGGCGACCAGCATTTCGATTCCCTTCATGGTCGGCCCGGCGACCATCTGGGTCAGCATTCTGATCGGACGCAGCATGGCAACACCGCTCAACGTTCTGCTGATCGCCGCCGTGCTCGCGCTCAACTTCGGGATCGTGTGCGCCGCGCAGCGCGTTCTCATCAAGGTGGGGCAGAACAAAGAGAGTCTGCTCGGCGCCTACTTCACCATCCTGATGCGCACCAACGCCTTGTTCATCGGGGCGATCGGCATCGAGATGATCCTCGCCGGCCTGGAGGGCGTCGGCGTGCGCGGGCTTCCCAAGGTAGGTACCAACTAAACGATGACGTTGCTCAGTTTCGGTTTCTTCATGCTGATGTTCGTCGTGATCGGCTTGTTGTCGATGTTGCGGCGAGAAGAGACCGGCGCGGACTACCTGCTATGCGGCCAGACGGTGCAGCCCTGGCTGGTGGCCCTGTCAGCGATCGCCACCAACAACAGCGGCTACATGTTCATCGGCATGATCGGGTTCACCTATACCTATGGGCTGCCCTCGGTGTGGCTGATGATCGGCTGGATAATGGGCGACTTCCTGACGTCGCTGGTGGTCCACAAGAAACTGCGCGTCACCACCGAACAGCAGAATATCCATAGCTTCGCCGGCGCGCTGAGTACCTGGCACGGCTCCAACTACCGCGTGCTGCGCATGGTGAGCGGCACGCTCACGGTGTTGTTTCTGGGGACCTACGCCGCGGCGCAGCTCAACGCCGGCGGCAAGGCGCTGTTCGTCTTGTTCGGCTGGCAGTATGGGGCGGGCGCGGTGGTCGGCGCCGTGATCGTGCTGTTGTATTGCTTCGCGGGCGGCATCCGCGCCTCGATCTGGACCGACGCCGCGCAGTCGATCGTGATGATCGGCGCGATGGTGACGATGCTGTGGGTGGCGCTGGTCAAGATCGGCGGGTGGAATGCCTTCACCCTGGCGCTGACGCGGGTCTCGCCGCACTACATGGACTGGTTCCCCAACGATCTGTCGGTGCACGGCTGGGCCGGGCCGTTTCTGTTTGTCGCCGGCTGGCTGTTCGCCGGCGCCGCCGTCATCGGCCAGCCCCACATCATGGTCCGCTTCATGACCATGGACGACCCCGACCGCATGTGGCGCGTGCGTCTCTACTACTACGGCTGGTTCACGGCCTTTTACGCGATCACGATCTGCGTTGGGCTGGCGGCCCGGCTGCTGCTTCCCGAAACCGCCAACTTCGACGCCGAGCTGGCCCTGCCCACCTTGGCGCACCATTTGCTGCCGCCGGTGCTCACCGGCCTGGTGCTGGCCGGCCTGTTCGCCGCCACCATCTCCACCGCCGACTCGCAAATTATCAGTTGCACCGCTGCCATCACGCGCGATTTCCCCACCCGCCGGCTGCACGGCTACAAGGCCACCAAGCTCGCCACGCTGTTCGTGACGGTGCTGGCGTTAGGCATCGCGCTGGTCCACAACGAGAGTGTCTTCACGCTGGTGCTGGTCGCCTGGTCTGCGCTCGCCGCCGCCTTCGGCCCGCTGATGATCGTCTACGCGCTCGATCAAAGACCCACTGAAGGCCTGACCCTCACGATGGTCATCGGCGGCATTCTGATCGTGCTGGGTTGGCGCTATCTCGGCTGGGACCAGACGATCGTCTACGAAGTGATGCCGGGCATGCTCGGCGGGCTGGGGATTTTCCTGGTCGGCAAAAAGCTCGGCTGGGCGGAAACGGTGGAGGAACGGGACCCCGACTTCCGACCGGCCGTGCAGGAAAGCGAGTAAGAGAGAGGCTCTGTGGCCCACGGGCACTTCGCCGCGGGGCCCAATTGCATCGCCCGTTTCACGGCTCCCTGAATGGGGCCGTCAATAGGGCGAGAATCCGATCACTTCGGATCCCTTCTGCACCCACAGGTTGGCGATCTTCTTCCCATTCACCTGAACCAGAATGATCGCGCCCGCCTGCTGATCGTAGGAGCGGCCCACGTGAAAGCTTTTGACCTTGCCGATGGGGCTGTTGGGTCCCCAGTCTTCCAGGAATTTGTTGTAGCTGTAGTAGGGGCAGGGCGTCTCGATCGAGCAGCCCCACATGTGGTAGCCCTCTTCGTACTTCTGTTGCTCGATCAGCGTCAGAAAGCGGCTGACCGCGCGCTCCTCGCGCCAGTTGCGGAAGAACAACCAGTACACCGAGCCCAGCACGACCACGGCGAGAAGCGCGTAGCCGGCGGCGTGGATGATCTTTTCGTAGCGCCGGTCGCCGCGCCCATAGTCGGCCAGGTATTCCATATTGTTCTGCTGCCGGAGTGCGCGCCGCCGCTCTGCCGGGTCGGGTAACCCTGCCGCCTGCCCGCGTTCATCCCGCCCTTAGGGTTGGACGGGATGGGCCTTGTCGTAGGCCGCGGTGGCTTCCGCGGTGACGTCCAGGGCCGGTTTGAAGTAGTACGTCGTGGTCGCCTCGGCGACCATGTCGAGCCCTTTGGCTTCCGCGACCGTCTTGAGGGCATCGCGCATCTTCTGGGCGGCCGCCTGGATGATGGTGTTGCGCTCGAACTCGAAGTCCGACTGCAGGTCTTCGCTGAGCCGCTGCAGGTTACGCTGCTTGCGGGCTCCTTCGGCTTGCAGTTGCGCCGCCGCGTCGCCGGTGGCCGCCTGCATCTTCTGCTGGATGTCCTGCAGTTCCTTGGTCAAACCGGATATCTCGTCCTGCCGGGGCTGAAACTTGGCCTCGACGCGGGCGGCCTCCTTCTTGACCTCAGCGGTATCCATCAGCGCCTGCTGAAAATCGACGACTCCGATCTTGACCTGTGCCGCCAACCGGGACGGCATCCCCAACGGGGCCAGCATGGTCAAGGCCATGAGTGAGATGAACATCATTCTTCGCATACCAGATCAAACTCCTCTTCACCGAAGCAAGAACCGCAACAATCCTCCGTATTATTGTGCCACGGATGCACGTTGCTCGACCACCCGAGCCCAACTCCGCCGAACAACCGCCGCCAACAGGAGCAAGCGTCCTCCCCCAGCCCTGCCAAACCGAACGAAACAGGAGTAACGCCCCGCGAGGCCCCGACCCAAACCGCACAGAAGCAACCAGACCAACCCGTGGCGTGAACCTCCCGGTTTGCCGCATCGCGAACCCTGGCGAGGCAAGGCGAGCCCGCAAGAATCCAAGCCGACCACAAGTGAGGGCCCAAGCGCCGCGACCCAGGCTCGCACCCGACAGGCATCCCCTTCCCATAATCCATTAGCGCTATTGGCCCAAGCTCACGGACTCGGTATACTCGGCTACCGTTTTCATCCTCAGGAGGGCGCAGGTCGTGGAATCGATGTACCTTCACGACGTCGAAGAGCCGTCGAGCGCGCGCGGCGTCTATGGGGACATCATTCGTGCCCTGTCGTCGGCGGGAACGCCGGTGTCGCAAATCTGGCATCTGTTCGGCTTCAAGCCCGAAGCCACCGACCACCTGGCGCAGTTTACCGAAGCGGTGATGCGTGGGCCGTCGCCGTTGAGCGCCGGGATGCGCGAGCTGATCGCCGCCTACACCTCGGCCAGCAACCAATGCCCGTTCTGCCGTAGGTCGCACGCTGCCGTGGCGCTCGAGCTGCTCGAAAACGAGCCGCTGGTGAACGCCGTCGTCGAGAATCTCGAATCCTCGCCGCTGCCGGAAGCCGAAAAGGCGCTGCTGCGCTTTGTTCACAAGATCACCCTCTCGTCGTCCCAGATCAGCCAGCACGACATCGACCTGCTCCACAGCCACGGCTGGAACGACGAAGCGATCTACGACGCGATCACGGTCAGCGCGCTGTTCAATTTCTACAACCGCTGGGTGAGCGCGTCCGGCGTCCACCCGCTGCCCGACGAAGTGCATCGCGAGCGGGGCCGCCTGATGGCGCAACACGGCTACGTGCGCCGCGCCGAGCAGTATTCCAAGGCGCAAGCAGTAGCGTTCCGCAGCCAGTCGAAGCGACAGCCCAGACAGCCCGAAGCGAATGGAACCGGAGTACCAGGCCGACGTGAATGAGGCAGACATGTTTAGCGGACGCGACTGAGGCCTGCGAGCCGAACTGTCGTTACGCCCCCAGAGGGGCTTGACCATCAAATAGCCCACGGCTTTAGCCGGGGGGGACCCGGCGGGGGGGCGCCCTTTCAGGGCTTCCTCAGCGGCCCGCTGAGCTTGTTCGTTCGCCTGCCGGGTCTACTCGTGGCGGAGGGTTTTACTCATGGCGCAGGGCTTCCACCGGATCGAGCCGAGAAGCCTTCACGGCGGGCCAGACGCCGAAGAACAGGCCGATCGCCACCGAAACCGTCAGGCCGGTCCCCAGCGCCCAGCCCTGTACGCCCGCGGCGATGGTGGGAACCAGCAGGCCCACCACGAACGTGATGGAGACCGCCACGACGATGCCCAGCAGGCCGCCCACGCCGGTCAGCGTCATCGCTTCCACCAGAAATTGCGCGACGATATCCTGGCGGCGCGCGCCCAGGGCCTTGCGGACGCCGATCTCGCGGGTGCGTTCGGTGACGCTGACCAGCATGATGTTCATCACGCCGATGCCGCCCACCAGCAGGCCGATGGCCGAGATGGCGATGGCGGCCAGGCTGATCAGCCCGGTGATGCGGTCGAACTGCTGCACGATCTGGTCGGGCGTGGTGATGGCGAAATCGTCGTCGGCGCCGGCCGGCAGCTTGCGGATACGCCGCATGGCCGCGCGCACTTCCTCGAAAGCCGCATCGCGCATGCCGGGGCGGGCGTTGACCAGCAACTGAAAGTTATTCAACTGCGGGTAGCGAATACGGGCGGTCTTCATCGGAATGTTGATCTGAATGTCGAAGCCGTTATCGGCATTGGGCAGTTTCGACCTGGCCAACACGCCCACCACGATGTACTCGGCGCCGTCGACGACGACCGGCCGACCGATGGGATTTCCGATCGGGAACAACGCCTCGGCGACGCTGGCGCCCAACACCGCCACGCGCATCGCGCGCAGCTCTTCGTCGGGGGTGAAGAAGCGGCCTCGCGCTATCGCCCGCGGCGAGATGACGATGACATTGGCGGTCTGTGCGACTACAAAGATGTTGTCGGTTTCAAACCCCGGCACGCGCGCCGTCATCGACTGGCCGTCGCGCACGGGCGGGATGAACAGTTGCAGAGCGACGTCTTCGACCGACCACACGCACCATTTGCGGATCAGGTCGACGTACTCGGGGTCCATCGGCCGGCGGCGGCGCTCCTTGTCGCTGAATCCGCCCATCGCCGGATTGCCGGACGTTTTGGCGACGAAGATATTGTTGGGACCCAGCTCGCGGAAGAACGATTCGATGCTGTTGCGAACGCCCGAAAGCAGCGACGCCACCGTCACGACGGTCGTGATGCCGATGACGATGCCCAGGATCGTCAGCAGCGACCGGAAGCGGTGGTCCCAGACCGCTTCGACCGAGAGCCGGAAATTTTGAAGGGGCGTAATCCTCACCGGGTTTTACTCCGCGCGCAGCGCCACGACCGGGTCGAGCTTGGCGGCGCGCACCGCCGGGTACCAGCCTGAGACGATCCCCACCGTGCTCGACACGCCCAGCGCCAGCAGCACGTAGCCCATGCTGACGCTCAGCGGCACCTCCAGCCAATGCGCCAGCAGCGCGGTGACCAACGCGCCGAGGCCCAGCCCGATCGCGCCGCCCGCCACCGAAAGCGCCACCGACTCGATCAGGATCTGCATCATCACGTCGGAGTAGCGCGCGCCCAAGGCCTTGCGCAGGCCGATCTCGCTGGTGCGCTCGGTAACGCTGATCAGCATGATGTTCATGATGACGATGCCGCCGACGACTAGAGAGATGCTGGTCAAAGGGACGATGGCGGCGGCGATCACGCCGATCACCTGGTCGATGAAGCCGCGGATCGCCTCGGGCGTCTGGACGTCGAAATTGTCGGGCTCGCCGGGGCGCACATGGAAGTGCGCGCGCAGCGCGGCGCGGGTGGCGTCGAGCGCCTCCATCAAGGTCATGCCGCTATCGGGCTTGGGCCGCCCGTAGAGCGTGAAGCCGTTAGCGAGGCCGAACATGCGGGCGAAGGCGCCGATGGGAATGTAGATGGTGCGGTCCTGGGTCTGTCCGAACGAAGAACCCAGTTTCTCCTGCACGCCGACGACGGTGAACTCGGTCCCGTCGACGCGAATGGTGGCGCCGTCGGGCGGCATCGACCCGGGGAACAGCGCCTCGCGCACCTCGTCGCCGATCAGCGCCACCGGGGCCGACGAGCGTTCTTCCTGCTCGGTGAAGAAACGCCCCTCGACGACCTCGATGTCGCGAATCTCGGCCATATCGGCGGCTACGCCGATGACCGAAGCGTCCTCGCACAGCAGGTTGTCGCGCTTGAGGTCGACGCCGCCGCGGCTGATCGAGGGGCTATAGAAAATGCGGTCGCCGGCGACAGCTTCGACGAAACGCGCGTCGGCCTGGTGAATCTGCTTGTTGTGCTTGAGCTTGTTCAGGAAGTCGCGGCGGCTGAAGTTGCCCGACACCGCGATCTGGGCGACGGCAAACGACTCGGAGCCGAACGCCTTCGAGGTGCTTTCCTCCGCGTAGGCTCCCAATCCGTTGATCGCGGCGCCAACGATGACCACGCTGCCGACGCCGATGATCACGCCGAGCAGGGTCAGGGCGCTGCGCAGCTTGTGCTGGACGATCGAGTCGATCGCCATGCCGCAAGCGCTGCGGAACTGCACCCAGGTGCGCCGCGTTTCGAGCCGGGTTCGATTCGTCGCGCTCATCGGGAGACTCCCATGGGGAAACTCGGCATCGGGCTTCAAGGCTTGGCGGCCGGCGCAGGAGGCGGCGCGGGAGCCGGCGCCGGCGCCACCGGCGGATCGGGATCGCGGTGCACCACGCCTTCGACGGCCTCGGCGAGTTGCACGTCGTATTCCTTGAGAATGCGGCCGGTGACCTGCTGCAGATTGGTGCGCGCCCGCACGTATTGATTGAGCGCCTGCACCTCGGCGAGCTGCCGCGTGACGGCGTCGCGCTGCGCGATCAGCACGTCGAGAAAGGCCGCCCCGCCCAGCTCGTATTTGCGCCGCTGGCCGTGAAGGTTCTGGTCCTGCAACTGGCGCGCCTCGACGCTGGTGTCGTAGGCCGAGCGCGCCTGCGACAGCGCCACCCACTGGTTGATCGTGTTCAGCTTGATGTTGTTCTGCAATTGGCGGTCCTGGATCTCCGACTGCCGGTAGTTCAGCTCGTCGGTGATCAGGTCGGCCTGCGCGGCGCGGTTGCGCAGTGGAATGCTGAGCTGCACGCCGTAGGTATAGTTCGGGAAATTGCGGTGGAACAACTGGGTAAGCACGTTGCTGTAGCCGCCCAGGAAGAACTGGTTGACACTCTCGGGCGAACGCACGATGTATTGCGTGGTGCCGTCGACCTCGACCGGCACGGGCAGCGTGTTGACCTGCCCGGCCTGCGCGTTGTTCGACATGTTGGCGTAGGCCTGCAGCTGCGGCCGCAGCGCGCTCTTGGTGCCCAGCATGTTAATGCGCGAATTTTCCAGCCCGATCTCGCTCTGCTTGATTTCGGGACGGTTGGCGAGCGCCTCGGCGACGAGATCCTGGATCGGAATCACCGGCTCCGTCTCGGGAACGTCGACGTGGTCGGTGGGCACGATGTGCGCGCTGGCGATGGCCAGGTCGTCGAGTCCGCTGCGCGTCAGCACGCTCTTGAGGATCGCCTCCTGTTGTAGTACCTGCAGCTCCTGCGTGGTGACGTCCTGCTGCGCCGATTTCATTTCCGCCTCGGCCTGGATCACGTCGAGATCGGCAATCGCGCCCAGCCGCGCGCGCGTCTGGTTGTCGTGGTAGAGCGCCTGGTCGAGCTTGAGCGCTTCCTGGCGGACTTTCAGGCTGTCGTTGAACGAAACCAGGTCCCAGTAGAGGTTGACGACGTTGGCGACGGTCGCGATCACCTGCTGCTGAAAGGTGAGGTCCGACATACGGCGCTGATTTTGCGCGACGCGGATGGCCCGCCGGTTCACCGCCAGCCCGAACCCCTGCAGCAGGTTCTGGGTCACCGTCAGATTCAATGAAGCCGAGGTGGTGGGGTTGAAATCGTTGTTGAACGAATTCTGGCTCAACCCCAAGGTGTTGCTCATGCTCAACGACGCGGTGGTGCCGGTCAGAAAGCCCTTCTGGATGCCGACCTGCGCGCCCTTGAACTCGGTAACCAAGAAGTTGGTGCCGGTGACGAAGCTCGAGCTCTGCGGCGAAGTGAGGTGCGAGGTCTGCAGGCCCGCCGTCACCACCGGGTCGAGGTTGGGAATCGCCGAGCCGGCCAGTTGCACGTTGAGGCCGCTGAGCACGCCGCTCTGGCTGCTGCCGCCGCTGGCGGCGCCCGAGCCCAGCGACTGCGCCCCCGACAGCACACCCAGCGAGGCCGACGACGGCCCCGAGCTCACGTTCGAGCTGACGTTGCGCAGCAACTGCCCGGCGTTGGCGCGCCGCAAGTTGGCGTCGGAGAGCCGCGGGCCGACGCGCGCCACTTCGAGATCGAGATTGTTCTCCAGCGCCAGGGCGATGGCGTCGCGCAGCGACAGGTAGATCTTGCCTTCGCGCATCAGTTGATCGAGCCGCGGCGAATCCTGCCAGGTGATCTCGGGAACCGGATGGGGCCGGTAGTTGTAGGTCAGGTGGCTGAAGAAGCCGCCATCGCCGGTCTCGATTTTCTGCGCCGGCGCAATGCCGGGCACGAGCAGCGCCATGACGACGACAACCGCGGCGAAACGTTGAGCTTGCAGCATTCGCGTTTACCCTCTCTGCAAAGGCCGGTTGTCGACCTTCACGCGCGCGTTATTGGAAAGCGTCCGAATCATCTGATAGGGGCCGATCACGATCTGGTCCTTTTCGGCAAGGCCGTCGAGCACCTCGATGTCGGTGGAGCCGGCGATGCCGGTCTTCACCTCGTGGAAGACGGCGTGGTCGCCGCTGATGACGAACACGCCCTGCAGGCGCTCCTGCAGGCGCTTCTCTTCGGCCGGATCGGGCGCCTTCTGCGCCGCGCCGCCCTTGGGTTTCGGCTCGAGATCGCGGCGCTCGCGGACTGTCAGCGCCTGCACCGGAATCGTGAGCACGTTGCGGCGTGTGGCGGTGGTGATCTTGGCCGTGCAGGAAAGCCCGGGCCGGATGTAGTCGGGCGGACTGTCGAGCGCCACGACGACCTTGAAGTCCTTGGCCTCCTGGCCCGAGATCGCGCTCTGCGACGCCGCCACGCCGGTCGAGCGCACGATCGCGGTGTTGCCGATCTCGATCACCTTGCCGCTGAAGGTCTGGTCGGGGACCGCATCGATGCTGATCGACGCCACCTGGTCGAGCTCGACGCTGACGATATCGGCCTCATCGACCTTGACCTCGGCGGTGATCAGCGACATATCGGCGATCGTCATGATCGTGCTGGCCGGCGAGTTCTGGATGCCGGGCACGACCGTTTCGCCGACGCGCACCGGTAGATTGGTGACCACGCCGTCGAGCGGCGCATAGGCGTTGTGCTTGCGCAGGATGTCGGAAAAACGCTCCAGCGAGGCGCGCGCCTGCGCGATGCGCTTTTTCGAGGCCACAAGCTGCGCGGCGGCCTGCTCGCGCTGCGCCTGGGTCTGCGCCATGCGCGCCTCGGCTTCCCGCACCGAAGCCTCGGCCGAGGCCAGCGCGGCGCGCTTGGCTTCGAGTTCCTGCTGCGCGACCAGCCGCTCCTTGTAGAGGCCCTGGTAGCGTTCGTAATCCTGGCGCGCTTTTTCGAGGTCCGACTTGGTGCGGTCGATCGTCGCAGCCTGGCTGCGCTGGGTCTCTTCGGCCGCCTTGAGCCCGGCCTCGGCGGCCTTGGTGTCGGCGTCGGCGGTGCTCACCGCGGCGCGCTGCGCTTCGAGATCGGCCTGCGGCTGCACGTTCTCCAGCCGCGCCAGCAACTGGCCTTTCTTGACCTTGTCGCCTTCCTTCACCAGGATCTCGGTGAGCTGGCCCTGGGCGTTGGCGCTGATGTTGATGTAGTTGCGCGGCTTGATCTCACCCGACGCGGTGACGATGCTGGTGATGTCCTGCCGCGCCACGCTGCCCGACTGCACCGTGACGATGCCGCGGTTCCTGTACCGGCCGACGCCGAGCAACACCAGCGCGCCGAGCAGCACGACCGCGATCAGGATAAAAATCCGTTTTCTGTTCACGCCTCAGCTCTCCCGTCTGCAAGTCCGCAATACCTACTACGAGTCTGCAATGGTTTAAATTTCGAAATATTCTTACCGGCGGCGGACGGCGAATGTGGCCGGACGGAGGGCCCGCTAAGCCTTGGGCCGTTCCGCGTCCAGCTTGCCGTGCCGGGCGATTTTGGTCATCAGTTCGAGGAAAATCTCCCGCTCGCCCTTGGTGAGCGGCGACAACATCGCCCGCCCCATGTCAAGGCGCGCTTGGTCGAAGGTGTGCCGCATCTTGCGGCCCTTTTCGCTGAGGTCAACCTGAACGATACGGCGGTCGCTTTCGACCCGGAAGCGTACGGCGATCCCTTTAGCTACAAGCCTTTCCACGGCATGCGTCGCCGTACTGAGGGGCGTCCCCATGGCCTTGGCGTAGTCGCTCATGGTTACCGCACCCTGGTCGGCGAGCACAGCGAAAGCCTTGATATCCTGCACGGAAAGTCCGGCCGGCACGCCCTTCCAGGGCATGCGCTGGCTCATCCGGCGCCGCATCGCCTCCATGCAAGTAACCAGGTCGCGAGCCTGGCGCTCCAGGGGGGAGTTGGACGCCTTGGCGCCCATCGCATTCTTCACATTTCGAGTATGCAATAGTTTCATCTTGCAAGTATTGGACCCCGGAGTCAAGGAAATAGCGACCGCTGCGCACGGCCTGCGCGGTCGGTTTCGGACGCCGCCTGGGTGCGGGAGCGGTTCCAACTCCGGTTGGGTTACGCTTAGCGGCCCGGGGGGATCGCGTACGGCTACAGGCCGCGTTGGGATAGGCAAGGTGGGCGTTTCCACCCCGGCGGACCGCAGCCGGGCCATGCATCCGGAACCTTTGTGTAACGCGGGCGGCCTCCCCGCGCATCCATACTTTCAGCGGCTGGCGCCGGATTCCGTCCGCTCCTGGCCTAGAATGGCTCCGCCCGCCAGCGAGACCGCCCTGTACAATAAACGAAACGGCTCTAGCAGGAAACGCCCTGAACACGAAACGGCCCCGGGCCTTCGACCTATGCCAACACCGAACAATTCCGCAAACCCGTCCGCGCCGCAAGGCGATCAGGGGATGGTCTTTGGAGAGGATCTCGAGGACCACACCTGGAAAGCGATGATTTTCCGGCCGTTCACCTTGGCCGCCGCCGCGCTGGTGGTCGGGGTGCTGCTGTTTGTCGCGTTCCTGGAGGAACGTTCGATCGACCGCGAGCTGCCGCTGCCCGAGGTCACCTACGACCTGCAGCGCAACGAAGGCCTGACTTCGGGAGTTCCGATCGCGATCAAGATGAACCAGGTGACGGTGTTTCTGATCGACGACCCGATGGAGGGCGGCACCGGCGCCGAGCGCGCCAAGCAGGTTGTGGCGAGCCTGCAGGAAACGCTCCAGATGCTGCAGAACCAGCCGGGCCGGACCGTGACGCTCGACATCAACGGCGATTTGCCGGCCATCGTGATCTCCAAGCCCGACGGCACCGAGCGCCGTTCGATTGTACAGCTCGAGCCCGGCGACCTCAAGCTGCTGGGCGACACCGACGGCAAGCGCGTGGCCCGCATCTGGGCGGAGCGCCTCACCGATGCGATCAAGGTGTTTGTTTTCGGCGAGCCGCCGAAGTTCACCAAAGGCACCGAGTTCGGCGACTCGCTCGAAGCGATGTACAAGGCGGCGATGAAACGCGGCGGCGCGATCTCGAAGGGTTCGCTCGACTTCGCCTTCACCAACCTGAACGACGGTCAGAAACTGGCGTTGGAAACCCTGCCGACCCAAACGCCCACCACCGAAACCCAGCAGCAATAGTGGGGCAGGGCTCCGGCCTGCCCAAAGCAACAGCGGCCCGTCGATGGACCGGGGGCCGCCAACGCGGCAACCGCCCCCGTAGCGCAGGGCTGGCGTATTTCCAGGCCTGCGGTTGTTCACTTGCCGTGCCCCTTTGTTCGCCTGCGGGCGGCCCCCGGGTCGCATTTCGGCGGTTTGCAGCGATTTGGTCAGAGATGACAGGGCGGAGGCGTTGGGATTGCCCCCTTCGTTCGCACAAGCCCCAGGTCTGGGAAAAACACCCAGCCCTGCGCTTATGGTGATTGGCGCGGGTTGCCAGTGTGGAAAAGGCGGTGATAGCATGGCCGCGCCGGGTGTTTGTCCGGTTTCAGGAGGTTCGCTTGTTACCACCTCGCCCTTCCGCAGTCCGGCCCAGCCGCCGGCGCTTCTTCCAACTCCCGCTGACGCTGGGCACCGCCGGTCTGGTTGCCCCCGGCACCGGCGCGGCCAGCGCGGCCCGATCCGCCAGCCCGGCCAAGGCCGCCATCGATGAATACGCTGCGGGCAACATCAAGCTTTCGCACCGCGTTCCCGACGATCTTTCCGACGGCGACCTGCTGTTCCTCAAGCAGATCGGGCTGCGCTATGCGCGCGTCAACTTCGCCCCCGAGCGTTCGAGCTTCGACGACCTGCGCCGCACGCACGAGCGCTTCGCGCGCTTCGGTCTGAAGATTTACTCCGGCGTCCACTACGCCTATCGCGCGACTGAGGTCCAACTGGGCCAGCCCGGCCGCGACAAATACATCGAGGCCTACCAGACGTTTCTGCGCGACATCGGCAAGCTGGGCATCGCCATCGCGAGTTACGATTTTCACCCCGCCAATACCTACACGACCGCCGAGGTCGCCACGCCGCGCGGCTATACGGCGCGCGAGTTCAAGGTGTCCGACTTTCGTTCCAAGGTGGAAAAGCAGCGCTTCGACCGCGAGTATTCGGCGGACGAGATATGGGACAACTACAGCTACTTCATGAAGGCGGTGCTGCCGGTAGCGAAAGAGGCCAGCGTCAAGCTGGCGCTGCACCCCGACGATCCGCCGCTGGCGAAGATGAACGGCGTCGCCAAACTCTTTGTTCACTACGACGGCTACCGCCGCGCCGAGCAAATCGCCGACCAGATCGAGGGCCCCGGCAGCCCGCACTGGGGACTCACCTTCTGCGTCGGCACCTGGTCGGAAGGCGGCGACCGCATGGGCAAGAATGTGTTCGAGATGATCGAGGATTTCGGCGGACGCCACAAGATCCTCGAGATTCATTTCCGCAGCGTGACGGGGCCGCTGCCCGATTTCGTCGAGACCTTCCCCGACGAAGGCTACCTGGACATGTACCAAGTGATGAAGGCGCTGCGGCAGGTGCGGTTCGACGGCATGATGGTACCGGACCACGTTCCGCCCTTGGGCGGGGAGAAGGGCATCCACCGCAGCGGAACGGCGTATTGCATCGCGTACATGCGCGCGCTGTTGCGGCGGGCGAATGAAGAGGTGGGTTAGCGGGGGGGGGCAGAGCCACGGAGGGGCTAGTCCAACTAGTAGCCCACGGCTTCAGCCGGAACACACACTAACACCGAGCGAGCCCTGGAAGGCACGATTCAAAGTGGCCAGCCTCTGCTCCACGGCCCGGGCTACCGCCAAGGGAGGGACAACCCGCGCGTACGCCGAGGTCTATTCGGCTGGCGGTACGTCCACGATGCCGGTCGCAGGCCCGCGCCACGGATCCGCAAACGAAAACTAGAGACCCGACCGCAAATAGCTGATCACGTCCGCCAGCTCCTGCCGCGTCAAAGCCTGCTCGAGCCCCTCCGGCATCAGCGACACGCTGGAAGCGCGCAGGTCTTTGATGTTCTCGCGCAGCACGGTGACGTCCTGCAACTCGCCGCGAATGGTCACCGCCGCCGACGTCTCCGACACGATCAGGCCGTCGTGAACCCGACCGTCCTTGGTTTCGAGAATGTAATTCGTATAGCGGTCCTGGATCGCCGAGCTGGGGTTGAGGATGTCGTTGAGCAGCACGTCGCGGCTGTGGTTGTTGACCCCCGAGAGGTCGGGCCCGATGCGGCCGCGCTCCCCGTGCGGCAGGTGGCACTTGGCGCACTCGCGCTCGAAGGCCTTCTTGCCGTCGGCGGGGTCGCCTTCCAGTTTCAGCACGTCCTGGTAAGCGGCAACGGCCGCCTCGCGGTCGCCCTGCTGCACGTTGAACAGCTTCTTGGCGCGCTCGGCGATGGCGGGCTCGGGAAACTGCGTCATGCGAATCCGCGCAACCTCGTCGATCGCTTGCGGGTCGATATCGCCGCGCTCCACCGCGTCGAGCAGCGGGCCGATGCGTTCGCGGTGCCGCAACAGGTCGTCGGCGATCCAGCGCCTGGTTTCGACGCTATAGCCCTTCCAGCCCTTGAGCAGAATCAGCGGCGTGTCGGGCGAATCAAACGTCGCAATGGCTTCGGCCGCCGCCTGCTGCAGCGGGCGCGCCTCGGGCGAAGTCAGAATGCCCTCGAGCACGCCGCGAACCTGCGGCAGCGAGCCGCCGCGCAGGGTACGCACCGCCAGCACGCGCTGCTCGATCGGCAGCGACTTGTCGGGCGCCTGCTTCAGCGCCACCGCCACCAGACCCGGCAGGAAGAAGAACTGCGTGACTTCGGCGGTTTGTTGGCGGACCTCCGGCGAACCTTCTCGCAGCAGCTTCGTCAGAGGCGGCTCGACCGAGGCGACGTGCAGACGCTCGGCGCTGTCGAGCGAGAGGCCCTTGGCCAGCCCCGTCAGCGCCGCCTGCCGCCATTCATCCTTGTTGAGCTTCGGACTACCGGCCACGGCCTGGATCCACGAGCCCAACTCTGCCGGCTGCCGCCGCGCTCCGATCGTTCGGCTCAACGTCGCGATCAGAGCCTGCTTGCCCGCCGTGGGGGAATCGAAAAAGTCGGGATGCTCGCTGAGCAGCGCATCGGCCACGCTCTTGGCCGTATCGGGCGAGGCGCTCAACACCGCCAGCCGGATCCAGCGGTCTTCGGGCTCGGCCGCCACCGCGCGCGCCAGCGCCTCGACCACCGGCTTCGAACTGGGTAGATTGCCGAGCGTGAGCAGCGCCTGCAGGCGCACGTGCGCGTGCTCATCGCCGGCGGCCTTGAGCACTTCGCCCTGCAGGTCTTTCAGAAACCGCTCGGACAGTTTCACGGCGTGCTTGCGCACCGCCCAGTGCTCGTCGTGCAGCGCCTCGCGCACCAGATCTTCGCGAAGCGAGTCCAGCCCTTCGAGCACCCACAGGGCCTGAATGCGCGCCACCGGATCCTTGCTCTCGTGAAAGAGCTTTTCGAGCGCCGGCACGGCCGATTTGTCGCCGCGCTCGATCAGCAGGCGGTGCGCCGTCTCGCGATGCCACCCGTTGGGATGCGCCAATAGTGCCACCAGATCCGCCGTCGAAGCGTCCCCGAGTTTCACCTGCAGGCCGCGCTGCTGCCGCGGATTGGTGGGCGAGATGCGATAGATCCGCCCCAGGTCCTCGCCGCGCAGAAAATCCATCTTGAGGCGCTTGCGCACCGACTCGGGGATGTACTCGGGATGCTCGAGATACTGCCGGTCGTAGTCGACGACATACAGATTGCCGTCGGGCGCGTTCGCGAAATTCACCGGCCGGAACCAGTTGTCGGTCGAGGCCAGAAACTCCGCCTTCTCGGGTTCGCGCGAAGCCGTATAGGTGGCCCCGCTGGGCTTGATCACGTCGCGGTGGACAAGATTGCCGTTGCCGTCGGCCACAAAAATATTGCCGACGTACTCTTCGGGAAAATTATCGCCCAGATACGCCGTCGCGCCGCACGAGGCCGTGAAATAGCCGGCGGCGTGCTCCACCTGCCCCGGCCGCGTCTTGTCGTAGCGCTCCTGCCGTGCCTGCGTTCGCTCCACGCGCCATTCCTGCGGCTTGCTGATGCCGAACACCGGCGCCGCCGGCTGCCCGTGGTCGGAAATGTCTTCGGCCGTCGAGTCGGTCACCAGAAAGCGGTTGCGCGAAAGATATCCCGGCGGAATCACGGTGTGCCTCAAGTGGATCGTGTTGTCGTCGATGAAAATGTCGCCCCACTGGTTGATCGCCATGCCGAACTGCGATCCGCCGGTGGCGGCCTGCGCCTTACCCCGCAGCGGATCGAAACGGAAATCGCCACCGCGCACGGTCACCGGCTCCATATCGGGATGCTCGGGCGAGGTGATCTCACCGGGCTGCCCGTAGTTTGAAATGTAGATCCAGTTGTCGACGCCCAGCCGCGGATTGCCGATGCGGGCTTCCATGTTGCCGTGCGTATCGAAGCCGGTATAGAGCACCTGGCGCACGTCGGCCTTGTGGTCGCCGTCGGTGTCCTTGAGCCAGAGAATGTCGGGCGCCGCCGGCACGATCACGCCGCCCTTCCACGGCAGCACGCCCTTGGCCACCAGCAGATGATCGGCGAAGATCGTCTGCTTGTCGATGCGGCCGTCGCCGTCGGTGTCTTCGAGATACAGCACGCGGCTGAGCGCGGGCTTGCCGGCCGGCGGATCGTCGGGATTGTCGTGCATCTCGACCACGTAGATGCCGCCGTTTTCATCGAACGCCATCTCGACCGGATCCGAAACGATCGGCTCGGCGGCAAACACCTCGGCCTTGAATCCATCGACGATCTGGAACGCGGCGACGGACTGCTCAGGCGTCAACGCCCGGTCGCCGCTGCTGCAGCCGCACCACAGCGCGGCGAAAGCGAACACCAGGCCCAGCGCCCAGGGCGCCGAAAACGAAACGCCGCGCACCGCCGCCCGGGACGGATTCAACCGCGGCGGATCCAACCGGCACGGATTCAGCCGGGGCGGATTGAGGGAATGTTGTCGATGGAAAGACATAGCAGGCATCGTTCGAACCGCTGGGGATGATCTAAAGTCGTCAATCGTTGTGCGCAGCGGGCCGCACCCTTGGAGTCTACACACTTTGGATCGGGCCGAGCCGAAGCGTAGCCCAGGCGAAGCCTGGGCGCGCTCAGTTGGCGGCTCGCGCCATGTGGCCGCTACAGTATATCCAATATATATCCAAGATGGCACCCTTCCCGAAGCAAGACCGCACACAACGTGGCGCGGGCCTCGGGCCGACGGCGTCGACCTCCAGTTCGACGTCTCTGCGGGCCGGCGACACCTCTTCCGCCCGATGCCAGGGTCTGCGCCGGAACGTGGCACAGACAATCGTGTCTGTGCATGCCCGCGACTTCCCACCAGCATGGAGAGAAAAACAAGAATCCGTGGAAACGAGCATCACCTGTGAGCCAATCGAAAACGCAGCCGAGGCACGCCGCAATCCCACGGTATGGCCAGACCAAGAACACAGACAGGGTTGCCTGTGCCATCAGAACCGCCCGTAACCCTACCGCTTCAAAACGGCGGTCGATTGCGGCATGTGCAGCAGACGCCCGAAGGTAGCGTCCTGAGCCTGAGCAATATCGCGCAGCAGCGCGTCGCGCGCCGCCGTCACATCGCGTTTCCGCATCGCTTCGATGATCGGCTCGTGAATCATCTTGAAAGCGTCCTCGTCGAACTTCGTAAAGCGTAGCTCGACATACATCACGCGCTCGGTGCGCTCGAGCACCGACGCCAGCAGCCGTTGCAGCTCCTGGTTGCGCGTCGTCGTCGCCAGTTGCAGGTGGAACTGCGCGTTGGCCTCGATGATCGTCTCAAAGCCGCTGGTGCCGCGGTGGCGCTTGGGCACCTCGGCGGCGAGCCGCGTCAACCGCTCGATATCGTCGTCGTTGGCGCGCACCGTGGCCAGCTCGATGATGGCGCTCTCAAGCAGCACCCGCAGCTCAAACAGGTCGCGCACGCCATGGAAGCTCAACTCCGGAACCAGATAGCCGCGCCGCGGCACGATCTCGAGCAGGCCCTCGTGGATCAGACGGTTGCACGCTTCGCGAAAAGGCGTGCGGCCGACCCCATACTTCTGGATCACGTCGCTTTCGGAAAGAAACGTGCCCTCGGAAAGCTCGCCCTTTACGATCGCGCGCTTGATCGCTTGGTAAGCCTTTTCGGTTTTGGTCTGATCGTTGGTGCCATTGACCGCCGACTGCTTGCTTCTTTCGCTCTTGGGAGAGATAGGGTTGGTATTCCGTTTTGGCATGCCTGAATAAATGTACGTAGTTCGCTGCGACCAAAGCCGCTATCGGCCCATTCGCTTGCGGGCCGATTCGGCTCCGGCCGATTGGATTCCCGTCTGTTCGGTTTCGTAAGCCGTTCAATCCCCAGGGCCGTTCACGATAACGGAGTGAGCCACACCGTGCCACTCGGGAGTTGCCGGTTCCAGCGCCGTTTGGACGCCCAGTTCGTTCCGGCCGCCGGTTCCGTCCCGACGCCGCGCTGGCCGCCAGCGGCCAGCAATTTCCAGAGCGAGCCCGTCCGAGACCGCGACAAGCCCAGCATACCACCCGAATTGTCCGCTTTCCGGAAGGATTTCACCGCCCGAGACGCGCTTTTCACGGCCACGAGCCTGTTTCGTAGCCGTGGCGGACACGGACGCATCCGCAGGCCATCCGGGCGCGTTCCCAAACCAATGCGGCGAGCGCCTAAGCAAAGACTGCGGCGCCGCAGGGACGCAACCATCTATCCCCACCGCTTCAGCCGTGGGACTGCTTCCCCACAAGCAATGAGCCCTGGGAAGGGCTAATCCGCATTTTCCCGATGGCGCCGTCGCAAGGCGCGGTTCCATGGCCCGATCCAGGCGTATTTCGACCGCCCTTTCCAGGGCGGAAATTCCAGGTGGGACCCTTCCCACGGCTAAAGCCGTGGGCTATTAACGGCTACGCCCCTCCGGGGCTCACGTTGTCCTTCGGGCCCTGCGTCATTCGTCCCGGGCTTCGCGTTGTTGGTCCGGGAACCACGTTGTCCCGGCAGGGTTGGACGCCAGCGCCGCGGAACTCATGCCGAGGCTCCTGCGCCCTGGCCCAAGCGGCTCAACGCGGGCTCACGCCCGCGGCTCCGAGTGACGAAGTTCCGGCGGCGCGGTGGGGGGAAAGAATCTCGGGCGGCAGGCCGGAACGGCGGTACAGAACCGTCGCCAACCCGGTAATATATGGCGAGTATACCATGGCCCTGGCGGCTAGACGGTCGCGCCAAAAGCCGCGCGGCCGCTCGGTAAGCCCTTGACAAGATAATATATTGTATATATATTTGTACGTTGCAACCGTCCGCCCGCGAGCCGCGGCCCGCTGCGCTCCGCGCCGACCCCAATTCTCCATGGTGATAGGTGTATCCTGCTGATGCCGGGCCAGCCCGCCGCCAACAAGCTCTTGCCGCCGCCGACTCACACGCGCCACTGGGTGCTGCTGCTGGGCTTCCTGCTCGCCGCCATCACCTACCTCGACCGTGTCTGCATCTCAGTGGCCGCCCCCTCGATCATGTCCGAGCTGGGGCTCACTAACATCCAGATGGGCTACGTGTTTGGCACCTTCGCGGTGGCCTACGGCCTGTGTGAGATTCCGTCGGGTTGGCTGGGCGACCGCTGGGGCCAGCGCAGCATGCTCACCCGCATCGCCGTTTCCTGGTCGGTCCTGACGGCGCTCACCGGCGTGGTCCGCAGCTACACGCTGCTGATCGCGGTCCGCTTCGTGTTCGGCGCGGCCGAAGCCGGCGCGTTTCCGACCCTCTCGCGCGCCCTGGCCCGCTGGTTCCCCGCCGTCGATCGCGGCAAGGTGAACGGCTTCATGTGGATGGGCGCCCGCATCGGCGGCGCGATCTCGCCGCCGCTAGCCACCATGTGTCTGCTCGCCTACGGCTGGCGGCTGACCTTTTCCATCTTTGGATTCGTCGGCCTGGTCTGGTGCGTCGTGTTCTGGCTGTGGTATCGCGACGACCCCGCCGAGCACCCCGGCGTCGACGCGGCCGAGCTGGCCTACATCCAACAGGACACGCCAGCCGTCGAGACGCAAGCCGCGCCCAAAGCACTCGAGGCGCAAGCCGCGCCCGCCCAGGTCGAGACGATGCCCTGGAAGCGCATGCTGCTCAGCGGCAACCTCTGGGCGCTGTTCTGGATGTACTTCGCCACCTCTTACGGCTTCTGGTTCTTTCTGACCTGGATGCCTACGTATTTAATGAAAGAGCAGGGGCTCAACACGCGCGACAGCGGCTTTTACTCGGCCCTGCCGCTGGCGGTGGGCGCGGTCGCCTGCCTGTTCGGCGGCACGCTGTCGGACTGGCTGGTGCGCCGCACCGGAAGCCTGCGCTGGGGCCGCCGCGCCGTCGGCATGGGCGGCTTTCTCTTCACCGCGGTCGGTTTCGCCGCAGCCTCGGTCGCGCAAGGGCCGGTCGCCGCCGTGGTCTGTCTGATGTTCGCCCAAGGCTCGATGGACCTGGCCGTGCCGGTCGCCTGGGCCGCCTGCCTCGAGGTCGGCGGGCGCTACGGCGGCACCGCCACCGGTTTCATGAACACCGCGTCGAGCATCTCCGCCTTCATCTCGCCGCTGGCCGCGGCCTGGCTGTTCGATCGCTTTGGATCTTTCTCGGCAATGTTCTGGAGCGCCGCCATCGTCTATCTGCTGGCCGGCCTGCTCTGGTTCAAAATCGACGCGACGCAAGCGTTCGACCGTTAACGTCGTTCGACGATCGACTCGTTCTGCGACCGGCGTTCTGTTCTCCATCAGGAGGCTCGCAAAAGCATTATGGAAAAACTACCTTATCTCTACCAGCACTACACCTGGCCCGAGTTGGGCGAAGTCGTCAAGCGGCAGCCCGTGGTGGTCCTGCCGATCGGCTCGGTCGAGGACCACGGCCCGCACCTGCCCGTCGACACCGACAACTTCATGATCTGGTCGATCTGCGAAGAGGCCGCCCGCCGCGCCAACGGCGAGATCCTGCTGCTGCCGCTGATCCCCTACGGCTTTGAAACCCATCACATGGATTTCTTCGGGACCATCGACATCCGCATGGAGCACCTGCTCAATTTCGTGCTCGACGTGACCAAGAGCATCGCCCACCACGGCTTTCAGCGCATTCTGATCGCCGACGGCCACGGCTCGAACATGCCCATCCTCGACCTGGTTTCCCGGCGCACCAATATCGAGACCGACGCGCTGTGCGGCACCTTCATCTGGCCGTCGCTGGCCAGGAAGGAAATCCAGGAAGTCCGCGAGTCGGGCCGCGGCGGCATGGCCCACGGCGGCGAGCTCGAAACCTCGGTCTACCTCTATCTCGACGGCAAGCGCGTCCAGATGGATCTCGCCAAGCCCGACATGAACATGCCCGAGTCCGAGTTCATCTGGATGGACCTGATGGAAGGCTCGCCGGTGCTGCTGATGGACGAGTGGACCCGCTTCAGCAAGAGCGGCGTTTACGGCGACCCCACCCTCGCCAAAGCCGAAAAGGGCAAGAAGGTTTTCGAAGCCGTCGTCGCCGCGTTTCTACGGCTGGTCAAGGAATTCAAGGAGCGCCCGCGCGGCGAGCGCACCAACTACCACACCAAACCGTAAGCGAGCGGCGTTGACCGCAACCTGGATCGCCAAACATTCTTAGCTCGCCAAAGGCCCGAGCCGCGCGCGTGAGCAAGCGGTCGCCTGTAGGGTCTCTATCCGCTCGGGGGCCGGCCACGGATCTGGCGGACGCGGCCACCTTTACGAGCCGGAGCTGGGGGCCCCGTGCTCCTAGGGATTGAGTGGGTAGAGGCCACCGCTTGCTCACGCGCGCGGCTCGGTTTGGATCGCGGGGGGAAACCCTGGCGCCCCCTCTGCTGCTTCCCCTCCCTCAGCGCGGGGCCGCCAACGGCCCAAACAAGCCGCCTTCCCCGAGCCCCACGCTGCGCGCCTTCCCGGGCACCCGGGACCCCAACCGGGCGCCCAGGACATCAAACCGGAACCAAACCGCGATTGGCGGTTGACAATGGCGGATATATGAGTAATATATATCTAATCGGTTCACTGCTCCCGTAGTCTCCGGATTCACGCCGGCACCCACGGCCAGCGCCCTCGGACCGAGCGCCCGACAGACTGCGGACAGGCCTTGATGCCCTTTCGCGGGGAGTTTCCAAATACATGAAGATCACCGATGTCGAAGCGATATATCTGCGCATGCCGCACGTGCGTCAGTTGTGCGATAGCGGGCAAGACGCCCTGGTTGTCAAAGTCTCCACCGATGCCGGCATCACCGGAATCGGCGAGGTCGACTCGGCGCCGCTGGCCGCCAAGGGCGCCATCGAGGGCCCCTTCTCGCACACTACCGCGTCGGGCCTGCGCGAGATCGTACTCGGCGAAGACCCCTTTGAAACCGAATACCTGTGGCACAAGATGTACCGCCAGAGCATCTATGGCGGCCGCCGCGGGGTGGGCCTGCATGCCATCAGCGGCATCGACATGGCGCTGTGGGATATCAAGGGCAAAGCCCTGGGTCAGCCCATCTGGAAGTTGCTGGGGGGCGGGTTCCACGAACGCATCCGCCCTTACGCGAGCACCCTGTTCGGCCCCACTCCCGCCGCAACCGGCGAGATCGCCCGCCGCCTGGCCGGCTGCGGCTTCAGCGCCGTCAAGTTCGGCTGGGAGCCCATGGGCCAGGACGAAAAGACCGATATAGCCCTGGTCCGCGAAGCGCGCCGCGGCCTGGGCGACGACGTCGATTTGATGATTGATGCCGGCCTCGTCTGGGATGCCAAGACCGCCATCCAGCGGGCCCGCGCCTTTTCCGAAGATCGCATCTTCTGGCTCGAGGAACCCCTCATGCCGGATGACTACGATGGCTATGCCAAGCTCTGCCAGGCGACCGACGTGCGAATCGCCGCGGGAGAAGAAGAAAGCAACCGCCATTCCTTAATCGAGTTGATGGACCGAGGCAAGATCGACATCGTCCAGGTGGATCTCACCCGTGTGGGTGGCTTTACCGAAGCGATGAAGGTGGCCAGCCTGGCCCACGACCGGGGCGTGCCGGTGGTGAATCACGGATTCACCACCTACATCAACGTAGCGGCCGCTCTGCATTTTCTCAATTCCATCCCCAATTCGTTCATCCTCGAATTCGTGGTCGAAGAGCAATCCACCTTGCGGGATTGCATCACTAAACAGCGCATTTCGATGTGCGACGGCTTCCTGCACGTACCGTCCGCACCGGGGTTAGGGGTCGAGCTGAACGAAGAGGGCATATCCAAATATCGGGTGTCCTAACAAGAGGCACCCAACGCTGGAGGAAACTGATGCGTACGAGATTCAAACAACTGCTCCAGTTCGGGTTTCTGGCGTTGGGCCTGGCGGTCGTCGGACACGCCCAGACCCTCGGCGAGATTACTGGACTGGTCACTGACCCTTCCGGCGCGATCATACCGGGAGCGCGCGTAACCGTTACCAATGACAACACCAATGCGGCGCGGTCGACGACCACCAACGAGGCCGGCGTCTATAGTGTTCCGTCGCTGTCTCCCGGCATGTACTCGGCCCGCGCCGAAGCCGACGGCTTTCAGTCCGTCGTCCGCACCGGCATTGGACTGCAAGTGCAGCAAACCGCCCGGATTAACTTCGAGATGACGGTGGGCCAAGTGGCGGAAGTCATCGAGGTCTCCGGCGGGGCTCCTCTGATGACCACCGAGGATGCCACGGTGGGTTCTGTCATCGAGAACCGCCGCATCGTCGAACTGCCGCTCAACGGCCGCAGCTACCTGCAACTGGTCGCGCTCAGTCCCAACGTGAGCTTCGGCTTTTCCCCCAACGGCACCGCGGGGGGACGACAAGGCGGCGCGCGGTCGGACGAAAGTATCTCCATTTCCGGTCAGCGCGCCACCTATAACTACTTCACCCTCGACGGCATCGACAACACTGACGTTAGCTACAACCTTTACTTGTTCCTGCCGTCGATCGACGCCCTGCAGGAGTTCAAGGTCCAGACGGGAATCTTCCCCGCCGAGTTCGGCCGCGCCACCTCGCAGATCAACGTTTCCACCAAATCTGGAACCAACCAGTTTCACGGCGCGCTGTTCGAGTTTCTCCGCAACTCCGCGCTCGACGCCAATAACTACTCATTCACCTCGGTCCATCCCGAGAAGGACCCCTTCAAGCGCAACCAGTTCGGATTCACCGTCGGCGGGCCGATCGTGAAAGACCGCCTGTTCTTCATGACCAACTACGAAGGCCTTCGCGACCGTAAGGGCCTTCGCACCGTGGCCACGGTGCCCAACACCACCATGCGCGCCGGAGATTTCTCCGGTGTATCTTCGATCATCTACGACCCGGCCAGCCGCCAGCGCCAGGCCGACGGAACGATCACGGCCACGGCCTTTGCCAACAACATGATTCCCTCTTCCCGCTGGGATTCCAAGACGCAGCAGTTGCTCGAGTTCTATCCGGTGCCGAACGTGCCTGGAACCGGGCTCTCCCGCAACTACCAGAGCACGGAGGGTCGCAACATCACCAACAACCAGTT
The DNA here is from genome assembly GCA_963824095.1 of Terriglobia bacterium. Taxonomy (GTDB): domain Bacteria; phylum Acidobacteriota; class Terriglobia; order Bryobacterales; family UBA6623; genus JBBDWJ01. Next base: position 1,031,460 of record CAWGNS010000009.1, on the reverse strand, counting down.
CACCGTGCGTGCCGACTGGATCGAGAGCAGTTCATTCGACCTGGACAGGGCGCTATAGCTACGCCAATGAAATAGGGCAGTCTCCGCAGATCTTTCCCGATGCAAGGCACGAAGCTCGAAACCTACCCCAAACAGGTGCTGGCTTCGAACATTCGCGTCCTGAGTCCATCGAGCGTCAACGAGTTCCGGTTCGGTTACTCCCGCTGGATCAACGAAAACCTCAACTACAATGCCAATGTCCGCGACGTGGTTGGCGAGCTCGGAGGGCATCCCCGGCATCGCCGAACCCTTCCCGGAGATCTACGGAATTCCGCAGATCGAGTATCAGCGGCTTCGACGGCTTTGGGGATCACGGCTTCCTGCCGTTCATCGACCGCAACAACTACTTCCAGTTTGTGGACAACATGTCGATCACCCGCGGCAAACACACCTTCCGATTTGGGGGCGAAGTCCGCCGCGACCTGTACGACGAGCTGGGAAACTCGTTCCCGCGAGGCGCCTTCAACTTCTCCGGCTTCGCGACCCAGAACCCGGGCTCGACCGCCGGCACCGGGCACGCCTTTGCGGACTACATGCTCGGCGACGTGCGCACCTCCGACGGCGCGATTATCCTGGCCGACACCAACCTGCGCCGTACGGGCTTCTCTCGTCTTCATCGACCACACCTGGAAGGTGCGCCCGAAGCTCACCATCAACCTAGGTTTGCGCTATGAGAACACGCCGCCCTATTACGATGCACGGGACAGCATGGTGAACGCTCTGGTGCCCTCTGCCTTCGATGGCAGCAAGCACCCGACGTTGGTCCGTCCTGGCTCGGGCGACTTTTACGACGGGGTCCCCTTCATCTACAACTCCGCGATCCAGACGATTCGCAGCAATGACCCGATGGGTCGCCGCCTCATTGAAGTGGACAATAACGATCTGGCGCCACGCTTCGGCATGGCCTACAGCCCCAGCGATCCAAGTGGACTTTCCGAACCGGGTTGGGCATCTTCTATGTGCAGGATTCCGGCAATACCGTCTTCGACATGGGTCGAAACGTGGCAGGCCGCCGCAGCGGAGAAGCCAACAATGACTTCCCCGACCTAACCCTCACGAACCCGTTCCAGGACCTGGGCGCCGGCCTGTTCAGCACTCCCTATGTGCTCGCCAACCTCTATAACCGCCGCACGCCCTACGTCATCCAGTACCTGTTCAACATCCAGCGCCAGCTCACCGAAGATACTGTGCTCGAGGTTGGCTACATCGGAAACGCCGGGCACAAAATCGAGCGCATGCTGGCTTTAAACATTCCCCTGCCCGGCCCCGGCGCCGTCGCCGACCGCCGCATCTGGCCCGAATTGGGGACCATACAGGAGGTGGGGAACACCGTCAACACCAACTACAACTCGCTGGCGTTGAAAATCACGCGCCGTTTCTCGAAGGGCCTCACCTTCGTCACCGGCTACACCTGGTCGAAGGCGATCGATACCGGCAGCGGCATCCGCACCAGCGGCAGCGATCCGCTGTTTCCGCAGGACAACTATCACATCGCCGTCGACCGCGGCGTCTCGCAGTTCGACGTACGGCATCGCTTCGTGACCTCGTTCCTGTGGGAGGTTCCCTTCGGCAAAGGCCGCCAGTTCCTCGATACGGGTGGCGTCGCCAATGCCATCCTGGGCGGCTGGCAGTTGGGCAGCATCATCACCCTGCAGTCGGGCTTCCCGTTCACTCTAACCAGCGGACAGGATCGCGCCAACGACGGCCAGGGCAACTATCAGCGGCCCGACTACAACGGCCAGGAGTGGAAGCTCGACAATCCCGACCCGCAGCTCTGGTTCAACACCAAGGCGTTCCAGTTGCCTGCGCTCTATACCTACGGCAACTCCGGCCGAAACAACTTGGTTGGGCCCGGTCGTGATCGGCTGGGACTTCTCGGTCGCGAAGAATTTCCGGACTACGGAATCTCAATACCTGGAGTTCCGCTTCGAGGGATTCAATTTCCCCAACCGGCCGAATTTCGCGACTCCACGACCAGCTGGTCAGCCCCGGCTTTGGAACCATCAGTTCCACGGCCATCGACGATGCGGGAAATTCAGTTCGCTTTGAAGTACGTTTTCTAGCCCTTTGTCCCTCTCTCGCCGGCGGCGTTCTAAGCGTGGCTGTGACGGCGCCGCCGGCGAGAGTTTTTTGATAGTCTGAACCAACCCGCGGGCCGCCCCGCCCCACGCTGAAAAAACACCATGAGAATCTGGGACTTGCACTGCCACCCCGAAGGAGACCGCGTACCCGGCCGGACCTTCCCCGAAAAGATCGACAACCTGCTCGAAATCGCCAGCCGCATGGGCATCGAGCGGCTCAACATGTTCCTGCGCGTTGGTGAGACGGTCTCGGAAAAAGACACCCTCGACGCGTTGAAGCGCTACCCCGACAAGCTCTCGGCCTTCCTCTGGATGACGCTGTGGAAGTACACCGTCCAGGAAAACATCGACAAGGTGAATCGCCTGGTCGCCGACGGCCCGCTGGTGGGCATCAAGCTGGCCGGCGGCGACGGCATTTGCAGCCTGCCCGTTTACGACCCCATCTTTGAGCGTGCCGCGCAGCTCAACGCCGGCATTTATATCCATGCCTGGTACAAGACCGGCGCCCCGCTGCCGGTTCCCAACGCCGGCTACGTGACCGACTATCCTCCCGTGCTGCCAGGCGGCCTGTTCACGCCCGAGGAAAACACGCCGCGCAATGTAGTCGAGCTGGCCGCGCGCCGCCCCGAGGTGACCGTGATCTGCGGCCACTCCGGCGGAGACTGGGAGTTCGGCATCCGCACCGTGCGCGCCTCCAAGAATGTCCCCATCGGCATCGGCGGCAACTTCCCGACCCGTGGCATGGTCGAGATGGCCGTCCGCGAGTTGGGCGCCGAGCGCATCCTCTACGGAAGCGATGTCGCCGGCCGCAGCTTTTCGTCGCAGTTGGCCAAGGTCCACGGAGCCGCCGTCACCGACGCCGAAAAGCAGCTCATCTTCAGCGGCAACCTGGAACGCATCCTGACCCCCATTCTCAAAGCCAAGGGGATGAAAGTGACTGTATGACCCGGCTCCCGATGCGCGGCGACGAACGAATACTTGGCGCAGGTCCACCGCCGGCAGCGAAACGAATCCCCGAACCGTCTCATCGAATCGCGAAGAGGTAAAGCCATGGCGCAATTCAATCGCCGCAACTTCCTGAAAGGCTCGCTGCTGACCGCGGGCGTCCCTGCCCTGGCGGCCCCCGCCCTGGCCCCCTCGCCGGCCGCACTGGCGCAAGCCGCGCCGGCCGCCGGCGGACAGCGCATCGTCGACACCCACGTCTACCTCTCGCGCTGGCCCGCCCGCCGCCTCGGCATCGATCAGCCCGACGAGTTGGTCGCCGACCTGCGCAAGCAAGGCGTCAGCCAGGCCTGGACCGGCAGCTTCGACGCGATTCTCCACAAGGACATCGGCGCGGTGAACCTACGTCTCGCCGCCGATTGCCACCGCTGGGGCCAGGGCATCCTGACCCCCTTCGGCGCCGTCAACCCGATGCTTCCCGACTGGGAAGAGGATCTGCGCCGCTGCGACGAAGAGTTCCACATGCCCGGCATCCGTGTGCACCCCAACTATCACTCCTACCCGCTGGAACACCCCGAGTTCGCCCGGCTGCTGCAGATGACCGCCGAGCGCAACCTGGTGCTGCAAATCGTCGCCTGGCTGGAGGACGAGCGCACCCAGATTCCGCTGCTGATGGAATCGATGGTTGACCTGCGGCCGCTGGCTTCCCTGCTCGAAAAAGTGCCCAAGGCCCGCGTAATGGTGCTCAACGGCTTCGTGAGCTTCCGCTCGGCCGCCCATCTGCCTTGGGACCGCCTCAAAAAGTTCGAAAACCTGTCGTTCGACATCGCCATGCTCGAGCAGATGATGGGAGTCAAGGTGCTGGCCGACGCCATCGGCATCGAGCACGTCGTCTTCGGGAGCTACTCGCCGATGTTCTACTTCGAGTCCGCCTTCCTGAAGCTGCGCGAAGCGAACCTGTCGCCCAGCCAGACCGAAGCCATCCTGAGCAAGAACGTATCCCGCTGGCTGCCCGCGGCGAAGGCGTAAACCAGCACAAGCGCGTAAGCGCAAGTAGAGACAGGCGCTCCCGCCTGTCCTCGCCGCAAAGCGGCGAGCCCAAAGCCAGGGCAAACCAAACAGGCCGGGAGAGCGGATCGGCGAGGCGGAGCCGTCAAGGGACCAGCCAACGGACTGCTCAACGTGCAAGCCCTGAGGCGCAAGCCTGCGAGTTGCAAGCCGAAGCACAAGAAGGACAGGCGAGAGCGCCTGTCTCTACGAGGAAATGCACCCCAACGAGATCGCCTAACCCCCGAGAGGAACTCGAATGTTAACCACTCACAACCCGGCTTCCACCGATCCCTCCCGCCGCCGCCTGCTCCAGGCCATCGCCCTGGCCGCCGCGCAGAGCACGCTGGCCTGCAGCCAATCCGAACCTCACAAGTACTCCATCGAGGTTCTCCGCGGCGCCTCCCGAATCCACGGAACCGGGCTCACCAATGAGCGCCTCGAAGCCATCCAGACCAAGGTCGAAGACAGCCTCGCCGAGATCAAAGCCATCCGCCGCTTCGACCTCGACGAGCGCGTCGAGCCGGCAACCCTATTTCTGGCAAAGCTTTAGTCGAAAGACTTCGAGGAGATCCAGCCGTGGCCGATTCTGAAATCGTCTTCAAACCCGCGTCGGAGTTGGCCGGGCTCATCAAGACCCGCCAGCTCTCGCCGGTCGAAGTCGTGGGCGCTTTTCTGGATCGCGTCGACGCCCTCAACCCGCGCGTCAACGCCTTCCTCACCATCACCCGCGAGCAGGCCAATGCGCAGGCCAAGCAAGCTGAGAGTGAAATCGCCTCCGGCCGCTACCGGGGCCCGCTGCATGGCCTGCCTTACGCCCCCAAAGACCTGCTCGCGACCAAGGGGATCCTCACCACCAACGGCTCGAAGGTCACCGCCGACTGGAAACCCGACTACGAATCGACCGTCACCGCCCGACTCAACGAGGCCGGCGCCATCCTGATCGGCAAGCTGCAACTGGTCGAGTTTGCCATGGGCAGCCACCTGGGCGCGCCGTTTGGAATCACGCACAACCCCTGGGATCTCGCCTATTCCCCGTCCGGCTCGTCGAGCGGCCCGGGAGCCGCGGTCGGCGCCCACATGACGCCGCTGGCCATCGGCACCGACACCGGCGGCTCCATCCGCAAGCCCGCCAACAGTTGCGGCATCGTCGGCCTCAAGCCCACCTACGGCCGCATCAGCCGTTTCGGCATCACCACTTTGAGCTGGACCCTCGACAACGCCGGGCCCATGACCAAAACCGTCGCCGACAACGCTCTGCTGCTCGCCGCCATCGCCGGCCCCGACCCCCAGGACCCCACCGCCGCCCACGAGCCCGTCCCCGACTACACCAAGGCTATGACCGGCAACGTCAAGGGCCTGCGCATCGGAGTCCCCACCAACTACTTCTTTGACAACTGGGATGCCGACACCGTGGCGGCCATCCACTCCGCCCTCGACACATTGAAAGGATTAGGTGCGGAGTTGGTCGATATCACAGTCGCCCACAGCGAGATCGTCGGCCCATCGTCGGCGATCATCCGTCTTTCGGAAGCCGCCTCGTACCACGAAAAGAACATGCGCGAGCACGCCGACCTGTTCGAGCCGATGGTGCGCCAGAGCCTCGAAGCGGCCACGTTCTATTCGGCCCTCGACTACGTCAAGGCGATGCGGATCCGCTCGCTGTTGGTGGCGGAAATGAACCGCGTATTCGGGCTGTGCGACGTGCTCGCCGTCCCGGCGGCGAACGCCGCCCCCAAGCTCGAGCCCGACCCGACGCCCCCCGGCGCCGCCCCGAAGCCTCCCCTGCCCGACACGTTCAACATCGGGAACATGACCGGCATTCCCGGGATCGTGCTGCCTTGCGGCTTCAGCGCGGGCCCGCCGGCTTTGCCGCTGGCCAGTCCAGTTCTACGCCAAAGCGTTCGACGAGCCGACCCTGTTCCGCGTCGCCCAAGCCTACGAATCGGCAACCGACTGGCACACCCGCCGCCCGCCGCTCAGCGCCTGACCCAGGGCCGCGGCGGCGGGCCAAGCCCCAAGCACAACCCCAACGAATCCAGGAAACAGAGCCGCACCCGGAAGGGCGCGGGCCGCTGCAAACACCCACAGAGCTGTCGTCCGCGGCTTTTCCAGGGAAGGATGGGGGCCCAAAAGGAAGAGGGTGGCGCCCGAAGTCACTCCTGCGGTCTGTGGCGAAATGAATCCTATCGCCCTCGTGGCGCGGGTCAACGGTGGAGGCGCTTCGGCCCGCCGGCTTACGCCTGCGGCTGTGTTTCGTAGTTCTGGAAAAACTCTGCCTGATGGGAACAGTCGCCGTGTTTCGCACCCTGCGAATCCCGTAAGCTCCTGAAAAATCGAGGTGCGAAACGCGGTGACTGTACCCGTCGAGCAACCCATCGAGTACCGGCCACGCGGCAATCCGGGGGTTGCCGGCGTGCGGCGCAGCCCCGAGCTTCAATGAATGGTGTCGTCGACGCCGGCGAGCCAGCCTTTGCTGCTATCGAGAAAGCGCGCGCCGAACAGCTGCATCTTTCCGGCGTCGCTTTTCCATTCGATGCGGGCTCGCACCAGGACGAGGTCTTCGAGGGGTTCCTTGAGGTCGAGCAGAAAGTCGGCGACTTCGCCGGGGCGCAGCGGCAGCGAGCCTTGGAAGCACATGCCGCCGTAGGATATATTGCACAGCGAGCAGTCGCGCGTTTCCAGCCCCAAACCCGAGCGGCCGATCAGCGCGAGTTTCGAGCCGCTTGTGGAAGTATCGAAGCGAGTGTGGCGGCGCCTCTCCATCCGTTGCCCCAGCAATGTCTGGACCCTGTGGGTTCGCATGCACAGCGCTCGGGCAGGGGTCGCTTCGTGACGAGGGGCTCCACGGCGCGCACTGCGGGCCTCGCCGGCATTCCAGCCGAGACCATCGGTGCGTGCGCGAGCTATTCGTCGCGGTAACGGGAGTCTAATGCGAGCAGGCGCGGCTGCCGGCCGACTTCACCACCCAACAGCGAATCGACCAACAACGTTTCCGTCGAGGAAGTCTGCTCCTCTACTGCGATCCCTTCTCCCAAATGCTCTCGAGCGTAAAGGGCTGCGCTGAGACGATCCTGCACGCCGATCTTGGCGTAGATGCTACGGATATGCCAGCGCACCGTGTCGCGGGTGATGTAGAGCCGCTCGGCGATGGCGCGATTCTTCAATCCCTGACCAATTAGCCACAGCACCTGTTTTTCGCGGCGGGTTAGATTCCGAGAACCCGTCTGCGAGAGCAGTTGCTGCACGATCCGCGATGTGGCCCGCCGGTCGGCCCAAAATTCGCCCGACGCCACCGCGCGTACCGCCTTCTTGAGAACCGCCGCTGGAATATCCTGCGTCACAAAGCCGACACAACCCATCCGCAACAGGTCTTCCACCAGCCCCGGATCCCGAGTGGGGCCGACGACAAGAACCTGAATCATGCGACCGTACTCGACCCTTGGACCAAAGTGGTCCAAGTCGAGCCCTTCGGTCTGAACTAAGACCTGATCGACCAATAGCACGCACGGTGCCATTTTCTCGCAGTCCGACAGCACACTGTCGAGGTTTCCCGTGCAACGCAGCAGGACAAATCCCTGACGCGCCGACAGTTGGCGACCCAGATCACTGCGCTCCCAAAGGGCAGGGCTCTGGATAACAACCCGCAGCAAGTCCCGGCCGTTCGCGGCAACCGAACTGGCGCCCGCATGTGACTGGGTCTGTTTGGTAACTGCCATTACGTCCAGGAAAAAACCGGTCGTGAAGGATGAGAGAAGACGCCGTTCGTCGACGCCAATCTGCGCGGATTATAGCATCGGCTCGGGAAAACTGTCAAAGAGTTGGGACCCGGCAAAACGGAGTTCCAAAGCAAGGTTCGAAGAGCCGTTAGAAAGCGCTGTCTTAGCCAGGATAGTACGTTGGTAAGCCCCCGATTTCGGCCCGCAATTTGTTGACTGTCCAGGTTACTTGTTGGCCATACGTGATTGATCTTTCATGTGTTTTTCACAATGACATACCACCGGGCCAGTGCGTCGTCTGTGTATCTCGGCTCACGGCTCCGAGACATTCCGGTTCGCGGCGCCACGCCTCCTCAACTGGCCAACCCAAATAGGTAAGATCGTTGTCGAGGAACTCGTAGGAGAGAAATTCTGGGACACGCATCCCAAGTTTTGGGGGAACGGATCGCCGCCGTAGTAGCAATTGAATGTGAACCTAATGCTTCCCCTGTAAGGCGCCAACTCCAAAGAGGAGCACAAGGCAATGCCCCGGCCCGATGTCCCTTCCAGTTTGGCCCTCTCTGCACCCTGCAACTTACCGTGGCGCGGGCCTCCGGCCGGCTGCGTCGGCCTTCGGGGCCGACGTTTCCTTCGCCGTCGGTGGACCGGAACAATCGGGTGGGAAGGAAAATCGCAAGGAAAGGCCGACCCCCAGGTCGGCCCTGCCAGCCAGAGGCCCGCGCCACAGTACACCAGCGAGTGCGAAAGGCCCCCCAGGAGACAAGCTTGTCTGTCCCACAAACCGGCGCCTTTCTCCGGCCGCCCGCCGGCCCCGTGCGAGACAATAGCCGGAGCGAGCCCGGGCGGCGGGCCGAGCCAAACCGCCCCGCCGCCCACGGTGTGCATCGCCCAGAGTCCGGAATGAGACCCCGCGTCAGTCCCAAAGCCCCCGCCCGCGGCGCTGCCGTTGCCGGAACCGGCAGTTCGGCCCCCAGGGATGTGCGGATCGCTTTCGTGCGGCGCGGCCCGGCCGGCCTGGCCGTTCTGCTGGCTGCCCTTGCCGCTCCCCTGTTCGCGCAGAGCGAGCTCTGCCGGCTGGCCGATCTGCGCGCGCCGTCGGGCCGCGAGCGGCCGGTGATCGAATACGTGCGCCAGCGCCTGGGCGAGCTCGCCGAAATCGACAACACCGGTTCGCTGACGATCGGCTACGGCTCAGGCGCGCCTCACACGCTGCTGATCGCGGGCGTCGACGAACCGGGCTACCTCGTCTCGGGTGTCAGCAGCGACGGCTACCTGCGGCTGCAGCGGCTGGCCGACCCCGCCCCCAGCTACCAGTTCGACACCTACTTCCGCGGCTGGCCGGTGCAGGTCGCCACCGGCAAGGGCGCGTTGCTCGACGGCGTGGTGGCGGCACCGTCGGTTCATTTCGACAGCAACGCCTCGCCGGGACGGGGCCTCGAAACCCTGTACGTCGACCTGGGCGCGTCGAGCCGCGAGGAAGTCGAAGCGGCGGGGGCCGGCCTGCTCGACGCGGTGACGCTCGACCGCGAATGCGTCGCGCTGGGCGATGGCGCCGAAGAGAGCGCGCCGTGGATTTCCAGCCGCGCCGGCGCCGCCGTGCTGCTGCGGCTCGCCGATCTGCTCGCGAGCCATCCGCCGCCGGGTCGGGTCACGCTCGCCTTCGTCGCCGGTCAGTATTACCACAACATAGGGCTGCAGCGGGTCCTGGCGCGTGTCGCCGCCGAGCGGGTGGTGCTGTTGCGGCCCGCCTCCGAGGAGACCGCCAGCATCGGAGCCGCCAGCGGCACGCCGGCCGCGTTCGCCGGCCAACTGCTCGACCGCGCCGAAGCTTTGGGGCTGCAAGCGCGGCGCTCCGACGGCCCCGAGCTTGCGTTCGGCCCGTTTGGCCCCAAGACGCCCTGGCGCGAGGCGCAGCAGGTGGCCGTGATCGCGCCCGCCGCGAGACACGCCGGTACACCAGCGGAAATCATCGATCGCGCCGGACTGGAGAGCATCGCGCGGCTGCTCGCGGAGCTGATCGAAGTGCCCTGGGGTCCCGCCGCCGAACTGCCGACGCAACCGGCCGCCGCGGCGGCGACGGACGGGCCCACGACCGAGACCGGCTCCAACCGGCCCGCGGCCAACAAGCCCGACAAGCCCGCCCTGCCGTTCCTGATCCATCAACTCTGCGAGCTCTACGGCGTCAGCGGCGCCGAACGCGGCGTGCGCGGCTGGATACAGAAGCAGTTGCCGGCCTGGGCCCACGACCGCGCCAGCGTCGATGAAAAGGGAAACCTCGTCGTGCATCTCGGCCGCCGGGAGAAGCCGCGCGCGGTATTCATCGCGCACATGGACGAGATCGGCTTTGAGGTAACCCGCGACGCCGGCCAACGCCTCGTCACCGCCGAATCGCGCGGCGGCGGCATGCCCGATCTGTTTGCGTGGCATCCGTTCTGGTTGCACACCGCCACGCGCCGCCTGCCGGCGGTGATGACGCGCCACGGCAGCCTGGATATCGGCCCGGCGCCGCCCGGCGAGCCGGCGCGCGTCGCCGGCGGCGACACCGCCACCGTGCGCAAGCGCTTCCGCCCGCTGCTGGGTCATCGCGTCACGGCGCGTTCGCTCGACGACCGTGTCGGCTGCGCCACGCTGCTGGCCGTGCTGCAGAGCCTCGACGCGGCTGAGGTGCACCGCTTCGACAAGCGCGCGCCGGTGTGGTTCGTGTTCTCGGTCGAAGAGGAGTCGGGCCTGGTCGGCGCGCGTTCCATCGCCGAAAAGACCACGCCGCGCCGCGTTTACCCTGTGGATAGCTTTGTCACCTCCGACTCGCCGCTGGAGAATCCCTACCTGGCCTACGCCAAGCTGGGCGAAGGCTTCGTGATTCGCGCCATGGATTCAAGCGGTATCGCGCCGCGCGACGCGGTCGACGCTGTGGCCGCACTGGCGCGCCGCAAGGGCATTCCCTATCAGCTCGGCGTCACCGCCGGCGGCAACGACGGCTCGACGTTCGTGCCCCACGGCGCCGTCAACATACCGCTGAGTTTCCCCCTGCGCTACGCGCATTCACCTGCCGAGGTGGCGGACTTGCGGGACGCCGAAGCGCTGCGAGAGATCATCGCCGCGTTGCTGCAGCAGGAGTTGGCCGGGGAGGAGAACCCGCAATGAGCCGCCGCGGTGCCGAGGCAACCAGCAACCGAAGACCAGCCCCGCCCCTCCACTGCCCCGAATCCCGACAACAGAGCCGCAGGCGTAAGCCGGCGGTTCGAAGCCGCTGGATGCCAGGGTGAAGCCCAACGCCGCCAGCGAAAAGCGCCTGCCCCCACCGCGGCGCGGCCGCACCGAATCGCTCCTCCCATGCCCCCGAACTCCCGCCTCGCTTCGACCCGCCCGCTCACGCCTGCGGCTCTGTTTTCGCGAGTCCCGCAGGACTGTCGTGGGCGCATGCGCCATAGGCGCGCGCGTGGTACAGGCAATCGTGCCTGTGCAGAACAGGCAAGTTGTCTATCCCACGTCAAAGGCCCAAACTCGTGGGACAGACAATCCTGCCTGTCCTAACCTCGGCGTGCTCGCCGGGCTGCCAGGCAGAAGGCCCGCGCCCCGAGATCGCCGCCGCCGCCGCGACCTGCGGTACGATTGGCCGACTGGGCCGTTGCACGGCGGCGGAATGCGACGCCGGCTTTCCTCGTCCTGAATACCAAATGTTCGTAGGTCATCTCGCAGCCGGCATGATCGCCAAGCGCGCCGCGCCGGCGGCTTCGCTCGGCACGATGATGCTGGCGGCGATGTTTGCCGACGTGCTGTTCTGCGTCTTTCTGCTGGCGGGGATCGAGCACGTCGCCATCGAGCCGGGCATCACGGCCGTCAACGCGCTGGACCTTTACGACATTCCCTACAGCCACAGCCTGTTGCTCGATGGCGTGTGGGCGGCGGCGCTGGCCGGAATCTGTCTCTGGCGCGGGGCCGGACGGCGCGTGACCTGGGTGGTGTTCGCGGCGGTTCTCAGCCACTGGCTGCTCGACTGGATCAGCCATCGGCCCGACATGCCGCTCGCGCCCGGCGTGGCACGCTACTACGGGTTGGGCGTGTGGCAATCGGTCGCAGCGACGGTCATAGTGGAGGGCGGGCTGTGGCTAGCCGGGATCGTGCTCTACGCCCGCGCCACCTACGCCAGAAACCGCGCCGGCGTCGTGGGGTTCTGGGCGATGATCGCGGCGATGAGCGCGTTGTGGGTTGTGAGCCTGGGCGGCGATCCGCCGCCGGGGCTCACGGCGGTCGCGGTGGTGAATACGGTGATCGGCGTGGTGATTCTGTCCTGGGCGTTTTGGATCGATCGGCTGCGGCCGGTAAAGGTTTGATCGGCGGCGAAAGGCCGCGCGGGAGGTTGATTCGACATGAGCGATTGGTTCCGGGGCCAAGCCCTGTTTTTCGGCGGCCTCGCCTTGTTGTGCGCGGCGCCCGCCGTGGCGCAGACGCTGCCGGGCCGCTATTTCCAGTTGATGGAAGCCGGCACGGCCCGCATCCAGGCGCGTCTCGACGCCGCGCCCAACGCGACGCTCGAAAGTCTCGAGTCCGACGGCACGCGCCACTTCGGCTACGCGATTCTGCCGCCGGCGGTGCTCTACGCCAAGCAACATCCGCAAAATCCGCGCTACCACGACCCCAAGATGCTGGCGCTGGCGATCCGCATCGGCGATCTTCTGGCCACCGCGGATGAGCAGGGCACTTTCGAGCCGCGCGGCGACAGCGACTGGGACACTTCGTTGTGGCTGGAGGCCTACCGCATTCTCGAGCCCGACCTTGGCGCCGAACGCAGCGCGCGCTGGAAGAAAGCCATCGTGCGCAACGTGGCGCTGGTGCTCGAGCCCGCCCGCGAGCGGCTCGATTTCCCGTGGTACAACACGCCCTACATCGGTACCTCGCCCAACCACTATTCGCAATACGCCGGCAACCTGCTGATCGCGGGCCGGGTGTTCGGCAATCAGGAATGGGAGGATCTCGGCGCGAAAATCCTGAAGCGTTTCGCGGCCGTCGAGCAGACCCCCGACGGCTATTGGGGCGAGCACAGCCGCAACGGGCCGACCACCGGCTACGACTACCTGACGATGAGCCAGGTCGCTCTGTATTGGGAATACACCAAGGACCCGGCGGCGCTGGAGGCGCTGCGCCGCTCGACCGATTTCCACGCGTATTTCACCTATCCCGACGGCAAGCCGGTGGAGGTGATCAACGACCGCAACCGTCACTGGGAAGTGCCGGCTTGGGGCACCTTCGCGTTTTCACATTTTCCCGACGGACGCGCTTACGCCGAGTTTCTGGCGAGCTTTTTCGATCCCGCGACGGTTTCGCTCGGCGACCTGGGGCGGCTCGCGCAAGACGCTCTGTATTACCACGAGGGTCCGGTGTCGGAAGCGCCGATGAGCCAGCAGCGCTTTGCGCACCGCCTCAGCATTCCGGCCGGCATCCGCAAGACCGGCCCCTGGGTCGTCGTCCTATCGGGCATCGTCGATACCACGGCGCCGCTCAACCGCTACTACCTCGACCGCCAGGGCAACCTGAGCGTCTTCCATGAGAAGCTGGGACTTGATCGTCACCGGAGCGAACTCGAAACGGCAGCCCGAGCTGGCGACGTTCTCCGAGCAGCTTCCCGAGTTCACCGGCTACCTGCCCTTGAGCAGCCGCTTGCAAATGGGCGACGCCGAGGACCGCCTCTCGCTTTCCTACAACACCTTCTGGACCGACCTGCTGGTGCCCGAGCCCTCGGCCGACAGTGTGAAGCTGCGCTTTGTGATCAACGGCCGCGGCCACCCCGCCGAAGACATGCGCCTCAACCTGCAACTGGTGCTGCATCCCGGCGAGACGCTCGAAACCGGCGCCGGCCGCAAGCTGACGTTGGGCGAGGAAAAGATCGATCTCTCCCCCGAAGACCTCGGCGGCTGGATTCGCCACCACGGCTGGACGATGAAGCTGGCCCCCGACGCGCGGCTGACGTGGCCCGTGTATCCCCAGAACCCCTACGCGGACGCGCCCGAGACGGAGTTGCGTTATGCGGTGGGAAGGCTGACCATCCCGATCGAACTGCACGAACGCAAAGGCCACTACGTGCGGCCCGACGAGAAGCAACTCGAACTCGAGGTCACCACCACGCAGCCCTGACGCGGCCAAGCAAGCGCCGGCCGCGCCGAGGGGCTCTTCCCTTCCCGCGGCCCTGCCTTTGCGCGCGGTTTACTTGCGGGTGGCGCTTCCGCCGCCCTTGTAGATCACCAGCGTCTCGTCGGCCTTGATGGTAATTTTTTCCTGCCGTACGACTTCGCCTTCGACGGGCACGATCTTCATATCGTAGTCACCGGCCTTGAGCAACAGGGAATAGGCGGGATTCTCGAGTTCGAGGGCGTTCGCGTAATAGTCGCCGTCGATGTAGATCGCCGCGTTGCCAAAACCGTCGGTCGTCAACTCGCCCAACGGGCCTTGAGGCCGGTAGTCCAGCGGTTCCATGTATTGGCGGATCGTGGTCGTCTTATCGGCTTCGATCTTGGCGTCCACATTCAGAACCTTGTAGCGCGGGTCTTTGATCTCGACCTTGTGCGAGCCGGGCGAGAGCTTGATCATGCGTTCGCGGTGACCAAACATCGCCGCGGTGCCATAGTAGTTGCCGTCGACGAACACGCCGGCTTCGCGCGGGCTGATGCGGGTTCGCAGATAGCCCACCTTGTCGGCGGCGTGCAGCGGGCTCAACCCGGCGGCGGCGATCAGGGCGATCACCGCAAGCAAAGCGTAGCGAACGGGCGCGTGCTGACTCATGGGAAATACCTCCAGGGTGATTGATTTTGAAAATCGGATAAGAACGAGAATTGCGAAAAGCAAGAAAACATCCCCACCTATTTATTGGACACGGCGGCATGCATGGACGTTACAAGACATACCGTTGCAAGACACAGCCCCCTTTGAGCGACGGCCCTGCGCAACGCCAAACGCGACGCCGGCGCCGCCGTCGGGAAACCCGCGCCACGGCCGCACGCGCGGATGATGCCGCGGCCGCCGCGATGACTCCTTCCGGTTTGCGCTACAATTGCTCGGCGGTAAACCGATTTCTTCGACAGTAGCTTTTTTGCAGTGGAGTGGTTATGCAACGATCCTCTTTGGCGCGTCTGAGTGTTTTGTCCGCGGCGGCGCTGCTCGCCGGCCTGGCTTGGCAATTCGGCGCCCGCGGCGTGCAAACAGCGGCCGCCCAGACGTCCGCCACCAAACCGGCGGAGTTGGACGACGACGGCTACGACGGACCGATGAACAAGGTTCTCCTCAAAGACTACGATCCACGCTCGAACCTGGTTGTTCCAGAACATCACCCGCTGAAGGCAAAATTTCCCGTCATCGACGCGCACATCCACCCGCGCGGCTCGAGTCCGCAAGACGCGGCCGAACTGGTGAAGCTGATGGACGAGGTGGGTATCGCGCAGGCCGTGCTGCTGACCGGCGCCACCGGCGAGCGCTTCGACAAGATGGTGGATAGCTATCTCAAGGCCTACCCCGACCGCTTTCTGCTCTACTGCGGCATGGACACCCACAGCGTGGATATCGACGCACCGGAGTTCCCCGAAAAGGTCGCCGCCGAGTTGGAGCGCTGCTATCGCAAGGGCGCGCGCGGCGTCGGCGAGATCACCGACAAGGGCCGCGGTTTCGGCGTCTCGGCCACGGTCGGTTCGGGCGAACTGCTGCCGCGCAACAAACGGCTGCACGTCGACGACCGGCGCCTCGACCTGTTCTGGCAGAAATGCGCCGAGTTGCACATTCCGGTCAGCCTGCACATCGCCGACCATCCCTCGGCGTGGCAGCCCGACGACGAGCATCAGGAGCGCACGCCGGACTTCCAGCAGTACAACCAGAGCCGCCTGGACGTGCCGTCGCACGCCGAACTGATCAGCCGCTTTCAAGCCCTGCTCGACCGGCAGCCCAAGACGACGTTCGTGGCGGTTCACTTCAGCAATCTGGGCCACGACCTGGCGCAACTGAGCCTGATGATCGACCGCTTCCCGAACCTCAACGTCGACCTGTCGGCGCGGGCCTACGAGTTCGGCCGCCAGCCCTTCACCGCGCCGCCCTTCTTCGCGAAATACAAAGACCGCATTCTTTACGGCAGCGACCAGGAACACACCGCCGAGATGTGGCGAGCCTGGTGGCGCGTGATGGAAACGCGCGACGAATTTATCAAGGGGCCTTCCTGGTGGAGACTCTACGGACTCGGCCTGCCCGACGATGTGCTCAAAGCCGTCTACCACGACAACGCCAAACGCATCCTGAACTGGACCAAACCAACGCTGTAGCGACAACCAACGCGGGACAGTGGGGCAGGCCTCCGGCCTGCCCAAATCCGCGGGTCAAGAGGAACGGCCTGCATCCCCACCGGAATAAGGCCTCCCAAAAAGAGCCGCAGGCGTAACACAGGCTGCAAAAAAAGGGCATTCCGGTCCGGCTGTGGCATCTTCCAGCAGGGCTTCGGTGGTGTGGGACCGTACGTCGCGATGAATCGCGACGCGGCAAACCTGGAGGTTCGCGCCACGGGTGCGGTCTCTTGCCTCTGTGCCCTTTCGGTCCATCGGCTCAAGTTGAACCCAGGCTTGGCCTCCAGAGTACTTTTTCCGCAGCCTGTCACGCCTGCGGGCTGTTCGAGACACGGAATGGGAAACACGGCGCCGCGCAATAGCGTCTGACAAATACGGACGCTCACGCGCCAGGCGTCTCGAGCTATCCCCAACCACCACCAAAAATGAAAAATACAAAAATATATCTCGCTGCCTTTTCGCTATTCGCGCTGTTGGCCCTGCAGGCGCCCGCCCGGGCGCAGGGTGTTTCCGTGGGCGTACGAGGCGGGGTGCCGCTCTCGGACGCCTTCGACGCCGTACCCGGCGCGGTGACGTTCCAAAACCTGCCGCATCGGTGGATTGCGGGGCCGACGATCGAGGCGCGCCTGCCGTTTGGCCTCGGCGTCACCTTTGATGCGCTCTACAGCCGGGTCGGGTACCAAAGCGTCGACCCGGTGGCGCGCGAAAGCGGCGGCCAGTGGGACTTTCCGCTGATGCTTCGCTATCGCGCCGGCGTCGGCCCCGTGAGGCCTTTCATCGCGGGCGGCGGCACCTTCAACGCGATCACCGATGTCAGCGCGCCGACCTCCAACGCGGCCGGCGTCGTGTTCGGAACCGGAGTCGAAATAAAGATCCCCTTCGTGCGCATCACGCCGGAGATCCGCTACACGCGCCGCTTCTCCGACCAACTGGACCTCGACGGCCTGCGCTCCAACCGCAATCAGTTCGTATTTCTCACCGGCATCACCTTCTAGCGGACCCTCGCAGAGCTATCGTTACCAGGAATCCGAGCCGCAAATCCGAGCCGCGCGCGTAAGCAAGCGGTGGCTTCGAACTGCTCAATCGTCAACAAGTTGGGCGTTAACGAGTTGGGCGTTAACGAGCTGGGCGTTAACCAGTTGAGAGTTACCCAGTTGGGCGCTAACCAGTTGAGCGTGTTAACGAAGTTGAGCGCGGCAACCAGTTGAGCGTTCTACCGCGGCCCAAGCCTCACCCGGCTCGCCCCTTCTTCCAAACCACCATCACCACACCAACCAACGGCCGAATCAAAGCAGCAAGGTTGTATACTGTGACCGTGTCACCATCGAAGCCGGATTCCGGTTTCCTCACCCTATCGAGCAATAAAACACTTCCGCCACGCCACGTAACCTGATGAAGACAGCAAGCAAGGACGCTGGGCAAGCCCCAAACACCGCCACCCATCGAGCCGAAACCGCCGCCCCCAATGACGCCTCAGGCAAACCCTCCCGCGCACTCGGGGTTAGGTCGCTAAAAACCGTCGTCGAGCGCAATCGCCGCCAGGAACCCGTCGGCATCTACTCCGTCTGCTCCGCCAACGTCTGGGTTCTCGAAGCAGCCATGCGCCAGGCGCTTGCCGACCAATCGGTACTGTGCATCGAATCCACCTCCAACCAGGTGAATCAGTTTGGCGGCTATACCGGGATGGAGCCGGCCCAGTTCGAACAATTTGTTCGCACCATTGCGCGGCGCGCAAACTTTCCGGAAGAGAGAGTACTGCTGGGCAGCGATCACCTCGGCCCCTACCCCTGGCGCAAGGAACCATCCGCGGCCGCGCTGGAAAAAGCCTGTGAGCTCGTTCGCCGTAGTGTGTTGGCGGGCTACACAAAAATCCACCTGGACGCCAGCATGGCGTGTGGCGACGACGCCAGCGGGGCCCTCGCTGCCGAACGGATCGCCGAGCGGGCCGCCATGATCGGCGAAGTCGCCGAACGCACACGCGCCGAGCTGCCTGCCGGCGCACCCGCTCCGCTCTACATCATCGGCACCGAGGTGCCAACGCCGGGCGGCGAGCAGGGGCCGGGAGAGCCTCCCGCCGTGACCCGCGTCGAAGACGCGCAAACCACGCTCGAAACCTTCCACGCGGCGTTCCGCAAGCACGGCCTGGAAGACGCCTGGCAGCGCGTAGTCGGGCTCGTCGTCCAACCAGGCGTCGAGTTCGGCGATGACAGCGTCTTCGCCTACGAACGGAACAAGGCGCGGCCTCTGACCGAACACCTGCCTGAGTCGCCCGCGCTGGTATACGAAGCGCACTCCACCGATTACCAGTCCCCCGCCGCGTTGCGCGCGTTGGTGGAAGATCACTTCGCCATTCTGAAGGTCGGCCCTTGGCTTACGTTCGCGTTTCGAGAGGCCATATTCGCGCTCAGCGCTATCGAACGGGAGCTATTCGGGAACCGCCGTGGGGTTTCGCTTTCGCGCGTTCCCGAAGCGCTCGAGAAGGCGATGCTCGGCAACCCGGCTTACTGGCAGCCCTACTACCACGGTGACGAGCAGGATCTACATTTCGCCCGGCGGTACAGCTACAGCGATCGCTGCCGCTACTATTGGCCCGACCCGGCGGTGCAGCACGAGCTCAAGACTCTGGTCGCAAACCTGACGGCCAACACGCCTCCCGTGACGCTGCTGAGCCAGTACCTGCCCGAGCAGTACGACGCCGTGCGCGCCGGCACCATCGGCAACGACCCGGCAAGCTTGATCGACGACCGCATTCGGAAGGTCGTGCGAATCTACTCGGCTGCTTGTGGAAATGGATCGTAGGCTCGCCAGCCCGCTTTTCTCACACAGCATCGCGGCGAGAGGCAGGAGAAGGCCGTGGATACGAGGCACGCGGCGCTTGGCGCGCGGAGGCGTACTTAGACAGTACGTTGAGCACGGCGAGCAAGCGTAAGAGCTGGCGGCGCCTGAAACCGCAGGACGCCTCTGGATCGCGTCCCTACTCGAATGCTGTGGTGCCGCCGAAACGGGTGACGGCGCGCCCGCCGGCCCGGATCCCGGCTCGCGCACATTCGCCGAGCGTCTTCCCAAGCACGAATTGTGAAAGAAACCCGGCGTCGAAGCTGTCACCGGCCCCGGTACGCTCGACGGCCTTGACCTTCGCCGCCTTCACCTGCAGGATTCCCTCCGGGCTATCAACAAGAACGCCCCTCCCGCCGCGCTTCACCGCGACGATGCGGGCCAGCCTGCGCAACTCGGCCGCGGCAGCCCTGGCATCGCCCTTCCCGGATAAATGCTTCGCCTCGTCTTCATTCGGGAAGAAAACATCGGTTTCCTTCAACACGGAGCGAATGCCCGAGTCCCATTTCCCGGCCGGGTCGTAGTTGCAGTCGAGAGAAGTCGTCAGCCCCAGCTTGTGCGCGCGCCGGAACAACGCCGCGGCGCCCGCGTGCAGATTCTTCACCAGAAAATATGCGCCCACGTGCAAGTGCCGGAACTTCGCAAGATAGCTGTCGGGAATATCGCTCGCCCGCAGCAGGCGAATCGTGCCTTCGTAAGTGATGCCGGCGCGCCGCGCGCCGCGAATATGCCAGATCGTCAGGCCCGACTTTTGGTTCGGCAGCCACTTGAGATGTTTAAGATCCACCCCCGCCCAGCGCAGCCTCTCGGCGACAAAGCGCCCGAAAAAATCATCGCCCAACACGCTGACGAACCCGACGCGGCTTCCGAGGCGCGCCAGGTTGAACGCCGTGATCGAACTCGAGCCGCCCAGCGTCAGATCCATCCCCTTCGCCAGCTTTTCGGTGTCAAGCTCGAGCGGCGGAGCGTCGTGCAGCAGCAAATCGACGTTGGCGTCGCCCGCAATCAGCACGTCGTGCGTAGCCCTAGTCTTCATAGATGCGCACTCCCTGCACGACCCGGTTGATCACGCCCGAAGGGCTGGGGTTATCGGGATCCAGGCCCAGACGCAGGCTGAGGTGATAGCCCAGCAGTTGCGCGAAGACCACCTCGGCGGGCGTGCGCAGGTAGTCGGGAAGGTGCGAAGCCTCGGTTTCGACGACGTGCTCGAACAGGGCTTCCTGGCCGGCGACCGAACCCAGGGCGATGCGGCGGCCGAGTTTTTTCTGCTTGAGCTCGGCGATCAGGTCCATCTCGTAGCGCCGCCGCCGCGGATCGGACGAGAGCACGCAAACCACCAGGACGTCTTCGCGCAGAAAGCTGAGCGGACCGTGCCGCAGCCCGAGATAGGTTTCCACCAGCGGAACGACCTGTCCGGCCGTCATCTCCAGCAGCTTCAACCAGGCTTCGCGGGCGAGCCCCAGCAACGGCGGCGAAGCCAGAATCACGACGCGCGAGGCAGCCTCGACCGTCAGCTCGCGCACTACCGGCTCGTGCTTTTCGAGGATCTCGCTGCCGCTGGCGCACAGCGTATCGAGCGCGCGGCCGGTTTCGTCGGGCCGCGCGAGGCAGAGTCCGCCCAGCACCAGATTCGAAAACGAGCTGGTCATCACCAGGCTGCGGTCGTTGGTGCGCGGGTCGAGCACGATGGTTTCCAGCTCGGGCCGCTGCGCCAGCGCGCCCTCGGCATTGGCCGTGACGGCGATGAGGCGGATCTCGGGGCGCGCGCGGTGGATTTTGTCGACGACGGCCACGCTTTCGGGGCTGTTGCCCGAGCGCGCAAACGACACGACCAGGTTGCGCCCGTTGAGCGCTTCGGAGAAATCGAGCACCAGGTCGGTGGTCGCCACCGCGGCCGAACCCTGCCAGGCCGGCTCGACGGCAATACCGGCATAGGCCGATGTACCGGCGCCGGTGAGTACCGCGGGCGGCATCGCTCCGAGGTCGGCGTCGCGAACGCGGGACACCGTCTCGGGCCAGGTGTCGGGTTGCTGAAAGATCTCTTGACGGGTGAGATTCCCGGGAGTGGATACAAGGTTTGTAGACACAGCGAGTTTCCAGGGTACGGAAGCGAGCAGCGGAGCGTCAACCCATAGCGCTCCATGGCCTTGCCGGGCGGCTCGATCCGCTGCTCAAAAAACGGTCCAGTACGAAACGCAGCCTGAATAGAACTCTTTTCGGCCTTCCGTACCCGTTGCAAATTGAACCCGATGGTTCTCTATACCGCACGGACAATCTGCTCCATAATCGTAGCGCCAATCGAGTTGCCGGTTGGCTGCGGCAGGCGGCGGCGCCGGTTGCGGTCCTTCGCGCGGCCTTGGCGATGCGACGTCTTGTTGAAGGGGAGGACGATGCGAATACGGATGCGATGGGCGTCGTTGAGCGCCTGCCTGGCGCTGGCGGCGCCGGCCGCCTTTGGAGCCGGCATCACGATCGCGGGCGCGCGGGGCAGCTCGGCGCCGGTGGCGGTTGCCCGCGGTTCGGTTGCCCACGACTCAATTGCCGGTGGCTCGGTTGTCCGCGACTCGGGGCAACCCACGATTTCCTACTGGCAATACCGGCAGCAGCAGGCCCAAAGCCGCCAGAGGTCCAGCAGGCTCGCCTCGTCGGGAAGTTTTCGCTACGGCAACGGCCTGCGGTATCGGCCATCCATCGTCGACCGCAGCGTGTTCCGCTACCGGCTGCCGGAATACCGCATGCGCCGCTACGGCGATCTGCGAGGCCACGCCTACCTCGGCCGTTTTGGAGGCCGCGAGCGCTACGCGCCCGGGGTCCGCTACACCAATAGCTTCGGCATCGTGCGCCAGCAACGCTTCGGCACGGACATCCGCTACGGATTCGCGCGCAAGTAGCGCGAAAACAGAGCCGCAGGCGTAAGCCGGCGGGCCCGAAGCCCGCTATGATTGAGCCGGCGGACCAAGGGCAGGCAACAGCCGCCCGTGGCGCGACTCCATTTGCCGTCGTCGCGTCATCGCGCGTCCGCGCACGACTTGCGTGCCACGCCGGCCTCACGCACTTCTTCCGCAGCCTGTAAGCCGCGTCAGCCCGCTCGGTGCAGGGGCCACAGCGCGTCGCGATGCCGTCTCGCTACGCGCGTCCGCGCACGACTCGCCTCACCGCGAGCGGCACCGCCGTCCACCAACGTTGGTGGCGACTCGGCCCGCCGGCTTACGTCTGCGGCTCTGTTTTCGCTGGCGCCGCCTCGTTCCCGCAATCCATCGTAGCAACAGCCGCTGCGGAACTCTTCCTCCATTCCAACCAGTTCCACTACAATCACTAGTGAAGCGTGGCGGGGATAGCGCTGCGATGGAGTGGGAGCGGCTTTTCGGGAAGCTGTCGCCACTGGCTCCGGCAGGGCTCGCCGCTGTTCGCTTCCAGGAAAGAATCGGAGTCCGCCATGGCTGAATACGACCGCCGCGCCTTTCTCAAACTCGGCTCGCTCGCGCCCCTGGGATTGCTCTCGCCCGGCGGACCGCTCCGCGCGGGAACACCGCCTCTCGCGGGAACGCGACCTCGACGGCGAACTCTCGATCATTCATCTGCTGCTCGGCGGCGGACTCAGCCACATCGATACCTTCGATATGAAGCCCGCCGGCAAACCGAGCTTGCGCGGTCCCTTCCGGCCGATCGCCACCAACGTCGCCGGCATCCAGATCTGCGAGCATCTGCCGCTCACCGCGCGGCAGGCCGACAAATACACGATCGTCCGCTCGATGACGCACGGCGCCTATGCGCACGAAGCCGCCCTGTCGCTGCTGCGCACCGGCCGCCCGCTCAGCGCCGCCGCTCCGGCGCTGTCGATGGGCGCGGTGGTGCAGCGTGAGTTCGGCGCGCGAAGCGAGCTGCCGGCCTACGTCTCGCTGGCATCGGCTCGCCGTGCCGCGGCTCTGGGTTTGGCTCTCAACTCGGCGGCCGATGCGGCCAGCGATCGAGAAACGAGCGACCTCGAAACGCCCGTGCCCATCGATTGGATGCAAAGCGAAGGCCGCTATGGCGCGCTCGCGCCGATCTCGGCTCCAACATCGCGTCGCACGTCGCGCCACGATGACGCAACCACCGGCAGCGCGATCGGCCCGCAACAGCGCGGCGTCCTCGACCGCATGCGCACGGCGCGAGCCCGCAAGGCTTTCGACATCGCGGATGAACCCCGAGCGCTGCGCGAACGATACGGCCGCAACGGCATCGGCCAGAGTTGCCTGCTCGCGCGGCGGCTGGTCGAATCGGGCGTGCGTTTCGTCAGCGTCGATTGCGGCGACTGCGATCATCACGCCAACATTTTCGACGGCCTCGCCAACGACTACCTGCCCAGGCTCGACCGCGGCTACGCCACGCTGCTCGCCGACCTCGATCAGCGCGGGCTGCTCGACTCGACCATCGTGCTGTTGTCGGGCGAGTTCGGCCGCACGCCGCAAATCAATGCGTGCAACGGCCGCGACCATTGGCCCAACGCCTTCTCGCTGCTGCTGGCCGGCGGCGGTATTGAAGGCGGCCGCGTATGGGGCTCGACCGACGACGGACGCAATGTTCGTGCGCGACAACCCGGTGCAATTCGCCGACCTGGTGGCCACGCTGTACCGCAAACTCGGCATCGGCGGCGCCGCGGAAAGCGACAGCCCCGTCCATCTGACCCAAGGCCAGCCGTTGGAGTTTGTATAGCACCGCAGCCGTTCCCTGGAGTTTGGCGCTTTGACGTCTGTCCTGTGTAGAGACAGGCGCTCTCGCCTGTCGCCGCCGTCAGGCGGCCCTTACGGGCTGTTGAAAAACTCCAGTCCAGCCAGCGGTTGTGCTCCGTGGCGCAGTGATGCTCCGCGCGGGGCGCCGCATGGGATAGTCAGCGAGTTTCCCCCATTCAGAGGTCTCCAGGATTCGCTGGGTCCAAAGCACGGTGACGGTGCCCTTCCCCATATGTGCCGAGTCAACATGCGGGGCCAGGAGGGCCTCCGCTTCGCTGCGGCCGACAGGCGAGAGCGCCTGTCTCTACCAGCAGAGCCAACCCCTTTTCCCCAGCCCAACGGGCGGGCTTGAATGCCCCGGCTGCGAGCCCCACAATGGGGGGAGCCCCGATGCCCCGCCACGCAGCGCCGCCGCTCGCCGCCGCTCGCCGGCCGTTCGTGGTGTTCCCTGCCTTGCGGCGCCTGGCGCTCCTTTCCCTTCCCCGCCTCGCCGGGTTCGCTGCTGCTCGCCCTCTGCGCCGCGGCTACCGCCGGCGCGCAACCGGTTCCGGCCGAAGAGGGTTACATCGGCGCGCGGGCCTGCGCCGCCTGCCACCCCGACAACTACGCCAGCCAGAGCCGCAGCGGCCATGCCCGGGCGTTGTTCCCCGCATCCCAGCATCCGCTGCTCGGCGAAGTCTTTTCGCGGGGCGAGTGGGAGCGGCCGCCCGGCGCGCACTTCGCGTTTCTCGATTCCCCCGGCGGGCCCCGCGTTCGCGCCTCGTTCGGCGAGCGCCACCTGGAGTTGCCCATCGAGTGGGCCTTCGGTTCGGGCGATCAGGGCATCACGTTCGTCTCGCGCCTCGAGCAGGAGCGCTATATCGAATACTCGTTTACTTGGTACGCGGCCACGCGCGCCATCGCGCTGACCGCCGGGCACCCCGACCGGCCGCCGGCTTCGCTCGCGCAAGCGCTCGGCGTGGTCTACGACGCCTTCAGCGTGCCCGCCTCGATCCTGGCGTGCTTTCAGTGCCACTCGACTGGCCCGGTCGCGATCAGCGACGATTTCGAAATCCAGCCGGCTGAGTTGGGCGTGCGCTGCGAGGTCTGCCACGGACCCGGCCAGCAGCACGCCGCCGCCGCGGGCCAAGGGCATCTGGAGCAGGCCAAGGCGCTGATCCGCAACCCGGCGGTGCTCGGAGCGGTAAAGATCAACGAGCTGTGCGGCAACTGCCACCGCCTGCCGCCCGCCGCCGGGCAAACCTTCGATTTCTCGAACCCCTGGCACGTCCGCCACCAGCCGCCCTATCTGAGCCAAAGCCGCTGCTTCCGCGAAAGCCAGGGAGCGCTGAGCTGCCTCACCTGCCACGACCCGCACGAGAAACTGCAGCGCAACGACCCGGCGCACTACAACGCCCAATGCACCGCCTGCCACCCCGGCACGGCGGCCAGCCACGCCGACGCAGCCGCCCACCCGCCGCCGGCGGCCGATGCCGACACGGCCAGCCACCCGAAGCCGCCGGCCGGCACGACGACGCCGCTGACCGACTGCATCGCCTGCCACATGCCCAAAGTCCGTCCGCAGCCCTATCTGGCCTTTACGAACCACTGGATCGGCATCTACCAGGACCAGCAGCTCAAGCCGCTGCGGTAGCCGCCTCGGCACACGCTGGTTGACCGGGTCGGCGAAGATGCCGCAAACCAAGAAACAGAGCCGCAGGCGTAAGCCGGCGGGTCGAAGCGGCACGATGCCTCGGGCATCCAAGCCAGCACACGCGAAGGGCGAGCGCCGGGGCCCGACCCTGGCACGCCAGGCCAGGCCCCGGCGACCAAGCGCTCAAGTTGCTTTTTTTCAGTGCATTACGGAAAAATAATCACCCCAGACATACTGCCGCTTCGATCCGCCGGCTTACGCCTGCGGCTCTGTTTCTGGATTCGACGTGGGGGTGCGTTGGCGGGTGCGGTTGGGGGTTCCGTGGCCCAGGCGGGATGCCTGGGCCACGGAGGTTGGATCGACAGGTTTGATCGTCAGTGAAGACGCAAGTTTAGAACGACAGGTGCAGTCCGAAACGGAACTGCCGCTCGTCGATACCCTCGCGCGACTGCGAATCGGTCCCGGTTACCATCAGGAACTTGCTGTTGGTAAAGCTGCCCTGAGGCTGCCCGAAGTGCGGGGTGTTGGTGAAGTTGAACGCCTCCATGCGGAACTGCAGCTTCATCCGCTCCGTGACGGCGAAGTCCCGGAACACACCGAAGTCCCAGTTGGCGATGCCGGGCCCGTCGAGGACGTTGAAGCCCATCGAGCCGTAGCGGGCGCCATTGACCGCCGCGAAGGCGGTCGGATCGTAGAACGGCGTGCCGACACCGATGTCGCCCAACTGTTCCACTTTGCTTTTCACCTGATCGGCCGTCTGGGTGCTGCCGGGCGTATTGAAGCCCGAACCACCCGAGGTGACGTTGAACGGCCGGCCGGACATGAACGAGAAGACGTTGTTGATCTGCCAACCGCCCAGCACCGCCGCGCCGATGCCGTCGGTGGCCCAGCGTTTGCCATTGCCGAAGGGCAGCTCGATGATGTTGGTGATGGAGAGGCTGTGGCGGCGGTCGAAGCCCGTCCGCGCCCGGTTGAGACCCAGGTCTTGTTGAACCTGAATCTGGGGCCCGGCGCCGGCGTTGTCGACCACGTTGATCGCCTTGCTATAGGTGTAGTTCATCGTAAAGGCGATGCCCCTGTTGAGACGGCGTTGAATCGTCGTCTGCAACGAGTTGTAGTTGCCGTTGCCGATCGGCGACAGCAGGATCGTATCGGCGTCACGCCCGAACGGTCCAAACAGCGGTTGGCCGTCTTTGCCGGCGCCGACGATCTGGCTGGCGTTAGCATTGAGGAAGCCGAGCTGCCGGATGGTACGCGTGGCCACGTACCCGATCTGCCCCGTAAAGCCCGCTTTGAGCTCCTTCTGGACAATCAGGTTCCATGACTGCACATAGCCCCGGTTGAACTTCTTGGGCCATCCGCCGTAGCCCACGCCCGGAGGCAACTGCACCTGACCACCGCTGACGTCGGGAGTCGGAATCGCCGGGATACCCTGTTCGAGAGTACCGACCGGGAACAGATTCCCGTTGTCGTTGGTCTGGTAGAGAGCCGCCAGAATCGGGTAGTTGGCGCGCAACAGCTCGAGGGCTTCGTAAGGATCGGTCGTGATGCCATAACCGGTCCGGATCACCATCGTGTCGGTGGCGCGGTAGGCGAACCCGAGACGAGGCGCGAAGTTCCACTTGCTGTTTTCGATGCCACAGTCCTTGGGGGTCGAGCCTTCCCCGCAGAGCAAAATGTTGTTGGTGGCAAAGTCGTACGTCTCGATACCACGGTCGGGGCGCACCGGCACCGGGAAGTATTCCCAGCGCAAGCCGTAGTCCATAGTCAACTTCGGCGTGATATTCCAGCGGTCCCGGACGTAGGCGGAATAGAGCCCGGCTTTGATGTGGTAGGAGTCGGGCACCTGCAAGGTACGGCTGCGCACTTCGGGCATGCCGAGCAGGAAGCCGCCCATGCTGTTGTTGGGCGAACTGGGCGAGGTCGTCGCGCACTTGGTGGGATCGTTCGGCGAGACCACCAGACAGCTTTGGGTAATGCCCGAAGTGAAGTTGAAGCCGCCCTGCGCGCCGTACGCATCGCCCAGAAACTCGGCCTGAATGTGGTTGAGCTCCTGGTGATACATATCGGTGCCGAAGCGGATGTTGTGGCTGCCCTTGATCCAGTTGAAGTTCAGCACGTATTGGAACTGCGGATCGTGGCGGTGGTAGGGCATGAAGTTGTAGGTGACCCCGATGCTGTCGAAGTCCTGGATGTCGAACTGCGGCCAGCTGCTCTCGAACTCACGCGTGCCGTTGGTGCCGGGGATACCCAGAATCTCGCTGCCGATGTTCTGGCCCAGGTCCTGCTGCTCGGCGTCGGTGCCCTGCTTGGACCAGCCGAAATGGGCGTCCATCAGGAAAGTGGGCGAGAAGGTGTAGGTGCCCATGATGGTGGTGCGGTAGGTGTTGCCCGAGCCGGTGCCGGGGTTGCCGCCGGCGCCGATCAGACGGCCGATGGCGGCGTCGCCGAAGATGGTCGGCGCGATGTCGGAATAGTGCAGCATCCCGAACGTACCCACGAAGTTCAACTTTTCGGTGGCGTTGAAGTTGATCTTCGAATCCACCTGGTTGCGGTTCCATTTGAACGGAGCGTTGGCAAACAGGTTCCGCGAGTCGCCTTCCAGATTCGTGGCCGGAACGAACGAAAGGATCTTTTGCGAGATCGGATCGAGCCGGTTGGCCGGAATCTGGTTGTTGGCGAACGGCGTGCGGCCGAAACCGCTGGATTGGTCTCCGGTCAGAGGATCGTAGACGAGCTCGGGCTGCGAGCTCAGGTCCCCGGAGCGCATCGCCGCCGTCGGGATATCGGCGAACGTCTCGGCGTTCTGCCGCTGGTAGGTGCCCTCGTAGCTGACGAAGCCGAACAGTTTGTCGTGGATCAGCGGGCCGCCGACGGTGCCGCCAAAGGCGTTGTCGATGAATTTCGGCTTGTTGCCGACGTTGGCCGCGGCGTTTTCGAAACGGTCCGGCCAGGCTTTGATGTGCTGGTTGCTGTGGTACTCAAACAACGAGCCGTGGATCTGGTTGGTGCCGCTTTTGGTCTCCAGGTTGACCGCCACGCCACCGGCGAAGCCCTGCTCGGCGTCGAACGTGTTGGTTACCAGATTGACGTCCTGGATCGACTCCAGAGTCGGCACGTAGGAGTTCACGTGGGGAAGCTGCACGTTGTAGGTGCTCACGCCGTCCACGCGCGTGTTGTTCTGGTTGTTGCTGGTGCCGTTGACGTTGAACTCCAGCGCCCGGGCCGGGTTGGTCGGGATGGAGTGGCTGTTGCGCGGCGGGCTGAACCCCGGCAGCGTACGGTAGAGCTGCTGATAGTTGCGGCCCAGCGGCACCGGAAGGTTTTCTACGTCCGCGTTGGTGACCTCGGCGTGAACCTCGGCCGTATCGGTCTGCAGCAGCGGCACGTCGGCCGCGCTGACGGTGACGGTTTCGGTGACCGCTCCGAGCTCGAGGGAGACGTCGACACGGGTTACCGAGTTGAGCGTGACCGAGACGCCATTCTTCTCAAAGGCCCGGAAGCCTTGTTGGGTGACCTTGACGTTATACGTACCGCCGCGAAGGTCGATGAAACTGAACGAGCCCGCCACGTCGGTCGTGGCCTGGCGGGTCTGATCGGTTTGTGTGCTGGTGACAGTGATTGAGGCGCCGGAAATGGCGGCTCCACTGGGGTCGGTGACGTGACCGACCATCGATCCATAGAGCACCTGAGCGGGTGCCCGGTGCGGACATATCGCGATCGCCACTGCCAGCGTAAGTATCGCCAACAGCGTGCGATGTAGTCTTCTACCCAGACTCTGAACGCTACCATCCATGAGAGTAATGCTCCTCTAGGACCACGGGGTCACGGAGCCAGTCACGGACGGGCCAGCCAGCCGGCCTCGCCGTAACTGCGCTCGCTAAGGGATAGACCCCGGTAGTTGTACCAAGCGGTCAACCAGCCGGTATTCGGCCTCGTGGCCGCCTCGAAGGGGTCCTTGGCCCGGGCAGGATCACTACGGAAGAGAACCTCACCCCGCAATCAAAAACGCTGGTTGCATCAAAGCCAAACTATGGGAGAACCCAAACTCCCGGACCCCTGAACACGAAGACCTCGCACTAACCCCCAGTCAGTTCGAGGCCCCGCGGCTATATAGCATTCGGCATACCAGGATTGCCGGCAGATTCGGCCCAATCCGGGCCCCAATGACCTCAAGACGGGACCTGCGGGGCCGCTCCGAGGTCAGGAACCGGTCATTCCCCCCAGGAGCGGCCGAGTATGTGTGCAAAATATGCAGTAGCCTAACAAACGAATGCCGTTTGTAACGTGAATAAAAATCACATACGGACCAAAGCGTGCAGGGAGTGACACCACCGCGAGGGTGTGCGCCTGCAATACTTGCGCACACAATAAGATTGCAGTTCCATTTCCGTTGCCGCCAACGGCAGAAGCCCACTTTTTTTCGGACCTCCGGGGCTCGCGGTCGGGCAGGTCTCCGGCCTGCCCCAATCCCTGCAACAACCCACCCAATAATCCAGGGGTCTCAGGTGCGGCAGGGCCGTTCCTGCCCCGCGGAGCTTGGCCCTTGGACGTGGGACAGGCAATGCCCTCGCTGGTGCTTTGGGGGGCAGGCGATCGCAGCGCCCAGGCGAGTGCAAGTTTGAGGTAGGGATTTGGGAAGGTCGGAGCCCCCCCCAAGGGTACCCTGGCTGGGGAAGCGCGGCTTGGAGCCGCGCCTCCCTGCCCGGGCGTTGTTGGTTTACTCGGAGAAGCGCGGCTCGCCGTCCTGGATCGAGATCGTTACGATGTTGGACTCGAGGACCGTGCCGTCGGATAGCTGCACTTGCAGGCTGACCGGGATTTCGGGCCCGGTCGGTACCGCGTCGGAGAGCACGGCGTTGACCTGGTAGACACCCGCCAGGTCGGGAGCCAGGCCGGCGAACGACACCGGCAGCAGGACATCGCCGACTTTCACCCGCACCGTGGCCACGACCTGGGACAGCGGACTGGACGTCGCCGGTTCCCCGGGGGCCACTTCGTTGTCCGTCAGGCCCAAGCCATTGGCGTAGATTACGAGCTGGTCGCCGGGCTCGGCGGCCTGGCCGTCCAGGTCGGCGGTCGGGAACATGGCCACCTTGGCGGAACTGCTGACCACCACCAGGCCCTGGCCGGTGCCCGAGCCGTCGAGCGAGAAGATCGCCGGCGAGGCTTCCTGCATGGCCACGCCCGGAGCGCTCCAGCTAGCCGTCTCGCCGGTATCGGACCGCTCGACCGTGATCGACAGCGACTCACCCGACCGCAGGAAGGGGCACTGCAGGTTGACCTGCCGCGCTCCCACGTAGAGCAACCGGGCGCTGGCGTTGTTGACCTTGACGCTGACTCCGTTCAGCGTGGTCGGCAGCGGGAAACGGTTGGCGCGCTCCCCATTGCCGTCGGTGAAGCCGACGCCCCACAAGGTAGCCAGCGAACCCGGACTGCACGGGGAGTCGCCCCGCGAGCTGGCCGAGTTGGTGAAGCCGTAGATCTTCATCGTGCCGCGAATGACATCGATGGTAACGACCTTCTCGGACACCCCGCCGACCGTGTTGTGAGCCTGGAAGGTAACCAGATGGGTTCCGACGTTTTTGTCGCCGGGGGTCCAGTTGAAATTACCGTTCTGAGGCACGAAGTTGGCGCCCGAAGGCAAATCGCTGGCCGACAAGGTCACCGGCAGATCGTTGGGATCCTCGGTGGTGACCCGGAACGACAGCGTCTTGCCCACCGAGGTGACCTGCGGGTTGTCGACGTTGATTTTAGGACCGGCCGCGTTGAGCAGCGAGACGGTGCTGTCGGCCTTGCCTCCATTCAGGCTGACGGCGACGGTGGCCGACTGCTGTTTGGAGGTGTCGCTGGTCGAGGCCCGGAAGGCCGCCGAGGACCTTCCCGGACGCACCGACACGGTGGCGGGAATCCGCACATCGCCGGTGCTGGAAGAGATCTTCAGATCGACGTTGCGGGCAAAGCTCGAAGAGTTGAGCGTGGCCCGGCAGGTGAACGAGCTTCCCGCCTTCACCTGCACCGGTGCACAGCTCAGGTCGGTCGGCTGCAAGGGCACCAGATCGAGCTGCGTAGTGACGGTGTCGCCCAGGGCGACCGCCGTCGGAGCCAGACTGGCGCCATTGGACAGCGAGGCGGACAACTGCACGCTCTCCTGCTTCTCGATCAGGGAACTGTAGATCCTGAATTGTGCGGTCGAGGCGCGCGGTGAGACGCGCACCGACGAAGGCACCACGAGTTGCTTGGATTGGCACGTCAGGTTGACCGTGAGGCCGCTGCCGGGAGCCCGGTCGGTGAGCGCCACCTGGCAGGTTCGGAACCCGCCGCCGGTCAGCGCGCCGCCACTGCAGGTGACGGAGCTGAGACCGACCGAGGACGAACCCAACACGGTGATGCTGATGGTGCCCGTCGCCTGGCCACCCTTTCCGTCGCTCACCTGGAAGGTGATCGTGTCGTTACCGGTAAAGCTACCGTTGGACAGGTAGGTCAGGTTCGGAGGCGCCCCGCTCAAGCTGCCGTGCGAGGGGTTGCCGGTCACCGTGAAGGTCAACGGGTCGCCGTCGGGATCGCTGCCCTTGAGCGTGATCTGCTGGGGCTCTCCCTGGTTGGTCGATACCGACTCGCTGCTGGCGCTCGGCGGTTTGTTGGCGCCCGGATCGCTGGTATCCGTCACGGTAATGGTGACGGTGCCGTTGGCGCTGGTGGTGCCATCCGCCACCTTGAAGGTGAAGCTGTCGTCGCCGACATAACCGTTGGCCGGGCTATAGGTCAGGTTCGGCGCCGATCCGCCCAGCGAGCCGTGCGCGGGCGAGCTGGCGATCGAATAGCTCAGGCTGTCGCCATCGGCGTCGCTCGCCGTCAGCGTCAGCGCCGTCGCCTTGTTCTTGGAGGTGGTGACGTGCTGGTTGTGCGGCGAAGGCGCCGAGTTCTTCGAACCACCGGCCGCCACGGCAATGTTGATCGTTCCATCGGCGGTGGCGCCCTGCGGGTCCCGCACCCGGAACCGGAAGCTGTCGGCGCCGCTGTAGCCGTTGGCGGGCACGTAGGTCACGTTGGGAGCCGATCCGCTCACGCTGCCGTGAGACGGCGACCCCAGTATCAGGTAGGTCAGCGAATCGCCGTCGACGTCGCTGCCGCTCAGAGTGATCGGAAGCGACTTGTTCTTTTGCGTCGAGACCGCCTGGTTCTGAGCCTTGGGCGGATCGTTGACCGCCACGATCGTGATGTTGACGGTGCCGGTGTCGCTGCCGCCCTTACCATCGCTGACGCGGAACACGAAGCTGTCCGAGCCGTTGACGTCGGGGTTGGGCGTATACATCCGGCTGGCGCCGCTGCCGGCAAGCGATCCCTTGGAGGGCAAGCTCACCATATCGAAAGTGAGGCTATCGCCGTCGGGGTCAGTGGCGGAGAGGGTGATCTGCTTCGGCGTGTCCTCGTTGGTCGAAACGTTCGAGCTGGTAGCGGTGGGCGGAGCATCCGAAGGACCCGCCGCTACGGTGATGCTCACCACCGCGGTGGCGTTGAGCGAACCGTCGCTGACCCGGTAGGTGAAGCTATCGGCCCCGGAATAGTTGTTGGCCGGCGTATAGGTGCGGCTGGCACTGCCGCCGCCGCTCACCGTGCCGTGCGACGGCTGGCTGATGATCGAGTAGGTCAGGTTATTGCTATCGACGTCGGAGCCCGCCAGCGTGATCGCCTTGGCCGTATTCTGGGCTGTGGAAACCGACAGGTTCTGGGCGGTCGGCGCATCGTTCACCGCGTTGACGGCAATACTGAAGGTGGCGGTCGCGGTGGCGTTGTGGCTGTCGGTCACGCGGAAGCTGAAACTATCGGCGCCGAAGTAGTTGCTCGACGGGGTATAGGTGCGGCCGGCGCTCGTGCCGCCGCTTAGCGAACCGTGCGAGGGCCCCGAGATAATCGAGTAAGTGATGGCGTCCCCATCAGGGTCGCCGCCGCTCAGTGTGAGCGACTTGGGCGTGTCCTCGTTGGTCGAGGTCGATCCGTTGGTGGCGGTCGGCGGGTTGTTCGCCGCCGCGGTCACCGTAATGCTGACCGTGCCCGAGGCGTTCAGCGAACCGTCGCTGACCCGGAACGTAAAGCTGTCGGAACCGGAATAGCCGTTGGCCGGCGTATAGGTGCGGCCCGCTCCGCTGCCGCCGCTGACGCTGCCATGCGAGGGCTGGCTCAGGATCGAGTAGGTCAGGCTGCTGCTGTCGATGTCGGAGCCGAGCAGAGTGAGCGCTTTGGCCGTGTTCTGCGCCGTGGAAATCGAAAGATTCTGCGCGGTCGGCGCGTCGTTCACCGGGTTGACCGTGATACTGAAGGTGGCGGTCGCGGTGGCGTTATGGCTGTCGGTCACGCGGAAGCTGAAACTGTCCGAACCGAAATAGTTGCTCGACGGCGTATAGGTGCGACCGGCGCTCGTGCCGCCGCTGAGCGAACCGTGCGAGGGCCCTGAGATAATCGAGTAAGTGATGGCGTCCCCATCAGGGTCGCCGCCCACCAACGTGAGCGCCTTGGGCGTGTCTTCGTTGGTCGACGTCGAACCGTTGGTCGCGGTCGGGGGATTGTTGGCCGCCGCGGTCACCGTAATATTGACCGTGCCGCTGGCGTTGAGCGAGCCGTCGCTGACCCGGAACGTAAAGCTGTCGGAACCGGAATAGCCGTTGGCCGGCGTGTAGGTACGGCCCGATCCGCTGCCGCCGCTGACGCTGCCGTGCGAGGGCTGGCTCAGGATCGAGTAGGTCAGGTTGCTGCTGTCGATATCGGAGCCGCCCAGGGTGATCGCCTTGGCCGTGTTCTGCGCGGTGGTCACCGATTGGTTCTGCGCGGTCGGCGCATCGTTCACCGCGTTGATCGTGATGCTGATCGTACCGTCGCCGGTGCCGCCCTTGCCGTCGCTTACGCGAAAGCTGAAACTGTCGGCGCCGTTGACGTTGGCGCTGGGCGTATAGGTACGATTCGCCCCCGAGCCCGACAGCGAGCCCTTGCTGGGCTGGCTCAGGATCGAGAAGCTGAGAGAGTCGCCATCGACGTCGCTGCCCGACAGCGTGATCGACTTGGCGGTGTCTTCGTTGGTCGACACCGAGGCGCTGTTCGCGGTGGGCGAGTGATTGACCGGCGTCGGCTGGTTAATCGTGATCGTGCCGCCCGAACCGTTGATATTGATCCCGCTGCCTGCCGGCGACGTTGCCGACAAGCCCGAGAGGGTAACCGCGGCGGAGTTACTCGCGGTTCCGGCGGCGATCCGGAAGCTAACCGTCGCGATGACGCCATTGGGTATGGCGTCGGTATTGATTCCAACCACCAGACAATTGGTTTTTCCAGCCGAGACTGGGTTACACGTGACGCTCTTGGAGCTCGCCGCGGGCCCGATAGCCGTGGACTCGACACTGACGTCCGCGGACGGGAAATTCAAGGAAAACTGCACGCCAGACGGATTGGCTCCGCCACCCAGGGTCAGGTTCAGAGGCACAAGAGTCGAGGGTGCACCTGAACCTGATCCTAGGCTCAACGAAGCAGTCTGGGCTTGGAGAATCGCACCGAACGCGAGACTCGCGACAAAGGCACAAAGCCGGGGGGAAGGCATGTTGTGTGACGACCTTTTGGTTCTATTTTTTGATTGACGGAAGTACTATTCATCTACCCAGCATTAGTACGACATTACTACTGGGTGCCTGATTAAGAGTACTGTCTTGAGCTTGCCTGTCCAATAGGAAGAATCCGATAGAAGATGAGATTAAACCCTGTAAGCGTCCTTGTCTCTCCTCTCTATGCCTGGCTCAACGCTACATTTCGGATAGGCGAACTGCACATCGTATGGGCAATCCTCGTGCCAATAGCTATCTGCCCGCAAACACGAGCTTCCAAACATTGAGGGATGTAAGATGGCGTGCAGCGCGGAGCAGTTTTTACAGGGCTCGTGTAAAAACTTCCTGAGGTGAAAACCTCAGTACTCCCCTCGGCAACACTCTCGATACAAAGGATCGACGCGCAAAAGCATCCGGCGCCCAAAGCGCCCGCAGCAGGGACTTTGGTGGTTTCTACACGGCTGCTCTCGATGGCGGCCGCGGGAATCGCACTGGCAAAAGTGGCTCCGCAGGCTAAGACCTGGAGTAGTACTTTCATAAAACTCAACCCATATAGTCCCAGGACTTTATGACGCGTAATCAGGAAGGAAGAGGTTTTCGCTTTGCGGTGGCATATGTCGATTTACTGGCGCTGTTCAATTCCGGTTCTTCCGCCGCGTAACGGCGGCACCGTGGCTATCCGGCTCCGCTCCGCATGCAAGCGAGTTCCAGGCCGCGTGCTACGGCCCGGCGCATAGCGAATCGAACAAGCCCTGCGTCCAGGCGCATCGTTAGAAAACACCCTAGGGATTTGCTATCCCACCCGGGAGGGCCATTGGCCGCTCCCCACTTGGGCGGAAAGCCCCAAAATCGGGGTTCCGGGCGAGCCGAATCGCGCACAGCGGCTGGGATCGAACGCCGGCTCGGTAACAAGCGGCCGCCGACAATGCACGCGGAGGCTCAACGGGCTGAGCGGATGCCGTGGTATGGAAGGACTGCGGCGGCGGAGAAGGCGCAGCCTAGGGGTAAAAACAACGGGCCGGAGACAACAAGGAGGGCATTACTTCTAACGATACCGCGGAGTTTGATTTTGCTGCGGGAGCGAACTCGCCGGAAGGCCTGACGCGGTGCGGCGTCAGGCCCCTCCAGCCAGGAGAGCAATTCTACTGCTGCAGAAGCTTGCGCGGCTTGCGCGACCAGATGACAAAGGCCATCATGCTGAGAGCCAAAAAGCCGAGCGTCGCCGCTTCGGAAGGCTCGGCCACCGCTGTCGGGCTGGCCGTGCTCGAGAACAGTTGCAGAGTGCCGCCGCTGTTGTCGCCGCTGAAACTCCAACCGAAGGCCGTGGCGTCAAGACCGACATTCACGGTTGTGCTCACGATCCCGTTTCCGGCCAGCACCAGCGACGTCGCCGACTGACTGACGACATCGACGGTGTTCAAAGTGAACTCGAAGATGCCCACCGACCACAACGGATCGACCGGACCTGAGAACGGAGCAAAAGTAAAGCTCGTCAAAGAGACCGGCGCGTACATGCCAACCCCATAGCTGGCAAAGTCGCCGGTCGAGCCCCCGACGATACCGCTCGAGAACGCAACCCCGGTCGCATTCGCCAAGTCGGTAGGGCCGGAACCGCCCGTGGCCGTGAAACCGCCGATAAAGGCTACTTCTCCCGTGATCGGATCCGCCTTGGCCGACGGGGCCGACATCAGCGCCAGACAAAAGATAGCCAGAACGGCCACGACCTTGGTCATGCACTGAATCGGCTTCCTGCTTTCATTCCACATTAGCCGCACACCCCCTCTTGGAAAATCCCCAAATCTGTCTTTTCCCTCACTTAAGAAAAACCTTACGTCGATGAGGGTATCACCCTACAAAAATGAAGTCAACGAAAAAGGGGGGGGAACGTTGGCAAGTTGTTGCCAGTTGTTAGAGTTACGCGTGTTGCCAACAAATTGTTGCCATAAGGAATTCAAGCTAGCAAATGGAATAAGTTGTAAGGTCTCTCTTCGACCGACAACACAGGACTGCCAACAAATTGTTGGCAGTCGGTAAACCTCAACCCACACCTCAGGAACGGGGGCTTAGAGGTTGGCGTTCGCGAAGTTTGCGGCCAGAGTTTATCCTTGTCGAGCCAGCTCTACGACAGCCGGGCGCCGCCGGACGGGAGCGAAAAATAGCAGCAACAACTTGTTGGCAAACAGAGCTTCGCCCGAGTAGCCACGGTCTTATTTCAGCACCAGGTATTGGAAAGGAACGCCGCGAGAGTGCTCGAAGCACGCGAAAGCGGCGAAAGAATGAAAGAATATCGTGGAAGGCAGACTTCGGATCAAGGAGGCAGAAGAAGAGATGCGGAGGCGGGGTTGGGGATTGGCGGAAGGAAGCTGGCGGCGGGATGCAGCGCGAAGAGCGATAGGTGGCGGGCGTCGGGCCGTCTAGGCGGCCGAGGAGGGGCGAACGCGTCCGGCGCGGCCGACCGAGGGGCGTTTTTTCTGCGAGCCGGCAGGGTCGACGACCTGGACATCGCCCACCTCGATTTCCGCGGCGACCGACTGCGAAATCGAGTAGACCGAGATGAGCAGCCGGGTGGGGCTTTTCTGGCGTAGGAACAGCCCCTCGAGGCCCAGCAGCGGCCCCTTGGTCACGCGCACCCAGTCGCCCTCGCGCAGGAACGGATGGGGCTCGAACTTCACACCGGAGGTCAGCAGTTGCTGCACGGCGGCGATTTCGCCCTCCGGGATGGGCTCGATGCCGCCGCAGGTGCCCACGATACGGGCGACTCCCGGCGTCTGCAAGACGGTCAGGCGATTTCTGCCGCAGTCTTCAAAGCGCGCGAAGACGTATCCCCGGAACACAGGCACATCCACCACCTTGCGGCGGTCGGTCCAACTGTGCGCTTCTTTCCAGATCGGAAGATAGTTCGCAATTCCGCGATGGGTGAGCAGCGAGGCGACCTTTTTTTCGTAGTTGGACTTGGTGTAGACCGCATACCAAAGGCCCGACCCTCCGGTAACCTGAGGTGCTTCGATGGATTCCCGGGAAGTTGGCATAGAAGAACTGCGCCCTTGGAAGACACGGACGGTCCGGCGCGGGTTACTATTTCGCGCCGGCGGCGTTGGCGCTGTTGCCCGCCAAGCTCGCTGGCCGGCCCTTGCGGCCCGGCACGTCGGCGGTCTCAAACAGCCACTGCTCGTCGATTTCCAAAAGATCGGCGATTCTGCGGCGGACCTGCAAACTGGGATGGCGGAAGCCGTTGACAATCTTGCTGAGCACCGTCTCGTCCATGCCCAGCAACTTCGCGAGCTGGTTTTGGCGCATGCCCGACTTCCAGAGCTGCAGTTTCAGGTTTGGGTACATTGTGTCTCGATCCCCCCGTTCGCGGCTGGAAACTGGAAGCGGCCGAACCGCGCCGGCCAGTTCGCAGGCTTCAGTCCCAGCGGAAGAAAACGGTTTGCGCATCGGGTTTGCACACCCCGAACGTGCGCCGCCCCAATAGCAACATCCGAGCATCCCCACGCTGCCGCCTCGACAGGGGAAGTGCCCGCTTGAA
The DNA here is from genome assembly GCA_963824095.1 of Terriglobia bacterium. Taxonomy (GTDB): domain Bacteria; phylum Acidobacteriota; class Terriglobia; order Bryobacterales; family UBA6623; genus JBBDWJ01. The sequence goes on along the minus strand of CAWGNS010000009.1, from coordinate 993,021 downwards.
ATCTTCCGCCTCAAGAGCAAAGTGGCAATTGGGTTGCCATGCCGAAGACACTGTGCCTAGGGGACTTGAGGGACAAGCGCGCTCCGGCCAGTGGCGGCATCGCCGCCAGAAAGGAAACTTTTTCTCCAATCTTCCGTAGAGCTCGCGCCATCGGGCCGCCACCCCGGTGAAGCGCAGGTTCGGATGACAGGCCGCGCACGGCCGCCTCTTCGCGGCGGCGACAGGCCAGAGCGCCTCTCTCACACCCCGGGGCCGCGACTCAGGCGGCAACACTGCTACAGTGAGCAATGGGTTCGCACTGCTAGGGCATGAGTCGCGAGGCACCGCGGAAAAGCTGGATCCTGAGGAAGAAACAGGTCACCGTAACCACCTGGCGCTTCCGGCTGCTCATCGTTCTGGCGCTGGCGGCCTGTATTTATCTCAGCTACCCGAGTTGGCTGGTGGCCATCGGCAACACTCTGTTACACCGCGAGGAGTTGCAGCCCGCCGATCTGATCCTGCTCGACAACTTCAATCCCAAGTATGAGGTCTACGCCAAGGCCGAGGAGTTGGTTGAGGCCGGTTACGCGACCCGCGTCCTGGCGCCGGTGAGAATCGAAGGCGATCCGCAGGCCGATGCGGTGGAAAAGGGGATCGCCAGCGTGATGGGCCAAACCGCCGGGATCCAGGATTTGGAAACCCTGCCGGTGCATCACACCGAACCGGTCAGCCTCAACGTCGCGCGGCAGATCGCCGACTTCCTCCAAAAAGAGGGCATCCACTCGGTGCTGGTGGTTTCGCCCGGATTCCGCAGCTCGCGTTCCTACCTGGTGTACAACCGCGTTTTCTCGGCGCGAGGCGTCCACGTGGAATGCGTGGCCGCGCCGGGCTCGACCGCCGACGGCTGGTGGCACACCTGGCACGGCGTGCAAGACGCCGGGCTGGAGTTCTCGAAGCTGCTCTACTACAAGTTGTGGGTGCTGCGCTAGGTTCGGGGTTCGGCCCTGCGTGCTTGGGTTTCGTGCCGCACCAGCGTGCAACACGGCATGGCCTTTCCCACCGCCGCCCCGCGTTTCGGTCTACGCTTCCCTGCCCCGGGGCCTGCCTGCCCCTCCCCGGGCCGGCCGCCCGACCCTAAATCACGCCCGTTGCAGCTCTACTGGTCGGCGCGACGGCGTCTTCGCTTTTGCGCAGCGCCCATACCGAGGCCAGCAGCATGGCGAGCGAGAGGATCGAAAACAGCGGGCCGCCGTGGTGGTGCAGATTGCCGTGCAGGTAATCCTTCGAAACGTAGGCGCCCAAGGTGGCCAGAATGGCGATGCGCGCCGCGTTCTTGACGATCGCGATGGGGATGGTGAGCAGCACGCAGCAGACCTGCCCCCAGCCGGTCCGCAGATACAGATGCCCGATCACCAGCGCGGTGATCAGCAGCGAAATGCCCGAGCGGATGCCGCTGCACTCCTCGGCCACCTCGATGGTAACTCCGGGAAGCGAGAACACCAGGCCCTCGCGGAAGACCGGGACCGAGGTGGCCCGGAAAATCAGATAGGTCACGTCGGCGGAGCCCTTCTGCAGGAAGACTTCCGCGACTTCGACGATGTTGGGGTGAATGGGGATCGCCAGCAGCAGCAGCGCCAGCGAAAATTGCGCCGCCTGGGCGCAACGCGCGCCAAAGAACAGCACAAACGCCGCCACCCAAACCAATAAGAGAGCGGCGGCAATCAGCGTCAGGGTATTGTAATAGCCCAGCGGCTCGGACCAGATTTTCGCCGCGGCATAGATCACGGCCGCCAGGCCCGCCAGCGCCAGGCCCAACCGCGGGCTATATTCCACGCGGCGGAAAATCCTGTCGCGCTCGAAAAGGATCAAGAACACGCTAACGACGGGAACCAGCGCGATATGCGTGTAACGGCTGTCGTTCCACGCCAGGCTCAGCAGCTCGCCGCCATCACTCCAGAAAAACAGCAGAGTCAGAACGACGCCGGATAAGAAAAGATAGCCGCTGCGCGTCCTCATTTCACCATCCCGCCGTTCGATCCCGGGCTCCCTTGGGGGTCCGGGGCCGTGGCGCATACCGATTGTTATCGGGTGCGCCAACGCTCTCCTGGGGATTCCCCATCCTGCCATATCCCCGCCGCGCCAAGACCACGGCGGCGCGGATCGCGCTCCCGCAAAGGGCGTTTCCCTCCGCTATTGTCCGGATCAGGATGCGGAATTCCTCTCCGCGCTGAGGCTGTAAGAACTCGTTGGCGACGCTTTCGTCGTCACGCGCGCGGCGGACTTGGGTGCCGGCGTTCTGGCGCCCGCATTCGACGTTACCGTTTGCATCGCGGAAGCGTCCGCGCCGTCCACCAGAGCGGCAAGGTCCTTGAGACGCTGTTTTCGTTGGATCAACTCCGGCATCGGCTGCATCCCGGCCGTTTCAAGAATCGTCTCCCAGCGATACACCCAGTCGTGATGCAGCAGGCTTTCGGTCATATTCTTGCGGCGGATGCGGTCCTGGCGCTCGGGCTGGCGGTCCAGGTCGCGGATGACGTCGGCGATCTCGTCGGAGCCGAAGGGAAGTTCGATGACCGCATCCTTCCAATGGAAAATCTTGTCGAACTCGCGGTTTTTGGGACGCTCGCCGATCATGATTGTGCCCGGCGCGGCGCCTTCGAAGTATCGATACCCGAATTCGCTCTGTCCACCGGTCTCGTCGGGGCGGTCGATCTTTCCCGGGTTCACAATGAAGTACCGCGACCTCTTGGCCGTGTTCGCGATCAGGAAGCGGTGCTCCTCGACGCTATAGGGGACGAGGCTGTGGATCGTGTCGTGGACGTAAAACTTGTTTTCTTCCCGCGCCATGCGCAACAGCGCCTGATGGGTTTTGGGCGAGCGGCGCCCGATGCTGAAAACGTCGATGCCGCGCGCGGGCGGCGACGGATAGGGACAAAACTGCAAAGTATCGATGCCCGACGCCAGAAACTGGCCTCTTCCCTGAATCACGCGCTGAAAAGGCTCGTTGGTATGAAACATGAACAGCACGTGCTCAAACTCTTTCAATACCTCCAGGCAGCTTTTCAGCTCCGGCATGTCCTTCACGTAAAATTCCGGTAAAAGGCAAAAGGAGGTCTTACAGCGGTCTTTCCATCCCTTTAAGGAAGTGAGATTGAGCAGCTCCGACGGCCTTTCGCAAACCGCAAAGAAAATGTCATAGTCCCGGGTAAGTCGAGTGATGGTGACGCCGGGATTGATGGGCGTGCGGAAACGCCGGCCCATGCGCATCGACACACGTTTGCCGTTGGCGTACCAAAATCGCGGCTCGGGAGCCAACAGTTCGACGGCGTCGACCTCTTGCAGCAGGTCTTCAAACTCGCGAAAGGCCCCCCTCCAGACTGCCGGCTCGTAGATGTTCCTTTGAGAGAACAGCAGAACCCTCGGAGGACGGTGGCCTCTGCTATCGTCATTAGCGCTCATGACTCTCTTCCTTTGCAATCGGCTCGCTTCTTCGGCCGGCCGGCCCGTTGCGGCGGCGCGCCAGCTGGGAGCATCACCCGACGGTCGACCAGGTGAGTGATCCCATTCTATCCGGCCCCATCGCGGCCGAATGCGGCCCCCCGGCGGGCGTCAGACCGGCGTGGGCATGCGCACTTCCGAGCCCCTGCCGACAAGGGGACCCGCAAACCGCTCCGCCTGCTCCTGGCGCAGACGGTCGCACAGGCGGCCCTCCGGAAGCACGACGTCATCGTAGGTGATGGACTGATCTTTGGCGACGTCCCGTTTCAGCTTGCAGCCTTCCGAGACGCCGATGGGCAGCGCGTTTTCCTGCACGCTGCGGTCGTAGTTTTCCACCAGCGCGTAGCAGGTGAAGCCGCCCAAGCCGTCGAGCGTCTCGCCCGCCTTGAGGTCGCGCTTGGCGATCGAGATCGAATCGCAGGTGGGCGCGCCCAACGGAGCGACGGTCGCATCGCGGAACAGCGCCGCCCGGGCGACCGTCAACGGGATCTCCAGTTGCGGCAAATGGAACGGCGTATAGAACACATAGAACGGCCCGTCGCCCATTTTCAGATATTTCAGGTAAGCGGCCTTGACCGCGTCGGTCGTATATCCCAGCACAAACGCGCCATTCGAGGGCGCGGCGCCAACCAGGAAGTCGACCATGCCGCCGTCGAGCACCTTATCGGCATAGAACGCGGCGCTGTCGTTGACGTGACCCAGCGCCGGCCCATACATGCCGCGCTTGCCGACCCGGAATCCGGTGGCGTTTCCCAGCACCGTGAGTTCCATCGAAAGCTTGGTGCCGTCGGCGAACGACGTCATCGTGGTGGCCTTCTGATTGTTCTTTTCCGCAAAGCCGCGCTGCGTTTCCGGAGTGCGATAGCGGTCGTAAAGGCCCTTGAGGTTGCCCGCCAGTACCGGTTTCAATCCGATCGTGCGCACGAACCGGATCATGTTCATCGCCACGCCCGGCTCGTCGCCGTCGGAGTTCGAATAGACCACGCCGGCGCGGTCCGCGTACGTCTTGAGGATCGGCCCCAAGGTGGCGTCCAACTCCACGTTCAACAGGATGATGTGCTTGCCGTTTTCGACGGCCTTCAACACGACGCCGGCGCCGAACTCGATCGTCCCGGTGGCCTCGACGATCACGTCGATACCGGCGGCGCGGCACACGATGTCAGCGTCGTCGGTGACGGCCGCGGCGCCTTGCTGGATCGCCTGCTCGAGCGCGTCCGTGGTTTCGACACTGCGAACGTCTTCAACCCCCGCCTTCACAAACGCGTCGTGCGCGGCCGCCAAAGTGCGATTGGCGATCGCCACCAGGCGCAGGCCCGGAAAGGAATTGATGATCTGATACGCGACGTTTCGTCCACTATAGCCGGCTCCGACGATTCCGACATTGACGGGTTTGCCAGAGGCCGCCCGTTCGGCCAGCGCCTTATCCACGAGGATCATATTTCTACTCCGTTCCCGATAGCTGGGACACGAGGTCCCGTGTTGAATAGTCGGGCCACTGCTTATCTTGTTGCGAAATTACTTCGACAGCCGCGGGCCATTCGATGCCAAACTCCGGATCGTCATAGCGCACACCCGACGCCGACTCCGGATGATAGACTTCCGTCGTGAGGTAATACATTTCGGTATCGTCCGCCAGGGTAATATAGCCCTGCGCGCAGCCTTCCGGCACATACAACATCTTGTGGTTGTCCTGGCTTAGCTCCAGGCCAAACCATTGTTTCCATGTCGGAGAATCGGGACGCAGATCGACGATCACGTCGAACATGCGGCCGGTGGTGCAGCGAACGACTTTGACTTCGGCGTGCGGCGCGATTTGGAAATGCAGGCCCCGCAGGGTGCCGCCACGGCGGCTGAAGCCGGTGTTGGCTTGCAGCATGTCCGTCTTGAGCCCCGCCTGCGCGAACTCGTTGCGGCAGAAAATGCGCGCGAAAAAGCCGCGCTCGTCCTCCCGCCTTTCCGGCTCGATGATATAGGCCCCCTGGATGGGCGATTCGACAAACTTCATAGCGATGGTTCCTTCGCCGAGGCCGTCTTATTGAATCCGCCAGCGCAGCGAATTGTCCAACTCGCCCGACGCCAGCAACTGTTTGATCTGGGCGATGCGCTTGTAGCGCGGGCCTTCGTATTCGTCGCGGTTGAGGCCTACGGTGCGGTAGGAATCGTAGATTTCTTTCGCGCCCAGGCGGGCGTTCCAGTGCAGCTTGTGATTCGGAAACGCCGCCGTATACTTGCCGAAGTCGACGCGATAGTTTCTCTTATCCGGCTCGGCGCCGTCCGCAAAGGCGACCGCGCAATTGGGCACGGTCTCGCCAACGATGTTCGCCAGGTCGCGCACCTGGTAGTTTTCCGAATTCATGCCGATGTTGAAGGCCTGGTTGTGGATCACCTCGCGCGGCGCCTCCAGCATGCCGATGGCGGCGTGGCTGATATCCCCGATGTGCACCATCGGCCGCCAGGGCGTGCCGTCGCTTTTGAGCAGGATCTGGCCGGTGGTGTAGGCCCAGGCAGTCAGGTTGTTCAGCACGATGTCGAAGCGGATCCGCGGCGATACGCCGTAGGCGGTGGCGTTGCGCATGAACACCGGGCTGAACTTGTCGTCGGCCAGTTGCGAAACGTCGCGCTCCACCATCACCTTGGATTTCGCGTAGGCGGTCACCGGATTCAGCGAGGCGCTCTCGTCCTGCAAGCCGTCCCCGGCCGCGCCATAGTTACTGCACGACGACGCAAAGACGAAGCGGTTGATGCCCAGCTTTTTCGCCAGGCAGGCCAGACGCACCGACGCCGCGTGGTTGATCTCGTAGGTCAGCGTCGGGTCGAGGTCGCCCAGCATGTCGTTCGACAGGCCCGCCAAGTGGATGATGGCGTCGACGCCCTGGATGTCGGCTTCCTCGACATCCCGCACGTCCTTGATGATTTCGGGGACCGGGGCGGGGGCGGGGCCGTAAGTACTATTGCGATACAGATCGCTATCCAAGCCTACCACCGTGTGGCCCGCCTTTTGCAACAGCGGGACCATGGCCGTTCCGATATAGCCCTTATGACCAGTGACGAGAACCTTCATCTGCTACTCCTTAACACCGTGATCGATTCTTATCCCGTTACTTACTTAATTCCATGCTCCGCGACTCATGGCCGGCGTGCTCATGTTCGGGCACATAGAGCAGCTCGGAGCGGTGCGCCTCGATCACGCTCTCTTCGGGCATTTCAAATACCGCGGCGTACCGCAGCCGCCAGTCGGCCCGTCTTTTGTCGAGCGGCTCCAGGCCGGCATAGTGGTAGGGCCATTGTCCGAGGGCGACGGGATCGCCGTTGTGAATGGCTTCCAACTGCTCCTGGACCGGAGTCCATTCGAGGCTGCGGGCGACCTTGCTGCGCACATCGAGATCGATACCGGTAACGAACAAAAAGCCGTGCGGCCGCACCAGCCGCCCGATATGCCGCAAACAGGTCTCGGCGTCGGCGGGCTCCATGTGGCACAGAAAATTGCTGGCGACCACGATGTCCTGCGGGCCCAGGCGTTCGAGCGTCGATGGATCGGTCACGTCGCCGACGTGCCACTCGATGCCGCTGCGCAGCCAGGCCTTGACGTTCATCACGTCGCCCTGCCGCTCGAAAAAGGCTTCGATCTCTGGCGTCGACATGCGCTCGAGCATGGCCGTGCCCGAGACGCTCGACACCTCCAGCGAATACTTGCCCTCGCGGGCGATCTCGACCGCCTCGGGCGAAATATCCACCGCGTTGACCACGATGGTCAGGTCGGGACGCGCCGAACGCGTGGCCCACACCACCGAATAGACCTCCGCGCCGGTGCTGCAGCCCAGCACGGCGATGCGTACGGTCTCGTTGCGCGGCATACGGTCAATCAGATCGCGCAGCAGCGTGAGCGCCGGGCGGTTGCGCAGGAAAAACGTGCTGCGGGCTTGTGCGCGCGCCCGCTGGCCCAGCGCGACTTTGTGCAGAAACTTGCCGTAGGTGTGCACCGGCCCGAACAGCTTCATCTTCGGCGGCAGCGATTCCCAGATCTTGCGGTTGAGCCGCAGATAGGCGTTGGCCGGCGACTTTCCCAGCACCCGCCGCCGCGCGACGCGCGACAGGATGGTGGGCTGCACGATTTCGGAATCGTGGCCGACCACGGCCGGGTTCCAGCGCGTCGACTTGTCGTTGCCGCTAAACCAGTGCGGCGTCGAGAACGCCAGCATCTCCATCGCTCCGGAGTAGGAATACTCCACTCCGGGCGGGATCTCCACCAGGACACCCGGATCGACCGGATAGTGATGGGCATTGATCGTAAAATATCCGGATCCGGACAGGATGTAATACAGGCGGATCACCTGTCTGCTGATTTGAAACGTATCGTGGCCCGTAGTAACGGTGATGTAATGGACTTCGATATCTTTGTGCGTCAATGGCCCGAAGGCATGGCCCGAATAGCCTTTGGCGTCCAAGGACTTCGATGTCGGAAGCGAATATACGTATTGCATAGGAGTGAATGAGGATCGCGCCCGCGGGGGCGCAGTTAGCCAGCAGGTTGGTATAGGTCGCCGAGGATGATCTGGTATTGCTGAGCCAAAAGCTCGCGGCACTCGGCTGTCTTCTGGCGCAGGTGGGGAGTAATTTCGTCGCTCCGGGCGTCGATTTCGAGCAACTGCTCGATCAGCAGGTTCACATCGAAATCGCCGATGTCATGGCGGTATTTCCCAAGGCCGAAGGCTTCGAGCAGCACGTCGTGCTTGGGATCGTAGGAAAGCGACACAACCGGCTTGCCGAGCAGGATTCCCAGGATCAGGTTGTGAAACCGCGGGGAAACCACGACGTCGACGGTAGCGAGCTGCTCGACCAACTCTTCCACCCCGCGGACGTCTTCATCGACGATGCCGTGAAGCGCATAGGGCATGCCGGCGCTCTCCAGCCGCCGGCGGAGATCGTGCCTGACGTGCGTGTCGTGCTTCATGTCGCCCTGCAGAATGCGGACGCCATAGCCGTTCTCGACCAGGGTGCGCACAACCTGCGACATCTTGGTCAGGTAGCGCTCGTAATCCTTTTTGGCTTCGGCCGGCGTGGTGCTGTGCGAGTCGACGAAGTTCATCACGCCGACGCCGATGACGCGCCGCTCGCGGCGTTGGTTTCCGTTGGCGGAAAACAGCGCCTGGGGAAGACTGAAAGCCAGATCGGGGAATACGCAGTCGGTGGCCGTATTCATCCCCATGTCCTGCAGTTTTTTCCGGGAGTATTGATCCCGAAAGCTGCGGTAGTCGGCGATCCCCAGGGCGTGTTTGATAAACGCGCGACTGAGCCGTTCGTAGATCGGCCCCACGCCGATGCCCACAAAGCGCACTTTCGTTCCGGCCATCCTGGCGGCGACGGCCCACTTCACCACGTCGTAGGGGAAGCCGAAACAGTTGGTGCTGTAGTCGGTGAGCATGCCGGTGCCGGTCATCACCAGAACGTCGGTGCCCTGCAGCGCCTTGTAAGAGCGGAACCAGTCGGCCGCCTGGCCCGGTATGCCGTAGACCAGCTTTCGCAATACCTTGGCCGGCAGGCTTCTCTTGCGCGGCGCCGCGGCGCGATCGCGGGAGTCGACCGCGATGGCGGGCAGTTGGTGTCGCCGCGAAGCGTCGTCGGGGGCGTAGCAGATGGTGTAAACGTCGGCCCGCGGCAGGCGCTCGCGGATGTTATACAGCATCGCCTGCAGGGTGCATTCGTTACCGATGTTCTGGACGCCGAAAATACCAAACAGCGCGATTTTCGGCGCCGCGGTGGAGCGCGGCACAGCGGCCGCCGCGCGGGGCGGCTCCGAGGCAGTCACGCACGAACTGTTCTTGTTAAGCGACAACGCTTTCCGCCTTCATCCGCCCAGCGATCAAATTCCGGCCGATTTCCCACGCAAACAGCACGCTGCCCCGCGAGCGCTTGAACAGCATCGCGATGCTCAGGCTGGCCGCGGCGGCCGGCGGCGCGCAGATCAGCACTTGCACGATCGGCTGGCTGTCGGCCACGAACGGGCGAATCGCCATTCCGGTAGCGACGACCGCGCACCAGCACGGCAGATGAGCGAGGAAACTGGTCCACAGGTCGGTGGTGCTCACCGGCCCGCGCCGCCCGGCCAGATAGTAGAGGATCGGCATGCGAATCGTGACGCCGGCGATCGCCAGCCCCATCACCACGCCCAACGGGCCCCACATCAGTCCGGTCAGGTAGGCGCCCACCGTCACCGAGCCGGTCATCATGTAGGTGTGCAGCAGGTCTTTGCCGCGCCCCTGGCTCATGAACAGCCAACTGGTGGCAATCGACAAAGGCAGCGAAACCGCCACCAGGCTGAACCCGGCAAACAGCGGCACCGAGCCCTCCCACTTGGGGCCGAGCACCAGCAGCACCAGCGGCTCGGCCAAAACCAGGCCCAGCGCCGCGAACGGAAACGTGAGCAGCGCCAGCGTGTCGAACGAGCGCAGGAAGGTGCGGCGGTAGCGTTCCGGATCGGAGTTCAAGCGCGACAGGACCGGCGTCATCACCGCGCTCAACGGCGACAGCAACTGTTCCAGAGGCCGTGCCAGCAAAACGCTGGCCCGCGAGTAAAACCCGAGCGAGGCCGCGCCAAAGAAACGGCCGACCAGGATGCTGTCGCTGTTCGCCGAGACGATGCCGACCAGGTCGGCAAAGGTCAGGTGCACGCCAAAGCTCAACAGGGGCCGCATGCCAACGTTGGCTTTGGGCATCGAAGGCAGCCAGTGCGCCGCCAGCCAGGTGCCTACCAGCCCGACCAGAGCGAGGCAGATCTGCATCACGACCAGCGACCAGTAGCCGTACCCCAGCAGCGCCATGCAACAGCCCACCGCCACGCTGCCCACCATCGAAACGACGTCGATAAAGGCCACCGTGCTGAAGCGCATCTGGCGCATCAGCAGGGCCTGATGCTGCACCGTGGCGCCGGTCAGCAAAAAGGTCACCGACAGCCCAACCATGATGCCGACAATCCGCGGATCGTGATAAAACGCGGCGACGACCGGGGACATGCCGGCACACAGCAGGCAAACGACCACGCCCAGCGCCACATTGATCCAGAACAGATTGGAAACCTGATCCTGGGTGATCGTCTCGCGTTGTACGGTGGCCGTCGAAAGCCCGGCGTCCTTGAATAGTTTCAGCAGCCCGACGATCGCCAGCGCCATGCTGACCAGGCCGAAGTCGCTCGGGGTCAGCAGCCGGGCCAGCACCGCCGCCGAGGTCAGGTTGAGAACGAACTTCGCGCCTTGCGCGGCGGCCGTCATCACGCCGCCCGAAATCGCGCGGCCCCGAAGCCCTGCTACCAGGTGATCGGTCCGAAGATAGTCCGTCTCCGGTGGCGGGCTGCTGGTCTCCTCGGCAACCTCGTCAGGCACTACAATATTTGGCATTCGTTGTTGACCCTACCGGCCGGCCGGCTCGAACAAGTTCAGATCCGCGGTTTCTCCACAGGTTGAGCCGCTTGTCGGTTAGGGCAAGGAGGTGGCGGCGCTCAACGATTCCACCGAACTGCTGTTGTCGTCTGCCGCCGCGTTATTGGACACCTGCGGACGAGGCGCCTTTTTCGCCCACACCTGCCACGGCGCCGCGCCCCGCGACCACAAGTCTTCGAGTTGCTGGCGCTCTTTGAAGGTGTCCATGCAGGCCCAGAAGCCGTCGTGTCTCACCGTGATCAACTCGCGCGCTTCGATCAAACGCTGGAAAGGCTCGTTGACGAGGTCTTCTCCCGGCCGCATGTAGTCGAAGATCTTTTTCGACAGCACGAAGTAGCCGCCGTTCATCCATTTGTTGGAATGGCCGGCATGGCTGATGCGCGTCACATGCGAGGTCTCGTCGGTCTCCACCAGGTGGAAGGTCTGGGTGGGCGGCACCGAGACGAAACAGGCCGTCTTGCCCGACTCGCGAAACTTATCGATGACGCGGTTGACGTCGATGTTGCTCAACCCGTCGACGTAGTTGGCCAGGAAGACGTCCTCGTTGTTGACGTGCTCGCGCACGGTCACCAGACGTTCGCCGATGAGCGAAGCGTGCCCGGTGTCCACGAACGCGATGCGCCATTTCGAGAAATCGGTATTCAGCAACTGCACGCTGCGGCCCGATTCCGACATCACGCAATCGCTCGACAGCGCTTCGTTGTAGTTGAGGAAGAACTTCTTGATCAGGTCTCCCTTATGGCCCAGGCACAGCACGAAATCGCGGTGGCCGTAGTGAGAGTAATATCTCATCAGATGCCAGATAATCGGATGATCGCCGATCGGCACCAGGGGCTTGGGGACGTTCTCGGAATACTCACGTAGCCGCAGGCCGAGACCGCCGCAAAAGATCACTACTTTCATGGATAGACCCTCTCTGTTCTGAAGACTCTGAAACCTCGCGGCGCCACGCCGGTCCGAGTGCGCGCCCCAATCGTGCGGTCTCGCTTCATCGTTTCAGCCCACTGTCGAGATCGCTCGACCTTGCCCGGCGATGGTATCGCGACGGCAGGCCCAAAACCTTATCGTCCGATCGCCGATCCGCCCTATTCCGTAACCGCGAGCGGTTTGCCGCGACGACTTGCCCGCCTTGCGCCGCGTAACCCGTTGCCTGGCAACCGCACCCCCGCCCATCGATCGCGTTCGATACATACACCTCGCGTTCGCTCTGCTGAAATGTGTCAACGAACAAGGGAAACAGCCGGCTGCATGACCGCACCCTGGAAGTCCGGCTGGCGTAGGTCGCTGCCGATCGCTCGCGTCGTGCTTTCTTGCTCAGCGGCGGGCAAACGGGGATCGGCGGCGCTGTTCGCGGCCCATTGCCGCTTCGCGGCGCGCTATTACCGCTTCGCCGGGTGACATTGCCCCTTCGCGGGGGGGAAAGAAGCTCTGCATCAGCGGCGCGGCCACCCGCGGCCGCATCGGTGCCAAAGCTCCTGGTTTCCAACCGCCAAACAGACACCGCAGGCGAGTAACCGGGGGCGTCCCGCGGCGTAATGGGGGATAGCAGTTCGTTGTGTGGCGTCGTCGGCGAGAGCGAACCTACCAGCCAAAGCTTGGGTAGTCGTCGAGTTTTGCTACGGCCTGGCCGCGAACTGGCTGCCTCGGATCGTTGCGTGGATGCGCTCCCGCCCCTTCAGTCCCATTCGGCCACCCCGCCTGCTCAAGGCCGGGCGCCCGATCGGGACATCCGTGCGAAGAATTACCCATAAGCAGGCAGTTCGATTACCAAATGAACCTGAGCTCGATAAGCTGCTTCGTATCATGAACTTATGCAATGCGGGGCGGAACGAAATGTAAACGAAGGCGCGACCGAGGGAAGAGTCTTGGGACTAACTCCCGATTTATTTGATCGGGCTACGATTTCAGTGAACTGGCTTACAGACCGCCGCCGAAGGCCGGCTCGCTCTGGGGCAAGGCTCCGGCCTGCCTAAACCGTCCGGCAAGCAGCGCTGAAGTCCCGCAAAACCCAACGATTCCAACAACCGGGGCACGGCCAAGGAGGCGCGCAAGCCACGCGCCCCCTCGCCGGCAATCTCCTGGGCCCATCCCGGGCCCCGTTCCCACGCCCTACAGCACGGACGTGGTCAGCCCGGTCGGGATCGGCACGGTGGGCGGCGGATTGGAGCCGCCGCCGCAGGCCGTCGAGCCCTCGTACCGCGCTTTGGCGGGCAGCGTGTTGGTCACCGAATTCAGGTCCGGTCCGTACACGGGCCAGGCGCAGTTGCCAAAGAACGCAGGCTTGGAGCTGTAGTACATCGAATTCCGCATGCCATGGCTCGACCCGCCGTCCCAAAAGGCTACGCCCTTGGTCTTGTAGTCGTAGTTCCCATGCAGGATCGTCGTGCTACGCACCGTCGATTGGTAGGGCCCGTCCTGCGAGGAGCTGTCGCAGCCCAGCCCATAGACCGTCGGGCTGTTCCGCGAGCTACCCCAGTTGCAATTGGACGCAAACACGGTGGCGCTACTCCAGTTAGTGTGCAGGTTCGGGTTCCCCAGCACGTTGCCCACCGCCGAGTAGTAGGTCTGGTCGAAGCCGATTTCCAGCGCGACAAACCCCCAGTTCGGCGTATTGCTGTTGTACCCCGAGAAGTTGCCGGTCTCGTCGCCCCACAACCAGTTACGGAACAGCACGGTGTGCGATGAGCTGCCCCAGTAGTTATCGGCAACGAAGTGGGAGATAATATTGCCCTCAAAAAGGTTCATGTAGGGATGCGCGCCGTGATTGGAATAAGACGCCCCCAGATAGGACAAATCGTCGGTGTAATCGTCGTCGATGTAGTTGTAGAGAAACACGATTCCCGATCCGCCGCCCTCCAACGAATAGCTATGCCGGTTTTCGCGGTAGACGTTGTTCTCCACCTTGTGATCGCTGTTGGGCCCCAGAAACCCGACGCCATAGTTGCGGTCGCTGCCGTTGTTCTGGCCGTAGTGGAAATACGAATCGCGGATCTCGGCGCCGTAGGAGAATTCCATCAGGATCGGGTACGCCTTGGCGACGTTGGGCGTGTTATAGGTTTCCACGCTCTTCACCCAGCAATACATGCAGCCGTTCATCTCAATATGCGGGTCGTTGCGGGAGTTGGTGGAGCCCCACAACTTGATATTCTCGATGCCCATCTTTTGCGAACCGATGCTGATCGGCATCAGGTGCGGGCTCAACGAAGACTTAAAGGTGTAATACAGCGGGCGGCTCAAGGTGACGTTGTTGCCGCTGACGCTGATGACCTGCGCGATTTGCGACATCACATAACCGGTGTCGTCGGCGTCGCCGCACCAGTTGCAATTGCCGTGGCCGCCGTTCCAGCTGACCTTGGGGTCGGTATCGCCCTGCTTCTCGGAAATAATCACCCAGTCCCCGCCTGAAACTCCCGGCGAAGAAGAAGTAACGACCGTCGTGGAACCCTTGGTGTAGCCGCTGGCGAGCGACTTGGTCGACTCCCGCGAAGACGAGCCGCTGCTGCGGATCCCGCCGCCGGAGCCGAGCTTCAGCGTGGTGCAGGTCGATCCACCACCCACGTCGCCATTGAAACTCGGCGACAACCAGGTTCCTTGCGAGCAGTTCCCCGAACCGGAACCGCGCAGAACCTTATTGGAGGGGATCGTAATCGTGCTATTGACGTAATACATCCCCGGCGGGATCAAAGCCGCCTGCTGCGACCCGAGACTATTAATGCAACTTTGAATGGCCGAGGCATTATTACTCGAGCCATTTCCCTCCGTAAGGCCGGTACAAGTTTTCGAGGTGTAGTTGGGCAGCGTTCCGCCGCTCCAAAGGTCCGAGCCGGCGCGCCACGGAATCTGCCGGCAGTTTGCCGGGCATCCCGAATCGTTGTTCGGAAGGTCGTAGGTTTGCGCCATCAGGCCCGGCCCAACCGCGCCCAGCAGAGCGAATAGCAACAAAGCCGATAAGGTGACAATTTTCATGGGGGGTTTTCTCTAATATCTTTTTTAGGATATTGCGGTCTCGCAAAAACAGCGCCCAGCCGGCAAACGCGCCGGCGTCACGCCGTTTCCACGATCCGGCCCAAACTTCTCTGCCGTCCCTTTGGAGCCGATACTCACGGCGCCCGGTTCCCAGCCTGTTATCGGAGCGCCCCGTGCGCCCCAACGGCCGGCCCGTCCCAACCGCGCGACACCTCACCATGCAACGCCGTATTCTGCACGGCCACACCGTGCAACACCGCGCCGTACGACAAAGAACCTTGCGGCCAGGAACCTTGCAGTACCGCGCCGTGCAACACGGCTGTTTTCATGGCGGGCGCCGCCGGGACGCCGTCATAGGCAAGACGATCCATCCCGCCTGCCGCCGCGAACCGCGCCCCAACCAGGGCGCCGCTTGGGTCCGGGCGAGCTGCGACCACCAACCGGGTGGAGACCGTCTTCATGGGCCTTTGGGTCATGTCCGTTCACCGGTACTAAGTACGACACGCACCGTGAACGGAACGATTCGTCTAGAGTTCAGGTTGAAACTCCGTAAGCGTTCTCTTCTTGATTTCGTACATCCCAGGACAAGGCGGAGGGCCGAATTCGCAAAACTCAGCATCGAGGGGCAATCACGATGCCAATGCCCAACCCATCGAAAATGCTTGTATCTAAGACATCGAAGGCAAAGTGGATGATGAGCTTGCGGGGCAACTTTTACCGACCCGTGTAAAAACTCCTCATCGCTAACACGCGGTGTATAAAACCGCAACACGGCCGCGCCCCGACCCCATCACGGCCGTACCGCCGTGATCGGCTTTCGGGAAAGAGCCGCGCCGCCTAGCGCCACAATTATTTCGTACTGAATCCTCATACCTCCAGGAGATAGTACTTTTCGAGCCTCGCGCCTATTGACGGATATACCCTTCCCGAATGGCAGAAGCAAGACAAATTGGGAACATCGATTAGCGGTACCGAAACGCCGCCCATTACGCAAGCGGCCCTAATCCCACCGTAGAATCCATTCTAGGCATATCTTAGATTTGCGCGTATTACGCGCTGCCCGCACCGTGGCGCAACAACGTGTCGGCATTTATGAAACGACCGAGCCGCACTTGGGATAAGGCACCGATCGATCGACGGGTTCCTCGACCCGGCCAAGGCCCAGCCGGCGGTAGGTTGCCCGCGCGAACTGCCGCGCCACAATATGAGAGGCCGGAGCCGCCGAATTCTCCATGCCCACGCGCTCGATGTTGCGGGGATAAAAGTGGGAAATCAGGCCCGAGGTCCCGAACGAGACGTCCAGTAGCCGCTCCGAAAACATGGCGTTGAAGAACGGCGCCGCGACGCCGCCGTCG
This sequence comes from Terriglobia bacterium, assembly GCA_963824095.1. GTDB lineage: Bacteria > Acidobacteriota > Terriglobia > Bryobacterales > UBA6623 > JBBDWJ01. The sequence goes on along the minus strand of CAWGNS010000009.1, from coordinate 976,790 downwards.
GTATGGGGAAACGCGAACGCCTTGGGGCCCAGTCCGAATCGCTCGTCGAGCATGCCGATGCACGTTCTGGTTTGCCAGAGCTGTTGCTCGAGCGAAAGGTCGGCATAGATGGGGTGGTCGTGGCTGTGGCCGCCGATGCTGAAACCGCGCTGCAGCAGCGACTGAGTCTGCTCGGAAGACAGATAGGGCCGCGCTTGGCAAACGTAGCGGGCGACATCGACATCGAGGGCATCGATCAGCGACTGCATCAGCGGTTGAGTTGGTTCGCGGATCAGCAGCACCCGCTGCGACAGACTGTGGCGGCTGTCGGGCGCGGGCGGCAGCAGCGATTCCACGCGCCGCAGCGCCGCGGCGCTGGGAGGCTTCTGGCGCGACGCGATGCGATCGAGCAGCAGGGCCAGCGTGTTGAAATGCGCCAGGCCGCCGCCGTCCAGGAACGCGGTATTGAGAAAGAAGGTGGCCGGCACACCGGCACGCTCCAGAATCGGCGCCACGACGTCGTGCATCTCGCGGAATCCGTCGTCGAAGGTCAAGTGGAAACAGGGCCGCCGCAGCGTCCGCGTTCCGTTCAAGGACTCGACGATGTCGGCCAGCGTCACCGGCTCGAAACGGCGCAGCAGAAACTCAACGTCGGCGGTGAACTCGGCGACGTTACGGAAGCGGTACAAAGGGCTGACGTGTGGCACATAGTCGTCGTGGACGATGTGGTAATAGGGAACCACGAGCGAAACGCCGGAGAAGGCTCGTGCCCATCCGGCGGGCATCTTCGAGACGCCCTTCGATAACAGGTCTGACGCTACCGCTTTGGCTGTGGTACGCAACTGAGGCACTGCAAAGTCTCCCGGTTAGGCCGAATGTTCCGTGGCGGACAGACGGAAAATCAAATGAGAGAGTCCCTTGAACATGGTGGCCTGGCCCCAATGGATCATCGGGGTGCGAGCCGTAATGCCCATCGGGTATTTACGGTAATAGAAGTAGCCGGCGCGGCACTGCATGTTGCGAATCGTCCAGTTGGCGACCTTGACGGCGAGCGCCAGCGACTCGGGATCTTCGGCCCCGAAATAAGAGAGCGTATCGATCGCCTGCGAGGCGCACTGAATATCGATGGGGTAGGTGCGCTCGTGGTAATACTTGGGGCAACCGGAGTCTTCAAAGAAATTGTCTTTGTAAAACTGCAGGCCCTCGGCGAGGCGCCCCGAGAATTCGGTGTCGCCGGTGTATTCGATGTAGCACTTCAGGCTATCGAGGTTGTAGCCGGTGTGGAAATTATCGATCCAGTGATACTTTTCGGCTTCGGCATACCACCAGGCGGCGCTGGGCAGCATGCGCGTGCAACTGTAGCGCATGCCCGAGGCGGCCACCTCGGCGTAGTCCTGGCGGCCGGTGTGCCGCGCGGTGCGCGCCAGTGCGGCGGCGCCCAGCATGTTGGCGTTGTGGATCGACGACTGGCCGTGCGCGAAATAGCTGATGCAATCGCCGCTGGAGGTGTGCTCGCGCGGCAGGGCCATGATCCAGTCGCAGGCGCTCGACGCGATGTCGAGAAACCACTGGTCCTGGGACTGCTCGAAGGCCTCCAGGTAAGCCTGCGCGATGTGACTGGTCCAGACGATAATGCTGTCGTCTTTGAAGTAGGAGCCGCCGCGGCTGGAAAAGTCGAAGTAGTTCGCCCAACTGTGCTTCTCAAACTTGGGCGAGCGGTGCGTATCGAGCCAGCGCAGGCAGTCGACCGCCTTGTCCCAGTAGTCGCTGATCCCCGAGGTGCGGTGCAGCAGCAGGTAGCCCCAGGCCATCATGCCGCGGCCCTTGGTGGACTCCAGCGGCTTGATGCCCACCAGCGGCCGGATGTTGATCGGCGATTGCCGCACGGCCTGCTGCAGAATGCGCTCGGCGAGCAGGTTGCCGAAGGTCAGTTTCTTGAGCGGGCTCGACAGGCCGTCAAACGGCTCATAGCCGCGATAGCCGTGCGATTCGACCCAACCCTGCACCGCGCCGCTGCTTTTCAACAGCAGCCGCAGCATCGAGTCGGTTGCCTCGGGCCAGGATCCCGACGGGGCCTTGGCCTGCCGCGGGTCGCTGTGGGCCGTGGCGGCATTGGGCCGCTCGGGTTGGCGCTGGGCCGCCGGGGACGACGTTGCCGCCGGAGAAAGTTGCGCGTCGGTGTTGGTTTCCATAGAATCCGTCCTGGTTGTTGTTGTCGATCGATTCGGAACTGCGCCAGGGGGGCGGCGGCTCAGCGCGAAAGGTACTGCGCGCAGGCGAGAAATCCTTTGAACATGCCTTCGGGCGAGGCGTTGTCGAGAATATCGCGGCGCGCGTTTTGCGACATCCGGCGGCGCTCCTGATCGTTGTCGAGCAGCAGCAGCAGCCGTTCGCGCAGCGCCTGGCGGTCGTCTTCGGGCACGATGAAGCCGTTCTCGCCGTCGCGCAGATATTCGATCTCGGGCGGCTGCTTGCCTTCCTCGGTCACCGTCGGCAAGCCCCAAAACAGAGCCTGATTGAGGCCCAGGCCAACGTGGCCGGGAATCGAGCAAACATCGGCCATCTTGAAGATGCGGCTGATCTGGCGATGCTCGGGGTCGTGCACTTCGCCGAGATAGCGCGTGTTGGCCGGGTTCATGCGCGCGCGCAACTCATCGCTGAGGCCCGAGCCGACAATCACCAGCCCGACGTCGCTGCGGTCGAGGTCGCGGAACATGTCGATCAGGTGGTCGACCTTTTTGCGGTTGCCGGTCTCTCCGATGCGCCCGACGAACAACACGATCTTCTCGAACGGCAGGCCCAGATCGCGTTTGATCTCTTCCTTCGATTCGGCGATCTCGGGGAAATCCTCGAAGTTGATGGTATTGTTGGCGACGAACAGCTTCCCGCGTTGCCGCTGGGGGATATAGCGTTTCAGCGCCGACGTATAGAGAATCAGCGCGTCGCTGAGGCCGTTCAGGTAGTCGAAAAACAGGTTCCGAATCGGATTGTCGGGATCGTCGAGGTTGCGCGTCTTGGTCCACAGCGCCACCGGCGTGCGGCGCAGCTTGAGCCAGTGAATCAACGGCCACTGCACGAGGTCTTTGAGGTGCAGAAACAGAATGACGGCGTCGGGTTTGAGCCGCCGGACCTCGGCGCGGTATTTCAGAAAATGGAACGGGCGCACGATCAGCTCGAACTGGCACTCGTTCTGGTTCTCGCGCTGCAGTTCGTCGGTCAGCACCACAAAGTCCCAGCCGTTTTCGCGGAAGCGCCGCCACAGGTAGTTATAGACCGAGACGCGATAGTGCATCACGCGGTTGGAGATCAGCAGCACCCGCTTGGTGGGAGCCGCCGCCGGCCCCTTCCCCGCCGGGGCGGCCCGCAACTCTTGGATCGCGCTACCAGCAGATGCCATGGTATTCACCCTTCAGCGCCTCGCGGTCGTCGACGATGCGGACCAGATCGACGATCACCTGATCGGGCCGCATCGCTTTCGACAGCACTTCGCGGAATTCCTCGCTGTTGTTGCTGACCACGATCACGTCGGAGTCGCCCACCAGCTCCTGGGCCGAGGAGCGCATGAGCGACGACACGTGAGGGATTTCCTTCTGGATGTATTCTTTGTTCGCGCCGACCAGGCGGGCGATCGAGACGTACTCGTCGTAGATGCCGACCTGGAAGCCTTTGCCGATCATCGTTTCGATGACTTCGAGGATGGGGCTTTCGCGCAGGTCATCGGTGCCGTGCTTGAAGCTGAGCCCGAGAAAGCCGAGCGAGCGGCCCTTGTACTTTTGCAGCAAAGTCGTGACGCGCTCGACCTGCTTCTTGTTACTCACCAGGATCGAATCCAGCAGCGGAGTCGCCACGTCCAGACTGTGGGCGTGATAGGTGAGCGCCCGCAGATCCTTGGGCAGGCACGAGCCGCCGAACGCAAAACCCGGCTTGAGGTAATAGGGCGACAGGTTGAGCTTCGTGTCGAGGCAGAAGATTTTCATTACCTCGTGGCTGTCGCAATCGGCGGCCTTGCAGATGTTGCCGATCTCGTTGGCGAAGGTGACCTTGAGGGCGTGGAAACAGTTGTCGGCGTATTTGAGGCTCTCGGCGACGCTGATGCGGGTGCGGATCAGCGGCGCCTCGATGCCGTCGAACAGGGCGGCGACGGTCTGGCCCGAGCGGCAGTCGAATTCGCCGATCACGGTGCGCGGCGGGCTGAAGAAATCCTTCACCGAGGTGCCTTCGCGCAGGAACTCGGGCACCATGCAGACGCCGAAATCGCGCCCGGCAACCTTGCCCGACTTCGCTTCGAGGGCCGGAATCACCAGCCGCTCGACCGTGCCCGGCAGCACCGTGCTGCGGACGGCGACGACGAAATAACCGTCGTGGTCGGCGAGCGCGGCGCCGATCTGCTCGCTGACGCGCTGCACCAGCTCGGTCGACAGGCTGCCGTTGGGGCTGCTCGGCGTGCCGACGCAAACCAGCGCGACGTCGCTGGCGGCAATGGCGTCCTGCCAGACCTCGGTCGCGCGGAACGCGCCGCTTTGGGTGACGCTGGCAAGCAACTCCGACAGCCCCGCCTCGATCACCGGCGGCTGGCCCTGGTTGATCATGGCGACCTTCGCCGGATTCGCATCGACACCGATGACTTCGTGGCCCAGTTGGGCAAGGCAGGCGCCTGAAACGGACCCGACGTAGCCCAGGCCGAAAACTGAAACTTTCATCGCTAAGAGTTCCTTATGGTCGTGACAGCGGACCGGACATCACGATCTTCACAGCAGACGTGGGCGTCAGAAGTTCCGCTTGGCGGAGTGCGACACACCCAGCACGGCCAGCAGCCGCCCGATGTGGTGACAATCCTTGATGAGATATTTCATTCCTATGTGGTCGCCCAGCAGGAACAGGAAAGGCAAGGCGCTCGAATAGATCACCAGGGCGGCGAACGCCTTGGCGGCCACCGGCAGCTTCGCGAGAACCGAAGGCCGTTCGGTGGCGTATTGCAGCGAGACGCGGCCTTGCAGCAAAGCCCGCCGGAGATAGTAGCTGCGTGTGAGCCGCGCTTCGGGCACCAGCTCGTAGGCCGGCGCTTCCTCGCACCACACGAAGGTCTTGCCCGCGCGGGCGGCGCGCCGGAAAAAATCGACGTCTTCGCCGCCGGTGCCGAACGCCGGGTCGAAGCGGATGCCGTCTTCGAGCACCACCGCGGCCCGCAACATTACGTTGCCGGTGCGCGTCTGCTTCCAGTGCAGTTCGCCGCCTGTGGGGTGCGACGGCCGTTCGCAGATGCGGCTGCGCACGATCCACGACGGCGGGTCGGTTTCAAAATAGGGCCGCACCGGACCCAGCACGGCGTCGGCCTGATACTCCCGCATGGTCTCGAAAAGCCGCAGCAGCCAATCTTCGCGCGGCACTTCGTCGTCGTCGATGAACGCGAAATACTTGCCGCGGACCAGGCTGAGGGCGTGATTTCTGGCCAGCGCAAAATTGCGCGCCGGCTCTACCTCGTAGCGGATGTCGACCGGAAAGCCGGGCCGCAGGCGCTCGACCACGGCGCGCCCGCTGGCCGCCTCGTCGTTGTCCACTACCGCACAGGAAAAGGTGAACAGTCCTTCGCTGCGCTGTTTGGCCAGCGCGTCGAGCAGCCGTTCGAGCAGCTCCGCGCGCCGGTAGGTACAGACGCAGACGGTGATCTCGTCGACGGCGGCGGGCCCGCCGGCGTCGATGCCGGCGGCAGCATCCGATTTGGTGCGAGTCAAGCTATCCATGGGATGGAAAAGCGGCTGGAACGCCGCGTGATGTGTCGTTCGGAATCGCCGCGCGACACGGCGTTGTGGGTGGCCGCGCGAGGCGTGCTATGCAAGCCGCCCGCGCAGCCCGGTATTCGACAGCCGCCGGCTTCCCCGCCCTTCAGACCCGGCGGATCGGCGCGGGGACATAACCCGGAACCCCGTTGCCGGCCGGAGTTCGATCAGCCGGCCGCGGCCCCACCGTGCGCAGCCGCACCGCCCGCACGAAGTTACTGCGCTGCGGCGCGGTCGGAATATTGACGGCGACCAGCAGAAAGATGAACCACAGACTGTGGGTGCCGTCGAGAAAGCTGGTTTCGGCCACGTTGTTGATCAGAACGCTCAGCAACAGCGCCAGTCGCAGCCGGCCAAGCTCGAACTGGTCGTGAAAGGTGTCGAGCGCGCCGCCGATCGCCGAGCCGATGACCATCACCAGCAGCACGATGCCGACGACGCCGAGTTGCACGTAGACGTCGATGTAGCCGTCGTGGCCCTCGCCGGGCCGCCAGGTCTTGGTGACCGTCGACCAGTTCGGCAGCGGATACAAATCGTATCCGACGGGCCCCACCCAGAAGGCTCCGAAGCCGACACCGACGATCGGGCTCTTTTCGGCGTTGAGCAGGATGTCTTTCCACAGATAGGTGCGGTCGGAAAGCGTCATGTCGCGGCCGGTGGCCTCGAGCACCAGTTCGGTCGGCGTGGTATTGAAGGCTTCAAACCCCAGGTAGACGAACGGCGAAGCCAGCGCCAGCGCCAGCGATCCCCACACGATGATGCGCTTGGCCTGGGCGGCTTTGCTCTTGATGAACTGCAGGCAGAACAAGACGGTCACGCAGACCAGAAATCCGACGATCGCCGTGCTGCTGTGCGAGCTTTCCGAGCCCTTCAACAGCCACAGGGTGAGCACCAGCAGCAGCAGATCGATCGAGAACTTTTGTTTGCTCCAGTTGCGCAGCACCTGCCAGCTCGCGAACAGCCCGCTGCACATCGAGACCTGGCCGAGGTTGTTCTTGTGGCGCGTCAGCCCGACCCACATCTCCGAGCTGCCGTCCCAGGTGTAGGCGACGCCGATCGTGCGGAAGTACTTGATGGTGAGGATCGACAGCGGGATGTGGATCAGGTACAAACGCTGCAGCAGCGCCTTCACCGCACCCAGCGGATCCTTCTCGGTGAGCACGATGAGCACCATCTCGAAGGCGCCCATCGACCGGAAAACCCGGCGCACCGAAATCCCGGGGAAGTTCGACCAGACGATGCTCGCGGTGCTGAAGACAAACAGCAGCACCAGCCACTTGTTGCGCCGCAGAATCTCCTTGGTCTGTTTCCAGCGCGAGCCGAGAACGAACAACCCCGCGAACATCAACAGCGTCATAAGGGCGCGGTCGTAGGGACTGCCCGACAGGTCGGCGTCGGAGACGTCGCTGCCGATCCCGATCAGGTTGAGCCAGATCGAGATGCCGCGCGTGCTGGCGATAAACAGCCAGATGTAGGGCATCCAGATCCACGGCGAGGGTTTACCCTCCTTGCCGGAGGTCCGCGCCGACGGCGCCGAGCGGGAGCGAGTTGGACTGGAAACATTCACAGCGAATCCGCGACGAAACCGGCATCCAAAACCACGAGCGGGTCGTTGACCCAGCCCCGCGAACGGCCGGCCCGCGCCGCCGAAATCCTACAAAACCATCTTGCGGCAGTAGAACCCTTCGGCATAGCCGCTGGGCGCGTTGCATTCCATGCCGCGCAGCCGCATCAGGGCCAGGAACGTCTCGGGCTCGAACCAGCGCTTGTTCTGTTGCGACGGGAAAGCTTCCATCAGATGACGCACCTTGCTCTGGCAAAGTTCCAACGACAACGGCAGGAACACGCTGGGCTGCCCCATGTCGCCATCGTATTTGGGAATCTCGTACTCCAGGATCAGGTGATCGCGAAAAGTATTCCAGGTCAGCTCCGCGATCAGGCGGTGGTCCTGGTGCGCGTCCTTGCGATTCTGCGTAAACACGATATCGGGAGAGATCGACCGCTTCAGCTCCTCGAAGACCGCTTTGACGTCGGCGCCGACGTAGGGCATGAAGCCGTCGGGAAACGCCTTGAGCAGCGGCCCCCGCAGCGCCTCGCCGGCAAACAGCGAGGCGGCGTGGCGGGCTTCGGCCTCGCGGGCTCCGCTGGCGCTGAACACCACCCAGTGAAATTCGCAGTCGGGATGTTGCTCGCGCAATCGCAGGATCGAGCCGCCGCAGCCGATCTCGATATCGTCGGAATGGCAGCCCAGGCACAGCACTTGCAGGCGCTTGCCGGGAACGGTCAGGTTCAGTTGCATCATGCGCGAATTGTTACGTCCTTCAGAGTAGAGCCTGACGACGCGCTGATACAAGGGCCAAACAAGGCCCAGCGTGTCGCGCAACCCGCGCGGTCTCCGGCGGCCTCGGACGCAGCGTTGGGCCCGGCGGAGAGCATGGCGAGCCGGGATATATTTCGTGCGTCCGCCAGGTTACGTTCCGACCGCGCAGCCGCCCATCGGGCCGCGGCGCCGCCCATTCCAGCGCGGCTTGCCTACTCCGCCGACGCCCGCTCCGGGCGCCCGGCGCCGCCATGAAAATTCTGCTCCTGCGTCAACTGCGGCATCTCCTGGGAGTCGACCTCGCTCAACACCGACAGCGAGCCTCCCGAGATGACGGCGACTTCCTGGTGTCCCTCGAACAGATAGGTGATCGGCGCCATCGCCATTTCGCCGCCCAGCTCGTAGCGCCAGACCTCGCTGCCGTCGGTGGCGTCCAGAACGCACAACCCGCCCTCGCCGTCGCCGGTGAATACCAGTCCGGTGATCGTCGTCAGCACCCCCGACTTGTCGATCGTGCCGCCGAGTTCGAGCTGCTTTTCCCAGACGACCTCGCCGCTGAGCCCTTGGAGCGCGGTCAGTCGCGTCTCGCCTTTGGCGGCCTCCTGGGTGTGCCCGCCCAGAAAGATCTTGCCGGGGAGGTAGTTGGCGTCCGCCGCAAACACGCGGGCGGGCTGATGGTAGTTTTTCACATACATCAACCCGGTCAGCGGACTGTAGCCTGGCGACAGCCAGTTGGATCCGCCGGTGACACCGGGGCTCACCAGCGGGCCGCTCGCCGAGCTTGTCGAGCCGGGCCGGCGAATGGGGCGGCCTTCGGCGGTGAAGCCGTCGTTCCAGTTCTGCTTGCAAAACGATTTCGCCTGCAGAAATTTGCCCGTCTCGCGGTCCAGCACGTAGTAGAAACAGTTGCGGTTGGCGAACAGCATCAGCTTGCGCGGCTGGCCCTGGTAGGCCGCGTCGACCAGCACCGGCACCTGGCTGGCGTCCCAATCGTTGCCGTCGTTGGGGCTGAACTGATAGTGCCAGCGAAGGGTGCCGTCCTTGGCGTTGAGCGCGATCACCGAGCAGGTGTAGAGATTGTCGCCGGGGCGCGCCGCGGGGTTGTAGTCGGGCGCGGGATTGCCGACACCCCAATAAATGAGCCCCAGTTCCTTGTCGTAGGTTCCGGTAACCCAGGTCGCTCCGCCGCCGGTTTTCCAGGCGTCGTTCTCCCAGGTCTCATGCCCGGCTTGGCCGGGCCCGGGTACCGTCTCGAAACGCCACAGCCGCTTGCCGCTGTCGGGATCGTAGGCGTCAACGAATCCGCGCGCGCCAAAATCGCCGCCGCCCACGCCGACGATGATGGCGTTTTCGACGGCCAGCGGAGCGCCGGTCATCGAGTAGCCCTCGTGGAAGTCGGCCACCTCGACGTCCCAGACCGGCTTGCCGGTCTTGACGTCGAGCGCGATCAGATGCGCGTCGAGCGTGTTGTGGAAGACGCGGTCGCCCAGCAGCGCGACGCCGCGGTTGGGACGGCCGCCCGGCAGCGATACCCCAGAGGGCACGGTTCGCCGGAAAGTCCAGAACGGCCTGCCCGTCTCGAGATCGAGCGCCACGACTTCGTTCTCGGGCCCGGTCACGAACATCACACCGTCAGCCACCAGCGGCGTCGACTGCAGACCCACCAGCGATTTCATCTGGTAGATGAAGCGCGGGCGCAACAGCGATACGTTCGTGCGGTCGATCTGACGCAGCTTGGAGAACCGCTGCCCACTGTAGTCGCCGTGGTAAGACATCCAGCCTTCGGGATGATTGGCGCCCGTCGCGATGCTATCGAACGAAACGTTGATCCTCTGACAGGGCGGACACTCGACTTGCGGCGCGGCCGCCTCCGCCTGCCCGCCGTCGCCCGAACGCAGCGAACGCACGTAGGCGGTGAGCCGCAGCCCTTCGGCCACGCTGACTTCGGTTGCCGGCATGTTGGTGCCGGTGACGCCGCGCGTCATCGCCAGATAGATGTCCAGGTCCGACATGCGAACCTGCAAATCCGGGCTGGTGAGATCCGCGCCGCTGTGCAGCCCGGCGTCGCGGTCGCCGTGGCAGGCCACGCAATGCTCCGCAAACAGTTGCGCGCCTTCTTCGGCGCTGCCGTCAACCGCCTCCGAGGCTTGCAGGTTCATACCGCCAAATATGTCGGGCCGGTGGAGGAACAGCGGCGTAACGCGCTGGCTGACGCGGGCCCAGCTTTCGCTCGGCAGCGCCCCCAACAACTTGAAAGCGACAATCTCTTCCCGCCAGCGCAGCCGGGGATCGTTGCGATTCCACCACAACGCCGCTCCCAGGCCGAGCAAACCCACCAATCCAAGCGAGACAACCACCAGCAGCGACTTGCGAACGCTTTTCACGAGGCCAAAATCGGCGGCCGCCATGCTTCGCGGCCGCTCCTCGGCGGCTCGCCCCTTGGCCGGCCCCGGGGAAACCGCATTCGCCAGCGATTGGATCGACAGCAGGATCTTGGCGGCCGCCTTGACCGGCGCTCGTCCGCTGGATAGCGACTCGCCCTCCTGCCATGGTGCATCCTCGCGCTGGTTGTCGTCTCGGAAGCGCTTCACGTTTTCGATATACCGTCCTGATGATCGAGAAAGCGGACTCGATCAGGTTGCGATCGGGCCGCGGGCGGCGCTGCTTGCCGCGGTTGCGCGGCTGCCCCGAAGGGCCGCGGGGGGTGGGCGCCGGCGTTGGGAATCCCTGCCGCGCGCCGCTGGCGGTCTCGACGGGTTGCCTGCGTTAGCCGACGTGACGATAAAGAGTGCGGCCGGTCGCCTCCAGAACCGCGTCCGGCATCCAGGCAAACAATCGTTGGACCCAACCCGACGAACGCCGCTTGGCCGGGCCGCGAACCTGCCTGCGCGACCAGCGTAGGTAGATCAGCTCGGAGCGTTGCGCGCCCCAGCGGTCCTTAAACGCGATCAACCCGGGGTTATCGACGTCGGAACGGCCAAAATCCATGCTGGTGAGCCCGGCCGCTTTGGCTTCGACGATCGTTTCCCAGAACAGCAGTTGAGTGCCGCCCAGGTTCCGGAATGCCGTGTCGGAGCAGCCGTACTTGTAAACGATTTCGTTCTTGTGCCGCAGCGTCAGAATCGCCGCGATCGCGTTGCCGCCGTGGAAGGCGACCCGGATCCGTAACTGTTCGCCCAGGCAGGCGATCAAGTTGCGGAACCACTCGATGGGCTGCGGCGGTAGTCGCTGGCGGCGGCGTGTCTGCACCATCAGCCGGTAAAACGCGTGTCAGCAGGCGGTCGGAGTTGCCGCTCTCGCACGTCACGCCCTCGCGCCGCGCGCGCCGGATCGGCCGCTGCACGCACGACTTGTGGGTGTGGCTCAGCAACTCGCCGGCGGCGGGCCGCAGATCGAGCCGGTGCAGCCAACAGGCCGGCGACTTGCGGGCGCCTTCGAGCGCGGGCAACTCGCCGGTAGGTCGCAGTTCGACATACTTCCACTTGCCGGAGTCGACGCCTTTCTTGAGTTCCGCGGCAATCGCGGCGGCGGCGCCGGGGCTGTCGACCAGCGGCTCGCAATGGTCCGAAAACGGCAGCGACACCATGCGGCGTCCGGTCAGCCAACTGTCGATCTCGCACAGCACGATGCCGTTCGAGAGGGCATTCGACAGGTCGTTGGACGGCGCGTTGGGCGGTGCGTTGGACTTCGGCGCGGAGGCCTCGCAGGTGCTGTAAACGACGGGCCGGTAGCCGTAGGTGCGGTGTATGGCTTCCAGCCACGGCCGGCTGTGAAACACCGACGCCGCGGGGTGGCGGCTGACAAGCTCCTCCCAACGCGGGTCGGTGAGCGGGTCAGCCGTACAAACCATGGCAGCCATCTTCGGTGTCCAACGCAACCAGGTCCGCCTCGTGCGGCCCCCAGCCATGGAGCGGAAGCGGGCTGGCGGTCTGCGGCAGGCATTCTTCGGGCGCCGCGGCGGCCGACTGCCGTACAAAATGCGCCACCTCGCGCGGCAGCGCAAACCAGGCGTCTTCGCCGTACTCGGCGGAAACGTGGCTCAGGAACTCCTCGTAGAGCGCCGCCGGAAACTCGGTGCGCAAGCCGCGGTCTTCAAACGCCAGATAGTCGGGGTGTACGATCACCAGCGCCATCCCGCCGTGCCGCGCCACCCAGGCAAGTTTGCGCTTCCAGATCTCGTTGGTCTTTTCGCCCAACACCAGAAACAGCGTCGAATCCTGCGGCAGCGTGTAGGGCAGCTCGACGTAGCCGCCGCCGTCGGGCCGCCCAACCCAGTACGGAAAAATCGTGTTGACGCCTTGGGGCTGCGGCTCGAACGGGTCGGTGTCGAAGCGCGAGGCGTCGTAGAGCACGTCAAGCTCTTGCAGGAAGTCGAGATCGTGGGCCATGAACCCCGACCGGAATCCCACCGCCTGCCAGCGCTCCAGATATTCGTTGACGCGCGCGGCCTTGGCTTGGAACCGCGCTTTGGAGCGGTAGAGCGTGCCGTCGTGGCGCAGATCGTGGACGCCGACCTCAAAGCCCTGTTCGGTCAGAAACGAGCGCAGCGCGCAAGGCGTTTCGTAGTCGCCTTCGGGGACGAAGTTGAACGAGGAGCGAAAGCCCAGCCTCATCTCGAGCTCGGCCAGCGCGCGGCAGCGGTCCAACCCCTTGAGGCCCTCGACATCGTGCGTCAGCGTGAAGGCAAACGCCTTGCCCCCGGGCCATCCCTGCCAGCCCTCGGGCCGCCGCGCCGACGCCTCGTTGATCGGCCAGATATGGGTGTTGCGAGGGCGCTGCCAGGAGGCCAGCAGCGCCCTCAGCCGCAGGCGCACGCCGTGAGGAATTGCCGGCTTGAGGAAATAGTACAGGTCGAGCAGTTTCATGTCGGTTGCCTGGCGTTGGCCAGGAATGACTACTGGCTACCAGAAGCGCTGTTCGCGATCGCGGCTACCTGGCCGGCGAATGACTCCCGCGCGCGGCAGATCGCCGCTCGTACACGGGCGCAATCCGGAACCGTTCGTCATAGGACCGAACCATGAATGCTTGCTGCGAGACCGCCTGGACGGCAACCCGCACGCAATGGGGCCCTCCCAAAAACACTCGATCGTCGGACCCCGACCCAACAGGAGTTCGTAACGGCCCTAGCCCCCGGCCGCCGAAAACGCGGAATGCCTCACTGCGCCGTGGCGACGCAGTCTGCCGCGGCCACCGTCGCGGCCGCGCGCTGCAAAGCTTCCGAGCCGTTGTGCACGCGAACCTGCATGCCCGGCAGTTGCCCGCGGCTCTCGGCGGCGGACCCGGCGGCCGGCGGAGGCATTTCCCAGGCGCCGTGCCGGAACTCCATCGCCCGCCTTTGCCGGAACCACGCCACCACCTGCTCGGCGCTGGCCAGCCAGGCGCCCTGTTGTTTGAGCTCGCCGACCAACTCGCCGTAAAACTCGCCCCACAGCCGTTCGGGAGCCAGACTGCGGTCGTGCCAGTTGAGCGTGACGCAGCCGCCCAGCCGCGCCGTGCTGCGCACCACCCGCCCCACCGCTTCCTTCGCCGCCGCGGGCGAAAGATTGAGGTGCTGCGGATAAAACAGCGCCGTATCCATCACGTGCAGCGGCAGCTCGAGAAACTCTTTGGTCCGCGGCGGCCGGAAAGCCTGGCTGGTGCCGGCCCGGTAGCCGACGGTCTCGTTGTATCCGCAGGTCGAGTCGTAGGTGAACCCGGCCTCTTCGAGCACAACCGGCGAATTCTTGTCGAAGTACAGCCAGTGCATGCGGATGCCGGTGGCCTGCCGTCCGCTGGCGCGCCACAGCTCGGCCAGCTCCTCGCGGCCCGCCGCCGTGTCGCACCAGGCGTCGATGCCGTGCGTGGCGACCTCGCATCCGGCGGCGTGCAGTGCGCCGAACTCTTTCGCAATGTCGTTCGCGCCGTAGCCCGCCATCCGGAAAGCCGGGGCCGAATCCTCACCGAGCCGTCCGGTGCGATAGCCGAACGGGATTACGAAAAACGTCGACGGCGCGCCTTGTTCGAGCGCGCAGTAACGGTTCAGCCCTTCCCAAAAATCGCCGGCCAGCCGCATCTGCACCAGCGGCAGCTTCAGCGCCGCCGCCCAGTTGCGCAGCACGCCCCGCCAGCCCAGACGGCCCTGTCGGCAACGCTCGACCGACCCCACGACCGCGCGGTAGAGAAACCCCAGCACCGTGTGATCGAGGCCATGCCGCCGGATCGAAGGATGGTCGACGTCGTGAGTCAGGCAGGCGATGAAACTGTATCCGGCGGGAACCGCGGGAATCTCGGTAAATGCCGCGCCGCTCGCCACCATCAGGTCGCGCAGAATGGCAATGTGCAGATCGAGCGCCGGAACGGAGGCCTTGCAGACCGGCTGGCCTTCGCTCAACAGATAGGCTACTTCCTGGAACAGATCGTACCCTAGCCGCACAGTCTGCTTCGACGGACGCTGTTGTCTGCTCGCCGGCTCCTGAACGCGCACGATCGGCTCGCCGCTGCCGCCGGGTAGTTCGCCCGGCGCGCAAAACCGCAGCGAGCGGCCGTAAACCGGCACCTCCGCGCCTCGATAACGCAGCGTCTCGCCGGCGCGTGCCGGCCCGCTGGCCGCCAGTCCGGCGCGGTCGTCGTAAGCCAGCTCGGCGCCGGAATAGATCAGCGTCAGCCCCGCCGCGCCGCCGCTATCGCCGGGCTCGCCCGAGCACAGCAGAACTTCGTAGTCCCGCCCTTCGCGGTAGAACTCCCACGGCGTTTTGAAAAGCTCGAAGAACTCCCGCACCGCCACGTGCTCGCCGGGATCTGCGACGACACCAATCATTCCGATTCGACCGCCCGCGTCGCGCTGTTGCCGCCGGCCTTCCAGCCGCTCAACGCGCCACCTTCGCACTCAGCAGCCCGCCGACAACGTCAACCAGCGACTGCCGCTCGCACGTCCAGGTGTGCTCGCGGTAGCAGCTTTGGCCTTGCTCGGCGGTGGCGACCGCCTTTGCGGGCTCCAGCATGATTTCCTTCATGCGCGCCGCCAGCGACTCCGCGTCGCCCGGCTCGAAGAACAACAGCGATTCGGGCGTGAAGTAGTCTTCAATGCCGGCCGTGCGCGGCGCGATCACCGGCCGGCCCACCGCCAGGTACTCGAAAATGCGCGTCGGCGTATTGATATCGGTGAAGGCGTTGCGCTGGTTGGGAATGACGCCGAAGTCGCACTCGCTGATCGCCGTCACCAGGTCCTCCAGCTTGCGGTGGCCCAGAAACTGCACCCGCTCCGCCAAGCCTTTGCGCTCGGCCTCGAGCAAGACCTGCTCCAGGAACGGCGTGCGGTTGCCATAGACGCGCAGCTCCAGGCCGGGCAGCTCGTCCTTGACCTGCGCCAGTGCCTCGACCGCCAGGTCCAACCCGTTCCTCTCGACCAGCGAGCCGTGATACATCATCACCAGACGATCGGCGCGGCCCTTGCCGTTCCAGCTTGGCATCCGCGGCGTCCAGACCGGAAAGATCTTCTCGTCGGGCGAGTTCATCACGATGCTGACCTTGCTCGCCGCGCAACTGCGCAGCGAGAAGATCCGCTTGCAGGCCCGGTTCACGGTGATCACCTGGTCCACAAAGGCCATGCTCCAGCGCTCCAGCATACGGATGATGCGAACCGCGCGCGAGTCTTTCCCCAGCCCGTAGATGCTGGTCATCAACTCCGGCATCGGGTCGTGCATGTCCAGAATCACTTTGCTACCGAACAGCTTGGGCACCAACGCGCTGAAAACCAGAACGTCGGGCATGTTGTTGATGTAAACCAGGTCGTAGCGGCGGCGGAAGGTGCGAGCGGCCAGAATGGCGAAGTTGATGAGGATGAATACCAGGTAATTGTAGACGTAAGAGAACTTTCCGCCGCGGCGATGCTCGATCGGCAAACGGCGCACGTTCAAGCGCCCCAGGTTTTCGCGCTTGGCCGAGCCCTGGTGCGTCAGGCAGATCATATCCACATACATGCCTTGCTCGAGCAGCGCGTCGATCGCCCGGCGCGGCCGGGGGTCCAACGGGTAGGGCGAGAAGGTGACCATGGCGGCCCGCTTCCCGTCCAGACGCGGCTGGACCGTGGGCGGCGCGCCCTGCTGGCGCACCTCAAGCTTGGAGTACGATGTCATGGGATCCAATCCGCTGCTGTGGTCTGTGAGAAACGCCCTCGGAGCGCGCGCGGCCGAGGTCGGCTCCGGGCCCGGCTTGGGCCCAGTTTCGACAAGGGGGGAGGAGTCTGTGGGGGGGAAACAGAGCTAGGCGACGGCGGGCACGTTTTCGCTCTCGCCCGTCGCCGAGTGGCTGTCGCGCGGAGCGTTGCCGCGGGCTTCGCGTTCCATCTTCGCCGCGTTGGAGTTCTGCACGGCCTTGAGGATCGCCGAGGCTTTGAAGGCGCTGAGAATCTCGATGTTCGGCATCACGCAATGGCCCCCGATGATTCCCGGGAAGTAGGGCACTGGCGGGAAGAACTTGATCTCTTCCTGGAACGAGACGATCTCGTCGTAGGAGGCTCCGGCCGCGTCGCAATAACGCTCCAGTTCCTGCGCCCAGGCGATCAATACGCCGAAGTAGGTCGTCTCGCTGAGCTTGGCGAGCTCGGTGGCTTCGGGCGAGGAAAGAATCTTGGTTTTCAGGCCCACCGACTGAAAATGAGCGTCCGCCAGCGCGGCCGCTTTCTGGTCGAGCGCCCCGATGAACTTCGTGTAGCTCTTCATCTCCGACAGCATCCGGGCGTGCTTGCCGCGCACCGGGCTGTTGACCACCAGGGCACCGGAAAGCTCGGCGACCGCGCGCGTCGTCCCGACGCCGACCGTGCTGTTGATGATCGTCACCGCCGGCTGGTAGCGCTCGATGTAGCGGGCGGTCTCCTGGATGAAATTCTTGATCTGAAACGGATAGCAGATGTGCAGAACGTCCACACTACCGAGATTTTCAAGGGGCGTGATGTCCACACCCACCGTTTCATGGTACTCGGAGGTCAGCTCCAACAGGGGTTTGCCAACCTCTCCAAGTCCGACGACGACGACCTTATTAGGCTTTGACACGTGTATACGTTTCCTCCCGTGACTGTATAAATGGTTCCGTTATGCCTTCAAAACGGGCCTATGGAGCCGTGCGCGACCGCGATTGGGTCATGCCCGGCCGGGCCCGTGGCCGCTGCGTTCAAGTAGGACGCTGCGTTGGCGTAGGACGCTGCGTTGGCGAAGGACACGGCGGCGTGGTTGAGTGCCGGCCGCCGCGCCCGCTGCTGGGAAGGCGTTCCAGTCAGACGACCACGCCGGTTCGCTCCTGGCTCAGGACGAACTCGCTGGCTGCTTCGACAACCTGCTGCAACTGATCCGATCGGAGCTGCGGGAACATCGGCAGCGACACGATGCGCGGGGCTGCGGTTTCGGCGACGGGGAAATCTCCCTCGCTGTAGTTCAGCCCGCGGTAGGCCTGTTGCAAGTGGAGAGGGATCGGATAGTGAATCGCGGTGCCGATGCCGTGGCCGGCCATGTGCGCCTGGAATCCCTCGCGGTCGGGGTGCTGCACCACGTAGAGGTGATAGACCGCGCGCGACCAGTCGTGTTCGAAAGGCAGCACGATGCGGTCCGACAGCGGAGCCAGCAAGCGTCCGTATTCGGCGGCCCGCTGGCGGCGCAACTCGGTCCACTCGGCCAGATGCGCGAGCTTCACGCGCAGGATTCCGGCCTGGATGGCGTCGAGCCGTCCGTTGTAGCCCTCCACGTCGTGGTAATACTTTTTGGCTTGGCCGTGATCGCGGATCACCTTGATCTTGCGCGCGATCTCTTCGTTGTTGGTGGTGACCGCGCCGGCCTCGCCGCACGCGCCGAGGTTCTTGCCGGGATAGAAGCTGAACGCGGCGGCCGCGCCGATCGAGCCGGCCTTCTTCCACTGCCCCGTCTTGGCCGAGAAGTACTCGGCGCCGTGGGCCTGGCAGGCGTCTTCGATGACCACCAGGTGATGTTCCTCAGCGATCTCGACAATGGCGTCCATGTCGGCCATCTGGCCGTAGAGATGCACCGGCACCACCGCGGTTACCGGCCGTCCGGTGCGCAGCGAAATCCGCCGTCCGCCCGGCTCGACGCTGCAGCCGCTCTCGAGGAACGCGCGCAGCTTGGCCGGGTCGAGGTTATAGGTCCGCTCGTCCACGTCGATGAACTCGGGCGTGGCGCCCACCTGGCTGATCGCTTCGGTGGTCGCGATGAAGGTATTGGGAACGGTCAGCACGGTCTCGCCGGCCCCGATTCCCGCTGCCATCAGCGCAAAACGCAGCGCGTCGGTGCCGCTGCCCACGCCGATGCAAAAAGTGGCGTCACAGTAGGCGGCGAACTCGCGCTCGAACTCTTCGACCGGGCGCCCGCCGATGAAGCCGGCCGTCTTCAACGCTTGCTGAAAGATTTCGGTCAGCTCCGCCTCAAGCTCCACATGGGGCGTCACCAGATCGAGAAAAGGAATGGCAATCGCAGGGCTCATCTAACCTCTAACCTCCGAAGGTTGCAAAATCTCACGAACAACTTTGGCGGGGTTTCCCACCACGATCACGTTGGCTGGCACGTCTTTGGTAACCACGCTGCCGGCGCCCACCAGCGCGTTCTCGCCGATCGTTATGTTGGCGAGAATCGTACAGCCCGAGCCGATCGAAGCGCCTCGTTTGACGACCGTCTTGTCGACCTTCCAGTCCGCTTCGGTCTGCAACTGGCCCCCGGCGGTGGTGGCGCGCGGGTACATATCGTTGATGAATACGACGCCGTGCCCGACGAACACGTTGTCTTCGATCGTGACGCCCTCGCACACGAACGTATGGCTCGAGATCTTGCAGCAGCGCCCCACCGTCGAGTTCTTCTGGATCTCGACGAAAGCGCCGATCTTGGTGTCGTCGCCGATCTCGCAGCCGTACAGGTTCACGAACTGCGACAGCTTCACGTTCGCGCCGAGCTTGACGTCTTCCTTGATGCAGCGGTAATCGCTCATGCGGCTACGGCCTCGCCTTTCCGTTGCAGCGACGCCTCGGCTGCCTCGAGCATCTTGACCACGCGCAGACCGGCGCGCCCGTCGTTGAAGGGCCGCTGCCCGGTCTTGACGCACTCCACGAAGTAGTTCAGCTCGTTGCGCAGCGCCTCGGTGGCCTCGATCTTAGGCGACCACATATCGCCGGAGCGGTAGCTCACCAGCAGCTCGTAAACGCCTTCCCGGCCCGAGATCTCCACGCCCTTGTCATAGATTTTGATCTTCTCATCGACTTCCAGGTCGTTCCACACCAGCATCTTCTTTTCGCCGCCGATCAGCGTCGTGCGGATCTTGACCGGCGAAAGCCAGTTGACGTTGATGTGCGCGATGACGTTGTTGGGGAAATAGGCCGTCATGAAAGCCACGTAGGCCAGCCCGTTCTTGTGCGGCGCGCCGGTGGCGACGATGGCGTCGGGCGTCTGCCCGATCAGGTAGTCCACGATCGACAGATCGTGCGGCGCCAGATCCCACAACACGTTGACGTCGTGCTGAAACAGGCCCAGGTTGACGCGCGTCGAGTCGTAATAGTTCAACCGGCCCAGCGTGTTGTCGTCGATCAGGCTGCGGATCTTCTGCACCGCGCCGGTGAAAAGAAAGGTGTGATCCACCATGATGGTGAGGTTCTTTCTTTCGGCGCGCTCGATCAGATCTTCGGCCTGCTGCGAGGTCGAGGTAAACGGCTTCTCGATGAAAAGATGCTTGCCGTTGTTGAGCACTTTCTTCGCCAGCTCGTAATGAGTCCAGACCGGCGTGATGACCGCGACCGCGTCGATATCGGGCGAGTTGAGCACTTCGGCAACATCGGTGGTGACGTGGATGTCGGGATAGGCAGCTTTAGCGCGCCGCAGGCTGGCCTCGCTCTTATCGCAGACGGTAACGAGCCGCGCATCGCCCAGGCCTTGGAGGTTACGCACGATATTGGGTCCCCAATATCCGTAACCTATGACTGCAAACCGAATCATGGAGTTCTCCAGTATGGGATTTCTAATGAGCGCCGTCTCCGCCGAGCACGGCGAGCGGCGTGTGGAGGAGAATCTTCAGGTCGAGCCAGAGCGAGTGCGACTGCGCGTACTTTAGATCCAGGCGAACCATATCGGCGAACCCGACCCTGCTTCTGGCGGTCACCTGCCACAACCCGGTGATGCCCGGCTTCACAGCCAGGAGCCGCCGCTTGTGCCAGATGTCGTAGCTGCTGAATTCATAAGGAATCGGGGGCCGTGGCCCCACCAGGGACATATCGCCGCGCAAGACGTTGAAGAACTGAGGCAGCTCGTCGAGGCTCGTGCGGCGTAAAAACCTTCCCAGCGGCGTGATGCGCGGGTCGTTGGTCAACTTGAATACGGTCTCGCCCTTTTCCGACTTGGCGCCGTTTTCGCCGCGAATCAGGGCCTTGACGTATTCCTCGTGGACCTTGGTGTCGTTCTGCGAATACATCGAGCGGAACTTCAGGAACGTGAAGCGGCGCCCGTACTGGCCGACCCGCTGCTGCCGGAAAACCACCGGCCCGCGCGAGGTCAGCTTGACCGCCGCCGCGATCACCGCCAGCAGCGGCGAGAAAATCAACAGCGCGAACAGGCTGCCCACGATGTCCATCGTGCGCTTCATCCACATCGTCCCCTTCTTGGGACCGCCCCCGATCGCCAGGTCGGGGTACAGCGCCGATGCCACCGGACGGCCGTTGTTGTAGTCCTCCCAATCGTCGGGAAATACGTGGAACGACAGCGAGATCTGGTTGATCTGCTCGATGCTCAACGTGCTCGCCAGCGCTCCGGTGAACTTGGTTAGCAGCGCCTTGGCCACCGAGTGGCCTTCCTCGGAACCAATCTCGGTGAAGATGGTGCCGATGATCGAGCCCTGCTTGTACCAGCCAATGACGTCGGTCTGGCGCGTCGAGCGCACCAGCGCGTCGAGGATCTGCTCCAGCGTGTTCTTCTTGTCGCCGCGCGCCAACAGTCCGTTGGATTCCAGCAACATCAGCACGAATCGTCTGCGGGAGCGTTCCGTCCGCTTCTGCTCGAGGCTGAGCATCTTGAGGAAGTGCTCCTGCGCCAGTACGTCGGGAGAGGACGAACCAGGGACCGCGATAAGAGACTTGCCGTTGGACTTATGTAATGCAAGTTTGGCCATTGGTTTATTTGTTAAGCCGAGAGATCGATTGCCATGGGGTGCCGGTAGGCGGGGCGCGCCAACCAGCGGCGGCTGACCGCGGCCTACCCGAACCCCTCGCCCGTCCGGCCGCGCATGCCGCGGGGCAATCCGGCGGGGAGTGTTTCCAAGAAAATAAGCGAGTTCCGCTTTGCGGAGTCAGTTCCGTTTCGTCGAGTTTGTTTCCGGGCCGCCAGGTTGCCCTTGGTCCTGGTCCATCGCGGGTCCCGGCAACTCTCGCCTAGGGGGGAATGGGCGGAGTGAGCGAGCAGGGGAACGAGGCCTGAGAATCGACAAAACCGGATCGAATACCAAAATCGAGTCGCCCGGCCGGTTCCGGGGAAACTTTTCAGGCCAAGCTGAGCCGCGCCGTCGTCGCCGGGCCCGCCGCCGCGCGCCGCGCCCCTATCGGCGCCACCGCGCAGAACGCCTGTTTCGAACGCTTCCCACCAAATTGGACCCCACCGGTTTGCGCTTTCCAACGAACTTGGGCAGGCTCCCGCCCCTTGAGTCCCATCGAACACCTCCCAAAGTGTTGTCTGAGGACCCATCCCATTTACGCGCTCCGGGATGCACCGTGATGGGTAGCAGTTCGGTCGCCAAAGTGGCGTCACCGCCCTAACCAACTATTTTTCACCACGTTGCAGAGCCACGAATGGTCCTTAACGGACTCGCCATCCCCACGGAAGGAAGACTCTTGGGACTTGCTCCCAATCTGTGAGACAAGCGCCACTCCCATTGTTGTGGTCCGGCTACGAAACCTTGTCCACCCGCCCAGGTCGTGCCGCCTTGTTGCGCCTCACCGACGGACACCTTACCCAATGTCTGCCTTGCGAAAACGCCTAAAAAGCCCTCCTACGGCACTCGATTCGCCCGCCTTGGACGGCTGGCTTCGTGGAACCGCCGGGTGCTGCTTTCTCGGCCCCGCGCTGCAATAGCAAGGGGTTTTCGTCTGCCGCATCGTGAAGTTGGCGAAGCCAAGGGCCAAATCGGCAATGCTAACGGGGCAAGTATGGTGCGGCTTCCGAAAACGGGGTATCCAGAGGGTTACTTAATTTTGCCGCCCATTTTGACTGCCGCATGTAGGGCCCCGGCGTAACACCGCGCGCCGGCGCGCCAAGTGGGAGGAATCAGCCAGGCAAGTCGGCCGGGCGCAGTCTGTATCCGGGCTTATAGTCTGAGCTTCCGCGGCGCTGCCTCCACTAGCAACGCATCGCGCGTGCCTTTCGGGCGAGCGGATCGGGGCCCTGTGGGCGGGTCAAACACCCCGGTCAGTCCTCACTGGCAACCGCCCCGAGCGTCCAACGATCGCTCCAGATGTCCGACATTTTGGGTCGCCGGCCCTGCGCCGTTGGCCTTGGCCGTCGCCACGCCGCTCCAGTTATTGGGAACCCAACTTCCAAGCCTCTGTGCGTCAACGACTTAGTGCGCCGAAAGCAGATGGAGCCCAAGTTGCTTATCGTTTGCTCGGGCGAGTCCCGCCAGCGCGGCAGGCAACCTCGGAGAGTTGCCGGCCACGAACTTCCGGTGGGCGTAACCCATATAAGCAAAAGGGGCAAGACCTTTTTGAGACAGCAATAAGAAATACCATCCGCAAGGCATACGCCTGACAACATACTCTCCAACCAGCAAGAAAGAATCACCGAACTCGTGAGTCGGTCTTGTTCGACGGCGAACGAGAGATAGCCGCAGGCCAGAATGGCGTGTGGCAGCCGCAACCGAGAACGGCGCCGGGTGGTCCGGATGGATCGCGGATCGCGGAAAGCATCCCTGAGAGCGCAGCTCTCCGGGCGGTGTTGGCCTAAGCGGAAGACAGCGCGGGATCGATGGCAAGTTTCGCTATGGAAGCTCGCAAAAATACCGATAGGTCGGGAAGGATGACGCCAGAACCCTACCGCCCATGCCTTATACCCCGGGCCGGTTCGGCGGCGAACGCCGCGCCGCTCGGATCCCTCCGCCGCAGCCCCGAGCACGCGCTCTTGGGCCGAACGGGCGTCGGGCGATCGAACGGCGGCAGGCCATCGAAGAGCGTTCGCCGGAGGAGCGGCTAAGAGTCAATTAGCCGGTCCGGCGGTAAGCCCTCCAGCAGGGCGGCGGAAAGCCACAGCCGACTTACGGCGCGTGAAAGTTTTGGACAATGTCCCAGTCTGTGTCGCGAACCAATAAAGGTCATTACGGCATGATTCCACTCCAAGGAACTCAAAACTCGAATGTCTCCTCGTTTGGCCCCGGTCTTGCAATGGCCACCGTATGATGGGCGCTAACCCTCGCGAGGCCCGGGACAACGAACCCAAGTCTCAGGAGATTTTCATGATCGGCGCCGGTCCCGCCGAACAGAGCGAGGCGCCGCAGAACCCGCAGTTCTCGCTGCCGTCGCTGGCGGAAGCTGTCTGGAAGCAGAAGCTGGCCATCCTGGCGGTCTGGGTCGGTGTCAGCATCACCGCTTTTCTGGTGACCCGCTTGTTGCCCAAGGTCTATCAGGCCGAGGCGTTGGTTCTGTTGGAGTCGCAACGGATTCCGCACGACTTCGTGAACCCCACCACGGTGCGAGCCGATCTTTGGGAGCGGCTCAGCTCGCTCGATCAGCGCGTGTTGAGCCACACGCAGTTGCTGGCGCTCATCGAAAGTTTCGGCCTCTACCGCAAGGAGGCCAAGAAGCTCAATCAGGAAGAGCTGGTCGCTCGCATGCGCAAGGATATCCACATCGCCCTCGAGCAGGGGCTGGGCAACTCCAACCGTCCGCCGGCTTTTCGCGTGATCTACCAGGGCCCCAAGCCCGAAGAAGTGGCCCAGGTCGCCAACCGCCTCGCCTACCTGTTCATCGAACAGGATCTGCGGGAACGCTCGGTCGAAGCGGTGGGGACCGCCGAGTTCCTCGAAAGCCGGCTCGAAGCGGCCCGCCAGCAGCTCCAGGAGCAGGAGCGACGGCTGAGCCAGTACAAGACCGCGCACAACGGCGAGCTCCCCGAGCAGGAGGGCGCGCTGATGGGAACGCTGTCGCGTTTGCAGACGCAGCTTTCGGCCAACCAGGAAGCAGTGCGTCAAGCGCAGCAGGATAAATTCTTCGCCAAGAATGCCCTCGATGTGGCCGTCGCTTCGGCGGGCGAGCTGACAGCGCTTTCGCGGCGTCCCAACGCTTCGCTGGGCGGAGCGGACTCCGCCGCCGCGGCGGCGCTCGAAGATCCCAAGGTGCGCGCGGTCCGCGACCTCAAGCGCCAGTTGCTCGAACTGCGCCAAAAGTACACCGAAAATCACCCCGAAGTATTGAAAGCCAAAGAGTCTTTGCGCGAGCTCGAAGCCGAGGTGAAAGCGGAAAACCTGGAGGCGGCCGCCGCGGCCAAAAACGATCCGGCGGCGTCGGATGGCTCCAGGTCCGCCGCTTCGGCGGCCGACCTCGATCCCGGCAACCCCGCCATGGTGTCTCTGCTGGGGCCCGAGATGCGCCGCCGCGAAGAGCAGATCCATCAGCTCGAAGCGCAGGTGAAAAGCCAAGACAACCGCATCGACATGCTGCGGACCAGCCAGGAACACCTATTAACATCGATCAGCGAGGCCGAACACCAGATCCAGCAGTTGCCGATGCGCGAACAAGAGATGGCTTCGCTGGAACGCGACTACGAGATCACCAAGGCCAACTATCAGTCGCTGCTCAAGAAGCGCATGGACGCCGACCTGGCAATGGAGATGGAGAAGCGGCAGAAGTCCGAAAAGTTTGTACTGCTCGAGCCGGCCCGCGTGCCCGAGCGGCCCATCAAGCCCAAGGTGCTGTTGATCAGCGCGCTAGGCTCCATCGCCGGTCTGATGCTCGGCGTGGCCTTCGGCGCCGCCCGCGAAATCAAGAGCAACGTTTTCCTGGGCGAGTGGGAACTTCCCAAGGAACTCAACGTGATGGGGCGGGTGCCGCATTTCGGAGTCGGCGTTGTGGAGCGCACCAGGCTCAGTTTTCGACGCCTCGTGATCGCATCGTCGATCCTTACGCTGCTGGTGATGCTGGGCATCGGCGTGATTCGATACCAGGGTCGTTGGCCGGTTTTTTAGAAGCCATATGTACGAAAGTCATTTTGGGCTTTCCGTCAGCCCCTTCGCGATGTCGCCGGACCCCCGGTTCCTGTACTTCACGCCGTCGCACCGTGAGGCGCTGGCGGGTCTGATGTATGGCATCCTCAATCGCAAGGGTTTTGTCGCGCTGATCGGAGACGCCGGAACGGGAAAGACGAGCCTGCTGCAGCGCGTGCTGCAGGCGGTCAGCGGCAACAAGAGTCTGATCGTCAACCCTGGCGTCAGCGCCTCCGAGTTCATCAAGCTGGCGATGATGAATTTTGGGATCGAGAAAATCCCCAGCGACCAGGCGGAACGGCTAGAGATTTTCGAAAAATTTCTGCGGCAGTCCCAGGAAGAGGGACGCCTCTGCATCCTGGTGGTCGACGAGGCGCAGCGGCTCAGCCCCAGCGTTCTCGAAGAGATCCGCTTGCTGACCAACTTCGAGCTGCCCGAAGGCAAGCTGCTGCAGATCGTGTTGGCCGGCCAGAATGAGTTGCGCGATCTGCTGAACCGGCCCGATCTGTGGCAGCTCAAGCAGCGCATCGCGATGCGTCTGACGCTCAAGCCGCTCTCGGGCGTGGAACAGATCAAAACCTACATTCGCCATCGCTGGACTACGGCGGGGGGCACCGAAACGGCGCCGTTCCCCGACGAAGCCCTGGGAGTGATCGCGCGCTGCTCTTCGGGGATTCC
Source organism: Terriglobia bacterium (assembly GCA_963824095.1). GTDB lineage: Bacteria > Acidobacteriota > Terriglobia > Bryobacterales > UBA6623 > JBBDWJ01. Next base: position 950,837 of record CAWGNS010000009.1, on the reverse strand, counting down.
GCGCATCGTCAACGTGCTTTGCGATAACGCCCTGCTGCTAGCCTTCGCCGAGGGAACCACCGAGGTTTCCGCCGAGCAAGTCAAAGCGGCGGCGGCGGAGCTGGACCTGGTCGATCCGGGAGTGGCGCCGCCGCCAGTGGCCCACAACGGCGCTCATGCGGCCCACGGCAATGGCAACGGCACGGCGCCGCGGACGATATCGCCGAAACCGCATGGGGGCTCGCTGGACTCGATTCCCATCCGCGTGCCGCCCACGCTGGAGCGTTATCAGCCGGTTTGGTCGCGGCGCTGGCGGTTTTGGAGAATCTTTGCCAAGTAGGCCCTAAGCGGACGAACGCATATGAGCAAGTTTTTCGATGGTCTGAAGAAGACCGACGGGGCGATCGCCAAACTGACGATCGAGGCTATCGGCACCGAGCCGCCGCCTAGCCCCGAACCGGAAACCAACGGCTCCACGCCCGAGTTGCATCGCAAGTCTCAGGCGTTGCGCAGTTCGTTGGAACGGACGCAACAAGAAGTCGATACCGGGCTGCCGTTCGAAGAAGCCGTGGAGGGAATTCGCAATCTCTCGGACCACTCCAACTGGCGCGACATCGAACGTAGCTTCGAATCGCCCGCCGCCGCGCCCGACAGCGGCCACCAAGAAGGGCACGAAGAACATGTGCCGGGCATCGTTCGCACGGCGCAGGGATATTTTGTCGACACCAGCAACGAGTCGATTCCCGCTTCGCCCGACGAATCGAAATCTCCCGATGTGGAGTCCAAGTCGGTCGTGATCCGCCTCCGGGCCGGCTCTCCGCTGCTGCCGTTTGACACCGGCGAGGCCGACATCGCCGCCGAGGAATACCGCCGCATCCGCACCAAGATTCTGCAGCACCCAAGGGAGCCGCGACTGCTGTTGACCTCGAGCCCGGCACCGGGCGACGGCAAGAGCGTCACTTCTCTCAATCTCAGCGGTGCGCTGGCTCTCAATCGCGACGACCGCGTGCTGTTGGTCGACATGGATCTGCGGCGCCCCACCATCGCCACTCTGCTGGGCGTTCCCGAGCGCCAGGGTGTGGCCGAAGTGTTGGCCGGCACCTGCAAGCTCGAAGACGCGATGGTGCGGCTGGAGCCGTTTCCGAATTTGTTTTTCCTTCCCGCCGGCAAGGACCGCAGAAATCCGGCCGAGTTGCTCAGCTCCCCGCGCTGGTTGGAATTGTGCCAACAGTTCCGGTCCCAGATGACCCACGTCGTGCTCGATGGGCCGCCCGTGGAGGCGGTGGCCGAGTACGGCCTTCTGCTCGAGGGCGTCGACGGCTTGATTCTCGTCGTCCGCAAGGGTTACACCGTGCGGTCGCTCTTGTATCGGGCCATCGAGTCGATTCCGAAGGAAAAGCTTGTGGGCACCGTCATCAACGACTACAAGCAATCCTTCTTCTGGAAACAACGAAATGACTACTACTACTACTAGGAAGGGCGGAAAGAACGGAGAGACCAAACCGCCGCCTCAGTCGCCAACGACGACCGTCTCGATCTCAGCAAGGCTCTGTTAAGTACGTGGAAAATAGCATGGATTCTTCGGCCCTGGCAACCCAGATTCGCAGTGCTCTGGAGACCGACCACTCGTCTACCCACAATCGGGTGCTCCTGATCCTAGGCACCGAACGCGGCCCGCTTGCGGACCAGCCCGACCTGTTCGGCAAGGCCGTCAGCGCGGCGTTCCCTTCCGCGGAGGACGACATTCGCGAGGCGGGGAACTGTCTCGCCGCAGAGTGCAACACCGCCGCCGTGTTTCACCTGATGCGGGTCGTCGAGGTCGGGCTCAAGGCGCTGGCGCGAGACCGCCGCGTGCGTATCCCGCGCAAGGAGCCGCTCGATCTGCCGTCGTGGGAGAGCATCGTCAAAGACCTGGAATCCGCCGAGGACGCCATCCGCCAGTATCCCAAGACCGCCGCCCAGGCGGCGCAGTTCGCGTTCCATCACGGCGCGATGGCGCAGTTCGCCAAGTTCAAGGACATCTTTCGAAACCAGGTGATGCACACGCGGCAGCAGTTCGGCCCCGATCACGCCATGAAAACCTTCGAAGAGGTGCGCGCCTTCATGCAGGTGCTCGCCCTGCGCATCGGCGAAAACTCCAGAACGCCCCAGGTCTGGAAAGGGCGCAAGTGGACCGAAAGCTAGTCCCCTGGCCCCGGACCCATCGAGCAACCGATCCTTGCTCTGATACCTAGACCGACCCAAGCCTGGACAAGCACCAAACCGGTCGAGAACGCCAAACGGGCCTGCCGTCCACACCCGTGGCGTGAACCTCCAGGTTTGCCGCGTCGCGATTCCTCGCGACGAACGGCCCAACCCTCAATGCCCGGGAAACACACCACACCCTGACAACCAGCGCCAGAGAATGCCGGTTCACACACCGCTCCGAGCGGAGCCCCGCGAACTGCGGACAGACACAGTTGTTTTCGACGGAATCGTTTTGGATAGAACCAACGGCGGAAGCCGTGGCCTAGCTCGAAGGCAGGCGGAGAAAGCAAGGGGCTGGACAGCGCCGCCGCCGTCCAGCCCCCGCAAAAAATCCTGAGCTCATGCGATCTCGAGCTTCTTCATCTTGTAGAGAAGGCCCTTGTAGTCGATCTCCAGCATCTTTGCGGCCTTCTTGCGATTCCATGTCGAGCGCTGCAGAGCCGCCAGAATGGTTCTGCGTTCGAACTCTCGGGAAAGCTCCTCGACCTGCGCCAGCGTCGACAACTGTTCGCCGCCTTTAAACTCGTCGCCGTTCACTTCGAGTTCCGGCGCGCGGTCGTTGAGCGCACCGTTCGCCGCGGAGTGGTCGCGCTCGAGATCCTCGCCGTCGAAAGCCCCCGACAACGAAACCGGCGACACCGTGGCGCCGTCGACCCGTTCCCGCGAGCCTTCAAGATGGCTCACCGCGAGGTGGGAATACTCGGGATCCAGCCCGGCCGAATGGCCGTTGGATTGATTGGGCGCGGCGAAGGCTTCGGAGTAGTTCGCCCCACTGCCATTGCGCATCAGGAATTGGCCGGGGTCGGCCGCCGGCGTTGCGCCATTGCCGTTGATGTTTCCGAAACCGTTGCCATGGGCCAGACCATGGCCATTGCCGTTGGCGAAGCCGTTGCCGTGGCCGTTGGAGAAACCGTTGCTCTTCTCGACGCCGTTCGAGCCGTTGCGCACGGCCGCCGGAACCGGCGTGCCGCGCGTCGGCAGCTTCACCGCCGCGCTACCCTGACGGCGCTCGGCCGTTTGCTTCCACAACTCCGACGCCAGCGCTTCGGGCTGCCGGAACACCAGGAACTTGCGCACCGTATTCTCGAGCTCGCGCACATTGCCCGGCCAGGCATATTCGATCATGGCCTGGCGCAGAACCATGGGGATCTCCGGCAGGTCGGCGCCACTCGCCCGGCCGTGCTTGACGATGAACTTCTCGGCCAGCGGGACGATCTCGTCTTTGCGGTCGCGCAACGGCGGGATTGCGACCGTCGCCACATTCAGACGGTAGAACAGGTCCTCGCGAAAGGCGCCGGTCTCGACCGCGCGCCGCAGGTCGCGGTGCGTGGCCGCCAACACGCGAACGTCAACCCGCATGCTCTGGCGTCCGCCCAGGCGATCGAACTCTCCATCCTGCAGCACCTGCAACAGCTTGGCTTGCAGGTTCGAGTGCATGTCGCCGATTTCGTCCAGCAACACCGTGCCGCCGTCGGCCAGCTCGAACTTGCCTGGCTTGGAACGCAGCGCGCCGGTAAACGCGCCCTTCTCGTATCCGAACAGCTCGCTCTCGAGCAACTCCGACGGTACCGCCGCGCAATTGATCTTGATGAATGGCTTAGGCGCGCGCGAGGAGAGCCGGTGCAGTTCGCGCGCGGCTACCTCTTTGCCCACGCCGGTCTCGCCGAAAAAGATCACCGGCACGTTCCAAGGCGCCAGCATCCGCAGCGACTGCTGGATCTCGCGCATCTCCTGGTTCAGGTGCAGGAAGTCCGACTGCCCTGCCGCGTCGGACACGCCGCAGCGGCAGGCCGCTTCGCTCGTGGTCACCCGTTGCAGAATGCGGACCAGTTCCTCGTGAATGATCGGCTTGAAGGCGCACTCGGTAGCGCCCGCTCCCAGCGCTTCCGCCGCGTCCTCGTGGTTGTCGTTGCGCGTCAGCGCAACGACCGGCAATTCGGGATATGCCAGCCGCAACTGGCGAAGGATGGTAATGCCTTCTTCGTTCGGAGAGTCCAGGTCGATAACGGCCGCGACCACCGCGCTGCGGAAACGCTGAATCAGCCGCAACGCCTCACTGCCGTCTTCCGCCGTCTTCACACTCCAGCCGCCGGCCGCGGTGCTCAGACATTTGAGATCGAGATCATCCTGTGCGATGATAACTTTCTTGCCCATTCGTAGATCTTCCCCCCTGGCGCAACGCCAGAAAACTCATTCTTGGACTGAATCAGGATGTGAACTCTTTGGACGCGAACCCATTTCGCCGGGGGGATGGCGAATGCGGATTCAACAGAAGTCGACGGCATCGTTGGTGAAGCCTCTCCATCGGGTTTACCGCCGGGGATGCAGCGGATCGACCCAGGGAGTTGCACTCTGGACCTATTCGGTCCGTCTAACACCACCGCCTACTACTGTTAGTCCTAGCTCCACCGGAACTGACCCTAAAAATCAGGTATCAAACTCGAAGAACACCGCCTCAGGTGCCCTTCTGGAACCGAGAGTACCTCAATTTGGAAACTTCGCCAAGGGGGGGGTTCGACCCACCCGGGGGTAAACCAAGGGTAGGAATGGGCTCGCAGTGGGTTTTCCAGTACCGTGGCAAAACGACACCGAACGGCGTCGCGCCACGGCGCATTCCAGGCAAATCATTGATTGTAAATCGATTACATTGAAGCGGCATGTATCCAATTGACCGATTCGACTTTTTTTCCCACCATTTCCGGAGGGGGTGGAGCCACGTGTCAAAGAGAGAAAAAAATTGTCATCTGTTCCCTCTCATCCTCCCAATATGGTTACATTTGATACACTTCGAGTTCGGAACAGGGGTACTTTGGGTACGGACAGGACTGCTAAGGTCGCAAATCGGCGTCCGGAGCGGCGCGATTGCGGGGGCCTCGGAACGAAACCAAGCCGTCGAGAACGGCCAAGGGTGGGCGCAAAACGGCCTCCCAAGTGCTTATCTCCAGCAATAGAGGCGAGAAGGCCGCCTCGGGCGAGCGGGGTGACGTGGGTAACCTTTTTAGAATAAAACACTTACTTGCTATCGGTGTGACATGTGCGGGGTCGCTGTGGGCGCAGGGTGCAGCCCCTCAGTTCGATGCCCTCAACGTCATTTCCTATCAACCATCGTTTTCACCGGGGGTTGTGGCGGTCATCTTTGGGGAGAATCTCACCCCGTCCGACCAAATTGGTTGCGTTTTCTCCGAGCAGGTGGGTTGGTCGACAAATCTGCGCGGCGTGCAAGTATCGGTCAACCAGTCCCCCGCCCCGATCGCGACACACTGCCGGCTGCCGCAGTCCGACGGGGGGTCCCAGGACGTCATAACCTGCCAGTTCCCAACGGGTTTGGCCCCCGGTCCGGTGCAGATCGTGGTCTCGGTAAACGGTCAGGCATCCGCACCGCTCAACGTCACGCTGCAGAGCCACTCGCCGGCCCTGGGTGAGTTCTTAACCGAGGCGGGTCAACAGCTTGGGGCATTCCGGCACTCCCAATCCGGGGAGCTGGTCACCGCCGCCGCTCCGGCCGGGCCGGGCGAGCTGCTGACGATCATCGCCAATGGCCTGGGTCCCACAGACCCAGCGGTACCGGCAGGAACGGTCACGCCCCCCGCTTCGCCCGCCACGGTGACGGCCCCGGATGTCGACATCGACGGCGAGCAGGCTGAAGTGGGCGGCGCCCACCTGCAGGCCGGCCGGGTCGGTGTCTACGAAGTCACCTTCCGCGTTCCCGAAGCGGCCACCGCCGGCATCCACGGGGTTCGGCTGACCATGGACGGCGTCACGAGCAACCAGGTCGCGCTGGTGGTCACCTCGCCGGGGTCGGGGCCGGCCATCTCGGCCGTCGTCAATGCCGCGAGTTTCCAGCCAAACGCTCCGGCCGCGCCGGGCTCGATTGTCAGCGTGTTCCTCACCAACCTCAGCGGGCAGGCCTCCACGAGCCTATTTCCCGCGACGGCGTTTGCGGGGTTGTCGGTCACCTTCAACGGAATCCGTGCGCCGCTGTTCGCCGTGGTGCCGCAGTCGGGCCAGATCAACGTGCTGGCGCCCACCGAACTTGCCGAAAGTGGCGAGGCGGACGTCCGGGTCACCACCGCGTCCGGCGGCAGCGCCGTGTTTCCGCTGCAAATGGCATCGGCGAGCCCCGGCATCTTCCGCATCAGCGATCCCTCGAACCCCGGACGGCTCTTTGCCGCAGCCCTGCTGGCGAACACGGCCTGGATGGCGATCCCCGACAGCGTTGCCCAAGCGTTCGGCATGCCGGTCAACTGCGAATCGGGCGGCGTCAGAGCGGCCGACCCATGCGGTCACCCGCTGCGCGCCGGCGAGTTCCTGCAGCTCTATCTGACCGGCATGGGCAAGGCGACGCCAGACGGTAACCCCGAGATGCCGCCGCTTGCCACCGGCGACGTCGCGCCCGCCGGTGGCGGCGCGCTGTACCGGACTTTGATCGTGCCCACCGTGACAATCGGCGGCCTGCCCACGCAGGTCTCCTTCTCGGGACTCGCGCCGGGCCTTGCCGGGCTGTATCAGATCAACGCGATCGTGCCGCAAGGCGTGCCCACCGGAGACGCGATACCGGTCGAGGTGACAACGCCCAACGGCCGCACCGACTCGGCGATGATTGCGACGCAGCAGTAATGGCGAGGCGGCGGTTTGTTACGCGCGGGCGTGGGACAGACCAATCTTGCCTGCTCTTTCTTTTCTTGTCGTGTCTTTCTTGTGTGTCCTCGTGTATCCGAAGGGAAAACAGGAAGGTTCTAAGAGAAACGACTTAGTTTTCGTCCTATAAATTCATCAAGCGAATTCTAATAAGTACTAATACTTTTTGCGCTCGATCCAGCGTCGAGATTGGACCAATTAACCCATACGACAGTACGATCCGGCGTCATATCGCCTTCATCGCGCTGGTCAAGGCCCGATCCATAAGGAAATTCTTACACGCCACCGGGAAAACTTGTCCCGTGATTGCGCCGCCTTCGCGCATCCAACTCTTCGTTTGGGCCATTTTTTCTGGGGACTCACGCTGGCACGATGATTGCATCCGAAATGTAAGGAGTGATTGCGTCCAAAACAGCCGTGCGCCCGGCATAGAGAGGGAGCCGATCCGAAGTACAGGGGTTTGACCTTGGCTTCTGTAGGGTTCTTCCTATTGCCGCCCCCAGATACGATCCAGTACTTTTATTGAGAGATCCCAGGGCGCATTGGATGACGGCCGATGCGGATATCCGCTCCCCGCGCAGATAACGGAAGACCCGGGAAGCCGATCATCTTGACGAGTTTTAAAATCCATGGCGGCTCGGGCAAGCCTCGAGCGGCCGATGCGAACAGCCGGCTTGACCGACCTGCTGCTGCGGCCCGCGACGCGGTAGCTTCTTCCGGATGGATGCCGTTTTATTTGCGCACCTCACTGTCCCTCCATGAGGCTCGCTACACATCAATGGAGAACGACAAATGAATCCTTCCCCCCGATGGCTTCGGATCCTGATGATCCCCCTGAGCGCCGCTTTTTTTGTCGCTTGGCTCACCACGGATCGGGCCTATGCCCAGTCTGCTTGCGACCTCAATCAGAGCGGCGGGATCAACATCGCCGACGTGCAACTGTCCGTCAACATGGTCCTCGGTACGACACCTTGCACCGCTGAAATCCTTTCCCCCGGCGTGTGCGATATCGTCGTCGTGCAGCGGGTCGTGAACGCCGCCCTGGGAGGGCCGTGCGTTACCGACACCCCTCCGGCCGGGCATATGGTCCAGTTGAGCTGGAACGGCACCAGTTCGTCGAATGTGGTCGGCTACAACGTCTACCGAGCGCCCACTGCAAGCGGGGCGTTCACCAAAGTGAATTCCTCGGTGGTAGCGACAATCAACTATACCGATTCGACAGTTCAAAACGGCACTACCTATTACTATGTGGTTACAGCCGTCAGCAACACCAACCAGGAGAGCGGTTATTCGAATGTGGCTTCGGCGGCCGTCCCTGCGACATAGAAACCCGGTGCGGACGCTTCGTTACCGGCAGACCGTTATTTTCTAACTATTTTGTTATCCAAACCGACTTGATTTAGGCGCACGGGATGCCGTACCGGTCGGCGCCGGCACACGAACAAGGCTGCGAAGGACTTAGAGCAGCCAGGGTGCTGGAGTTCCCGACGGGCCCAACATCCCGTGCACCTACGACGGCGCGCCCGGTTGCCCCACACCCGGTTTTGGCTCATATAAGGTTGGATCAGACAGGGGTTGACCGCACCCGGGATTGGCAAGTGACTTTTTCGGAACAGAGCCGTAGCCGGGAGCCTGCGGGCCGCACCGGCACGAGGCCGGCGGAAAGAACCGGTTGCTGGAACGGCGTCAACCGGCTGTGATGGCCCGAATCGATCGGGGCCCGGCCCTTGCCGGGGGCGGGAACCGGTCCCGGCCAGGCAGTCGACGCCAAGGCATTGAGTCCGGCCGGTCCGCAGTCTCCCGGCTGCGGCTCTGTTTCGCGATTGCGTTGGATCGTGGTTGGGATGTTCCGCCGGGAGCGGCGGACGCCGTCAACGCTGGCGGGCAAGTTGGCGGTCGTGAGCGCGGGCCCAGACCAGCAGCCCGGCCATCGCGCCGACGCCGTCGAGCAGCATGTCTTTTTGCGAGTCCCAGGGGTCGCCCTGCGAGCCCAGGTAAGCGACTCCGACATCGGGGGCCGCCGCCACGGCGATCCACCATTCGAAGATCTCGTAGAACGCGGCCCAGGCCAGGATGACGGTGCCGCTCATCGCCCAAAGCCAGTTGCCCCGCAACGGGGAAAGCCGGGCGAGCAACTCACGCACCGCAACCACGAGCAAAAACCCCACGGCAAAGTGCGCCAGGCGATCGTAGTCGTTGCGCGAGCGGCCCAGCTCGGCCGCGATCCAATCGAACAGCGGTACGCGCTCGTGCGTGTAGTGCGCGCCGACGATGAGCAACACCGCCTCGAGAAACATCAGCCGGTAGGCGAGCGGTGTGAACCGGAAGCGGCGCCAGGTGAAGAGCAGCAGTAGGTAACCGAGGGCGGGCGTGGCGATTTCGAGCCACCAGTCCTGCATGTCATAGGGGTGGACGGCGCTCCAGGCGACGAGCGCCCAGAACAGCAGGGTCAGCAGGGGAAGTTCGCGGCGCACGGCGGTATGGTAGCACCGCGCGGGTGGGTCGCTGGTGGTGCGCGGGGCGATGTTGGTTCGCCGCGGGGCGGCGTTGGTGCGGGCTGAGCCGCCGCTCGCTGCTGGTTCGCACATCCCCTCCGGGGCCGCATGTTGGTTCGCAGCGGCCGGTTTCCGAGCCCCGGGAGAAGCGAGGCCAGGATGTTTCCCACGGCTGAAGCCGTGGGCTATGCAACGGAAACGCCCCTACGGGGCTTGGGATTTCCGGAGCCCGGCCACCCGTTGCGTCGACCGCCGGTTCGGCGCTGCACTGGCCACCCGCCGCGGCCCGCGGGCTTCCGCCCGGGGCTCTGTTTCTCTTGATGGGCTTCCGGTAACCGTGCTCACGCAGGCCGGCAATTCAAGGCGTATTTCCGCTTTCGGGCCAGCGCAACTGCTTCTTCAGAAACTCAAACGTCCCTTCGCCATGGATGGTGTGGCCGCCATTGAAATATTCGATCGTGGTTTTATCGTCCAGGCCGAGTTGGTCGTAGAGCCAGCGCACCTTGGCGTATTCGTGGGCCACCCACTGGTCGCGGCCGACCTGGTCGTGGTGGCCGCGCTCGACCATGAAGGGCCGCGGCACCATCAGGTAGGCCAGTTCGGCATAGTCGAATGTGGGTCCCATGTTGAAGTAGGGCATCTCCCACTCAATCGAATACATGAAACTGAACCCTTCGTCGGTGGCGGCGACTTTGCGCGTCCAACTGTTGAAATCGCCCGAGCAAATCGACAGCGCGTAGCCTTCGAGCAGCGGCGGCACGCGCACGGCGGTTTCGCCGCCGTAGCTCAGCCCGTAAAAGCCGATGCGCGAGGCATCGACGAACGGCAGCGTGCCGAGCCAGTGGAGGATTTGCTGGTGCTGGGCGAGGATGAACGAAAACATCGAGGCCTTGACGCTGTTGGCCTTGCGGTCGAGCCAGCGGTAGCGGTCCTCGCCGCGATAGAGATTGTGCGGCGCAAACGTGATGAAGCCCTGGTCGGCCAGGCGCGCCGCGAAGTCGTGGTAGTAGGGACTATCGCCTTCGATCACGTCGCGCGGAACGCCGCGGCGGCCATGCTGACAGACGACAACGGGACGCCGCTCGCCGGGCGCGATGTCTTTGGGCACCAGCAGCACGCCCCAGGCGATGACGTCGGGCCAGACGTCGAGAACGACTTCATAGCCGGTCCATTTCTCACGGTCGTAGATCTGGCGCGTGCGGGCGTTGGGCGGCAGCAGCGGATCGTCGAACTGGCCCAGGATTTCGTCGCGGAATTCGCGGCGGTATTTCTTGGAGGCCTCGACGAACGGCGCAACGGGCAGCGTGCCGTGATCGAGGCGCATGGTCCAGGTGTGGTCGGCGGCCTGGGGCATCACGGTTTCGAGGAACCTCTTCTGGCGCACGCGCTCAGCCTGGCGGACCAGCGACTGCACGTGCGTCTCGAGTTGCTTGAGCTGGCGTTTCTGGCGCGCGCCGGGGTCGAACGACCGCCGCTGGTCGCTCGGAACAGCGGCGCTGAGCGGAAGCGGCGCATCGTCGCCGAGCATGCGCGTGAAGGCGCGCACGGCGTCTTCCGAGCCGGGCGAGCCGCCGACGGGCTGGATCAACTCGTGGGGCATCGTCACTGCGATGCTGGTCTGGCTGGTGGCCACGTTGGTGGGGGACGGTCCGCCGCCGGCCGCGGCATTCAGCGACAACGAAAGCGAAAGGTGTTGTTTCTCTAGAAACGTGGCAATGCGGTTGAACTCGAAGCGCACGGTAGTAATCCCCGGCGTGTGCCAATCGCCTTTTTGACCGGTGATCTGGGGAGCCTCCGCGTATTCGACGACCAGGCCGCGCGGCGCGATCAGGGAGGCGATCTCGGCATCGCCGAATTCCTTCAGCAGTCCCCAAACATTGCGGTAAATCGGCTCGGACCAGACCCGCTGGCGGGAGTCGAAATAGGCGCTGACCAGAGCGGCGTCGATGCGCGGGTCGGCCGCCGCGGCATAGAGGGCCAGCAGGCCGCCTTCGGCATAGCCCGCAACGCCGATCTTCGGCGGCTCCGCGGCGGTGGCATTTTGCCCCCTACCGTCGGAGAGGGAGCCGCGATTTTGGGCGGCGAAGACGTCGATTGCGGCGGAGATTTTTTCGACTTCGTAGCCGATAATGTGGCGGCCCATCTGGTAGGCCTGGCGGTAAATCCACTCGCGATGCGTCTGGGGGGTGTAGCCGAATTCGTCGCTACCCGACCAACGCTGGCTGCGGTCGATGAGCACGGGCACCACCACTTCGAAACCGTTTTCGGCCAGACGCCGCGCAAACTGCGACGCGGCCGGGACGCCCGGAGCCAGTCCGACGGCTTGCTCGGGGGTCTGGTCGGCGTCGGGTAGCGCCACGATGCAGGCCTTGGGAGCGGTGCGCGGCCGCAGCAGCAGGCCCTCGCCCCAAACCCCTTCGAGCACCGGCCAGCGCACCTGATAAACCCGGTAGGCGTCGGTTTCGGCGACCAGAGCGGGGTTGTCATCGTCGCCGTAGGTTTCAAAGACGGGGCGGCCGGCTGGGTTGTCGCGCAGGGCGTCGCGGGAGGGCGCCGCAGGCCAGCCACCGCCAGGGCCGAGCCCGATGATGGACCGGAAATGTTCACGGTTGGGCGCGACCGACCGCACATAGGCCTCGGGCGAGGAAAGGTCGCGCTGCCAGTAGTTGGGGCGCGTGCGTGGCGCGTCGTCGATCTTGCGCTCGACAAAGACGTGGGCGCCCTCCATCAGGCGCATCGACAGGTCGCCTTCCCAGGTGAGCGGTTCGGTGCCCGGCAGGGGTTCCTGGGCCGCCGCGAACGGCTGCTCTGCCGGCGTCGGCGGTTCCTGCGCCGGAGCGAAGCAGGAGGCGGCAAGGCACAGCAGGATGAGGACGAGGCTCTGGCGGGTCATGCGCTGGCGGGTCATGATGGTTGCTCCAGGCACCGGCGGTGGACCCACCGCGCCGCGCCGAAGGGCTGCAGCGACTGGGTGGATCGAAGCACGAGTTGGATCGATCGGCCTGCCGGGCTCGGCCCCCCGATTGTCGCATTTTGAAGTGGCGGGGATGCTGGCGATCCGCAGGTGGATGGAGTTCGACGGGCGGGGGACGTTCCGCCTCCCCGGTTGATCCCCGCGCCGGTTTGGCCCAGAATGAGCATTCCGGGTGCCTGTTGAGGATCCACCAACTCAGTTCCTTCCACTTCTGCCAGGGGTTGCTCGACCTCGGCCTGTGGATCGGCCGCCGGTTGAACCCATGGGGAGGTCCGCCGGGAGCTTTAGGGGTCCGGCTGGTTGTCGGGGCGGCTCTGATGTGCGCCGTCGTGCCGGGCCAGGTGGTGCCGGTTCAGGAAGCGAAGCCGTTTCAGGACGCGGCTCTGACCCAGGCAGCGAATCCGGCGCTGGAAATGGCGACGGCGCAGCACGCCTCGGAGATCCTTCGCCGGACTGCGGAAACGTATCGCAGGCTACACAGCCTCGAGCTCGCCGGCGTGCTACGAACGCACACAACGGTCTCGGGGGTGCCTTACGAGGTCACTTGGCCGCTGGAACTCGCGCAGGCCGACTCGACCGCAGTACCGTCCGATAGTCCCGTGCCGGCGCTTTCGCCTCTGATCCGGTTTGGTTTCCAGCAGATACGCCGCTCCGACGACCGGCGCGAGGGACCCGGCGGACCGGGACAAGCCGAGCTTTCCCCTCCCAAGGGCTGGGCGCAGTTCGACCGAATAGACCGCCACGTCCACGAGATCCGCGCCTTCTCGGCCGAAACCATCGCTTTTGGCGGTGTTCCCAAGGCCTGTTGGCTGGTCGAGGTCGCCTACGAGCCCGGGTTCCCGGGGCGGGCGCTGTCGGGCCAGGCGGTGCGCTATTGGATCGACCAGTCGAGCTATCTCGTGCTGCGTGAACGATTTGGACGCCGCGAAGGCACGGCCGACGAGGTCACCGATTGGGTTTTTGAGGCACGGTCGGTGAAGCTCGATCAGCCGCCGCCGGACTGGGCGGTCGAGGCCATGGGAGACCTAGCGGGACACGAGCGCCACGACTGGGCCGCGCGGGTCGCGCCGGATTTCACCCTGGAGGCTCTCGACGGCCGCGAGGTACGGCTGGCGGGGCTGCGCGGCAAGGCCGTTCTGCTGAGTTTTTGGGCGAGTTGGTGCACCCCGTGTAAAGAGGAGATGCCCCTGATCGAGGACCTCGCCGCCGAGTACGCATCCCGTGGGCTGGTCGTTTGGGGGGTCACCAACGAATCGGCGGAGAAAGCACTCGAGTGGCTGGGGCGCTTCGAGCGCAGCCTGCCAACGCTAGTGGACGACCACCGCGAGGTTTTCCGCGACTACGAGGCGGAAAAGATTCCGGTATCGGTGGTGCTGGACCGCGGCGGCCGGGTGGTGAGCTATCGCGTCGGCTTGAGTGGCAAGCAGCAGCTTCGCGCCGCGATCGTGAAGGCGCTCGGACCAGAGACGCCATAAGGGGAAGTTTCGCAGGCAAATCGCGGAGTCCCGGCGAGTAAGCAACAGCGCCGCGGGCGTAGGCCAGCAACAGAGCCGCAGGCGTGACGCCTGCGGCTCTGTTTCCGGGGGTCCCACTGTGGTGGCCTTCCCTTATTGCTGCTGCTTGGCGAGGGTGTCGCGGTAAGACTTCTCGCGTTCGGCGACGTAGGCTTGGTAGCCCGCCGGGTCGACAAATGGGTTGGCTTCGCCGGCCTTGAGGCGTTGGTATTTCTGCTCCATGCCGTAGTAGGCGCCGTGCGCGCCCAGGAAAATGTCGCAGGGCAGGGACTTGAGCACCTGGAAGGTGCGGGCGAAGTCGTCGGCGATTTCGGGATAGGCGGTGTTGTGGACCAACTGAAAGCCTTCGTTGACGTTGGGGCTGCCGACGATGACGACGTGGTAGGTCTTGCCGCCGTCGGTGGCGTCCATGGTCCAGGTGGTACAGCCGCGGGTGTGTCCGGGGGTGAGGTGCGCGGTCAAGGTGGCGTCGCCGAGCGTGACCGTGTCGCCGTCCTGGAGCACGCGGTCGACCGGGCAGGCCGGCCAGCGCGCCTTGTAGAGATACTGCCCGGCGCCGCCGTGCACGATGACTTGCGAGTCGCCCTGCATCACGTAGACCTTCGCGCCGGTGAGTTTCCTGACCAGCGCGTTGCCTTCCATGTGGTCGGAATGGGCGTGGCTTCCCAGCAGGATCTTGGTATCGGCGAACCGGAACCCGAGTGTTTCGATGTTCGCGCGAATGATGGGCACGGTACGCTCGAAACTCGAGTTGATCAGGATGTTGCCTTCGGAAGTGGTGATCAGATAGCTTGACAGGCCTTTCGAGCCGACGTAGTACAGGTTGTCGGCGATGCGGTGCGGCGGGAACGGTTCGTTCCAATCGCTTTGGGCGGCAAGCGAGGCCGCGAGGAAGAGAAGGGCGAAGGACAGGCGCGCCAGCATCCCCACACTATAGGGCCAGGGGGAGGCGGGCGTAAAGGCCTCCGGCGCGTGTTGTAAAGGTTTCCCAGAACGGAAGGGGCGTACCCCAATGGATAGCCCAGGGCTTCGTCGTGGGAAATATGCGATCACGTATGTCGACCCTGCAATGGGCGGATCCCACCGCGCTTTAACTGCCCGCGACAACTACCGACGAAACAGATACAGAGAAATCGCTCCCCGGCCTTGGTTTCTCCTGGCCATTCGTCGCGACGAATCGCGACGCGGCAGACCTGGAGGTCCACGTCATGGGTGGCGATTCTTGGCTTCTGTGCTGTTTGGGCGGGGTGGAGCGCCCCCTCGAAAGCCGCCCGTTCGCGGCCTTATCGTTATAGACGGCTCCCCTGCCTTGCGCGGCTTCGGCCCGCTGGCTCACGCCTGCGGCTCTGTTGCCTGGTTTTGGACCTCGGCTTCTAGGGCTGGGCTTTGGGCGGTTGTGCGGTTGTTGGGCGCGGGTCGCGGATGAAGCCGTCGCGGTTAGGCATTGTTACCTTGGGCAGGGTCTCGGCGTTCATCACGTCGTTCTGCTCGATGATGCCGTCGAGCGCCAGTAGATAAGCGACCACGGCGTAGACCTGGTTGTCGTTGAGCGTGCCGGGGTTGCGGAAGGGCATGGCGCGGCGGGTGTAGTCGAACAGCGTGGTGGCGTAAGGCCAATAGCCGGTGGCGGTTTTTTGGGGCTTGTCGGTCGCCAGCGTATCGTGCCCGCCGACCAGCGGCGCTTCATCGCCGCCCTTTGCCTCCGGGCCGTGGCATTCCTGGCAGCGCGCCCGATAGACAGCGGCGCCTTCCGCGGCGGTGCCTTGCCCCGCGGGCAGCCCGGTGCCGTCGGGCGGAATTGAGATGTCCCAGGCCTGGATTTCGGCGGGTGTCGGCACGCGGCCGACATGGTGGCTCTCGCCTTGCGCCAGCGCGGGCTGCGCGCTCAGCGTTGCCAGGACCAGGCAGGCCACCAGGATTGGGAATAACGCTGGGGCGAGCAACGCGGCGCGGTTCGACACGCGATCCAACATGCGGTCCAACACGCTGTCCCCAGAGCGGTCCAACAGGCGCTCGAAAACGCGGTCCAACCTGAGCAAAGCGGGTTGCTTCTCGGCGGCCGGAACGGCGGCATCCGGGATGGAACGATCATGCCTCAACATTGGTCACCTTCCCGTCGGCTTGAACGCGCCATGCCGTGATGCAGTTGCAGTGGTAGAGCGAATTGCGGCCGCGCTCGGCGATCAGTTTCTCGCGGCTCGGCTGCACGTAGCCGGTTTCGTCGGTGCAGCGCGAGAGCACGGTGGTTTCGACGCCGTCCCAGCGCCAGGGAAGCCGAAAGCGCGTGAAGGCCATCGGCTGGATGGGCCCTTGCAGATCGGCGTCCTGCCAGCTCTTGCCGCCGTCGATCGACACCTCGACGCGCCGCACGGCGCCGCGGCCCGACCAGGCGAGGCCTGAAATCTCGAAGGGGCCGGCGCCGGGGAGTTGCTGGCCGCCCGAGGGAAACGTGATCACCGACTTGGCGTCCATCGCCCAGGTGAACTGCCAGGCCTTGCCGTCGGGCATCAGGTCGGTGTACTTCGAGGTCTCGTCTTTGGTCATGTAGGGCTGATCGCTGATCTTGAGCCGGCGCAGCCACTTGACGCACATGTTGCCTTCGAAGCCGGGCAGCACCAGCCGTAGCGGATAGCCCTGCTCGGGGCGGATCGCCTCGCCGTTCTGGCCGTAGGCGATCAGCGCGTCGAGCCGCGCTTTTTCGATCGGGATGGAGCGCTGCATGTGGCAGGCGTCGGCGCCTTCGGCCAGGATCCACTTTGCGCCGGGCTGGACACCAACCTCATCGAGAAGCGTCGTCAGCGGAACGCCGGTCCACTCGCTGCAACTGGCCAGGCCGTGGGCGCCTTGCGCGTCGGGCGCGGTTTTCGGACCCCACTCGCTGCCGCTGTTGCCCGAGCACTCGATGAACAAGGTGCGCGAGACCGAGCGCAACTGGCGCAACTCGGCCAGGGTCAGCACCAGAGGCCGCTGGACCATGCCGTGGATCAACAGGCTGTGGCGGGTGGGGTCGATGTCGGGGACACCGGAGTGGTGCCGCTCGAAATGCAGCGCCGAGGGCGTGACGGTGCCCACCAGATCCTGCAGCGGCGTGCGGGTCGAGCCGATCTCGGGATTGCGCCCGGGGCGGAACAGCCGCACCGCTTTCTCGAAGCGCGACCGCTCGCCGTAGGCGCTCAGCGGGCGCCCCAGCGTGCTGGGGGCGCTTTCGGAAGCGGTTTCGGTGGAGCCGCAGGAAGTCAGCGCCGAGGCGAGGGCGGCGCCCAGGCCCAGGAATCCGCGCCGCGAGGGAGGCGGCGCGGGTTGCGTTGTGGAGTCCGGGTGTTCTGGCATAAATCTACCTTTGGGGTGCGGGCCAACGTTGTGGCGAAAGCCCGTGCGTGTTCCGGAGGGTCCAGACTAACGCGACAACGGCCCGGGGCACAACTGCCGGGGGCCGCGGTTTGCGGTTGGAACCGCAGAGGCCGGGGAGTGCCGAGGCGCACCGAACCGCCACTCCGAGCGGCAAGCGCGAGCTTGCGCTGAGCGGCGGGAGGAGGTGATGGTCTGGTGCTAGGCTGCATCGGTGGTGGCGTGCGGGCCATGCCCACGGCGTGGGCTCTTTGACGTGGGACGGACAATCTTGTCTGTCCCGCACAGTCTTGTCTGTCCTACACAGGCAGGATTGCCTGTGCCACGAGCTGGCTTACGCCCGCGGCTCTGAGTGCCTGCCGTGGCGGCTCTGCTGGGATTGCGGCTCGCGGGGTGCTGGCGGCTCTACCGCTACCAGTTCTTGAGCCGGATGTTGCGGTATTCGACCTTCATTGGTGGGCCGACGTGGACTTGCACTCCCAGTAGGCCGTCGGCCGGGCGGTTGAGGGCGTCGTCGTCGATCACAACGCTCATTAGGTGATTGTTGATGATGTGTACCAGGGTGTTGCCTCGGATGATCAGGTGGATGGCGTTCCAATCGTCGTTCACGTAGGAGGCCAACTCGTCGGAGCCGCCGAAGGTCGACAGCACGATCGGCTTGCGGCCGCCGACTACGTTGGTTACCTGCCCGCGCACCGCCAGGAACAAGCGGCCCTTTTCCTCATAGTTGTTGCCGGGATAGCGCTTCTTGCCGTCGAGGTCGCACTGGTAGCCGCGCATGGCGAACTGGTTCGACGGCGTCACCGGGTCGGGGATGATGGCACTGCGGTAGTTGACCCCGCTGTTGCCGTCGGGGGTGATGCGGTAGTCGAGCTTCAGCTCGAAATCGCGGGGCCGTCCGCCGCGCCAGACGATGAAGGTGTTGCTGCGGACGACGGTTGCGGGGGTGATCTCGCCGACCAGTGAGCCGTTTTCGACGCGCCAGTATTGGGGATCGCCTTCCCAGCCGTGGAGGGTTTTGCCGTCGAAGATCGGCGCGAACCCGGGCTCGTCGCCTTGGATCGGCTCGGGCCGGTCGCTTTGCTTGGGCTTATAGGGTTCGGCGGCCTGGGCGGCGCGGATCCGGGTGCGCCCGAGCAGGAGTCCGCCGAGCAGGGCGGTCAGGAAGGGCCGGCGGGTTGTGGCGTTCGCGGTTGGTTCCGGGGCGGCTTGATGAAAACACTGAGGGGATGGGGTTCGTTGGGTCATTTTGGCCGGTTTCGTTGGGGCTATGGGTTTTGGACCTGGCCTAGGGTATCAGGTCGGCGTACGGGCATGGATCTTGTTGGGGGATGGTTCTGCTGACGCGGCCCGGCCTGCGAGAACAGAGCCGCATGCGGGTGAGGGCAGGCAGGGCCGGTTTGAGAAAGCTTGGGCCCGCGGGGGCTGGAACTCAAGGCATCGACGGCAGGCCCCGCGGCCCGCAGGTTTCCGCCCGCGGCTCTGTTTTCGCCGGTCGATGATTCCGTGCCGATGGGCTCTGTTTTCCGGGTGAGCGGTTTGGCCTGCTGACGCCCCGGCGGGCATTGCGGTTTCAGTCGATCAGGCCGTGGCGCAGCGCGAAGCGCACGATTTCGCCGGCGCTGTGGAGGTCGAGTTTTTCCATGATGCGGCCGCGGTGGGCGTCCACGGTGTAGAGGCTGCGGTTGAGGATGGCGGCCGCTTCTTTGTTGGTTTTCCCCTGCGCCAGCAGTTTGAGGATTTCCAACTCGCGCAGGGTGAGCAGGTCGAGTGGATTGTTGTTGCCCTGGCGGCCGTCGCCGTGGGCCATCCAAGTCGAAATCTTGGGGCTCAGGTAGCGCTTGCCGTGGGCCACCGTTTTGACCGCTTCGACGAAGGCTTCCTGGTCTTGCTCTTTGAGCAGACAACCGAACGCGCCGGCGCGTAGCATTTCGCGCACATAGAGCGGGTCGCTGTAGCTGCTCATGCCGAGCACACGCGTGTGGGGAGAGAGCTTGGCGAGCCGCTTGGAGGCTTCGGCGCCGTTGAGCAGGGGCAGCAGCACGTCGAGCACGGCGACGTCGGGGCGCAGCGCGCGGACCAGCTCGACGGCCTGCAAGCCGTCGCCGGCCTCGCCGACGACCTCCAATTCGGGCTCGCTCGAGAGCAACAGAATCAGGCCCTGGCGAACCAGCGCATGCTCGTCGGCGAGCACGACGCGAAACTGCTTGGAATTGGATTCGAGCAAAGCCTGGGCCCGATGGCACCCGGCAGGGCCCCGGTCGTGGGCCGGCGCCGCATCGAGGCAGAGCGGCTGCTCGACCGGCTGCGATGAGGTTGTCATGGACGCAGCCGGCACTGGCCCGCCGCAGCACTGTTGGCCGATGCACGGAGGGCACAGCATCGTGGAGCGTGATGCTGGCCCACCGGCATTCTCGCCGTTGGTTTCTAACGCAAACCCGCCAAGTGAAACAATCG
Organism: Terriglobia bacterium; assembly: GCA_963824095.1. GTDB lineage: Bacteria > Acidobacteriota > Terriglobia > Bryobacterales > UBA6623 > JBBDWJ01. The sequence continues at coordinate 931,185 of CAWGNS010000009.1, read as the reverse complement.
CAAACGGTACAAGCAATTCATGACGCGATTTTGTTGGGGGAAGTTACCGGGGTGGGGTTTGCCGGCGGTTGCGTGGGGCCTCGATGGATGGGGGTGGGGGGCTGGAGGTTGGTGTGGTTGATGGAGATTGGCCTTGCGCTTGGGGATTGAGGGGGTGGCGGCCACCGCTTGCTGACGCGCGCGGCTCGGTTTGGGCTTGTGCGTTGGGGCCGGAGGACGAGACAGGCCGGTGCGGAGTTGGACGGGGTCGGGCCGCTTTATTTTTCTGCGGATGGGTGGCGGCGACTAATGTAGGACTTGAACTGCCTCCAGAGGGTTTTTAGGGTCAATGAGACGCCCAGGATGCCGGCGATGAGCATCTGGATCAGGAAGCTGCCCGAGCCGGGGTCGACATAGGCTCTTAGCTGGACGGTGCCCAGTAACAACAGGGCCGGGAGCCAATAGAGGATACGACGAGGCATGAGTATTTGGGTGGGCCTATTCCCGGGTTAAGGCGGTCCGCCGGGCCAAGGGCCGGGCCGGCGACTCGCCGGGGCGGGAGCTCTGCTACTGAGCTCTGCTACTGGGTATATCGGCGGGGGCGGGCGATTCATATACCCCTGGGGAACTGTCGACTCAGGCTGCGGAAAGACTCCAGTGCGGCTCGGTGCTCCCGGTGCTCCATGGGGACAGTCACCGCGTTTTCTCACCTCGATTTTTTCAAAGGTTTACAGGATTCACAGGGTGCGAAACACGGCGACAGTCCCCGTCCCGCACGGGTTTGCCGCGCGCTGTTTTTGCCGGTCGCCGCGGTCGACGGCCTCGTTCGCGTCGGCGCTATTCCACCCGCAGCGCTTCGACCGGCTCGACGCGGGTGGCGCGGCGGGCGGGAATGTAGGTCGCCAGCAGGCAGGCTGCCACCAGGGCCAGGGCGACCGCCCCGTAGGTCAGCGGGTCCAGCGGGCTGACGTCGAACAGCAGGGTGGACATCAGGCGGGTCAGCGGCAGGGCCGCCGCCACGCCGGCGGCCACGCCGAGGCCCGCCAGAACCAGGCCCTGGCGGACGAACATCCCGCGGACGGTTTCCTGCGAGGCTCCCAGGGCGATGCGGATGCCGATTTCACGGGTGCGCCGTGTGATCGAGTAGGAAATGACGCCGTAGATGCCGACCACGCCCAGCAGCAATGCCATCGAGGCGGCGAGCGCCAGCATCACCAGCGTAAAGGAGGTCCTGGCCATCGAGTGGTCGTAGATCTCCTGAACGGTCTGGACGTTGGCGACCGGGAGATTGGCGTCGACCGACCAGACCGCCTTGCGGACTTCACCGAGGAAGCTTTCGGTCCCGGTTCGAGTGCTGCGGACGGCGATGGCGACCCCTCGCCGGACATCGACACGATCACCCCAGAAGTTGGCTTTCAACAACGGCCAGTAGACGATGGCCGGGGCCTTCTGGGCGACCCCGTTGTCGTATTCGTTGCCGGCGACGCCAACGATTTCGCGCCAGGTGCCGGTGGTGGTCTCGCGTACCCGTTTGCCCAGGGCTGCGGCAGGGTCTTTCCAGTATTCGCGGGAGAACTTCTCGTTGACCAGCACCACGGGGCGCATCTCGTGAATGTCGGTCCAGGTGAGGTCGCGGCCGGCCAGGATAGGGTTGCCCATGGTTTGAAAGTAGCCGGGCGAGATGTGCTTATAGCGGCGGACCGGCGGCAGTTGGTTTTCGGAACCTGGCTTGTCTTCGACCCAGACGGGGTCGTTGTTGTTGCCGCCGTCCATGGTGATCGAATTGGAGAGGCTGGCCGAGACGACGCCGGGAATGGCGGTGATTTTGTCGAGCATGTCGTGCTCCATGCGCGCGACGCGCTCGCCCTCGGGAACCTCGGCGTCGGGTATGGAGACGTGTAGAGTGAGGATCTGCTCGGCGTTGGTGAAGCCGGGCTGGACGCGCCGCAGAGCCTGGAAGGTGCGGATCATCAGGCCGGAGCCGGCTAGCAGCACCAGCGCCAGGGCCACCTGGACGACAACGAGGGCGCGCTGGGTGCGGTGGCGCTCGCGACCTTCGCTGAAGGTGCGGCTGCCGCCGCGCAGCGCCGCAGATAGGCGCGGGCGGGCATGCCGGAACACGGGGACGAGCCCGAACAGCAGGCCGCAAAACAGCGAGATGGCCACGGCGAACAGCAGCGCCTGCGGGTCGATCGAAATCTGGTCGAGCCGCGGCAGATTGGCCGGCGAGAGGTAGATGAGCAGGCGCAGCGCCGCATAGGCCAGGCCGACGCCGAAAGCGCCGCCGATCAGCCCCAGCGTGACAGTCTCGGACAGCAGCTCGCGGGCGATGGTCGCCCAGCTTGCCCCCAGCGCGGCGCGGATGGCGAACTCCTGCTGGCGGCCTTCGGCTTTGACCAACAGCAGGTTGGCGACGTTGGCGCAGGCGATGAACAACACGATGCCGACGGCGGCCATCAGCACCCACAGGATCTTGCCGATGTCGCCGACGACGTCCTGCTTGAGCGGCCGCACTTTGGGGCCGATATGGGCGTCTTCAAACATCTGGGCGCTGATGCCGGGGGCCATCCGGAACTTCTGCATCTGCAGCGGAATCATGCGCGCCACGTCGGCGTTGGCCTGCTCGATCGTGACGCCGGGCTTGAGCCTCGCGATGGCTTGATAGCTGAAGTTTCCGACGAACACGTCGTTGCGATCGAGCTGCATCGGCAGGAACAGGTCGGGGTGGCGATCGAGAAAGCGGAAGCTTTCGGGCATCACGCCGATGATTTCGTAGGGGCGGCCGTTGACGGTGAGGTTGCGGCCGACCGCGGCGGGGTCGGCTCCGAAACGGCGCTGCCAATAGCCGTGGCTCAAGATTACGGTGCGCGCATGGTGCGGCTGGTCGTCGTCGAGCACGAACAGGCGGCCGTGCAGGGGCTGGATGCCGAGCAGGGGCAGGATGGCGTCGGTGACCGAGAGGGTATCCACCCGCTCGGGCTGGGCGAGGCCGGTCACGGTGGTTGAGAAGGATTGCCACAGGCCGATGTCTTCGAAGCTGCGGCCTTCTTCGCGGTAGGTGAAGTAGGTGGCCGGCGAGGCGTTGAACTCGTCGAAGCCCAGGCCGGGAGCGGTGTGCCAGACGCTGACCAGGGACTCGGGGTGGGGATAGGGCAGGGCCTTGAGCAAGACCCCGTTGACCACGCTGAAGATAGCGGTATTGGCGCCGATGCCGACCGCCAGGGTCAGCAGCGTGATGCAGGTGAATAGCGGCGCGCGGCGCAGCCGGCGCAGGGTGAACTTCAGGTGGTTTCGGGGAGATTCCATCGGTGCCTGCCTTTTTGGCGGAATCAGACTAAGGGATTCCGGGGCCTAGCCGAGTATGGGAATCATACGTCATCAGCGCGGCGGGAGTTCCGGATTGTTTTGGCGGGCCAAGTTCCCGTAGCGCAGGGCCCGTAGAGACCTGCGGTTCTTGGGGAGCTTGGGGTTGGGTACGGCTGGGGGGCGTTTCCGGAAAACCTGGCGGCGGAAAATCGCGGCTGGAAAGGCGCTGCTGCAAAACCCCTCCGGAGACCGCTGTTGGGAAGCCGCAGGTCTGGCGAAACGCCAGCCCTGCGCTACGGGGGCCTTGAGCCTTGGTGCCCGATCATGGGAGATTCGTTGTTACAATCAACAGCCATTGGCTGGCGTCCCGGTTGCCGCATGGCCTTGAAGGAAGTACATCGATGAAAACAAAGGCGGCGGCGCAGCGGGTGGAACTGGCGAAGGGGCTGGGGCTGCTCGATGCCACGATGTTGGTGGTGGGCTCGATGATCGGGTCGGGCATCTTTATTGTTTCGGGCGACGTGGCGCGCCAGATTGACTCGCCGGGCGGCTTGCTGATCGCCTGGCTGCTGAGCTGCCTGCTGACGATGGTGGGGGCGCTCAGCATCGGCGAACTGGGCGCGCTGATGCCGCAGGCCGGTGGCGTCTATGTATACCTGCGCGAGGCCTATGGGCCGTTGTGGGGGTTTCTCTACGGCTGGGGTGTGTTCCTGGTGATCGGCTCGGCCACCATCGCGGTGGTGGCGGTGGCGTTCGCCAAATTCACCGGCGTCTTCTTCCCCTGGTTTTCATCCACGAACTGGATCTGGAAAATCGGCGTGGTGGGTTCGTATTCCATCGGGCTCAATGCGCAGAACCTGCTGGCGATCGCCTCGATCCTGCTGCTGACCCTGATCAACATGCGCGGCGTCCGCACGGGCGCGATGGTGCAGAATGCCTTCACCTTCGCGAAAACCGGGGCGGTGATCGGGCTGATTGCGCTGGGGCTCACGATCGGGCGCAACCCCGAGGCGGTGAGCGCCAATTTCCACGACATGTGGCGGAACCTGGATTGGGGACCGGGCACCCTGGTGGCGCTGGCGGTGGCGATGGTGGGGCCGCTGTTTGCTTCGACCGCCTGGGAGAACTCGACCTTCACGGCGGCCGAGACCGTCAACCCGCGGCGGAACGTGCCGCTGTCGCTGGCGTGGGGGGCGGGCATCGTGCTGACGCTCTACATGCTGATCAACGTCACCTATCTGGCGACGCTGCCGCTGCACGGCGCGGCCGAGGGGGCGACGGTGCTGGCGCGCGGCATTCAACATGCGGCCGAAGATCGCGTCGGGGCGGCGTCGGCCGAAATGGTGCTCGGCCCGCTGGGCGGCTACCTGATGGCCACCGCGATCATGATCTCGACGTTCGGCTGCAACAACGGGCTGATTCTGGCCTATCCGCGAGTCTATTACGCGATGGCGCGCGACGGGCTGTTTTTCGAGCAGCTGGGCGAGTTGAATCCGCGGACGTATACGCCGAATGCGGCGCTGATCCTGCAAGGGGTCTGGGCGAGCCTGCTGACGGTGACGGGGACCTACAGCGATCTGCTCGATTACATCATTGCGGCGGTGCTGATTTTCTACGCCATGGCAATTGCGACGCTGTTCGTGTTCCGGCGGCGCTGGCCCGACGCCGAGAGGCCTTACCGCGCGCCCGGGTATCCGGTGGTGCCGGCGTTGTACCTGATGTTCACGGTGCTGCTGGAGATTTGTTTGCTGGTGGAGAAGCCGCGCTATACGTGGCCGGGCTTTTTGATCGTGGCGGCGGGGATTCCGGTTTATTTTGTGTGGCGGCGGCGGGCGCGGGCGCAGACGGGGTGACGCTGGCAGGATTTCCCGTGCCCCGCTCCTGGCAGGCATCACTCCCGCGCTGGCAACTCGTCTCCCTGGCGTGGCGGTTTTCCGCGGCGCCGCTTGAGCATCTTGTCAAAGCCAGCAAAGTCGGCGCGCGCCTTGCGGTCCGCGAAGAAGCGGGCGGTTTCGAGCGCGGAAACTTTGTCGGCGACGGCCATGGCGACGAATTGGTTGATGCTGGTGCCGTCTTCGCGGCTGAGCCGTTCGACGGCTTCCTTGAGCGATCGGGGCAGGCGCAACGGATAGGTTTTGGTTTCTTTCATCGCTTCATCCTGACGATCATCTCGCGCGGCAGCAGGACGTCCACTCCGAACTGTTCAGACGCGGGGGCGAAGTCCCGTTTGCTGAAGGTAACGCCTGCGTCGGCGCGGCCGTTGATCGCCGTTTCCAGGACCATTTCGTCGGCCGCATCGCGGAGTTGGGGACTCCAAAGGAAATGGGCTTCCACTGGTTCGGCAAGGGCGATGACGGCTGTCACGAAGATATCGGCCCCGCGTTTGGTTAGCCCCGCCGCTTCGCGATGCTCGGCTCTGGGGCAGACGGACTCATACTCGATGGCCAGCGGGACGCTGAGCAGCAGAGTCACCTGCTGTTGACGCGCCGCCTTCAGGATGGCGGCCGATGCCCCGGCTGGGCTGCGCATGGCCGCAACCACGACGGTCGTGTCGAGGACGGCCCTCACATCTCGCACGTACCATATCGCGGGTGATGCCATTCTGGAAGATTGACCGCCAGGCGTCTTTGCACCAAGGCGGACAGACGCGAAAACAGAGCCGCTGGCGGAAGCATGCGGGCTGAAGCGGCAGGAAAGCAGGGGCTGCGCCGGGCGGAGGTCGGCGGGTTTCGAACGTGTCCGACGGTCGGGCGAGTCGGCGGCGCTGTAAGACCTGGCACTCTGAGCCGCAAGCGTGAGCTTGCGCGCGGCGGCTTGCAGGCGGGATCCTCTGACGGGCGAGGTGGTGTAGGCGTGGTTCGCAGCGCGGGCTCACGCCCGCGGCTCTGAATGGCGTGTCGCGGCCTTTCGACCGCTGGGCCAGGTTTCGTGCCGCCTCGGCCCGCGGGCTTACGCCGGCGGCTCTGTTTTCGCGATTCGCCGCATCGGTGCGCGATTCGCCAGGCCGGTGCGCGATTCGCCAGGCCGGTGCGCGATTGGCCGGGCCGGTGCGCGATTGGCCGGGCCCGTGCGCCTTCGATGCGCCGGTTTGCTTCGCAGTATCCCGGTTTGTTTCGTCCGAACTTGGTCCTCCCCTGGCTGCCCGCGGGCTGTGCTACATTCGTGCGCATGAGGAAAAGCATCCTGCTTTTGTTGCTTTGCGGTGCGCCCCTATTGGCGCAACTGCACGGATTCAGCAAAGAAGACCTGATTCACTACACGGCCAACAACCCCTATGGCCGGTTTGAGGACGGGCGCCCGAAAATCCCCGATGAATTCATCGACGCGCTCAAAGATGCTTCGTCGGAGATGGTCTTTGGGCCGCTGCGGCATGCAGGATTTCACAACCAGTGGGAAGGCGGCTGGCAGCTCGTCCATCCCGAGCAGAAACTGATCGGGCGCGCGTTTACGGCGCAGTTCATGCCGGTGCGGCCCGACGTGAACGACGTGGTCGAGGCCGACGCCAAGGCCGCCGGACTGGGCCGCAATAACAACCAGCGCGTGATCGACCAACTGAAGCCGGGCGATGTGCTGGTCGTCGATCTGTTCGGCAAGATCGAGGAAGGCACGTTCGCTGGCGACAACCTGGCCACCGCGATTCACGCCGCCACCGGCAACGGCTTCATTGTCGACGGTTCGGTGCGCGATCTCGATGGCATTTACCCGCTGAATTTTCCGGTATATGTGCGCGGCTTTCATGTCTCGGCGATCGGGAATGTGATGCTGACGGGCATCAATGTACCGGTGCGCATCGGCAACGCCACGGTGATGCCGGGCGACCTGGTGCTGGGCGACCGCGAAGGAGTGACCTTTATTCCGCCGCAACTGGTCGCCGACGTCGTCAATACGGCGAAAATCACCCAGCTGCACGATCAGTGGACCAAGGAACGGCTGGCGACCGGGAAGTACACGGCCAGCGAGCTGTATCCGAGTCCGCGCGACCCGGCGATGCAGAAGGAATACCACGATTGGCTCGAGCAGAAGAAGCGGGAGTTGGGGCTGAAGTAGGTTGTGGAACAGACAATCGTGTCTGTTTTGGTTGAGGCGGAAGAGCGGCGGCGGAAGGCGGGGGGTAATTGGCAAGAGGCGAAGCCGGGGTGCGGTCCGGTCTTATCGGGTTGGGCCCGCAACAGACACGATTGTCTGTTCCCAGGCCGACCTCCAGGTCGGCCTGGCCGCCGGAGGCCCGCGCCACAGTGGGCGACCCAGCGCGTGCAAAGAGCCAAACTTCAGGGAATAGACAGGATTGTCTGTTCCACGCAAGAAAAGGTCGGGCACGTCACCACCGCGAGGGGCTGGCTCGGCAGCCTGCCCCCGACGCACCCGACCTAGCTGCTGCTGAACGTCTTATCGGATACGCGGGGAGGTTCTTGAGGGGAATCGGCGCGGGGAGCCAGCGTTGGTGTGACGGCTGGCGAGTCGATCGCCCCTTCAAAGGGCTCGGTCGTTGATGAAAAGAGTTCCCACGGCTGAAGCCGCGGGCTATTGGACGGTCTCGCCCCTCCGGGGCTCTGGCGCACGGAAGCCTTGTGCCGCGCTCCTCGCGCCGTCAAGCCTTGCACTTCCAGGCCTTCGCGTCCGACGCCTCCAAACCCAATGCCGTGCGCCGCGCTGTGCTCCTTACGCCTCGACGCCTAGTGCCGTACTCCTCGAAATAGCATGCCGGTGTCAGTTGCGCCAGTCAGCGGGATAGTTTCGGTGCAAGTTTGCGGGCTGGGTTGTGCCGCGAGGCAGGTAGTTCAGGGGCCCGGTCTTGCCGGTAGCCGGCGTCGCGACCTGCCGCGCCGAGGCGGGCTGTCGGGTTCGGGGCAGGGGTTCTGTAACGGGGCAGCTTCGGTGGAGGTCTTTCCATCGGAGAGCCGTCGCCTGTTGGCGCGCCGGAATGAATGGGTAACAGTCCCACAGGGGCAAGGTCTAATGGACGGTCGCGGATGGCTGCTGTTCCGGCTGTGCCTGCCGGGAGGCGGGGCCGCTGGAAAGAGACGTGCGGCGCGGACACGAAGGAGAGGCATATGAGTTTGAAAACGATGACGAAAATCGGGCTTGCGCTGATCGCGATGGGTATTGTGGCCAATCTCGACGACATCCGGCGATATATCCGTATCACTACGATCTAGTCTGAGGCGCGCATGCGTTGGCGGTGGAGCACGGGCCGTGATGCCGTAGCCCGTTCACCATTACCCGGGCAGGCGCATTTCGACGCTTGCGGCGGTGAGGGATGTGTTCCATGCGGTAAACCGTGAGCATCGCGGCGGGGCACTCGGCGTGGAAGTAGTGGGAACAGGCACGGAGGTTGCATGAGCGCCACCGTTTCAAAACGTGCGGACGAGGACTCTTTGACGATTGCTCGCGCCGGCAAGGTTTTGTTTCCGGAGTCGGGAATTACCAAAGGCGATCTCGCCGACTACTATCGCCGGATTTCGGCCACGATTCTGCCGCATCTGCACGCGCGTCCCCTGGTTTTGCAGCGCTTCCCGGACGGCTTGGCCGGCGAGGGCTTCTTTCAGAAGGATGTGCCCGATTACTTTCCGGACTGGATCCCGACGGTGGAGTTGAAGAAAGAGGGCGGGCGGGTGCGGCACGCGCTGTGCGAGGACGAAGCGACGCTGATCTATCTCGCCGGGCAGGCGTGCATCACGCTGCACGTTTGGCTGAGCAGCGACGGTGAGTGGGACAGGCCCGACCGGCTGGCGTTCGACCTCGATCCGCCGGGCAGCGATTTCACGCCAGTGGCCGAGACAGCGCGCGCGTTGCGGGAACTATTGCGGTCGGTGGGGCTGGAGGCGTTCGTGATGGCGACCGGTTCGCGGGGCTTGCATGTGGTTGCGCCGCTGGATCGGAGCGCGGATTTCGATGCGGTTCGCGCCTTCGCGCACGACGCGGCGGGGCTGCTGGCGCGGCGCCGCCCCGAGACGTTGACGACCGAGGCGCGCAAGAACAAACGCGGCAGCCGCGTATACCTGGATACGATGCGCAACGGCTATGCGCAGACGACCGTGGCGCCCTACGCGGTTCGCGCGATCGAGGGGGCTCCGGTCGCGACGCCTCTGGAGTGGGACGAGGTTTCGCCGCGGCTCGACCCTCGCCGGTTTACGATCCGGAACATGCTGCGGCGGTTGGCGCAGCGCAAGGACCCCTGGGAGCGGATCGCAAGCCAGGCGCAGCCGTTGGCGGCGGCGCGGCGGCGGTTGGACGAGATTGTTTCGGCGGGCTGATCGCGCCGAAGGAAGGGAACAGGGGAGACGCGCCCGAGTCATGATTGCATCCTGGCGGCAAGCAACGATCACGGTGTTGACCAGCCCGATCTTCCTGGGCGTTTGGGGCGCCCTCGTCGCGATCTCGCTCACGATCCTGTTTCGCGATTTGAAGAAGAACAACCGCGAAATCGTCGGGCTGATGAAACTGGTCTGGACCTTCACGGTGTTGTCTTCGGGGCTGCTGGGGCTTTGGCTGTATTGGTTCACCGGCCGCAAGCAGATTGCGCGCGACAGCCTGTGGCGGAAGGGGGCGCGCTCGACGGCGCACTGCTATTCGGGCTGCGGTATCGGCGAGGTCACCGGCGTGTTCCTCGCCGGCGGACTGTTATCGCTCGGCAACTGGGGGATCGGGATCATTACCTTTGCGTTGGCCTACCTGTTCGGCTTCGCGATGACGGTGGGGCCGCTGGTGCAGGAAGGCACCGCTTGGCACCAGGCGTTGAAGGACGCGTTCTACTCGGAGACGGCGAGCATCACGGCGATGGAGCTGTCGGCCATCGGCGTGGACCTGTGGTTGGCCCGCAGCGCGAAGATGGGCGAGGTGCTGTTCTGGTCGTCGCTGGTGTTTTCGTTGTCGATGGGCCTGCTGGCGGCGTACCCGGTGAATGTGCTGTTGATCCGCCACGGCATCAAGCAAGGCATGCACAGCCCCAAAGGGATGGCGGGGTAGAAGCCCTGGCGGAGTAAAACTACCGGCGGTACGGCTCACCACAACAGAGCCGCAGGCGTCAGCCGGCGGGCCGAAGCGCCGCGCGGCAGGTGGACGGGGGACACACGGCGCGGGGCGCGGAGAAGTTTGTGCTTTGGCGGCGGCGCTTCGTGCCGCGGGCTTGGCATCTCGCCTGCGGCGTTTCCTACTACCGCGTTTTGCCCCGAATGACCTCGCCCGCCGCGCTTCGTCCTCGCTGCCAGCCGCTTCGGCCCGCGGCTCTGATCCCGCTCTTCGGTGCTGAGCAGGCGCAGGTCAGCAGCCCGCTACTTCGCGCCGCGCACGGCAGTCAATTTCGACAAATCCACTTCGGAAGCCGCTCCCGAAACCTTGGAAACAGGCAGAGAAATCGTCACGTCGATATTCTTGCAAGTCGTCTCGGTGCAGGTCTGCCCGCGAATCCCGATCTGCGCCGGCCCTGGACCCGAGCGCCGCACCTTCGCGACGAACTGCGCCTCGCCCTCATATCCCCAGCTATACCAGCGCAGTTCGGGTTTCGAAAAATCCTTCGGCGGCGACTGATACCAGGGGCCCGCAACCTCCAACCCATCGCGCAACGCAATCTCGGTCGGCCCATCGACGCCGAGCGACTGCCGCCCGGCCAGCTTCTCGGTCGAACGCTCCTTGTTGTCCATCACAAAGGTATGCCAGCCGGGCTCGGGCTTCACCTCCACGACCACGAACTCCCCATCCAGACGCGCCCGGTAGGAAATGCACGGCCGGAATTCGTGCAGCACCGCGACCGGCTCGGTCCACTCGGCCGCCGACGCCGGCAATCCGGCCGCCACCAGGAAAGAGACAATCGTTTTCAGAATAGTGCGCTTGGTCATCGATCTCATTTTCGGAAACTCATGCGGAATGTCTTGAGCGACATCTGGATGCGCTGGCCGTCCCGCAGTACGTCCAGCGTATAGCTCTCGCCGGCGGTCTTGCGCAGCCGCAGGTACAACTCCGCCGTGTTGGCGATCTCATCACGCTCGACGCCGTCGACGCCGAAGACGATGTCGCCCACCTTGAGCTCGTGGCTCTTCAACAGCGCGGCGGTGCTGTCGACGTTGCTCACGCGGCTGGCGAACCCCGCCGCGTCGAGCCCGTTTTCGCGTTTTTCGACCTCGCTCAGCGGGGTCGACTCGAAATACATGCGCGGCTCGATGCTCCAATGCCGGAACGTGAGATCGGTCAGCCACCAGTATCGCGGCAGCGCGACCGTCAGCTCGACCGGCTCGTGGCCACGCTCCACCGTGATGCGGACGTCGGTGGCCCGGCGGTGCACTTTGTCGTAGCGATACTGAAAATCGCCGAACGTCCAGACGGCGGTGCCGTTTAGCGCCGTGATGCGGTCGCCCGCCTGCATGCCGGCCTTTTGAACCGCTCCGTCGACTCCCTTGACGGCGAGTCCCTTCGACACGTCGAGATCGACCCCGATGGTGCGGATGTCGGGCGAGCGATACATGTCGCGAACGCGGTCGATGGTGCCGTCGAGCTCACGGTGCTGGTTGCGATAGTCGGCGACCAGGTGGCACTCGACGCAAGCACCGCGGGCGAACGTCCGCTCGACCAGCAGCGGAAAATCCCGTGCGGAAATCGGCTTGGGGCGCTCGGCCTTGGGTAGCTTGCCCTGCTGGTAGAGCCGATGCAGCTCGAGTCCCTTGGAGAGAGCGAGTTCCAGGCTGCCGAAGTCCAGATAGCTCAGTGCCGAGCGCGAGTCGCGGCCGCCGTAGCGCAGATAAATCTGCTCGTCGGCATTCATCGCGAAATAGTAGAGCGTATTGTGGCGGTCCCAGTCGAACAAACCAAGATCGACATCGTCGAGCCGGATAATCCGAGCGCGAACGTACTGGCTCAGAAGCTTGCCGCGAGAGGAATCGGTCGGTGACAGCACAACCTGTGCGTCAAAAACACGTCCCTCCATTCAAGGCTCGCAACGGTATTCGAGAAAGATAGGCTTTCCCGTCCGCTTGGCCTCCTGCAGCGCGTCGTTGTAATTGTCGAACCAATACAGCCCGTCGTCCTGCGCCGCCAGCGGAACCGCGAGAAACAACAACGCGCAAGCCAGGGACAGACGCAACCTGTTTTTGTTTGTTTGCATTTTTTCAATGGATGATCGAGAGATAAGTCATCACCAGCAAGCGAGCAGAGACAATCAGCCCCGAACCGCGCCCCGAGTGCACCATTCTTTCACAAGCCCGCGGCGTATTGGCTCGCCCATGATCACTGGGCGTCGCTAAGGCCCCGCGCGTTACCCGAGCAAGGGCCCGGGCCGCGAAGCCAAGCAACAGAGCCGCGGGGGTAAGCCGGCGGGCCTAGCCGCCACAGAAGCTTGCGGGCCGCGGAAACGGCAGACCGCACAGAGCCCGGCGGAACCAGCAAGAACGCTGCGGAAAACAACAGAACACGGATGGCTGACCCGCGGCGACAGGCCGGTCGGCCAAACAACCCCGCTCGTCGACCCGCGCGCTGGTCAAACCAGTGCCGGTCGAACCAGTGCGCTTTGACCCCCAACATCGAACCGCCTCGGCCCGCAGCCTCACAAGCCGGCGGGCCGAGGCGCCGCGGCCGCTGGCCGGCCGTGGTGAGATACCGCGAGTCGCGAGAACGCGTGAGATCCGGGCCGTGTTTCGGCCGGGATGCTTCGCCCCGGGCTTCAACCCCGGCTCGGCCCACCGGCTTACGCCTGCGGCTCTGTTGTGTGGCTCTGTTGCCTGGCCCGATTGCCTGATTTTGGGCTTGAATGCTCAGCCTGCACATTCCGCCACCGCTCTGCTAGAATTCGGGACCGTCTATGTCGTTCACTCCGATTCTGTTTTCCGTCAGCTACTCCGGCTCCTGGGGCCAGGCCCGGCTGAGCGTCGAGGAGTTCGTCAACCACGCGGCCGATCTGGGCTTTGCCGGCGTGATGCTGGGGGCCAAGCGGCCTCACCTATCGTTGCTCGATTACGACGACAAAGCCCGAGTGCGGCTGCGGCAACAACTCGAGGCGCGCGGCCTGCGCACGATCTGCGTCGCCGGGTACAACAATTTCACCGCCGACCTCGATCACGGCGAAATTCCGACGCGCGAGATTCAGGTGCACTACGTCACCGAACTGGCGCGGCTGGCGCGCGATATCGGCGGCAACCTGGTGCGCGTGTTCACCGGCTATGAGCACCCCGCCACCAGCTATACGGCTCAGTGGAACATGCTGGTCGACGCGCTCAAGGAATGCGCCCAGCGTGCCGCCGGCTTTGGCGTCACCATCGGCGTGCAGAACCACCACGACCTGGGCGTCGACTACCGCAGCCAGACCGACCTGATTCGCGCCGTCAACGAGCCCAACTGTAAGGCGTTGTTCGACGCCTGGGCGCCGGCGCTGCAGGGCGCCGATCTGGTGGAGGCGGCGCGCCAGATGGCTCCACTCATCGCGCACACCACCATCGCCAACTATCAAAAGCGCCCGCGCTTCGTCTACGAGCCCGACTTCATCAATTACCGCTCCGAGACCCCCTATTCGCAGGCGGTCCCCATCGAAGAAGGCTTCATCGACTACCGCGCGTTTCTGGGAGCGCTGCGCGACCGCGGCTTCAGCGGTAGCGTGGCTTACGAGATGTGCTCGCCGCTGCTGGGCGGCGGCAGCCTCGAAAATCTCGACCGCTATGCCGGATTATTCTTGAAGTTCATTCAGGCCCTGGGGTAGGATGCGAGATCGCACATGGCACAAAAGATCGCTGACCCCTACCGCCTCACGCACGAAAACATCGAAGACCCGCCGCAAACCTTCGTCGCCATCTTCCGGCGAATCGGCCCCGGCCTGATTCTGGCCGGCTCGATCGTCGGCTCGGGCGAGCTGATTGCAACCACGGTGCTGGGCGCCGAAAACGGTTACCTGCTGCTGTGGCTGATCCTGATCAGTTGCGTCATCAAGACCGTGGTGCAAGAGGAGCTGGGCCGCCACGCGATCGGCACCGGCGAGACCACGCTCGAAGCCTTCAACCACTGCCCCGGCCCGCGCTGGAAAGTTTCCTGGCTGGTGTGGATGTGGTTCGTGATGGTGATGTTTACGCTGATGCAGATCGGCGCCATGCTGGGCAGCATCGGCGAGATCCTCAACCGCGCTTATCCGGCGATCCCGCTGGGCGCCTGGCCCTGGATGCTGGCGGCGGTGACGGCGGTGCTGCTGCTGGCCGGGCGTTATAGCCTGGTGGAAAAAGTGTCGATGGCGATGGTGGTGAGCTTCACCATGCTCACCGTGCTGGGGGCAATGATTCTGCTCAAGCTGCCGCAGTATTTCTCGTGGGGGGCGGTCGCCGAAGGCCTCTCGTTCCATCTGCCGGCGGGTGGATTCATCACCGCCGTGGCGGCTTTTGGCATCACCGGCGTCGGCGCGACGGAGCTAGTGATGTACCCCTACTGGTGCATTGAAAAAGGCTACGCCAGCTACACCGGGCCGTGCGACGAATCGCCGCAGTGGCGGCGGCGCGCCTTCGGCTGGATTCGCGTGATGGGCGTCGACGTGCTTAACGCGATGGTGGTTTATACCTTTGCGACGGTGGCCTTCTACCTGCTGGGGGCGGGCGTGCTGCACGGCCGCAGCGTGATCCCGCAAGGCTCGCGCATGGTGCAGGAACTTTCCGTGCTCTACACCGAAACGCTGGGACCCTGGTCGCTGCCCCTGTTTCTGATCGGGGCGTTCGCGGTGCTCTACTCGACCGTATTCTCCTCGACGGCGGGCCACTGCCGGCTATTCGCCGATTTCATGGGCATGCTGGGTGTCTACGACAAGACCGACTACGCGGCGCGGATGCGAGTAACGCGGATTTTCGTGCTCATCCTGCTGCTGGTGCCCTGCATTTACTTCATGATGTTCGGCGAGCCGGTGGCGATGGTCAAAGTCGGCGGCTTCGCGCAAGCGACGATGCTGCCGATCATCGGGCTCTACACGCTCTACCTGCGCTACAAGCGCATGCCGGCCCGAGTGATCCCCAAAGGCTGGATCACGCTGGGACTATGGATCTCGGCGCTCATGATGACGGTGATGATGGGCTACTCGGTGCTGCAAGAATCGATCCGGTATCTCACAACGACACTATAGGGCTAGGTAAAGGGGCCGCGAGGGAGAATCAAACGCCGGCGGGCACGCCGGCGCGGCCGGCCAGAGGCCCACGCCACATCGAGACGCTACCAAAGCCGGGGTCTTCTCGAAACGCGACGAAACTCGACCACAGAGCCGCAGGCGTAAGCCGGCGGGCCGAGGCGGCACGGTGGCCCGTGCGGCGCGGTGAAATCTGCTGCCGAGGGCCCAGGGATCACGCACTTCCCGGCGCTTTCGCCCGCTGCATCGTGCGGGCTCGGCCCGCCGGCTTACACCTGCGGCTCTGTGGTCGTTGCGTGTGTCGGGTGGAAGAAACCAGGCTCTGGCTGCGGACGGCGCGCAAGGACTGCGAGCGCGGATCGCTGGCGAATCGCTCAGCCAACCAAAATGTCCAGGCGGCTAGGTTCTGAAGATCTTGTCGCCTACCGCAAACAAACCGGCAAACAACGTCGCGTTGTACCCCATATGCAGCAAGGTCGAGGGCACTACCGATTCGGTCCGGGCGCGCACGACGCCAAAGATCACACCGACGTAGGTCAGCAGCAGCAAATTCTGCCAGCGCCAGCCGTATTGCGAGGCGTGAGGCAGCGAGAACACCACGGCGGTGATCAGGATCGCCGCCAGCGTGCCGTTGGCGCGCTCGACGGCCTTGTACAGAAACCCACGGAAGACCATCTCCTCGATTGCCGGCGCGAACACCACTCCATAGACGGCCAGCACCGCCAGCGAAGTGCGGTCGCGGATCAGATCCTCGATCGGCATTCGTTCCGACGATGTCGGCATCAGTTGCGATAGCCCCGCCACCGAAAACGCCAGCAGTACGCCGCCCAGCAGATAGACCACCGGGGGCAGGTTGAGGCTCTTCCAGCCGATCGCGGGCCAGAAGGGCAAGCGATACTTGACCGCCACCACGCCATAGATAAAGGCGAGTAGCAGCGCCCACCACACAAACTGCACCGCGACCACCATCGGGGCCGCGGCGATGCTGTCGGGAAAGGTACTTTCCTTGCCGGTGATCCACTCGACCAGGTGATAGGAGCCGACGCAGATCGCCACCGCGGCCAACTGCGCCGGGATGGCGAACAGCAGAAACAGCGCCACGTCGACATAGCTCCAACCCGGGCGGCGCCGCGGGGTTGGCTCCGGGAACGGCAGGTTATTGGCGGCGGCCGGCGGGGCGAAATCGAGGTTGGTGGCGGGTGGCGGCAGGTCGAGCGAATCCGGTTCGGCCGGCGCGTCGTGCCGGTCGCCGGCGGGTTGCTGCTCGTCCATCACTAGAATCATCGTACCTCAGGGGGGCGACTATAATAACGGTTTGATCGCCTTGCGCATGTTGCGACCGCGAACACTGCCGACCGCGGAGAAACCTCTTGCGGCCGCCTTTTCGGCGGCGCTGGCCGTGTGGGCCGTGCTGGGCGCGGGCGGCTGCTCGCCCCAACATCCGGCCGACCACAGCGACATGGTGCGCATCGCGGGCGGAGAGTTTTTGATGGGCACTAACGACGGTTTCCCCTTCGAGGGCCCAGTGCACCGCGTGCGCGTTCAGGATTTCTGGATCGACCAGACCGAGGTCACCAACCAGCGGTTCTCCGCCTTTGTCGACGCCACCGGATACGTCACCGAATCGGAAAAGCAAAAATCCTCGGCGGTGTTCGAACCCGCCCGGCACGACTGGGCACTGATCGATGGCGCCGACTGGCGGCACCCCAAAGGTCCCGATTCGAGTATCGACGGCCTCGAGGACTACCCGGTGGTGCATGTTTCCTGGGACGACGCGGCGGCCTTCGCGCGCTGGGCCGGCAAGCGGCTGCCGACCGAAGCCGAGTGGGAGTACGCGGCGCGCGGCGGCCTGGAAGGCGCGCGCTACCCTTGGGGCAACGAGCTGACACCCAACGGCAGCTACCGCGCCAACGTCTGGCAGGGCGAGTTTCCGCTCCAGGACGCGCACCTCGACGGCTTTGCCAGCTACGGCCCTGTGAAGCGTTTTCCGCCCAAC
This sequence comes from Terriglobia bacterium, assembly GCA_963824095.1. GTDB lineage: Bacteria > Acidobacteriota > Terriglobia > Bryobacterales > UBA6623 > JBBDWJ01. Next base: position 913,831 of record CAWGNS010000009.1, on the reverse strand, counting down.
GGCTACGGCCTCTACGACGTCGGCGGCAACGTTTGGGAATGGGTCGCCGACTGGTACGACCCCGACTACTACGGCCGCTCGCCCACCGACAACCCGCAAGGCCCCGCCGCTGGAACGCAGAAAGTACAGCGCGGCGGAAGCTGGTTGTGCAGCGAAAACTATTGTCAGGGCTATCGCGTCGCCGCGCGCCAGAAAACCGACCGCGACAGTGCGCTCAACAACCTCGGCTTCCGCTGCGTGGCGGATTGAGCCGCCACACAAGTGCGCGGCAAAGCCGCCGCCCAGGTAGAGACAGGCGCTCTCGCCTGTCGGCCGCCGAAGGCGGCCCAGCGGCCGGCCTGCGCCAGGAAAGCCCGGACAAACGCGATCACCGCCGCATCGAGCATTTCGCCGTCGCCGTCCGCCATTCGAATCACCCGGAATAACCTTTGCGCATAGCTTCTTCCATCCTTGCCCCGTTCCTTCTAGCGCTGTTGTGTCTGCTGCCGCCCGCCCTGCGGGCCCAACCGGCCGAGCGCCCGCCCAACATCGTCATCATTCTGGCCGACGACCTCGGCTACGGCGATCTGGCCGTCTATGGCGGCAAGGGCATTCGCACGCCGCGCATCGACGCGATGGCGGCCGCGGGTGTGCGGCTCACCGAGTTCTACTCGGTGGCGCCGACCTGCACGCCGGCGCGCGCGGCGCTGTTGACGGGCCGCTATCCCAAGCGCTCCGGCATGACGCGCGTGCTGATCCCCAAGGAAAAATGGGGCCTGCCGGCTTCGGAAATCACGCTGGCCCAGGAGCTTAAGCAACGCGGCTACACCACTGCCTGCATCGGCAAATGGCACCTGGGCGGGCGCCAGCCCTACCGCCCCCGCAAGCACGGCTTCGACCTATTTTACGGCGTGCTCTACAGCAACGACATGTCGCTGCTGCCGCTGCTCAAGTGGCCGCGGCTGGAGTTGTGGCAGAACGGCCAGGTCATCGAATCGCCCGCCCGCGTCGATCTACTGACGCGGCGCTACACCGAAGAAGCCGTGTCGTTCATCGGACGCAACCGCGACCACCCGTTCTTCCTCTACCTGCCGCACACCATGCCGCACACGCCCGTGCAGCCCTCGCGCGAGTTTCGCGGCCGCTCGAAGCACGGCCCTTACGGCGATGCGGTCGAGGAAATCGACTGGAGCACGGGCGAGATCCTCGACGCGCTGCGCCGCTACCAGGTCGCCGGCAATACGCTAGTAATCTTCACCAGCGACAACGGTCCGTGGGTCATCGGCCACAACAAGAAGAAGATCAAAGGGGGTTCGGCCGGCCCCTTGCGCGGCGCCAAGAACACCACCTGGGAAGGCGGCGTGCGGGTTCCGTTTGTGGCACGCTGGCCGGGGCACATCCCGGCAGGCAAGGTGCTTGGCGGCATCGCCTCGCTGATGGATCTGTTCCCCACCGCGGTCGAGCTGGCCGGCGGCCAGCCGCCCTCCGACCGCGTCATCGACGGCCGCAACGTCCTGCCGATGCTCGAAAACAAGAAGGCCTCGCCGCACGACACGCTGTACTACTACTTTCACGGCCAGGTCTTTGCCGTGCGCTGGCGCGACTGGAAGCTGCACCTGTTCAAACGCGAGGTCAAGGAGAATGGCCGGCCGCGCGATCCGCAGCGCTGCGATCCGCCCGAGCTCTACAACCTGGCCCAGGACATCGGCGAGCGACACGACATGGCTTCCGACTATCCCGAAATCGTCGAGCGGCTCACGGCGATGGCCGAGAAGTTCGACGCCTCCATCGACCCGGCCATGAACCTGCCGTCACCGTCGCGCTCGGTCTTCGGAGGAATCACCACGCAGGCGCCCAAGGATCCCGATAAAGTGCCGCACTAGGTAACTCGGCCTGAGGAAAGCCCATCCAGGCACGGCAGGGGTGCCTCTGGAGAACAGTCACCGCCTGTCGCGGCTCGCTTTTCAGTCGTTTACAAGATTCGCAGGGAGCGAAACACGGTCACTGCCCACTTCCGGCAATTTGGTGGGGGGGAACGGCGGAAGCTCAGCCCACCAGGCCCTCTTTGCCGAGGCATTTTCGCAGGTAGCCCATCTGCCCCACGTGGTAGGACTCGTGGAAGGCCAAAAAAAGAATCGCACCCCGCACGCTCTTGTCGGGGATCGGAAAGTCCCGCGGCGCCGCCGCCGAAAGCTGCTCGTCGGTGGCGTTTTCCAGAGCGCCGACGAACAGCGGCGTGATCTCCTGCCAGACCTCGTGCACCTCGGCCATGGTGGGGTATTTCCCGAAATCGTCGCCCTTGCAGCCCTTACCGAAGTACTCCCGCCACGGTAGATCTTTTTGGACGCCCAGCATACCGGCCAGCGAGCAGCGCACGGCCGTCACATGGGCGAATAACCACAGCATGCAGTTAGTGTTGCCTTCGATGCGCTGGATGGCTTCCTGATCGTTGATGTCCCGAACGGCCTTCTCCACCAACGCCGTTGTGATGCCATAGAGTTGGAAGCTTGGAGAGACGAGCGAGTCCATGGTTTGCGGCTCCTCCCCACATTGAAGCACAGGCTCGCCCGCCAGGTCCCGGCGGAACCGACAATGCTGCCTGTCTCCCAACCAGGGGGCCCGTCTGTTCCCCACCAGGAGTTTGGGCTCGTTTCGGACCCGGGTTCCCAAGAGCAACGGAATCGCCCACCGTCACAAATCAAAAGAGGAAAACGAAAAAGGGGAGAATCCGCGGCAAGGGGACAGCGGCGACCAGCGTTCACAGGCCCGTTCAAGGGCCCTATCCTGTAAATGCACGAAGAGGACCCTCACCATGTTTCGCACCCTGCGAGTCCTGTAAACCTCTGAAAAATCGAGGTAAGAAACGCGGTGACCGGCCCCCATGGAGCGCACCTGCGGGGCCGGGCTGGAGTTTCTTCAGACCGAACAGGCTGCGCCCGGTTCCAACCGCCGAAAGCGCCGCCCGGTCACCGGCCAAAAACAGAATCGCCGCGCCCTACAGAAGCTCTTCGGAAAGCCCTTCGGGGTAGCGCAGGGTCGAAGCCTTCAAGCCGGCGGCCGCCTCACTCAACTGTTGCAGCGTATCTTCGCGGCGCTTCTCGGCCTCGAAGACCGCCCGGATCGCCTGCGAATGCCGATTCAGCCGCTCGGCCACCTTTTCGATGCTCGGCTTGAGTTGCGCGAGTTCCGATTTGACGCCTTCGAGATCGGTCTGCTGCAGATCGAGCCGCCCGCTGACCTGATCCTGACGGTCGGAAACCGAAACCGAAAGGTCCATCGTCTCCCGGCGCAACTCGTCGAGGATACCTTCGCGGCTACTGTGGAGCGTCTGAATCTCGGCGATGGCGCCGCTCAAACGCTCATAGCTGTCGGAGGCGCCGCGCGCCAGGTTTTGCTGCTCTTCGAGCATGCTGGAAAGCTTGTCCAAGCGGCGTTGCATTTCCGCGACGTGCCCCAAGGCGTCTCCCAGGCGCTGTTCCTGCTCGAGAACCGTTCGCTCCAACGTGCGTTTTTCTTCCACGCGGCGGTGCTCCAGTTGCGAGACCGCGCTAACCACCGCCTGCGACACGCTCTGCGCCAGCCCGGTCAGCACGTCGTCGGCGCCGGGTTCGGCGGCCTCTTGCGCGGCCGGAGCGGCCGTCGCGGCCGGAGCCGACCACGCCGATCGAGGCGCCGGGTCGGATCTCTTGACCGTTTCCTGCACGGGCGGTGCGGTGTTCACCGCCGCTTCCTGCAGTTGCTGCCGCATCCACTCGCCCGACAGCTCTTCGAGTGACTCCGCATGGCTGCCCACTGTTTCGTCCGCCACGGAAACCTCCTTCGCTGCCGCTCAGTGTAGCGCTGGGTTATATACCAGGCAATGGTAGAAACTGGACATTTGCCCCTGCATGCTGCCTTATATCCACCACGCGCGCCGTATTAAGGTGATACGACAAAGGCCCTAGAACATTTTCAAACGCAGACTAAGGAAAGCGGGAGAGCCGCCCCCGCAGGGACGGCGCGCGACGACGGCGCGGAAGGCCATCGATAGCCCGGGAAGGGCGGACATCGAGAGCCCCGAAGGGGCGAGTCCAATATAAAAGCCCGCGGCCTCAGCGTGGGAATATCGTCCCTTCTGGATTCCACCCTGGAAGGGGCGGGCCCCATCTGCCAAAAGCACGAACGCAGCCACACAAATTCGATCGCCCTCCCAGGGCTAGCCCGATATGGGGCTCTTCCCAGGGCTGAAGCCTTGGGCGATTCGTTGGATCCGCCCCTACGGGCCTTTCCGTTGCCCGCACCCCGCGGCCCAAAGCCTCCCAAAAAGCAACGCCACCCGCCAAATGCTGCGTTATACTCTCCGCATGGTCATTCTCGTGCTGCTATTTGCTCTCGCCTTGGGCGCTTCCGCGGCGCCGCTGCATGTCGTCGAATCCGCTTTCGAGGTGACCTCCGACGGCCTGCCCGCCGGATGGACGGCGTGGGCCGCGCGCCCAGAGATCGCCCCCCGCACTTTTGTCGACCCGATGCGCTTTCGCAGCGGCGCCGGCAGCCTGGCTATCTCCGGCGCCAGCAACGCCGCCGAATACGGCGGTTGGCACCGCCTGGTCCCCGGCGTCGAGCCCGGCCGCTGGTATCGCTTGACCGCCTACTACCAGGCCGACGGCATCACGGACGAAGCCCTGCGCATTCTGGCCCGCCTCGACTGGCAGACCGCGGCGAACGAACGCGCGGGCAAACCCGACTACGCCTATCGGGTCACCACGGCGAGCGCCATTGTGGCCGCGACAACCCCTGCCACCGGCCCCGGGGTCTGGAGAAAATTCATCCTGGAAGCCCCCGCGCCCACTAAGGCCGCCGGTGTGCTCATCCAGCTCTACCTCAACAACGCCCCGCAAGGCACGGTGTGGTGGGATGACATCTCGCTCGAGGAAATCCCGGCGCCCAAGCCCCGCCAGGTGAAGGTCGCTGTCGTCCACCTGCGCCCGAAAAACACCGGCTCGCGCGAGGCCAGCGTGAAGGCCTTCGTCGATCTGGTCGAGCGCGAGGTCCAGCCCGGCGCCGACATCATCGTGCTGCCCGAAGGCATTTCGGTGGTCGGCACCGGCAAGACCTACGCCGACGTCGCCGAACCGCTCCCCGGCCCCACCACCGAAAGCCTGGGCCGCGTCGCGCGCGACAAGCATGCTTGGATCGTCGCTGGCCTTCTCGAACGCGAAGCACCGGCCATCTACAACACCGCCGTGCTGATCGACCGCCAGGGACGCATCGCCGGCAAATACCGCAAAGTCTACCTGCCGCGCGAAGAGATCGAAGGCGGCCTCACGCCCGGCAACGACTACCCGGTGTTCACCACCGACTTTGGCCGCGTCGGTATGATGATCTGCTGGGACGTGCAATACGCCGACCCCGCCCGCGCGCTCGCGCTGCACGGAGCCGAGCTGATTCTGATGCCGATCTGGGGCGGCAACGAGACCCTCGCGGAAGCGCGGGCGATCGAGAACCGCGTGTTTCTGGCGACCTCGGGATACGACTATCCGACACACGTTCTCGATCCCGACGGCAAAATCCTGGCGGACGCGCCCGACGAATCGGGTTCGGTGGCCTACGCCACCATCGACCTCAACCGCCGCTACATGGACGACTGGCTGGGCGACATGCGCGGCCGCTTGTTTCACGAACTGCGCCTGGACGTGCCTGTAGAACGAGCCGCCGAACGGCCTTAGGCTATCCCGCCCATCCCCGACATACGCCCTGGGACGGCCTGCCACGCCCGCGGCGGCGGCACGCTTCGAATTCCGAAGCGCGCCTTCTCAGGGCGCAAAAAATCCTCTACCCACCGGCGCCGCCACCCTCGGGGCCATGTAGAATCGTCGCATGAGAAACCGGGTCTGTCTCTTGGCAACCGTGCCATCCCTCCTGCTGGTGGCGGCGGCCGCGTCGCTGCTGTGCGCCCAGCCGGCGAACCCCGTCGTCGTCGACAACGACCAGGTGCGCGTTCTGAAGGTATCGGACCTGCCTCACCACAAGGGCCAACCTCACGAGCACTTGATGAACCGCGTAATGATCTATCTCAATGCCGGCCACATGGTCTTGCAATACGAAAGCGGCAAGACCGACGACCAACGCGTGAAGGCAGGCGAAGTTCGTTGGAGCAAGGCCGGGGGAAAGCATGTCAGCGAGAACGTCGGCGACGCCCCGGTCGGGATCGTGGAGATCGAGTTGAAGTCCAAACCCGGCGGCGGGTCGAAGCCGGTTACGGCGGCTCTCGACACACTGAAGGTCGAACCGGCGGTGTATACGAAGTTGCTCGAAAACGATCAGGTGCGCGTGGTGCGGGCGAAGCTGGGGCCGCACGCCAAGGTCAAGCAGCATGAGCACACCCTCAATCGGGTGCAGGTATTCCTCACCGATGCATCGATCAAAGTAACAGCCGCGGACGGCACGGTTAGCCAGATCGCCCACAAGGCGGGAGACGTCGTGTTCGCGCCGCCAGCCAAGCACGCCGAAGAGAACCTGGCGGCGGCTCCGGCCGAAGTGATTTTGGTTGAGTTGAAGAAATGAAGGCCATAGGAGAGTGTCACGGCTGCTAGGGGATGCAATAGGACCCCGTGGCGCAGGCCTCCGGCCTGTGCAAAACCGTAGCGAAGACGCAGCACGCCAGGAGAGTCGCGCAGCCCACGGCAAGCGGGCCAGTAGGCCGATGGCTCTCGTTGCGGGACCAATGAAATCAGAGCCGCGGGCGGGAGCCGGCGGGCCGCGGCGGCACGAGAGTGGGGTTGGGGGCAGTGTCCGTGTGTTGGCGGAGGCGGCTTGTCTGGTGTCGGGGAGTTGCGTCTGTGGCGTTCCCTGAAGGGCCGTGGGGTTCCCTCGCGGTTTTGCACAGGCCGGAGGCCTGCGCCACTTTTACACTTTTAGCCCTATCGAGCGCATTAGCTCGATGGCGTTGCTCTTTTCCACTACTCCCGGACGCATCTTGTAGTCGAAGCGCATGCGGCCGTCTTCGAGGTGGTCTTCGAAGTGGACATTCGCGGCGCGGGGGGCGAGCGTGTCGGCGATGTGCGCCAGCGCCAGGTCATGCGTGGTGACCAGGCCCAGCGCCCCGCGGTCGAGCAGTCCGCGCACGATCGCTTCGGCTCCGATGCGGCGGTCGTGCGAGTTGGTGCCGTGGAGGAACTCGTCGATAAGGAACAGCGCGGGCGTCGCGCCGCCAGCGGTCTGCATGATCTGGCGCAAGCGCGTGATCTCGGCGTAAAACCGCGAAGCGCCGGCCTGCAGCGAATCCTGCACGAGAATCGACGCACCGATCGCCAGCGGCGATAGCCTTAGCCGCCGCGCCCGCACGGGCGCGCCCGCCTGCGCCAGCACGGCATTGACGCCGACAGTGCGCAGCAAGGTGCTCTTGCCCGACATATTCGAGCCGCTCACCACCAGCACGCGCAACGCACCGCCCAAGCACACGTCGTTGGGCACCACGTCCTCGGCCGCCAGCAGCGGATGGCACAATGCTTCGGCCTCGAACCAAGGCCCTTCAGCCGTGAATTCCGGGAACACATCGTGGGGATGCTCGTAGGCATAGCCAGCCAGCGACGCCAGCGCCTCGATCTCGCCGACGGCGTTCAACCAGCGCCGCAAGGCCGGCCCCGAAACGCGCCGCCAGTCCTCGAACGCGTAGCCGAGATGGACCTCCCACAGGAGCAAAGGGGCCAGCAAGCCGAAGAAAACGTCGCGACGGGAATCGAGCAGATCCAGCAGCAACTTCAGCCGCGCGATGCGCCGCGACGGAGGCGTGCCCTGCGTATCGAGATCCGCGCGCAGTTCGGCCAGGAGAGGCGAGTCGAAGCGCTCGACTTCGAGACGCTTCAAGACACCGGCGAGCACGTCGAGGTCGCGCAAGGCCTGCTCGACTTCCTGAACGATCGGCTCGGTATACTTTCTGCACCACAACAGCAGCGCGCCAAACAGGAAGAAGACCAACAGCAGGAAGCCGGGCAAGCCGCTCCGCAAACCCTGCGGCAAAACCAACAGGCCTGGCCAGGAGGCCATGAGAGCAATCAGCAGGGCAATGGTCGCGACGCCGAACAGCGAAAGCGCCCAGGCCGCGCCGCGCCAACTGGCGGGCGGCAGTAGCAGCTCGCGCTCGCCCCAGGCGGCAAGCCGCTGCGGATCGACGCCGGTTCGCGCGCTTTCGCCGAGCACGGCGAGGTCTTCCCGCAGGTCGAGACGGGGCGCCAACTCGGCGACCGCCCCATGGCGCGCCCGAACGGTCGCGGGCGGCGCCGGCGCCAGCAGCCACGATGCCAGTGTTTCCTCGCCCATGCCGGTGCGGGCGCTCGACAAAAGCTCAAACAACGAGCCGCGCCCAAACAGGTCGAGATCGCGCGCGTAGAGGTGCTGGTCGTCGAGGAAGCGCGCGCCAGTTTCGCCGCTGCCGGGCCAGCGGCCGTCCAGCCGATCCAACGAGCGCTCGTAGAAGGCGATGGCGCGTGACAGGCGCGAGTGCTCGGTGACGACCCGCTGCAATCGTACGCCCAGCGCGATAAATACGACGACGGGAAGGAGCAGCCACCAGGCGGAGAACGCTGCGCTGCCAACCACGGCGTAGGTCATCGCGACCGCGGCGGCGACGGTCAGCAGCCGCAGAAAACCGAGCGTGTTGTGGCGCCGGTCGCAAGCTTGGATGGAGGCTTGGCGCTGCGCGATGCGACGCGTGTATTCGTCGCGCGGACTCGAAGTGGATTGCGGCTCAGGCATCGGCCCCATTCTCGCAGGAATGCCGGGATGGGCCACCGGGTAGAGACAGGCGCTCTCGCCTGTCCCGTGGAACAGACAATCCTGTCTGTTCCCGAAGAGGGCCATGAACAGATCGCGGCCGTGGGCCTGCCCTCGTGCGCGCTGGCCCTACGTCGCGACGAATCGCGACGCGGCAAACCGGGAGGTTCACGCCACGGGGGCCTGGCCCGGCTTCTGTGCCTTGTGGCTCGGCGCATCCGCAATCCGGTTGGCACGGGGCTATGGCTTGCCTTGCTTGGGCTTGCCGTGCTTGGGCTACCGCCGCTGCTGCTAGACTTCCAGCCCCACCGAACGCATCAGCTCGATGGCGTTGCTTTTTGCCACCACTCCGGGGCGCATTTTGTAGTCGAAGTGCATGCGGCCGGCTTCGAGATGGTCTTCGAAATGGACGTTCGCGGCGCGCGGCGCGAGCGTGTCGGCGATGTGCGCCAGCGCCAGGTCGTGCGTCGTGATCAGGCCGATCGCGCCGCGCTCCACCAGGCCGCGCACGATCGCTTCGGCGCCGATGCGGCGGTCATGTGAGTTGGTGCCGTGCAGGAACTCGTCGATCAGAAACAGCACTGGCGTCTCGGCTTCGGTCTTTTCCATGATCTGGCGCAGCCGCGTGATCTCGGCGTAGAACCGCGAAGCGCCCGCCTGCAGCGAGTCCTGAATACGGATCGAAGCGCCCACGGCGAGCGGCGACAGGCGCAGCCGCCGCGCCCGCACCGGCGCGCCCGCCTGCGCCAGCGCGGCGCTGACGCCGACGGTGCGCAGTAAGGTGCTCTTGCCCGACATGTTCGAGCCGCTGACCACCAGCACGCGCAACTCGCCGCCGAGGCGCACGTCGTTGGGGACCACCGCGCCCGCCGCGAGCAGCGGGTGACAGAGCGCCTCGCCCTCGAAACAGGGCGATTCGGCGGCTGCGGCGAATTCCGGAAACACATCCAGCGGATGCTCGTAGGCGTACTCGGCCAGCGACGACAGCGCCTCGATCTCGCCCACGGCGCTCAGCCACGGCCGCAGCGCCGGCCCCGAGACGCGGCGCCAGTCCTCCAGCGCGTAGCTGAGATGCAGGTCCCACAACAGCAACGGACCGATCGCCTGCACGACGCGGTTGCCGCGCGAGTCGACCAGCTCCATCAGCCGGTTGAGCGCGGCGATGCGGCGCGAGGCCGGGCGGCCCTCGACCTCGAGCGCGGCACGCAACGCGATCAGACGCGGCGAGGCGAAGCTTTCGGCCTCCAGACGCCGCAGCACGCCCGCCAGCAGCGCCAGGTCGCGCGCCGACTCTTCGACTTCCTCGAGGATGCGGTCGGTGCGTTTCTTGAAGCGCCACACCACGGGGCCAAGCGCGAGCACCACGAACAGGAAGTACGCCCGCATCGCGAACATCGTCTTCTCGGGCAGATCGACCAGCCCGATGGCCGCCGACAGATACACAAAGCCCGCCACGATCGCCGCCGCGCCAAACACCGACAACACCACGGCCGCACCGCGAAACCAAGTGCGCTCCAGCAAGGGCGCGCGCTCGCCCCAGGCCGCCAGCGCCTCGGGATGGACGCCGGCGCGGGCCTCTTCGCCGAGCACCGCCAAGTCCTCGCGCAGATCGATGCGCGGCGCGATCTCGACGACGGCCTTCTGGCGGTCGGCAACGGTTTCGGGCGGCGACGGCGCCAGCAGCCACGCCGCCAGCGTTTCCTCGCCCATGCGCGTGCGCGCGTTCGAGAGCAGTTGAAACAGCGAGCCGTCGCCGAACAGGTCGAGGTCTTGCGCGTAGAGATGAAGCTCGTCGAGAAACCGGGCGCCGCTTTCGCCCGTGCCGGCCCAGCGGTCCTCGATCCGCTCCAGCGCACGGTCATAGAACGCGAGGGCCCGCGACAACCGCGACTGGTCGTTGAGCACACGCTGCAAGAGTCCGCCCAAGGTGAAAAACACCGCGCCGGGAAGCAGCAGCCACCAGCCCGAAAGCGCACCATGCCGCCACGCCGCATAGGCAACCGCCGCCGCGGCGGCGACCGTGACCACCCGCAGGAAACCGAGGCGGTTATGGCGGCGATCGCACTCGGCCAGCGCCGCGCGGCGCCGGGCAATCCGGCTCAGATATTCCTCGCGAGGCCCCACGGGGCCGTCCTGCTGATCCATAGCGACCATTCTCGCAGGGTGCGAAACACGCTGACTGTTCCCCTCAAGCAAGGCGGGCAACCCCACAACAGAGCCGCAGGCGTAACAGGCTGCGGAAAAAGTCTGCCGGAGGGGGACAGTCACCGCGTTTCGCACCTTGCGAATCCCGTAAACCTCTGAAAAATCGAGATGCGAAACGCGGTGACTGTCCCCATGAAGCATCGCTGCCGGGCCAGGCTGGAGTTTTTCCGCAACCTGGTAAGCCGGCGGGCCGAGGTGGCACGGGGGCCGCGGCAGCGGGTCAAAAAGGGAGCGGTAAGTGGGGGCAACCCAACCTGCCCTGATCCGGATGCCGCAAGTTCTCAACGCCCGGCCCTGAGGGCGCCCTCGGTGAGGTTCCCTGCCCCAATCGCGCAAGATTGCTCAGCGGATGACAAACAGACTGCTTCTCGACACCAGGCCCTTCGACGGCGCTATCCGGCCGCGTCCCCCGACATCCAGCCGCCTCGGCCCGCCGGCTTACCAGGCTGCGGAAAAAGTGCATTCCGGTCCGGCCGTGGCAGCCTCCAGCACGGCTTCGGTGGTGTGGGGCCATACGTCGCGACGAATCGCGACGCGGCAAACCTGGGGGTTCGCGCCACGAGTGCGGTCTCTTACCTGTGTGCCCTTTCGGTCCGCCGGCTCAAAAGCCGACCCCAGTCTTGGCCTCCAGAGTACTTTTTCCGCAGCCTGTTACGCCTGCGGCTCTGTTCCCGGGGGCTGGGGCTCTGCCCCCGTGGCTCGCGGCTCTGTTTTTCCAGGCCTTTGGCGATCGTTTCTGGTTGCGGCCGGGACGGGCTGGCAAATCCTCCCGGGGCTCAAACTGACCTGCCCCCACCCGGGCTGCCCACGGCGACCTCGCCCGGTCGGCTATCATGGAGGCGGGATTCGCCCCGCCAGCCTGAATCAATCCGTGATCCTCCGATTCCGACTCTTCGTTCTTGCGATGGCCACCATCGCCCTAGTACCCAGCGCCCTGGGACAACAGCAGGCTCCCTCCGGCACTGACACGCAGCCCGGCGATATCTATTTCTTCATTCGCTACGACGTCGCCACCGCGAACTCGTCGATGCAGCAGACGCTTCCCGACAACTGGGCCGATACGTTTCAGCCGGCGGCGGGCTCGATGAACATCCGTACCAACAAGAGCCCCTGGTTCGGCGAGATCGGCCTCGGCATCGGGCCCAAATGGCAGCTCAACGACCACAACGAATTCGCCATCCTGCTGTTTTACAATTTCATCGGATTTCGTCGATGCAGAAGCGGTTCTATACGCTGCGCAGACCGGTGGCCGGCGTCGAGCTCGATTGGGGCGACCCGGTGCGGCTGCAGACAACGACGATCGAGAAGACCAGCCCCGAGTTCGGCATTGCCTATACCTGGCGCAAGCTCACCGTGCATCCGTCGGTGCAGACCTACCGCTTGCTGGTGGAAGACTATGTCGGCGAAAGCGGCGGCTGCAACTGCGATTCGCGACTGCGCACCATCACCAACCTGGGCAGCGGCCTGGGGACGCGCCTCGACGTGCAGTTCCGGATCGACCCGCAGCGCTTTCTCGGCAAGGGCTTCGACCCCTGGAACACCTCCGCCGTCGGCTTTTTCTATGAACGCAACGGCGGGCGGATCTGGCAGGTCGGCGTCAGCCTGCAGGTGGGGATGGAGCTGATCACGCGGCATCGGCGCGACTAAGGAGGCTCACATGGCAGACCAGGCGAACGATCTCTCGCGGCGGGACGTGGCGCGCGCGGCGCTGGGGGCTGCCGTGACAGCGGCCCTACCCAGGGCGGATGCCGCGGCCAAGCGCCCGCTCGCCCCGCTCACGCCGGGCATCAAGATCTCGCTGCAGATCCCCAACGAGTTCAACGACGACGATCTCACCTTCTGCAAGCAGATCGGCGTCGAGTACGTCAGCATCCCCACGCGCGGCGGCAACTACGAGGTGTTTTCGCAATTCAAGAGCCGCGTGGAGGCGGCCGGGCTGAAGGTCGCCAACATCGGCAACTCGAACGTGCACAACATGCCCGAGGTGACCCTCAACCTGCCCGGCCGCGACCAGAAAATCGCCGAGTACAAACAGTACCTCCGCGACCTGGCCAAGGCCGGTATCTACTACACCACCTATGCCCACATGGGCAACGGCATCTGGAGTTCGGATCCCGAAACCACCCGCGGCGGCGCCCCGGCGCGCGCTTTCCGGCTGGAAACCGCCAAGGGCTACTGGGACGGCAAGGTCTTCGAGCCGCCGCTGACCCACGGCCGCAAGTTCAGCCAGGAAGAGCTGTGGGAAAACTACACCTACTTCATCCAGCAGGTCGCCCCGGTGGCCGAGGAAGTCGGCGTCCGCATCGGGATTCACCCCGACGATCCGCCGGTGCCCGAGCTGGGCGGCGTGCCGCGCCACATCTTCGGAACCTTTGACGGCTACATGCGGGCTTTCGAAATCGCCGACAGCCCCAACGTCGGCATCTGCCTCTGCTGCGGCACCTGGATGGAAGGCGGCACTCACACCGGCAAGAACGTTGTCGATGCGATCCGCGAATTCGCCAAGCTCGACAAACTGTGGAAGATCCATTTCCGCAACGTCAGCAGCCCGATCCCCTATTTCGTCGAGAGCTATGTCGACAACGGCTACACCGACATGAAGCAGGTGATGCGGACGCTGGTCGAGGTGGACTACCGGGGCATCCTGATCGCCGACCACGTGCCGCAAATGGTGGGCGACCGCAAGACCGGATGGGCCTTCAGCCTGGGCTACATCCGAGCCCTCTACGATACGGCACGTACGCGAAGCTAATAGAAACAGAACCGCAGGCGTAAGCCGGCGGCTCTGTTTCGTGGCAACGCGCTTCGTCGCCAACTCCGCCGCTCCCCAAAAAATAATCGTCGAAACCGGAACAATCCCGGCGCACCGGGCGTCTAGATCCACTGAAAACCGAAATACCGGCCGGAAAACCGATGGTGCGCTCTCCACGTTTCTGGATCGTGATCGCGCTGGCCCTGGCTGCGTGCGCCGTCGGCTCGGCTCAGTCCAGCATTAGCGGGCGCTTGCTGCAAAAACGCGGCGACGCGCTCACCCCGCTTACCGGCTGCACAGTGATGGCCCGCTCGATCGACAACGGCCCGCTGGTTGGGGAGTATCCCGATAGCCAGGGCCGCTTTCGGCTCGATTTCCCGCCCGACAGCCGGGTCACGGTCGGGACGCTGTGCCCCGGCTATCGCATCTTTGCCATCAACGGCCGGCGCACCCTGCCTCCGACCCACGACTGCTCGGCGCCGGGACCCTGTGCCGAGCTCGAGCTGACCCTCGAACCGCTGGCGGTGATCGAGGGCTATGTGGTCGACGACAACGGCATGGCGGTCGAGCAGATCACGGTTGAGCTGCGCCAGAACGGCGGCCCACAGGCACAGCCGCGCCAGACCAGCACCGATGACCGTGGGTATTTTCGCTTCTATTACCTGCCCCCGGGCGAATACGAGGTCGAGCCGACCGTGCGCCGTGGGCAATACCAGGGATTCACCTGGGCAGGCGACACGCAATCCGTAAGCGCCCGGGCCGGCGAAACCGTTTCGGTGGGACAGATCCGGCTGCGGGCGGTCGAGCCGCTCGAACTGAGCGGCCGCATCGCGGGCCTGCCCGCCGGAACCCGCAGCGTGTTTCTGTTCCTACGCGGGCGCGGCCAGGGAAACATGCTCGGCCAGACGGTTGCGGTCGACCCCGAAGGCCGTTTTCGCCTGACCGGCATTCCGCCGGGCCAGTACCAGGTGCAGATGAACCTCAACCACCCCGGCCCGGCAATCGGCGAGAGGGCTTCGTCGCAACTGGGCACCATTGACTTGCAGGCCTCCACCACCGATGTCCTGCTCACGCAGAGCGAGTCGGGAAGGCTGCAAGGCAAGATTCAGACCGAGTGGCCCGACCGCGACGACTTGCCGCCCCGCGCCCCCAACGACCCCGTTTTTTTCCGGCTAGTCCCCGCCGACAGCGCCGAAGGAAGCGGCAATCGGCACCCAGAGCCCCAAGGGATCCGGGGCAGAGAGCAGTGGGTTCCGGCCCAGCCGCCCGACTATGAGTTCCACGTGGACGATCTGCAGCCGGGCGTCTACAAGTTGCTGTTTAACGGCCCGGGCGCCAATGTCAGCCAGCGTAATGCCGCGGGCGAGTGGGAGCCATTGCGGCAGGTCGAGATTCGCGCCGGGAAAACAGCCGAACTGACCTTGCGGGTACGTTTCGAGGTAGGCCGGCTCACCGTGCGCGTCAAGCCCCCTGGCGCCGGGGAAAGCGACCCGAACCAGGAACCGGCCTATTTCGTGGTGGGCATTCGCGGCAACGGACCCGTTCAGCTTTACTCCACGGACCAGAACGGCCGGCTGGTATTGCGCTACTTTGCCGGCGGCGACTACGAGATCTGCGCCTGGAGCGCCATGACTCCGGAGCAGGCCGCCGATCCCGCGACCTGGCAGGCCGCCGGCGACGCCGTGCGCCAGTTCCACCACGAAGGGGAATCGGACATGGAGATCACGCTGACCGCGGCGCCGCAGGGGTCGGCCGCGCCATGAGATCCGCAACGCCGCCGTTCGAAGCCATAGAGTTGCAGACCTTTGGCCAGACCTGCCTCGGGCCTGTGACCGGACGCGGCGCGGGCCTCCGGCCGGCTGCGTCGTCCTGGGGGCCGAGGTTTCTTTCTCCGGAGGTGGACTGGAACAAGCCAAGGGAAAAGAGCCAGGAAAGGCCGACCTCCAGTTTGGCCCCGCCGGCCGGAGGCCTGCGCCGCGTTTGACCAGACGCTGATCGAGGTTTCCAACTGAGCCGCTACCTGAGATCGCCGAGACCGCGCTACGCAGCCGCCTTGCGGGCAGCGCTTTGCGCTTGTCTGCTGAACCTGGCGGCGCTTGCCGGGCCGCCCCAGGCAGACTCGGACACGGAGGCCAAAGCCTACACCGACGGCGTCATCGCCGTCCAGGCCGTCGATTCGCGCGGCAACCCGCAAAGCGGCGCGCGCGTTTTTCTGCGCGGGGCTACCAGCCCCAGCCAACCCGAGCAGATCTACCGGCACGCGGTTTCCGACGCCCTGGGACATGCGCGCTTTACGGCATTGCCGAGTGGAATCTACTGGCTCGACGGCGTGCTGGCCGGCTGTCAACTCGCTCCCGATTCGAGAAGCCAGATTCTGTTGCGCGGCCCCAAAGCTCTGGAGCAACGGCAACTGATCCTGCAGCGACGGCCCGTGGTTACCGGCCGAATTGTAGACACGACCGGGGCGCCGCTGCCCAACGCGCAGATACAGGCGCTGCGCATGACGGAGAGCGATGCCGGGCCCTCACTCACTTCGGCGGCTCAATCGTCCACCGACGACCGCGGCGTCTATCGCTTCGGTCTC
Source organism: Terriglobia bacterium (assembly GCA_963824095.1). GTDB lineage: Bacteria > Acidobacteriota > Terriglobia > Bryobacterales > UBA6623 > JBBDWJ01. The sequence continues at coordinate 897,560 of CAWGNS010000009.1, read as the reverse complement.
CCGCGGCCGGGCCGCTATTGGCTGCTGGCCAGCCACATGGAGCTGTCCTTTCCGCGCGGGTCGGCGCCGCGGTCGACCGGCGTGGTGTTTTATCCCAACTCGCCCGACCTACTTGCGGCGCAGCCCGCCGACCTGGTGTTCGACCAGCCCGAAACGATCCTTGACATCACGCTGCCGCCGGCGCCGCGCACCGAGTTCGCCGCCGGAATCCTTTCCGGCCCCGACGGCCAGCCCTGCACGCGCTGCCGCTACGCGCTGCATCGCGTCGAAGGGCCGCTGCACTACGAGCTGATGAGCGGCGGCACCGGCCGCGCCGCCGGCTTCGACAACCGCGGAGTGCCGCCGGGCGAATACCGCGTCTACGTGGAGGACACCGGCGCCAACCCGGGCTGGTGGGCCATCGTCGAGGCGCCGCTGGTCGAGGACCGCACCACGGCACTGACCATCCGGACGCAGCCGCCGGTCGAAGTGAGCGGGCGCATTCGGTTGGAAGATCTGCCGGCCGACGTGAGCGAACAGAACGGCGAACGGCCGAACGCAGTAATGGTCCAGGCGATCGCGGCCGGCGATCATTTCTTCGACCAGCGGCAGAGCCTGTCTGGAAGGACCGAGCTGCCGCTGGAGCAATCCGAGTTCGCTCTCGGACCGATGCCTCCCGAAGCCTTCCGGATCCAGGTGTCGGTGCAAGGCTCGAATGCCTACCTGGCGGCGATCGCCCGCGAGGGGCGCGAGTTGCCTTCGCCGGTCCTCGATTTCTCGCAGCCCGGCGACTGGGCCAGTCTGGAGTTGCGCGTCCGCTTCGATGTCGCCCAGCCGAGCTTCCGCGTCCCCGCCACCGCCGCTCCTGGCGTCGACGAGCCGGGCTACCGGCTGCTGCTGAGGCCCGATCCGGAGGACAATCCGTTCGGCGTTTTCTCGCCAGGTCATTGCGCCGCCGACGGCAGTTGCTATGCTCCGCCAGTGCCGCCGGGCCGCTATCAGGTCATCGCCATCGGCGGACAGCGCGATTTCGGGCCCAACGACCCCGACCTCGTCAGGAAGCTCGAGCGCTGGGGCAGCGAAGTCACCTTGACGCCGGGTGAAAACCCCACCATCGAACTCAAGCCGGCGCCGGATAAGCCCTGAGGCGCGGAGCGCCGGTGGCTGGCCAGAGCCGCCGGAGCACCTACTCGGAGCCGCGGGCGTCAGCCCGCGCACTGGGGTTTGGCCTTCACTCCTGAATGTGTCGCCTTTCGGCAGCCGGCAAGAGGCCGCTGGGCGGCGAGACAGGCGAGAGCGCCTGTCTCTACCGAGGACAGACAAGATCGCCTGTGCCGCCGCAATCGCGAAGTCGCGCCGGGCTCTGCTAGGATAGGGAAATCACTGGTTCGTCCCCCATGACGCAACAGTCCACCACTCGACGCCGCTTCCTGCAGACTTCGGTCGGGCTGGCAGCCGCCGCCGCGCTTGCGCCCGCCGCCGAAGAGGGCTTCACGCCGTTGTTCGACGGCCAGAGCCTGGCCGGCTGGCAGGGCGACCCGCTGCTGTGGGTGGTCGAGGACGGCATGCTAATCGGCCGTTCGCCGGGCATCTCCTACAACGATTTCCTGGCCACCGAAAAGTCCTACTCGAATTTCATCCTGCGGTGCGAAGTGCAGTTGGTCGACAACAGCGGCAACAGCGGCGTGCAGTTCCGCAGCGAGCGTGTCACCGGCTCGATGGAGATGGCCGGTTACCAAGCCGACATCGGCCCCGACTACTGGGGCAACCTCTACGATGAATCGCGGCGCAAGACCAATCTGGTCGCCGCCGACCCCAAGACCCTCAAGAAGGTGCTCAAGCCCGACGGCTGGAACGACTACGAGATCCACGCCGAAGGGCCGCACATCGTGCTCAAACTCAACGGCGGCACGACGGCCGATTACACCGAAACCGATACCACGGTAAAGCCGGACGGCCTGATCGCCGTGCAGATCCACGCCGGCCCTGCTCTGGAAGTCCGCTTCCGCAACATCCGTCTCAAAGAGCTTTGAGTGGCGGGTGGCGCCTCGTTGCACAACGGGGTGGTGCTCGCCGGAACCGCACCGGGGTAATGCCCGGAGCGCCCACCGGAACTCATGCCGCGACGTCCCCGCAGCGCGTGGGGCAGCGGCGTAGGCCTTTCGCGATGCGCCGCTGCGAGGCCAGCCGATGGGTATTCGTATTCCGTGCCGACCGTCCCTCGACGGCTCGCGTTGGCTACCGGATATTTCACCAGGAGTCGGCTGCGAGGCGTGATAAGCCCGCGTCTACTGCGTTGCGCTCGCTTCCGTGCTCACCGTACTGTTCAAGTACGCCTCCGCGCGCCAAGCTTCGCGCGCCTTGTATCCACGGGCTTCTGACGCCTCTCGCGTCGACCCCTGGTGAAATATCCGGCTAGTGGGGTTAGCGCCTAAGCCCTCGCAACCGGCCCGGCGAAGCGGGTTCCAAGGGAAGCCCAAGCTGGATTTCGTGGCCGAAAAAAACCGTTCTCGCTCAAGGCGCGGCCAGTGGAACATCCACCAACAGCGCATGCCGCCGGCGCGAGGGCATAGTGTAACCTAAGAAATTAAGGACAAGGGACAACACATGATCCAACCCACGGCAAAGATTTGGCATAACGGCAAATTGATCGATTGGGAAGACGCCAAGGTGCACGTACTCACCCACGCGCTGCACTACGGCACCAGCGTGTTCGAGGGCATCCGCTGCTACCAGACGCCCGCCGGACCCGCCGTCTTCCGCCCCAAAGAGCACATCCGGCGGCTGTTCGATTCCGCGAAGATCTACCGCATGGATCAGCTCGGCTTCACGCAGGCGCAGCTTGTCGACGCGCTCGGCGAGTTGGTGCAGGTCAACAAGCTTTCGGCGTGTTACCTGCGGCCGATCGCCTTCCGCGGTTATGGCGAAGTGGGCGTGCTGTCGCTGAAAAATCCCATCGAGGTCTACATCGCCTGCTGGGAATGGGGCAAGTATTTGGGCGCCGAGGCGCTGGAAAAGGGTGTCGACGTGTGCGTCTCGTCGTGGACGCGGCTGGCCCCCAACACCTTGCCCGCGATGGCCAAGGCGGCCGCCAACTACATGAACTCGCAGCTCATGAAGATGGAAGCGGTAACCAACGGATACAGCGAAGGCATCGCGCTCGACGCCACCGGCTATGTTTCGGAAGGCAGCGGCGAGAACATTTTCCTGATTCGCGACGGCAAGGTGTATACGCCGCCGTTGGGCACCTCGGCGCTGCCGGGCATCACGCGCGACACGGTGCTGGCGCTTTGCAAGGAGTGTGAGTTCCCCGTGATCGAGCAGGCCATCCCGCGCGAATGGCTCTACATCGCCGACGAGCTGTTCTTCACCGGAACCGCGGCAGAGGTCACGCCGATCCGGTCGGTGGACCGCATCCCGGTGGGCAACGGGGCCAGCGGCCCGATGACCCAGCGGCTCCAGAAAAAATTCCAAGCCGTGGTCACCGGCCAGGTCGAAGACCGCTACGGCTGGCTCTCGATGGTCAACGCGCCCGACCGCGTTTCGGTGTAAACGACTCAAAGCAGTAAACCCGTGGGGTGGGCTTCCGGCCTGCCCCACGGGATAATCCCTGGCACGGAGGGTCCTGGTGGCACAGACAAGCCTGTCTGTGATGGGCGCCGCTTCCGGCTTCGGGTGCTCTTTGGGATGGTGGCCTGAGCCACAAGCAACGCGGCGGCCGCTACGGGCGGTAGTTGCCATTGCTCACGATGCGCACCGCCAACTGCTGGTTGGTCTGGCCGTCGCAATATCCCAGGTACTCGACCTCGACGCGGTTGCGCTCCACGAACTCCCGGAACGCCTTCGCCTCGCCGCGCTCCCAGCCGGGATAGTTGAAAAACTCGTCGAACTGGATCACCGCGCCGGGTTGGATGCGTTCGGCCAAGGCGTCGAACACGTCCTTGGTGGAGGAGTAGAGGTCGGCGTCCATGTGCATAAACGCGATGGGCCCCGGATACTCCTTCTTGAAGCCCGGCAGAGAATCCGAAAACCAGCCTTTGTGCAAGACGATATTTTTGCGGACGTCGGGGAGCCCGGTGATCGCGAAGAATCCCTTGCGAAAGCCCGCGCGCCAGTCCTCGGGCAAACCCTCAAACGAGTCGAAGCCGTGGACCTGTTTGTCGGTCAGCGAGGCGATGTAGTTGATGGTGCGTCCCTTGTAGACTCCGAACTCGCAATAGAGCCCAGCGGGGCCCTTGGCGAGCGTTTCGATGCACAATTTCAACAATTCGAACCGGGATGGGAAGGCGGGAGCCAGCGGCAGGTTGGTTTCGATGAAGCGGGCGGTGGCTTCGGTTGCCAGCCTCTTGCGGACCTGCGCGATGGTTTGTTGATCGCGCAGCGCGCTTTCGACCTGCTCGTGGACAAGCCGCTCCGCGCTGGGCTTCACGCGCGCTTTGAACCGTTTGTAGAGGGGTTTTCGCCCAAACCAGACAGCCGCCAGAGCAACGACCGCCACCAATGCGAGAATCGTAGTTCGCTTGCGCATAGCGAAAAACGAGCCGCATCTCAGCCTGAGCCTCGGCGGAGACGGACCTGAGCCAGGATGTGGCGCGGGCGTCCGGCCGAGCAGCGCCGGCGTGAACGCCGGTGTTTGCTCGCCGGGCCGGTGAAGAACAAGGAACGTCCGCCGCAAGCGGACGCTGCCGGCCGGAGGCCTGCGCCCGTGCTTCTTCCAACTACATGCGCGCCAACATGTGCCGCGCCATGGCGATCCCGCGATCGCGTCCATTGGCGACCAGGCGCAAGTCGATCTGAACGCCGGTGCCGTTCTTGACGAAAACCATCATCGAGTCCAACGGGCCCATCACGGCCTGATCGCCGATCCCGTCGATCTTTTCGCTGGAGCCGGGAACGCCGGTAGCGGCCAGCGCAATCTTGGTGGCCGCCATCAGTTGGTTGCCGTCGGGATTGACTTCGACCGTGAAGTAGGGTGTGTTTGCGTCGACGGCGGCGCTGGTGAAGGCCTTGGCGAGTTGCTCGATGCCGGCTTTGCGCGCCGCCTCGGTCCCGCCCTCCGCGGGCGCCGATGGCGATCCGCCCATGCTATCGCCGGCAGACGCAGCGTTGTTCTGCCGCACCGACTCGAAGGCGCTCGCGACGGCGTTCGACTTCTCTTCCTGCGTCGGCGGCTGGATGAAGTAGGAGCAGCTTTCGCCGCTGGCTTCGCTGCGCACCACCGTTACACCCAATACCTCGGAAGCCTCCGCGGTCGTGAGCAGCGAGCAGGGTTCATAGGCCTGGCCGTGCTGTCCGCTGGTTAGCGCGCCGAGGTCGATCCCGTTGTCGGCCGCTTTCTGGGTGATGGCTTGCTTGACGCGATAGCCGGTGTAGACGATTCCGGCCACGGTCAGAATCGCGCCGATCGCGAAGACGCCGAACACGACCAGCACGACTTTCAGCAGCGTGCTGCTGCCTTTGGCGGCAGGGGCGGCGGCCGGCGCGAAAGAACCAGGCGGTGGAACCGGGGACGAAGAAGCAGGCTGGTAGGAGGCGGCGGCCTGGTGGGGTGCGGCAGCCGTTCCGCACCGCGGACAGAAGCCGGCTCCTTCCCGTAGGGCTGCGCCACAATTACCGCAGAATCCGGGCATGGGCCCTCCTGAACGGCCTCAAAAGGCGAGTGCCGATTGAGCTGATCATACCAGCTTCAAGACCGTCCGGGAGAGCCTCCGGACGTTGCTTTCGGGTCACGCTCACGCGGCCGGCGGGGCCGCTGTTTCGCCGAGACCGACTTGATCACCAGCGGCGAGCCCAGAGCCGGATCCAGAGGCTTCGCCGAACGCTTCAACGCCGCGGCCATCAGCTCCCGCACGGCCCGAGCATCCAAATCGGAGGCGCTGCGCAGCACCAGATGCCGCACCAGCTTGCCGCTGCCCTTCAAAACCTTCTGCGGGTCAGGCAATGTCGCCCCCTGCAGGAAAAACAGGGTCACCCAGCGCGGGTACAACGCAATCGAAAAGACGGCCTCAGAGGCACGCTCGCTCGGCCCAAAGCCAATCGCCAGCGCGTTGTAGTTGTCGTAGACAAGCCGCACCGCCCCCGGCAGCCGGGCCCGCATCGCAGCCAGAACCTCGCGAGCCAACCCCGCAATCTCAGGAGTATATTTCGCCAGGAACGCGTCCAGTTGAAGTTCGGCGGAATCGCTCTCCATACGCAGCCCCCGTAGCGCAGGGCTGGCGCTTTTCCAGACCTGCGGTTTTTCAGGCGGCGCGCGCTCCGCCCACGCTACGCCGCGCCCCAGCGTCCGATGTTTCGTGCAGCACCCAACCCCGTCCATACCGCAGGTCTGGGAAATACACCCAGCCCTGCGCTACGGGAGAATCGGCAACCTCCCGGCCCGGCGCCGCTAGCGGCTGAAAATCTTCTTGCCGCCCAGATAGGTCTGCTCGACCTGGATGTCCTTGATCTCATCCACCGGGCAGTTGAGAATGTCGCGGTCGATGACGATGAAGTCGGCCAGCTTGCCGGGCTCGATTGACCCCTTCTTGTCTTCCTGATACGTCAGAAACGCATTGTTGATGGTATAGAGCTGAATGGCCTGCTCGCGCGTCAGGTCCTGCTCGGGGTGCAGCGGCTCGTCGGTCCAACGCGGCAGGCGCTTGATCGTGATCCACATGCCGAGGAAAGGATTGTATTGGTTGATCGAGCGCAGGCTGCCGATCTTTTGCATGTGGTCGGAGCCGCCGCCGACGGTGACGTGGTGTTCGGCCAGGCTCTTGAAGGGCTCGAAGTACTCCATGCGGTCGCTGCCGAACTGCGTCCGCAGCGTCGCGCCGTCGAGGTAGAGCCAGTCGGGCTGCAGGTTGGCGACGATTCCCAGCTCTTGCATTTTCTGGATCGCCTCGGCGGTCATGAAGCTGGCGTGAGTGATGCTGGGGCGCATGTCTTTGACCGGAAAATCGTCGCGGTTGATGCGCTCGTAGGCTTCGATCATATTGTGCACCGCGCCGTCGCCCTGGGAGTGCGCCGTGAACTGGAAGCCGTTCTGCATCGCGATTTTGGCGATCTGATAGAGCTTGTCGGGCTGAATGAACAGCACTCCGCGGTAGCTGGGATCCTCGATCGAATAGATCTTGCTGACGCCCCAGGGCTTGAGCATGTAGGCGCTGCCGGTGAGCATGCCGCCGTCGAGGTAACTCTTGATGCCGCGCATCCACAGCATGTTGTTGTATTGGTGGAGCGGACTCTGGGCGGCATTCTTGATGCGCGCCTCGATCTTGTCGAGCGGATCCTGGGCATTGACGCTAAGCACGACGAAGACGCGCGTCGTCAGCTCGTTCTTCTCGTGGAGCAGGCGGTAGAGCTCCACCTCGCTGTCGGCGGTATCGGCGTCGTTGATGCTGGTGATACCCACCGAGTTGTAGTCGGCCAGCAGCGCCTTGAGGCGCGTCAGATGATCCTGCTGGGTCGGCTCGGGGTCGCTGGATTCGTATTTGATGTATTGCGAGCAGTTGCGCAGGATGCCGGTCGGCGCGCCCGACTTGTCGCGTTCGACGCGGCAGGGCTCGCCTTCGGCGACGCGAAAATTCTTGTCGATGCCGCTGAGCTTCAGCGCCATCGTGTTGAGCGAAGCGTCGGGGCCGGTGCTGAACACCACCGGATTGTGCGGGGCCGCCTTGTCGAGCTCGGCGCGCGTCGGGTAGCGCTGCTCGCGCAGCCGCGTGATGAAGACCTGCGAAAGCCGGATCCATTGCCCCTTCTCGGCCTGTTCGGCGCGCGAGGCGATATAGCTCAGCACGTCGGCGATGGTCTCCATGTCGGGAACCTTGTGGTCGAACTCGTACATCGACGCGCTGGGGGCGTGCGAGTGCGAGTCGTTCAAGCCCGGCAGCACGGTTTTGCCGCCCAGATCGATGCGCTCGGTCGACGCACCGGCACGCGCGAGAATTTCGTCGTCGCCGCCCACCGCGACAATCGAGTCGCCCTGAATGGCCATCGCCTCGGCGATCTCAAACTGCGGGTTGACCGTGACGATCTTGCCGTTGTAGAAGATCTGGTCCGGAGCCGGCGTCTTGGTGCCGCATCCCGAAGCCAGCAACAGCAGTAGGAAACAACCCGTCGAGACGAAGCTAGAAACGCGGGATGAGAAGACGCGAGACGATATGCGGAAAGAGTCGCGGGAACAAACAACAGCGCGGTGATTCATGGTCGCCCTCCGGATAAAAACATTCGCAGCGGGCCGACCCGCTCGTGGGGAGACAAGCCCAACCGCCCGAGCGAAGCGGCCCGACTCAAAGCCCAACACGAAAACGTACCACATTCCGAGCTCAGTCCTCGCCGAGCAACCAACCAATGCCCCCGGCCGTCAAACCCCACCCCGCCGAAAACAGAGCCGCGGGTGGAAGCCCGCGGGCCGCCTGCAGCGCCGGTGCGGCCGCCGGGTCGACCGCTCAACCGCCGCGTCTCGCGGCCCACCGTCGCATCCCGGACTCAATCATTGCACCCATCGCCCGACATCGTGCCGCCCCGGCCCGTGCCCTTACGGGTGCGGCTCTGTTTTCGCGATTCCCTGCTTCGCAACATGGGTCCGGGCTCAGAGCCGGTTAGCGGCGACGGGTGATGCGGGACTTACCGCGCCGGCAGCTTCAACTCCGCAACGCCGCACATCCGCTCCCGCAAACCCACTAACCCCTTTAAGCTATTGGATTTCATTTCCCGTTCTGCTAGTTTTGAAACTGTAAGGTGACTTCAAGATGACCCCCTTGAAGCCCTTGCAATTGCGAGTTACCCCTTATACGCATCAACTAAACTAGTGACCCCTTGAACCCCCGAAGCCGGCGGTATTCCTCCTTAGGCCGCCGGCTTCGCTCCTTTTCAACGCCCCGTTTTCGCGAGCCGCGCCCGCCGCCACGCACATTCCCGCAACGTACCTCGGCAACCCGCCGCCCTCCGGCGCGAGTTCGCGTTCTTTGTTAGATTATGCGGTTACGCCTTCCCCATGCCGCCGCACTATCGTATTGCCGACATCGAGCTTTCCCGCGCCGGAGAGCGGCATATCGCGGTGTATTCGAAGGTCTCGACGGCGGCCGAGGTGCTGCCGGTGGAGCAGGCGGCGCTGCTGCGCTCGTGCGGCGACTGGCTGCCTCTCGAAGAGCATGCCAAAAGCTGGTGCCGCCAGCAGCAACTGGCGCCGCTGCAGGCGTTGTCGGCGGATTCGGCTCCGCGCTGGGCGGCGTGGGCTCTCAAGCCGCTGCTGCGGCACGCCGAGCGGCGGCGCGCATCGCTGCCGGTCGACGGCGCGCAACTCGACCAGGTCCAGCGCCGCCTCGAAGAGCTGGCCGGGCGCGGCTTTCTGGTCAGCGCCGACTCGCTGCTCGCCGACTGCCGCCGCCACGCCAGCGCCGCGGCGCTTCCTCCGATCGCCTCCATCGGCATCACCACCCGCAACCGCCCGGGCGTGCTGCGCCGCGGCCTGGTGAGTCATTTCGAGAACCGCCAGGGCTACGAGCGTTCGACCGACTACGTGGTCATCGACGACGCCACGGACCCCGAGTCGGAGGCGCGCACCCGGAGCGGCCTCGAGCGCTTACACCGGGAGCTCGGCCTGCCAATTCGCTACGCCGGGCGCGCCGAGCGGGTCCGCTTCGCCGCCGCTCTGGCCGCCGAGTCGGGAGCCCCGCCCGGGCTGCTCGAATTCGCGCTGCTGGGGCTGCCTCCCTGCCCCCTGACCACCGGCGCAGCGCGCAACAGCCTGCTGCTGGCCACCGCCGGCGACCGCTTCGTGATGACCGACGACGATAGCGTCTGCCGCCTGGCGCCCTGTCCCGAGCCCGAGCCCGGCCTAGCGCTCAACTCGCGCCGCGACCCCACCGAGTTCTGGTTTTTCGCCGATCCGCAGAGCGCCCGCGAGCAGACCCGCTTTGCCGAGGCCGATTTCCTGGGGCTTCACGAATCGCTGCTGGGTCGCTCTGTCGGCGATTGCCTGCCGCCGGCCGATGGCCCGGCGGTGCCCGATCTGAGCGCCGCCGGCCTGGATGCGGTCGACCTGCTGCGCGCCGCCGAGCCCGCCTTCGACGGCCGCCTGCGGCTGTGGGGCGGACGCGTCCGCGCCAGCATGGCCGGCGTCGTCGGCGACTCCGGCATTGGCTCCACCGGCTACCTGTTCATCGACACCGCCTCGCAGCGGCGCCTGACGCGCTCAGAAGCGGACTACCTTGCCGCAGTAGGCAGCCGCCAGGTGCTGCGCGCGGTGCGCCGCCCCACCATCAGCGAGGGCACCTCGTGCATCGCCGTCAATCTGGGCCTCGACAACCGCTCGCTGCTGCCGCCCTTCATCCCCGTGCAGCGCAATTCCGACGGACTGTTTGCGCGAACCTTGCGGTTTTGCTTCCGCGACGGCTATCTCGGCTATCTGCCCTGGGCCCTGCTGCACGACCCCGAACGCCCGCGGCGGCAGAGCCTCGAGCAATACTGGCGTCACGTCCGGCAGATGCGCACCGCCGATTGGGTGATCCACTTGATGCAGGCCAGCGGCGCGCCGTATGAGGGCTTGGGCGAAGCGGCCTCGCTCGGCCGCCTGGGCGCGCAGTTCGAGGAGTGGGGCTCGCTCGACGCCGCCGATTTCGAGGAACTGTTGCGGCAGCAGGTGTGGCGCTCGGCCGGCAGCGTGTTTGCCGCGCAAGCCAACTCCGAGGCGCCGCCCGCCGGCCAGGAATTCTACGCCCGCTACCGCCGCCGGTACGCCGACATCCTGCGCGAGCGCGTCACTGAACGCGAGTACCTGTTGCCCTCGGATTTAGAGCAGCTCGGCGAGCCCGAACAGGTCTACGCCCTGGGAAGGAAGGCCATCCAAAAGTTCGGGGAGTTGCTGCAAGCCTGGCCGGAGATTTACGCGGCGGCGCTGCGCCTGCGCAAGCGAGGAGTGGAGTTGGCGCAACCGCTCACCCCGTAGCGCCGGGCTGGTTTCCAGACCTGCGGCATCAGCAGGAGTTGGGTGCAAGGCAAGCCTCTCCGCCACCGCATAGCTCCCGCTAGCCGCAGGTCTGCGAAAAACACCCAGCCCTGCGCTACGGAGGCTCGGGAATTTGGGGTGCGCCGCTCGATTCCCTAGTGCGAGTTCACGTGGTTGGGATCGGGGGTAACTTGCTCGATGGGCACCCAACCGGCGGGCCGAATCTGCCAGGAGCGCGTGAAGAAGTCACTGGTGGTCAGCGTGATCAGAATGGCGAACCACAGCAGGCCCGCCGACACGAACAGCTTGGTCAGGCTGCTGCTGTAGCGCAGGTGCATGAAAAACAACACCACCAGCAGCGCCTTCACCACGGCAATCGTCATCGCCACATAAATATTGAGCGGGCCGAGGTCGATGAAAGCGACCCCCGCCGTGAGCGCCGTCAGTGACAGCAGCGTCACGAAGATCAGAAAATAGACCTTGAGCGATTCAATGTGACTTGTCATCCGTGGCGTCCCACTAGATAAAGCAGCGGATACAGAAAGATCCAGATGATATCGACGAAGTGCCAGTAGAGCCCGAACATCTCGATGGGATTGAAATATTCGGCCGAAAATCGCCCTCGGTAGGCCCCATAGATCAACGACAGCAGAATTCCTATGCCGATGATCATGTGCAGCGCGTGCATGCCGGTCATCGCGAAGTAGAACGAGAAGAACAGCTGCACGGCGCGGGGCGCGGCCTCCCCCTCGAAATGGAACGAGGAACCGGGCACGTGGTGCTCCACGAACTTGTCGTGGTATTCAACGGCTTTGACGCCGAGAAACACCGATCCAAAAAGAATCGTCAGTACCAGGAACAGAATCAGCAGCCTACGCTTGCCGAGCTGCGCAAAGTGGACGGCGAGAGCCATCGTCAGGCTGCTGGCGATCAAGATGCCGGTATTGACGCCCCCCAGCACCACGTCGAGCGTGTTGCTGCCGAGTCTCCAGGCGTCCGGGTAAGCCGTGCGATAGACGATATAGCCGGTGAACATGCCACCGAAGAACATCAGCTCGGTGAGCAGAAATACCCACATGCCGAGGCTCGAAGCCTCGAACTGCTGTTCGGAATCGTCGAACTGGTGCGCCAGGGCGCTCGCGTGGTCAGCCAACCGGTGCCTCCTTCGGGGCGGCGTCGAAGTGCTCCCGCTCGCCGGCGTAGTCATAGGCCTCGTGGGTGACGACCGGCGTCCGCTCGAAATTCTCGGTCGGCGGCGGCGAGGTGGTCTGCCATTCGAGTCCGGTCGCTCCCCAGGGGTTGGCGGGGGCGATCGGCCCGTAGCGCATCGACCAGATCAGATAAATCAGCGGAATCAGGTAGGCGATGCCCAGGATCGAAGCGCCCGCCGACGACATCACGTTGAGCACCTGAAATTCGGCCGGATAGGCGTGATAGCGGCGCGGCATGCCGAGGTAGCCCAGCACGAACTGTGGGAAGAAGGTCAGGTTGAATCCGACGAACACCATCAAGGCCGAGAAGCGACCCCAGCCTTCGGGGTAGAGCCGGCCGCTGATCTTGGGCCACCAGAAGTGAATCGCGCCCAGATAGCCCATCAGCGCGCCGCCCACCATGATGTAGTGGAAGTGCGCCACCACGAAATAGGTGTCGTGGACGTGAACGTCGACCGCCAGGGTCGACAGAAACAGTCCGGTCAGCCCGCCGATCGTGAACAGGCCGATGAAACCCAGCGCGTAGAGCATCGGCGTCTGGTAGGAAATCGAGCCGCGATAGAGCGTCGCGGTCCAGTTGAACACCTTGATCGCCGAAGGAATCGCCACAAAGAAGCTCAGCAGTGAAAACACCATCGAGGCGTACACCGACTGGCCGCTGACGAACATATGGTGGCCCCAAACCAGGAAGCCGACCGCGGCGATCGCCAGGCTCGAAAAGGCGATCAGCTTATACCCGAAGATGCGCTTGCGCGCGAAGCAGGGGATGATCTCGCTGATGACGCCCATCGAGGGCAGAATCATGATGTAGACGGCGGGGTGCGAGTAGAACCAGAACAGGTGCTGGTAGAGCACCGGATCGCCGCCCAGCGCCGGGTCGAAGATGCCGATGTGGAACACCCGCTCGATCGCTAGCAGCACGATCGCGATCGCCACCACCGGCGTGCCCAGGATCATGATGATGCTGGTCGCATAATGCGCCCACACGAACAGCGGCAGCCGGAACCAGGTCAGCCCCGGGGCGCGCATCTTGTGGATCGTAACGATAAAATTAAGCCCGGTCAGGATCGACGAAAACCCGGCGATGAATACGCCCAGCGCCATCGCCACCACGTGCGAGTTCGAGTACGTACTGCTGTAGGGGGTATAAAAAGTCCAGCCGGTATCGACGCCGCCCGACACCAGCGCATACACCGTAAACAGACCCGCGATCGTGTAGATGTACCAACTCGCCAGGTTGATCCTGGGGAAGGCAAGATCGCGAGCCCCGATCATGATGGGTATCAGAAAATTGCCGAGCACCGCCGGAATCGAGGGAATCAGGAAGAAGAACACCATGACAACGCCATGCATGGTGAACATCTTGTTGTAGGTGTCGGCGCTCATCAGATCCCCTTGCGGGGTGATCAGCTCCAGCCGGATCATCACGGCGCCCAGGCCGCCCAGCAGGAAGAACGCCGTAATCGAGATCAGGTAAAGCAGCGCGATGCGCTTGTGATCGCGCGTCAGCAGCCACGACTTTACGCCGTAGCCCTCATTGAGATAAGTGTTCCGGGGAGGAAGCGCCACCGGAGCCGTGGCCATGGAAAGGCTCATTGCGTCGGCCTCCTGTTCGTGGTCGTCGCAGCCGCCGGCTTGCTCAACGACTTGACGTAGGCGAGAAGCTGAAGGAGCTGCTCCTCGCTGATCTGCCCTTGGAAGGTGGGCATCACCGGACGGAACCCGGCGACAACCTTGGCGCGGGGATTGAGAATCGACTCGCGAATATAGGCTTCATCGGCCGTCAGCGTCTGCCCTCCTTCGAGCGCCACCTGGTGGCCAAACACGTCGTCCAGCACCGGCCCGCGGCCGCTGCCGTCGGGGTTGTGGCAACTGTCGCAGCGCAGCTCGGTGAAAATCCGCTGGCCGATCTCCGCCATCGATTCGCCGGCTCCCGCGCCACTCAGCCATTCTTCGTAAGCTACCGGCTCCATCACCACCACCTTGCCGATCATCCGCGAGTGGCCGTTCCCGCAGTATTCGGCGCAGAACAAGTGGTACTCGCCGGTCTTGATCGCCTGAAACCAAGCCGTGGTATAACGCCCCGGCAGCACGTCCATCTTGGTGCGGAAGGCCGGGACATAAAAGCTGTGAATCACGTCCTCGGAGGTCATCACAAGGCGCACCGCGCGGCCCAGCGGAACGTGCAGCTCGTTGATCTCGCTATGACCTTCAGGATGCTGCAACTTCCACATCCACTGCTTGGCCACCACATTGATCGTCATGGCGTCGTCGGGAGCGCGCGAGTTGGTGAAATAGAGCGTCGCTCCCCAACCGAACATCACCATGACGATGCAGAACGGGATCACCGACCACAGGATCTCCAGCGCCGTCGAGCCTTCGATCGGCTTGGGAACCTCGGTGTCGGAGCGCCGCCGGTAGCGGATCGCGAAATAGAAAATCGCCCCGAAGATCAGCACCGAGAAAAAGATGCTGACCGCCGAGAGGAACAAGTACAGCCTGTCCACGCCCTGGGCGATCGTCGAGGCTTCTTGGGGGATGAGTGGAAATCCTTCCCACATAACGTCGTTTCTTTGCTTCGCGCAAGTCAGCGCATACGGCGCGCCGGTTGGGTATCGGTTCCGGACGCGGCGCCTGTGGCCCCTCCAGGGCTCGACTGTATCCTGCGCCCGTTGCCGGGGCCCGGCCCCAGCTTCACAATCCTTGGCCCTGCGGGCCTCTTCAATTCTTCGATCCGCGGCTCGCCCGGGCGGCATCCAGAGCCACCGCCGGCCGCACCACCGCAGCCAGATCCATCCCCGCCAGTCCGTGCTCTAGTTACCGGCGCGTCTCACGCGCTGGTCCGGCGCGGCCCCAGCAGGACGAAGCGGCGGCGCCGGTCGCGGCGCACCATCAGCAGGATGAATCCGACGATCAGCAAGACCGTCACCACACCCGCCAGCCGCAGCACCTTCATGATCACCACGCCGTACTTGCCGGTCGAAGGGTCGTAGTGGAAGCAGTACAGCAGCACCTCGTCGACCGCCGAGCCGATCTTGCCCGCCGAAGCTTCCACCAAGCCCAGCCGCAGGTCGCGCGCCGAGTATTCGACTCCGTAAAAGTACTTCGACAGCAGCCCCTGGGGCGTCAGCACCATGATCGCGCTGGCGTGGTTGAACAGGTCGCTCTTGGGGTCGTACTTGTAGCGAAACCCGACCGCCTTGGTGAGCTTTTCGATCGAGGCCTGCTTGCCGGTGAGGAAATGCCAACCCTCGGCGGCTCCGGGCCGGCCGTACTGCTTGACGTATTCGGTTTTCTTCTTCATCGCCAGTTCAGGCGTCTCGCCCGGATCGAAACTGACCGTCACGATCTGGAAGTCCTTGCCCAGATCGAGCGGCGTGGCGCGCAGCGCGCGCAACAGCCCGTTGAGCTCGAGCGTGCACAGCATCGGGCACTCGTAATAGACCAGCGCCAGCACCACCGGCTTCTGGCCGAAGTAGTCGCCCAGCTTGACCGCGTTGCCCTGCTCGTCGAGGAAATCGATATCGAGCGGCACCGTTTCGTTGAGGCGCTGGTCGATGCCGACCCCTTCGAGCGCCTTGGGCAGCTTGGTCGACGACTCGCCCGGCGCCGCGTCGACCGTCGGGCTCGCCCCGGCGGCCGGAACGAACAACAACAGCCACGCCGCGAGAGCCGCGAGCACGGTGTGCCGGATATTCGTTCTTGACAGCATAGGGTTGGTCCTTGTTGATCGATTTGTTTTGCCGTTACCGGCGCCGCCGCCGCTGGTTCCTTCTCGCCACCCGCCGGCGGCGCAGTTCGTGTCTGCCGGCCCGCGCTAGGGCTTTTGCTCTGGCGCCGCCGCGTTGCCGCGCACCGGCAAGCCGCGCTTGGCCATCAACTCGATGGCCTCGTCGATGGGAATGTGCACCAGTCCTTCGCGCTGATCGACCCAGCCGAAGCTGTTGAGATGCGCGTCCTCGTCGTGCAGCAGCTTCTTGAGATCGACTGGCGGATCAGGCTGCAGCTTCGGCCCCACCAACACCGGCGGCGGCGCCTGCCTGGCCAGCGGCGACTGCAGCGCGTCGATCTGGTTGGCGCGCTTGGTGAAGTAGCTGAACAAAATCGCGGTGATCACCATCGCCACGGCGATAAACACGGCCATCCCGGCGGCGAACCGGAAGATCGGCCGGGTCAGCGCATCGGTCTTCTCATGAGCATGACCGTTCGGAGAACCCCCGTGCAAGCTCATCCATGACCTCCAGCGTGCTCGAAGGCGGCGCGCCGCGGATCGCGCAGCGGCAGCAGCGGCTGGTCTCGCAAGCCGCGCAGGAAAAACGCCACCCACAGGGCGCCGATGGCCACCGGCGCCAGCACGTCCATCCAACTCAGGTAGAACTGTTGGTGGTGCAAGGTCGGCGCCACCGTCCACAACAAATCGACCCAACGCATCACCAGCAGAAACACCGCCACCCGCACCAGGTTGGGGACGCTGCGCTTGGTCTGGCGCGACAGCAGCACCAGGAACGGCACCGCGAAGTGAAACACCACCAGGAAGACGCCGACCGCCCCCCAGCCGCTGCCGGTGCGGTCGATATACCAGGTGATCTCCTGGGGCAGATTGCCCGACCAGATGATCAGATACTGCGACAGCAGCATGTAGCCCCACAGGATCACGAAGGCCATCATCAGATTGCCCAGATCTTGGAAATGGGACGGCTTGAGCAGGCTCTTGAGCGGCTCGCGGTCGCTCAGATAGGCCAGCGCGCAGATCATCACCGCCAGCGCGGTGAGCACGTGGCCGACCATGAAGTTGAATCCGAACAAGGTCGAAAACCAGTGCGGATCGAGCGACATCACCCAATCGACCGCCGAGAAGGTGATCGTCAGGCCCATCACCGCCAGCCCCGGGCCGCTGATCACTTCGAGCTTGCGCCGCAAGCCGGGCTCGCCGTTGCGGTCGTGCTCGACCGAAAACCGGCTCAAAAAGTGCGCCAATAGTCCCCAGATGATGAAATAGAAGGCGGTGCGCGCCAGAAAGAACGGAATGTTGAGATAGAGCGCCTTGTGCTGCAGGATCTCGTCGGCGGCGACCACCTCGGGCCGCGCCCAGCTATAGAGGTCCTTGAGCCCCAGCAGCAGCGGCAAAATCAGCACGAACAGCAGCGGGATCGTCCGCAGGCTCGATTCGAGGCAACGGCGGATCACAAAACCCCAATCGCCGCCGGCCACGTATTGGATCATCAACAGCGCGGCGCTGCCTAGCGCCACGCCGATCCAGAGCAGGTAGCCCGTCAGGTAGGAGTGGAGAAACTGCGCCGGATTGGTCCACCAGCCGGCAAAGCAGAGCAGCAGCCCCGCGCCGCCCACCATCCAGGCGCGCGTCTGCAGCTGATCGAGCCGCGGATCGTCGTTGGTCTGCGCTTGATTCATTGCGATACCGCTTGCTCAAACTCCTGGCGCACCGGCGCCGGCAGTTCGTCGAGTTTGGCCGCCTGGCTGAACTGCAGCGTCCGGATGTAGGCCGCGATCGCCCAGCGATCCTGCGGCGGGATACGGTCGTTAAAGCTATACATGGCGCCGAATCCGTTCGTCATCACGTCGAAGAAATGGCCCACCGGCGCCTCGCGCAACTGTTCGGAGTGATACGAGGGCGGATGCCGGAAGCCGCGCTGCGTCACCATCCCTTGGCCGTTACCCAGCCGCCCGTGGCAGGGCGTGCAGAAAATCTCGAAACGCTGTTTGCCGCGCTCGATGACTTCGCGCGTCACCGGAAACGGAAACGTATCGACCGGCTCGCCGTTGATCATTCCGGTGTACAAGACCTCGTCCTCGTGCAACTGGCTGCGCGCCACCGTACCGGGCACCTGCGGCCGCTCCGAGCGCTGGTCGGCGAAAAACGAGTTAGCCTCGAACGGCTCATAGCGCGGCTGGTCGTGCATGTCCTGGCGGCAGCCCAGCAGAGTCGCCGCGGCTAGCGCCAGCACCGCCAGCGCACCGCGGTGAAGGCCCTTCGTTTTTAGATCAGTTCTCAACTGGCAATACCCCGTATGGGCTCAGCTCTTCCAGGTGTTTCGCGGTTGTACCGCGCTCAAACAGCGGATCGGCCGATTCGATGCAAAGGAAAAACCGGTTGCGTGTCGCCATCGCGAAGCGCGGCTGATTGAACACCGGATGATGCGGGCGCGGCAGCCCGTTGAGCGCCAGCATTCCCAGCACCGCCGACAGCGCCGCGCACAGCACCGTCGTCTCGAAGGTCACCGGCAAAAACGCCGGCCAGCTATTGAGCGGCTTGCCACCGACGTTCATCGGTAGCGCGATCACCGAAACCCAGTACTGCAATGAAAACCCGGCGATACAGCCGAAAACCCCGCCGCCCAACACCACCCACGGCAGCAGCCGCCGGCGGTAGCCCACCGCTTCGGCCAGGCCGTGAATCGGGAACGGGCTATAGGCGTCCATCTTGCGGTAACCGGCGGCGTAGGTCTTGTGCGCCGCGGCGAGCAAATCGTCGGGGTTGTCGAACATCGTCATCAACCCGTAGAGAGAGGCCTGTTTCATAACGCCCCCAGCCGCGCCGCGGCACTGCCACAATTCACCATCACGCGGCGCCCGGCCATTCTTTGCTCTCCTGTTTGAAAAACTGGGCCCATCCGCTTACTTCTCCGACGCCGGCTCCGACTCAGGCACCAGCGTCTGCATCTCAAAGATCGAAATCATCGGCAGGAAGCGTAAGAACAGGAACAACAGCGCCAGAAACAGCCCCATCGAGCCGATCAGCGTCGCCCAGTCCCAGATCGTACCCGAGTACATGCCCCATGACGAGGGCAGGAAGTCGCGGTGCAGGCTGGTCACCACGATGATGTAGCGCTCCAGCCACATGCCGATATTGACGATGATCGAGATCACGAACATCACCGCCACGTTGTTGCGCACCTTGCTCGACCACAAAAACTGCGGCGTCACGGCGTTGCACAAAATCAGCAGCCAGTAGTAAGGCCCATAGGGGCCCACCAAGCGGTTATGCATCATGAACACTTCAAACTGATCGCTGCTGTACCAGGCCGTGAAGCGCTCCATCATGTAGCCGTAGGTGACGATCATGCCGGTCGCCAGCAGAATCTTGCCCATGTTTTCGATGTGGTGCAGGGTGATGAAATCTTCCAGCCCGTAGAGCTTGCGAATCGGGATCGCCAGGGTCAGCACCATCGCAAACCCCGAGTAGATCGCCCCGGCCACAAAGTAGGGCGGAAAGATCGTGGCGTGCCAGCCGGGCAACACCGACACCGCGAAGTCCAGACTGACGATACTGTGCACCGATACCACCAGCGGCGCCGCCAAGCCCGCCAGCAGCAGGTAAGCGATCTCGTAGCGGTGCCAATGAATCGCCGAGCCGCGCCAGCCCATCGCCAGAGCGCCGTAGATGACGCGCTTGGTGCGCGAGCGGGCCCGGTCGCGCAAGGTCGCCAGATCGGGAATCAGCCCCACGTACCAGAACATCAGCGAAACCGTGGCGTAGGTCGAAACCGCGAACACGTCCCAGATCAGCGGGCTGCGAAACTGCGGCCAGGTACCCATCGTATTGGGATAGGGAAACAGCCAGTAGGCCAGCCACGGCCGGCCCAGATGGAGCATCGGAAACAGCCCGGCACAAGCCACCGCGAACAGCGTCATGGCCTCGGCGAAACGATTGATCGAGGTGCGCCATTGCTGCCGGAATAACAGCAGAATCGCCGAGATCAGCGTACCGGCGTGGCCGATACCGATCCACCACACGAAGTTCACGATCGCAAAACCCCAGCCGACCGGGATGTTGATGCCCCAGATCCCGACGCCCTTCGAGAACAGGTAGGCGATCGCGAACAGCAGCACCATCGTCAGCGCGAAGGCGCCCGCGAAGCCGAGCCACCACCAGCGCGGCGTGCGGCGTTGCAACACCACCGAGGTGATCTTGTCGGTCACCGAGCCGTAGGTGTAACCCGGCCCGATGACAGGCGTTTTCTTATCCGCCGGCTGCGTGATCAACGGCTCACCCATGAGCAGCCTCCGGCGTCGTTTCGGTTTGGGGCATTTTGGGATTCGGGTTGCGCAGCTTGCCCAGATAGGTCGTGCGCGGCCGCGTATTCAATTCGGCCAGCAGCGAGTAATGCCGCTGGCTCGATCGTAGCTTGGAAACCTTGCTTTCGGGGTCGTTGATATTGCCGAACACGATCGCTTCAGAGGGGCAGGCCTGCTGGCAGGCGGTGACGATCTCGCCGTCGCGGATCGGCCGGCCCTGCTTTTCGGCGTCGATGCGCGCCTCGTTGATGCGCTGCACGCAGTAGGTGCACTTTTCCATGACGCCGCGCGAGCGAACCGTCACGTCGGGGTTGCGCATCATCTTCAGGCTGGGCGTCTCGTAGTCGGAATAGAGCAGGAAGTTGAACCGCCGCACCTTGTAGGGACAGTTGTTGGAGCAGTAGCGCGTCCCCACGCAGCGGTTATAGACCATATCGTTGAGGCCTTCGGAGCTGTGCACGGTAGCCCCCACCGGGCAGACCGTCTCGCAGGGCGCGTTCTCGCACTGCATACACATCACCGGCTGGTGATCGATCTCGGGCTCGTCGAGCGGCCCGTCGTAGTAGCGGTCGATGCGCAGCCAGTGCATCTCGCGGCCGCGGCCGACCTGGTCTTTGCCGACCACCGCGATGTTGTTCTCGGCCTGGCAGGCGACCGTGCAGCCATGGCAGCCGGTGCAGGCGTTGAGGTCGATCGACACGCCCCAGGCGTAATCGTTGTAATCGCGGTTGGGATAGAGCGTCATATCCCGCGGCGGCGGCTCTTCATGGCCGTGCTGCATCGTCTCGGGATCCTCGCGCCACTCGGTCAGCTCGGCGCGGCGGATCAGGTCGCGGCCCTCCATGCGGTAGTGGTCCTGCACGCAGGCCAGCGGATACTTCGCGTCGGTCTTGCGCACCTCGAGCCCGGCGCCCTGCCAGAAAGCCTCGCTCGAACGGATCGCGCCGGCGTTGAAGCCGACTCCCTGCCCCACGCGGCCAACATGCTTGCGGCCATAACCGAGCGTCACCGTCACGGCGTTATCGGCATGGCCGGGCGAGATCCACACCGGCGCGGCGACCTGCCGCTCGCCCAGCTGCAGCTCGACGACGTCTTCGTTGGCGACGCCGAGCTTTTCGGCCGTCGCGGGACTGAGCAGCGCGACGTTGTCCCAGGTGAGCAGCGTCATCGGTCGGGGCAGCTCCTGCAGCCAGCCGTTGTTGGCGAAGCGGCCGTCCCAGACGGTCGCGTCGGGGCGGAACAGGATCGCCAGGCCTTCGCCGCCGCCAGATGGGGCGCTGGGCTGATCGAAGCCCGCGCGCAGTTGCACCGCCTTGGGCTGCGCCGCCGTGCCGGGCACCACGCCGTCGTGCAGCGCACGCCGCCATGCTTTTTCGAAATTCGCGCCGCCCAGCCGGCCCTGCCAGTGCTGCCGTACCCCGTCGTAACCCTGCGATTCGGGTTCGCCGAGCACCGCGGCCATCAGCTCCAGAGCCGATTTGCCGTCATACAGGGGCAGGATCAACGGCTGAATAATCGAGACCGTGCCGTCGTGGCCGCGCGCGTCGCCCCAGGCCTCCAGCGAATGCGCCTCGGGGATATGCCAGTGACACAGCTCCGAGGTATCGTCCTGCTCCATGCCCAGGTGCACCCGGAAGGGCACCTTGTCGAGCTTGGCGGCGAGATCGAGGTCCGCCGGCGCTCCATAGACCGGGTTGCCACCCAGGATGATCAGCATCTCGACATGGCCGGCTTCCATATCGGCGGCCAGCTCACGCAGCGAAGCGAGTTGATTGACCGGCCGCGTCTCGATCGGTTCGACGACGACCACCGATTCGCCCAAATTGCCCAGCGCGGCATTGACGGCGTGCGCCAAAGCGTGCACCGCGGCGGGCTGCTCGGGACCGACCGCCACCACCGAACGGCCGCGATTGGCGAGCAGGTCGGCCGCCAGCGGCGCAATCCAGCCGCGTGCGGCCTCGGGCAGCGCATCGCCGCCCGGCCCTTGGGTGGGAACCTGCAACTCGGCGGCCAGCGCCCGCGCAAACGGCTCGATCAGCCCCGGCTCCAGGCGCAGCCGGTGATCGGCCGAGGCGCCGGTCGGCGACGGCGTCGACTCGACGACATACAGCCGGCTCATCTCGCCGCCGTTTTCGTCGACCTTGCGGCTGCGCGCGAAATCGCGCGCATAGCGCAGGCAGCCGGGTCCCTGGGTGAGCAGGTCCGAACCGAGCGAAAGGATCACCTTGGCGCGGTCGAGGCGGTAGTACGTTTCGACCGGCTCGCCGAAGGCGCGCCGCGCGCCCTCGCGCACCGCGTCGCGGCTCACCGCGTCGTATTGATGCCAGCGCGCCTGCGGATAGGTCTGACTCAACTGCTCCAGTTGCGCGCCCAGCGTCGGCGAGGTCACCGTCTCGCTCAGCACGCGAATGCCGGCGCCGCCGGTGAGCTTCTGCCCTTCAAGCTGCCGCGTCAACTCGCCGATGAAAGCCT
The DNA here is from genome assembly GCA_963824095.1 of Terriglobia bacterium. GTDB lineage: Bacteria > Acidobacteriota > Terriglobia > Bryobacterales > UBA6623 > JBBDWJ01. The sequence goes on along the minus strand of CAWGNS010000009.1, from coordinate 874,931 downwards.
GCCAGCTCGAGATGCGGCCGACATTGGCGACAACTTTGGCGCGATCCGGATCGTAGAGCGAAAGCACCGCGGCTTGGCCGAAGCTGCTGGTCCCGCCCAGGCTCGAGGGATGCGACGGGTTGCCTTCCATCTTGGTCGGCCGGCCCATGTGGCTTTCGACCAGCACGCCCTCGGCGTAGCCGCCCAAGGTCACCGCCGAAGCGAAAAACAGCGGCCGGCCCGGAATCGTCTCCTCGGGCGAGCGCGCAAACGGCAGGATGCGCTCTTCAGGCTGCTTGGTGCAGCCCGCCATCCCGGCCAGCGCCAGCGAGGCTCCCATCACCTTCAGAAACTGGCGCCGCCCCGAGGGATCCTCGTCCCACACGTCGGCGCCGGCGGGAAATTCGTGGCGCAGGTAGTCCTCGAACTCAGGGGTCTCCGCCAGTTGCTCCAGACTTGTCCAGAAGCGCGGACCGCGCTCGGAAGCCAGCCGCTTGCGCAGCCCGTCGAGGTCGAACGGTTTCGAATGGGTAGAATCACTCATCGGTGGCACGTCGAGCAATCGAGCGCGCTGCGCACGTTGTATTCCTTCATCAGTTTTTCGGCCAGCGCCACGCGGTCGGTGGGCGGCTCCCAGTGGAGGTTGAACACCTCTTCACGCGGCCGCAGATTGGGCCCCGGATGACTGTGGCAGTCGCGGCACCACTCCATTTGCAAAGTGTTTTCCTGGCGCATCAGCGACATCTGATCGACCTGCCCGTGGCAGGTGACGCAGCCGACGCCCTTGTTGATATGAATGCTGTGATTGAAGTAGACGAAGTCGGGCAGGTCGTGGACCCGCACCCACTGAATCGAGCGGTCCGTGCGGTAGCTCTCGCGCACCGGCTCGAGCATCGCCGAGTCCGCCCAGACCTGCGAATGGCAGGTCATACAGGTCTTGGTCGGGGGAATGCCAGCGAACGAACTCGACTCGACCGGCCAGTGGCAGTGGCGGCAGTCGATACCGACATCCTGCACGTGATGCTTGTGGCTAAACGGAACCGGCTGCTCACGAGTCACACCGGCCCGCGTCACATAAGAAGAACGGTTCAGCGCCATCAGCAGCCACAACAGGCCGCCCAGGAAGAAAACCGCCCCGAAAATACTGACTTTCGCGATCGTGTTTGCGCTGGGATGAAAAATCTGCGGCATCGGGTAAATATCAGACCATTGGCCAAGGCACGAATTCGAGCCGGCTCAGCATCCACACCCGGCGCGGACAATTCCCACGGTCCGCGCAAGGCTCCCAGCTTACTATGAACAGCCCTCGCGACCCCGCCAGGAAGGGTTTCGCTCGGCCTTGTAAATATTCCGCTCGGCTTGTTTGAAACCTGTCTCGGCCTGCTCTCCCTCGCCCTCGCCGCAATGACATCTGCAGGGGACGGAAACTCTCGGGGCTTCCCGCACCGCGCAGCCGTGGAGCAGTTGAGAAGAAGATATTAGAAGTCAGTCTTATGTGGCCGAGCCGGCCCAAGCCTTCGAGCGGATCTTACATCGATAAAACTCTCATCATCAGCCGGTCTGACCCCTTCGGTAAACCGGCTGTTTGGCTCGGCCTTCGTATAACGGAAATCCCACGGATCTCAGGCGACAACCGCAGGACACCGCACAGATAGATCGCCTTCAAGCAATCGACAATGTGCGGCACGGACTTGAGCCGTACTCACCTAGGATACTACAGAAACTGGGCTATGGGACCAAGCGATTAACGTGTGTTGAGGGAATGATTTGCGGCGAACTTTGGCATCGCGCATGCTACACGCCAACCAACGGCCCGCACACGGCAGGGGCGTAAGCCGAAGCGACGCCCGCGCTTCTCTTTTATATAAAGCGAGCGGATTTCATCCGAGGCGAGCGTTCCGAAATCCGGCCGCATCGTCCAACCGGATCGTTCCCGCGGCCGGAAGGGGCATAGTGTTTTTTCAAACCTTAGCCCCGTAGCGCAGGGCTGGTCCATTTCCCAGACCTGCGGTTTTCTCATCCGCCGCAGCTCCAGAAAGGGCCCCGGCGGCGAACCGTTTCGGCGCCAGCCGCCCCGAAAGCCAGCGCCGCCGCCCCGTACCGGGTGCGGGCTGGCCCGCCTGCTTACGCCTGCGGCTCTGTTGCAGGGGCAAGGTGTTGCAGGGGCAAGGTGTTACAGGGGCCAAGCGTTAGAACGGCAGGCTACTACAACGAAAAAATCACGGCCCTCCCCGTCAAACCGCCTGGGCAATCGTCGCTATCTGCCGCGGCGTTGAGGCCTCGGGGTCCTGGGCGCGCAGGGCACTCTCGACGATGCGGCCGACCTCGCTCGCCGAATAAGGCTCGACCAGCAGATCGTGGGCGCCGCGCCACAGCACCTCCGACCACAGACCGTAGTCGGCCAACGGCGTGCTGACCAAAAAGCTGACCCCGCCCGGTCGCCGCACCGACGCCGCCAGCGTGTCCCGCCAGTTGCCGTCGTGCAGATCGACGTCGCTGATCACCAGCTTGAGCGGCCCGTCCTGGGCGAGCACGTGTTGCGCCTGCCGGCAGTCGTCAACCTCGATCGGTGCGGTTCCCAACGCTCGCAAGCAAGCGCTGAGGTGCGAACGCCGTCTTCCGCCGCGCATGATGATCAGGACCGTGCCGTGCCCGCTAGGCGCCATCTGGTTTCTCCTCCGCAGCAATCACCGTTGGATCATACAAGTTGATCCTCGGCGACCACCGCTTGTTACAAACCAAGAAGGAATCTTGCGAACAACAAGTACGATGCCCGACCTCCCGCGCCGAAGCCTCTCCATCCCGTCCCGTTGATCCGGGCAGGCCGGAGCCCTGCCCCACCGCTACCGCAGGGTGACCTTGCGCCAATAAGCACTGCCCGGAAAACCGGTTCGCCCGTGGCTGCCGCCCAGGGTCCGCTGGTAGAGCCGGATTTCGACTTCCCGACCCTGGAATGCCGACAGATCAATGGGAATCGTCTCCCAGGTGCGCTCCTGGCTGGCCGGGTCGCCGTTGATCGACTTGCCGGCTACGCGCGTGTTGTTGATGTAAACCGCCAGTTCCCAGGTGCGCCCGCTATCGGCGCCCACTTCCAGAGTGAGCCGCGGGCTGTTGCTGAGCTTGACCGTGCGCCGCAGCACCACGCCGCGCGTTTCGTCGCGAGGCCAGGTCGCCAGCACATCGCCTTCGAGGTAGGTCTGCCGCGGATAGCCGCGCGGCGCGTTCGCAACCTGGTCGGAAACGCCACCGAAGCCGGCGCGCTCGAGCTTCCAGTCCGCGTTCCAGTATTGCGTCAGGTCGGCCAACTTGAACAGCTCGGCGGGCTGAGCAACCACGGATTGGGAAGCCACGACAATTTCGCCCGCGCTAACCTTCGAGCCGTTGGCCGCCAGAATCTTCTCGCCGACCTTGGCGATGCGCTTGGCGATATCGGAAATCGATTCATCGACCGGCGGCGTCAGATCGACCGGGCCCAGCTTGTCGCCCACGATGCGGTCGCCCAACTGCTCGACCAGTTTCGCCGGCAGCCCCTGGGGGCCTTTCATCGCGCCGATCACGGCGCCGACGTTGGCCGCGTTGCAGTCGGCGTCGGAAAAATCGGCGGCCTGATAGGCCAGGTTCACGCTCTTGAGAAAATCCCCCTGGCCGAACCACAGGCTGGTCGCCACCAACCCGCCGTTCGGAACCGCGTTGTTCATCGGCGGATACACAATATGCCAGCGGTCCTCGACCGCGTCAAAAATCTCGCGCGGCCCCTTGCCGGCGTCGGCCATCGAGATCACCTGGTTGAGGCACTGCCGGTAGGGCGAAGCGGGGTCGATCAACTGCGCCGCCTGCCGTACGATCTTCTGGGGGTCGGTTTCGCGAAACGCCAGGCTGACCATCCCGGCCACGAACACCGCGCCGTCGACGCCCTCGCCATAGCCATTGATGTGGCCGTACTTGCGCGCCAGCTTGCCCGCCAGGTTGATGTCGCCCGGCGCCATCATGCCGTAAGTGTCGGAGCTGAACTGCGGCCCGATCGTCCACCACATGCGGTTGTAGCGCGGATGGCCCGACTGGCTGCCGGGGACGCCCGCCGCCAGCGCCAGCCGGGCCTGTTCGCTCGAGCCCCACGACCCGGCCGAATTGGCGTGCCATTGCTCGCCAAGCTGGTCGAGCGTCATGTCGATGCCGTATTTCTCGAACGCCCGCAGCGCGACCAACTCGTAATACCAATCGTCATCGACCACGCCGTGCTTCTTCTCCATCACCTCGCGCACCCGCGCGCCGCCCTCTTCGGTGAACGCGTCCACCAACACCTGCGGACTCGAAGACACCTGGCCCTCGTACCGGAAGCCCAGCAGCGTTCCGATGATCTGCCCCAACCACGCGCCGTGGACCCGGTTCTGATACTCGGCCACGCTCATCTCGAGCGGCTGCTCAGCAGCACGCAGCCCCGCCAGCACCAGCAAAACCGCGCAAACAACCCGTAAACTCAAACGCATCGCCATCTCCTGGTTGGCCTCCCTGTGGGCCGTCCACATTCGCCTTCTCGGGCGACGCGGCCGCCAGCCTTCGCAAAGGCCATAGACGCACCTCTCAGTCAGTCATGGGGCGCCTTCATGGGCCCTCCTTCGACCCGGTATTATGGATGACCCAATGCCACCGTTTCAAGGCCCGATTTTCGGTGGATCAGCCTAAGATGGATGCTCCAAACCGTGTGCTATGATGCGAAACGCAGCAGGCGGAAACGAGCTATGGAATCGCGAAAACGCAACTCCGGGCCGGCCGGCCAGAACGAACCCGACCTCACCGGAAGGCTCATCGCGAGCTTCAAGGCCATGCTCTCGGCGGGCAACTTCGTGCCCGGCGCCAGACTGCCCCCCGAGCGCGAATTATCGAAGGTTTTGGGGGTAAACCGCACCTCCCTGCGGCACGCCCTGACCGCCCTCGAGACCATGGGCGTGGTCACCCGCCGCGTCGGCGACGGCACCTATTTCACCAAAGACGCGGCCACCATCCTGAGCGCGCCGCTCGACTTTTTGATCCTGGTCGACGGCATTCCCTTCCGCGACCTGATCGAGGCGCGCATGATCGTCGAGCCCGAATTGGCTGCCCGCGCCGCCGAGCGCGCCACCTCCGACGACCTCGCCGGGCTGCGCAAAGCCCTCCAGGAAATGCAGGCCAGCGGCCCCGACCGCGTCCGCCTGGCGCAAGCCGACGTCGCCTTCCACGAGGCCGTCTTCCGCGCCTCGGGCAACCGCACCTGCCTCCACATGTTCTCGGCGCTGCACCGCGCCCTGATCACCGGCATCGCCAGGACCTCGGTCTTCGACGACGCCAGCGAAACCCTCGGCTACCACAAAGCCATCTACCAGGCGATCTACCGCCGCCAGCCCGAGCAAGCCCGCCGCCAGATGCGCGACCACCTCAAGGCCACCGAGCGTATGGTGCTCGACGCTTACGAAAAAGCCCGCCAGTTCCAGGCGTCCAAGCTAACCGCCGAATCCCTGGAAACCGCCGCGGCCTGGAGCATGCACCTGGCCACCAACCCTCGCCCCGGCAACGACTGGAGCCGAAACTCGGGCTAGCCAAGCCCACCAGCGCAACCGGCCCCCGATGCCCCCCAACGCGCCGCCACTCCCAGCACGTAGCAGCCTCGCCCCCCACCCCAGCGCCCAGCCGTCCCAACCCCCACTCAGAACCGCAAGCGCGAGCTTGCGCTCAAAAGCATGAGCAACAGACGAGGCGCCAAGCCCGCCAACCCTGCCATTCCGCCAACACCGTCAAGCCCGCACCACATCGGCGGGCGCCAAGGCCAACCGCGCCTCAGCCAGCACCACCGCGCGGGCTCGCGCCCGCGGCTCTGAGTCGCACTTCGCCGGTTTAGACGCCATCCGCCCGCACGTCAACCGCTCTTCACCCGGATCGCCGAAACCCAGGCCCCCACCAAGCAAGCCCGGCGCCCGCACTCGTGGCGCGAACCTCCAGGTTTGCCGCGTCGCGATTCGTCGCGCCGCAGGGCCCGACGCTCACTGTTTGGGAAACGGCGAACAGGCCGGAATACAGTCGGTGGCCCGACCCCCAAACGCCTATCCGCCTCCGTCCAGGAATTGCGAGAAAACCCCTTAAATCCGAGCCAGCCGAGTCTCGGCATCCCCAAAATGATCGAGCTCGATCCCCATCCGCTCGATAATCGAAAGATACAGGCTGCACATCTTCCGATTCTCATCGCCGGCGTCGAGATAGTTGAGCGTGCGCCCGGTTTCGAGAGTGCCGCCCAGGCCGCCCGCCAGCACCACCGGCAGGCGGCTGTTGTCGTGCTTGCGCCCGATCCACATGTTGGAGAGAAACATCAGGCAGGAGTTATCGAGCACCGTGCCGTCGCCCTCGGGCATGCTATCGAGTTTGCTCGCGAGATAGGCGAACTGGCTCAGGTGGAAGCGCGCGATGCGCTCGTAGCCTTCGGAAAGATTGTCGTGCGACGCCGCGTGGTGGCCTTCGCGGACTCCCAGGAACGGGTAGTACAGCGCCGAAAGGTCGCGCGCCAGCAATAGCGATGCCACGCGCGTCTTATCGGTCTGGAACGCAATGGCGATGATGTCGCACATCAGCCGGGTGTGCTCCCGCAAGTCTTCCGGCAGACCGTTCGCCGGGCGCTCCATCGTGAACGTCGGGCGGTTGCGCTGCTTGGCGGCCTCGTCGGCCTGCCCCTTGGTCTTACGCATCCCTTCGACGCGCTTTTCGACCTCGCGCACACTGGTGAGATATTCGTCCAGCCGCAGCCGGTCGCCGGAGCTGATCGAGCGCGTCAAAGCCTCGGCGCGGTCTTTCACGCGATCGAGGATGCTCTCGTTGAGCACGCTGCCGCGGTTCTCAAACAGGTTGTCGAACGCCAGCGAAGGGTACACCTCCACAGGAACCGGCGAATCCGGCGTCTGCCAGGAAATGTGCGAACTGTAGGCCATCGAGAAGTTTGTCTCGTGGTAGCCGGTCATCGGCTGCTCGCAGGCCAGCACGATGCTCGACTGCGGCGTATCCTGCCCGACGCGGTTGGCAATCAACTGATCGATCGACACGCCCGAATGAATGATGGCGCCTTTGCGGATGTGCGCGCCCGACAGCAGGCTGCCCGTCTGCGCCGGGTGAATGCCCTGCCCCGTCGCCGCCTCGATGAACAGACCATCGATCACGTTGACCTTCTGCTTGAACGGCTCCAGCACCGACAGCGTCTTGCTGAGCTTCATCGCCGCGCCCGCGCCTTCGGCGCTCCAGTGGTCTTCGTTGATGCCGTTGCCCATGAACAGCACACCGAAGCGTTTTGGGAAAGGCGCCGGCGAGGCGACGTCGGCGAGAGCCAGCGACTCCAGCCATGGCAGCGCCATGGTGACTCCAACTCCGCGCAGCACGCTGCGGCGGGAAATACGGCGGGCGCCTTTTTTCGTCGGCTGGGGCATCCTATTCACCTCTTACGGGTTGGTCCTCGGGGTTGGCGGTTAAATCGGGGTTGCGCCGATTGAGAAACTGCGGGCTCGTCACCACGCTCTCGACAAGCGTATCGAAGCGGTAGCCGTTGGCGGCCAGCTTGGTCTGCATCTGCTCGACGGTCAGCTCGTCGGAAAGCGACAGCGACCGGCTCAGCCCGTAAGCCAGCAGCTTGCGGCTGAGATTCTCCAGATAGTCCTTCTCGCGATGCTGTTGGATGTAGTGGATGACGCCCTCCACACCCGAGCCCTGGCTGCCGCCGGGAAACACCGCGCTGGTATCGACGGGCCGTCCGGCCAGATCCACCTGGCGCGCCTCGCCCACCGGTCCATAGCCTTCAAACGCCAGGCCGAACGAATCAAACCGCGCGTGGCAGGCGGCGCACACCGGGTTCGAGCGATGCTTCGCCAGCATGTCGCGCAGCGGCAGGTCCGACTTCGATTCGTCGCTGGGCAGTTCGGGCACCACCGGCGGCGGCGGTGGAATCACCTCGCCCAGCACTCGCTTCACCAGCCAGTTGCCGCGCTTCACCGGGCTGGTTCGCAGCCCCGGCGAACTCTGCGTCAGAAACACCGACATCGGCAGCAGCCCGCCGCGTTCGTAGCGGCTCGCCTGGTCGACGCGGACCCAGTGGTCCTCGCCGCCGGAAACCTCGGGCATGCCGTAATGCCTCGCCAGCACCGGGTTGACGAACGTATAGTCGCCGTAGATCAGGTCGAGCACCGGCCGGTTGCTCTGGATCATGTCCTCGATCAGCCGGATCGGTTCCTGGAACATCGCCTCGCGCAGCTCGTTGTCGAACATGGGGAAGCGTTCGCGGTCGACGGCGTTGTGCTGCTCGAAGCGCCGGAAATCGAGCCAGTTGCCGCCGAACTCGGTGGCCAGCCCCAGCGAGCGCTTGTCTTTCAACATGCGGCGAGCCTCGGCGATGATCACCTCGGGTCGGTGCAGATCGCCGGCCGCGGCATGGTCGAGCAACTCCTGGTCGGGCATGCTCGACCAAAGGAAATAGCTGAGCCGGCTGGCCAGCGCGTAGTCGGAAAGCGGAACCCCGACGACGCTATGGCCTTTCGCCGCGCCGGCTACTTTCCCATCGGTGGAAACATTCCGCACCACGGCCTTTCCCGTTCCCGCCGATGCGGAGGGCTGTCCCGCGGCGCCCGACGAGCTGCGCAGCGCCGGCTCGTCCACCAGATCCAGGCGGAACGAAAAGTCGGGCGACATCAGAATGCCGACGATCGAATTGCGGATCGCCTCTTCGTGCGTCAGTTCGTTCTTGTCGCGCAGCGTGTGGTAATACCCCAGAATGTCGTCGCGCTCGGCCTTCGTCAGCGGCCGGCGGTAGGCGCGCTCGGCGAACTTCAGCAGGGCGTCGAGTTGGCTCGGCTCGGCTTCGGCGCGCATCCGCTCCACCGACCGGATCGTGTCGTTCACGCGCTGGAAGTGATCGCGAATCGCCTCCGCCGCCACCGGGTCGTTCGTGGGGTCTTCCTTGGCTTTCGCCAGGTAGGCGTCGCGCAATCCAAAAATCACCGCCGTGGCGCTCACCGCCTTGTCGGAAGGCCGCTCGCTGCCCGACTCGCGGCCGTTGCCCTCCACCTCGCCGCTCTGGTTGAAGAAATACTGCACCCAGGTGCGCTTGGTGTAGTCGGCAATGAAATCGAACTCGTCCCAAAGCCGGTTCAGCTCGCGGTTGCCCTCGTCGTCGAGGATCAGCTCCATCAACGGCGTGTCGTCGCGGAAATACCCCATCACGTTGTGGAAGCCGGCGCTGAGCAGGCGTCCCTTGTCTTCGGAATCGTCGGGATAAAACCGCCCGCGCTCGCTAATGTAAAACGCATCGGGAAACACCGAGCTGAAGCGCGCGAACGATTCCTCGTAGCGCTCGCGTTCGCCGTCGGGAACAATCAGGTCCTGATCGCCGGCCCGCGCCGTCAACGCCAGCGCGGCCGCGCGCGGCGCCGCTTCCTCGCCCAGATCGGGGTAATCGGGAATCTTCGGCAGAACAATCGGCGGATCGCTCGCCATGCGCAGCGTGTTGGGGTCGAAATTCCTGCGGTGCGAGGCGAACTCGCGCAGCTTCCAGTTGATCAGCGGCTGCGACCAGGGGCTCAGCCCCGCCACCACCGGCGCCGCGAACTGCATTGCCGTGTGCGTGCGGATGCGCACCACGAAATCGCGCATCGAAACGCACAGCTCGCGGAGTTGCGCCGGGTCTTTTGCCTGGGGCTCTTTTGTGTTGGCCGTTCCCTGCGGCGGCGGCAGCGCCCGCCACATCGACTGCAGCCGGGCGATCGGCCCGACTTCCTGTTGGGCCGCCTTGGGCTTTTCCTCGAGCAGCGGCCAGACCAGCGCCAGATACTTGGCGCTCACCTTGGCGTCGGCCGCCGTGGAGGCCAAGGTCGCCCGCGGCTTGCCCAGCGCGCGGCGATACTTGTAGCGCCACGCCGCCTCGAAATAGTCCGCGTAGTCGGTGGGCTGGCGTTTGTAGAAATCGACAATCCGCTGGATCGCGTAGCGGTCGCGGTCGGTTTCCACCAGCATCGGGTGCGTCGCGAAGTCGAAGCCGTCGAGCTTGAGCACCATGTGGTCGGCCACGTCGCGCGCCGCCTGCAGATATTTCTTCAGCAGCGCGGGCGAGGTCGCCAGCGATTCGCCGGAATTGTCGAAGCCCGCCGGATTCGCCGGATCGACCGGAAACTCCCGCGTCGGCTGCATGTCGACGCCCGTCAGGTCGCGGATCGTGTAGTTGTACTCGGCGTTGCTCAGCCGCCGCGTCAGCACCACGCCGGGGTCGCCGGCGTTGCGTTCCGCCTCGGCCGCGCGCATCGCTCGAATCCAGTCGATCACCTGCTGCCGGCTGGCCTCGGGCGGCTGCGGCATCATCTTGGGCGGCATCTGCTGCGCCGAGAGCTTGTCGAGCACACGCGCCCAATGCGGAAAGTCCTGCGCCACCGTCTCGACGCTCGTGTAGGCCTTGAGATCGAACTGCGCCGCCGGAGTCTTGCCGCTATGGCAAGCGATGCAATATTGAGTGACGAAGGGCTGAACCGTTTGCGCGAACTGTTGGTCGAGCGTGGGGCCCGCGGCGAAAGCGGCGGGGACCGCGGCCACGGCAACCAATCCGGCCGCCAGCCGCGAAATCATGGCGAAGGCGCTACGTCGCAAAAGTCTCAACCCAATACCTCGGCCCTCGGGGATCGCTGCGAACGAAACGAAACCTCTCTGATTGGTTAACAGTTTAACATCGTTTAACTCCGGCCCCGCCGCCCGGTGGGCGAAAACGGCATGAAAAGGCCGCCCGGAGATGCTTAAACCTCGACCTGGTAGTTCAAATCGTGTTCATCTCCGGGCAGGCCGCGGAAACCCCAATTGTGTCTTGGGGTCTCGACGATCGTGATCTCTACGTCTTGCGGAGCGATGTCGAGCTTGTCCCGAAACCGTTCGAAGATCAACCGGATCAGTTTCTTTTTCGCCTCCACGCTGCGGCCCTCGAACATGCTGATCTCGATGATCGTGTATTGGCTGCTTCGCCCGGCCGGATAGAAAAACTCCGCGGCGTCGAGCGGAAAGAAACGATGCGCCCGCTTGTCCGACGGATACTGCAGTGCATCGACAACGCAGGAGTGGAGCACCTCCGACACGGCCGGGATCCTCGGATCAAGCTGCTCCCGCAAGCCGTAAATTTTAACCTGGGCCATAACCTCTCCGCCTTTCCCCGCTCTCTTTCCCCTGTCTCGAACGAAACCCTGTCTCGAACGAAACCCAAAGCAACCCATCCCGGGCTATTGCGGCCCCGACACTCGCCGCTAGCCTCACGCAACCAACCAAACCCCAACCATCATCGAACCGCGAAATCGGAGCCGCCCCCGTAAGGGTGCGGGCCGAGCCCCCGGGGAAGCAGGGGGCGAAGCCCACCGTTTCACCCGGCGCTTCAGCCGCTCAACCACTATGGAAAGGCCACTATGGGACTATGGGAAGGGAGCAGTCGCAGCGGGTGTAACAGCATTTTCGCCCCGCCGGTGGGCCAGCATCGCGAGGACGAAAAGCGCAAGCGGCTCGACTACTCCTGCAGCCGGTTGTATTTCTTCAGTGCCTGCCGCAGCCCGTCATGCGGCAGCGCCACCACCGTCTGGTGATTGGCCCCCGTCATGGTCTCGGCCCCAACCATGGCGTTGATAATGGCTTCCTCAGTGGCTTCGACGGTGGCCGAAAACAGGCTGTCCATCGAATTATTGGGCAGCATTTTCAATTCGGCAATGCCGGAAACGCGCGCCGCATCGGGGTTCGCCGTTGAAAACGCGATGAAAATATCGCCGGAACTATTGCCCGAAGTCGCCCCGTTGCGCGCCAGCCCCATCGTTGCCGCGCCGCGCCAGCCGCTTGAGTTGATGCGGCAGCAGCGGCGCGTCGGTGGCAATCACGATGATGATCGAGCCCACTTCCCGTTCCGGAGGGGCCTCGACGCCGGCGCGATCGCCGGTTTCCGGGATCTCGCGCCCCACCGGCACGCCCGCCACCAGCAGTTGCCGCCGGCCGCCGCAATTGCACTGCACCAGCACGCCGACGGTATACCCGCCGTACTGCGCGTCGAGCACCCGCGATGAAGTACCCGTGCCGCCCTTGAATCCAAAACACCGCATCCCGGTGCCGCCGCCGTGGTTGCCCTCCGCGACCGGCCCGGTTTGCGCGCTCTCGATCGCCTCGATCGCGTGCTCCGGCTTGACGTGAAATCCATTGACGTCGTTCAGCCGCCCGTCGAAGGTTTCCGCCACCACCGGCAACGAAAAGAAGCTGTCGCCGTAGGTGTTGGTCTTGGGTTTGAGCCCGGTCTTCAACTGCCAGGCGATGACGGCGTCGCGCACCACGCCGACGCTGTGTGTATTGGTAATCATCACCGGCCCGTCGAGGAACCCGGACTCCTCGATCCAGGTCGTGCCGGTCATCTCCCCATCACCGTTCTGCGAAAACCACCCCGCGAACACCGAGTCGTTGCTCTGCTTGCCCCGTGGCAGCACGGCGGTGACGCCGGTACGCACGCTGTCGCCTTCGATCAGGGTCGTCTGCCCAACCTCGACGCCCGCGACGTCGGTGATCGCATTCCACTGTCCCGGGTTGCCATCGAACGGCACGCCCAACCCGCGCGCCCGGGGGTTTGTCTGCGCCGAAGCAACGCAGGCAAGGCCCGCCAAGAGGAGGGTAACGGAAACCATTGCACGCACTCGCATCGCAACAGTGTCCTCCACAACGATCGCGAAAACAACCGGCCGCCCGCTAGCGGCCAGCCACGTAGCGCACGGCTCGAAGAGACCTGCGGGCCTTTCGGCCGGGTTGAACTTTGCGGGAAGGCGCGAAGGGCGGGGGAAAAAGCCGCAGGTCTGGAAAGGCGCCAGCCCTGCGCTACGGGGCCCAGCGGGAGTTTCCGGTGCAGAAACAGGCGCTCTCGCCTGTCGCCGCCGTTAGGCGGCCCTGAGCCTGTGTGGAGGACCAGGAGGGGCCTCCGCTTCGCTGCGGCCGACAGGCGGGAGGAGCGCCTGTTTGAATGTATAGGGGTGGAGATGAGAAAGGGTTCTCCTGAGGGCTACAATGCCGAGACCGGTTTAGACGAACCGGCTCAGAAACCACAAACAGGAGAACCCAATGAGCGTCAATCACTATATCGGATTCGACGTCCACAAGAAAAGCATCAGCTACTGCGTCAAACGCGGCGACGGCCAGATCGTCGAGGAAGGCAAGCTGCCGGCGACGCGGGAAGTGTTGCGGCAGTGGGCCGAGCAGCGCGGCGAGCCGTGGCAAGCGGCGCTGGAGGCGACGCTGTTCAGCGGCTGGATCTACGATACGCTGCAGCCCTACGCCAGCCAACTACAGATGGGCCATCCGGCGATGATGCAGGCGATCGCCGCCTGCAAAAAGAAGACCGACCGGCTGGATGCGCGCAAAATTGCCGACCTGCTGCGCTGCGATCTGCTGCCGGCGTGCTATGTGGCGCCGGCCGAGATCCGCGAGTTGCGGCGGCTATTGCGCTACCGCAATCTGGTGGTGCGGCAGGCGGTGCGGCAGAAGAACAAGATCGCCGGCTTGCTGATGGAAGTAGGCGCGAGCTACAACAAACGGCGGCTGTATGGCCGCAAATATTTCAGCGAGTTGCTCGAGACTCTGGAGGAAGTGCCGCCGTCGGTGAAGGATCTGCTGCGGTTGAGCCGGGGTGCGCTGCAGCTGTTCGAAGGGACGCAGCGGCAACTGCTGGCGCGACTGCGCCACGATGCGCTGTTGGCCGAACGGGTGCGGCTGCTGCGGAGCATCCCGGCGGTGGGCGAAGTGACGGCACTGACGTGGGCGCTGGAGGTGGGCGAGCCCGAACGCTTCGCCTCGATTGCGCATGCGGTGAGCTATTGCGGATTGACGTCGGCGCTGCGATCTTCCGGCGAACGCCAGCAACGCACCCCGCTTTCCAAACAGCGCAACGCGCATCTGCAGACGGTACTGATCGAAGCGGCCAAGCTGGCGCCGCGCTGGAACGAGCCACTGGCGGCGGTGTACCAGCGCGAACTCGAGCGCGGGCATCGCAACCGGGCGACGCTGGTGGTGGCGCGCAAGTTGGTGGCGTATCTGCTGGCGGTGGACAAGTCGCGGCAGCCGTTTCACAGCCGCGGCCCACTGAGCGAGCCGGCGCCCAGCGGCCAGGCGGCGTAAGCCGCTCTGAGCTCACCAGCGGGAAAGGTTGTTTTCCTCGCCGAGCCGCCCGTCGTCGCGCCCGGCGTAGCAGAACGGTCCTCGCTGTCCAGGGTACGCTGCGCCGCGCCACAACACGGCGCGCCCTGGACAGCTGCGGGCCGTTCTGCAAAGCAAGACGCCGCGACGGGCGGCTCCGGCGGGAAAACAACCCCAGCCGACTGGTTGGGAAAACACAGCAACGTTTTGCCAGCGAACGAGCGGCCGGTCCTCGCCGGGTAGCGACTGCAACCGGGAGTTCCGACTCCCGTTTTGCCCCTGTGCCTGTTTCGAGGCCGGCCGCTTTGCTCTCACTCAATCTTCGAGGACGGCGTCGAGCTGTTCCCGCACATGGATGTCTGGTCCCGCTGACGCGTGGACCCGTTTGCGAACCGCTCGCTGGCAAACCGTGGCACCGACGATATCGCTTTCGGCGCCCCAGCAGAACCCTGTTCCGGCGTCCAGGGAAATCTCCGTTTTCCCTTGACATATTCCTATCATGGATGTCGCTACCTTCACGGAGCGCCACACGCAATCGTCGGCCTTCCTAGAAGGCCACGCCCAGGTGTCGGCGCAAACGCCGGCGTTCCTAAGCCGCCCTAGGCCCCCGACATCTCCCGCAGCGCCGCCGAGGCCGCTCCGCCCAACACGCCCGGCTGGCGGATCAGCTCGTTGAGGATCTGCTTGGCTTCCTCGGGCTCGCGCGTCGACAGGTAACGCGCCAGCGCCAGTTGGGCGCGGCCCTTGGGAACCATCGTCGTGGGGTGGGCGACCAGGTACTGATACTGCTGCTTGGCCTCGGCGTCCTTGCCCAGCCCCTGGTAGCATTCCGCCAGCGCCAGCCGCGCCAGCGCCGCGAACTCCTTGTTCGAGCTCTGGATCGCGGCCTCCAACTTCGGCTGGGCATCCTGGTACTTCTCCTGCTCCAGGTCGAGCAGCCCCAGATAGTACTTCGAAGCGTCGGCTTCGGGGGTACCCGGAAACTCCTTTTCCACCCCCTGGAAGGCTTCGGTGACCCGCTCCCGCCGCTCGATCGAGGTCGTGAAGGTGACGATGCCCATGTGCGGTTCGGTGTCGACGCGGCCGTGGAATTGCTCGATCGCGGCCTGTAGGGCTTTGCGCGCCGCGGTCGTCTGCGTCCGCCGGTGCCCTAGGTAGAACGCCAGAGCCGAGCCGATCAGCAGGGCCAGCACGGCCGTGATGGCGACCGCCTTGCGGTGCTCCACAACGTAGTTAACCGAGACCTCCAGCTCTTCGCGGATCTCATCTCTTTTCAGTGACTTACGAGAGATTTTCGCCACAGCACACGCTTTCTTTCCCGGCCCGGCGTCTCAACAAAGCACAGCACCGCGGCCGACCTGCTTTCCCGGCTGGTTGCCGGTCCTCAACGTTGGTTAGCGCACCAAGGGGAACCAATGCGGGCAGGAAGCTATTCGGTATGCTAGCAGCGCGGCGAAAAGCCTGTCAAACCGGGCCTTTGGTGGGCCTCCCCGCCCCTGGGCCGCGTAATTTCCCTCAGCGTCTTATCCAGGGGGGCTTACAACGCCGGCCACACCCTTACGACCACCCCCGCCGAGGCGGAACTAAGGTCCATGGCCCCAGCGCCGATACTATCTACATGGGAGGCAGTTCTAAGGTAAATGCCTGAAAATTAAGGGAAACCCTTGGCCTTTTTACCTCAGACATGTATACTCGCTTTGTGATGTTGCGTGATCTGGAACGCACTCCAGTGATCTCTCAAGACGGCGTAGTCTTAAGCAAGAAGGTCCAGCGTGATATCCGGCGTCTGGCCGCCAAGCTTAAGGCGAGAGGGACCACGATCGACAAACGCTGGCGGCGCAAAGCTCAGGCGATCTTTGGCAAGGAACTCGACTCGCCCCGCTTGCGCGCCCTGGCCGCGATCAATCCCGGAAGCTGGTGGGGGCTGCTCGCTGAGGGCCGTATCAACGACTTTCTCGAGCAGGTGGAGTACCACGGCCGGCGTTTGGCCAAACTCGACGTGGCGCCCAATAAGGTACTGGACTCGGTCCGGGAATCCGAGCAGGCGCTGCTGCCGGAGCTCAAAAGCCTGGTTCCCACCGACGACCCCGAGTACTATTCCGCCCTGGACCATCTGTACTTCCTGCTCAAACTCAAGCTCAACGATGCTTACTACCAGGTCAGGGACCTCGAGGCCAAGGCGTTCTATGAGGTCCTCCAGGATCAACTCGAGTCGCTGAGCGTGCAGGACCTGCTCCATCGCGTGCTGGAAACCCTGATGCGCACCTTCCGGGCGCAGGGTGGGCTGATCCTGCTCAAGGAATCCGATTCGAACCATCTGGCGGTGAAGGCCTGGAAAGGGTTCGACGAGCCGCTGGCGAAATGTTTCGAAACCTCCATCGGCAAGGGCCTGGCCGGGCGCATCGCCCGCCGCGGCACCCCGATCGTGGTTGTTGACGTCGAAAACGAGCCGCTCACCAAGGATCCGCAGATCCGCAAGGCCTTCAAGAGCCTGTGGGGCGTGCCGCTGATGGTGCGCGGCAAGGTCACCGGCGTGCTCGAGCTGGCCTTTTCGCAGGAGTATCACTGTCTGCCGCGCGAGATGAAGCTGTTCGAGGCGATCACCGAGCGCTGCGCGCTGGCCATCGACAAGGCCCAGCTCACCGAAGAACTGCACGACCGCGAAGAGCAGATCCGCGCCCTGGGCGAGCACATGATGCGGGTCGAAGAGGAAGAGCGCCGCCGCATCAGCCGCGAGTTGCACGACGAAGTGGGCCAGTCGCTGCTGGTGGTCCGGCTCTACCTCGAAATGGTGCAGAATAGCCTGCCGCCCGAGCAAAAGGCCCTCATCGACAAGCTCGACGAGGCGCGCCGCGTGGCCGAAGGCACCATCGGCGAGATGCGCCGCCTGATTTCGGCTCTCAGCCCCAACGTACTCGAAGAGCTCGGTCTGGCGGCCAGCATCCGCCAGACCATCAAGAATTTCGGCCGCACATTTCCGGGCCGCGTGCGCGTGCGCATGTCCAACGTCGAGTCGCTTCCCAAAGGTACCGAGATCATGATGTACCGCCTGGTGCAGGAATGTATCAGCAATGCCGTGAAGCACTCCAACGCGCAGAACGTCAACCTGCAACTGGCTCGCCGCAACGGCCGCGTGAGCCTGCGCATGCAGGACGACGGCCAGGGCTTCGACATCAAGGAAGCCGGCCGCAAACGCGAGTCGTTTGGATTGTCGGGCATGCGCGAACGCGTCACGCTGCTCGGCGGCCAGATCGATATTCAATCGTCCCTGGGAAAGGGCACGAAGGTTCAAATCGAGATCCCCGTTTAGCGTTGGGGACAGTCACGATGCTTTTCATGCAAAAACAAGTGGCACGGACAATCCTGTCTGTGCTCCTGAAACACGAAGCGTTCGGACGAGAAGCATGCTGACTGTCCCTAACCGCTGGGCGGCAGAGTACAGAGAGCAATTGGCAGTGAAGATTGAAACAGAAGAAGAGCTGAGGTGAATATGTCGAAGATCCGTATCCTTCTCACGGACGACCACACGTTGTTTCGACAGGGCATCCGCACCTTGTTGTCCGCCGAAACCGATATCGATGTGGTCGGAGAAGCCGCCAACGGCAGCGAATCCGTGGAGAAGGTTGCCCCCCTACGGCCCGACGTAGTGCTGATGGATATCGGGATGCCGGGACTTTCGAGCTTCGAAGCGACCCGGCAGATCAAAAAAATCCGGCCTGAAACCAAGATCCTGTTCCTCACCATGTACGACGACGAGGATTACCTGGTCGAGTGCATGGAGGTCGGCGGCAGCGGTTACGTGCTGAAAGACAGCCCGGCGCCGCAGTTGCTGGCTGCCATCCGCGACGTGTTTCGCGGCGGCAGCTACTTGAGTCCCAAAATGCTGTCGCAACTCGTCGACGACTTCCGTTCGCGGATCAAGTCGACGCATCGCCAGCCGCGTTTCGCCACGCTGACCCCACGCGAGAAAGAGATTCTCAAGTTCCTCGCCGAGGGTCAATCGGTGAAAGAAATCGCAACCCACCTGAACCTGAGCGTCAAGACGGTCGAAGCGCACAAATTCAACCTGATGCGCAAGCTCGACATCCACAACAAGGCGCAACTGGTGCAGTACGCCATTCAGAAGAAGATCATCAAGATCCCGGTAGGGCCGTAGCCGTTGATCGGTTGACGGTTGATCGGGTGATCCGCGCGCGACGCCGCGATGCTAAAACATCGCGGCGCGCGTGGCACAGGCAACGTTGTCTGTATTGGGCTCCCGGGAGCTACGCCTGCAGCGCCGAGCTGTAGAGACAGGCGCTACCGCCTGTCCCCTTCTCCCCGCGCCGCCCCCTTGCGCCCCCCGCATCCGACACCACCCGCGAACCGCCCCGCTCCTGCTACCGTGAAGGTTCCTCCACGGCAAGGCGGTGCATTCTGTCGCGATTCCTCACTCTTTCTCTGCTGCTACTGCTGCTGTTGCTGGCCGCCTGCGGGCGCGACGGCTCGAGCATCGTGGTCGGCTCGAAAAACTTCACCGAAAGCGTGCTGCTGGCCGAGCTGATCGCGCAGCAAATCGAGGCCCACACCAGCCTGCACGTCGAGCGCAAACTGAATCTCGGGGGCACCTTTCTGTGCCATAAGGCGCTCGTCGCCGGACAACTCGACATCTACCCCGAGTACAGCGGCACAGCGCTGACAGCAATTCTCGAGCGGCCCGTCAGCCGCGACCCCAAAGAAGTCCTGCGCATCGTCTCGGAGGCGTACCGCAAGCAATTCGCGGCCGAGTGGCTGCCGCCGTTCGGCTTCAACAATACCTATGCCATCGTGGTGCGCGAGGAGGACGCCGAGAAACAGCACCTGGTGACGCTGTCCGATCTGGCGCGCGTCTCGCAAAACTTCCGCATCGGGTTCATGTTCGAGTTTTCCGAGCGTCAGGACGGCTATCGCGGCCTCGTCGACACGTACGGTTTTACGTTTCGCGGCGAACCGCGTACCATGGACCTCGGCCTGATCTACCGCGCGCTACGTGACGGCCAGATCGACGTCGGCGTCGGCAGCGCCACCGACGGGCTGATCGCGGCGCTGAACATGCGCATGCTCGAGGACGACAAGCACTACTTCCCGCCCTACGACGCCGCCGCGGTGGCACGCACGGCGATGCTCGAGCGGCATCCGGAGGTGCGCCAGGCGCTGGCGCCGCTCGGTGGCGTGCTCAGCGAGCAGGAAATGCGCCAACTCAACCACGCCGTCGACGCCGAGCAGCAGCCGGTGGCCGAAGTCGTCCGCAAACTGCGCCAGCGAAAACAATTGTAGGATTGCGCTACGCTTTGGGGGGACGCCGGGCGAGGGATCCAAGCCGAAAGCGAGCGCAGCGACAAGCAGCCCGTCCAAGGGTGCCCAAGCCGCGGACCGCGAAAACAAAGCAGCACCCGTAAGGGCGCGGGCCGAGTCGCCGCCGCAGCCCAGTGTTTAGCCGGCTCGCCGCTGTGCCGTCCGGCGGTGCGCAGCGCGAAATCAAGAAGTCGAAACAGGGACGAAGGTTGGAATCCTATGCGATTTGGTTGGTTGTTGACGTCGTTGCTTGTTTTGCTCTGTGGCTGCGGCCCCGGCGAACCACAGGAACTCGCTTCGACCAGCGTCTACTCGGTCGTCGAAATTCCCTTCGAAGGGCCTACGCAAGGCCCCACCGACGCGCCGGCGCGCGAGTTGGATTTCTGGGTGCGCATCCGGCACGAAACCGGCTCGCCCCAATACAAGATTCGCGGCTTTTGGGACGGCGATGGAAAGGGCGGCACAAAGGGCAACGTATTCAAGGTTCGTTTTTGCCCCACCGAGACCGGCCGCTGGATCGTGTCCGAGGCGCACTCCGTCAGCGGCGCGCTGTCGGGGCAGCATCGCGGCGACTACATCACCGCCGTCGCTTCGGATCGGCCCGGCTTCTGGGAGCTCGATAACGATAGCGACGGCCGCTGGTATCGCCGCTCCAACGGCGCGCATTCCTATATCGTCGGCAACACCCACTACAGCTTTCTTTCCGGATACAAGAAGGGCGGCCAACCCAGCGGCAACGATATCGCGGCCGACGTGCGCGCCAACGCCGAGTACTTTCGCAAGCTGCGTTTTTCGCTGCTGGGCGACCTCTATCCCAACCCCGACGTGAAGCCGTTCTTCGACGATGAAGGCAACCCGACCGACGACGGCAACTACTCCTACCGCCCCAACCCGGCCTGGTTTCAGCGAGCCGATATTGCGGTGCAGACGGCCTACGAAGCCGATCTGATCGCGGACCTGATCCTGAGCGGGCCCGACACTGCGGAATCGCGCGCCACCATCGGGCCGGCCAACAACAGCGGCGATCCGCGCCCCTTTCTGCGCTACGTGGCGGGCCGCTTTGGCAGTTACCCGAATGTCTGGATGTGCCTCGCCAACGAGTACGACATCAAGGAGCCGAGCTACACGGCCGAGCAGATCTCGCAAGTCGGCGCGGCGTTGCGGGTGATGCTTCCCTACCCCACGCCGCTCAGCGTGCACGCCTCGCCGGAGGCGTTGTGGCCGCGCGAGCTCGACAATCTGCCTCCCTGGTTCGACCACCAGACCTTGCAGCACAAACTGCGCTCGCTCGCCGAATCGGCCGACACCATCAACCTGGTTTGGGAGAACCACGACGGCCCGGGCCCACGCGAAAAGCCGACCGTCAACGACGAGTTGAGCTACCAGGGCGAGGGCGACAAGCATTCCGAAGCCGACACGGTCGAGGCCATGTTGGGCGCCTTTCTCGGCGGCGGATACGGCACCACCGGCTTCAAGCCCGCCAGCAAGGAAGGCCAATACTTCTGGGGCAACTTCGACGCCAAAGAGCACTCCGCCGCGCCGCACCTGAAGTGGCTGCGCGAGCAGATCGACGCCCACATCGCGTTTTGGAACATGTCGCCCGACGCTGTCATCTTCTCCAACCTGGACCCCGACTTCCGCGCGATGAGCTGGCCCGATCACGAGTATGTATTGGGCACCGACAAAGCCCGTCGCGACATGGTCGCCAAACTGCCCGAAGGCGAGTGGACTGTGACCCGCTACGAAATCTTCTCGCACCAGGCCACCAAGCTCAGCGAAAAAGCCACCGGCCCGTTCCGCTTCGACGCCCCCGACAGCCGGGCGGTGCTGTTCGACTTCAAGAAGAACGAGTAAGCGGCGTTTTGACCGGCCGCCGGACGTAACCATTGCCAACGGCGTGGCGCCGCACTCGATTCGGCACCCATCCGCCCCCACACACACGACGCCGCCTTCAGCGCGGCGGCCACAAGACAAAACGGCTCGTGCGCCGCGCGTATGCGCTCCAGGCAGCCCCGTACCGTTCCGCCGACCACGATTCGCTCTTTGGAATCGCATCGAACGCATACTGCAGCAAATTCATCGCCGGCGAAACCCACGCCCAAGGATTCGCCGCCAACAGCGCCCACGATACGTATACAAGAAAATCCCCAAAATAGTTCGGATGGCGGCTCCAGGCCCACAGCCCCCGGTCGAGAACGCCTCCCGAGCGGCCGGTCCGCTCCTTGAAGCGCTTCTTCTGGAAATCAGCCATGCCGTGTACCACCGAGCCCACTACGTATACGCCCACCGCGGCGAGATCGAAGCCGTCGGGCGGGCCCATGCGGCGCGCCACGAAGTAGAACGGCAGGCAATAGAGCCAGCCGGCGGCGTTGGTCATCAAGAACGGCAGCGCATGCTTTTCGGCCGCCGTGAGATGGCGGTCCAGTTTCTGGATCGCCGTGTGCCGCGTCCAGCCAAGAATCACCCAGTTCATGCGAATCAGATAGAGCGCCACCATCGCCAGCGCCACCCCGCCGCGCCAGGAAAACCGCACGCCCAGTAGCAGGTGCAGCAAGGTTACCGGCAGGATCGCGTTGAACCCCACAACAAAAGTCACTCGAACCTGCCTCGTCCGCAGCGTCAGCAGCCAAGCCAGCAGCGCCAGCGATTCGATCGCGGCCGCAACGATCCACCAGTGATTCGATCCGCTCACGGGTACAGTTTGCCACACGTCCGCTCAAGGGGTAGCGGCGCCGGCCGCCCCAACGGCCGTGCGATTCAACCCGGCCGCTTTTATTTTCGGCACCTCTGTCGTATTCGGGGAACGGAACTCGCAATACCTGAGTGAGGCCATGGGCTGTAAGCCCACGGGAACCCTCAGCAAAACCACGCCAGACACAAGGAGTCCCCGATGACGATTGGAACCGCTACGGAAACGCGCCCGGCAAACCCCAGCTTGGTGAACCTGGCGAGCCTTCCCCTGTCGCAGGAGCTGCTCGACCGCTGCCGCGACCGCGCCGCGGGGTACGACCGCGAGAATCACTTTTTCCAGGAAGACTTCGACGAGCTCAGGCAGGCCGGCTATTTCCTGATGACCGTCCCCCGCGAATTCGGCGGCTATGGCATGCGGCTGCACGAGCTGGCGCGGCAGACTCGGCGCCTCGCCAACTACGCCGCCCCCACGGCGCTGGCCTGCAACATGCACCACTACTGGATCGGGCTGGCGGCCGACCTGTGGCGCGCCGGTGACCGCAGCTGCGAATGGATGCTGCGCGAGGCCGCCGCGGGCGAAATCTTCGCCGCCGGCCACTCCGAGTCGGGCAACGATCTGCCGCTCCTGCTCTCGACCACCAAGGCCGAGCGCGTCCCTGGCGGCTACAGCTTCAGCGGCCGCAAATCATTCGGAAGCTTGTCCCCGGTCTGGACCTGGCTGGGTATTCACGGCATGGACACCAGCGATCCGCAGGCGCCCAAAATCGTCCACGCCTTTTTGCCCCGCAACGCCCCTGGGTTCACGGTCAAGCAGACCTGGGACGTGATGGGCATGCGCGCCACCTGCAGTCAGGACACCGTGCTCGACAAGGCGTTCGTTCCCGACCAATACATCGCGCGCGTGCTGCCGGCGGGCGCGGCCGGCATGGACCACTTCGTGCTGGGCATTTTCGCCTGGGCGCTGCTGAACTTCGGCAACGTCTACTACGGGTTGGCGCAGCGCATCCGCGACCTGGCCGTCGAGTCGCTCAAGACCAAGACCTCGCTCGGCATCACGCGCACCATGGCCTATCACCCGACCACGCAATACAAGGTCGCCGAGATGCAACTGGCCCTGTCGGCGGTCGAGCCGCAGCTCGACGCGGCCACCAAGGCCTGGTCCTCGGTCGATCATCACGGGCCCGAGATGGCGCCCATGATCGTCTCGGCGAAATACAACGCTGTCGAGACCGCCTGGAAAGTAGCGGACCTCGCCATGGACCTGTCGGGAGGCTTCGGCATGTTCAAGAAGAGCGAAATGGAGCGTCTTTTCCGCGACTGCCGCGCCGGCCGCTTTCACCCGGCTAACGCGGCTCTGACGCACGAGCTGATCGCGAAGATGACCCTGGGGATCGACCTGGACGAGCAGCCGCGCTGGGGCTAATCAAACACCGTCAGGACTGGGAACGCGGCCGCGCCAAGACTGTGACCAGCGGCCGCTCCGGGAGAAGCAACAAACCGCCGGGGCGTCTCCAGTTCCAGAGCCACGAAGAGGCTGAGGATCGTGCGTCCCGGAGGCCTGCAGCACAACACCGGGGCCCGCTGTTCGTGGGGGCACTGGCGGCGGTTTACTGCGATGGCGAAGTGTTTTGGGCGGGCCGGAGGCCTGCGCCATGGGTGGGGCGCGTTTGGGGTAGTGGCTTGGGCACGGCCAGGAAGCGGGTCCAGAGGCGGGGTAGGGTGAATGTGGGGCGAAGCAGCGCGGCGGCGGCCATTGTGGCTGCTGCTTTCAGGTAGCTCCGGATGCTGTAGCTGTGGAGGGCTTGCTTGAATAGGACCTTGGCGAGGTCCTTGCGGTGGTGGTTGGCCCGGGCCGCTCGCGGGCGGCTCTGCTCGATCTTTTGGAACTGTTCGTAGTCGGGCTCGGCGACTCCGCGGCGGCGATGGTTGGCGCATTCCTTCGCCCAGCGGAGCTGCCGTCCGGCTTGGGCGGCGGCGGTGATCGAGACCGAGGCTCCGTGGATGCGGTAGTGCGTCAGGTATTCCTGCTGCACCAGAATCAGGTGGTCCTGCTCGGCGATGCGGGCCCAGAGGTCGAAATCGTCGGCGGGCCAGAACTGGGGGCGGTAGCCTCCGACGGCTTGCACGACGTCTTTGCGCAGAATGACCGACGGGTGGTGCAGCGAAACGGGCTTGCCCTGGCGCTGCAGGCGCTCGAAATCGGCGGGGGCGGCCAGCGGGCTGCTGGCGGAACCAATCACGCGGCCGTCGTCGCCGATGTAGTGGACCAGCGAGCCGGCAACGGCCAGACGGGGGTGGCCTTCGACGAAAGCGATCTGGCGTTCGAGCCGCCGCGGCAGCATCAGGTCGTCGGCGTCGAGGCGCACGATCCAGTCGGCAGCGGCGAATTCCAGGGCCTGGTTGAGCGCTGCGCCCATGCCCATGTTGCCGTGGGTGACGACCTGGATGCGCGCGTCGCGGGCACGCGAGTGTTCGGCGATTGCGAGGGTGCGGTCGGTGGAGCCGTCGTTGAGGATCAGCAGCTCAAAATCGGTATGCGTCTGCGCCAGCACACTCGAGACCGCTTCGGCGAGGTGTTTCTCGGCGTTGTAGGCGGGCAACAGGACGCTGAGGAACATCGTTCCCATTGCGACAGATCCGGCGAGCAGGATCTATAGGGTAGATTGCCGAGGGGGGCGTGGGACAGATAACCCTGTCTGTCCTCTGGATTTTGGCCGTTCGACGTGGGCCAGGATCACCACCGCAAACGGCAATCGCAGCCGGAAGCGGCGCCCGTGGCAGGGGGATTTAACTCCAGACAACGTCGACCTTCAGGTCGACGCGGCCTGCCGGAGGCCCGCGCCACGGGTGTGCTTGGTTGTCCGTGGGATCCGCCCCTTCCAGAGCGGAGTTTGTGGAGCACCGTACCCACGGCTGAAGCCATGGGCTATTGTTGGTTGCGCCCCGTTGGGGCTGCGAACACGATGCCGGGGATGGCGGCTTGCCGCGGTCCCCGGCGCTTTCGCATCTTCCAAAGCTCCGGCAGCTATTTCCGAAGCCCGGGATCGACGCCCCGACGGCGCCTTGCCGCGAACGCCAACCCTAGCAGCCCGGTTCCGAATAGCAGGATCGTTGACGGCTCGGGCACTCCTGGCACCAGCGTGGTGTCCGAGCTGAACGCCCGTCCATTCGGAATTGAGAGTGTGTTGGAGCGGGTAGCGTATTCGGAAGGGTACGCCGTTAGATAGGTCGAGTCCGCCCCGAATCCACCTAACAGAACATCCGCGGAGGTGGCGTTGATGACTCCGCCGCCCGTGTAGAGCCACGCCAGGTTGAAGACGCCCGGGTTGTCGACGCCCGACACGTTGCTACCCGGGATGACGCCAACCGGAGTGGGGCCCGTGAACTGACCCACGAACGACCAGTCCGTACTCGGCGCGAATTCGGTTCCGGGAATGTAGCCGGCGAAATCATAAATCGTGATCAGACCGTCGCAAACCGATCCCGTTGGGGCGGAAGCGGTGCACGGCGCCGGTGCGGGTTGAAGCTGAAAGCCCGTAGGGAGGGTTGCGTTGTAGGTCCAGGTGTAAGGACCCGCTCCCGTAGGCGATCCTGGGTCGAGGACGATGGAGATGCTAGCCGCTCCCGCCGGCGCCGTCACCGCCAGGGCCGCTAGCACTGCTACCGCGGGCTTTGAAGTGAGAGTCCAGAGTCGCATATTCCTCCTGTTTTCCCATTAGGGTCCGACAACGGCCGGAAGGCAAGGAAAGAAAGCGCAAACAACTGAGAGCCAAAGTCGCGGGCAGCACCAGCCATTGTCGACTTTTGCCCCACCGAAAGACATCCCCTGGTTCGGGGGCATCCGCGGGCGAATTTCAGGGGGAGTGGTCCTCTCCGTACGAAATACCGCACCGTTGAAGTAGGGACACCGCAGCGCCCCAACCGTTACACGTCGCGAATTCACTGGGGGCTACCGGCGCCAAGTCGGTTGTGCCCGTTGTTGTAGGGGTTGCATTACGTGATGCAAGCTACAGAGCAGCTCGTATCTGTGGCCTGGATTACTCCTGGAGGGCTCCAGCGGCGAAGCTGAGCAGGTCGCCGCGCTGGCGGGCGATTTCGCGGAGGCGTTCCATGTCACCCGCCATCTGGCAGAGGTGCATGATGGGAGGGCAGGCCAGGTCGCGGGCCTCGAACTCGGCGAGGTGCTGCTGGGAGACGTCGATGGCTTCGTCGTAGCGCTCCAGGCGCGTGAGCAGGTTGACCAGCGCCATGGCGGCGTCGGGGGCACGGTCGGGCCCGGCGTTGGCGACTTTGCGGCGGAAGTGCTCGATGCCCTCCTCGACTTCGCTGCCCAGGACGGTCTTGATGTAGCAGGCGTAGTCCTGGTAGACGTGCTCGAAAGGCGGCTGGCCGGGGAACTGATACATGGGGGCCAGGCGCCGGCCGTATTCGGTGAGGCCGAGGATGAGGCGCAGCGTCTCGGGGTCTTCGAGGTTGGGGCTCCACTGCACGACCGAGGCGACGTGCGAGGTGTCGATGTAGTAGGAGTTGCCGTCGAAGAGCCAGTCGCGGCCGGCGATCAGCTCGGCGATGTCGGCGGTGTCGGGCGCGGCGCCCTCGACTTGCTCGATGGCGCGCTTGAGGCTGGCGGCCAGATCGCCGCACAGCCGCCGCACCAGCAATTGCGCGCTCTCCTCGCGGCCCTCGGGCTGCGGGTACTGCGCGAAGCAGGTGATCGCGCGGCAGATGCCGTGCTTTTCGAGGATCAGCTCATAACCCTTCCGCGGCGCGACCTGATCGTAGTAGGCGATCTGCAGCACGCCGTCGGAAGCCTCGTCGCTGGGGATGCTCTCAATCGCTTTGGCGACCGGGCCAACCTCGCCGATGGCGCGGAAGTAAGGCCAGGCGCGCTCGATGGCTCCGTCGGTGAGAAACAGACCGCCGACTTCGCGCGCGGCTTCGACGGTGCTCTCTTCGTAGGCTTTCTGTTTGGCTTTGGGAAGCTCGCCCAGCGGCTCGGTGAGGATCAGCGGCAGGCCCAGCTCGCGGCGCCGTTGCATGAGGCGAATTTCGAACAGCAGCGGATAGTTTTTGTCCTCGCGGGCGCGCTCGGCGAGGAAGGCGAAGCCGGCCTCGGGGCCGCCGACGCGCAGCACGTTGTCCATGTGCGTGAACTCGTCGTCGGCGCGCGGAGCGGCGGAGGACATTTCATTTGCACAATAGCATAGGCGGTGTGGGGTGGTGCCCCCCCGGCAGCGCGGTCGTGTGGGCGGATGCTTGTTGGGTCGTGACAGGGCGGAAACTTCCGCCACAGGCGGACGCGGTCGGCTGGAGGCCCGCGCCACGTTGAGCCCGGCCGCGTCTGCGCGCGGGCTAGGCCAGCACCAACTCGCGCTCCACGGCCCGCACGTCCATCTCGAAGTCGATTCCGATCACCGGGGGGCGCGCGTGGAACCAGCGAATTCCGCTTCGCGCGGCCGGCCCCAGGCGGGGCAGGATCACCGGCGCCAGAATCGCGTAGACGTCGTGCACGCAATAGACGTCGACCGCGGTTACCAGCGGCCAGCCCGACTGCAGTCCCTCCAGGCGCTTCGACATGATGTCGAGCACGGCGGTGGCTTTTTCGGCCAGACCTTCGCGGGAGGTGTCTCCGAAGCGAACGATCTCGGACTCGGATAGCTCGGCCGATTTCAACTCGCCGGCGCCGGCGATCACCAGCGTCGATCCGCCGGCGGGGCCCGCCACCGAAATTTCGCTGTCGGCTGGGACGGTGTAGGAAAAGCCGTGGACCACCGGCTCGGGAACGCGGTCGGGCTCGAGCGCGACGTTGGTGCGCGCCACCGGATTGAGATCGCCGAGGAACAGGCCCCAGCCCTTCAGCTTGTCGATGTAGGGCTGGTTGAAATCGCCGAAGCCGTCAATCGAGAGGGGCTCGGGGATGCGCAGCTCCATGCCGCACAACGCCTCGATCGGCCGCCCGGCTGCGGCGAGGTGCTGCTCGAGCAGGTCGAAGCCCCGTTGGAGCGGGGGCAGCGCGTGGAACACGGCGTGAACGATCTCGTAACCGTGGGCCGCGCGGCAGCCGCACGAAAACGGCCCGCTCCCTTTGAGAAACCGGTAGCCGCCTTTGGCGTTGTCGATCATCGAGTCCAAGTCGAATGTACCTCCAGGCAAGATGCCTCGAACCATTGTAGTGGCAGAGGCGCCCCGGTTCATGTGGCACAGACAATCCTGTCTGTCATGCCAGACGCAAGGCTGCGGCGGGTGGGCGAGGTTTGTGGGCACAGCCAGGATTGCCTGTGCCGCGCCGTGAACGCGATCCGCGGCCAGGTTGCGGCGATCGATCCCAATCAGACCATCACGGCAGTGAAGACCATGGCGGACGTCGTCGATGCGTCGGAGGGACAGCGCCGCTCGATCCTGATGCTGCTGGGCATGTTTGCCGCGGCGGGTCTGCTGCTCGCCGTGATCGGGATCTACGGCGTGATTGCCTACGCGGTGGTGCAGCGATCGAAGGAAGTCGGCATCCGGCGGGCGCTGGGGGCGCGCAACGGCGATATCCTCGGTCTGATTCTGGGGCAGGGGTTGCGGCTCGCCTGGGCCGGCGCCGTGCTGGGCCTGGCCGGCGCGTTCGCTCTGACGCGGCTGATGGAAAGCCTGCTGTTTCAGGTCAGCTCCACCGATCCGTTTACGTTTGGGGCTGTGGCGCTGCTGTTGATCGTGGTGGCGATGACGGCGAGCTACATTCCGGCGCGCAAGGCGGCGCGCATCGAGCCGGCCGAAGTGCTGCGAGCGGGCTAGGCCGTTTGATTTCCGCTAACCTCGAATCCTATGCCAGAACAACCCGTCGACCTATTCTCCCTGAGCGACCTTTGCACGCCGTGGTGCATTCATGTCGCCGCCACCTTGCGCATCGCCGAGCACATCGCCGGCGGCGCCGATCGGATCGAAGATCTTGCCGCGGCGGCGTCTTGCGACCGCGGCGTGCTGCACGCCCTGCTGGGGCATCTGGTGAGCAAGGGTGTTTTTGAGGAGCCCGAACGCGGCCGCTTTGCGTTGAACGAGGCGGCGCGCGGGTTGCTCGACCCGGGGGTGCACCTGGGGCTCGATCTTGATGGCCTCGGCGGGCGTATGGCGCACGCCTGGAGCACCATGCTGGGCTACGTCCGCAGCGGCGAGCCCGGCTACGCGCAGATTTTCGGGCGGCCGTTCTGGGAGGATCTGGAGGCGCACCCCGCCATCAGCGCGCAGTTCGACGCCATGATCGGGCCCGCGGGGCACGGCACGCCGAACCCCGAGTTCGCGATCCGCGGCGGCTGGGATGCGATTCACAGCGTGGCCGACGTCGGCGGCGGCACCGGCGCGATGCTGGCGGAAATCGTGCGCGCGCACCCGCAGGTTCACGGCACGCTGGTCGATCTGCCGCGGACGGTGGTGCGATCCGGCGAGATTTTTCGGGCCGCGGGTGTTGCCGACCGCGTAACAACGGCCGGCCAGAGTTTTTTCGATCCGCTGCCGGCGGGCTGCGATCTCTACCTGTTGCGGGGAATCATCAACGACTGGCCCGATCGCGAGACAACGGCGATTTTGAAGCGCTGCGCCGACGCTGCGCGGCCGGGCGGGCGTGTGGTGGTGCTCAAGGGCGTAGGCCCCGACGACGCGCCCAAACGCCTGATGATCGAAATGGTGTTATGCGGCGGCAAGCACCGCACGGTATCGGAGTTCGGCGAGCTGGCGCGCCAGAGCGGGTTGGAGGTGGTTTCCGCCGGCCCCCAACCCGCGGGTTATTTTGTTGTGGAGTGCCGACCGGTTTAGTTTTGCCGGGGGTGGCCGGGACGCGGTGGTTGGAGGTGCCCTTTTCCCCATCCCAATCCTTTGGACAGGCCGGAGGTCTGCCCCACTGGCTACCGCCCCTTCGCACTCACGTCATAGCACCACAACGTCCCCAAATCCCGGATATAGAGCCGCCCGTTGGCCACCACCGGGTGCGCCCACGACGCCTCCCGGGGCCCCCGCGGATGCTCCGGCTGGCGCGGCGGCGTAAACCGCCCCACCTCGCTATACCCATCGGGCGTCGCGTCCACCAAAGCCATCTCGCCGCTCTCGAAATGGAGGTAAAACCGCCCATCGGCGTACAGCACCGCCCCGGCCCCGCCGTTGTCGTGCTGCCAGGCGATCTTGCCGGTCAGATACTCCGCAGCCACCATGCCGTCCGCATTGGTCCCGTAGAGATAACCGTCGAGCAGGATCTGCCCTCCTAGCGTGTTCGGCACCGCTCGCTCGAAATACACTTCCTCGGCCGCCACCCCATCGGAGGTTGCATGCAACTGCACCAGGGCGCCACCGAACCGCCGGGCGTTGGCGCTATAGACATAGCCGTCGTGGGCCACTGGGCTGGGGATATTGGCCGGGCCGTTGCTGGTCCTGGCATAGCGCCACAGGAACCGGCCGCTCTCCGCGTCAACGCCCACAACGCCTTTGTCCAAAAACTGAACGTATTGCTTTCGCCCGGCGGCCGTGGTGACAATCGCCGAAGCGTACGCCGCCGCGTCGCCGCCCGGGACGGCCGATTTCCAGATCAGCGCGCCGGTCTTCTTGTTCAACGCCACAATGGTCGCCTCGCGGCCCCCCGGCGTCACCACCAGCACATCGCCGTCGATCAGCGGCGATTCTGCGTAAGCCCAATTTCCGGGTACCCCGCCGAAATCCGTCCGCAGGCTCTTGCGCCAAATGACCTTGCCCATGGCTGTCTCGACACAAGCAAGGTCGCCATCGGAGCTCAGCGCATAGAGCACCGCCCCCTCGACCGTCGGCGTCGAACGCGCCATCGGATAAGGAGGCTGCTGATCGGGATTGCCGACCTTGCCCAGCGGAGTCGACCAAACGACCTTGCCGTCGCCGACCGCCAGCGCCTGCACGAACTCGTTGTCGAGCCCACGGTTGGCGATCGCATAAATGCGCTCCCCCACGACCGACGGGGTGGCATAGCCATCGCCGATGTCGTCGGCCCGCCAAAGCAGCGCCGGGCCGCCCTCGGGCCACTGCTGCAGCAAGCCGGTTTCGGAAGAAATCCCGCTCCGCGAAGGCCCCCGCCACTGCGGCCAATCGGCGGCCCCCACCCCACCCGAAACTGCCAGCAAGCCCAACACAACGAGCCAACACCTGTTCATATGGCCCCCCTCCTGGGCAAAACCTTACCAGATTCGGGCGCAGTCAAGACGCAAATCGACAAGCTACGCCCCGAAGGGGCGGATCGACAAGCTCACCTAGGGGGCGGATCGGCTAGCGCCGTGACACCAACACCCCCTAACTGATATAGAAGGTGGATGCCACCTCGGCGTACCTGGTCGGAAACGCTGCGCCGCGCGGTGACGATGAGCCCCCGCGAGGCCGCCACCCGCCTCGCCCAACGCCTGCGCCAGGAGCGCGACGCCCTGCGCATCGCCCTGAACCGGCCGCCACCCGCCGTGCCCGAGAACTCCGCGCACGACCTGGCCGCGCCGGCGGCCGGCGGGCGCTTCCTGTTCGACGCCGCGGACGTCCCCAACATCGTTGCCGAGCTCGCCGCGCGCCTGCCCGAGACGACCGCCCACATCCTGGAGCAAGCCGAAAAACTCGCCCAGAGCCGCTTCGATCTGCTCGGCTACCAGGACCTCGATTGCGGGACCCCGATCGACTGGCACCGCGACCCGGTCAGCGGCCGGACAGCGCCAAAACTCCCCTGGAGCCGCGTCCCCTACCTCGATGAATCCGTCGTTGGGGACCATAAGCTCACCTGGGAGTTGAATCGCCACCAGCACCTGGTGACCCTCGCCAAAGCCGCCTGGCTGCGCCCCGACGGGCCCTACGCGACCCTGCTCGTCGGCCGCTGGTACGCCTGGCTCGAAGCAAACCCCTACGGCGTCGGCATCAACTGGGCCAGCAGTCTCGAAGTCGCCTTCCGGGCGCTGGCCTGGCTGTGGCTGCGCGAGCTGCTGCCGCCCGCGGCCCCGGCCGGGTTCCGGAGCGATCTCGAAGCCGGGCTGGGCCGCGCCGCCTGGCACATCGAGCGCTACCTTTCGATCTACTTCGCCCCCAACACGCACCTGCTCGGTGAGGCCGTAGCGCTCTATTTCATCGGCACGCTCTGCCCGCAATTCGCCGCCGCCCGCCGCTGGCGCGAGCTCGGCTGGAAAGTCGTCGTCGAGCAGGCCGAACGGCAGGTCCCTAGCGACGGCCTACACTTCGAGCAATCCATCTACTATCATGTCTATGCCCTTGATTTTCTGATCCACTCCCGGCTATTGGCCTCCCGCAACACAGTCCCCCAGGACAAACAGAGTCCAAGCGGAACCGAAGAGTCGCCGCTCGACCCAACCATCCTCCGCATGGCCGACGCCCTGCACACCCTCGCCCAGGCCGGGGCCGCCCCGCGCTTCGGCGACGATGACGGCGGGCGTCTGTTCGACCCCGCCCGCAACCGAACCGAGCACCTCAGCGACCCTCTGGCGACCTGCGCCGTGCTGTTCCGCCGCGCCGACTTCAAGGCGGCCTGCCCCCGCCTTCCCGAAGAGACGCTGTGGCTGACGGGCCTCGAGGGAGCGCACCGCTTCAGGGCGATGACGGCGGCGGCTCCGCGTCCGCACAGCCGCTTTTTCGAAGTCAGCGGCTTGGCCTGCATCGCCTCGAACGAGCCCCTGGCACAAGCGCTGCTGGCCGACGCCGGGCCGCAGGGGTTCGGCAACGCTGGCCACGGCCACGCCGACGCGCTCAGCGTCCAGCTCATCGTTGAGGGCCGCCACGCGCTCACCGACCCGGGCGCCTACTGCTACCCGGCCGAGCGCCCCGAGCGCAACCTATTCCGGGGCACCGCGGCGCACAACACGCTGGCCGCCGACGGACTCGACCAGGCCGAGCCGTGGGGCCCCTTCGCCTGGCGGCATCTGCCGCGAGTACGCGCCGAACACTGGGTCGAGGGCCGCGGCGGAGCGCTGCTGGTTGCCAGCCACGACGGTTTCGAGCGGCTCGCCGCGCCCGTGACCCACCGCCGCTGGGTCGTTTCGCTGGGGCATGGGCTCTACGTCATTCGCGACCTGGCCGCGGGTGAAGGTACCCACTTGTTGCGCGTGTCATGGCACGTCGGGCCCGAGTTTCGTCTCGCTGACGCCGCCGGCCCGCAACCCGAACGGCTGCGGTTCCACGGCCCCAACGGCTTGGCGCTGGATCTGATCCCCGCGGGCGAGGCCGCCGGGCTGTACCAGGTCGGCGAAGGTTTCTGGTCGCCGTCCTACGGTCAAAAAATCGTCGCCCCCGTCGCCTACTGCGAGCGCCAAACGGCGCTG
The DNA here is from genome assembly GCA_963824095.1 of Terriglobia bacterium. Lineage (GTDB taxonomy): Bacteria > Acidobacteriota > Terriglobia > Bryobacterales > UBA6623 > JBBDWJ01. The sequence continues at coordinate 841,470 of CAWGNS010000009.1, read as the reverse complement.
CCCGCCGAGTTCGCGACGGCTATACTGGTCTCGCGCCAAACGGCCGCGCAAGAAACCGCCCCGCCCCGCGCCCGCTTCGACGAGCTCACCAAACCCAACGCGAAAGTCGAGGGACTCGCCGTCTACCGCTATCGCGACGAGTACCGCACCGTGCTGCTGCTGTTCGCCGACCGCGAAGGCCCCTGGCGCTGGCGCGACAGCTCCTGCGATGCCTCCTTCGCCGCCGTCGAAACCGACGCAACCGGCAGCGAGGGCCGCCGCATTTTTCTGGCCGGCGGCAGTTTTCTCGAATCACCGGCGGGGCGCATTTTCGATGGCGCCCGCAAGGTCGAATGTTGGGAATGGCTGGTCGGCCACGGCGGCGAACAAGTCTTCTGTTCCGAGCCCGAATCCGTTAAGCAGGTTACAATCGACCGATTTTCTTTTCCATTTTTCCAAAATAATGATCCAATTTAGATGCGCCAGAGCAACCGCGGGTGATACCATCGGCCTGTTCGGCTTGGCGTTTCCGCATGCCCTCCACCCAACCCGTCGCCCTTATTACCGGTGCGTCCGAAGGCATCGGCGCGGCACTGGCCGCCCTGTTTCGCGAACAGGGCATGCGGCTGGCCCTCAGCGCCCTTCCCGCGTCCGATTTTTCGCATCAACAAACCCCGCAACGGCTCGTCATTCCCGGCGACCTCACCGACAACGGCTTTGCCGACCGGCTGGTGGATCGCGTCCTCGATCATTTCGGCCGCATCGACGTGCTGGTCAACAACGCCGGCATCGGGCTCTACGCGCCCGCCCTGGAGGCGCCGCTGGCGCTGGTGCGCGAGCTGTTCGAGCTGAACGTCTTCGCGCCGCTGCGCCTGGCCCAACTGGTCGCGCCCGCCATGCGCGATCAAGGCGGAGGAGTCATCGTCAACATGGGCTCGGTCGGAGGCGGCGTTTCCCTGCCCTGGGCGGCGCTCTACTGCGCCTCGAAATTCGCCCTGCAGGCGGTGAACGATTCGCTGCGCCGCGAGTTGGGCGCATCGGGAATTCACGTCATGAAGGTCTGCCCCGGCATCGTGGCGACCGCCTTCCGCGACCACGTGCTCGCCGGAGAAGCCCCGCGCGGCGTCCTGCGCATTCGCCGCGTGATCACCGCGCAACAAGTCGCCGAAAGCGTTTGGAGAGGAATGCAACGCCGCCAGCCCAACGTCTACGTCCCCTGGCTCTCCAAAGTTTTCGTCGGAGTCGATTTCGTAGCCCCGCGACTGATGGACTGGTATTGCCGCAAGACGGGAGCCGCGCCATTAAGGTCGAAGCTCGACGAAAGCCTGGGGCGCGGCTAGGCACCGCACGCCAAGAACACCCGCCGCCCACGAGCGCCCGAAGCCGACAAGCCACCCGTGGCGTGAACCTCCAGGTTTGCCGCGTCGCGATTCGTCGCGACGTATGGCCCCAAAGCAGGCCGCCCAGGGAACGGCAACAAGGCAGCACCCGGAAACCGCCGCCCAACAAAGATTCGACCGCCCCTTCCAGGGCGGAACGCAAGCCCCCAGACAACCCATGACTAAAGCCATGGGCTATTTATTCAAGGGTCCGGCCCCTCCGGGGCCAAGCAAAGAAACCAAGCTCTCAGAAACAGCCCCAACACCCCTCGGGGGCCAAGCAAAAAATGATCCCAAGAACAAACCCAACATCCGCTCCCTAGCCCACCGCAACCCTACTCGAACCCACCAACCCTACTTCCCAGCAAACCGCTCCAACCGCGGAGGCAACTCATCCGCATAAAGCTGCCAGGTCTTCCGGCCCGCGTAATACTCCAGCAGACGCCGGTTCTCCTCCGGTCCCATATCGCGCGCCCAGACAATCGGCGCCTCGTCCAAGTCCGCGCCGTTGTAGACCCACTCGTCGTGCTCGTTGTGCCACGGCGAATAGCTCACCACGACCAGGTCTTTGCCAGCGGTGGCCTCAAGCATCGCCGCAATGCGGGGCCGATCGTGCACCAGCGGGGCATCCTGATAGGGCGCGCCGTAGTGCAGCCGAAACGCCATGCCGAGCGCGACCGACAGCAGCGCCACCGCCATCATCGCCTCGGCAAGCGGCCGGCCGATCCTCCTGCCGCGCCAACGCAGCGTTCGCAAACGCCGCAGCCCCGCCACAGCCAGAAAAACGAACAGCGCGGCCGCCGGCGCAACATAGTGCGGGCGCAGCTTATCCGCCAGCGACGAGGCGGCGCTCGCCAGCACCAGCAACGCGATCGTCCCCGCCGCAAACCAGGCCCAACGCCGCGACGGGCGCCCCAGGGCGAACAACGCCGCCGGCCACAAAACGACGCCCCAGAAAAAATCGAGCGGCAGCTCGACGTAGTCCCACGTCAAGCCGTAGCCTTCCTTCTTGGCCTGGTAACCCTCCATCACGTAACCCTCGTGATACCGCCGCATCGCCTCGTGGTGATAACTCTTGCGCGGGGTGGGCGTGCCGAACACGAACATCGGCACGCGCTCGTACTGCGCGGTGTACACCTGGTAAGGCATCTTCAACGGATCGAGCGTCACGCGAAAGTTGTAGTAACCCATCGCGACCGCGCCCAGCAGCAACACCGCCGCAGCAGACCCCGCCACGCGCAGCAACACCCTGCGTGATTCCGCCTGCCCCGGCGCGGCCAACACTGGCGCGGCCGAAGCCGGCAAAGCCCGCAAGCCGCCCGGCCGCCATTGCTCCCAAGCCCAAACCGTCAGCACGCCCGCCACCGGCAGCGCCACCACCAGCCCCTCATAAGGCCGGGTATTGGCCAGCACGATCAGCCCCGCGCCGAGCCAAGCCCCATCGCGCGCCCGCCCCGCGCGCAGCACCCGCGGCAACGCGCCAAACAGCAGCGCGCCGCCGAGCATCGCCACCGCTCCGCCCCAAAACGTCGTCGACCAGTAGGTGAACCAGTTGCTGCCCCACAACGGTAACGCTCCGAAGCGCAGACCCGGCAGCAGCGCGCCGAACAAGGCCCAGCGCGGCGGCATCCAGGCCAGCAGCATCCAGCAAACCGCCGCCGCGCCGGCCGCCATGCTCAACCACACGCCCGTGATGGGGTGCCCGGTCAGCACTTCGCCCGCGGCCATAAACAGCCCTTGTCCGGGCGGATATTTGGATTGCATCGTGGGCTGCTGAACGATGTGGAACGACTCGAAGTGCTGCCACAGCGGATGCGGGGGGGTGCTGAGCCGCCCATGAGCGAACGTATCGGCGGCCAGCAGGTAGCTGAATTCGTCGGGAATGCTCGGTGTGCGCGGCGAGAGCAAGAACGAAGCCGCGCTCACCGCGAAGGTCAGCACGGCCGACCACAGCATTGCCCGCCGCGGCGTGTGCGCCAGCCGGCCCAGCAGCCGCGTTGGGGCGGCCCACAGGCGGGCCGGAACCGCGGGCCAAAGCGCCGCAAGCAGCACGGCGGCCAAAACAGGTAAAAGCTCGGCGAGCGTCCGGAACGACAGCAGAGACCCCATAAATAAGCATCGTTGATCGCCACGCCGATTCCGTTGGATTCGCTGTCGACCGGCGTACGATCCAGTAGCGCCGCGAGACTATTGAACGTATCCCAGGCTGCGCAGCTTCTCAAGCAAGGTGCTGTCTTCGGGCCGCTTGGACAATCCTCCGATCATACCCCGGGTACGGTCGGCCAGGGCTTGCTCGGCGCGAACCAGAAATTGAGCATCAACATCTTCGGCTGGTTTCGTTTCCAGACGGTCGGTCGCGAGGTCATAGACCTCGTCGGGGCCGTTCGTCGAGCGGATCAGCTTATGGTCGCCAATCATGACGGCTACCAGATCGCGTCGAAACGCTTCGGGCCATCGCAGGGGCCCGGAAGCTTCCCAGCCGCAGCTTCGACAAAAAACCTCGGAAAGAGCATAGTCGCGACCCTGGCCCCAGGGCCGGCCCTGCACCCCTTGAGGCACCGGCTCGTTCATCACCGCGGTTACGGTTGGGAAGATGTCGACCGCTTGCATGGTCGGAGAGGCCTCGACCAGGCCGAGCGAGGGCGGCGTTTTGACCACCAGAAAACCGCCGATCTCCGGCTGGTAGACCGAATTGCCATGCTCGGGGAATCCATGCTCAAAAAACGCCTCACCGTGGTCGTTGGTAATAAAGACAAGGCTATTGTCCAGCAGGCCGCCTTTCTTTAGATAGTCGAACAGGCGGCCCAGTTCCCGGTCGAGAGAGACCAACTCGGCATCATACTGCCCGATCATGAATTCGATTTCCCGCGGGGTAAACTTTCCGACGCCTCGAATGGAATTCTCGTAGCGCGATGTCGGGAAACCAAACCAGTCTTCTCCCGGGGGACGCTTCGCGAAACGCTCGTCATCTTCCGGGATGGGCAGGTAAGGAGCGTGCGCGTCCATATAGTTCAGGAACAGAAAGAACGGTCGGCTTCCCTCCTGGTTGAGCCAGTGGCGGGCCAGTGAATTGATCTCCCAGCCACGGCGGCAATACGGATCGCGCACGCTGAACAGCCGGCTGCGGTCCTGCAGCACCGCCGGCAACGAGCGGCGAAGAGATTCACCGAGCGACGGCAGCAGGCCGATGTGAAAGCGATAGGACCAGAGGATCTTGGGAGCAAAATAAGAAGCACCGGGGATCGCGTCATAGTGCTGGAATCCGCGAGAGAGCCCAAACTGGGACAGCATCGCGTAGTTCGAGGCGATACCTCCCGTCGCATAGCCCTTGGCGCCGAGAAACTCAGCCAGCGTTGTTACATTTTCGGGGAGAGAGTAGGCCAGATATTTCGGGTCCGGATCGCTCACAAACGGATAGTGTGCGCCGTGCGCGGAAGGGTACTTCCCCGTGAAGATAGAGGCGTGCGAAGGCAGCGTCCACGACCCGGGAGTAAAGGTTTGCTGGGCAACTTGAGCCTCCTCGACGGCGAATCGCTTCAGGTTCGGCATCGTCTGCCGCTGGTATCCGAACAGGTCCAGATGATCGGCACGCACAGTGTCGAGCACGATCAGCAGGACATTCGGATGGGAAGAGCCACCCGCGACGGAGGAATCGCCGAAAACATGCCAAAGCGGCCGTTCAGAGCTCAGGTTCACCCAGAAGCCGGCCCAGGCGGCAAGGCAAAGCGCCAGCGCCGCCACGGCGCGAGTGATCGGTTCGAACGGCCGGTCGCTCGATGTCGTCTTTGCCGCGACCAGCAGAGCGACCAGACACAACCCAACGGGAATGAGCAGCTTTGCGGTGAATCCACCGGGGGTCGCGCCTGGGTGGCCCCAATTCGCTTCGGCAAGCTGTGCGGCGCATAAGGTCGCACCGAGCAGTGCAAAAGCTGCTACGGGCACCAGGACACGGTGTCCTTTTCGGAACACGACAAAGCAAGCCACCAGCAGGCTCGGAACCGGCGCAAGCGACCAGACGAGTGCCAGGCCTTTTCCCATCTCGAACGAGACAATCTTGAGAAATACCAGCAGATAGACAACGGAGAACACGAGAAACGCCGTTCTCCGTAAGGAGAGTGGGTCGCGGTCCATTCCGAGCATGGTGCGCACCCGCGGCGCCAATAGACCGATCGCCAGGCAAACGCCCAACAGCGCGGCGGCGACAACCGGCACCAGGACGAGAATCACGAGATCCAGCGTGCTGGGGCGAATCTGACTCACCTCCAGCAACGTCGACTCCCACATTCCGTGGACCAAGCCAAGCGCACAGGCAAGGCCCAGGCATTCGGCGAACACGCTTTGGGGCGACGGTGAAAGCTTTGCGCTCGTCATGGATCGTTGGTCAGACAAGCACCGGACAGAGCCCGGGCTGGCCTCTATCGTGGCGGCTGTTTCGCAGGTGGCGCGCCGGTATCAATGAACATACCCGAGACTCCGCAGCTTCTCCAGCAGCGTCTTGTCGTCGCGTTTCGACAAACCCTCCATCAGCCGCCCTTTCTGAGCGGCGATGATTCCCTCGGCGCGCCGCAGAAACTGCGGATCGGCGGCGAACAACGGTTTGGATTCCGAGGGATCGTTCCAAAGATCGTAGACCTCGTCAGGGCCGTGGAGGGAGCGAATCAGTTTTTGGTTGCCCTGCATCACGGCAACCAGTTCATCCTTCAGCGCATCGGGCCAACGCAAGGATTCGAGCGATTCACGGCCGCAGCCCTTGCAGAACATTTCTGCCAGAGCGTAGTTCCGACCGCTTCCCCAGGCCGAACCCTGCACTTCGCTGGGAAGCGGTTCTTTCAATATTGTCGCGATGGTCGGCAGAAAGTCCACAAATTGCATTAGGGGAGATACCCGAGGGGGCCGCAGTGCCGGCGGCGTCCGGATCAACAGAAACCCGCCGATTTCCGACTGAAAAAGAGAATTTCCGTGGTCCGGGAAGCCATGCTCGAAAAATGCCTCGCCGTGATCGGTCGTGATAAAGATCACCGTATTTTCGAGCAGACCGGACTCGCGGAGAAAATCGAAGAGGTGGCCCAGTTCGCGATCCAGCCCGACCAGCTCGGCATCGTATTGCCCTTTCATGAATTCGATTTCCTCGGCCGTGAAACTTGCCGCGCCCCGCTCGCTCTCCTCGAAGCGCTCGAGTGGAAATCCGAACCACTCCGTTGCATGGGGCCGTTTCGCGAACCGCTCATCGTCCTCCGGTCCGGGCAGATACGGACTGTGCGCATCGAGATAGTTGAGGAACAAGAAAAACGGGCGGCTGCGGTGCCCTTCAATCCATTGCCGCGCGACAGCGTTGATCTCGCGCGCCCGCCGGTAGAGCGGCTCTCGGACGCTGAACAGCCGGCTGCGGTCTTGCACAGGAGCAGGCAGCCAGGCCTGAAGGGCTTTGCCCGGGGACCATTCCCCGAGACGAGCGCGGTAGAGCCACAGAATTCGCGTTGCGAAAAACAAGGGGCCTGGAGTCGTGTCGTAGTGTTCGAAGCCCCGCCCCATGCCGAACCCGGACAAGGTGGCATAGTTGGCAACGATTCCGGCGGTCTGATACCCAAGGCCGGCAAGAAACTCAGCCAGGGTCGGGACATCTTCCCGCATCGAGTACGCCACTGTGCTGGGCTCGTCGTCGTGGACGAACAAGTGGTGCGCGCCATGCGCGGATGGATACAGTCCGGTGAACATCGAGCCGTGCGAGGCCAGCGTCCACGATCCGGTGGTGAACATGCGGTTGGCGACCTGGCATTCCTTCGCGAAGCGGCGCAGGTTCGGCATCGTCGGGCGCTGGTAGCCAAACAGATCCAGATGGTCGGCGCGGACGGTGTCGAGCACGATCAATAAAAAATTGGGGCGCGCGGGGTTCGCCGCCGCGTCCGAGCCGCCCAGGAACCGCCCAGGCGAGATGAAATCCCGGCCCGCCCAACACCCCGCCCAGACCGCCAGCAGCAATGCAAGCAACCCTGCCCCGCGCGTGATCGGCTCGAACGGCCGGTCCGGCAAAGTCGATTCGCGAGACCGCGATCAGGAGCGCTAGGCACACCGCAACCGGGGCGAGCAGCCGTAGGGCGAAGACATCGGGGGCCGCGGTGCCGTGGCCCCAGTCGGCGCGAAACAACTCCAGCGCGCACAGTGTCGCGGCCACGAAAGCCGTGGCGCAGAGCACCGTCGGCGCCTTCCGCCCCTGCGATGGACGGCTAGCCAAGCCACGGCCAGAGACGGCGATGCCGCAACGAGCCACCAGAGAGTGTCCCAGCCCGACCAGAAGTAGGCGATCCTCAGAAAAACCAGCAGGTAGGCGACAATGAGCACCGTCCAAACGTTGCGCCGGAACGCCAGCGGTCCGTTGGTGACGCCCAACCGACCCCGCAACGCCGGCGTCAGCGCCGCCAGCGCCACCAGCGCGGCTAGGGCTACCGTAGCGCCGCAGTAGACCGCAACGAAAATCACGAGATCGACCGCACTGGGCGGAATCCCGTTCAGGCCCAGCAGCGTGGTCTCCGCGACGGCGTGCAGCAGACCGATGAAACAACCAAGACCGAGGGCTTCGGTGAAAACGTCGCGGCTAGACATTGCCAGGAAGGGGCCCATGTTGGCGTCTACGAACTAGTGGACTGTCCCGGAGTAACTTTATACATCCAACAAACGCCTTGAAGGTATGCCCTTTCAAGGCGAACCGCTTGTTCTAACGTCCCTGCAGCGAACTGAGATCGAAGAGGTCGCCCGCTCGCAGTCGCTGCCCGCTGGTTTCGTGCTGCGGGCCAAAATCCTGTTGCTGTTGGCCGACGGCTTGTCCTACCAGGCTATCGCCGATAAACTGGATACCTCCACACCGACCATTGGCAAGTGGAAGCAGCGCTTCCTCCAACAGGGACTCGATGGCTTGGAGACGCACCGTCCGGGACAACCACCTCAGAAAACTCACCGCGCGCCTGCGGGCCCGCATCCTTGACGCCACGCGGCGCAAGCCCACCGACGGCTCCACCCACTGGTCCTGTCGCAAACTCGCCCAACATCTCGGCGTCAGCAAGACGCTCGTCCACCGGGTCTGGCAAGAAGCCGATCTCAAGCCCCATCGGCTCGATCGCTACATGGCCTCCAACGATCCCGACTTCGAACGCAAGGCTGCCGACATCATTGGCCTCTATCTCGATCCGCCCCGTCATGCCGCCGTGTTTTGTGTCGATGAAAAGACGGCGATTCAGGCCCTCGATCGCCGCGACCGGGTGCTGCCGCTGTCGCCGGGCCGCGCCGAACGGCATGGTTTCGAGTACAAGCGCAACGGCACGCTTTCCCTGTACGCGGCGTTGAACACCAGATCCGGACAGGTTCATGGCAAGACGGCGGCACGGCATACCCGCCAAGACCTTGTTGAATTCTTAGGAGAGGTCGTGGCCCACTGCGAACCGGACGCCGAGATCCATATCATTCTCGATAACCTCTCCGCCCACAAGACCCAGCGGGTGGCAGCGTTTCTCGAGCGGCATGCCAACGTACAACTGCACTTCACGCCTACCTACTCTTCCTGGCTCAACCAAGTCGAACTGTGGTTCTCGAAACTGCAGCGCGACGTCATTCCCCGCGGCATATTCACATGAGTCGCTGATCTAGCCCGCAAACTGCGCCGCTACATCAATGCCTATTCCAAGGCCGCTCAACCTTTCCGTTGGAATACTCCAATCCCTCACGACGTATCCGCCATGCCTAAACTTTCTTCAGGACAGTCCACTAGCCCCACATCTCTTCCCTCAGCTGATGGCTGAGTTCATTGCGGATTAGCGCGGCGGCGATCTCCGGGCAGGACATACTAGCGAACGTATCCCAGGCTGGGGAGCTTTTCGAGAAGAGCCGGATTGTCGGGATTTTCTGACAAGTCCTTGGCCAACCGTTTGTTGCGGTTAGCGATAACCTCCTCCGCACGGCGTAGAAAGTCCGGGTCAGGCCGAGCAAGCGGGTTCTGCTCGCCAGGGTCGGCCTTCAAATCGAAGACCTCATCCCCGCCGGGCGTGGAACGGATCAGTTTTTGTCCGTCGATCACCACTGCGAGGCGATCGCGCCGGAAGAAGTCGGGCCATTGGTCTGGTTGCCGCAACGCACCCGGCTTGCAGAAGACCTCGGAAAGGGCGTAGTCGCGCCCCTCCCCCCACGGCGAGCCCTGAATATCGTGCGGCATCCGCTCGCCGAGGATGGCCAGAATCGTCGGAACGAAGTCCACAAACTGCATTAACGGCGAAGGTTCGATCGGCCGCAGTGAACCAGGTACACTCACCAGCAGGAAACCACCGATCTCGGTTTGATAGAGCGCATTGCCATGGTCGATCAGACCGTGCTCAAATTGCGATTCCCCGTGGTCGGCCGTGACGAAGATGACCGTATTCTCCAAAAGCCCCGATTCTCTTAAATAGGAAATGAGCCGGTCGAACTGCCGGTCGATCCCACGCAGCTCGGAATCATACTGTCCGATGAGGAATGCCTTTTCTCTGTCATTGAACTCACCCCTTTGCCGCCGCCGATCGAGATAGCGTTCCGTCGGGAAGCCACGCCACTCCTCGCCTTCAGGCCTGGCTGCGAAACGTTCGCCGTCCTCGGATAGGGGAAGATACGGAAAATGGGCATCGAAATAGTTCAGGAAAAGAAAGAAGGGTCGTCCTCCGTTGTGTTCCAGCCACTGTTCAGCTCGATCGGTGATTGCACTTGCCCGCCGGTATGGCGGCTCACGCAGGCTGAAAAGCACACTGTTCGATTGCAGTGCATCCGGCAGCCAACGAGGAATGAGCTGGCCCACCGCAGGGAAAGGGCTGGCATCAAACCGATGGAGCCATAACAACCCCGGCGCACGTCCCGCCGGCCCGGCCGCCGCGTCATAGTAAGCGAAGCCACGTGGTAAACCGAACGCGGAAAGCGCCCCGAAGTTGCCCACGATACCTGCGGTTTGATACCCGAGATTCCCCAACCGCTCAGCGAGAGTGATCTTATCGTCGCGCAAACGATAAGCCAGCGTTTTCGTCTTGGTGTCGTGGACGAACGGCTGATGTGCCCCATGGACGGAAGAGTAGAGACCGGTAAACATGGAAGCGTGCGAAGGTACGGTCCAGGAAGCGGTCGTGAATATCGGGGCGGCGAACTGACATTCTTCCCTGGCAAACTGGCGCAGGTGGGGCATCGTCTCTCGTTTGTAGCCGAAGAGATCCAGATGGTCCGCGCGAACAGTATCGAGCACGATCAGCAGGAAATTGGGACGCGCCGCGCCTGTCGTCGCTGGGGTTCCGCGCCCAGGCCGCCCCAGCGACCCGTAAGCATCGGAGACGCCCCACACGCCAGCCCACACTACCACTAGCACCGCGAGGGTTCTGAATGCGTGCGGCATAGATTCGAATCGGGAGTCGGATGCGGCCCTCTGCTTGACAACCCTCAGCGCCACGAGGCAGATTCCCACCGGGACCAGCAAACTTATCGCGAGGGACCAGGAAACCGGAGGTTCCTGGTCCCAGCCCGCGTGGATTAGTTGCAGCGCACAGAGCGTAGCGGCAATCAAGGCCGTACCGTAGATCACTACGACAGTCCGATGCCCTTTTTGGTTGACCGCCAAGGATGCGACTACCAGGGACGGAGCCGCTGCGAGAAGCCATAGCACAACCCCCCAACCCGACCAGTAGTAGACGATTCGCAAAAAAACTAGCGTGTAGATGCAAACGAGGATGGTCCAGACCGTGCGCCGGAAACTCAGCGGTCTCTTGCCGGCACCGAGAATCGTCTGCAGAGGTGGCGCCAGGGCAGCGAGGGCGACCACCCCTGCCACGACGACGCCGGCTCCGCAGTACAAAACCACAAAAATGGCCAGATCCATAGGGGTCGGCCGAATGCCATCCAGGCCCAACAGCGTTGTCTCAGCCATCGCGTGCAGCAGACCGATCGTACAGCCGAGGCCAAGCGCTTCGTTGAAAACGCCCGCGATAAACGCCAGGGAGAGCCGTGTATTCGACATATGTTTGAGACTACCGCCTGGCTAGAAACGTTTGCGATTTCATCCAATCCGAACGCCCGGGAAAATTCCACTATTGCACATATCCCAGGCTGCGGAGCTTTTCCATCAGCTGCTTGTCGTGCGGATGCTCCGTCAGACCTTTCACGAGGCCCTTGTTGCGCTCGGCGATGACTTCTTCGGCGCGCCGCAGGAACGCCGGGTCGGGGTTGGGCAGCGGCTGCCGCTCGGCGGGGTCGGTCGAGAGGTCGTAAACCTCGTCGGGGCCGTGGGTGGAGCGAATCAGCTTCAGGTTCCCGATGGTGACCGCTACCAGGTCGCGGCGAAACTGCTCGGGCCACGCGAAGGCGCTCTGGACCTCCGCGCCGCAGGTCTTGCAGAACATTTCCGAGAGCACGTGATCGCGGCCCTTTCCCCACGCCACCCCCTGGGTCGGTCCGGGAAGCGGCTCGTGCAACACCTCCGCGATCGTCGGAAACAGGTCGACCGATTGCATCAGCGGCGATGGCTGAATGGGCCCCAAAGAAGGCGGCGCTTTGATCACCAGGAAGCTGTCGATCTCCGGCTGGTAGAGCGAGTTGCCATGCTCGGGGAAGCCGTGCTCGAAAAAGGCCTCGCCGTGGTCGCTGGTGATCAACAGCAAGGTGTTGTCGAAGTAGCCGCCGCGTTTCAGCTCGTCCAGCAAGCGTCCCAGCTCGCGGTCCAACGAAACCAGCCCGGCGTCATACTGCCCTTGCATGAACTCGATTTCTTCGGGGCTGAACTTGTCGTCGCCGCGGATCGAGGCGAAGTAGCGCTCGGTGGGAAAGCCGACCCAATCCTCGCCGGGAGGCCGCTTCACGAAGCGCTCGTCGTCCTCGGCGGGCGGCAGGTAGGGGTCGTGGGCGTCCATGTAGTTCAGGAACAGGAAAAACGGGCCGCCGCCGTGCCGCCGCAGCCATTGCCGCGCGAGGGTATCGATTTCCCAGGCGCGGCGGTAGGGCGGCTCCCGCACGCTGAACAGTCGGCTGCGGACCTGAATCGCGCCTGGCAGCTCGCGCTGCAGGAATTCCCCCGGCGACCACAGCCGCAAGTGAGCGCGGTAGAGCCACAGCAGCCGCGGCGCGAAATAGGCGGCTCCGGGCGCGACCGTGTAGTTCTGAAAGCCGCGCTCGAACCCGAACTGCGACAGCATTCCGAAGTTGGCGGCGATGCCCGCCGTCTGGTAGCCGAAGCGGCTGAGAAATTCGGCGAGCGTCGTCACGTCGTCGCGGATGGAATAAGCCAGGTAATCCGGCTTGGCGTCGCTGACGAAGGGGTAGTGCCCGCCGTGGGCGGAGGGGTACAGCCCCGTAAACATCGAAGCGTGCGAGGGCAGCGTCCACGACCCGCTCGAAAACGTGCGGGTGTGGAACTGCGCCTGCTCCAGTGCGAAGCGCCGCAGGTTCGGCATTGTCTCGCGCCGGTAGCCGAAAAGGTCGAGGTGATCGGCGCGCACCGTGTCGAGCACGATCAGCACGATGTTGGGTCGCGAAGCGCCATTCGCGGCGGGAACGCTCGCGGCGGCGGCAGAGCCATCGAGAAAGCCCTGCAGAGGCGAGTCGGAATCGAGGTTAGCCCAAAAACCCGCCCACAGCGCAACGGCGATAGCCAGCACCCCCAAGCCGCGCGTCATCGATTCGAACGGGCGCCGCCCCGAAGTCGTCTTCGCCGCCACAGCCAGCAGCAACAGACACAAAACAACCGGGATCAGCAGCCGTACCGCGAAGACTCGCGGCGCTGTAGGCTGGTGGCCCCAGTCCACCTGCGCCAGTTGTAGCGAGCACAACACGGTGGAAAGCAGCGCCGAAGCGCAGAGCACCGTCAACGCCCGCTGCCCTTTTCGAAATACCGCCCAACACGCCAACCCCAACGCCGCGGCCCCTGGAAGCGCCCACAGCAAGGCGCTGCCCCAACCCGACGAGTAGGAAACGATCTTCAGAAAGACCAGCAGGTAGCAGACCGCCAGCATGGTCCAGGCGGCGCCCCGCCACGCCAACGTCCCCCGCAAGGCGATCGCGCCAAGCGGCGGAGCCAGCGCGGCAAGCGTCACCAGGGCGGCCAGCACCGCGCCGGCGCCTACCGTCACCATCGCGAGGATGGCGAGGTCGACCGCGGTGGGCCGGATGCCGTTCAAACCCAGCAGAGTGGATTCGACGATCGCGTGCAGCAGGCCAAACGAACAGCCGAGACCAAGCGCTTCGGCAAATGCTTCCGCAAGAGACACAGAATGCGACGACTGCATATGAGGGAAAGCAGGCGGAGCGGATTGACGCCGTGGAGGTTTTCAGTATCCCACGGCGAGGGGCCGGATTCCTACCTCAACCTCCGTACGGGTGCATACTCTGAGGCTACTCGTTCCTCCGCGAAAGCGGGTCGTATGGCTCCAGCCGCGGTGGCTGCTCATCCGCGTATAAGCGCCAGATATGCCGGTTGGCATAGTGCTCCAGCAGCTCGCGGTTTTTCGCCGCGCCCATGTCGCGCGCCCACAGGATCGGCGCATTTTCGAGATCGGCGCCGTTATAGACCCATTCTTCCAGCATCGCGTGGCTGGGGCCGTACGTTACGATCACCAGGTCCTTGCCGGCAGTGCCTCGCAGTTGGGCGCTGAGCAGCGGGCGATAGTGGCTGACGGGTGTCGGTTGCGGCCCGCGCCGCGCTCGCAACACGCAGGCTGCGGTGAACGACAGCAGGCAGACGGCGATGGTCGCCTCGGCCAGCGCCCGCCCGGCGCGATGGCTTCCGATGCGGCCCCCTGTCCGGCGATGCCGCCCGACGCGTAGCACGCGCAACTGGCGCACGCCCGTAACCGCCAGGAAAACAAATAGCGGCGCGACCGGCGCCAGGTAGTGCAAGTGCAGCCGCTCGCTCGAACTCAACGCGTTGGCCGTGACCGTGAAAGCGCTCACACCCACGGCGAAGGTGGTCCAACGCGTCCACCGGAGCGGCAGGCAGAGCAGGGCCGGCCAAAGCGCATACCCCCAAAAGAAAGCGACCGCCAGCACCAGGTTCTCCTCGGGGATATAGAAGCCGGACTTCTTTTCCTCATAGCCCCGCATCATGAACCCGTACTGGTAGTCTCGAAACACGCTGTGGTTGTAGGTCTTATCCGGCCTGGGGGACTGAAAAATGAACAGCGGGGCGACTTCGTATTGTTCGGCGTGAGCCAGGTAGGGCATTTTGAGCGGGTCGCCCGTTCCGCGGTAGTTGTAGTAACCCATCGCGAGCGCGCCGAGCGCCAGGACAGCGCCCGCCGGCGCGGCGACCTGCAACGCCAGCGTTTTCCACGAACGGCGCTGCGTCACGGCCCAGGCCGCCAGCACGGCCGCCACGGGCAGCGACACCGCCAACCCCTCATACGGCCGCGTATTGGCGAGAACGATCAGACCGAGCCCGAGCGCGGCGGCGTCCCCTGGCCGCGGCCGGCGCATCAGACGCACCATGGCGCCAAACAGCAATGCCCCGCCGGCCATGGCAACCGCTCCGCCCCAGAATGTGGTCTTCCAGTACGCGAACCAGAAGTACTTATCCCAAACCGGCAGGGTCCCGAAACGGAAGGCGGGCAGCAGCGCCCCGAACAACGCCCAGCGCGGCGGCATCCAGGCCAGCAGCATCCAGCAGATGGCGGCGGCCGCAGCGGCCACGCTGAGCCAGACGCCGACGATCGGACGGCCGGTGAGCACCTGGCCCGCTGCCAGAAACAGTCCCTGCCCCGGCGGGTATTTCGATTGATAGGTGGGGCGCAGGTTGATGTGGAACGACTCGAAGTGCTGCCACAAAGGGGGCGTCGGGTTGGTGAGACGGCCGTGCGCGAAGGTATCGGCAGCCAGCAGGTAGCTGAACTCGTCGTGGACCTCGGGCACGGGCGGGCGCACCCACGAGAAGATCGGGCAAACGGCGAAGGACAGAACGGCGGACCACAGCATGGCCTGCCGCGGGGTCCGCGCGAGGGACCGCAGCACGCGGCTGGGCAAGGCCCACAGGCCCGGCCGGCGCGGGAGCCACCCGGCGGCGGCAAGCGCCACGGCCAGCGGCGGCGCGAGTTCTGCAAGCAGACGTAGACTCATCAGGCCAAGCCGGATTGTCGCTTCGGAAAAATACCAGGGGGGAGCGGGTAGCGTGGAAAGTATAGTATCTCACGCTCGCGTGGGGGGAGGGATCTGTTACCAGGTGCGTGTCTGGTCGCGAATAGCTTGCCGCTGTTACCGGCAGCCCGCACCCTCCCGGGTGCGGCTCTGTTGCCTCAATCCAAACCGTTATCGCCCCTTGGGGACAGATCAACTGCCACGAAGCGAAAAACCAGAGCCGCTGGCGGAAGCCTGCGGGCCGGAGTGGCACAGAAGCAGCGCGAGCGGCAGGGGCCGTCACCCGCCCCCAAGTGGCCACCGCAATCAGCGTGAGCCTGCCTCCGCCGCCTCATAGGGCTCGAGGCGCGGCGGGGTTTCATCGGCGTACAAGCGCCAGACACGCCGCCGGGCGTAGTGCTCGATCAGCTTCCGGTTCATCGCCGGGCCCGCGTCGCGCGCCCAGAGGATCGGCGCATTCTCGAGATCAGCGCCGTTGTAAACCCACTCCTCGAACATGCGATGCTCGGGGCCATAAGTCACCAGGACCAGGTCCTCGCCCGGGGTCGACGCCAGCCGTTGGGCGATTCGCGGGCGGTATTCGCTCAGCGGCGTTGGATAGCGTGGGCCATAGTGCGCCCGCAGCACGCAGGCGGCGCTGAACGACAGCAGCGAAACGGCCACGGCCGCCTCCGCCAAGGCCCGCCCCACGCGGCGCCGCCCCAGGCGGACGGCCCGCAGCCGGCGCACGCCCGCGACCGCCAGCCAGATAAAAGCCGGGGCGACAGGCGCCAGATAATGCGGCTGCAGCCGCGGCTGGACAGTAAAGGTGCTGGCGATCACCAGCCACAGAATCATCCCAACGGCGAACCCGGCCCAGCCGCGGCGGGGCGGAAGCAACACCCACGGCAACGCAACCCACAACGCCGGACCCCAGAAAAAATAGAGTTGGTCGGTCACGTCCTGCTTCGAGAGGCCGCGAAAGACTCCCGCGTCGTTGCGCCGCCGCGAATAATGCGGCAGCGTCCAGTCGGAATATTCTTGGAATACGTCGTAGCGGTAGGTCTTGGCCGGGCCCAGCGGCTGAAACGTGAACAACGGGATCACATCGTACTGCTCGTGGTAGACGCGGTAGGGCATTTGCAGCGGATCGCCGGTCACCCGGTATTGGTAGTACCCCATCGCGAGCGCTCCCAGGGCCAGAACTCCGGCGCCGGCAAGAATCACGCGAACAGGGGCCACGCGCCAGCGGCGATCCCGGATCCAGAACCCCAACAGCAGCAGCGCGCACGGCGCCGCAACCACCAGCCCCTCAAACGGCCGGCTGTTGGCCAGCACCAGCAGGCCCGCGGCAAACAGGGCGGCGTCGCGTGGGCGCGGCGCCCTACCCAGCCGCGGCAGCGCGCCGAACAGCAAAGCGCCGCCGGCCATCGCCACCGCTCCGCCCCAAAACGTGGCATCCCAGTAGGCGAACCAGTAGGTGTGGTCCCACAACGGCAGGGTTCCAAAACGAAATGCGGGCAGCAGGGCGCCGAACAGGGCCCAGCGCGGCGGCGCCCAGGCCAGCAGCATCCAGCAGACGGCGGCGGCCGCGGCGGCCACGCTCAGCCAGACGCCGACGATCGGCCGGCCGGTCAGCACCTCTCCGGCGGCCAGGAACAGGGCTTGTCCGGGAGGATATTTCGACTGGTAGCTCGGCGTGTGGATGACGTGGAAGGTTTCAAAGCTTTGCCACAGCGGGGAGGTCGGGTTCGTCAGACGTGCGTGCGCGAAAGTATCGGCGGCAAGCAGGTAGCTGAACTCGTCGTGGACGTGCGGCGACGGCGGCAGCACCCAGGAAAAAATTGGGCAGACCGCGAACGACAGCACCGCGGACCAGACGATGGCTTGCCGCGGCGTCCGCGAAAACCGCCGCAGCAGCCGCGAGGGGACCGCCCATAGCCGCTGAGGCAGCTTGGGGAAAAAGTAGGCCAGCAGCGCCGCCGCCAGCAACGGAGTGAGTTCGGCGAGCAGACGTACACGCATCAGTCGTGAAAGCGGAAGGGGACCAGCGGAAGCGGGAATGCGGAGACCCTAGTATCTCACGGCTGCAAGACCCGAGAGCGCGCGTTGGCGGGACCACCCGTGGCGCGGGGCTCGGTGATTGACCCAAGCCTCGGGGCGGACAATCTTGCCTGCGGTGAGTAGAGGCAGGCGCTCTCGCCTGTCGCCGCCGTCAGGCGGCCTTGGCGTGTTTACCTATTCAGGTGCGGCGCAGTCGCCCCGTCTGCGACTCACGACTGTGTGCCGAGTCAAAAATGCGGACCCAGGAGGGCCTCCGCTTCGCTGCGGCCGACAGGCGAGAGCACCTGTCCCTACCTGGGGACGCGCCAAAAGCTGGTGCGGGGGAAGCCTGGAGCACGCTCGCTTTTTTGTGCCGCGTGTAACCTCTGGCTGCGGACGCGCGACTCTACTTGCAGAAGCAAACCATTCTCATCCTGAACCCCCAGCGCCCGGCCCTAGGCTTTCCGCCCAGAGTCGGGCGCTGTTGTTTTTGGCGGGGGTCTCAGGCCGGCCGGGTCGGGCGGATCCGGCAGGCCAGAGCGTTTCGGGTGCCCGCCGCCCGGTTGGCGGGGCTTTTCGGGGTGGCCGATCGATTTTGGGCAGGTCGGAGGCCTGCCCCGTCGCTGGCAGTGTCCGGGCTATCCGACCAGGGCGTAACCCAGCACTAACAGAATCGTGAAGGCCGCCAGGCCGGCGATGACGCCCCAGGGGGTGCCTTCGGGCTCGGCTTGCTGCGAATTCTCAAACATGATTGCGCCTTGTCCACGCTCAAACTCGAATATCCAAACTCGATGTCGGCCGCACAGCCATGGGACGGGCCGTGCCGGGCCAGGTTAGCCGCGGTTGCCCTCGATCCGACCGCGGGCGTCCGAAAGAGAACCCGAGGCCTGCGCCACGAGTCCCCAAAGGCCTGCGGCAAGACTCAGCATCGCCAACAGAAAGATGGTCAGGACAACGTCTTCGATCACGGCTCTCTCTCCTGTCTGGGATTTGGTTGGGGCCTGTCTGGGATTTGGTTGGGGTGTATTTTCGATTGCATCAGCCGGCGTCTGGCGGGACCCGGCGGCCCGAGACTCACGGTTCAGGGCGGGCTGAATCGGAACGCCCCGGGTTCGCCTGCCGGGCTGGAACCGGATTCCGGCTCGCAGCCCGGTGACGATCATCACAACAAAGCATCACAACGAGGCAGGTATCTAAGCCGCGGGGCGGCCGGCGGCATCCAGGCAACCCCGGAGCCGTCGGGCCGCGCCCGGACTATTGCGGCGCCGGCCCGCGCATGCCGCGCCGGGCCATCCCGCGCATCGGGCCGAAGCCCATGCCTCCCGCGCCGGGGCCCATGCCTCCGGCCGGGGCCGCCAACAGGCTCAGCCCGCGGGCTTCCTGAATGGCCGGCAACAGCTCGGCGGCCTGCTGCAACGCATCGAGCTTGGTCTTCTGCTCGTCGGTCAACGTGCTTCGCAACTGCTCGACCTGGGCGCCGTGTTTGGCTTTGATCTGATCGCGCAGTGCGGCGATGTCGACCTGAAGCTGCCCAACAATCGCGGCGTTGGGCGCATCGCGCTGCATCTCTTCGCGCAGCGTCTGCTGCTTCTCGTGAATCTGTTCCATGATCGGGCGCAGTTCATTGGTGAAGAAGTCCTTGCGCGCGGTCTGGAGGTCGGTGACCTGCTGGTCGGTGAGTCCCAGATATTGCGTCACGGCGTCGAGATTCGCCATGCGCGGTCCGCGCGGTCCGGGGCCGGGCTGCGCCAGCAACATCGGGGCCGACAACGTGGCGGCCAACAAGATTGCTTTGATATTCATGATTTATCCTCCTTGGCTCCCTCTCCGTTCAGCGAAGATGACCTTCTGTTTTATTGGACGACACCAGGCCCCCTCAGGGTTAGCGCACAGCGGTTAAAACGAAGTAAAAGCTCAGTTAACACGGGCTTTACAATTCGAAGGATCAACGCGTCGAAGCCGCAATTCGACCCCAGCGCAACAAAGCGCGCCCCCGGAGCACAGAGCCGCCGGCGGAAGCATGCGGGCCGCGGCGGCGCCGCAGTTGAGCCGGAGTCGTGGTGCGGTGCCGCGCCGGGAAACGTCGGGCTTCGGATCGGGTTTGGGCCGATGTGGGATACAACCTGGCGCGTTTGAGCCCGTTGCACGATGCTGCTGAAGGGGTTGCCGCGGCCCGCCGGCTGACGCCTGCGGCTCTGTTTACTGGATGACTGGCTTGGTGGCGAGTGCCGGACGAAGGGAGTCTTTGGCCGGCTGAGTTGCCGGTCCGCAAGGCCCGGGCCGGCAATTCGCATTTGCTTGGGCGGGCCGGAGCCCTGCCCCACTGGCGGCGAGCTTAGTTGGATCCGTTGGCGGACTGCACCTGCTCGGTTTCGCCCCAGAGGTTTTCGCGCAGCTCTTCGAGGCGATGCTCGGCGGCGTCGCGGACGTAGCGGTACTTGTCGCCGCGGGCGACTTCCTGCAGCACGTTCCGGTCGCTGAGTTTCTTGATCGCTTTGCGGCGAATCTCTTCGTCGCCGGCCTCGCGCGCCAGTTGCGCGTAGGCGTTCTGTCCGCAATTGCGGTCGCGCAGCACGTCGAATGCGTTGTGGCGCACGAACCACTCGCGGTCGTGCGCGGCCATCGCGATCAAGATGTTCTCATCGCGAATCTCGCTGGCCGCGGCGATGCGCACGTCCGGGTCGCTATGCTTCCATTTCGGCCGGAAAAGATCGAACAATCCCATGGCTTGGTTACGCCCCTATTCTTCTCTCAATTGTAAACCACGACGGCGGCAGAGGCCACAGGCTCAAATCGTGTCCCATGGGGACAGTCACCGCGTTTTCGCGGCTCGCCGAATGGTAGAGACAGGCTCGTCTGTGCCCAGAAGGCCAACGGCCGGCGCTACGGTTTGCGGTTCATGCGCACCCAGTCCACGCGCCAAGTGCCACCCGCCACCGTTGCCCAGGCGATCTTCTTCCGCGGTGTCTGACGCGCGTGGTGATAGAGCACCGCAACACGCTCATAGAAACCGCGTGTGTGCGGGGAGTCGCGAAAACCCAGGCGCTCGATATCCAGGTGATGGCAGAACTCGTGGACCAGCGTGCTGAAAAAAGTCCCGTACGAAGTCACTTGCTTGCGCACGGCGGTACGCATCCAGACTCGGATCACGGTCGTTTCCGGGTCATAGTCGCCAAACAGCTCGGTCGCCCAGCCGCCCTCACGCACCCGCAGCGGCCGCGCCGCCAAAACGCGAAGCCCTGGCGTCCGCACCCCGTAAAACCCGGCCGCGGCGGCGAGAAACTCGGCGCACGAGCGGCGGACCAGCGGCCCTTGGCCCAGCTTCAGGGCCGCCTCGACAGCGCGAGCGGGGGCGATCAAGCGATCGTCGGCGGGCACATCCAGAGCTTCCAAACGATCGCTGGCAACAAATTCGGCGTACAGAGTCTTCTTGCGAGGAGGCCGGTCTGTCTGCATAAAACATGGCTAGCGGCGGCATGCACTCCCGCCGTCACCATCATCTGTTTCGAGTCTACCCAAGCTGTCAAACAAGCCAGTGGGGCGGGACGCCGGCCGGCCCAGCAAACCCGAAAACCCGCACACCGCGGCAAAACCCCGTAGCGCAGGGCTGGGCCGGTTGCCCAGACCCTCGGCCTTGCCACCACCAAGGATCCTCTCGAAGCCGCCGCGAACGTTCCCATCGACGCAAGAGCCGCGGCCCACACGTCCCAACAGTCCGCACGCGCGGAAAATCAACCCCACAGCAAGGCATTTGTTTACCGTCCCCAGCCCCATCGCTCTGTTAGAATGGCAAAAAGGCAGAGTGACAGCTCCCGCTTCCAGTCCCGTTCGTCTTAGCCGCAGGGTCTCGGTTGCCAGCCTGCTGCTGGCGCTGGTTCTCTCTCCGGTCTTTCTGTCTCCGCTCGCGCCCTTGGTGGCGTTGTCGAGCGGCAGCGGAAAGTGCGATTCGAAATGCTGCAACATGGCCAATGGGGCCTGCTGCAGGCGGCACGGCGCGCACGCCGGTCCGCATCATCACGCGAACGCGGGGACGAAGGGGCCGGTTCTGCAAGGCGACTCGTCGTGCAGTCCGCGATGCGGCCAGCCTTTTGGCCCGACGCCGGTCTTTTCGCTGCGATTTTCCGCCGAACTTGGCCGCGGCAGCGCCGTCACTCGCTACCTGACCGATTCCTTTTCCGAACCCGCCACCAGCGGCGCGCCGCTAAACTCTTCTCTGCACCAACGCCCTCCTCCCATCGCATAACCGGTTCCCTTGAAATTGACTGGGATATTTCCCGCCGTTTGGGTGGGGATCGAGCCCTTGGTTCGCTCGGGTCTGCCCTGTTTTCGTCGGGCTATCCCCGGTTTTAAGACCAAGTTCTGTTGATTCGCGCTTCGCTTATAGCCGGGTGGCGCCGTTTTTCGCGGACCATTCCCAGCGGCCCACGGCCCGGCGGCGATGCAACCGGAATGAACGGACCAGCCGCTACCGGTTATACGGCGCGCGCGACAAGCCTTGCCATTCGACAGATTGCGATACGGAGGAAGGAGTTCTTTGTGAGATCAGGTTCTTTGTGTATTCTCTTGGGCGCCACGCTTTTCGCGCTCTTGTTGCCGGCGCAAGACGCCGCGGTGGTCTTCGAGCCTCAACCGCGCCAGGTCGTTTCCGGGCGCGATCCGCAGATCGGCGTGCGCGCCTCGGGCGAGCTGTTCCTCACCAAGGTGGACGGCGGCAACCTCTGGCTGCACACCTCGCACGACGGCGGCGACAGCTTCGACGAGGGCGTGCGCGTCAATGACGTCGAAGGCGAAGTGTCGTCGCAGGGCGAGGCATCGCCGCTGCTCACCGTACGCACGATGCACGAGTTCTACGTGCTGTGGCAGACCAAGCAAGGCGGCGCGACGAAACTGCGTTTCGCGCGCTCGATGAACTGGGGCGCCACGTTCAGCAAGGCGATCGACGTCGATCCGGCCAGCGACGCCTCGCAATCGTTCTTCACGATGAACGTCTCTCCCAAGGGCGTTGTCTACGCCGCCTGGCTGGATGGGCGCGACCGCTCCAAATCGGGCGGCTCGGCGGTTTATCTGGCGCGTTCCACCGACCACGGCGCGACGTTCGAAAAAAGCGTCCGCGTCAGCGTCGACCCGAGCATCGAAGTCTGCCCCTGCTGCCGGCCGTCGATCGCCTTCGCCGACGACGACACGGTGCACGTCTCGTGGCGCTCCGTATTCGACAACAACGTGCGTGATTTCGTGGTGGCGACCTCGTCCGACGGCGGCCAGAGCTGGGGCAAGCCCGTCCGCGTCGCCGAGGACAACTGGAGCATCAACGGCTGCCCGCACTCGGGCTCGTCGCTGGCCGTGCTCGGCAAGCGGCTCTACGTGAGTTGGTACACGATCCGCGAGGACCGCTCCGAGGTTTACATCGCCTATTCGGACGACGGCGGGCACACCTTTTCGGGCCGCCAATCGCTCTCGGGGGATCTGCTCGATCCCAACCACCCGGCGCTGTTTGAAGTCGGCAACCGGCTGGTGGCGCTGTTGCAGGCGCGAGATCCACAGGAAAACAGCGGCTGGGGTAAAGTGGCTGCCTATTATCGCGAGGTAGATAAGGACGGCCGCCTGTCGCCGCTGGTGCGCGTCGGCCATCTGGCCGGCAGCGCCACCTACCCCACCTTGGTTTGGCAAGACCCCGGAAAGGTGTTCGTGGTGTGGACGGAGTCCTCGGCCGACGGCCACAGCGTGGTGCTGGCCCGCGGACGCCGCGCCGGCACCGCGACACAGGCCGCGCTCGCCAAGGAGGTCCGCCATGAACGCTAAGCTGCGCGCCGCTCTCCTCGCATTGCTATTCGCATTCGGCAGCATCGCCGCGTTCGCGCAGAGCGATACCGGCGGCCTGTCGGGCACCGTGGTGGATCAATCCGGCGGCGTGCTGCAGCACGTCCAGATCATCGTCGAAAACCAACAGACCGGCGCGCGGCGCACGGTCCACACCGACGACCAGGGCCGCTACCGGGCTTTGCAGCTTGCGCCGGGCCCCTACCGCATCACCGCCCAACTGCAGGGCTTCGAGACCGAGATCCGCGACGGCGTCGTCGTCACCGTCGGGCGTGAAGCCGGGCTCGATCTGACGCTCAACGTCGGCGCAATCTCGCAGGAAACCGTCGTCACCGCTGACGCGCAGCAAGTCGACACGCTCACCGGGTCGCTGTCGTCGCTGATGGATAACCGCTCGATTCGCGAACTGCCTCTGAACGGCCGCGACCTGGCGCAACTGGCGCTACTCGAGCCGGGCGTGATGCCCTCGCGGCGCTCGTCGGACTCGGGCGGCCCAGGTACCAAGCTCGTGCTCAGCGGCAATCGCCCCAGCCAGGTCAGCTTCGTGCTCGACGGCAGCGACATCAACGACGCCAACAACAACACGCCCGGCAGCGTCGCCGGCGTGCTGCTCGGCGTCGATACCCTGCAGGAGTTCCGCGTGCTCACCAACTCCTACAGCGCCACGTTCGGACGCAGCGCCGGCGGCGTGATCAGCGCCGCGACGCGCTCGGGCACCAACGAGTGGCACGGCTCGCTATTCGAGTTCGTGCGCAACAGCTCGTTCGACGCCAAGAACTTTTTCGATTCGCCCACCTCGCCGATCCCGCCGTTCAAACGCAACCAGTTCGGCGGAATGGTCGAAGGGCCCATCCAGCACGACAGCACCTTCTTCCTGTTCAGCTATGAGGGGCTGCGGCAGCGGCTCGGCGTGACCACCCGCTCGGTGGTGCCCGACGCGGCCGCCCGCCAGGGAATCATCCCCGGGCGCGAGCCGGTCGCAGTCGATCCCAGCGTGCCCGGCTATCTCGATCTGGTGCCGCTCCCCAACGGCCGCAACTTCGGCGACGGCACCGGCGAACTGATCCGCGCCTCTTCGCAGGCGACCAACGAAAACTTCATCACCGGCCGCGTCGATCACCGCTTCAGCGACCAGACCTCGGTGTTTGGCCGCTACACCTACGATTCCGGTTTCGTGCGCAGCCCCGACGGACTCGACCTGGTGCGCGCCGACAGCAACTCGCGCAACCAATATTTCACCGGCCAGTTCACGCACCTGTTCAACGAACGGCTGCTGAACGATTTCCGGGCCTCCTACAATCGCTCGCGCTCGGACTCGAGCAACTTCTTCCTGCGGCCCGTCGACGATTCGTTGTCGTTTTTCCCGGGCGTCCCCCTGGGCCAGATCAGCGTCACGGGCCTGTTTTCGCTCGGGCCAAGCCGCTTCGGCCCCTCGTATTCGATCCTGAACCTGTATCAGTTCAGCGACAGCGTGGGCTACACCAGCGGCATCCATTCGATCAAAATCGGCGTCGACCATCGCTTCATTCGCCTGCCCACCAGCCGACCGCAGTCGCCCTATGGCTATTACCAGTTCGGCGGGCTGGTCGATTTTCTGCAAGCGAACGCGCGCGCGGTGGAGCTGACGCTGCCGGATTCGCAACTCGACCGTCACTGGCGGCAGAGCATGACCGCGGCGTATTTCCAGGACGATATTCGCCTGAACCGCCGCATCGTGCTCAACCTCGGCCTGCGCTACGAGCGCGTCAGCACTCCCAGCGAACGCGACGGCCTCGTTGCGAACCTGCGCGATCCGCTCCACGACACCGCGCCCACCGTCGGCGATCCCTTGTTCAAGAACCCGACGAACAAGAATTTCGCGCCGCGCGTCGGCATCGCCTGGGACCCCACCGGCGACGGCAAGACCAGCGTGCGCTCCGGTTTCGGGATTTTCTACGACCCGATCTGGACCGACTTCTACGCCAACGCGGCCAACCGCAATCCGCCGTTTTATACGCTAGGCAGCATCCGCAACCCGGAGTTCCCCGACGCCTCACAACTGATCGGCAACCCCAACTTCGTGCTCGGCCGCCTCGACGCGCTCAAATTCGACCCGCAAAACCCTTACACGATGCAATACAACCTGACCGTGCAGCGCGAGCTGTGGGAGAAAACGGTGCTGACGGTGAGCTACGTCGGCCAGCGCGGCGTGCATCTGGTGCGCCTGGTGGATGAAAACCAGGCGCTGCCCGAAATCCTGCCCGATGGCCGCAAGTTTTTCCCCGAAGGCAGCGTCGAGCGCAACCCCAACTTCACCGGCATTCGCTACAAAGTCACCGACGCGCAATCGTTCTACAACGCCTTGCAGGTGAGCTTCGACCGGCGCTTCACCAACGGCCTGCAGCTTCGCGCCAACTACATCTATTCGAAAAACATCGACGACGGCTCGGTCACGATCACGCAGGGCGGCGACAACGATATGACGCAAGACCCTGACGACCGGCGCGCCGAACGCGGCCTGTCGAACTACGACCTGCGGCACTACTTCGTCACGTTCCTGACCTACCAGATGCCCTATTTCGGCGGCCCCGGCTGGCTGTCGCGCGGCTGGCAATTCAACGCCATCTCGACCGTCTCGTCCGGCAACCCGTTTTCGGTGCTGGTCGGCTATGACCGCGCGCGCGCCAAATTCCAGGCCGGAACTTCGCCGCAGCGGCCCGATCTGGCCGCCGGATCGAGCAATAACCCTATCCTCGGCGGGCCCGACCAATACTACGACCCGAGCGCGTTCGTGTTGCCCGAAGCGGGCTTCTACGGCAACCTCGGCCGCAATACTTTAATCGGCCCCGGGCTGTTCAACCTCGACCTCTCGGTGAACAAGCAGTTCCGGCTGCGCGAGGGTGTCACGTTGCAGTTCCGCACCGAAATGTTCAACTCGCTCAACCACCCGAACTTCTCGATCCCGAGCGCGCGCACGGTGTTTTCGAGCTCGGGCCCGGTGGGCAGCGCCGGCCGCATCACCTCGACGCAAACATCGGCGCGCCAACTGCAACTGGGCATGAAGCTGATTTTCTAGCCACGGCGTCGCTGTGCCCGTCGTTGCCATGCCCGCGGGGACCGGCGCTTTCGGCGGTCCCCGCGGAGTCAGCTCTTCTCCAAGTGGAGACAGGCGCTCTCGCCTGTCGGCCGCAGCAAAGCGGAGGCCCCTCCTGGCCCTGCATTGTTGACTCGGACACAGGCAAAGGGCCGCCTGACGGCGGCGAAAGGCGACAGCGCCTGTCTCTACAGGAGACAAACAAGATTGTCTGTCCCACGTCAGAACGCCAAGCTGGTGTAACCGCCGCGATATGTGCGCCCGCTGATGGTCGAATCGAGAACACACCTCGTTTGCCAATTCAGGCGCGAAAATAGTAGTCTGTCTCCGAACTCGATCGCTCGCGGCCTTCCCGCAAACGTCTGCAATTCCTGTGGCAAAGGCCGCGCTCAACAAGCGCCATCCCCTCGACGAGAACTATGAAACGCCGCGAAGCCTTCCTGGTCCTGGCCGCGACACCGGTCATGGCCGCCGATTTCGCCTCCAACTGGCAAGGCGGACCCAACCAGACATGGCTCGGCCCGCAATACTGGGCGAACCGCTTGCAGGACTGGCGCCTCAGCGGCGGCCGCATCGAATGCGCCACCGCCGGCGGCGACCGCAACGTCGTTCTGCTCACGCACGAGCTATCGAGCCGCGCGCAGCCGTTCGAAACCCGCGTCAAGCTCGGCTACCTGCAACAGCCGCGCGGCGGCGAGCCCGGCTACGCCGGCTTCCGCATCGGCATGCGCGGCCCCTTCGATGACTATCGCGACACGGCGATCTACGGTATCGGCCTCGACGCCGGCCTCAGCAACGACGGGCGCCTGTTCCTCGGCGACCTCGATCACGCCTCGGCCGCTTTTCGGCGGCCATCGGGCGACCTGGAGTTCGTGCTGCGCGGCGAACCACGCGGCTCCGGCTACCGCGTCAGCCTCGCGGCCAACGACGCCTCGGGACAGCCGCTCGCTCAGGTCGCGCGCGATGTTCCCGCCGATTGGACCACCGGGGGCCTGGCGCTGGTTTGCAGTTCCGGCCCAATCCTGACCACCCCCGACCCCTCGCAAAACGTCGTCACCATGTCGGGCATCAACCGCAAAGGCCGCGAAAACAAAGGTTCGCTGCGCTGCTGGTTTCGCGACTGGAAGGTCGGCGGCCCAAAAGTCGACGAGCACGCCGATCGCGCCTGGGGTCCGATCCTGTTCTCAATGCATACGCTCAGCCGCGGCGTCCTGAAGATGACCGCGCAGATGGCGCCGGTCGATTCGCGATCGGGGCTGGTGCAGTTGCAGATCCCCGCTACCTTGCCGGGCGATTGGCGCACGCTGGCGGAGTCGCGCATCGATCCGTTCGCGCGCACGGCTACGTTTCGCGTGCCCGATTGGGACGATACCGCCGACGTACGCTACCGCTTGGTCTATCGCGGCGCGCAGGAACACCACTACGACGGCGTCGTCCGCCGCGATCCGCGCGGCAAGGAAAAACTCGTCGTGGGCGCGCTCTCCTGCACCAACGACCTCGGTTTCCCGCACACGCCGATCGCCCGCAACCTGCAACATTTCCGGCCCGACCTGCTGCTGTTCACCGGCGATCAGATTTACGAGCGTTCGGGGAGCTACGGGATTGAGCGGCTGCCGCTGGAGCGCGCCACGCTCGACTACCTGCGCAAGTGGTACCTGTTCGGCTGGTCGTTCGGCGAGCTGCTGCGCGACACGCCGTCCGTCTGCATGCCCGACGATCACGACGTCTATCACGGCAACGTGTGGGGCGCGGGCGGACGCAAAGCCGACGGCTTCGACCAGGCCGGGCAAGACAGCGGCGGCTATCAGGAACCCGCCGAGTGGGTCAACATGGTGCAGCGCACGCAGACCAGTCACCTGCCCGACCCGTTTGACCCCACGCCGGTCGCGCAAAACATCGGCGTTTACTACACGGAGCTGCTATGCGGCGGTGTCAGCTTCGCCATCCTCGAAGACCGCAAGTGGAAGTCGGCGCCGAAGCCGACGATTCCGAAAGCGCAGATCGTCAACGGCTGGGCGCAAAACCCGGCCTACGATCCTCCGAAAGACGGCGACGTCGCCGGAGCGCACCTGCTCGGCCAGCGCCAGATCGACTTTCTGCACCACTGGGCGCAGGACTGGAGCGGCGCCTGGATCAAGGCCGCCGTCTCGCAAACGATCTTCGCGAATCTCGCCACGCTGCCGCCGCCCGCCAACACCGATGCGGTGACGCCCGATCTGCCCGTGCTGCCGCCCGACGGATACGCCGAAGGCGAAGTGCGCGTCGCCGACCACGACTCCAACGGCTGGCCGCAAACCCCGCGCAACGAAGCGCTGCGCGCCATCCGCCGCGCCCTCGCCGTGCACATTGCCGGCGACCAGCACTTGGGCAGCACCGCGCAATACGGCGTCGACGACTGGAACGACGCCGGCTGGGCGCTGTGCGTACCGGCGATCTCGAACCTGTTCCCGCGCCGCTGGTATCCGCCCGAGCCGGGCCGCAATCGCCAGCCGGGCGCGCCGCGTAACAGCGGCGAATACCTCGACGGATTCGGCAACAAGGTCACGGTCCATGCCGTATTCAACCCGAAAGCGGTGGGCGTCGAGCCGACGGCGGTAAATCACCGCGCTCCCGGCTATGGCATCGTCGAGTTCGATCGCGCCAAACAAGCCGTGACGGTCGCCAACTGGCCGCGCTGGGTTGACGCCTCGAAGCCTGATGCACAACCCTGCACGGGCTGGCCCATCGTCATCACCCAGGACGAAAATGGGCTACCCCATACGGGTTGGTTCCTCGAAGCGATCGAGAACGTCGAAGTCGGGTCGCTGCTCGAAGTCGTGCGGGAAAAGCCCAAGCCAGAGCACATCTATACCTATCGTCTGATGCAGCCGTCGTTCACGCCGCCCGTGTTCGACGCCGGAGTTTACACGGTGACGGTGCGCAACGCGGCAGGCGATGTCGTCAGTCAGAAGCGGGGATTGAAAGCCCGCCAGACCGCCTAGTAGGGCGTCTCAAAGACTTCTTAACCACGCAAAGGGATTTTCTCGACCACGCAAAGACGTTGGTAGGGGCCAGCGTGCTATGCCCTTGCCCGGTAGCGCAGGGCTAGGCGGATTTCCCAGACCTGCGGCGTCTCGGCCATCCGGCAACCCTCTGAGCCTTTGACGTTTCGCCGACCCTGCGCGCCTTTCTCATTTCGCCAAACCTCCGAGCAATACCGCAGGTCTGGAAAAGCTCCAGCCCTGCGCTACGGGGCGCATGCGCACCACGTATAACTCGCAACGACGGCAATCCCACCCCGCGGCGTAGCGCGATGCCCCTACACTCCGGATAGCCTGTGATAGAGTGTTCGGGTTAGCCAAACCGTTCCCTCGATTCCAACCACTCCGTCCCCAAAGGAGGCCGAGCCCATGAATCGCCGCCAATTCCTGCAAACCACCACGGCCGGCCTGGCGCTGTCCAGCGCTGCTGCTGCCGCCGCGGTCCCCGCCGCCGAGTTCGACGATCAAAAAGTCCGGCGAGTCGGGTTGATCGGCACCGGCTGGTACGGCAAGGTCGACCTGCTGCGCCTGATCCAGGTCGCCCCGGTCGAGGTCGTCTCGCTGTGCGACGTCGATTCGCAGATGCTCGCCGCCGCGGCCGATATCGTCTCCTCGCGCCAACGATCGAAAAAAAAGCCGCGCACCTTTTCTCACTACCAGGAGATGCTCGACCAAAAAGACCTCGACCTCGTGCTGGTCGCGCCGCCTGACCACTGGCACGCGCTGCCGATGATCGCCGCCTGCCAGGCCGGCATCGACGTCTGGGTCCAAAAGCCGATCAGCACCGACATCGTCGAAGGCCAGGCGATGCTCGCCGCCGCCCGCAAATACAAGCGCGTCGTGCAGGTCGGTACGCAGCGCCGCAGCACGCCGCACATCGTCGAGGCGCGCGACAAATACATCCACACGGGTAAGTTGGGCAAGATAGCGCTCGTCGAGGTCTATTGCTACTACCACATGCGCGCGACCGAAAATCCGCCCGACACCACGCCGCCGCCCAATCTCGATTACGAGACCTGGACCGGCCCCGCGCCGATGCGCCCTTACAACGAACTCGTCCACCCGCGGCGCTGGCGCGCCTTCATGGAGTACGGCAACGGCATCGTCGGCGACATGTGCATCCACATGTACGACATGTCGCGCTGGATGCTCGGCCTTTCCTGGCCCAAAAGCGTCAGCTCATCGGGCGGCATCCTGGTCGACAAGAACAGCAAGGCGAACATCTCCGACACGCAGACCGCCATCTTCGACCACGGCGACCTGAAAATCGTCTGGCAGCATCGCTCCTGGGGCAGTTCGCCCGACCCCGACTATCCGTGGGGCGCTACATTTTACGGCGACAAAGGAACGCTCAAGGTCGGCGTATTCGGCTACGATTTCATTCCGATGGAAAAAGGCGCCGAGAAGGTCCACAAGGACGTGACCTACGAGTACGAGAAATACCCCGAAGATAAAACCGAAAAAGATCTCGAGCGGCACGTCGCCCCGGCCGTGCGCTACCACATGATGGACTTTCTGGCCGCCATCGACAAGCGAAGCAAGCCCGTCGCCGACATCGAGCAAGGCTACATCTCGACCGCGAGCTGCATCCTGGCTAACCTCTCGATGAAGACCGGACGCACTCTCGAATGGGACGCCGCCAAGCAGCAGATTGCCAACGATCCCGAAGCCAACAAGCTGCTGGCGCGCCCCTACCGCAAGCCCTACGAGCACCCCGATCCCAAGAAAGTGTAGTGGGACAGACAATCCTGTCTGTCCAAAATGGATGGAGCGCCGTTCAAGCCCAGTTCTTGCGTTCGACGAACATCCTCGGCTCGTAGGTTACCCCGCGCGCGAGCCGTTTCTGCTCGCGCCGTGTCGTCCACCCCAGCAAGGTGCCCAGCGCGGCCGCGCGCATGCGCGCGACGACTCCAAACTCGGCGGCGATCTCCTTTCTCAGGGTTCGAATCTCGCGGCTGACGGTTTCGTTGGTCTCCTTCAAATAGTGCTCCATCGCCCAGAGCATGCCGCCGTAGGCCGCCCGCAGGCTGCGCATCTCGCGAGCGAGACGTTCCTGAATGCGTAGATCGGGGTGGGAGCGGTACCGTTTCCAGCCTTCCAGCGTGCTGCGGCAAATGCGGTACAGGCTCGGACCATTGCGTTCAAAATCGCGCTGAAAGGCCCAATCCAGCAGCCGCTTCGATTCGTCCCGCGAGATCGCATGGTGCTCGAAGTTGAATTTGTATTGGCCGTGGATGTCCGCCAGATCGACGTCGTGCATCCTCCCCTCCTCGGCCATCTCCGCATAGAGCGGCGTCCCGGGCAGGGGCGTATAGAGCATGAACTGGTGGAAATCGGTATTATGCGCCACGGCGGACTCGATTTCTTCGAAGATGTTGCCCGGCGTGTGATGCTCCATGCCGATGATCGTGGAACCCAGCACTTTGATGCCATGGGCGCGCAATTCCCGAGTCAACTCCACCGTATCGGCGTCGGCCAGCTTGGCATAGCCCGCGCGCGGGGACTCCAACCCCATCCACACCCAGGAAACGCCCAGTTCCACAAGTTCTTCGGGCGTGTATTTGCGAATCGCGTTCGCGGAAGAGAAAACGTAGAGCTCCCAACTCTTGCCGTGCGCCTTCATCTGCTCCTTGAGCTGGAGCGCGCGTTGGCGGTAGAGCAGAAAATTCTCGTCCATCACGAAGAACGATTGCACCTTGAGTTTCGCTTCGATCTCGCTCATCAGCTCGAACAGCTCCTGGCCCGTTTCGTAGAAGTTCACGTACTTCCCCTTACCACCGAAAAACGCCGAGGTGCTGCAAAAGTTACAGCCCATCGGACAACCCACCGACGGGATCAACGTCGCGGTACGTGAGAGGATGTGCCGAGGCAGCCGTAGGCCCATGACGCGGTGCCCGAAACCGGAAAGGACCAGCGGGTGCCGCACGGGTGCATGTTCGTCCTCGCCCAGGAAGCGCCGCATCCAGGCGACGCCTTCCCCGCGCACGATGTGGTCCGCGTCGATCAGGCGTTCCACGCCGGGGATCGCCGAGACATGTCCGCCGACGACGATCACCGCCCGCGGTAAGCGGTGGCGCACGATGCGGCACATCTCGCGCACCTTGCCGACGTTCACAATGATCGAGGAGATGCCCACGATGTCGTAGTCGTGCGCGTCGAGTTCTCGCTCGAAGGCTTCGCGAGTCGGAAAATCAAGCAAGGTCGAGGAGGCGGTGATGTTCTCCTGGATCATCATGATCCCCCACGAACGGTGAAACATGCGCAGTGAAAACGGCCCTTGGGCGCGTGTCACCTGGTTGTGATAGAGCTCCATCGGGTTGATGGCGCGGCTGCCGAATTCGTCATCGCGGGCGAAGGGGCCGAACACGGAGGTGAGCAGCACGCGGGCGTGAGAACCTTTGGGGTGAATTTGCATCAGTGCTCCAAACAGATGGGTATATCTGAAAAAAAAGAGCGGACCGCAGAGAGGGATTGGGGGGTTGCCGGACGGATATTGGCCGGCGAGGGCGAAGAGGAAACGGAGGACGGCGAGGGCTGCCGAGGAGGGGCTCCGTGGCGAAATACGTGGGTTACCAACCCCCCGGGCCCGGCTGCTATTGCAGCGACCGGCCGAGGCGCCGGACTGATCTCCCTATTGTCTCATGACGGAGGCCCTGAAGGAGACACCAATCGAGGAATCGGCAGGCAGCAACCCTGGAGGTTCAGGCCACGAGGATCGGGTGCCGCAATCTTTGCCGCGAAGCGATTTCTCGCGGCTCAGCCGGCCGTGACGAGCGCAACCGGTTTCGGCCGGCGCTTTGCCCGTCACTCACTCTGCTGCTGATAGATAGCCGCGAACACCTGCGCGAATTCCTCGATGGAAGTCGGGGTCGTATTTTCCGCCGACCGCGGCGAGGTGGCCCGCACCAGTCCTTCGTTGAGCGCCCGGTAGAGCTCGACCATCGATGCCACCGCGTCGGCGCTGAAGCCGGCGTTGAGCATGCCGCGGCCGAAATCCTCGTATTCGAACCGCACGTAGGCCAGATTATCGCGGCCAATGGCCTTGCCCAGGGCTGCGATCGCCTCGGGCATCGCCAGGTCGCGCTGCCCCAGCAGCTCGCGGTGAGATTTTCCGGAAAAGTCGAGCTGCTTGAGGCGCTCGACGGCCATTGCGGCCACATCACGGAGCGCCACCATCGGCATCGCCACGTTTTCCAACAAAGGACTTCCCGCGGCACCGGTTTTCTTGATAATTTCAACCTGGAACAGGAAATTTTCCATAAAAAACGCCGGACGCAGGTGCATCACGTGGGCGCCCGATATCCTGTTCAGGCGCTGTTCGAGATCGTGTAAGCCGCAAATGGGACCCACCCCGTCGGCGTGATTCGCGCCCAGGCTGCTGAGCGAAACCACGTAGGGCACGCCGGCCGATTCGATCGCCTGCGCCATCACTTCCGCCACCTGGTCTTGATAGGCCCGAAAACTTTCCGCACGATAGTTGGGCGGAATCATGGCGTAGACCGCCCGCGCCCCCTCGAACGCCCGGCGGGTGGCGGCGGCGTCCTCGAGCGAACCGATGAACGGCTCGGCGCCCAACTCGACCAGCGGTTGCACGCGGTCGGCGCTGCGGCTGATCGCGCGGACGGCCTTGCCGGAAGCCAGAAGCGCCTCGGTGATGCGCCGCCCGGTGTTTCCCGTGGCTCCGGTGATGACGTACATGAAAGCTCCGTTCCTCTCGCGCTGCGCTGCGGTCCGCCGCGAGGCCGCCCGTTCGCCGCGTGTCCTCACATGGCGCGTCTCGCATCATCGGCCGTCTGGCGGATATCGTATCACCGCGCTCACGAGCGTTAAGGGATTTTTACATACCAGTAGATCGACCGCGCCACTTCTTCAAAACCCTCCGAGCGGTAGAGGGCGTTGCCGGCGTCGTTGTCGGCCATGCAGTCCAGGTGCATATGCTCGGCGCCCTGCTCTTTCATGTAGCCCATCATCGTTTGCAGCATCTCACGACCGAAACCGCGACCTTGAAACCGCGCATCGACCGCCAGCAGATTGAGGAACGCCAGGCGGGTCTCGGGCGTATAAACGCCGCAAGCGCAGGCGGCGATTTCGCCGTCGCACTCGCCCACCAGAATGATTTCCCAATCAAAAACCTTCCGCAGACGCAGATGCCATTGCTCGCGATGGCCCTTGCCGTTGAATGGACCAAAACGCTTCTCGACGCGGCGGTAGAGGCTGATCGGCTCGAAGGTTTCGACGAAGAGCTGTTCGAGCCGCTTGTAGTCGGAAGCCTTAGCGAGGCGAATTTCAAGAGACATAGTTGAGGTCTGCTCCGGCGCAACGTGGAAGATCGAAGAATTCAAAAAGCGCGCAACAGAGCCGCAGGTGTAAGCCGGCGGGCCGAAGCGGCACACGGCGGCTCAATCGCTACGCCGCCTGCGCAATTGCGACGCCGAATTGCGGCGCGAAAACCGTGGTCGATCCCCAACATCAAGGCGGCTCGGCCCGCCCCCTTTCGGGTGCGGCTCTGTTGCGCGCTTCGCGGCTCTCGTGCCGTTAGGGAACGTTCCCGTGAGGGAACTTGCTTCGGCCTAGCCGCCGACCACAAAATTCACCAGCTTGTCGGGAACGACCACGACTTTGCGCACCGTCTTGCCGTCGAGATGAGCCACCACGCGCTCGTCGGCGCGCGCCAACTGTTCCAGCCGCGCACGGTCCGAGCCCTTGGGAACCGACACCTTGGAGCGCACCCTGCCGTTGACCTGCAGCACGACCTCGACTTCGTCCTGGCGCGCCAGCGCGGGGTCCGCTTGCGGCCAGCCCGCCCGCAATATGGGCCCGGCTTGGCCCAGCTCGGCCCACAACTCTTCCGCCATATGCGGTGCGAACGGTGCCAAAAGCAGCGTCGTTTTCAGCAGCGTCTCGCGCAGAACTCCGGGCGAAATCTGTGCCTCGGCGGCATACAATTCGTTGGTCAGTTGCATAACCGCCGCCAGCGATGTGTTGAAGTGCCAGCGCGACTCGAAATCGTCGGTGATGCGCTCGATGGTCTGGTGCAGGCTGCGCAGCACGGCGCGGTCGGCCTCGTTCAGCGGCTCGCTCGAAGGGGCGACGTCACCGTCGGCGTTGCGCGTCACCAGCCGGTAGACGCGCGCCAGAAACCGCTGCATGCCCTCGACGCCGTCGTCCTTCCAGTCGAGATCCTTCTCGGGCGGGGCGGCAAACAGCGAAAACAGGCGCGCCGTGTCGGAGCCGTACTTATCGACGATGGCGTCCGGGTCGACGACGTTGCCCTTGTTCTTGGACATCTTGGCGCCGTCGCGAATCACCATGCCTTGCGTAAACAAGCGATCGGCGGGCTCGTCCCAACTCACCAGTCCCAGGTCGCGCATCACCTTCGTGAAGAAGCGGCCGTAGATCAGGTGCAGCACGGCGTGCTCGACGCCGCCGATGTACTGGTCGATCGGAAACCATGCCGCCGCCTTCGCGGTATCGAACGGCGCCTGGTCGTTGTGCGGGTCGGTGTAGCGATAGAAATACCACGACGAATCGACGAAGGTATCCATCGTGTCGCACTCGCGCTGGCCCGGCCCGCCGCACCTGGGGCACTCCACGTTCACAAACGCCGGCACGTTCTTGAGCGGCGACTCGCCGGTGCCGGTCAGCTCGACGTTCGCGGGCAGCAAGACCGGCAGATCCTTCTCGGGTACCGGCACCACGCCGCACCCGGAGCAGTGAATCATCGGGATCGGCGTACCCCAGTAGCGCTGCCGCGACACACCCCAATCCTTGATGCGGTACGTAATGGCGCCCTCGCCGAAACCCTTCGCGACGGCGTGCGCGGTCATCTGTGCGATAGCTTCCTCGCTCGGCAGCCCGCTGAAAGGCCCCGAGTTTTCGGTGACGCCATAGGCGGCGACTGCTTCCTGCATGACGCTCTCGTCGGCCAGTTCACCATCGACGGGACGAATCACGGGCCGCACCGCGATGCCGTATTTGCGACAAAACTCGAAATCGCGTTGGTCGTGCGCGGGAACGGCCATGATGGCGCCCGTACCGTAGTCCATCAGCACGAAATCCCCGACCCAAATCGGCACCTTCTCGCCGCTGTAGGGATTGACCGCGTAGCGCCCGGTAAACACCCCTTCCTTTTCGGTATCGGCGGCGTCCTTGGCCTTGCGCAGATCGATCAGGCGCTTGGACTCGGCGCTCATTCCAAATTCTTCCAGCAGCGGGTGCTCGGGCGCCAGAATGACGCAGGTTGCGCCAAAAATCGTATCGACCCGCGTGGTGAACACGGTGATCTTTTGGTCCGAGCCGTCGAGCGTGAAATCGACGCGCGTGCCCTTGGACTTGCCGATCCAGTTTTCCTGCATCGTCAGCACGCGCTCGGGCCAGCCGCCGCGCAGCTTCTCGATCTGCTCCAGGAGTTCATCGGCGTACTGCGTCGTGCGCAGGAACCACTGCTCCAGAGCGCGCTGCTCGACCGGCGTATCCTCGTGCCGCCAGCAGCAGCCGTCGACAACCTGCTCGTTGGCGAGCACGGTGGCGCACAGCCGACACCAGTTGACCAGTGCCTTTTTGCGGTAGGCCAGGCCGCGCTCATACATTTTCAGAAAAAACCACTGGTTCCAGCGGTAGTACTCCGGCTCGCAACTGGAGATTTCGCGCGACCAGTCGAAGCTAAACGAGAACCGCCGGAACTGGTCCTTCATGGCCGCGATGTTGGCGCGCGTCCACTCGCGGGGGTCGCGCTTGTTTTTGATCGCGGCGTTCTCGGCCGGTAGTCCGAACGAGTCCCAGCCCATCGGATGCAATACGCGAAAGCCACGCATCCACTTGTAACGCGCCAGCGTATCGCCGATGGAGTAGTTGCGCACGTGGCCCATGTGCAGCTTGCCGCTGGGATAGGGCAGCATTTCGAGCACGTAGTAGCCGGGTTTGGCGGGATCTTCTTCCGCGCGGAAGATATCCTGCTCCTGCCAGATTTTTTGCCACTTGGGCTCGATCTCTTGCGGACGGTAAGGCTTCTCGGGCATACGGGAACTCAATATGAAATATATCGCATCGGCGGCAGTCGCCATGCGAAGGGTCGACACGGCCATGCGGCGAATAGCGCAGAACAGAGACCGCGGCATTGCCGTTGCCCCAGAGGGGCGACCCCAACGAATAGCCCTCAGCCTCGGCCGTGGGAGACATACCCCCCTGGGATTCCGCCCTGGAGGGGGCGGACGAAACCAAAGCAGATATAGCCCTGGAGGCGGTGCGCGACTTTCGTAACAAGGGCTGGAAAGAGGATCGCCCGTTCCAGGGCTCACTCGGGTAGCTGTTCCCACGGCTGAAGCCATGGGCTAGTAGATGGTTTCGCCCCTCCGGGGCAACGGCAACTTCCGCCCCTGCGCGGCAACGGGCCAACGTTACGCGCCACCCCTGCGCTTCCGTCGCGCCAACGCCTTCATGGCGCGAACGTCGGTTCGGTGCAAACCGTCGGCGTCGGCCGGGGTTTCCAGAATAAACGCCTTGTCGCGCAGTTGCGGATGATGCAGGAAACGCCGTACGGCTTCTCGCCCGAGCAGGCCCTTGCCGATGTTGGCATGACGGTCGTGCCGCGAGCCCAACGCCGTCTTCGAGTCGTTGCAATGCAGCACCGGCACGTTCTCCAGGCCGATCGTGCGATCGATGGTTTGCAGCGTCTGCCCCAGGCCCTCGGCCGTCGAAACATCGAAACCGGCTTCGTAGCAGTGCGCCGTGTCGATGCAAAAACCGAGCGGGATCGACGCTTTGGCTTCGATCCGCGCGCGCAATTCCGCCAACTCATCGAAGCCGCGCCCGATCGACATACCGCCCCCGGCAGTGTTTTCGAGCAGCAGCCGCAGACCGTCCCAGCGCACACCGCGCGAGGCATGCGCGATCGACGCCGCCAGCCGCGTCATCGCCTGCTTCAAGGTCTGGCCTTTGTAACTGCCGGGATGAATCACCAGGTAGTCGGCGCCGATCGTGAGCGCGGCCTCGACCTCGCCGCGGAACGCCTGCGTCGAGCGCTCGCGGATGGTGCGATCTCCCGACGCCATGTTGATCAGATAGTTCCCGTGGATGACCGCCGGCCAGACGTCGTGCTCGTGGCGCGCGGCCTGGAACCGCTCGACCTGGTCGGGCTTGAGATTCGCGGCTTTCCACATCCGCGGGCTGCGCGAGAAAATCTGCAGCGTGTTGCAGCCCGACGCCACCGCGCGCTCAACCGCGCGTTCCAGCGACCCGGCAATCGATTCGTGGGCCCCGATACGAAGGGCTCTTGATTTGCGATACAAGGCGTTGATCGTAACAAATCGCCGGCGGCGCCCATGAGACCCCGACACCCCGAACCAACAACACCCAAGCCGGGCCCAACAGCACAGAAGCGCGACCTGCCACCGGTGGTGTGAAGCTCCAGCTTTGCCGCCTTTCGATGCCTCGATAGGCGTCTTGGCTTGCTCGGTATTCCGGCCTGATAGGTGTGTCGTCAGACCTCGGTCGCGCGATTTGGGCCGCGGGCCAGCTTTCTCGCGTCGGGGACCAACGTAGCGATGCACCGCAACGCGGCAAACCTGGAGCCTCACGCCACGGGTGGCAGGCCCGGCTACTGTGCTGGACGAGGCCGCCGCGGCGTTCTTTTGTGCGTGGAGCGCTGGCTTTGCCTCGGAGCCTGAAACGGCCCCTTGTTTTGAGGTATAAAAGATGTGCGTATGGCTACAAAATGGTTCCCTGCCCTCCCCATCGCCGCCGTCGGTCTGTTGGTGCTCGCCGGCCTATTGTTCCTGTGGATCGCCCCACAGCCTGGCTCGCATGTCGGCCCCGCGCTGCTCACCGCCGCTGACGGCTTCGAGATCGAGCTGGTCGCCGGGCCGCCGCTGGTCAATCGCCCGATCATGGTCGACAGCGACGAGCAAGGCCGCCTCTACGTCGCCGAATCTTCGGGCTCGAGCGCGCCGGTCAAAGAGCAGCTCGCCGAGCGCCCCCACAGCATTCTGCGGCTGGAGGACACCAATGGCGACGGGCGCTACGACAAGCGCACCGTCTTCGCCGACAAGATGATGTTCCCCGAGGGTGTGCTGTGGTACGACGGCTCGCTGTACGTCTCGGCGCCACCCAGCATCTGGAAGCTCACCGACACCAACGGCGACGGCGTCGCCGATCTGCGCGAGGAATGGTATGACGGCCAGACGCTCACCGGCTGCGCCAACGACCTGCATGGCCCCTATCTGGGCCACGACGGCTGGATCTACTGGTGCAAAGGCGCCTTTGCCGAGCAAACCATTGCGCGGCCGGGCCGCAAGCCGCTGGTAACGCGCGCCTCGCACATTTTCCGCCGCCGCCCCGAAGGCGGTTTCGTCGAGCCGGTGCTGACCGGCGGCATGGACAACCCCGTCGAGGTCGCTTTCTCGCCCGAGGGCGAGCGGTTTCTCACCGCCACCTTCGTCGAAAATCCGCAATTCGGCCTGCGCGACGGCGTGATCCACGCCATCTACGGCGGCGTTTACGGCAAGGTCCACAGCGTCATCGACGACCATCCCCAGACCGGCGGTCTGCTGAAGCCGATGGCCAACCTCGGGCCGGCCGTTCCGGTGGGGCTGACCTACTACGACGCGACGACGTTCGGGCCCGAATACCAGGGCAATCTGTTTGCGACGCTGTTCAATCTGCACAAGGTCGTGCGGTTCGAACTCACCCCCAAAGGCGCCACCTTCGAACCCACCCAATCCGACCTGATCGTCTCCGACAGCCAGGACTTCCACCCCACCGACATCCTGCAGGACGCCGATGGCAGCTTGCTGGTGGTCGATACCGGCGGCTGGTATAAGCTCTGCTGCCCGACCTCGCAGCTCGCCAAGCCCGACGTGCTGGGGGCGATCTACCGCATCCGCCGCAAGGGCGCCACGCCGCCCGAAGACCCGCGCGGCCTCGCCCTCGACTGGAGCGCCCTTTCCAACGACGACCTCTCCGCCCTGCTCGGCGATCCGCGGCCGGCCGTGCGCAAACGCGCTATTCACGATCTCTCGAAAAAAGGCCTGGCCGCCTTGCCGGCTCTGAATCAGGCCTTGCGGGACGCCGACTCGGTCGACCGCCGGCGCAACGCGGTTTGGGCGTTGACGCGGATCTCCGGCGAACTGGCGCGCACCGCCGTCCGCGAGGCTCTTTCGGACAACAGCGAGTCGGTGCGCCACGCCGCCATGCACTCGATCAGCGTCTGGCGCGATCCCAAGGCCGCCGTACTGCTCGAAGGGCAGCTTGCCAGCCCCAGTCCGGCGCTGCAGCGCGTCGCCGCCGAAGCGCTGGGACGCATTGGCGACCACTCAGCGGTCGCGCCGCTGCTGGCCACCGTCGCCAACGCCGGCGATGAGACCCTGACGCACTCGCTGACCTATGCGCTGATCGAGATCGCCGACGCGGCCGGAACGCGCCAGGGCCTCGAATCGCCCGCGCCGCGAACCCGCCGCGCGGCCATGATCGCG
This sequence comes from Terriglobia bacterium, assembly GCA_963824095.1. Lineage (GTDB taxonomy): Bacteria > Acidobacteriota > Terriglobia > Bryobacterales > UBA6623 > JBBDWJ01. Next base: position 800,600 of record CAWGNS010000009.1, on the reverse strand, counting down.
CTCGACCAGATGGAAGGTGGCGGCCTGCCGGCCGACACGGTCATCCCATTGCTGTCTTCGGCGGACCCGCTGCTGCGCGACACGGCCGGCTGGATCTCCGGGCACCACGCCGAGTGGGGCGGCGCCCTGAGCGGCTTTTTCCGGCGCGGACTCGCCGACCCCGCGATCGAAGGCGACGCCCGCGCGGCGCTCGAGCATCAGGTGGGGCAGTTCGCGAGCCATCCGGCGATTCAGGCGCTGCTGGCGCAGACCGCCCGCGCGGGCGAAACCAAGCCGGCGCGGCTGTCGGCGCTGCGCGTGATGGAAAAAGTGCCCCTCAAGGAAACGCCCGCCGGCTGGGACGCCGCCTTGATCGCGACGATGAGCGGCGACGACGCCGATCTGCTGCGCGGGGCCGTGGCCGCCGCGCGCGTGATGCCGGTCCCGAAAGAGGGTAACCCGCCGCTCGACGCCGCACTGGCGCGGCTGGGCCGCTCGGCCGCCGCGCCCGGCGACGTTCGCGCCGAAGCGCTGGCCTCCGCCGCCCCAAGCCTCCAAAAGGTGGAGCCCGAGTTGTTCGACTTCCTGGTGGCGCAGCTCGACGAAGGCAAGCCCGCTCCGGTTCGCGGCGCCGCCTCGCGCGCGCTGGCCAAGGCGCCCCTGACGCGCGACCAACTGCTGGCGCTCACCCCAGCATTGAGCAACGCCGGGCCGATCGAGCTGCCCGCGCTGCTCAGCGCCTATGACAAAGGCGGCGACGAGGAGTTGGGCTCCAAGCTGCTCGACGCCCTCGACAAAGCGCGTGGCCTCGCCAACCTGCGCGCCGACCTGCTCGAAACCGCTCTCAAGCAGTTTCCGCCCGCCGTGCAGCAGCGCGGCGATGCCGTGCTGGCCTCGCTCGACGTCGACCGCGGCAAGCAGCAGCAACACCTCGAGCAGGTGCTCGCCTCCCTGCAGCCCGGCGACGTGCGCCGCGGCCAGGCCATCTTCAACGGCACCAAGGTATCCTGCTCGAGCTGCCACCGCATCGGCTACCTGGGCGGCCGCGTCGGCCCCGACCTCACCCGCATCGGCGAAATCCGCAGCGAGCGCGACCTGCTTGAAGCCGTGATGTACCCCAGCGCCAGCTTCGTGCGCAGCTTCGAACCGGTCGTGGTGGTCACTGCGGGCGACGTCTACAGCGGCGTTCCGGTCGAGGAAACCGACGACTACGTGCTGCTGGCAACCGGCGTCAACACCGAGGCCCGCATCAACCGCGCCTCGATTCAGGAGATGCGGCCGGGCACGGTCTCGGTAATGCCCTCGGGCTTCGAACACGAGCTGTCGAAGCAGGAGCTCTCCGACCTGATCACCTTCCTGATGGCGACCCGCTGGGGCCGCTAGGGGGCTTGGCTGCGGGTTTGAACCTTCGCGCGGGTTATCGGCATGAATCAATCAAGTAATTGATAATCCATTACTTAGCAGGTCATGCCGCAAAAGACGAGACATTAGCTAATCAGACTAGACTAACTGGACTTAGTCTATGGACTTAGTCTATGCTGAAGATACCATGGTCCAGGTCAACATCCACGAGGCGAAAACCCAGCTATCGAAGCTGCTGGCCCGCGTAAGCCAGGGAGAGGAAATCGTCATCGCCCGCAACGGCACTCCCGTGGCGCGCCTGGTTCCCGTGGAACCCGAACCGTCGCAGCGGCCGTGGGGCATGTTCAAGGGTCAAATCTGGATGGCCCCGGATTTCGATGAGACCTCGCAAGAGATCATCGATCTGTTCTACCAGTGAGGCTGCTGCTCGACACACATACGCTGCTGTGGGCGGCTGCGAAGGACAGTCGGGTTTCTCCGCGCGTTGACCGTCTCCTTCACGCGGCTCAAAGCAAGCTATTTCTCAGTGCCGCCTCGGCCTGGGAGATTGTGATCAAACACGGCTCGGGAAAGCTTCGTCTGCCGGACCCTCCCGGACGTTTTCTGGAGCGGAGCCTGCAGCTATTTGAGCTGGAAGCCTTGCCGGTCACATTTACTCACGCGCTGCGCGTCGAAACCCTTCCCGACTATCACAAAGACCCCTTCGACCGCATCCTGATCGCCCAGGCTCAACTGGAAAACCTGACCATTCTGACCCGCGACGAAATTTTCACGCGCTATCCCGTGCAAACGTTGTGGTAGAGAGCTGCGGGCGGAAGCCGCAGATTCGCTGTGGGGCGGCGTAGCAGCGTAGGCTGCGGCCGATTCCCCGGGAGCACGCGCCGCGCCGCGCTCAACCCGCGGCCGGCGCCGTCTGCTGCGACGCCAGGATCGCCGCCCCCTGCGCCACCACCTGCTCTTTGAGCGCGCAAGGCGCCAGCCGGAATGCGTCGCGAAAGTAGGGCACGACGCGCGGCCGGGTGGTGCGCTCGATGAGTTCCAGAAACCCTTCGTTGCCGGCGCCCACGCCGCCTCCGACCAGGAAGATATCGGGGGCTAGCAGATTCACCGCCGCGCCGATCGCGGTCGCCAGGTGCCCGGCCGCTGTTTCGACCACAGCCGCCGCAAACTTGTCGCGCGCCTGCCAGGCTTCGAAGATCTCCTTGCTGCTGCAGCGATCGGCCTGCGTATGCTTGCCCGATAGATTGCTGCCCTTCCACAGCCCAGGCGCGCTGGCAGCAAGATAGCCGGCGAGTTGGCTGATCCCCGGGCCCGAGCACACCGACTCGATGCAGCCGCGCCCGCCGCACCAGCACGGCGGACCATCGGGCAGCACAACGATGTGCCCGATCTCGGCCTCGCCGATGTCGCTCATCGCCTGGATGCGTCCGTCGCGCACGATGCCGCCGCCGACGCCGGTGCCGATCGTCATATAGAAAACCGTGCGGTGTCCCTGCCCCGCCCCGAAATGCGCCTCGGCCAGCGCCGCCAACTTGCAGTCGTTCTCGACCGCCACGGGCACGCCGAATTCCCGCTCCAGTGTCTCGACCACGCGGACTTCTTCCCAGCCGTCTTCGTGCAGACACAGAAACGGGTCGCGCGTCGAGCGCCGCACGATGCCGCCGAAGCCGAACCCGACCGCCCCGAGCGAGCCGCCTTGCCCTTCGTAGGCGGCCTTCAACTCGCGCCCGGCTTCGACCAGCCGCTGAAAGCTTTTGGGAGCGCGGTCCGCCGCCTCGCGATAGAGAATGCGCGTTTCGAGGATGCGGCAGTCGGGGCCGGCGATCCCCGCGACGAGTTTCGTGCCGCCGGTTTCAAAGACGAGATAACCGCTATCACTCATGCCGCGGATGCGCTCCTGTGGGATTTTGGCTGAAGGATTCGTGCTGGCCTTCGGGGTTGCTCCTCACGGCGCGGCGTCCAACTGTGGATGGTCCTTCGCCCAATCGAGATACTCGTCCACCGTATAAAACGTCTCGTGTTTATAGAGCCGTCCGTTGTCTTCGACCGGGTGCGTCCAATCGAAATCCCACGAGTCCCCGGTCTTTTTCATCCACCGCGCCAGGCGTTGCTCCATGGCGTCGCGCACCGCCCCGGCCGCGGGGTCGTCGGCGAGGTTCTTCAGCTCGTAAGGATCCTGCTGCAGGTCGTAGAGCACCCAGGGCTCTTCCTTGTGGCGCGCGTACATGTAGCGCTCGGTGCGCACACCACGCCAGCCCTCGGTCACGCCGCCCGAGCGGTAGGGTCCGAAAATTTCGAAATACGCCGACTCGGGACCTTGCTCGGACTGCCCCAGCACCACCGCCGACAGGTCCTGGCCCTGCATGCCGTCCGGCGCATCGACGCCGCACAACCCCAGCCAGGTCGGCGCAAAATCGACCTGCGTGAGCAGCACGTCGCTGTCGCGCCCTCCGAGCACCTTGCGCGGATACCGCACGATTCCCGGCACGCGAATCGACTCTTCCCAGGGCTTGCGCTTCAGCCGCAGGCCCTGCGAGCCCAACATGTCGCCGTGGTCGGAGGAGACCCACACGATGGTGTCCTCGGCGAGGCCCAACTCGTCGAGCGACGCCAGCAGCCGCCCGATCTGTTCATCGACGGCGGTGATCATCGCGTAGTAGGAGGCGATGTCGTCGCGGCCGGGCAGCTCAGGCGACTCTTTCCAGTTCGGCCGCATCGTCAGCGTCTGCGGATCGTACATCGCCTTGTACTGTTCGGGCGCGATGTAGGGATCGTGCGGCGGCCCCATCGCAACCGTTAGGAAAAACGGCCGCTGGTCGGAGCTCGAGCCGCGCAGGAACTCGATGCCCAGGTCGGCCCAGGTTTGCGGCTCGAAACTCTTGATCGGAATCGGCTCGTCGCTGTCGCGGAAGTACTGCGTGTCGAAATGCTGGTGGCTGCACTCGTTGGCGGCCCAGAACTCGAACCCCTGCCGCCGCGGCCCCGGCGGAACATAACCCGGCAGCCGGTTGCCGCCGTCGAGATGCCATTTGCCGACGAAGCCGGTGCGATAGCCGGCGTCGTGCAGCACCTCGGCCACGCTGGTCTCGGATTCGCGCAGCCGCAAGTCGTTGGCGACCATGCCGTTGGCATGGGCGTATTTGCCGGTCAGCATCGTGGCGCGCGCCGGGCAGCACACCGGCGTATTGGCGAAGGTGTTGCGGAAGAGCACACCATCCGAGGCCAGGCGATCGAGATAAGGCGTCTTGACGTCGGGATTGCCCATGCAGCCCAGCGCCTGCGCGCGCAACTGGTCGGGCAGCAGAAACAGGATGTTGGGACGTTTGGTGTCGGAATCTGGCCGCGACGCCGTGCCGCACGCCAGGCCGGCCAGCGCGCCCATTCCGGCGGAGAGAAAACTCCGGCGGCTCCAGGCGTTCGAGCGGCCCTCCGCAACGTCGTGGTTACGTGCAAGTTTCATTAGCAGACATGGTATCGAACTCGCCGTCTTACCCGGACTTGCGGCGTCGACGAGGGAACCAGGAGTGGGAAAAAGGCGCTACGCCCCGACGCGGGAGGGAAATACCAAGCCAACACACCGGTTCCCAACGCCGTGCGCCTTCAGGGGATCTCGTCCCTCAGATGCGGTGAAACGCCTTCAAAATCTCCCGCAAACCGTATTTGAGCGCCACCGGGCGTCCGTGCGGACAAGACATCGGGCATTCGGTCTTGGCCAGCTCGTTGAGCAGCCATTGCATCTTGGGCGTGTCGAGCGGCATGTTGACCTTGATGGCGGCGTGGCAGGCAATCGTGGCGGCGATGCGTCGCTGCAGATCGACCAGCGAAAGAGCCCGCAATTCCCGCTCGGGCGTATCGAGAATCTCACTAATCAGGCTCTCGATGTTGCCGGGGCTCAGACCGGCCGGCGCGGCCTTGATGGCAACGGTGCGGTGGCCGAAGGGCTCCAGGTCGAAACCGTTAGCGCGAAACTCCTGCTCGATCTGGGCGAACACGATTTCCTGCTGCGGCGTCAAGGTCACGATGATGGGCAGCAGCAGGCGCTGCGTCTGGGCCTTCTCGCGCGAGCGTTCGCGCAGCACCTTTTCGAACAGGATGCGCTCGTGCGCCACGTGCTGATCGATGATCCACAGCCCGTCGGCGCCTGAGGCGATGATGAAGCTGTCGTGGATCTGCCCCAGCGGCCGCAGCTCGCCCAGTTTCGCCAGACTGCCGGGGCCGGCGAGCGGATCTCGGCTGTGCGGGCGGTGCTCGATGAAGGCCTCGCTGCCCGCCCCCCCGGCAAAGGCCCCGGCGACGTCAGGGATCGCAGCGGGCCCGGTTTCGCGGGCCGGCTCGCCCGGCGTGACTCCCCACTGCGGGGCATTCCACTGCGCGCCGCCCGATAGGCCGGGGTCCAACTGCCCGGGACCCAAAGAGTCGTCGCGCAACGCGTCTTGGTCCAATGGCCCGGCGCCCCATTCCTCCGCGCCCGATCCACCGGCGCTGGCGGCCCGCCACTGCGGCGGCCCGTCGGCCAGCTCGATCGCGCCGCCGCTGAAATCCAGGCGCGGCGCCGGCCCGGCCTCGCGGCCAAGCTCGAACGATCCCACCGCGGCGGCATCGTCCTGGCTCAGCAACATCGACGCTTCGGAAAAAGGAAGGTTCGTCGCCGGCTGCCCCGTGCGCTGCTCCGCGCCCCTCTGCCCGGGACCCAGTGGAAGATTCGACACCGGCTTCGACTCGATCAGCCGCTGCCGCACCGTTTCCCGCACAAAATCGTAAACGAACGAATGCTGCCGGAAGCGCACCTCGGTCTTCGACGGGTGCACGTTCACGTCGACTTCCTCGTAGGGCAGATCGAAGAACAGCAGAGCGAACGGGAAGCAGCCCGGTGGAATCAGGTTGTAGTAGGCCGACGTCAACGCCTTGAGTAGCAGCCGATCGCGAATCAGCCGCCCGTTGACGAAAAAGTACACCGAGTTGCGGTTGAGCTTCTGTACCTGCGGCGTCGAAACGAATCCGCGCAGGCGGTAGACCTTGCGTGCGGGCTCGCTTTCCGGGGAGCGCGCCGCGCCAACGGCCTGCGTCGGTGGAACCGGGCTGGGCGCTTCATAGAGCTCGCGCTCGGCCGAAGAAATCTCGACGAGCTGCTCGAGCGTATCGCCGCCGAAAATCTGATAGACGCGCTCGCGCAGCGTCGGCACCGGCGTGACGTTGAGCAGCTTGCCTTTCTCGTTCGAGAGCGTGAAGGTCTTGTCGATGTGGGCCAGGCTGTAGTGGGTGACGAGCGAGGCGATGTGCGCCAGCTCGGTCTGCTCGGTGCGCAGAAACTTGCGCCGCGCCGGCACGTTGTAGAACAGATTGTTGACGGTGATCGTGGTCCCGGGCGGCAAAGCGTTTTCTTCGACGTTGAGCATTTTGCCGCCGGCGATCTCGACGCGCGTACCGGTGGGCTCGTCTTTGGAGCGCGTTTCGAGCAGCAGCCGCGAAACGCTCGCGATCGAAGGCAAAGCCTCGCCGCGAAAGCCAAGCGTATCGATCGACAAAAGGTCGCTCGCGTCACGTAGCTTGCTGGTGGCATGGCGCTCGAAAGCCAGCATGGCATCGTCGCGGCCCATGCCGACGCCATCGTCGGCCACCAGAATGCGCCGCCGCCCGCCGGCCTCCACCTCGATCCGCAAGCGCGTCGCCCCGGCATCGAGCGAATTTTCCAGCAGCTCTTTCACCACCGAAGCGGGGCGCTCGACCACCTCGCCGGCGGCAATCTGGTTGGCAACTTTGTCGGGAAGTACGCGAATCCGGCCCATGAAGATCTGTACGCTCAGCTTACGGGTCCCGAGCAAGCGACAGCAAGCGAGCAAGCCGCGGGGCGAGCCGCCGATCCAGCCACCCCGGGGGCCTCAGAGGCGTGAATCACCACCGGTGGCGTGAACCTCCAGGTTTGCCGCGTCGCGATTCGTCGCGACGTAGGGCCCCAAAGCACGATGCGCGCCCAACGGGTCATACGCCGACACCAGGCCCGCGCCGAAATCCCGGACTGTTCCCCAGCCGCCCCTGATTTTCCCGAGCCGCGCTTCCGTCCCCAAGCCCAAACCCTCAGCCGCCCCGCCCTGCCTCGCGACGAATCGCGACGCGGCAAACCTGGAGGGTCACGCCGCGAGTGGCAACTACTTACTTCTGAGCCCCCGTGCCCCGCCCCATCAACTGCTCATAGAGCTCCACCCACTGCCGCCGAATCGGCTCTCCCGCATACCGAGCCAACTCGGCCCGGGCTTGAGCCGTCAGCACCCGAGCCAACTCAGCATCCTCGATCAAACGCAGCGCCGCCTCGGCCATCGCCTCGTGGTCATTTGGCTCCACCAGCAAACCGGTGTGGCCGTCGTCGACCAGGTACGGCACGCCGCCGGCGCGCGTGGCTATCACGGGCAAGCCCGCCGCGTAGGCCTCCAGCACCGACCCCGGCATGCAGTCGATGTTGGGGCTCATCCAGTAAATGTCGGCCTGGTCGTAAAGCTCGACCATGCGCTGCTGCGACACGTGCCCCGTGAAATCAACATGGCGCAGCCCCAACTCGCCCGCCAGCCGCTCGATCCCGGCGCGGCCGGGCCCATCATGCGCCATGGTCATCGATGCCTGCGGGTAGTGCTTCTGAACCAGCGCGAACGCCCGCAGCGCGCACGGCACGTTGTAGAGCGCCTCGAAGCCGCGGTTGTGCAGAAACACCGGCCGCAGCGGGCCCCGCTCGCGATAGCGAAACCGGCGGCCGTCGATGATATTAGGGATGCACTGCGCTGCCAGGCCATAGCGCTCAAACACCTCCACCAGGTAGCCCGAGGGGCTGACGATCGCATCGGCCAACCCGACCAGCCTGCGCGCGCTTTTCCAATCGCGCAGATGCCCCTCGCCGCGTCCGTCGCGGTAATTGAGAATCGACTTGCGCCCGGTCAGCCTCGCCAGCGCCAGGCTCGGCGCCGGCACCCACAGAAACGAGAAGTACGCCGCCGTGAACACGTGCAGCACGTCGACCCGCCAGATGCGCGCCAGCAAACGCGCATGAAAGCACAGCATCATGACGGCGGTGCGCACCAGGGGAATCCGCCGCAGAAACGCCAGCGATTCGGGCAGACTCGCCGCCAGGAACGACACCTCGACGCCGGGCTCGCGGGCGAATTCCTCGAGCAGCCGCGCCGCTTGCACCGATTGCCCGCCGACCGTGCTCAGCGGCGGCGCGATCAGAAGAACCCGGATGGGGCGTTGGCGGCTCATCGGCAAATCAACGGAAGCGATCCTTTTCAAAGGCCAAACGACAAGCCATCCGAGCCGCGCGCGTCAGCAAGCGGTAGCATCTTACCGCTCAATCCGTACGAGGGTCGGCACGCCACTCGCGCACAGGCCGGCCACCGTGTTCCTCTCACGCCCCGGCCGCGTCTCGCGCCCCCAGCCGATTGACCTCCACCGGCCACCGCTTGCTAACGCGCGCGGCTCGGGTTCGCGCCGTGCGACGCGAACGACAGACAGAATTGTCTGTCCCACGGGGAGGCCGCTACGCCAGCTCTTGCTGACGCCTCAACCAACTCTCCAGCACAAACAAATACCAAAGCCGCTTAGGCGCGCACCCGTCTCGCTTCGACTTCTCCAGCAGCCGCAGCATCGGCTCGCGCTCGATCCAGCCTTCGCCCACCAGCAGCGAGTCTTGCAACTGCTGCTCGACCGCGCCGCTCCACGGCCCGGCGATCCAGCGCTGCACCGGGATTCCGAAGCCGCGCTTCTTGCCCTTGGCGACGCGCGGACCGATGTGGCGGCGCGCCAGCTCGCGCAGAATCGCTTTCAGCACGCGGCCGCGCAGCCGCAGCGGGTAAGGCAAGGTCGCCGCGAACTCCCACAGGTCCTGGTCGAGAAACGGCGAGCGGGCTTCCAGGGCGAAATGCATCGAGGCGCCGTCGACCTTGGTCAAATATTCGCCGACAAAGCGCGTCTTGTAGTCGAACGCCAGGAACTCGCTGAGCACCCGCCGCGCCGCGTCGGGCGACCAGGGAATCTGGCGCGCGCCGATCTCAGCGCCGCGCAGCCGCTCGCCCGGCAGCCCGTCGGCGACGTATTCCGGCCAGCCTTCGCGGGTGGCGGTCAGCGCGCCGAGGCCGCCGGTCGAGTAGTCGAGGAAATGAACGCCGCGCCGCAGCAGGCCAACCTGGGGAACCGCGCCGCGCGCCGCCAACCACAGCGATGACGACGATGCCGGCAGCCGCCCGGCCAGTTGCTGCGCCATCCACAGGTGGCGGTGTTCGGGGTAGCCCAAAAACACGTCGTCGCCGCCGTCGCCGGTGAGCATCACCGTCACCGAGCCCTTCATGGCCCGCGAAAGCTTCAGCATGCCCAGGGCCGAGGCACAGGCGAACGGCTCGCCGTAGGCCGAGACCATTTCATCGACGGCGTCGGGTTGCTCGGCAGCGGCGGTGAGCACGCGGTGCCCGATGCCCAACTTGCGCGCCGTCTCAATGGCGTCGGGGGTTTCGTCCCACGGATCGCCCGGCGTGCCTACGGTAAACGCCGTGATGTCGCCGCCGTAGCGCGCGATCGCCCAACACACCAGGCTCGAGTCGACCCCGCCGCTCAGCAGCGACCCCACCGGCACGTCCGCAAACAGCCTCCGGCGCACCGCCTGCAGGAACAGCCGCTCGGTCTCCTCGACGGCTTCCTCGAACGAGGGCGGCTGGTCCGCGCTGACCTCGGGCAGCGCCCAGTAAGTTTGCTGCCGCAGCCGGCCGCCGCTGAACTCGACGATCGCCGCCTGCGGCACCTTGGCTACGCCTTCGTAGATCGTCCGCCGCTCGGTCACATAGCCGAATTCAAGATATTCCGCCATCGCCTGCGGGTCGATTTCGCCGGCGAACCCGCCCGCCCGCAGCGCCGCCACCGACGAGGCAAACGCCAGCCGGCCTTTGTGCAGCGCGTAGACCAGCGGCTTGACGCCCAGCCGGTCGCGCACCAGCAGCAGCTTCTTGTGGCGGTCGTCCCAGATCGCAAACGCGAACATGCCGCGCAGCCGCTCAACCAGCGCGCGGATGCCCCATTGGCAATAGCCCTTGAGCAGCACCTCGGTGTCGGTATTGCTGCTGAACTTGTGGTGGTGGTCTTCGAGCTCGCGGCGCAGTTCGGGGAAGTTGTAGATCGAGCCGTTGAAGACGATGGCCGTCGCCCCGTCGGTGGAAACCATCGGCTGATGGCCGGCGGCACTGAGGTCGTAGATCGAAAGGCGGCGGTGGCCGAGCGCGGCGCCGTCCCAGGCCGCGAACCCCTCGTCGTCGGGCCCGCGGCGCAGGATGGCGTCGCTCATGAGCCGAACCTGCCGCTCGGCAAGCTCCGCGTCCGCTTCTCCAACGAGGCCGACGATGCCGCACATAGGTCTATTGGTATCGGCTGGCGGAAGGAGGGCGCGGAAAAACGACGTCCTCGCGGCCAGACGCAAGGCGGTGTCGTAAAACCCAGGCTATCATACGCCCGGCGACCCGGCCGGCACAGAAGTAGAGCAGGCAGAAGGGTGGCGCGGGCCCGCGGCCGGCGGAGTCGGCCTTCGGGGCCGAGGAAGGCCGACCTCCAGGTCGGCCCTGCCGGCTAGAGGCCCGCGCCACGGCCGCCGCGGGGAGTGCAACAGGCCCAGCGTCCGAGGACAGACAAGATTGTCTGCCGCACGGGCGCAGGGCCGGACTACAGGCGCGGCTTCCAGCCGACGTTCCCCCCGACCAGCCTGAGTTCCCTGTCAGCCGCCCACCACGAGGCGGACCACCACCGGCCGCCTCCCCAAGGCCACCAATCTGGAAAAAACCCAGCCCCGCGCTAAGGGCTGAACCGCCGACCTGCCCCGGCGCGTAGTATGCTCAGATCATATGCAGACTCGGTGCTTGTTGCTCTTAGTGACCTGTTGCCTGGGTTCTGCGCAAACTCCACCGGCCGCTTCGACAACGGCGCCGCCATCCAGCGCCGCCGCCCAGCAATCCGATTCGGCCAGCCCGGCCACTGCGCAACCCAAACCAGCCCCCTCGCTCGACACAGTCAGCGCTCCCGACACAGCTAACGCTCCCGATGCAGCCGGCGCCCCCGGCACGGACAGCGCTCCCGACGCCGGCGCCTATCACCCCCTACCGGTCCATATGCCGGCCACCCCGGTTCGGCCAGCCAGCGCGATCGATCATCCCGATCCGGGGTTGAAGCAGTTCCCGCGCGAGCTGCTCTCCAACTTCCGGGCGTTGATTTCGACCGACAACTTGGTGCCCTTGTTCGTGGGAGCCGCCGCTACCGGGGCCGCCAAGATCCCCAATACGCGCCTGGAGCATTTCTTCGCCAACAAGCCCAAGTACCTGTTTCACGAGCCCGGCGACTACATGGGCGCGCCCTGGTTGTCGGCACCGGTGACGGTGGGGTTGCTGCTGGTGGGCCAGCACAGCGACGACCGGCGCTTCCGCAGCTTTACCTATAGCCTGGCGCAAGGCTACGTGATGAATCAGTCGATCGTGATGGGGCTCAAAAAGGCCGTCGGCAGCCAACGGCCCAACGGCCAAAATTCGCTGTCGTTTCCCTCGGGCCACACCGCCGGGGCCTTCACCTGGGCCACCACCGTCAACCACTACTACGGGTGGAAAGCCGGCCTGCCGGCCTATCTGGCGGCGACCTACGTGGGCTTTGCGCGCATGGACGACCGGGCGCACCGCCTCACCGACGTGGTGGCGGGGGCCGCCATCGGCTATATCGTGGGAAAAACCGTCAGCCGGCGCGCCGATCCCGACCGCCGTTTCCACTGGAACGTGATGGTCCCCCCCGGCGGCGGCGTCGGACTTTCGCTGCAATTCCTGCCGCCGCACTAGGCTCCACGACCCGGTTTCGACACCCGCCTGTGACCGACCGGGCCCACCCGGGCCGGGCGCGATGTGGTTTATCGCCTGCCATGGTGTAACCACTTATACTTGTGATAGCGCCCTTATGATTCAGCCCGCTTTATGTTAAAGCTGTCACTCACTCCGTCCAAGTTCCTGGTCTGCCTGGCTTTGGCCCTGTCGGGGCTGCTGGGGGGCTGCGCCGAGAAGCAGGTGGAGGCCAACAAGCAGCAGCCGGCCCCGGTTACCGTGGCGCCGGTCGTCGCCAAGACCGTTCCGGTCGAGATCACCGCCGTGGGCAGCGTCGAAGCCTTCTCGAACATCACCGTCAAGACCATGGTTGCCGGCGAGTTGAAGCAGGTTCATTTCACCGAGGGACAGGACGTGCACAAGGGCGACCTGCTGTTCACCATCGACGAGCGGCCCTTCCGCACCGCGCTGGAGCAGGCCGAGGCGAATCTGGCGCGCGACAAGGCCATGCTGGTGCAGCTCCAGGCCAACCTCGCCCGCGACATCGCCGAGTCCCAATACGCCCAGGCGCAATCGCGGCGCTACGCCAAGCTGGTCGGCGAAGGCGTCATCTCGGCCGAGCAGTCCGAACAGTTCGACACCGAAGCCAAGGCCCGCGAACAGGCCGTGGAAGCCGACAAGGCGGGCCTGAAGACCGCGCAGGCCTCGATTCAAGCCGACGAGGCCTCCGTGCGCAGCGCGCGCGTGCAACTGAGTTTCTGCTCGATCATCTCGCCGATCGACGGCCGCACCGGCAGCCTGCTGGTGCACGAGGGCAACATCGTCAAGGCCAACGAGACGGTGCTGGTATCGATCAACCAGGTGACCCCGGCCTACGTCAGCTTTGCCGTGCCTGAGTTGTACCTGCCGCAGATCCGGCACTCGCTCTCGCAGGGTGAGCTGCGGGTCGAGGCCCGCATCCGCAGCAACAATTTCGGCAAGCCGGTGATGGGCAAGCTGAGCTTCATCGACAACCTGGTGGACAACTCGACCGGTACGATTCGCCTCAAAGGCACTTTCCCCAACACCGACCGGGTGCTATGGCCGGGCGAGTTCGTCGATACAACCCTGCGCGTCGCCGAGGACGCCAACGTGCCTGTGGCCCCCACGCGGGCCGTGCAGACCGGCCAGGACGGCCAATACGTGTTCGTCCTCAAGCCCGACCAAAAAACGGTCGAGATGCGACCCGTGGTCACCGGCCAGACCATCGGCCCGGAAACGGTCATCCAAAAGGGTCTGCAGGCGGGAGAAACGGTGGTCACCGACGGTCAGTTGCGGCTGGTCGACGGCGCTCCGGTCGAAATCAAGACCGAAGCGGCCGCTACGGACACCACCGGGGCGACCGAGTCCCCCATGGAAACCAAGGCGGAGTAGCTGCCCGCGGGCGGAGCATTGGCGTGAACATTTCCGAAATCTTCATTCGCCGGCCGATTATGACCACGCTGGTCATGACGGCGATCCTGCTATTCGGTATCGTGGCCTATCGCGAGTTGCCGGTCAGCGACCTGCCGAACGTCGATTTCCCCACCATTACGGTCAACGCGCAGTTGCCCGGCGCCGACCCCGACACGATGGCGTCGGCGGTGGCGACCTCGCTCGAACGGCAGTTCTCCACCATCGCCGGCGTCGACTCGATGACCTCGGTCAACACGCAGGGCTCCACCAGCGTCACCCTGCAGTTCAGCCTGTCGCGCAATCTCGACGCCGCCGCGCAAGACGTGCAGGCCGCCATCGCCATGGCCCAAGGGCAGTTGCCGCCCGACATGCCCAACCCGCCGTCCTACCGCAAGGCCAACCCGGCCGACCAGCCGGTGCTCTACTTGGCGTTGAGCTCGCCGACGCTGCCGCTGTCCGAAGTCAACGAATACGCCGAGACGCTGCTGGCGCAGCGTATTTCGATGGTCAGCGGCGTGGCCCAGGTGCAGGTATTCGGATCGCAAAAGTACGCCGTGCGCATCCAGTTGGACCCGCGCGAGCTGGCCAACCGCGGCATCGGCCTCGACGAGGTCGTCGACGCGGTGCGCAACGGCAACGTCAACCTGCCCACCGGCGTGCTGTGGGGCAGCCACCAGGCCTTCTCGGTGCAGACCACCGGGCAGTTGATGGCGGCAAAGGCCTATAAGCCGCTGATCGTCGCCTACCGCAATGGCTCGCCGGTACGCCTGGAAGACCTCGGCCAGGTCCTCGACAGCGTGGAAACCGACAAGGTCGCCAGTTGGCGCAAGACGACCCGCGCCGTGGTGCTGGCCGTGCAACGCCAGCCCGGCACCAACACCATCGCCGTGGTCGATGCCGTCAAGGCTCTGCTCGGCCAGTTCAACCAGATGATCCCGGCTTCGGTCAGCCTCGATATTCTCGGCGACCGCTCGGTGTCGATCCGCGAGTCGGTCGAAGACGTCAAGTTCACCTTGCTGCTGACGATCGGCCTGGTGATCCTGGTCATCTTCCTGTTCCTGCGGAAACTATCGGCGACCATCATCCCCAGCATGGCCGTGCCGATGTCGATCATCGGCACCTTCGCGGTGATGTATCTGCTCGACTACAGCGTCGACAATCTATCGCTGATGGCGCTGACGCTCTCGGTGGGCTTCGTGGTCGACGACGCCATCGTGATGCTCGAAAACATCGTCCGCCATATCGAGATGGGCGAACGCCCCTTCGACGCGGCGCTGAAGGGCTCGCGCGAGATCGCCTTCACGGTGATGTCGATGACCATCTCGCTGGCGGTCGTGTTCCTGCCGGTGCTGTTCATGGGCGGCGTCGTCGGCCGCCTGCTGCGCGAATTTTCTGTGACCATCGGCGTCGCCATTATCGTGTCGGGAATCGTATCGCTGAGTCTCACGCCGATGCTGTGCAGCCGCTTTTTGAAGAGTCACCACGAGGAAAAACACGGCCGGCTGTTCAATGTGTTCGAGCGTTTCTTCGAGGGCATGCTGTCGGGTTACGACTCGACCTTGCGGGTGGTGTTGCGGCATCGCTTCGCGACCCTGCTGGCCTCGTTCGTGATCGTCGGCGCCTCCGTCTGGCTGCTGATTCGCATTCCCAAGGGCTTTCTGCCGACCGAAGACACCAGCCAGATGTTCGCCATCACCGAGGCGCAACAAGGCATCTCGTTCGACGACATGAAGCGGCACCAGATGCAGGTGGCCGACTTCTTCGCCAAAGACCCCAATGTTGAGACGCTGTTTTCGGGTATGGGCGGCGGCCGCTCGGCCTCGGCCAGCAACCAGGGCCGGGTCTTTATCCACCTCAAGCCGCGCTCGCAGCGGAAAAAGAGCGTCGACGAGCTGATCGAGCAATGGCGTCCCGAGTTGGCGAAGATCCCCGGCATCCAGGTCTACATGCAGAATCCGCCGCCCATCCGGCTCAGCGGCCAGTTCACCAAAAGCCTCTATAACGTGGTCCTGCAGGGCCCCGACATCGACGACCTTTACAAATACACGCCCTTGCTCGCCGATCGCATCCGCGAGTTGCCCGGCTTGCAGGACGTCACCACCGACCTGCAGATTTCCAACCCGCAGGTCGATATCCGCATCGACCGCGACAAGGCCTCGGCGCTGGGCGTATCGGCCCACAAGATCGAAGACGCGCTATTTTCCGCCTACGCTTCGCGGCAGGTCTCGACGATCTTCGCGCCCAACAACGACTACGCGGTGATCCTGGAGCTGAAACCGCAGTACCAGCGCGATCCTGCCGCCTTGTCGATGCTCTATATCCGCAACGAAAAAAACGAGCTCGTCCCGATCGATTCAGTGGCGCACATCACTCGAAGCATCGGCCCGCTGACCGTCAATCACGCCGGCCAGTTGCCGGCGGTGACCATCTCGTTCAACCTGCAGCCGGGGGTGGCTCTGGGCGAAGCGGTCGATCAGGTCAAAGAACTGGCCGGCGAAGTGCTGCCCGCGACCGTGACTTTCAGCTTCCAGGGCACCGCCCAGGCCTTCGAGGAATCGGAAAAAGGCCTCGGCGTGCTGCTGGTGATGACCATCCTGGTGATCTACATCGTGTTGGGCATTCTGTATGAGAGCTTCATCCACCCGCTGACGATTCTCTCCGGCCTGCCCTCGGCCGGCCTGGGCGCGCTGCTGACCTTGTTAATCTTCCACCCCGAGCTCAACCTCTACGGCTTTGTCGGCATCATCATGCTGGTCGGCATCGTCAAAAAGAACGCCATCATGATGATCGACTTCGCCATCGTCGCCGAGCGCGAGCACGGCAAGAGCGCGCGCGACGCCATCTACGAAGGCTGTCTGGTGCGTTTCCGGCCGATCATGATGACCACCATGGCCGCCATGATGGGAACCCTGCCGATTGCCATCGGCATCGGAGCCGGCGCCGACGCCCGCCGCCCGCTAGGCCTGGCCGTGGTAGGCGGCCTGATGTTCTCGCAACTGGTGACGCTCTACATCACGCCGGTCTACTACACCTACCTGGACGGGTTCCAAAGCTGGCTGCAGAGCACCTTCCGCAAACGCGAACGAGCCGTAGAAGTCGTGCACACCGCCGGCGATTAACCCGACCCGTACCTCGCGCGACCAGCACACCCGGTCCCGCGCACGCCCGCAAACCGGGTAGACCCCGCACAGGCCTGGCTTCGCACTCGTGGCGGGAACCTCCAGGTTTGCCGCGTCGCGATTCCTCGCGAGGCAGGGCCCCAACCCCCAACGCCAGGGGAACGAGTAAACTCACCCCGAAGCATCACCACCGCAAAACCGAGCCGCGCGCGTAAGCAAGCGGTGGCATGTAGTCTCTCAATCCCTCAGGAGCTTCATCGCCTAGGCCGAGCCATTCCCGACGCGTTCGGGCCTCGTGCAATAACGATTCCTCGGCGACTGTCCATAAGCCGACCTACCAACCCGCAACGGCCCGCGGGCTCCCGCCCACGGCTCTGCCTGCTCGCTCCGGTGATTCGGCGTCGGCCCTCCACCACCCCCGCTCAAAACCCCACCGCGCCACTCAAGGCCCCGCTCACACCCACAAGACATACAGCCGCCACCCTAGACATAAACCAGCCATTAACCTCAATAAACCATCTCATTGATATTTTATTTCCAAATATTCCAACAAATAAACCAGACATTTATGAAAACCTTCCTTGTCTGCCGGGCGCCTCAGCCATACAATCCTCACCAAATCCTCCCCGCCGGGGGATCGGGGGAGCCAGTGATCGACTATCAAATTGGAGATTCCGGAGCACCCATCCTGCTCCTCCAGCTACGCCTGGCCGAGCGGGGTTTCGACCCCGGCCCTATCGACGGCCAGTTTGGACCCGGCACCGCACGGGCCGTGCGCGCCTTCCAGGAAATCCAAAACCTCGCCGTGGATGGCGTCGTCGGGGCAACCACCGCCGGCGCGCTCGCCTTCGACCCCACAGCCGAAATCCCCTCGGGGTTCGTGGGCGTCAGCGTGACGGCGGTCGCGAAAATGTTCTCGCCCTTCACGCCGCTGAAAAACATCCGCGCCCATCTGCCGCCGGTCTTGCGCGAGCTCGCCGCCGCCGGCCTGCGCGACCGCCCCATGGTCTTGATGGCGCTGGCCTCGATCCGAGCCGAGACCGAAGGCTTTCGCCCCATCACCGAGCTGCCTTCGCGATTCAACACCGCCGACGGCGGCCCGCCCTTCGGCAAATACGATCACCGCGCCGATCTGGGCAACCAGGGCCCGCCCGACGGCGAACGATTCCGCGGGCGCGGCTTCGTCCAGTTGACCGGCCGTTTCAACTACAGCCTGTTCGGACTCACCCTGGGGGTCGATCTGCTCGCGAACCCCGCGCTGGCTAACGATCCGCGGCTCG
Source organism: Terriglobia bacterium (assembly GCA_963824095.1). Classification (GTDB taxonomy): domain Bacteria; phylum Acidobacteriota; class Terriglobia; order Bryobacterales; family UBA6623; genus JBBDWJ01. Next base: position 782,609 of record CAWGNS010000009.1, on the reverse strand, counting down.
CCTCGAGACTCCTGGCGGCGTTCCTGAGGGAAAACGAGGCTCGCATCCGGGAAGCTCTGTCGCGCGGCGATCTGGCCGCGGCCCGCGAGCGCGTCAACGGCGGCCGTCACGGGCTCGACCGCTTTGCCGACGCATACCGCAAAGGCGAGCGGCTTATCGCACCGGACCTGCAGTTGACCAAGACACCGCCGCAGGCGCCTGAAGCCGCGGCGTAAGCGCCGCAAGGTATCCACAAATGACGAAGCAACCCCATCTCGAAAACGCGGCGCAAATGGCCGCCCTGTTTCTGTGCGGCTCGCTGTTCTGGGCGGCCGAAGCCAGGGCCGCCGGCAACATCGAAATCGTCTCGCCGCCAGCGGGCGTCGAATTCGCCCTCGACCGCATCACGCTCGCGGTCACCGTTTCGCCGGACATCGCCGCCGCCAGGGTCACCACCCAGGACGGCCAGGGGAACAACATCTACGACTCGGGCGAGCGCCCGCTGCAACGCGGTTCAACCACATGGTCCCCGGAGGTGCCGCTCGTCCCCGGCCTCAACAGAATCACCGTGAGCGCCGCCGGCGCAATCGCTTCCACCGCAACCAACTTCGCCACCAGGACCGACTCCGCCGCAGGCGCCGCGGTCAGGTTCGCCGCGGCCCCGGTCGTCTCCGCCACCATCGAAATAACGCGAACCCAGACCGAGTCCACCGTCCACGACGCCCGCGAAACCTTCGGCGCGACCTTCTACAACGGCCTCTCGATCGATACCTTCGCCGGCGGCGAGCTGAAGCAGTACGCGGGCCAGAGCAATAGCGGCAACGCCATCACACGCTACTTGAGCGGGTTCGATTTCGAGTACCGCGTGCAGGGAAACCCCGCCACCGCCCGGGGCCGCCAGCTCTGGGTGTACGGCGAAACCGTTCACGGCGTCCGCAGCTCCGACGTCGACTGCGGCGCCGACCCGCCGCCCGCCGTTTGCGACGTCTTCAACGTGACCACCGCCGGAGACCGCACCCTGTTCCTGCTGCGCACCGCATCGAGCCTGGAGGCTTTCCTCGGGGCGCGCTGGGAATTTCTGCCGCTGCAACTCGGCAGCGAGGCGCCCGCGCGGCTCTACCTCAAAGCGCAGTTCGGCTTTCTCGCCGTCGCGGAACGAGGCTCCGACGCCGTCGACATGCGCCACATCGGTCTGGGGGCGGTCACGACCAGCGGGCGCTACCGCGGCAGCTACCTGGAAATCGGCTGGGGAAGGAATGACCTGTTCGCCGCGCCGTCCACGAGCCGCGCTTTCCGGGGACGGTTCTTGATCGACGCCTTCTTAAACTGGCACCCGGACTGGATGCGGACAAAATATCTGGAAGCCTCGCCCTTCGTGCAGTTCGTCGTCGACTCCGACCTGGGCCCGGGCTCCGACAGCGTCCAGACCTACATCGGCTTCCAGTTCGACCTGGCGCAGTTGTTTGGAAGGTAGCCTGTTCGCAAGCTGGCGGCTAGGCCGGACGTGGCGCGGGCCTCCGGCCGGCTGCGTCGACCGGAGGGTCGACGTCTGGTTGGCTCCTCCCCAAATAGAGAGGCGCTCTCGCCTGTCGGCCACGGGTACCTGACCCGGTGCAACGGGAAACGTCCGCCCCCAGGCGGACGCAGCCGGCCGCAGACCCGCGCCACAGCCGGTGGAAAATTTGCGCTGTGTCGCCCCAAAGGCCTGCGCAGGACAAACGGACAGACTGGCCCTACTCGAACGAAAACCGCAGGCCGCGTTCTACGATAGAGTGTGCCGCGACGCTTCGACGCCATCCTGTTCGACTTCGACTACACCCTGGCCGATTCCTCAACCGCGGTCGTCGAATGCGCCAACATGGCGCTACGCGCGATGAACCTGCCGGTGGCGTCCGAGCAAGACATCTGCCGGACCATCGGCCTGGCGCTGCCGGAAACGCTGGTTTGTCTGGCCGGCGAACACCATCGCCACCGCGCCGACGAATTCCGCGAGCATTGGCGGCGGCGCTCGGACCAGATCATGGTGGACTGGACGCGCGTGTTCCCCTACGTCCCCAAAACACTGGAGCAGTTGAAGGCGGGCGGCCTGCGCCTGGGCATCGTTTCGACCAAATACCGCACGCGCATCCAAGCCGTGCTGGGCCGCGAGACGCTGGAGCACTATTTTGAAGCCATCGTCGGCGGCGAAGACGTCGAAGCGTTCAAACCCGACCCCGGCGGCCTGCTCGCGGCCATCGAGCGCCTCGCCGTCCCCGCCGACCGCGCCCTCTATGTCGGAGACAGTCTCACCGACGCCGAAACCGCCCACCGGGCCCAAGTGGCCTTCCTGGCCGTGCTCTCGGGCAAAACCCACGAACAGGAATTCTCGGCCTACCCGCGAGAAGCAGTCCTGCCAACCATAGAGGGCCTCCCAACCGAAATCGGCTGCCGCTAGCAGTGGCGCAGGCCTCCGGCCTGTGCAAACAGCCCCAAGCCCAAACCCAAGCGGGGCGCCCAAGCGAGAGGACGAAGCCCCGCGCCTCAACCGGCAGCAAGACTTCTCGCCCAGCCAGCCGCAGCCAATCCCACCGCGCCAACCGCGGCGCAACACGCGGCCTTTCCTTTCGGGTCGCCGCAGCGCAGCACAGGCCCGAGGCCTGCGTCACGGACGCCAGCCCCACAAGGTCCACCGGCTACCCCGCCACCGGAACCTTCTCGCCAAACTGCTCTTCAATTAACTCGACCACCAGAGGCAGGTAAGAATCCAGCATGCAGCGGTCGGTATCGCGTTGCTCACACGAGGCGCTCGACTCGCGCAGCAGGCAATGCTCGCAGACCTTCTTCCGCAGCGCCTCGATGTAGGGCGCCATGTCAGGGCTGTCGATGCGGCTGATCGCCTCGACCGCTTCGGGAATCTTCTGCATCAGCGTGCACGTCCCCAGCGCATCGTGCTCGCAGCTGCCGTCGGGTTTGCGATCAATGCAAACCGTGCAAATCTTCTCCCGGAATTTCTGCTCGAGCTGCCGCAGGCTTTCGGGAGCCAAACGGTAGGTACCCATCCTCCACCTCCACGTGCAGGTTTTCCCCAGTTCCGTCGCACTACGAGGACCATCTTCCAACCCATTGAAAATAAGCCAATTGGGCGGCGAGCACGGCGTTCGCCCGGCGTGAAATGACGCGTTGGCTGGGCGAACGCGCGCTAGCACCGCGGCGAACCGAGGCACACGCACCGCTGAGGCCTTGACACAATTGCCTAGATTATCTAAGTTTAGATATCCTAGGCATACCCATGCGCTTCTGCCGGCCGCTCCCGTTGCCGCTCGTACTGCTCATCTTGGCACTCGGCAACTCGCCCGGAGTGCCGGCGCAGAGCCCGCCGCAGGCCGCATCGCGCCATGCGACGCCCCCATCCCCGTCTTCCACGGCGCCTTCCCCCGAAGGCGCAGCAACCGCGACATCCTGGAAGCTGTGGGGCGGCCCGGGCCGCAATTTCATCTCGCCGGCTACCGGCCTTGCCGACACTTGGCCGGAGTCGGGCCCGCCCGTGTTGTGGAAGCGCGATCTGGGCGAGGGCTACTCGGCGATCGCCGTCGACGGCGACACGCTCTACACGATGGTCCACCGCGGCCAACCCTATTGGCTGGTCTTCACCGAGCAGCAGGAGGCCGTTGTGGCGCTTGACGCGCGCAGCGGAGAGACCCGCTGGGAGTACGCCTACGCCGAACCCTTTCGTTCCGCCTACAGCGAAGCCGGCCCCGGGCCGCACATCATGCCGCAAATCGTCGGCGACCGCCTGTTCACCATCGGCGCCGGCGGCAAGCTCGTGGCGCTCGACAAGAACACAGGGCAGCTTCTCTGGCAGCACGACCTGTACCAGGAGTTCGGCGGCACGCCGCTGCAATACGGCTATGCCTCGCATCCGCTGCCTTATCAGGGCAATCTGATCGTTCTCGCCGGCGGCCAGGGCAAAGCGATCCTGTCGTTCGAGCAGGCGACCGGCAAGCTCGTCTGGGCCAAACAAAGCTTCACGAACGCCTACTCGGCGCCGATTTTGATCGACGTCGACGGCCAGCCGCAGGTCGTCGCGGTCGTCGCCAACCGCATCCTCGGCATCAACCCTGCCGACGGCGAGTTGCTCTGGAGTTTCGCCCACAACACCGAATACGGCCTGGCGGTGAGCATGCCGGTATGGGGCGACGACCACCTGCTGTTCTTCTCGTCGTCCTACGGCAACGGCAGCCGCGTGCTGCGCCTCACGCGCCAGGGTGAAACGACGCGCGTCGAGGAGGTGTGGCACAGCAACCGCGTTCGCGTCCATTTCGGCAGCATTCTGCGGATCGGCGACACGATTTACGCCTCCAGCGGCCACGATGGCCCGGCGCCGCTCAGCGCGGTGGATGTGAAAACCGGAAAAGTCCTGTGGCAATCGCGAGCATTCGCCAAAGCCAGCTTCGTTTGGGCCGACAAAAAGTTGTTTGTCGTCGATCAGGAAGGCTACCTGGGCCTGGCGACCGTGACGCCCGAAGGCCTCACCGTCCGCACCAAGGTCCAGATGCTCACCCCCAACGCCTGGACGCTGCCGACCATCGTGGGAACGCGCCTCTACCTGAGGGATCGCAAGGTGACGATGGCGCTCGACATCGGGGCGCGCTGAAAGCGGAGCACGGCAAAACATTCGCTAGGACGTAACATAGGGTGGCCCGTCGTCCTCCGCTCCAAGATCCAGTTGCGCTCCAAGCGGACCCGCGGCAAGGAACCGAGCCCCTGAACAGCTCATGCGGGGTCCCACCCGGTCACCGAAGCACAGTCAACAGCACCACCGGCAGCAGAACAACCGCCAGCAGCGCCCACGACCAACGGTTCGCCAGGTTCACGGTATAGCCGATCCCGATGCGCTTCTCGACAATCAGCGCAGGGTCGTCGGGGTTGTAATAGACCAGCCCCCACTTCCAAGCGGCGTCGGGAGTATGGTCGCCGACGGGTTCACGCTGCTCGGGTGGACCGGCCATACGGCTGCCCCCCTGCCCCATGCGAATCAACGCCGCCAGGCTGACCGCGATCACCGCCATCGTCGCTACGGGCCAAACCCAGGCGGACGTCGTCCCCGGCCGGAACGCCAGCACCACCGCCGGCATCACCACAAGGTATTGCACGCCGAGCAAGAGCCAGATCGATCGCCGCCGGAAGCTCGCCTCGCCGCGCGCTTGCTCGCCCGCCACCGAGATCGTTCGCGACCAGCGCAAGGTGCCGTACGCCATCACCGTCATCGTCGCGCACACCACGGCGAGCAAGGCCAGAAACCCGAAGACGTTGACCGGCGTACGCTCGATCCAGCGGTCGGCGCCGTGCAGCCCCCAATGGACCGCGATCCGCTGCGGCAGATCGTCCCAGAACACCTGCGCATAGACGGCCGCCGCGGCCAGAAAAACCAGCGGCCCGATCGCCAACGCCCAGCCGCCCGGCATTTTCTCGGGCCGCGCCGACAAGTTCGCTTCGCGCAGCGGGCTGGGCGCCGCGGCGTATTGCAACGTCCGGCGGTGGGCGCGAGCAGTGGCCCAACCCGCCCCCAACAACAGCCATACAATCGCCGGCAGCCCCGTCCACGGCCGCGCGTTGCCCACCAGAGTACCCAGGCACAGGGCGATCAACGTGTGCAAGGCGATCTCCAGCCAATAGCGGTGCAGGATCCGCCGCGCCTGCGGAGTGAACGCAAAGTCCGTCTCCACCGTCACGGCAAAGTAAAGGTCGGGCCGCGTCCAGTTCGGCGTCAACGCCAGTACGGCCGCCAGCACGAGCACAATCCCAGCCAGATGCATCATGATTCCAAACCCTCCGCGAGTTGGCGCAGTTCGCGCGCAATCGTCTTGGGCGAAACCCCGCCGGCCCGTACTTCCGCGATCAGTTGGCGCAAGCGGCGCGAGAAGCGGTTCACGTCGGCGGTATTTGCCCGCGGCGTCTTGCGGTCGACCACAGCCGCGCCCCGCCCACGGCGCAGCTCGAGCCAGCCTTCCTCGGCCAGCAAGCGATAAGCTTCCGCAACCGTGTTGAAGTGAACCCCAAGGTCGGCCGCCAACTGCCGCACCGGAGGAAGCAGATCGCCGGGAGCCAGCTTCCCCTCGACCAGCAAAGGCCGCAAAGCGTCCACTACCTGGCGGTAGACCGGAACTTCCGAGGCAAGATTGATCTTCAGGATCATTGTCTATTGTACACATACAATATACAATAGACAAACGCCGGGGTCAAGCACGAATCGGTGGGCCAACTACAACAGAGCCGCAGGCGTAAGCCGGCCGGCCGAGGCGGCAGGGTGCCGGCCAACGGAACACTCTCAAAACGAAACCACAGGAATCGAGCACAGACAGCATTGTCTGTGCCACCCGTCCCCGCCTCAAACCCCAAACCGGGCCGGCTGCCCGGTCGCTTCCAGCACCGCCGCCCAAAGCTCATTCTCTTCCCGCAGCCGCTTCTTATTCCGCACCACCACCTCGATCGGCACATACACAAAATGGTTCTGCCACAACCCGACGATCAGGTCGGTCTTGCCCGCCATAGCGGCGTGGACGGCGTTGCGCGCGAGTTGGTCGCAGAGCAGGCTATCGCCGGTGTTGGCCGGCGTGCTGCGGATCAGGTAGCTCGGGTCGATGTAGCGCAGCACGATCGGGACATTCTCGCGGCGGAAATAGTCGACGATCTCGCTGCTTGAGAAAGGCGCCGATGTCGCGCTGCCTCAGATTCCCCGAAGCGTCGTACTCGGCCGGCCCGGCTTCGAGCAGATCCTGCCCGGCGCCTTCGGCGACGACGATCAGCGCATGCTTGCGCGTCAGAATGCGCTGCTTGAGATGCGGCAGAAACGCGCCCTCGCCCTCCAGCCGGAAGGGCACCTCGGGAATCAGCGTGTAGTTGACCTCCTGGCTGGCGACGGTCGCGCCGGCGGAGATGAACCCCGCATCGCGGCCCATCAGCTTCACCAGGCTGATGCCGTTGGGCGAGGCCTTGCACTCGGCGTGCGCGCCATCGAGCGCCTCGCGCGCCTTCTCGACGGCGGTGATGTAGCCGAACGACTGCCACACGAAGCTGATGTCGTTGTCGATCGTCTTGGGAATCCCGATGATCGAAAGCCGCAGGCTGCGGCGCGAGCTCTCCTCGCAGATCGCATGCGCCCCGCGCAGGGTGCCGTCGCCGCCCACGCAGAGCAGCACGTTGATCTTTTCCTTTTCGAGAAAATCGACGATGATCCGGGGATCCTGCGGGCCGCGCGACGAACCCAGCAGCGTGCCGCCGAGTTTGTGAATGTGCTCGACCGCTTCGGAGCTGAGTTCGATCAGCGCATGTCCGTATTCCGGGTTGAGCCCCTGATATCCGTTGCGGACGCCCAGCACGGTCTTGACCCCGTAGTGGTGATACAGCTCAAAGAACACCGAGCGAATCACGTTGTTCAGGCCGGGGCACAACCCGCCGCAGGTAACGATCGCGGCGCGCACATTCTCGGGCCGGAAGAAGATTCGCTGCCGCGGCCCGGCTCGTTCGAGCGAAAGCTCCGGGTCGATGGGCTCCTCGGGCGTAAAGTCGATGCGGTGCAGCAGCCGCGCCGCATCGGGAACGAAACGCCCACCACGGCGGCTGCTCAGCGGCGACTCAACGGTGCGCGCGCCCAGGTTGCGGACTTCGAGTTGATCGCGGGTCAGCATCTCTATTCACTGTAACCGGATGCGGCCCCAAAACAACTCGCAGCGACCTGTGTCAGCGGTCTCAGCACCCCCAACTACTCGAATCGCAAAGCCTCGACCGGGTTCACCGCAGAAGCACGGTAGGCGGGGAGAAACGCGGCGCCGAGGCCCGCCGTGGTCAGCAGCAGGGTCGCGGCCGCGATCGCCAGCGGATCGGTTGGTGTCACGCCGAAGAGCTGCGACTCCACCAGGCGTCCGAGCCCGACGACACACGGCAACGCGATCGCCGCCCCGGCGGCAATCATCACAAGGGCGTCGCGGAGCACCAGCCAGATCGCCGAACCGCCCGTTGCGCCCAGCGCCAGCCGGATTCCGATTTCGCGCGTGCGCTGCGTCACGACGAACGACATCACGCCGTAAAGCCCGACCAGCGACAGCAGCAGCGCCAACGTGCCGAAGCTGCCCGACAGCGTGGCCAGCATGCGCTCGGTATTCAACGACCGGTCGATCTGTTCGTCCAGCGTTCGGATGAAGGTGATCGGCAGCATTGGATCGGCGTTATGAACGATGGTTCGAATCGATCGCGACGCGGAGGCGACCGGCCCGGAAACCCGCACGTAGAAGACACCGCCGGAATCATCGCCCTCGAAGATCGGAAAATACGCTTGTTCCGACTCCTCGCGAAGACCCCGGTAGCTGATGTCCGGCACGACGCCGACGACTTCGATATCGGGCTTTTCGTCGGGCCCGGAACCCTCGCAGATCAGCGCGCCCAGCGGGTTGCGGCCCGCCAGATAACGCCGGGCAAAAGCCTCGTTGACGATCGCCGAGCGCCGGCCGGTCTCGCCCACGGGCCGCCAGTCGTGTTCGTCGAAGTCGCGCCCCGCGACCATTCCGATTCCCAGAACGGCAAAGAATCCGGGGCTGACCGCGTTCAGCTTGACTTCGCGATCGGTGGTGATGCGGTGCCCGGCTTGAATCGTCATCGGGTCGTTCCAGCTTCCGCCCGTCAACAACGGGACACGCAACAACGCGGACGTCTGCAGAATCTTGGACGCGCGCATCTCGTCATAAATCTTGCGCATCAGCCGGCTTGCTTCGAGCTTCGAGTAGCCGTTTCGCATCGGATCGAGGCCGAACGAGACCAGACTGGATGTAGCGAATCCCGGCCCTTTGGCCAGCAGCCCCGTCAGGGTCCGAGCAAACAACGCCGCTCCGATCACCAGGATCAACGTGAAGGCAATCTGAATCGTCACCAGCACCTTGCGAAGCCGGACGCCTCCGAATCCAGTGCCGCTCCGCTCCCTCAGCGCGGAAATCACCGACCGGCGGCCGGCTTGCAGCGCCGGCGCCACGCCGCTCAGGACGCCCGCCGCCACGGTCACCAGAAACGCGAACAGCAACAGTCGCCCGTCGACGTCCGCGTGCAGAGCATTCGCCGCGGCGTTGCGAGGCAGAAACCCGCTGAGAGCCCGCATCGCAAGGGGAGCCAGCACCACGCCGAGCGATCCACCCGCCAGCGCCAGCAGCGCGCTGTCGGCGAGAAACTGCCGGCCGATGCGGCCGTGCGTGGCGCCCAAGGCCAACCGCGTGCTGATCTCGCGGCCGCGCGCCGATCCGCGCGCCAGAAACAGACCGGCGACATTCAAGCAGGCCAGACCCAACAACACCGCCGTCGCCGCAAACAGAACCCACAGCGGCTGCGAAAGACTGCGCCTCAGGGGGGAATGGCCTTGCGGCGCCGGAGTGAGTCGGAGGGTGGAAGCAAGAAACTGCTGCCGGTGCTCCGCGGTGATTCGCGGGAAACCTTCGCGGCGGGTGTCCTCTTCGAGCATTGCTTTGAACCACGGCTGCAGCCCGGCCTGAGCCTGCTCGACCGTCATGCCGGGCCGCAAGCGGCCCAGGATTTGCATCCAACTCGTGCGGCTGTTCGACAAGTCGTTATAACCGGGCAGAGCTTGCGACGACATCGAAGCGGGAATCCAAAGCGAAGGAACTTCCCCGACATCGACGCCCCAGAACCCCGCGGAGGCGACGCCAATCACCGTCATCGGATTTTGGTTGACCAGCACCTTGCGGCCCACCACATCCGCGGCGCCGTCGAGCCGCGTCTTCCAGAAAGCGTAAGAGAGCACTACCACGGGATTCGCGCCGGGCGTCGCGTCATCGTCGTTCTCAAGCAGCCTTCCCAGCGCGGGCTCCACGCCGAGCACCGAAAAATAACTGTTCGAGACGATTTCCGCGGCTGCAGGCATGGGCTCGCGGCCGATCGAGAGGTTCACCGTGGTAGCGGCCCGGCAGAGTACGCCGTCGAAGAAGCCGTCCTGCCGTTGAAGATCGCGGCAGATCGGATACGACATCAGATTCCAACTGCCGAACGCGCCGCCTACCTGCGCCCCCTGCCAATCGATGAGCACGAGCCGTTCAGGTTGCCGGACCGGAAGCCCGTGCAGAATGACCTGGTCGACCAGTGAGTAGATGGCGGTGGTGGTGCCGATGCCGAGTGCGAGCGAGAGCACGGCCGTGAGGGTGAACGAGCGGCTGCGCGCAAACGACCGCGCCGAGAAACGCAGGTCATACACAAAATCGCGCAGCCAGCGCGCCAGCCAGATGTCGCGGACTTCCTCGCGGACTTGCGTGACTCCGCCGAGCTCCAGCGCGGCTTGCCTGCGGGCTTCGGGCTCGGGCAGACCGGAGCGCATCAGGTCGCTGACGCGGCGGTCCAGGTGATACTCCAGCTCGCGATCCAGGCCGCGTTCCAGATTCCCGCGCCGGAACCAGTTCCATAGCTGCCTCATGATCCGCTGCCCTCGTCAAAAATCAACTGCACGGCTCCGGTCAGCCGCGCCCAACTGTTCTTTTCCTCGGCGAGCTGTTTGCGGCCGGCACGCGTCAACGAGTAGAACTTGGCTTCGCGCCCGGTTTCCGACGCCTTCCACTCCGCCTTCAGCCACTTCTTCTGTTCCAAACGGTGCAGCGCGGGGTAAAGAGAGCCCTGGTTGACCTGCACGACCGAACGCGAGATCTGCTCCAGCCGCTGCGCAATGCCGTAGCCGTGCGCCGGCTCGAGCGAAAGGATCTGGAGGATCAGCATATCGAGCGTGCCTTGCGGTATGGGAAAACGGGGCGGCGGCATAGATACCTCAACCTTCTACCCTTCAACCTAGCGCAGGATAGGTCGAAGGTCAAGGCATCCGGCGGACGGGGACGCACTTCGGAGGTTGGCGGAGCTTTCCAGAACTCTAGCGGGAAAAACCCGTTGGACGGCCCCTCTCCGCAGCACGCGGCGAACAGCCGGCGCGAGGCGAACAGCCGGCGCGGAACGGTGGCCGCCCACACGAATGGGCAGCGGCAGTCACAGGTCTTCAGAGACCTCGATCTCCTGGTATTTCAACAATCTGACGTGTCGGCGGGGCAGGAATGCTCGGATTCTGGGTGTAGCCTGGGATTAGGGGCCTGACTGCCAGGTCAAACGAGGCGGGTAAATCCCGGCGGGGTCATTCAGGGACGGCCCGCGGGGAGGCGAGCGAAGAGGCGTTCAGAAGACTTAAAATTTGACAAAACGAACCCAATTGGCCCTTTGTTTTCAACACGACTTCCAAAAACGAACCCAATTTCGGAGCCTCGACACGTCCGGCACACCGTCTTGTAGGAGCGCAGCATGCCGGCGCTGCGGCCCCGGCACAGCTAAACGTATATCCGGGACTCCACTAGATCGCCCGCACCTGCTCCGCCGCCACGCGCAAGGCGTTGCGATAGAGAACCTGGTCGGCGCTGAACGAAATCACGTTGTAGCCCAGCTTCATCCAGGCGCGGGCGTTCTCGATATTGCCCGGTTGAATGCCGGCTGCTTTGCCGTGCCGCTTGGCGGCGTCTGCCACCGCGCTGAGCGCCTTCAAGAACTCGGGATGGTCGAACTGGCCGACGATGCCCATCGATTGGGTCAGGTCGAAGTGGCCGATCCAGAGCACGTCGATGCCGGGGGTGGCGGCGATCGCGTCGAGGTTTTCGAGCGCGGTGGTGCTTTCGATCTGCGCGAGGATTACGTTGTTGTGGTTCGCCTCGCGCATGTAGGAGATGGGATCGGGCGGCAGGTAGTCGTTGTGCGCCGCGCCCAGGCCCAGGCCGCGGCCGCCTTCGGGGGCGTAGCGCATCGCGTTGTTCACCGCTCGCGCTTCCTCGGGAGTGCGCACGTTGGGCGCCATGATGCCGCCGGCCCCGGCGTCCATCACGCGGGCGATGAAATCGTAGTCGTGCGAAGGCACGCGAACGATCGGCGTCACCGGCGTCGCCTTGAACCACGCCAGCAGGTCGTTGACGGCGCCGATATGGAAGCCGCTGTGCTCCATGTCGATGAGCACGAAATCGAGGCCGGCGGCTTCGACGAGCTTGGCGATGCCCCGCGTGCTGAACTCCATGATCATGTGGCCGACCGGCGTTTTGCCGGCGTCGAGCAGTTCACGGACGCGGTTGGGTTTCACGAGCTTCTCCGGCGGGCAAGCCTGCCCAGAAACGCGGGGTGCTCGAGCACGGCGCCGTTGGCGGTAAAGTTCGGCGGATTGCCCTCGTAGATGCGCCGCACGTTGCGGCAGGCCTCCAGACTGTTATCGCGCAAGGACTCTTCGGTCCAGGCCACCGAGTGCGGCGCCAGGATTACGTTGTCGAGCTGGAACAGCGGATTGTCGTTGTCGGGCGGCTCTTTCTCGAACACGTCGATGCCGGCGCCGGCGATGCGCCGTTCGCGCAGCACCTCGGTGAGCGCTTTCTCGTCGACAATCGGGCCACGCGCGGTGTTGACGAGGTAGGCGGTCGGCTTCATCAGCGACAGCGCCCGCGCATCCACCAAGCCTTGGGTACGCTCGCTCAGCGGCACGTTGATGGTGATGAAATCGCTCTCGCGCATCACCGTGTCGAGATCGACCAGCTCGACGCCCAGCTCGGCGGCGCGCTCGGGCCCGACGAACGGATCGAACGCCAGCAGCCGCCCGTAGCCGATGCCGCGCGCCATCCGGAACATTTCGCCGGCGATGTTGCCCGCGCCGATCGAGCCCAGCGTGCGCCCCTGGACGCAGACGCCGACTTCGGTGAGGTTCTCGCGCCAGCGGCCCTCGCGCACGCGGCGGTCGAGCGCCGGCAGGTTCTTCGACAACGAGAAGAACAACGCATGAATGCCTTCGGCCACCGGCCGGCGGACGCCCGGCGGCGTGATCGCGATCGCCACGCCGTTGTCGTTGCAGGCGGGCACGTCGATGCGGTCGTAGCCGACGCCCCAACGCGCCAGACAGGCCAGCCGCTGCACGCCATTCAGGCTCTCGGCGGGAAAGTAATAGCCAAACACGATGATCGCGTCGTAGGTGTCGGCGATTTCGCGGGTGGCCGTGCCGCCCGTGTCGGGCAGCCAACTCCACTCCAAGCCCGGCAGATCGGCCAGGGTTTGTTGGATCGCATCATCGAGGAAGTGGCGTGTACGGGTACCCCAATCGGGGGTCAACCCAACGCGGAAGGTTTCTGTAGCTGCCATAGTTTTAAGGGGAACGCGCCCAAAGGCAAACCCGCCATTTTACACGCAATGCCAACACCAACGCACCCTCCGAAGCCGGCCGCAACAACAAGTGGCGCGGGCCTCCGGCCGGCGGCGTCGGCCTTCAAGGCCGACGTTCTTGCCCCAGCAATGTGGGCAAAGCCCGCCCGAACGACCCGTAGCGCAGGGCTGGCGCTTTTCCAGACCTGCGGCTTTTCCGTAAGCCTTACCGGCTTCCCGCAAACCCTGCTTCCCGCAAACCCACACTCGTTGAAAACCGCAGGTCTCTTCGAGTCCCGCGCCACTGGGCGGCGCTGGCGGCTTCTTTGCCCGTGGGCCAGGTTTACAAAATGGCCGAAATGTGAGAGGTTAGCGGGTAGCGGAGGTTTGTCATGAGTAACGGGATTTCGCGACGTCACTTCCTGGGTACGGCGGTGGCGGGCGCAGTCGCCGCCAAAGCGGCCGAGGTGGGCGCGACCCAGACGCTGCCCACGCGCGTTTTGGGCCGCACCGGCGCGACGCCTTCGATTCTCGCCATCGGCTGCGGCAGCCGCCTGCTCTCCTACAAGGAAGAGGACAAGGCCGTCGAAGCCATCCACCTGGCACTCCACTCCGGCATTACCTACGTCGATACCGCGCAGGGCTACGGCAACGGCGTCAGCGAGACCTGGGTCGGCCAAGCGCTCAAAGGCCGCCGCGACGGTCTGTTCCTGGCCACCAAGACGCAGGCCCGCACCGCCGAAGACGGCTTCCGGGCCTTTGAGGAGAGCTTGAAGCGGCTGCAGACCGACCACGTCGACCTGCTCCACATTCACTCGCTCGAAAACGAAGAAGACCTCGCGAAGATCGAATCCAAGGGCGGCATTCTCGAAGCCGTCTACAAGCTGCGTGATCAGAAGGCGGCGCGCTTCATCGGCATCACCTGCCATGCCGATCCGGTGGCGCTCAAGAAAGCGCTCACGCGCCACGATTTCGATTGCACCCAAATGGCGCTCAACGCCGCGCTGCAGGGGATGCAGAACGGCAAGGGCAAGATGGTCATCAACCCGGCGCTCACCACCAGTTTCGAGCACGAAGCGCTGCCGGTCGCCAAGAAGAAGAACATGGGCGTGCTGGCGATGAAGGTGTTCGGCCAGGAAGATCTGATGCCCAGCCCCGACGACAGCGAAATGGCGCAGCGGCTGTTGCGCTATGCCTGGTCGCTGCCGGTTTCTGTGGCGGTGGCGGGCATGCCCCATCTCGATTTCATCCGCCAGAACACATCCTGGGCGCGTGCGTTCGAGCCGATGTCACCAAGCGAGATGAAAGACTTCTCGGGCAAGATGGCGCAGAAGTACAAAATGGCGCTCGACCACAAGTTCAGCAATCACGTCGACGCCTGATCGGGCGCCAGATAGCCGCCGTAGCGCAGGGCTGGCCCTTCGCCAGACCTGCGACAGTTCTAAACGCCACGCAATCACCACAACGCCCCCTAGGGTCACCACAACGCCCCCTGGATCGCCACCACAGAGCTGCAGGCGTATGCCGGCGGGCCGAAGCGGCACCACCGTGGGGAAGGCGCTGCTACCGCGAGCCACTGCGACGTCGGCGCCCCTCATTCTCCGCGCAGGAAAACGACCGGATCTTGGTTGTCCGGCGCCGTCGTCATGCCCCGGCCATCGTGGCGCCTCGGCCCGCTGGCTCACGCCTGCGGCTCTGTTTTCTTGCGTCGATGGTTTGGCTGAAAACCAATGCTTTGGCGGCTGGCTGTTTCACGCGAAAAACCAAAGCCCGGCCGATCGTAGGACGGACTTTGCTTTGTGCCCCAGAGCCATGGTGAAGGTCGTGGTGGAAACGGACGGCTGAGCCCGGCCGGCGGGCCGGACTCAACCATCGTCGGTGGTCGATTGTCAGCGGGTTTGCGGATCAGCTCAACTGCATAGGCTGGTTGAGCCGGAAGGAAAGTACAGTTTCCGCGGGAACGTTGACTTCGTCGCCGCGCGTGTAGACCTGTGCGGCGGCTCCCGTGGCAGCGCCGGCCGCCGCGCCGATCGCGGCTCCTTTGCCGCCACCGGCAACGGCGCCAATCAAGGTGCCCAGCGCCGCGCCGCCGCCGACCATCTCAGCCGTACGACGGTTGGCGCCCAGGCCCTGGTTTCCACTTTCGGTTGCCGAGCTGGTCGTCACCACGTGCCTGCGTCCACTCACCGTGACCGAGCGCAGCCCTAGCTCGACGGTGCGCGTGCCGACGGCGCCGCCGTTTCCGGCCTCGAGGATCACCAATTCGGCCGGTGAACCCTTCGGCACCAAGAGCTGGCCCGATTGATTGGTGATGTCCTGGGCCACCTCAGCCGAAAATGTCCGGCCCGCTTCAGCGGAGCTGATCGTCTGGTTGGTGCGCACCGCAAAACTGGTGCCCGCCGGAATCGTGTCGTTCTGCGTCGTCGCCGCCTGCACCGGGCCGACCGGGGCTCTCGCCTGGCTGGTGGTGCCGGCGGCGCAGCCCGTGCCCAGCAGGGCAACAGCGGCGAGAATCGTAATCGTTTCTTTTCCAAGCTTCATATCCTTTACCTCCTAGTAGTACATGGCTCGTCCCGTTGCTGCGGGATCGAGTCCATGGAATGGGGCGCGTCGCGGTCGCAAATTCCTCGCGAGTGCTTTCTGCCTCGCGCGGGCGCACATCGCCGGCCGCCCCCCTAACGCTTCCTGCGCGATGTCACCACCAGCAGCAGGCCGCCTGCCAGCGCGGCTCCGCCCACGGCCGGATGCAGCGGCAGCGTCTTCTCGTGCTCCGCCGTCGCCTTCACGGGGCCGATTTCGAGTACCTTCTCCTGGGTCGTGTAGTGGATGGCCGGGTAGGCCAGAACGAACGTGCCGAAGATCATCAGCAGTACTCCCGCTAAAAGTAGTCCCTTCATGTTTTCCTCCCTTTGCGCTGCCCGTCCGCGACAGCTTTGCATTTCGGCTACAGCGGCCCGCGGCCCTGAATCACCCGGATCGGCGCCGCCCGGGGGCGGCAGGACCATGTCTTTGCTGCGTTTCGTTTCAGGCGTTTCGCTTCACGGCGCTTGGCTTCCGCCGCGTTTCTCGTGAATTCCTAAGTATTTACGCTGAGTGGACACGCCCCGCCGCAAAGCCGTTACACCGTCCCCTGGCGGAGAAGACAAACCACCCGCCCCAGCCACGAGTCGATGCTGGGTTGTGGCGAGGTGCTGAATTGCGGCACGGGGTTGTGGCGCGGGCCTCCGGCCGGCTGCGTCCGCCTGTGGCGGACGTTCCCGCGCCACCCTAGCCGTCAACCTGAGGGCCGCCAAGCCGCACACCCGGCAACAGAGCCGCCGGCGTAAGCCAGCGGGCCGAGTCCGCACGAAACCCAAACCGAAGGCAACCAAGACTCGCCGCCCGCAGCGAACCCGCACACACTAACAGTCCCCGGTTCCCACAGCCGCCGTCCCCACTCCAAAGCCGCTGGTCGCTACAGGACCGAAACCGCCGGACGCGACAGGACCGGGCCGCCCGGGGCGCTACACTGACCAAGACGGATGGACGCTTCCCCCAAACCGCCCACCCCGGCCATCACGCCGCACGGCGGCCCCTCCGCGGACCAACTTCTGGGCCTGGTCGAGCAGCTCGCGATCGAGCTGCACCCCGACCGCCGCCGGCGGCTCGACGTGCAATGGGAAAGCCGTCTCGACCGCGACCTCGGCATCGATAGCCTGGGCCGCGCCGAGCTGCTCTCGCGTATCGAGCAGGCTTTCGGAACGCGCCTGCCGGCCAGCGTTCTGGCGGAGGCCGAAACGCCGCGCCACCTGCTCGAAGCCGTGCAAGCCGCGGGACACGGGCTTGCAATGGCGGACGAAACGCAAGCCGGCACGGACGCCGCCGGCCCCGGCTCAGGTCGCGCGTTCGCGGCCAGCGGCGAGCCGGCGGCGACCGCATCCGCCGCGGCTGTCGTTCCCCCCGAAAAAGCGGCGACGCTTACGGCGGTGCTCGACCATTACGCGAGCCGGCACCCCGAGCGCACGCACATCGTGCTGTGGGACGAGGCCGGCCACGAGCCGCCGATCACCTATCGCGCGCTCGCCGCCGGCGCCCGGGCGGTGGCGCGCGGCCTTTGTGAGCGCGGCTTCGAACCCGGCGCGCGCGCCGCGCTGATGCTGCCCACTGGCAAGGCTTTCTTCGAAGCGTTTTTCGGAATTCTCTATGCCGGCGGGATCCCGGTCCCGATCTATCCGCCGTCGCGCCCGTCGCAACTCGAAGATCACCTGCTGCGGCAGGCGCGCATTCTCGACAACGCCGCGGTGACGGGGTTGGTCACCGTGCCGCAGGCGCGCCCGGTTGCGGCGTTTCTGCGATCGCAGGTGACCAGTTTGCGCTGGGTGGAAACGGCGGAAGCGCTGCGCACGGCGGGCGAGACGGGCACGGGCGACACAGGCGGACGCGAGGCAAGTTGGGACGACGCATTGCGCGCACCCGCGGCCCGTGCCGAAGACATCGCGCTATTGCAATACACCTCGGGAAGCACCGGCGACCCCAAGGGCGTCACGCTGACGCACGCCAACCTGCTCGCCAACATCCGCGCCTTTGGCGAGCGCATGGAAGTCGATTCGACCGACGTCTGCGTCAGTTGGCTGCCGCTCTACCACGACATGGGCCTGATCGGGACTTGGCTCGGCAGCCTCTATTTCGGCGGGCCGGTGGTGATTCTGTCGCCGCTCACGTTTCTGGCGCGCCCCGGCGAATGGCTGCGCGCCATCCATCGCCATCGCGGCACGATTTCGGCGGCACCGAACTTCGCCTTCGAGTTGTGCCTGCGCAAGATCGAAGACCGTGAAATCGAGGGACTCGATCTGGGTTCGTGGCGGCTGGCGCTCAACGGCGCCGAGCCGGTCAGCGCGGCGACGCTGCGCCGTTTCAGCGAACGTTTCGCGAAGTTTGGCTTCCGCGCCGAATCCATGGCGCCGGTTTATGGCATGGCCGAGAATGCGCTGGCGCTGACGATTCCGCCGCCGGGGCGGTCGCTGCTGGTGGACCGCGTCGATCGCGCCGCGATGACCGAGCGCGGCGAAGCGCGGCCCGCCGCCGCCGGCGACGAGAATCCGCTGGAGTTCGTGGCCTGCGGCCTGCCGTTGCGCGGCCACCAGGTGCGTATCGTCGATGCGCTCGGCCGCGAGGTCGAAGACCGCCGCCAGGGGCGCCTCGAATTTCGTGGACCCTCGACCACTCAGGGTTACTACCAGAATCAGGCCGCCACCGCGCTGCTCTTCCACGGCGGCCGGCGCGACAGCGCTGGGCGTGCGGGCAGCGCTCCCGGCAGTGGCAGTCTTGGCAGTGGCTGGCTTGATAGCGGCGATCTGGCCTACATCGCCGACGGCGACATCTACATCACCGGCCGCTCCAAAGACATCATCATTCGCGCCGGGCGCAACCTCTATCCGCACGAACTGGAGGAAGCGATCGGCAACCTCGAAGGCGTGCGCAAAGGGTGCGTGGCGGTGTTCGCCGCCGCCGACGCCGCCGCAGGCACCGAGCGCGTCGTGATCGTTGCCGAAACACGCCTCACGGCGCCGGCCGAGCGGGAGGCGCTGCAACGACGCGTCGAACAGGCTGCTACCGATCTGCTTGAATCGGCGCCCGACGACGTCGTGCTCGCGCCGCCGCACACGGTTCCCAAAACCTCGAGCGGCAAGATCCGCCGCGCCGCCGCGCGCGAGCTCTACGAGAGCGGAACGCTGACGGCGGGCCGCCGCGCGCTGTGGCGGCAGATGCTGCGGCTAGGCCTGTCGGGTGTGGCGCGCTCGGTGCAGCGGACCATGCGCTCGGCGGGCGAGCTGCTCTACGCCGCTTATTTCTGGATCGTGCTTGGTGGCGTTGCCCTTGCCACCTGGCCTCTGGTCGCTTTCCTGCCCTCCCGGAGCTGGCGCTCCGCGGCGTTTCGCCTCGCGGCGCGGACGTTTCTCGGGTTGATGGCGATTCCGGTTCGCGTCTCCGGCCGCGAAAATCTACCGGCGCGCGGTGGCATCCTGGTTTCGAACCATGCCAGCTACCTCGACGGGCTCGTGCTGGCTCACGCCCTGCCGCGGGAGTTCTCGGTGGTCGCCAAGAAAGAGCTGCTGTCGAATTTCGTCACGCGGCGCTTTCTGCACGGGCTGGGCGCGCTGTTTGTCGAACGCTTCCAGGCCGCCGGCGGAGTCCAAGACAGCCACGGTATGGTCGAAGCGGCACGCGCCGGAGAAGCCGTGCTGGTGTTCGCCGAAGGCACCTTCACGCGCATGCCGGGCCTGCTCGAATTCCGCATGGGAGCGTTCGTTGCCGCCGTGCAATCCGGCCTGCCGATCGTGCCGCTGACCTTGCGGGGCACGCGCGCGATTCTGCGCGACGGGCAATGGATGCCGGGCCGCGCCACGGTGTGGCTGGATATCGCGCCGCCGATTCACCCCGAAGGGCAGGCCTTCGAAGCGGCAGTAAGTCTGCGCGACCGGGCGCGCGCCGAAATTCTGAAGCGCTGCGGCGAGCCGGACCTGGCGGGCGAGCGGACGATCCTCTCGTAGACGTCGGCGCACAGAAGCGGGAAGCGCAACCCGTGGCGCGAATCGTCGCGACGTAAGGCCACGTGGCGGCGAAGTGAGCCCAGCGGGCAGTATCCTGGCTGCATCGGACTTTCTCAGACATTCCATTCCCGCAGGTCGAGCCCAGGGGCAGACAGCGTGCTTTGTGGCCCTACGTCGCGACGATTCGCGACGTGGCAAACCGGGAGGTTCACGTCACGGGTGACCGTTCGGCTTCTTTGTTTGATGAGCCTACCGGGCTGCTTCGACTCGGACGCCTCGAATCGCGCTAGACTGCAATCCATGATGGAATGGATCGGTGGTTTTCTTCTCGGCAGTGTGGCTTTGGCCACGGTGAACGCGCCTTCGGGGGCCGAAGGGGACGTGATTGCCGCCATGCACGCGTGGCGTCAGGCTACTCTCGACAAAGACGGCTCCGCGCTCGACGCGCTGCTGCATGAGGACCTGACTTACAGCCACTCCAACGGGCGCACGCAGTCGAAGGCCGACGTGGTGGGCTCGGTGACCGCGGGCAAGAGCAGCGTCACCGGCATCGACTTCGGCGAACTCGCCGTCCGCGTCTATGCAACCACGGCTTTGGTGAAGGGCATCGTCGACGTCCACAGCAGCAAGGGCGGCGTCGACGCGACCGCGCATCTCGACATCCTGCATGTGTGGATTCAGGGCCCCGGCGGCTGGCAGATGGTGGCGCGCCAGGCAACACAGGCGAGCGCCTAGCAGCGCCTGCCGCCCGCCTACGAAACGCCCGCTTGCGAAACGCCGAGAACCACACAGTCTAGTCGCCAGGCGCAGGGTTTCCAGCCAAACCTCATCGACGCAAAGAAACAGAGCCGCAGACGTGAGCCGGCGGGCCGAGGTGCGCCAGCAGCCGGGGCATGATGGCGCTGGCGTAACCGAAATCCGGTTCTTCTCTTGCGTCGGTGTACGACGCGGGCAGGCACGTCGTGTTGGCTTGCAGCGACTGGTTTTCCCCTTGGTTTTGTGCCGCTTCGGCCCGCCGGCCTACGCCTGCGGCTCTGTTGTGGCGAGGCGAGGTGGCATTGTGGCCATGGGTGGGCTGTGACTGCCGCAGGTCTGGCGAAGCGCCAGCCCTGCGCTACGGGGCGCGGTTGCGTTGGGCCAAGTTTTTGGGGCCGCTAGCCCGTCGCGGCGGCGCTACAGATACTTCCGCATGAACTGCAAGAACACCTTCCAGTCCGCCGGGACGATGCCGTGCCCTCCGTTGTGCATCAGATAGCCCAGCGTATGGAGAATGGGCTGGCCGGCCGGCGGGAGCTCGTCGGTGCCCAGGCCTTGTTTGTCCAGCAGCTCATACACCGGGCCGGCGGCGGCCCAGGTACCCGCGACCAACTCTCCCCGGCCCAACCCGGCGCCAGGGCTGACGCAGCGCTTTCGCGGTCCTGTTCCCCCAAGCGCCCCGGGGAGAGCCCGCTGGGGCCCCTTCCGTATTCCATCTCACTCAAAATCCAAGATTTTGGAGCCATCCGGCCGACTCCGGCCATCGCAGCCCCAACTTTTCCCGGCCCGGTTGAACTTTTCCCCCGGCAGTCTCGTTTTATCTCAGTGAGAACATGGTAGAAAGATGACGGCACAAGCAACAGTGCAACCCTGGGGAGCCGTTTGGGGCGGCGCCGAATCGGAGTGGCCCGCGGCGGGGCAGGTGGCAGGTCGGCAGATGGAGCGGGATCTGGATGCGGCTCTGGTGGAGCAGTGTTTGCAAGGCGGCGACAACGCCTGGGAGCAGCTCGTCCGCTCGCATACCGGCCTGGTCTATGGCGCCTGCTTCCGTTTCACCGGCCGCGCCGAGGACGCTCGCGACCTCACCCAGGAGGTCTTTCTGCGGGTGTTCCGCAGCCTGCACACCTACGATGCCGCCTCGGGGAGTTTTCGCACCTGGCTGGTCAGGCTGACCCGGAATCTGCTGATTGACCATTACCGCAAGACGCGCAAACACCAGATTCTGGACCCGCTCGAGGATCAGATGGGCCGGCTGGAGGAAACCTCGGGCCTGGGAGCCCGCGCCGACCGCATCCTGGCGGGGCGCGAAGCCGGCGAGCTTTTGCAGACCGCCCTGCAAAAGCTCTCGCCCGAGCTGCGCGAAGCGGTCGTGCTGCGCGACTTGCAGGAGATGGAGTATCGCGAAATCGCAGGGGTCCTGGGCGTGCCGGAGGGCACCGTGAAGTCCCGAATCAACCGCGGACGCCGCGAACTGGCCCGGTGCTTGCGGGCCGCGGGGGTGACGCCATGACCTGCCGCCAGATCGATCAACTGTTGTGCGACTACCTCGACGGCGCCCTGCCCTTCGAGCAGCAGCGGGCTTTCGAGCAGCACCTGGAGGGCTGCCCGGCCTGCACCGAAGCGCTCACCGAAACCGAGCTGGCGCTGAGCTTCGTCCGCGACACGCCCCGCGTCCAGCCGCCGGTCGAGCTGATCGCCGACATCATTCACGACACGATCGGCGTGCGCGGCACGCTGCCGGTTCTGGCCCCGGCGGGTGGACCCGCCGAAGCGGGCCTGCGCGGCTGGCTGCGGCCGTTCTTTAATCCTCTGCTGCAGCCGCGTTTTGCGATGAGCATGGTGATGGCCGTGTTGTCGCTGTCGATGCTGACTTTCTACGCCAAAGACGCGCTCGATAGCTGGAAGCCCGGCCAGTCGAAGCCGGTAGCCGTGGCCGAGCACGTCGCCGGTCAGTTCCAGCGCGCCTGGGACGCCACCGCAGAGTTTTTCGAGACCGTGCGCGGCATGTATCGATTACAAAAGGAACTCGCCGAACCCCGGGAGGTACACGAGCAGGCGACGCCGGCGCAGGCCGAACCGCAAGGGAACCAGGGCGAGCCAACGAAATCCGGCGCGGCCGGAAACGGCTCGCCTGAGCCCGGGCAGGCTCGGCCGGACCCGGGTGCATCCGGCGCCAGCCCGGGACCCCGTTCGGAACCGGCGCAGCAGCCTGAGAGGTAACCATGGCAAGCTCGATCCCAGTCAACACCGTCGCGTTCTGCCGCAAGTGCGGCAAACCGCTGACCCAGGAATCGCGCCGCGACTGGCAGGGGGTTCCCTATTGCGAGCCGTGCCTGGATACGGTGCAAGCCGCTGAAACGCGGCCGGTTGCCGACTTGCGCCCCGAAGCTGTAGGGCAGGGCTCGTGGGCCGGCGTGGCGGATTCTCCCAGTGGCGCAACTTCTGCCGGCGGCGCGGCTTCGGCGGCCGGAACGGGCCCGGGCGCTTCGCCCGGCGGGCCTGCCGCGGGGGCCGGCCCGGCGAGTTCTCCAGGCTTCTCGGGCGCCGCAACGGGCTCGGGCGGCTCCAGGCCCAGCGGCACGTTTGCGCGCCCGGCGTCGGGCCCGCGCCACGCGCCCCCGCCGGGAGGCTCGGTATCGCCCGTGCTGGCCGGCATCCTGGGCTTCATCCCCGGCGTCGGCGCCGTCTACAACGGCCAGTTCGCCAAAGGCATCCTGCACGTGGTGATTTTCGGCCTGCTGGTGAGCATCGTGGCCGCCGACGGCACCGGCGATCTGCGCCCGATGTTCGTGTTCCTGGTGATTCTGATGGGGATCTACATGCCCATCGAGGCCTACCGCACGGCCCGCGCCATCGAGCGTGGCGGCCCCGTCGAGGAATTTTCCGGCATCCTGTCGGCGCTCGGCGACAAGAGACCCTCGCCGGCGGGTGGCGTGGTCCTGATCGCCCTGGGAGTGGTTTTCCTGCTGAACACGCTGGGCTATTGGCGGCTGGGCGACCTGGTGCGCTTCTGGCCGGTGCTGCTGATCGCGGTGGGTATTTTCATGCTCTACCGCAGCGTCTCGGAGCAGGCTCGCGAAGATCGCCTCTCCGCCTACGGGGGATCGGGCCTGCGCGTATCCCCCATGGAGCGGCCCATGGACCCGCCCCAGCGGGATTCGGCCACGGCCGTGGATTCGGCAGCGCGGAAACCCGCGACCGCCGAGCCCGCCGCCGCCGAACCCGGGGGTGCTGGCGAAGAAAGCGCCGAAAGCGGAGTTTAGGCCAGGCCGGCAGCCTGCAGAAGCCGGGCCCGCCACCCGTGGCGTGAACCTCCAGGTTTGCTGCATACCGATTCGTCGGTACTTAAGGCCCCAAGCCACCCAACCGGCGCCACCGGCGCAGAAGATCAAGCCAACCGCTCCAACAAACCAAAATGCAAACCCCAATCCCACCACCCAGACCACCCACCGCCCAGGAAACCGTCCAAGGCGTCACCCTGCCGCTGATGCTGATCGCCTTGGGCAGCCTGTACCTGCTCGACTACGCTGGGGGCCCGGGGGTCCGCCAGACCTGGCCGATCTTGCTGATTCTGGGGGGATGCGCCTGGGCGCTGGCGCATATGGTGGGCCGTTGATCCGTTGACCCGTTGACCGGTTGATTCGGGAGCCCAAGCGAGACACCATGCGAGCCAGACAATCCTTCTTCGGTCCCATTGTGCTCATTGCGCTGGGCGGGCTGCTGCTGGCGCACAACCTCTACCCGCAAATCCGGCTGGCCCGCCTGTTTGCCGACTACTGGCCCTGGATTCTGATCGTATGGGGCGGCTTCCGTCTGGCCGAGTTCGGTGTCGCGCGCGCCCGGGGCCGCCGCGGCCCACAGCCGCTCGGCGCCGGCGCAGTAGTTGTCGCCCTGCTGCTGTGCCTGGCCGGCTCGACCGCGCACAGCCTGGCGAGGAATGAGTTCGAGTTCGTCGACTGGCTGCGCGTAGGCGGCTGGTTCGATGGCGACTACCCGCGACACTACGAGCAGGCCTTCGGAACCGGCCACGCGATCCGACACGACCCAGCCGCGCGCATCGGGCATTACGAAGGGCTTGCCGGGATCGTGCAACAGCTTCCTCGCTCCCCCGGGAGAACACACTAAAGTACTGCAACGATAAGGCCTGCCGGCATTGCCCAAGCGGGCGGCTTGGTCTGGAATCCCGACAGGTCTGTTTGGTCCCCATCGGCCACGCGCCCACAGCACGCCCCCCTGAAATGTCGTAACCTATATCTTTCCTGCCTCGCCTTGACAATTGTAGCGGCCAGGCAGGGGCCTGCAACCGCCTCGATTCGTGGAACTTTGGAGGTATCGGCGCAGGAGTCTGAGTAACCACGGCAAGTCTCGATGCTGGTCGACCCCGAGACGATCCGGCGGGCGCAGGCAGGCGATGCTGCAGCTTTCACCGAAATCGTCAACGCCTACAAAAAGCGCATCCTAGGCACGATCTATCGCCTGATCGGCTATGGCGACGATATTGAGGACGTAGGCCAGGACGTATTTGTTCGCCTGTATTTCTCGCTCGACCAGTTGCGGACCGCCGAGGTTTTCGAGCCATGGCTTTACCGGCTCACGGTCAATGCGGCGTACGACTACCTGCGTAAGAAGCGGCGCAACCCCTCGGTGCGCATGGCCGATTTGAGCGACGAGCAGATCACCGCCGCGGACGCGGCGGCCAGCGGCAAACAGCTCGGCGAAGACCGCCAGAAGGGCGACATCATCGAGCTGACCGGCATCCTGCTCGATCAGGTGTCGGAAGAAGACCGCATCCTGCTGACGCTCAAGGAAGTCGAGGGTCTGTCGCTGAAGGAACTCGAGAAGATCTACGAAGTCAACGAGAACGCTTTGAAAGTCAGGCTCTTCCGGGCACGCAAGCGGGTGCTGAGAGCCTACGAAAGATTGAAGAAACGCCATGAGGTTTGATAGACTTCGCGCTAGAGGGTCTATGAGTCTCGCCCAAGAAGGCTGGCTCGACCGGCTTTTTGCCACGTATCGAGCCGCCCTGCCGGACGTCGAACCCACCCCCCAGTTTCTGCCCGGCATCTGGCAGAAAATCGATGCCGCCAAACCCGTCAGTTGGGTTTTTCCGCTGCAGCAGTTTGCCGTGCGCCTGGTGGCCGCCTCGGCGCTGGCGGCGGCGATCCTGACCGGCTCGGTCATGCTCTCGACGCCCCATCGCATGTCCGACGCAGAAGAGATGGGCGCCACCTACATCGATGTCCTCACGGTCGCCTCAATGGATGAGGACGAAGGCGTCCTGTGGCGACAGGCTGTCAACCTGCCATGATCGGACGTCCCAAAAAAATAGCGACGCTCTACTTGGGCGCCGTGTTCACCGCCGGCGCCATCTTCGGGATGGCGGCCTACCGTTTTTACGCGGTCAATATCGCCCAGGCGGACTTCCAGGCGGCGCCTTTGTCGCCGCAGGAATATCGCGCCCGCACGGTGGGCAAGCTGCAGCGCGAGCTTGAGCTCACCCCCGAGCAGACCGTCAAGCTGCAAAAGATCTACGACTACATCGGCGAGCGCTGGCACGACGTGCGCGACGCCATGGAGCCCGAGTTCGAGGCGATGCGCAAGGAGCGCGCCGAACGCATCATGGGCATTCTCACGCCCGAGCAGCAGGAAAAGTACCGCACTATTTTGGAAGAGAAGCGCCGCAAGCGCGAGGCGGCGCAGGCCAGCGGTAGCTGCTATTAGCGCGATGCAACGCGCGTTCCCTTTCCACACCCGAGCACCGCGAGTTTGAGCCAGGCGCCTGTTGGCGTTGGCGATTCTCCTTTTCTTGCCTCGCCTCTTGATCCCTTTTCATCGCCAGCCTCTGGCTTGCCCTTTTTGATTTTTCTTTTTCTTGACGCTGGTTTCCGTGGCCGCGTGTGTTGACGCGCGGCTGTCGAACGCGGTTGTGGCGTGCGATGGCGTGGGGCCGGGCTGTGTGCGCAGGATGCCTGGGCCAGTTTCGGCCCGGCTTGCGTGCATAGGCAGGATGCCTGTGCCACTCTCGGCCCGGCTTGCGTGCGCAGGCAGGATGCCTGCGCCACTTTTGGCCGCTTGTTCCCAGACAGGATTGCCTGTGCCACGGCTGGGGCCGGACGTGTTAGGCTTCCTGTCGGTGGTTGGAGACGGGCTGCCTTGGCGGCCGTAAGGAGCGCGTTGATGGACTCACAGGTCGTTCGGAAGGGATGGATTGTGGCGGCGTTGTTGGCGCTGGCGGCGTGCGGCGGGACGCCGGCTCCGGCGCCGCAGGAGACGGGGCACTACGAGCCCACCTGGGAATCACTCGACAAGCATCAAGCGCCGGAGTGGTTCAACGACGCCAAGTTCGGCATCTTCGTTCACTGGGGACTCTATTCGGTTCCGGCCTGGGCCACGCCCTTGGGCGAGTTGCACAAAGTCGACTGGAACGTCTGGTTCAAGAACAATCCCTACGCCGAGTGGTACCTGAACACGTTGCGCATCGACGGCTCGCCGACGCAGCAGCATCACTTCAAGACCTACGGCAAGGATTTCGCCTACCTCGACTTCATTCCGATGTTCAACAAGGCCATTGAGAAGTGGGACCCCGACACGATGGCCGCGCTGTTCGAAGACGTCGGGGCGCGCTACGTGGTGCTCACCAGCAAGCACCACGACGGGTTCACGCTGTGGCCGAGCAGCGTCGTCAACCCCCACCGCAAACCCGACCAGCAGCATGCCTCGCGCGACATCGTCGGGGACCTGACGCAGGCCGTGCGGGTGCACCATATGCGCATGGGGCTCTACTATTCGGGCGGGCTGGACTGGAGCTTCACCGAGCAGCCGATCACGACGCGCGACCAGGTCGCCACGACCGTGCTGCACACCAACGAGTACGCCAGATACGCCGACGCGCAGTGGCGCGAGCTGATCGACCGCTACCAGCCGACGATTCTGTGGAACGACATCGCCTACCCGATGCAAGGCGATCTGGTGCACATCCTTGCCGACTACTACAACCGCTTCCCCGACGGCGTCATCAACAACCGCTTCGGCACGCGGCTACCCGACAGCCCCAAGCGCCATTGGGATTTCACCACGCCCGAATACCAGAAGATGGACAAGATCACCGCGGAGAAATGGGAGACCTGCCGCGGCCTGGGCTACTCGTTCGGCTACAACCAGGAGGAAGGCCCCGAGCAGACGATCAGCGAAAACGATCTGGTGCACCTGCTGGTCGATATCGTCAGCAAGAACGGCAACCTGCTGCTGAACGTCGGGCCCGAAGCCGATGGAACGATTCCGCAGATCCAGGCCGAGCGGCTGCGCGCGCTGGGGAGTTGGCTGCGCGCCAACGGCGAAGCGATCTATGGCACGCGGCCCTGGGAGCGGGCCGACGGCAAGACGGCCGACGGCATCGACGTGCGCTTCACACGCAAGGGCGAGGCCGTGTACGCAATCCTGCTGGCGAAGCCGGGCGCCGGCGAGGTAACGATCGAGTCGGTTCCCGTGCCGCAAGGAGCTTCCGTTACGCTGCTTGGGCACGATGGCGCGCTCGAGCACCACGGCGAGAGCGGCAATCTGACGGTGACGCTGCCCGCCGGGCTGGAGGATTCGCCCGCCTATACGCTGAAGATCGCGCCCGGGGTCTGAACCAGCTCAAGCGTCCTTCGGTTTGGCGAGCACGGCCAGTTGATTCAACCCGAACAGAAACCGCTCGTAGCGGTCCAGGCGCAGGCCGCAATCGCCCCCGATGCGCTCGAAGAAGGCGCGGTCGGGCAGCTCGTCGACGTGCTCCTGGGCCGCTTCCTTGCTGAACAAACCCAAGCGGGCCCCAAAGGCATGGATTTTTTCGGCGCCGCGGTGCGGGGCCGTGAGGATGATCCGGCCTTGGGGCTTCAACAGACTCGCCGCCCACACGAGCACGGGCTGGGGACAAGGCAAGTGCTCGATGATGGCGACCATGGTGACGGCGTCGAATCGCTCGCCGATGGTTGCCTCCGCGCCGCGCTCCAGGTCCCACACCTCGAACCGCTGCTCCGGGTGACGTTGCCGGTTGGCTTCAATGCATTCGGCGATGCGATCGACCCCGAAATAGCGCACCTGGGTCTTGCCCGATTGTCGCAGCGCTTCCAGCAGCGCGGCCCGGCCGCAGCCGATGTCCAAGACGCTTTCGCCATCTCGAATCCGGAGAGCGACACGACGATTGCGCAACCTTTCGAGCCAGGGCGAAAGCGCCCCGGTCATCTGACCCGCCGAGGAAGTGTTCACGACTGCGGATCCCGTTGGCCGGCTTTGTCGCGCTGGCGGCCATAGGCGGTCTCGCGCAACAGGCTCAGCACTTCCTGCAACAACAGGCGCTGCGTGCGCATGATGTCCGCGAAGACGGCCAGGATGAACGAAAACATGCTGGCGGTGAGCAGCACGACCGAGAGGATCAACGACTGCACGTGGCCCTGGCCGCCGCCGGTGAAGTAGAAGTACAGGAAGCGCACCCAGAGAGTCACGCCGAACAACCCGGTCAGCGCCGAGGCCCCGAGCAACACGCCTCGCGGGTTATACAGCAGGTAGAACCGCACGATGATCGCGGCACTCGACGAAACGTAGTGCCAGATGTTCTTCATCAGGCGGCTGGGCCGCATCACGCCCGCGTTGACGCGAATCGGCACACCGACCACGTGCAGGCCCGAGTCGACCGCCGCGATAAGCGACTCCTGCGTATAGGTGTATTCGTTGAGGATGAACAGCCGCATTAAGGCCCGCCGGTTGTAGGCGCGGAATCCGCTGGGCGTATCCTGGACTTCGGCTCGCGAGAGCCGGCGAACGGTCCAGGAGCCCAATTTCTGCAGCTTCTTCTTGAGCGGAGAGAAATGGGCGATGTCTTCGATGGGCCGCTCACCGACGACGATATCGGCCTTTTCCTGCAGCAGCGGTGCCAGCAACTTGGGGATATCGTCGGCACAGTATTGATTGTCCGCATCGAGATTGACCACGTAGTCGGCGCCGAGCCGGGCCGCCTCGCTCAGACCGGCCGCAAATGCTTTGGCGAGACCGCGGTGGGTCGGGAAGTCGAGAACGTGGTCCACCTTTAGATTGCGTGCCGTCTGCACGGTCTGATCGGTGCTTCCATCGTCGATGACCAGTACCTCAACCTCGCCGATACCGTCGAAAGAACGCGGCAGGGCCGCCAGCGTCGTCGGCAGGAACTTTTCTTCGTTCCAACAGGGGATCTGGACGATGAGCTTCGCTCCCCGCCTGGCTGTCGCAAAACCGTGGGCTGCACACATCAGGGATCTCTCAGGCGTGGCTCGCGGAGTCCAAAGGCAAAAACAGCGGGATAAAAAACCCGCTCGAAGAGCTTCGGCATTGCGCTTATCGGGCGCCGGCCCGGCCTGCAACGGTGTCGGCGGCCATCGAATCCGCAAGCAAACTCGAAGTTAACGCAGTCGACAGGTCGAGAGCAACGCACCCCAACCGCGATTTCAGCACGGAAGAAGCGATTTCGTAGAAAAAACGCCTTGTATCCGCGGCCGATAGCCGCCCAAGGGCCGCGTCGCGCGAATGGCCCGCGCTTTTCGATAGACTGGCTGAAGAGTTCGGCCCGCTGTCCCATTCCGAGACACGATTGCCGGTTTGGGAGCGCCCCGCAGGGAAGTGGGGGCAGCGTTGTGGCCGGCAGCCCCTGCCTTCTCCATGACGTTATGGCCACTCGCCGAGCTCGGCCCGCTAGCAGTCTCGGTTGCCTGTTCTTTGCGGTCGGCGACGGCGCGTATCTGGTCCGGGCCCAGCCGCTTGTTGAGGACGCTCGCCCGCACCCCCCGCCAGGCCATGCTGTCGTCGGCCAGCGTCACGCTCGGCTTGTGCCTGATGCTTTCTTGGATTCGTCCGCCGAGTCCGGAAGTCCACGATGAATTCAGCTACCTGTTAGCCGCCGATACGTTCGCGCACGGCCGGCTCACCAACCCGACTCACCCGCTGTGGCAGCATTTCGAGACCTTTCACGTTCTCCAACAGCCCACATACCAATCGAAATATCCACCCGGACAAGGACTCTTTCTTGCCGCCGGCGAGGTGCTCACAGGCCGCCCGATCGTGGGAGTGTGGCTCAGCATGGCCGCAGCCGCCGCGGCGCTTTGCTGGATGCTGCTGGCGTGGATGCCGCCGCGTTGGGCCTTGTTCGGGGGATTGCTGCCGGTGATCCGTTTCGGGATGCTTCCGCTTCACAACACGGCTCACTTCGCCTACTGGAGCACCACGTTTTGGGGCGGAGGCGCTGCATTGTTCGGTGGCGCATTGCTGTTCGGCGCGCTGGGACGTATGGTGCGCCAACCGCGGGCGCGGCACGCCGTCATTCTGGCGGCCGGGCTGGTCGTTTTGGCCAACACACGACCGTTTGAAGGCCTGCTGGCGGCGCTGGGAGCGGCGGCCGTGCTGCTGGGCTGGATGCTGACGCGGCGTCCGCCGGCGAGAACGCTTGCGCGCCAGCTCGTCGCTCCGGTGATCGCAGTGCTGAGTCTGGGCGCGCTCGGGATGGGCTACTACAACTTCCGCGTCACGGGCGATCCGCTGCTGCCGCCCTATCTGGTCTACAGCAATACTTACGACATTGCGCCGCTGATCGTTCTCTACCCGCTCAAACCCGACAAGACTTACCGTCATCAGGCTCTGCGCGATTTTCAGCATGGCTTCATGCTCGACAACTACAAGCGCAAGAGGAATTTTTCCCTTTCGTCGGCGGATCTGATCCGGCCGGCACTGTTTTTCTGGGGTTACGCCCTGTTGATCCCCTTGCTCTGGCTCTTGGCATGGCCGTGGAATCGCTGGGTGGTCTTCGGGGCGGCCATGGTAGCGCTGTCGACTCTGGCGAACAAGATCACGATTACCTCGCAGCTCCACTATCACTACCTGGCGCCGGTCGCGCCGTGGTTTGTCTTCGCCGCCGTGGCGGGCTTGCGCCGCCTTCGGGTCTGGCGCGCGGGAACCCGCCGCATCGGGTTGCCGATGGCGGAATCCATCGTGGCCATCTGCCTGTTTTCCTTTGTTGGAAGCTGTGCGCTGTGGTGGAACTACCGGCCTGCGTATCGCTACACGCTGGGCCACTATCGCCTCGATATCGCGCAGCGCCTCGAAGCGTTGGGCGGCAAGCACCTGGTGATCGTGACCTACGGGCCCGACCACAGCTATCAGTTGGAGTGGGTGCACAACGCCGCGGACCCCGACAAGGCGAAGATTGTCTGGGCGCGCGACATGGGCGCCGCGAAAAACAAGCGATTGTTGGAGTATTACGCCGGCCGAAAGATTTGGCGGCTGTATGCCGACCGCCGGCCGCCTGAATTGGAGGCCTTGGCGCCTGAGTAGGCGAAATGTACTTTGGGATTCCGGCGGGGACCGGGTCTGAGCCTCGGCACACAGTCTGTTTTCTTTCAGTACTTTACGGGTCGCTTAAGGGTTTACAAATTCTTGACATCGGGTGGCCTTTTTCGGCGGGCATTCCGCTAGAATCGCTCTGGAGGATATACCCCAATGCGAACCCTGGGTTTGCTTGTTTTGGTTGGTTTAACCCTGGCCGGATCACTGGCGTTCGCCCAGTCCGTCGATGGCGTCTGGGAGGGCGAGGTGCAAGGCCGCAACGGCATGCAACAGCTCACCTTCCAGTTCAAGGTGGATGGCAGCACGCTGACCGGCAAAGTGACCACGCAGCGTGGCGACAACGAAATCAAGGATGGCAAGGTCGAGGGCGATATGATTTCGTTCAAGACGCCGTTGAGCTTCAACGGCAACGAAATCACAATTGTCTATACTGGCAAGATCAACGGCAATGAAATCGCCTTCAAACGCGAGGTCGAAGGGCGGAACCGCAGCAGCGAGTTCACGGCCAAACGCAAGACGTAACGGTCGGGCAAAGCAGCGGAGCAGGTTTTTTCGTGGGGGCGTAGCAACGGCTACGCCCCCTCTTTCTTTCTGGGGGATGTGAGGATTGGGTCGTGTCGGTTTGACATTTCGATGAAGCGACTCCCGCGTCACTTTGCCGACAACCGAAAGCATGATCCAAACACTCGACAAGCCATCCCGGCAAACCGTGGCGGCGCAGCAGTGACCTCGGCGAACATAGCGACGACAATTGTCTGGTTCGGGCAGGACCTGCGGCTCGACGACAACGAAGCCCTTCGCGCGGCGGCGGGGCGCGGCGGCGTGGTGGTGCCGGTTTTTGTGTGGGCCCCCGAGGAAGAGCAGCCCTGGGCGCCCGGCGCAGCGAGCCGCTGGTGGCTGCGGCAGTCCTTGGAGGCACTCGACGCCGGGCTGCGCCAGAAGGGCCTGAGGCTGATTCTGCGGCGCGGGCCGAATCTCGAGGCGCTGTTGGCGTTGATTCGCGAAACCGGAGCGACGGGTGTGTATTGGAGCCGGCGCCGCGAGCCGGCCTTGCGGCAACGTGACGAGAAGCTGCTGCGGGGGCTCCATGACAGCGGGGTTGAAGCCGAGCATTTCGGCGGCGGGTGTTTGTTCGAGCCCGGAGAACTAAGAACCAAGGCCGGGCAACCCTACCAGGTCTTCACTCCTTTCTGGAAAGCCTGCCTGGCGGCGCCCGAGCCGGGCGCGCCGATTGCGGCGCCGCGCGGGCTGGCCGGCCCCCAACGCTGGCCCGCCTCCCTGCCCTATGAGGCGCTCGAGCTCGAACCCAAGATCAACTGGGCGGCGGGCCTGCAGAAGGCTTGGAAGCCGGGCGAACGCGGCGCGCGAGAACGATTGCGGAGCTTTTTGAAGGGCGCGCTGCCGCAATACAACCAGGACCGCGATCGCCCCGCGGTGGAGGGAAGCTCGCGGCTTTCTCCGCACCTGCATTTTGGCGAGATCAGCCCGCGCCGTGTGTGGCACGAGGTGCGCCAGACGCAGGCCCGGATCGCGGCAGCCGGCAAAGACGGTTGGAAGGCGGGCCCGGAAGGCTTTTTGCGCGAACTGGGCTGGCGCGAGTTCGGCAGCCATTTACTCCACCACTTTCCACAGACCACCAGTCAGCCCTTGCGCGAAGCCTTCGCACATTTCCCGTGGCGCAAAGACGCCAAGGGATTGGCCGCCTGGCAGCGTGGCCGCACCGGCTTTCCGATTGTCGACGCAGGCATGCGCGAGCTGTGGGTCACCGGCTGGATGCACAACCGGGTCCGCATGGTCGCCGGCTCGTTTCTGGTCAAGGACTTGCGCATTCGCTGGCAGGAAGGCGCGCAGTGGTTCTGGGATACCCTGGTTGACGCCGACCTTGCCAATAATACGCTCGGCTGGCAGTGGGTGGCCGGCTGCGGAGCCGACGCCGCCCCGTATTTCCGCATTTTCAATCCGGTCGCGCAAGGCGAGAGGTTCGACCCCGAGGGGAACTACGTACGGCGCTGGGTTCCCGAGCTGGCGGGGTTGAGCCCGAAGTGGATTCACAAGCCCTGGCTGGCTCCTTCCCCGGAACTTGCCCAGGCGGGAGTGGTGTTGGGGAAGACCTACCCCGGGCCGATCGTGGATCGCGCGGCGGCGCGGCAAGAGGCCCTGGCGGCGTTCCAGTCGATTCGGGGAAAGTAGCTTTTCCGGCGACAGCGGCGCAGCAGGTTGAAGCGGAGGAACAGGAACGTCGGCGTTTCCGCCGACGCCGCCGGCCGGAGGCCCGCGCCACTGTTGGGCGTTCCGGCCGCTTGCGCCGGGGTCCGCACTGGTTGCCGCTTCGGGCTTGCCGTTGCGAGTCCCAGTCGTGGGACTTTCCCTCCCGGTTTCGAACGCAGCAGTCCCGTTCAAGGACTGGGTTCGCTCTCAATTCCTTCTCGAATCTATGATTTACGCCGGAGCTGCGGCGCGGCCCCGTTCTTGCACTAGGGATGGCTAACCGCGGGCTTGCTCTGCCGTCTGAAGGTGCGGTGGCCGCCCGTGCTCGACGCTGCTGCCCGAAGTCTCCGCCGGCCGCCTCGGCCCGGCTGCGGCGCGCGCCGCAACTCCGAGTCGCCACTGCGGAGCCGCGGGCGTGAGCCCGAGTGGGTTCGTATGTATTGCCAATGCATTGCTTCCCAGGACGATGCCGCCGTGTTTTGGCCAAGCAGAGGCGAGGGCAGGACGTACGCACCGAAAGGGAAGCAAGAAGAATGTACAGGCAGGATTGCCTGTGCCACGGTTGGCGAAGGATTCGGCGCTGCGCGCAGATACCGGGAACGGCAGGACGGCTCGGCCGCTTTGCGGCCGTGGACAGGCGAGAGCGCCTGTCTCTACTTTGGGTGAACCATGAATCAGCTTTGGAACGACGTTCGTTATGGCGTGCGCACCTTGCGCCGCAACCCGCGTTTCGCGGCGGTGGCGATTCTGGCGCTGGCGCTGGGCATCGGCGCCAATACCGCCATTTTCAGCGTGGTCTATGGCGTGCTGCTGCGGGCGCTGCCCTACAAGGACCCCGGCCGCCTTGCCGTGATCCTATGGCATGACCTGCGCGGCGGGGGACCCGGCGGGCCGGTTTCGCCGGCGAATTTCTATGACTGGCGCGAGCAGTCGCGCTCGTTCGAAAAAATGACGGCCACCGAGGTGTGGGGCGCGACGCTTACCGGACAGGACGTCCCTGAAAAGCTGGCCGGATTGCGGGCCTCGACCAGCCTGTTCGATCTGCTCGGCGTCGAGCCGGAGCTGGGCCGCGGCTTTCTGCCCGAGGACGAGCGACCCGACAGCCCACGCGTCGTGGTGCTCAGCCATGGCCTGTGGCAGCGCCGCTTTGGTGGCGGCGCCGACGTACTCGGCAAGACGCTGCGTCTGGACGGAGAAATCTACACCGTGGCCGGCGTGATGCCGGCGGGCTTCATTTTCCCCACCTTTTGGGCGAAAGGCGTCGAGCTCTGGACGCCGCTGGTGTTCACTCCCGAGCGCGCCCAGTCGCGCAACGGCAACTCGCTGCGCATTTTCGCGCGGCTGCGCGACGGCGTCACGCTGGCGCAGGCGCAGGCCGAGATGGCGGCGATCTCCGAGCGGCTGGCGCAGCAGTATCCCGAAGCGAACAGCGGCCATGGCGCGATCGTCGATTCGTTGCAGGATAAGACGGTGGCCGCGATCCGGCCGACGATCGTGGTGCTGGCCGGCGCGGTCGGCTTCCTGCTGCTGATCGCCTGCGTCAACGTGGCGAACCTGCTGCTGGCGCGGGCCACCACGCGCGAGCGTGAAGTCGCTGTGCGCAGCGCGCTGGGCGCGGGGCGGCTCGACGTCGTGCGGCAGTTGCTGGCCGAGAGTGTCGTGCTGTCGATCGCGGCCGGGGCCGTCGGCGTCGTTCTGGCGGCTTGGGGGCTCCACGCGGCTCTGGCGGCGATCCCCGAGAGCGTGCGCGTCGCGTTGCCGCGCCGGGAATCGATCCGGATGGACGGCGTCCCGCTCGGCTTCGCGTTCCTGATCTCGCTGGCGACCGCGGCGCTGTTCGGCCTGGCCCCCGCGCTGCGCACCTCGCGCACCGACCTGACGAGCGCGCTCAAGGAAGGCGGCCGCGGCACGCGCGGCGCCGGCGGGCGGCTGCGCAATGCGCTGGTGGTCTGCGAAGTCGCCTTGTCTCTGATGCTGCTGGCGGGGGCGGGCCTGCTGATTCGCAGCTTCGTCAAACTGCAGTCGGTCGACCCGGGCTTTCGACCGGGCCATGTGATTACGATGGTGGTGCCGGTGACCGGTTCGCAGTTCGGCACAGCCGAGCGCAAGGGGCCGTTCTACGAGCGGCTCGCCGAAAACGTCGCGGCACTGCCGGGCGTCGAGTCGGCCGCGCTGATCAATCACATTCCCCTCGAGGGCGATGTCTGGGGCGTGCCCTTCACGATCGAAGGCCGCCCGGCGCCGCCGCCCTCCGACGTGCCCGAAGCGGCGTACCGCGTGGCCGGGCCGCGCTATTTCCAGACGATGGGAGTAACGCTGGCGGGCGGCCGCGATTTCGAAGTGACCGATGGACACGACGCGCCGCTCGTCGCAATTGTCAACGAGACCCTGGCGCGGCAGCATTTCGGCGGCGAAAACCCCGTCGGCCAACGCATCCGGATGGGCGGTCCCGATTCGGACGCGCCATGGCGGACGATCGTTGGAATCGTCAAGGACGTGCAGCAGTGGCAGTGGGCGGACGTGCACGAGGAGCTCTATCTGCCCTTTGAGCAGGACGAGCAGTTCTATAGCCGCCCTTCGGCGCCGTTTGCGATGACGCTGGTGGCGCGCACCCAGGGCGACCCGGCGTCGATGGTGCGCGCTTTGCAACAGCAGGTCTGGGCGCTCGATCCGAATCTTCCTGTGTCGAACGTGGTGATGATGCAGCAGGCGGTTTCGAATGCGTTGTGGCAGCCGCGATTTTCCATGTTCGTACTCGGCGCGTTTGCGGTGCTCGCGCTGCTGCTGGCCGCGGTGGGCGTCTACGGCGTGATGTCGTACGCGGTGACGCAGCGAACCAGCGAGATCGGCATTCGCATGGCGATCGGCGCGCGCCGCGGCGATGTCGCTGCGGCTGGTGGCGCGGCAGGGCGCTCTGCTCGCGCTGGCCGGCATCGCACTGGGCCTGGGCGGTGCCTACGCCCTCGCGAGCGTGATGCAGAGTTTGTTGTATGAAGTGAGTTCCAGCGATCCGGCGAGTTTCCTGGCCGCGGCGGCGGTGTTGTTGGCCGTGGCGCTGGCGGCGTGCTTTGTGCCGGCGCTGCGGGCGTCGCGGATCGATCCGATGGTGGCACTGCGGTATGAGTAGAGAGAGGCTGCGCTGCATCCATCGCTGCGACATGCGCCTGGGTCGAGACAGGCGCTCTCGCCTGTCGCCGCCGTCAGGCGGCCCTTTTGGCAGGTTGCCGGGAAACTGCACTCAGGCCCGGGGGTGGCACCCCTTTCTCACGGCCTCGGTGGCTTGGGGCCCTACGTCGCGACAAATCGCTACACGGCAAACCTGGAGGTTCACGCCACGGGCGCCGCTTCCGGCTTCGAGTGCTCTTTGGAGTGGTAGTCCACGTCACAGGGCCAAACTGCAGGGCTGCTCAGGATTGCCGGCGCCTAGCCAAACTGTACGTTTGGTCGTGGCTAGCACAGGCAGGATTGCCTGTGCCCCTTGGCACGCGACAGGCGGGAGCGCCTGTCTCTACTTCGTCTCGCGAGCGGCGTTGGCGTTCGTTCCCCTCACAAGCCAAGTGCAGGCCCCCGCCGACGGGCAGCCGTAGACCTCGAAGCGCTTCGGCAAGTTGCTCGCGGCCCAATCGAGCCCGTTGACGAAGATCGTGGTGCTCCAGATTTCGCTTTCGAGCGTCGTTGGGGCCAGCACCGATACGGCGAGGACGCCCTCGGCGGGGCGGCCCGTTCGTGGATCGAGGATGTGGCTGTAGCGATGGCCGTTGGCTTCGAAAAACTTCTCCTGCGAGCCGGAGGTCGATAGCGATCGGTCGTTGAGGAAAATTTCCGCGCTCGGACCGCCCTGCGGGCTGTCGATCTCGACCTGCCAGCCGCGCGGCGAATCGGGCGGCGCGCCCAAGGCGTACAAGCTGCTGTGGCAGGCGTTGACCAGCGCCGAGCGGATGCCGGCGGCCCGCAGCGTTGCGACCATGCGATCGACCGCGTAGCCTTTGCCGATGCCGCCGGGGTCGAGTTCCACGCCCGGCCGGGCGAAGTGGACGGTTTTGCGGGCCGGGTCGAGTTCCACCAACCGATAGCCGCTGGTTTGGCGCGCGTGGGCGAGTTCGGCGGCATCGGGCAGTTTGCCGCCGCCGTCGTAGAAACCCCAGGCGCGCACGAGCGGCCCGACGGTCATGTCGAAGGCGCCGCCGCTGGTTCGGCTGGATTGGTCTGCCTTGACGAGCAGCTCGAACAACGCATCGGAAACCGCGACAGGCGCGGCGGCGGCGCTGCGATTCACGCGGCTCAGTTCGCTGTCGTCGCGGTAGTTGCTGAACCAGCCGTCGATCGCGCGCGCCTGGTCGAAGGCCAACTCCACATCGCGGGCCAGCGCGTCGCGGTCGCTTCCGTAGACGGCGACGCCGAAAGTGCAGCCCATGATCGGGGCCGTCGCTTCGTAGCGAACCAGGTCCTGCGTCTCGCCACCGGGGCCGGCGGAAGCAAGAACCAACAAACAGGCACAGGCGCGACCGAAAGACCGCAGAAGCGGCAAAGCGCCGCGCGTGGCGTGAACCTCCAGGTTTGCCGCGTCGCGAATCGTCGCGACGGAGGGCCGGCAGGCAGGGTGTTTGTGGGCGGGCCGAGAGCGGGGACAGGAAGCCAGGTAGCAACTGCAACACTTTCGAGGATACGGACATGGGTCAGGCGATTCCTCGGGTGGCGGTTTGACCCAGGCAGGCCGATCGCACGTTTGCGGCCGTGGCGTTGCATTCTGCCTCCCGGCCCTACGTCGCGATGATTCGCGACGCGGCAAACCTGGAGGTTCACGCCACAGGTGGCAGGCCCGGCCTCTGTGCCCAGGCACGGGCCTGCTTCTGTGCTCACTCACGGGCCCGGCTGCTGTGCTCAGCCACTCGCGGCGGGCCCGGCTTCCCGGCTCAGGTTCGCCGCTTCCAGCGCGCGTTGAGTATGCCGTCCCAGCGCGGGTCGCCTTGCTTTTTGTAGTCCTTGGGCAGGGTCTTCCACTCTTCGCGCGAGCGGCCGTTGAGATCGTAAACCATGCGGCCGTCGATGAAGGTCATCTCGCAGCCGAGCTTGCGGTTGCCGTCGAGCCGCGCTCCATACATGTCGGTGAATCCGAATTTGCCCTGCTCCATTTTCAACACCGCGATGTCGGCGGGCGCACCGACGGTGAGGTGGCCGAGGTCCTCGCGCTGGATCTCGCGCGCCGGGTTCCAGGTCGACATGCGGATGACGTCGTCGACGGGCAGCCCCAGCGCCAGAAATTTGCTGATCACGTTGAGGTCGTCCATCATGCCGGCGTTCATGCTGCTGGTGTGGAGATCGGTCGAGATCGAGTCGGGCGGAAAGCCCTGCTCGATGGCCGGCGCCGCAATGCGCCAGGCAAAGCTACCGCCGCCGTGGCCGACGTCGAAAATCACTCCGCGCTTGCGGCCGTCGATCATGCCCGCATTGACCTTCCCCGCGGGATCGAGCTCGCCGCGCAGGCCCGAGTAGCAGTGCGTGTAAATGTCGCCGGGGCGCAGCTTCTCGCGCAGCAGCTCGCTGATCGGGCGCTCCTTGCGGTTGGAACCGAAATCGACCATCACCGGAATGTCGGCCATCGTGCCGGCCTTGACGGCGTTTTCGACCGGCGTCCACTCGGGCCCGGCGAAGTGCGCGGTCTTGATGCCGATGATCAGCCCCTTGTGCTTCTTGGCCATTTCGGCGGCCGGACCCGGCTCCATGTCGGTGAGGTCCTGTTCGAACTTGCCGCCGCGCATGCCGTGGCCAACGATGTTGAGAAAGGCCAGCACGCGCGTCTTGGAGCGGTCGATGATGCGGTCTTTGAAGGTGTCGAAATTGCGCCAGCCGGCACAGCCGGCGTCGGCGACCGTGGTCACCCCCACGCGAAAGGTGAAGCCGTCGGGATAGACGCTGTTGTCGCCGGCGTAGGAGTTGCGCTCACCGGTCCCCGCGAACACGTGCACGTGAATATCGATCAACCCCGGCGTCACGTACAGCCCGCCAACGTCGATCGTCTTGAAAGCCTTGGCGGGGTCGATCTTCTCGGCGACTTCGGCCACCTTGCCGTCGAGCACGGCCACGTCGCGCACCGCGCTGATGCCGTTTTTGGGGTCGATCAGATGTCCGCCGCGCAGCAGCAGATCATACTGCCCCTGCTGGGCGCGGCCAGCGGCGGCCAGCGCCGCGAACGCTCCGGCTCCGCCGATCCACTGGCGGCGCGTGAGGCCGAAAGGGCTAGGGGAACAGGTCGACGACGGCATAGACTTTCATCTCCGGTACGGTAAATTCGGTGGCGTCTTCGCGCACGCGCACATCGCTGAGGCGAACGGCCTCGACGCCGGCGGCGGCGATCTTTTGTCGTGAGTAACGGCCAAGCACGCGGACGCGAATGCCGTTGACCGGCCTTGCCGGGCCGGCGTAGTTCAACAGATGGATGCGCAGCCGTTTCGCGTCGCCCTCGACCCGCGCCACCACGACCGTGTTGCCGTAGATGCGCAGGGAACGCTTGGCGTCGGTGAGATTCGAGCGGACCTTGGCGGCGAGCGCGTGCGGCTCGGCGGCCTCGGCGAGGGGATACTCGGGCGTCCCCAGCCGCACGTTGAGCTTCAGGGCGGGGTCGGGGGCGGCGACGGTGCGGTAGAGCAGATTGCCGCGCGAGAGCATCGTCAGCAGCTCGCCCGTTTCCGAAGAACCGTCGTCGACGACGCCGATATCGGCGAATGGCGGCAGCTCGGGCCGGTCGAGACCACGCAAGAAACGCAGCATGCCGGCCAGCGGCTTCAGCCCGGCCTCGTCCGTCGAGATCACGGCTCGGCCGTCATACGCAAACGCCTCGGCGGCCGCCAGCGCGGCGTCGGCGCCCTTGACGTCGTAGTGAAACAGCGCCGCGGGGGAGCGCAGGATTTCCCAGCCGTTGGCGGTGAGCCAGGGCTCGCGCGTCGCCGAGGCCTGATTCATGCGAAACTGCACGCCGGGCTCGGCCAGTTTCGTGGCCTGCCCCAGATCGACGGAGTGCACGTCGATGCCAGGGCGGCCCTGCCAGGCGGCTTGCCGCCCCGGCGGCACGTCGATCTGCTCGATGCCGGCGCGCTCCAGCGCCGCGGCGGTTTCGGGCGGCTGATCCCAATACAGGCTCGGCAGCGCGACGGCGAGAAGTGCAAGGATCATAGCTCGATGGTCCTGAGATCGATCTTGTCGATATCGTAGACGCCCAGGCCGAGTCCGGCAGCGTATTCGACGTGCCCGGGTTCGCGAATGAAATGGTTGAACTGGGGGTCGGCTTCGCCGTCGCGGCGCACGCGTTGCGGCGAGCGGTCCCAGATCGAGGGCGCGCCCTCAGCCTTGCGCTTGCCGTCGATGACGTCGATCAGCAGGCGGTCCATGGCGACCGGGTCGGTGCCAAACATCATTTGTTTGGGATAAA
This sequence comes from Terriglobia bacterium, assembly GCA_963824095.1. GTDB lineage: Bacteria > Acidobacteriota > Terriglobia > Bryobacterales > UBA6623 > JBBDWJ01. Next base: position 741,197 of record CAWGNS010000009.1, on the reverse strand, counting down.
AGCGGAAGCGGCGCTCGCGCGAGAACGGCCCGGCGTGCCAGACGCCGCGCAGACCGTCCATGACGTGCAGCACGGTTCGCGAGCGTACCGGCTCGACCGCGGCCAGCGTCCCGATGAAGGTGCGCGTGTTGGTTTTCTCCCAGCGATGCGAACGGTCGACATTGGAGAAATTGCCGTAGGAAATATTTTTCAGGCAGCCGGTGACACCGGCGGCCTGATGCTCTTTCATATTGGGAACGCTGATGATTTTGGTCAGTTTTTCGGCCACCAACCGGATCAGATTCGAGCGCGTATCTTCTTCGCCGAAAAAACTCACCTCGACATAGGTGTCGGGATCGTAGCCCAGAATCGAGCCGCGGTTGGATTCGGCCGCCTGGATGTGAACGTTTGCCGGAACGACGCGTTCGTAGTGGACCGATTCCAGTTGGTTCCAGAAGCGTTCGTAGATGTAGATATTGCCCGCCGGAACGCCGATTGCGACCAGGTTGCGGGCGATGTCGCCGACCACCGCCGGCGTCGACATCATGGTGGGCGCGCCCGAGCAGTTCACCTTGATGCCCACGACGTCGTCGGGGGAAATGAAGCGCGCCCAGGCGGCGCTTTCGTCGGAGTCGCCGGTCAGCGCGCACAGCCCGCGCGAAATCATGTCGCGCACGACCTCGGCGTTCACCACTTCGGTATCGGCGTCGATCGACCGGTCCGAATGGACGCGGACGACTTTTCCGGGATAAGGGCCGGGCATTCCCGGATTTTTCGCGGGAGCGAACGGGCTAACCACGTGATAGGCGGGAACGTTATCCGAGGCCGCCAGCAGCGGGGTTGCCGCCGCGCATTGCAGGAAATGGCGTCGGTTCATGCAGGCACTCCCATTTTCTATTCTAGTCGACCAGAAGCGCCGGCCGTCAGTTGTACACTTGCGATATGAGTCTTCCGCGAGTCCCCCAACCGTGGACCGGGCGGCAATCAACCACAGCCCGGTTCGCCCTGCTGCTTTCCCTGGGTTTGCTTTGGACGACGGCGATGCAAGCTGCTGGGATGAAGTGGACGCATTTCTCCATCGCCGATCCGTTGCCGGGCGAGTCGTGGGGGACGGCCGGCACCCCCCTGGTGGACCTGGATCACGACGGCGACCTGGATGTGGCGTTGTCACGCCGCGACGCTCACGGGTTCTGGTGGTACGAACGCAAAAGCGATTCCATTTGGGTGCAACATGTAATCAACGATGCGCCCGGGGTCTTTCAAGGGCTGGGCGCGGCGGCTCTGGACGTGGACAACGACGGCTGGGAGGATCTCGTATTCGACGCCGTCTGGTTTCGCAATCCGGGAACCCTTCGCGACAATCCGGATAGTCCTTGGGAGATGCACGAGTACGAGCACAGCGGGCACGAAGTGCACGACATCGCCGTGGCCGACATCAACGGCGACGGACGGTTGGACCTGGTGACCTTCGACGGCGATCAGTTGTTGTGGTACGACCCGGCGAAATCTCTGGCCGTCACGACCGTGGTGAAGGGGATGGGGCAGCACGGCGGGTTGACGCCGCATGGGATCGGCGACCTGGACGGCGATGGCGACCCCGACCTCGTGATCGCTGGCGCCTGGTTTGAAAATCCCGGCAAGGCCGGCGGAAGCTGGGCACGCCACGCCTGGCCGCATCTGGCGATCCCCCACGCGTCGTATGGAACGAGCATTCGCAGTTGGGTGGTGGACCTCGACGGCGACGGCAGGCAGGACATCGTGTACTCGGATTGCGACACCGGCTTGGGCCATGTGTATTGGGTGAGAAACCAGGACCAGGGAATCCACTGGACGCGCACCCGACTGCCCGATCCGCCGACCGCGCCCGGCAACGTCGAGGGCACCGGCTCGTTTCATTCGCTGGCCGTTGCCGATTTTGACGGCGACGGGAAGTTGGATGTATTTGCCGGCGAGCAGGAGGATCCGAGCCCGATGTCCGGCGACAAGCTGCCGATGAAGCCCCAGGGGCTCAAGCCGCGCGGCGTGATCTGGGTCAACTCGGGCACGACGCCGCCGGCCTTTACGCCCGAAGTGATCCACGACGGCAATCCCGGCTGGCACGACGTGTCGATCGGCGATGTGGATGGCGATGGCGACATCGACATCGTGAGCAAAATCTGGTTCAAGGACGGCCCGACCTACCATGCCGACTACTGGCGCAACGACACGGTCTCCTCGCGCAACGATTCCAATCGGCAGCAGAAATAGCCCCTCGCAGGCTTCCCTCCCGGGCGGGATTTGCGGCGGTGGGGGGCAGCGCACGTGCCCGTTCCCCAACGCACAAGCCGCGCTTGCCGCCGTCTCCCCGCGGACTTAGGATGGGAACAGCAGGGGGCAAAGAGTGGGCCGTTGCAGGTGGGCGGGCTGGATCGTTCTGGCCGCCGTCCCGGCCTTGGGAACGGCGCAAGTTCGCCTCTCGGGACGGGTTGTCGACGAAACGCGCGTCGCCGTCCCGCACGTGCTGATCTCGCTGCGGCCGCAACCGGCGGCGCCTGCCTCCACTGGCCCCTCCGCACCGGCTCCCGGCCGCTCTTCTGCCTCGTCCGGCAGCCCTTCCCCGTCCCCCAACGCCTCCCTCACCGCCCCTTCTGCGCAAGCGGTCAGCGATCAGGCCGGGTCGTTCCATGTGGAAGTAGCCGCCGCGGGGCGCTATCTGCTCCGCGCCGAACGCGAAGGCTTCTTCCTGCTCGAGAACGACCCCATCGATCTCGACGCCGGCGCCAACGAGATCACCGTCGTGCTGCACCACCAGCGCGAGATTCACGAGTCGATCGAGGTGTCATATTCGCCGGCGGCGGTCGACCTGGAGCAGCCTGCCAGCGAAGAGAGCGTCACCGCCAACGACATTCTGTCCGTGCCCTACCCTTCAAGCCACAGCCTGCAAAACGCCATGCGCGTGATGCCCGGCGCGGTGGTGCAAGACGCACAGGGCGAGCCGCATTTCAACGGCGGCGCCGCCGAGCAAACCTACTGGACCCTCGACGGCTTCAACGCCGGTGACCCGCTCACCGGCCGCTTCGACAGCAGCCTCAGCGTCGAGGCCGTCCGCTCGATGACGCTTTCCAGCGCGCGTTCGCCGGCCGAATTCGGAAAGGGCTCGGCCGGCACGCTGGCAATTGAAACCGGCATGGGCGACGACCAGTTTCGCTACACCGCAACGAACTTCATCCCCGGCGTCGAGAACCGCAAAGGGCTGATCATCGGCGACTGGCGGCCGCGGCTGAATCTCTCGGGGCCGATCCGCCGAGGCCGCGCCTGGTTCTTCAACGCGCTCAACGGCGAATACAGCAAGCACGTCGTCGACGAGCTGCCCAAAGGGGAAGACCGCACCACGCGCTACGGCTTCAGCGACCTGCTGCGTGGGCAGGTCAACCTGACCTCGTCGAACATTGTCTCCTCCGGCATTCTGTTCAGCGCGTCCCAGGCGCCGCGCAACGGCCTCAGCGTGCTCGACCCGCCCGAGACGACCGTCGATCAGCGCGCGCGGCAGGCTTTCTTTCATGTCAAGGACCAGCACTATTTTTCGCGCGGTCTGGTGCTCGAATTCGGCTACGCCCGCAACAGCACGTTCGGGCGCGACATTCCGCAGGGGCCGGACCTCTACATCCTCACGCCGCAAGGCCGGTTGGGGAATTATTTCTCGGACGCGCGGCGCTGGTCGACGCGCAACCAGTGGATCGCCAACGCCATCTCGCCGTCGTTTTCGCTGGGGGGAACGCACACGCTCAAGGGTGGGATGGATCTCAATTCGCTCGACTACCGCCAGGACACCCGGCGCAGCGGCTACGAGCACTGGAATCTGCAGGGCACGCCGCTCGACCGCGTGCTCTATGGCGGCAGTGGGGCGTTCCGGCGCGGCAACACCGAGTTCGCCTGGTTTCTCGAAGACACCTGGAAGCCGCACGCGCGTTTGCTGTTCCATCTGGGCGTGCGCCAGGATTGGGACCGCATCGTCGGCGATTGGGCCACCTCGCCGCGGCTCTCGGTGAACTGGTCGCCGCCGGGCTGGGACGACACCAAGATCTCGGCCGGCTACGGCATCGTCTACGACGCGACCAACCTGCGCACCTTCACGCGCTATCTCGATCAATACACCCTGACGACCGAATTCGATGCGAACGGCATGCCCCAGCAGGGCCCGCAGCTCACGCTGTTCGAGCAGGAACCGCAACGATTGCGCGCGCCGCGCTACGAGAACTGGAGCGCCGGGCTCGAACAGCGCCTGCCCGCCGGCTTCTTCGCGCGCGTGGATTACTTGCGCAAACGCGGCCGCGATGGCTTCACTTTCGAAAACGATACTTCGCTCGACGCGGCGGCGCTGGCCCAACAGGCGGCGCAACTCGGCGCGGCGGGCGTCAGCGGCGTCTTTCGTCCGGTCAACGACCGCCGTGACGTCTACGACGCCGTCGAGATCACGGTGCGCAAGAACTTTCTCAAGCAATACACCTGGCTCGGCAGCTACACGCGGTCGCGGGCGCGTTCGAACTCGGTGCTTGACATCAGCATCGACAACCCGGTGCAGGCCGCGAACAACTTTGGGCCGATGCCGTGGGACGCGCCGCAGCGCTTTCTGAGTTGGAGCTACTTTCCGCTCACCGAAAAATGGGCGCTGGCCTACATGGCGGAGTGGCGCAGCGGGTATCCCTTCTCGATCGAAGACGAGCGGGGCAACGTGCAGGGCGCTGTCAATTCGCGGCGCTTCCCGGCGTTCTTCGAGCTGAATGTGCAACTGGAGCGCCGCGTCGATCTGTTCGGCTACCGCTGGGCGTTGCGCGGCGGCGTCAACAACCTCACCAACCGGCTCAATCCAACGCTGGTCAACAACGTCGACACCTCGCCCCAGTTTCTCGAGTTCTACGGTGGCTCCTCGCGGGCTTTCGTGACTCGCATCCGCTGGCTCGGCAAGAAGGAGTGACCGCCGGGGGGCGCGGCGGCCACGGCTAGGGAGCAAGCGAGATAACGCGCTGGGCGGCCTCGCCCATGGCCCGCACCAGGATCGAGCGCGGGCCACTGCACGCGAAGTCGAACACGCGCTGATCGGCCACCGGGCTTTGCACACGGCTGGCGGAGCAATCGGCCCCGTCGAGCTCGGTGTCGACCAACGCCGCCAACGACTCGCAGACGCTCACGGTGCCGCCGGGAACCGTTCCCAGCACCAGCATGCCGGCGCCGGTGGCCGACGGCGTCAAGTCGCCCGAACCCTGAAAATTCACCTGCGCCAGCACTTCCCCGCCCTGCACCGCGCAAGAGAACGAACCGATCAGCACTTCCTGGCAGACATCGCAGGCGGAGTCACTCGACGGTGTTTCCGAGCCGCCGTGACTGCTGGAGTTGGCGCTCAACAGCCACACCGCGCCCAGCAAGACAGCAACGCCGGCGGCCCGCAACAACGCTGTAGCATCCACTTTCATCGTGACCTCCCGATTCAAGACCGAACGGCTCGCCAGCCGGCCCACAGGGCTATAACGGCCGGGAGCCCTGGTAGACAGATCGGCGCGAAAAGCCAAACTCCAACGCCAAAGCGGCAAAAAATTGTTCTGGCGGCCAAGCCCACCCCAACCCGCGCCGGCCCCGAGCCGGAAAACAGAACCGCAGGTGTAAGCCGGTGGGCCGAAGCAGCACCAATCCTCACGGGCGGGCGAGGCGCACCGGGGCCCCACTCAGAGCCGCGGGCGTGAGCCCGCGCTGAGCACCCACGCCTCGCAACCCGCCGGCTAAGAGACTCTCGCCGCCGCGCGCTTGGCGCAAGCTCACCCTTGCGGCTCGGAGTGGCGGATCGTTGTTTGCCGCCGACTCCTCCGACGGTTTGCCAATGACTCCCCCGATGACAGCGGGAGGACGCTTCCCCGGGCTTTCTCCGCGCTTCGGCCCGCCGGCTTGCGCCTGCGGCTGTCTTTCTTGATTCGCCGCTGACGTGCCTCTCCGCTCTCCGCCGTTCGCGGTGTCCGGGTCCCCATTCCTTGCTATCCTGACCCAAGGACATTTCCCCGTATGAAAGCGCTGGTTCTCGAAGACTACAAAAAGCTGGCTCTCAATGAGGTGGCCGAGCCGGAAATCGGCCCCAACGACGTGCTGGTGCGCGTGCACTCGTGCGGCATCTGCGGCAGCGACGTGCACGGCTTTGACGGCAGCTCGGGCCGCCGCATCCCGCCGGTAATCATGGGGCACGAAGCCTCCGGTGTAGTGGCCAGGGTAGGCGCGGCGGTGTCGCGCTTCGGCGAGGGCGACCGCGTCACTTTCGACTCGATGATCTCCTGCGGTGTCTGCCTTTTCTGCCGCCAGGGGCGCCCTAATCTCTGCGACAACCGCCGCGTGCTGGGCGTCTCGTGCCAGGAATACCGCCGCCACGGCGCGTTCGCCGAGTACGTCGCAGTTCCCGAGCACATCGTGGTCCGAATTCCCGACAACCTGCCGTTCAATGAAGCGGCGATGGTCGAGCCGGTGTCGGTGGCGGTGCACGCGGTGAACATCACGCCGCTGCAGATGGGCGACACGGCGGTGGTGATCGGGGCGGGCATGATCGGGCTGCTGGCGCTGCAGGCGCTCCGCGCCGCCGGCTGCGGGCGCGTCGTCTCGGTCGATCTCGAAGACGACCGGCTGGCGCTGGCGAAACGGCTCGGGGCGGATGAGATTCTGAACTCGCGCTCGGAGAATATTCCGGCGCGCATCCGTGAGATGACGGACGGCCTCGGCGCCGATGTCGTGGTGGAAGCGGTGGGAGCCGATGCCACCGTCGGCATGTCGATCGACAGCGCGCGCAAGGGAGGTGTGGTGACCCTGATCGGCAACGTCACCGCCTCGGTAAGCTTCCCGCTGCAGTCGGTGGTGACGCGCGAAATCAGCGTACTGGGCTCGTGCGCCTCGTCGAACGACTACGCGGCCTGCCTGGCGCTGATGGGCCGTGGCGCGATTCAGGTGGCGCCCATGATCAGCGCCGCGGTGCCGCTCGACCGCGGCCCGGAAATGTTCGACCGGCTTTACCAGCGCGAGCCGAATCTGACCAAGGTCATCCTGAACCCCTGACCGAACGCCCCTCCGATTTCCGCCGACTTCGCGATAGCACACGGTGATCTGATGTCGAACAACGATCGTGCCATTCACCTGGACTCTTCCCAGGAAGGCCGCCTGCTCTGGGAGTTCTTCCGGGCGTCCGACTACACCAGACCCAAGCTGGCTTCCTGGCTGGCATGGGTCGGCCCACCGTCGCATCTCCGCCGCAATCTGCCCCTGCAATTACACCAGACGCGCGAGCCGAGCCGCATCAACACGCTGGTACGTTGGTTCATCATTGGCTACCCGGTGGAGGATTCGATCGCCCGGGCACACATTCCCGAGGAGATTCTGGAGCTGCTGACCAAGTCGGGCCTGCTGGTTGCGGAAAACGGCAGCCTGGTGCCGTCGGTTCTGCTGCTGCCAGTCGGCGACATTCTTACCGCCTGCGACTGCGCGCCGACGTCGCAACCACGGCCCGACCTGGTGATCAGCCCCGGTCCGCCCACGCAGCTTTTGTCATTTTTCACGATCGGCCGCAAGGTTCGCTCAGCCCTCGATCTTTGTTGTGGGCCCGGCATCCACGCCATGAAGATGGCATCGCAGAGCGAAAACGTGACAGCCGCCGACCTCAATCCGCGCGCCCTGCACCTGGCGAGGTTCAACGCGCGGATCAATGGGCTGGAGCCAATCGAGTTTGTGCAAGGCGATTTGTTCACACCCTTCAAGGGCCGCCGCTTCGACCTGATCGTCTCGAACCCGCCGTTTTTCATGCTGCCGGCCAACGAGATTCTCTATCGCGACAACCCGCTGGAACTCGACAGCTTTGTGGAGAGAATGGTGCGGCAGGCGCCGCAATTCCTCAACGAGGGCGGCTTCTTCCAGATCATCTTCGAGTGGGTCGAGATCAAAGGCCAGCCTTGGAAGGAACGGCTCGCCGGGTGGGTGTCGGGGACCGGCTGCGACGTCTGGCTCATCAAAGACAACTCCCAGCGGCCCCTCGAATACAGCTTTGCGAAAATGCACACCGTCGATCAGGTATCGGTCGAGAAGGACGTTGCCACGCTGGCGGCCTGGACGGAGCACTACAGCTGTCACAACGTCGCCGCCATGCACGGCGGCATCATGGCCATGCGCAAGCGCTCCGGCGCAAGCAACTGGGTCGAGATGGAAGAGTATACGATCGATGCCAAGTCGGAGTTCGGCGAGCTGGTCGAGGCGGTTTTCGACGGGCATGATTTCGTTGAGAAAGCCGACGACGATGCGATGCTCGCGCTCCGCCCGCGCCGCGCGCCTCATCTGCGGCTGGAACACGTGCTGCGCGCCACCGAAAATGGCTGGGAAGCAACATCGATCGAACTCAAGCTGGATCGGGGCTTGCAGCTCAGTTGCCGCTTGGACGGGCGGGTCGCCGGTTTTCTTTCGGGATGCACCGGCAAGCAGAGCTTGGGTGAGTTGATCGAGCCGATTTTGCCCAACGACGCGTCCAGGGCGGAGGTACAGGCCGTCTGCATCCGAGTGGTACGGCGGCTGATCCAGCGAGGGTTCCTGCTGACAGGTTGACGTTGCGGTGGAACACACCGTCCTGTCTGTTCTGCGTCAGGCAGGCAGGCGGGAACGGGACAGTCACCGTGTTTCGTGCCCTGCGAATCCTGTAAACCTCTGAAAAAACGAGACGCGAAAGCGGTGACTGGCTCCATGGAGCACAACTGCCGGGCCGGACTGGAGTTTTTCCGCAGTCTGCGGAGCCCTGCGCCACTGCGTTCCTACGCCTTCGGTTGGATCCAGCGCTTGAGTTTTCTCGCCGGCCAGCTGACGGCCGCCGCCAGGCGGTAAACCGGCGACTGAATGATGTCGTTGAGTAGCGCCGAGAACTTCAGCTCCCGCTTGTAGAGAAAACGCAGTTGCTGGTCACGACGCGCGAGCAGGTCGCGAATCTGGCCCACATCTGCCTCGTTCAGCATGTGGCCGGGGGTGATGTGCGGCGGCAGCGGCCGTTGCACGTAGACCGTGGCGTGGTCGGGCGCGGTTTCGGCAGCCGGCCGCTGCCGGCTGTAGAAATAGACGGCGATCGAGCGGCGCGACAGGTGCTTTTTCGCTTCCGGCAGGCAGATCCGGCTGAAACCGTGCCAGGAATGCTCGGAGGTTTCGAACAGCACGCAGCGGTTGGCGGCGGGCACGATGGTCTGGATGGTGTTTTCCTCGGGCGGCAGCCATGGGTCGCGATGCAGTTCGAGACTGCCTCCCCACGCCGCGTCCCACTCCGGGTTGAGAAACAGGATCAGGTTCAGCCGCCGGTGGCGCCGCGTGCGCGGGTGATAGTTGAAATCGACGTGCGGATCGAGCTCCTGGCCGTCGCGGTTTTCGTGCGTGCCGCCGCCGACGTAGTCCGGATCGTAGAGCAACTGCGGGATGCCCGTGATCTCTCCGATGAGGGAGAGAAACTCGCGCGAGCGTAGCATGCGGTCGAAGCGCTGGTAGGCGCCGCCGAGCCGGGGAAGCTCCTGAAACACCGCCTTGCCGCCCACTTCGCCGAATTCGTTGAGCGCGTGCTCGCGGTCGAACGCAGGGAACTGATCGAGTAGTTCGCGGCAATAGGCCCCTTCGAGAAAGTCGTCGACGACCAAGTGGCGAAACGGCTGGGCGGATTCGAACGCGGCGCGCAGAGATGCCGCATGGCCGAGCACGGTGGGGGAGATGAGATGCTGCACTTGAGAAGACTATCTTTCCGGAGTCGGGGGGATAGCGTCAACCGGGGCCTTGCTGTCTTTGGGGCAACCGGTCGTGTGGAGGCTTGTTTAGGGGTTCCCCGGGAGGTTGCGCTTCGGGGCCCTACGTCGCGACGAATCGCGACGCGGCAAACCTGGAGGTTCACGCCACGGGGTGCTAGGCCTGGCTTGGGTAGGCCAGGGCCGAAAATGCCGGCCATTGCTGAGAGAGCGTGCCTGAGTCAGGGCTCTGCCGGGGGCAACGGCTAGCTTTCCGGGGCGTCTTTTTGCACGGCCCGGCGCGCGGCCGGGCTTAGCGTGATGCCCAGCTCGGTGAGCTGCTCGTCGGGAACCGTGTTCGGCGCTTCGCACATCAGGTCGGTGCCGCGCGCGGTTTTCGGGAACGGAATGACGTCGCGGATGGTCGATTCGCCCGCCAGCAGCATCACCAGGCGGTCGATGCCCAGCGCGATGCCGCCGTGCGGCGGGGTGCCGTATTCGAGCGCTTCGAGGAAAAATCCGAAACGGTGCCGCGCCTCTTCCTCGCTGAAACCCAGAGCGCTGAAAACCTGCGACTGCACGTCGCGGCGGTGAATACGAATCGAGCCCGAGCCCAGCTCGATGCCGTTCAACACCAGGTCGTAGGCTTTCGAGCGGCAACCGGCCGGATCGTTGCCCAGCTTCGCGATATCCTCGTCGTGCACCGAGGTGAACGGATGGTGCGCGGCTTCCCAGCGGCGGCCGTCCTCGTTCCACTCGAACATCGGGAAGTCGGTGACCCACAGAAAGCGCAGGTCTTTGGGGTCGAGCAGTTGGTGACGATCCTTGAAGCGCTGCGAGACCTGCACGCGCACGGCGCCGGCGGCCTGGTAAACCGCGTAGTCGGGCCGCGGGCCTTTGGGCGCTTCCGCCAGGGTCACCAGCAGCACAAAATCGCCTTCTTCGGCGCCGAGCCGCTGGCGTACCGTGGCCACCGCTTCGGGAAACTTCTTGGCGAGACCGTTGAGGTCATCGTAGATCTTGAGACCGCGATCTTCGGCGATGGGCTTGGTCGCTTCTTCGCGCTCGCGGCGGCTGAGGACACCGACCTTGGGGACGCGAACCGCCATCAGCGGCAGCGCCTTGGTCATTTCCGGCGGAAACACGTCGTCGACGCGCGCCATCGCCGGCAGCCGCACGTCGGGCTTGTCGGTGCCGTACCTTTCGAGCGCTTCCGAGTAAGGCAGCCGCTGCAGCGGGCATTCGGGCGCGGCGAACCCGGAGGCCACGCAGACCTGGCGCACCAGGTTTTCGATCACGTCGAAGATGCCCTCGGGCTGCACGAACGACATCTCGAGATCGATTTGCGTGAACTCGGGCTGGCGGTCGGCGCGCAGATCTTCGTCGCGGAAACAGCGCACCACCTGAAAGTATTTGTCGTAGCCGCTGATCATCAGCAGTTGCTTGAATAACTGCGGCGACTGCGGCAGCGCGTAGAAGGTGCCGAGTTGCAGCCGGCTGGGTACCAGAAAATCGCGCGCGCCCTCGGGGGTCGAGCGCGTCATGAACGGCGTTTCGATTTCGAGAAAGCCCTGGCTATTGAGCGACTCGCGGATCGCGAAATTGACGCGGTGCCGCAGGATCATGTTGCGCTGCATGTGCGGGCGGCGCAGGTCGATGTAGCGGTATTTCAGCCGCGTGTCTTCGGCGACCGAGAGGTCTTCCTCGATCGGGAACGGCGGCGTGCGCGATTCGTTGAGGATATAGAGCTTCTCCGCAACGATCTCGACCTCGCCGGTCTCCAGATTCGGATTGACGGTTTCCGCCGAACGCCGCACCACCGGCCCTTCGACCGCGACCACGAACTCGCTCCGCAGCAGTTGCGCCTTGCGGTGCGCCTCGGGCTGATTCTCGGTGTTGAACACGATCTGCGTGACGCCGCTGCGATCGCGCAGATGAATGAAGATCAGCCCGCCCAGGTCGCGACGGCGGTGCACCCAGCCCATCAGCAGCGCGGTCGCTCCGACGTTGGAGGCGCGCAGCTCGCCGCAGTTCTGCGTGCGGCGCAGGCCGCCTAGAAAGTCCAGGGAAACGGGGTTTTGCGTCGAGGGCTCCATTATGATTGGCCGAGATACTCTCTACTAAGCTTGACGTAGCTTTGGGCGTTGTTGCGGATGCGCTCCAGCTCTTCGCCCGTGGTCGGGCGGCGCACCTTCGCCGGCGCGCCCATCACCAGGCTGCGCGGCGGAATTTGCTGGCCCTCGAGCACCAGCGAGCCGGCGGCGACGATCGAGCCGGCCCCGATCCGCGAGCCGCTCAGCAGGGTCGAGCCCATGCCGATCAGGCAGTCGTCTTCGACCACGCAGCCGTGCACGGTGGCGCAATGGCCAACGACCACGCCGGCGCCGATCTCCAGCGGCTGGTCGCGGTCGACATGCAGGCAGCTATTGTCCTGAATGTTGGTGTCGTCGCCGATACGGATCGAGTTGACGTCGCCGCGGAGGGTGACATTGCACCAAACACTGGTGCGCTCACCCAGAACAATACGGCCGATGAGCTGAGCGCTGGGGTCCACATAGGCCGATTCCGGGACCACCGGCCGGTGGCCATGAAACTCACGAAACATTCTGTCAGCGTGGAAAAAGACCTGAAGCCGGGGACGCCGCAACCGCAAGAAACCGGAACAACAACCCATCCGGCCGCACTAGGCTGGCGTAGCTCCTCAGGGTAGCATAACGTCGCCATATCGCAGGGCAAACCGCAGCGAGGCCAGACCCAACAAAACGGATCCAGGAAAACAGAGCCGCAGGCGTGAGCCGGCGGCTCTGTTTTTGAGGCGTGTTGCTTCTCTGCGCCGGGGATGGAGTTTGGCCGCAATCGGGCGCGTCGTTGGAGCTACGCGGATCCCTGGCCCGACCAGGCCACGGGGCGGGCTTCCAGTTCGCTCAGGCTGAGATACTCGAGCAGCAGAATCATCTTGTGGGCGATGTCGGTTCGGTTACGAACCACGACTTGCGTGCGTCCGGCGGCCGCGGCAAAGGCGATGCCTTCGGTGCGGCGGCTGAACTGGAAGCGTTCGACGTCCACCGCCAGACCGTTGCGGTCACAGTGCACCGCTTCGGTGTGCGGGTCGAGCAGCCGGCAGCCGATGTACTCGGCAATGTATTCCAATTCGTCGGTGGAAAGGCCTTCCAGGAAACGCCGCATCGAATCGCGACGGGCGCTGACCGCCATGGAAGCAAGCGCTTGGACGAGACTGACCCGCTCCCGAGTCAATTGCACGATGGACAACCCCTAGTCATTGTGCTTAGTACCCTGGGTAGTACTTAGCAATATTATCGCGCCTCCCGAGCACCCTCTGCAACTGCTAAGTCCCGGTAAATAGGTAGATTACATACACCACTGCCTCGTTGTGCTGTGGTCGGGTGTGAGGTGCCGTGGACCAGCGATCGAGGTCTATGACTAAGCACCAGCGACGCTCCCGGCCGCGTCGCCGGGCGGCACGTCCACACGGGATCCGGCCCCAAATAGCTTTTCTAACAATAGCTTCCGGGCCAAATCGAAGGTTGCGTCGGGCTCCACAGGCAGGCTGTGGGCGGTGTCGATTTCCTGCTCGATCTCGACCCACGAACGGCAGCCTGCATAGCGGCGGATCTCGGGTATTTCCCCCTCGGCCGCAAGTCGGTACAAGCGCACGATCATCACAAAGAGAGGCCGTTCGGGGCGGTACTCGTAGCGCTTTTCGAGGTAGCGAGGCGCCCAAATGTGGTCGGCCTCGAGCGGGCGCATCGCTTCGGGCAGAGCCGGCGCGCGCAGAACGTCGGTGACCCGGGCGAGATATTGGAAGCGCACCACGCCGCTCGATCGCGGCCGAGCCTGTTCGAATAGTCCACGGAATTCGTCGCGAATCAAAACCAGATGCTGGTGTTCCCAGGTGGGATAGAGCAGAAACTCGCCGTGCTTGACCGCGAAACCGCCGCGGCCCTCGGCGATGCCGCCCTTGCGCAGCAGCAAACGCTGCCGCCCGCGCGCGAGGGCCTCGATGACGACGGCCCATTCCTTGAGGGCAATGTTCATGCTGTTTTTATTATGGCAGGCGGTTTATGGCGTGATGCTTGGCGGACGCTGCGTGACGGCGCGGGAGTTGTCTCGTGACGCGTGGCGCGGACCTCTGGCCGGCCGCGCCGGCGTACACGCCGGCGTTGAGGACAGGCAAGATTGTCTGTCGTTTGTAGAGACAGGCGCTCTCGCCTGTCGTCGCCGTCAGGCGGCCTCTTACCATCTGCGGAAAGGCAGCGTTCAGGCCCGACAGTGCTACCCCTCCACCACGGCTTCGGTTGGCGTGCGGCCCTACGTCGCGACGAATCGCGACGCGGCGAACCTGGAGGTTCACGCCACGGGTGCAGCTTCGGGCTTCGGCGGCTCTTTGGGGTGATCGTCCGCGTCAACGGGCCGAAACTCCGGAGGACAGACAGGATTGTCTGTCCCACGGCCGGCCCAGGGTCAAACCTCCTTGCATCGCGCCCAGGCCTCCTCTATGCTGGTGGGCGACTTTGGTGGGGTTTCATACCATGCAGCCTGATTCCTCTTCCTCGATCAACCGCCGCGATGTTTTGCGCCTGGCCGGTGCGGGTTTGGCCGCCGCCAGCGCCCTTCCGGCGCGTCCGCAGACGAGCAGCCCCAAGAAAATCATCGTGGGCGGGGCCGGCATTTCCGGGCTCTCGTGCGCCTACGAGCTGATGAAGCGCGGCCACGACGTCACCGTGCTCGAAGCTTCCGGGCGCACCGGCGGGCACATCTGGACCTTCCGCGACCAGCTCCCCGACGGCTTTTACGTCGATGCCGGCGCGGAACATTTCACCAAGCCGGGCTATGAAATCTGCTGGCAATATATCCAGGAATTCAACCTGCAGCCGCTCGGCTATCCCAAGCGCGAGAACTACATTCGCTTCCTCGACGGCAAAATGTACACCGACGAGATGCTGGCCGATCCCAAGGTGCTCCAGGGATTCGGGCTCAACCAGCGCGAGGTGGACTACATCGTGCGCCACGGCTGGACCAATTTTTCGGAGATGTTCCTGGGCTCTTACATCGATCGCATTCACGACGAGTACCAGCCGTTCGGGGTCGGGCTCGACGAGCTCGACGACATGTCGGTGACCGACGTGGTCCGCAAGCAGGGCGCGTCGGAAGCGGCCTTGCAGTTCGTGGGCGGCTCAGGGTCGGCGCTGCAGGCGATTCATCAGGATGCCATTCTGAAACTGCGCGGCGTCGACAACTTTCCGACCAAGGTCTACCGCCTCAAGGGCGGCAACCAGACGCTGCCCAGCACCCTGGCGGCCAAGCTGGGCGAGCGCGTGCGGCTGGGCTCGCCCGTGGAGGCGATCGAGCACGGCGCGAGCGGCGTCACGGTGACTTACCAGGAGCGCGGCGAGAAGAAAACGATGCAGGCCGACTACCTGGTCTGCTGCATGTCGGCAGTGATGCTGCGCAAGATTCCCGTGAAGCCAGCCTGGCCCGAGAGCAAGGCCTGGCCGATTGAGCACATGCCGTATTACTTCGCGACGCGGCCGATCTTCGTGTCGCACTCGCGGTTCTGGGAAAAGGACGGCATCAAGCCCGACATGGCGTTCGGCGACGCAGCGCTGGAGCACATCTGGCGGCTGGGCGAGGATGTCGATTCGCCGCGCGGACTGCTGGCGGCCACGGCGGAGGCGACCACGACCACCGAGCAGGCCCTGGCGGCCTATCGCAAGTACTATCCGGGCAAGCATGAAGACATTGAGGCGGCCTGGGTGGTGGAATGGTCGAAGAATCCCTGGGCGGGCGCCTGCGAGCGAACCAACTACAAAGTCGGCGAGTTGAAGAAATATTGGCCGCACAGCTTCGAGCCGGTGGGGCGCGTGCATTTCGCCGGCGCCTACGCCGACAACCTGGGCTGGGGCATGGAAGCCGCCACCCGTTCGGCGCACCGCGTGGTCAAGGCCATCGACGGGGCCTAGGCCGGCGCCCGCGACGGGCAAGGGCGCCGCAAGGGCCGTTTGCCGGAGCCCCGAGTCTCCCCAGAGCCCCCGAGGGGGGCGAAACCAATTAATAGCCCACGCCTTCAGCCGTGGGATAGCCCACTTGAAGCGGGCTGAAGCAGGGGGGATCGGAGCGCGGCATACCGACCGTAAACGAGCGGCTCAAAACTCGGCTAGGCCGGCCAAGGCCAGTGAACGGGCCTGCCAGACCCAACCACGCCTGCCTTTTGTGGCTTGCTTCTTCTTGGATTCCTACCCAAAGGCCACAGTCGAGAGGACAGACAGGATTGTCTGTCCTACCTCGGAGCGCCAAACTGCACAGGTCGGCCCCGCCGGCCAGAGGCCTGCGCCACGCCTTGCAAAACGAGCAACGGGCCACGGTCGAGTAGACCGCAGGTCTCTTCGAGCCCTGCGCTACGGGCGCTTTTTTACTGGGGCGCCCACCGCGGGATTGCTGAGTGGTTTTAGTGCACGGGCGATTTTGTGGTGGGCAACAGGCGCGTGACCTGAATCGCAGAGCGGTCCATCAACTCACCGACCTTGGGGCCGATCTCGTTCTTCCAGCGATCGCTCTGATAGACGGCCTGGTAAAGCTGCTCGCGCTGCTGCTCGGTCTCGAAGCGGCGCATCCAGACGTAGATGCTGTCGTCCTGTTCACCGCGAAAGCTGGCGGTGATCACCATCCCCTTCGAAATCTGAAAAGGGATGATCGTGCCTTCAATCAATTCCAGCCACGCATCCATCTTGCCGGGAAGGATTTTGTATTGCCTGAGTTCGTAGAACGCCATGTAGTTGAAGTCTCCGTGATCCCGGAGAGTTTAGCAGATTGAGCCGAGGTCGACGGGCAGACTGGCTAGTTCGCGCGTTCGCCGGGCAGTCGCTTGCAA
This sequence comes from Terriglobia bacterium, assembly GCA_963824095.1. Taxonomy (GTDB): domain Bacteria; phylum Acidobacteriota; class Terriglobia; order Bryobacterales; family UBA6623; genus JBBDWJ01. Next base: position 724,592 of record CAWGNS010000009.1, on the reverse strand, counting down.
CGGTGCGAGCTCGCTTTATATTTGGGCGCTGGCGCGGAGCATGTCGACCCGAGGTCGACACGGCCGCCCGGAGGCCCGTGCCTGGCCCCGGCTCACGAGCGGCGGCCCGGGAGGCACGTCTTGTCTGGCTTCAGAGAGATTGTCTGCGGGAAGGCAAATAGGGCCGGTTTGCTTCTTGTGACCGCGAAGATGGAAAAATTGAACCGCCGCCGCTGGATCAGAACGCGAAACGCAGCAGGAACTGGAAGGCGCGCCCGTCGTTGAGCGTATTGCTGATGCGGCCAAAGGCTTTCGACGACAGGTTGCGCTCGGGGTCGGCAAACTGCGGCGTGTTGAGGAAATTGATGGATTCGGCGCGGAAAGTCAAGGCCTTCTCGGGGCCGATCTTCCAGGAGCGGGAGATCGCGGCGTTCACGTTGGCGATTTTTCCTTTGTGAAAGGTGTTGCGGCCGATGTTGCCGCGCAGGGCGGTGGGCGCCATGAACGAGAAGGCCTCGCGCGGCAACTGCAGGACCGAGGTATCGGGATCCCCAATCGAGCGCCCCAGAACTGACGGATCGACAACGTCCACGCGGTCGCCGTTTTCGCCGTCCACGTTGCCGAATCCGGGGGCGTCCGAGCCCGCGAAGGCGGGGAAAGGCGTTCCCGTTTTCATCAGCAGTGCTCCGGAGATCATCCAGGAGCCGAGCATGCGGCGAATCCAGGCCTGCTGGCCGGCCAGCAGGGGCAGTTCATAGGAGCCGCGAGCCAGCAGGGCGTGCGGCTGGTGGAAGCTGCTGACCGCGCGGCTATCGTCGTGAATGAGCGAGTCGGCCTGGGGTGGCGCCCCGCCGCTGGCACCGGTCGTCGAGTAGTCCCCGCCCAGATCGATGGCCTTGCTGAACCAGTAGGAAGCGTCCAGGCTCACGCCGTGCCACTGCGGAATGATCAGCGAAACGCGCGCCGCGTCATAGAAGGCCCGCGAGCCGTTAAGCACCTGGTTGATCGCGAAGTAGTTGGGGTCGGGCCGCCGCTGGTTGACGGTCGCGCTGGTCTGCGCAATGCCTTCGACCGGGTCGGCGCGGTTGGTGACCCACGAAACCAGCAGTTTGTGGCTACGGCTGCCTACGTAGCCAAGCTGCAAACGGACGTGCTGCCACAGATCCGGCTCCCAACTGAAATTGTATTGGTGCGAATAGGGCGAGGCGAGATCGGGCGAGATCAACGTCAGGCTGCTGCGCGTGTTGGGCGGCAGATTCGTCAGATCGAAACCGGCGAGCGGGTCGGCAAGGTAGGGCTCGTCGACGTTGATGCCGATGTTGCCGGGTGGATTGAAGCGCACCTGGCCGTAGGTTGCCGGAAAGATCTGGCCGTATTGGATGCCATACGCGCCCCGCAGAATTCCCCAGTGGCGGGGCAGCCGGTTCGCAAAACCGAACGTCGGGGCGAGGTTGTTGCAGTCGCAGTTGTAGGGCACGACATCGATGCCGTTGACCTCCACCGGCCGCGTGGTGGGCTCGTAGCGCAGACCGAACGTGAGCGTGAGGTTGGGCGTTGCCTGCCAGCGGTCGCCGGCGTAGAACGACATTTCCCAATTGCGAAAGCCGCGCCCGGTGTCGCCGATGGTGATGCTGTAGCGCGTGGCCGTGCCCATCCGCAGGTTGGTGACCGCGTCGCGCCCAAAGTTGTCGCCGAAACGGAACGTGCCCAGGTGATTGTTCGCTTCGCGCCCGTTGAAACGGCGCCGCAGCAGACCGAAACCCGCGGTCCAAGAGTGCTTGCCGCGCGTGTGGCTAAGCTGGCCCGAGTACTTGAAATCGTTCACCGCCCGGTCCACGGGAACCGTCGCGCTGCCGAGCCGTTGAATGATGAAAACCGAAACCGCGGGGCCGACCGCGTTTTCTTCCTGCCGCAGCACCGTTCCGACGCGGTCGAAACCCGCGGAAAAGTCGGTGATCGTGCTGGGCGACCAGCTTCGGTTCCAGGTGATGCGGGCCGTATGCGCCCGCAGGGCGCTGTCGGGATTTTGCCCGGCCACCAACTGGAACGCCTTCACGCTCTGCGAGGTCAACCCGTAGCGCAACATCAGACGGTCCTTGCCGCCGAGGCCTTGATCGAGCGTGCCGCTGATGTGATCGGTGTCGATGCTCTGCGGCGAGTTGGTATTGAGCGCGCGGTCGTCGATGTCGGGGCGGTTGGGCAGTTCGGCCGGGTAGGCCCCCAGAAAACTCTCGACGATCGGCAGAATCGTGGCGTCGTCGGTAAGCGGCGTACGCTCGTTGGCGTTCGGCACCAGCACGTTGCCGTTGACGCTCCCCCGCACGCGCTGCTGGCCGGCGTCGAGCGTCAGGCTCGCGCCGTTCCACAGCGGCGCGCCGAAGGTGAAGCCGTAGTTGTTCTCGCGCGCCGGCTGCACTTTGCCCACCTGAAAAAACGAGCGCGCGCTGAAGATGCTGTTGTTGTGGATTTCGAAAAGGCTGCCGTGAATCGCCGACGCCGGCGACCAGGTCACGTGGATGGGCGACTCGGGCTCGGTGCCGAACTCGGCGCTGAAGTAGTTGCGTTCGGGTTCGAATTCCTCTACCAGCGTGGCGGTGGTCCCGATGCGGACATTCACCTCACGCAAAGCATTGTTGTCGATCGGGTTGAACTTGACGTTCTCGTTGCGCCGGCTTTCCCCCGAAGCGGTGTCGGTCTGCCCCAGCAGATTCAGTTGGGTGCGCTCGGCGGCAAGGCCCTGTTCGCCGCCCGCGCCGTCCTGTTGCAGGGTTGCGGGGGCCGGCTCATCGCCGGTAGGGTCTGCCGCGGCCTGCCCCGCCGTGGGGGCGTCGCTCGCCGCCCCGTCCGCCGGCCCGGGATCCAAGCGATCCGAGGCGCTGCCCGAAGGCTCGCTCGGCCGCTCCCCGGCCTGGGCCAGGGTTGGACTCAAGCTGAGCGCAACGAGCGCCACCGCCGCGGCGCTGATCAGGCTTCGTTGGATACCGCAGATACGTGCTGTGCCACGCTGACTCCGATGCCAGGAATCTGCAATCGTCCTGCCCAAAGGTGCCGGCGCCCACCCCGCGGGCGATTCGGCCACTTGCTGCATGCCTCTCTATCCTACGCCAATCCTCGCAACCCTCGGAGCGGCTTCACCGCCGCCGACCCCAATTGCCGTCTTGCTCGTGCACGCTAAACATTGCCTTCTGCACCGTGAGGACGGCCCCTCGCCTCTTTCCTCTCCCCCTTGCCTTTTGCCTTTTGCCTTGGCCATTGCCCTTCCCTCTCCCCCATCGCCTCCCACGTCCCTCATGTATTGCTTCCGGGTTGCGACCACCTGCCCTGCAGTATCCTTCCGCTCCTATCTTGGGCCTGCTGTCCGCCGAAACCCGACAGCGGACCGGTTCTTTTGCTAGTCTGGAGTTCTTAATGGTTCCTCAGAAACTCCACTCGAACTCGTAAGGTGCTTTTCGGGTTGCCTTTCAGGGCGAGGCTCATCGTACACTTCTCTTGCGAGCGAACAACGAGACGGCGTTCCGTTCGTATCTGAGATTGAAAATGCCGGCGTGCAACGGGGTTCCGCGACCTGTAACGTTGTGAGCTGGCAGGCGTCTTCCAACTCCACACCGCTTTGCGACGCCCGATTGCGGAAGATAGGCTTCCGCTCGGCATCGCGAGCTTGCACGATCAAAACGGCGAATTCCCCGCGCGCACTCCACGCCGGCGCAATCCGGCGGGAAGCGGCGAAGCCGCCGTCAGGGCCTGGTACACGCGGACTCAACGCTGGACCAGAACACGTCCCCCGGGGTCTCTCCCTGGCTCCCCGGGGGACGACATTTCGCCCTGCGAATCAGACGTCCCCGCCGCGATATTTCCTGCACGATGCCGCTGCAACCATACCGTCTTGATACCGCTGCAACGTTGCCCTGGTAACGATACCGCAACAACCGTCTCGCCGCAACGATATCGGCAAAACGATAGCGCCGGAACGTATCCCCGCAACGAAAGCACCGCAACCGTGTCGCCCCCGAAACACCTGATACTCTGAGAGCGTCCGCGGCGGGCTTTGGCGAATCGCCCCAATCGCCACTCGGAGCCGCCTTGCACTAAGCGGCCCGGCCGGTGGCGACCTCGTCCGCAAGCGTGCCTCGAAGCCCGAGACCGATCAGCGCGGGCTCACGCCCGCGGCTGGGAGTGGCGCTTCGCCACCGCGCCGGTCACGATTCGGTATCGTGCGCGCAGCGCTGCATGACCGCGCGAACGGGGCTGCGAAACCGTGGGCGCCGCGATCCGGCCTCGTGCGAAACCTCGATGAACTGGAGACTGCACACGCCGCTGCTCAAGGTCCTGGCCTCGACGGCCGTCGTCTGCGTCGTAACGCTGGCGGTACACATTCGTAGCGGGCAGTTTGCTTCCCTGCTCTCCTGGGGCGGGCTCGGCTGGGCCGTGGCCGGCGGACTCTATGCCCACCTGTTCGAATACTTCTATCACCTGCGGATGATGCACCGCGTCATTCGCATCGGGCGCTGGCGCTTCTATGACACGCGCCACCAGGAACACCACCGCGCCTTCCTCGGGCAGAACTTCCAGACCCGGAGTCCCGAGGTGCTCGCCGAGGTGACCACGAGCTGGTACACCTTCCCGGCCTTGTTCGCCCTGCACTACGCCGTGTTCCGCGCTCTGTTCGCCGTCGCTTGGGCGCCGGCATTTTTCCTGGGCGTTACGGTTCAGTTTCTCTTCTATGAGACCTCGCACTGGCTCACGCACCTGCAGGGCAACGCGTTCGACCGCTGGGCGCGCGGCATCCCGCTGCTGGGCTCGATCCGCCAGCGCCAGATCGAGCATCACCGCCTGCACCATGCCCGGCCCGATGTGAATTTCAATTTCACGCCGCCGTATCTGGGAGACCGGGCCCGCGGGACGCGCGCCGCCTGACCCGCCCCGGTCGAAGCCGTCGCCGCGCAGGTCGTCCTCGAGACCGCCCAGCCGCGGCGTGCGCCGATCGCTGCCGGCCCCCTGAGAGCGAATCCAGCGGGGCCTCGTCATCAAACCTCGTGGCCGCATGGTGAACTTGGCCCACCGCCTTACATTCACCTAAACGCTCCACCCCAACCTTTTGAAAATTAGTTTCGCTCAACCTAAACAGCCCTCAAAGAGACCCCCGCAGCCCCTCCCCACAGGACCGCCCAACCCTCCCAGACCCCTGCCAGGGAGGCGTTTTGCGCCCTCTTGAACCTGCTACACTAGAAACAGCTTGGAACGCTCGCTAAGGTTAGGCTGACAGTCGAAGGTTGCCTTTCTCGGTCCTTCTCTTTCTGCCGAACGCTTGCTTCGTTTCCGATAACGACGAGGAGGATCTCGCATGAAACGCCTGTATGTAGGGAATCTCGATTTCTCGACCACCGAGGATGAGATTCGTGGCGCTTTCGAAGTGCACGGAGAAGTTACGTCTGTTCATCTGGTGACGGACCGTGACACGGGTCGCTCACGAGGCTTTGCCTTCGTGGAGATGGCCGACGCCAGCCAAGCCGAACAGGCCATTGGCGCGCTCAATGGGACCAATCTGAGTGGCCGCGATCTGGTTGTCAACGAGGCTCGTCCGCGGCCTGAGCGCGGTGGCTTCGGTGGCGGCGGCGGCCGGCCCGAAGGTGGCCGTGGCGGCCGTGGCGGCGGCGGCGGTGGCCGGGGTCGTGCCCCTCGCTGGTAACCGTTCGCAACTCGGATAGTTCTATCACGCCGGTCATTCGCCCGAATGGGCTGAATGGTGTGAAGGGAGGGGTGTATTTTGGCAGGTCGATCGAGCACCACATTCCAGAAACGTCAAAAAGAGCTGGCACGAATCGAAAAGCGTCGCGACAAGGCGGCGCGCAAAGAGCAGCGCAAGCTCGAGAAAGACGACGGCGGCGGTGGCCCGCCGATCGAACCGCTTGACCCCGCTGACGTGGGCCTTCCGGGTCTGGAGAAAATAGGCGAAGGCCACTAACTCTAGCGCAAAAACTTTTGCGGGGGAGTGGGATTGCAAGCTCCGCTCCCCCGCCGTTCCCGATCCTCCTCACCCAGCGTAGCTTCAGCTTCTCCCCCCAAATCCAAGTCGTAGGGTAGGCGCGCGTGCCTGCCCGGCCGGCGAAAGCCGGCCGCCTCTTCCTTTTGCCTTTTCCACTTTGCCTTTTACCTTATCCTGCCTCCTTTGGATTCCTGACGTTTGTCTCGACTCAGCTCGCTTGCCCAGGAAGCCTGCTCTCGCTCAAAGGTCACGTTCCTTGGGCAGGCAAGATGCCTGCCCCACTGGCTCGCACTTCTCCGAATTGCCTCCCGTATCCAACGAAGGCATCCTGCAACGAGCGTCGCATTTTGGCGCTTGACCCTGTAGAATTAGTGGCTTGCTTTTCGATACCGAAGCGCGGACGTCGCCAACGCATTTACTCCCTCGGGAGGGCTTCGCGCCGCGGCGCGCCGATGCCTTTCTGGCTCTGCTTCTGGCGTATCCCCTGCTTCTGCTCGCCATCAGTTCCAACTGGATCTTTACTCAGGCCGGCTATGTCGACCCTTGGGTTTATTTCGGCTATTTCCGGGATCTGTTCACGCTAAAGAACGATACTTTGCTGGCCGGCCATTACTATGGCAGCCGCCTGTCGTGGCTATTGCCCGGTTTTGCGGCGCACCGCTTCCTCAATCCCGTGCACGCCAGCCTGTTGTTACACCTCGGCGTGTATTACTGCGCGCTGTTTTCGTTGTATTGTACGCTGCGCCGCACGGTGGGCCGGCGCGGGGCTCTTATCGCCGCAATTCTATTGGGCGGCTACGGCTTCTTTCTAAGAGCCGCGGGATGGGACTATGTGGACGGCGCCGGCATCGCCTATTGCCTGCTGGCGACGGCCTGCCTGACGCGGGCGGCCCAGGGCGTCGCACCGCGGCGGGCCTATCTGGCAGCCGGAGCCGCCGCCGCGGCCTCGGTTCATGCCAACCTCGTCTGCCTGGCGTTCTGTCCGCTCTTCGCTGCGTACTGGTGGATTCTGCCGCGCGCCGGCTGCGCCGCACCGCCGCACGGCGCGGAGCGCAAACGGCTGCCAACAGCGGTGCGAGCCTTGGCGTGGACGCTGGCGGGAGCCGCCGCGCTGACGGCGGCGTTGTGCGTGGTCAACTACGCGATCTGCGGCGCCTGGTTGTTCTTCCTGCCTTCGGTGCGCTTTGCGATGAGCAGCGCCCTCGCGTCGAATCCCTGGGCCGATTCCACGCTGGATTGGCTGCCGCGCGCCAACTGGCTGGTGCTGCCGGCCGTCGTTTTCGCCGCGGTCGCGGCCACCGCGCTCGCCGGCCGCAAGCAGCGCCGCGGTTGGACCTACGCCGGCCTGTTCGGCGCGCTATTCGCGATCGAGTGCCTGTTGTGGACGGCGCTGGAGCTCAGCGGCGCACCCGTGCTGCAACTCTCCTACTACGCAAGCTATCTGATCCCCTGGCTGTTCCTGGCTCTGGGCGCCGCCTTGGCGCCGCTGCTCGAGAGCTGCGGCGCCGCCGGCTTCGCCGCCGCCGCGCTCGTCTGCGGTGCCGTCTTCCCACTGCCGCTGTGGGGGGTCACCGCGCTGCAGCAATTCGCGGCGAAGTGGGGACTCGGGCTGCCGCTGGCCTGCGGCGTGTTGCTGGCCGCCGCCCTCGCCGTTGCCACACGGTCGCTCGCTGCACCATCCGTCACACTGCCACGTGCAGCAACGCCACCTGCAGCAACTCCACCTGCAGCGACGCCACGGGCCGCGCAAAAGGCGCGCCTTCCCAACCAAGCCGCTTTGGCGCTGGCGCTGTTCGCGCTCTGCGCCTGCCATGCCACGCTGGTGCCGTTTTCTTACACCCTCGCGGGCCGCCATGCCGGGCAGGAATTGTTTGCGCGGATCACCAACGTCGCCGAACGCGTCCGCCAGGTCGCTGGCCCCGCCGACCTGTTGTTCTGGTACGACCGTCAAGAGGCCGCCTTCCCCGAATACCTGTCTCTGAACTCGATTTTCATCTGGGGTCCCCACACCCTCGGCATGGACTTCCCCGCTCTGCCGGAAAATTCGAGCCCGAAGCCAGGCACGATCCTGGTCGTACCGTCGGCACGGGCCGACGCCGCCGGGCAAGCTCGCCTGCTACTCGAGGCGCGAGGCTACCACGCCCGGCTCTTCCACGAATCCGTGTCCGTGCCCGGAGCCTCCTACCAAATCCATTTTTTGAAGCTAGAGGCAACTCCGTAACCGGCGCGGCTCCTGGTCCAACCCGCAGCGGCGGCCCCTGCGTCCGACAGCCTGTGCCAACGCAAACCAGAGCTGCCGTTTCCGGCCTGGCTAACCCGCCCGCTCGGCCGCCTCTTCGGCGTCGCCGTAGACCTCTTCGCGGATGATCCGCTCGGTGGCTTCGTTGAGATACTCGTCGAGAGCCCGCTTGATCTCCAGGTATTCCGGCCACAGGGTTCGTTCGGCGAACGACTTCGGTACCCGCACCATCACGGTCGTGTAGCGTTGCCGCTTGTAGCGATAGGGCTCCAGGCCATAGCGGCGGCACAGCGCGGCGAACAGCCGCCGCTGCCAGCGGTCCGGCAGCGTGAACTGGAACTCCATGGGCTGCTCGGTTTTCTGCATCGCGTCGAGCGCCTGACGGACACGCTCGATGGCAGCCCGGGCGGCGCGCCGCTCCCCAGTCGTGGTGGCGCCCTCGAACAGGGCCGATATCTTGCGCAATTTTTCGCGAAGTTGTTGCTCAGAGGTCATCGAACCTTCGATCCCAAACGAGACCGGTCCGCGAAACGTGCAATCACGGCACGATGGCGGCCGCCGCCTCGCCGCGGCACGCGGGGAAGGCTACAATCGTCGGCATGCAGGTTTACGCCGTCGTGATCCTTGCCGCCGGATGGCTGGTGTGGTTCCGGACGTTTGCTGTCGCCGCCCGCAAAGCCGAGCCGGCCCGCGTCGTGGACCGCCGGGCGCGCCGCGGCCTCCGGGTGGTCGGTGTCGCTTACTTCCTGGTGTGGATGGGGATGGTGTGGCACAAGCCGACGCAGGTCTGGGGTGCCGCCGCCGCCGCGTGCCTGTTCACCTGCGCCGCACTCCTTTCCTGGACGAGCACCCGCGCGCTCGGACGACACTGGCGCGTCGACGCCGGCCTGAGCGCGGAGCATGAGTTGGTCACGTGGGGGCCCTATCGCATCGTGCGCCACCCGATCTACACCTCGATGCTGTGCATGTTGTGCGGCACGGGCTTTCTGATTGCCCCCTGGCCGCTGCTGGTCGCGGCGGTGCTCTTGTTCTTCATCGGAACCGAGATTCGCGTGCGAACCGAAGAGCGACTGCTGGCCTCGCACTTCGGCGAACAGTTCAACGACTATCAGCGCGCCGTTCCGGCCTATGTTCCGTTTCTAAGATGATCGTGCACCGCGGTAACACCGGAAATCCTGCCTGTGCCTGGAGTTTGGCCTTTTTGACGTGAGGCAGACAACCTTGTCTCCAGGGGAGTAGCACGCTACGCCTGGGCCCAGGCACTCCTGGGTGCAAAACGCGGCAGGGCCCCGGCCTGCCCGGCACAGGCAGGATTGCCTGTGCCACATGACCCGGGCAGTTACCCTTCATCGATCTGCTTCGCCGCCCGCTGTCCGGCGCGAATCCCGCCCTCCAAACCATTCGGAAAACAATCCACGCAGACGCTGGCGAAATGAATCCGCCCCTGCGGCCGGCTCACCTCTGGCCAGAAGCGCGCCAACTCGCCCGGCGGCCGTCGCACCGGCAGGCACGAGCCCGACCAGGGATCCTCGGCCCAGTTGAACAGCAGCGCCTGCTCGATGTCTTCCGACTTGCCCGGATACAGCTCGCGAAACTTCGCCAACGAGTTGGCGGCCTCGGACGTGTGCGCCTGGCCGATCAACAGCCCGCGCGCTGACGGAACGTCCTCGGCCGTGCGCCACACGTCGGTCAGCTCGCGCTGCGAAAAATCGATGTTCGGACTGATGCGGTCGGCCTCCCAGAACGGCGTGCGCGATTGGAACACGACGCGCGCCTTGAGCTCGTAGTTCATATTGTCGATCACATATTGCTTTTCCTCGGGCCAGGCCGGCGTCACCGGAATCCGCCGCAGCTCGCGAAACGACATCGAAAGCACCAGACAGTCGGCCTGCATCTTTTTCGTTTGGCCGAACTCCTCGTATTGCGCGGTGACGCCCGAGTCGCCGTGCTCAATCCCGGTCAGCGGACACCCCAGGCGCAGCCGCGCACCGAGCTTCTCGGCAAAGGCGTCGGCCACACGCTGGTTGCCGCCTTGAATGCGATACACGCTCTTTTCGTAATGCGGAATGCCGCGCAGCTTCTTGACCGCGTCGAACCACAGGCTGTGCAGAGCCGAGCTTGAGCCGCCGCTGAATTCGATGGCCGCCGCCGAAGCGCCGTCTTTCTGGAGCAGGTCGCTCACCGTGATCTTGTCGAGATCGTTGAGCCCGGCGTCGAAGGGGCGCCGCTCGTCGCCGAAGCTATCGAGATAGGGACCCAGGTAGAGCATTCCCAGCTCGGGCCAGGAACGCCGTACGACAAAGTCGACCTCGCGCTGGTTCAGACCGAGCTTGCCGAGCGTAGTGCGGTCCGCAAGCATGTCCTCGCCATAAGGCGCCCCGCGCAGGAAGCGCACCATGCGGTCGCGCCGGTGATAAGGGACCAGGGAAAGCCCGAACTCCTCGATGTAGCCATAAAGCTCGCCATACGCCGAGCGATAGAAATGCTCAGCGCCGGCGTCGGCATAAAGCCCGTCGGCCAAGCGGTCGCGCACCGTGAGTAAGTGGCCGCCCGAGCGCCCCGCCGCTTCGAGCAAAGTGACCTCGTGGCCCCGCCGCATCAGCTCATAGGCGCAGCACAACCCCGAAATCCCCGCCCCCGCGACGACAATTTTCCTGACCGTCTTGGCTTGCGCCCGGGCACGCGAAACCGAAGCCCCCGCCGCCAACGCGCCCGCGCCCGCCAGCCGCAGAACATCACGGCGGCTCACCGGCGACGGCGGCGCGGAAGACTGCACAGCCGCCGAGTGTTCCGAGAGCTCTGTCGGGGATAACGAGGGACCGGGATTTGGTTGCGTCACGACATGCTCCTTTTTCCTGGGGAACAGCCTAGCAAGTTTGAACTGAGGCGGTGGAATCCACGAACAGCGCACCCTTCGGAGCGCCGTGCACTCGGCCCCACGCCTTAGAGAAAACGACGCGCCACCCGTGGCGTGAACCTCCAGGTGTGCCGCGTCTCTAATCGTCGCGACGTAGGGCCAACGAGCACCGTGGTAGGGGAATGGCTATCGCCGCCCGGCTGGCACGCTTCTCTCACACAGAATCGGAGCGAGAGGCGGGAGAAGGCCATGGATACGAGGCGCGCGCCGCTTGGCGCGCGGAGGCGTACTTGGGCAGTACGTTGAGCACGGCAAGCAAGCGCAACGAAGTAGACGCGGCCCTATCCCGCCTCGCAGCCAATTCTGTGTGAGAGAAGCGGGCTAGAGGCTCGGTTCAGGCCGCCAGGCCTGGGAAATACGCCCAGCCCTGCGCTACGCGGCTTGTCGCCGTGAGGTTGGCAAGGCCTTTGCGGGGAGGGTACAATCGGGCTTTCTTTGGCGGCTTGCTACGGCGCGGCTCCTGCGGCGACAGGAATCGAAACAGGAACAACAATTTGGCAGAACAACGCGGACACTGGGGATCGAAATTCGGCTTTGTAATGGCGGCGGCCGGCTCGGCCGTCGGTTTGGGCAATGTCTGGAAGTTTCCTTACATCACGGGCCGCAACGGCGGCGGCGCGTTTGTCCTGATCTACCTGGCCTGCGTGTTGCTGGTCGGGTTGCCGGTGATGGCGGCCGAGATTTTGATGGGGCGCGCTTCGCAGAAGTCGCCGGTCAGCGCGTTTCGCAATCTGAGCCGGCCGGGCAGCCCCTGGGTATCGTTTGGAGCACTGGCGGTGGCGGGCTCGTTTCTGCTGCTTTCCTACTACAGCGTGGTGGCGGGTTGGGCGCTGCACTATTCGTGGCTGTCGGTGAGCGGGCAACTGGTGGCGCGCGGGCCCGACGGCATGCAGCCGCTGTTCCAACACGTCTATGAATCCGCCCCGCTAAACCTGATCGGCCATCTGACGTTCATGGCCATGACGACGCTGGTGGTGCTGGGCGGCGTCGCCAAGGGGCTCGAACGCTGGTCGCGCATCCTGATGCCGGCGCTGTTCATCATGATGCTGATCCTGCTGGCCAAGGCGTTTACGCTCGAGGGCTTCGTCCGCGGATTCACGTTTGTGTTCGGATTGCACACCGAGCAGCTCTCGGGCCAGGGCGTGCTGGAGGCGCTGGGGCAGGCGTTCTTCACCTTGAGCCTGGGCATGGGCTCGATGATCACCTACGGCAGCTACCTGCGCCGCGAGGACGATATCATGTCGGCGTCGATTACGATCTGCGCGCTCGATACGGTCATCGCGCTGCTGGCCGCCACGGTGTTGTTCCCGATCATCTTCACCTACGGCATGGAGCCGTCGCAGGGGCCCGGGTTGGTCTTCATCACGATTCCGATCGCGCTGGCGCAGATGCCGGCGGGGAGTTTTCTGGCGTCGGTGTTTTTCCTGCTGCTGGTCTTCGCGGCGCTGACCAGCTCGATCTCGATGCTCGAAGTATCGACGTCTTATTTTATCGACGAGCGGAACTGGACGCGCTCGAAGGCCACCTGGATTTCGGGCGCGCTGGTTGCCGCGATCGGGATTCCCTCGGCGCTGGCCGGCGGGCCGGGCTTTTTCGGCTCCGGGATGAAGTCGCTGGTCGGCGCCAACTGGTTCGACTCGGCCGACTACCTGGTTTCGAACTGGGTGCTGCCGATTGGCGGCCTGGGCGTTGCGTTGTTTACGGCCTGGCGGCTCGACGACGCCATCCGGCACGACCATTTCCTGTCGGGGAGTAAGCTGGCGTTTTTCTATAAAGCCTGGCTGGGGCTGCTGCGGTACGTGGTGCCGGTGGCGATCGTGCTGGTGCTGCTGCACGCTTTGGGGATGATTTAGGACTGGCGACGTGGCTCCGGCCTGGGGCCGGCTGCGTCGGTCTGAACGCCGACGTCTGAAGCTTGGCCTTTTTGATGTGCTGCTGGCAGGCGAATCCTGGACGTAGGCGCCCTGAGAGTCGCCTTCAGGCGGCTTCGTCTCGACGAAGTCGAGCTTAGGCCGGTCGTTTACGGCCGGTTGGCGAGAGCCCCCAAAAGTTTGGCCAGGCCGCTTTCAGCGGTCTTCCGAAAGCGAACGGGATGAAATCGGAACCACGCCCGAGGGAAGCCCGCTGGAAGCGGGCTGAGGGAAGGTAAGCCGAAGCGCGGCATACCGTCCGTGAACGACCGGCCTAAAATCCCGCTCCGCCGGCCAAGGCCCGTGAACGGGCCTACCAGACCCATCCACACTGCCCTTTTGCAGCTTGCTTCTTCTTGGTTTTCCGCAAAAAGGCCAAAGTCGATAGAACAGCCAGGATTGTCTTTCCACTTTCCGGCAGGATGGTGCGTGCTACGGGGGCGGGTCAGACTTTTAGCGACAGGTAGAGCAGGTAGCCGCACAGGCCGATCAGAACCAGGCCGACTCCCAGCAACAGGTTCACCTTCGTCTCGAGCGATTCGAGACTTCTCGTCTGAGCCTGCACGTCGTCGAGGCCGCGGCTCATGGTGTCGATCTTGGCGCCGAAATTGGTTTCGATGTCGATGACTCTCGCCGAGGTTTGCTCGACGCGGTCGGCCATTTGACGGACGCTGTTGTCGACGCGCTCGTCGATCATTTCCGCGTACGCTTCCTCGAGCATGCGGCGCGTTTCGGCTTCGGCGCGGGCCACTTCTTCGTTGGGGTCGGGGGGCAGGATGGTGACGCGGGAGGACTCGCCGATCATGCCGCTGCCGAACGAGCGGGCGCGCCGCGCCGGAACGCCCGAAATGCTCAGCGGATTGGGCGAGGGCCCCTCGGACTGAACCACCGCTTGCGCCAATGCTCCCAGAATCTGCAACCAGCCCATTGGGGGGCCTCCTCTCCTGCGCCGGAACGTACGGCGAGTCCGCCAGGGGAAATCGCCGTGTCGAGCCGAACCGGGCGGGAGTTCTCCTCGGTCGCTTGATCGACCGCCGGGTGCGGGAGCTGTAACCGCAACAGCAGCCCCTCGCGGGAAACGGCGGCGAACGACCGCAAGCTAACATTATAAACCTGAAATGTTTCCGGGATTTGAACGGGGCGAGGATGTGTCCCCACCGTACGCAGGGCGGCCACGCTGGGGCCGGACGGAGCGGCATGCAGCGGTACTCGGAGCCGCGGGCGTGAGCCCGCGCTGGGATGTGGGGGCGTGCGCACGGAGCAGTTGGCGAGTACCGGCGTTGAGTCTCGGGTAGAATGCCGGCCAGGCCCCCGTGGTCGTTTGCTGGAGTTGCGCTGGGTTCGAGATGTGGAGCGCGAGCTTACGCTCGCGGCTCTGAGTGGCCGGTTGTGAGTTTGGCGGGATGGGGTTTAGGTTCAGCGCCGGGAGGTGGGTCGCGAGTTTGGCTGCGGGTTAGCCGACGGCGGGTTTGGCGCAGTCACGGGTTTCGCTTTGCGTCGTGGACTCGCAGGTTTCGCGCCCGTTGGTTTGGATTTTTGGCGCCTCGGCCCGCCGGCTTACGCCTGCGGCTCTGATTTCCTGGTTTGCGGCGGAGGCGGCGGGCCTGCTGGCGCCTGGTTCATGACTGGGCGCTTCCGGTCAATCGGCTTGCAGTGGTCGAGCAGCGCGGTTAAGGCCGGCCGGCTTCGATGACTCCGCAGGCGATGCGCTTGCCGGCGTCTCCGGCGGGGTCGCTCGTGTAGTCATCTTTGCCCTCGTGAACGACCAGGGCGGTTCCACCTGTCTGGAACAGGGAGTTGCTGGCTCCTTTTTCCAGGGTGACGCGGTTGTTGTAGACCTCCAGGGTCGTCTTCCCGCTCTTGCCAACGACGAAATTGGGCATGTCACCGGCGTGCGGGCCTTGCGGGTTCCGCAGCCCGTGCTTGGCGCCTTTGGGGTTGAAATGGCCGCCGGCCGATTTGAAATCGGGGGCTTCGCAACTGCCTTTTTCGTGGATGTGAAAGGCGTGCGTGCCGGCGGGCAGTCCGGTGAAGGTGGCCTGGATCAGCACGCCGTCGTTGTCTTGCAGCAGCGTGGCTTCTCCGACCACCTTGTTGTCCGGGTTTTTCAGTTGGACGTGAGCGGCTTGCTCGCCCGGCTGAGCCATTTCCTTGGCGGCTTGCAGGGGAGAAACCGAACTCACGGCGAAGGCGACGAGGAGGCCGCCGAGGGCAGGGATCCATAGACGCATAATCGTTCTCCTTTGACTGGTAGACCCCCGGAGGGTGGAGCTGTTGCAGAAACCGGGAGAGATGGGGGTGGCAGAGGTGTTTTTGTGGACATAACTGTTTTTTTTGCGGTATATGGCGGTGTTTTGTGGCCGGTGGGGGGGTGGTGGTATTCGGTGGGGGTTTAGGGCTGGCTTGATCGCTGGCGTGGGTGGAGTGGCGGCGAGTGTAGGGGACGCGAGAACTCATCACAGCCTGGCTGATTGGCCAACGGCCGCGAGGCGGCACCGCCCGGGGTACGAGAAACAGAGCCGCAGGCGTGAGCAGCGGGCCGAGGCGGCTGAGGTTCACGCCGGCGGAAGACGGGGCGGGAAAAGCTACTCGGAGCCGCGGGCGTCAGCCCGCGCTGAGATGCGCGCTTGGGCGCTGTTGTTCAGTTTTCGCTTGGCTTGGCTTTGGATTCTTGCGCTTTGAGCAGGCCTTAGGGCCTGCTCCACTGGATAGTCAGCGGGTCAGCGCGGTTGGATCAACCCTCCCAGGCGCTCTTCGGGGCGCGGCTTGGGGCGGAATCGCGTGGACCAGGTTTCCAGATATTTGAGGCCGGTTCCGGTGTTGTAGATGACGATTTCGTCGTCGGGCTTTAGAAACCGGTTCTGGAGGAGCTTTTCGAGCGCGGCGATGCAGGCGGCTCCTTCGGGGGCTACGAACAGACCTTCGGTCTCGGCGAGTTGCTGCCCGGCGGCGAGGAGTTCCTGGTCGGTGACGGCGATCGCGGTTCCCTGGCTCTCGCGGACCGCTTGCAGCACCAGAAAATCGCCCAAGGCTTTGGGGACGCGCAGGCCGCTGGCCGCGGTGGCCGCTCCGTCCCAGAACTCGGAGGCTTCCCTGCCCTGCTCGAACGCCTTGACGATGGGAGCGCAGCCGGCGGCTTGCACGGCGATCATTTTGGGGCGTTGGGGGCCGATCCAGCCAAGCTGTTCGAGCTCGTCGAAGGCTTTCCACATGCCGATCATGCCGACGCCGCCTCCGGTCGGATAGAAAATCGCGCCGGGCAGCCGCCAGCCGAGCTGTTCGGCCAGCTCGAGGCCCATGGTTTTCTTGCCTTCGATGCGGTAGGGCTCTTTGAGCGTCGAAACGTCGAACCAGCCCTCAGCCTCCTTCCGCTCGGCGACGATGCGGCCGCAGTCGGAGATCAGCCCGTCGACCAGCGTGACGTGCGCGCCGCACATGCGGCATTCGATGTAGTTGGCCTGGGGCACGTCGCGCGGCATGAAGATGTGGGCTTCGAGGCCGGCGGCAGCGGCGTAGGCGGCGAGGGCTCCGGCGGCGTTGCCAGCCGAGGGGGCGGCGAGCTTCTTCACCCCCAGTTCCTTGGCCATCGAGACGGCGGCGGACATGCCACGCGCCTTGAAGGTGCCGGTGGGATTGAGGCTTTCGTCCTTGATGAGCAGGTTTTCGGCCCCCAGACGGGATCCCAGCCGATGCGCGGGGACGATCGGCGTAAAACCTTCGCCGAGCGAGACGATGTTGGCGGAGTCGCGGACCGGCAGCAGCGGCGCATAGCGCCACATCGAGGCGGGGCCTTGGGCGATTTGTTCGCGGGTCAGCCCGGTTTTCGCTTTGGCGAGGTCGTAGTGGACCAGCAGCGGGGCGCCAGCGGGCGACAGATTGTAGAGTTGGCCCGGGGGGAGGACTTCCGCGGTTTTGCTGCACGTTAGGTGGCTGAGGTACGTCATGGTATTAGTGGATAGTGTGGGCCGGCGGTCTTTTTCGAGCTTCTCTGAGCCACCCAGGGGCTTTGGTTTGCGATCCTGGGGGTTGCGGACGCTGGCCGCGGCTTCGAAGACGCCTATCGAGGAATCGAAAGGCGGCAACCTGGAGGTTCACGCCACGGGCGGCGATTCGCGGCTTCTTTGCTCTCGCGGCCGGACCGGCAGTTGTTCTCCATCGGGACAGTCACCGCGTTTCGCACATCGACGATTCAGCGGTTTACAAGATTCTAGGGTGCGAAACACGGTGACTGTCCCCTTCCCGCATAAGACTCGCAGTATGCGACAGAAGTTCCTGATCCGTCTAGTGTTGGCCTGTGCGGTGGTTGCCGTTCCGGCGGCGGCGGCCGAGTACGCGGTTTTGGATACGGGGTTTCGTATCCGGGCCGAGCGGCATGAGCAGGCCGGCGAGCAGGTGCGGCTGTTTCTCGACAATGGCGGCGTGATCGAGTTCCCCGCCGCGCAGATCGCCTCGTTCGAGCCGGAGGACTACGTGGCGCCGGCTTCCCTGCCCTCGGCCGAGGCCGCCGTCAAGCCGTTTGACCTCGATGCGGCGGTGCGGGCGATCGCCGCGGAATATCACCTTCCCGAAGAGCTGGTGCAGAGCGTGATCGCGACCGAGTCGGCGTACGATCCGGCGGCCGTGTCGGGGAAAGGCGCGATCGGGCTGATGCAACTGATGCCCGAGACCGCGCGCGAGCTGGCGGTGAACCCGCACGACCCGGGCGAAAACGTGCAGGGCGGCGTCAGCTACCTCAAGCAGTTGCTGGAGCGCTACGCGGGCTCGCAGGATCAGCTTGTTTTGGCGCTTGCCGCGTACAATGCCGGCCCCGGCGCGGTCGACCGCTACCGCGGCCTGCCGCCTTATGCCGAGACGCACGCGTTTGTGCGGCGGGTGATCGAACGGTTTCTGCAGCTGGCGGATACGCGGGCGGCGAAGTAGTTTCCCCCTTCTTCCGCGGTGGATGCCTCGCTGGCGGGGTGCAACCCACCGAACTCCCACTCTTACGAAAACAGAGCCGCACCCGGGTGCGGGCAGACCGCTAGCCCCCTTCTCTCACACAGAATCGGAGCGAGAGGCGGGAGAAGGCCGTGGATACGAGGCGCGCGCTGCTTGGCGCGCGAAGGCGTACTTGGACAGTAGGTTGAGCACGGCGAGCAAGCGCAACGAAGTAGACGCGGCCTGATCGCGCCTCGCAGCCGATCCGGTGTGAGAGAAGCGGGCTAGCGACTGCGGAGGCTCGGTTTCACACTGTCGCCCCACCCTGGACTTCAAGAACAAAAAACGGGCCGGCGGACTCGTTTCCTGCTTGGCCGGCGGTCTCCGTGGGGGGAGATGGGCGGAGACCGCGAGACGCGCTGGAAACGAACCCGACCGGCCCGGTGTAGGGTACAACGGTCGAGAGTTTTACGAACTTAGAATGTCCAGGTGATACCGAAAAACGGCGCCCAGTGATGCAGGATGCTGCCGTCGATCTCGGCGCCCGGTGATTCGGCGATCACTTTCTTGGGCACGCCCGTGATGTAATCGCGGAACTCGAGGCGAAACGTCGTCCGCCGGCCAATGCGCCACTTGACGCCCAGGCCGAAGTCGCCCGCCGGCATCACTTCGCCGGTTTTGGTCAGCAACGCCAGGTCGCTTCCCGGCTGAAACGGGTCTTCCGAGCCGGTGCCCTGGTAATATTTCATGCCGAAGCCGGCCGCCGCGTAGGGCCGCACGCTGCTGTCGGGCTCGTTGAGGTAATAGAGCACGTCGTAGTGGATGGCGTGCGACTGGCCCCCGAGCTTGGCGTCGCCCGAGCTCGAGTTCAACTCCAGGTCGTTCCGGAAATACACGTAGCGGAACTCGCCGCCCCAGTGGTTGTTGATCGTCTGGCCGAGAAGGAAGCCTCCGGAGAAGCCAAAGGTCGGGCCGACGGTCCCCGACTGGGTGGGGTTGGAGACGTTCACCGAGGTGTAATCCGAGATCAGTCCCAACGCGCCGACTTCATACTGTTGCGCGAAGCTGGGGGCGGCCCACAGGCACAAGCCCGCCAGCACCGTTACCATTTGTTTCTTCATAGAATCCTTCTGTAATCAGCCGGCTTTCCGCAAGCCGAACCAGGGAAAATCAGGGCCGCGCCGGGGGGAAGGCCGGCGCGGCCGCGGTTGTTACTCGATGATGCGAACGTTGACCGTGGTACTGTTGGCGCCCATGGTGATGGTCAGCGGCACCTGCGTGCCCAGCGGTGCGAAGCCCGGCACCTTGACGTTGATCTGGTAAAGACCCACGAAGCCGGGAGCCAATCCCGCGTAGATCACGTCGCCCGCGGCGCCGCCGAACTCGACCACCGGCGGTGTTGCCACCACCTGCAGCGGCGAGGTCGTGGCCGCGATACCCGGCGTCGCCAGAGGCGTCACCTGGCCCAGCCCGGTGGCGTAGATGATGGCGACTTCGTTTTGCCGCAACGGGTTCGACAAGGTCGCCAGCTTCAGGTTTTCCGAACGGAACACCGCCGCGAACTGTGAACTGTCGGGCCCGGTGACCTTGAAGATCGTCGGCGCGGTCGGGTCGACCTGGCTGACGAAGACGTCGCTTTCGCCGCTGGCCGAATGAATCTTGGTGTCGCTGGGCCCGGCGGTCGAATACCCCAACTGGGCGTTGATCTGGGTCGGCGAAACGTAGAGCAGCGGCAACGATTCGCCGTTGACGGTGACGCAGGCGCTACCCAGTTTGTGCGGCAGCGGCGTGTCGACCGCCCCGGCGGTTTCCGGTGCAAGGTTGCGGCCGAAGATCGAGATCAGCCCGCCAGAGCCGATCTTGCTGGTATAGTCGGCGGCGCTGGTGATCGAGGAGATCACCGGCACCTCGAAGCCCTGGTCGAACGCCTTGGGCAGTTCGACCACGCCGGCGCTGCTGGTCGAAACCAGCCGGCCGTCGCGCAGCGCCGACAGCGAGCGCGTGAACGGGAAACCCAGCTCCTGCATCCGAGTGGACGGCCCCATCGGAGGCGAAGCGAGGCGAATCTGCCCGATCGTGGCCGAGGGGTCGCGCGCGTCGATCCGTTGGATCGCGCCGGTATCCACCTGGCCGCCCAGCGGACGCACCGAGCGCACGCCGACGCCGTCGGGCGTCACCGCGAAGCCCGACGACACCACGTTGGGCGAGGAGTCGGGGAACACGCCGCGCGGCACCAGCGACGAGTTCATGATGTTGTTTTCCACGATGAAGTAATCGGGACCCGCGCCGACGGTGCCCTGCAGGCTGCCGGCGAACTGCTGCCGCGTGAAGATGATCTCGTCGTCGGTGGTCGAGAACACCTGCATGTAGCCGTCGCTTTGGGCGAACAGCACCTTGGAGCCGTCGGGCGTCGAGGTCACCGCCGGAATCGCCCCGTAGCAGTTGGTGACGACGCCGAAGGTGTCGAGCGAGGTCACCGCCATCGAAATGGCGTGCATGAAGTCGACACGGCCCGGCTCGCCGCAGGTGCCGATGCCGCCCGCCGGCGAGCGGCGCACGCCGATCACCATGCGGTTGGCGTTGTCGGTGGTCACCGAGAACGGATAGTGGCCTTCGCCCAGGGTCTGCCAGGGCAGAAACTCCATGCCCTCGACGGTCAGGTCGTTCAAGTTGACCACCGTCATACCCTCGGAGTAAGAGTTGGCGACGAACAGCCGCTCGCCGCTGCGCGACACCGCGCCTTCGGTCGGCGTGTTGCCGGTGCGCAGGCGTCCGATGACGCGATTGTCGGTGCTGTCGTAGACCACGATCTCGAAGTTATCCTGGTCGATCGCGTAGAAGCGGTCGCGGTAGGGATCGCCGACCACTTCCATGAAGCGCCCGGCGGCGGGCAGCAGCGTGCCCCGCTGGTCGACCGCCTGAATGTTGGCGACGACGTAGGCCGGCTGCGGAATATTCACCGCGTCGGTCGAAATCAGGATCGGAATGGTCGTGGCGCCCTGGACCGGGCCCAGCGCGCCCACGTCGATGGTCACCTTGACGTCGGCCGGCGTCGTGCCGGTGCTCGGTTGAAAGCGGATCGCCGGACGCTGGCCGCTGTTGGTGAGCATGCTCGACAGGCTGAACTGCGCCGGCGGCCCGCCAGCCGGGTTCTCGAGATGAATCGTCTTGGTGACGCCTTCGCCGCGCTCGCAGGCGTCGACTTCAAAGGTCACGAAACGGTCGGCCGCGTTGACCTCGAGTAGTGGGTATTTGTTGAGCTGGCCCATCGGGATGTGCAGCAGTCCCGATTCGCTCACGGCGTAGAGGTCGCCGCCGCCCGAGGTCACCACGATGCGGCCGGTGATCTGTTCGGCGGTGCGCAACTGCTGGCGCACGTGCAGATTGTCGGCGTCCATCACATACAGGATGTTGTTGATGGGGTGATCGGGGCCCGATCCGGGCTGGCCGTCGGGAACCACGAACGCGAAGTAGGCCGTGTTGTAGTCGGGGTCGGGATCGAAGCCGTTGCCGCCGATGAAGTCGGTGTTGGTGGCGTCCTCGGGCACGATCGGCGAGTCGGCCAGCACGTGCAACTGGCGATTGAACAGCATCTGTCCGGCCATGAACACCGAACCGTCGGCCGAGCCGCTGACTCCTTCAAACACCAGCGGGCGCACCAGAGCTCCGTAGCCGTCGGTGGTCGAGGCGGGCGCGCCGCCCTGCGCCGCGGAGTTGGGGCGGACCAGAAGCTGGCCGACCGGAGGCCGCGCCAGGTAGGAGAACACGAAGGCGTCGGTCTGGCCGAAGATCCAGCGTCCGTCGAGCGAGCTGGTCGCGCTGGCCAGGTTCACCTCGCGCGGCAGATGGTCGGTCACGTTGACCGGCAACTCGGCGCAGGTGGGGCAGGTCTCGCCCAGCGCCAGCAGCTCGCGGAACTGACCCGTCTCGGGGTCGAACAACAGCAGCCCCGCGTTGGTGATGATCAGCGCCACGTTGTCGGAGCCAAACGCCACCGCCAGCGGCTTGTCCCCCATGGCGATCGAAAGCCGGTCGGTGGGATCGTTCAAATTGATCCGCGTCAGACCGCGAAACTGCGGAACCCCCGATTCGGCCGAAATGCTGGTGGCAACGATCCACTTCTTGTTGGGCGACAACGCCATGCCGGTCGTTGCCGCGCCCGACGGAGCGGTGGTGTAGCGCGCCGTCACCTGGTTGGTCGCCAGCGACACGACTTCCACGGTGCCGGCCGAAAAGTTGCCGGCATAGAGCACCCCGCGCGCCTCGTCGAGCGCCACTTCGTTGATGTGGCCGCCCAGCGGGATGATGTCCCCAACGCTGTTGGTGAACGGGATCTGGGCCGCCAGCCGGCCCCACGCCCCGCTCAACAGCAAAATCACAACAAGGCTGCACGCCTCAGTCCAAACCAGGGATGGCTTTTTCATGCCTGTAGCTCCGTCCTTAGTCACTTCGTTTCTCCGCTGCTTTGCCGGCTTGCCGCGGGGGCCGTCCGAGGACCGCTCGCGGGGGGATGCCGAACCGCTGGTTACCCAGCGGGATTCCGCAGCGCTTGCACCGCGCTGGGGGGGGCGGGCCGGCGAGCCGCCGGCTGGAACCGTCCTGGCGCCTGGAGCGATGCTCCCGCCGTCGGCTCCACTCGCCCTTGCCCGGCCGCCGGCCTACTGCTGCGCGCGTTGGCGGCGCCGCAAAATGATCAGCGCCAACAGCGCCACAGCCAAAAGACCGCAAATAACCCGAATGGTGGCGGTTTCCATCATGATGTTGTTCTCCTTCTCCTTGGCTCACTCGAGACCGAGTTGTTCTCGATCCAAACAGCTACTTCATCAGCGTCGGCAAGAAGTCGCGCGTCACCCGCACGATCATCGGCCCGACGGTGACCACAAACAGGGACGGCAGAATGAAGAAAAAGATCGGAAAGACCAGCTTGACGCCGATCTTGGCCGCTTTCTCTTCGGCTTCCTGCCGCGCCTGAACCCGCATGTAATCCGAAAAATTCCGCAGCGTCTGCGAGATGCTGGTTCCGAAACGGTCGGCCTGCACCAATACGCCCACCATCTTTTTGATCTCTTCGACGTCGGTGCGGTCGCCCAGGTTGTGCAGCGCCTCGGCGCGGCGCTTGCCGGCCCGCATCTCCAGATTCAGCACCGCGAATTCGTCGCTGATCTCGGCGTGCGCATGGTGCAGCTCTTTGCTCACCTGCATCAAAGCCTGATCCAGACCCAGCCCCGCCTCGACGCAGATCACCAGCATGTCGAGCGCGTTCGGCAGACCCTTGCGGATCGCTGTCTTGCGGCGGCTCGACAGCCGGCTGATCACCATGTTCGGCGCCGCCCAGCCAAATCCGCCCGCCGCCAGAATCTGAAATATCGTCATCTCGCTCTGCATCTTGAGCCCGAATAGCAGGCCCGAGGCGAGCAAGGTAAAGCTCAAACACAAAATGCCCTTGATGCCGTAGAGCAGCCGCAAGGCGCCGTGGCTGCGAAAGCCGGCCGACATCAGCCGCTTTTCCAAAATGCCGACGTCGGTCGGGTTGGCCGGCACCAGGTTGCCGATCTTCGACAGAATGTCGCGGAACCCCAGGCTGGGGTGCCGCATCTGCGACTGGGCCACCTCGACCTGCCCCATGACGCGCTCCAGCGCCGCCTTGGGCTGCACCCAGAACTTGAAGCCCAGCAGCGACAGCAGAGCCGTGATGATCAGGAATAAAAAGATCGAGGCAACCAGCGCGCTCATCATTAGACTCCGATGTCGGTGATCTTCTTAATCGAGACGAACCCCAGAAATTGCAGCATGATACAGACCGCCATCATGGTCTTGCCGTCGGGGTCGTCCAGGAAAAACAACACATAGTCGGGGTTGGTGTAGAACATCATGATCGCCACCGCCAGCGGGATCATCGACAACACCAGACCCGAAATGCGGCCGTGGGCGCTGATGGCGCGAATCCGGCCGCGCAGCTTGAAACGCTCGCGGATCAGATACGCCAGGTTGTCGAGCAGCGCCGCCAGGTTGCCGCCGGTGCGCTTCTGCAGCAGCACCGAAGAGACGAAAAACTTGACGTCGAGCAGCGGGATGCGCGTGCCCAGCCGCTCCAGGGCCACCTCCAGCGGCAAGCCCAGGTTCTGCTCCTCGAAGGTGCGCCGGAACTCGCTGCCCAGCGGAGGCGTGTATTCCTTGTGCAGCATCTCGAGCGAAACCGAAAACGCATGGCCGGTACGCATGGCGCGCGCCACGAACTCCAGCGCGTCGGGGAACTGCTCCTCGAACGCCCGCAGCCGTTTGCGCCGCTTCTGAAAGATCAGGAAGAACGGCGCGCCGGCGCCCAGGATCACACCGATCACCGCGATCGGCTGGCCGCGCGGCACGAAATACCAGAAGATGTTGAAGCCCAGCACCGCCAAAAGCAGCGCCGAGTAGACCGTGCGCGCCGGATCCCAGTCGAGTCCGCCCTGCTCGATATATTCACGCAGCTTCTCGTTGAGGTTCTTGCCGAGAAACATCCGCGCGAAGGCCTGCCGCGCGTTGATCGAGTCGTCCTTGATCAGCGTTGTCGACGCCCCGGCGGCCTTGTTCACCGCGCGGCCCGACACCAGATTCTTCATCTGGTCGATGTCGCGGCGGTGCATCACCTTGTAGGCGATCACCACCGTGAACACCATGAACAGCGCGATGACGGTAAAGAAGATGAGGAACAGGGTCATGGCGGATCCTCGGTCAGTTGACCTCGACGCTCTCCTCGAAGATTTCGGCGGGCAGCCGGATGCCGGCCGCCTGCAGCCGCTCGTAGAAGCGCGGCCGGATGCCCGTCGCCGCGAAACGGCCGATGATGCGGCCCTCCTGCGAGAGGCCCATCTTTTCGAACACGAACAGGTCCTGCAGCATCACCATGTCGCCTTCCATCGTGGTCACTTCGGTGATACTGCGGCAGCGCCGGGTACCGTCGGAAAGCCGCTCGACCTGCACGATGACGTCGATGGCCGAAGAGATCTGCGCCCGGATGGCGGTCACCGGAATCGACGAGGAAGCCAGCGTCACCATGACCTCCAGACGAGAGATCACGTCGCGCGGCGTGTTGGCGTGAATGGTGGTCATCGAGCCGTCGTGACCGGTGTTCATCGCCTGCAACATATCGAGCGCTTCTTCGCCGCGGCACTCACCAACGACAATGCGGTCGGGGCGCATACGCAGCGCGTTGACCAGCAGCTCGCGCTGCCGGATGGCGCCTTCGCCCTCGAGGTTGGGCGGACGGGTTTCGAGCCGCACCACGTGCGGCTGTTTCAACTGCAGCTCGG
Organism: Terriglobia bacterium; assembly: GCA_963824095.1. Classification (GTDB taxonomy): domain Bacteria; phylum Acidobacteriota; class Terriglobia; order Bryobacterales; family UBA6623; genus JBBDWJ01. The sequence continues at coordinate 699,355 of CAWGNS010000009.1, read as the reverse complement.
CGGCGTCTTCGATCGTCACGACGCGTTCCTTGGGCGAGATGAACGCCGACAGGCCGTTCAACATCGTCGTTTTTCCCGAGCCGGTACCGCCGGCGACGATGACGTTCATGCGCGCCGCCACCGCGCCCTTGAGCAGGTCCATCATGCCCTGGGTCATCGCCTTTTTCGCGACCAGGTCCTCGGGCATCAGCTTCTCGGTGCCGAAACGGCGAATCGACAGCAGCGGCCCGTCGACCGCCAGCGGCGGAATGATGGCGTTGACGCGCGAGCCGTCGGCCAGGCGCGCGTCGACCATCGGCGAGGACTCGTCGACGCGGCGGCCGACCTGCGAGACGATCTTGTCGATGATCCGCAGCAGGTGGTTGTTGTCCTTGAAGGTGACGTTGGTCAGCTCGAGCTGGCCCTTGCGCTCGACGTAGACCTGCTTATGGGTGTTGACCAGGATGTCCGAGATGGTCGGGTCCTGCAGCAGCGGCTCGAGCGGCCCCAGGCCGAAAACTTCGTCGAGTACCTCGTCGCAGATCTGCTGTCGCTCGAGCGAGCTGAGCAGCGTCGATTCCTCGTCCATCAACGCCATCAGGGCGTTGCGGACCTCGACGCGCACCTTCTGGTTCTCGATCGTCGCCAGCGCCTCGAGGTTGATCTTGTCGAGCAGCTTGCGGTGCAGCTTGAACTTGAGTTCCTGGTACTCGGGGTTGAGCGTCAGCCGCGTGCGGTTGGTGCCGCGCCGCAGGCGCTCTTCCCAGGTCAGGTCCCCGGGCGTTCGTACTTCTGGTGTCAAAGGCATGGGTGGTTTGTTCCTCGCAGCAGCGGCCTGTCAGCTCATCCTTCCGAAAGCAGCGCCTTGAGATTGAGCGCCGCCATTCCGCGTTTTTTGGCGTCCTTGCCCGAGCCGAAGATCGAGCCGCCGAACTGCTCAAGCATGCGGCCCAGCTCGCAACTGGCCGCGATCGGCTTGCCGGCGGTCAGCGCGCGGTGCGCCGCGCCGTAGTCTTCGGGGAACAACTTCGAAATCGGGAAGTTGAAGACTTTTTCCATGTCCTGCGCGCCGAGCTCCTGCTTGCGGCTCATGCGGTTGACCAGCAACGAAAACTGGTCGCGCGTGAAGCCCATCTGCTCCATCGTCGAAATCGCCTTGCGGGTCATGTGCAGCGAGGGCAGCTCGGGGTTGCAGCAGATATAGATGCGGTCGGCCTCGCCCAGCGTGGCCTGCGAAACGCGGTCGTAGACCGAGGGCAGATCGATCACCACCGCCTGGTAGAAGCTGCGCATGTATTCGATCACTTCGTGGACGCGGTGGCCCTCGAGGTTCAACAGCTCGGGACGGTCGGGCGCCAGCAGCACATCGACGCCTTCGCGGCGCGTCACCAGCGCCGTCCACAAGGTGGTGTCGAGCTTTTCGGAATGCCGCAGCGCGTCGAGCACGCTATAGCTGTGGTTCAGCCGCAGCGCGAACGAGACCGTGCCGCCGATCAGGTCGAGATCGGCCAGCAGCACCTTGCGCTTGCCTTCCTGCGACAGCGCGAAAGCCGTGTTGATGGCGATCGTGGTGGTGCCCATGCCGGCCTTGGCGCCGACGAAGGCCAGCACCTTGCCGCGCTCGGGCGTGGTCTTGTCCTCGGTCTCCCTGAGCCGCAGTACGCGGGTAATCACCGTCGTCTGCGACTCGATGTCGAACGGCGCGCAGAGAAATTCGGTGGCGCCGGCCCGCAGCGAGCGGATGATCACGTTGGCGTCGTTGCGCTCGTCGAGCCCGATGACGTGGATCGTCGGCCGGAAAGCGGCCACCGCGGCGATCAGCGATAGCGCGGTTTCGGTGTCGGCGCTCAAATCGAGCAGAACCACGTCGGGCCGCAACTGCCGCAGCCGCTGGTCGAGCTGCTGCGCGGTCGGGTAACGCTTGATGTCGGCGATCAGATTGAACGCCTTGGTCTCCGGGATGGTGGCCGAAAACTGCTGCGCCAGCCCGCGGTTGGGGCAGATCAGCAGAGCGACGAGCTCAGCCCGATTCTGGATTCCCTGTGGTTCCATACTGGATGCCTTCTCCGGCGCGGCTCCCAAGCCGCGCTCCGACCTGTTACGGCTTGACCGGCGCCGCCGGGGTGTCCTTGAGCAGCGGCATCGGCGCCACCGGACGCTTCACGTCGGGCAGCGGCTCGCCGGGCTCGACCACCTGCGGAAATTCCGGCGTCACCAGCACCAACAGCTCGGTGTTGTTCTTGGTCTTGTTGTGGCTGGTGAAGATCTTGCCCACCAGCGGGATACTCGCCAGCCCCGGAATCTTGTTGACCGTCTCCTGCACGCGCTGATCGATCAGCCCGGCGATGACGAAACTTTGCCCCGGCATCAGCTCGACGTCGGTCTGCACCCTCCGCGTCGACAAGGCCGGAATCAGGAAGCCCGAAAAGCTCACCGCGTTGGCGAAATCGAGCGCGCTGACCTCGGGCGTGATGGCCATCTGAATCGAGCCGCGCGGCGTCATCTGCGGCTTGAAGTCGATCTTGATGCCGAATTGGCGGAACTGGATCGTCACCGCGCCCGACGAGGCGCCGCCCTGCACCACCGGCACCGGAAATTCGCCGCCCACCAGCAGTTGGGCTTCCTTGCCCGAGGTGGTGACGACGTTGGGCTCGGCCAGGATCTCGAGCAGGTTCTTGGCTTCCAGGTAACGCAGCATCACGCCCAGGTTCAGATCGGGGCGGAAGGCGAACACGTTCAACACGTCGCCCAGCGAGATCGAGGTCGGAAAGCCGGTCGTCGGCTGCCCGATCGAGCCCTGCGCCGAGCTGATCGAGGGGCCGCCGAACTGCTGCGTGCCGATCACGCCGGGCGTATTGAGCGCGCCGGTCGACAGCAGGTTGACGCCGAAATCGTTCAGCGCCGAACGCTGCACCTCGGCGAAGCGTACCCGCAAAATGATCTGCCGCTCGGCCGGCGGTACCGGCAGCTCCAAGTTGTCGATCACGGTGCCGCCCAGGCTGGCTGCCATGGCGGTGACCCGCTCGGCCACGCTCGGGCTCGAGGCCGTGCCGGTCAAGGTCACCAGGCCCTTGGAGCCCAGCACGCGGATCGACTCGCCCGGGAAGGTCGCCCGGATATGGTCCTGCAACTGGCCGACGTCGACGTTGACGTTGATGGTGAAGAAATTGCGGTCGCCCGAGCGCGACCAGATCACCAGCGTCGTCGAGCCAGGCGCCTTGGCGTTGATCAGCACCTCGCGCGTCGAGATCGCCACCGCGTCGGCGATGCCGTCGTCGGTGATCGCCACCCGGGCGATCTCGTCGGGATGGTCGAGCACCACCGAGCGGCCCACCATCAGGGGAATTTCATCGCCGGCCGGCGCCTGTTGGCGCGGCTCGGCCGCCGGCGTCGCCGGCGCCCCCAGCAGACAAGCGGCCAGCAGCGCGGCCGCTAGCGCTGGCCAACGCGCCGCCCGGCGGCGGGGGCCGTCGCTGCGCTCAGCCGGGTCGAGACGGCTGGCGTCGGGGGGCGGCGGCAGCTCCTTGCGGATCGAGTGGGGGGGGCACAGTGGCATAGCAAGCACCTTGTTTCTCTTAGTCGCACGCATGGGTCGTTCTCTAGAGACCGCTTCGATTCCTCGGATCGCTCGTGTTTCTGGGTTCCTCAGCTCTTACCGGCTGTTGGGTTCAATCGTCTCGACCGACCGCTGGTTGCCGCGGATCATCTCGATCTCGACCGGCGGCGGCGGCGGCGGTGCCGTCACTACCGGACGCGGACGCGGCGGCGCGCCGGCGGCGGCCGCGTGCGGCTTCTTGACATCGCCTTTGGCGAACAAATCGTTGGAGCGCGCGATGTCGCGGTGGGCCGCGGTCTCGGCCTTGTCGTTGGGATTGCGCAGAATCAACTGGATGCGCCCCTCGGCCGAGGCCAGCGTGAGCAACTCGGCCTGCTCGGGCGTCACCAGCAGGTTGACCACCGGCACGTTGTCGGGCCGGCCGTTGGCGTCGGGCTCGACCTTGTGTGCGGTCGAGATCACTTCCAGGTTTTCGAGCACCGTCGTCGTCGCCTGGCCGTTTTCGCTGACCGGCGTGCCCGTCAACAGCACGTCCACTTTCGAGCCCGGCAGAATGAAGCCCGACACGCCGCTGACCTGGTTGACCGCCACCGCCACCGCGCGCATGCCGTCGGGAATCTTCGGCGCCAGCCCGACGCCGGCGCCCGGTTCGGTGACGCGGCCGGTCACGATCGGCTCGTCGGGCAGGATCGGCTGCACCACCGAGCGCTCCAGCACGTTGTCGATGCTGTCAAAACCGTTCTTGGGGTAGTTGGAGGCGGGGAAATCGATCAACCGCACATCCTCGGGCGTGATCTTGGCGCCCATCGGCAGCTCCTTGGTCGCCACCACCAGTTCCTTGGTCGCCACATCGGTCGTGGTCGACCGGCGGCCGACCGTGATTTGGTAGAACACCGCCGTGATCACCAGTGCCACCAGCACCGCCACCATCACGACTGTCAGCAGACGCTTGTCCATAACCTTCCTCGCTCAGAACTCGCTCAAAGACTCAAAAACTCTTGTTGCTCAGAAACGCAAAACTGGGGTCGCTCAGAAACGACAACAAAACGCCCAGCGTGATCGCCGGCGCGTAAGGGATCGCCTCTTTGCGCAGCGGCGCCGCCGCACCCGGCTCGGCAGCCGCCACGCGGCGTAGCTTCTTGACGATCAGGTAGATCAGAGCCATCAGCCCGCCCACGATCGCGGTCATCATCGCCGCCACCACGATCAGTTTCGAGCCCAGAATCGCTCCGAACCCGGCCATCAACTTGATATCGCCGCCGCCCATGCCGCCCATCAGGAAAAAAATCAGAAAAACCGCAAATCCGATTACGCTTCCCAGCAGCGCGTCCCAGAATCCGTGCAGCCCGCCAAACCACGACTGCGCCGCGATGCCCGATACGAAGGCCGCCAGCGCGATCACGTTCGATACCTTGCGGTGCCACAGGTCTTCGATGCTGGCCGCCAGGCCAATCACCAGGCTGAGTCCCACCAACCAGATCAACTCGTTCATCGGGTCAACCGCTCTCCGTTCGATCCGCCTGCCGCCGCCGGCCGCGCTGTCGTCTTCCAGACGCCCCGTCCCAACTGCCGTCGCCGTGCCGCCGCCGCCCGCCGGCCCCTTTGCAGCCGTTTGGCGCCGGGCGCTGAGCCGCGCGCGGCGCGCCGGCCCGTCCTCGCCTCGCGGCGTCGCAGAGAAGGGGAAACCTCTGGGCTCCGGTGGCTGTTGCGGCCCTGACCGCCAGCCTTCCCAGCACTGGGTTGGATCCGTCGCGCGCGAACCGCATGCGACGCCGCGTCGTGTTGCCCGCGGTAGCCAATTTCGACCGCCCCATGTGGAGATTTCCAAGGCTTTCTCCACTTCCCGACTTCCCGCGATGACTCGATTAACTTCTTTCTTTGCAATATTATGAATTTCCCCCGAACAATGAAAATTCACAGAACCCTGCGGTTTTAACCGTATCGTTACTTAGGCATGCCTAGGACGATTGACCCAAGGTTTCATAGCGCCGCCCTTAGAACAGAATTTCGTATGCCGCTTTGTCTTGTCGTTTCAGTTTTTTGCGGCCCGCGTCGCATTGGCGGCCTCCAACGGCTCTGCCACCGGCCCGGCGGCGGCCGGCACGGCCCCGGCCCGCTCGAAATAGAGTGCCTCGCCGTCGTCGTATACCAGCCGCCAGCCGGGGTCGAGCTTTAAGGTCGACGCCAGAGCCCAGGAGGCCGGCAGCAACGCCGCCTGGAAGCCGTATTTGTCCAGCGCGCGGCGCCAGTCCCACTTGCCGTTCATCAACACCAGATAGTCGTCGCGCACCTGGGGATCGTAGAAATCGCTGCGGCCGTCGATGAACACCGGCATCGCCGGATAAAACCGGTAGATCAGATAATCGCCCCACTGATCCGTGCTCAATACGCGCTGCCCCAGCAGCCGCGGGCCCAGCGCATCGGCGGCCATCTTGGGAAAACGCACGCCGGGGAACTCGGCTTTCCACTTGGCCTCGTTGCCGTGGACGCTGAGCATCACCGCAATCGTCGCTACGGCCGCCAGCCCCGCCAGGTTGAACACCAGCGGGCCCGACTCCGACGGCGCGCGGCTGCGCCCCCCATAGTCCTCGGCGATCTCGTGCAGAATCTTGAGCAGGCCGTTGCCTTCGCGGGCGCCCTGCTCGATGATGAGCGTCAACTCGCGGGCCAGCAGCGGCGCCGCCACGATCATGAACAGCGGCACGTGGCGCACCGACACGAGCGAGGCGTGCGCCCAGGCCAGAATCAGCAGCGCCGCGGTGATCTCGCGCCGCGCCAGCAGCCGCGCCGCCAGCAGCACGCCCCCCAGCAGCACGATCTCGAACACCCGCATGCTCTCGCCGCGGAAGTTGGGCGCCTGAAATTCCTGGATGTTGTTGAGAATGAAGTCCGACTGCAGGTAGCCGCCGATGTGGTGATGAAGCTGCCAGCCGTAGGGATTGAGCAAGGTCGCCGCGCCGCAGGCGGCCAGCAGCAGCAGGTAGCGGCCGGCGCCCGAAAGCTGCCACAACCACAGCCGCGCAACGGGCCACAGCTTCGCCTTGGCCCCAACGTTGGACCCAGCAGCGGACCCAGCAGCGGCCGCGTCGCTGTGGGCCGCGGCCGCCGCCAGCTCGGCGCGGCGGTCCCAGGCCGCCCAAAGCTCTTCGAGGCCGGTGCCTGCGGCATAGATCGCCACCGTCACCAGCAGCGCCGCAAAGCCGCCATGGGTATTCACCCAGACCGCCACCAGCGGCACCAGCAGCCAGACGGCGCGGCCCGGGCGGCGGCGGTCGGCGTCGAGCAGCCACACCGTCGCCAGCAGAAAGCCCCAGGTGAACATGTGCGGCCGCGCCAGCCAGTGGACCATCGAGGCCGAGCAGACCGCCAGCATCGCCACGATCGCCACCAAAAGGTTCGCGCCGCGCCAGACCATGTAGCGCAGCAGCAGCGCCGCGGTGGCGGCGATCACCACCCCGGCCAGCAGCACCAGCCCGGGCAGTCCCCAGGCGCGGTGCACCAGCGCGAACAAGACGTCCGAGAGCCACTCCCAGGCAAACCAGGCGCGGCCCTGCATGGTGAACGAGAACAGGTCGTGGTGCGGGAAGCGCCCCTGCGCCAGAATCCATTCGCCGGTGCGGATATGCCAGCCCGTATCGCCGTCGCCCAGCAGCGCCGTGGCGCCCTGACCAAAGAAAAACAGCCAGAACAGCACCGCCACGAAGGCGCAGTCGGCGACCGACGGCATCAGGAAGCGGTCCACCCAGCCGGCCGGCCGGGCCCCCGCCGCCAGATTCACCCGCGGCTGCACGGCGTCGCGCGAGCCCACCTTAGTTCCGCCTCCCCGGGTCGCCCGCGGCTGGGTCGCCCGCGGCGCCCGGGTTCGAGGAACGATTCGCGGCCGCGGCGCCGTCTTCCAGCCTTCGGGCCTCCAGTGAGCCCGTGGCCAAAGCCGCCGCATCGGGGCCGAGGTCGTAGATGCGCACCCCGCCGGCCGGGCTCCGAAACACCTCCGGCGTGGCGGCGAGCAGTTCGCCGGAGCGCTTCTGAATAAACTCCTCGGCCGATTCGAGGTGATAATCGTCGGCGGCGGCCAGCCAGTAGCGGGCGCCGATCTGGCGCGGCGTGTCGGCCAGCCGCGCGAGGTCCTGCCGCAGGATCGGGCGGCTCTGCAGGTAGAACGCGGCGGTCGAAAACGCCATCGGGCGCAGCGCCTGACGGCCGGTATAGAGATACAGGCTGGCGTCTTCGCTGGCGATGAAACGATCGGACGGGGCCGCGTGGCCGCGAATCCAGTCATAGGCCTGAAGCTTTTCGGCGCCCAGCGCCCGACGCTCGGCCAGGCTCGCGGCCAGCGCGCGCGGCGTCACCCACAAGTAGCGGTAGCCGCCATAGAGGCCGGCGGCGGCGAAGAGCGCCATCATGACGGCGGCCACGGCGCGCTCGCCGCCGGCCGCGCCCGGGCGGAACAGCTCGCGGGTGGTGCGCGCCAGGCGGCTAATCTCGAACCAGGCGCCGGCCAGCAGCAGCGGCAGCGCCCAGGCGAAAAAGCGGTCCATCAGCGTGTAGTTCCAGACCAAAACGACCGCCGCGTAGAACCCCAGAACCGCAAAGGCGGAGTGGCGCGACTGGCGCGCCAGCCCTACCATGCCCTTGACGATGGCGAACGAAAGCGCTACCGCGGCCAGTTGCCACCCAAATCCGGCAAATCCCGATGCCGGCAGATTAAACACAGCAATTGCAGGCTGTTTGAGCATTTCCCGGAAGTTAAACGTCACCAGAGCCCAAAACGTCGCCGTATCGGGCACCGACAGTTTCCAGAAGGCCAGATAGCTACTGTAAAACTGCATGGTTTGCGCGTAACCGGCTGTCACTGTGGAAGGTCCAGTAGGAACTGAATCCGCCGCCCAGACTTCGCCGGTGGTTGCCGCGGTGGGCCACAGCGCACCCACAACCAGCAGCGCCGCCAGCGCCACGCAAGCCGCCGCCGGGCGATAGCGGCGGCGCCACAGCACGCTCAGCGCGATGCCGCCCAGCAAAGTCACGCCGATCGTGCGCAGCAGGCAGGCCAGCACAGCCAGCGCCAGAGCCGCCGCCCAAAACCTTGCACCCTGGCGGGTCCCGTCACGTTGCAGGGCCAGCCCGGCCAGCACCAGGCTCCATACCGTCAACGCCATGAAAGGGACATCGCTCAGCAGCAGGCCGCTGAGATGCACCACCACCGGATGCAGCGCGCAAACCGCCGTCAGCGCCAACGCCGTCCCATCGCCCAGGCCCAATTGCCGCAACAAGGCAAACGAACCCACCAGAAAGGCCGCCCCCGCCAGCGCCACCAGACCCAAAGCCGGCCCCAGATTGGCCGGGAAACTAGGCTCGAAATGCCAGACCCACGACAGCAGCCAGGGGAACAGGACCGGATACTTGGTCTGGGCGGGCTCGCCCGGCACGCTCGCCATGCGGTAGCCCTCGCCCTGGCTCAACGATTTCGCAGCCGTCCAGTAGAGAGAATCGTCGTGGTAGTAGCCGAACCAGGCCGGCGAAGAGCGCTGCCAGACCAGCGCCAGGTAGGCGACCAAGATCGCCAGCAGGCCGAGAATTACAGTCCGGCGCATGATCCCTTGAGGTCGCAACGAGCCTCGAAGTCCCACCGGGTCTTGAACCTGTCGACCGCCGCAAAGGGGCCTCGGGTTGGGGCCCGCCGAGAAATTCCGGGTCCGCCCGGCCTAGAGTTCATCGACCAGCGCAGCGGCCGGAATCCCGTCTTCTTCCAGCTCGTCGCCGACACCGCGCAGCTTGCGGCCATACATGGCCAGCTCGAAGCGGTCCTTGACCCCGGTCTTTTCGAAGATGTGCATCAGGTGCACCTTCACCGTCCCGGTGGTGATACAGAGGGAATCGGCAATTTGCTTGTTTTTCATGCCCCGCATGACCAGGGTGAGGATCTCTTCCTCGCGTGGGGTCAGTCGCGGCGTCGTACGACGGTTGATGAAGCCCACAAACTGGTTCGAAATCGAGCTTTCGATCCAGATATTGCCCTTGGCCACGGTGCGCAGGCAGTCCAGGATGACTTGAATCGGAAGGGTCTTTTTGAGGATGCCGCGCGCGCCGACCTGCAAGGCCCGGAACGACTCGACCTCGGAGATCTCCGAAGCCCACAACACCGGCTCGGTCTCGGGCGACTGGACCTTCATGTCGGAGATGAGCTGAAATACGGCCTTGGTTCCAAAAGCCTTGTCGATGAGACAGACCTTGGGCGTTTCGGCCCGGATCATCTCCAACACAGCCTTAGTGTTGGTCGCATAGCCAATGAAATCCAGGTCGTCGGCCTCTTGAAGGCTCTTGCGCAACCCTTCCACCACGATCGGCTGGGATTCGCAGGCACAGATTCGGATCATTTCACCCCCGTAAGCCGCGCCGGTCGGGGGGGAGGGCGCAGGCGGTACTATCACCATCAAGGAAATGGTAGTACCGAGCCCGCCGAACCGAAAATCATCCCAGCACCTTAACTGTGTGAGTGAAATGCCCTAAAGACGGCCTATCGCGCCGAGGGGGAGGGGTGGGTATTCCCCGCCACCACCAGCCGGTAAACCACGAGGGCAATCGATTGTTTATGAATTATTTATAGGCCAAGCCTCAAGCGACACAGCAAATGGGCCCAGCGGGGCAGACCTCTGGCCTGCCCCAGCCAGCGGGCCAATCCACGAAAGCGCGCTGCAGGCGGCAAAGCAGCAATCCGCCACCGAACCCAGCCCTCGCCTCCCCGCCCCGAACCGCGAAAACAGAGCCGCAGGCGTGAGCCGACGGGCCGAGGCGGCAGAATGCAGGGGGCGAAGCCCCGGGACAGCGGCGAAACGCGTCTTTCCCCCACTGCCGGTAGACCCTCCGCTCCCCCGACTCCGGTGCCGCTTCGGCCCGCCGGCTCACGCCTGCGGCTCTGTTGTTGCGACTCCTGCCTCGCTGCCCTGGTCCTCGCTGCCCCTGGGTCCAGGTCCCCCCCAGTCTCCGGGAAGTTACAACAGCGCAGGCCCTGGACTGATCTACAATGGTCGGCGGGTTCGGCAGGGGCCGGGCTTGCGGCATGTAGGGTTCCCCCTGGGCCGGCGGGTTCACTGCGGGCCTCAGGGCCTTTTGTTGCAGCCCGTTCGCCCCCGGGCTTTGGGTTTGGTTCGGTTTAGGGCAGGCCGGAGGCTTGCCCTACGGACTGTGGCCCCCTGGTCATAGCCCTTGGTGGATGGGAGGTCAATCGATGCGATGTTTGGCGTGGATGGTGGCGGCCGCGTTTGCCGGCGCCCTGGTTTTGCAGGCCCAGGATAACCCGCTCAGCAGCGACACGCAGCGGGCCTATGAGGGGATCAAGAACAACCTCGTGAAGATGGCCGAGGCCATGCCCGAGGAAAATTACGGCTTTCAGCCGGTGCCCGAGATCCGCACATTCGGGCAACTGGTCGGGCATGTGGCCGATTCCCAGGCGCGCAACTGCTCGGCCGTGCTGGGCGAGCCCAAGTCGGTCGACGCCGGCAACAAGACCGCCAAAGCGGATCTGGTGGCGGCGCTCAAGGAATCGTTCGGCATCTGCGACGAGGCATTCGGCGGACTGACCGACGCCACCGCGGCAGAGATGATCGCCGGCCGGCGGGGTTCGCGCCCCAAGCTGGGGATCCTCAACGGCGTCGTCGTTCACTCCAACGAGGAGTACGGTTATATGGCGGTGTATCTGCGCCTGAAGGGCGTCGTGCCGCCCTCGAGCGCGGGCCGCTGATGGGCATCGGCAAAGACTTGGTCCACCGAGTCTGGCGCTAGGCCGATCGCCTGCTCGCTTCACTGATTTGGCAAGATTGGGCCGCGGGTGAGCGAAAGTGAAGATCCTGTTCGATCGTTGAACGCTGGGTCTAACACTGAAGGGCCAGCCGGTTCGAAATTCTCTCCAGCGCTCGGCTTGCTGGCCAGCGGTAGAGTGTGGATGTGGCTTGTGCGTATTGTGCTGCCACCAGACGAAGTGGGAAGGTTGCCCCTGAACCAGGCGGTGTTGCCGGTTCGCGGTGCTTGAGCAGCGCCGCCGGTGACGTACCCGCTGCCTCCTCCCGCAGCTACCGACAGTAGAGCTTCCTCGTCAGCTCCTCTTTGCTGTGGCCAGTAAAGCTTGTATCTAATTGAGAACAAACGCCGTGGCGGAGGAAGAGGGATTCGAACCCCCGGGAGCCTTTCGACCCCAACGGTTTTCAAGACCGCCGCCTTAAACCGCTCGGCCATTCCTCCGATCTCAATCTACCTGACTTCGCCAGTCCCTTGCAAAACTGCTGCCGGGGTTTGACCGGGGCCGAGATCGCGGCTGTCGCCTTGTATTCGTGATGTGTTGACTGCTCAATATCCTGAAAATTGTTCCGCTTTGATGTGTTCGTCCCCGATCCCGGTGTCGGCCAGCATCTCGCTCATGGCGTCGACCATATCCGGCGGGCCCGCGACATAGTAGAGGGGTTCATTCAGATCATCGAGATGCCGCTTCAGCAATTCTGAGTCGACATGCCCTCTCTCCCCTTCCCAATCCTGCTCGGACTCTTTCATCACGGTCATTGTATTGACGATGCGGCACTGTTTCGCCGATTGAGCGATGTCGTGCAGTTCCGGGAGGAAGGCAGCGTCCTCGGGCCGGTGGTTCGAATAAAACAGGGTAATCTTCGCGGAACGCTTGTCGTGGCTCGCCTGGCTCCCTAGGAAAACCGGGGCCGGTGGAGAAGCTTGTCCAACACCTGCAAGTCCACGGACTCCGAGAACTCCCGAAAGCGCCGCAGGTCTTCGCGGATGCGCCTCTTGGGGTCCGAGCCCAGCAGCCGCGCCGCCGCCACGCCACCCTCGCCCCCCACCGGATTGTATTGGAGCGCGACAACAACGCGGGTGCTCAACCCATCGGCCAGTTCCTCAAATCGTACCGAGCCCGCATGAGCGACAACGCCGCCGTTCGCCGAGCGCCATCCGATCAATTCGCCTTTGCGATCGGCGATCACCTCGGCATCCCATTCAATGGCCGAATCCGCCGGGGCCTTCAATATCCAGTGCGAGCGCTTGTCGTCGATGGCTTCCACCGATTCGAGATGGGGCATGAAAACAGGCAGCGTTTCGAAGTCGCGCCAGATCCGATACAGCTCGTTCGCCGGCTTGCGGACTACGATGGATTCCTTCACCTTCACTCCGCGCCCGTAAGGCAGTCCGCGAGGACTTCCGTCGAACCAGCCGAGAACGGCGTCGTAGAGATGGCCTTCGCCGCGGACGTTTTGATAAACGAGGTCTGTGCCGACCAGCGCCATGGCCGCACCGCGGAGGCTCTTGCTCCGCAGCCCCCTTGCCACGAGAAACGCCCCGCCGGCGACACCCGCCAGGCGTTTTGTGAGCACCACCCCGGCCTTGGCGCGCTCCAAGCCTTCTTGGGCCGTGTGGTAGAGATCCAATGCTTGATTCGTCTGGTGGGTAATCATAAGGTTGCGCCTATATCTGCGCTATTAGACACCACGAAGGCACCGTGTGTTTCACCTCCCCATAGAGGGACATCGGGGAATGCCGCGGACAGAACCTAGAACGGCAGGATGCGGATCTGGGGGACACGGTTCCAGCGCACCACCGGCTATCCCTGCGCCAGACCGACATCCTGCTCGCCGGCGGCTTGATGCATTGGACGAAAGACCGTCTCGATGGAGTCTCGGCTGGAGTATCCGGACCCGGTCGGCCGCTGCTTCCCCGCGCGGCTTACGCTTGCGCCGGAGATTGTGGCTTGAAACCGGCCTCGCCGCAAAGGTGCTGGTGATTTCGAAGAACCCTGCTTCGATATTGGGCCGTCCCCGGCCCTCAACTACCCCGTGCTTTTCATCCCGAACGCAATACCATGTGCCGTTAGCGCCAGCAGGCGTTCGAGCGCTTCCTCCGATCCGGAGTCTGGAGATCGATTGCGCCATTCCCGCAGAAAGTGGATCTGCAAATAATTCAGTGGATCCACATACGGGTTCCGCAGTTGGATCGATTCCGCGAGCACGGGCCTTCGCTCCAGGAGTTTTCTCCTGCGCGAAACCGCCAGGACCATCTTGACGGCGCGCCGGTATTCCTGGTCGATCTGATCGAAGATGCGATCACCGACCTCGCGCGGCTCCACGAGCTGCGCGTAGCGGCCTGCGATATCCATGTCCGCCTTGGCCAGCGAGATTTCGGCGTTTTCGAGCAAGAGGGTGAAAAACGGCCAACTGCCGTGCATCTCCTGCAGTTGCTCCAATCCGTGTGGCACGTCTTCGATATACCGTTCCAATGCATGCCCGATCCCATACCAGGCCGAGATCAAATGTCTTGACTGAGTCCAGGCAAACACCCATGGGATAGCTCGTAGATCGTCCAGGGTCTTAGTCTTCTTGCGGTGCGTGGGACGGGAACCGATCTTCAGATGCTCGACAAGGTCGATCGGCGTAGCCTGGCGGAAGTAGTCGAGAAAGCCCGGTGTTTGGTCCACCAAGCGGCGATAGAACTCGCAAGAGTCGCCGGCCAATCGATCCAAGGTCGCCTCCCAGGCGGGCAGCTTCGCACCGAATCTTTGATCGGACGAGGGAAGGCATTGGGCGGCGATCACAGCGGAAGTGAGCTGCTCGAGATTCCGCGCGGCAATCGCGCGGCTCGAATACTTCAACGAGATCACCTCGCCCTGCTCGGTGATGCGAATTCGGCCGCCGTGCACCGCCATCGGTTGAGCACGAAGCGTCTCGTGACTTTGCCCCCCGCCTCGATCGATGGAGCCTCCTTTGCCGTGAAAGAAGCGCAGCGCGATGCCATATTCATCAGAAAGCGCGGCGAGCTGACGTTCCGCCCGGTAGAGCCCCCAATTGGCGGCCAGGTAGCCTCCGTTTTTGTTGGAGTCGGAATATCCCAGCATGACCTCTTGTACATTGCCGCATTGGCTGAGATGAGAGCGGTAAGAACGGTCGTTCCAAACCTCGCGCACCAGTGCGGCACAATTCTTCAAGTCGTCGATGGTCTCGAACAGCGGGACGATATGGACCGTCTCCAGCCCGGCGTCGCGCGCCAGGGCGACCAGCTTCCGGATGTCGGCGGCGCTGTGGGTCATGCTGAGGATGTAGCGGTTCGAGGCCCGCGCGCCATACCGTGTTTGCAGCTCGCGCTGCGTGAGCAACTGCTCGCGAATCTCGTGCTCTTCGTTGTGCAATTTGCCGCTGTCGTCACGGAAATCCAGCTCCGCCAGGTGAAATCCGAAGACTTGTGCCTGCCGAATCAGCCGGGTAATCCTCCCGGCAGCGGCGCGCTGGGCCTTCTGTTGGGCCAGCCCCTCCCGAATGCGTTCGAGATCGGCAACAAACTCTTCCGAGCCCGAGTATCCGTCCGGCAACTTGCGCAAGATCTCGAGCAGTTGCAGGCGGAAGATCTCGTTTGGCTCAGGGCGATGCCGTAGCGAATCACGCGATTCATGATCGATCGTGGAACCCCGATTTCCCTTCGAGGGCCTCTCGGCCGTGGCGGAAACAGATCCTTCCGGCCGCATAGTCTCCGCCTGAAGCGGGATTCGCTCCGGCTCGTCGACATTCCAATCAGCCACCCTTCCGGCCTGGCTCAGCTCCGCAAACAATTGCTCGATTTGGGAACGGTAGAGTGCGAGCACATGGCGCTGTTGCCGCTCCATTGCCTTGCGGCTCACATCGCAGGTGACATAGGGGTTACCGTCGCGATCGCCGCCGATCCAACTGCCGAACGTCAAAAATGGCCGCCGCGAACGTACTGCGGGAAATCGATTCGCCAGTTCCCGCTCGATCATTTCGTAGAAATCACCGACGGCGTCAAAGATGGTCCGGACGAAGAACGATAGCGCGTTGTTAACCTCGTCGAGCGGTTCGAGGCGACGGTGGCGGACTTCTTCCGACTGCCAGAGGGTTTCCAGAATCTCATCGGGATCCTCGGGCCATTCGCGCAGGCGCCACAGGTGATACAAAATGCTTTCCCGCTTCGCTTCGGTCGGGTGTGCCGTCAATACCGGTTCAACCTCCAGGGAGTCGAAGACCGATTGAAGTTTCTCGGCGGTCACACCGCGCTCGTTCAGCTCATGGAGCACCCGCCCCAGGCTTTGCTTGGGCTCCGCGTTTTGGCGAAGCTTTCGAATGCGGGCTCTTTCTTCGCAGAGATTGACCAGTTGAAAGAATAGGCTGAACGCGTGGCCGACTTGTTCCGCTTCCTTCGCCGACAAGCTCGCGACAATTCTCTGCAGCTCGGCAATCTTTTGGGGGTCATGTCGATGGCGCACTGCTTTTGACAGCTTGCGTAGCTGTTCAATATGCGCGTATATTTTCGAGCCGGCCTGTTCGCGGACGATTTGACCCAGCCGCGTGGTAATAAAGCGAACTTCGTCGCGTAGTCGTCTGTCCATGAAAGCGTTATCTCACCCTGTGCGCTGTGTTCGGCGGATCGATGACCAAGGCTTGCCGCCCCGGCAAGAAGCCGTATGCGGAACACTCTACAGGATACTGAGGGTCAACCCAGCAGTTTGCCGCCCTGCTGTCTCGATCCAGCGACCCATCGTTGGTGTCGCGATCAGAACGTGAGTATCCCGACAGCCTCGAATACCCCGCCCCGTGCTGTCGAATCGGCCCTGGAGACGGTTCAGCCGCTCACCGCCGCCGCGAAGCGCGCGCACCCACCATCACCCACCCTCGAATAAATCCCGTTCGTCGTCCAAGGCCGGGCAACGGCGATACACAGCAAGACAATCTGCATCGGTTGGTCCGCCCCCCGGGGCGCGCCGCCCACGTCGAGCGATCGCGCTAGCCGGGGCTTGGTTGCGCCGCCGGGCCTCGTTGCTCCCGCGGAAGACCCCGGCTTCCTCTCTGGCCCCGCCCGGCCACCTCGCGGAAGCACAACCGTTATACTACTTTGTGACGCGGCGGATTCAGCACTCTCCGACCTCCGGCGCAGCCAAAACCCATCCGCAGAAGGAATCATGCAGAACAGCACCAACAAAGACAAACCAGCCAGTTCCGATCGACGCGACTTCCTTAAAACCGCCACGGGCCTCGTGGGGACGAGTGTCGTTTCGGCTTTCCCAGCCATTATCTCCGCCCAAACCGTCACCAACGCCATCAAGTTCGGCCTGGTCGGCTGCGGCGGCCGCGGCAGCGGTGCTGCCAGCCAGGCGTTGCACGCCGACGACAAGACCGAACTCATCGCCGTCGCCGACATCGCTCAATCGCAAATCGACAAGTGCCTCGGTAACCTCAAGAAAGGCAAAACCATCGGCGACCGCGTGATGGTCGAGCCTTCGAAGCAGTTTCTGGGCCTCGATGCGTTCCAGAAGGTCATCGATAGCGGCGTCGACGTGGTGCTGTTAGCCACACCTCCGGGTTTCCGGCCGCAGCACCTGGCGGCGTGCATCAACGCCAACAAGCATGTGTTCTGCGAGAAGCCGGTCGCCACCGACGCTCCGGGCATTCGCTCGGCGCTGGCCACCGCCGAGCTGGCGGGACAGAAAAACCTGAACCTGGTCGCGGGCTTCTGCTGGCGCTACAACAACATGATTCAGGAGACGTTCGATCAGCTGCACAGCGGCGCTATCGGCAAGCTGGTCGCCTACTACGCCACCTACTACACCAACCCCGTCAAGCCGATGCCGCCGGCCAACACGCGTCCTTCCGGGATGAGCGACATCCAGTGGCAGCTCGCCAACTGGTACAACTTCGTGTGGAGCTGTGGAGACAGTCTGGTCGAGCAGGCCGTGCACAGCGCCGATAAGATCGCCTGGGCGATGCACGACGAGCCGCCGCTGAGCTGCGTCGCCGTCGGCGGCCGCGCGATTCCGGCCGAGGGTGGCAACATCTACGACCACTTCGAGGCCAACTATATCTACCCCAACGGCGCCCGCGCCTTTCTCGCCAACCGCCAGAGCGAAGGCTGCCACAACGAGAACGCCGACTATATCCTGGGTTCCGAGGGTACCTGCACCATCGGAAAGGGCCCCGTGCCGCGCATCGAGGGTAAGAACGAGTGGACCTTCACCGGCCAGCAGTACAACATGTACCAGCGCGAGCATGATCTGTTGTTCGCCGCGATCCGCAAGGGCGAGCCGATCAACAACGGCAAGCGCCTGGCGACCAGCACGCTGCTGGCGATGATGGGTCGCATGGCCGCCTACACCGGCCAGGAAATCACCTGGGACATGGCGCTCAACTCGCAGGAGAAGCTGGTGCCCGACCCGGTCGACTGGAACGGCAGCTTCGATCCGCCGCCGCTGGCCAAGCCCGGTGTCAGGAAATTTGTGTAGGTTCCCATGAAGCAGTTGCGATTTTGCGGCGCGCTGGCCGCGGTGATTCTCTTTTCTTTTCAAGCACGCGGCCAGAGCGGCGGGGGGGTGACCTTCGAGAAGGACGTCGCTCCGGTTCTCGAGCAACACTGCATGGAGTGCCATCGGGCCGCGCGCGCGGCGGGCGACGTGGACGTCACCTCGCGCCAGGCCCTGCTCCGCTCGAAAACCCTCGTCGCCGGTAAACCTGCTTCGAGCCCTCTCTACACCTTGTCTGCTTTACCGTCGGACCGCCCGGGCGCCATGCCGCCCGGCGGCCCGCGCCTCTCCGATACCGAACTCCGCGCTCTCAAAAGCTGGATCGAGCAAGGCGCCGTGTGGCCCGCGGGCGTGACCTTGAAGGAGCCGCTCGAAAGCGAGCCGCTCAGCAACGCCGATCCTCACGAACTGGTGCAGCATATCTACGAGCGCATCCAGGCCCACGACCGGGAAAAGGCTGCCGCGGCCAAGCCCTACAGCGTGACGATCCCCAACACCACCGTCGACTACGACATGGTTCCGGTTCCCGCCGGCGATTTCGTCATGGGCTCGGCGGATTCCGACCCCGCCCACAAGCCCGACGAGCAGCCGGCGCACCCGGTTCACATCGATGCGTTCTGGATGCAGGCGCACGAGGTGACCTGGGACGAGTACCGCCTGTTCATGTTCGCCCAGCAGGCCCACGAAACCACGCATCCCGACGCGGTCGTCGACGCGTTGAGCCGGCCCACCCATCCCTACGTCGAGATGAGCTTCGGCATGGGCATCAACGGCTTCCCGGCGATCAGCATGACGCAGCATGCCGCCAACCAATACGCGCAGTGGCTCAGCGCCAAGACCGGCGAGTTCTATCGCCTGCCGACCGAGGCCGAGTGGGAATACGCCTGCCGTGCCGGAACGACGACGCCCTATTTCTTCGGCAGCGATGCTTCGCAGCTTGGCGACTACGCCTGGTATTCGGCCAACAGCAAGGGTAAATACCAGAAGGTCGCCACCAAGAAGCCCAACCCCTGGGGCCTGTACGACATCGCCGGCAACGTCATGGAATGGACGCTCGACCAGTACGCGCCCTACAAAGCGGGCAAAGCCGACAACCCCTGGGTGAAGGCGACCGAGCCGTATCCGCAGGCGGTGCGAGGCGGCTCCTGGCGCGACGACGCCGCCACGCTGCGCTGCGCCGCCCGCGTGCCCTCCGACCCCTCCTGGAAGCAGCAGGACCCGCAGATTCCCAAAAGCATCTGGTATCACACCGACGCGCAGTGGCTCGGCTTCCGGCTGGTCCGGCCGGCCAAGACCCCGACCGCCGAGGAAATGTACAACTACTGGTACAACGGAGTCGAGCAGGACGATCTCTAGGAGTCGCGCGGAGGGAAAGCGCCCGCGCCGCATCGAGGCCACTCCGACACAACAAGGCCGTCGGAATGAGACACGCCCCCGCCGCCGGCCAGGGTCCTCAAGCCCCGTAGGGGCGCAACCATCGAATACCCCACGGCTTCAGCTGTGGGAAAGGCACCAAACCGATTCAGCCCTGGAAGGGCGAAACACCGCTGCCCCGCCTCGAAGGATTGGTTAACCTTGGAAGGGACGCCTTCCTACGACCCGGCGCTGGAACGCTCCGAGGCCACCGCTGGCTCACGCGCGCGGCTCGCATTTTCGCTGGGTCAGCCTGGCGGTTTGAACCTTCGGGCTGACGTGCTATCGGCGTTCCGCAATCCCATGCCCACGCGAATCCCACCACGCAATGCTCTCCTCAGGCGTTGCCGCCGGCTCGCCGCGGCCTGTGCCCTGCTGCTGTTCGCAATTCCCGGCAACGCGCAATCCCCCAAACAATCCGGCGAACAACCCGCACAACAATCCTACGAAGCGGTCGAGCCGCACATGGGCACGCTCGTCCACATCAAGCTGTTCGCCCACGACACGCAACAGGCGCGCGAAGCTTTCGCAGCCGCCTTCGCCCGCATCACGCAGCTCGACGAGGCGCTTTCCGACTACAAGCCCGACAGCGAGCTCAACCGGCTCTGCGCCGCCCCGGGGGGCCGGCCCGTCACGGTCAGCTCGGACCTGTTCGGCGTACTGGCCGCCGCGCAAGAGCTGGCCGAAAAAACGGCGGGCGAATTCGACGTCACCCTCGGCCCGGTGATCCGCCTCTGGCGCCAGGCCCGCAAAGACGGCCGGCCGCCCGACGCGGCCGCGCTACAAGAGGCTTCCGCGCGCTGCGGGTATCACAAGCTCCGCCTCGACCGGGCGCAAAGTACGGTCACGCTCGGCGCAGCCGGCATGCAGCTCGACCTGGGCGGCATCGCCAAGGGCTACGCCGCCGACGCCGCACTCGAAACCCTGCGAGGCCTCGGCATCCGCCGCGCACTGGTGGCCCTCAGCGGCGACATCGTTTGCGGCGACCCGCCGCCGGGCAAGCGCGGCTGGAGGATCGGCGCCGACCCGCTGCCCGAGCCCGGCACGGCGCTTCCGTCGGTTCTGGAGTTGAGCAACGCGGCCGTTTCCACCTCGGGCGACATCGAGCAGCATCTCGATTCCGGCGGCAAGCGCTACTCGCACATCGTCGACCCCGCTACGCGGCAAGGCATCACCAGCCGCATCGGCGTCACCGTCGTCGCGCCGCGCGGGGTCCACGCCGACAGCCTCGCCACCGCCGTCAGCCTGCTGGGCGTCGAGCGGGGCCTGCGGCTGATCGAAAGACAGGCCAACACCGCGGCCCTGCTGGCCGTTCGCAAGGACGGCAAAACAACCTTGCGCGAATCGAAACGCTTCCACCATTTCGTGGCCTCAACGGATACCACCAAGGGCGCCAAAAGCAACGAAGCGAGCGACAGAGGCGCGGGCGGAAGCCCGCGCGCCGGCCTGGCCCAACGGCGGGAGAGAACCCGCCCAAGCCTAGCCAGCCGCTTCCCTGAGCCCTCGGCCGCCGAGGCCCAGCGGGCCGCGGCCGCTGAAATCCGGGATCCTATCCGCGTGTGCGCCCGATGGGGACAGTCACCGCGTTTCGCCCTTCGATCTTTCAGGGGTTTGCGGAATTCGCAGGCGGCGAAACATGGTGACTGTCCTCCTCCGGCGGGCATCGCGCCGTACCCGAGGGAGATCTAATGCGCCGTCTGTTGGATTTCTTCCATGTCGGCTCGGCATCGCAAAAAGGCGGCGTCCCCTACGTGAACCGCCGCCGCGCCGAGCTCGCCCAACTCAGCGACGACGCCTTGAAGGCCGCCGGCCGCGAAGCCACCGAACTGGCCGACGTCGTCGCCGTTACCGCCGCAGTGGCGTCGCGCGTTGTCGGGCTCGACATGTTCGACGTGCAGATCCAGGGCGCGCTGGCGATCGCCGACGGCAAAATCGCCGAGATGCAGACCGGCGAAGGCAAGACGCTCGCCGCGGTCCCCGCCATCGTCTGGTTCGCCAAAGAAGGCGGCGGCGTCCACGTCATGACCGTCAACGACTACCTGGCGCAGCGCGACGCGCAATGGATGGGCCCGATCTATGAATTCCTGGGCCTGTCGGTGGGCTGCGTGCGGCAGGGCATGACGACCGCGCACCGCCAGCAGGCCTATCGTTGCGACATCACCTACGCGACCGCCAACGAGGTCGGCTTCGACTTCCTGCGCGATCAACTGGCGCTCCACCCCGAAGAACAGGTGCATCGGCCTTTCGCCGCCGCCGTGATCGACGAAGCCGACTCGATCCTGATCGACGAAGCGCGCATTCCGCTGGTGATCGCCGGCGGTAAGGTTGGCGAAGACACGCTCGCCTATCGCGTCGACGCCGTGGTCCGCAACTTCCGCTCCGTCGATCACTACACGCTCGACGAGCTCGGCCACAATGTCGGGTTGACCGACGAGGGCATCGCGGCGGTCGAACAGGCGCTCGCCTGCGGCAACTTGTTCGACGATGCAAACCTGCCGCTGCACACGGCCGTCCAGAACGCGCTGCACGCGCACGCCCTGCTGCGCCGCGACGTCGACTATCTCGTCAAAGACGGCGTCATCGAATCGGTCGACGAATTCAAGGGCCGCGTTGCGCGCGACCGCCGCTGGCCCGCCGGCCTGCACACGGCGGTCGAGGCCAAGGAACACGTCGCGCTCAAGAAACAAGGCAGGATTCTGGGCTCGATCACGCTGCAGCACCTCATCGCGCTCTATCCGACGATCTGCGGCATGACCGGCACCGCCGAGACCCAAGCCGACGAGCTCAAGAGTATGTACGAGGTCGAGGTGGAGGTCATTCCCACCCATCGGCCCGTGATTCGCGTCGATCATCCCGACGTGATCTTCGCGACCAAGGAAGAAAAAGAGCAAACGGTGATCGAGGAAATCCGCCGCGCTCACGCCAGCGGCCAACCGGTGCTGGTGGGCACCTCGAGTGTCGAGGAATCCGAGCGGCTCAGCGAAAAGCTCGCCGGCATTCCCGCACCAGGTGCTCAACGCCCGCAACGACGAGCAGGAAGCCGCCATCATCACGCGCGCCGGCGAGCGCGACGCCGTCACGATTTCGACGAACATGGCGGGCCGCGGCACCGACATCAAGCTCGGCGAAGGCGTCGCCGCGCTCGGCGGGCTCTACGTCATCGGCACCAACAAACACGAGAGCCGCCGCATCGACAACCAGCTTCGCGGCCGCGCCGGACGCCAGGGCGACCCGGGCTGCTCGCGCTTCTTCATCTCGCGCGAAGACGACCTATTGGTCAAGCACAGCATCAACGACCCTGAAAAGAAGCATACGCCCGACAGCATTCAGCGCCTGATCGAAGGTAAAACCCTCGATATCCGGCAATTCCTGCAAAAATACGAAGGCATTACCGAAGGCCAGCGCGAAGTAATTCAAGAATTACGGCAGGACATTCTCACCGGCCGGGCGCCGTCGGCGTCGGAAACCGAACGCCTCGTGCGGCTCTCGACCATCGACGATCTGTGGGCGGAACATCTCGCCGCCATGGCCGAGCTTCGTGAGGGCGTCCACTGGGTTGCCTTCGGCGGACGCGACCCGCTGCACGAATACCTCACCGGCGTGCACGAGATGTTCGAACAATTGCAGGCCCGCATCGAAGACGAAGTGGCCCGCCGCATGGCCGACCCCGAACTGCAGGGCGTCGACCCGGCGCAGCGCGGCGCCACCTGGACCTACCTCACCACCGACCAGCCCTTCGGAACCGGCACGCAGCGTGTGTTCCGGGGCTTGTTGCGAAAGCTGGAAAAGCGCCGTGTCTGGGGCTGAAGCGACACCCAAAGCCATTCCCACCCACCACCTTCATGAACCCTTCAACACGACATTTGGTTCTTTCCGCAGCGTTACATCTGTAAACAATCCATAACCTAATCCCTTTCCCTAGAGAAGAACACCAACGGTAGCTAGAGCGCCGTCGCGCACTTTGCGTGCGCGGCCCCGCCACCGAATCTGCTCGTTTCAGGGTTTTCGGCGAATTTCGAGTGATCGAAATCGCTGGACCTGTCCTGCAGTTAGTCCCTTCATTCAAGACTCGAGGAGGAAATGGAATGTTTGTTTCGAGGAGAGCCAAGTCTCAGCTCGCCCTGGTCGCCGCGCTCGCACTGGGAAGCCTGCCGGCCTGGGCGCAAGGCCCCGGCGAACGTCTCGTGCCGGCCACGGGAGTGATCAGCGCGCCCGGCAAATACGTTCTGCGCAGCGATGTGCATTCCAGCTCGGCGCGGCCGGGCGTGGAGATCACATCCGACGGCGTCACGCTCGACCTGGGCGGCCATCAGATCATCGGACCGGGCGGCAACCAGGGCATCGGCATCAAGCTTAGCGGCGTGAGCGGCGTCAGCATCACCAACGGCATGCTATCGGCCAACGCCTTCGGCGTCTATGTCGAGCACTGCAAGAACGTCGCGATCCGCGGTCTGGAGATCCGTGGCACCGACTTTGCCGTGTCGTCGCCGCCCCCCGAGGTAGGCGTGATGTTGATCCACTCCCGCAACGTGGTGGTGGAAGACAACCTGCTCAATGAAATCGGTCTCGGTATTTTCGTGCGCGGCAGCGGGAGCTGGGGCAATCACCTGTTCCACAACACGATCACCGCCGGCCAGAACGGCCTGATCGGCATTTGCTACAACCCCGCCCCCGACGATCCGGTGGGCCCCAGCGGCGACCTGGTCGAGGGCAACCTCGCCAGCGGCTTCAATCTGGGCGTCCAAACCAACGCCGCCACCAACAACGTCTTCCGAGGCAACACGCTGTTCTTCAAAACCGCCGGGTTCCAGTTCAACGACAACGAGAACACCGAACTCGACAACACACTCGTGCAACTGCCCTAAGCGGCGGCGCAACGGGCTTGGCCGCCTGTCGCGGTGAGGACCGGCGCCCGCGCCGGTCCTTGGCCGCGGGGTGGCTCGCCAACGCGCCGCACACGCCAAAGCCACTTACCGAAGCGGAACAGGCGAGAGCGCCTGTCTCTACCACACGGCATAGCGGCATCTTGGTGCGCCGTTGTGTTCCCTACCCCGCGAATTTGTAGCCCATGCCGTGCACCGTCAGGATCCACTGCGGGCGGCGGACATCGTCTTCGATCTTCTGGCGCAGCCAGGCGACATGGACGTCGACCGTGCGCGTCGAGGGCGTCGATTGATAGTCCCACACCTCGTGCAGCAGCTTTTCGCGCGACAGCGTCTCGCCGCGGTGCTCGATGAAATACTGCAGCAGTTGGAACTCCTTGGCGGAGAGCGCCAGCATCTGGCCGTCGCGGTGCACTTCGGTGCTGCGAAAATCGATTTTCACCGGTCCGAACGTGTAGCTCGACGAGGCGCGCACCGAGCCCGCCGAGCGCCGCAGCAGCGCCTCGATGCGCGCCAGCAGCTCGACCATCTCGAACGGCTTGGTGAGATAGTCGTCGGCGCCGATCTTGAGCCCGAGCACTTTGTCCATCGTCTGGCCGCGCGCGGTCAGCATCAGCACCGGCGTCGTGATGCCCGCCTGGCGCAGCTCGTCGCAAACGTCGTAGCCGCTCTTTTTAGGCAGCATCAGATCCAGAATGACGAGCGAAAACTGGCCGTCGAGCGCTTTCTCGAGCCCCTGCACGCCGTCGGCGGCGGTCTCCACCGCGTAGCCTTCGCTGCGCAGGCGGTCTTGCAGAGTCAGGCGCAGGCCCGCTTCGTCTTCGACGAGTAAGATTCGTTGCTCCATGATGGGTTGAAAAAAACGGTACGTGGTTGGATGGCAAGCCGAGCCGGGCCCAGACAGGGTGCGACGCGCTCCAGTAGGCGACCCGAACAGCCTAAATCCCCGAGCCCGCCGGTTCCCCTCTTTCCAGCTTACACGCGCTGCTTGCTACGCAACGGAACGCGGCCCAAGCGGCCCCGATCCGTCGGCTCCCGATCCCTCACTCGCAACCGGCAGGTGCACCGCAAAGGTACTGCCACGGCCGGGGTGGCTATCGACGGTGAGGCGCGCTCCGACGGCGCGGCTAATCTGCTGCGCCAGGTTCAAACCCAGCCCGCTGCCCTGAATCTGGTTGCTCAGCGCCAGTTTGCCGCGATAGAACGGCTCGAAAATGTGCGGCAAATCCTCGGGATCGATTCCCTGCCCGCGGTCTTCCACGCGCAGCTCGATCTCGCGCTTCCCGTTGCTGTGGCTCGCCGCCGCGCGCACGGCCAGCCACTTCGCCTCGCCCCCATACTTGAGCGCGTTCTGCACCAGGTTCGCCAGCACGTGGTTCAGCGCCTCTTCGTTCGAGCGCACCGTCGGCAGCTCGGGCGCGATGCTCGCCTCGACCGCAAAGCCGGCCTCCTCGACCGCCGGCTTCAGCTCGTGCAACGTGCGCGCCACCACCGACTCGACCGAAACGCTGCCCAGCTCGTAAGCCTTGGCGCCGGTCTGCGCGCCGGCGAACAGCAGCGTCTGCTCGATCATCGTCGTTAGCCGTCGTCCCTCGCTCGCGATCAACTTGCCGTACTCGCGCAACTGCGGGCCCGACTCGACGACGCCATCGGCCAGATTTTCGGCCGCGGAGCGAATCACCGCCAGCGGCGTGCGCAGCTCGTGCGAGACCCCGGCCACGAATTCCATCTGCAAATCGGCCAGCCGCCGCGCGCGGTGCGCGGAAACGAAAATCATGCCGACGCTCGCCGCCAGCAACACCAGCACGCCAAAACTGGCCGCCAGGTTGCGGCGCCGCAAGCCGGCCACGGCCGAGTCGAGCGACCCTTCGCGGTGCTTGACGACCAGCGTCCAACCCGAATTGTCGAGCGCCAGCAGCAACACCGGCGAACGCGGGCCCCGCATCCCGCCCGGCGGCGGCTGGCCTTTCCCGAAGGGGCGGCCTCGCTCGCCAAACAGACCGCGCTGTGGCGGCGGCTGCACCCGGCCCGGAGGCCCGTCGCCCTCCTCGGCCTCGGCCGCCGAAAAATAGTCGCGCGGATCCCACAACAGATTCGTGCGTACATCGGCCGCCTGAAACGAAGCCGCGCTCAGTTCCTCGGCCGAGCGATACACCGGCTCATCTGCCGGGTCGCCGTCGAGCACCGCCACCTGATAGTCGAGCCCATCCGGCCCCGAGAAGTAACGCCGCGCCAGCTCCGGCAACACCGTGTCGCCCAACGTGGCGCGGTCCAGCTCGATCATCAGATAGCCGCTCAGGTCCGCCGCAGGCCGCCCGTCGTCGTCACGGCGCGCAAACACGAACATCGGATGAACAATGACCGGCCCGCCGTCGGCCACGGTCCACACAAACATGCGCGCTTCGCCGAACCGCCCGCGCCGCCGCGGCATCTGGCGGCCTTCGATCTGCGTTTGCAGGCCGCCCAGCCCCGCCGGCAGCGGCGCGGGCTCGAAACGGTGCGTGGCGTGGTCCAACCGCAGCGTGCGCGCAGGCTGCTTGTCCTGCGCGGTCTCCCACAGATAAACCTGCGAAACGATTCCGGGATAGGGGGACACCTGCAGCCAATTTTCCAGCCGCTCGGCGAGCCGGCTGCCATCCTCATCCTCGCCCCGCCCCGGACGCGGTTCCGACGCCAGACACAGGTTGAGCAGCTCGCGGTTGAACTCCTGGCGGAACTGCCGCACCGAATTTTCGAGGCTGGTTTGGATGCGCTCGCGGTCGGCCTCACTGACCTGCCCGATCCAGCGGTATTGCAGCACCGCCAGCACCACGAGGATCGCCGCCAGCGCGGCCAAGACCGCCACCGGAGCCACCGAACGCCGTGCCGCGTCCTTCATGCTCTGAGCATAGAGCGCAGCCGTAAGCGGCGCAAGGCAAGCGGCGCACGGTCGACCTAACGATGTTGCCGATTCCCGTTCGAGCGCTGGCATCACGGCAAACCGGAAGCGCGGGCAGCGCTCGTGAGGCCCCGATTTGTTCGTAAATCTCGACGGAATGACACGGGCGTTCAGGGGCCTGGGCCGCCTGATCGCGCCATGTTAAATCGAAGTAAAGCGCTCAGAAGTCGGGTCCCTTTCGGGTTCGCGGGCAAAAAATGCTCCTCGGGGACAACCGGGCTTAGACTAGACGCATGAGCACCCAACTAATCGCCAACAAAGTGCCGCCGTCCCGCGGCCTGTTTCGCAAGAACTGGATGGTGTTCCCCCGCGAGCTGCGCGCGGCGATTCCCGACCTGCACGGCGGGCGGGTTCTCGAGCTCGATTCCCTCAGCGGAAACGCCTCGGACACGCCGCTGTTCGGTTCGCTGGTGGAAGTAAAGCTGGTGGTCAAGGAAACCGGCAACCTGCAAGGAGAGTTCGTGCTAACGATGGCCCTGCAAGCCGAAGCCGCCCGCCAGTTGGCCGCCACGCTCACTGAGCTAGCGGATCGAGCGGAGAACCCGCAACCAGCCAGCTAGAAACCCACGGCCAAGTCTCATAAACCAACACGCCCACCCAAACAAGCAACGAACCCGGCAAACAGAGCCGCAGGCGTTAGCTGGCGGGCCGAGGCAGCAGAGAAACTTGGGCAAAGCAGGCGCCCCCGGGCCGCTGCTCGCTGCCGGCGGCCAGTCAGCCGCCGAGGCCGCGGAGAACCGGCATGGCTGCCAGGCCGGAAAAAGATGGCGGTCCGGCACGCCGGGCCACCCCGTGCCGCTCCCCCTACCTTGCTGCCGCCTCGAGCCCGCCGCCTTACGCCTGCGGCTCTGTTTTCTGGCTGCGTGGCCTGGTTGCCGATCGAGGTAGGCGGCGCCTTGGACCGCCTGGACACTCAGCCCGCCGGCACCAGTGATCCAACGTAAGTTCAAGGGCGGCGGAAGCGGCGAAAAGACTATCGGGAGACAAGAGCACAAGCCAACGGAGGGACAGCGCAACAAACCGGCAAAGCAAATCCAGCGGCCGATCCTGCAACCGGACTTGCCACCCACCCGGGCACCGCAGCCGGTTCTAAGTGCCGATCCCCAGCCCGCGCACCAGCAAATAGCACAGCGCGCCCACCACGATCGTGGTCGGCAGCGTCAGCACCCAGGCCCAGACGATCTCGGTCGCCTTGCCCCAGCGAACGGCGCGAATGCGGCGCACCGCCCCCACGCCGGCGATCGCGCCGGCAATGGTGTGCGTTGTGCTGGCGGGGATGCCAAACCCGGCCGCGAACAACACCGTGATCGCGCCGCCGGTCTCGGCGCAGAAACCGCCCACCGGCTTGAGCTTGGTGAGCCGGTTGCCCATGGTGCGCACGACTTTCCAGCCGCCGAGCAAAGTGCCCATCGCGATGGCCGTGTGCGCCGAGATGATCACCCAAAACGGCACGTGGAAGCTTTCCAGATAGCCGCCCGCGAACAGCGCCGCCGTGATGATGCCCATCGTTTTCTGGGCGTCGTTGGTGCCGTGCGCGAAGCTGAACACGCCTGAGGAAAACAACTGCAACACCCGAAAATAGCGGTCCAGCTTGGCCGGCGTACGACTCCGGAAAATCCAGTTCACCGCGATCATCAGCAGCGAGCCGGCCGCCATCCCCATCAGCGGTGCCACGAAGATGAACAGGCTGGTGAGCACCCAGCCGCGCGTCACCAGCGGGCTCAGAATCTCCGACCAGCCGTGCTCGACGACCGCCTTGGCCATCGCCGCGCCGCCGTAGCCGCCCACCAGCGCGTGCGAGGCGCTGATCGGCAGCCCCAGGTAAGAGGTCAGCCAGGTCCAGAAAATCGCCCCCCCCAGGCCCGTCAGCACCACGTATTGGGTGACGAAATCGGAGTGCACCATGCCGCTGCCGATCGTCTTTGCGACCGCGGTGCCGAACGCGAATGCCGAAACGAAATTGAAGAAGGCCGCCCAGGCCACCGCCAGGCCGGGCGTCAGAACGTGGGTTGCCACGATGGTGGCGATGGAATTGGCAGCGTCGTTGAAACCGTTGAGGAAGTCAAAAACGAGCGCCACAACGACGATCAGGGCGACGAGTGCGAACGTGTCCATTGCTTTTGCGTGGTAACCACCCGGGCAGCATCGCAGCCGCCGCACAGGGCCGGTCAGGCGTTCTTCAGCCCGATCTCCTCGAGAATATGAGAGATGGATTCAAACGCATCGGCGGCTTCCTCGAGCATTTCGTAAATCTCTTTGAGCTTCATCAGCTCGATCGCTTCGTGGTCGTCTCCAAACAGATCCAGCAAAGCGTTGTGGTAGACCTTGTCGGCCTCGTCTTCGAGATCGTGCAGGCGAATCAGCAGCTCCGCAATGTCTTCGCCCTTGGCCATGCCCGACAGCGCGAGAGCGCACGTCTCGCTGCTGGTGATCAGGATCCCCGCCAGCTTCAGCACCGGCTCGGGCTGGTTCTTGGCGCGAAAAATATGGAACCGCGCCGCCAGCGCGTCGATCGCGTCCAGCGCATCGTCGAGCCGCGAAGAAAGATGATGGATGTCCTCGGGGTCCAGCGGCGTGATGAACACCCTGTGCAGACGCTGCAAGATCCGGTGGCGCACTTCGTCGCCGCGGTTCTCGAGTTGATACATGCGCCGGGCAAGCTGCTCCCAATCCGCATCATCGGTGTGGAGTCCCTCCTGCAACAGCTTCGCCGCCTCCACGATGAGGCGGCCTTGCTCTTGAAACAGGTCGTAGAACTCGTGGTCTTTCGGCAGGAGATTCATAACGAGTAAAACTATTCAGGAATGATCTTGTTCTCGGAGCCTTGAACAAGCGTGGCGCATTGGCTTGCAGAATGGGCGGCGTGGCTTGCGGCGAGAAGGGCCGGAAGCGGTGCGCTTCCCCCATCTCCCTGTTCCGAACCCGCCCTCGGTTTCCTCTCTCGGCGATTCCGCCCGGCTAGGTTCGGAGAGCGAGTTCCCAGTATAGCGTTCCACTTGCGACCGAAACAGAATATTACATTCCTGTTACAAATCACCCACACCCGAATGCTGTTTTCGCTGTACCATCGCGGCACGACTGCGCTAGGATATCGGGATTCATGGAGCATCGAGTAGCTATCACAGGAATCGGAGCCGTTGCGCCCAACGGTATCGGCCGGGAGGTCTTTTGGAAAGCAACCCGCCAGGGCATCAGTGGGGTGAAGTCAATTGAGTCCTTTGATCCCAAGGACTTACAAGTTCGAATCGCAGGCGAAATCCGCGGCTTCGACGAAGACGCCTACATCGACGCCAAATATCGCCAGCATGTTTCGCGCGCGGTGACCTTGGCGCGCGCCGCGGCGGGCGAGGCGCTGGCCGACGCCGGCCTCGACACTTCGGCCATGCCCCGGGAGGAGTTGCGCCGTATCGGCGTGCTCACCGGCTCGGGCGGCGGTAGCCAAGTCTTTACCGAAGAGCAATATCGGCTCTACTACGAAGACCGTGTCAAGGAAGTCAGCGTTTACACGATCCCGACTTCGACCATCGGCTCGCTGTCGAGCGAAATCTCGATGGCGTTCCGGACGCGCGGGCGCAGCCACCTGATCTCCACCGGCTGCACCTCTTCGACCGACGCCATCGGCTACGCCAGCGAACTGGTGCGCCACGGCAAGCTCGAGACCGCCGTCGCCGGCGGCGTCGATGCGCCGATCTCCTATCTCATCATTCGCGGCTTCCAACTGATGCGCATTCTCACGCGCGACTGGAACGCGGAGCCGCAGCGCGCCTCGCGGCCGTTTTCGAAAGACCGCAGCGGATTCGTGCTCGGCGAGGGCTCCTGGTTCTTCGTGCTCGAGCCGCTCGATCGGGCGCGCGCGCGCGGCGCGAAAGTCTACGGCGAAATTATCGGCTACGGCTCCACTTGCGAAGCCTATCACCGCGTGCGGCTGGAAGAAGACGGCGAAGAACCCGCGCGCGCCATGCAACTGGCATTGGGAGAAGCCGGCATTCCGCCCGAGGCCGCCGACTACGTCAATCTGCACGGCACCTCGACCGAGCTGAACGACCGTGTCGAAACGCGCTCGGTGCGGCTCTGCTTCGGCAAGCACGCCGACCACCTGCCCGCCTCGGCGCTGAAGTCGATGATCGGCCACCCGCAGGGCGCCTCGGGCTCGGCGGGCCTGGCCGCGACACTTGCTGGCGATGCGCGACAGCGTTCTGCCGCCCACCCTCAACGTCGACGTTCCCGACCCCGAGTGCGACCTCGACTACGTCTCCGACGTCGGCCGCCACAAGGACATCGAATACGCGCTGTGCAACTGTATAGGATTCGGAAGCAAGAATTCGGCGCTGGTGGTCAGAAACCTGGGCCTGGCCGGCAATGGAGCCCTCTAGGGCCGGCAAAGCCCCAACTCGCCACGCAGGCCCGCAAGCGTAAGCTTGCGTTCAGACCCCGCTGGAATGGAGACGGCGGGGAGCCGCCCGAAACTCAAACCGAACGCTGCAAAGCTTTCACCGAGTCGCCCCACTCCGGCTGTTGCAGCGCCGCGCACAACGCCTCGTAGCAGCCAGGGTCGAGGGCGTGCGGAACGTCTTCCCCGATGATCTGCAACACCTTCTCGATCGGCAACCCCGGCCGGTAAGGCCGGTCCGCCACCAGGGCGTCGAAAATATCGGCCATCGTCAGGATCCTCACCGGCAGTGGCAGCTCGCCTTCGAGCAGGTTGCGGTGATAGCCCGAGCCGTCGAGTTTTTCGTGATGAGAGCTGGCCATCGATGCAAAGCTCTCGAAAATGGGAACCTTTTCGAGAATCCGCTGCCTGCAGTAAGGATGCTTGCGGACCACCTCCCACTCGGCATCATTCAGCTTGCCCAGTGCCACCCCAGCCTCACCGCCGGCCTGCAAGCAGCATCCGGTCGTCCAGTGCTCAGCGCAAGCTAAAGCTTGCGGCTCCGAGTGGCGCGCCGGGCGGGCGTGGGTACCTGGCTGGTGGACACATTCCGAACCGGCGGCTGGAAGCGAGAGGATCGGGAGAGAAATTAGGGGACGCGCGGCGGCCGGCAACCTTCCGAGTGCGGCTCTGTTTTCGCGATTCATCGCCGTATTGCCGGCTCGGCCATGCCGCTCAAACAGAAAAGGGCGGGTCGTGGGACCCGCCCTTTTTGGCTTGTCTGTTTGGCGGCGCCGGAGGGCGACACCACCGCGGGGACGCGTTGCCACCCACACAGGCACCATTGCCCGTGCCACCCAGGCGGCATCCCCGGCCCCGCAAAAACCTAAATATCGTAGTACAGCGAAAACTCGTACGGATGCGGCCGCTGCCGCACCTGCTGCACTTCCGCTTTCATCTTGTAATCGACGTAAGTATCGATGACCTCTTCGGTGAACACATCGCCGCGGGTCAAAAAGTCGTGATCGTTGGCGAGGTTCTCGAGGGCGCCTTCGAGCGACGCCGGCAGCGACGGCACGTTGCGCAGTTCCTCGGGCGTCAGATCGTAGAGATCCTTATCGAGCGGCTCGCCTGGATCGATTTTGTTCTGCACGCCGTCCAGGCCCGCCATCAGCAACGCCGCGAAGCACAGGTAGGGGTTGCAGGAGGGGTCCGGCGGCCGGAACTCGACGCGCTTGGCCTTGGGGTTGGCCGAGTACATCGGAATACGGCAGGCCGCCGAGCGGTTGCGTCGCGAGTACGCCAGATTCACCGGCGCTTCAAAGCCCGGCACTAGCCGCTTGTAGCTGTTGGTGGTCGGCGCCGCCAGCGCGATGATCGCCGGGGCATGCTTGAGCAGGCCGCCGATGTAGTGCAGTGCCGTCTCGCTCAGGCCCGCGTAGCCGTCGCCGGCAAACAGCGGCAGGCCGCCCTTCCAGATGCTCTGGTGCGTGTGCATGCCGCTGCCGTTGTCGTTCCACAGCGGCTTGGGCATGAAGGTCACCGTGCGGCCGTGCGCGAACGCCACGTTGCGGATGATGTACTTGTAGAGCATCATGTTGTCGGCCGACAGCACCAGCGAGTCGAAGCGCTGGTCGATCTCGCACTGCCCGCCGGTGGCGACTTCGTGGTGGTGGCACTCGATCTTGAGCCCGCAGCGTTCCATGATCTGCACCATCTCGGTGCGGATGTTCTGGTGGTGATCGGTCGGCGGAACCGGGAAATAGCCTTCCTTGTAGCGCGGCCGGTAGCCCAGGTTGTTCTCGGCGCGCCCCGAATTCCAGCGCCCTTCCTCGGCGTCGATGAAATAGAACCCGTAATTGGGGGCCTGATCGAAACGAATATTGTCGAAGATGAAAAATTCCGCTTCCGCGCCGAAAAAGGCGGTGTCGCCGATGCCGGTCGATTGCAGGTACTGCTCAGCCTTGCGGGCGATCCAGCGCGGGTCGCGCTCGTAGTGCTGCTTGGTCACCGGGTCGACGATATTGGCGACCATCACCAGCGTGGGCGCGTCGGTGAAGGGGTCCATGAACGCGGTATTGGGGTCGGGCACGATCAGCATGTCGCTCTCGCTGATGGCCTGCCAACCGCGAATGCTCGAGCCGTCGAAGCCGAAGCCGTCTTCGAAGTGGCTCTCTTCCAGCTCCGTGAACGGGTAGGTAACGTGCTGCCACAAGCCCGGAAGA
The DNA here is from genome assembly GCA_963824095.1 of Terriglobia bacterium. GTDB lineage: Bacteria > Acidobacteriota > Terriglobia > Bryobacterales > UBA6623 > JBBDWJ01. The sequence goes on along the minus strand of CAWGNS010000009.1, from coordinate 665,705 downwards.
TCCGCGAAGCGGAGATCCAGCATCTTGGCGTCATTCTCCTGGGCGAACGCAATCACTTCCGCAGGGGTTCGTTTCATTACTCCTCCAAAATCAGTAAGATCGTCGTGGGGAAAAGCGTGAAGCCACCGAACTAAACATCAAATGGTAGCACAGCGTTCCGACCCCATCGCCGTCCCATGCGGTCGATCAATTTTTTTTATTTGCCCGGACGTGCGGACGCGCTTGCCGCGGGAAGCGCGGCAGGTGGGACGCTGGCGAACCGCGGGAACGGCCCCAGCCAGACCCGCCGTTGGCGGGCCCATCGTAGATCCAAACCGGCGAAGCCGGCGCCGCCGTGGAAGGCGGGCGCACAGGCCACGTCGGGCGCAAACGCAGCAGGGGCCGGGAAACGCACGTCGCAGCCCCGAAGGGGCGGCCGTCTTGATAGCCCACCGCTTTAGCGGTGGGTACACACCCACCTTCGGATGCGCCCTGGAAGGGGTGCCACGCCCCAGACGCGGCCGGTGCATCGATCGCCCCTTCCAGGGCTGGATTAGTGTCTGCCGATTACCCACAGCTAAAGCGGTGGGCTATTATACGGCCCCGCCCCTCCGGGGCGTAACGAAACGCGGCGCGCCCTCAGTAACGAAACCCGGCACACCCTAGCGGGCGCAACGAAACCGGCGCGCCATCATCCCCTACTTGATGAACAGCATCTCCTGATACGTCGGCAGCGGCCACAGGTCGTCGGCCACAATCCCCTCGAGTTCATCGGCGTACTTGCGCACTTCCGCCATCGCCGGCACCACGTTGTCGCAGTAGAAATGCGCTTCGGTCAGCAGATCGCCGTTGCCCTCGTGCGCGTGTACCTTATCGAGCGCGGCGACGCTGTCTTGCAGCGACTTCACCAGCGCGGTCACCCTGTCGAGCGTATCGGTATCGAATTCGTAGCCGATCAGCTTGAGGTTGGCGCAGGTCGACGCCAGTTCGATTCTGGTAACGCACCGCGGCCGGAAAGATCATCGTCCGCGCCATCTCGATCGTCAGGTTGGCTTCGACGTGGACGTTCTTGCAGTACTGCTCGAGGTAGGTCTCCAGGCGGCTTTCCAACTCGCGCTCCGACAGCACGCCGTACTTCTCGAACAGCTCCTTGACCTCGGGCGAGCCGATCACCGGCAGCGACGCCGGCGCGGTCTTGAGATTGAGCAGCCCGCGCTTTTCGGCCTCGGCATGCCACTCCTCCGAGTAGCCGTTGCCGTTGAACACCACCGCGCCGTGCTCGTTGATGATCTCGGTGAGCAGCTTCTGCAGCGCCGCGTTGAGCTTGCTGGGGTCGCCGGCCGGTATCGGCTTCCAGCCGCGTCGCGCAATAGTCGAGCGACTCGGCGACGATCGTGTTCATCGCCACCAGCGGGCCGGCGATCGATTGCGAGGCGCCCACGGCGCGGAACTCGAAGCGGTTGCCGGTGAAGGCGAACGGGCTGGTGCGGTTGCGGTCGCCGGCGTCTTTGGGCAGCGGCGGCAGCACGTCGACGCCCACGGTGAGCGTCCCCTTCGGCAGCGAGTTCTTGGCCCCGCCGCCTTTGATCTGTTCGAACACGTCGGTCAGCTGATCGCCCAGGAAGATCGAGATGATCGCCGGCGGCGCCTCGTTCGCGCCCAGGCGGTGGTCGTTGCTCGCCGAAGCCACCACCGCGCGCAGCAGGCCCTGGTACTTGTGCACGGCCCGAATCACCGCCGCGCAGAACACCAGAAACTGCGCGTTCTCGTGCGGCGTGTCGCCCGGGTCGAGCAGATTGCCCTGCGAGGAGCTGCCCAGCGACCAGTTCACGTGCTTGCCCGAGCCGTTGACGCCGGCGAACGGCTTCTCGTGCATCAGGCAGGCCATGCCGTATTTCTCGGCCACCTTGCGCATCATGATCATCGTCATCTGCTGGTGGTCGGTCGCGAGGTTGGCGGACTCGAATACCGGCGCGATCTCGTATTGGCTGGGGGCGACTTCGTTGTGGCGCGTCTTGACCGGAATGCCCAGCTTGATAGAGCTCGCGCTCCAGATCGAGCATGAACGCCAGCACGCGGTCGGGGATGGCTCCGAAATAGTGATCGTCGAACTCCTGGCCCTTGGGCGGCTTGGCTCCGAACAAGGTCCGCCCGGCATTGAGCAGATCGGGCCGCGCGAAGAAGAAGTTGCGGTCGATCAGGAAGTACTCCTGCTCGGGGCCGGCGGTCGACGAAACCAGCGCCCCGTCGGTGTGGCCGAACAGCTTCAGCACGCGCTGCGCCTGCTTGTTCAACGCCTGCGTCGAGCGCAGCACCGGGGTCTTTTTGTCAAGCGCCTCGCCGGTCCAGGAAACGAACGCCGTCGGGATACATAAGGTCGTGCCATTGGGGTTCTCCAGGATGTAGGCCGGGCTGGTAACGTCCCAGATCGTGTAGCCGCGCGCTTCGAAGGTCTGGCGGATGCCGCCGGTCGGGAAGCTCGATCCGTCGGGCTCGCCCTGAATCAACTGCCCGCCGCTGAACTCGGCGATCGCGCCGCCGTTGCCGTCGGGCGACAGGAAGCTGTCGTGCTTCTCGGCAGTCATCCCGGTCAGAGGATAGAAAACGTGCGCGTAGTGCGTGGCGCCCTTCTCGATCGCCCAATCCTTCATGGCCGAGGCCACCACATCGGCGATCGAGGGGTCCAGCGTCGCCCCCGCCTCGATGGTTTTCAGCACCGACTTGTAGACGGCCTTGGGCAGCCGGTCTTTCATGACCGCCTTGCTGAACACGTTGGCGCTGAACAAGGTCTGCGCCGGCGTATCGATGAAATTCATCGGCGGGCCCGACGGCTTGTAGTTCGTGACCGCCGCGATGGCCGCCAGACGGGCCGAGCCGGCCGAAACCGAGGTGGTGCTGGGCGCACCCCCGTTCAGGAGTGTGGCTGTAGTGGGTGTCAACTTGCCTCCAGTCGCTGCCTGTCCGGTCGCCAGTTATCCCATCCCGGCGGGCAGGCAAAGGTTCAGCGTAAGCCAGCACAGCAAACGAAAGGAAATCAAATTCTCTTCTTGTCCTCATAAACAAGACCACGGGCTGGAGGCAGGGTGTCTGGGAAACGCGGCTGGCAAGGAACTGGGGAGCCCTGGAGAAAATTACCGCCGACGAAGGAAGCAGCCCTAGAATCAGCATGATACGGATCTGGAGACGGCAAGCTGGCGGGCTTCGGCCGAGGTGGCCGGGCGTCGAGAGCTGGCGCGGGCCCTCCGGCCGGCGGCGGCGACCTGGGGTCGACGTCAGCATCGCCCCTGGCACGCTCTGACCCCACCCCGGGCACGCCCGCGGCCTCGCCGCCTTACCGTGGCACAGACAATCCTGTCTGTGTTCCCGCCCGGCCCGACGAGAGCACAGACGTCGACCTCCAGGTCGACGTCGCCGGTCGGAGGCCCGCGCCACGAGTTCCGCCTGCCCATGCCAACCCCGCCCAGGCCAACAACGAGTCGTGGAGGAAACCTCGCCGCAACCCGGCTCTCCCCGGCCGGAACCCGGCTCTCGTGGGGCTTCGGCCCGCCGGCTTTACGCCTGCGGCTCTGTTCTTGGGGGGCCAGGCCTGTTCAGTCCAGCCAGGCCCGTTCGGATCCATGATTCAGGCCCGTTCAGGCCTAGCGCCCCGGACACCTAGGAAACCGCTCCTCTCTTCGCCGCCCCAAAGCCCCTCAGCGGGGTCTCCGAGCGCCCCGCGCAGGCCTCTCTTATCCGCCTGATTCTACATTTGTTAGCCCCATCACATCGACGACCTCGGCGCTCTCCGCCCGTCCTTATTCGCGGTAGGGGTTATTCCCCAAGGGCTTAGTGCGTAATGCGGATTACCGGCCGAGCAATCGCTCGTCGAAACTCGAACCAAGGGAACCCCTGCGTCTGCGGAATAGTTCAGGGCACGCTCCGGCGGGATCGTGAGACGGATGCCGCGCTTTGGCCGATATGGTAGCCGTCGCAAAGGGCCCCCGGATCCGGCTGTTTCTCGCGGCGCCGTTTCTTCGCGCCGCCCGCACCGGCCATAGTTCGGACAGAACGATAGGATGTGGCTCCGGGCAAGCCCCCGACCAACAACCATGAAGCGCAAACTACTGATTGTCGTCGGTGTAGCCTTGGCGGCGGCCACCGTTTCCACCGTGGTCTTCTACAAGTTGATCTCGGGCAGCCTGGCTGGCAACGGCCATCCGACCGCCGAACAGCGCGTGGTGACGGCCGCCCGCGACCTGCCTCGGGGCACGCATCTCACCGCCAACGACCTCAAGGTCATCACCTGGAGCGGCGATAAGCCCGCCGGCGCCTTCGAACAGCCTAAAGATCTGACCGGGCGGCTGGTCGATCGCGACCTGCGGGAGGGCGAGCCGATCTTCGACACGGGGGTATCGGCGCCGGGCGAGAACGACGGCGCCGGGGCGATTCCGCCGGGCATGCGCGCGGTGTCAATCCATCTCTCCGAATACGCCGGCGTGGCGAAGATGCTCGAAAACGGCGACAAGGTGGATGTGCTGGCGGCCGACTCGGAGCGGCGCCCCGGCAACCTCAACACGCGCGTTCATACCGTATTGCAGGGCGTCGTGGTGCTCGACAACGGCAAGCTGGAGGACGCCAACGCGCGGCGCGGGGTCGGCCCCATCGTGACCTTGCTGGTCGCAGCCAAGGACGCCGAGATCCTCAGCCTGGCCGACCAGGCCGGGGCGATCCGCTTCGCGCTGCGCAATCCGCTCGACGACACTACCGAGGAAAGTAAGGGCGCCGACTGGCAGGACGTCACCGGCAAACGCACCAGCAGCAGCCGCGAGCGCGAGATCAACCCGCCGCGGAGCATTTCGCGCTCCCGTCCGGCGCAGAGGCCCCAACCGGCCCGGTCCGCCGATTCGGGCAGCGACCTCGCCGCCGTGATGCCCGACCTGCACTCGCGCCGGCCCGAAACCCGCTTGCCCGAGGCCCGCCTGCCGGAAACCAAGCCGCCTCCGGCGGCGGACTCTGACTCCAACGGCGTGCTGTTGGCGATCACCTTTGCCGGGCTGGGCGATGAAGCGCTCCAGGAGCTGACCGCCGGACTGGCCCAGCGCTACAGCGGCGCGCCGGTTATCCTATCGGCCTTCCAGCCCGAATGGAACGTCGCCCAGCGCGTCCGCGCGCTCCAGCAGGCCGAGCGTCTGGAAGTGTTCGCCGACCCCAACGTTCTGGCGATGCCCGCCACCGAGGCCCACTTTGAGCGCGCCTCGGACTCGAACGGCTCGACGACGCTGAACTGGGAGCACGGCGCGAAATCATCCGACTGCACGGGCCGCGTCGGCGTGCGCGTCACCTTTGTGCCGACGGTGAGCGCCGGCAAGCGCCTGCGCATCCGGGTCACCTCGGAAGTGGCCGTTCCCGGCGCCGAGCCGGCCGCGGCCGCCGGCGATTGCGCGGCGCCGCTGGTCTCGACCCGCGAGTGGTCGGGCGAAATCGAGCTGGCCGACGGCCAAAGCTTCTGGGTGCGCGGCCTGATCGACCGTCCCGGCGCCTGGGACTTCCTGCGGCGCCTGTTTCCGCAACGCCCGCTGGAGCACGACCGCAACGACGAACTGGCGATTCTGGTGACGCCGACCCTGGTCGCCGGCGCCCGCGGCAAGCCGCTTTCCGCGGCGCTGCCCCGCTAAGCAACGCGTACCGACTATGGACTCCATCACGGCCACCGCGGACCCCACGCAGCGCACGCCCGCCCATAAGCCGGCCGAGCTCTCCGTCGCCGAGCACATGGAGCTGAAGCACCAGCTTCACCGCAAGCTGCTCGAGCGCATCAACCTCGAACGGCTGGCCGAAATCGACGCGCCGCGGGTGCGCCGCGAAGTACGCGTGGCGGTCGCCGCCATGGTCGACGAGGTCGCTCCGCACCTTCCCGAGCCGGCCCACGAAAGCCTCGTCGACGAAGTGCTCAACGAGGTCTTCGGGCTGGGGCCGCTCGAGCCGCTGATGCAAGACCCGACGATCTCCGACATCCTGGTCACCACGCCGCATCTGGTGTACGTCGAGCGCAACGGCAAGCTCGAAAAGAGCCTGGTGCGCTTCAAGGACAATGCCCACCTGCAGCGCATCATCCAGAAAATCGTGGGCCAGGCCGGCCGCCGCATCGACGAGTCTTCGCCGATGGTCGATGCCCGTCTGCCCGACGGCTCGCGCATCAACGCCGTGATCGAGCCGGTCGCCGTCGACGGTCCGCTGCTGTCGATCCGCCGCTTTTCGACCGACCCGCTCACCGTCGAGGCACTGGTCGAGATGAAGGCGGTCACGGCCGAGATCATGGAGCTACTCTCGGCCTGCGTCAAGGCCCGGCTCAATATCGTGATCTCGGGGGGCACCGGCACCGGCAAGACGACCTTGCTCAATATCCTTTCCAGCTACATCCCCACCGACGAGCGCATCGTCACGATCGAAGACACCGCCGAGCTGCAACTGCGCCAGGAACACGTGGCGCGCATGGAGACGCGCCCGCCCAACATCGAAGGGCAGGGCGCCATCAAGCAGCGGCAACTGGTGATCAACAGCCTGCGCATGCGGCCCAACCGCATCATCCTGGGCGAGGTGCGCGGCGAGGAAGCGCTCGACATGCTGCAGGCCATGAACACCGGCCACGACGGCTCGCTGGCGACGATTCACGCCAACAGTTGCCGCGACGCGGTGGCCCGCCTGGAGATGATGGTCGGCATGGGCAATCCCAACGTCTCGCTGCATTCGATCCGCCAGCAGATCGCCAGCGCCGTCGACCTCTACGTGCAAGTCTCGCGGCTCAGCGACGGCTCGCGTAAGATCACCCAGATCGCCGAGACCATCGGAATGCGCGACGGCGAGGTCGAGCTGCGCCAGATCTTTGAGTTTCAAAAGCTCGGCGTGGGCGCGGGCGGCCGCGTCGAAGGCAAATTTAAGGCGTCCGGAGAACGGCCGTCGTTTCTCGACAAGCTGCGGCGCTCGGGGCTCGACGTCGCCGACGAGTTGTTCGAGCTCTCCGTCGAGGTTTGATTTTTTGGAAAAGCTGATCGGTTACGCGACGGTCTTCCTGCTGACGTTCCTGATTACAGGCGGGTCGGCGGCGCTGGCCTGGGCGCTGCTCGATCCATCGCGCGCGGCGCGCCGGCGCGGCCAGGGCGCCCACGAACGCTCCGGCATCCTGCGCAACGAAGTGCTCAGCACGCTGAGCGGCTTTTCGCTCGTGCTCGAGCGGCTGCCCTCGGTCGGTCTGCTCAAGAAGCAATTGGCCGAGGCCGAGGTGAGCTGGTCGGTGGGCCGCACCGTGCTGATGATGCTGGTGGCCGGCGGCGCCACCCTCAAGCTCGCGCTGACCTTCGACTGGGTGCCGGCCTACGCGGCCTGGCCCTTGGCGTTGCTGGCCGCTTCTGGTCCGCTGCTCTACATCCGCAGGCGCCGCGCCAAACGCCTCACCGCCGTCGAAGAGCAGTTGCCCGAGGCGCTCGAATTCCTGTCCCGCTCGCTGGTGGCAGGCCATTCGCTGCCGATGTCGCTCGAGCTGATGGCCGACGAGGTCAAGCCGCCGCTCTCCACCGAGCTGCGCAAGACCGTCGACGAATACAACCTCGGCCTGCCGATGAACGACGCGCTCGGCAACCTGACGCGGCGCGTGCCCAGCGTCGACGTGCAGTTTTTCATCTCCGCCGTGCTCACCCAGTCGCGTACCGGCGGCACGCTGCACGAGGTGCTCGAAGGGCTCGCCGAAACCATCCGCGAACGCGCCTCGCTGCGCGGCCAGGTGCGCGCGCTCACCGCCAACGGCCGCATGACCGCCATCGTGCTGAGCCTGATGCCGGTTTTCGTGGCCCTGGTGATGCTGTACGTGAATCCCAACTACTTCGGCCTGCTGCTGCGGCATCCGCTGGGCAAGACCCTGGTCACGATGGCAATCGCCGGCCAACTGCTGGCCTATTTCGTGATCCGCAGGATCGTGGATATCAAGGTATGACCGCACGAGACATCACCGCACGAGGCATGACCGGCCAGAGCGCCCCCCTGAAGCACGACCGTGCGCTCTCGCCTTCCCGGTTCGATCGGGCCCCTTGCGCGACCTCGCCCGGCCCTGCGGACCCGTTTCGGCCCAAGCTCATCGAGGGGCGCCCGTGCTGATCGCCGCCTCCATCGGATTCTTCCTCGTCATGGTCTCGATCGTGGCCGCGGCCGGCTACTACCTCTGGATGCAAGAGGCGGCCGAAGCGGCCGGCGAATCCGCCAGCGCCGAATGGGCCTTCGAGGACGTCACCTCGCCGACGGGCCTGCCCAACTGGCTGCGCGTGATGTCGGACATCGGCTCGATGCTGAAGTCCTCCGAGGCCGAAACCCTCAAGACCAAGCGCGATCTGGCGGCGGCCGGCTTCCGGCACGAGCTGGCCGTGACGACCTTTCTCGGCCTGAAGGCCACCGCGGTGGTGCTGGTTCCCATCATCGCCGCCGGCGTGCTGTATGCGATCAATCCCGACCCGCTGGCCATTCTGCCCGCGGTGCTCTGCTCGGCGTATCTGGGCTACCGCCTGCCCGACAACCTGCTGCGCCGCAAGATCGAGAAACGCAAGCGCCAGCTCAACCGCGGCCTGCCCGACCTGCTCGATCTGCTGGTGATTCAGGTCGAAAGCGGCCTCTCGCTCGAGCAGGCGCTCGCCGACACGGCCCGCGACCTGCGCCTGGCGCATCCGGTGCTCACCGAGGAACTGGGCGTGTTTCAACTCGAGCTGCAGGCCGGCACCAGCCGTACCGAGGCCCTGCGCAACCTGGGCGAACGCCCGCGCGAGCCCGAAACCCGCAAGCTGGCCTCGCTGCTGATCCAGGCCGACCGTTTCGGAACCAGCATCTCGCGCGTGCTGCGCACCCAAGCCCGCTACATGCGCATCCGCCGCCGCCAGAACGCCGAAGAGCAAGCCCACAAAGTCGGCGTGAAGCTGATCTTCCCGATCTTCTTCCTGATCATGCCCTCGATGTTTTTGGTCACCGCCGGCCCGGCGGTGCTCTACCTGCTGAGCAATCTGGGCTCGCTGGTTGGGCCGTAACCGAACCAGCGCGGCTGTGCGGCATTCACCGCCGGTGCATGCCCCAAGTTCGAAGTCCCTTCCCCTCCCGGGCGGCTTGCGGTCACGACACCCGTAGCGCCGCCTCCAACGCCGGAACCGCGAGCTTTCGAAACAACGTATTGACCTCCTCGACCGGCAACCGTTGTTTCGACCTCAGCCACCAGATCAACACCCCGAACAGGCCGCCGGCGAGAAACTGAGCGAGCGTCTCGGTCGCGATCGGGCCCAGGGCGCGCGGCACCGTCGCCCGGATATCTTCCCGGATCAGGTCGAGCAGGATCTTGTGCAACACCTGCTCCACCACCGCCCCGCTCTGCTTGCCAACCATGACCCGATACACGCTGCGGTGATCGTTGGCGTGCTCGAACATGTCGTGGCTGAATGCAAACACCCGGTCGGCGACACTGTCTGCGCGCGCTAGCGCCTGGCGCTGCCGGTCCTTGAGAGTTGCGCGCAGATCGTCGAAGCCGCTCACCAGCAGGTCTTCCTTATTGTCAAAATGCGTATAGAAGGTGGCCCGGCCCACGTTGGCCCGGTCGATGATCTCCTGCACCGTGAGCGTTTCAAACCCTTTCTCCACAACGAGAGACAAAAGCGCCTCGCGAAGGAGCTGTTGTGTGCGTTCCACGCGCCGGTCGGTCTTGTTGGTCACTTTGAGGTCCCTACTTTCCGGACACTCCACCCTGCTTTGTTCCGTACCGGACAAAACGCCGGCGATGTGCTGGCCACCTGGCCAGGCCCGGGAAGATAATGAACAAGTGTTCGAAATTGATCACATGTTCAGTATAGGGCATGGATCCACAGACCCAGTCGTCAAGAAAGAGAGCGAAAAACGATGAGACCTTCCCAACAAGAGTATTTACCCGCCGCGGGGCGCGACTGGGCGCTGCCGCTGTATGATCCGCTGGTCCGTCTGATGGGGGTCGGCCCGACAAGAAACGCGCTGCTCGAGCAGGCCGCGATTCGGCCGGGGCAGCGCGTTCTCGAAATCGGCAGCGGCACCGGCACGCTGGCCCTGCTCGCCAAGCGGCTTCATCCCGAAGCCGAGGTCGTCGGCCTCGACCCCGATCCCAAAGCGCTGGCGCGGGCGAAACGAAAAGCGGCGCAGGCGGCGCTCCCGGTTCACTTCGACCGAGGTTTTTCCGGGCAGTTGCCCTATCCCGACGCTTCCTTCGATCGGGTGCTCTCCTCGTTCATGTTTCACCACCTCGAGGCAGACGAAAGGGAACGGATGCTGCGGGAAGTGCGGCGGGTTCTGCGGCCAGCGGGCTCCTTCCACATGGTCGATTTCGCCAAGCAGGAGGCCCACAACCACGGCTCGTTGGTAAAAATGCTGCATTCCAACGAGCGGTTGAAGGACAACTCCGGCCAGCGCATTCGGGAACTCCTGAGCAGCGCGGGATTGACCCTCGACAAGGTTCGGAACGAAAGAGTCCTGTTCGGCTTGATGGCGATCGGCTACTACCGGGCGTCTTCGCCCGCCGGGCAGCAGCACAACGGGAAACGGCCCGAGGGAGAGGCCGCCCTGGCAGCTCAAACCACGAAGCGCTGACCAGGGCGACCTAACCTGCAGGCCGCGTGGGATACACAATCCTGTCTGTCCCAACCCTTACTGCAAGTGCCCCATCCTGCCGGCCTGGTAGTCTTGCACGGCCTGCATCAACTCCTCTTTCGTATTCATCACAAACGGCCCGTAGCTAGCCACCGGCTCGCCGATCGGCTCGCCGCTGAGCACCAGCAGCACTGAGTCCTCCTTGGCCGCCAGCGAAACCCGCTCACCTGTCGCGCTCAACAGGCCAAGCTGCGCCTCCTGAACCTCGTGGACCGCATCCAGCCCAACGCGGCCCTTCAGCACCACGACGGCCGTGTTGTGGCCCGCCGGCAGATCGAGCGCCGCTTCGTGCCCGGCCTTCAGCCGCACGTCGAATACGTTGACCGGCGTGAAGGTCTTGGCCGGCCCGCGGACCCCGGCCAACTCGCCGGCGATCACGCGCGCATGCCCGGCCTCGCCCAGTTCCACTACCGGAATCTGCTCCTTGGTGATCGCCTGGTAGCGAGGCGGCGACATCTTGTACGCCTTGGGCAGGTTCACCCAAAGCTGCACCATCTCGAAGGTGCCCCCTTGCCGCGCGAACTCGCGCTCGTGCTTTTCTTCGTGGACCACGCCCGACGCCGCCGTCATCCACTGCACGTCGCCCGGCTGGATGGTGCCCGCGTTGCCGCCCGAGTCGCGGTGGTCGACCGCGCCCTGGTAGGCGATCGTGACGGTCTCGAAACCGCGGTGCGGGTGCTCGCCCACGCCGCGCGGCTCATTCGAGGGTTCAAACTCCGACGGCCCCGCATAGTCGAGCATCAGAAAGGGATCCACCTCGCGGCCGATGCCGTTCGAAGGGAATAGGTTGCGCACCGGAAAGCCGTCACCGACCCAGTGCTCGGACCCGCTGCGATGGACACCAACCACGTTCTTGCTTGTCATTTCCGTCTCCTTTTCGGTTCTTTCGACGACAATGCCCGGCCAACCGCCTTGGCGTCCGGCTCGCTCAACTGCTCTTCGGCGCCGCGGCCCAGCTTGCGCAGCAGGCCAACAAGAGTCGCGCGCTCGGCCGCGCTCAGCGGCCCCACCGCGCGCTCCATCGCCTGCTCGTGGCGGGCGAACATCCCCTGGATCGTTCGCCGGCCTTGCGCGGTGAGATGGACGACGCGCACCCGCCGGTCGCCGGCGTCGCCGCGCCGCTCGACCAGCCCGCGCCGCTCCAACCGATCGACCGCTGCGGTCATCGAGCCGCTGGTCAGCAATACCTTTGCGCCCAGCGCCTGCACCGCCAGCGGTCCCTTGTGAAGCAAAGCTTCGAGCACCGCGAAGTCGCTCAGGCCAATCCCGAGGCTCTCGACATTGCGCCGCGCGACGGCTCCGACCGCATGCGCCGCTTTCCAAAGCACCAGCCAGAGGTGGACCCCGCCGGAGTCCGTGGAGCGAGATCGCGATGGCGTGTTGTCTAACATTGTCTTGATATAAAGATGCTTCATATCAAGAAAAGTTGCAAACGCCTGGTCTCCGAGGGACCCAGCGCAGAGAAATCGAAGCCCCACCCGTGGCGTGAACCTCCAGGTTTGCCGCGTCGCGATTCGTCGCGACGGAGGGCCCCATGCTGCCGCGGCCGGCACGGCGGGCACGAACTATTGGTCTGCCTTCGCCCCGCTTCGGCCCGCCGCCTTGCAGCCTGCCGCTTCTCACCGTCGAGGGTCAGGACCAATCAGAGGCCAATCTCAGACGCCGAGTTCGGCGAATTTACCAGTTCAGTCGTGTCAATGCGCCCCCAATTAGGGCTTCCCGGCCACTGATATTGCGCGAACAGGTAAGATAACCAACATCAAGGCGACAGAGAACCGGAGTGGCGCCGATCTCTGTTGATCGGATATCCGCCGTTGGGCTGGAGGCTTTAGCCGAATCGCCGGCGTGTAATTCGGCAGCTACGATTTCAGAAGAGAGGCCCCTCCAGTGAGCCTAGCTTTGCGCATCCGGCCCCGAACCCCAGCCTCTAACGTTCCGCCGGCCCGGTTTCGCCGGGTGCGGCTTGCATCTCAGCGCTCGAGCCAGCCCCCGGCCCCAACCCAAGCCGCCCGATCGCCTCGGGCCACCGCGCCAGCAAGGCATGCAGCGCCAGTGGCGAAACAATCGACGCCGCCGCGCAGGCCAACACCACCGCTCCGTAAAGATCGTTGGGAATCGCCTTGGGACCGAGCTGGTTCCCCATGCGAACCGTCAGCAGCGCGATTTCCGCGCGAGGTGCCATGCTGATTCCCAGAATCGTTGCGCCCTTGAGTCCTTCGCGGTAAGCGACCGGCGCGCCGGCGCCGACGAATTTGCCGCCCACCGCCACCACGAACAGCACCACGCCGAGGCTGGCCGCCGAGCCCAGCACCGTCGGGTCGAACCCATAGCCGATATCGATAAAAAAGAACGGTACGAACAGCTCGTAAATCGTCGCGAACCCGCCGTCCAGGCGCACCGCTTCGGGGTCGCGGCTGAACATCAGCCCGGCGAACAACGCGCCCACCGCGACCGAAAATCCCAGCCAGCCCGCCAGCGCCGCGATGCCAAACCCAAAACCCACCAGCGCCAGCAACGGCGCGGGCGCGCGCCGAAAGCGGCGGAAGAAGCCCGTAATGTGCTTCTCGACGAATGCGGCAAACAGCCAACACCCCGCCGCAAACGCCGCCGCCTTCAGCACCAGTGACCCCATCGCGCCCGAGACGGAAGCGAAGTCAACGGCCGCGCCGCCCATCAGACTCGGCGTGACCGCCAGAACCAGCAGCAACAGCGCGATGGCCGAGAGGTCGTCGAGCTCGGCCACATCGAGCAGCAGCTCGCCGATCCTCGACTGCGTCGCGCCCGCGTCTTCCCAAACCGTCATCGAGATGCCGACACTGGTCGCCGAAAGCGCCGTGCCCACGAACAGCGCCGGCAGCAGCTCGAAACCGAGAAACCGGGCGGCGAAGAAACCGGCCGCCCCCGAGACGACGACGTCCGAGGTCCAAACGCCCATCGCGCGCGGCAGCAGCGCCAGCAGCGCTTTCACATTGCTGCGCAGCCCGACGTGAAATAGCAGCGAAGCCACCCCCAGTTGGGCCAGAAACTCCAACGTCCATTGGGACGAGGAATTCAAGAACGGGTGAGCGTCGTCGAGCACTCGCAACGCCACCCCCAACCCCAGGTATCCCACCACCGGCGGCAAACGCAGCCGCTGCATGCCGAGCTTCACGAGAATCGAAGCCAGAACCAAAACGCTGACCACCAGCAAGAACAGCGGTTGGCTCAGGAGTTCATTCGGCATCGCGTTCACAACCTCGTGCTCTGGTGGACTGCACCCACATCCTCACGTACGCAGTGCTCTACCCGAGCTTGAAACATTGCTCACGACACGTGCAATCCCAGGTACGGAGCAAACAGCCAACTTTCGAATTCGACCGGACCGCATCCACAAGCCGGGAAGGGCTCTACGCACGTGCCGCGACAGAAGGCTCCCACGGACGCCCACAACAGAGCCGCGGGCGTAAACCAGCGGGCCGAAGGGGCACTCAACCCCGCGGGACCCACACAGAGTCGCCCCCCGAGGCGAAGGCCGACCGCGGATTTCAGCCCAACTGAACCTTGACGGTATTTTCTATTTGACAATACTGTGCAACACACCGTATCATCATAATCATGATATCGAGCGGCGACCAAAACAGCCCTCCCCACCAGCGCCTGGCCGTCGAGCTACGCCGGGGCATCGTCACACTGGCTGTGCTTAGCGCCGTAAAAACATCGACTTATGGCTATGCCCTACAGCAGACTTTGATCGACGGCGGCTTCGACATCGAGCAGGGTACCCTGTACCCCCTGCTGCGCCGCCTCGACGAACAGGGCCTGCTGGAGAGCGCCTGGAACGTGGACGAGGGCCGCCCCCGCAAGTATTACCGCCTCAGCCCCCAGGGCGCCGACGCGCTGGCCGAGTTGCGGAAGCAATGGGCCCACCTGGTGAAGGTGGTCGACGCCATGCTCGATGCGAACGACGCCGCGGACCGAGCGGCAGACCCTCTGCTGATTACCCAAGGAGAACCGTCGTGACCCTGATCGATCGTTACGTCATCGAAGTCGCCCGCCACCTGCCGCGCCGCCGGCGCGCCGACATTTCGCGCGAGTTGCGCTCCACCCTGCTCGACGCCCTCGAAAGCCGTTTCGGCGCCTCGCCCACCGAAGACGACGCCGCCACCGTCCTGCGCGAGTTCGGTCCGCCCCAAGCCATGGCCGCCTCCTACCAGCCCTCCAACCAATACCTGATCGGACCCGAATGGTTCCCCACCTACAAGCTGGTGCTGCGCATCCATCTGATCGTCCTGGTGGCGGTGCTCCTGCTGGGGTTCGCCCTGCAGCTCATCCCCTCGGCTGGCGCGTCGGACGTCGGCCACGCCCTGGGCGCGTTCTTCAGCAGTCTGGTGCAGGTCGGGTTGATCCTGTTCGGCATGGTCACGGTGGTCTTCTATCTGCTCGAACGCGGCGAACTGCGCTCGCCCGCCGACAAGAAACAGAAATCGTGGAATCCACACCGCCTGCCCGTCACCCGGGAGAGAGATTTCGTGGGCCGCGGCGAATCGCTATTGGCGATCGTATCCACCGCTGTTGCTGTAGTTTTGCTGTATGAGTTCAAAAATCGCATTGGCATACCCTACGGCGACAACCTGCTGCTCAACGGGGTCTTTCTGCGCTACCTGCCCTGGCTCGCCGCGGCCATGCTATTGACGATGGCCCAATACGGGCTGCTGCTATGGCAAGGGCGCTGGCACTGGTACACCCGCTTATCGAGGGTGGCGGTGGATCTGTTCGGGGTCTACGTGGTCTATCTCGTGGCGAACGCCGTCGTCGCCGAGCGCGAAACTCTGCTGGCAGCCGGGCTCCCCATCCAAGCGGTAGCGCTCCTTCTGCAGCTCGCCGCCGCCATGCCCTACATCGTCGGCATCATCAAAGTGATCGAGAACGCCGCGCCGCTGCTGCGGTTCCGAAACCCCGACAGCGGCACGTTCCCCTCCGGTAAACTGCCGCTGCGGCAAGCGGTTCGCTGAACCGCGCCCCGCGGGACTTGCCCGCCCGTCGAGCCTCAGGGCCGGCCTTCCCTTTCCCGCGAGACCGTTTTCCGCTTGCTTCCTCCCTAGAAAGACGAGTCCGCTCGGAGCAGCCTTGCCGGTTTAGCGGTAAGATGTTGCCGGAAACGGAGGAGCCTATGCCACGGTACAACCGACGAGAGATGGGAAAGCTTGCGCTGGCCGCGTTGCCGGCCGTCGCTGCCGGCAGGCCGGCCGCGAAGCCCAATTCCACCTGGGCCGGTGTCACGATCGGCATGAACGTGCCTTACAGCTTTGGCACCCGGACGGCCTTGAGCGCCGAGGAAGTATTGCAGAAATGCGTTCAGATCGGATTGAGCAGCGTCGAACTGCGGGCCCAGCCGATCGAGAAGTCGCTGGGGCTGCCCGATAGCATCGTGCTGGGCCCGGCGCCATCCGACTACAATGCCGCGCTGTGCCCGGTGGGCGAAGTTCCCGGCGTCTGGGAGCCGGGCGGGGCGAGTTCCGACGGGGCGGCCGGGGGCCGTGGGGCGAAGATCGTGGGTACCGCCGGCGGCGTGCGTCCGCGAACCCCCGAGCAGATAGCGGCCTACCGGGCCGCGGCGGAAAAGCTCCGCCAATGGCGGCTGGCGGCGCCCCTTAACAAGGCCGCCGGCCTGCGCCGCACCTATGAACAGGCCGGAGTGGCGATCGACATCGTGAAATTTGACGGCATCAGCGATCTGCCCGATGACGAACTCGACTATGCGCTTACGCTCGCCAAGGCGCTCGGCGCGCGCGCCGTCTCGGGTGAGCTGTCCGTGCCCGCGCTCGAACACCTCGCCAAAGCCGCCGGCCGGAACAAGATGTGGATCGGCCTGCATGGCCACCTCGCGGTAACCCCGGCGATCTGGGAGCGCGCCTTTGCCCAAGGCCCCTACCTCGGAGCGAACGTCGATCTGGGGCATTTTGTCGCGGGCAACAACACCTCGCCGCTGCCGTTCATCGAGCAGCATCACGATCGCATCACGCATCTGCACGTGAAGGATCGCAAGATGCACGGCGGGCCGAACGTGGAGTTCGGCCAGGGCGATACGCCGATTCGCGAAGTCCTGCAAGCCCTCAGGGACAACAAGTGGCCGATCCCGGCAATGATCGAATTCGAAATTCCTTTACCGCGAGGAACCGACCGCACGCCCGAGTTGCTGAAGTGTTTGGACTACTGCAAGCAGTGCCTGTTGAGCTGAGCCGGGCCTGGAGTTTCAGCTCGCGGCGCACGGTTTTCCCGGCAATGGTTCGAATTGCACGGCGTCACCGGAGAAAACGCTTGCCCACGGTTCCAGAAAAATACGCAGATGGGCCGCTCCAACCTGGTTCGATCCGCCGGGCCATTCGGCGAGGACGCCGCCGTAAGCAGCCCGCGCGGGCACGTCGCCCACGTGCATTTGCAAAGCGAAACGGTAGCGCGGCTCTCGCTTACGTCGGATTGCCCAGAACTGCTTTGGGCAGGCCGGAGGCCTGCCCCACGGGTCGCGTCCCGGAACAGCACCGCGGCCGGGGAGCTCAGGGGACGGCGATGGTGCGGATGGTTCAGCCCACAATGTGCGCTTTGTGAAAGGTTCCGGCCAACTCCACGTACCAGAACATCGCCGCTCGTTCGCTATCGTGCTGCAGTTGTCCCCAGCGTAGCCCGCTTCGGGCTTCCAGGTCTTTCAGCAGTATGTGCTTCTGATTCTTGCTGAGTTTCGTTCCTTCGATAAAGCCGGCAACCAGGCCGGAAAGGTAGGCGTTGCGGGCCAGAATGGCGGAATCCTCGTCGAAGGTATTGAAAAACCGCTCGTGGCCGAAGTATTCGATGACCGTGTGCGCCTTGCGGCCATGAATCGCCATCACGACTCCACGCGAGTAGCCCCGCGCCAACGCTCGTTCGGCGGCGATTTTTCGCCCCGCGGCGTATCCGGCCCCCATGCCAATGAAGGTGCCGGCGAAGGTGGCCAGCGGACCGGTGATGATCAGCGCGGCAAAGCCGACGCTGCTCGCCACGATAGCCCCTCCACCCGCGCCGATGCCAACTCCCGTGGCGGTAGTTGCCAAAAACAGGTTGGCAACCTGGAGCGCGAGATTCGCCGACCGCACGACGAAGGTGACCTTTTGAGCCGTGTTCGAGCCGGCCACTTCAGGAACGATGAATTTCAGTCCGACGTGTGACATCGTGTCTCTCTGCTTTCTTGCGGTGCGGATTGAGGTTCTCGCGGCCCGCTGAACGGACCCATACGCCACGAGCCTCGAGGGAGGCGCCGGGGCCGCGGGTTATACGACGGGGTTTATTACCAGCACTACGCCAGCAAGGGGAAAAGTCTATACCACGCGGGTAAGAACTTCAGAGGTTTGTAAGGAAGCAATAAGGAGGCGAGCCGGCCTCGATATTCCGGCACGAGTTGGGACGGGCCGGTTTTGCGATCGTAGACCGCGGCGGATCCGTTGCCGCTCAGCGGTCCTGTTGCAAGGACATGCCCGTATTGGCTCGACACGACCCGGCTCTCCTGGGAGGCTAGTCGGGGCCAGTATATGCCCGCATACTCGTCGTGTCAACGCTGCGTGCGCCGGCAGAGTTCGCTAACAGTTCGTTTTCGCCCGTTGGCCGGGTCAACCGATCTGAGCCAGAGGCTTGTCTTCTGGTTTGCTCGGTAGCCGTGCTGGAACGTTGGCCCGCCTGCCCCACTAACCGGCCCGGCGGATCGCCGACACGAGCTGCCCCTTATTCATGCGGCTGCGGCCCTCGATGCCGAGTTGTTTGGCGCGGTTGTACAGCTCGTCTTTACTCCGCGAGTCCAGCGAGCGCTGTGGATTGCCCGTCCCTTGCGTCTTATTGTTCGGTGTACGGTTTTCTTCGCGGCGGCGTTTGTTGACCGTGCGGGCCGCAATCTCTTTGGCCCGCTCCAGCGAACGGCCGCGTTCTTGCGCGCTTTGTTTGACCTTTTCGTACTGTCTCTCGTCTTTGCCACTCCAAGCTGACGGCATAACGATACCTCCTGGCAGCGTGCGCGGCTCACGGGCGTCACGCGCGGCGCTCCGCCCCGTGGACCCCTGGCTTGAGATTCTGTTACCGCCGCCTGAGGAGGCGAACACCACTCACACGCAGCCAGGAATGCCTTGGGACGCGGCAACCAGTGGGGCAGGCCTCCGGCCTGCCCAAACTCCCGCGGCCCAAGCTCCGCCCTATGAGAATTACCCTCAACTGCGAGCAGAACATCCTGCGTCGTGAACCACAGCTATCGATGGAAATTGGAATTTGGAGGACTGGCTACCAGACGGTAGCGTGGGTTGCCAAGCCGTGGCGCGGGCTTCCAGCCGGCGCCGTCGGCGCACACGCCGACGTTCCTAGCCCTTGGTGCGGCGTTTTGCCCTGGCAACTCGGCTCGTCTCAGTCCTTTGGGCAGGCCAGAGGCCTGCCCCACTGGCGCCGGCTTGCCGCGCCGCCGTCCGTCAAGGCGTCGGCGCCCTCGCGCCTTAGGACCGCCTAGTTTTGGCCGCGGTCCTGATCCGGATCGCGTTGGGCAAACCCGCGCGAATCTTCATACGGCGCATAGCCGGAGTCCGCGGCCCCGGCGTATTCTCTCGAATTTTCGCGGTGCTTCAGGATCTGATCGATAATCAGTCCGCCGGCTCCGCCCACCAGCGCTCCGATCAGCACACCGTTGCGGCTATGCGTCATCGCGCCGATCGCGGCTCCCGCGCCCAGGCCCGCTCCGATGGTTTGCACCGTGCGTTCCATGGGATGGTGCAGCCGGCCGTCGACGCCCTCGACGTGTTGATCGGGGCCGAGCGATTGGTTGAGGTCCATCTTCGCGAAGAGATCGTGGAAGGTCGTCGCCGAGCGGAGCATCTCTCCGAGCATCTGCGGCGTGAGTTGATCAGGCGCAGCCGCCTGCGTATTGGCTACCGGCGGCGGAATGGCCGGCCCGGTCTGCGCTAGGGATTGCCCCACGGCGAAGCTGCCCGCGATCAGCAAAGCCGACACGGCACAAAACAGCGGTTTCTGCATGTCTGGAAGTCTCCCATCGACACTGAATTTCTACTGCGTTGTTCCCTTTGCCGGATGCGTTCGCATCCGTTTTTGATTGTACCTGTACGTTGAATTCCGTCCACCGGCGCAAAGCGTCCGGTGTAGCGGAAAGCACACCATGGATCCAGGGAGGTTTGCCGTAGAGTCTCAGCGGTTGCTCGCGACTGGGGCGGCGCTGACCTTGGCGACGAATGCGTCCGAGGAGTCGGCATCGGACAGCGGCGCACTGGGTTCGAGCGAGCCCGTGAGATACAGATTGCCGGCGGCGTCGGTTTGGAGCGCCGCGATTCTGGCCTTGGGGGGCAGTGTTGTGAAGACGCTCGGGCGGGCGGCAGCGGGCGACGCTGCCAGGAAGAGCACGGCGGCGAGCGCCGATAACGGAAGGGAACAGGAATTTACCACGACAGGCCCATTCTATCTCTCCAAAGTGAACGTTTCCGAGGAGAAGGGAATAGAAAATAGGAGCCAATTACGACATGGATCTACGATAGCTTCGACCAACTCGCGCCGCGTTTCCACCGCCCCCTCAAGCGCCGAATCTGCACGTATCAATCCACCCGCCACCATCTTCGGGTTTCGTGACGAAACTGAACCATACCGGAACCGCGCTGCTGTTTTCGACCTATTTCAGCGGAACCGAGAGCGACAGCATCAGTGCGCTGGCGCTGCGAGACGGATCGATCTACGTCGCCGGCCAGGCTTCGTCCCCGGACCTGCCGGACCTCGATTCTCCCGAGAAGTGCGTCCCCTCGCCCTACCTTGCTCAAATCGCGGCGGCCGGCAGCGCCCTGATCGCAACCGGACTCTCACCGCGTTTGTGGATCCCGTTCCCGAGCTTGCTTCTGTCGTCAAATTCCGTCGCCGACGCAGCCGGCCGCAGGCCCGCGCCACGTCTCGGGCAGCGCCAACCGGTCCATCACCGTGAAA
Organism: Terriglobia bacterium; assembly: GCA_963824095.1. Lineage (GTDB taxonomy): Bacteria > Acidobacteriota > Terriglobia > Bryobacterales > UBA6623 > JBBDWJ01. The sequence goes on along the minus strand of CAWGNS010000009.1, from coordinate 645,089 downwards.
ACGGGCGTCCCTTGCCCGCCCTCGCCCCCTCCCGCACGCCGACTTCCCAGCACACCCCCGCGTGGGTCCTATAATCAAAAGATGCGGCGTCTGCTGATCCTCCTGCTGCTGTTGAACCTGCCCGGCCTGGCGCAACTCAAGGAGCGCGACCAGAAGAGCGAGCCTGCCGCGCCGCTGGTCGAGGAAGACGAGGACATCGTCGCGCCGACCGAATACGTCTTCAATCCGATCGAAGCGCAGAAGGACGTCAAGATCGGCGATTTCTACTCGAAGAAAGGCAACCAGCGCGCCGCCGCGGCCCGCTATCTGGAGGCCACCCGCTGGAACCCTGGCTTCGCCGAAGCCTACTGGAAGCTGGGCCATGCGCGCGATAAGCTCAAGCAGCCACTCGACGCGCTGGAGGCCTACCGCAAGTACGTCGAGCTCGAACCCGACGGCAAGCAGGTTCACCACGCGCAAAAGCGCATCACCGCGCTCGAAGCCGAGCGGGAGAAACTGCCCCTGGCCCAACAAGACGCAAAAGACAAAGACGACGGCGAGAAAGCACAAGCGGAAAAACCGCAGCAGTAGGGCACGCTTCGCCTCGAGCCGCTCCTTTCCGGCGTGGTTGGTTCGTGAAGCCGCGACGACACACCGCGAAACCGATCCGCTATCCGATTCGCTCCCTCCGGCCGTGTAGTCATTGCGCCCATTCAGCCCAGCCCACGACGGCCGGAACCAACGTCTTACCGAACCGGAGTTGAACCACAGCAACCATGCCCACCTACGCCATCGGCGACATCCAAGGATGTTTCGACGATTTCATGCGCCTGCTTGAGCGCATCGAGTTCAACCCCTCCAACGACCGCCTTTGGCTCGCCGGCGATCTGGTCAACCGCGGCCCGCAATCGCTCGAAGTGCTGCGCTGGGCTTACCGTCACGACACAACCACCACGACCGTGCTGGGCAATCACGATCTGCATCTGTTGGGGATGGACGCCGGCGTTCGCGACCCCAAGTCGAAAGACACCGTCGACGACATCCTCGACGCGCCCGACCGCGGCGAGTTGCTCGACTGGCTGCGCAGCCGCCCGCTGTTCGTGGTGGAGGGGCGGCACGCCATGGTGCACGCCGGCCTGCTGCCGAGCTGGACCGTCGAGCGCGCCGCCGAGCTGGCGCGCGAGCTTGAAGCCGAGCTGCAAGGTCCGCGGCACAAGAAGGTGCTGGCCGCGATCTACAACAACGGCCGCTCGCCGCAGTGGAGCGACCAGCTCGCGCCGCCCGAGCGCTGGAGCGCCCTCGCCAACATCTTCACGCGCCTGCGCACCTGCACGGTCGACGGCCAGCCGCGCTACGACTTCTCGGGTCCGCTGCGGCAGGTGCCGCCCGGCTACGTGCCCTGGTTCAGCTTCCCGGGCCGCCTTTCGGAAACCCACACCATCCTGTGCGGCCACTGGGCGGCTCTGGGCTTGCACCTCGAGCCCGGGGTGATCGCGCTCGATAGCGGCTGCGTCTGGGGCGGCGCGCTAACCGCGCTACGCCTCGAAGACCGCGAGATCTTCCAGGAACCCTGCAAGCGCTAGGAACGGAGGCTGGGACGCCCCATGGGGACAGTCACCGTGTTTCGCGCCTCGATCTATCCGCCGCTTGCAGGTTTCGTGTGGCGCGAAACACGGTGACTGTCCCCCTCAGCTACAATAGGACGCTCACCTGACTAATTCCCGTCCGCCTGCGGGCGTCCCTTCACTTCATGCACCGCGATATCTTCGAGCGCCGTCCGGTCGTCCTGCTGGTCGTGGTGGTGCTGTTGTTTTTCTGGAAGCTGGCCTTCAGCACCCAGTTCACGTTCCTGGATTCGCCCGACCTCGCCTACCAGGTGCTGCCGTGGTATCAGGTGCAGGCGCTGTCGTGGCACAAGGGCGTGTTTCCGATGTGGGACCCCTACCAGTGGGGCGGGCAGTCCTTGCTGGGGCAGGTGCAGCCCGGCGCGGCGTTTCCCCTGAACTGGCCGCTGTTTCTGGCGCCGCTCGATCACGGCCACATCGACATCCGCTTCGTCCACTGGCAATTCGTGCTGATGCACCTGCTGGCGGCGATGTTTTTGTATGCGCTGGCGCGCTGGCTGGGCCGCAGCCGCTACGCGTCGCTGCTGGCCGGGCTGGCCTTCTCGTTCGCCGGCCATGTGGGCACGGTCAGTTGGCCGCAGATGCTCAACGGCGCGATCTGGCTGCCGCTGGTGTTTCTGTTCTTCCACAAGGCCGAACAGGCCGGCTGGGGATTGCGCGGCGCGACGTTCGCCACGCTGTGCGGCGGCTCAATCGGCATGGCGCTGCTCAGCGGCCACCACCAGGCGCCGACCTTCATGCTGCTGGCGCTGTGCGGCCTGTTTCTCTATTTCGTCTACGTGCGGCGGGACTCCAAACCCGCCGTCGCTCGCTTGGCCGGGATGTTCGCCTTCATCGCCGTGGTGGCTTTCGTGGTCAGCGCGCTGCAACTATTGCCGGCCTTCGAGTACGCCCGCAATTCCTACCGCTGGGTAGGCGCGCCCGAGCCGGTGGCTTTCGATCAGCCGGTGCCTTACTACGTGCAGTATCCGCTGCGGGTGTATCCGGTGGCGCTGCTGGGGCTGGTGGTGCCGAGCCTGCACTTCGACGCCAACACCTTCCTCGGCGTGGTTTGCGTAACGATGGCGATCCTGGCGATCGCGCTGTGCTGGCGCGAGCGGTGGGTCCGCGTGTATTCCTGCCTGGCGGCCGGCGCCCTGGTGTATAGCTTCGGGCCCTATTCGCTGCTGCACGGCTGGATCTACGACTTCGTCCCGCTCGCCGACAAGGCACGCAATGCCGGCCATTCGGTCTACGTGTTTCAGTTCGCGATGATTCTGCTCGCCGCGCACGGCTTCGACCGGCTATTGCGCACCTCCAGCGAAGACGAGCCCTGGCGGCGCTGGGGCGTCTACATCGAGCGCGGCCTGCTGGCTTTCGGACTGCTGACCTGGGCCTTCCTGTTCAACGCCGCCATCAACGCCCACATGGAGGCGGCGGGCGACACCTTCATGATCGCCGCGCTGGTCGCGTTCGGTCTGGCGGCGCTGATCCACGGCCTGCGCAAACGCACGCTATCGGCGTTCGCGGTGCGCACCGGGATCCTGCTGCTGATGATCTTCGAGATGTACGCCACCAACTGGTTTCAGACGCTGCACCGCAACAACCCCGAATCGGGCGGCTACCTGGCCAAGCTCAACGAGATGCGCGGCCCGCTGGAGTTTCTCAAAAAGCAGCGCCGCCCCTTCCGGTTCATGAAGCGCTCCGACGAGGGCATGCCCAACTACGGCTCCTGGGAAGGCATCGAGGCGACCGACGGTTATCTCGCCTCCGCCAGCAAAGACCTCTACGATTTCTTCAGCAAGGACTGGACCAAGGGGCGGTTGATGATGAACACCGTCTATGTGCTCTCGAAGGAAAAAGGCCCGCCCGAGGAAATCGAGGTCTACAGCGACCCCTCGGGCTGGAAGATCTTCCGCAATCCCAAAGCCTGGCCGCGGGCCTGGATCGAGCACAGTGGCGAGCACATCACCCAGCCGTCGGGGTCGGCGCAAATACCGGTGGCCGCCGGCTGCGACGGCCAGGAGACCGTCGAGGTGACGCGGCAGACCTTGCAGCGCGTATCGTTGCGGGCGCGGCTGGCCTGCCCCTCTTATGTACTGCTGGCAGACCCCTATTACCCCGGTTGGACGGCGCGTATCGATGGAAAGCGCACCACGGTGTACCGCGGCTACACAGCGCTCCGCGCCTTATACGTGCCCGCCGGCGAGCACTCTCTGGAGTTCGCTTACCGCCCCGGCTCCGTCTATTGGGGCGGAGCGCTTACGGCGTTTGGTTTTTTGGGGTGCCTGGCGCTGACTGTGTTTGGTTGGCGGCGCGGAGTTTTTGACGGCGGCGGGAGTGGATCCAACCACAACGACGCCAGCGGCGGCAACGACGACGGCCGCGGCCGCAACAACACGCACTCGGAGCCGCGGGCGTAAGCCCGCGCTCTGCAGCCCGCAGCGCCCCGTGCGCCGGACCCCGCTCCATCCGCCGGACTGCGCCCCATCCCGCCGGCCTACCTACTCACGAGCCAGACCCGAGGCAACGCCGGGCACTACCGGCAGCTCAGCTTCCCCCTGCCCCCGAGCACGGGCTCACGCCCGTGGCTCTGAGTGGCGATTCGCGGGCTCTTAAGCAGGGGGTCACGCCATTGGCCGGGCGTGGTCGCGATTCCCGCTATTCCGCCGCGCGCGCCCCCGCCGCGATCGCCCGTAGCTTCGGCAGCACTTCCCCCAGCGCCACCGCCCCGCCCTGGCGATCCCCAAACCCAAAATACAGCCCGCGGAACAGCCCAAACAACTCCTCATACCGCCGGCTCTCCTCCGGCTGCGGCTCGACGGTGCGATAGGCCGGGCACAACGCGCGTTGCGCCGCTTCGACGCTCGGGAAAACTCCCGCGGCGAGAAAAGCGAAGATCGCCGAGCCCAGGCTGGTGACGTCGCCGTCGGGAATCAGCACCGGCTTGTTGAGCACGTTCGCGTAGACCTGGTTGAGCGTCTGGTTACGCTGCGGGATGCCGCCGCCGTTGATCACGCGGTGCACCGGCACGCCGTGCTCGGCCATGCGGTCGAGAATAATCCGCGTGTGAAAGGCAGTGCCCTCGATCGCGGCGAACAGCTCGTCCTCGGCGGTGTGCGTGAGGTGCCAGCCGAGCGTGACGCCGCCCAGTTCGGGGTTCACCAGCACCGTGCGGTCGCCGTTGTCCCAGGTGAGGCGCAGCAGGCCGGTCTGGCCGCCGCGGTAGCCGGTGATCTTTTTCGACAGCTCGGCGACGCTGGTCTGCGCGCGCCGCGCGATGGCGTCGAAGATGTCTCCGCTGGCCGACAGTCCCGCTTCGATGCCAAAGCAGCCGGGCAGAATCGATCCTTTGACGATGCCGCACAGGCCGGGAATCAAGCCAACCTCGCGGGCGATCGCCATGATGCAGGTGGAGGTGCCGATGACGTTGACCACATCGCCTTCGCGGATGCCGGCGCCCACCGCGTCCCAGTGCGCGTCGATCGCCCCGACCGGAATCGGAATGCCGGCCTTGAGGCCCAGCCGCGCGGCCCAGACCGCGCTCAGCCGCCCGGCGAGTTGATCGGACGTCGCATAGCGGCCGCCCAGCCGCGCGCGCACGCCCGCCAGCCGCGGGTCGACCTTCGTCAGAAATTCTTCCGAGGGCAGGCCGCCGAGCGACTCGTTCCACATCCACTTGTGGCCCATGGCGCAGATGCTGCGCGGCAGTTCCGCGACGCTGGTGATGCCGCACAAGGTCGCCGCCACCATGTCGCAATGATCGAGAGCGGTCAGCAGGCGTTCGGGGTTCGAAGCGTCTTGCCGCAGCCAGTGCAGCACTTTGGCGAAACCCCATTCCGACGAATACACTCCGCCGCACCACTCGATTGCTTCGAGCCCTTCGCGCCGCGCGGCCGCGGTGATCTCGGCCGCCTCGCGCTGCGCGCGGTGATCGCACCACAGGTAATAGTCGTCGAGTGGCTCGAGGCCTTCGCCGACCGGGACCACCGACGAGCCGGTCGTGTCGAGCGCCATCGCCTGGATTTCCTCGCCGCGGATACCGGCCTGCGCAACCACCTCGCGCGTGGCCCGTACCAAGCGCGGCCATGTGGTCGGCGTGTTTTTGGGTGGCGTGGTCGGGGTCGTCGCGTTTGCGTAGCAGCGGGTATTCGGCGCTGGCCGCGCCGAGGCGGCCTTTTTCGCTGTCGAATACCGAGACGCGAACGCTCAGGGTTCCGAAATCGACTCCCGCGACGATGGCCATTTGGCTTCCTTTCTGGTTGGTGTGGGCGGAGCTTGTGGCGATGGTGCTTGGGCACCAGGTTTGCCTGGCGCTTGTTGCGGCTTTGCACAGGCCGGAGGCCTGCGCCACTTGTTGGCCTGGCCCTCTACTCAGCCGAGAAGCGATACTCCGTCGTTGTCTTATAGGTCTGGCCCGGCTGGAGCACCGTGGAGGGAAACTGGTGCTGGTTGGGCGAGTCGGGAAAGTGCTGCGTCTCCAGGCACAGCGCGGCGTGCTTCTGGTAGGCGACGCCGCCTTTGCCGCTGATCGTTCCGTCCAGGAAATTCGCGCTGTAGAACTGCACGCCCGGCTGCGTGGTCCAGACTTCCATGTGGCGTCCGGTGGTCGGCTCGGACACCGTCGCCGCCAGCGCCAGATCCTGGGGGCCGCCGTTGAGCACGAAGTTGTGATCGTAGCCGCCACCCAGCTTCAACTGCTCGTTGTCGTCGTCGATGCGCGCCCCGATCGCGGTCGGCTTTCGGAAATCGAACGGCGTGCCCTCGACCGGCGCGATCTCCCCGGTCGGGATCAGCGTTGCATCGACGGGCGTGTAATTGTCGGCGTTGATTGTGAGCACATGGTCGAGAGCCGGCGTCGCCCCGGCGTCCTTCAGATTGAAATACGAGTGATTGGTGAGGTTCACGATCGTGGTCTTGTCGGTGGTGGCCTCGTAATCGAGCCTTAGCACGTTGTCGTTCGTCAGCGTGTAGACGACCTTGGCGTGCAGCGTACCGGGGTAGCCTTCCTCGCCGTCGGCGCTGACGTAGCTGAGCGATAGGGCCGGCCCGTCGGCGGAGTTGAGCGGCTCGGCCGTCCACAGCGCCTTGTCGAACCCCTTGAGCCCGCCGTGCAGCGAGTTGGGACCGTTGTTCTTGGCCAGCGTGTAGGTCTTGCCCTCCAGCGTGAACTGGCCTTTGGCGATGCGGTTGCCATAGCGGCCGATCAGCGCACCGAAGTAGGGGCTGTTCTCGAAGTAGCCGTCGAGCGTGTCGTGGCCGAGAACCACGTCGGCCAGCGCGCCGTTGCGGTCGGGCGTCTTGAGCGAGACCAGAATGCCGCCGTAGTTGGTGATGCGGGCTTCCATCCCCTGCGCATTGGTCAGGGTGTAGATCTGGACCGCTTCGCCCTCGGGGGTCTTGCCGAATTCCTGCACCGCGGTTTCCTTCTGGGCCTTGGCCTTGGGCTGAGTGGCCTCCTGGGGCGCGCAGGCCGAGCAGAGCGACAGCAGCGCGGCGAGCCAAACGGCGTTGAGGCGTGGTTGGCGGATGGCGTGGTGGAACATCGGGGTTCTCCGGGGACGCGAGCCAGCGGCGCGAGAGGATACTTCGCGAATCCGAGCGGCCTCGCGAAACGCCGGCACTGCCAGGTTGGCCGCGGTAATGAAAACCGCCGCGGCCATTCTAAACAGCCCGCTATGATAGCACTTCGCCGCATTTCGGCAGGCCGTGGCGGTCGGCGTTGCGCGTTCGCGCGCGTACCGGTAGTTGACAGGCGATCGCGGCGCTCGAAAGTAGCGACAGGCGCTCCTGCCTGTCGCTATCCCGCACAGGCAGGATTGCCTGTGCCACGCGCCTTGCCTACTCTCCTTGCCGGCTAGCGACCCGTTGTATACTGGTCCCCGTCCGGCGTACCACCCTCGCTCGGCCGCACGACTGGAGTTTCCTCATGGACCATTCCCTGCAGCGCCGCGGATTCCTCAAAGGCTCGCTGGGCCTGGCCGCCTCGGCCGCAACCGCCGCGCTCCCGGCGGCTATCGCGGCAGCCGCGCTGCCCGCGCCGGCCCTTGCCGCCACCAACATTCACCGCCACAGCGGCACGCGCGTCAAGCTGGCCCTCAACTCCTACTCGTTCAACCGGCCGCTGATGGCCGGCAGCATGACCCTCGACGACGTCATCGATTACTGCGCGCAGCACGACATCGAGGGCGTCGACACCACCGGCTACTATTTCCCCGGCTATCCCGACGTCCCCAGCGACGAGTACATTTACAAGCTCAAGCGCACTGCGTTTCTCAACGGCGTCAGCATCGGCGGCACCGGCGTCCGCAACGACTTCACGCCCGACGACCCGGTGGGCCGCAAGGGTCACATTCAGTTGGTCAAGGATTGGATCGACGTTTCCGAAAAGCTCGGCGCGGGGTTCGTGCGCGTCTTTTCGGGCCGCGAAGCGCCCAAGGGCCGCACCTTCGACCAGGTTCTGGAATGGATGGTGCCCGCCTTTCAGGAATGCGCCGAATACGGCAAGAAGCACGGCGTCCTCGTCGCCTTGCAGCACCACGATGATTTCCTGAAAACCGCCGCGCAAACGATCCAGGTCGTCGAGGCCGTCGGCTCGGACTGGTTCAGCGTCGTGCTCGACGTCGGCAGCCTGCGCCAGGGCGACCCCTACGAGGAAATCGAGCGCTTGCTGCCCTACGCCTGCACCTGGCAGGTCAAAGAAGAGGTCTGGTACGGCGAAAAGGCCACGCCGATCGACCTGCCGCGCCTGAAAGCGATCATCGACAAGGGGGGCTATCGAGGCTTTCTGCCGATCGAAGCGCTCGGCCGCGGCGAGCCCGAAGTGGTGACCCGCTTCCTGGAAAAAGTAAGGGCCGTATTCGGCTAGTGGAACAGACAATCCTGTCTGTTTCTCTTGCTTGCTTTCTGCGAGGGGCGCCGGAGGAGGACAGTCACCGCGTTTCGCCCCAAGCGATTCCAGCAGGCGGCGGACGCATCCGGAGGCGAAACACGGTGACTGTCCCCAAGACGCATGGCCGGCAAAATCACAGACAAGATTGTCTGTTCCACCTGGAATCACAGGCAAGATTGCCTGTGCCACGCAAAAGGAAGTGACCCATGCCAGCCCGTAGCAGCATTCGCGGCCTTCCCCTGGCAGCCGCCGCCGTCCTAGCCGGCCTGCTGGCGGTCATCGTCTGGCAGCGCCCCGTCGCCCGCACGCAATCGCTGCCGCCATCGCCCTTGGGCAACCAGCTCGAGTTCGCCGTGCTGTTGGGCGTCGGCGATGCCGGGCCCACAGTCTGGGACGGCTCGATCGAAGCCACCGGCGCGCGCATTATCGGCCTCGACCTGTGGCGCCCGGCCGACACCGATAGCGCTTCCGGCCAAAGCTGGAAGCTGGCGACACGCCGCGTCAACCTGACTCGCGGAGCGCAACGCCGCGAGGCCCCGGTACTCCCCAACGGCGTCTACGTCACCGCCGAAACGCGCGACCCCGAAGCGCGCTTCACGGTGCACACCCCGCGCGGCAACTTCGACTTCAATACCAAGCAGATCGAGTTCGGCCGCTCGCTGAGTTTCCTCGGCGGACGCGCCCGTGTCGAACGAGTCCCGGTGACGCAGCCCCTCAGCAGTTCCCTCGAAGAGCAGGACTTCCCCGCCCTCGCCGAGAAGAACGACAAGGTGTACCTGGCCTACGTCGAGTTCCGCCACGGCGACCGCCGTGAGGCGCTGCCTTGGCCGCTCAAGTCCAAGCCGACCAGCTACGAGGTATTACGGCGGCCCACCGGCGGAGACCAGGTCCTGCTGCGCGAATACTCGAAATCCACCGGAATCTGGAGCGACCCCGAGCCGGTCTCCCCGCGCGGCCTCGATGTCTATCGCGTCGCGGTGGCGGTGGACGGCAGCGGGCGCGTGTTCGTGATCTGGTCCGCCCAGGACCGCGACGGCTTCGACCTGTTCGCGCGCTCGCGCAAGGACGGCGCATGGACCGAGACCGCCCGCCTGACCACCGCCCCGGGCCCCGACCTCAGTCCCGCCGCCGCCACCGATTCGACCGGCGCCGTCTGGATCGCCTGGCAGGGCGAGCGCCACGGCGATTTCGACATTCTCGTCGCGCGCCAGCAGGGCGAGAGTTTTTCGCCCGAGCAGCAGGTCTCCGTCTCCGAAGCCAACGACTGGGCGCCGCAGATCGCCGCCGGTCCCGACGGCCAGGTGGCCGTTGTCTGGGACACCTATGACAAAGGCGACTACGACGTCTACGCGCGCCCGCTGCGCTTCGATAATGCCATCGGCATGGAGGCGCCGCTGGCCGTCGCCGCCAGCCGCAAGTTCGAGGCGCGCCCTTCGGCGGCCTACGACAGCCGCGGCCGGCTGTGGGTTGCCTACGAAGAATCGTTCGCCCGCTGGGGCAAGGATTTCGGCGCCTACGAAACCAGCGGCGCCGGCCTGTACATGGGCAACACGGTCCGCGTGAAGGTCTTCGAAGGACGCCGTCCGTTCCAAACGGCCGTTCCCCTCGACGCCGCGCTCGACAAAACGCCGGCGGTGCATCCCATGAACCGCGATCCGAATATGGTCGGCCGGCCCGTCATCCCCTTCAGCGAGTTACCCAATCCCGCGCTCGCCCAGAACCGGCCGGCCGGCTTCGTCCCCTACTTTTGGGGACACGCCTCGAAAAGCTACCCCCGCCTGGCGGCGCTCTACGACGGCTCGATGGCGCTGGCTTATCGCAGCGCCGCCGGCAACGCCTGGGGCCCGCTGGGTTCGGCCTGGTTTGAAAATCTGGTGCGCTACGACGGCGAATCCTGGTCGGACCCGGTATTCGTGCCGCACTCCGACGGCCTGCTCGACCAGCGCCCCGCGCTGACGCCGCTCGACGCCGGCCGCTTTCTGATGGTGGGCACCACCGACTACCGTTTCTCCAAGGGCGGCTTGAGCGACGACGACCACGACGAAGTCGCGTTCAACTTCGACTTGCAGGCCTACGCCTGGAATTTCGTCAGCGTCAGCAGCCGCACCGAGTTGACGGCGGTCGAGCCCGAAAAGCCCGCGCCGCCCGATCCGAGAGTCGCGGCGGAGGTCCAGCAAGTCGCGCTGCTGCGCGACTACCGCGCCCGCCCCGGCGAGGGCGGCGACACCCAGGAGTTCCGGCTGATGCGCGGCGAATTCCACCGCCACACCGCCATCAGCCACGACGGCATCAACGACGCCGACCTGATCGACGCCTACCGTTATATGCTCGACGCGGCTTACATGGATTGGGTCGGCTGCTGCGACCACGACAACGGCGACGGCCGCGAATACCCCTGGTGGCTGACGCAAAAAGCGACCGACGCCTTTCTGCTGCAGGGCCGCTTCGTTCCGATGTTCAGCTACGAGCGCAGCGTGAGCTATCCCGAGGGCCACCGCAACGTGGTGTTGGCGCAACGCGGCATTCGCCCGCTGCCGCGCTTGCCGAAAACCGCCCCCAACTCGCCGCCCGATCCCGCGCCGGATACGCAGATGCTCTACGAATACCTGCGCTACTTCGACGGCATCACCGCCGTGCACACTTCGGGAACCGGGATGGGTACCGACTGGCGCGACAACGACCCCAAGGTCGAGCCGGTGGTCGAGATCTACCAGGGCGACCGCCAAAGCTACGAAATGCAAGGCGCGCCGCGCTCCAGCTCGGCCCAGGACGCCCTGGGCGGCTGGCGTCCGCTGGGCTTCGTCCAACGCGCGCTGCAAAAAGGCTACCGCCTGGCGTTCGAGGCCTCCAGCGACCACGTTTCGACCCACATGTCCTACTGCAACCTGTGGGTGAAAGAGCCCACGCGGCAGGGCGTGATGGAAGCCTTCAAACATCGCCGCGTCTATGGATCGACCGACAATATTCTCGCCGACGTGCGCTGCGACGGCCATTTCATGGGCGAGGAGTTCACCGTGAACACGGCGCCCACGATCGAGGTTAAGCTGATAGGCACGGCCGATTTCAAGGCCGTACACATCGTCAAAGACGGCAACTACGTCTACTCGGCCAAGCCCGGGCGCCGCGAGGTCACCTTTTCCTGGAAAGACAACGCCGCCGAGCGCGGCAAAACCGCCTACTACTACATACGCGGTGAGCAGACGGACGGCGAGTTGGTCTGGGTAAGCCCGATGTGGATCAAGCTGGAGTGAAGGAATGAACCATCGTCCTCATCGCCCGTCGCGCCGCGATCTGCTGCGGCTGGCGGGCATGGCCGGCGCCGCCGGCCTCGCCGCGCCCTCGGCTCCGCTGCCGGCCCAGAGCGCTTCCGCCAGCGCCTCGGCCAGTTCCTCGGCCTCCGCCAGCCAAGCCCCCGACATCCTGCCGCTCGACCGCTTTCCGCGCATGGTGCAGGAGTACTTCGTCGGGCGCGTGCGGGCCATCGAGAAAACCGGCAACGAGCGCCGCGCCGAACTCAAGACCAAGGCCGACGCCGAGGCCTATGTCCGCGACGTGCGCGAGAAGATCCAAGAGGTCTTCGGACCCTGGCCCGAAAAGACACCGCTCAACGCGCGCGTCACCGGCGTGGTCGAGCGCGACATCTACAACATCGAAAAGGTGATCTTCGAGAGCCGCCCGGGGTTCTTCGTGACGGCGAACCTCTACGTCCCCAAGGGCCGGCCGTTCCCGCTGCCGGGCGTGGTCGGCACCTGCGGCCATACCGACGACGGCAAGGCCTCTGAGCTCTATCAGTCGTTCGCGCAGGGCCTGGCGAGGATGGGTTATGTCGTGCTGCTCTACGACCCCATCGGGCAGGGCGAGCGCTTCCAATACGTCGACGACGACCTGAAGTCGAGCATCGGCTACGGCACGCGCGAGCATCTCTACGCCGGCAACCAGCAGTTCCTGGTCGGCGAAAAGATTTCGAGTTGGCGCGCCTGGGACGGCATTCGCGCCCTCGACTATCTGCTCACCCGCAAGGAAGTCGACCCCAAGCATCTGGGCGTCACCGGCAATTCCGGCGGCGGCACCATGACCACCTGGCTGGCCGGCGTCGACCGCCGCTGGACGATGGCCGCGCCCAGTTGCTTCGTCACCACCTTCCGCCGCAACCTCGAAAACGAGCTTTCCGCCGACACCGAGCAATGCCCGCCGCGGGCGCTCGAGCTGGGCCTCGACCACGCCGATTTCCTGATCGCGATGGCGCCCAAGCCGGTTCTGTTGTTGGGCAAGGAAATGGATTTCTTCGACGCGCGCGGACTCGAGGAAGCCTACGGCCGCGTCAAGCAGATTTACAGCCTGCTCGGCGCCGAAAAGAATGTCGGCCTGTTCATGGGGCCCACTTATCACGGCTACTCCCAGGAAAACCGCGAGGCGATGTACCGCTGGTTCAACGGCGTGACGAAGGTCTCCGACGCCACCACAGAACCGCCGCTGACCATCGAGAAGGACGAAACGCTGCTGTGTACGCCGCGCGGCCAGGTGGTCCCGATGGGGTCCCGCACCGTGTTTTCGTTCACGGCGGAAAAGGCCAAGGCGCTGGCCGCGGCGCGCCCGTCCCCCAACGGCACGGCGTTGCGCGATGCGCTGGTGAAGGCGCTGGGAGGCGCGTCGCCGGCCGGCGGCGGCCGGCGCGCGGGCGATTTCGGCGCGGCTGATTCCAGCGCCAGCGCGGCGGCGCCCGATTACCGCATTCTGCGGCCTCGCAAGGACCGCGGTTACCCGACGCCCTACGCGATCAGCTATGCCGTCGAAAGCGAGCCCGGCATTTTCGCGGTGGTCCACCGGCTTTCCGACGTGCCCCTGTATTCGCGCCCGCCGCGCGGCGCCAAGCGCGCCGTGCTCTACGTCGCGCACCAGTCGAGCGACGCCGAGCTGCGCGACGAGCCTCTCGTACGCGAACTTTTCAAGGCCGAGCCCCAGGCGGCCTTCTTCGCCTGCGACGTGCGCGGCATCGGCGATTCGCGGCCCGACACCGGCGACGCCAATAGCTTCCTGAACCCTTACGGCAGCGACTATTTCTACGCGATTCACTCGCTGATGCTCGGCTATCCCTACGTCGGGCAGAAGACCCACGACGTGCTGCGCGTGCTGGAGTGGCTCGCAAGCTGCGGGCACAGCGAGATCCACATCGCCGGGAAAGGCTGGGGCGCGCTGCCGGCGACCTTCGCCGCGGTACTGGCGCCGCAGATCCGCCAGGTCACCCTGAAAAACGCTCTTACCTCGTATCAGGACATAGCCGAATCGGAGCGCTACGAATGGCCGCTCTCGGCCTTCGTGCTCGATGTGTTGGCCAGCTTCGACCTGCCCGATTGCTACGGCGCGTTGCAGAGTAAGAAGCTGCGCCAGGTCGAACCCTGGGGGCCGGCGGCGGCAAAGGCCAGGATTTGAGCCACAATCCGAGCGGTGTTCGCTCGTCGCCGCTGGAGCGGCGAGCGAACCGCCGCGACAACCCACTAACCTCAATCCGAGCCGCGCGCGTCAGCAAGCGGCGGCGTGTAGACCTCAATCCGCCGGGTTTCGCAGAACGCGACCACCGGCCCATATCGGTGTACCCTCAAGCCATACCGCAACGCGTCAAGCCATGCCACAACGCGCTATCCTGTCTCGCAAGCCATCCCCGGAAAGGTCTCCACAGCCGTGACGCACAAAGCCGCTCTCCCCGTCCTGCTCTTCGTCGCGCTGGCCGCCGCGCAACCGGCCACCCTCGTTGACGGCCGCGAATCGGTCGTGTTGCAGGGCGAAAAGGCCAGCGTCGTCGTCGATCTGGGCGGCGGCTCCATCGTGCGCTTTCAGCTCAACGACGCGCCGCTCAATCCGCTGGTCTGGAACAACCAGGGGCCGCCGGACGAAGCGCGCGCCATGTCGCAGTTCCTCTGCCTCGACCGCTGGGGCGCGCCGACGAAGGCCGAGGAAGCCAACGGCATGCCCTTCCACGGCGAGGCGACGCACGTCCGCTGGAAGGTACTGCGCGAGCCCGCTCGCGAGGGAGAGGGCGTCGCCGCCGAGTTGCAAGCCGTGCTGCCGCTGGCCGGCTTGGCCATCGAACGGCATGTCCAGCTCGCCGCCAACCAGGCGCTGCTGAAGGTCACCGAGCGCGTCACCAATCAAAACAAACTCGGCCGCCCCTACAACATGGTGCAGCACGCCACCATCGGCCCGCCCTTCCTCGATGAGACCACCGTCGTCGACGCCAACGCGCGCAAAGGCTTTATGCAAAGCACGCCGCTGCCCCATCCCGAAGAGCCGGCGGTGTTCTGGCCGCAAGCGCTGCGCGACGGTCAGCCGGTGAATCTGCGCCACCTCCACGACGACCCCGAGCCCAACGTCGTCTCGTTCGTCATCGACGAAGAGTACGGCTGGGTCACCGCCGTGAACGCCGCGCGCGGCCTGCTGATCGGCTATCTCTGGAAGACCGCCGACTACCCCTGGCTGAACCTCTGGCGCGAGGTGCGCGACGGCAAGCCGCTCGCCCGCGGCCTGGAGTTCGGCACCACCGGCCTGCACCAGCCCTTCGACGTGCTGCTGAAAAAAGGCCGCATCTTCGGCCGGCCGATTTTCGCCTATCTGGACGCCGGGGAAACCGCCCGCCGCTCCTACGCGGCGTTTCTGTTCGCGATCCCCAACGACTTTCAGGGCGTGGCCGCGGTGCGCTACGAATCCGGAATCATCACGGTACAGGAGCGCACAAACCAACACCCCCGCGAGCTCACCCTGCCCGCTCCGGACCTGTTTCCCGACTGAGCGGCGAGAGACCGGCCCCGCCGCACGATATACTACGGACTCGACTCCGGCAACCGGCGCCCGCCGCTTCGCCCCATGCCTGCTGTTCCCTCCCAATCGCCCGCGCCGAAACCGCCAAGCTCCGCGCCGCGCCCGATTCCCCTGCTGCTGATGACCCGCGAACTCGGCATCGGCGGCTGCGAGCGCGACCTGGCCAAGCTCGCGCTCGGCATCGACCGCGCTCGCTTCGAGCCGCACGTCGCTTGTTTTGTCCCGGGTGGGTTCCGGCGTCAGGAACTCGAACACGGGGGTGTGCCGGTCCTCGATCTGGTATTCCCTTCGTTCTTGTCGTGGTCGTTCGTCGCGGGCGCACGCCGCCTGTCGCGGTATATCGTTAGCCACCGGATCCAGATCCTGCACGCTCTCGACGTGCCGGCCAATCTGCTGGGCTCGCTGGTCGGGTTCACTTGCCGCGTCCCGCTGGTGATCACCAGCCAGTTGGGCGCGCGCGATCTCTACGACGCGCGCACGCATCGCATGCTGCGCTGGAGCGACCGGCTTTCCGACCTGCTGCTGGTGAACAGCGACTTCCAGCGGCGCCAGCTCGTCGCCAACGAAGGCATCCGCGCCACCGATATCGTGGTCTGCTACAACGGCGTCGACGGCCGCGATTTTCATCCGCCCCAGGACCCGGCGCAGCGCAGAGCCTCGCTGCCGCCGTCGATGGGCGAGGCGGCGTTGGGCGAGGCTTCGGTGATCGTGGGCACGGTCGCCGCTCTGCGGCCCGAAAAAGATCTCGGGACGCTGATCGAAGCCTTTTCGCGAGTGCGCGACGTGCGGCCGGGCCTGCGCCTCGTGGTGGTCGGCGACGGCCCGATGCTCGAACAATGGAAGGCCCTGGCCGCGCGCTTGGGCATCGCCGGGCTGTGCCACTTCGAGCCGGCAACAGCGCGAGTGGCGGACTGGGTCCGCGCGATGGATATTTTCGTGCTGTGCTCGACCAGCGAGAGTTTTTCGAACAGCCTGCTCGAAGCGATGGCCTGCGGCTGCTGCCCGCTGGCGACGCGGGTGGGAGGGCTGCCCGAAATGGTTGGCGACCAGCACAGCGGTTTGCTGCTGCAAGCCGGGGACCCGGCGGATCTGGCGGAAAAGCTCGAACGAGTCATCCTCGACGACGCTCTGCGGCAAAGATTGGGCGCGGAAGCCGCCCGCCGCGCCCACAGAGAGTTTTCGGTCGACGCCTTCGTGCGCAACATGGAAGAGATCTACCGGGCAAGGTTTCGCAGGGCAAGGCCGAACTGGCCGCTGTAAGCGGCGCTGGGGGCACGACGTCAAGCCGGCCGCTGCGACGCCACCCACCGCGCGCTGAAATGCCGCCACCTCGCACCGCGGCGTCTCCACCGGGCACTCAGAGCCGCGGGCGTAAGCCCGCGCTGCGCGGCCGGGGCACAACAGCCCCAGCCTCGGGGGATCGGTCACGAGCGGTTGTTGTGGCTCGCAGCATTCTCGACCGAGGGGCTAGCACTCAGCGCGGGCTCACGCCCGCGGCTCTGAGTGCCTTCTGTCGCGTTTCGGCCAAAGTATCGGCACCGCTGTCATGTCGCATTCGCTACAAAAAACGACCATCTGCGCGCGCTACCTGCTGCGTAACCTACGCGCCGCTCTTCGCGGCGGTCTGGGCCGCCACGAGGGCGAATCGGGCGCGACACACCAAAGCTTTTCCGAGGCCGAGAGCGTCGCCTACATCCGCCGCGTGTTCGCCGACTACCTCACCTACGGCGGAGTCTCGGAGGACTGGCTCAGCGGCAAGCGGATTCTCGAAATCGGCCCCGGCGACAACCTCGGAGTCGCCCTGTTGCTGTCGGCCGCGGGCGCCCGGCAAGTCGTCTGTCTCGATCGCTTCGAGACCCGCTCGGACCCCTCGCAACGGCGCGCCATCTACAAAGCGCTACGCGCAGGCCTTTCGAGCGAAGGGCAACGGCGCTTCGACGAAGCGCTCGACCTGGGCAGCCTGCGCTTCAACCCCGCAAGAGTGCGCGCAGTAATCGGCGTCCCCATCGAGCAAGCCGACAGCGCGCTCGAAGCCGGTTCGTTCGACTGGATTATTTCGCGCGCCGTGATCGAGGAAGTCCCGGCCGGCAAGCTCGAAGCCTGCTTCGCCGTGCAAGACCGCCTGCTGGGGCCCGCCGGCCGCATGGCGCACAAGATCGATCTGCGCGACTACGGCATTTTCAGTGAGCGCGGTTTTTCTCCGCTCGAATACTGGACGCTGCCGGGCTGGCTGCACCGCCGCATGTCGAGCCACGAGCCCGCGCCCAACCGCCGCCGGGCCGCCGCCTACCGCGCGATGCTAGAAAACCTCGGCTACCGCTGCCGCCTCTTCGTGACACACCTGGCGGGCACCGAAACCGAAATCGAGCCGCACTGGAGCGACTGGCCCGACGACCCGCGCGTCGACCAAGCGCGCCGCCTGGTGGCCGAGATCCGCCCGCGCCTGGCCACGGAATTTCGCACCCTCAGCGACGAAGACCTGATGGCCACCGGCATCTTTGTCGCCGCGGCGAAAGACTGACCGGCAAAAGCTCTCGTCCGCGGTCCTCGCGGTGAAGCGCTGTCAGTGGCCGGCCCGCTCTCGCCCGAACCTCAACCCGCGTCCGCCCCATCCGTCAACCACCCTAACGAAAACGTCGCCAGCCGCAAGCTCTCGTACGCGCTCGCCTCGCCCGCTTCGTAAAGCAGCCCCACCGCGCCGTCGGGCATCCGCGTCAGGCACGAGTACGCCGCCGGGCCCGAGTGAACTACTTTTGCGACTGGCCAGGTCTGCCCTTCGTCGTAGCTCAACCGCACTGTCATTCGCACCCGCTCACCCGAGCCGCGGCGGATGGGCGGGCTGGGATTCGCAAACAGCAGCCGGTTGCGGTCACCCGCGCCCGCGGGGCTATCGCGAACGAGACTGCAGCGCACCAGACTGGCCTGCACCTGCGGGTCGCCCAGGTTCGCATCGAAGCGCGGCGCCGACCACGTCTCGCCGCCGTCCTCGCTGAACGCAATCGAGCGGTAGCCGGTTCGCTCCTCGTTCGTGAACGACTGGCTGCGCATGTTCATCATCAGCCGCCCATCGGCCAGTTCGACAACCTGGCTCTCGTTGCAGGCCGGCGCGATGACGTTGCTGCGCTGCCATGTCTTTCCACCGTCGTCGGAAAAGATCGCGTGCGCCGCAAATCCGCTCGCCGCCGAAGTGTGATTGGCCGGCACGACGACGCGGCCCGCCCGCGACCCCTGCTCGAGCTGAATCGCGATGCCGGGCCCGGTGGCATACCACCACCAATCGGTCGCCTTCGCCTGCGCGGTGATCTCGCGCGCCGCCGACCAAGTGCGGCCGTCATCGTCGGAACTCACCACGAAAACGCGCCGCGTATTCTGCCCGCTGCCCCGGTGTAAGCTGCTGCCCTTGTCGCGCCCATCGTTCCAGGTAGCCAGCAGCAGAATGCGCCCGTTGCGCCGGTCCACCACCGGGCACGGGTTGCCGCAGGTATTGGCGCCGTCGCTCCAGACGATCTGCTGCTCCGACCAGCTCTCGCCGCCGTCCTCCGATCGTTTCAGCAGCAGATCGATCGCGCCGCTATCGCCCCGGCCATCTTTGCGCCCCTCGCAGAAGGCCAGAACTGTGCCCGCCCGGCTCACCAGCAGCGCCGGAATGCGGTAGGTATGATAGCCGTCGCTTCCCGAGCGAAACAACTCGCGTTCCCGATGCTCCGGCGGCGCCGCCGCCCAAGCCGATACGCCCGGTGCGGCAGCCAGCCCGGCAAGGAACGCGCGGCGGCCCAATTGAGTTTCGTGGAAGACTTTCATGTTGGCTCCACCGATTTTGGGACGGGCCCAACGGCCCCGTCAACCCGCGCAATCGGCGAGAATGGGACAACCTTGGTTTTCGGAGAGGCCCAACATCGGCCCTGTCCCTCGTCCGGTTGCCAACCGGCGATGCGACTCGGGCCGCCACCGAAGAACGTTGCCGTCAACAGGATCTGACCCATGAGAAGAACCGCCGCCGTTAGCGGAACCGCCCAGCAATCCGTCTCCGCGCCCACCGACGTTGACGAATACCTCGCCCGCGTTCCCGAGCCCGCACGCAGCACCTTAAACCGTATCCGCGCGGTCGTTCGATCCGTTGTGCCCGCCGAGGCTAGCGAGGCCCTCAGCTACGGGATGCCGGCCTTCAAGTACAAGGGAGCGCTGGTCGCCTATGCGGCCTTTAAGAGCCACTGCAGCTTCTTCCCGATGAGCGCGTCGTTGATCCAGTCCTACGGCGACGAGTTAAAGAACTACGCGACCGCGAAAGGTACCATCCGCTTTCCGCTCGACAAGCCGCTGCCGGCCGCTCTGGTGAAGAAAATCGTGAAGGCGCGCATCGCGCAGAACGAGCAGAAGAAGAAGCGCTGAGAGGCGGGGAGCGCGTTTCCTATCGAGGCACCTGAAACCTTCGGCCTTTGCCTTTTGCCTCTTGCCTTTCCCCGAGACTCCCCCGCTCCCCCCGTTTCCGGGATACCAAACTCCAAGAACACAGGCAGGGTTGTCGTTCCTGCATTGCGCCCCGGCCATCGGTAGCCAAACAGGCCCGCAGCTACCCGGTCGTTTATCCCTTCCGGGCCGACCGGCAAGCCATCGTTCGAGCCGGTCCGCTCGCTATCCGCTACGCCAGGATTCTGCGAGTCTGCGACTCTTCGGCGCCCGCGGCCTCATCCCGCCGCCGCGGCTTCTAGCGATCGAGCATCAGCGGCTCGAAGACGATAACCAGCCCCCCACCGGATCGGTCCCGCGACGCCCGCGCCTTCCCCCGCAGCACGCGCTTCTGTACTCCCCCGACTCGCACCACCACGGTCACCATATCCAGCGTGGGCGAGTTGCGCATGCCCCGCTGAATCCACGCCGCAAGTCGACGCGAATGGACAATATTCCCGTCGTCGTAGCCGCGCAGCGCAATCACCTTCCGCCCGATGCGCTGCGAGGTTCCTCCGAGCGTGTGCGT
Source organism: Terriglobia bacterium (assembly GCA_963824095.1). Lineage (GTDB taxonomy): Bacteria > Acidobacteriota > Terriglobia > Bryobacterales > UBA6623 > JBBDWJ01. The sequence goes on along the minus strand of CAWGNS010000009.1, from coordinate 624,826 downwards.
CACCGTAGGCACATGATACGTTCCGCTGAAAGGCGCCCCCACGCCGGCCAGCGACACCGGCGAGCCTCCCTTCAGCTCAAGCCCCTCGTGGAACGACCCAGCCGGGCTTCCCCCGATGTCCAGCAAAATTTCCGTCGCCACCCGTCCGCTTCCCATCGCCTGATCACCCTCCTTTGGCGCGTCCCAGCGTGCGACCGACCAACAACATCCCGCAGTCCAGATTTTGCCAACCGGGATTTCCCCATCGGGCGCCCCGGTATCGGCAGTATACACGCCGCCCCATTGCGCGTCACCAACAGCCCAGAGAGCACCCGTAGCGCAGGGCTGGCGCTTTTCCAGACCTGCGGCTTGCAATCAGTTGTGCCCCCCAGCGGACCCCGCCGCCGCAACAACAACCTGCCCCCTAGCCTCCCACCACCCAGCGCTCAACAAAAGCCACAGGTCTCTGCGAGTCCTGCCCTACGCCCCCCGGGGTTTCATCCTGTCCCCTGGGCACGCTATAGTGAACACTCCAACTTTCTTCCAGGCTGCAAAAAAGGGTAGAGGTGGCATGAAACGAGTACGCTTGATCGCATTCTTCTGCATCGCCGCGAGCACGGCCTTTGCTGCGCAAATCATCCTTCCGTCGACAACCGTGGGCCGTAGCGGGGTGATCGTCGCGACCTACCGCACCGGCAGCCAGGTCAGCGGAAAGGGCCAAGCCCATCTGCGCTGGACCGACGCGCTCGGCCGCGTCGTCGAGGAGCGCACGATGCCGGTCGCCCTCACCGACGAGCTCGAGTTCAGCTTCCCCATCGATCTGCGCAAGACGGTCGCGATGCGCAACGACCTCAACGTGCATTTCACCTTCGACGGCGCCAACCTGAAGGGCGCGGTCCACCGCGACGAGGAGGCCACGGCGACCTTCATTGCCCGCCCGCCCGACGCCCACTGGTCCGACTACGAAATCATCATGTGGCAGCAATACCCTGCCCGCCTGCAGCCCGCCTTGAAGAAGCTCGGCATCACCGGCGGCCAGTACAACGGCCGCAGCCAGACGCCGCCCGAGGCGTTCGTCTCCAACGACATGCGCTGGTACGCCGAGAATATCGCAACCGATTTCTACTCCGAGTACCACCGCTGGCGCCCCGACCGCTCGACCGACTGGCTGTTCCGCCAGCTCAAGGAAGTCTGGAAGAAAGACCCCAACAACCGCGAAGCCTTCAAGCGCCACCCCAGCTTCTGGGACCCGGTCTGGCGCGAGCGCGTGCACGACCGCCTGGTCGAGTCGGCGAAACGCTTCTCGCCCTACCGGCCGTTCTTCTACAGCCTGGGCGACGAGAGCGGCATCGCCGATCTGGCGGCGTTCTCCGATTTCGACTTTTCCGACATCTCGCTGGAACGCATGCGCGACTGGCTGCGCACCCAATACGCCACCATCGACGCGCTCAATCAAGAGTGGGGCACCGACTTCCCCGACTGGAACAACGTCATGCCGCCCACCACCCACGAGGCAATGCTCAAGCCCGGCGACAACTTCGCCGCCTGGGGCGACTTCAAAGAGTGGATGGACATCTCCTACGCCGACGCACTCGAAATGGGCCGCAAGGCGATCGAGGAGGTCGACCCGCAGGCCTTTGTGAGTATCGGCGGCGGTCAGCGGCCCGGTTGGGGCGGCTACGACTACGCGCGCCTGTCGAAAGCCCTGACGGCGATTGAGCCCTACGACATCGGCAACAACGTCGAGATCGTCCGCTCGCTGAATCCCAAAATGCCGATGGTCTCAACCGGCTTCGCCAGCGGACCGCAGGAGCAGCAGCGCGTCTGGCGCGAGCTGTTCCACGGCCATCGCGGGCTGATCATCTGGGATGACAAACACGCCTACGTGCAGGACGACGGCCAGCCGGGCGAACGCGGCGCCGCCGCCGGCAAATACTACAACGAGATTCGCGACGGCATCGGCTCGATGATCATCAACAGCACCGCCGTCACCGAGCCCATTGCGATCCACTACTCGCAGGCCAGCATGCGTACCGACTGGATGCTCGCGCGCCGGCCCGAAGGCGACGCCTGGCTCGACCGCGGAGCCCGCACCGACCGCACCGACGACGAGTTCCTCCGGCTGCGCGAATCCTGGATCGAGATGATCGAAGACCAGGGCATGCAGTTCCGCTTCGTCTCCAACGAACAGATGGCCGGCGGCGGGCTGCTCAAAAACGGCTACCGCGTGCTGGTGCTGCCGCGCTCGAATTCGCTTTCGAGCGCCGAGACGGCCGCGATCCGGGAGTTCATCGCGCAGGGCGGCACGGTGATCGCCGACGGCGAGCCCGGCGCCTTCGACGAGCACAGCCGCCGGCTGCCCGCTTCCCCGCTGGCCGATCTTTTCGGAGGCGACCACACCCAGCCGCTCACCACCCACACCTTCGGCAAAGGCAAAGCGATCTTCATCCACGCCGATACCCTGCCCTACCTCACCGACCGTCTGCTGGGCAAAGAAGGCGCGACCCACAAACTGGTCGGCGACCTGCTGCGGCAGGACGTGCAGCCCGAAGTACCCGTCACCGACGCCAACGGCAACGCCGTGGTCGGCGTCGAGACGCACCTGTTCCGCAACGGCGGCGTCACGCTCGTGACGCTGCTGTCGAGCCCGCTGCAACGCGTCAACGAACTCGGCCCGCCCGACTTCCGCTCGAACGAACGCTTCGAGAAGCCGGTGGACGTAACGGTGACGCTGCCGGCCAGCGCCTGGCTTTATGACGCGCGCAGCGGAAAATCGCTTGGCGAAAAGAAGGAGCTGAAGGTGACGGTGGAGCCCTACGAGCCGGTGATCCTGGTGGCCTCGCCGACCCCCCTGCCGAAACTGCAAGTCGCCGCCCCGGCCGAAGCCAAACGGGGGACCATCGCGACCTTCGGAATCGCCGCCGAAGGCACGCCCGCCGCCACGCACGTAGTCCACGTGGATGTGCTCAACCCGCAAGGCGAGCGGCAGCTATCCTATTCCGGAAACGTTCTGGCGAAACAAGGGCACGCCGCCAAAGACATTCCCCTGGCGGTCAACGACCCCGCGGGAACCTGGACCGTCCGCTTGCACGATATGCTGAGCGGCCAGGTCGAGACCCGCACGCTGACCGTGGAGTGAATCGCTGAGCCCCGGTAGGGGCGCAACCGATGAATAGCCCTTGGCTTCAGCCAATGGGAACCCATTGCACCTCGAATCCCGCCCTGCAAGGGGCGGGTCGAGGTCGGTCGCGTTTGCTGGAATAGGACCGCGGCCTCGAAAACGACAAACAGCGGTCTGTGTCGCCCCTTGCAGGGCGCGTAAGGTTTTTGGGGGTGTACCCACGGCTGAAGCTGTGGGCTATTAAACGGATACGCCCCTGCCGGGGCTTAGGAAGCCGCCGCGGCCGGTGTGCCGGCTAGTCCAACGGCTTGACCCGAATATTCTTGTAATAAACCGTGCTGCCCGGGTCATGGCCCTGCAGCGCAAAGGTGCCGGCGCCGATCTTCCGGCCGGGCATGTCTTTGGGGGGCGTCCAGTCCGCCGGCTGCGTCCAGTCGACCACCTGCTTGTCGTTCAGATAGATCTTGACGTTGTTCCCCTTCACGACAATGTGCTCGGTGAACCACTGGTTGTCGGGCAGCGCTTCCTTGACGTCTTGCACGGCGTATAACCCGCCCGAACGGCGCCAGTCGGTGTGGCTGTTGTTCACCTGCACCTCGAAGCCCTTCGCCGGCCAGCCCTTGGCCTGATACTCGGTGTCGAAATAGACGCCGCCGTTCGAATGCGGCTTGGTCATCACGTCGACCTTCAGCTCGAAGTCTTTGAACTTGCCGCCGTGCACGTCGCCGACATAGAACACGTGATCGGTCGGACCGTTGGCGACGATCGCGCCGTCATGAATCGTGAACGTATCGGGGCTGTCGACCGATTTCTTCCATCCGTTGAAGGTCTTGCCATCCCACAGCGAAATGAAGCCAGGTTCCGCGGCCGTGGCGGAAACGGCGCAAGCAAGCGCCAGAGCAACCATCAAACGTTTCATGGGTGAAGGGTCTCCTGGGAATTTTCGGAAATTCGTTCCAAAGGCTAATCTAGCACTTTCGCGGCCAAGGGTTCGGCCAGCAACACAACGGATTGTCTTTCCACGACAAGTAGACAAAGGCACTCCCGCCTGTCGCCGCCCGCGGGTGGCCGCCTCCACTGCCGGGCTGCCCGCATCGGGTCTGAGACGCTGCCCAATCCCGCATTGCTTTAACGGCAAAATCTTTTCTATAATCGCTGTGATCTCGTTCTCCGGGGCAACAACACCCAGGCGCCGCGCTTCGGCGGGACCAAACTCCGCCACGCGTCGCTCCGTTTCATTCCGCAGCTCGAAGCGTCTGCCTGTCATCGCAAGTCGCTTTCTCCGGCCCGTCCAAGCCAACCAGTAAGGTTCCGTCGCGAGAGCGCGGGCCCCGCGCCCGCTCGCTCCACGGGGCGGAGAGGACGACTCCATGACATTCCGCGAGCGACTCGACAAGATCGACGAAGAACACAAAATCAACGCCGCCCTGGCGGGTATTGAAAAGGACACCAAGGGCGAGACCGCCGAATCGCCGCCGCCACCCTACACCGAAGAGGCCGTGCCGGTGCACTGCTCCGACTGCGGCGCGAACACCTTCCGCGAAGAGCACAGCGCGATCATGTGCAGCAACTGCGGCCACGGCCCGTTCTGCAACTACTGCTGGAACCGCCACATTCGCGAATTCCACCCTTTGCTGGTGAAGCCCTACGAGGATGCCCGCCGCGGCATCCGGCGGCGAGCGCAGTTTCTCAACCACTACCTGATTCGAACCGTGGTGAAACCCGCGGGATTCGCCGTTGCGCTGCTCGTGCTGCTGTCGGGAGCCTACTACTCGTACATGGGCCGCGGCGGCCCGGCGCCGCCCGAAACCTCGCCGGCGAAGCCGACGGCCGACGCGCGCGGTCCAGCGGCGAGCCAGGCGCCAAGCCGGGTTCCGGGCCAGGCGACTGGCGAGGAGGAGACGCAGATCGCGTCCAGTACCGCGCCCGGCAAAGCAGCCGGCGAAGGCTTCGAGCCAATCGGCAGCATGTCCAGCGCGCTATCCGACAGCGTGCCCCGCGATGCGCCGGTCGATGTGTCAGCAGCCGCGCCCGCCGAGGCAAGCGCTCAGCCGCGCGCCCGGGCAGCCGGCGCCGTGCCGCTCCACATCGTGCGGCTGACTTCGCCGATTGCCCGCAGCACGACGGCCAGCCTGACGATACAAACCGCGGCCGGCGCCGGCTGCACGGTCCGCGTGCGCTATCGTTCGGGGCCAAGCCGCGCCGCCGGCCTGGAGGAAAAAACCGCCGGCCGCGAAGGCCGCATCACCTGGTCGTGGCGCATCGGCAACAAGACCGCGCTGGGCAAGTGGCCCATCGACATCGCCTGCACGGCGGAGGGTGCGCAGTCTCAACTCAGCGCCGCAGTGACCGTCACGGACTAGTGCGCCGAGAATCGCCCGACAAGCCTCCGCTCATCCTCCGCCGCGCAGGCCCCACCGCCGCGGCCCCCGGAAGTCCGTGTAACAATCCGGCACCGGGATGTCCCAACTCAGTAGACTGGGGTTCGCACCCCAGGCCGCCTGCCAAAGCGCTCCCCAAGCCGGGAGCTCTTCCAGCAAAACAAGGCGGCCGTAACCGAGGCACTCATGCGCGTATTGATCGTCGGCGGAGGCGTGGCGGGTCTGACACTCGCCGCCAAGCTGCTCCAACAAGGGCGCCACCCGGTACTCATCGAGAAAGCCCCGCACTACACCGACATCGGCTACGCCATCGGCCTCTATCCCCTGGGCAGTTGCGTCCTCCACGGCCTGGGCGTCTATGACGAATTCCTGGCGCGCGGCGTCGAAGGGCATCGCTACGAAATCGCCGATGGCAACGGCGAGATTCTCCAGAAACTCGACCTTGCCGTGCTCACCAACAACGTCGGTCCAATCATCACCCTGCCGCGTACCGACCTCATCGACCTGTTGCGCAAGGCATGCTCGGGGCTCGACATCCGCATGGGAGAGACCGTCGAGGCCATGGAACAGAGCCACAGCGCGGTGCGCGTTCGCTACGGCGACGGCGGCGAGCAGGCGTTCGACCTGCTGGCCGCCTGCGACGGCATTCACTCGCAACTGCGCGCGCGGCACTTCGAGGAGCCCGAGGTCTTCGACGCTGGCTGGACGATCTGGACCTGGTGGGGAGGCGGCGGCCTCGTTCCCGACGATCTGGTGCGCGAATACTGGGGCCGCGGTTTTTTCTTCGGCGCCTATCCCGTGCCGGGCCGCTGCATGTTCGTCGGCGGACTGCCGCGCGATGTCGTCGAACCCACCGCGCCGCAAGACACTGTGCGCGCTGCTCTCGCCGCCGCGCTCGCCGGACTCATAGAGCGCGACGAAGTCGTTCGCGAAGCCTTTCACAACGCCACCAAGCTGTTCGCCTGGCCGATGTCGGATATCCGCGCCCCCAACTGGCAGCAAGGCCGCGTGGTGCTCTGTGGTGACTCCTCCACCGCGTTCCTGCCGACCGCGGGCGTGGGGGCCTCGAACGCCATTCGCTCCGCCGCCGCTCTCGCCGACGAGCTATCCAAGGTCGACGGCCGCAGCGTCCCGCGCGCCCTCGATCTCTACGTCAAGCGCTGCCAGAAGATGATCCGCGGCAACCAGGACGATTCGCGCACCGCCGCGCGCTACATGTTTGTCGAATCCAAAGCGCTGGGCTGGGGACGCGATCAACTCATCAAGCACTACCCCGCCGAGCGCATCGTCAAGCAGATCATCGAGAGCATGCGGCAGCCTTTCTAGTTCACGGCCGCGATCGCGACAAAGCGATCCAGACGAAACATTTCCAACAACCATGCGCACGCACTTACGACTCATCGCTGGAAACGCACCGCCCCTTCCGCGATAGCATAAAGGCCGAAAGGAGGCCGCACAGCCCATGGCGGAAACAATCTACGATGTCGCGATCGTAGGAGGACGTTGCGCCGGCACGGCCCTGGCGACCTATCTCGCCCGCGATGGCGCGTCGGTCGTCATACTCGAAGCGGACCGCCTCGGGACCGACCAGGTGATTTCGACGCACACGATCCACCCGGCGGGTATGGACCTGCTCGACGAACTCGGCGTCGGGGCCGAAGTCCTCGCGGGTTCACCGGCGGCGCGGGTGATTCGATTTCAGGTGGACGGGGTCTATGCCGACGTAAAGCCACCCCCCGATCGCCACGAATGCTGCCCGCGCCGCTACCGGCTCGACAATCTGTTGCAGCAGAAAGCCATCGCCGAGGGTGTCGAGGTGCGCGCGTTGACCCGCGTGACGGAGCTGCTCAAAGAAGGCGATCGGGTCGTCGGCGTGCGGGCCATCCACGCCGGCGAGCCGCTCGAGGTCCGCGCGAAGCTGACCGTCGGCGCCGATGGCCGGCATTCCACCGTTGCCAAGCTGGTGGGCGCCGAAGAGTACCTGGCCTATGATTCGCCCCGCGCGATGTACTGGGCCTACTGGGATCCGCCGGCGGCGTGGAAGAGCGCGGCCTATCCCTACGATTTTCTGTTGCGGTTTTCCGGTACCGATCGGCGCGTCATCTTCTCCACCGACGGCGGGCAGCTTTTGATCGCAACCTTGCCGTTGATCGACGAGGGCCGCCAATGGCGCTCCGACCTCGAGGCCCGCTACGTCGGCGATCTTCGCTCCGACCCCGAGTTGGCGCGGCTCGTCGGCGAAGCCAAACTGGCGAGCAAGGTGATCGGAACCGTCAGCGAACGCTATTTCTTCCGGCGCGCGGCCGGCAACGGCTGGGCGCTCGTCGGCGACGCCGGCCACCATAAAGATCCGATCATCGGCTGGGGCATTTCCGAAGCGCTGCTGCAAGCCAAGCGCCTGGCCAAAGCAATTCTGTCGGGCGACGACGCCGCGCTCGAACGCTACTGGCGGCAGCGCGATGTCGACGTGCTGCCGCGCTACCGGGTGGCCGAGGACCGCAGCGCGCCGCAGCCGATCACGCCGATTTTTCCGGTCATTCTGAATCGGACGGCAGCGACGCCGGGATTGGCCCTGGACCTGTTCCGCGAGACGGAATTCGACGCGAATCCCTACGACTTGCTGCCCGTCTCGACCATTGCCCGCTGGACGCTGGCGGCGGCGCTGCGCGGCCGTCCCGGGCTGATCCTCGATTTTCTGGCGCAAGGCCGCCGGGCCTCCGCGGTGCACGCCGAGTTGAAACAGCGCCAGCAATTGCTGGCTGCGGTGCCCGCCAATTGATCGGCCGCCGTCCCCAGCTTCTGCCGCTCAGTTCGAACGCCTGGTTGTGGCGTCCAACTCGTCGGTCGCGTGCGTATCGGGAAACTGGCTTTCGTTTTCCCATTCGATGGTTCGGCCGCGCAGCTCGACGATCTCGAACTGCGGCCATTTCAGTCGCGCCGCTTCGATCGCCGTCCGTAGGCTCGCCCCTTCCGCCTCGGTCTGACGGCCTTCCTCATACCAGCGGTATTTGGCGTCGTCGTCCAGGTAGAGGTCCGCAAGCTGCGGCGCCGGTTGCTCTCCGGTTTCCTCCGGGTGCACCGGCATCACTGTGCCGCGCGCGACTACGCTGTCCGTTGCATGTTGCTTATCCATTCCGTTCCTCTCTTTCACTTGATGCGGACTGCCTCACCGCGTTTCGGCTCCGATGTTTTCAGCGGCCCACAGGATACGCAGGGTGCGAAAAACGTTGATTCTCCCCTTCCCATGTCCCTTCTCGCGTAGTTTTTTCGCAGCGTCTCACACCAGTTCCCCCATTTCGGTCGGCCGCGAACCGCCCGCTCCATGCACCCAGCGCAACTGTCGACCAGCGCAACCGTTGAGCAGCGCAACCACGACGCCGCACCGAGGGAGATCCTGCCGCAACCACGAACGTTACGGCGAATCGACGCCCCCAACCAGCACCTGGCGCGCCTGGGCTCGCCTCGCGTGAACGATCTCACCGGCCGCGGAAACCGGCCGCGCCGGGCCAGCTGCCAAGGGCCAAGTGCCAAAACGGATGGGATCGGAAGTGCCCCACCCGGTGTAGAATCGGAGATTCCCCCCACGACCTGTCCGGAGGGTTTGTGACGGTATACGACGAGAACGATCCGATCGATCCCTGGGGTTTTGAAAGAGACAGGCTCGACCGCGAACGCAGCGAGCGGCGCGACCAGGGTTTCGGCGTTCTGGCGGTGCCCTTCGTCCTGCCGCTGCTGATGCCGGTGATCGCGGTGCTCTACCCGCTGGCCGGCGCCGCGCTGGGGGCCACCATGCTGGCGGCGCCCTCGCTCGGCCCCGCGGTCGGCATCCCGCCCGACTACCAGAACACGGCCGTGTACATCGCGTCCTTCATCGTGGTGTGGATTTTCGGGCGGTTCGATGTCCGGCTCGGCGAGCGGCGCGCCTATTGGCTATTCCGCCATCTCTACCGCACGCTGGTCCTCACCTGCGCGATCATCTACATCGCCACGTCCAACGCATTCCACGACGGCACGATCAGCGGCATCATCGGCGCGCTGTTCGATGTGCCTTTGCGGCTGATCATTGCGATCTTGCTGATTGCCCTCACCCAATACACGCTCATCGGCGAGGGCGCCACGAAGACGTTCTGGCACGGCACCCTGAATTTTCTGCGCATGCGCCCCGAGGAACTCGGCCTCTAGCCCGCTTCTCTCACACAGAATCGGAGCGAGAGGCCGGAGAGGGCCGTGGATACGAGGCGCGCGCTGCTTGGCGCGCGGAGGCGTACTTGGGCAGTACCTTGGATTTGTTACGAAATTCCGGCGGGCCCAGCCCAGAGTGGCTTGGATGATCGCTCAGCCGCGAAGCGGCGATGAAATTTAGCCTAGGGGTGGAGCACGGGGACCGATGTGGGCAGTCAGCAGGTTCTTTCTAGGGATGGCGCCATGAGCCGGGATCGCTGGCCCGCTCAGCCGCGACTTCAGCCGACCTTTTTCTGTCTCACCCGGTTCTCAGCCGCGCCGGCTTGTTCCGCTGCCGGGCTGGGTTCGAGCTGGCCGGAGACAATCTCGGCCCCGATGATAAACGCCGCGCCGTCCGGAGCGCTGTGGCGGACCACGGCTTCGAGTTGCTGCTCGCCGACCTCGACCAGAATCTTCTGTTCGGGCGCCAGCGATAGCTCGGAGCGAAAGGAGAGGCCGTTCTCAGACACGCCCAGCAAATTGACTGCATCGGCCTCGGATCCCTTAATGTCGCGACGGACCACGGCGGCGCCGTGCGCCGGCAGACGCGTTTCGTTGCGGCGACTCACCGGTTGCGGCGAAGTGCCCCAAGACCCGAAGAATGATTGCCACAGGTGATTAAGCGAATGCTCCACGCTTCGATTCTAAGGCTCAATCACTCGTCGATCTATGGAACCGCAGTACTGGTTTGGACTCAGTGAAGTTACCGAGACCGCCTCCAGTGAGACTCACCGTGTTGCGCCCCCCACGGGCGACAATCTCTGAATCGAACCAACCGAGCCGCACCCGGTGCGAGCGGCCGCAAGCCCCTGCGCAAGCACGGGGCCCTACCAGACACCCAAGCCCTCGATCGCGCAAAGCACACCTTCGGCGCCACGGGGGCATCCATCGCGACGAATCGCGACGCGGCAAACCTGTCGGTTCAAAAACGGAAAAAGCGACAGGAAGCTGTGAAGCATTTGGCTCCCCAAGCGACCGAGGGCAAAGACCGCAGGCCCGGCTCGTAGTGGCATCTGCCGCTCGATCTCGCAGGCTGAATGCAGCCCTTTCAAAAAGCCATAGAGCCAGACTCAGACCAGCACCTGCGGCGCCCCCCAGCGCGGGCTGACGCCCGCCGCTCTGAGCGGGGCGTAGGGGCGCGCTGATTCCAACCGCGCCTTCGCAGCGACCCACCACATCCGCCTACCGCGCTGCTGGACAGCCACCACGCCCCCCTACTGCCGTTCCAGCCACCACCACATCAACGCGGCGGCGAACACCGCGAACATCACCACCAGCCACAACCAGCGCGCCGCCGGCGGGCCTTCCCCCAACAGCAGGCCTTGCGGATCGGCCGGCCCCTTGCCGCGGTCGTCCACCCGCCTGCGGACAACGCGCAAATCCACAAGGAATTCATCGATTTGCTGGTAGCGGCCGTCGGGGTTCTTGGCGAGCGCCTTGGCCAGAATGCGGTCCAGATCGGGGGGCAGTCCCGCGCGGTGCGCGCTGAGCGGCCCGGGGTCCTCGTTCACAACCGAGTCGAGGATAGCCTGCTCGTAGACGCCCGTGAACGGCGCGCGGCCCGTCAGCATCTCGTAGAGAATCACGCCCAGCGACCAGACGTCGGAGCGGCCGTCGGTGGCCTGGCCCATTGCCTGCTCGGGCGACGTGTAGGCCGACGCCCCCAAGGTGACGCCGCCGTGTTCGGCGCGGCTGCGCGCCGCCGCCCGCGCCAAGCCGAAACCGGTGATCTTGGCCAGCCTTCCGTGGCTGACTATGATGTTGCTGGGTTTGAGATCGCCATGGACGACGCCGTTCTCATGCGCTTCCTCCAGCCCCCGCGCGGTCTGGATCGCGATATCGAGCGCCTCGCCGGCCACGATTGGGCCGCGCAGCTTTGCGGCCACGCTCGCTCCCTCGACAAACTCCATCACGAGGAAGGTGTGGCCCTCGGCCTGCTCGACCCCATAGACCGCGGCGACGTTGGGGTGGTCGGGTAGCGCCGCGTCCCGCACCTCGCGTAAAAAGCGGGCCTTTTCCTCGGCCGGACCGGAGGTTTGAGGGGAAAGGAATTTCAAGGCCACGGTGCGGCGCAGCCGCCCGTCCTCGGCCTTGTAGACCACGCCAATCGAGCCCTCGCCCAGTCTTTCGAGAATCCGGTATTGCGCAATAGTCCGGCCGGTCATAGGAAAACCCGCTGCGGACGAGAATGCTGCTACCCGTCTTCGTGTCGATTGTAGCGCCGTTACCAAGCTGCTAGAACGTAGAGCCGGGCCGAATGGGGTTTTCCGCAGCCTGTCTCAGCCTGCGGCGGCGAGCCTCTGCTCGACGCAGGGGACCTAGCGTGCCACGTCCCTTGGCTCCGGCTTCCCCGCCCCCGCTTCTCTGCCGCTTCGCCCCGTCGGCTTGCGCCTGCGGCTCTGTTTCTCCGTTCGATGCTGTGGTGCGAACCAGACAGGATTGCCTGTTCCACGGATTGGCTTCGCTCAGCCGACGCCGAACTTCTCGGCGAACAGACGCTCCAGCTTGTCACTTCCTCGGCCTTTTACGGCGGTCTGCGCATGGCCTCTGGACTCGTTGCGGAAGCGGCTTGCAGCTAGCGCTTCGACCGCCGCCAGGGCGATCGGCTCATCCGCGTCGGCGATGACTTGCAGCAGAAACTCGGCCGCGGCCGGGACCGGCGAGGCGCCTGTGGCGGTCACGATGGCGTGGCGCAGTTCGGGGTCGCGCTCGCGCTGGTAGCGCCGGGTGAGCAGGTCGAGGGCTTCCGGCTCGCGGACCGCTCCGAGCGCGGTCGCCGCCTCGACGCGCACCTGCTCGTCGGCGTGGTCGAGAAACCGCCCCACAAATTCCACCGCGCCGGCGGCGCCCAGGCTCAGCAGCGAATAGAGGCACTGCCCGGTGACTTCCGGCTCCACATCGCCGACGCGCGCCTTGAGCCGCAGCAGCAGCACCCCACCGGGGCTACCCAACTGCGAGATGGCGAGGGCGGCGTCAATGCGCACCGCGGGCACCCGATCCACCAGCAGATCCGCCAGCCGGGAGAGAATCTCGAAATCGTCGAGCTGGCAGTCGACCAGCGCCAGGGCGCAGGCCGAACGCAGCGGGCCGGCGGTGTCCTCGCGGCCTCCAAACACGGCTTCCAACTGGATGTGCTCGATGCCGCGCAGAAACACGGCTGCGTCGCGATGGCCCAACTCGTGGAGCGCCTTGGCGATGGCGATTTTCGCCCAGCACTGCGGATCGGCTTTTACGGCGTCTTTGAGGAAGCGATCGAAGGCGGCGGCGAGCTGGGGGGCGAGTTCGGTTAGCTGCAGGTCGCCGGCGACGGCGGCGGCTTTCGAGACGAGATAGTTGTTGCGGTCGCCGAGCGCTTTGGCAAGTTTCGCCGGAGTCTCGGGACCCGCCGCCGAGCGGAGCCGCTCGATCGCGCGGATTTTCTCTTCGAACGCTCGTTGGCTCACGGCTTGTTGGGCTCCGCCTGATTCCAGCATGGCGGGCAGCAGGCGGCGGTGCAAGTCGGCACCAGTCGATGCAACAGAGCCGCAGGCGTAAGCCGGCGGACCGAAGCAGCGCCTTTCGCTTGGGAAATAGCTCCGAAGAAGGAGATGCCGATCGTGATCCGGGACAAGGGAGGTGTTTCCTCGATTTTGGACCGAGCTGTCGTCGTGTTTCCCCCGCTCTGGCACCGCCTCGGCCCGCCGTCTTACGCCTGCGGCTCTGTTTTCGTAGCTCGTTGCTCGGTTGCGGGAAACGCTCGTTCGGTTGCGGAGTTGCGTCCCTGTAGAAGCTCCGCACGCCACTCAGAGCCGCAAGCGTGAGCTTGCGTTGAGCGGCGGGGACGCAAGGGAAATGCACAAAGCACCAGGAAGCGCGGGCTGCTCAGCGCGGGCTTACGCCCGAGCCTCTGAGTGGCGGTACGGCGCTGCGTGGCGCTACCAAGCGGAGCAGCGATACGACGGCGAGTAACAACTACTAGCTGCGTCCTGACACCGACCTATGCCAACCGCGCAACCCTCACTCCGTCCCGTAGTTGATCTCGATCCGCCGCACCGCGCGCGAGGCGGCCCACAACACCAGCGCCGTCACACCCAACAATCCCAACACCGCGGCTGCGGTCGATGGAGGCTCGGCGGGGGATGCCAGCAGCCGGATCAGCAGCGGCGCGCCGGCGTCCATCGGCGCGGGCACCGGGCATAGCGATTGGACGTAATAGAGCACGCTGAGCTTTTGCAACGCCGCCGGCAGAATGCCGTTGACGCCTTCCCACAGCAGAATCACCGCCGCCGGAACGATCGGGTTGCGGAGCAGCAGGCCGGCGGCCAGGAACACGCTGCCGTAACCGACGCAGCCCAGCGCCGCCGAGGCGACATACCAGAACAGGTGCGACGCTCCGTATTCGCGCCAGAACGCGCTGAGCGTCGCCGGGTCCTGCGGCCACAGCATTGCGCCGTAGCACAGCGCCGCGCCCGCTGCGAAGATCAACACCGCCGCAATCAGGCCGGCCAGGTATTTGCCCGCCAGCAGCACCTCGCGGCGCGCCGGAATCAGAAACCAGAAGTGCAGCGTCTTGTCGAGCATCTCGCCGCGGAACAGATTCATGAAGATGCCCAGGCAGCCGAAGAAGATCGCCAAACGCAGGTAGAAATATTGAAACACGGCGGCGAATGCCTGGCGGCTCTGTTCGAGATCGACCAGCGTGCTGGCGTCGATACTTTGCAGCGTGCCCGACTCGAACGAGAAGTTCCAGCGCCGGGCGCCGTCGTAGTACTGCAGGTGGCGGATCGCCGGCGCGCCGTCCCGGGGCCCTCGGCGATAGGTCCAATCGTTGAGCGGCTGGCCGGCTCGCTTGAGGACTTGCTCGTCGGTATCGCCCTCGCGAATGGATTCGAGAACCGCGGTCGGGGTGGTGTGCGAAGCCCAGCGCGCCGCGCGCCAGCGAACATCGATGCCGTGAATCAGAAAGATCAGCGCCGGAAACAGCGCCAGCAGATACACCCACAAGCTGCGCCGCGAAAAGAACACGCGCCGCAACTGCAGCCGGGCGATGGTCCAGACCTGCCGCAGCCGGAACGCCGTCGTCATGCGCCGCCTCCGATCAGATATTTGTACAGCGCATCGACGTTCTCATCGGCGGCGACGACGCTTTCGATGCTGTGGCCGTCGAGCGAAATGCGCGTCAGGGCGCGCGAAAACTCCTGGCGGTTGCGGGTCATCACCAGCAGCCCGAGGCGGTCGTCGTGCACCTGGATCTGCGTCACGTGGTCCTCGTCAAACAAGAGCGAGGCGATGCGCGAGGCGTCGCGGCAGCGGATCACGAACTGGCTGGGGTGCTCGCTGATTTCGTCGCGCACGCCGCGCACGTGGCCCTCGGCGATGATCATGCCGTTGGCGATCAGGATGACGCGGTCGGAGATCACGTCGACTTCCTGCAGCACGTGGCTCGACAAAATGACGTGGCGGCCCTGCGCGGCGAACTCGTGAAACAGCGCGATGGTTTCGGCGCGTATCAGCGGATCGAGGCCGTTGAGCGGCTCGTCGAGAATCAGCACCTCGGGGTCGTGCGCGATCGCCTGGGCCAAGCGCACGCGCTGCCGCATGCCTTTCGAATAACCGGCGACCTTGCGCTCGGCGGCTTCGGTCATGCCGACGCGCTCGAGCGCCTTCCAGGCCATCTCGCCGGCCTCCAGCCGGGTATAGCCCATCAGCAGCAGGCCGGTGGTGACGAACTCGAAGCCGGTGGTCGAGCGCGGGGCCGAATCGTATTGCGTGGCGTAGCCGGTGATGCGCATCAGCCGCTCGGGGTCGCCCGGCGACAGGCCGCGCAGGGTGATCTGGCCGCGGTCGGGATGAATCAGCCCGGCCATCAGGTTCATCAATGTCGTCTTGCCTGAGCCGTTGGGGCCGACCAGGCTCGTAATCCCCGCCGGGATGCGCAGCGAAACCCGATTGACGCCGAGCACCTCGCCGTAGAATTTCGAAACTTCGTCGAGCAGAATTTCCGGCTCGCTCACGACACCACCTCCACGGGCCGCAGCTTGCGCTCGAGCACCAGGACGAGCACGGCCGCCAGCACCGCCAGCGCGAGCAGGCAAACCGCCGGGCCGGGCCCGGCCAGCGGCTCGACGCCGAGTAAGGCTGTCCAGATCTGGTACACATTGCGCGCCGGATTGAACACCCAGACCCAATCGACCAGCAGCACGACGTGAGCGATCTGCGCCACGCCCGCCAGCACGAAGAACACGCCAAGCACCAGGCCGCCGGCGATGACGCGCCAGCGCACGTAGGCCGAGCTGGCCAGCGCGACCAAGCTCACCAACGCGATCCACAGCAGGAAGCCCACGAAGATGCCCGAGCCCACCTGCCAGTTGGCGGCGAACCACGGCCAACCGGCCAAAGCCGACTGCATCAAAAACAGCAGCACGCCCGGAATCCAGGTGACCGGCGAAAGCAAACCGCCGAGCACCAGCAATCGCGCGGCGACGTATTCGGCGCGCGACATCGGGCGGCTGAAGTACAGCGGCAGGGCGCCGTTGGCGAGGTCGGGCGCGATCAGGCTTGGCCCGGCAAAGGCCGACAGAATGATCGAAAACACCGATTGCACGCTCATGAAAATGTAAAAGAACTGGCCGTCGATGCGCAGCAGCCGGTTGTTTTCGGGGTTGAGGCCCAGCAAGAGCTCGGCGTGATTCGACAGGTAGATGAAGGCGCCGCAGGCCAGCGGCCAGAACAACGACACCACCAGCAGGATCACCAGCAGCCGCTGCTCGAGAAGCCGCCGCCAAGCGAAGCGCGGCAGCACCAGGAGCCTGGCCCAGGGGCTGGTCAGCGGCCCCGCGTAGCGTTGATACCCGCGCTTATAGACGGCCATCGGCGGTTACCTCTTCGGCTTCGGCGGCGGCGTCGCGCGTGGTGCGGGCGATGTGGCCGACGGCCTTCAGGAAAATCTCTTCGAGCGAGTCACGGCGGTGCGTCAGCCGGCGCACCTCGAGATTTTCGCGGGCGACCAGTTGCCAGATCACGTCGAGCTGCACATCGGGCGGCAGCACGATACGCCAGCGGCCGCCGCCTTCGCTGACGCCTTCGGCTCCGCGGGTGCGCAGCGCGGCGGCGAATGCGCGGTCGTCGCCGGCAACTTCGAGCTCGACAAAACGGCGATTGGCGCGGCGCTCTTCCTCGAGGTTGGCCTGATGGACGAGTTGCCCGTCCTTGAGGATGACCACTTCGTCGCAGACTTCCTCGACGTCGCGCAGCAGATGCGAGCACAGCACCACGCTCATGCCGTGCTGCTCTTTCATTTCTCGAACGAGCTGCAGCATGCGCGCGCGGGCAGCGGGGTCGAGCCCGTTGGTCGGCTCGTCGAGAATCACCAGCTCGGGCCCGTGCAGGATCGCCTGCGCCAGCTTGGCCATCTGCTTCATGCCGAGCGAATAGGTCCCCAGGTTGCGATAGCGCGCCTCGCCGAGCCCCACGTGGAAGAGAACCTCGTGCGCCTTTTCGAGAGCAACGCGCGGCGGCAGCCCCGAGAGCTCGCCCATCACCCGCAGAAAGTTGACCGCGGTTTGATTGGCGACGAAGGCCTCGTTTTCGGGCATGTAGCCGACGCGGGCTTTCACCTGGCGCGACTGCGTGTGGCAGTCGAGGCCGAGGATGCGCGCCGCGCCCGCGGAGGGTTTGTGAAAGCCCAGCAGCGTGAGAATGAGCGTCGATTTTCCCGCGCCGTTGGGGCCCAGCAAGCCGATCGCCTTGCCGGCGCCAGCCGAGCCCAGGCTGCAGGAGAGTCCCCGCAGGATCTCGCGCCGGCCGAGCCGCACGCGCAGGTTCTGGAGTTCGATGACCGGTGTCATGTGTGCGTCAGAGGATCCAAAGGGCGGACGGGCCGTGCCGGAGGGACTGCCGGAGGGGGACAGTCACCGTGTTTCGCACCCTGCGAATCCTGTAACCCTCTGAAAAATGGAGGCGCGAAACGCGGTGACTGTCCCCATCGGGCACCACTGCCGGGCCAGACTGGAGCTTTTCCGCAGGCTGGTAGGCCGGCGGCTCTGTTGTCGAGTTCGATGCAATAGCGCGTTTCCACTGCGGTCATAGCGCGTGCAGCTCTTTGTTCGTGGTCTTCGCGGCCGGGTCGTGCAGGCCGGGGGCCCCTCGAACCAGCATGAGATCGAGAATCATGCTTGTCAAACGAGTACGACTGGCGGCGTGAATTTGTTCCGTTTGACCGTCGACGACCACCAGGACCGGGTCGCGGCTGCCCGCCAGCCGCTGCAACGCCGGGCTGTTGACGTAGCTGGACAGATCGTCCAGCACACCGTTGGTGTTCAGCCAGAAGAAGCCGGAATTATGCAGGCTGGTCACCGGGTAGCGGTCCTGGAACGCCGCCGAGCGCACCAGCGACGAGCCCGAGTCGCGCACCGCGATGGCGCGCATCGCCACGGCGCGGTCCGTCGAGGCGATCAGATAGCCGCGGTCGTAGGTCCAGTAGAGCTTCAGCGGCGACGACGCCGACTGCATCGCATTCCAGACGCGGCCGTTGACGGTTTCCTGCGACAGCGTCAGGGTCTGGTTGGCCTGGGAAGAAGGCAGATGGCGGTTGTAGGCGTCGACCAGCAGGCGCGCGGCGTTGTCGAGAGCGCCGGGGTTGACGGCCTCGAAAACCGCGACCCAGCCCGGCGTGGGCAGCGAGGGCTGATCCACGGCGAAGGTGAAATCGGTTCCCAGCGACGAAGCGATATCGTCGGCAAGCTTGACGCCGGTCTCGGACTCGAACTCCGCGACCCGCTTGGACAGAGCGCTATCCTGCCCGGCGAGCGAGAGCAACTCGTCGAGCGCCTGGCGGGGGTCGCGCGTCGAGCCGGAAACCACCGCGACCGCCTGATCGGAGATGTAGTCGGCCGAGCCGGACGAACCGGGAGGCGCCAGCCACGAGACGATCCCGACGCGGGAGCCGTCGAACATCACCGTGGCGTCCATGTCGTCGCGCACGCCGCCGGGCCCCTGCTCGAAAAACACGTAGCTCATGTTTTCCATGCCCAGCACGCGCGGCGCTTCCTGGAGCTTGAAATTGGGCGCAAAACCGGCCACGTTGATGGCCGCCAGCCAGTTGACGCCGTGCTGATAGCGGCTGTGCAACTCCGACGCGAACGGCGACGAAGCGCCGCTGCCGAGCTGCGGCAACAGGGCGACCAGGTCTTCGGGCGAATCCGACATCACCAGCAGGTCGCCCAGAATCTGGTAGGCAATCGAGTCGGAATGCTCGGCGGTGACCCGCGCGATCGCCTGGGGCACCTCGTCCTGGCGCTCGGGCTGAATCTGCGCCAGAATCAGCGGAATGTTGTGGTGGGCGCCGCTGGGGTCGGCGGCGAGAATGCAGACGACCTCGTCGCCCAGCAGCGGCGTGATCGCTTGGATGCGGTCGAGCTTGTCGCGGAAGCGGCGGCCGTCGTCCGACGACCACCACTCGTCGAGCTGCGGGTTTTCCCGGGCGCGTTGATCGACGAGCGAAAGGGCCTGCCGGATGGTACCGTCGAGATTCGGAATCGCGAAATAGGCGAGCGCGCCCAGCGGCAAGTAGCCCAGCAGATCGCTGTCGGTGCGCGGGGCCGGGCCGGGCGACGCGGCGAGTTGTTTTTCGATGCCGGAGAATTCCGCGAGAATGCTGTAGTATTTCTCGGCATCGTCGCTCCAGGAGATCGTGTCGCGGACGGCGACGTCGCGCAGAGCGCGGCTGCTGGCCGCCTGCTGGCCGGCCGTCAACACGACCTGGGCGCGCGGCTGCGCCACCGCGACCGAACCCGCTACCACCGAAACCACCGAGCCGGCCGTTCCGGTCGACACGGCGAAAATCGTGCCCTTGACCGAAGCAACCGAGTCGCGGGTGGCGACGCGCAGATGCCCGCGGCGCTGCTTGGCGGCCTGCACCACAATGTCGCCGCGGCCAAGCCCGATCGTCATACCGCTCCACGCCTGGTGCAGGGCGAGCTCGGTGCGCTGGTTCAGCTCGACCTGCGAGCCGTCGGCCAACGCCAGCACGAGGTGCGCCCCGGCGCCGGTGCGCACGACCTCGGCTTCGTCGATGCTCGCGCCCTGTGTGAGGGCGCCCTGCGGCAGCCGGTAGACTTCGCCCGCAACCGAAACGACGGTGGCGCGCGGTCCCGCCGGCGCCAGCGCCGCATCGATGCGGTCGCGCCCCAGATAGAGCGCCGCCAGCACCACGCCCGCCGCCACGGCCCAACGACTCCAGCCGGCCCAGCGCGAGCTTGCGCCGAGCGGCATCTCGACCACCCGCCGCTCGCCTTTGAGTTCGGACAGCACGTGGCGGCATTCCGAGCAGCGGCCCAGGTGATCGTCGAGCAGCAGGCGGCGCGAAGCGCTCAGGCGGCCCGCCAGGTACTCCGCAAACTGCGGCCGCAACTCCGCGCAGGCCACCGAACTGGCGCCCTTCAAGCGCTGCCAAACCCGCTCGCGAACCGCGGCAACCTGTTCCTCCGGCGCGTTTTCGTCGCGCCATTCCTTGAGCAGCTCATCGAAACGTTCTTCGGTCATGGTTGTGGTTCCTTCACTTGCTCAAATCGCTCCGTAGCGCCGCGCGGGTGCGAAACAATCGGCTGGCGATCGTTCCCCGCTCGACTTCGAACAGCTTGGCCAACTCGTCGTAGGAATAGCCTTCGAGGTAACACAGCACGAACAGTTCGGCGTCGGCAGGCGCGAGTTTGGCCAGCGAGCGGCGCAGGCGTTCCTTGAGCAACGCCGTGCCTTCGCGGCCGCCGTATTCGCGGCCTTCCTCGATGGCGCTTTCGCGCGATGCGGTCCGCCGGCGCAGCAGGTCGATGGAAGCGTTGGTCGCCGCGCGCCGCAGATAACTCTCGGGCGACCAGTTGGGGTCAACGTTCAATTGGCGGTCGAGGATGCGCAGGAACACGTTCTGCAGCACGTCCTCGGCATCGGCGGCGTTGCCGGTGACGCGCAGCGCCGTACGGTAAACGGCCTCGGAGTGCCGCTGGTAGAGATCCTGAAATCCTGGAATGTGTGGCACGAAAGGAGGTTCGGCCCCGGCCGCGAGGCTTACTGCTGTCATTTTGCCTGTCCTCACCCTGCTATACGTAGCCTAAGGGCAAAGAATTCCCGGCAAGGTGCGGATTTCGGGTGGACCAGCAAGGTAGAGACAGGCGCTCTCGCCTGTCGGCCGAAGCGAAGCGGAGGCCCTCCCGAGCCCACGGGGCAAAGTATCGCCCGTTCCAGGGCTCATCGGATTGGTGGAGTTTTCCCAGGGCTGAAGCCCTGGGCTATTCGTTGGGTTGCCCCTTCCGGGGCACAGCCCGGACTTGCCCCTTCGGGGCAAAGCGGGTCACACTGCGTGCCTGAGGCGGACAGTCACCCAGTTTCGCGCTTCACTCTTTCGACCGTCTACACGATTGGTACGCCGCGAAACAGGGTGCCTGTCCCCTTGAGACGTGCATCGGGCCTTGACCATGCAGGATTGCCTGTTCCACGCCCGTCCTACCCCCCGGCGCCTTCCTTCTTCTCCGGCCCCGTCTTCGGCTGATCCGGATAAAACTCCTGGCGGTGCTGCTCGGCGAAGCCTTCCAGACGCTGGGCGACTTCGGGATTCTCCGTGATCACATCCGTGGTTTCGAGCGGGTCCTTCTCCATATCGAACAGCGAGAGGCCGATCTTGCGCTGCGTGTACTTGCCGGCGGCGCCGTCGTTGCCGGCTTTCACCAGCTGGCGATAAGCGTGCGGCAACTGCAGGTTCCAATGCCCGTCGCCGCTCATCACGGCCTCGAACCGCGTGCTGGTCGAGAACGGATAGTAGGGGTGCGGATTCACCGCCCCGGGCGTGCCGACGATCAGATCCCAGACATCGCGCCCGTCGATGGGGTTCGCCGGCAGCTCCGCGCCGGTCAGCTTCGCCACCGTCGGCAGCAGATCGATCGAGCAGAACGTGCGGCTGGAAACCGTGCCCGCCTTGATGCGCCCCGGAAAGCTCATCACGCAGGCGCTGCGCGTGCCGCCGTCGAAGCTGGTTGCCTTGGCCTCGCGAAATGGCGTCTTGCCGGAGTGATTGCCGTAGGAGGTCCAGGGGCCGTTGTCGGAGGTGAGCACGACCAGCGTGTTGTCCTCCAGGCCGTTGTCTTTGAGCGCCTTGGCGATCTCGCCGACCGACCAGTCGATCTCGAGCATCACGTCGCCGTAAAGGCCCGTGCCCGATTTGCCGCGGTCCTCGTCGCGCACGAACAGCGGCACGTGGGGCATCGAGTGCGGCACATAGAGCAGAAACGGCTGCTCGCGATTGCGCTGGATGAAATCGACCGCATGCTGCGTGTACCAGGTCGTCAGCATCTTCTGGTGCTCGGGCAACACGTGCGGGATCGTCACCCGGCCGTTCTCCCAGAACTGCAGCGGATGCTGCCCCCAGTACTCGGGATTTTCGGGATGGAACTCCCACATGTCGTTGGAGTACATCAGCCCGCACGACTCGTCGAAGCCGCGCGCGGCGGGCCGCGTCTCGGGCTGATCGCCGATGTGCCACTTGCCGAAGATCGCCGTGCGGTAGCCGCGGTGCTTGAGCACTTCGCCCATCGTGGCGAAGGAAGGCTCCAGCCCGCGCGCCCCCGGCCCATGCGCGCCAAACACCTTGGTGCGTCCCGGAAAGCAGCCGCTCAACAGCGCCGCCCGCGAAGCCGAGCAAACCGCCTGCGGCACATAGAAGTTATGGAACGCGCAGCCGCGGTCGGCCAGCGCCGCGACGTTAGGCGTAGGATAGACCGGCTTACCAAAGGGATGAAAATCCGCCCACCCCGAGTCGTCGAGGAAGACGATGACGATGTTGGGGGGCTTGTCGCCCCCGGCCGCTTGCGAAGCCTGCATACCGCGCGTGGCGGCCAAGCCGGCGGCAGCTGTCGCTAGAAACTGTCTGCGGCTCGAAAGCATCGGGGTTCGAGGGGTATTGCTAGGCATGTTCCCCACTATACGCGACGCGCGCAAAGGCGTTCGCGGCGAAGTGTCTCTCTCGGGACACCTCGGTGGCCGTGTTGACACCTCGCCTTCGCCTCGCGTGTGGCGCAAGCCTCTGGCCACTGAACATCTGGGCAACTGAACGTCTGGGCAGTTTGGCATGTGAGCGGCTGCGGCGTCGTATGCCACCACTCAGAGCTGCGGGCGTGAGCCCGCGCTGTGAACCCGCCCCGGCCTTATCCGTCGTTAAGCTGCTTCTGGAGCACGCCTCGCTTCGCAACGCGGGCTGACGCCCGCGGCTCTGAGTGGCGTGTCAAGCCATCGGCAAGGCGAAACCCAACCAACCAACGAGCCCAAAAAACAGAGCCGCAGGCGTGAGCCGGCGGGCCGAAGCAGCACGAAGCCGCGGCGAAGCGCCGCAAGTCCCCCGCAAGCGGCGTTTTTTCTTCCCATCAAACCAGCGGGTTCCACGGCGAGTACGCCGCGCCCCAGCAGAAACTCGACTTCGGGGAAAATTCGCAGGCCGGAGCCCTGCGCCACTCTTCGGCAATGCCCGTCAAGCCGCCCCTTGCAGCCGGTCGAGCCAAAGCGGATCGAGCTCGTCGTCCATCAGTTGCATCAGATGGCCTTCGTTGACTTCGCTGGGCCGCCGCGGCAGCAAGGCGGCGATGCCACTGACCCAGCCCGCAAACTCGGTGCGGGTCAGCGCCGTGCTGTCGACCAGCCGCGGCAGCAGCAGGGGATCGCTGGCCCGCGAGGCGAGACCCGGTTCGCAGGTCGTCGCCGAGTCGACTCCCGCCGCGCGCAGCCACGGCAGAAACTCCGGCTTGTAGTAGCCCGAGGGATAGCAGAAGTGCCGCAGGGGGCGCTCGGCGAGCGGCTCGATGCGGCTGCGGTTTTCGGCGATCTCGCGCGTGAAACGGTCCTGGCGCAGCGAGATGCGGTGGTTGTGGGTGTGGAGCTGCAGATCGACGCCGCCGTCGGCCAGCTCGCGCGCTTCGGCCGGATTCACCAGGTGCAGCAGGCGCTTGGCGCAGAGCGCCCCATAGTCGATCGCCAGCGCTTCCGCCAGCGAAGCCAGCAGCTCGTCCTTCTGGGGCTCGCTGTAGCTGCGCCGCCGCACGTGCGCCTTGAGCGCGCGCTCGGCCTGGGCTCGGCCGGGGGCGTCGAGCTCGAGCGGCTCCGCAAAGACCTCGGGCAGCTTCAGGGTACGGCCGCGCGCCTTCCACAGCAGATAGCCGCTCATCAGGTCGAAGACCGGGCGATTGTATTCGCAATAGGAAGTCGTCAGGTAGAGCGTCGCCGGGAAGCGGTATTCGTTGAGGATCCCAAACGCCTCGCGATAGAAGTCATAGGTGCCGTCGTCGAAAGTCAGCGCGACGCTGCGCGGCGGCAGACTGCTTGCGTAGAGCCGCCGCAAGGCTTCGGCCAGCGGCAGCACGCTGCAGCCGGCGCGGCGCAGCAGGCTGAGCCGCTCGCGCAATAGGCCCGGCGTGACGTAGAGGGCCGGGTTCCAAAGGTGCTCGTCGTCGAGCGAGACGCCGTGGTAGCACAGGATCAGCAGACGGCTCTGGCGCCAATGGCTGCGGGCCAGCAGCGAGCTCAGCCCCAGCGTGTCGGCCGCCTGGAGGGTCAGCAATTTGAGCTGTTTCAGCATAGCGGCCAAGTGGGCCGGTCCCAGCGCGCTCCCGGCAGCGGTTTACCCGGTCTGCCGCGGGCCGTTCGACGCCGCCGTAAGTCATTAGGCCGGCGGACCTTCGGCGGCGGCAGCAGGCGATTACCCTGGGGGCGTCCCCTACGTTCGATCCTACCAAATGGACCCGCGTGGTTGGATCTGCGGGCGGGATCGATGGCCGGACCCTCACTTGGCTACAATCGAAGCGATGCTTGGTCTTAGCTGTTGGATTGGCGCGGCGGGCCGCCGCGGGTTATGTGGCCGCCTGTTTGGACATTGGCCGCTGTTTTTGGGGCGGACCGGCCGCTCAGCGCAGGCTGACGCTTGCGGCTCCGAGTGGGGGGACGGGCGCCGCCTGCTCACGGGCCTGGCCGTCGGCCTTTTGCTGGCGTTGATGCTGGCGAGCTTCCCCGCCCCGCTCGCGGCCGGCGAGGTCCCCGACCAGGATCGCCGCAACACCGAAATCCGAAACACCGATACGCACTACACGCTTCCCGAGTACGCCACGAGTGCGGACTGGAAGCAGCGCTCGGCGTTCCTGCGCAAGCAGATCCTGTTCGCCGCCGGCCTGCTGCCGATGCCCCAAAAGACACCGCTGCACCCGCAGGTCTTCGGCCGCATCGAGCGCGACGGTTATAGCATCGAGAAGGTGCTGCTGGAAACCTACCCCGGCTTCTACCTGGGCGGTAATCTCTACCGGCCGCTGGGCAAGACGGGGCCGTTTCCCGGTATCGTCACCCCGCACGGCCACTGGGCTTACGGGCGCCTCGAAAATCAACAGCTCGCTTCGGTGCCGGCGCGGGCGATCAATTTCGCGCGCCAGGGCTACGTCGTTTTCACCTATGACATGGTGGGCTACACCGACACCCGCCAGGCGCCACACGGCTTCGGCGGCAAGCGCGAAGCGCTGTGGAGCTTCGGCGTCCTCGGCCTGCAGTTGTGGGACAGCATTCGCGCCGTCGATTTTCTGACCTCACTTTCCGACGTCGACCCGCAGCGGCTGGCAGCCACCGGCGCTTCCGGCGGCGGCACGCAGACCTTTCTGCTCACCGCCGTCGACGACCGCATCCGCTTCTCCGCGCCGGTCAACATGGTGTCGGGCCTGATGCAAGGCGGCTCGCCGTGCGAGAACGCCCCGCTGCTGCGCATCGACACCAACAACGTCGAGATCGCCGCCCTGACCGCGCCGCGGCCGATGCTGATGGTCTCCGCCAGCGGCGACTGGACCCACAACGTCCCGGTCGAAGAATTTCCGGCGATGAAATCGCTCTATCGCCTGCTCGACGCCGAGTCGCAGGTCGAAAACGTCCATTTCGACTCGCCCCACAACTATCACCAGGGCACGCGCGAGGCCGTCTATCGCTTCTTCGGCAAGCGCATCCTGGGCATCGACGATCCCAAACAGTTCGCCGAGAAAACCTATCACGTCGAACAGTTGTCGGACCTGATGTGCTTGTGGGACCGCTCGCTGCCGCAGAACGCGATTGACCTAAAGGGACTGATCGAGCAGCGCCTTGCCGAATCGAAGCAACAGATCGCCGCCGAAAAGCCGGCCGACGGGGCGGGGTTGCACCAGGCGCAGCAGTTCTTTCGCGAAACGCTGAGCCTGGCGACGATGGCCAGACTGCCGGCGCCCGACGAGCTGGTGTCGGACCCGGTGGAGCCACTGCCCAACGGCGAATCCCTGGTCATCGGCCGGCGCGCCAACGGCGACCGCGTCCCGGCCGTGGTCCTGCTTCCTAAGCGCCAGAACCCGGCCATCGCGCCGACCCTGCTGGTGCATCCCGAAGGGACGGCTTGGGCCCTGAGCTCGGCGGAAAGCCTCGACGGGCTGGTGAACCAGATCCTCAAGCGCGGCGGAGTCGTCATGGCGATCGACGCCTTCCAGACCGGCCACGCCCGCGCGCCGCGCGACATCGCCGGCGCCGGCCGCAACGCCGAACTCTACTTCACGACGTTTAACCGCACCGACGACGCCAACCGGATTCAAGACGTGCTGACCGCGCTGGCCTACCTGCGCAAGCGGGCCGAAACGCCGCAGGTCAACCTACTAGGAATGGGTATGGGCGGCGTCTGGAGCCTGTTCGCCCGCGCGCTGGCCGACAACGACGTGCGCCTGGTGGCCGACCTCGATCAGTTCGACCCCAGCTCCGACAGCGCCTTCGAGCAGCGGCTGTTCATCCCCGGCCTGCGCCGCGCCGGCGATTTCCTGGCCGCGGCGGTATTGCAGGCCGGCGGCCAGACGCTGCTGCACAACGTATCCCCAGGCTTTCCCAGCGACTGGTACAAAGCCAGCTTCGAAGCCGCCGGAGCCCCCGACCTGCTCGACCTGCGCCTGGCGCAACTCAGCCAGGAGGACTTGCTGGAGCGCATCGCCCCCAACCCCAAACGCCGCGGAAGGCGCTAGCGGTGCGGCATCTGCCGTGGTGGGGACGGCCATTCAGTGGCGCAGGCCTCCGGCCTGCGGCGTCGACCTCCGGTCGACGTTCCGGTTCCGCCAGACTCCAAACCGCTGTCGCTGCTTGCTCAAAGAGCTAACGAATCCAGTAAGAAAAGCGTCGACCTGCAGGTCGACGCCGCAGGCCGGAGCCCTGCGCCACGGTTCGCCGCTCACGCATGGTTGGCTAAACAGGCTGCGGAAAAACTCCAGCCTGCCCCGGCAGCGATGCTTCATGGGGACAGTCACCGCGTCTCGCATCTCGATTTTTCAGAGGTTTACGGGATTCGCAAGGTGCGAAACGCGGTGACTGTCCCCCTCCGGCAAGGCTCGCCGCCAATACGCTATCCTTTTGCGGTGGGGATCGGGGTCCCCAAGAAAGGGTAATCATTCCATGCGTTTACCGTTTGTGCTGGTGTTGGTGTTGGGGCTGGCCGGCTGCGGCGGCTCCCGGGAAGAGCCTTCGACGAAAGTCACCGAGGAAGGCGTCGATGTTGCGAAAAATCCGCTCGGAGCGCTGGGGGCTCTCGCCGATGCGGGCAAAGATCTCGAAAAGCTGCAGGCCGAGCTCGCCAAGATGCCGCCCACCGAGGCGGTCCACTTTTCGGTCCTGCTCAAGGCCCTGCCCGATGTTCCCGACGGTTGGACGGCGGACGATCCACACGGCGCCACCAACCAGATGGGCGACTACAAGATGAGCGAGGCCAGCCGCCGCTATACGAAGGAAGGCGGCGACGAGAGCGTTGATGTCCAGATCCAGGATTGGGCCTACAACCAGGCCATCTACATTCCCTTCATCATGCAGTCGCGTTTCAGCCAGGAGACCACCGAAGGCTACAGCAAAGGCATCAAGGTGGGCGAAGACCCCGGCCGCGAGGAGTACACCACCGCCTCGCGCAGCGGGCAGCGCTCGGTCCTGGTCAACAAGCGCTTCAACGTGCAGGTCCGGACCACCAATGCCGAGGCCGCGGCCTTCGACGAGTGGTGGCCCCGGGTTAAGGTGTCGGAATTGCCGGTGGCGAGCGAGTAGGAAGCGAGCCGTGGACCGTGAGCCCCGCTAGGGGGCCGCTAGCCCGGTCGGGACTACTAGCCCCGGTGGGGCGGCACAACTCATAGCCCACGGCTTTGAGCCGTGGGAATTGTCGCACCTGGATTTCCGCCCTGGAAGGGGCGGTCGAGATCGGCCGGGAAGGGCGCGCCGTTGGCCTCAGACAATCTTGTCTGTGCAGCTGGCCCGCTTCTCTCACACAGGGTCGCAGCGAGAGGCGTCAGCAGCCCGTGGATACGAGACCGCTCCCGTGGGCAGACAATCCTGTCTGTGCGCTGGAGTTTGGCCTTTTGCTTGGGGCTGCCGGCGGCATCGGCGGCGACGCGTTGGATCGATAGCTTTCTGTATGGGTTGACGCCGACCGATCCGTTGACCTTTGCGGGTTCGATTGCAGTGCAGGGCGGCGTGGCGACGCTGGCTGCCTATCTGCCGGCACGGCGGGCAGCGAGGCTGGATCCGAGCCCTTGCGCAAGCTCGCACAAACCCAACCGCTGTGTCAAAATCGATGCTGTCTCATTTTCCCGGACAACATCTACATGAGCAAACCATCCCGCCCCCCTCTCGCACTACTCTTACTGGTATTCCCCATCATGCTTTCCGCAAAGAACTACAAAGCCGAGCGGCTCACCGACCACGGCGCCGAGATCGTCCGCCTCACCGATACCTCGCACGGCGTCGAGGTCTCGATACTGCCCTCCATCGGCAACCGCGCCTACGAAATGAAGGTGCACGGGAAGAATATCCTGTACTTCCCTTCCGCCGACGTCGGCGAATACCAGCAGCGGCCGCGCTTGAGCGGCATTCCCTTCCTCGCGCCCTGGGCCGATCTGCTCAGCGAACCCGGCTTCTGGGCCAACGGCAAGCACTACACCTTCGACATGGATCTGGGCAACGTCCACGGCAAGATGCCCAGCCACGGCCTGCTCGTCGACTCGCCGCTGTGGAAGGTGACCGAGGTCGCCGCCGATTCCCATTCGGCGCACGTCACCAGCAAGCTCGAGTTCTGGAGGTATCCGGACCTGATGGCGCAATGGCCCTTCGCCCAGGAATACGAAATGAGCTACATCCTGTCCAAGGGCGTGCTCGAGGTCAAAACCACCGTCACCAACCTCAGCACCGAAGCGATGCCGCTCGTCCTCGGATACCATTCCTTCTTTCAGATCCCCGGCATCCCGCGCGACGAGTGGCTGGCCCACATCCCGGCGCGCGTGCACGTGATTCCCGGCGAGCACAACATCCCCACCGGCGAGATGCGCCCGATGGACGTGCCCATTCCACTCCCGCTCAAGGGCGAGAAGCTCGACGAGGGCTTCACCGATCTCGAACGCGACGCCCACGGCCGCGCGCACTTCTGGATCGAGTCGGGCGGCATGAAGGTCGAAACCCTCTTCGGGCCCAAGTACACGGTGTGCACGGTGTGGCTCCCCTCCGACCGCGAGGGGCGGCCCCGCGAGTTCATCTGCTTCGAGCCACTGACCACGATCATCGACGGCATCCACCTGGCGCGCGACGGCAAGTGGAACGGTTTGCAAACCGTCCCGCCCGGCAGCAAGTGGATCGAGAGCTTCTGGATCCAGTCCAGCGGGATCTAACACCGCCGACCCGCCGGGCCTTCTAGGGAATCCAGGCGATCATGTCGATCTCGACCTTGGTGCGAGAGTCCGGAAACTCCACGCCCACCGCCGAGCGCGACGGGTGGTGCTGCGTGAAAAACTCCCCATAGGCTTTGTTCATCGCCGGCTTCTCGACCTTAATGTCGGCCATGAACACGGTCACCTTCACAACGTTTTCGAGTGAGCTGCCGACCGCCTCGAGGTTCTCCTTGTGTTTCTGAAGAATCCTGCGCGTCTGCTCCTCGACGCTGCCGCCGAAATCGCTCGGCCCGCCCTCGAGAACTCCGGTGACCCCGGAAGTGAAAACCAGATTCCCAACGCGTATACCAGCCTTGTTCTTTTCCAGCGTCGCCCCGTCGGCGCGCGAAGGCGTGGCCAGAGCCAGCGCAGCCAGGCCGGCAGCGCCGCCCGCCTTCACCGCGTCTTGAAGAAAGCTGCGCCGTTCGTTCGTCTCGGCCATTCGAGTGATCCTCCCGTTTGAGCGATTCACTAAGGGTTCCGTCGCCCCTAGAGGTCACAGTATACACAGGCGCGGCAACAAAACGGATACACACGAACGGCGTCGGACAAGAGATCGGGGACAGGCAGCGATCTCTCGGAAAGTCCGGGACAGGCAACGACTTTCGACGCTGATTCCGGTTCCCCTCTAGGAGCGGTCAGGCCGACTTTCCGGATCGCGTTACACCGGCGCAACGCGGGCTTGTGGCGTCGATTCGCCGGTTTGCGGCGCCTCGGTCGCTACGGCGTTGTAGATGGTCGCGCCCAGCATCCCTCCGATGGGCGGGGCGATCCAGAACAGCCAAAGCTGCTGCAGGGCCCAGCCCCCCACCAGCAGCGCCGGGCCGGTGCTGCGGGCCGGGTTCACCGAAAGATTCGTCACCGGAATGCCCACCAGGTGAATCAGCGTCAGCCCCAGGCCGATCGCGATCGGCGCGAACCCGGCCGGAGCGCGGCGGTCGGTTGCGCCCATGATGATGATCAGGAAAAACGCGGTCAGGATCACCTCGGCCGTGAAGCATGCCAGCAGCGAGTATTGCCCCGGCGAGTGCTCGCCATAGCCGTTGGCCGCAAAGCCCGAGGCGAGGCTGAAACCCTGCTTGCCGCTGGCGATCACCAGCAGCGCGCCGGCCGCGGCGATGCCGCCCACCACCTGCGCCGCGATATAGGCCGGCAGATCGGACGCCGGGAAGCGTTTGCCGATCACCAGGCCCAACGACACCGCCGGATTCAGATGGCAGCCCGAGATGTGCCCGATGGCGAACGCCATCGTGAGCACCGTCAGTCCGAACGCCAGCGCCACACCGAGAAAGCCGATGCCGGTGTTCGGAAATGCAGCCGCCAGCACGGCGGCGCCGCAGCCGCCGAACACCAGCCAGAACGTTCCAAAAAACTCCGCACTCGCCCGTTTACCCAGGGACATCGCGTCACCTCCAGATCCAGAGCATAGCCGAAGACGACGCGGGCGGAGTCAAGAAATTTCGGGGGAAAGATCGGGCGCTTTGGGGTGGGGAACACGGTGTGGGCTAGGCCGGAAATTTCCCCAGGAGCGGCTGCGAGCTGCCTGGCGGGCAGGCACCGATCTCCCCCAAAACGAAGGCACTCCGAAGCGGGTACCATAGCGAGGCGTGTACCATAGCGCAGAGAGAAGCAGCATGGCCATCGTACGGATAGATAAAGATCGCCTCGAACCCCTTCCCACAACCAGCTTGCGAGCCGAAGGCATGCTGGAGCGCACGGACTTGCAGCGGCTCCTCAAGAAGAATATCGGTGTGATCGGCTCCGATCTCCTGGTCATCGCCGAAGAGTTCGGTGAATGGGAGGAGAGTCGAAGAAGAATTGATCTCCTCGCGCTTGACCGGGAGGGGAGTCTCGTCGTCATCGAACTCAAACGCGAAGACAGCGGCCATATGGAGCTGCAGGCCCTGCGTTATGCGGCCATGGTCTCCGCAATGACATTCGCGCATGTTGTCTCTACCTTTGAGGTACATCTGGAGAAAGAAAGTATCGAGAAAGATGCCCGCCATGAGATCGCAGGCTTCCTTGGATGGGAAGGTGAGGCTAACGACCCCGCCATCGGCGACGTGCGGATCGTACTTGTCGCTGAGGACTTCTCAAAGGAGCTCACGACCTCGGTCCTCTGGCTGATCGACAGAGGCCTCGATATCCGATGCATCCGGCTCCAGCCCTATCGGGTAGGTGAGCAGCTTCTGGCAGAACTGGAGCAGGTCATCCCGCTGAAGGCGGCAGAGGAATATATCATCCGGCTTCGGGAGAAGCGGCAAGAACAGCGCCAAGCCGCGGAGCAAGGCGCAACGATGGAGGAGTTTTGGACCAAGCTTCCAGCAGACCTCCATCAGCCCGCACAAGAACTCCTTGATTGGCTCGAACCCCAAGTCACATACCTCTGGCCAGGCCGCGACGCCTGCGTTCCCGTGCTGAAGCTTGGTAGCATCAAATACTACATCTTTCGGATGCGTATGGACGGCCAAGTCGCGATATGTTTTGACTACATGGCGAATAAGCCACCCTTCAGCAACCGCGAGCTGAGGCAGCAACTCTTGGAGAAGTTAAATACAATTGAAGCCGTTGATCTTCCAAGAGAGAAACTCGACCGCCGACCTCGCCTGAACCTTGCAGCACTCAAGAAGCCGGAGTCCATGGACCTTTTCAAGGAAGCAGTCACCTTCTGGCTTACCCAAGTCAATAGCCAAACCTGAACCCCAAACTCCCCGCTCGAGAATCTGGAGTGCACCCCAAAACTGAGACAAACCAAACAGGGACACTTTTCAGAGAATGGGAAGGGGTCCTGGATGGGGCAAGGCAAGAAGGGCAGG
The DNA here is from genome assembly GCA_963824095.1 of Terriglobia bacterium. Classification (GTDB taxonomy): domain Bacteria; phylum Acidobacteriota; class Terriglobia; order Bryobacterales; family UBA6623; genus JBBDWJ01. Next base: position 592,584 of record CAWGNS010000009.1, on the reverse strand, counting down.
CGGTTCGACGCGGCGTTTCGAGAGCGAGCGGTACAACGCATTGTGGGAAAGTGGGGACAGCCTCGACACCTTTTGGGCGCTCCTGCACGTGGCTGTCGCCAGGAGCAAGTGGGTGCGCAATCCTCCGAAAAGGGCGCACGAGGCACTGTAAACCGTACCGCTTGTTACGCTTTCCAGATAAAGTCGAGGCTGTCCCGACTTTCCCGGAAGATCCGGAAGATCGGGGACAGCCCCGGGAAGATCGGGAAGATCGGGGACGGGAAGATCGGGGACAGCCCCCGAACTCGGAGGTGACCTTCGCCCCGGACTGACTCGATCCGCCTCAGGAGTCGATTCGGCAGCCCTGTGGCGTAGATAGCTGCCGGGGCCGCGCTGAGTTCAGGGGCTGTCCCCGATCCCCGCCGATCCCCTTGTTTTCGGACTTTTCATCTCCCCGACTCTTCCCGCTCCGTCCCGTCCCTTTCCGGCAAGTCGTTTCCGGGCAACTGCTTACGCGAAATTGAGCCTGTCACGTTTTCGGCTGTCTTTCTCCTGTTTTCTCTGCTGTTTTCTCCTTTCAAGCAACAACAACGACAGCCCGGCTCCCAACAGCAGCCAGGTGGAAGGTTCGGGAACGGCCGCCGGCTGCTGGGAATCCAACAGCAGATCGACCGGGGTCCCGTCCAACTCCCGTAACTTGAAATTCACGTTCCAGTAGGCGTAGGCCCCAGAGCCCCCGATATAGCCATCGCCCCAACTCTGGGAGAAGGCGCTGAGGTGAATGTCAAACGGCTGACCCAGGACAAAAGGGAACGTTCCGGAACATGCGGCGTCCCGGCAACCGTCCGGCCAGACGACGCCAGTCAGGTTTCCAATGACCACTCGCACTTCCGTGTTGTTTGCGTCTCCGTCCGTGTCGATCCGGCCCCAGTTGAACTGCTCAATCAAGCCGCTGCGCACCGGACCGGCACTGCTGGCGTGCAAGTTCAGTTCCGCATACGCGATCGCCGTGCTGTACTCACCCCCGAAGGGGAACGGGGGGCCCTCACCGGCAAAATGGGCCTGCGCTCGCGCGGTGAGCTCCGCCCCTAAAGTCCCTTCGGGATATTCCGAATCGGAAGGCACGAACCCGGAGTTCGCCGCGGCATAAGCGTGCGCAAACGACGGGGATGGGAAAGGGTCCTCCCACGGACCCTCGACAAAGCATTCGCCCGTCGAGTTGACCGAGATTTCGCCGCCGCCCGCGATGCCGGCACGGCAATAGGTGCTGACGATGGTGTCGCCGTACAGGTAAGAAGCGGGCGCCAGCAGGAAAAAGATCGATGCGGCTACCACAGTGCGCATGGGGGACCTCCTCGAGATCCCGTGGAGAACCCGCGGCGAACCCTCGCCCGGCCACGGGTAATGGGCCCCTGGGGGACCCCGGCAGGGAATGCGGTCCCCCAGCAACAGGCAATTCGCCCGCCACCAGTTAAGTTCATGAAAACGGAAGGGAGAGCGGATGGTACTGGGTCTTTTGGCGCAGAAGCGATCGACGAACGCCCGGCTGCGCCACACGGCTGTCGAATCGACTCTTGAGGCGGATCGAGTCGTCTGGCGCAGCCGGGCGCCGGGACCGCGCTGGAGCCGAGGGGGACGACGCTCGGTGGGGACGGAGCCCTTTTCCTACCCTGACTGCCGACCTCAAGCCAAATGCGAGCCCTCCGTTCAAGCCCGCTTTCCCAAACGTTCACAGACCTTTCACAAATGTTTGCACTGACTCCAAAGGACTTAGACTCCCGGCACGATAAGCCGGCTTCCCCACCGCGGTATCCTTGCTTTCGTGAGGCTGGCTTCTGAAAATACGCGCGAGATACGGGGAAAAGCCCCCGGCCAGGGCAAAACCAGAGCCCCCATCCCAAAAAGAATCAAAAAGTCGCAAAACAAACCCAATCCCATTTTCGAAATGCTCGTCTCCATCTCGCTCACGAGCAAACAGATAGAAGGCGAAGTCGAGGAGAACGCCCGGCGAAAGCCATACGACTTTCCTTCGACGCTTGTTCGCCCGCTGGCGCCCCGGGCTCCCCTTCTCGATCAACGAGGATCCACGAGAAAGAGAGGGAACCCTTGTCGAACAGCGCCGCTGAATTCGAATGAAAAACGGAAGAGCCCTGCGAACGGAACCGCCGGTGGGGGCAAGCACGCGCTATTTGAAGACCCCGTGGCGCACCTCGGAATGAGCAAGATGGAAATCTTGGTCAAGACGGCCACTGCCCAAGCCACGGCTGTGACAGAATCGAGCTTGCTGACCGCGGCGTAGCGTCACAACGGCGGCGGAACTGGTTGACGTGTTGAGCGATGCCTGATCATCTCGCGATTATCCACACCCTCGAATTCGTCGAGCACCACGGCTACGCTTTGCTGTTCCTGTGGGTATTGGCGGAGCAAAGCGCCATTCCGTTGCCGTCGACTCCGCTGCTGCTCGTCGTTGGCGCGTTCATCCGCACCGGCCGCCTACATGTTGTGCCCGCGATTTTGTGTTGCTTGATTGCCGCCCTGATTGCCGACACGATCTGGTTTGAGCTCGGGAGACGTCGCGGCCGGCAAGTTCTCCGCCTTGTATGCCGCCTTTCGCTGGAACCTGATTCGTGTGTCCGGAAGACCGAGAACGCATTTCTGAAGTATGGGATGAGTTCCCTGCTGGTCTCGAAATTCATTCCCGGGCTCAATGCCGTGGCGGCGCCTTTGGCCGGCCAGTCCAGAAGATCCTATCTGCGATTTGTGCTCTACGATGGCGCGGGCGCCTTGATCTGGAGCGGGGCCTATATGGCGCTCGGCTATCTGTTCAGTGAGCAACTGGAAACGCTGGTTGCGTATCTGTCGCGCATGGGATCGAACCTGTTTCTGCTGGCTGCGGCGTTGTTCGCAATCTGGATCGGCTGGAAGTTTATGCAGCGACGCCGGGTCCTCAGGCAATTGGACGTGGCTCGAATCACCCCCGCGGAACTGCAGCAGCGGCTAGCCGCGGAGGAGGAGCTTTTTGTCGTCGATCTTCGTAGCGGGCTCACGGAGGAGCCAGCCCTCATACCGGGAGCCATTCGGATCTCCCCCGAAGCCTTGACCGCTCGCGGCCCAGAGATTCCGCGAGACCGGGAAATCATTCTCTTTTGCAGTTGACCCAACGAGGCTTCCAGCGCCCGTGCGGCGCTGCTGTTGAAATCGCAAGGCATCACCCGTGTTCGCCCTCTCCTGGGTGGCGCCGAGGCATGGGAGAGGTTTGCGGCTTCGCCGCCGCACTGAACTCGGACCCAATCTCCTGCGGCACGGGCGTCGGCGGCCGGTTCGCGTCACTGTCGGAGTTTCCACTTCAGCGGCTCTGACACCACTCACATGCTGTGGCCCGAACGCGTCGTGACATCGAGGAACGCGCTGGGAAAGCAAACCCCGGCGCCTGACGAATCATTGGAACGCCGCCGTCACAACATTGGCTACCTTCCCATCTACCGTGACGACGATTTCGACCTCTCCCCGGCCGGCGAGCGAGCGTGGCAGAGGACCAATGTTGAGCTGATCCAGACCCTCAAAATCGGGGTGTGCCACGGGACCGCTGAACGGCACGGGCATGCCGTCAACGGTGACGGACACCTCACCGGAGAAGTTGCGCAGGCCCGTTCCGTACAGGGAGACGTACAGCGCAGCGCCGTCCGGGCCGAAGTCCAGCGCAATTGGGGCGAGGTTCGCGTCGAAGATGATGCCCTCGGTGCGAGACTCTCCCGGGCCGGCGAGCGTGTATCCGGCTGCCGCGACGCCCATGCCGTTGCTGGCCGCCGAGAAGATGCCCGGCGAAACTTCAGCGATCTGGATCGTTTCCACCGAAACAAGCTGCTCGTCGTTCCACACTTTCAAGGTTGCCGGTCCTTCCGCTATACCGGGCGGCAGCAGGATGTTCAATTGGCCGTTGGCGACGACATAGATGCGAGCGTTGTGCGCAGCGCCTGCGCTGTCGGTGATCACGACCGTGAATCCTCCCAGCGCCTCGGGCAACTCCGAATCCAGTAGCAGTGTTGCCATGATGCGCCCGCCGAACAGGGAGACCCACGAGTCGGGCGCCACCCCGTGCTCGGCGGCAAAGCTCGCGCCGTTGAGGCTGGCGAAGTCGGGGTCGATGGTGCTGACGATGAAATGATAAGGCCGGTCGAAGTGGTCGGGGATTGTTCCTCCCTCGCTGAGGACGACATACCCGTCGCCCCGCACTTCGGGGTGTAGATCGAAGTAATAAGTGCCGGGCTGCAACAGCGTCGGCCCGATCAACCCCGTCTGGCCGATCTCTGGCACCTTGTCGACGATGGTAAGGCCGTCATCGCCGAACAGCCGCACGCGAATCCTCTGGTCAAGGGGCGTCGTGAGAGTGGCGAGCCAGACCTCAGTCGGCTCCTCGAGCGTGAAGTCGTACCAGTCGAAGCTGTTAGCATCGCCGCCGGAGATCACGTAAGTCTGGTGCCCGGCCAGGCTATACGCCTCCAGGATCTGGTCCAACGGAATGGTCTTGGAGCCGGCGATCGGATCCGGCCAATTGCCGGGCGAGCCGTCATTGGCCTCGTAGCAGTCCACTCGGCTGACAAACGTCCAGCCCCACTTGTAGGGCACCGGAAAAGCCGCTGGCTGCGAGACGGCGTCCTCAAACATCTCTACCGTGAAGGTGGTGGCGGCGTCGACTTCGAAAGCTACCTCGAGCTTCTGAGGACTGAGCCCGTCGGGAGAAGTGGGGGCGACTTGCGCAACGACTCCCTGGCCGGAAGGCGGGATGATCCGCATCTGCGGCCGGGAAGGCGCGGTCGTCTCGGCAAACGCGATGACGTAGCCGCCGCCGGGATCGGCGGGCACCGTGAACTCATAGTTGTCCTTCTCGAACTGCGCTTCCCAGGTACTCTCGATGACCTCACCGGCCTCGGTGGGCTCGTAGGGAACGCATTCCTGTGCTGGCGCGGCCCCGGCGAGCAGCAGCGGTGCAAGGGCGCTGACTGCTCCGGTCGCGAGGCGCGACGCGAACCTCGTGGCTCGTATACTCTCGGTCGGAGTTTCCATTGGGGTAGTCATGACGCCGTGTAGGGTACCAAACATGGCAATTCGAGCGCAAAAGCTCAGGTTCTGGCAGATCGGGAGGGTTTTTGAAGTGTTTGTAGCCCAATTCCGGGTTAACCGAATTGAACTGCCGAATCGATCCACTCGCGACAGAAGCGCCATTCGCTGTCGCCCGATTTGTCTCCGGCCACGAGTGGGACCGCCTTGCGGTCAGCCTCGCGCCGCCGGTCCCTACTGCCAAAACGGCTTTCGGCGCACCCAATAGACAGCGATCGCGATGTCGAAAACCGCGCAGAACACCCCGTAAGCCAGCGGTATTTCCGTGAGTTGCCCATCCCCGAGCAGCGGCCAACCGCCGTGCGCGGCGAGTTCGTGCAGGGCGTCCCAAGCCCCGTGCAGCAGGTAGCCCACGATCAGGACAGCGGCGTATCGTGTGCCGAAAATGCCGAGGACCGAAAACAAGACGGCCGCCAACAACTCGGTCTTCCACGGCGATGCATTTCCAAAGTACGCGACGAAGGCCAAATAGAAACCGGCAATGGGGACCAGAAAGAGTGCGTAGAGAATCTGCTCGGATCGGCCGGCAAACAGCTTCCGGGAGAGGGTAACCGACCCGGCCGCCGCCAACAGGCCAATCACCGCATACAAGATGACGATGATGGCGAAACCAATGGCGCCGGAGGGATCCGTCATGATGTCCATCGCCTCTTTCTTGGAGCTTTCTTGGAACTGATAGTCTGCCACAAATCCAAGCGAACACCTGCGGTCTTCAAAAACCCACTGCGACTTGGCACGTTCCTTAGAGCGAATCCAGAAAGCCAAGCGCCGCCGCCCGGTCGTCGTCGGAAGGCCGGTTCCATGTAGAGACAGGCGCTCTCGCCTGTTGCCGCCGTTAGGCGGCCCTTACCGTGTGCCGCGAGCCCCGAAGCCACGGCCAGGGGGCCTCCGCTTCGCTGCGGCCGACGGGCGAGAGCGCCCGTCTCTACCTTCCCAAAGCCCGACCTCCACAAGGCCCACCTCGCACAAAGGCCAAACTCAAGCCGCAGGTCTCCTCGAGCCCTGAGGTCCCGGCCTTTCGGCTACCGTGCCGGTTTTGGCAGCCGGTTGAGTTCGGGCCCGGGGCTGGCTTGGGCCGGCCGGAGCCCTGCCCCACTGGCGTTCCTTGAATCCGCGACCCTCTGCTGATACTCTCTGGTGTGGGGAAAACCCGGGTTCAGCTACCTTTCTATCACTACCGTGGGGAATCGGCGACTCACTCTTCCGAGGAACCGCCGACTCGCTTGCGCCGGAAATCGGCGGCGCTTCCTTGCCGTTTGGGTCTCACGTGAAATCAAATCTCATGCGCCATGCTGCCTTGCTGTTGACCTTTGCGTTGCTACTGATCGTCGCCTTGTTGGTTGGAGCCGCGCCGTTGCGCGCTCAACATGAAGCTCCGCCCGCTCCGGCCGCGCATTCCTCGACGCCGGCCGGGGAATATTTCGGGAATCCCGACGCGATTACCCAGGGGCAGACTCTGTTCGTCACCGTCTGCAGCGGCTGCCATGGGCCCAACGGCGAAGGCGGACGCGGCCCGAACCTGATCGATTCGAGCGATGCGCGCCGCGCCTCGAACCGCGAGTTGTTCAACCTCATTCAAAAAGGCATCCCCGGCACCGACATGCCGCCGTTCGCCTTGCCCGACGAGCAGATCTGGAAACTCGCGGCGTTCGTGCGCAACCTGAGCGCTTCGGCTTACGACCAGCCGCTGCCGGGCGACCCCGACGCCGGGCGCGAGGTGTTTTTCGGCAAGGGCGGCTGCACCAAGTGCCACATGATCCGCGGCCAGGGCGGTTTGCTCGGGCCCGATCTTTCCGACGCCGGCGCCAACAGCAAGCAGATCCAGATCCGCGAAGCGATCGTCGAGCCCAATAAGCGCATCACCGAGGGTTATGCGCCGGTCGTGGTGAAACTCAAGGACGGCTCGGAAATCCGCGGCGTCGCCAAGAATTACAGCAACTACACGATGCAGGTGCTCGATATGGCCGGCAAGTTGCGGCTGCTCGACAAGGCCGGCGTCGCTAGCGTCGTGTTTCGCGCCAAGTCCTGGATGCCGGACGATTACGGGAAGCGGCTGACGGCGGCGGAGATCGATAACCTGGTCTCGTTCTTGAGCCGCCAGGTGATTCGGGTCCCCATACCCGAAGAGCGCGACGAGCAGGGACGTCCGCGGAGGAATGATGACGACAACTAGGCTCCCACGCTGGGCCACGGCGAAAAATGGCCTCATGCGGGACGCGGCCCGGCGCCGGTTCTCGTGGGGCCCCGTCGAACTGCGGCTTCTTTACCCGCTAGCGGGGCGCCGCGTGTTGTGGAGTGCGTTTGCCGTGTTTCTGGCGTTCGCCCTCGGATCCGCGCCGCTCGCCGCCCAGGTAACCTACGAGGACCTGCTCGCCGGCCCGGGCGTGAACTGGCTCAGCTACACCGGCGACTACGCCGCACAGCGCCACAGTCCGCTCACCCAGATCACGCGCGAAAACGTCGGCTCGCTCGTCCCCAAATGGACCTATCACGTCGACGGCGCGCGGCGGCTTTCGACCATGCCGATCGTCTACGACGGCATCATGTACGTCACCGACGCCAACCAGGTGCATGCCATCGACGCGCGCAGCGGCCGGCTGATCTGGGTGCACCGCGAGAACCAGGTCAAAATCCAGCGCCAGAACCGCGGCGCGGGCATCCTGGGCGACAAGGTGTTCTTCGTGACCAGCGATTGCCACCTGGTGGCCATCCAGCGCGAGACCGGCGCGCTGATCTGGGACCGCCAGTACGCCGACACCGCCAAGGGCTACCACTGCACGGTATCGCCGATTCCGGTGAAAGACAAGATTATCGCCGGCGTCAGCGGCGGCGACTCGGGCATGCGCGGGTTCCTGGCCGCGTTTTCCGCCGAGACCGGCGAGGAAATCTGGCGCTTCTGGACGATTCCCGCCAAAGGCGAGCCCGGCTCGGAAACCTGGGGCGACAAGACGCTCGAGTGGGGCGGCGCGGGGACCTGGATGGCCGGCACATTCGATCCCAAGCTCAACCTCATCTACTGGTCGACCGGCAACCCCTGGCCGGACTTCTATGGTGGCGACCGTCCCGGCGACAACCTCTATTCCGACTCCGTGCTGGCGCTCAATCCCGATACGGGAAAGCTTAAGTGGTACTTTCAGTTCACGCCGCATGATGTTTGGGATTGGGATGCACAGCAGTTCTCCGTTCTGCTCGATCTGCCCTACAAGGGCCAGCCGCGCAAGCTGCTGGTGCAAGCCAACCGCAACGGCTACTACTACATCCTCGATCGCGTCACGGGCGAGTTTCTGCAGGCGACGCCGTTCCTCAACAAGGTGAACTGGGCCGAAGGCATCGACAACAAGGGCCGCCCCATCGTCAACCCCGAGCGCCGGCCGCAGCCCGAGGGCTCGGAGACCTGCCCCACCGTGCGCGGCGGCTCCAACTGGATGTCGCCCTCGTTCGACCCCACGACCGGCCTGTTTTACGTGGTGACGCTCGAAGGCTGCGATGTCTATACCAGCTCGGCCAAAGACCCCAAGCCGCTGATCGGCTTTGCCGGCACCGGCGGCGAGCGCGCCCCACGCGACCAGAACCACTTCCTGCTGCGGGCCCTGAACCCGGCCACCGGCGAGCGCGTCTGGGAGTACCCCATGACCGGCCCGACCACGATGTGGGCCGGCACGCTATCGACCGCCGGCGGCGTGGTCTTTTTCGGAGACGACGACAACCACATCGTGGCGGTCGACGCCAAAGACGGCCATCACCTATGGCATTACAACGTCGGGCAGGCGCTGTTTTCCTCGCCGATCACCTTTAGCGTCGACGGCAAGCAATACGTCACGCTCTCGACGCAGACCGACATTTTCACGTTCGGGCTGTTCGAACCCGTGAAGCCGGTCCCGGTGATCCCCGAGACGCACGAAGCGGTGACCTCGGCACGGGCTAACGAAGACTAACTCGTGGCACAGGTCCTCGTGGCACAGGCAATCTCGCCTGTGTCTGGAGTTTGGCCTTTTGCACGTGTTGGTACCACCGTGGCGCGGGCCTCTGGCCGGCAGGGCCGACCTGGAGGTCGGCCTTTCCTTGCTGTTCCCTTCCTTCCCCGAGTGGTTGCGGTCCACCGACATAGAAAGAAACGTCGGCCCCGAGGGCCGACGCGGCCGGCCGGAAGCCCGCGCCACACCTTGCAGTGGGTCGTTCCTCGTGTGGGCGCTGGTGTTTTGTGCGATGGGGCCGGGGGTGTGCGGCTTCGGCCCGCAGGCTTCCGCCAGGGGCTCTGTTTGCTTTCCTTCTTGCGCAATCGCTCTGTCGGTGGCGCCGGTTGGCGAATTCGCTCGTAGTGAAGCCGGTGGGGCTTTCGCGGTACCCAGGGGGGGACCTCGCGGTATCTGGGAGGGAAGAGGAGGTTGCCGGATGGAGGGCAGCGCAGAAACAAAAAGAGCGGCCGGGTGGGCCGCTCTCAAGCAATTCCTTCTATGGTACCACGAGCTTTGGGGGCTTAGTGTCAGGAAACGTACCATGCGGAGAGTTTTTTGATGGGGCCTTTGGGGGCCTGCCGAGATTCTGTAAGTGGCTGATGTTATGTAACTTCTCCGGCATTGACGGAACGGACGCGGGCATATTGGAGGCGGGCGGGGTTGGAGTATGGGTGGCTGGTGAGCGAACGGCAACGACGTCCAGGGCGGTTATGGGGGCGGCCGGGGGTGGGAAAGCCGCGGGTCTGGAAAAACGCCAGCCCTGCGCTACGGGCGCTGAATACAGGCTGGGAAAAGGAAAACGAGGGCAGAAACGACAAAGACGACCCGAGCGGGTCGTCAAAGAACAGTTCTCGTAGGATACCACGGGAGAACGGCCCTTAGTGTTAGGAACAGTACTATTATCCAGGGTTTTTTGGCCATCCCGTCCGGCCCCTAGCGCAGGGCTGGCGCTTTTCCAGACCCGCGGTATTTCCTGCGCGTTCGGTCAGGATCTCCAAACCTGGGGGCCGAGGGGAAAGGGATGAGGATGGGAAACAAAAAAGCGACCCGGGACAGGTCGCTTTCAAGCAAACTTTAACCAGGATACCACGCCTTTTCGGCCTGTTGTGTTAGAACCATCACCTTTGGCCAGGGTTTTTTCAGCCATCCTCTTGGTGGGGGCCGGGCCCCTGCTTTCATGCCTAACGCCCTTGTTTTGTTTACAAAAGCGCCCTTGGCGGGCCGCGTAAAGACCCGCCTGATGCCGCTGCTGAGCGGCAACGAGGCCGCTGAGTTCCACCTGGCTTGCGTCTGCGACACGTGGGAGAAGCTGCTCCAGGTAGGAGAGGCGAGCCTCTACTGTTACTCGGACCGGGCTTGGGAGGAGTTTGAACCGCCGGCGGCACCGGCGCAGTTGGCGCTGCAGGTGGGCTCCGATCTGGGCGCGCGGATGTACCAATGCTTTGCGGACCTGCGCGAGCGCGGGCATTCGCGGTCGCTCATCGTAGGCAGCGACAGCCCGACCCTGCCGCTCTCCTACGTCGAACAGGGTCTGGAGGCGCTCGAGCATTCCGACGTTGTGGTCGGGCCTTCCGAGGACGGCGGCTACTACGCGATCGGCTGCCGCGAACCGCATCCAGCGATGTTCGCCGGCGTCCCGTGGTCGTCGGCCGACACGCTACAACGAACGGAAGAGAGCCTGGCTGCGCTGGGTTTGCGTGTGCATCACCTGCCGCCATGGTACGACGTGGATACAGCGAGCGATCTGCGGCGGCTGGCGGCGGAGGATTCCCTGCCCCCGCGGGTCGGCCGTTGGATGGCCGCGCACCGGTGGTTGTTGGAGGAGTGAACGCGCGGGGGACGGAATCGTCGCAGGGGAGCCGGTGCCGCTCTGTCAGCCCCGAAGAGGCGATCCCATCCAATAGCCCGCGGCTTCAGCCGTGGGACAACGCGGCACCTTGCATTCCGCCCTGGAAGGGGCGGGTCGTCGTGTTGGGCTTTTCCTTTGCAAGGTTGTTTTTTGAGGTCGGGGCCCTACGTCCCGACAAATCGGGACGCGGCAAACCTGGAGGTTCACGCCACGGGTGCCCAGTCTTGCTTCTGCGAGGTCGGAGTGGGCTTGTCTGGTGGTCTGGCAAAACCCTCGGCAAGTCTGGCCTCAATGCGGTGGCCGCGGTGGAATGAGGCCCTTCCCGGTCAGCCACGGGAGCGCACTCAGAGCCGCAGGCTGAGCCCGCGTTGGTTGGCCCGGTAGTGAAACGATTTGTTCTGGTTTGGTGCCGACGCACGATTGCTCAGCGCGGGCTTACGCCCGCGGCTCGGAGTGCGTGTCTGTCGCCGTGCTGCCCTGGGCCGAGTGCGCCGTGCCGCGTTCCGCCGAGCCAGCAGGCGTTGCCACCGAGTTGCGTTCCGCGGCAACCAACTGTCTCGCTCCGGCTTTCATCATCGGCAGCATGCTGGCATCCACCGAGCATGCCAGGCGGTGCAGGTCTTCGGCCAGGCTTTCGGCCGACCGCAGGGCGTAATCGCCGGAGCTGGAAAGCTCGTCGCTCATGCGCACCAGGTGGATGAAATCCACGATGCCTTCCGAAATGGTGCGCATCTGTTGCGCCATCGTACGCTGCTCGGGGGTTTCGTCGGGGATCGGCGCCCCTGGCTCGCCCGGCTCCTTCTGCCCCGGGGCCAGCAGTTCGTAAACGCGCACCACGATCGAGCCCGCCCCGGTCATCTTGGGCAGGTAGTCGACCGCGCCCAGCTCGATGGCGCGCTTGTGGAACTCGGGCTCGGCGTTGCACGAGAACAGCACAACCTTGATCTTCGACCAAGCGGGGTTCTCCCGGACGCGCCGGGTTAGTTCGAGGCCGTTCACCTCGGGCATCATGAAATCCGACAGAACCAGGTCGATCTTGCGTTGGCCCAGCAACTCCAGGGCCTGCAGGCCATCAAGGGCTGTAAAGGTCTCATAACCAGCAGTTTCTAAGCGGAACTGCAAGGCCTGGACGACGTCCTGCTCGTCGTCGACAATCAGAATCTTGGTCCTCTCCATCTCCCGGCTCCCTTGTCTTATCGCCGGCCCGCGTCTTATCGCCGGCCCGCGCGCGTTGGGCAAGCCACCCTCCCCGTGATCCCATATCGGTCCGAAGAGGGAAAGTCTTATGCGTTTTGATGGGAGCTGGCTGGGGCCCCTGTTCTGGACCGGCGACAGGGTGAGCACGTCCGCCGCAGGCGGACGCTGCCGGCCGGAGGCTCGCGCCACGGCCCGTGGTCGATAGAGGCGCTCCCTAGGTAGAGATAGACGCGAGCGCCTGTCTCTACCCCAAGCGGCCCGCACCGGGTGCGGCTCTGATTTCTCCTCGGACGCGGCGTTCTCTTCAGGCTACGAAAGCCTTTTCAGGGCACGGAGGCGGGTTTCTCGGGCGTGCTCTGGCTCGGGTTCTGCTCGGGCGGCGGGGCGGTTTTCCAGGTGCAGATGTCTCTGGAGAGCAGCCGCGCCAGCGCTTCGTGGCCCACTTCGTTGAAATGGCCGGTGCCGAGCTTGGTGTTGGCGAAGCCGGTCAGGTATTCGTGGCGGCTTTCAGCCAGGTGTCGCAACTCGGCGGTAGCGTTGACGCAGTGGAAGCCTTCGCGCTCGCCCAAGGCCAGCAGGCGTTTGTCGGCGTAGTCGATGTCTTCGATGTGGTAGCGGTCGGTGAAGGCGCGGCGTTCCTGCTCGCTGGGCAGGATCTGTTCCGACGTCGGGATCAGCAGCAGCCAGAAGGTTCGGTTCTTCGCGGCTGTCTCGCGGTGCATGCGGACCAGCAGGCGTTCGGTGACTTCCCAGGCTTCTTTCATCCAGGCGTGCTCGGGCGGCACCGAATACCAGAACGATTGATAGCGCTGCGGCGGTCCGCCGGGCGCGGCCGAACGCGCGGCCAACTCCTCGTTCTGGCTGCGCTGGGCGAGGTGTAGGCGCGCCTGGTAAAGCAGCAGCAGAAATCGCGAGCTATTGAGAATCGTGGCCATCGCCCGTTTCATGTGGAAACGCAACGGCTGATATTGAGGCAGCTTGCGAAACGAGTCGTCGAGCCGCAGCCCCTCGCCGTCGAGCAGGAAATAGGGCGTGATCGCCGGGTCTGACACGTTCAGCTTGCGGTAGTTGTTGAATAGATCGTTGCCGGCGAAAAACTGCAGCAGAATCAGGTCGGGGTCGAACTGCCAGACCTTCTTCTCCAACTCCAGCAATTCCTGGCCAGTGCCATAGCCGGAGACGCCGAAGTTGAGGACCTCGACCCCGCCCTTGAACCCCGGGCAGGAGCGCAGGTAGTTTTCCGCCAGCGCCGTGAAGGTCTTATCCATATCGACGCCGCGGGCTTCGGTGAAGGAATCGCCCAGCACGGCGATGCGGAACACGCCGGCGGGCTTTTCGAGGGTCCGCTCGCGGTCGCGAAAACCGAAAGAGTTGATGCGCGTCCAGGCCACGCCTTCGCCGGTATTCCAGGCGGTCGCGCCGGCGCGCAAGGCCCAGCCGGTCTCGTGGTCGAGGGTGTAGGTCGAGCCCTCCAGATGGACGTGCATCAGGCGCAGGGCGACTTCGCAGAAAACGGCGGCGGCCAGAAACGCCAGGCCCAAACCAACAATCCAAAACAAAAGCCTTTTCATGCGGTGCCGAGTGGATCGATCAAGCCGAAGGGAAACCCAGTGAGGAGATCAGGGCCCGTCGCCCGGATGCGGTCTACAGCGGATATCCTATCACGCGCCCGCGGCGGCGTTGGTAGAGCAGGCAGCCCGGCCAGCGCGTTCGAGTTGTGGAGCGCGCAGAGGGGGGAGGGGCTTCGCGGTTGCGGGCCGGTGGGTACACTAAAGGGCTGACTCTGATGGCAAGCTTGGTGTTTGTGCTGGCCGCGGTTTTCCTGCTGTATGTGCTGGCGGGATATCCGCTGCTGTTGGCGTTGCTGGCTCGCGTCCGCGCGGGCGCGCCCGTCTCGAAATCGTTTTCCCCTCGCTCGGTTTCTCTCCTGTTACCGGTGCGCAACGGCGAGCGCTGGCTGCGCTCCAAACTCGAGTCGATCCTAAAGCTCGACTATCCGGACGGCCAGCTCGAGGTCCTGGTGATCTCCGACGGTTCGACCGACCGGACCGAGGCCATCGTTGGGGAATTCGCCTCGCAAGGGATTCAGCTCATCGCGGTCTCGCGCGGCGGCAAGGCGGCTGCGCTCAACGCGGGGCTACGGCGGGCCCGCGGCGAGATCCTGTTCTTCACCGACGTGCGCCAGCAACTCGACCCGGCGGCGTTGCGCGAGTTGGTGGCCTGCTTCGGCGACCCGGCCGTGGGAGTAGCCAGCGGCGAGTTGTTCATTCGCGACGGCGCCACCCGCGAGGAATCCAACGTCGGCCTCTACTGGCAATACGAGAAGTGGATCCGCCGGCGCCTCAGCCGACTCGATTCGGTCCTCGGCGCCACCGGCTGCATCTATGCGATGCGCCGCGAGCTGGCCGTGGAGTTGCCTGAAGACACGCTGCTCGACGACGTGTATCTGCCGCTGGCGGCGTTCTTTCGCGGCTACCGTGTGGTGCTCGACGAGGACGCCAAGGCCTTCGACGTTCCGATGTCGCTCAAGACCGAGTTTCGCCGCAAGGTGCGCACCCTGGCCGGCGTCTACCAGGTGATCGGGCAATACCCCAAGCTGCTGGGGCCCTCAAACCGCATGTGGATTCACTTCCTCTCGCACAAGCTGGGGCGGCTGTTGCTGCCTTTCGCCCTGCTGGCATTGGCGGTGACCAGTTTCTGGCTCCCGGAGCCGTGGGGCAAGCTCGCGCTCGGTTTGCAGGCCCTCGGCTATGGACTGGCCGCGATCGACTCCTGGGTCCCCGACCGCTCGCTGCTGAAACCCCTGACGTCGCCCCTACGCACCTTCGTCGCGTTCATGGCGGCGGCGTTGGCGGCGGTGTCCTTCTTCTTCCTGTCAAGCCGCCATTTCTGGACCGAAACCAAGCCCGCCCGCGCCGGCTCCTAAACGATCGCCGCTTGCTAGAGCGCCGGACCAACGACCACGTTCTGAGGCGCGCCTTCCAAAAATGCAAACACGTTGTCGATCGAAAGCTGCAAACCCGCTTCGAGAGCCTCGCTGGTCACGCCGCCCGAGTGCGGCGTGACGACCACGTTCGGCAGCCGTAACACCGGGTGATCGGGGGGCAGCGGCTCGGCCTCAAACACATCCAGACCCGCCCCGGCCAGCCTTCCCTGCTGCAGCGCCTCGACCAGCGCCCGCTCGTCGGTGATCGCGCCCGCGTGCCGTATTGACGAAGATCGCCGTCGGCTTCATTAGCCCAAACTCGCGCGCGCCCACGAATCCCACCGTGTCCGGCGAAAGCCGCAAGTGCAGGCTCACCACGTCGCTTACACGGTACAACTGGTCCAATTCCACCAACGTGACGCCCAGCTCGCGGGCCAGTTGCTCGGAGGGGTGCATCGTCCAGGCAACGACCTTCATGCCGATGCCGCGGGCGATGCGCGCGGTCTGACGGCCGATCGCGCCCAGCCCGATGACGCCGAGCGTCTTGCCGTAGAGCTGCGTCATGAAGCCGCGCGGCCACTCGCCGTTCTTGGTGGCGGCGTCGGTTGCCGGGATGTTGCGCGCCACCGCTAGCATCAACGTCAGGGCGTGCTCGGCCATGGCGTAGGCCGAAACCCCCGGCGTGTTGGTGACGGTCACGCCGCGCCGCGCCGCCGCCGGTAGATCGACGTGATCGGTCCCGGTGCCCCAGATCGACAGTAGCTTCAATTTCGGACAGGCCGCCAGAATCTCGTCGGGGAAAGCCACCGACGAGCGGATGTTGATGATCAGCTCGGCCTCGCCGATGCGTTCGAGCAGCTCGGCGCGATCGGCCGGCAGCGAATCGAAGTAAGCGACATCGGCTCGCGAGAGCAGATTCTGATAAGCCTGGCTGGGCCCCATCACGGGCGGCGCGTCATCGGGAATTACGATTTTTGGTTTGGTTGTCGGCATGGGCTTGGTTGTCGGCATCAGAGGTAGTT
This sequence comes from Terriglobia bacterium, assembly GCA_963824095.1. Lineage (GTDB taxonomy): Bacteria > Acidobacteriota > Terriglobia > Bryobacterales > UBA6623 > JBBDWJ01. The sequence continues at coordinate 576,537 of CAWGNS010000009.1, read as the reverse complement.
GCGCTGTCGTCGCTGTAAAGGTGGCGCGGGCCTCCGGCTGGCCGCGTCGGCGTAAACGCCGACGTTCCTCCGCCCGCAAACGAACCAGTCTAGCCCAGCCCCGCTACAAAGATCGACCCACAAACGTGCCAAGCCGCCGAGATGCCTCCGAAACCCACCGGAACGCCGCGCCCACCTATCCACACTCGTCCAAAAAAACCAGTGAACAACCCACCCCGCCCAGTCGTATCACCCGTATCATGCTGCGCGATCTTCGCTTCGCACTTCGTCTGCTGTGGGCCCAGCGCTGGTTCTCGGCCGCCATCGTCGTCACCCTGGCGCTGGGCATCGGCGCCAATACAACCGTGTTCACGCTGGTGAACGCCGTGTTGTTCAAGCCGCTGCCGTTCCCCGGCGGCGAGCGGTTGGTGACAGTGCGTAACCAGCGGCTCAACGATGCGAACGACCAGCCTCCGGTGTCGTATCCCGATTTTCGCGACTACCGGGCGGGCTCCACTTCGTTCGAGCGCCTCGAAGCCTTCGCCGGCGAAGGCGCGGTGCTGAGCGAGCACGACACTCCGCCCGAACGCTATCGCATGGGCCGCGTCTCGGCGGGGATGCTTGACATGCTGCACACCCAGCCGGTTCTGGGCCGCGGCTTCCGCTCCGGAGACGACCAGCCCGGCGCCGCGCCCGTAGTGCTGATCGGCCACCGCATCTGGCGCGACCGCTACGCCTCGTCGCCCGACGTCGTGGGCCGCTCGGTGCGCGTCAACGAACAACCCGCCACCTTGATCGGCGTGATGCCCGAAGGTTTTCGCTTTCCCAACCAGGAAGATCTCTGGATGCCGCTGGTACCCACCGAAAAGCTCGAAAAGCGTGATCAACGATCGCTCATGCTGATCGGCGTTCTCAATCCCGGCACCACCACCACGGCCGCCGCAGCCGATCTTGGCGTCATCGCCAGCCGCCTGGAAACCGAATTCCCCGAAACCAACAAGGGCATCGGTATCGACCTCAAGACCTTCCAGGAGCGCTTCAATGGCGGCAAGATCCAACTGGTGTTCACGCTGATGATGGCGGCGGTGGGACTGGTGCTGCTGATCGCCTGCGCCAACGTCGCCAACATGATGCTGGGCCGCGCGCTCGACCGCCGCCGGGAAGTGTCGGTTCGCGCCGCGCTGGGCGCCTCGCGCTGGCGGATCATCCGCCAGTTGCTGACCGAAAGCGTCGTGCTCAGCGTGGCGGGCGGTGTGCTCGGCTTGGCGCTGGCCGTGTTGGGCGCGCGTGCCTTCGATCAGGCGGTGGCGAACGTCGGCAAGCCCTACTGGATCGACTTCTCGATGAATTACGTGGTGTTCGGCTACTTCGCGGCGGTAGCTATCGGCAGCGGTCTGCTATTCGGCCTGGCGCCCGCCTTGCAATCCTCGCGGGTCGACCTCAACCGCGCTTTGAAAGATGGTGGGCGCAGCGGCTCGGGCGTTCGCGGCGGCAGGCTTTCGGCGGCGCTCGTCGTAGTGCAGTTCACCTTGGCGGTGGTGCTGCTGGCCGCCGCCGGGCTGTTCATCCGCGGCTTTCTCGAACACCAGTCGCTCAACGCCTTTGTTCCGTCCGACCGCATTTTAGTCGCGGATTTCCTGCTCCCCGGGCGCTACGATACCGACGACGCCAAGGTCCGCTTCGAAGAGAAATTGCTGGCCTCGCTGGGCAGCGTGCCCGGCGTGAGCGCCGCGGCCCTGGTCTCAAACCCACCCGGCGAAGGGTCGCGCGACCGCCGCATCGACATCGAAGGCGAACCGCCGGCCACTGCCGCCGAGCGGCCCTCGGCGTCGTCGGTGGTGCAGTCGCCCGGCTATTTTTCGCTGATCGGCCTGCCGCTGCTCTCCGGCCGCGATTTCGACCAGCGCGACGGCACCCAAGGCCACGAAGCGGCGGTGGTCAGCCGGCAGTTCGCCGAACGCTTCTGGCCCCACGAGCCGGCGCTGGGCAAACGCTTCCGCTTTCACGACGACGACGAGCCCGGCCCTTGGATCACCGTCATCGGCCTGTGCGGCGACATCGTGCAGGACGCCGACGAACTCAACCCCCTGCCGCTGCTATTCGTGCCGTTCCGGCAGGAAGCCCCGTCCTTCCTGCAAGTAGTGGTGCGGACCCCCGGCAATCCCGCCGCGCTTGCCTCGGATGTGCGCCGCCAGGTGCAGCAACTCGACCAGGACCTGCCGCTGTTCGACGTCGCCACCCTGCACCAGCGCCAGGAACACTCCCGCTGGTATCTGCGCGTGTTCGGCACCCTGTTTTTCGTATTTGCGCTGATCGCGCTGCTGATGGCCGCCGTCGGCATCTACGCCGTGATGGCGCAGGCCACCGGCCGCCGCCGCCAGGAGATCGCGCTGCGCATGGCCCTGGGGGCAACCGCCGCCAATATCCTGAGGCTGGTGCTGGGCCGAGGGCTGCTGCAGCTCGGCGTGGGGCTCACGCTGGGCATGGCGGGAGCCTTTGCCGCCACGCGCCTGCTGGGGACACTGTTGTTTCGGGTATCGCCCACCGACCCGGCAGTTTTTGTCGCGGTGCCGCTGCTGCTGGTGGCGGTGGGGCTGTTCGCCTGTTGGCTGCCGGCGCGGCGGGCAGCCGCGCTTCAGCCGGCCAGGGCGTTGCGGACGGAGTGAGCCCTGCTACGGGCCCGTGTACATGTGGAGACAGGCGCTCTCGCCTGTCGGCCGCCGCGAAGCGGCGGCCCACCGCCGCCAGGACGCCGGCATTCGACCGATAGGACGCCAGAGGGATGATCTGTCCCACCCTGCGACAGGCGATAGCGCCTGTCTCTACGGACCTATTTCTCGGCGATTTCCTTCACCACCACAACCTTGGCCGGCTCGGCCAACCCGGTCAACTGGTCGATGTCGGTCTTCTGAAAAAGGTCCAGGCAAAACAAATCCGGCCCATCCGAAAACTTCACCGGCTTGTCGTAGACATACTGCAGGCTGTCCATCCCGTTGGTGGTGCGGATCTCGGTAAACACGCCGGGCTCCACCGCCGCCGCCATCAGCGCCGCCAGTTGGCTGCGGATGCCTTTGGTTTCGACGCGCACCGGCGCGCCGCCGGCCCGCTCGCGCAGCCACTTGGTGATCGCCAACAGTTGCCCCACGCGAATCCCCAGCGGCCGCTCGCCTTGCGTGTCGATCACCTGCTGCAGGCTCCAGACGTCGTCGTCAGTCCAGGCGCTGCCGCTGAACGAGAGGTCGAGCGCCAGCACCTGCTCGCCGCGGTTGATGCGATCGGCGACGACAGCGGCCGACCCGGCGCGCCCTTTGTCGTCGAGCACGATGGTGATCGGCGGATTTTCCCTGCCGTCCATCGGCTGCAGCCAGACGCCGTCCGCGCTCAAGCCGCCTTGCATCGCGAAAATGTGCGAGCGGCTCTCGACGCCGCCGTGCTTGGTCATCGCGATCGTCCAGACGCGATCGATGGGATGCGTGTCGAGACGGATCGTCTCGCGCAGCCGCTTTCTCAGCGCGTCACGCCCGGCGTTGTCGGCCGGCAGCGCGGGCCGCTCGATCTGCCGTGCAAGCTGGCGGGCCAGCCCCAGGATCGTCAGGTTCCCCGCCGGCAAGCCGACGGTTAGTTCCTCGCCGCTGTGCAGTTCGGCGCCGACGTCGGTCGATTCCTCGATCGGCGGCAGCCCGAACTCGCGGCTGAAGAAACGGTAAGAGGCCTGGCGGTTGTCGAGCTGATAGTTGTGCGTGCCCGGGTCGCGGTTTTCGTGCCAGTCGAAATCGCCTTCCTTGCCGTAGAGCGCGAAAAAGCGGCGGACGCCGTCATAGACGTAGGGCTTGGCGAGCGGCCCGCGAAAGCAGCAGTTGTCTTCGGCGTTATAGACCAGCAAGGTCGGCCGCGGCGCGCGCATCGCCACCAGCCACGGATAGTCGCGCCCCTGCAACAGGTCGCTGCCGTTCTGCTCGAAATCGCCCAGGTCGCCGTGCTGCGCATCCTCGACACGCGGCACCGTCGACGAAAAACCCGCCACCGGCACCGAGACTTTGACGCGTTCGTCGAGCGCGCTGAGCACGATCGTCTGCCAGCCGCCGCCGGAAAGCCCGGTGACGCCGAGCCGCTGCGGGTCGACGCCGGGGAGCTGCGCCAGGTAATCCAGACCGCGCCGCATCTCCAGATAGAACAAGCCGAGCCCGTTCGCGCCGGCCAAGTCGAGGTGCGCGCCGAAAACGTGCTGATTGCCTTCCTGGTTGAGCTCGCCGTAGAAGAACCATTCGAGGTTCAGCGAGTAAATGCCGTTCTGGGCCTGGGTGATGCAGCGCTTCTGTTTAAACTCGAAAGCCTTGCCGGGGTCGCCATGTCCGGTGATATTGAGGATGCCGGGCGCTTTGCCGTTCACCTTCTCGGGCTCATAGAGCAGCGCCACGCTCTCGAAGCCCGGCACGATCTCGTAGCGCAGTTTGCGAATGCGGTAACCCTTGCCGGGAATCGTGCCGACCTCTTCGAATTTCGGCTGCGAGTGGACCCAGTCCGCCGGCCAGCCGTGAAACACGACATCGTTGAGCATCTGCTCGCGAAGCTGCTGCTCGGTTTTCGTCCACTGCGCCGCGCTATCGGCCTGCGGAGGATCGACCGCGCGCCGCACCACGTAGTCGCGCAGTTGGTAGGTCGCCACATCCGTGGGAAGAATCTTCGACTCGAGGATCGGGCGCACCCCCGCCGCGTTGGTTTGCGCCACCGCCGGAACCAACAGCAGCGTTGCCAGCGCCAACCAACCGAGCAGCCGCGTATTCATGAACTACCTCCGCAATTGCCGAAACAGGATTTGCGAGCTTCCCGGCCTTGCGGTCGCCAGGGCCAGGCTGAGCTTCGCAAGTCAAATGTTACTGTTTCTGTCGAGGCAGCGGCAACGACGCGGGAGGTGGATGGATGTGGTGGCGATGCGGACGGTGTGGCGGCGATGCGGACGAATCCGGGGCCTGTGGCGCAAGTGAGAACCTGCCAAGAACCAACGTGTGGTCGCGGGCTCCCTGGCAAGGGCGCGCCAGCTCCTGAGCCCCGAAGGGGCTAAACCATCCAATAGCGCACGGCTTCAGCCGCCGGAAAAACGGGGACCGACCCCACGGATTTATTGACGACAAGTACTTTATGGTATAAAGTTCACTCATGGCCCACCCCACAATCGATCCCCTCAAGCCCTTCCGGACCCGCCTGCGGCCCCGTTGGAGCCCTGCCGGGATGACCCAGCCCCCTGCCCTCGATCCACGCGCCCCCGCTGCGCCGGTCGAGCCACGTTACGCGCTGCTCATCAACCCGTTCTATCCCAAAGACGCGCACGCCAGCTTCGGCAAGCACGTGCTGACGCCAACTCTGGCGCTCAGCAGCTTCGCCGCCTCCACGCCAGCCTCCTGGCGCGTCGAGTATTGGGACGAGAATCTTCTCCACGGCGCGCCCCCGGCCAACCCGTCGCCGGCCGTCGTGGGGATCAGCGTCCACCTGACGTTTGCGCGGCGGGCGTTTGAGCTGGCGCGCTTTTATCGCGGGCGAGGCAGCAAGGTGGTCATGGGCGGGCTGCACGTGCTCTCGTGCCCCGAAGAATGCGCGCCGCACGCCGACGCCATCGCGCTCGGCGACGGTGTCCAACTCTGGCCGCGCATCCTGGCCGACGCCGAGGCCGGCCGGCTGCAGCCGCGCTACGCCGCCGACTATGCGAACGACTATCGCGACGACCCGGCGCCGCGCCGCGCGATCATTCCCCGCGGCAGTTTCCTCACCACCACCAGCCTGATCGCCACGCGCGGTTGCCACAACCGTTGCGGCTTCTGCTACCTGGCCACCGACGGCCTCCACATGCCCTACCGCATGCGCGCGCCGGCCCAGATCGCCGCCGAATTCGAGGCCGACGGACAACCCTACGCCGTCTTCGTTGACAACAATCTCGGTTCGAAGCCCGACTACCTGCGCGCGTTGTGCGCCGCGCTACGGCCGCTCGACCGGATCTGGAGCGCGGCCGTCTCCATCGACGTCACCAACGATCCGCGGCTGATTCGCGACATGGCGCTGGCCGGCTGCACCGGCGTGTTCGTCGGCTTCGAGTCGCTCAGCGATCAGAATCTCAGCGACGCCCGCAAACAGTCGCCCCGCACCGCCGACTACGCGCGCCGCGTCGCGCTGCTGCACGACCACGGCATCCAGGTGAACGGCTCGTTCGTACTCGGCTTCGACCACGACCGCCCCGACGTATTTGCGCGCACGGCCCAATGGGTCGAGGAAAACCGTCTCGAATGCGCCACCTTTCACATCCTCACGCCCTACCCGGCGACACCGCTGTTCCGACAGATGGAGTCCGAAGGCCGCCTGCTGCATCGCGACTGGAGCCGCTACGACACGGCCCACGCGGTGTTCCGCCCCCGCCACATGTCGCCCGAGGAACTCGAGCACGGCTATGGCTGGATGTACCAGCGCCTGTTCTCGCACACCTCGATCTGGCGCCGCCGGCCCGGCGACCGGCATGCTGTCGCGCCCTACCTCGCTATGTCGTACTTATACAAGCGCTCCAACCGTTTCTGGCATTTATTGATTAAGCACGACCTGGTAAGCGCCGTCTGGAGACCCCTGGTCAACCTCACGCGGATTCGCCACGTCCGCTTCCGCCGGCAACTGGCGGCTCGCGACACCGTGGGCGCCGGTTGCGGCACCGTGGTGTCGGCGGGCGTGTAGATACAGGAGGTCCCGCGGCCAGCAACGGAGGTCTCCCCTATGTTCGATCTGAATCCGGTGCGCGCCGGGCTGGTAGGGTGGGCCGAGCAATGGCGCTGGTCCAGCGCTCGGGTCCATATCGGCCCATATCAATCGAGGGGGCCAAGCTGGAGGTCCCACTATAATACTCTGCATGGGTACTAAGATCGGCATCATCGGCTCGGGTAATATTGGCACGGACCTGATGATCAAAGTAATCAGGACATCCAAGAGACTCGAAATGGGCGCGATGGTCGGGATTGATGCAGCATCCGAAGGACTCGCGCGGGCGGCGCGATTCGGGATAGCGGTTACCCACGGGGGCATCGACGCGTTCTTACAGATGCCGGAGTTCCAGGAGATTGCTGTTGTTTACGATGCCACGTCCGCCAAGGCACACAAGCGCCACGATGAACTCTTACGGGCGCATCGCAAGCGAGTTATCGACCTCACACCGGCTTCTTTAGGACCCTATGTCGTGCCCGTAGTGAACATGGGACAGAACCTGGACGCTCCCAATTTGAGCATGGTGAGTTGCGGGGGGCAAGCGACGGTTCCCATGGTTGCGGCCGTCAACCGCGTCGTCAAGGTGCACTACGCCGAGATCGTGGCTTCGATCGCCAGCAAATCCGCCGGTCCTGGGACTCGGGCCAATATTGATGAGTTCACGCAAACGACGGCGCGTTCGCTCGAAGTCGTGGGTGGGGCAACGAAGGGCAAAGCCATTATCGTTCTCAACCCCGCCGAGCCGCCGTTGATCATGCGCGACACCGTGTTTTGCCTCAGTGAGGAGGGCGACCCGGAGGCGATCGAGCAGTCGGTCGAAGACATGGTAAGGGCCGTGCAGAGCTATGTGCCCGGCTACCGTCTCAAGCAAAAAGTGCAGTTCGAAACGCTTGCCGCGGCAGAGCGGCAACGCCCGCACGGCTTGGGCAACGGTCCGGCGTTGAAGTCGTCTATCTTTCTGGAAGTGGAAGGCTCGGCCCACTATCTGCCGGCCTACGCGGGGAATCTCGACATTATGACTTCAGCGGCGCTGAAGACGGGTGAGGAGTTGTCGGCGCGGGCGGCGAACTGAGGAAGTAAGCAATGAACAAGGCGACACGGCTATATATCCAGGACGTAACACTACGCGACGGCATGCACCCCATCCGCCACCAATACAGCGTGGACCAGGTGGCGGCCATCGCTCGCGCTCTCGACGCCGCGGGAGTGGACGCGATCGAGATCACGCATGGCGACGGACTTTCCGGATCGAGCTTCAACTACGGCATCGGCGCGCACTCCGACGTTCAATGGATTACTGCCGTGGCGGAAAACGTCGAGCGCGCGGTGGTCACCGTGCTGCTAATACCCGGTATCGGCACGGTGGAAGATCTCAAGCAGGCCTATGAAGCCGGCGCGCGATCGGTTCGCGTTGCGACGCACTCGACCGAGGCGGACGTCTCCAAGCAGCACATGGAATACGCCCGCAATCTGGGCATGGACGTCGCGGGCTTTTTGATGATGGCCCACATGACACCGCCGAAAGAGCTGGCCAGGCAGGCCAAGCTGATGGAGTCCTATGGCGCGCATTGCGTCTACGTCGTCGACTCGGCTGGCGCGCTACTGATGCACGAGGTGGGCGAGCGCTTCCGCGCGTTCGCGGACGTCTTGGATGCCAAAACTCAAATGGGCATGCACGCGCACCACAACCTCTCGCTCGGTGTGGCGAATACCGTGGTCGCCCTGCAGCACGGCGTGACCCGCGTGGACGGGTCGCTGGCGGGGATGGGGGCCGGCGCGGGAAACGCTCCGCTGGAGGTGCTGATTGCGGTCGCAAACCGGCTGGGGCTGAATCATGGCTGTGACCTGTTTGCCTTGATGGACGCCGCCGAGGAGCTCATCCGGCCGTTGCAGGAGCGCCCCGTGCGCGTCGATCGAGAGACGTTGTCGTTGGGGTATGCGGGCGTATACTCCAGTTTCTTGCGGCATGCGGAGACTGCCGCTAAGAGATACGGCATTGATACTCGAGAAATCCTGGTGGAGCTTGGCGCCAGACACATGGTCGGAGGTCAGGAGGACATGATCGTCGATGTCGCGCTCGACCTTGTCAAGGCTCGCGAGGAACAGAGCGTGAAGACAGGGACAGCTTCCTAGCGGCCCGCGACGAGACTGTCGTTCCTTGTGCCTGTCGCCGATCTCCCGACGCGCCAATGAAGTCACTCCGATTGGAGTTCGCTTTGCACGAGCCTGTCAAAAGGCGGAGCGGCCCGACGGGATGGCCGATGGTGGCCGATGGGGACAGTCACCAGGCTTTATGAATAAACCCCGGTGCGCCAGCCGCACGCAGCCCAACCTCACTGAATCGGTCGAGCCCGCGTCGTCTGAGCGACGAAGCACAACAGGTCGAATTGCTTTGGCGCCTCGATCGGCTGATTCTGCCACGCTGCATCCTCGGAGAACGAAGCCCCGATCTGGCGCGAAAAATGCGGCACGCTGAGCCATTTGCGCACCTTTTCGTCCGCGGGCTCCTCGCGCAGGTCTAGAACCAACAGAGGCAAATGCAGCCGCAGCAGAGTGGCGTCGAGCGTTCCCACCGGCGGCGGACCGAGCGTGAACTCGCGTAGAGGGCCCGAGGAATCCCGGGCCTGGAAAGAGCCTTCGCCAAAAGCGAATCCAACGATCACCAGCTCATCGCCGAACATGCGGCGCAGGTGCGATCCCATAGGTTCGCCCTGGGCATTCGACGACGAAGCGGCGACGTGTCCATTGTGCGCCCACAGCACCATGCGCGTGCCCGCGGGCTCGTGGTCGAGAATCCACCGCACGTTCTCGGCCATGTAGCGATCGCGCGCCTGGGCTCCCTCGGCAAACGGGACCCGCAGCTTTTCCTCCGCCTGCCGCGCGATGCGAGCATTCTGCCGCGCCATTTGCCAATCGGTATCGGAGCTCGATGCCGAGTATTCTCCGCGGCGTTCGTCGAGGCGCTGCGCTAGTTCGCCAAGTGCCGCCTGCGTTTGCTCCTGCACGGCACCACCAGCTTGGGGATAGTCGCGAACACTCTGAGTCGCGCTGACTTCCGCCAGCCGCGGTTCAAGGGTTGCGGCGTACTCCGGATCGACGGTCTTCAGGTACGCCAGAACGTTTCTCACCGCCATGTCGGGATACTGCATGTCAAAGCCGTAGAATTTGACCTTGCGTTCGTGCGTCGAATTCCATTGCCGCATCCACTCGATCATGTCGAGTGTCTCCTCGGTGTACCACGTCCAGAAGTGCATCCCAGCCAGGGCTTTCTTGGGATCGCCGGTGCCGTGGAGCACGTAGTCGTTGACGGCAAGTGCCTCGGGCCAGTTTGCCTCGATCGCAAAGGCGGTAAAGCCCATTTCGCTGACCAGAAACTCCACCAGGCGGTGTTTCATCTGGAAGAATTCGCGTGTGCCGTGCGTGGCTTCTCCCAGAGCGACGACCCGAGCGCCGGCGATGTGGCTCTGGAGCGGCTCGAGGTCGCGAAAGCCGTGACCGGCTTCAACGGTCTCGATGGGGATGGCATGCGCCGTGAGCCAGTCGAGCACTTCTTTCGAGGCGGGCTGTTCGGCGAAAGGGTCCCGGATCGGCGCGTTGGGGTCGCGCCGATGCAGGACAAGGCTTTGGCGCTTTTCTTCTGTGTCGGACGGCAGACCTTCCACATTTGCGGTGAGGTGGAGTTCGTCGCCCTCGAGAACACCGTCGTAGTGTGCGCGAATGGTGACTCCACCGTTGCCCGCCTGAGCCGTGTCGAAAGAGATTCCTTCGGGGGAGACACTGCCGTTCGCGATGGGTAGCTTGATATAGGGACTACTCACAGAGCCGGTCAGGTCCGCCCCAGCAGTGTGAAGTTCCACAACGAGTTGGATCGTTCCAGTGCCGGACGGAACATCGGCCGTCCATTGGCCGTCGAAAGTCTGCGCGTAGGCGGGAACGGCCGCTATGAACGGAAGGTAGAAGACGCACCACAAGCCGGGCTTGAACGACCAACGCCGCCCTTTCACTCGATGGCAGCCATTTTCAAGCATGGCATTTGGCCGGAGGCATCAGTCGGGCTATGCCGGTTGCCTCGGCGCCCCAAATTAGTTTTACGGAGCGCAATACCCGGCCCACCGATGCCTCTGTCTACGCTTCGCCCACCGCCTCGCGGCGGTGCACGCAAGACTCCAGGCCAGGATGGTTCGCTACTCCTTTCCTGTAGGACTCTTTCATTCCCAACTACATGCCGGTTTATCCCGGCGCTCCGACAGGGCACTAGCAGCCCGTGTGAAAGTGCCGTGGGTCGCGCGGCGGGCTTCTGCGGTCGTTCGGCTAAGAGTGAGGAGGACGGCGATCCGCCCCGATCTTCTCCGGCGAACGACAACGCCGACGGCCGCAAATGTCCGCCGCCCAACGGGTTGCGCGCTGTCAGGGGACTTAGGAATGGTTGCTGGGCGCACAAGTCGTTGTCTATGTCCCAGTCGGCCTCGTAGCCAGAAAAGCGCGCAACGCGGCCCGCGTCACTTTCACCACGGGCTGCTAGGCCCCGGCGGGGCGGTCGGCGGGCATGCTTTCGCCGCGAACCAGGTCCTCAAAGGTCTCGCGGCGGCGGATGACGTGAAACTGCGCGCCGTCGACCAGCACCTCGGGCACGCGCGGCCGCGAGTTGTAGTTCGACGACAAGACGAACCCGTAGGCGCCGGCGGTGCAGACCGCCAGCAGCTCGCCCGCGGCCACATCGCGCATTGTGCGCTCGCGCGCCAGAAAGTCGCCCGTCTCGCAAACCGGCCCCACCACGTCGGCAACGATCTCGGCGGTTTCCTTGCTGCATAGCGGCAGGATCTCGTGGTGCGACTGATAGAGCGAGGGCCGGATCAGGTCGTTCATCGCCGCGTCGACCACCACGAACTCCCGGCGCCCGGTCCGCTTGCGGTAGAGCACTTTGGTGAGCAGTACGCCGGCTTGGCCGACGATCGAGCGGCCGGGTTCGAGCATCAGCCGCAGGTTCTTGCCCTCGATCGCGGCGGCGAGTGACTGCGCGTAGTTTTCGATCGACGGCGTCGAGTCCTGGCTGCGGTAGCTGACGGCGAGGCCGCCGCCCAGGTCGAGCCGCGTGATGGCGAGCCCACGCGCGCGGAGCCGTTCGGTAAGCCCGACCACGGCCTCGAGAGCTTCCAAGAACACCCCGGTATCGAAGATCTGCGAGCCGATGTGGCAGCTCACGCCTTCCAGGCGGAGGTTGGCCAGGCGGCCCGCCTCGAGGTAGAGCGCCTCGGCGCTGCCGATCGGGATGCCGAACTTGTGGTCTTCGAGGCCGGTGGCGATGTAGGGGTGCGTCTGGGCGTTGATGTCGGGGTTGACGCGCACGGCCACGCTCGGGCGGCGTCCCAAGCGCCCGGCGATGGCGTCGAGCAGCCGCAGCTCGGCCTCCGACTCGCAGTTGAAAGCGCCAATGCCCTGCCCCAGCGCATACGCGATCTCCTCGGCTGTCTTGCCCACACCCGAGAACACGACTTTCGCGGGATCGCCGCCGGCTTCGATCACGCGAAACAACTCGCCGGCGGAAACGATGTCGAAGCCGGCCCCCAGCCGCGCCAAAAGGCTCAGGATGCCGAGCGAGGAGTTGGCCTTGACCGCGTAGTGGATCTCATGCGGCACACCAGCCAGCGCCCCCGCATAGGCGTTGTAGTTGGCCGTGATGACCCCGGCCGAATAGACATAGGCGGGGGTCCCCACCGCGGCGGCAATGGAGCTCAAGGCAACCTGTTCGGCGTAAAGGCTGCAATCGTGGTAGTGAAATCCGAAAACGGGCATGCGTAGCTCGTAGCTTATCGCATGCCTGCGGGCGGTAGGACCCAGGGCAGCGAGGCAAGGCCCGCAACAACACAGCCGGAGGCGTCACGCCCGCCGGGTCGAAGCCCCACGACTCCAAACCGGGACACCCCACCAACAAACCACGCGGTCACTCCGGCCTCCTCCCCCGCATTCGCCAAAAACCAAGCCCGTCCCGTTCTCTCCATCTCCCCGTCACCGACCTGTCGATTTCAGCCCCACCCCGAACGACTACCAGATAAAACGGCCCATCGGCGTCCATGACTCCGCCGCGAGGCCCCCGGCTTGCCTCATCCCCGGCGAGTGCTAAAATCCATCCTCATGTCGAATTCCACGCCGAATTCATGGAGCCGCAGGGACTTCGCAAAACTCGGCGCCGCCGGGCTAACAGCCGCAGCCGGCTGTCAATCCGCGCACGTCGAGTACGCGGCGAATTCTTCGCTGGCGGCCGCGCAGCCCAAAATCATCGATTCTCACGTGCACGTCTGGGTCAACGACCCGCGCTACCCGTGGCCGGCGGAGAACACCAACCCGCCCAAGGAAGACTACACGCCCGAGATGCTGCTCGCCCTGATGGAACAGCACGGGGTCTCGCATACCGTGATCGTTCATCCGATGCACTATCGCTGGGACTGCCGCTACGTCGGCGACACGCTCAAGAAATACCCTGGCAAATTCCGGGGCGTCTGCCGCGTGAACCCCGAGGCCGCCGACGCCGCCGAGGAGCTGACCAAATGGACCCAGGAATGGGGCTTCCACGGCGTGCGCCTCAGCCCCTCGACCAACGCGTCGGGCGACTGGATCGAGAACCGCTCTTTGATGGACCCGATCTGGAAACGCGCCGAAGAGCTGCGCGTTCCGATGTGCATTCTGACCGGGCCGTCGCGGCTGCCGGCCATCGCGGCGCTGGCGGAACGCCATCCCGACCTCGACGTCGTCATCGACCACATGGCCGACTGCCCGCCCACCGACCTCGCCCAGCGCAAGCTGCTGCTCGACCTGGCGCGCCTGCCCCGCACGCACGTCAAGATCTCGCACACCTGGAGCATCTCGGAACAGGAATACCCCTGGCGCGACACCTGGGACCTGGTCCAAAGCGTCCACGGCGCCTTCGGCCCCGAGCGCATCATGTGGGGCACCGACTGGCCGGTATCACTGACCAAAACCGACTACGGCAGCACGCTGCGCGTCGTCGCCGAAGCAATGGATTTCTTCACCGCCGAGGACAAAAGCTGGATCCTGAGCAAATCCGTCGAGCGCCTCTGGCCTTTTCCCTGAGCCACGCGGCCGCGGCCCACGAATACGATCCAGTAGCGCGATTCATGAACGCTCATCAGGCAGCAGGCATCTCTGTGGCGCGGGCCTCCGCCCGGCAGCGTCCGCCTGTGGCGGACATTCTTGATCTGGCAGGAAACGCTGGCGTACACGCCGCCGCAAACGTCGACCTTCAGGTCGACGCCGCCGGCCGGAGGCCCGCGCCACAAATTGGCTCAAGCTGCCGTCGGCGCAGATGAGGTACAACGTAGGAGGCGACGCCGGGAATCCACGGCCTGCGCGCCCGCCCGACTCCACGCAGAGATGCGCGCCCCAGACGGCGCTATCGCCACCGGGATGGCAACATGATCAAGATCAGCGACTACTCTCTGAACTATTCGCGTCAGCTTGCCGCGGGCGAGTTGACGATCCTCGATTTTCTGCGCCAATGCCGCCGCCTCGGCCTCGACGCGGCCAGCCTGCACGTTCGCAACTTGCCCGACCTCTCGCGCGCCTCGCTGAAGGCGATTCGCCGCGCCTACCTGGACAATGGGCTGTGCGTGTCGATGTTTACCGTGTCGACCAACTTCGGCAACCCCAGTCAAAGCCCGAAAGACGAATTTGAAAAGGCCCAGCAGGCGATCGCGGTCGCCTCCTACCTGGGAGCCCCGATTCTAAGAGTCTTCGCGGGCTCGCCCAAGACCGAGCCGGACCGCCCGGCAGCGTTCCAGCGAGCCGTCGACGCCGTGCGCAAAGTCTGTGAAGAAGCGGCGGAGTTCGGGCTGCCGGTCGGCCTGCAAAATCACGATCACTATCACCTGTGCCGCACCGGCGACGACGTGCTGCGCTTCCGTCAGATGGTCGACCACCCCAACTTCACGTTCCTGCTCGACACCGGCCAGTTCGCCGGCTCGCCGGGCGCCAGCGGAGAAGAGCCGCCCGAGTTGCGCAACACCGACTTCATGGAAAGCATCCGCAAGACCGCCTCGATCGCCAGCCACGTGCGCGTGAAATTCTACAAACCGCGCGCCGACGGCTCGGAAACCAACATCGACTACTCCAAGGTCTTCGATATCCTGCGCGGCGTGCACTACGACGGAATCATCGACATCGTGTACGAACCCGACCATCACGGCGGCGGTGACATCCAAGACGTCATGCCCCGCATCATCGGCTTCCTGCGCAGCCAGATCCGCAACGGAGGCTAGCCCGCTTCTCTCACACAGAATCGGAGCGAGAGGGGGAGAAGGCCGTGGATACGAGGCGCGCGTATCTCCCACCCCAGCCGAGTTCCACAGGGGCCCGGGGACCCAAGCAAACATCGTGATCGGGGTAACATGAATATCACTGCGGCAACGGGCCGGCAGCCCCAAGGATCTGCTCCAGGGGCGGGTGAAACCCAGGCTGCGGAAATGAGTTTCAGCAACATGCCGAAATCGGTGCCTTGCGAGCAACATCAGGTCCGACGGCGTCCAGCGTCTCGAATTCGGCAACCGCATCGCGGAGGCCGCCGGCGCTACGCCTCGCGATGCGCTCGTGAGGCCCGAGAACCTGGGCTGGCTCCATTCCTCTCCAGATCCGCCATTTCCAAGCTCCTCCTGGCTCCACCGCCAGGCAACCAGTGAGGCACAACACAGGATGATTCGGTCCGCGGCACATGCGCAGACGCTCGACTACGCTCCCAGCCGGGGGACGAGCTACTATCTCATCCGGACGACGGCGCTTCTTCTCGTCACCGGAATTCCCGTACTCCTGTTTTCGCTCGCCAACGACGACTACCAGGCGGTCCAACTCTACTTCGACTACCTGAGCACTCCCTTCCTGGTGCTCTGCGCCCTCACCGAAATGGTCCTCAGTCAAAGGGCGGCTCAGCTTTTCGCCCCCGGCGAACCACTGCGCTCTGCGTGGCGCGCCATCCGCATCGCCGCCGCGTTTCACGCCATCGGCCTCGTGATGTGGCACATGCTGGGTGCGAACCGCCCCTGGAATCCGCTGACCTACTCCGCCTCGCTGTGGAACGAAGGGGTCGCCCGCCAACTCCAGGACGCGGGATACGTCTTCTCCGGTCCGCTGCGCATGGCGGTTTTGGCGGTGGGCCTGGGCTTGGCGCTGCGCGCCATCAACCGTTCGACCCGGCTCCGCGTCACGGCGTCCGCCTACGCCTTGCTCGTCCCCGTCGCCCTGTTCGCCTGTTACCAGACCTTCCTGTTCGTACAGCAGACATTGGCAGCGCAGCCTCGGAACTGGGCGCGCCTGTTCGACGGCGCCAATGAGCCGCTGCTGGCGGCGCTGTTGTTCGAGGCCCTGCTGATCTACCGCGCGTTGAGCGAGATGGGCGGCGGATTGATTGCGCGCTGCTGGGGAGCGTTCGCCGCTGGAATCGTGCTGACGTGTCTCGGCACGGTCGGCGAATGGGCTACCAACTATAACTATCTACCCTGGCCCTACAGCTCGATCGTGTGGTACGTCTGGATTCCCGCCGCGGCGGCCTACGCCCTGGCTCCGGCCTATCAGTTGGAAGCAGCCTGGGCCCTGCGCGTCATCCAGTTGAAGTCCAAGACCCGCGATGAGGTTGGCGACCAGCCCCGTAACCAAACGCGTAGCGGGCCGCGTGACAAGCCACGCGACCCGGCGCGTAACCAGGTTCGCGACGAGCCGCGCGAGAAAGCGCCCAGCGCGCAATGGACCGGCGGAAGGTCCGCCGCCAAAGCCGATTCCGCGCAAGACCAGGCATCGCTTCATGCCGCGGCGGCGTGGGCGCAAACCCTCAGCCCGACCACCACCGTTCTCGGCAAGCTGGCGATCGTCGCGGCGTCCCGGAACCCAAACTCCACCGCCTACGCGCACCAGGCATTGGCGCACGTCCCGGCCGATACCGCCAGCCAGGTGATCCGCGACAGCCATCTCCAGCTTTTCCGCCACTGGCTTTCGCTTCGCCTGGAAGAGCAACTCAAGGATTTGGTCGAATACCTGGCCGCAACGAGCGGGCCCGCAAGCGATAAACCCCTCCACAAAAGCGACTGGGAAAACTTGATCCCACCTGCCGCCACCAACGCCGACAAACTGCTGTTCGAAACCGACCTAACCGTTGTTCTAGAACTGGCGCAAGAGTGAAGAGCGCTGGAATGCGGGATCTGCCCCGCATGGACCCAAACTGTAACGGCTGTTACGTTTGCGTCGGACAAGGGTGAGGCTGCCCAGTGTTCCCTTCCCTATACCCTTCCCTCTCTTCTCGTCTGCGATTTGATTGTTCTTAGGGCAGATCAATACTGATATCTCCAGGAGATTTATCCGTTACTGGGTCTTGACCATAATGAACACGCCATATTATAATCCAATTTTTAGTTATGGCTAAATTTATGGTTTTGGCGGGACTGTTGATCTGTTGCAGCAAGGCTGAAGCGCAGTCGCTCGGTGCCGGGACTCTCCAGGGGACAGTCACCGACGCAACCAGCGCCCCGATTCCATTAGCCGATGTGGACCTGTCCAACCCGCTGACCGGGTATTCCCGTCAGGCGCGAACCGGAAACGATGGCAGCTTTGTTATCAATAACATACCCTCCAACAAATACACGCTTGAGGTCTCGTTCGCCGGGTTTCAAACCTACCGCACTCAGGTCCGTGTCCAGACCGTGGTCCCGCTTGCTCTGGCGATCCGGCTCGATGTTGCCGGGCAGCAGGAAAGCGTCACCGTTGAGGGGGCGTCGGAAGACATTCTTGAGACCAACACCGCGCCCAGTGATATAGTTGGCCGCCAACTCCTGTCGGCCCTCCCGGCGTTGTCTCCCGACTCCGGCTTGAATGATGCCATCGTCTACACAACGCCGGCGGTCGTCGCCGACTCCAACGGCTTCTTCCATCCGCTGGGGGATCACGCCCAGGTGAGCTACGTGATCGATGGGCAGCCCATCTCCGACCAGCGTAACAAGGTCTTCTCCACTTCGATTCCGGCCAATGCCATTCAGTCGATGCAGGTGATCTCCGGTTCTCCGGCCGCCGAATACGGCGACAAGACCAGCCTGATCGTCAACGCGACCACGCGCTCGGGCCTCGGGCAGAAGCCCACGGGCAGCTTGCTCACGAGCTATGGCTCGTTTGGGACGGCCGGCGAAGAAGCCACGCTGGCCTTCGGCGCGCCCCGCTGGGGCAATTTCCTGGCGGCAAACTCCCAACGCTCGGGCCGCTTTCTCGATACGCCCGAGTTCCGGCCGATCCACGACGTGGGTAACACCATAACGGTCTTCGATCACTTGGACTTCCAGCCCAAGGAGAACGATGCCTTCCACCTGAATGTAATGGCAGCCCGCAACTGGATGCAGATCCCCAACACTTACGCCCAGCCGCTTCAGGACCAGCGGCAGAAGGTGGTGTCGTTCAACGTCGCGCCCGGGTACCAGCACACCATCAACAGCCATAGCCTGTTCAGCCTCAACGCCTATGTTCGGCGCGACCAGGTCGACTATTACCCCAGCCGCGATCCGTTGGACGATCTGCCGGCAACCCTGGCGCAGAGCCGCTCGCTGCTGAACTTCGGGGTACATGCCGATCTTGCGCGCGTCGATGGGCGGCACAACTGGAAGATCGGGCTGAACGCCATGCAAACGCGGCTGGATGAGGAGTTCCGTCTCGGCGTGACCGACCCTTTATACAACGCGCCGTGCTTTGATCCGGTCCGCCAGGCCGCGGTCCCCGGCTTCACCTCGACGGCGCAATGCGGGGCCGGTCTGCAGGCGAACCCGAGTTTCCTCGACGGCCTGCTTTCCTACGATCTGACGCGCGGCGGACAACTGTATCAATTTGCCGGACGCGCCCATATCAACCAGCTCGCGCTGTTCGGAGACGATTCGATCACGCTCGGCAATCTGACCTTGAGCGTCGGCCTGCGCTTCGATCGCTACCGCGGCCTCACCCACGGCGGCGGTCTTCAACCGCGCGGGTCGTTCTCCTACCTGATCCGGCCGACCAACACCGTGATCCGCGGCGGATACAGCCACACGATCGAGACACCTACGAACGAAAATCTCGTCGTGTCAAGCTCGACCGGATCGGGCGGACTCGCCAGCAATCTGTTCCAGGGAGGCGCCGGGCAGCAGCCGATCGCTTTGGGCAGCCGCAACCAGTACGATGCCGGCATTCAGCAAAGCCTGGGGAAGTGGGTTTTGCTCGACGTCAGCTATTTCCGCAAGTACACCCGCAACGCGTTCGACTTTGATACCTTGTTCAGCACGCCGATTACCTTCCCGATCGGTTGGAAACAGTCCAAGCTGGACGGTATTTCGGCGCGAATCAGCAGCATTGAAATACATGGACTGCGCGTGTACGCCACGATGGGGCACGCCAATGCCCGCTTCTTCGGCCCGGAGAACGGCGGCGTCATCTTCAATTCGAATCTCAGCGTCGGCGCCTACCGCCAGGACCATGATCAGGTCTATCAGCAGAACGTCAACCTTCGCTATCAGCCGAAGGAGGATAGCTGGTGGGGCGATTTCACCTGGCGATATGACAGCGGCCTGGTGGTCGGCGCCATAAACAACCTCGCCGATGCGCTGGCGCTGACCGCCGACCAGCAAACCATGATCGGCTTGTACTGCGGCGCCCAACAGGCATCGCTCAATAGCCGCATCACGAGTTGCAACTCACCCGACTACGGCGCTGTTCGCATCAATATTCTGCCTCCCGGCGCCCAGAACCCCGACCGCAACCCGCCGCGGACCACGCCCCGCAACATCTTCAGCCTCAGCCTGGGCAACGACAATCTGTTCCATGCCGAGCGCTTCCGGACGATCGTACGGCTGACGATGTTCAATCTGTCGAACGAGGCCGCCCTCTACAACTTCCTGTCGCCGTTCGGCGGAACGCATTGGGTCCAACCGCGGTCCTTTCAAGCACAGCTCGGATGGGCTTTTTAAGAAGTTCGCCGGTTTCGAAGCGCGGCCGATTTTTTTTCGCACGCTATGTAACGGAAGTTTTAGGTCTTCGATCTATACAGCAGTACGACACCCCAGAGGCAAGGCTGGTCCACAAAGCCGGGGGGTTTTCAAGCTACCCTTGCCTCTGGACACCCAAACCTACTCCTGCGAGTCTCCGCCACCTGTGCGCGACACCATTCCAGGGCCCGACCCCGTCGATGGCCAAAGCCCGACGCTATCGGCGCGACGTGCCCGCTTCCATTCCCCCTCCCGCGGAGGGACAGTACCCTTGCGCCCCCTCGGGAAACCAACCAATCGCAAAACAACCGCTTGCCCTCTAACGGCCCGGAGGTTGGAAAACGAGCGTTGCCGGATCGAGATCGATCCAGCGCCCGTCTTCGTAGCTCAGTAGGTAGTCGAAATCGGCCAAGTTCGGCGGTTGTCCGTTCTCCTCGAACCTGGCCAGCTCTTGCACTGTCAAGGATTTGTCCCGATAGGCGAGCCGAATCAAAAACATGTTGTTGTATCCGGGCGAGTACTGCGGGAAGGGTGTTCCGGCGATGAGAATCCGGCTGCCAAAGGGGAACTCGGGATGAAGCTTGAGCAACTGCTCGCGCGCATTGCGGATTTGGGCGTATTCTCCCTCCCTCAACGCATGGTAGATGTGCCTGCAACTGGGGTGGGATTCGAGCAGGAATAGACCCAGCGTCACAAACGTCAACCAGAACGCGGCTGATTGCCAGGCTGATTGCGCGGAGAGACGTCTGAGCCCGCGGCAAAGGAAGGCAACCGCCACCCCGCCATAGATCGCCAGGCCGACCAGCGGTAGATAGATCGCGCTGAGCGACCGCGCCGGAATGAAGGCCATCGGTAGGATACCGCCAAGGAACAACAGCGCACCGAAAACCAGGGCGCGACTCCGGCTTGCCACCCCGACCGCCACCAGACACGCGGCCAAGAGGGCCGCCTCCCGAGCGTCGAGCCAGTCGCGGGCGTAAAACAGTTCGTTCCAGTAGTACGCCAGCTTGCCGAAGTATTCGCCTACCGACAACGTCATCCGGTAGTCCCCAACGCTGCTGATACCGCGCTCCGGAAACAGCACCCGGCCCCACACATAGCCGGCGGTCAGCAAGCCGGCGGCCCACACGGTGAGCATTCGCCCGCTTACCCAGCGCCATAGCTCACGGGGCCGCGCCGCAGGGGGATGCCAGAGCAACTCATAGGCGAGTAGGGTCAGCGGAAGCGATACCGCCAGTTCCTTGGAATCGAGCGCCAGGACATAAAGCCCGCAGACGATCCATGCCAATCGGACCCCCACCTCCTTGCCCTGGCTGCGGATCCGAATATAAGAAACGGCCGCTGAGAAATAGAACAGAAACGCAAGAATGTCGAAGGTGGTTCCGCTGTTGTAATAGAGCTGGGCGAATTCCAGGTGATAGGCGATCAGAAGGGCCGCGAAAAACCCGGCTTCCTGAAACCCTGTTAGAAGTTGGCAAAGCTTGTACACAAGGAAGACATTCACGCCAAGGACCAGCAGCAGGAAGACCCGCAATGGGAACAAGTCGAAGCCAAAGAGGTCGAAGAAGACGCGATAGACAAGTGCACCCAGGGGTCTATACAACGGCGTATACAAAACAACGAAGACATTGTCGGCGAGTAGTGACGGCAGCGGATAGGACCATGCCCGATAGAAGTTCATCAGATCGTCATGCGTGAATTCGGCGCGCAGACTGCCGATCGTGCAGTAGAGAAAGTAAACGGTGAGCAGACCGGCGGCGGCCCGAGTGGTCACCGTACTAAGCGTTCGAGTCATGAGGAAAACAGAGGACCGATGCGGAGTACAGACCGGTTTTCAGGAACGCAATCCTGCAGCGCCCCAACCGAAATAGCGAGAAAAAAGGGGTATCGTTGCGCGCCACGAAGCACGACTGTAACCGTCCCGACGGCCTCGCGACAGAGCAAAGCAATCCAAGGACCATCAGTTAAACTGCGGTAATTGTTGGCGTTTTATGACAAAAACAAAACGGGTGCCGTCGTCGGCGTTCCGAAGGCGTGTCTATTCGCCCCGGCGGGGCCACACTAGCAATGGCGCAAGGGAAGCTACTGCTAGTCCGCTAGACTGTGGGTTCGCGCCGGGTGAGCTGATTGCAGGTGGCCAACAAAATATCCCTGTTTCCCGTGCTGCTGATTAACTTCATCGGCACGCTTGGGTTTAGCATCGTCCTGCCGTTTTTGGTGTTCCTTGTCCTGCGGCTTGGCGGTAATGCCATCGTCTATGGGCTGGTGGCCGCCGCATATCCCGCCTTGCAGCTTGTGGGCGCGCCGATTCTTGGCCGCTGGTCGGATCGCTATGGGCGCAAGAGAATCCTGCTGCTGAGCCAGGCGGGGACGCTGTGCTCCTGGATGATCTTCGCCGTGGCGCTGTTTATCCCTCGCACCGTACTGGCTCACATCGAATCGTCGACGCTTGGTGCGTTCACGCTGACTACGCCGCTGGCGCTGGTGTTCGCCGCGCGCGCCCTCGATGGGCTGACCGGAGGCAACGTCTCGGTGGCCAACGCCTACGTCGCCGATGTGACGTCCGAGAGCGAGCGCGGCCGCAGTTTCGGCCGCATGGGCGTCTCTTCGAACCTCGGCTTTATCGTGGGCCCGGCTCTGGCATCGCTGCTGGGGATGACCCGCTGGGCGGAAACGCTGCCGGTGTTTGCCGCTCTGCTGATCTCGCTGGTGGCCACCGTTCTGGTCGCCGTGGTGCTGCCGGAGTCGAACCCTCGCGTTGCGGACCGCAAGGTCCAACGCGCGAGTATCCGCAAAGTTTTCGGGCAGGACCATCGCGACTGCTTTGAGTTTGAGCAGGTGCGGCGCGTGCGGCTCGGCGACGCGCTCAAAAGGCCACGCGTGCCTTTGTTACTGTTGCTCTATTTCGTGGTGTTTTTGGGCTTCAACTTCTTCTACACCTCGTTTCCCGTGCATGCGGCCGGCGCACTCGGATGGACGGTCACCCAGACCGGCATCTTCTTCGCGTTTCTGAGCCTGACGATGGCGCTGGTCCAGGGTCCGGTTCTCTCGTGGCTGTCCGGGAGGTTTTCCGAGGCGGTTCTGATCACGGCAGGGAATCTGATTCTGGGGACCAACTTCGTGCTGATGCTTTCGCGCCAGACGCGCTGGATCTATCTGGCGGCGGTGTTGTTCGCGCTGGGAAACGGAATCATGTGGCCGTCGCTGGTGTCGTTGCTCTCGAAAGCCGCTGGCGACCGCTATCAGGGAGCGGTGCAGGGGTTTGCCGGCAGCGTGGGCGGCCTGGCAAGCGTCCTCGGGCTGATCGTCGGCGGGCTGCTTTACCAGCAGGTGGGCGGGATGACTTTTGCGGTTTCGGCCGGGTTGATCTATTTCGCCGCGGTGTTGGCGACTTTTCTGCTCCGCGCGCCACCGGCTCTGGGTCCCCGCTAGCAACGGCTTGTGCCAGGGGGACCTTCAACAGCTTTTCTGTGTGAGCCGTTCCTTGGCCGGCGTACCCAGTTGCCAACCGCTGCCACGAACTTCAGCCCATCCGCCAGGTCTACGAGACCGCGCGTATCGGCGCACTCAACAGGGCACGGCGCTCGACCAGGGGTGTCTTCGGCCCAGCCGACCATGCTGGCCCGAATCGGGTTGAGATCGCAGTAAGCCAAAGCCGTCACCAACTGGTTCGGCCCGAGACTGCAAAAAAGAGAAGAAATAGCGGCCCTGCCCAAGGTGGCCACTGCGTTAATACCGTCGAGGCAACCACTGGGATCACTTGGGTGTCACATGGATCAAAGCCCCGGGGTTGGCGTCTTCCAGCATCCACAGCGAACCATCGGGGGCTTCGGTCACGTCGCGGAGGCGCTTGCCGATATACCAGCGCTCGACGGCCTTGGCGCCGCCTTTGCCGTCGAATTCGATGCGCACCAGCGACCGGCTGGCCATGCCGCTGACGAAGCCGCTGCCGTCCCATTGCGGGAAGGTCTTCTTGCCGGTATAGAACATCAGATCGCCCG
Organism: Terriglobia bacterium; assembly: GCA_963824095.1. Classification (GTDB taxonomy): domain Bacteria; phylum Acidobacteriota; class Terriglobia; order Bryobacterales; family UBA6623; genus JBBDWJ01. The sequence continues at coordinate 552,830 of CAWGNS010000009.1, read as the reverse complement.
GCGCGATCACCGGCACCCAATAGAGCACCGGCTTGGCCAAGTCGGGCCGCGTATCATGGCTGGGAATGGGCACCTCGTTGTAGTTCATGCCGTAGGAGACCAGCGGCCAACCGTAATTTTTGCCCTTCTCGATCAGATTCAGCTCGTCGCCACCGCGCGGGCCGTGCTCCACCTCCCACAATTCGCCGCTGGGCGAAAACGCCAGGCCATAGGGGGCGCGGACGCCGCTAGCCCAGGTTTCCGCCGGCGTCAGGTTGGGATCGGGGAACGTATAGGTGCTGACCACCTTCGCGGTCTTGGCGACTTCGGTGTCGCGCGGCGGATCGATGAGTTGAACGGTGCTGGCGCCGGTTTTACCGAAGTTGGGATTGCCGGGGGCCGGCTTGCCGTCGAGGGTGAGGCGCAGGATCTTGCCCACGGGTTGATTGGGGTCCTGGGCCGGAGTCATGCGCTGGCGGTCGCCCACCGACAGGAACAGATACTTTCCATCGGGCGTGAACGCGACCTGCCCGCCGGCCTGGCCCCCCATGCCGCGGGGCATCTGGCGCCACAGCACGGTGAGGTCCTCGAGCCGGTTCACGCGCCCGGTGACCAGCTTGCCGCGCGCCAACACCTGGCTGCCGCCGTATTCGCCGGGCTCGATGTAGGTGATATAGACCATCTCGTCGGTGGCGAAATGGGGCGAGAGGAAGACGCCCAGCATGCCGTTCTGGCCCTGCCAAAACACGGCCGGCGTATTGGCCAACGGCGCGATCTTCTCGCCCTTCGCCGACACCAGCCAAATAGGCCCGATCTTTTCGGTCACCAGCATGCGGCCATCCGGCAGGAAGGCGATGCGCCAGGGTAGCTCAAACGTGGCCGGGGCCTCGGTTAGCTCAAAGGGCATGGTGGCTTCCGGAGCCTGTTCGCCGATATTGACCTGCGCCCAGGCCGCCGCCGCCGCGAAAGTAAGCAGCAACACCGCTCTCGCCAATCTCATTCTTGTTCTCCTTGCCTCATCTCTAGAAGACAGAAGTCCAGCATACCAGTCGAGCCCACGAGAATATCACTCTCCGAGGCTCACCCAGCCCCGGGATGTGAGGGGGACGATGCAGGGGGGCCAGGTTTTCGCACGCTACCCTGGGGCGAGCACACCGGACTTGAACCACAAGGCCTGGTGACTGTCCCCATCCGGACCCCCTGGTTGTTGCTGGATTATTTCACGAACCCAGCCGTCGTGTTGAGTTCGGAAAGTTCGGAAACTGTCCCCCTCGCTTTTAAGCCTAGTTAAAGCAATACTTTGACCGCTTTTTCTGATACGATTCGGCCTCGGGTGGGGGGCCTGGAGTCTGAAACGGGCTTGACCGGTAGTTCACGTGCGCTTCGGCAACCGCGGGAGTGACATTGAGCCAAGATGCAGACTCTGGCTGAGATTCCGTACAGAACTCCTTCCCTTGCTCAAAGAACTGATCTTATGGTAGTTTGTTCCAGCGCACCTAGGGCTGGCGACAGGACGCAGTTTTTCCGGACTTCGTGTCCTCAGTTCTCGTTGCTCCTCTTGTTGCCGTAGAGCCGTGGTTGCCACTGGGAGGTTCTGATGAGTCTCATAAGGCAAACTCTAACGGCGTTGATTCTCTTTTCCTCAGCCTGTGCGTTGACATGGGCGGGCCCTTACACAGTCGGTGACGTCTTTCTGTCGTTGCGCAACGGGACAGTACAGGAGTACACGCCGACAGGCACCCTCGTCCAGACCCTTGTGACTGGTCGTGGCGGCGAGTTGACTGGATCCGCGTTCGATTCCGCTGGGAACTTCTACGTCACTGCTGGGTTCACTGGTGGCGATGTGGTCAATTTCGACTCGAACGGAAACCTGCTGGGTACCTTCGGGACAGGATATAGCGGTCACCCCGAATCGATCCTATTCGACAAATCAGGGAACGTCTGGGTGGGCCAGGCGGACTCCACCCAGATCGTCTACATGTCCGCGACAGGCTTGCTGATTGACTCGTTTACTCTTGGGGTCCAAGACCGCGGAACGGACTGGATCGATCTGGCGGCGGACCAGACCACAATGTTCTATACGTCTGAAGGCTCTTCCGTGAAACGGTTCGACGTTGGTGCGAATACGCAGCTTGCCGACTTCTCGAATGTGGGGGGCACTCAATATGCGTTCCGTCTACTACCGGACGGAGGGCTGCTGGTTGCAAACACGGCGAATGCACTACGGCTGGACAGTTCGGGCGCTATTGTCCAGACCTACCTGCCTGGTAGTAATCTGCTTTTTGCACTCAACCTGGATCCGGACGCTCAGTCTTTCTGGACTGCGGAGTATCGCACCGGAGATGTCTTCAACGTCGACTACACGACCGGGGCAACGCTCCACCATTTCAACATCGGCGCCGGAATCAGCGGCCTCTCGGTTCTGGGTGAGATTACGGAAGGCGGCCCCCCGCCAACGGTCCCCGGGGTACCCGAGCCAGCCAGCATTTTTCTTCTTGGTGGCGGCTTGCTAGCCCTGGGACTTCGGAAACGAATCCGAGCCTAAGGCTCGAAATGGGCGGATGGGGACAGTTTCCGGTCTCTCAGGCACTCGGCGCGAGCCGGATCACAGGGCATTCCGGCGACCGCCGTATGCCCCGGCGTCGCGGTTGTTCCCTCGCTGCGTGTTAGTGCCCTGAGGGAAACATCCCGCCGGCGTAGACGATCTGCAGCGCAGCCACTAGATCGCTCATTGCCCGACCCTTGTCCACGAACCCCTGGGCTCCGAGTGTATTTGCCAGGCGCTGGTATTCCGGTCCCTGATGACTTGTCAGGAACACGATTTTCGCGTCGGGACGGACCGCCAGAAGCCGTCGGGCAGCCTCGAAGCCGTCCACTTTGGGCATGGAAACATCGAGCACCACCACGTCCGGATGGGATCGCGCTACCGCGTTCTCAATCCCGTCGCCGTCGTCAAGCGTCGCGACGACTTCGCAAGTGTCCTTGAGCAGAGTGGCAATTCCCGCACGGTAGTCTGCGCTATCGTCCGCGAGGAGCACGCGCAGATGGTGATTCAGCGGCACAACCCGCCCTCCGACGGTTGGATTTTCCCGTGCCGGGAAACGTTACGAATTTTCGACCAGGTTTTGTCTATGTCCCAGTCGGCCTCGTAGCCAGAAAAGCGCGCAACGCGGCCCGCGTCACTTTCACCACGGGCTGCTAGGCCCCGATCCCGGCCATTTTGCGAAGGCGATCATTCGCGAAATACTGAGCCTGCCCTTCTTCGATCGCTTGCAGAACGAGGCCGGCGACGAATTCGGGCTTGTCGCCATCGGCGTAATTGGTTGACGGTGCACCGCCCGCTGGATTCCCCATCCTGTTCTGGCCAAAGTTCGTCGCCGTAATAAACGGGTAGATTTCACTCACAACGATGTGGTCCTTTTCCAGCTCGCCGCGTGCCGTGAGGCTGAATCCAAGAAGCGCCCGCTTCGAAGATGAGTAAACGCTGTATTGCGGAACAGTCATGAACGCAGTCCCCGAATTGATGTTCACGATGCTTCCGCCGCCTTGCGCCCGCATCAGCGGAATCACAGCCTGCATCGCGACAATCGGGCCCAACACATTGAGGTGGAAGATTTCGTCAAAAAGCCCGGGATCGATCTCCTCTACTGCGGCCGCATAGCTGCGCCCCGCATTGTTTACGAGACCGTCGATGCGGCCGTACTGCCGGTGTACGGCGCCTACGGCTTCCCGCACGCGGTCAAACTGCGTCATATCTACGGTGACAGGCAGACTACCTGGAAGCTGCTGTGCCAATTTTTCGAGCGCAGCGGTGCTGCGAGCGAGCAGGGCGACTTTCGCGCCGCGGTCAGACAGCGCGGTCGCCGTCGCGAGCCCGATCCCCGACGAAGCGCCCGTGACAATGAATACGCGATCCTTGATTTGCATCGTTCGATCCTCCTGCTTCCATTCGACCAAATATCCATCGATCAACGGGCTGCTCACGCCGGCGCCGTGGAGGCGACATCGCTCTCAGCTTCGTGATGGTGAGATCGGGGACAGCCCCCGAACTCAGGGAGCTGAATCCTCTCAACCGTGAGACACTGGTGGTACCCACCACCCAACCATGGCGAGAAAAGCCCGTGTGGTGGCGGACGGCGTTCCGCACCACATCACCCAACGGGGCAACAATCGTCACGATGTCTTCCTGCTATCCGAGGACCGGCGATTCTATCTGGAAACCTTGCGCGCCAAGTGCGAGCAACACCGCGTGGCGATCCTGGGCTACTGTCTGATGACAAACCACGTCCACTTGGTGGCGATCCCGGAGCGGCCCGACGGCCTCGCCCGCGCGCTGGGCCAAACCCATGGCCGTTACGCGCAACGCTTCAACCGGCGCTATCGCCGCAGTGGTCACCTGTGGCAGAACCGCTTTTATTCCTGTCCTTTAGGGCGGGATCATCTGATCACGGCACTGGCCTACGTGGACCTCAATCCCTTGCGGGCCGGACTGGTGCGGCTGCCGGAACAATACGAGTGGTCGAGCGCCCGAGCCCACACGGCCGGTGCCGAGAGCGACCGCACGATCGACGCTTGGGCCTGGAGCGAACTGGCCATCCGCGACGACTGGACGATGGTTCTGCAGGCAGCCGCGGGTGGCAACGACGGCGAACGGCTGCGGCAAAGCACGTATGCTGGCTTACCGTTTGGAGATGCTGGGTTCGTCACGGAGATGGAGCGCCGCGCTGGCCGTCAACTGCGCCCCAAGCCTCCGGGACCGACTCCGAAGGGTGATCGAGCAGCCGTAGCGGTAGGTTAACTGGAGTTCGGGGGCTGTCCCCGATCCTCTCGATCCTCTGATGAAAACAGGCGGACGGCTGGTCAAGCACGCCCGCTACTACTGGTTGTTGTTGGCCGAGGGGCATCTGAACCGCAAGCTGTTTGGCCAGATGCTGGGGCGGCTTGCGGCGCTACCTGTGCCGGGAGGCTAGTGCCGACAGCCCGGACAAGCCAGCGTACGCGGGTTGCCGAGGGTCGGCCCGGGAGGGGTGTTATCAAAAAGCCGTCTGCGGTCGCTGGAAAGGCGCTATCGGGCAACATGCGACGGCGGGAACAACAGGGAGAGGAGTCCCAAACGGGGAAGTAGTGCTAAAAACGTTGCATGGCGGCCCATGGGTCGGCTACCCTGTCCGTGCCAGAAAGCCCAAAAAGGAAATCCTGGCTCAAACCCGTTTTTGGGATTGCTCAAGAACCGCTATAACGTTATGGCACGGAGACGCCTGTCGCCGTAATCTTGGATATCAAACTTGGGAGGCTGGAATGTATGTCAATGCTTTCAGATTTTCTCCAGTGGTGTGTAGTGTTGCTGTCACCTGCCTGTCTCTAATCTTGGTTCCAGGCTGGGCGCTGGATCCCAGCCAAGTTTCAAAAACCTCCGTCATGGTGGCATGCCAGCGCGCGATCGCAGCGCGCGACCCGAACCCGGAAACGCGAAATCCGGACTACCTTGCCGAGAAGCTGCTCGATGCTGAACTGATGGCGCTAGTGCCCGCCTGTAGGGATCTCAATCGTCCTTTCGAGGAAGTTTTGGCGGAGTACACGCAGAGACGCGCGCGGGGGTTCTTCGCCGTTGTCGCGCGAACGAAGCACATTGACCAATCACTGCAAGTCGGTCTCGCCAACGGCGTGCGGCAAGTCGTCATCCTTGGATCGGGCCTCGATAGCCGAGCCTATCGGATGGGCCCGGACCACAAAGGCGTGCGTTTCTTCGAAGTGGACTCTCCCGCAACTCAAGAAGATAAGAAGCAACGCGTCATTCGCTTGCTTGGGTCGCTACCTAGGAGTGTTGTCTACGTGCCGGTCGATTTCGAGACGCAGACTCTGGAGGCGGGACTCTCCGAAGCCGGGTTCCAGGCCGGCGAGCCGGCCTTCTTTGTTTGGGAGGGAGTCACCATGTACCTGAACGCCGAGGCAGTCGATGCAACTCTGGACTACATAGGGCATGGTACAGCTCCTGGCAGTTCGATCATCTTCGATTACATCCCGACCGGTGTGATTGACGGCACGTCCACGGAGCCCCCCGCGGTGAGAGCGAGGCGCCTCGATATGTTGAAGCGGTTCGGAGAGCCGTACCTATTCGGTGTGCCGGATGGGGGAATCGGGGACCTGGTCAGAAAGCACGGTCTGGAACTGGTTTCCAATGTAAGAATTCGAGAGCTCTGGGACAGATACCTTCGTGCCGGAACCGCAGATGCGATTTTGGGTGAAGCCGATCCTGAAGGCGGCGTCGCTCTGGCCAGCGTGCCGCGCTAACGGCCGTTTAGGCTACTTTGACGTCTAACGCCCATCTGGGAAAGTGAGAGATCGGGGGACAGCCCCCGAACTCAGCGCGGTCCCGGCGGCCATCTGCGCCACAAGGTTGCCGAATCGACTCTTGGGCAAAAATGTGACAGGCTCAATTTAGAACAGCTCCGCCAATCATCGGACCGTAAGGCACTAAACAGCAGGAACTTACGGCAGACAGAAAAACGTGACAGCCTCGATTTCCTATAAGCAACTGCAACGACACCACTTAGACCCGAGGTGCAAGCTGGGGCAGATCGGTGACAGCCACCGAACCCATCCTTGGATGAGCTGTAATGACAGGAAAAACGTGACAGCCTCTATTTCTTATAAATAACTCCAACGACACCACTTAGACCCTAGTGCAAGCTTCTGCAACTATTGAAAAGCTGGCAATCGGTAGGCAGATCGGTGACAGCCACCGAACCCATCCCTGGATGAACTGGCATGTACCTTGGGTTACGGTTCTCACTCGGTGATGCCGACGGGAGCCCAAGACTGGCAGGCATTTGAGCGATAATCCCGTTGCAATCCCGAGATCGGTGCCTGTCGCTGGCCGCTGTGGCCGCTTCCCATCCCGGCAAAACTGCCTTTTACCACGGGACGACTGGACCCCATTGCTGGAGCAGATCGAACCGGACGCAGCGAAACTGAGGTCGGCAACCTACGCCGGTATGCCGCACTGGGAGGCTGAGTTCGTGGAACAGTTACCCGGCGGAATCGCGAGTTCGTGAAAAAGAAAGTCGGGACAGGCTTAATATTCAGTCCTGCGTCACCAGGTTTTGTTGTTAAATCCCGGTGCGCCAGCCCTAAACAGCATGCGAAAACCGACTGACTGTCTCCCTGGCACCTACGGGCCAAGCTTCTCAACAAGGCCAGCCCCGGCCTGACTGTGTGCTGCTCTGTTTCTCTGCCGCAAGCTTATGTTCATAGCGGCCAGGGTGAAAGAGCACCGGATGGGAACTTTGCACTCCAGTCCGGGCCAACCGGCGAGGGCATGGGACTGACGATGCCATCCACTACGAACTTGCCTGGCGATTGCCTTGCAAGCGCCGTCTGAAAGGCTCGAATCCAGGCACTCAGTGTCGCATCAAAGGGTCCATCTCGCGGCAGTGGCACGGCGGGCGGTGTGAACGCGGCCCCGCCGGCGGCCAAGGCGAGCAACATTCTTCGCACCAATCCAACGTCATCCTGCCGATTGGGCTTCCCGAATCCAACCGCTGCCCCTACGTTCCATACAGGTGGTTGTCCATGTGCCATTGGTCCCTCCAGTCTAGAGAGTGCGTGCCGCGGATTCGCCCAGAGTTACCCTCTTGGCCCTGGGCACGGCCAACAGTATACACCGGCTGAAAAAGGAAACCGAGGAAACCGTGACCCTGGAGATCGGGGACAGCCCCCGAACTCAGGGAGCTGAATCCTCTCAACCGTGAGACACTGGTGGTACCCACCACTCAACCATGGCGAGAAAAGCCCGTGTGGTGGCGGACGGCGTTCCGCACCACATCACCCAACGGGGCAACAATCGTCAAGATGTCTTCCTGCTATCCGAGGACCGGCGATTCTATCTGAAAACCTTGCGCGCCAAGTGTGAGCAACACCGCGTGGCGATCCTGGGCTACTGTCTGATGACAAACCACGTCCACTTGGTGGCGATCCCGGGGCGGCCCGACGGCCTCGCCCGCGCGCTGGGCCAAACCCATGGCCGTTACGCGCAACGCTTCAACCGGCGCTATCGCCGCAGTGGTCACCTGTGGCAGAACCGCTTTTATTCCTGTCCTTTAGGGCGGGATCATCTGATCACGGCACTGGCCTACGTGGACCTCAATCCCCTGCGGGCCGGACTGGTGCGGCTGCCCGAACAATACGAGTGGTCGAGCGCCCGAGCCCACACGGCCGGTGCCGAGAGCGACCGCACGATCGACGCTTGGGCCTGGAGCGAACTGGCCATCCGCGACGACTGGACGATGGTTCTGCAGGCAGCCACGGGTGGCAACGACGGCGAACGGCTGCGGCAAAGCACGTATGCTGGCTTACCGTTTGGAGATGCTGGGTTCGTCACGGAGATGGAGCGCCGCGCTGGCCGTCAACTGCGCCCCAAGCCTCCGGGACCGACTCCGAAGGGTGATCGAGCAGCCGTAGCGGTAGGTTAACTGGAGTTCGGGGGCTGTCCCCGATCCTCCGATCCTCCGGATCCTCCGGGGGCTGGCCGAGACTGGGAGAAACCAGTGCCCGACGCAAGATGCCACTGCACTGATACCGTCGATCGGCGGAACTCGGGCTCTGACGCTGACTGATTGCCGACCCCGATTTACCCCGAAGAGCCGACCACACGCAACCCCAAGGCATATCGGTGATTGGACGGCTTGACGATTGTGCCCCAGAAACAGAAGCGAGGCGGCCGATTGCTCGCGCCGCCCCGCTGAAAGGGAAGTTTCCAGGCCTAAAAGACTAGTTTCAACCCGAATTGAATGATTCGCTGCGAATCGTCCACCACCGACGTGATTCGCCCGATCTGCGACGAGGACGCATTCGAGTTCGGTAGCCGCAGGTTGACGTTGTTAAACAGGTTGAAAAACTCCGTCCGGAATTGGAGATTGACCCGTTCGGTGATCCGGGTATTTTTCAGCAACCCGAAGTCCAGATTGAAGAACCGCGGGCCCCGCAGAATATTACGGCCCGAGTTTCCGAATGTTCCCACGGCGTTGGCGCTGAACAGCGAGGTGTCGAACCATCTCAGTACCTGTTCGCCGTGAGACCGGCCTGATCCAAGGTCGGCGTTACCGCCCGAGAAATCCGCCAAGTCGGAGCCGGAACCCGTGAACGAGTTGTCTCTTCCACTCGACACGGAGAAAGGAAATCCGCTCTGCCAGGTCGCAATCGAGTTCAGTTCCCAGCCGTTGAGGATCTTGCTCGCCGGTCCGCTCAAGTTCAGGGCCGGAACATCGTAGACGTTCGAGAACTTGAAATTGTGCGCAATGTCCTCGGTGGCGAGGCCGTATCGCGAGCGCCTGTCGAGAGGGTGGCTATCGAAGTCGTCGAGCGTTTTCGACCAGGTGTAGTTGGTCAAAATCGAGTAGCCCTTGCTGAAGCGCTTTTCAAAGTTAAACTGCAGCGCATTGTAATTGGAGTTCGCGCCCGAATCGGCCCGGTTTACACTGCTGAACGTCGGGTTGACGCGTCGCTGCTGCAGATTCCCCACCGTGGAGAGGGGCTGACCGTTTTGGTCGAACCCCGGAATGTAGATCCCAAAATTCTGCTGCGGGCTCGTCATCAAGTGGTTCGCTTTGTTGCCAAGGTAAGCGACACTTAGGACTGCGTCCGTCGCGATCTGCCGCTCCAGTCGGACGGTCCATGTCGCCAATTGCACAATTTGGAAGTCCGGTGCAAAATAGCGGCGAATGTCGTTGATCGGGGCAAATACGAAATCCGGACCGCGCAAGACATTACCGAAATTATTCGGAAACGGATTGGCTTGCCCGGCGCTGCCAAACGGATCTTCAAACGCCACATCGTTCAGCGTGAACGTACCTGCAAACGGAGCGATATTCGTGAAAGGATTCATCTCGCTCGACTGAATCGGGGTAAAGTAGATTCCACCGCCGGCCCGGATGCTGGTCTTGCCATCCTCGGTGAGGCGGTAAGCGATTCCCACGCGCGGTCCGAAGTTTGCCCAATTGGCCTCGAAGCCTGCCTTCGGGCAGCCTGGATCGGCGTCATCGCCACCAAACAGGAATCCCAGCGGCGCATTAGGGAAGCGGGTCGATCGCTGCGTAAAGCCGGGATCGTAACATACGACCCTGCCCTTGCGGTCATAATACGGCACAAACGGGTCCCAGCGAAGACCGAGATTTAGGCTCAGGCGCTGGCCGACGCGCCAATTGTCCTGGACAAAGAACCCCCACTTGACGCCGACTAAGTCCTTAAACTCACCACCGCCCTGGCGGTACTGCGACAAGCGGCCGAACATGAAATCGGATAATCCATTTCCCGAAAGTTGCCCGTTGAAGGTCGTTTGGCCCGCCATTTGATAGGTGTTGATGATGTGGTTCGAAATACGGACGGCCTCGCCGCCAAAGCGGATCTCGTGGGAACCGCTGATCTTCGTCGCCATTTCGCGGATTGTGAAGTCTCCACGGTCGAAAGCGCCGAGATGATTGCTGCTGATGCTGAAGCCGTCGGTGACGCTCACCACCAATTCCGGCGGCGAGTTCAACTCCGAAACACTTTCGGGGCCGATCACCTTGGCGCCCGCGTCGGCCAGCCCGAAGTCGGCGCTGGAGAGAGAGCCGCCGCGCTGGCGGTTCAATCCGAATGTGCTGCTGAGCAGAAACGTTGGGCTAACAGTGTAGGTGTGGTTGATCGAGACGTTCTGCACTCGCACCGCGTTGCCCGCGCTGCTGGCTGCCAGGATGTTCTCAGGTCCGACCAGCGGCGGAGCGTCGAAGTCGGTGAAATAGTAGCGCCCCGTGATTGTGTGCTTGCCTGCCGTGTAGTCGGCCTTTCCCATGAACTGGGTTTCATCCTGCTTGATTGCCGTGCCGGGAAAAGTCAATTGACGGTTCGCCCCGTTTGGAAGTGGAATTCGTTTCAGGAAGAATTGGGAGACGGGGCTGAATCGGCTCGCCGGAATCTGGTTGTTAACGAGCATCTCGTGCGATACGGGATCGACGAGCTGTTGGGGCACCGAAGAAAAGTCCCCCCCGCGTTCCGCCGCCGTGGGGACGAATTGGATACGCCCGGACGGGACATTGCGAACCACCGTGCCCTGGTAGGTTCCGAAATAGAACAGCTTGTCCTTGACGATAGGCCCGCCGGCACTACCGCCAAATTGGTTGCGCTTTAGCGCGTCCTGCGTGGGCGCGAAAAACTGACGAGCGTTGAGCTTGCCATTGCGAATGAAGTGGAACAGGGTGCCATGAATGTCATTGGTCCCTGATTTGGTGACAATGTTCACGATACCGCCGGCGGCGTTCCCAAATTCGGCCGTAAAGTTGCTCGACTGTAGGTTGAACTCCTGCACGGAATCGGGATTCGGGAACGGCAGGCTGGTATTGAGGTAGGTGTCGTTGTGGCCGGTGGCGTCCAACTGATAGTTCACTTGGCCCATGCCCGCGCCATTGACGCCCGCTGTCTCCTCGCCGGGATAGACGCCGCCGTGTCCGCAGATGCGGCAACTGTTGCGTCCCAGGTCTACGGTACCCGCCGCCAGGTATACCAGGCGTTCAGGACGCCTGCCTTGTAGCGGAAGCTCGACAATGCGTTTCTCGTCGACAAGCTGCCCCGCGGTGGCCGTTCGGGTGTTGATGATTTCCGTGTTGGCCTCGACGGTAATTTGCTCGGCAACCTGGCCCAATTCGAGTCGGACGTTCTGGGAGGCCATCTGGTTGACGGCCAAGGTGATGCCGGACTGAACGTAGGTGTTAAACCCAGAGCCTTCTACTCGGAGATTGTAGTTGCCGATCGGCACACGGGTAAATAGATACGCGCCATTGCCGTCGGTCGTGGCTGTGAACTCAAGACCTGTTGCGACGTTGCTCAGTGTCAATGCCGCTCCTGGAACCACAGCTCCCGTGGGATCCGTTACGGTTCCGCTTAAGCTCGCAGTCGTGAATTGTGCGTGCAGCGGTAGGGCGACAAAAAGCAGATACATCAGAGCCGTTTTCAGGAACAATCCGACTCCAAGGCGCACGAATTCCTGCTTACCTGAATTTGACACAAAAACCCCCTCTTCTGGCGCACCGGGGAGGTTCAAGCGCCCATGACGCCAGAATACCAGTCTGCCAGCCTGCCACGGATAAGGTAGCCTATCCATGGGCTACCATGCAAGAGTTTTTTGGGTAATGGGGTACTTTCAAGAAGCCCACTACCTTTTTTTCGCAGTGCCGGCACAATGGGTACTTCTTTCAATGCCGCTCCGGCCTTCGCATGCCGCCCGATCGTATCTTTCCAAAAGTCGGGGACAGGGAAAGCCGGGGACAGGCTGCGTGCACCCCTTGGCTAAAAAAGTCAAAAAAGTCGGACAAAAAAGTCGGGACAGCCTCGACTTTCATCCCAATCGATCGCTGACTTCATAGCCGGCAAGCGCAGACGGCAGGGCCCAACGCGGGTGGGGACGCGCTAAGAAGTCGCACCACCGCAGCGCAGACGAAAGGCGTGCGGCAAAGTACTCAACTGTGATTTGGGTTACGGTCGAGTCAAGAAGTCGAGGCTGTCCCGACTTTCCCCGACTTTCCCAAATCCCCGGCGTTGCTTCATGCCTCCCGGCTCTCGCCCACCATCGGCCCGCCCGTCGGTTACCATGTCTACGGGCAACCACAACGGTATCCCTCGCCCGCTGTGGATCCGCGCCGATCACGCCCGCGGTCGCTTGCCGGGCAGCAACCCCGCTAGAAAAGGAAGGCCCTCATGCTGCGATTCTTCTTGGTTCTTTTGCTGTTGGCGCCCGCCTTCGCCCAGCGCAAGTCCGGCAATCCTCTCGAGCATCTGCCCAAAAACACCGAAGTGCTCACCTATTTCGGCGAGCGCGCCGACATCTCGCCCGACAACCAGCATATCGCCTTCATGGACAAGAGTTTCGGCGATGCCTTCACGATCGATCTCAAGACGCGCCACATCCGCTGCCTCACCTGCAACGTACCGGGCGCGGCGTTCCTGCGCGTGATGCATCTGGCTTCGGGCGACTACCTCCTGATCGGCCCCGAGCGATTCAGCGATATTCACACCAGCCGCCGCCGCGACAACGAGCTGTGGTTTCTGAGCAAGAAGCCGGGCTCGAAACCGATCCGCTTGGGCCAGAAGATGAGCGAAGGCGCCGCCATCTCGAAAAAGACCATGAAGATCGCCTTCGCCGTGGTCGCCGCGCAAGACCCGAGCCTCAGTCCCGAGCAGTCGCAGATCTTCGTCGCCGACGTGGACCTCAGCGGCGGCACGCCCCGGCTGGCGAACAACAAGATGGTCTACGAAAGCCGCAGCAACGCGTGCCGCGTCGAGCCGCAGGACTTCTTCGACAACGACCAGCGCATGACCTTCACCTGCTACGAACCGCAAGGGCTGGCGTCGGTGATGACGCTCGATCTGCGCACCGGAAAAGCCGAAAATATGTCGAAAAAGCCGGGCACCTACAACGAAGTGGAAGGCATCCTTCCCGGCGGCGAATCCACCTTGGTTGAAGCCGATCGCCAGGTCGACCAGCTCGGCGGCAAGCACGGCGCGGGAAACATTGACATCTGGAAGCTGCGGCTCGACGGCACGGGAAAAGACTTCCAGCGCCTGACGTACTTCAACGACTACGAAGGCGGCAAGGCATCGAACCCTGTCGTCTCAACCGACGGCCGCTTCATGGCCTTTCAACTGGCGCGAACCACCGACGAGGCCGGCGTCGGGTACGGCATCCTCCTGTATCACTTCCAGTAGAGCTTGGTAGAGGAATGGCGCGGAATGTGGTTCCTCATCCGGGCGTTGCGGGGGGCCGTCCCTAAGCGGTAACGAGACAGAGCCGCACCCCGGAAAAACGTGACAGCCTCGATTTCTTATAAGTAACTGCAACGACACCACTTAGGCCCGAGGTGCAAGCTGGAGACAGATCGGTGACAGCCACCGAACCCATCCTTGGATGAGCTGCACTGTATCTTGGATTACGGTTCTCACTCGATGACGCCGACAGAAGTCCCAAGACTGGCAGGGCTTTGAGCGATAATCCCGTTGCAATCCCGAGATCGGTGCCTGGAGATCGGTGTCCTGTCACCGAATCGTCTAGGGAAACAGCGCACAGCAGGAGAATTACTGAACGCAAGCAGTTTCCTCTCTTTCAGGTCGGCGGCGCCTTCGGCTTAACGCATTTGGTCGGCGGGAATCAGTTTGCTCGCTGTATCCTTGGTCGCCCATACCTGCGTCATCGGCGGCATCAGGGCCAGCACGCTGGGATCGTCATGGGCACGGCGCATCTGGGCGACGGCTGAGGCCAGCGCGGTCTCGCTGAGGATCCCCGCCTCGATCAAGGCTGGACCCGCCTCCTCCACCGAGAGATGCAACAACGATTTCCCTTCCCCCGAGGCGATCGCGGGCTGGTGAATGAAGACGTTCGGGGTGGAGAATCCCTGGTCGAGGAAAAGATGGTAGAGACGGCGGGAGATGGCGTAGTCAACGCCGCGGACAGGAGCCAGTTGAGCGGACAAATCTGCGAACATGTTCAGAGCCGTTCGCGGCACGCTCCCAGCCACCGTCAGATCGCCGTCCTCGCAAACCAGAACCCCACCGGGTTTCAGAAGGGCCGTCATCTCGCGCAGCGCCGCCACCGGCCGCGCCAGGTGCAGCAGCAGGAAGCGGCAGTAGACCACGTCAAACGTCGCGTGGGCTAGGCCGCTGTCGGTAGCATCCCCTTGCAGGAACCGGGTGTTGGCGAAGCGTGGCTCAGAGGATTGCTGCCTGGCTTGCTCGATCTGCTCGGCGCTGAAATCCAGACCGACGACTTCGCCGCCGGGGCCGACCATTTCCGAGAGCAGCCGGCTGACCATGCCCGTTCCACAACCGAAGTCAGCGACACGCAGACCGCGGCGAACTCCGGCCCGCTCGAGCAGTCCCCGGGTGCCGGGACCGTACACTTCGTGCAGAACTTTGAGCCGATGCGAGGCCCCCGCGCCGGTGGCGAGAACGTACCGACCTGGGGTAACGGAGTCACGGCTTTCCGACAACGATTCGATAGCATTCATGTACTCTTACTCTCCTTAGGGAAAAATGGGCCGGCTTGCGAAAGAGCCGGCGTGATGGCGGCGAGCGGTGAAACCAAGACGAAACGGCGGGCTCGCGTTGTTCGAGGAATTGGGGCAGCTTTGTGGCCCCTAATCTGTGATGCGCAGAAAGGAGATCCAACACGACACGGAGATGTTATTTTTTTCCGGATACTCCAGGCTTGATGCTGAGACGAGGGTCCTCTTCATCCCTGCCCAGGGCAGTGCTCGCCGATCCAGAGCGCTATTTGCCACACTACGGCGGATTCCGCGCCTGGCCCGATCAACGGATCAACGGCGCTCAGTCCACGGGTGGCTGGGAAGCCGTTGATGGTTGATCCGTAGATCTGTTGATCCAGTATGTGGCTGTCCTTGTTCTGCCTCTGGGGCTGACATTCGTATATGAGTCGGTAGGCTCCTCAATCCACGACCGCCTGCATCACCATCGTTTCGAAGTCGCGGCTGACCTCGCCGTTGGAGGTCTGCACCATGTACACGGCGACGACATCCTCCTTCGGATCCACGAAGAAGTGCGTTCCGAAATAACCGCTCCAGCCGAAGGTGCCGTTCGACAAGAGCGTTCCCCTCGCGGCGTGGTCGCTGATGACTCGCATGCTCAGGCCCCAGGATTCGCCGGCGGGGCGGCCGGGGAGCGTGTCGGGGATGTGGACGGCGGTCATCATTTCCACTGTCTTGGGGCTGAGCAGGCGCTTGCCGTTGAGCTCGCCTTTGTTGGCCAGCATCAGGCCGAACGAGAGGTAGTCTTCGGCGGTGCTCATCAGGCCTCCGGCGCCCATGAAGTAGACCTGGCTCGACATCCAGTTCGGCTTTTCGTCTTTCTCCAGGGCGGTTTTGCCTTCCTTTTCGGTGCGCTTGTAGACGCTGGCGACTCGAGGCCATTGCGCTTCGGCGGGCCAGAAGGTGGTGTCTTTCATCCCGAGCGGCTCGAAGATGCGCTGGCGAAGGAACTGATCGAGGGGCAGGCCGGAAGCGATTTCGACGATGCGGCCGAGGGTGTCGAAGCCCGCCTGCGCGCTGTAGGCCCAGTGCGAGCCCGGCTGGAATTCGAGCGGCGTCGAGCCCAGGCGCGGGATGAAGCTGGCCAGGTTTTCGTCGGGGCGGCGGTTGAGGTCGCGCATGGCGGCGTTGCTGATGGGGCCGCTGGCCAGGCCCGAGGTGTGGGTCAGCAGGTCGCGGATGGTGATCTCACGCTCGGCGGGCATCGTGTAGTGGGGCGGCGGCTGGTCGGACGAACCACCTGGGTTGGGGTCGCTGCCTTCGCGGATCGCGACGGCGACCTGCATGTTTTTGAACTCGGGGATGTAGCGCGAGACCGGGTCGCTGAGACGCACCCTGCCTTCTTCGATCATCATCATGACCGCGACGCCGACGACGGGTTTGGTCATCGAGGCGATGCGGAAGATGGTGTCGGGCTTCATGGGCTGGTTGGATTCGCGGTCCATTTGGCCCAGGGCTGCGAGGTGGGCGACTTTGCCGTGGCGTCCCACGATGGCGACGGCGCCGACCAGGTCGCCGGCTTCGATGCGGCGCTCGATCATCTGGTCGATGCGCTGAAGGCGTTCGGGGGAGAGCCCGGCCTGATCGGGGGCGATGGTGGGGAGCGAGGCAGCGGTCAGGGTCAGGGCGAGCAGCGCGGCGGGCAGCAGCGCTAGCGCGATTCGCTTTGAGGCGAGTGTTTGGATTTGCATGGGCGGCGGGGCCTCCTTTAGATTTTCGGTTCGCGTAGGTGCGCGTATATGATAGCGGAACGCGTGCCCGGCAAATGAGGTCAGTCACCCGGTTTTATTGTCCAATTCCGCTGGCGATCGCTCACCCTCGGCAGCGCTGGCGGCGGCAGGCGTGTATTGCGGACCGGGGCTTCGTTTCCGTTGTTTTCGTCGCCGAACTGCCGCCGACTGCCTGTCCCCGAACTCCGGAACTCCGGATATCCAAATCTACGGTCTCGTCGGCTTTTTCTTGATCTCTTAACTTGCCTTGTCGGCCCGCACCGTCCGAAAACCGCCTCCGCGGGCATGCTCGGTCCGCGGCAAATTTCCTTTCAAGACGCGCAGCGCGATTTTGGGGTGCAGCACGCTGGGCGGCGCGGCAAGCAGGTTAGCGACGCGATGAAAGGCCAGTGCCAGCACGGGATCGTGATGCGACGCCCGCAGCAGCCGCGCCATGTACCCATTGAGGAATTTCGAGACCAGCGTGCGGCGTCCGCGCGCCTCGAGCATCCGCAGGTCGTTGTTGGCGGCAATCGCCCAGGGGGTTTCGATGACCTTGGCCGCGCGAACCAAGAATTGGCGCGCCAGGTTTTTGGGATTCGCAGCCAAGACCTGGCGCAGTTCCATCGCTTCCAGCGCCGCGACTGACATTCCCTGACCGTAGCGCGGGTTGAAGCTCGAAATGGCGTCGCCGAAGACAAGGTACCCATCCGGAAAGCGCTGCAGCTTGTCGTAGCGGCGCCAGATGCTCGCCGGAAATCGCGCCGTGGATGCTTCTCCCAGCGGCTCGGCGTTGCGGCACTACGGTTTCGCGGAAGGCGCCCCGGAAGGCGCGGTTGCGGTAACAACGCAATCGCGCCCGTTTGCTTTCGCTAGGTAGAGGGCGCTGTCGGCGGCACCAATGAGGTCGCTGACCGTGGTCCCGTGGTTGGGGTATGCCGCTACGCCAACGGACATCGTTACGGGAGCGAGATGTTGTCCTCCGTGCTGGACGGTCAGGCGCTTGAACTGGGACCGCAGTTTCTCCATCAGTTGCACCGTCTCTTCGAGGGAGCATTCACAGAAGAGTATGCAGAACTCTTCACCGCCGAAGCGGCAAGCAACGTCTTCCTTGCGGAGGTGTTCTCGTAGGAATTGGCCAAAAGCGCGCAGCAGCGCGTCGCCCCCCTCATGGCCGAAGGTGTCATTGAAGGTCTTGAAATGGTCGAGGTCCATCATGGCGAAGCCGGCTGGTTGATTCCGCCTTTCCATGCGGTGGAGTTCCCGCTCGACCGATTCTTCCAGGTAGCGGCGATTGTAGAGACCGGTCAGCGCATCGCGGATGGTCTGAAGGCGTAGCGCCTCTCGAAGGTGGAGGTTGGCGACCGACATGGCGACTTGCTCGGCGATGTGGTGAGCCAGTTGCCGTTCCTCGGAACTTAAAAATGGTTCCGCCGCCTCTGTCTCATAGGGCTGGCTCTGAAAGTAAAGGATGCCCAACCCGTTGCCTTGCGCCATCAAGGGAAAGCATGCATGTCCGCGCTGGTCGTCCTTGAGATGGCGGCATGGCGTGGAGAACTGATGTGGAGCAACGATGTGCGGCTGCCCGCGGCGCAAGGCCCAGCAGTCGTTGGGCTCAAATCCGGCGTCGATGGTGATATCGTTCCAGGTGACCACGCTGTGGACGAGATTGCGGGAGGCGCTAAAGATATAGAGCGCCCCAGCGAGTTCTGGAAGCAGATGTGCGCAGAACCGGGAGATAATCGCGTAAGCCTCGCTCGAGTCGGGGCACGATTGGAGTAGGTCGGCCATTTCGCTGAAAGTTTCACCATGCTCTTCGCGGCGTTGGAGCTCCCGAAGGGAGGTGGAAAGTTTCTCATTGGCCGCCCGCAGTTCTTCGGCTGCCTGGCGCGACTCCGTCACGTCCCAGTCGGCGCCGATAAGGCGGCTTGGCCGTCCGGGCTTGCCGAGCACTTGTGCGCGGGACGCCAGGTGGCGGACGTCGCCCTGGGGCAAAATGATGCGATATTCCGATCTGTAGGGCGCACGGCCTTCCAGTGCCGCGGTCACCTCTTGATGCTGGCGTTCGCGATCGTCCGGATGTAGCAACGCCACAAACCCCTCAACGGTTCGTGGGAACCCTCTGGCTGGAAGGCCAAAAAGTTTCGAGCAATATTCATCGGCTGTAACGATATCTCGCTCGATGTCCCAACTCCAGAAACCGATCCCGGACGCTTGCAGGGTGAGGTCCAGATGTTCCTGGAGTTGCGCGAGCGCCTGCTGAGCCTGTTTGAGTTTGCGGTGCGAGCGAATCAGGAAAATAGCGGCAATCGCTCCACAAACAAGCAGTACTACACCGACGAGGAGGGTACTACCCATTACTTGCATTGAGGATACCACCACAAACCGCGTCGCGCTTCCGGGCCACTCGGTATCGTACTCGCGAAGGAGATTCGCAGGAGAGGAGTCGACCGCCGAGTTTACGACAGGCAGTCCGGCCGCGGCGGTGTGGCTTTTTTGGAGGCGGGCCTGGGGGCGCCCATCGGAGACGTAGGCCAGGGCCGTCACCAGGCGCCGCGGCCCTAAAAGGACACGAATAAAAGCGGTTTTGCCACAAATAGCCGCCGCGGCCGTAGCACTGGTGGAAGGGCAGCGCGTATCCCCAGTGGGCTTGGCCCAGCGCCAGGGCAAGCGAGGTCGGCTGGCGCGGGATGCCGATCCGGTGGACGTGATTCGTCATCAGGCAGTAGCCCAACAACGCCACGCCGTGCTGCTGACACTTGTCGCGCAGAGTCTGGATGTAGGACCGCCGGTCTTCGTCTACCAGGAAGACCTCCTGGCGACTGTTGCCCCGTTGGGTGATGTGGCGCGGAACGCCCTCCACAACCACACGGGCCATTCTCGGCATCGGAGGGTGTTGTCACTATTACACAGTTCGGGGCCCGTCACCGAACTGCCTACTGTTTGTTGCCGTCGTAAAGTCGTCGCCGACTTTTCTATTTCGACTAAATCGACCGATCCGAACCATTCCGCTTGACATTCCAGTTCGACTGGGAGATATTAGCGCCGTCTGATCTTCGGGGAAATCGGGCGATGGCCTGAGGGTGGCCCCAACAAAGGGCAGGGTGTTGTCCGGAAAATCCAGGGCAGACGATATATTTGTCGCTTTGGAGGGTGAGGATGTCCCAACTACACGACCGGGCTCCCACGGTCCGGCGTTCGATGTATTTCGCCGGTTTGATAGCCGGCTGTTTGTTACTCACAAGCCTGGCGGTCGGCCAGGTCATTACCGGCTCGATCGTCGGGACGGTCATGGACAATACGGGCTCGGTGATTCCGGGCGCGGAAGTGACGGCCCAAAGCCTGGAGACCGGAATTGCTATGAGCACGGTCGCCAACGAATCGGGTACCTACCAGTTCAACCTGCTGCGTGCCGGGACCTATCGGGTCACTGCCACGAACACCGGCTTTCAGCGATTGCAGCGAGACGACGTTATCGTCCGCACGAGCGAAGTATTGCGCCTCGACCTGACCTTGGAAGTCGGTGTCGTCACCGAAACGGTCACGGTTTCGGCGGAAACACCGCTACTGCAAAGCGAGCAGGCGACGCTGGGCCATGTCGTCGAGCAACGGACAATCACTTCTATTCCGCTGGCCACTCGCAACTTCACGCAGATTCTGGGCACGTCTCCGGGCGTCGTCGGCACCATCATGAACGCCGACCGCGCGGGCACGGGCAGCGACAGCGTCAGCGTGAACGGCGCGCGCCGCGGCAGCAATAACCTGCTGGTGGATGGCGCACCGACAACCAACCAGTTGAACAACGCGCCCGACGGCGACGGCACGCCCAGCATCGAGTTCCTGGGCGAGTTCAAGGTGCTCACCAGCCTCTACAGCGCCGAGTACGGCCGGAACCAGGGCTCGGTGATCAACGTGACCACCCGCAGCGGAACCAATACGTTTCACGGAAACGTCTACGAGTTCCTCCGCAACACGCGGCTCAACGCCCGCCCGTTCTTCAGTCCCGAGCGGCAGGCCAACGTACAGAACCAATATGGCGCCAACGTGGGCGGGCCGATCATTAAAAACAGGACGTTCTTCTTTGGCGGCTGGGAAAGCTCCCGCCAGCGCAATGCCAATGGCAGCGCGTCCGTCTTCCGGCGGAAGTTGGCAACGGCAGACCAGCGGGCCGGAAATTTCGGCTCCACTTCGATCTGGGACCCTCAAGCGGGGGCGCTGTTCCCCAACAACACCATTCCAGGCTCGCGGATCAATCCGGTTTCCCAAAACATCCAGGACGCGTTCTTCCCGCTCCCGAATCTGGTCGATCCCGGTTCGTCCGACAATTACCAAGATTTCGCCACCGTACCGACCGATCTGAACCAATACACCGTGCGCATCGATCACCGTTTCAACGACAGCTCTTCGGTCAACGGCCGCTGGTTCGATAGCCGGCAAAAAGATCTCGATCCATTCAGCCGCGGGCCCAGAGGGTTCGGCAATTTTGCGAACCGTTCCAAGCACACCTGGGGCGTGACCTTCACCCACGTGTTTTCGAGTTCGTTCATCATGGAAGCCCGTACCAGCGGGGACTACACCGATCAGTTCACGAAGGGGGAAAACGCATCCGACCCGACTTCGGTGGGCCTGGAGCCGATCCCAGGCGTAACGTTCGCAGGCACCGCCGCCGGCATGCCGCGCATCACCATCAGCAACTACCTCGGCAATTTCGGGAACGACTCGAACTGGCATGACCACATCAACCGTTACACCACGGGTTCCACTTTCACGTGGATCAAGTCCAATCACAACCTGAAGTTCGGGGCCGAGTGGCAGACAACGGACCTCAACCCCCAGAACAACCTTTCGGCGCGCGGCCGATGGGAATACAACGGGTTTGGCACCGGCCAGGGAGGCGCGCAGGGCGACGAGTATGCGGACTTTCTGCTGACCTTGCCGCGCTCGACCACATTTGGATCGAGCGACGATTTCGAAATTGGCGGCCAGTTGAAGATGCGCAGCGAGTACTACAGCTTTTTCTTCAACGACGACTGGAAGGTCACGCCGAACGTGACCGTGAATTACGGCCTCCGCTACGAAATCGACTTTCAGGCGGCGGCCTACAACCTGCACATGCTCAACTGGTGGCCCGAGCGCTACACCGGCCTCGACGGCACGATTGAAAGCACCGGTCTGGTGCAGGGCGGGCTCAACGGCATACCCAACGACGCCGTCAATGGAGACTGGAACAACTTCATGCCGCGAATCGGGATCGCCTGGCGCATTTCCGACAAATGGGTGATCCGGACCGGAGCGGGCCTCTACTTCGACCTGCGCACCGGACAGATCGCGCAACAGGCCTTCTCCAACCCGCCGACCTTCACCGAGGTGCGGGCGGACTGCGCTCTGGCCGGTCAGACTTGCGACATCAGTCAGCCCGACAACTGGACTTACCGGGACCCCGGCCACGTCTCCGGCCAGGTTCCCTTCCCGACCAGCCCCACGGATGTCCAGGTGGTGCGCGGTACGGAAAGAAATACGCTGACGGACAACGCCTGGCAGTACAATTTTGCAATTCAGCGCGAGCTTCCCGGCAACATGCTGATCGAGGCGGCTTACGTCGGAACCAAGGGCACGCACCTCAACGCGCTCTACAATCCGAACCCGCTCGTTCCGGTCGACGGCATCAACGCTCCCTTGGTCAGCGGGGTGCGGCTTGGCCGGTTGTATCCCGGATTCGGCGACATCGGGTTCGTCAATCAAAACGGCAGCTCCACGTATCACTCCTTCCAGGGAACGCTGAAGCGCCGCGTGGCGGCTTCGACGTTCCAGTTGTCCTACACCTGGTCAAAGACCTTGAGCGACGGCAACGAGGGCAGCCGCTTCAAGACCAACGCGTTTGCGGTGCCGTGGAATGACTGGAGCCGCGGCCGCGGCCCGGCCACCTTCGATCGTGCTCACCGCGTCTCGATCGTGTTCAACCAAGACTTGCCAAACCGCTTCGACAGCGGAGCCGGGAAAGCGATATTGAACAACTGGTCCCTCAACGGATTCCTTGTTGCCCAGACCGGAAATCCGATTACCGTCACCAACCGCGACAGCGGCCGCGGCATCGGCGGGTCCAATATTTCCACCAGCGCCTCGGATCTGTTTGCCGATGTCAATGCCGGCGTTCCGTTGGTCTCGCCGGGAAGCGCGAAAGACAATCTGGACGCTTTCATGACCCCGGGAGCGTTCACCAAGGCTCTCGCCGGCACGTTCGGCAACTCGGGACGCGGCATGTTCCGCGGGCCGGGCCAATGGAACCTTGATTTCTCGTTGTTCAAGGACATTCCGGTCACGGAGCGCTACCGGCTCCAGTTCCGGACGGAGTTCTTCAACCTGCTCAATCACGCCAACTTCGACAACCCGAGCAGCAGCTTGGATTCGTCCGGATACGGGACAATCCGCTCGACGTCGGTCAACGCGCGGCTGGTTCAGTTCGCGTTGAAGCTGAGCTTCTGATCTCACCGGCTTCGACGCTGCACATCGTCGCTAACAACGGCAGCCTCGTTCACTCGAACGGGGCTGCCGTTTCCTTATCATGGGGAAGACGAGCTTAGAGCCTTGGATGCTGCTTTCACGGCAAACACGGGAGGGCGCGGCTGCGGCGGTGGTGCTGCTGGCCTTGGCCTTGTCGGTTGCGCCGGGCTTCGGCCAGGGGATGGGCGGAGGGCCGAAGGCGCTGCCTCGCAAGTCGCCCCTGCTGAAGCTCGAGAGGCCTGTCCCGCAGTTTCGATTCGAAGATGTCGCGGCCGAAGCGGGGCTGACCGCCTCGAATGTTTACGGGGGTGTCGAGAAGAAACGCTTCATTCTCGAGATGACCGGCAACGGCGTGATCCTCGCCGATTTCGATGGCGACGGCGCGCTCGATGTCTACCTGCCGCGCGGCATTCGATTGGATGACACGCCCGCCAAGGGCGGCACCGCCGGGCGGCTCTATCGAAATCGCGGCAAGGGCACGTTCGAGGACATCACCCAGGGAGCCGGCCTCGACGAACCCGGTTGGGCGCAAGGCGGCTGCGCGGGCGACATCGACAACGACGGCGACGTGGACCTGTTCGCCACGTTCTACGGACACAACCGGCTGTATCTGAATCGCGGCGACGCGCGCTTCGACGACGCGACCCAGCAAGCCGGATTGCCCCTCACGGGGAGCCATTGGACGACAAGCTGCGTCATGCTCGATTACGACCGCGACGGGAAGCTGGACATCTTCGTCAGCCGTTACGCGGCGTTCGAGATGGCCGAGGCCGAACGCCCCGGCGATACGGGCTTTTGCCGCTGGAAAGGCCTGGCCGTGTTTTGCGGCCCGCGCGGCTACCCCACCGGCGCCAACGCGCTTTACCGGAATTTGGGCGAGGGGCGCTTTGCCGATGTATCCAAAAAGGCGGGGATCGAGGTGGACGGGCTGCACTACGCGCTTGGGGCGGTGGTGAGCGACTTCGATAACGACGGCTGGCCGGATATCTTCGTCGCCTGCGATTCGACGCCCAACCTGCTCTACCACAACCAGAAGGACGGCACCTTCCGTGAGATTTCGGTGGAAGCCGGCGTGGCCTACGGCGATTCCGGCCAGGAGCAGGGCGGCATGGGCGCGGCCGCGGGCGATTACGACAACGACGGCCTGATCGACATCGCCGTCAGCAATTTCATCGACGAAACCTCGGCTCTCTACCACAATGGCGGCGACATGTTCTTCGAGGACATGACCTATCTGAGCGGGCTGGCCCTCAATACCGGCTACGTCGGTTGGGGCATCCTGTTCGTCGACTTCGACCAGGACGGTTTCAAGGACATTCTCATCGCCAACGGCCACATCTATCCCGAGTTGCGGGGCGCCGATGTGCACGAAACCTACGCCCAGCGCAGCCACCTTTACTGGAATCTCGGCAACGGCGTTTTTCGCGATGTTTCCAAAAACGCCGGCCCGGCATTTGTCGTGCCCCGCGTAAGCCGCGGCGCGGCGGCCGGCGACCTGGATGGCGACGGCGTCCCCGAAATTGTCGTCTCGACCATGAATGCGCCGCCGCTGATTTGGAAGTACGATGGCCCGAACGCCAACCGTGTGCTGGTCAAGCTCGTGGGGACGCAGTCGAACCGGAGCGCCATCGGCGCTCGCGTGCAATTGAAGACGGGCGAAACCATTCAGGTTGACGAGGTGCGTTCGGGTTCGGGCTATGCGTCGCAGTCGGATTTCCGGCTGCCTTTCGGGCTGGGGGCGCACACCCAAATCGATGAGCTGAAGGTGATCTGGCCGAACGGCAAGGCGCAGGCATTCGCCGGCATCGCCGCCAACCAGTTGCTGGTGATCGAAGAGGGTAAGGGGATTCGCGAAAAGAAGGCTCTCGCGAAATAGCGTGGATGCCAGCCGGCTGGCGCGCATATCCCACGGCTAGGGGTTCGCCGGTTTGGGGTCGGGCGCGGCCACTTCGTACGAGAGCCGCGGCATGTTCTGGCGCCTTTCCTCCTCGGCCTCGCGGATGCGCCTGGCGATTTCGTCGTGCTTGCGCCGCTGTTGGGCCGCACGCTCGCGGTCGCCCAGGCGCGCATACACTTGCGCCAGCCGGAAGTGCGCCGCGGCGTGGTCGGGGTTCAGCTCAATGGTCTTTTCCAACTCGGTGGCGGCTCCCTCCCACTTCCGTTGATCGAACAAAATCTCGTGCAGCGCGTAGTGAGCGGGCCAATAGTCCGGGCGGATAGCGATCGATTTTCGCAGCAGCGCTTCCGGCTCACTGGAATCCGGGAATGCAACCGCCACTGCCACCGCGAGCAGGTGCAGCCCTACCGCGCTCTGGTGACGGCCGCAGTACGAGCGCAGCAGCGCGATGATTTCCGGGAGCCGCTCGCCGGCTTCGGGGATCAGCGTTTCCATCGAGGCGAAGGCCATTTCGGAATCGGGATCGAGCTTCGCCATTTGAACGAAGGCGTCGATCGCTTCGGAATCGCGGCCCAGGCCATAAAGCGCGAGGCCGCGGAGGCGCAGAATTTCCTGATCCGCCGGGAATCTCTGAGCGGCTGAGTCAAGGATCGCGAGCGCCGGCTCGGGAGTGCGGTGGTCGAGAAACAGTGCCGCCAGCTCAGCGTAGTATTCGGGTTTTTGGGGATCGGCTTGAATGGCGGCTTGAAACGCTTCAACCGCGGCACCCGATTTGCCGGCCGCGCCGTAAGCCCTTCCCAGCCCGGCGTGAATGGGAGCCGACGCCGTGGGGGCTTCGCGTCCTACCGCGCTGGCCTTCTCCGCCTGCCCCGCGCGAATCAGAAAATCCATTGCCCGCAGGCGCGCGGATTCGTCGTTGGGATTTGCGGCGACCCAGCGCAGCTCGAATTCGGCGGCGCGCGCGAAATCCTCGGCTTGGGCGTAGAACATCGCCAGGGCGCGTCCGACGGCCGGGTGGGCCGGCGCCAGTTTGTCGGCCGTGCGTGCGGCGTCGAGAGCTTCCTCGCGATGGCCGGCCTCCCAGCGCACGCGCGCCACGGCCAGCCACGGCAGCGGGCTTCGGGGCATCAACGCGGCCGCACGCTCCAGACGCCGGCTGGCCTCCGCTTGATCGCCGTCGCGCAGGTCGAGCACGCCCAGGCGATAGAGCACTTCGCCGTTATCGGGTTGCGCCGCTTCGAGCTTTTCGAGCAAGCCGCGCGCCTCGCCGATGCGGCCCGCCTGCAGCCACTCCATCGCCTGGCGCAGGGCCGCTTGCGGATCGTCGATCGACTGACCCCACAGCATGGCGACCAGTGCCATGGCCGCGGCGATCCAGCGGCTTGCGCGCATGGAGCTATTATCTCGCTTGGCGCTGAAGGATCCAGGGACCCCGCGCCGGCCTCCGCCATTTCGCCCTCTTCCCGCTTCCCCGGGCGTGGCCCTGCGCGGGAGTCCCAAAGCCGTGACAGAGCTCGCCGGCGAAGGGCCGTTTTGGCACGGTTTGGCACTACTGGGAAAAGGGGACCGGTCTCACCGGATTAGCGGCGAAGAGCGAATGGCCCAGCGCGATCAATCCCCCACCGTACACTCGCCCCCCAGAGCGGAATTCACCAAAAGCTGCACGTCGATGATATTGCAGACACCGTCTCCATCGACGTCTCCAGAGCCGCAACTGATAACGCCCAAGGCCTGGTTGACGCCGAGTTGAACGTCGGCGACGTTCGTGGAGCCGTTGTCGTCCAGATCGCACGCGCTGCCGCCGCGAGCTTCGCCGGAGTTGGGGTCGATCATCAGTGAAGAGACATCGACCGCCTCGAAGTTCGAGCCCGAAATCTGCTGGAGCTGCCGGAGCACGTCGTTGTCCCATCGCTCGTCGGGCGCTCCGCTGAGGTACCAGTCCGAACCGTTGTCCGCGAGGATCAGGCCGTATTTCTTCATCGCTCGCAAGATGACTTGAACCTGGGCGGAGAAACCGCTGATGTTGAAGTTCGCTTTGAGCCTCACGCGCAGCCCCATCGGAGGACGGTCGGGATTGGTGTCGCTGGAGGCAAAGTGCCTTGCCGGCCACACCAGGGCTTTCTGGGTGTGGCTGGCCGTGAACCGGATCGCATGCTGAATCTCGCCGGCGGCGACTTCGTCGTAGCGAACCAGGCCCGGCAGCACCGGCAGGCCGGCCGCATCGGCCGACGTCCAACCCGACGGCCGCAGCGCCTGGGAGTTCAGGTCAAAAACAGCGCCGGAGCCCGCGTGCCAGGTGCCGTTTTGCTGCGGGAAGGCATAGTAAGCCTCGTAGAGAACGCAGTGATCACGATCGACGATGAGGATATGGCGATCGCCGTCGCTGGCGCTGCCGCCTTCGATGGGCACGTTAGACGGGATCGGGTAAGGGCCCGGGTCGCTCTCACTCGAGTAGTCAAACGAGATGCCCACCTTGGCCTGCGTGCCGGGAACCGTGATAAAGGGGATGCCGATCGGACCGCCGTCCCAAAGGCCGGACCCAAAATCGGGGTGAAGCGTCTTGGTGAGCCCGATGGAAGAGATATAAGCGGCCGAGCGCTGGTGAACCGGCAGGGTATCGATGGGGGTGTTCCAGATGTTGTTGGCGGGGAACACGGGGCACCCGGCCAACGTGGCCGCCCTGGCTGCCGGAGCCTCGAACAAAAAAAGGACAACGACTGCACGAAGGCAGTGTCGTTTCCAACGCAACCCCAAGCTAGCCGAACCATTCATTGCGGTTCCAACCTACCACTGCTGCAATCGTTCGCCCCAAGCGGCATGGCGATCACCGTGCACGAACGCTTCGAGGTCGCTATCGCGTTTCCACTCGGGCACAAGCCCAAGCGTCGCGCTTCCGCCCTCTCGTCACGTCAACTCTAAGGTCACCTTCGAGTGTAGTCCCAGTCAAGTGCGGACTAGCGATGAGTTCTCACCTAGATCCATGCAGAAAACACAGCACACCGGGTCGTATTACCGGCGAGCGTCCGGCTCGCTGTTGGTACGCGAATCGACGCACCATGCTGGTCCTGCAGGGGCGCAACCAACGGAACCCGGCGCGCGCCGGGCTGGTGGAGCGGGCCGAGCCATGGCGCTGGTCCAGCGCTGGGGCGCATATCGCCCCTATCGCCCCTATCGACAAGCCGATGCTTGCGGTCTGCTGGACGGCGAGGCGTGGCGAGAGTTGTGTCCGCTGGGCGACTGGGAACAGGTCTTGCGAGGGGCCAGCCCGACGGCTGAGCAGATCGAAGCACTGCGGCAGGCAACTCGGACGGGGCGCCCCTGCGCGGAGCAAGGCGTGCTGGCCGAGCGGGAGCGCCGTCTGGGACGGAAGCTCCGCGCGGCGCGCACGGGCCGTCCGCCGAAGGCGGCAGCGGCCGCCGGTTCATAAGTCGTCGCCTGCCCACTCCTGTCCCCGACTTTCCATTCCGTCACCCGAGACGCGAAGCGTCGCCGGACAATAGCCCAGGGTGGAGCCTCGGGCGGAACCCTGGGTTAGGAGTTCCACAAAAAGTTCGAGCCCCGAAGGGCCGGCGGAAATCAGCCCAACAGATATCGGTCGTCGTATTCCATCTGGTGGCTGTTCCCGACAGGTGCGATTCGTTCGCCAAGGGGCTGGGGCGCGCCCACTTCCGCTATGCCCTGGATCGGAATCAGCGCCACGGTTGGAGTGGACACCTGTGGCAGAACCGCTTCGATTCGTCTCCGTTAGACCGCCGGCCGATGGGTCTTTTGTGACGGGGCCTGGCGCTACGCTATGTCGACCGGAATCCGGTGCGCGCCGGGCTGGTAGAGTGGGCCGAGCTATGGCTCTGGTCCAGCGCTCGGGCGCACGGGCCGTCCGCCGAAGGCGACAGCGGCCGCCGGTTCCTAAGTCGTCGCTTGTCCCCGACTTTCTCCCGACTTTGTGCATGAAAAGCGGATCTGGCCTCAAGAATTGCACTAAAATCAGAGGCAACATGGCCGACTTCGTCTTGTCCGTGCTGCTGATTGCGCTGTTTGGACTGGTTGTCCTATTTGTTGCTGCGTATTCTTGGGCTCAATGGTGGCTCAAGCCGTTCTTGACGAAACAAGCGGAAAAACTCGCAACGAAAGAGGAACTAAGTGAAGTGCTCCGACAAACGCAAGCAACAACTCGGGCTGTCGAGTCGGTAAAATCGGAGATTGCGCATGGCCTTTGGGAACGGCAAACAATTCTGACATTGAAGCGCGAAGTCTATAGGGATCTCTTCAGTGCGCTTGGTGACTATGAGTTCTCCCTGCACGAGATGCAAGGTTGGGGCCAACTCAGTGCATCATCTGATCCGACGGTTCAGAGCTTCCGAATGGAAAAGTTGAAAGCCGCTCAAATTCAATCTTCGGACGCCCAGAGGAGACTATTTCAGCTCTCGGGGCCCATTAGACTTCTCGTCTCAGGCGAGGCAGCCGAAGCCCTAGCTACGCACTTCGCGGAGATTCGAGCTCTTCAGCCTGATGACCTCGCTGCGGCAACACTGGCAATCGCCAAGCTTCGTAGCAAGCTGGTGGCTGCCGGGAAGAAAGATCTTGGGATCGGGGACTCATGAACCCGACAGTCCCGGCTGTGGCTGGATTTGGGTTCCGCTAGCCCGAGGGCCTACGCTTCGAGCAAAGATGCCAGGCCAACGTAAGGGGGAGAGCGACAGCTATGAGCTACAACAGATATTGTGTTCGGATAGGCGATCAAGAGACCGAACGCAAGGTCGTCGAAGTAGTGGTGAGCGTGATGGATGGAGCTCCAGCTTTCGTGAGCGAAACGTTTCGCGTTCAGATCATCAGGGCCCAAGACAGCGGTAGATGGGCCCTCCAATTCCTTGCCAATAGCAGATTTGTGCTCGTATACGGAGAAGACCTTGACGGCGTCGGCAGTCACGAGCCGGGGTTTATTCGCGAGCGAATGGAGAGTTTCATTGAATTTGTGGGCCCTCTCCCGGCTCCTGATCTTGTAGAAGCGATCATCCGGGACATGGTAGAGCTACCGTGGTCGGCAGATCCAGAGGCCGATGGCCGCTCCGTTATCGGCCGCCTTTGCGGCTGCTCTGAAGCGCAAGCCGCGGTTATATTGACCGAGATTTGTCTGGTTCAACGATTGATTCGACAGGAAAGCGACTCTGCCGGCACATTGACCGCCGGCTCGCCGATACCGCGTAGCCTCTGGAAGTGGGAGCGCGTCATCCAGTAAACTGGGGAGATTGGGGACAGCCCCCGAACCCGTCTCGAAAGGCGTACTATGCGCGGTGGAATCGCCGGCTCGGGGAGATCGCTCACTAGTTTGGGGGCTGTCCCGATCTCGTTAGTCGTCGCCTCGAGAAAACAGGGACAGCCTCGAAATATGCTCTTAACATGAGCCCGACCTGAGAGTCAGAGCCCCAATCCCCCAACCCAGTCCCCACCCCACCGCCCCAACAAAATCAACAACATACCGCCAAAACCACCCCAAAATCCTTGACACCCCGCGCTAAACTGGCAGCAGCGATAAGGGGGAATCCGCTCGATGGCCGGCAAAAAGCCATAAAAACCATGCCAAACCCTGCCAGATCGTGCCGAAACTGCCCTTCGCCGTCGAAGCCTATCACGACCGTTTGACGCCCGCCCAGGAGCGCGCCGTCGCCGCCTTGCTCACCTCCCGCTCGATCGCCGCCGCCGCCCGCCAGGCCGGCGTCCCCGAGCGCACCCGCACCGCTGGCTCCGCCACGACAACGATTTTCAGGACGAGCTCCGCCGGTTGCGCCAGCAGGCCCTCGCCCACGCCGCCGCCCGCCTGCAGCACGGACAGTCGGGGACGGGCGACGACTTTTGGGGGCCAACCCGTCAGAACCCGAATCCCAAGTCACTCCGATCAATCGGGGTCAGATCCCTAGGAGCAACCCTGCGGACCGATCCCGGAACGGCCACGAACTCGCCGGGCTTCTTCCTTTCTTGGCCACGAAACCCCTGAGGGCCTATAATTGAGGGCTGCCGCAGTTTCTGCCCGGCGGTTTCTGCCCGGCTGTGCAAAAGCCTTCACCCTGCAAAACATGAAACACAAATCGTTCGCATCGAACTTGTTCCT
This sequence comes from Terriglobia bacterium, assembly GCA_963824095.1. GTDB lineage: Bacteria > Acidobacteriota > Terriglobia > Bryobacterales > UBA6623 > JBBDWJ01. The sequence goes on along the minus strand of CAWGNS010000009.1, from coordinate 521,573 downwards.
GATCGTGACGGCCTTTCTCGCCGCGGCCTTTCTGGTCCCGGCCCAGGAGCAGCCCGACGTGCCTTACCCGGAAGGGTTCCGTAGTTGGCACCTGGTCAAATCCAAGGTCGTTGGACGGGAGAGCAAGAGTTTTCCGACGCGAGGAGGCATTCACCTGTTCTACGCCAACGACCAGGCCGTGGAGGGCTATCGTACCGGCAAGTTTCCCGACGGCTCCGCGATCGTCGATGAAATCGTGGCCCTGGAAGAGGGCGAGGGAGACCGCAAGGGCACCTTCACCGAGGGGGAGCGGCGCAGCCTCGATGTCATGATCAAGAACGGCGAGCGCTACAAGGACGCCGCCGGCTGGGGCTTCCAAAGCTTTGAAGGCGACAGCCGCACCGGGATGCTGGACGCCAGCGCCCGGGCGCAGTGCGGTGCGTGCCATTCGCAGCACCAGGAAACGGATTCGGTTTTCAGCAAAATGCGCCCCTGAGCCCATCCTTTCCTCGATCAAGAATCCACCGGTCCGCGCGATGCGGCAGATCGGTCCACCCACACTCCATTTAGAAGTTATGGCCCAAGGCGGGCCTTGGCCGGGCCGGGCGTTTGAGGGCCCGCCAAGGCAGGCCGGAGGACTGCCCTGCCGGTCGCCTGACGCGGCGCTTGAGGGGTCGCGCCAACAGGTTTTTGGGCAGGCCGGAGCCCTGCCCCACGGAGCGCCGGGCATCGATCGATGTGTCACTGATCTGGGCCGGTCTGTGTCATCGATCTGCCCGGCGCCAGGAGGCTGTGGCGCGGTCCGTTCGCCTCCGGCCGCCGGAGGGCTGCTCTCGATTTCGGGCGCCGCTGTTCGATCGGGTCGCGGAGGGTTCTTTATGAGGACGCTGTATCATCACCGGCAAACCGTTTTCAACCGTTTTGCGAAAAGCGCCGCCGCTTCGGCCGGCCATCCGGCGGCGTTCTTTGTGGCCGTGGCGTGCGTTGCGTTGTGGGCGATCAGCGGCCCCGCTTTCGGCTTTTCCGACACGTGGCAACTCGTGATTAACACGAGCACGACCATTATTACCTTCCTGATGGTGTTCGTGATTCAGAACACGCAGAACCGGGATACGATTGCGCTGCATCTGAAGATCGATGAATTGCTGCGGGCGCTCAAGGGGCCCAACCCCGCCTTGATCGACCTCGAGGAACTGAGTCCCGAGGAATTGGAGCAGGTCCGCAACGCCTTTGCAAAAATCGCGGAACAAAGCCGCAATTCCTGGCGTTCGGGCGATAGCGATCCTTACAAACCCACGGAACACAAGAATTGACGCCTTGCCCCTGGGACCGATAGGCGGCAAACTCGAGCCGCGGTGCTTGGCAACCGCCGCCGAATTCGTTTTTTCTATTTCCGCGCGGCTGGCGCAATCGCCAGGCCCATGGATCGTGGTGTCTGCGCCAGGGGGTACAGCGCGGGCTGTTCCGCTGGTATTTCGGCTGAAGGTGTACAATCTCGGCTGTGAAAAACTCATCGCATGCTCTGTTGCTCGCGCTGCTGGCCGCTTCGGCCGGCGCGTTGTTTTCGCAAACCGTCGAAAAGCTCGACCCGGCGATGGACCAGATCGTCGCGGCGGACGCGGTCGTCAAGAAGGTTGCCGGCGGTTTCGACAAATGGGTCGAGGGGCCGGTGTGGACCGGCGCCAACACGCTGCTGTTCGCCGAGATTCCCGCCAACAACATCGTGGAATGGCGGCCCGGAAAAGGCGCGGCCGTGTTCCTGCACCCCAGCGGCTATGAGGGGTCGACGCCGTTTCCCGGACCCGAGCCCGGTTCCAACGGCATGACGCTCGATGCGCGCGGCCGGGTCACTGTAGCCGGGCACGCCCGACGCAACGTGTGGCGGCTGGAGTCGTTGAGCCGCGACGCGGCGATCACCGTTTTGGCCGACAGCTATCAGGGCAAACGGTTGAACAGCCCCAACGACCTGATCTACAAGTCCGACGGCTCGCTCTACTTCACCGATCCGCCCTATGGCCTCGCCACGCAGAGCGACGACGACCCGCAAAAGGAACTCAAGGTCAACGGCGTTTACCGCATCCTCGGCGCCGAAGCTCACCAGGAGGGCGCACCGCCCGAGCACGATAAGCTGGAACTGCTCATTGCGGATCTGCCGCGGCCAAACGGCATCGCGTTTTCCCCCGACGAGCGGTATCTCTACGTGAGCAACTCCGGACCCAAGAGGTGGATGCGCTACGACGTCCAGCCCGACGGCACGCTGGCGAATGGAATCGTGCTGCTCGATGCCAACGCGGCGCCGGGCCCCGGCGGACCCGACGGTATGTGCGTCGACCAGCAGGGCCACCTCTATAGCTCGGGTTCGGGCGGCGTGTGGATTCTGTCTTCCGGCGGCAAGCATCTGGGAACGATTCACGTGCCCGAGCGCGTGGGCAATGTGACCTTTGGCGATGCGGACGGCAAGACGCTCTACATCGCGGCCAGCACCGGTATCTATTCGATCCGTTTGAAGGTTAAAGGCGTGGGGAAATAAGGCGGCGGGAACCGCGAGGCAGCGGAGAGCCGCGGAAGTCCCTCGAGACCATCAGGCTCTATCGTCAGGAAAAGTGATTGGATCGGCAGACGGTTTCCGGGTTATGCCGCGCTTCTTTGTCGACGATAGGAAATAGCACACACGGCCGTTCCTTCGACGATGAGAATGAGGCGATGCTCAGGACTGCTAGGCGCTGGAATTCCAGCGTTGGGATCTGGAACGAGAGCCGCTTCGTGTGTAGCGCGGCCGGGCCGGAAGCGCACAGGCAGGATTGCCTGTGCCACTCCTCGGCCCTTGCTTTCGCTTTGTGGGACGGCTTTTCGCTATCCCTTCCTACGTGGTGATTTTCGCTAACCCTTTACGGTGATGGGCACCGAGGCTTTGTGGTTTTCCCATTCCAGGGTGAGCGTGCCGCTGTTGTTGCCTCCGTCGGTGAGGGTGTATTTGAGTTCCTCGACCGGCGCGTCGGGTTTGCTCATGGTCATTTTGACGCGGCCCAGGTCCTGCGCCAGGTTGTATTCCAGGCCCCATTGGCCGGTCTGCTTGTTGATGATGAGTTCCCAATTTTCGGGGTCGGCCAGGTTCACATAGAGCGTGTAGTCGCCGGCGGGAACCGCGAGATCTCCGATGGTGATATCGGCGTCGGTGTGCAGGGAAGTGGCGGCGTTGGCGCCCGCTCTCCAGACCGGGTAGTTGGGGTCCTGGCCAATTCTACCGTCGGGGCCGAAGAGTTTTCCCTCGCGGCCCTTCACGCGCGGCGACGAGTAGGTGATGGTGATCGTGTGACCGCCGATAGTAGCCGTCTCGGTGGCCGGCGGGCTCTGGGGCGCCTCTTTCGCCTCGGCGTCGGGGCTTTCTTTCTTCTGGGCCTCGGGGGCTTCTTGCGTGGGAGCGCAAGCCGCGGCGCCGAGGATCGCCGCGATCAAGATACAGATCCGAAATGCTTTCACGTCTGGTCCCTCCTAGTGCTTGGGGTCGTTCCCCGGTTCCCATCATAGCTTCCGGGGGCGGTTGCAAGTTTATGGCGAGCGCGGGCGGCTGGTGGGTTACCGTTCCCTTCGGGTCGAACCGGCGGCATCCTTCGCGACGCCGGCCTGACGGTGGAAAAATCCAGGAAGCTCCTGAATGAAACAGTTGGGTGCGAATCCGCACACGCGTGCTCGACCCGAAATCTTCCCCGGGGTGGGTACCCTGTTTCCGTAGCCGCGAATACTGTCGGCGGGCTATGGCTAACGCCGCACGGCGGCCCCCAGCATGGTACGGGGGAGAGACCGCGATGTATTTTATCGCCATCCTTTTGCTTGCTCTCAGCTAGCCTGCGGCCGGCTGGCCGATCTGACCGAGACGATTGTGCTTCCGATGAATATGGCCGTGAACTTTGACCCCGGGCAGATCTCGTCTTCGGGCGGCGACATTGTCTGGGACGGGCATACGATCGCTCCGCAGGGCACGGTGGTGCTCGGGAATCAGCCCGGGTCGGCCTTCAATTTCGACAATCTGGGGCATGGGCATTGAGGGCGCGTTCTATTCGCCGCTCGCGGCCGAGGTGCTCACCAGCGGCGGCGAAGCGGGCGTTAGCGGCGGCGCGTGGTAGCGTCGACGGAAGCAGGCTCTTGGCGGTGGCTTGGATTTGGTGAGTGCGAACTGTTGCGATGGATGGTGATCCGCTAGCGAAGCGTGTCTTCACTGCTCGTTCTGTATTTCCTGTGCTTTCGTGCGGGTTCGGCCCGCCGGCTTACCAGGTGCTTCATGGGGACAGTCACCGCGTTTCGCACCTCGATTTTTCAGAGGTTTACGGGATTCGCAGGGTGCGAAGCACGGTGACTGTCCCCCTCCGGCAGACTTTTTCCGCAGCCTGTTACGCCTGCGGCTCTGTTTTGGGGCTTGATTTTTTGGGGGGGGCGCGCGGATTGAGTGGCTCGTGGCTACGGTTTGCTGACGGGCGCGGCCCCGTCTGCTGACGAGCGCGGCTGGGTTTGCTTTGGTGCGCTGTCTTGAAACTTCAGGCTGGCTCTGGAGGTTTAGCTGCCTGGGGACTATCATAGCGGCGGAGGTCGCCGCTCATGAGCATGCCCGCCTGGACGATTCGCCTTGGGGCCGTTGTTGCTTTTACCTTGCTTGCCGTTTGGGGCCTTGCCACCGTCAGCCTTTCGACTGTCGCGGCACAGCGATCTCCCACGGACCCGGCTCCCTCAGAATTTGTTCCGCCCGGGATGCAGCGCATCACGGTCACCGTCGTCGACGATAAGACGTCGGAGCCGCTGGCGGCGCGGGTTGCTTTCACCGATGCGGCCGGCAACTATTACCCCCCGCTGGGTCACCCTTGGCGAATTCCTTCGGGCCCGTTTGGCGGCGACTTGGCCTTGCCCAACGGCAAGAGCTATGCCTATGTCGACGGGCCGTTCGAGATCGAGCTGCCGGCCGGTGCGGTTTCGATCGAGGCGTCACGCGGCCTCGAGTACGACGTTTACGAAGGTAAGGCCGACACGGCTTCACTCGGTGGCGGCGCGCTGACGGTCCGGCTGCATCGTTGGGTGGATATGACCGAGAGCGGCTGGTATCCCGGCGACACGCATGTGCATTTTCCCAACCCCGTCGCGGCTCTCACCGAGATGAAAGCCGAGGGGCTGCGGGTAATGAACCTGCTCGCCTACAAGGGCGGCGTGGGCGACGGCGAGCGGCCCGGCGACGGCACTTTCAAGAACGTCGAGCACTTTTCCGGCAAGCTCAGTCCGCTTTCGTCGCCCGAGTATTTCCTCTACACGAACGAGGAATTCCGCAATCATTTTCTCGGCCACCTGATCTTTTTGAAGCTTCAGAAACTGGTCTGGCCGGTAAGCACGGGCGAGCTTCCCGAAAACGGCTGGGGCGGATACGCGCTACCAACGCACGCCGACGCGGCCGAGATCGCGCGCCGGCAGGGGGCGCTGGTCATCTGGGCGCATTTCCCCTATCCCAACGGCGAATGCCCGGTCGATGTGGCGCTGGGCAAGATCGACGCGTTCGACATTCTGACCACCGGCGACCCGTTCGAGCTGCACCCGACGCTGCAGCGCATCTATCGCATGTATGGCCCGCGCGTTTACGACATGGCCCCGATCGATGTGTATTACGCCTACCTCAACTGCGGCTTCCATATCAGCGCCTCCTCGGGTTCCGACAAGATGAGCACCAGCGTGCCGATGGGCAGCGCGCGCGTTTACGTCAAGACCGGCCGTACGCTCGATTACGCGAGTTGGGTGGACGGCATCCGCCAGGGACACACCTTTATCTCGACCGGCCCGATCCTCGAGATCTCGGTGGACGGCAAGGGGCCGGGCGAAGAACTGCGCGCCGGCAAGGGGCCCCACAAAGTGAAGGTCACCGCGCGGGCGCGTTCGCGGATGCCTTATAAGACGCTCGAAATCATTCACAACGGCAAGGTGGTGGCCTCGAGCAGTCCCCAGGGCGAGCACTTCGCGGCCAGCCTGGAGGCCGAAGTCGAGGTGGAGCGCAGCGGTTGGATCGCGGCGCGCTGCTATGGGCGCGAGATGCTGCCCTACGGCGGCCCTCCGGGGCACTGGTTCCGCATGCCGGTGTTTGCGCACACCAACCCGGTCTGGATCAATGTGGACGGCAAGCCGACCGATCCGGGCAATGCTCCCGAGCTTTTCCTGGAGCAGATCGAATACGCGCGCAACTACGTGCTGCACGAGGGGCGCTACCCGAGCGATGAAGCCAGGCAGCACGCGCTCGACCAGATCGAGCAGGCGGTGGCGGTTTACCGGGGGTTGTAGCGCAGGGCGGCGAACGGGATACGGCAACCAGACTGGCAGGGGTTCGTTACACCGAGCTGTGCGCCATCTCGTCGGCCACGACCAGGCGGTCCCGGCCGCGTTCTTTGGCTTGGTACAAGGCGGCGTCGGCGGCGCGCAGCAACTCCTCGGGCGAGGAAGCGTTTTGCGGGAAATTGGCCACACCGCAGGAGATGGTGATGCTTTTGAGGAGCTGCCCGCGGAATACGGTCTGCTGGTTGCTGACCGCCTGACGTAACTCCTCGGTTCTCTCGCACAGCGATCCCAGCGAGGTCTCCGTCAGCATCAGGACGAACTCTTCGCCCCCGTAGCGGCAGGCCACGTCTTCGCCGCGCATCGAAGTGCGCACCAGGCGCCCAACGTCGCGCAGCACTGCGTCGCCACCCTCATGTCCGTAAGTGTCGTTGAACTTCTTGAAGTGGTCGACGTCGATCATGACCAGCCCGACGGTCAGGCCGCGGCGTTCGGCGCGATGGATCTCGCGGTCGAGGCTTTCCTCGAAATAGCGGCGGTTAAACAACCCCGTGAGCGGATCGCGGATGGCCTGGTCGCGCAGCTTTTCGCGTAGCTTCAAGTTGGCGAGCGCCAGCGCGATCTGCTCGGCGGCGGATTCGGCCAGCGCCTGGTCGCGGGCGGAAAACTCGCCTTGCGAAGACGAGTGGGGCGCCGCCAGTAACAACAGGCCGGTCGCTTCGCCATGCGCCATCATGGGAATGCAAATCGTGCTGTCGAAGGGCAGACCCCGCAAGTGCACGCAGGCGGGGCCCTGATTTTTCTCGCTCACCAGGTGGAAACGGCCGCGGCGCAGCGCCCAACAATCTTCGGGCGGGAACGAAGGCGGGCAGTGATTACCCTCGCCCCAATCGACCGATAGCTCCAGCACGTTGCGCGAGGAACGGTAGACGTAGACCGCGCCCGCGTCGCTGGGGAACAAGCGCGCGGCGTACCCGCGCAGCATCTCCTCGGCTTCCTGCGTCGTGCGGCAGGCCTGCAGCAGTTCGCCCATCTCGCGCAACAGCGACTGTTCGGCATGGGTTCGTTCCAGCCCCAGCAGCGACTGTTGCAGGTTGTCGTTCGACACCGAGAGCTGCTCGGAGCGCTCCCGGACGCGCTCCTCAAGCTCGTCGCGCGCGGCCTGTAATTCGAGCGTCAGTTCCTGGCCCTGGCGGATCTGCTGTTCGAGCGGGCGAATCAGGCAAGCATAGAGAGCAGGAATCAGCGTCGCCAAAAGCAGGGTGGCGTCGAGCATGCCTTCCTGCACGGGCGGCAGAGGGAAACACCGCGTCAAGACGACCATCAGGAAGGTCTCGCCGACAAACACGAGAGCACAGATGCCGACGGCGACCTGCAAGGGGGAAAATCGTCCCATCCCCGAAAGGCGCTGCGGACGAGCGTTGCTGGCGGAGACCCCCACGTTAGGAGTATCTCTGTTCGCAACGTTTCTGTAATAGTGTCGCGGTCCCTGAAAATTGTAGAGCGATGACCTGAGATTGGTTTTTGAGAGGGCCTAGGAAGACCGGCGGTCAGGCGGCCGTTTTGATCCGCAGCAGTTTCGCCAACCCCCGGCGGTCTTGCATCAGGTCCGCCAGCGTTACGGAGTCCAGGCGTCCCAGGAACAGCTCGAGCGCTTGCTCGAGCACGCCGCGCAGTCGGCACGCTTTGGTGACGATGCACTCGTTCTCGGCGGGGTCGAAGCACTCGACCAGGCGGAAGTCGGGCTCCAACCTGCGCACGACGTCGCCGATCTTGAGCTGGCGCGGTTCCACGGCGAGCTTCAATCCGCCGCCGCGGCCGCGTTGCGCGTCGACCCAACCCGCGCGCACCAGCTCTTGCGCCACCTTCATCACATGGTGCGCCGACAGGCCGAAGCGCGAGGCGATGGCGCCGACCGAAGCGCCTTCGCCGCTTACGGCGAGATGCATCAGCACGCGAAGTGCGTAGTCGGTCCTGTGAGCGAGTCGCATTGACAGCAGCCCCTCCGGTTATTAAAGTAGTATTTAGAATACCACTTATAGAGGAGCTGCTTCCAATGCCCCGTATCGACTTCCGGCGCGCCCGCGGCGTCTCCGCTCAACTCGACGACAAGGCGATCCGTGCCGTCGTCGACGGTTTCTACCAGGCGGCGCGGCAGGATGCGCTGCTGGGCCCGGTTTTCGAGAAGCACGTGGCCGACTGGCCGGCGCACCTCGAGACGATGTACGGTTTCTGGGCCACGGTGTTGTGCGGAGAGCGGCGCTATGCCGGCAACCCGATCGAAGCGCACCAGGCGGTCGCGGAATTGAGAGGCGAACATTTCACGCGCTGGCTCGACCTTTTCGCCGAGACGTTGCGGCAGCACTGCCAGCCGCAAGACGCGCGCGGTTGGGAGACGACGGTACGGCGCATGGGGTTTGCGATGAGTGCTCGCCTGGGCCTCGGCGAGCGCCCGGACCTGCTACCGTGAAGATCCGGATGGCCCGGCGCCGCGGCCCGGCGAACCAATGATCAGGCCGATCGGCCGGTCCACCCATCCACGGCTCACGAGGTATGCGCCCCATGCTCACCCGCCGCCATTGGATGCTCTCCGCGCTGAGTGCGCCGTTGGCAACGGCGCCATTAGCTGCCGAGCCGCCGAAGCTTTCCGCGTTGGTCATCGACGGCATCAATAATCACGACTGGCAGGCCGGGACGCGGATGATCCGGCAAACGCTCGAAGCCAGCGGGCGATTCACGGTGGAGGTTTCGACGACGCCGCCGGCCGATGCGGAGCCGCAAGCCTGGGACGCGTGGCGGCCGCGGTTCGAAGGGCGCGACGTGGTCGTCAGCAACTTCAACGGCGGCCACCTGCCGGACGGCATCCAGTGGCCCGCGCCGGTCGAACGGAAACTCGAGGCCTATGTCCGCGGCGGCGGCGGATTTGTCAGCTTTCATGCGGCGAACAACGCCTTTTTGCCGTGGGCAGAATACAACGAAATGATCGGGCTGTTGTGGCGGCCCAAGACGTTCGGCCCGGGTTTGATTTTCGATGAGCACGAACGCGTCGTGGTGGTCCCGCGCGGCGAAGGCCTCGAACCCGGCCACGGCCCGCGGCACGATTTCCAGATGGTGATGGCCGACCGGCGCCACGCAATCACGCAAGGCATCCCGAAGCGCTGGATGCACCCTTCCGAACAGCTCACGCACGGCCAGCATGGCCCCGCGCACCCGCTGCACGGGGCGCTCGAGAAGGAGCTGCAGCTGCTGACTTATTCGCTTTCGAAAGATTCGCACCGCCGCGAGCCGCTCGACTGGGTGAGAAGCTGGGGTCGCGGACGCGTCTATGTCACGATGCTGGGGCATACCTGGCGCAAGGAAGAAAACCCCAACCTGCGCTGCGCTGGATTCCAGACGCTGTTTGCGCGAGGCGTGGAATGGGCGGCCACGGGGCAGGTGACGATTGCGGTTCCGGAGCGGTTTCCGGGGCCGGAAACGGTGCTGCTGGTGGATGGGTAGGGGCGGTGAGTTTTTGCGTTTTGCTGATTGGTCTCGGACGATGGGTCTTGCCGATTGGACTTGGGCGATGCGGCTTGGCGATGGGCCCTACGTCGCGACGAATCGCGACGCGGCAAACCTGGAGGTTCACGCCACGGGTGGCGATGCGGCTTCTTCTGGGTAGGGGTGCAGCTCTTTTTAGGTAGCGATTGCTGTTTGGCCTACTCCTGCCTTAGCGCATCGATCGGGTCGACGCGGGCGGCTCGCCGCGCGGGCAGCCAGCAGGCCAGCAGCGAAACTCCGAGCACCAGGGCGACCACCGCGCTGAAGACCGGTAGGTTCAAAGGGTCGAGGCCATACAGCAACCCGGCTAGCAGGCGCGCCACCGCGAACGAGGCCGCCAGGCCGAGCGCCATACCGATCAGGGTCGGCCGCAGGCCGGCGCGCGTGACCAGCCGCAATACGTCGCGCGGCCTGGCGCCGAGCGCGATACGAATACCGATGTCGCGGGTTTGCTGACGCACCGAGTAGGCGACGACTCCGTAAATTCCGATCACCGCCAGCAGCAGCGCCACCAGGCCTTGGGCCCCGGCCAGCAGCGCTCCCATGCGCAGCGGGAAGAAGGCGAAGGCGCTGGTGCGGAGGTGTTCTTCCATGCTGCGGACGTTGAACAGCGGCAGGTCGGGGTCGAGATCGTGGAAGATGCGGCGCACCGCGGGCGCCACGGCCAGCGGGTCGCCGCTTTTCAAGCGAACGTGCAGCGTCACCATCGACCCGTAGTCCTGCGCGAAGGGCACAAAAACGTAAGGACGGGGCGCCTCGCCCAGCAGCACATATTTTCCGTTGGCGGCCACGCCCACCACCTCGATGGGCTCGCCGTCGGGCTTCCACTGGAATCGTTTCCCCAAGGGCGGCTGGCCGGGCCACAGGCGGCCGGCAAGAGTCTGGTTCACGATGGCCACGCGGCGCGAGGTGTCGCCATCCTGTTTGGTGAATTCCCTGCCCTGGAGCAGCGTCACGCCCAGGGTGTGAAAGTAGGCCGGATCGATGCGGTTGACGCCGGCCTGCAATTCGTCGTTGGTTTTCGCGGCGTCGTAGCCGGCCGGCCGGTCGGCCGGCAGCACGCCGTGGGTGTCGAAGTAGGTGTCGAAGGGAACGCTCGAAGCGATCGCGGCCGACTCGACTCCCGGCAAGGCCTGGACCCGCTCGGTGACCCGTTCGAGAAACTGCCGGCCACGCTCGGGCTCGTAACCTTGCAGGCCGAGATCGGCCGAAGCCATCAGCAGATGGTCGGTGCGAAAGCCCAGGTCGAATGCCGCCAACTGCTGCAAGCTGCGCAGGAACAGGCCGCCGCAAATCAGCACGACGACGCAAACCGCGACCTGCGCCAGCACCAGCGCGCTGCGGAACAGATGGCGCTTACGTCCCGCGGTGGAGGCGCCGCCCTTCAGAATCGAGTAGACATCCACCTGGGTGGCGCGCAAGGCCGGCACCAGGCCAGTGACGATTCCGGCCAGGAGTGAGATCAGGATCGTGAAGATCAAGGGCAGCCAATCCCAGCTCGCGTCGGGATGGATCGGCACGTCGCCCGAGTGCGTCGACATGCTCGAGAGCAAGGGCGCGGTCGCGGCGGTGAGCAGCGCGCCGACGGCCCCGGCCAGCAGCGCCAGCACGACGCTCTCGGTGAGCAGTTGGCGAATGAGCCGGCCGCGCGGCGCGCCGATGGCGGTGCGAATGCCGATCTCGCGGTGGCGCGCGAGCGCTCGCGAAAACATCAGGTTGGCGACGTTGGCGCAAGCGACGAACAACACCAGGCCGGCCATCACCATGAAGACCACGGCGGCGAAGGGAAGAAATTCGCCAATGCCCGGCTCGGGCCGCGACATCCTTTCGAACCGCACATAGGCTTGCGATGCGGGCTGTTTGGGGCGGTACTCGCGGTCGAGCCTATGGGCGAACACCTGCACCGCGCTGGCCGCCCGCTCCACGCTCACGCCCGGGCGAAGATAGGCGATCACCTTGAACGCCGCCGAGTCGCGCGTTTCGAGGATCGAATCGTTGCCGGCGAAGGTTTCGGGATACATCGTGGCGGGAATGAACGCGCTGGGGGCCAACGCCCACTGCACGCTCGTAAACGTGGGCGGCGCGATCCCAATGACCGTGAAGCCGCGGCCGTTGATGACGGCGGTGCGCCCGACGATGCCCGGGTCGCTGCCCAGGTGCGTCTGCCAGTAGTAATAGCCCAGCACCGCGACCGGGTCCGCGCCGGGCTTTTCGCCCTCGCCGGGCTCGAACAGCCGGCCGCGGAACGGCTGCACGCCGAGCATCGAAAAGTAGTTGCCGCTGACGGCTTCGATCCAGGTGCGGTCGGGCGTGTGTCCGGCGAAGCTGAGGTGCGCGGGCCGGAAGGCCAGGGCCAGCATATCGCTGAACTCGGCGATTCCGGCCCGATAGTCCTGAAAGTCGCGCCACGCCAAGCCGCGCGCAAACTCGGTGTTGGCCTGCTGGCGCATCACCACGACGAGGCGCTCGGCGTCGTGCACGGGCAGGGGCCGCAGGAAAAGCGAATCGATCACCGCAAAGATGGTGATGTTGACGCTAAGCCCGAAGGCCAGAGTCAGCACGGCGACGGCGGTGAACCCGGGGCTGCGGCGCATCTGGCGCAGGGCGTATTTGAGGTCCTGACGGAGCCGTTCGAACACGGTCGAGATCCACACCGCGCGGGTGTCTTCGCGCGCCAGCCCGGCGTTGCCGAATTCGCGCCGAGCCGAGTCGCGAGCCTGTTGCGGCAACTCGCCGCGGTCGATGCGGTCTTGCGTCGCCATGCGCAGATGCGACTGAATTTCTTCGTGGATCTCGGCGTCTTGGGGGCGGCGGGAGAACCATTGTTTCCACGACATGGCTACGCCTCGCTTTCGCTGGGCCTGGAGAGCGCGGCCACCGCATCGACGATTTGCGACCAGCGCGACTGCTCGATCACCAACTGCTTACGGCCGGCCGGCGTGAGGCGGTAATACTTGGCGCGCTGGTTGTTTTCGGAGACTTTCCAGTCCGATTGCACCCAGCCGCGTTTTTCGAGGCGATGCACGGCCGGGTAGAGCGAACCGGTCTCGACCTGCAGCACGTCGTTCGACCCGCTGCGGATCGCCTGACTGATACCGTAGCCGTGCTGCGGCCCCCAACGCAGCGTTTGCAGGATAAGCAGGTCGAGAGTGCCCTGAAGCAACTCGATACGGCTGGGTTGTTTGCGCTTGGCCATGGCTGTAGATATTCTACGCCTACAGGGTATAGATTGTCTACTGCCTTGGGCGGGGCGTTTCGCTCCGCCTGCAGTTTGCCCGCGGCGCCCGGCGAAAAGGGGGCCGGGCGGCGAAGCAAAAGTCCCTGGCGGGAAGTCCTCGGGGAAACGCCGTAGGCCTCGAAAACCGTTGTATGCAAAGCAGTGCGAGCGTATACTCTTGTGCAGCGCCGGGGTCGGCCGGCTCCGGCCCTCGCGCCGCCGCTTTCGGGGAGCTCCTTGATCGACGGCGCGAAAATTGCGCGGCAGGGACGCGGTTGAGCCCTGCACCAATTGACTCTGCCCATCCGGCCAGCCAGAGTCATTGCATTTCCGCGGCGGATTCGGTCGCCGTGGGAGGAGATTCGCGTGAAGCTACTGCGGGGCCTCGTAGTTTTCTCCTGTGCGTTGTTGTTGGCGGCCAGCATCACTGCCGTGCCGCTCTCGGCCGCGACGCCGTCGTTCTGCGGCGTCTATCTGCTCGGCGACAGCGTTTCCGACACGGGAAATCTGGTCGCGCTGGCAGCCCAGGCGGGCATTAACCCGATCCCGGTGCCTGACGGACTGGTGCTCAACGGAACGCGCTTTTCCGACGGCCAGGTGTGGATCGAATACCTCGCCGGCGCTCTGCAACATCCCACCGACGCGGGCCCGTTTTTTCAACTCGGCGGCGGCAAGAACCTGGCGATCGCGGGCTCGTCGCTGCTGGCCGACCTAAGTTCGCTGCCGCCCGAATTCGGCGTACAGCGCGAGTTGAGTTGGCAAGTCCAAACGTTGATCGCCGCCAACGGTGGGGCGCTGCCCTCCTGCGGCCTCTACATCATTTTTTCCGGCAACAACGACGTGCTGGGCCTGTTGGACGCCGTGTCGAGCGGGGCGACGCCGCTGACGGCGCTGCTGCCGACGTTGAACCAGGCGGCCAATCGCGTGCTCGAGGCGCTGCAGGCGCTGCACGCGGCCGGCTCGCGCAACTTTATGGTGGCCAACGTCTCGAATGTCGGGCTGACGCCTTCGCTGCAAGGCAATGAAGGGCTGGGGTCGCTGGTGGCGGCCGCCTTCAATACGATTCTGCTCGCCAAGATCCTGCCGCTGCAGGGCGGACCACCAGGGCGGCTGTGGTACCTGCCCAGCTACGCGGTTTCGAGCGCCATCGCCGTCGACGCCAAGTTTTTCCATGGCAGAAAGACCGGCATCACCAACATCGACGTGCCCTGTGCGCCGGTTTTTGGAGGCCCCTTCCCCTGTTCGCAATCGCTGTTTTGGGATCGCGTGCATCCCACGTCGGCGGCGCACAAGGTCTTCGCCGACGCCGCTTTTCAGCTGCTGCAAGCGAGGCCGCTGATTTTGAACCCGTGAGCGCCGGAGACGGCGCGGGCGGAAAGTTGACCCCGGCGGAATTCGCCGCGACAGAGCGTTCGCGGAAATTCCGCACAATCGCCAGGCGGGGCGGATCAGACCCGCGCCGCCTGGCGAGCACGGCTGAATCGCTCACACCGCGACCCGACCTACTCACACCACAGCGGCACAGCCGGCGCGCGAGGTTTCTATGGCATCCCGACTGGAAAACCTTTTCAAGACGCTGACCTGGAACAATTTTCCGCGGAGCTCGGTGACGCCCGGGCCGGGCCAGCGCATTCACGTGGCGTTGACGTCGGTGTTCATCAACCCCAGGCTGCCCAACCCGACGATCATTCCGGTTGCCGGCAGAAGGCCCACCGTGTATCAGCTCAGCGACAACGTCGTGATCAAAGTCGAGTTCGACCGCGCCGGCAGTTGGGTGTCGGACTGGGTTTTTACGCAACCGCAGTCGTTCCAGGATCAGTTACTCAAACACGAGCAGGGCCACTACAACCTGACCGCGCTGGTGGCGCGCGACCTGTTCGTCGACCTGATGCTGCTCAAGCAGCAGACCTTCCGGACCAGCTCCGAGGGCATCAACGCCATTCGGCCGCTGATCGCCCCGTTGCAAGCCAACCCGCATATTTCGCAGCGCATTTCCGACCTTTACGACTCGGCCAACCAGACCGAGAACGGCTACAAAGACGCCGTACAGACACGCTGGGACGGTTATATCCACACGGCGTTCCACACGCCCCGGCCGGGCGGGACCAACGCGCCGGGCGGCGTGGCGCACAAGGTGCGTATTGTCGATGTGCTGCGGCAGGCCGGGCTGCGGCCGTAGAGGGCGGCGGCGCCTGTTTCCAACGTGGAACAGACAATCCTGTCTGTTTTCCTCTATATCATTTCCTCACGCTAGCGGTGCGGCACGGGTTGGGAGTTTGCTAGGGCCGCGACGGTTTTCGGCAGGCCGGAGGCTTGCCCCACTGGCTCACTGCGCCACTGCCGTTCGGATTACACTGGGTCTCGATGCTTCTTGGCGAGGCTAGGGGGACGATAACATGACGACTCGGCGCCGTTTTCTACAGGCTTGTTCCGCCGCCGGGGTTGCCGGGCAGCTTCCCGGCGCGGCGTCCGCTCAAAGTCCCTCCGCGGCTTCGGACGCGGTGATTGCCAGGGCCATGGCTTCGATGCGGGCGGCGGTTCCGCTGGCGGCTTCCGATCCCGAGCGGCCGGTGTATCACTTTCATCCGCCCGCCAACTGGAACAACGACCCCAATGGAACGTTGTTCTATCGCGGGTGGCACCATCTGTTCTATCAGTTGAACCCTTATGGCTCCGAGTGGGGGCACATGCACTGGGGGCATGCGCGCAGCCGCAATCTGGTCGATTGGGAGCATCTGCCGATCGCGCTGGGGCCCTCGGAGGAACTCGGTGAGCTGCACGTGTTTTCAGGGGCGGCGATTGTCGCCGCCGACGGGCGGCCGCGCTTGTTCTATACCAGCATCGGGAAACGCGACCCCGAGCAATGGATGGCGATACCCGCGGACGATGAGCTGATCACCTGGCGCAAATACGAGCACAATCCGGTGCTGACCACCGCACTGCATGGGGCCCACACGGTCTATGATTGGCGCGATCCGTTTCTGTTTCACGAAGGCGACCAGCCCTACATGGTGTGCGGCGGCAACGCCAGCGGCTGGCGCTCCGGCGGCACGGCCGAGGTGCAGTTGTACCGCGCTCTCAACGAGGCGCTGACCGAGTGGAAGCATCTGGGGCCGGTGTTCGAAGACCGCGACCGCGAGACGATGAACATCGAGTGCCCGAACCTTTTCCCGCTCGAATCCAAGTGGATCTTGATCACCTCGCCGCACAAGGCCTGCGAGTATTTCGTCGGCGCGCTTGACGTGGCGCGCACCAGGTTTGTGCCCGAGACGCGCGGCACGCTCGACGCCGGGCCGGCCTACGCGAGCAATATTTCGGTCGACGACAAGGGGCGCACCTTGCTGTGGCTATGGGCCAAGACCGCCACGCCAGCCGGCAAGGGCTGGAACAGCGCGATGCTGCTGCCGAGGATTCTTTCGCTCACGCCCGACGGCTACCTGAACCAGCGGCCGGCGCCGGAATTCGAAAAGCTGCGCGCGGACGCGGTGGAGCTGCCGGCGACGCCGCTCAGCGAACAAACCGCGGTGCTCGAGCGCGTGCAAGGCGACTGCCTCGAAATCGAAGCCGAATGGACCGCCGGCGACGCCGCCGAGTTCGGGTTCGAGCTGCGCCGCTCGGAAGCGGGCAAGGCCGGGGTGGCCGTTACGGTGACGCCGCGGTCGGCCGCGCTGACGGTGGGCCCGCACCAGACGAAAATCGGACGCCTCAAGCGCTACAAGATGAGGCTATTGCTCGATAAGCACATGCTGGAGGTTTACATCAACGACGGGCTGGCGGCGATGTATGCGACCGTCGACGGCGGCCCGGGCGATCTGGGCGTGGCTGCCTTTGCGCGCGGCGGCGGGGCTTCCATCGAGCGACTCAAGGCCTGGCGCATGCGGCCCGCTCAGTTCGAGCTGGGGCCGTTCGCAGCCTGACGCCGCGCCATAACCGGCGGAGCCCCCTCTACCCGCGGGCCCCTAGCTTCGGCGCTAAAATTGGATTTTCTGGACGGCGGCGCCCCCTGGCGGACGCCGCCGTTGTGGAGGCAACCGATCCCATGTCGAACCGGCTGACCAACCAACAGGGAGCCGCTGTCGCCGAAGAGAGTATCGCGGAGTTCCGGGCCGCCTTGCGCGGGGAGGCGATCCGGCCGGGAGAGCCGCTCTATGACTCCGCGCGCCGCATCTGGAACGCGAGCGTCGACAAGCGCCCGGGAATCATCGTCCGCTGCGTCGGGGCCGGCGACGTGATCGACGCCGTCCGCTTCGCCCGCGCCAACGATCTTCTGGTGGCGATTCGCGGCGGCGGGCACAATGTCGGCGGCCGTGCCCTGTGCGACGGCGGGATGGTGATCGACCTCTCGCTGATGCGCGGCGTCGCCGTCGATCCCAAAACGCGCACGGCACGCGTGCAAGGCGGCGCGAAGCTGGGCGATCTCGACCGCGAAACGCATCTCTACGGGCTCACCGCTCCGGTCGGCGTGGTCTCCGCCACCGGTGTCGCCGGGCTGACGCTCGGCGGCGGCGTGGGCTGGCTGGTTCGCAAATATGGCACGGCGGTCGACAACGTCGTTTCGATGGAGGTCGTCACCGCCGAGGGAAAACTGCTGACGGCCAGTCGCGATCAGAACCCCGACTTGTTTTGGGCCCTGCGCGGAGGCGGCGGCAATTTCGGCGTTGTTGTCTCGTTCGAATTTCAGTTGCACGCAGTGAGCACCGTGCTGGGGGGCATGCTACTGTTTCCCCGCCAGCGCGCGCCGGAACTGCTGCGATTCTATCGCCGCTTTGTGGAGTCGGCCCCCGAAGAGTTGACCGCCTACGCCGGCCTGCTGAGCGCGCCCGACGGGACTCCGGTAGTGGGCGTGATCGTTTGCTACTGCGGCGACTTGGCCGAGGGCGAACGCCTGATCCAACCGTTGCGTGATTTCGCTCCGCCGATCCTCGACGCCATCCAGCCGATGCCGTTTCCACGCATGCAGGGGCTCCTGGACGGAGCTTTTCCCGACGGCAACCACAACTACTGGAAGGGCATGTTCCTGCGTGAACTCAGCGACGAGGCAATCGACACGATCGTTGCGCACGCCAACCGGGCGCCTTCGCCGCTATCGGCGGTAGTGGTCGAATATTACGCCGGGGCGGCGGGCCGCGTTCCGACGTCCGAGACCGCGTTCGCTCACAGGAACGAAACCTACGATATCGGCATCCTGACGCAGTGGCCCGACCCGGCCGACTCGGACGCAAATATCGCCTGGACGCGCGGGCTCTCCAAGGCACTCGAGCCGTTCGGCAGCGGCGCCTACCTGCTCAATTTTCTGGCGGCCGACGACGAGGATCGCATCCGCGCGGCGTTTGGGGAGAGCTACGAGCGGCTGGTGGAAGTCAAGAACCGCTACGATCCGACCAACTTCTTCCGCGTCAACCAGAATATCCGGCCGACGGTTTGAGGATATATGGAACCATTTCGCATCGCTCTGGCCAACATCCGTTACCCGGCGAATCCCGGCGAGTCGGTTGAGTTGGCCTCGCAAGCGGTCGCGCAAGCCGCGATGGAAGGCGCCGGGCTGGTGTGCTTCCCCGAATGCTACGTCCCCGGCTATCGCCGGCCGGGGCGGCCCGCGCCGCCGCCCGACGCAGCATTTCTCGAACGCGCCTGGGAGACGATTCGCGCGGCCGCCTCCAAGGCGAACGTGACCGTGGTGCTGGGCACCGAGCGCTTCGCCGACGGGGGTCTGATGGCCAGCGTGCTGGTTGTGAACCGCGACGGCAGCGTGGCCGGTTTCCAGGACAAGGTACAGATCGATCCCTCCGAGGAGGGCACCTATACCCCCGGCACAGGGCGGCGGGTTTTCGACAGCGGCCCGCTGCGGTTCGGAATCTCGATCTGCCACGAGGGCTGGCGTTATCCCGAAACCGTTCGTTGCGCCGCCCGGCAGGGCGCTCACGTCGTGTTTCAACCTCACCTGGAAGAAGCCTCGCCGGGCAGCTACCGGCCCGCGAGTTTCGCGGACCCGGCGAATTCCTTTCATGAAAAGGCGATGCTGTGCAGGGCCGCCGAAAACACCTGCTATTTCGCGTCGGTGAACTACGCGAGCGAGGGATCGCCAACGACGTCGGCGGTAGTGCGGCCCGATGGGACCCTGCTTTGCTATCAGCCTTACGGCCAGGAAGGTTTGTTGATCGCCGATATTGATATGGACGAGGCGACGGGGTTGTTGGCGGGGCGATATCGGGGCGTATGAAGTATGGTTATTGCGCCATGGGCACGGTTCCCAAGCCCGGGAGGGGCTTAGGACCGGTGCTGCCTTGGCTTGTAGGGCGGGCGCTTCGCGTCTGTTCCCTGCTCGACGCGATCGCTAGCGCATCAACCCTACTGCGGCACCGTGAACGACATGATATTCGAGCCCACCGCCAAGGTCACATACTGCACGCCGTCGACCTCGTAGGTGATCGGCGAAGTCTTGATCGTGGCGTTGAGTGGCAGGCGCCACAGCGTCTTGCCGTCGCGCTCATCCGCAGCCACGAAATAGCCGCTGGGGTCGCCGTAGAACAGCAGTCCGCTGGCGGTGCCCAGCAGGCCCGGCCATCCTTTTGCCGTCGATCGGGCCGATCTGCGGAACTTCCCAGGCGATCTTGCCGGTTTCGATGTCGAGCGCGCGCAGAAATTTCTGGCCCGGGTCTTCCGGCGGGCGGGCGTTTTTCCAGCTCCCGGGCGAAAGCTTCACCGTGCAGCGCTCCGAGGCCATCACGTAATAGAGCCGCGTTTTCGGGCTGAAGACCGTGCCGTTCCAGTTGGTGGCGTGGTCAGGGCAGCTCAACTCGCCGGGCGGCAGCCGCACCGGACGCCCGTCATCGCCGATGCCGCTCGCCCAGGTCAGCTTGCGCAGAAACGATGTGGAGAGCAGCCGCTCGCCACTCGTGCGGTCGAAGACGTAGAAGAAGCCGTTGCGGTTGGCGTGCAGCAGCAGCTTGCGCATCTGGCCGCGGTATTCCACGTCGACCAGGACATTGGGCTCCGCCGCGTCCCAGTCGTGGGTGTCGTGCGGCGTGAACTGGTAATACCACTTCGTCTTGCCGCTGGCGGGGTCGAGCGCCAGCAGCGAATCGGTGAACAGGTTGTCGCCGCCGCGCTGGCTGTCGTCGGAGTTGGGCCACGGGTTGCCGGTGTTCCAATAGATTGTATCGGTGTCGGGATCGTAGGAGCCGGTGAGCCAGGTGCCGCCGCCGCCCAGGCTCATGCCCGTGCCGATCCAGGTTTCCGAGCCCGGCTCGCCCGGCCCGGGAATGGTCCAGTGGCGCCAGACGCGTTTGCCGGTGGCGGCGTTGTAGGCATCGAGGAAGCCGCGGATCCCCCAATCGCCGCCGGCGACTCCGGCGATGACCATGTCTTTGACGATCAGCGGCGCAACGGTTCCGCCATAGCGCTGCGGTTCGTCGGGCATGACGACCTCCCACACCAGGCTCCCGGTGACGCGATTGAGCGCGATCAGGTGAGCGTCGTCGGTGACCAGGAAAACGTTGTCGCCCAGCAGCGCCACGCCGCGATTGGTGCCCAGCGAGGGGTCGGAGACCAGGCCCGGCGTGCGCGGCCGCGCGTAATGCCAGATCATCTCGCCCGTGCGCGCGTCGAGCGCAAAGACCTGGTTCGGCCCGGTGGCATACAGGATGCCGCCCGAGACCAGCGGCACGGTCTCGAGGCCGAAGTAGCGCATGTTCTCGTGGAAGTACGGCGTGTCGGGCAGGAACTGCTGCCACAGCGGAACCGAAAAAGTCCACTTGAGCGCGAGCTTGCCGACGTTCGAGGCGTCGATCTGAGTCAGCGGGCTGTAGCGGTTGCCGTTGAGGTTGCGATTGTAGGTCAGCCAGTCGGCGGGCTTGGGATGAAGAATGTCGTCGAACCCAATGGCGCCCGGCGTGGGGGCCGTTTGGGTGGACTTCAGACCCTCCCAACTCGAGGCCGCCTCGGGCGTCACGCCGCTCAACCCGCTCAGGTAGGCGACGAGATTCTGTTGGTCGGCGGCGGAAGCTTCAAGGGCCGGCATCCACGACGACTTTTCCTCGGTGATATGCGCCACCTGATCGAGCGCCAGTGGGTGGAGGCCGCCCTGCAGGTCCTGCACGGCGATTCCGTAGCGGGTGCGGTTGCGCTCGAAACCGCGCAACGTGCCGCCGTCGCGCAACTCGAGCGTGACCAGGCTATAGCCGTCGGCGATCTGCTCGCTGGGTTTGAGCAGCGCGTCGCGCAGTTCGCCGACAGTGTGATCACGGCCGGCTTCGGAGAGGTCGGGCCCAATGGGCGACCCGGCGCCAAATACCATATGGCATGACGAGCATTTTCCGCGTCCGAAAAAGAACGCCTGGCCGGCGGCGCGGTCGCCTTCGACGGCGGTGTCGGCCGCCGACGCGTTGAGCGAAGCGACCAACGCGGCCAGCGCGTCGACGGTGGGCGCGGGCAGATCGAACGCCGGCATGCCCGCCGCCGGGATGCCCCGCACGATGACCCTTTTGATGCTATCGAGCGAGCGCCGCCGCACGCTGGGGTTTCCGGCAAGCCCGGGGCCCTGCTGCGTGCCGCGCGCATCGAGCCCATGGCAGCCCGAACAAAACTGGTCGAACGTCTTTTTGACTTCAGCCGCCGAAGGCGACGGCGCGGCGGTGCCTTGCGCCCGCAGCGTTGGGCTCAGCCAGAGCGCCGCCAGCAGCATGGCGGGCAGCAGTGCCGACAACCGGGCAGCGGCCCGGGCGGGAGTCTGTCGATCCGAGATGGTGCGTTGATACTTCATGCAACTGGCCAGAAGCGCGAGTGGGCAAAACAAGGTCGCAACGGGATTTCCCTGGCAGTTTAGCAACCGCCGCAAGCCGCCGCGCGAACCCTTTCCCCGAAGGGCCCCGAAGGTTCCACAGCGGCCAACTAACCCATGATTAGATCACACAGCCGCCAAGAAAGGCACAGAAGCGAAGAGTCGCCGCCCGTGGCGTGAACCTCCAGGTTTGCCGCCTCGCGGTTCGTCGCGACGAAGGGCCAACGCGCGGCGAGGCCGGGCCAGGGCCGCGCAACGGGCGAACGGCGGAGCGTTGTGGAGAGATGGGGAGAGGGGGACAGTCACCGTGTTTGGCACCCCGCGAATCCGAAAAATCTCGGAAACATCGAGGGGCGAAACGCGGTGGCTGTCCCCATGAAGCACAAGCCGCTGAAAGCGGTGGTTTCCAAGGCCCCGGCGCTATTTGTGCAGGCCCTTGGAACGCAGGTATTCGACCAGTTCCGCCGGGTGGTCGGTCTGGATTCCCGTAGCTCCTTGGGCGATCGCATCCTGCCAACTCTGCGGATTGTCGTCCTTGCCGAGCCGGTCGACGTAGATGTCGGCGCCGGCGTCGAGCGCGATCCGAATCATCTCGGGCCGCCAGTCGCGCGCCGAGAAGGCGATGACTTTCGGCTTGAGCTTCTCGACGATGCGGGTCACCACCTCGACACTCACCGATTCGGGCATCACCCGGATGTCAGGCCGCAGTTGTTGCAACTCGCCGAGGTAGTCGAAGCCTCCATAGACAACGACGCGGTCCAGCATCTTCTGGCGCTCGAGCGCCGTCACCAGGTCGGCGGCGGAGGCGTTCTTCACGTCGACGTAGACTCGTCTCGAACGCCCGTGAGCGAGCGCCAGCGCCTCTTCGAAGGTCGCCACCGGCTGGCCCCCGGCCAGCAGAGCGCGCATCTCGGCAAAGGTCTTCTCCGCGACGGCGCCGGTGCCGTTGGTGGTGCGGTCGACGCTGCCGTCGTGCATCAACACCAGCTTGCCGTCCGACGTCGTTCGCACGTCGACCTCGTAATAGTCGGCGCCGGCGTCGAGCGCCGCCTTGTAGGCCTCGAGCGTGTTCTCGGTGTGATGCAGGTGCTCGCCGCGGTGCGAGATCACCGCGATCGGGTGCGTTTGCGCGAAGGCGGAACAGGCCGCCAGAAACAGAACAAAGAGTCTCATGTTGTCTCGGTCGCGTTAGTCCAGTCCCGATACCCGGCTGTATCAACCCACGTGTATCGACGCGCCCGTATCGGCTCGCCGCGTCGACACAGGCGCATCGACTTTGCCGTACCACTCAGCCTACATCGGGCCGGGCGGGCGTTAGAAGAAAATACGCAGCGCCAGCTCGGTGACCCGCGAGCCATTGCCGGTGGTGCCGGTGATCACGCCGAAGTTCTTGTTGCCGATGCTGGTGTTGGGGTTGTTGTATTGCGGATGATTCATGGCGTTGAACCATTCGCCGCGGAACTGCATCGTGAGGCGCTCGCGCAGCTTGAAGTTGCGCATCAGCGACAGATCCCAGTTGTTGATGCCGGGCCCGTGAATCGGGAAGCGCGGCGAGGTGCCCAGTTGATACTGCGGCGTGATGGTCCAGGCGTCGGTGTTGAAGTATTGCGCGATGCTGCGGTCGCCGCGCGGCAGGGCAGGGTCGACGCCGGGTACAAGCGTCGGCCGCTGGCTGTTGCAGCCGCCGCAATTGTTGGGCTGCGTCACCTGCAGCGGCAGGCCGACCTGGAACTCGGTGATCCCGGATAGCTGCCAGCCGTCCACGACGTCCTGCACCACGGGGATGCCCGTCAGATACTGGCCGTGGCGGCCCAGCGGCAGTTGATACACGTAGCTCATCGCGAAGCGTTGCGGCACGTCGTAGCCGCCGACGCCGCGCTCCAGGGCGAGGTTGTAGAAGTCCTGGGGCGGCGCGCCGTTCGAGCGCGACGGCCCATCGACGTCGTTGATCAGCTTGCTGAAGGTGTAGGCGGCCTGCACCAGGAAGCCGTTCTTCCAACGGTGCTCCAGCTTGGCCTGCAGCGAATGATAGATCGAGTTGGCGTCGTTGTAGAGCCCGCGCACGCCGCTGTACTGCGGAAAGGGACGCAGCATCTGGCGGTCGCCGGGGCCCCAATCCGAGGCCTGGAGCTGATTCAGATTGTAGAGCGCCGGCAGCTTGGTTCCCTTGGTGCCGACATAGTCGAGTTCGGCAAGCCAGCCTTCGCCGATCTGGTGCTGAAAGCCGAGCTGCCACGACTGGTTGTAGGCGGAGCGCTTGCGGCGCTCAAGGGCCGTCACCGACGAGGTGGGGTCGGTGAGACTCGCCGGCACCGACGGCCGTCCGTTCTCATCGACGTTGTAGGAATACGCCGGCACGCCCTGCTGAAGCTGATAGCGCGGCGTAACTTCGTCGAGGCTGGTGAACTCGGCCGAGACGCCGTATTGCGAAACCGGGCCGTAGCCGCCGTAGCCGATGGTCGGCAGCAGATACATGCCATAGCCGCCGCGCACGACCCACTTGTCGGCGAAGTTGTAGGCGAAGCCCATGCGCGGCAGAAAGTTGCTGAACACCTGCGGGTTGAAGCTGCTCGAATCGGTATCGGTCTTGGCGAACTCGACCTCGCCGGGCGTGCCGGTCTGGCGGTTGGTCAGATTGGGATTGAAGCTGGCGAACTGCCCGTTGGCCTCGGAGTAGGGGCCGTTGTATTCCCAGCGCACGCCGAAGTTGAGGGTGAGCTTGCTGGTCGCCTTGAAGTCGTCCTGCACGTAGAGCGCGCCGGAGTTGATGTTCATCCGAAACGTGTAGTCGTTGATATCGATGCTGGTGGACGTGGGGTAGCCCAGCAGCAGATCGGCCAGCCCGTAACCGGTGGGAACCGCGCCCTGCAGCGAGCTAAAAGTGCCGTCGAAGCTGTAGGAGCCGGCCAGTTTGCCGGGGTCGTAGTAGTTCCACATCTGGCGCCGGTAGTCGCCGCCGATCTTGAGCGTATGTCGTCCCGCGACGTAGTTCAATCCTTCCGAGACCACGTAGCTGCGGTCGCGGTCGCCGTCGGAAGAGCCCGAGCCGAGCGGAATCATGTTCTGCACGCTCACCTGCGGAAACTCGTTGAGGGTGACGTTGGGGATGCCCAACTCCGGCGACGGCGCGCTGCCGGCGATCGTGTAATTGTGCTCCTGCACGAAACCGATCCGCAGGTCGTTGACCAGCCGCGCGCCGAACACGTGGGTGTGGCTCAGCACGATCTGCGTGTCGCGGAAGCCGCCGGCCGTGTCGTTGTTGGCCTTGTTGGGAATGCGCGTCTGGGCTTCGGCGTTGGGATTGTAGCCGCCGATACGTCCGAAAAACTTGTCGTTGTCGCCGAAGCTGTGGTCGATGCGCGTGATCCACTGCCAGGTCTGGCGGACCTGCGGCGGTTGCACCGAGTAATTCAGGCCACCCGAATAGCTGCCGTTCGCGTCGGGATAGAACTTTCACGATCTGCGCGCCCGAGGTATCGAAGCGCGCGGTGGGAATCCGGTTATCGGGAAACGGCTGCCGCACGTATTTGTTGTTGGCGGCGTCGAAGGTGGTGGTGGCCGGATCGTAGATCGTCACCAGATCGCCGCCCGCAAACGTCTGCGAGAAGTCGCCGCCCTTTTCGGCGGCGGTCGGCACCAACCAGCTATAGAGGTTGCCGGTGGACGCCAGAGTGACGTTGAAGTCGGCGAAGAAGAACGTCTTGTCGTGGCCGTCGTAGAGCTTGGGAATGCGTACGGGGCCGCTGAAGGTGATGCCGGGGTTGTTCTGCACGTACTTCGTGCTCGACTTGTCGGTCTGGAACACGTTGCGGTTGTTGAGCAGACGATTGCGGAAATAGTCGTAGACGCGGCCGTGATAGGTATTGGTGCCGGAGTTGGAGGTGAGGATCATGATCCCGCCGCCGGTGTGGCCGTATTCGGAAGAAAACGGCGTCGTCAACACCTTGAACTCGTGCACGGCTTCGGGGCTCGGCGTGAGCGTGTAGGTCTGGTCCGAAGGGTTGGTGGTAGGCAGCCCGTCGACCATGATCTCGTTGGTCACCGGGCGGCCGCCGCCAAAGCTGAAATTGTTGATATTGCTGTTGGTGTTGCTGGTCGAGGTCACTCCGGGAACCAGCTTGGCGAGCAGCACCGGCGAACGTCCGCGCGAGTTCGAGGCGATCAGCGGAACGTTGGTCAACTGCTCGGCCTCGACGACATGGCCAATTTCAGGAGAGACCTGATTCAACTCGGTGGTGCTGGCAACGACGTCCACCTTCTCGCTGACCGAGCCCAGTTCCAGCACCATATCGGCGGTGAGCGACTGATTGACGACCAGCCGCGCCACGCTGCGAACCGATTCTTTGAATCCGTCGGCACTGACGGTAATGGAATAGTCGCCGGGCTGCAGGAACCCGACGAGATAGTAGCCGACTTCGTTGGTCGTGGTGCGCGTCACCGCGTTGGTATTGACTTCGGTAACGGTCACAGCGGCGTTGGGAACCGGCAAACCAGCCGGATCCGTCACACGACCACGAATCGAGCCGCTGATGGTTTGCCCCAACAGAGGCGCCGCGCAGAAAAGAGTAAGAAATAGAACGGAACGTAGGAATAGCAGGCGCTTTGCGTACATCACCCGAGCAGTCTATCCGCGGGGTGTTTCCTTGGAATTACTGCGGCGTCACGGTTTGAAGAATTTAGACGCAAAGTTGCCTTCCGCTCCACATCGGCATCGTTCTCCACGGTCGCTGCACGCGATCCGCTACGATAGCTTCGGTGTCCCGTAAAGCACGTTCGTTCCGCAATCTGGCCTACAGTCCCTGTCCCTTTCGGGCTGGGAGAAACCAAGCCGCATCACTATCTCGAAATGTTGCGGGTGGCCTGGCGCAACAAGGACAACCTGGGCCACGCCTGGCGCGTTCTCTCGCGCGGCGTCTGCGACGGCTGCGCGCTGGGCACCACCGGCCTGCGCGACTGGACCATCTCGGGCACGCACCTCTGCATGGTGCGGCTCGAACTGCTGCGGCTCAACACCATGCCGGCGTTCGACCCCCAGCGGCTTGCCGACGTCAGCCTGCTCGAAAAGCGCACCTCGCGCGAGCTACGTGAAATGGGCCGGCTGGCGTATCCGATGCGCCGGCGGCGCGGCGAACGCGGCTTCCAGCGCGTCGGCTGGAGCCAGGTGTGGGAAGACGTCGGGCCACGCTGGCGCGCGTTCGACCCTAAGCGCACGTTTCTCTATCTCACCAGCCGCGGCATCACCAACGAGGTTTACTACGTCGCGCAGAAGGTCGCGCGCTACCTCGGCTCGCCCAACGTCGACAACTCGGCGCGGCTGTGCCACTCGCCCTCGACGGCCGGGTTAAAAACCACGCTCGGCGTCGCCGCCACCACCTGCTCCTATCGTGACTGGTACGACGCCGACCTGATCGTGTTCTTCGGCTCCAACCCGGCGAACGATCAGCCGGTGGCGCTGAAGTATCTCGCCGAGGCGCGCAAACGCGGCGCGCGGACGCTGCTGGTGAACGCGTTCGACGAGCCGGGCATGCGGCGCTACTGGGTGCCGTCGAACCTCGATTCCGCCGTCTTCGGCACCAAGCTGAGCGACCACACGTTTTTGGTGAAGGTCGGCGGCGATCTGGCTTTCGTCAACGCCGTGCAGAAAGTGCTGCTGGCGAACGATTGGGTCCGCCGCGAGTTCATCGAGCAGGCCACCACGGGATTCGCCGATCTCAAGCGCAGCCTCGACGCGCAACCGATGGAGGCCCTGCTGGCCGCGTGCGGGCTCGAGCTACCGCAGGTGGAAACCTTCGCGCGCGAGATGGCCGCGGCCGACCGTGGGGTGTTCGTGTGGTCGATGGGGATCACCCAGCACGCCCACGGCTCGCAAACCGTTCAGGGCATCGTCAACCTCGGGCTGCTGCGCGAATACGTGGGCCGGCCCGGCACGGGGATGATGCCCATCCGCGGCCATTCGGGCGTGCAGGGCGGAGCCGAGATGGGCGCCTACGCAACGTCGTTGCCGGGCGGACTGCCGATCAACGACGAAACGGCGAGCGCGTTCTCCCAGCGTTGGGGTTTCACCGTGCCCAACCGGCCCGGGCTGGCCACCGTCGACGCGCTGGCGGCCGCGGAGCGCGGCGAGATCGACGGCCTCTACTGCATCGGCGGAAATTTCCTCGAGACCATGCCGCAGCCCGAGCGCACCCGCGAGGGCCTCGAAAAGATCCCGCTACGGATTCACAGCGACATCGTCGTCACCTCGCAGATGCTCGCCGACCCGGCCGACACGGTGTATCTGCTGCCGGCCCGCACGCGCTACGAGCAGAAAGACGGCGGCACCGAAACGACCACCGAGCGGCGCGTGATTTTTTCGCCCTACATCGCCGGCCATGACGTCGGCGAGGCGCGCTCGGAATGGGAGACGCTGCTCAATTTCGCGCGCGCGGTGAAGCCGGAGGATTACGACAAGATTCACTTCGCCGACGGCGCGGCCATTCGCGACGATATTGCGCGGGCGATCCCGGCGTACGCGCCGATCGCGAATCTGCGGCGGCAGGGCGATCAGTTTCAATGGGGCGGGCCGCGGCTGTGCGCCGGCCGCCAGTTTGGGACCTCCGACGGCAAAGCGCATTTTCAGCCGGTCGCTCCGCCGGCCGCGTCGCAAAACGGAAACACGTTCATCCTGGCGACTCGACGCGGCAAGCAGTTCAACTCGATGGTGCAGCATGACCGCGACCCGCTGACCGGCGCCGCGCGCGATCACATTTTCGTTTCGCAACCGGACGCGGCGCGGCTGGGCTTGCGCACCAACGATCCCGTGGTAGTCAGCAACCCCAACGGGCAGTTTGAAGGCCGCGCGTTCGTAACCGCAGTGGCGCCGGGAACGTTGCAGGGGCACTGGCCCGAGTTGCTGCCGCTGATTCCCAGCGGCCGCATCGACCCGCTGGGCGGCGTGCCCGACTATAACGCCACGGTGACCCTTACGCGGCGGTGACCCTCAAACGGCGGCAAGGCTGAGGCGGCGGTGGCACGGAAGCGACGATAACGATCGTTGCGCAGTCGTCGCGCAGTGAGCGATCGTTGGCTCGTGGTGACTCAGCAGCGCAATATTTAGGCAATCCGTTTGCCCAATCGTCACTCAGAGCCGCGGGCGTAAGCCCGCGCTGGGTAGTACGGGATGTTCTTTGACTGCCGGCGAAACTTTGTGGCGCTTCGGCCCGCCGGTTTACGCCTGCGGCTCTGTTGTGGTTAGCCTGTTGTGACTGGCGAGGCGGTGGTTGGGTGTTCGTGGTTTAAAGCAGCAGATGGGAGCCGATCGCTTCTCGGCCGTGGCATACTGGCAGGCACGCTGCCGGCGGCTTTCCCTGTTTGTTGGCCGCGAGAGGAGACTCCAGGTATGTCGCGTTTACTCCGTTCCATTCCGGCGCCCGGATTTGTGACGCGGGCGGCCGTTGCCGTTTTTACCGGTTGGCTTTTCGCGGCGGCCGGCGTTTTCGCGCAACAGCCTTGCGAAAAGCTGACCGAACTGCATCTGACGAAAGCGGCGATCACTGCGGCCGAGGTGGTTCCCGAGGGACCGCTGCCGGGCCACGCCAACGACCAGCCTCCGCTGATCGTGCCCGAACGTTGCGTGGTGCAGGGTGTGGCGCGGCCCACCAGCGATTCCGAGATTTCCTTCGAGGTGTGGCTGCCGGTGAAGGGCTGGAACGGCAGGTATGAACAGGTCGGCAACGGCGGTTGGGCGGGAGCCATCCCGACCGGGTCGCTGGTCCGAGCGCTACAGCGGGGGTACGCGGCCGCGGGTACCGATGACGGCCATCAGGGCCACAGCGCGGGCGATGCGACCTGGGCGATCGGGCATCCCGAGAAGCTGATCGATTTCGGGTGGCGCGCCGTGCACCAGACCAGCGTGCAGGCCAAGGCCGTGATCCGCGCTTTCTATGGCCGCGACCCCGACTATAACTACTTCTTCGGCTGCTCCGACGGCGGGCGCGAAGCGCTTTCGGAAGCGCAGCGCTTCCCCGAGGATTTTCACGGCATCATCGCCGGAGCGCCGGCCTATGACTGGTCGCACCATCTCGCCGGGTTCATCTGGAACGAGCAGGCGCTGTTGGGCGAACCCGGCAGCGCGATTCCTCCCGAAAAGCTGCCGGCGATTCAGAAGGCGGCGCTGGCGGCTTGCGATTCGCTCGACGGCGTTCGCGACGGGCTGGTCGAAGACCCGCGCATCTGCCGTTTCGATCCGGCTCTGTTGGCCTGCCCAGGCGCCGACAGCCCCGACTGCCTCACCGAGCCGCAGCTCGCCGCGCTTCAGAAAATTTACGCCGGGCCGAAAAACCCACGCACGGGCAAGCAGATTTATCCCGGCTATTCGCCGGGCGCCGAGGGCGTGCAGGGCTCGTGGCCGGGCTGGATTCTGAACACGCCGCCGGAGAGCGCCATTCAGTTCGCGTTCGGTAATTCGTATTTCGGGCACGCGGTGTATGAGGATCGCGACTGGACCTATCGCGGATTCGACTACGACCGCGATGTCGCGTTCGGCGACCGCAAGGCCGGCGTGGTGATCAACGCCAACAACCCCGACCTGCGCTCGTTCCGCGCCCACGGCGGCAAGCTCATCACCTATCACGGCTGGGCCGATGGGGCGATCGCGCCGCTGAGCTCCATCGACTACTACGAGAACGTGGAGGCGTTTCTGGCGAAGTTTCCCGACCCGCGCAGCGATGCGTCGCGGCCGCTGCAGGATTTCTACCGGCTGTTTATGGTGCCGGGCATGGGGCACTGCAGCGGCGGCATCGGCCCTCATCATTTCGGCAACGACGGCTACGCGGCCGACGGCCTGCGCGGCGACCCCGAACGCGACGTTCTGGCGGCTCTCGAACAGTGGGTGGAAAAGGGCAAGGCGCCCGAGAAGCTGATTGGCACCGGAACGGCGGCCGACAACCCGCAGCAGACGATGACGCGCCCGTTGTGCCCTTATCCCGAGGTCGTTCATTACAACGGTACGGGCGACCCCAACCAGGCGGCCAGTTTTTCGTGCCTGGCGCCGCCGCAAGCGGGCGCTCGTTAGGAAGCGAAAGGACGGGGGGCGGAAGGCCGGGCCGCGGGGGAGCGGAGCGTTCGGACGATCGCGCCACCGGCGACGATAGCTAGGGAGATTAGAAAGGCCAACGGCAGCCCCCGCAGCAGGAAAAACGTGTAGTCGCTGGTGCGGGCCACCATGAGCAGGCCTCCGGCCACAGCTAACACAATCAGGAAAAGACCCAGGGCTGTCGTCACCGTCATTTCCCTGCCCTTGGCCGCCATCGCAACAATCCCGCCGACCAACGCCGCCAGCAGGACATGCTCGAGCATCACGCTCCTGCTGATCCAAAACAGATACGGCGCGACGTCGAGCGACGGTTGCCGCATCCCCAGCTCGGACAGATACCCGTAAAACCCATAGTGGTCGAACAGAGCTTGGGTGGCCTGCGCGGCAAACCTAGACCCGAACGCGATCAACAGGAACCCGGCAGCGACGGACGCGGCGGTTTGCCACGGCGCGGCGCGGACTCCGGCCGCGGTGAGATGCACAATGGTCTTCCCGGTCTGCCGCCAAAACCAGCTCCGCGCAGCGTTGGTTCCCGCCTGGGAAGCGAGCGCGGCGAACTCCTCGTGCAGGTCGCCCACGATCGACTCGGCGTGTTCGTCCGAAGCGAACAGCGCGACGAGCCAGAGAGCAAGGCGTGGCGGCTGAACGGAATTCGTTGGAGAATTCATGCGTAGCTCCGGGTCAGCACGCGTAGCTCCGAGTCAACGCGAGGCCTTCAGTCATGCTCTGCAACGCCTGCTGGGTGCGGTTGACCGCCGCCACTCCCTGCGCCGTGACGCGAAAGAAACGCTTCGAGCGCCCGCCGCGTTCCGGAGTCGGATCGCCGCGCCGCGACTGCACGTAGCCCTTGCCCTCCAGGCGATCGAGAGTGGCATACACGGCGCCGATGGAAACCTCACGCCCGGTCCGCGATTCGATTTCCTGCCGCACGCTGACGCCATAGGCGCTATCGTCGAGCCGCAGCAGGGCCAGCAGAACGAGATGCTCGAATTCGCCAAGATAGTCGCGGCCGGACATTACTTATACAATATAGAATAAATGACTAAACGTCAAGGTCGTGGTTGAGACTGGGGGGGACGGTCGCGTCGCCGTTCGACGCCTCGATGTGGAGTGGACCTGTGCCTGGGCATGGTGCGCGCGCCCGGATATGGCACGCGTGGCCGGGCGTGGCGCGCAGTGGGTGGGTATGGCGCGCGTGGCAGGATGTGGCGCGGGCCTCCGGCCGGCCGCGTCCGCCTGTGGCGGACGTATAGGCCGCTTTCAGCGGCCTCAGGCCAGCCAAGATTGTCTATCCCACCAGTTTGGCCCTTCGACGTGAGACAGGCCCCCCCAAAGGCCAACCGAAGCTGGAAGCGGCGCCCGTGGCGTGAACCTCCAGGTTTGCCGCGTCGCGATTCGTCGCGAGGTATGGCCGCACGCCACCGAGGCGGTGATCGGGGCATACCGCTGCCGGGCCTGAGTGCTGTTTTCCCGCAGCCCGTAAGAGGCCGCCTGACGGCGGCGACAGGAAGCCGCGCCTCGGGGCGTCCCCTGGCGGGCAGGGCAGCTACGGCAAATTCTCCATGACCTCGATGTCGGTTTCAGACTCCTCGTTTTGAGAGTAGAGGAACCAACGATTGTCGGGTGAGATGGAGAGAGCGGCGTCTTCGAGACGGCCGTCGAGGGTGAGCAGGGGCCGGGTGCTGCCGCTGGCCGGATCGAAAAGACGCAATTCGTTGACGGCGGAGGAATCGCCCAAGGGGTAGGTATAGACGATTCCCTGGCGGGTGATCGTCCAGCAGCGCGACTGCTCCCACGGCAGGTCGGGAATCTCGAGGGTTTCGTCGCCGCCGGAAACGGCAACCTTCCAAAGCCCGGAGATACTGCGACGCGTGTAATAGAGCGAAGCCCCATCCAGCGACTCGTAGGCTTCGTAGCCGCCCTGTTCGGTGAGGCGCACGGGGCCGCTTCCGTCGGGGCGGGCTTTCCAGATCTGGCTGGCCCCGGAGCGGTCCGACGAGAAGTAGATCCACTGGCCGTCGCGCGACCAGCTCGGCCGCACGTCCATGCCCTCGTGGGTGGTGAGGCGCAGCGGCTCGCCGCCTTGGGCGTCGATGCGGTAGATGTCCCAGTTGCCGCCCGCCATGGAATCGAAAATGATGCGCTTGCCGTCGGGAGACCAGTTGGGGCTGCCGACCAGGGCCGGCAGCGAGGTGAGCAGCGTGGAGTCGCTGCCTTCCGAGGACGCGGTCCAGATTTCCCCCTGGCCGGCGTGGTTGCGGGCGAACACGATGCGCTTTCCCGAAGGCGAGTAGTGCGCGGTGATGGCGCGCGGCGGCAGCCCCTCGAGTTTCGCGCCGAGCAACGGCGCATCGCCGCCGCGTGCGGAGCCCGTGAACGCCAACCGCCGCAGACTCGAGCCGCGGCCGCGGCGCACGTAGGTCAAACGGCCGCCGGCGCGCGACAGGGATGGCTCGACGACGTCTTCGCCCACGGCGGCCGCAAAACGCCGCGGCGTTTCTCCCGTCAGCGGCGCCGCCCACAAGGTTGGCGGGCCGTTGCAGCCGGAAGAATAGACGAGGCGGGTTCCGTCGGGATGCCAGGTAAGGCCGAAGATCGGGCAGCCTTGCGCGGTAATCTGCCGCAAGCCGCCCTCGACCAGCGAGGTGAGATAGATGTCGGCGGAACCATCGGCCCCGCGCCGCACAAACGCCAGATTGCGGCCGTCGGGCGAAAGCGCCGGGCTGCCATCGCCATAGGCATCGGCGGGCGGCCAGGTTAAGCAGCGGTCGTCGCGCGATTCGATAGACCGCAAGTAGACGCTGTAGGGTTCCTGCGGCGAAGGCCGGTCGACGAACGCCAGGTACTTCCCATCGGGCGACCATGACAGCGGCTCGGGGAAACCCGTCGGCTTCGCCATGGGATCGGGCGGCCCGAAGTGCAGCCCCATCAGCCGCACCGGAGTACCGCCCCGCGGCGATACCAGATAGATGGCGGCGGCGTCACCCGAGCGGCGGTAGAACGCGATCTGGTCACCCGCGGGCGCATAGCTGGGCGAGAAATCCGAGTTCGGCGTGTTCGTAAGACGAAGAGGCTCGCTGGAGCCCACCGCGCACACGTACAGATTGAGGTCGTTGCGCGATTCGCCGTTCCAGGCGAAAGCCACCTGACTCCCGTCGGGCGAGAGAGAAGGCGTGATCTCCGAACCGGCATACTGCGTCAACGGCAGCAGCGCGAAGCTGGGGTCGCGAGCCGGAGCGGGCCAGAACCGCCACAAGGCCAGGGCCCCGAGGATCGCCACCATCAGCATCATCGCGCCCGCCGTTCGCTTCGACCCGTGCGAAGCGGCGGCGGTCCGCGGCGCCGGCGGCGCTTCGACGGAGACAACCGCGCGCTGCGGCTCGGCGGGTGGCGGGAGTGTTGTGGGCGACTGGGCTGTTGCTGGCGATGGGGGCGTTGCGGCCGTTGCTGGCGCTTCAAGAGTTGCGGGCGGCTCGGGAACCTCACGCTGCACCGGTAGCAGGAAGCGGTAGCCGCGGCGGGGAATCGTTTCGACGAAGCGAGGCGTCTCGGCCGAGTCACCCAGCGTTTCGCGCAGCTTGTTGATGACGGTGTTCAGGCAGCGGTCGAAATCGACCACCGTTCCGTCGGGCCACAGCACCTGGCGAAGCTCTTCGCGGGTAACAATGTCGCCGTCGCGCTCCAGCAGCAGAACCAGCACCTGGAAGGGTTGGCCGGTCAGATGGATGCGCGTGCCGCTCTTGCGCAGTTCTCCAGCCTCGATGTTGGCGTCAAAAACGCCAAATCGCAACACGGTTGGGTGATCACCCACTCTGCTCCAGGCCAGTCCCGCGTCGACACTTCCCATGCGAAAGCCGGTTCCCCATGGAATCCGGACAGATTATAACACCTGCCCCGCAGGTGTCCGGGAAGCGAAGCGCGCTTGATATCTCGACATAAGCGATCTGCTATCAGTTGGTTACTGGCTTACATTTTCCTCCGGCGGCGAGGCCCCGCCAACTAAGATTCTTTTGATTTGACCGCGCTGGGGGGCTTGGGTTGAATGGAATCAGTCGAACGGAACCAAGAGTGCAACAGTCCTCTTCGTGTTCCTCTCGCAATTCGTGCGAAGCAGGCCCGCGCCGTGACGCTCGGCAGTACCACGGCGCGTGTGGTCTTTGATCGCTGAGGCGAGAGCGCAGCAACGCGTTCCTTTGCTTTGGGGAACGCGGAGACTCCACCGAAAACAGGGGCACACCATGAAAGTTTGGCGAAGAATCCATGCCACTACGTGGCTTTTGGGACTACTGGGGTGTTTTCTAGGCCTGACGGTTACGCTTCATGCCCAAGACCCTCGCGGAACCATCTCGGGACAAGTGACCGACCCCTCGGGGGCCTTGATCCCCGCCGTGCAGATCACCGTAACCAACGATGACACCGGCGTTGCTAGTTCCAGCAGCACCAACGTCACGGGAACCTTCAGCATTCCGTTTCTGGCGCCGGGGCCCTACACGGTGGCGGCGCAGGCGGACGGCTTCAAGACCTTTTCGCGCTCCGGCATCCGGCTGCGCATCGCCGAAATCGCCAACCTCAACATCGAGATGACCTTGGGCGCGGTCACCGAGTCGGTCAACGTCACTTCCGAAACGCCGCTGCTCGAAACCGCGGATTCCTCTCTGGGCCAGGTGGTCGACGAGCGGCGCATCGAAGACCTTCCGCTCTTTGCAGGCAACCCGCTGGAGTTGATCTTCATGACTCCGGGGATCATCAACCCCGGCAGCGGCATGCCGCGGCAATACGGCCCCTGGAACAACCTTTCCGTGCAAGCCGACGGCAACGGCGGCAAGAGCAACGACTTCGCGATCGATGGCATCACCAACAGCACGCCCGAGGGCGTCAACCGCGGCTCGCGTCCGGCATTCAGCCCGCCGCCGTCGGCGGTGAGCGAGTTCAAGATTCAAACCTCCTCGTTCGACGCCAGCATCGGGCACACCGTCGGGATGACGGTCAACGTCAGCACCAAGAGCGGCACCAATCAGTTCCACGGCAGCGCCTATTGGATCGTCAAAAACAGCGCCTTTGACGCCAACACCTTCTTCGACAACCGCGCCGGGCAGGATACCGCCGTGTACCAGGACAACCGCTACGGCGCCACCTTCGGCGGCCCGATCGTCAAGAACCGCACCTTCTTCTTCGCCGTCTGGGAGCCGCACAAGTGGAACACTCCCGAACCGCGCACCAACGCCGTGCCGACCGCGCTGCAGCGCAACGGCGATTTCTCGGAACTGCTGGCGCAGGGCAGCCAGTTTCAGATTTACGATCCGTTCTCGGCGCGCACACTGCCGAACGGCCGCCTGGAACGCAACCCGCTGCCGAACAACATCGTCCCCGAAGCGATGATGGACCCGGTCGGGCGCAGTCTGGTGCAGCTTTACCCCCTGCCCAACCAGGTGGGTACCGCCACCGGCCTCAACAACTACCACACGCCGTCCGTGTCGTCGGAAGACTATTGGACGCATCTGGGACGCGTGGATCACGCCGTCACCGACAACTACCGGCTGTTCGTGCGCTACCACATCGCCAAATGGGACGAGGATCAACTACGCCGGCTGGGCACCGACAACCCCGCCTCGGGCGTCATCACCGGCTCGCGCGACCGCGGTATCGCGCTCGATAACGTCTATGTGCTCAACGCCACGACTGTGCTGAACTTCCGCTACGGCCTGACTTACGAAGAGCGCTCCGACCATCGTGTGAGCGAAGGCTGGGACCTGGCGGGGATGGGCTTTTCGCCGAACCTGGTTTCCCTGATCGACCCGCAGCGCGCCACGATTCCCGACACGCGGCTCGGCCAGTACGAGCGCATTTCGCGCTTCTGGGAAGGCGACGGCGCTAATAGCGGCCTGACGCACAGCTTTGTCGGCAACGTCAACAAGGTGCTCAACAACCACAGCCTCAAGTTTGGCGTCAGTCTCCGCGCCAACCGTTCGTTCGGCGACCGCTCGCCCTACGCGACTTCGCCCTACTTCCGCTTCACCGGCAACTACGTTCGCGGGCCGTTCGACAACTCGCCGGGCTCGCCGCACGGCCAGGACCTGGCTCAGCTCTTCTACGGGCTGCCTTCGGAAGGCTACATGGAGCAGGCCGCCAGCTTCGCTTTGAACGGGCCTTCGATGGGACTCTACGTTCAGGATGATTACAAGCTTTCCTCGCGGCTTACCCTGAACCTCGGCCTGCGCTGGGAGCACGATTTCGCGGTCACCGAACGCTACAACCGCTTGGTGGAGGGCTTTGCCTTTGGCCAGTCGAATCCGATCGAAGCCCAGGCGCGCGCCAACTATGCCGTGAATCCGATCGACGAGCTTCCGGTCGACAGCTTTCACGTGCTGGGCGGGCTGACCTGGGTCGACCCCAACAACCGCAGCCCGTTCACGACCGGCAATTCGAACTTCATGCCGCGCCTCGGGCTGGCCTTCCAAGTCAACGACAAGACCGTGCTGCGCTCGGGGTTCGGTCTGTTCTTCGACACGGTGGGCATCAATCAGACCGTGCCGTTCCAGACCGGGTTTTCGCAGACCACGCCCGTGCAGGTGAGCCTCGACGACGGGCTGACGTTTGTGACCCGCATGTCCGATCCGCTGCCCAATGGGCTGATTGCGCCGCAGGGCTCTTCGGGCGGGCTGACCACCAACCTCGGCCAGTCGCTGCAGTTCTACCCCAGCCACCGCCGCAATCCCTACGCCACGCGCTGGTCGTTGGGCTTGCAGCGGCTGCTTCCGGCCAACTTCGTGCTGGATCTGTCGTATGTGGGCAACCGCGGCACCAAGCTCGAGATTCCCCGCGAGCTCAACGCCACGCCCAACGGCTACCTGAGCACGGAGTTCTTCCGCGATCAGGCCACCATCGACCATCTGTCGCAGCGCCTGCCCAGCCCGTTCGCGGGCACCGACCCGATCTATGGCTCGTCGATCAGCCGCGCCGATCTGCTCAAGCCGTATCCGGAGTTTGGCAGCATTACCATGGACGACGGCGTGGGCTACTCCTGGTATCACTCGCTGCAGATGCGCGCCGAGAAGCGTTTCAGCCAGGGCTATACCTTCCAGCTCGCCTACACCTGGTCGAAGCTGATGCAGGCGACCGAGTTTCTCAACCCCGCTGATCCGCTGCCCTACGAAACGCTCTCCAATTACGACCGGCCGCACCGCATTTCGCTGACCGGCATTTGGGAAATCCCCGTCGGCCGGACCCGGGCCTTCGGCTCAAGCCTGCCTGCGGTCGCCAATGCCGTTCTCGGCGACTGGCAGCTCGGTTGGATCATGAACTTCCAGAGCGGCTCGCCGCTCGAGTTCGGCGACGCGATCTTCACCGGCAACGTCGAGGACATCGCGCTGTCTTCCAGCGAGCGCACCGTCGACCGCTGGTTCAACACCGATGCCGGCTTCCTGCGCGACAGCGACCTGCAACGCGGCTCGAACGTGCGGACGTTCCCGCTACGCTTCGGCGGCGTGCGCGGGGCCCCGCAATACCGCTGGGATCTGTCGGCGAAAAAGAATTTCCACCTGACCGAGCAGGTTCGCATGGAGCTGCGCATGGAAGCGATCAACGCCCTCAACCATGCGATCTTCCTGCCGCCCGCGACCAACCCCACCGCCTCGAACTTCGGGCGCGTGTCGGACACGGCCTGGCTGGGACGGAACTGGCAGTTCGGCCTCAAGGTCGAGTTTTAGAAAGCTGTCCAAGGGACAGTCACCGGTGGCTGTCCCCCTCCCGCACCACAGCCTGGCTTGACCCCAGGGTCTTGGGAGTAGAATGACAACCATGCATACGTTGCGATGGATCGGCCCGGCTCTGCTCGCGATGGCCGGGCCCTTCCTCGCGGTGAGTCCGGCCGAACAAACGGCCCCTCCTCACCGCTTGGTGCGTGTCGTCACGGTCACGCAAGACCGGCTGTCTTCCTCCTCGCCCGACCTGTTCGACGAAACGATGGAGCGGCTCGACCGGGCCGGTTCTAGCCAGCCCGACATCGCCGTCCTGCCCGAAACATTTCTTCCCGACGCCGAGGAGGTTTTGCCCGGCCCCGTCACGAGCCGGCTTGCCGCATGGGCGCGGGCGCACTCCAGCTACGTCTTGTTCGGATTGAAGGTTCGCGACGGCGATGCGCTCTACAACTCCGCGGTGCTGCTCGACCGCGCCGGCAAGGTCGTGGGGCGCTACGACAAGATCCATCCCACCGAGCAGGAGTTGGCGTCCGGCGTTCGCCCCGGCGTCGACGACCCGCCGGTGTTCGACACCGACTTCGGCCGCATCGGCGTACA
The DNA here is from genome assembly GCA_963824095.1 of Terriglobia bacterium. GTDB lineage: Bacteria > Acidobacteriota > Terriglobia > Bryobacterales > UBA6623 > JBBDWJ01. The sequence continues at coordinate 482,394 of CAWGNS010000009.1, read as the reverse complement.
GATCTGTTTCGACGCCAACTGGTGGGACCCCTGGCAGAAACTCGCCGAGCGGGGAGCCCGCATCGTGTTCTTCCCCGCCGCGTATCCAGCCGCGCGACACCTGGCTGCCTTGGCGCTGCGCTACAACTACTACATCGTCTCTTCCACCAAAGACCGCCCGGCGCACATCTACGACATCACCGGAGAGACGCTGGCAACCACCGGGCGCTTTCAACCCTGGGCCTCGGCCGAGCTCGCCATCGACAAGCAGCTCTTCGAGCTGGACTACAACACCAAGAAGCTGCGAGCCCTGCAGAAGAAATACGGCCCGCGCGTAGAAGTCGAGTGGTTCAACGACGACGACTGGTTCACGCTGGCGTCGCGGGATCCGGCCCTGGCGGTTGCGGACCTGGTCCAGGAATTTGGACTGACGCCGCTGGCCGAATATCACAAGCGCGCGCACCAGGCCATCGAAGACGCCCGCCCCACTCGCTAGGTCCCCTGGGCACAGCCGCGCGGTCTCCCTTCTCGTATCGTCGATCGTATCCCCGATGCGCATGGCGCGAAACGCGGTAAATGTCGCCTCCCGCACGATACCGGCACGTTAAGGCGTTAAGGTAAATAAAGGTGCGGTTGCGCCGGCCTCCGTTTTCACGCCGTGCCGTGTGCCCTTTGCGATACTCTGCGGGCTCTGCGTGCCCGCGCACCCCCTGGCGTCCCCACAGCGCCTCGGGCAACCATGCAATGGCGGAATTTCTGTTATCCTGACCGTGCCGAAAGGAGGAACGATCGATGTCCAGTACTTATACGCGGCGATTCTTCATGGGAGCGGCGACCGCTGCATCCGCGATGCGGGTGTGGGGCGCCAACGACCGCGTCAACGTAGCCATCGTCGGCATTGGCGGCCGCGGCACCGCCCATCTCAACACCTACTCGAAGCTGCCCGGTGCGCGCGTGGTGGGTTTGTGCGATGTGAACCAGGCGGCGCGCGAGCGGGCCCAGGCGACCTTGGTCAAGAACACCGGCGAGAAGGCCAAGGAGTTCGAGGATATGCGCGACGCCTTCGCCGACTCCGAGGTCCAGGCCGTGTCGATCGCCACGCCCAACCACTGGCACGCGCTGGCGGGCATCTGGGCGATGAAAGCCGGCAAGGACGTCTACGGCGAAAAACCAGCCGCCTACAACATCCACGAGTGCCTGACGCTGCTCGACGTAGCGCGCCAGACCAAACGCATGTTGCAGATCGGCTCGCAGCATCGCAGCGAGCCGTTCAAAATCCGCGCCATGGCGGCGCTGCAAAACGGCTTGATCGGCGACATCTATCAGTCCAAGGGGCTGTGCTACAAGCGCCGCAAATCGATCGGCCACAAAGAGGATTCGCCGACGCCGCCGGGTCTCAACTGGGATATGTTCCTGGGCCCCGCGCCGATGCGGCCGTTCAACGAGCTGCGCTTCAAATACAACTGGCACTGGTTCTGGGACACCGGCAACGGCGACATCGGCAACCAGGGCGTGCACCAGATGGGCGTGGCCCGCTGGGGCATGGGCGATCCGCTGTGGCCCAACACCGCCTACGCGCATGGCGGCAAGTTCGTCTATCACGACGACCAGGAGACGCCCAACACCCTGACCGCGAATTTCGACTACGGCGGAGGACGCGAGCTGGTGTTTGAAGTGCGCGGACTCTTGACCGGCGCCGAAGGCATGGTGCCGCCGCCGCCGCGCCGCCGCGGCACACCCGAGAAGACCGCCCCCAAAAAGGCGAGCCGGCAGCTCGACATCATGATCGGAAACCTGTTCTACGGCAGCGACGGCTGGGCCGCCATGAACGATGTGGGCTTCCAGGCCTTCAGGGGCGAAAGCAATGAGCTGATCATGGAGGAATACGGCGAGCGCGGACCCGGAGGCGACTCGACGGGCCTGCACATGCAGAATTTCCTGGACGCCTGCCACACCAGGAACTACCACGACCTGCACGACGAAATCGGCATCGCCTACCTGAGCGCGTCGCTGTGCCACCTGGCGAACATCAGCTATCGCGTCGGGCGCATGCTGACTCTGGAACAGGGGCCGCAGTTCGCCAACGACCCCGAGGCCGATAAGCTGCTGACCCGCGACTATCGCAAGCCCTACGTGGTTTGAACGATCGTACGCGTTTCAACGAGAACGACGAGGGGGCAGGCATTCCTGCCCCTCTTGTTGTTGCCCTCTTCCCTGCCCCTTTGTGCCCTTTCCCCCACAAGCCGCGAACCCGAACAACAGAGCCGCAGGCGTCAGCCGGCGGGCCGAAGCGGCGCAAGAGCGGCACCAAGGGGCCCCAATTCCCTCGAGAACCGCTCCCTTTCCACACGCAAAATGCAGCACGCCGCATCGACCGAGTAGCATCCCGCCGCCGTCCCGCTACTTCACCCCCACCGGCAGCACCAGCTTCTGCGCGCCGACGCCGTCGAGCGAGACATCGATCTCACGATCGCCGGGCACGGTATTTTCGCCGACGCGCAGATTCACCTGATAGACCGAGGTGAGCTGCGGCGCGTAGTAGCTGCCCAACACCTCCTGCTCGGCGCCGTCCAGACGGACCTTGGGCTGATAGAGCGTCGTCGCCGGCGGGGTGGGGCCGGGTAGATTGGTCGGAACGGCCGGGTCGGTCGGGCCCAATCCGGTCAGGTAGAGCAGAATGATTTCGCCGGGCCGCGCCGGCGCGTCGGGCCCGACCAGGCTGTAGTCGGCGTGCAGCGCCGCCGCATACGATTTGCCGCCGACGGGGATTTCGAACAGCCGCGGCTTCAATGGCAGGATCGGCACCTTGTCGACACTCGTCGTCGCGCCGTTATTGTCGATCTCGATGCTCGCCTCGCTGATCGTACCCAGCTCGAACGGCACCTGGAAGTTGATCTGCTCGGCGTCGTCGACGCTGACCAGCGCAAACAGCGGCGCCGCCACGCCGTTGACGCGCACGCTGACGCCCTCGAACTCCACCGGCCAGATTCCGGCCTCCTGCGTTTTGCCGTCGGCCGACAACGCCGCCACGCTGAGCGGCGCCGGAACCATCACGCCGTCGATGTCTTCCATGAGATGAATGCCGAAAATCGTCCCGCAGCCCCCCGGCGTGAGGCCGACACCGAACCCAGCGCCGTCGACAATGGCCGAGCGCTCGAAGTGCGGCTTGCGCCCGGTGACGATGAGATGAAACGCCGCCGTCTGGTCGACCGCGGCGGCTTCCACGCGCACCACGCCGAGGCGCGATCCGGCGGTGAACATCGCGGCCGCCAGCCCGTTCTCGTCGGTGAGCACGCTCGACGGATCGAGTTGCCCGCTGCCTTCGATGACGCGGAAGTTCACGCGGATGCCCGCAAAACTCTGGCCGTCGGGGCCGCTAATGCGCGCCACCAACGGCTGTGTGGCGGTCTGCAGCCGGGGCACCAGTTGCGGGCTGCCCGAGTCGGCGCTGATCTGTGTCGGGGCGGCCTCGGCTTCGAGGTGGAACGTGACGCTTTTGCCCTTAACGGTCGCCGTGATCGAGAAGTCGCCGGAATAGGAGCCCACCCGCACCAGGCTCGACGCGCGGCCGTCCTGGTTGGTGGCGGCATGGCTGGCCTCGAGGCTGGCCGCGTTCGACGGCTGCACGCTCCAGCTCACCGCCAGAGACCCGACCGGGTTTTCACAACCGTCGTTCGCCTCGATCACCAGCGCTTGCGGCAGCCGCTCGCCTGGCGGGGCGCTCTGCCCGTCGCCTTGCACGGCCGTTAACTTATGGAACTCGGCGGGCAGCGGCTCCACCCCGACCGAGCCCTCCACCTGACCCGGCGCCAACCCGAAGTCGACGCGTCCTGCGCCGCTCACACAGCCCAGCGTCACCGCGGTCGAAACGATGCCGCTCGCGTCGCTGCTGACGACCGGCGATACCGTAATGCCCTTCGTCGGGGAGAAGTACACCGGCACCCCCGCGGCCGAGCCCACCTGGGTGGAGGCCTTGACGCGGATGGCGTTCGGCGTGGTTTGGTTCACCGGAAGCCGCAGTTGTTGCGGCGACAGCAAACTCAGGTACGTCTCCGACGCTGTGACGGAAAGTAAGAACGGCTGCGTGAGTTGACTGACTCCGTCGGTCACATTGACGACGGCGGAAGTGGTCGCGCTCGTCGCCGTGCTGGCACAGGAGATCGCCGCCACGCCGCCCGAGCCGGTCAGCACCGTCGTGGCGCAGCCCACGTACGATGCCCCGGGACCGCCCACCGAAACATACAGCGCGTGCGCCGCCAGCGCCAGGCCGTCTTGCGTCACCTGCACCGCCAGCGGTTGGAACGGCGTGCCGCCGACCACCGATTGGTTATCGCCCGAGAGTTTGGTCAACACCGGCGCCGACGCCGGCGGAGGAGGCGGCGGGGGCGGCTCGGTGTCGCACGCGGAAACCGTGACCAAGGGTTTGAACACGTTCGTGTCGATGAAGCGAGGCTCGGGCGCGTCGAGGTTTGCCGTAATCGTGGTGCTCAATGGAGCAAACGTGATCGCAACCTCGCCGATCCCCGCCGCCGGCGGACTATCGCCCTCCCAGGAGACCGACAGGTCGATGTCGAGGCTCTCGATGGGACTCGGATTCGCGCCAAGCACTTCATACACCGCGAAACCCGAGCCATCGGTAATGTCGACGTCCACCAGCCCCTCGCCGGCGAGCACCGTTCCGCCGGACCCGTCGGCGTCGGCGCCATCCACCAGGGCCAGACCCAACCGCCAGAACGAGGGCGACCCGGCTGGCGGCGGAACATGTTTGGGCGCCCGGATCGTGACGCCCGCGGGAATGTTGCGGAAGCGCAGCAGCATGCGGTCGGAACCGCTGGCGCCGTTGCCGCCGTTGGAGCCGGGCGCATAGTACCCGGAATTGTCGACGCTGTTGCCCGGATAGGGGCTCGCGCTCCCTTCCGTCTTGAACGCCGTAGCGAACCCTTCGTCCACATGGATCGAGACCGTTTTCTGGGTGTCGTCGCATTGCAGAGCCGTTGGCGGCGCCGTCACATCCGACACCAGCCCCAGCAAGGGAACCCCCACGTTCAAGACATTGTTGGTGATCGGGGGCACGATCTCGCCGTTAATCGAAACAAACGCGGTCACCTGGGTACTGGGGAAGGTTGCCGACCCGGGAATTCCCAACTGCGAGGCATTCGCGCGCAGCGAGGTGATGCGGATCGTCGTGTGCGTCGGAAAACAGCCGCCTGGAGCATCCTCGAAATGGTCGCACTCGGCGCCCGTCTCGATACCGGTGCCGTCATTGGGGGCGCCCGGGACCGGGATCTGCAGGCCGGTCCACTCGATTCGATTGGGCGCCGCGAGCGTGCCGAATTGCGGCCCCTGAAAGCGCGAGTCCGTCTCCCGAAAATGTGGGCGTCGGAGTAGGACTCGTGGAATGGTTCTCGTTTACGATCACGACCGCATCGGTTACGGCCGCACCGGCGCCGAAGTCGATATTGTTCGTGATATTCAGACCGGCCAGCGAAACGCTGAGGCTGGTCGTGGCCTGTTTTTGGAAGTTCCCACCCGATGCCGGTGCATAGTTCGTGCAGGTTAGAACGATATCGCCCAACATTTCGGCGATGCCCTCGGCGCGGACCGTCAGCGGAGTAGCCGTGGCGACGCAAGTGATCAGCCCCAGATGCTGCGGCGCGACTCCGGTTTGCGCCGACGCCGCGGCGGTAAACCCGAACGCCAGCGCCGCAACCGCCGCGCAGCGCACTCCAGCCCAATTCCGGAATTGTCCCCTACGCCGTCCGGGAAATATCTCCCGATTCCCACAGACCGGCCCAAGAATAGAAAGCACACCTCGAAAATCCAACTGCACCGGTTCCCCCTCCCGGATGCCGAAACTACCGGATCCCTGTAAGAAAGCCCAGGCTAACACACATTTTTCGTCCTCCCTATATGCTATCGGTTGTGTTTTTATGACGTACTCTGGTCCTGGTACTCGTATCGCACATTGCAGAAATGGGATAGATAAACTGCACGTATGGAGCGCTTTACTACAAATCACCCGCCATATCTCAGGCCGGATCCGCAGGCTTCAGTGCCGGCTTTGTCGCAGAACGGCAACATTTTTTCCGTGCGCTTATCCCCGACGCGCGCGAATTCGGGAGGGGCGTCCGGTCCGGAATTGCGGCATGGCGTGTCGTGGCATTTCGCCACAGAGCAGCCGCGGCGAGCGACCCTTTTTCCACGCGGCTGTAGATAACGTGTCCGTTGGACACTTCGATTTAGCGCCTCTGGCGGAATGTGGCGCGGGCCTGTGGCGGGATGTGGCGCGGGCCTCCGCCGTGAGCTTCCCGCCAGGGTTGAGCAGATGGACCCTGTCCATCGGCAGCGGGGCGGACAGGCTCAGGATGCCCACACCGAGAAACATGGTGACCACCCGGATCTTCGGGTTTTCGGCCAGCAAACGATGCAAGCAGCCGATGTGGTCGAAATCCGGGTGGGTGAGCCAGATCCAGTTCAGGTTGCTGGGATCGATAACCGACTGCAGAGCGGACATAAACTCCTCGCTCTGCACCACGGCGCCGGTGTCGACCAGGACGGGACCCGAGCTTTTAGGACGAGGTCGTTGATCGGCACCTGCCCAAAGCCCGGGATCGGGAAGTCCGACGTCAGGACTTCGATATCCGGCGCCGCCTTGTAGGTGTAAATCATGATCGCGTCCTCCGCTCCTACTGCGTGTCGGCGGACGGCCCGTAGATCCCCGGAACCTTACCGCCCATCGCGCGCAAATACGTGCTGAGCTGGCCGCGGTGGTGGACCGAATGCTTGACCGTCATCGCCAGAAAACCGAGTCCCGGCAGTTGCATCATTCCCAACAAATCGATGACGTTGGTGAGTTGCTCACCCGACATCGCGCGCACGCGGGCCAAGGCGGCGGGAACCTTTTCCTGGTAGCGGGCGATGGCGTCCGCCGGATTCATGATGCCGCAGGCGTCGGAATCATCGGGCGGCGGTGTGAATACGCCGTTGGCGATGCAGTTCAGCAGCCACTCGTCTTCCAGAGTGATGTGCCGGACCAGTCCCAGGCCGGTTTTGGCTTTGTCGTCCGGCCGGTAGTCGAGATGATCGGCGGGAACCGCCTGTAGCACGCGCAGCGTGGCCTGCATTTCGTTCTCGAAATCGGCGATGAGAAAATTGGCTATGGTCTTGGCTTCTGTCGAATCCATCGGTACTCCTTTACATTCATCCGGTTGCGTTCAGACTCTCCGGGCGAACCGCCTGCCTTCCGAATCCGCATTGGCCCTGCGGGCCGCCGGTTCGCGCCGGTTCGGCGGGTTGTCTCTGGGAAAGCTCCGCGTTCTATACCCGGATGTGTAACGAGCCGGTCATCCGTTACAAATGCTCTTGTTGTCCGGCCCAAGCGCCTGATACGGGGACTGGCGGAACTCCGGGTTCCGCGTTTCCACGAACGCCGCTCCGACAACCGTGGGCGTTTCGTCACAAGAAGGGTTGCGAGCCGCGCGCGGTTGGCAATAACCTAGACCCTTTCAGGAAAGTTGCTGTTCAGGAAGTCTTGCATGCGAGTTGTGTGGGCGCCGATCCTGGCGCTTTTGGGATTGTCGGCCGCGCCGGCGGCGGCGCAGCCTTTCGTTTTCTACCGCAGCGTAGTCAATGCGGCGAGCTTCGCCGCCCCTGGGTTGCCCGACGGCTCGCTGGCGCGCGGCTCGATCTTCAGCGTCTTCGGCCGCGACTTGGGGCCGCCCGCCGGAGTGGGCGTCTCTGAGTTTCCCCTGCAGACCACCCTCGGCGGAACCGGCATCGAGGTTTGCCAGAAGGAGAACTGCGTCGCCGCGCTGCCGCTGTTCGTCGCCGCGACGCAGATCAACGCCGTTCTCCCCTCGAACGCCCCGCTGGGGCCCGTGTCGCTGCGCGTGACGGTCGGCGGCACGGCGTCCAACTGGGCGCCGGCTGAGGTCGTCGCGTCGAGCTTGGGAATCTTTGCCGTCAACAGCAGCGGCTCCGGCCCCGGCATCGTGCAGAACTTCGTCTCGCAAGCGGACCAGCCGCTCAACTCAAAACTCGCCGCCGCGCGCCCGGGGCAATACGTCACTTTGTGGGGGACCGGTCTCGGCGCCGCGCTCAGCGCCGATAACCAGGCTCCCCAGGCGGGCGACCTGCCGACCGCGGTCGACATCTACGTTGGCGGGGTCCGGGCGACGAATAAGCTGTACTCGGGACGCAGCCCCTGTTGCGCCGGAGTCGATCAGATCGTCTTTCAGATTCCCGACAATGCGCCGCAAGGCTGCTACGTGCCGGTTCAAGCCGTCACCGGAGGCGTTCCCAGCAACGCGGCCACGATCGCCATTGCCGCCGGCGGGGGCGCCTGCAGCGACGGCGAAGGCCCGCTACGCTCGTTGAACTCCGGCGGCCTCACCGCCACGCTCGCTCTTTCGAAGGTCCACTTCCAGCCCGATCCGCTGGCCGACCTCGGCGACGACACGCAGCTTGATTTCTCGAACGCCCTGTTTCTGGATACGCCCTCGGGCCCGTGGACCTACAACCGGCTCTATGCCCTGCCCCCGCCCGGCGCCTGCGCCGTCCACGGTTTCAGCGGGAATGTCCTGCGGCCGGGCGAGCTCGCCAGGTACCTCAACCCGTCGCAGGATCTCATGCCGGCGGCGAGTGTCGCGTCGAGCACCACATCGCTCGCGCTTGGCGCCGCGCGCACGGCCGCGTCGGCGTTGGGCAGCTTCGTCGGTGTGGCCTTGGCGGGCGAGCAGGAATTTCCGCTGTTCTTCCAAAGCGGCAGTACGTTTGAGGTCACGACCCAGTCGCCCGGATTCTCCGGGCAGGCTACGATTCCCGAGGGCTTGCGCTGGAGCAATCGCGCCGACGCCGCAACCGTCCCGCGCGATCAGCCCCTGACCGTGCGCTGGAGCGGCGTCGAGCCGCAATCGCGTCTATGTCGTCGGCGTTTCGGCCAACGAGCCGCGCGGAGGGTCCGGCATCTTCGTCTGCGCCGCCGACGCCGCCGCGGGCGAGCTGACCGTTCCCGCCTACGTGCTCGGCTCGCTACCCGCTTCTTCGCAGGTCTACGGGCAATCGTTTGGAGCCTTGTTCGTCGGCGAGATCTTCCCCCAGGGCGCGGTCGCGGCGCCCGGAGTGGCCGCCGGGAGCCTGATCAGCATTGCGGCCGACTCGCGGGAGGTCGATTTCCAATGAAAGCTACAGCAATGCGGCGGGTCTGTCTGCCGGCGGCGTTGGCCGCTCTGTTGACCGCGCAAAGTTGCATCCCGTCGAGAGACAACGACAGGCCGGCGATTCGCAAGTACGGCCCCGGCGGTCTCTCCACCATTGTGGGCTTCGAGAAATCGCCTCAAGAGAAAGACGTAGCCGAGCTACGTAGGGCGATGCTCCCGATGCTCATCGTCTTCGGATTCTTTTTGAGCGAGCCCATCGGGGACGGTCCGGCGGCCTCGGGCAAGTCAACCGCGGCAAAAGGAATTGTCGCGGACTTCCCGAAGGTGCGCTACCCGGTAAACCCCGGGAGTGTAACGGCGACCGTCGCGGTCACCTCCGGCGACGCCGAGGACGATATACCCGGCGCGCACTCGCTGACCTATCTGTTGGACTCCGCGCAAAATGACGTGATCCGCTTTCTCGACGATCGCGCCGGCGGGTTAGTGTACAGCATGGAACTGGGCGCGGCATCGTTCCACGACATGGTGCTGTCGCCCGACCAGAGAACGCTGCTGCTCGTGGGTCCCGGCGCCAACGGCCAGCAACAGGCCTTACTGGTGGACGCGCGCGAGCGGGCCGTACTGGCAAGCATTCCTTTCCCGGCCAACGTCAACCCCCATCGCGCCGCATTCTCGCCCGACGGCAAGCGCGCCTACATCGCGGTGTGGGACGGCCCCGCGAACGGCCAGTTCGACGCCACCGAGACGCGGATCATGACCCTCGACATGGCGACGCGGCAGTTGTCGCCCGATAGCGTCACGCTGCCGGAAAACAACGGCGTCGACGCCATGGCCATGCACCCCAGCGGAGACCTGCTGTTCGTCACCACCAATCAGTTCGAGCTGTACTTTGTGGACACCCGAACCATGACGGTAACGCAGCGCCTGCTCGGCAGCGGCGCCCTGGCCGTGCACCCGACGGGCGAACGCATCTATGCCGGCAGCGGCGTGAAACGCATCTGGGTCTTCGACGTCGCCACCGCCAAGCAAACCGACGTCCTGTCGTTCGACGCCGATGGCATCGGGGACAAGGTCTTTCTCAAGCTGGACGCCACCGGAACCAACCTGCTCGCCGGCACCAACGATTCGAGCGAACTGGTGCTGCTCAATGCCGACACCGGCGAGGAGGAGCAGCGGCTGCCGATTCCCGACGGACAACACCTGGTGGCGCTGTTCTGAGAGGAGACGGGACAGCGTCCGTTCGCCGCTGTCCCAGCCTGGCACAGACAATCCTGCCTGTGTAACACACCGTTCCGGCGCGCATGCTGGCAAGGCGCACGCCGGACTTCCCAGATCGCGCCCGGTTCCTTGGGTGCAGCGCACGGCTCTTCGGCGGCGCGGAGCTCTTTGTGTGTAGCGCACAGGCAGACTTACCCTGTCCCTATCGGCTACTCCTCCAGACGCACGTCGGCGAGACCTTGCACCGGCACGTTGTGCTCTTTGGCGTAGGCGTTGATGACCACTTCGAGCTGCTGCTGCCATTTGTCCAGGCCCATGCTGCGCTCGGGAGCCATCATGAAGCCCAGGTCGGCGGTGCGGTCGGCCCAGTGGTCTTTGGTGTCGTCGAGCTTGTGGAAGAACTCCCGGCCGTCGACCGTGCGGCCTTTGGGGTAGCGGCTCTTCTCGAAAACGGCGCGCAGTTCGGCGAACATCTCCTCGCCCTGCTTTTGCAGGCGGTTGACCTGGTTGTGCGCCGCCACCAGGTTGCCCACCGCCGCCGAGGCGCGATGCTGCCGGGCGCTGTTGCGGGCGCTCTCCAGAGAATGCTCGGCCGCGGCCAGACCTTCGAGCAGGTCCCAATGGTGCCCCATGTAGCGGGCCAGGGCGCGGAAGACTTCGAGGTTGTAAGAGTTATAGTCGACCTGCCCGAACGCCGAGGCCAGCAACTGCCGCAGGCGATCGTTCTCGGGCGACTGTTCCCGCGCTTTGCTGAGCAACTCTTTGTAGGTCTCCGAGAACGTGGTCGAATCAACGATCAGCTCGGGCATCGCTGGGCAGCGGCGGCAACCCCAGCGTCAGGTCGTAGCGCGTAACGCCGATTCCTTTTCCGTACGAGTTGCCGTAGCCGGGGCCGCGCACGCGGGAGATCACTCGGTCCCAACTGTGTTGCCAGGCCTGCGACTGCTCGATCATCAGCCGGTAGATCTCGGTCATGTTCGTGGCGCGCGGGCCGTAGTAGGTGTCCATGAACTCGGCCGTCTGCTGCTCCACCGAAACCGTGCCCGGGTTCCAGCCCCATTGCGCCACCGACGACCAGCCCAGCCAGAACGTCTCGTTGTGCAGGCCGGCGTCGTCCCAGGCCGCGCCGAACACGCCAATCGGGTTCCCCTGCCAGTGCTTGCCGTGGGCGATGCTGTTGGAAACGCCGGCGAGGTGCTCGTAGTTCGGGAACAGGTAGTCGCCGCCCTGCACCGATACGTAGGCCAACTGCCGCATGCCGAGCTTGTTCTCGGCCGGCAGGTAATCCGGCTCACCGATCACCCCGTCGATGAGCTCGGGCGGCAGCATCGGGATGTGCTTGGCCAACACGGGGTACTCGACCCAGGCCAGCGGGCGGCGGCCCTTCTCGCGCAGGTGCGCCGCCGCTTTTTGAATGAACTCCATCCACTGCAGGCTGCGGTTCTCATCGTTGTAGGGCGCCTTGCAAGCGCTCTCGATCCCGGGGTAGTAGACCTCGTCGGTCGAGACATAAAAGTAATCGACGCCCTTGGTCGCCGCGATCACGTCGTCGTACATCGAAAAGATCAGGTCGTAGGTGCGCGGATCGCATAGCGAGCTCTGGTAGTTGTTGCCGTCGGCGCGCAGGTCGGCGAATTCGGGATGCTTCAACACGTAGGCCAGGTGCGCCGGCGCCTGGATCTCGGGCACGACCTGAATGTGGCGTTCGAGCCCGTAGTCGACGATTTCCTGCAGTTGCGCGGGGGTGAACGCGCCGGGCGCCCCGATGATCGGGTGCGAGGGATAGGCGAACTTGTCCTCCAGCTCGAAGCCGATCATGTTCGCCTTGAAGCGCGCGCTCCAGTCGAGATACCTCTTGAGCGTCTCCATGCGGTCCTGATGATGCTTGGTGTCCCAGTGCAAGAAGCGCAATTGCAGCTTCGGCCAATCCTGGATCACGGCGCGGGGCACCACCAGGCGTCCGGCCGAATCGCGCTTGAGCAACTGCAGCAGGGTCTGCACGCCGTAGAAGAGTCCGGGTTCGGCATTGCCGGTGATCTCGATCGACTGCGGCTCGATCTTGAGCAGATAAGCCTGTTTGTCGATTTCGGCGCCCGCGCCCGACGTCACGGTTCCGGGGCGCACCTGCAGCCGCACCACCTTGGAGTCTCCCGAACCGGAGGTCAGTTCCAGGTGCTGAAACGCTTCGGCGTCGGACACCAGCGAACGAAACGCGATATCTTTGGCGTCGCCGTCGACGTGCCACTGGCCGTCCAACACCACCACGCCTTCGCCGAGTTCCACCTTTTGGGGAGTCGGGATCACCGAAAAACCGCGCGCCCAAAGATCGGTGATCTGGCCCGCGAACGCCTGGGCGGCGCACAACAGCAACAAAGCTAGAATTCTCATGGACTACACTCTATGCACAATCGTTCACGCCCAACCGCACCGCGGCGGCCCGGGCGATTCCCTGGTTGTGATTCCGCTAAGAAGGTCTGCCCGCCGGGCAAGTACGCGCCTTTGGGACGCTGCCGGCAGCCGGAACGAACAGAGGCGGGAGCGGAGCCCGGCGGCTCCGCCCCCTCTGAAAAGATTACCAGTTAAAGCGTAGCGAAAACTGGATGATGCGGGGTTCGTTCGGCTGGGAGCTGAGGTCCTGCAGCCCAGTCGTCGAATTGGGATTGTTGTCCATCGGCGTGTTGAAGGCGTTGAAGAAGTCCGCCGTGAAGCGGATGTTCATGTCTTCGGTGATCTGGAAGTGCTTGAACACCGAGATATCGGTATTCCAGCTCCCGGCGCCGCGGAAGAAGCTGCGGGCATTCCAGCTCACGGTATCGCCGAGGCTGGTATTGCGAACCGTGCCGTCCGCCAACAGCATTGGAATCGAGTTGTCGGCCCGCTCGGGGTTGATGTTGCGCAGCACGCGCTGCCCGCGGTTGGCTTCCGAGGGAACCAGTTGCTGCAGAGCGCCCTGGTCGACGTCGGTCGCCAGCTCGGGGTTGAAGTAGCCGCGGAAGAACAGCCGCTGGCGGCGTCCGCCGTAGGTCATCTCCAGGCGCTGGCTCTCGTCCAGGGTGGGATCCCCGAACAGATAGTAGCCCGAGCTGACGCTGCTCCACTGGCCGCTGCGCCAGGTACCGATGGTGGCAATCTGCCAGCCGCCGATGATCTGGTTGAGCGCGCCCGAAGCGCTGTTGCCGAACTTCTTGCCCTTGCCGAAGGGTAGATCGTAGATCGCGTTCCAACGGATGCGATGCGCCGGCACCTCGCTCGAATTGACATAAGCCAGGTCGAGGCGGTCCGCATAGCTCAGGTTCGGCTCGCCCAGCAACTGGTAGTTGTCGGGCACGCCGATCGAGCCGCTGGTGGAGTTGATGCCGCCGTTGCCCGAGGTGAAGCCTCCCGAGTCGTTGGTGGTCAGCGTGCGGGTGAACGTGTAGAACCACTGGAAAGCCAGGCCGTTCGAATAACGGCGCTCGATTTCGGCCTGCAGTTGATGGCTGTTCGAAAAGCCGGTGTGGTTGGTGCCGCGCGGCGCCCAGTCCCCATTGACCCGCAGATCGTCGCGGCGGCTGGGCGGCGCCAGGCCGGTGCGCGACTGGTAGTTGTATTCGGCCTCGCGCGGGTTGACCTCGAACTTCTGCTCCAGATCGCGGCCGTGAGTGCCGATGTAGCTCAGGCGCAGGGCCGTCTCGGGGCCCAGTTCCTGCTCCACGGTGAAATGCCACGACTGCATGCGGTCTTCGCGCCAGTCGCGAACGTCCCACACTTCCATGCCCATGGCGTTCGAGCTCAACCCCGCCGCCGAGTTGACATCGACGGTCGCTGTCGGCAGCGTGTCGGCCGGTCCCGGCGCGTGCGTCAGCGCATAGAAGGGCTGCGCGCCGTTCTTATCGTTGATGATGTTGAGGTAGCGCAGGTTGAACGGCGGGTTGGTGCGCGCCGCTTGCAAAATCTGCGATAGCGGCATCGTCCAGAAGTATTCGCCGTACCCGGCGCGGATGATGAACTTGTCGGTCACGCGGTGAGCGATGCCCAGCCGCGGGCCGAAGTTGTTGTTGTCGGCGGGCACCAGCCGGCTGGGAAAGCCCACCGAATCGGCCGTCACCCAACTCAGGCCGCGGTTGGCGTAGGACTGCAGCATCGACGGCAGAATGCCTGGGACGTCTTCCGCCCGCGTGTCACCTGGCGTGATCACCTGGAAGGTGTTGTCGATCGTGTTGAGGTCGAGATTGACCAGCCGGTCGTATTTCTCGCCGTAAGGCGCCCAGCGGTCGTAGCGCACACCAAGTTCCAGAGTCGTCCGCGGCGAAATCTTCCAACTGTCGTGGAAGTAGAGGCCCATCTCAAACTGCTGGAAGTAGAAGTAGCCGCGGTTAGCCTGGTTGCGCAGCGCGGTCGGCGTCCCCAGCAGAAACGACGCCAGCCCGAAGCCGGTGAACGGCTCGCCGCTCTCGTCGACCGGATTCCACTGCTGCGTCCAGTCGCTGTCGAACGTGTCGGAGCCCTGCGCCTGCTGCAGCTCGCGGATGTTGTTGTATTCCTGCCGGAATTTGCCGCCGAACTGGATGGAGTGCTTGCCCTTGATCCAGGTGACGTTCTCGTTGATCTCGTGCTGCGTGAGGTTCTGGTCGTGGCGGTTGTCGCCGTCCCAGCCGCCGTAATAGACGAACGGATCGGCGCCATAAATGGTCGGCCACCCGGTCACGCCAAACGGATTGGGCAGGCCGAGCTGATCGGCCCAGTTGGTGTTGTTGCCCAATGTGCCCTGCTCGCGCACCGAGCGGTTAGTGGCTCCTTCGAGTTCGCTGATCAGAGTCGGCGAGAAGGTGTGCGTCCAACGCACCATGCCGTTATACACCTTGGAAGCGTTGAGGCTGCTGCCGCCGCAATCCGCACAGCCCGGAGGCGGATAGCCGTAGCGGCCGCCGGCCTGGCTGAAATTGTTCGAGGTGCGCGTGAAACGGGCCGACAGGTTGTCGCGCTCCGAAAATAAGTGATCGCCCTTAAACGTGTACTGATTGGTGTCGTTGGCGATCGGATAGTAAGTCTGGAAGTTGTAGCCACCGGTCAGGATATCGCCGCCGTCGACGTTCGGCTCGGGGGTGATCGAGCGCATCACCTCGCCGAAAGAGTTGAGCTGGTTCTGCGGAATCACGTTATTGACGTAGGGCGTGCGCAGTCCGTCGGCTCCGCTCGAGAACGGGTTGTAGACGGTGATGGCATTGCCTTCCGAGTCGGTAATACCTCCCAGGTCGCCGCCCCACATCCCGTTGGTGGGAACCGCGGCGCGCTGCAGCGAGGTGCTCTGGCGAACGCGGGCGCCCTCGTAAGCGGCGAACCAAAAGGTCCTGTTGCGGATGACCGGGCCGCCGGCGGATACACCGAACTCGTTGCGGATCAGCTTGGCGGCGGTGTCGCCGTCTTGAATCTGGCGCGCCCGCAGCCCCGCGCCGTTGTTACGGTGCGTCTCAAACACGCTGCCGTGAAAATCGTTGGTGCCGCTCTTAGTCACCAGCGTGACCGTCGCCGGCCGTGAGTTGCGGGCATTCGACCCGGTGGTCTCGATGCGAAACTCGGCCACCGTGTCGAGGCCAGGTTGCACGCGGGCCATGCCGCCGCCGAAGCGGTCGACCATCGAGATGCCGTCGAGCGTCATCTCGGTCGAGCCGACTTTCATGCCGTTGGTGCGCGGGTTGGCGCCGCCTTCGACACCCGGCGTCAGATCGAACAAATTCGTGACGGCGCGGCCGTCCAGCGGCAATTGCCGGATGCGCAGCGCGTCTTTGACGTCGCTGATTTCCATCCCCTCGGTGGTAATCGGCGCGGCTGCTCCGGTCACCTCGACGACCGTATCGACCGAACCCACTTCGAGTTTGGGCGTGATGGCTACGGTTTGTCCGGCTTGCAGGTTGAAGGTCGCCTGGTATTGCTTGAAGCCGTCCATGGTGACTTCGAGCACGTAGTCGCCTATCGGTACGGCTTGAAACTGGTACACACCGTCGGCATTGGATTGCGAACGGCGCGCGACGCCGGTTTCGTTGTTGGTGAGAGTAAGATCCGCGCCAGGAATCACCGCTCCGGTGGAGTCCTGCACGCTTCCCGTAACAACACCCAACCCGGTTTGGGCGGGAGCGATCGCCGGCAGGCCGATCCAGGCCAGCAAGGCGAGACTAAGCACTAATGATGGATACCGCTTGGATTGCATTGAATCTCCCCTGGTTCTGCCCTCGCTGCTCGTTCAGGGAAGAAAAGGCCTTTCCCGTAAACGTAAGGACCTGAAACCGGCAACCCTGGACGGTTCAGAGCCTTGTGTAGATCACGAAACTCGCGTGAGAACCCCGAAAAACGCAGTGAGAGAGAACGATTGCAAAAAGTATAGGGCGGTGAGATGCCAGTGTCAAATATTTCTACACCCGCGCGCGCGTCGCGCAAGCGCGGCGAGGCTGCCGCGCCAACGGCATTGCGTGCTTAGACGGGCAACCCGCGCCGCTATAATGGGTCCCGCGCTTTCCCTCATATGCTGATTCTCAAACGACACGACGTCGAAGCGCTTCTCGATCTCGATTTGCTGCTGAACGCTCTGGCGCAGGCGATGGCGGACTTGTGCGCGGGCCACGCCTCGATGCCGCAACGCGTCGCGGCGTTCGTCGACGAGCGCGACGCCTGGCTCGGAGCGATGCCGGTGTACGTGGGCTCGCTGCAAACGCTGTCGGCGAAGCTGGTGAGCGTGTTTCCGCGCAATGCCGGCTCGGACCGACCCACGCATCAGGCGCTGGTCGTGGTGTTCGACGCCGCCGACGGCTCACCGTTGGCGCTGATGGATGGGACTTATCTGACGGCGGTGCGCACCGCCGCCGGTTCCGCGCTCGCCACGCGGCTGCTGGCTCGCCCCGACGCCAACGTGTTGACCATCGTCGGCACCGGCGTGCAGGCCAGAGCACATGCGCGCGCCATTCGGCGCGTGCGCCCCATCGAAGAAATACGCCTGCTGGGGCACACCACGCACAAAGCCGCCGCGCTGGCGGAGGAGCTTTCGCGTGAGCTGCGGATTCCGGCGCGCGCGGTCGAGACGCTACAGCAGGCCGCGGCGGGAGCCGACGTGATTTGCGCGACCACCGACAGCGACGTTCCCGTGATTTTGGGGGAATCGCTCGAGCCGGGCGCGCACATCAACTCGGTAGGGTTCAGCGTGCAAGGCCGCGAATTGGACAATGTCTGCATAGCGCGATCCAGTGTATTTGTCGAATCGCGCCAGGCCGCGCTGGCGCCGCTGCCGGCGGGGTCGAACGATCTGATCGGGCCGCTGCGCGAGGGAATCCTCTGCGAAGAGCAGATCGCCGAAGTGGGCGAAGTGATTGCGGGCAAGCGCGCCGGGCGCACCGCACGCGACGAGATCACACTCTACAAATCGGTGGGAGTGGCGGTTCAAGATGCTGTCGCCGCCCAGTTGGTGTTGGAGGCGGCGCGCCGTCACGGCCGCGGCAACGAAGTGGATATCTGAGCAGCGCGCAAGACCACGCCCCCCGGGCCCAGCATCGCACCACCCCCAGCAACGCGAGCCACCCCGATCACCCGAGCCCCAAGCCAAACCAAAGAAGCCGGGCCCGCCACCCGTGGCGTGAACCTCCAGGTTTGCCGCGTTGCGATTCGTCGCGACGTTGGGGCCCGGTCCATAGTGCCGCGAGAGGCCGCTGAAGCGGCCTGCACCTCTGCCCCCACCGTTGCAGCCGCGCAGCGGCGTTGGAATCTAGCCCAGGGCGGTTTGCCCCTTTTCCGCTCGCTGGTTCGCCACTGTGGCGCGGTCCTCTGGCCGGCAGGGCCGACCTGGAGGTCGGCCTGTCTCTTCATTCAGACTCGATTGTTCCGGTCCACGGACGCAGAAAGGAACGTCGGCCCCAAGGCTGACGCAGCCGGCCGGAGGCCCGCGCCACATGGCTCACCCCGCTCCGAACTGGGCCAAACCCCAGCGCCGCTTCGCGCCTATGCGGCTCTTGGCGTTCCTGCAAATGGCCGGCGCAAGTCGACCAGTCAAGCGCCAGATCGGCGCGCGGCGGAAACACCGCCTCGCTGGCAAGCAGCAGTTCGGCGGACTTGGGAGGGGGTGGACCCGCGGCTTGCAAGCTGAGTCCCGCCAGCGCCACCATTGCGAACCCAATCGCGATAGGAGGAAGAATACGAACGGCGCTAGGACTAGGAAACACGGGCCCCCCCAGAACGAACGGATCCACCAGTTCGGACCGCGTCCGCCAGAGTACCAGCAAGTTTTTGGCCACATAGCGCCTCGCGGCCCAGCGCCGTCCGAATCAGGGTTGTGACTCGCGGGCTGGCGCCGGCTGCCGCTGCCTTCCGCCCCAAAATGACTCGCCGCTGTATCCAAATCGGAACCCCCGCGGCCGGAGCCCAACAGCCCGGCCTATATCCTTTCCGGAATCCCCCGCCGGATACATACGCCTTGGTTCTATGGCCCGGAATGCCCTAGAGCGAACTAGGACAAATGCCTACTTCTGAGGGACACGTGCCACCGCCTAGAATCGGAGTCATTGCACCTGACCCCGCGGCCCCACGTACGCGCCCCGTGCCAAGCCCCTTCCTCCAGGCTGCAAATCAACCACCCACAGGAGTATTCATGAATCGAAGTTTCCTCGTTGCCTTCGCGCTGCTGATCTCGGGCGCCCTGTCCGCGCCGGCCCATGCCAAGGGCGTGTCGGGCGCGATTTTCACAACCGACATTTCCGGCAGTGTGGTCAACGGCAACCAATTCACCTCGAAGTGCGCCGTTTACCTCGACGGAGGCCCCGGGCCCAACGCGCCTGCCAAAGCGGCGGGCCTACCCGACGGCGACTACTACTTTCAGGTGACCGACCCCAGCGGCGACCAACTGTTGAGCACCGACGCGGTTTCCAATCGCCGCTTCACCGTCACCGGCGGTATCATCACGGCCCACTCGGGCAGCCACCCCACCGGTTTCGATCAGGATCATTCCGCGATCACCATCGGCCTCGCCGATGCGAGCTGCCCCGTCGACTTCCTGACCACGCCCAACAACGGCGGCGTTTACAAAGTCTGGGCGACACCGGTCGGCGACTTCGCCGGAGACGCGAGTCTGGTCGACAACGATTGCGGCAACGGCTGCTTCCACGGCTTCGTGCCGTCGAAGTCCAAGACCGACAACTTCAAGGTCAAAGCCGTCGACCCGACCTTCTGCCTGACGGTGATCAAGGAATTTCCCGACGAGAACGGCGATTTTCATCCGGCCGCGGGTTGGGTGATGAATCTGACGGACGAGCTGGGCGCCACCAACTCGATGGCCACCGATACCGAAAACGGCGAAGTGCGTTTTTGCGGCCTGACGCCGGGAATGTACACCGTGTCGGAGACGTTGCAGCCCGAGACCCACGTAGTCGGATTGAAGGTCAACGACACGCTCTATCCGGCGGACACGGTCTATTCGTTCACCTGGCAGGCCGGCGAAATCCAGCCGGTAGTCGTGTTCCGCAACGAACCGGGCGAGCCCGGCCCGCCGATCGGCATCATGTAGGGAACGCGCGTTCCCGACTGTGCAACCGCAGGGGCCAGTCCAGCCCGGTCGGGCGCCGCGACACGCGCCGCGCCGCCGGAAACCACAAGCTGGCTGGCCCCGCTCCCTACAATCCGACGAGCCCTATCCCACCGTGCGCGTCACGAAAGCGTACGACGGCCTCCCGATACCATTGCCTTGCAGGTGGGGTCTTTCCTGCTTGCCCTGCTACCCCGTGGCCGCGTGCAGCACATGGCCGCCGTGGTCGGATGGCTTGCGGCGCGAGGGCCGGTCGGGAAAATAGCGCGCCGCGATTTGCCGGGGGCCGAGGTCCTCCAACTCGCCGAAGCCGAGCGCCTTCAACCGCTCGCACAACGCGGCGGTTTCGAACGCGCTGCGCAAGGGCTCTCCCGCGGCGGCAACGCGCTCGGCCAGCGCCTGGAACGCGCGGCCGTGCCCGTCCGGGTCGGGCTGCGCGTCGGGTGGATTGCCGTAGTCGAATACCACCTGCGCGCCGCCGGGTCGCGTGGCGATGTAGCTCAGAGTCGCAAACACCGCTGGCTCGCTCAGGTAGGGGACGACGCCCAGCCAGGTGAAGAAGCTGCCCTGCGACGAATCGAAGCCGGCCGCCGCCAGCCCGCCGGCCAGGGTTTCGCGCTCGAAGTCCACCGGCGCGTAAGTCAGGTTGGCGGGTATCGCAATCGCCGCGTCCGCCAACCGCTGGCGTTTCCAGGCCTGTGTCGCCGGATGGTCCACCTCGAAGATGCGCAGCTCGCCCGCCCCGCCATCGCGTTCAGCGCGTCGTTCCGCGTTGCCGGCAGACCCGGCAGGGCCGCCGTTGCGATAGGCATAGGTATCGAGCCCCGCGCCGAGCACCACCAGTTGGCGAACGCCGCGCTCGACCGCGGCGGCCAGCGTATCCTCAGCAAACCGTGTGCGCACCGCGATGAACAGACGCAGCCGGCGGCGCCAGGGGTCGTCCCCCGCCTCGCTCACCACCGTTTCGGCATCGACACCCAGAATCGGCAGCGCCAACGGATCGCGAAAAATGGAGCCGCGCTCCAAGATCTGATGCGCGGCGCGGTGACGCGCGGCTCCAAACGCAGTGCGGCTCGGCTGTCCTGGTTGCATGGGGATTTAGGGGGCACAGACAAGTCCAGTCTGTGCTCTGCGGACCATCCACTGCGCTGCGGGCCCTTCCAACACGAAACCCACGGCCCCCGTAAACAGAGCCGCGGGCGGAAGCCCGCAGGCCGCTGGGCCCACCTCCGAGCGCCACTCAGGGATCCAAACTTGCCGGGCCAGTAGTCTATTCCTTGTTAGCACAAGCAGCGCAGCCCGGTCCAACACAAGACGAAAGGGCATTCTGCGGCTCGGTTTGATTTGGTTTGGCGCGTACCCCCTCGTGTCGGACGTGGCCGCGCCCAATGTGGGTCGGGTCTTCCCTGCCCCTTCCGGCGACGCGCTGTCAACGCCCAGCCGGAACCGTCGCCCGTTCGTAGCGCAACCCTATCGGACCCACATATCGCGACTGCGGTCGCATCAGCCTGCCCTCGCGAAGCTGCTCCAGGCAATGCGCCGACCAGCCCAACACGCGCCCGACCGCGAAGGTCGCCGTGAACAGTTCGCTGGGCAGCCCCAGCCCGTGCAGCAGCAGCGCCGTGTAGAACTCGACATTGGTATCGATCCGCCGGCCCGGCTTGTGCTCGCGCAGCAGCCGCAGGGCCGTGGCTTCGACCGCCCGCGCAAGCTCGTAGAGTTTGCGGTCGCCATCGCTCGCGAAGAATCCCTCGGCCGCCCGCGCCAGAACATCGGCGCGGGGATCGCGCACGCGGTAGACGCGGTGGCCAAACCCCATCAGCCGCTCGCCACGCTCCAGCCGGGCGCGGATGATCGCTTCGGCGCGCTCGGGCGCGGCGATTTCGAACACCATGTCGAGCGCCGGGCCCGGCGCGCCGCCGTGCAGCGGCCCCTTGAGCGCGCCCACGGCGCCGCCGATCGCCGAGATCACATCGCTCTGCGTGGAGACGATCACGCGGGCGGCGAACGTCGATGCATTCAGGCCGTGGTCGCAGACCGTGTTGAGATAGGTTTCCAGCGCTCGGGCCTGCTCGGGGGAAGGCTCGGCGCCCGACAGTTGGTAGAGGTAATAGGCAGCATGGCCGAGATCGGAGCGCACCGCGGCCGGCGCCTCGCCGTTACGCAGCCGCCAATACGTCCCCACCAGCGTGGGGAAACAGGCGATCGCCGTGATGGCGTCCTCGCGCGGATTCTGTGCCTGTTTCAGCTCGGCCTGGTTCAGCTCGGCCTGTTGCAGGCTCAGCAACGGCGCGGCCATCCGCAACGCGTCGATCGGCTGAGCCCCGGCGGCGGCCGCCTGCTCCAAAACGGCGAGGGCCGCCGGCGGCAGGGCGCGCCGCCGCGCCAGCTCGGCACTGAATTCGGCCTGCTCCGACGAGTCCGGCAGGCGGCCGTGCAGAAACAAATGGGCGACTTCCTCGAAACTTGCATGCGGCGCCAGATCCTCCAC
Source organism: Terriglobia bacterium (assembly GCA_963824095.1). Classification (GTDB taxonomy): domain Bacteria; phylum Acidobacteriota; class Terriglobia; order Bryobacterales; family UBA6623; genus JBBDWJ01. Next base: position 460,010 of record CAWGNS010000009.1, on the reverse strand, counting down.
CGCGTAGCCGGCGAGGGTGAGTTTTCCCGCTTCGCCATCCACCTGGCTGAGCCGCGTCGAGGCAACCACGATGTCTTCCAAACCTTGCGTCGTCATGTTTTCATGGTCCCGGGAAATTCCACACATTGTCAATATTGATTGTAGAATCAACCTATGAGACTGCCGCGAAGAACAGAACAGCGCTACCTGACCGCCCAGCAGGCCGCCGAGGCGCTGGGCGTGACGCGCGCCACTCTCTACGCCTATGCCAGCCGCGGGCAGTTGCATTCCGAGCTCGTGCCCGGCCAGTCGCGCGAGCGCCGTTACGATCGCGACGACATCGAGCGCCTGCGCGAACGCAAGGAGACGCGGCGAGACCCCGCCAAGGCCGCCGCCCGCGGACTGCACTGGGGCAGCCCGGTGCTCGAGTCGGGGATCACCTGCATTCACGAAGGCAAGGTCTACTATCGCGGCCGCGACGCCGTGAAGCTGGCGCGCGAGCAAACCCTGGAAGAGGCGGCGGCGTTGTTGTGGGAAGCGGTGCCGGGCGAACACAGCCGCCTGTTCGGACAGCCGCAAGTGTTGGCCGCGCGGCAACGGACACGGCTGCAAAACATCGCCAAGGGCGGTCCGCTGGCGTTGCTGCAAACGGCGTTGCCGCTAGCGGGCGCGGCCGACCTGGCGGCATACGATCTACGGCCCGTGGGCGTGCGGCTGACCGGAGCGCGCATCGTCGCGCTGCTGGCGACCTTGGCCGCGGGGCGGGAAGCCCGGGTACCCGTTCATCAGATGCTGCAGGCCGCCTGGGCGCCGCAAAAGCCTGCCGTGGGCGAGGTGATTCGCACCGCCTTGGTGCTCTGCGCCGACCACGAGCTGAACGCCTCGGCCTTTGTCGCGCGCTGCGCGGCGTCCGCCGGCGCCTCGCCCTACGACGTCGTATCCGCCGCGCTGGCGACGTTGAAGGGGCATCGCCACGGCGGAGAAACCGAGCGCCTGGCCGCGCTGTTCGACGAGGCCGGCACCCCGCGGCGTTGCGCGGTCGCGATCGCCAACCGGCTGCGCCGCGGCGAGCGGCTGCCCGGCTTCGGCCATCCGCTTTATCCGCGCGGCGATCCACGCGCGGTGTTGTTGCTCGAGATGGCCGAGGCGTCGGGCAATAGCAAACAGTGGCGGCTGGCGCGGCAACTTGCGGCGGCGGGCGCCGAGCTGTTACAGACCCGGCCGAATCTCGATTTTGGACTCGTGGCGGTGGCGCGCGCCTACCGGCTGCCCGATCATGCACCGCTGGTGCTGTTCGCGCTGGGACGAACGGTCGGTTGGATCGCGCACGCCATCGAGCAGTATGGTTCGGCGGAGGTGATCCGGCCGAGGGCGCGCTATGTCGGGCCGCCGCCGGAAAGTGCTGCCGTTTCGGGCTGACAGGCAGGATTGCCTGTGCCACGAGGTTGGCCCTTCGAAAGGTAGAGACAGGCGCTCTCGCCTGTCGGTCGAAGCGAAGCGGAGGCCCCCGGCTGGTCCTGCATGCGCCGTAGATTCGGCATCGGCCTGGATGGGTACACAGGCGATGGGCCGCCTGACGGCGGCGACAGGCGAGAACGCCTGTCTCTACACAAGACAGTCAAGATTGTCTGTTCCACGTCGCGGTCCAAAACTCCGGTCACAGGCAGCATAGCCCGGCCCCCGCCCGCTTCATTCGCCAATCGTCAAAAACAGCTCGCGGTATTGAATCGGCAACCCGTCGATGAAGCCTTCCAGGGGCCGGTCGCCGGGCTCCAATTCGGGCACCACCACGTTGAGTTGCACAAGCCCCGAGCCCACCAGGCCCGCAAACTTCACCTCAGCGCTGCGCCCGCCGATCAGCACGACCGGCGTCGAGGCCAGCGGCGCCGCCTGCGTCACCAGACGATTCACCGGCGTCGGCGGATCGGTCGGGCCCCAGCCGCTGCCGTAGAGCAGGATGATGTCGCCCGGCGCGGCAGGGCGCGTGGCGAAGGTTTGGAACAGACCGTCGCGGCCCACCAGCGTTCCGTCGGGATGCACCGCCGCCGGGTAGCGCCCGCCTTCGGGATTGAAGCGGAAAAAGTCGGGCAGCAGCGGCGAGCGGTACACCGTCGCCGGATCGCTCGAGCCCGCGGCCGTGGAAACGCGCACCTGCACGTCACCCTCGGCCGTGTCGTCTTCGGCAAGGATGTTGGCCTGCCCCGGCGAGATGAATTCGACGTAAGCCGAGCGGCCGTTGATTGTCGCGCTCAGCCCATCGAGGCTCACCGGCAGAAACACCGCCTGCTGCGTTTTGCGCGCCTTCAACGGCGTCGCGCTGAAATCGTCGACGCCCCACACGCGCGTGGTCTCCGACAGATTCTGCCCCACCACCGAGAGAAACACGTTGTTGCCGGCGCCGGGGACGAATGTTGGGCCGTTGACGACGCCGTTGACAAGCGGGCGCGTGCTGTCGCGGCCGTCCTGGTCGAGCAGGAAGGTCTGCTCATTCACCTCGATCGAGCCGCTGCGTTGCTGCCCGGCGGGGTTTTCCTCGGCGGTGTATTGAATAAAGCCGGGACCCATGCCCTGAGTCGGGCCTTCCAATTGCACCCAGGAGTCGAGGCTCTGCGCGTTCCACGGCGCGTTAGGCGCAACGTTGACGATCACCACGCCGTCGCCGCCGGGATAGTGAATGCGGCCGCCGGGCGGCAGCAGGATCGTGTTCTGGTCCAGCGGCGGCGGCGCAATCGTGACTTGGCCGCTGCCCATGTAGACGCCCGGCAGCCCGCCAGGAAACTCCTGGTTGGTGCCGATTACGTAGTCGAACTCGATGCGGTCGAAATCGGGGCCCACGATTCTGCCGTCGCTATAGACCGCCTCGACGTTCGACACGCCGGCCACCGCGCCGGTCGTATTCCCGTGCCCTTCGAAGGTGCAGTCGTCGATGTTGAACGTTCCGTTGCCCGCCAGGATCGGCGCCAGTTGCACGAGGTTCGACGACAGAGTGAACTGCCCGCCAACCGCGCTCCATTCGATGGAGCCGTTGTGCTTGCCATCGGGAAAAAGAAACGGATCGTGAGCCGGATTGCCTTCCTGGGGGTTCAACGCCAGCGCGACGTTGGCGGAGCCTTCGGCCGGACACATTGAGGTTTGCGGCGGTTCGGAACCGGGCGGCGCCAGCACCACGACCTCGAATGTTTTCACCGCGCCGGTGGTTTCGTTCTTGATCTCGAACGTCGTGCGCCCCACGCCGCGCGCGAACACGTTCAGTGTCAGGCTGGCCTGGTCTTTCGACAGCGAAACCGGCACCAGGATGCCGGGCACCGCCACGCTTTCATCCCGCGATTTGATCGTGAAGCGGGCGTCCTCCGCATCGTGGATCAGGTCTCCGGTAAGCCGCGAGACGGTGATCTGACCGCTGGGGAGCTCTTCGCCCAGTTGCAGCGTGATCACCATCTTGTCGAGCGTGAAGTCGCCGACTTGCAGCCGGCCGCGGCCGATGTAGGTCTGCCCGGTCGAGGTGTCGGTGCCGCGCACGATGTATTCGGTGACGCCGCAGGTCTTCGCGGTGTAGGTAGGGATCTCGACGTTTTGTCCCGGGCTCATCGTCTTGGCTCCCGGCGAATTGAGTTGGGCGATCGAGCTGTCGACGATTTCCACCGTAAAGGTGAACGCTGCGCTCTTGCTGACGGCCAGCGGGCGGCGAATCACCAGACGGTCTCTTCCTGGGGCAGGGCGGTATTCGTCGTGCGCGGCCATGCGCCGCACGCCGCTCGGGTCGATCGGCGAACTGAGTGGGTCGGGGCGCTGCAACGCTGAGTCGGTCGAAGTCGCGCGCAGGTGCTCCACCGCTTCCTGAAACGAGACCATGCCGTCGCCGTCGATATCGGCGTCGGAGTCTTCCAGCGCATCGATGAACGCCGTGGTGAACACTCCGCCGGTCGGCCGATCGTAGGATGGGCTGTCGAAATCGGCCGCGGCGGCCACGGAGCCGCTGAAGCCGCGTCCTTGGAACCACAGCGCGATCTGCCCGGAATAGCAGGCGTCGAGAATGGCGCAGATCTGGATGCCCTGGAACGGCTTGAGCATCTCCATGAACTCGCCGTAGCTGATGTGGGTCGGGTCGGTGACTTCGCTCGAGGCCACCCCGAAGCCGCCGCCACCGTAGGTCCCCGGCGGCGAACCGTGCGTCGAGACCAGCAGGTAGAGCTTCTTGCAATTCTTCTTCGACGCGGCGGTGATCAACTCCTGGAGGTTGGCCCGGGTCACTGTGGCGTTGCTGCCGTTGGGGTCGAGCTGATCCCGCGAGTTCCGCATGTTCAGGAAGATGTTGTCGGAAGGAACCAGGTCGTTGTCGGTGAGATATTTGCGGAAACGCTCGGTGTCGGCCTTGGCGCCCTTCAGATGCGGTCCGTAGACGATGATGGCGCAGGCGTCGGCGGGGGCGTTGACAAACCCCGGCTCGAGCCGCGCGACGATGGGAGCATCCTGGTCGACGCCGCTGTGCGAGGCGTAGGGCGAGACCAGCGGAAACCGCGCCCGGCTGCCGGGCAGGATGACTTCGGGCCACCACAACTGCGGATGGACCCAGGCCTGGCGCGCCGCCGCGCCGCTGTCGTCGCCGGCATCAAGCAACACAAAACGCGTCGGGTGAGCGAAGCGGGCGCGCGGGTTGTCGTCGACCCAGAATAGCCACGACAGCGTTTCGGCTCGGATCGGGAAGGCTTGCAGCGGTTCGGGAGCTTCGCCCGCCGGCAGAATCTCGGTGCCCGCCGGCGCCAGGAACGGCCCGTGCAGCCGCAGGTTCTCGTCCTCGGCGACGCCGTGCAGGATGTCGGCCGCAACCTGGGTGCGGGCCGCCGCGGGTGACAGCGCCGTCGTGGGCATTTCGTCGACGACGCTGAGCGCGAAACTCGCCAGCGAGCTGGTCCCCTCGACGACGGCGTCGATCGCGAACGCCCCCGGCGTGCTCCCCACCACGAAATTCGCCTCGGCCCGGCCGCCGCTCCCGGTGGTGACCCGCAGGAAGGTTTTGTCGGCGCCGCTAGCGCCCGGGAACATCCCCGCCGCGCCCGACTGTGGGGCGACAAACAATACGCCGGCGCCGGAAAGCGAGCCGCCGCCGGGCTCGCTCACGGTCACGGCCAGGCGCACCATATCCCCCGGCGTCGCCACCACGCCGTTGGCGGAATCCTCCACCACCACCAGAGGGCCGGTCGCCGGAATCGGTTGAGCACGAGCCCCGCCCACACACCACAGCGCCAATCCCACGAGAAAACCCGCAGCCAGGAATCGCTTCATGGACCTTCGTTTGCCTCCTGTGCTCACCCAGCAAGGGGGGGAACGTCGAGCTTCCCAGTACCCAGCGCCGCCGCCAAAAGGACCGCTCCCGAAAAGAAAAGGGAGGCAGGCCCCCCGGGGGGATGATTTGATGTACAGAATGACACAGGGCAGGGGGATCAAACGTAACGCAGGTTACGTTCAGCTCTTGAGACCTTGGAAGGTTTTCTGGCGGGGGAGCAGGCGAGTGTAGAGACAGGCGCTCTCGCCTGTCGCCGCCGTCTGGCGGCCTTTAGCGTTGTACCGATACAGCCCGACCTTAGCGCCGAATCCGCAACGCGTGCGCCCGTGGGCCCGTGCTGCCGCGCCGGAGTGCCGCGCCAAGCTTTTGTCCCGAGTCAAAAGGCAAGACCCAGAGGGCCTTCGCTTCGCTGCGGCCGACAGGCGGGAGCGCCTGTCTCTACCTTCAGAAGGAACAAACCCCAGACGCCGGCGCGGCCGGTCGGAGGCCCGCGCCTAGCGCTTCAGAATACCGGCCAGAAAATCGAACAGCACCTGCGTCGGCTTGTCGCCCGGCAGGCCCAGCCCGGCGTCCAGCGTCGTGTGCGTCTTGCCGGCGGCCGCGTAGACCGTCACCGGGATCCCGGCTGCCTGCAGCACCTTCTCGAAGTGCTCCGCCTGGATATCGGTTTCCGGGCAGCACGGCGAGCCGTTCTTGCCGCGCTGCATGGCCGCGCCTTTGGGATCGGCCACGTGGAGGAGCAGAAACGGCGGGATGTTCTTGCCGCGCGCAACGTGGGTCACCGCCGAGAGCTCCTTCTGGCTGGCGGCGTCCCCGAACTTCAACTCGAAGCTTTCCTTGCGATGCTGCTCGACGGTGCCAATCTGCATCGGCACGTCGTAGGAGTCCCCATCGACCGGCACGCAGCCCTTGATCGCCGCAAGCGGCACGCCCTCGGCCTTGAGATAACTCTCGTCGGTGCATACCAGAGCCGTCAGGCTCGCCCCGGCCGAATGACCCAGGATGAACATCGTGTTCGGGTCGCCGCCGTAGGTCTTGGCGTGATCGTGGGTCCAGCCGACCGCCTTGGCCACGTCCTGTGCGATCTGCTTCATGCTCACCTCGGGGATGAAGCGGTAGTTGATCGAAACGAACACGAAGCCGCGGTCGACGAAGGCCCAGGGCTTGGCCGCGATGTCGGACTTATCCCCGGCCTGCCAGCCGCCGCCGTGAATCCACACCGCCACCGGCGCGTTCTTGCTGTCGGTGGAGTTGTAGACATCGAGCATCCGGCTGGTTTCCTGGACGCCGGCATAGGCCAGGTTGCGGTGGATGCGGGGTTCGCCGGCGAAGGCCGCCGTAGCGATCAAAAGCAGGGGAAGAACGGAAAAACGCATGGTAGCCGATTATAGGCGCAATCGCGAACAACCGCAGGCCCCGGTGGCACAAGCGGACCCGAGTTTGGCCTGCTGAAGCCAGAGACAGGCGCTCCCGCCCGTCGGCCGCGGCGAAGCCGAGGCCCTCCTGGCCTTGCATTTTGACTCGGGATGCACCCTTGACACGGCACAAAAAGCGCGGCAGCAGGACTGCCCCACGGCGTAGGCTGTCGCAGAACAGGCGCCGGCCTGGATCGGTACACCGCCAAGGGCCGCCTGACGGCGGCGACCGGCGAGAGCGCCTGTCTCTACCCACGACAGACACTCTTATCCCTGCACCCCACCCGTCCGGCCAAAAAGACAAGGCCCGCGTCAATCACACAAGCGCGATTGCCTGTGCCATTGCCCGCGGGCCTGTCCGCCGAGGGTCTCGAAGACCCGAAAAGCGAAACTGCGGCGGCTAGTCCATCAGCATGACCGTGAATTGCCCGCCAACACCAGGCGCCAGGTCCGCGGTGAAGGGAACGGCGCTGTTGTTCCGCAGCGTGATGACGTCGCCGGCGGCGAGCGTCAGCATGGCTTGCCCAATGTTGGGCCCGACAGCCATCAGCGATGTCTTGTTCGTCGAGGAGTCCACAGTTCCGTTGACCGCCACGGCCAACGCGGACCCAACTCCAGCCGTGATGTTGATCGAATACGAGATCAAATAGGTCCCCGCGGTCGGGACGGTGACCGTCGTGGTTCCTGCCGTATGGGTCACTCCCGACAGCGGTCCATTGTTGGAAAACGGCATATCGGCGCCGCCAACGACGGTTGCGTCGGCGATCGTCGCGAGTTCGTAGACATAGCCGAACGTCGTTACTCCGCTTCCCGCCGGCCCCGAGGGCCCGGAAGGACCGGTGGCTCCGGCGGCCCCGGCGGCCCCGGGTAACCCGGAAGGTCCAGTCGGTCCGGCGGGTCCGGTGGCTCCAGCCCCGGCCGGTCCGGTTGCGCCCGCAGGACCGGGCGATCCAGTAGGCCCGGCGGGTCCCGTGGCTCCGGCCCCAGCCGGTCCCGTAGTGCCCGCCGGACCCGCGACTCCCTTCGGACCGGCAGGTCCGCTGGGACCAATCGGCCCACTCGGCCCGATCGGTCCGGTGGCGCCGCCGGTGGTCGCAAACTCAACCGAAGTCCAGGTCGCCGATGCTGGACCGTCGTTGGAAAAGCGAAAGCCCGCCGGGGCCGTCAGGCTCACCGTGTTGGAACGGGGCGTCGACGGCGCCTGCACTTCGAGCATGAAAGCGATCGAATCCAGCGGCCCGAACACGGCCGCCGGCCCCTGGTAGGTCACTACGACGGAATTGCCCGTTCCCGGCCCAATCGAAAACGAAGAACCGCTCAGCGTCGCCGAAGTCACCAGCACGCCCGTCGGGAACGAAGCAATGCTGCCGTCGCCGATGTCGAACGTCACCACAAAGGTGTCGCCCGCCTGAAGTTGTTGTGTGCTGCTGGGGTTCTGGTTCGTGATGGTCACCACGGCCGAAACCGACTGCGTTACACCGCCGAGATTGGGCGATACGCCGACCGCCACGTCGATGCGCGAATCGGGCGCGACCGCGCGGCTGCTGAGTGGCGGCGTGCTCTGGGCCGCCAGAGTGGGGCCAAATGCCAGCAATAGAATCGCGATCGTCAAGCCAGCGAGGAGGCTCGCTGGTTTTGGTTTCTTCATCGTTGCGTACTCCATGTGAACTGCTTCGAACTTGCCGCTAGCCCGGGCTTCTCTCGGCGCTCTTGGGGGACGTTCGAATGCGGATGTCGTTTGCCAACTTCCCCGCTCCGCGCGCGGCGTTGGCCGGAAAGGGTTGCCGGTTGCCGGCGCCGGGACAATGGCGCCTGGTTAGGGTCGATCCCACTCGAAAACCGGCAGGCGCGGCTGTTGCACGCCGGAGGACGCCGGCCTTGCGCTGCGCAGCGGCCGCACGCGCGGTGCGGCTCCGGGTTCGGGGTCCGCCTCGGGGCTGAGCGCCGCCGCTGCCGGCCCGACGGCCAGCGAAGCTTGCGCGGTGACGCTGTCGGGGCCGGCGATCGACAGTCCAACGTCTCCCGCGCCGGCTCCGGCCGGCACTTCGACATTGAGCTGATAGAGGCCCGCGAAACCGGGGGCCAGCCCGGCAAACGTGATCACCGCCGGCTGCGCGTCGATCCGCACTTCGATCAGGCTGAGCACTTCGCTCAACGGCGACGACGGCGCGGCCGCCCCATCGTCGACGGCCGGCTCGACTTCTCCCAGGCCGGCGACGTAAAGCGAGATCGTTTCGCCCGGCTGCGCCGGGTGCGCCGCATCGACCGGCGAAAAGTCGGCGTGCCGCGCGGCGATCCCGCTCAATCCGTCGGTCGGAATCGTGAAGGCGCCCGGCGAGGTCAGGTTCACGAACTCGGTGGCCACGTTGGAAAGCGTGCCGTTGTTGGAGACCTGAAAGCGCGCCACCGGCCCTTGGATGCCGTAGGGCACGATCGCCGACACCTGCGTGCCGCTCACACTCACCACCGGCGCCAGTTGATCGTTGACGTGGACCTCGACTCCCGCCACCGAGGTCGGCAATGGAGTCGCCGCCGCCGACTCGGTCGTGCCGGCCAGATTGTTCCCAAACAGCGTGATCATCTCGCCGGGAGAGATGGCGTTGGTGAACGGCGCGAAGCTGCCCGCGTTCACCACCCCGGCCGGGTTCAGAAACACGCCGCTGCCGCTGGCCTCGTCGGCCTTCAACGCGATATTGATTCCCAGATAGGGCCCCTGCAGCGAGCCCAGCCGCGCAAAGCCGTCCACGCCCACCACGAAGCGGTCAAACGACGACGCCGGCTGGTAGCTGCCGTCCTCGGCGACCGCGTAGTCGTCGCGATAGGTGAAGTCGAACGCGCCGCTGTCGGTGGCGAAGCGCACCCGCTGATGGCCGGTGATGCGCCCGTTCGCGGCGGTCAGCGCTCCATAGTAGGTGTCGAGAACCACCGGCCCGTCGGGCGCCTGCGTCGAGTCGTGATCGATGCCGACCTGCAAATACCGTCCGCCGAACGAAGCCGCGGCCCCGGGCTCGGTGCGGATCCCCAGCAGCAGATCCCAGCCGTCGGCGGCGCCGCCGAAAACGAAATTACCGTCCGGCGAAATGTAGAAGGTCTTGTCGCCCGCGATCAACGTCTGCGGCCCCGGCATGCCGGCCGGAAACGACAGCGTGCCGACCCCGTTCGCCAACGTGTAGGGCGCCGCGCCGATGGTCTGCGTCACCGCCGACTCGCCGCCGCCCGAGATGAATCCGGTCACTCCGTCGGGAGCGCTGGCGCTGCCTGCACCGTCCGCCTGCAGGGCAAACAGCGAGCTGCGCGCCAGCATCACGTCGTGGTCGGGAATGTCGACGTGCGCCACCCAGTAGGAGCCGTCGAACGCCGCCGCGGTGGGTTCGGCCGAGCCGGCCGGCGCCGCGACGAATAGGTCGCTGAAGGCGCCTTCGGTGCTGCTGCCCACGAAAATCCCATTGGCCACCACGCCAAATACCGAATCGCCGTCGGACACTGGGCTGCTCAGATAGCCGTGTCCACCGGCCGAAATGATATAGGTGCCCGTCGTCGTGTAGGGTTGCGCCGCCAGCGGAGTCGCCGACGAATCCACCACCGATCCGCTCAGGCTGTAGGCGCCGTTGCCGTCGAATTCGATCGTGCCGTAAAGCGAGATCGCGCGGCTCAAAGCGCCGGATGCGTCGCCGGTTACGTAGACGACTTCGCGGAAATGGTAAGCCCCATTGAGCTGACCGTTGCCGCCGTCATCCCAGGGAAACGCGTCTTGACCGTAGGCGGAAATCGCGGCGAAGGCCGCAAACAAAGCGAGGAAGCGAAAAAATGACATCCAGTACTGCCTGTGGGGGAAAGGCGGAATACCTCGTGAGAGATGCTGCCAATTGTCCGAGTGACGAAGACTCCCCTGCGTGGGCTATGGTACTGCAATGACATTTATTTGTCTACACATTTTTCAATCGAAGGAACCATCGAAGCGGCATATTTTCTTCACGCCGCAATGATTTCGTCGCGACGTGCCGGAAAGAACCCAATAATACGTCGCGTGAACGTGATATATATCGCTCAGCGACTGCACCGAACCCCTCAAATGTACCGGCGTAAGCACCGGAGATGTGGTGATTTAGCTGCCTCATTTGGCGCAACTGTAACGATCAGTCCGGCCGGGACACTCCGGCGCCGGCGGCCGTCAGGAAACAATGGGTAGTAGAAATACTCACCGCTCAGGTTCTTGTGGCCGGCGCCGCCATGAAATGGATGCTTCACCCCACGGTGGTTGAGGGTTTCCCCCTATTTGCCTTGTGATCTATCTCACCAAGCGCACCGAAGACGGAAGCAACCCAGCCTAGCAGCGCTTTCAGGCACGGAGACCAAAGAGAACGGCGGCAAGCCAAACAGAGCCGCAGGCGTAAGCCGGCGGGCCGAAGCGAGTCGAGAGCCGGGGCAATACAAACTCCTGAATTGGGCCTGGTCGCGTGCCAGCCGTCACTGCTGGTTAAGCACCCGCATCGGCTCGACAAGCACCGCCCGCCGGGCCGGAAACCACGATGCCGCCAGCACCACGCCGGTCAGCAGCAACATCACGCCGCCGATCACCAGCGGATCGAGCGCCCCAATCCCGTAGATCTCGTTCTCGACAACCTTGCGGAGCGCCACCGTGCCGGCCAACCCGACCCCGAGCCCGGCCGCGGCCAGCAGCAGTCCTTCGCGCAGCACCAGCCGGACCACACCCGCGCCCGTGCTCCCTAGCGCTACCCGGATCCCGATCTCCCGCCGCCGCTGCGTCACCTGATAAGCCAGAATCCCGTAAATGCCGAGGGCCGACAGCAACAAGGCCACCGCGCCGAACCCCACGGCAAGAAACAGCGCCGTGCGCCGCGAGGCGAGCGACAGATCGGCCCGCTCCGACATCGTTCGCATGTCGAACAGCGCCAGATCGGGCGCCACCCGCGCCATCTCCGAACGCACCGCCCTGCCCACGCTTTCGCCGCGCCCCGCTGTGGTCTTCACGGCGAAACTGAAGTTCCGCCAGGACTCCTGAGCGTGCGGAAAATAGTAAGCGCCGAACGGGCTGCCGCTGCCCACCAAATCGTCGAGCCGCACCGAACGCACCACGCCCACCACCGTCTTCCAGCGTGTGTTTTCATTGGTTTGGAACAGATTCTTCGCGCTCTCGGGTTGATACATGCGCTTGCCGATCGGATCCTGGCCGGGCCAGAACTTGCGGGCCAGCCGTTCGTCGACGATCACCGTGAGCATCGACTGGTCGTTGTCGCGGTCGTCGAAATAGCGCCCCCGGACGAGATCTATTCCCATGGCTTGGAAATATCCGGGTGTGATGATGATCTGGCGCGGCGAGATCACCGACTCGCCGGGCTTCATCTGGTAGCCCTCGGCGAAAATCACACTGTCGCTATGATTGCTGCTGAAGGGGATAGAGGTGGTGGCTCCCGCCGCCGCAACCCCGGGGATCTGACGAATGGCCTGCAGCGAACGAATCATCAGCGTCCGCACGTCGCTGCTTTCTGGATAGCGGGACTCCGGCGCCGTCGTCGACGCCGTCAGCACACCTTCCGTGCTGAATCCGGGGTTCACCCGCAGAAGCTGCCGGAAACTCACCAGCAGCAGTCCGGCGCCGACCAGCAGCACGAAGGCAACGGCCACCTGGGACGACACCAGCGCTTGGCGGATCCGGCTGGCCCGCCGGCCGCCGGCGCCGCTGCGCTCGTCCTGGCGCAGCACGTTGCTGAGGTTCATCCGAAACGACTGCAGCAACGGCGCGCACCCAATCAGAACGCCGACAACCGCGGCCAGCCCGAGGGCAAACAGCACGACGGCGGCGTCGATATGAATCTCGCCGGCGCGCGGCAGCCTCTCCAGGCCAAATGTCGCCAGGCCGCGCAATAGTCCGGCTGCCAATGCGACTCCCAGCACGCCGCCGGCCAGCGTCGCCAGCAGGTTTTCGACCACGAACTGCCGCGTGATCTGGCCGCGCCCCGCTCCCAGCGCCAGCCGCGTGGCCAGCTCACGGCGGCGCAGCGTCAGCCGGACCAGCGCGAGGTTGGCGATATTGAGCGCACCGATGAGTAATACAAACAGCGCCCCGCCCCACAGCAGATAGAGCGTCGGCCCCACCTTGCCCACCAGCATCTGCTTCAGCTCCAGGACCTCCGTATGGAAGCCGGCGTTGATCAGCGCCTCCTTCAACTCGGGAAAACGCTCCATGTTGGCGGCGTTGACCGCGTCGACCTGGGTCTGAACCTGAGCGATCGTCGCGCCCGGTTTGAGCCGCCCGATGCTCACCCAGTTGTTGCTGTGGTGGGCCTGCTTCTGCTCGGCCGTGAACGCCAGCGGCGTCCACAACCGAACGTCGGGATCGACGAACACAAATCCCGGCGGCATCACCCCCACGATGGTGTAGGGGCGTCCGCTCAGCCGCAGCTCCCGCCCCAAAGCCGCCGGGTCGCCCGCGTAGAGCTGCTGCCAGAGTCCATAGCTGAGAATCACTTTCTGATCCGCGCCGATTTCGCCTTCTTCGTCGGTGAAAGCCCGACCCACGACGGGAGGAATCTGGAGCAGCCGAAACAGCGAGGGCGTGGCGGACATGGTCTCGATGCGCTGGGGCGCACCGTCGATCTCGACCGTCCTGCCGCTGGACTGGAACATGGCCTGTTCCTCGAACGCGCTAACCGCCTCCAGCCGGTCGTAGTAGTCGCCCGATCCGCTTTGCGTCGAATCGCCGGCCCCGGCGCCCGGGTAGCGGTTGGCCATCAGCAGAATGCGGTCCGCGTCGGGAACCGGCAGAGGCCGCAACAGAACGGAGTTGACGATGGCAAACGTGGCCGAGTTGGCGGCGATGCAGACCGCCAACGTCAGCACGACCGTCACCGCAAACGCCTTGTCGCGCAGCAACGACCGCATGGCGTAGCGAATGTCGCGAATCAGGTAGTTCATCGGGTAGCTCCGGGCAGGCGGGACGCGGGAAGGGCTCGTGCCACCTTGGAATTCTATACGGATCGGCGTCGGGCTTGTTCCCCGGAAATGACGCCGGCTCGCCGAGCTGGGTCCGTCTTGCTTGCGGCTCCCGGCGACGGCACGGGCGGTGAGAGTCCGCGCGCCCGTCGATCACACGGCTGGACTCGCCGATGGGCCGTTGGCGGCGGGCTCCGGGCCAGGTCCGTAGGCTGCACCCCAGGGACTACCATAGTCCTTTGGTACCAGGAAATTTTCCAACCATTGACCTATTTCCAGAAACGCAATTTCCGGGTTAGCTTGGATCTATCAGATCCATTTGTTTCTCTTAGTTTTGCAGCAAAAAAAGGGTCGCGGTTCTGGTATCTGGGGGGAGACCGAACCGCGACTCTTTTTGTTTCCGGACGCCGCGTGAGCACGCCTCGCCGCCAAGCTAGCCGCTGTAGAGCGAACACACACACCGCCGGCAAATCTCATCGATCTCCACATCGAGCCTCCCGCAAAAAGCCACCGGCGCGGGCCCATGGATGACTTCGCGCGGGCCGGTATGGTGAACGTTCCCATACGGCGCGTGGAAGAAGCAGGGCCTCGCCGTGCCGTCTCAGTTGATCTGCGTGGACGGAACAGGAGGAGCGGCAGTCAATATGAAACGATTGGGGTAATCAAAGCGCGTTACGAGACCGCTTTGACGGCGCGGCTCCCCTTCCAGAGAGAAGGTGACCTCAAACGATAGATCCCTTCCCGCGCACGACTCCAGGAAACGAGCCTTTTCGAAGACCCTGCGGAGCTCCCGTTCGAGAAGGGGATGGGAACCTGCGACTTGCAGCTTGGATGACCGGCCGTCGGGCTCGACCTGCAAGCGAACCGAAGCCGTTCCTGCGATGTGTGCCTGGCGGGCCAGCTCCTTATAGATTGGGAATTCAAGAGAGGAGACACATCCCATCGGAGACGGCATCTGGCTGAGGGCGGCGGTGGGACAAAACAATGATAGAGCGACAAGGACTAAGCTTTGGAGCCACCGGCCCGAGCGGGCGTGGAACGAGTCGCTGTCCATCGGCGATGGGCGGCCCGGAGCGATGGTGTTCGGGGGCATGGTCCTAGACAAGGGACCCAAACCACAGAGCCGCAGGCGTGAGCCGGCGGGTCGAGGCGGCACCGAAGGCCGCGCCTCAGACGCCCATGCTGAGTCCATTCCAGACCACCCCCTTGCCGCAGGGGGCCGGAGGGGGACAGTCACCGTGTTTCGCGCCTTGCGAATCCGGTAAAACCGCTGAACAATCGAGACGCGAAGCGCGGTGACTGTCCCCATCGAGCAGCCCTAGCCATCACCGAAAACTGTTCCGTTGTATTGCCCCAGCTCCCGATTCGCTTTGGCACGTCGGCTTACGCCCGCGGCTCTGTTTTGCGCGGTCGCATGCCGCCGGCCGCGGTCCTCAGCGCCCCACCGCCACCGGCACTTCGCGTTCCGGCTTCGGCTTCACGCGAATCAAACTCCACGGCCGCTGCCGCAGCTCGTCGGTCAACTGCTCCACGTTATCCGAGGCCACCCGGAAATTCTGAATCGTCTGGCCGATGTCTTCCTGGTTGACCGCCACCAGCGCCTGGATGTTCTCGAGCATCGTGCGCGCTTCTTTCAGCGTGCGCTCGAGCTCCGCCAGGTCGCGCTTGATCGGCTCGCGCGTCTCGTCGACGGTCTTGTTGGCGCTGGCGACCATCGTGTCGGCGCGCGCCGCCACCTGCCGGAAATCGTCGGTCAGCTTATCCACTTTCGCCAGCGTCTGGTTGAGCTGCTCGGTGATGTGCTCGAACTTCGGCCGCAAGTCGGCCACCATGCCGTTGGAGTTGGCCAGCAGCTCCTCAACGTTCTTCTGGTTGGTCTCGCCGGTGAGGTCCTGAACGTTTTCGAGCACCTTCTGGATGTCGCCCGACATTTTGGCGAACTCGCCGTTGAAGTTGGTCATCACCATGTTGGCCGTGTCGGCCACGTCGGCCAGCTTCTTGGTAATGTCGTTGATCGTCACCGTCTCGACCGAACGCACCGTCCCGCCGTCCTCGATGCGCGTGGCGTCCTTGCTTCCCGCCGAGATCTCCAGGTAGTTCTGGCCCAGCGCGCTCAACGACGCCAACTGCGCCACCGAGTCGCTGTTCACCGGCACGTCGTCGTCGACTTCCATGGTGACTTCGATTCGCGTGGGGTCTTCCTCCCAGGGCTTCACCGCTTTGATCACGCCCGCCTTGATCCCGGCGAAGCGCACGATGTTGCCCGCCTCCAGACCGCCCGCGAAGCTGAAATACGTCTTATAAACGTGCCGCTCGCCGCGCAGTTGGACATTGGCCACCGAAATGAACGTGTAGATAAACAGGAAGATCGACAGGATCACGAAACCGCCGACTTTCGCCTCGGTGCTCATAAATTCCCCTCAGCCCGCGCGGCACAGGCAATCCTGCCTGTCTCTTGCCCTTTTCGCCTTGCCGGCCCAACTCGCCTTGCGGGCTCTGTTCCCTAACTGGACGCTGTTCGCATTCTACCCTCAGCCGCCGGCTCACTTGCGCGTGAGTCGCTCGAGAAACGTCTGCTCGTCGCCCATCATGTGATCGGCCTTGCGGTCGAGAAACTGCCGGATGCGCGGATGGTCGCTGTTGCGGATCTCGTCGCGCGTGCCCACCGCGATCATCTTGCCCATGTGCAGAAAGCACAGCCGGTCGGCGATCAGAAACGCACTCGCCAGCTCGTGGGTGACGATCACGATCGTCATCTTGAAGGCGTCCTTGAGGTGCAGGATCAACTCGTCGATGCCCGCCGCGATAATCGGGTCCAGCCCCGCCGAGGGCTCGTCGAAGTAGAGGATCTCGGGGTCCATCGCCATCGCGCGCGCCACCGAGGCCCGTTTACGCATGCCGCCGGAAAGCTGCGACGGGTAGAGGTCCTCGGCCTTCGCCAGCCCCACCTGCTCGAGCTTCATGCGCGTGATGAGCTGGATCGTCGACTCGGCCAGTTTGGTGTGCTCGCGCAGCGGCAGCGCCACGTTTTCGGCCAGCGTCATCGAGTTGAACATCGCCGCGCTCTGGAACGAGACGCCCATAATGCGGCGCACGTCGGTGAGCTGCTGCTCGCTGCAGCCGGTGACGTCGACGCCCTTGATGATCACCCGCCCCGAGGTCGGCTTTTCGAGCGCCTCCATCTGCCGCAGCAGGGTGCTCTTGCCCGAGCCGCTGCCGCCCAGGATCACCATCGTCTCACCGGGGTAGATGTCCAGATGCAGGTGGTCGAGGATCGTGTGCGAGCCGTAGCGCACCACCACATCCTGCACCGAGATCAGCGGTTCGGAGCGGTCCGGCCGCGAGCGGCTGCTGGTTGTCGTCTGCGGCGAATCGCTCATGTCCAGAAGAAGTAGAAGAATGCCGTGAACAGCAGGTCGGCGAGAATCACCAGGAAAATGGATTTAACGACCGCCGAGGTGGTCGCCGCGCCGACGCCTTCGGGCCCGCCCGCCACGTGGAAGCCTTCAAAGCAGCCCACGTGGACGATGATCGTGCCGAAGGCGATGCTCTTGATCAGCCCCGTCACGATGTCGCGCAGGAACAGGATCTCCAGCGTCGCCCGCAGGTAAAGCGCCAGGCTCATGTCCAGCGTGTAGTAGGTGAATATGCCGCCCGCCACGACCCCCGCGAAATCCGCGGCGATCGTCAGGCACGGCATCATCACCAGCATCGCCAGATACTTGGGGACGAGCAAAAACTCCAGCGGCGACAGCGCCATCGAGCGCAGCGCGTCGACCTCCTCGGTCACCACCATGGTGCCGATCTCGGCTGAAAACGACGAGCCCGAGCGCCCGATGACGACGATGGCGGCCATCAGCGGCCCCAACTCGCGCGTCATGCTCACCCCGACCAGATTGATCGTCAGCGACAACGCCCCGAACTTGCGCAGCTCGGCGCCGCCCTGCAGCGCCATCACCAGCCCGGTGCAGGCCGCGATCAAGGTCACTACCGGCAGCCCCTGCACGCCGACGATCAGCATCTGCTTGACCGTGCTGTTCCAGCGCGCGCGGTTGCTCGCGAACGGGTTGGCCTTGCGAATCAGCCAGACGCTTTTCCAGAACTGAACGGCAAGCGCCCCGACGTACTCGACCCATCCCAGGGTGGTGCGGCCGACGGCTTCGAGGATCATAGAGGCAATTCGTGAACCAGGCAGGGGAACAAGGCGCGGCGGAAAACGGCCCAACGCCGGCGGAAAGCGAACGGTCTATCTGCGCCCATCTGCGTACAACCGCCGCTGCTCATGCTCTCTCCGCAGAAATCGCCGCAGCAGAGCGCTCAGCCACGGCCACGCCCGCCAGCCCACGGCTCCGATCAAGCCGTGGCCTCTTCCTCCGACTTGGCGATTTCGAACACATTGAGCAGCCGCGTCAGCTCCAAAACGTGCCGCGGACCCTCGTTGAGCCCGGTCAGCACGAAACGCCCCTTGCGCTTGCGCGCCTCCTGCAAACCTTCCACCAGGCTGGCGATCCCCGAGCTATCGATGTATTCCACCGCCGAAAGGTTCACGATGACCTTCTCCTGGCCGCGGTTCTGAAACAGGTCGAGCACGGTCTCGCGCAACTGCGGCGACGAGTAGAGATCCACATCCCCGCTCACATAAACCACCGAAGAGGGGCCGTCGCGTTTTACGTTGATTTCCATGATCTCCAACGCCTCAAGCGTGCGTCTTCAACAACTTCTTCATGCGCACGCAGTTGACGTCCCCTTCCCGTTGGTATTCGACCTCGTCCATCAGGGCGCGCATCAGGTAGACGCCGCGTCCTCCCACCCGAATCTCCTCGGGGGGCCGCGTCGGCTTGGCTGCCGGATCGTAAGCCACGCCGCGGTCGCGGATCTCGACCTCGAAACTGTCGTCGCGGTCGCGGCAGAGCAGCGCCAGCTTGTTGTCGGGATCCCCCTTGTAGGAGTGCTTGATCACGTTGCTGACGGCCTCACCCACCGCCAAGGCGATGTCGTGGCGCTCCTTGGGGTCGCAGCCCATCTCGGCCACGAATTCCTGAACAACGGTGCGGATCATCCGCAGCCAGCGGGCATGGCTTGGCACCACAATCTCGACTTCTTTGGTCATCTGCGAGCCCGAGCGCCCCTGCCGCTAGGAAGCCGTTTCAAGGCGGCATTATAGCATGTTGAGTTGCCGCAACTTACGCGTCGCGGCGCCCTCAAACCACCCCACCGAAGGCCCCCGGCAAACCACACACAAGCCCCGGCAAACCGCACCGAAGCCGCCGCGCCACCGGTGGCGTGAACCTCCCGGTTTGCCGCGTCGCGATTCGTCGCGACGTAGGGCGAGCATGCCGAAAATCAAGGTGCAGAACCGGGCGGGCCTCCGCTTCGCTGCGGCGACAGGCGACAGCGCCTGTCAGTGGGGCAGGCTTCCAGCCTGCCCAAAACAGTGCGAACCCACAGCCCCGGTAACCAGGCTTCCAGCCTGCCCAAAACAGTGCGAACCCACAGCCCCGGTAACCAGGCTTCCAGCCTGCCCAAAGCAGCGCGAACCCGCAGCCCCGGTAACCCAGGCTTCCAGCCTGCCCAAACACCCCGACTCTCCAACCTCCATCCTTTACCGATCGCCTACTCCCCAATCGAAAACAAAGTGCGGTCGCTGCGAAGCAGCAGCCGGCCGCCCGAGATAGCCGGCGAAGCAATCAGCCGCTCACCCAGGTCGTTCTTGGCCACAACATGAGGCTCGCGGCCCGCTTCAAGGACAAAGGTCTCGCCGGTCTCGCTCACCATATATACTTTGCCGTCTCCCGCCACGGGCGACGCGAAGAAAACCCCGCCCAGGCGCTGGCGCCAGACGCGCTCGCCGCTTTCGGCCGCGGCGCAGGTCACCACGCCGATCTCGTTGGTCATGTAGAGCAGGCCCTGGTAGTGCAGAATCGAAGGGACGTAAGAAGCCGCGCCGGGAGCGCGCCACTCGATGCGGGTCTCGGTGACGTCGCCGCGGCCTCCGGGGCGGATCGCCAGGTAGTCGCTGTTGCGATAGCCGCGGCTCATATAGATCAGGCCGTCGTGGAACACCGGCGACGGAATCGGCGTCTGGCGCTCGCTGCCGGCGTACCACAGCAGCTCGCCGTTGGCTGGGTCGTAGGCGTCGATGCGCTCGCTCGAGTTGACGATCATTTCGTCGCCTTCAGGCGCGGGAACCACCAGCGGCGTGCTGTGCGAGACCCGTTCGCTGCCGCGATCGGCTTTCCAGCGCTGCTTTCCGGTTTGCTTGTCGAGCGCCAGCAGGTAAGCGGTGGGGCGGTGATCGACCAGCAGAATCAGCAGGTCTTTGTAGAGCACCGGCGAGCTGCCGTGCCCCCACAGGTTCAGGAACGAGCCGTACTCCAGGCCCAGGTGGCGCGTCCACAGCGGCTTGCCGGCGGTATCGAGGGCGATAACCTGACCGTTGCCGAACCAGGCGTAGATGCGTTCGCCGTCGGTGACCGGGGTGGGCGTGGCGAGGTTGTGCTTTTCGTGGTTGGCCGGCAGCGGACCGGTCGCCTCGGTGCGGTATTCCCAAAGACGCGCGCCGTCAGAGCGGCGGAAGGCCTCGACGACCAGGAAGACGCCGCTGGGGCCCCGCGGCGCGGCGCGTTCTCCTCCGATGGCGTGTTCGCGCACGGCCAGCGCCCGGTCATCGCGGGCCAGCAGCGGGTGAGAATCGCCGGAGGCCACCGGCCCATCGCCCAGTTGCGAGGTGACGTAGATGCGATCGCCCCAGACGATCGGCGAGGAGGCGCCCAATCCCGCAATCGGGGCTTTCCAGGCGATGTTTTCCGTGGCGCTCCAGTGAGTGGGCAGGTTGGATTCCGACGAGAGGCCCTGACTCGAAGGGCCGCGCCACTGCGGCCAGTTCTCCGCGGCCCATGCCGGCGCAAGCGCGGCGAAAACGGCTGCCAGAGCGAAAGGAGCCGCCCCACACAACAGGCGGCCGCGCGGGTAACGAGCGGCGGGTTGCGGCATGGGGCCAGTATAACGGGCCTTGGCCGCGCAGCAACACCCGAGGCCGGGAGCAGACCTGTGGTCTCAACGGCAGCCCGCCACGAAGCGCGGACGAAATTTGCTAGGGTCTTGGTCGATGAAGTTGGCCAATAGCTCCTGGACCCGTTGCGCGGCAATCCGAATGCCGCTTTCCTGCCCGCTTGTGACGCTCGCCACGGGAGTGCTCCTGCTTGCGCCGCTGCTCGTGGAGCAGGCCCGCGCCTGCGATGAGAACAGCGTGTTCGACGTGCGCATCCTGCCTTCCCCGGTGGTTATCGTAGCCGACGAGTCGAAGTCGGTTGCTGCCGTCGTGGGCTGCCGGGCCCGCTACGATCCGGCCGACGGGGCCTGGTTCAAGATCCGCCTGGTGGACGTAGACACCGAGCTGGGCGAACCAAGCCACACGGCCGACGAATCGGGCGACGACGTGCTCGGGACCGCCTCGATCACCGCCCCCGATCCGGGGACCACGGATCCGGTGCCGATCGTCGCGGGGCACGTCTTTCAGCTCTACTGCGGTTCGGATTTGAACAAGATCGACGGCACGAGGGGCGAAGGCACCGGGGAGGATCCGGCCGATCTCGCGCTGCATATTAGCGATGGCGCCAACTTCTTTCGCGCCGCGCCCGGCGGCACCACGGTGCCCGCCCGTTGCATGCCCGAGGATGTGGTGCCCCGTCTGATCTCGCTGATCTATACGGGCATGCCGGGTACTCCGCGCTTTCCGGAATTGCCGCCTTCCATGGACCTGGGCTATGGCGCGACCTTCCGCGTCACCTCTGGCGGCGACCACCTGCAGTTCATCACCGCCGCCGGCGGTCCGCTGCCCGACACGCTGAATGTGCACGTGATCCGCGGAGGGCGGCTCTCGGCCGGCGTGGGCCGCGATCAGGATGCCGGCCAGACCATCCGCGTCAGCGGCGACGGGTCGTTCGTCGAGGTCTCCGGCAGCGTCTCTGCCAACGGCGCCGTCGAGGCCGCCGGCCAGGGCACTGTGGCCGGCTACCCCAACATCCAGGTCACCCTCAGCGGCACGCTGCAAGGGGGAATCCTCGACGCAGAATACGCTATGGGAACCGGCGGAAAGCTCCCTGGCGGATTTCCGATCGTGTTCGAGCTGACTGGCGCCTCCCCCGAGTTCACCACCTTCTGGGATGGAACCGCCGAGGCGCTCAACGAGTTCGCGAACGTGCTGGCCCAGTTCCCGCTCCCCACGCCGGCTGGCGGAGTCGACTTCGAGGACGCCTTGACTCGCCAGGCAGCCAACTTGAGCATCGCGGCCAGCGGGTTCGACCACGCGCCGCAGAGCGGCATCGCCGAGACGGCCTTTGCGGGCATCGGCGAGAGCATCGACGCGTTGGCCGAGCAGGTGGCGGCATCCGCGTTGCGGGGAGCCGCGGATGCCGCAGCCGCTCTGCGGGCAGCGGCGCAGGCGGCCCGCACTTCCGGCGAGCAGTTCGGCGCATTGCGCCCACAGCCACCCGGAGAAGCCCTCAACCTGGCTCTCACGGAATGGCTCGGCACGCTCGGCCAGTTCGAACAAGCGACGGTCACGGCCACGCAAGCGGTCTTTGGATCGGACTATCTCACCGCGGTGCCCGCGGCCAGCTTTGTGCCCGGACCGCTGGCGCCCGACTCCATCGCCAGCGGTTTTGGCGCTGTCGGCGCGCCGTTGGCCGCCGCCGAGAGCCTGCCCCTGCCCACCGAGTTAGGCGGCGTATCGCTCGCACTCACCGATAGCGCCGGCGACGACCACCTGCTGGGGCTGTTCTTCTCCTCGGATGGCCAATTGAACTACCTCATGCCGGAGGAAGCGGCCGAAGGTCCGGCCTTGCTGAAGGCATTTTCGGACCAGGGAGTACTGGCGACCGGAATGGTCCACGTAGCCGCCGTCGCGCCCAGTATCTTTACGGCGAATGCCGATGGCGAGGGCGTGCCGGCGGCGCAGGTCCTGCGGGTCGGCATCGAGGGCGAACAGACCTTTATGAACGCGTTCCAAGGCGCGGCCGGGGCCTATCAGCCGGCGCTGATCGATCTCTCCGACGACAGCGCACAATATTTCCTGCAGCTCTATGGTTCCGGCTTCCGCCACGCGGGCGAGGTGACGGTGCAGATCGATGGCGAAGCTGTGCCGGGTGTCGCGTTCGCGGCCAACCGCGACTTTGCCGGCCTGGATCAGGCCAATGTGCCGCTGAGTTCGGCTCTCAGCGGCAAAGGCGTGGTGGATCTGACACTTGAGGCCGATGGCGTCGCGGCAAATGTGGTTCGGGTTGGCTTTGAATAGGGGGCAACCCCTGGAGTTGCGCGGTGGGGTCGAACCTAGGTTGCCCCCTAAGCTATTTTCCCCAGTCTTCTACGACCAGCCGTCTCGGGGGTTCTAAACCCTTTCCCCGACTATCCCCGCAAAACCCGGTGATAAGATCGCCTTCTGTGAAAAGCTCCGGCTTTCTCCTGAAGGATTCGGTCGTCCTCGGCATCCTCTCCCTGCTGGGGCTGGCCTTTCTCGCCGCCATCGTCCTGCAACAGCGCGACCGCGCCTTCCGTGGGGTCAACGACTTCATCCCGCTCTACTCCGGCGCCTGGCTGGTCCACTCGGGCGATCTCTACGACAACGCCGAGCTGCAGCAGATCTCGCGCGAGAAGACCGGCATGTGGTCGCGCGAGCACGGCTACATCCGGCTGCCGTTTCATGCCGCACTGTTGTGGCCGCTCACCCGGCTGCCCTACATCGACGCCTACTACGTCTGGCAGGCGCTCTCGCTGGCTGCCGCCATCGGCTTTCTGGTGCTCTGGCGGCCCCCGGCGTGGCCCGTCCGGCTGCTGTTTGCAACCTTGTCGATTCCGCTGCTGCACGCCTGGCTCAAGGGGCAGGACATCCCCTTCGTGCTGCTTTTTCTGGCCGTGACTCTGCGGCTGCACCAGTCGGGAAAACCCAAGCTCGCCGGACTCGTCTTCAGCCTGTGCGCGATCAAGTTCCACCTGTTCCTGCTGACGCCGGTGCTAATCGTCGGCCGGCGCTACTGGAGCTTCGCCGGCGGCTTCCTCGCCGGGGGCGCCCTGTTGGCCGTGATTTCGTTCGCCGCCGCGGGCTGGTCGTGGCCGCTGGCCTTCCTGGCCTCCGCCACCAACCCCGCGTTTTCACCCGGAGTCTCGGCGATGCCGAATCTGCACGGGGCCCTCTCGGAGCTGCCGTTCAGCCTGCCGCTGGAAGCATTGCTCTCGATGACGGTCATTCTGGCCGCCTGGGTAGCGGCCCGCCGCGCCTCGTTTGAGTACGCCTTCGCCTGCAGCCTGGCCGGAGGCCTGCTGCTGAGCCATCATGCCTATCTGCTCGATAGCGCCGTGCTGCTGCCGGCCTGCCTGACCGTGCTGGCCTGCTTCCGAGCGCCGCTGGCTGAAAGGGGTCGCGATTTTCCTGCTCACCCCCCCGGCCCATTTCCTGATCGCCATCGCCTACCCCTACTCCGCTCTGATGACCGGAGTCATCCTGCTATTCGTCTACGGAATGGCCTGGGAAGCCTGGAAAGGTCTGGAGACCGTCGACGAGCCCGCCCAAATACCCCAACCCGCCACAGGGTAGAGGAGCCCAGGGGGGGACGGTCACCGGGTCGCCGTCTCCTCTACGGCGCCGGCACCGCCACCCTTCCGCCGTCGAGTCCCCGCAGCGGTTGTTCCACCGTCCGCTCGCGCGCCCGCGCTTCCAGCACCACCAGCCCCGCCAGCGCCAGCATCAGCAGCACCACCACGCCCGAAGCCGGCCGCCCGATCTCCACGGCGACATGAAGCGGCGGCAGCAGCAACAGCACCGCCGCCACGCGAACCCCGCGCCTCTGCGATTCCTCGCTCAGCACCAGACAGGCCGGCAGCAGGATCGCCATATCCAACATGGACGCATGGTGGCTCATCAATAGCCCGCCGACGAGCGCATACGCCAGCGCGTACACGAAACTCGAGCGCCGCGCCACCACCCACATTCCCCAGGCCAGCAGCGCCCCGATACCCACCTCGAAAGCGCGATCGAAAGGCAGGCCCGCCAGCAAGCCGTGCAGGTTCGGCATCTGCCCCACATTCGGGGAAAACAGCGGGTTGTTCGCCGACGCCAGAAACTCCAGCGGCCAGGCCCAACCCGCCGCGGCGGACGATATCGGCGCCAGCGCCGTCCCTCCGCTCAGCAGCCCTTTCACGAACCCCCAGCGCCGCTGCGCCAGCAGCAACACCGGCAGCAACAGAAATAGGCGGAACTTCACCGCGCACAGGCTGAAGACCATTCCGGCGGCAAACCAGCGCTCCCGCCGCGCCAAACACGCGCTCACCGCCACCAGCAGCAGCACGAAGCACAGAGCCTGCCCGCGCATCATGCTCACAAAGGCCGGCATCGACAGGGAAGCCCACAAAAACGTCTTGGCCAGCTCGGGCGGCCGCCACAACAGAATGAACCCCACAAACGAGGCCACCGACAAAGCCTGCCAGATCCAATAGGCGCTCCGATAGGGCAGCCGGCTGATCGGCCAGAGCAACACGGCATGAAACGGCAGGCGGATATAGCCGTGTGTTTCCGAAAACATCCCCGTATAGCGGACCTGCTCCCGCCCGAGCGCCTGGTAGTCGTACAACTCGCCGCGCTCCAGCAACCGCGGCCCGCAGGAGAGCGGAATGAAGTCGTTAGCCCCCGCAACCACCCACTTGCGTTGCTGCCAAACCATGCCCAGCATGAAGCAAAGAGCAATCGAGCCCAACAAGCCAAGAATCCAGGAGTCCTTCATTCGCCTACGCCGTCACTCAAACCGGACCGAATCAACCGCCCAATTGCGAACCCGCGCCGCATCAATTCGCAAAGCCTTCAACTTCCAGCAGGAACAACGCACCGGCTAGCGCGGCCACCGTTTGCGTCCAGCATATAGACACGACCCAGAACCAGCCATAGGGCACTCTCCGTAGAGCCTTGGACCCATGGTGTACCCTGAAGAAAACTACGGATTCTTGAACACCATGAGACGCTCTCTTCCGCACAACTCCAGAAGGCCGTTTGCACAAGCCGCCCGCAAACCCTCACGGCCCCGCAAGCCGCAAAAAACCGCCAAACCCACCGCCGCGGCAAAATAAAAAAATGACAAAACGAACCCAATTAACCCCCCTGTTTTCAACAAAACCATCCGCTGGCGCCCCCCGCGAACCCACCTCCAACCGCCGCGCCCGGGGAGGCCGTCCTGCCACCGGCTGAGCTACCCGCCGCCTCGAGATCCGCGCGCTCCCCCATCGCCCGGCGCGATTTCCTCAAGCGAGCCGCCGGTCTGGCCGCCGCCCCTGCCCTCGCCAACTCCTTGTTCACCACCGGCTGCCAGACACCTGCCCCCGAAGCGGCGCAGCCCGTGATCGACGTGCACGTCCACGCGAATTTCGAAGACCCGGTGCTGCGCCATCAGGCCGAGACCATCAGCCGCGTCGACTTCTCCGCGCAGGGCCTCGCCGCCGAGATGGCCGCGAGCCACGTCGAGCAGGCGATCTGGCTGGGTTTTGAAAGCGACGGCGCTGAGCTATCGCGCACGGCCGCGAACCCTCTGGGCCTCGTCGAAAAAGCCGCGCCGCTGGCCGGGCTGCACTTCGTCGGCGGCATCAATCCCGAACGCCTCGACGCCGAGGCGCTCGGCCACATCGAAGCGCTGCTTGCCTCCGGCCGCATGATCGGCCTCAAGATCTACCTGGGCTACTATCCGCTGCCGCCCGGCGCCCAGGTCTACCAACCGCTCTACGCCTTGGCCGAGAAATACGCCTGCCCGGTCGTCTTCCACACCGGCGACACCTACTCGCCCAACGCCAAGGTACGCTTCGCGCAGCCGCTGCCGATCGATGACCTCGCCGTCGACCACCGCGGCGTCACTTTCGTCATCGCGCATCTGGGCAACCCCTGGACCATGGACGCCGCCGAGGTGCTTTACAAGAACAGCAACGTCTATGCCGACCTGTCGGGCTTTCTGGTCGGCGACGCCGCCTACTTCGAAGACCCCGCCAACGAAGAGAGCCTGGAGCGCGCCGCCGGGCGCATCCGCGAAGCGTTCGACTGGGTCGGCAACCCCAAGAAGTTTCTCTACGGCTCGGACTGGCCGCTGGCCCCAATGCAGCACTACTTGCGGTTCGTGAAGCGGGCGATTCCGGCCGAGCACCAACACCTTGTGTTTTACGAGAACGCCACGACGGTCTTTCACCTCACGAGCACAGCGCCCAGCCCCGAGGCGCGAGCCGCCGCGTCCGTAACCAAATGACGCCGTGAAACGAAGGTAAAAGTAGACCTGTGGAATGGACAATCCTCGTGGCACAGGCAATCCTGTCTGTGACTGCTTGAGTTGGTTGTACTTGCCTGGGTGGTCTGAACTGCCCCGCCCCCTCTGAGGGGTGGAGTACGCGGCGACTGCCCGGGCATTCAAGACACAGGCAAGATTGCCTGTGCCACGGAAGATGCCAATGCCACGAGAACTGGTCTCTGGCAGAATGATGTTCGAAAAGGGAGTTCGCTCATGCGCGGAAGAATCCTCGTCGCCTCGCTGTTCGCCAGCCTGGCGGCACTCGTATTCCTGTCGCTACCCACCGCCGGGGTAATGGCGGCGATCCCCGATCCGGTAGTGGACGCCAAGCCCGCCGCCGCGCCCGGGCAGGAGACCGCCGTGCTCGCCGGGGGCTGCTTCTGGTGCACCGAGGCCGTCTTCGAGCATTTGATCGGCGTCGAAAAAGTCACCTCCGGCTATGCCGGCGGCGACAGCCGCACCGCCCACTACGACATCGTCAGCAGCGGCCGCACCGGTCACGCCGAGTCGATCGAAGTCGTTTACGATCCGGCCAAGATTTCCTACGGCCAACTGCTGAAAGTGTTCTTCAGCGTCGCCCACGACCCGACGCAGCTCAACCGCCAGGGCCCCGACACCGGACGCCAATACCGCTCGGCGATCTTCTGGTCCACCCCCGAGCAGAAAAAGATCGCCGAAGCCTACATCCAGCAGCTCAACGCCGCCAAGGCTTTCAACGAGCCGGTGGTCACCGAGCTAACCCAGCTCGATAAGTTCTATCCGGCCGAGGAATATCACCAGGACTTTGTCGAGCGCCACCCCAACCACCCTTACATCGTGATCAACGCGCTGCCCAAACTGAAGAAGCTGAAAAAGGAATTCCCCGACCTGGTAAAGAACTAAAAAGTGGAAACCGCCGAAGCCCCGAACCACCACTCAGAGCCGTAAGCGTGAGCTTGCCCTCAGCGGCCGGCGGGCAGAGCGAGCGCGTGCCACGACCTTTGCAGCCTGGCCGGCGTCTCAGCGCGGCATCACGCCCGCGGCTCTGAGTGCCCGACGGACGAAAACATCCGCCTAGACGCCCAGTTCCTCTTTCACCGCCGCGAACTGCTCGATGGCGAATTCCAGATCCGCGCGGCTGTGCGCGGCGGAGACCTGCACGCGGATGCGGGCTTTGCCCTGCGGCACCACCGGATACGAAAAGGCGATCACGTAAACGCCCTTGGCGAGCAGGCGCTCGGCCATCTGTCCCGCCAACACCGCGTCGCCCAGCATCACCGGGACGATGGGATGCTCGCCGGGCAGAATCTGGAACCCCAGCGCCGCCATCCGCTCGCGGAAGAATTTTGTGTTGACGCGCAGCCGGTCGCGCAGCTCGGGGCTGCGCGTGAGCAGCTCGAGCACCTGCAACGAGGCGCCCACGATCGGCGGCGCCACGCTATTGGAGAACAGGTAGGGCCGCGAGCGTTGCCGCAGCAGCTCGACGATCTCGCGCCGGCCGCTGGTGTAGCCGCCGCTGGCGCCACCCAGAGCCTTGCCGAGCGTCCCGGTAAGAATATCGACGCGGCCCAACACGCTGTGGTGCTCGTGCGTGCCGCGCCCGTTCTTCCCCATGAACCCGACGGCGTGCGAGTCGTCGACCATCACCATCGCCTGGTGGCGTTCGGCGAGGTCGCAGATCTCGGGCAGCCGCGCGATGTAGCCGTCCATCGAAAACACGCCGTCGGTGGCGATCAGCCGCCGCCGCGCGCCGGCGGCCTCTTTGAGCTTGGCTTCGAGGTCGGCCATGTCGCCGTTGCGATAGCGGAAGCGCTGTGCCTTCGAAAGCCGGATGCCGTCGATGATGCTGGCGTGGTTGAGTTCGTCGGAGATCACTGCGTCTTCGGCCTCGAGCAGCGTTTCGAACAAACCGCCGTTGGCGTCGAAGCAAGAGCCGTAGAGGATGGTGTCGTCGGTGCCGAGGAATTCACTGAGGCGCTGCTCGAGCCGTTTGTGGATCTGCTGCGTGCCGCAGATGAAGCGCACCGAAGACAGCCCGTATCCCCAGCGGTCGAGCGCTTCGTGCGCGGCGTGCACCACCTCGGGATGAGAGGCCAGGCCCAGGTAGTTGTTGGCGCAAAGGTTCAAGACCGGCCGACCTTCGCCCACCTGAACACGAGCGCTCTGCTCGCCGGAAAGGATGCGCTCGCCCTTGTAGAGGCCGGCGTCGCGGATGGACTGGAGCTGGGAATCGATTTGCGGCTTGATGGTGGTGAACATGGGTTTCTCTCGGGATCGCGGCGCGACGGCGGTCGCGCCTTGCGCCGTTCCGCGGCGGCAGACAGGATTTTCTGCCCCACTACTGCCAGTCCAAGATGACTTTGCCCGATTCGCCCGACTTCATCGCAGCGAAGCCTTTTTCGAACTCGTTCCACGCAAAACGGTGCGTGATCACCGGCTTGATGTCGAGCCCGGATTCGAGCATTACCGTCATCTTGTACCAGGTCTCGTACATCTCGCGGCCGTAGATGCCTTTGATCGTCAGCATGTTGAACACGACGTGCTTCCAGTCGATCGACATGGCGTGCGCCGGAATGCCCAGCATGGCGATCTTGGCGCCGTGGCTCATGTTGGCGAGCATGTCGCGAAAAGCGTCGGCGTTGCCCGACATCTCCAGCCCCACGTCGAAACCCTCCAGCATGCCGAGCTGTTGCTGCGCCGCGGCCAGCGAGGTTTCCTTGGGGTTGACCGCCAGGGTCACGCCCATCTTCTCGGCCAGCTTCAGGCGGCTGGGGTTGACGTCGGTAATCACCACATAGCGCGCGCCGGCGTGCCGCGCCACCGCCGCCGCCATGATGCCGATCGGCCCGGCGCCGGTAATCAGCACGTCTTCGCCCAGCACCGGAAACGACAGAGCGGTGTGCACGGCGTTGCCGAACGGATCGAAGATCGACGCCGTTTCGAGATCGACCGACGGGTTGTGGCGCCAGATGTTGCTCATCGGCAGCACGACGTATTCGGCGAACGCGCCGGCGCGATTAACGCCAACGCCTTTGGTATGCGCGCACAGATGGCGCCGGCCGGCCAGGCAGTTGCGGCAGCGGCCGCAAACCACGTGGCCTTCGCCGCTGACGATTTCTCCGGGATGAAAGTCGTTGACGTTCGAGCCTACCGCGGCCACCTCGCCGACGAACTCGTGGCCGATCACCAGCGGCACCGGGATCGTCGCCCGCGCCCACTCGTCCCATTCGTAGATGTGCAGATCGGTGCCGCAGATGCCGGTCTTGAGCACCCGGATCAACACGTCGTTGATGCCGGGTTGGGGGACAGGAACCTGTTCGAGCCACAGGCCCGGCTCGGCTTTGCTCTTGACGAGCGCTTTCATGGTGCTCATGGAATGACGGTGTTCATGGGAATGAGCCCTGTGAAGATCGGGCGCCACGCGGCTGGGCCCGCCGCCTGGCTCCGCGCCCGGTGATGGAGCGATCTCATCCAGTTTAGCGGACCTGGCGCAGGGGTCACGGTCCGCGGCTTCGCCTTCCGGTCCCGCGGCGTGTTTTGCTACATTGAGCGCAATAGACCCTGTGCGAGATAAGAACATGAAAAAGGCACTCTATCTCTGTCTGGCCTTGATCGGCGCCGCGGCGGTGCTGCTGGCGGCCAATTTCTGGGACAAGAAGCAGCCCGAAGAATGGAAGGACAAGGAGATTCGCAGCCTGTTGCAGAGCTCTCCGTGGGCGCACTCCACCAATGTCGCGGTGGGGCACGGCACGATCGCCCCACAACCCAATGACGACCCCGCCAGTCGCAGCCTTGGCAACGGCGGTGTCGGCCAGGGCGGTGGCCGCGGTCCGGGCGCCGGCGGAGGCGTGCTCGACGATTCGGGGCTTAACGGGCCGGCGGTGTCGATGGTGATCCAATGGACCAGCGCGATGCCCGTCAAGCAGGCCTTGATCCGCTCGACGATGGCCGAAGGCGAGGCGCTGAGCGAGGAATCCAAACAGTTCCTCGACCGCAAGGAAGACTATTACGTGCTCGCTGTCGTCGGCGTCCCGGCGGTGATGGCGCAGTTGTCGCAAGGCACCGACCGTTTCGTCGAAAGCAGCCGCCTCGAGCGCGGCAAAGGCAAAGAGCCGTTGAAACCGGAACGAGTCGAAGGCCGCGCCCAGCAGAACAGCGTCACCCTCTATTACTTCTTTCCGCGTACCGACCCGATCACGATCGAAGACAACGATGTCCGCTTCGTCTTCAAGCTGACCAATGTCGAGATCAAGCAAAAGTTCAAGCTCAAGGACATGATGTTCAACGGCGAACTCGCCCTGTAGGGGCCTGCCGGAATACCGCGCTGCTAAGATGGGGCCTAAGGATCGAGAGGCCCACGCCCTGGGACGGCTCTCGTCACTTCTGTGCGACCATCAGCGGCTGTGCCGGACGCCGTAGCGCAGGGCTGGCGCTTTTCCCAGACCCGCGGCTTTTCACCAATCCCCTCCGTTCCATTAAGCCCAACGTCGGCCAAAAGGCCGCAGGTCTCTTCGAGCCCTGCGCTACCGGACTCGATTTCTGCGTTGACCTTCGACCTACGTTTTCCGTCCGCCAAGCCCTCGGGGGAACGTCGACCTGCAGGTCGACGCCGCCGGCCGGAGGCCCGCGCTGTGGCGTGGGCTCGTCACTTCTGTGCGGCGCTTGCTCGCGGAGCCCGCGTCAGCTGCCTGCGCGTGGCGGCGGAGTTCGCATAAAATCAACAGAGGAAACGGACCTGAAACTTCCGGCCGTCTCACACCATAAAAGGAGGAATGCCGTGACCTTATCGGCAAGCAAGGCCCGCAGGCTGGCTCTGGTGTTGCTGATGGCTGCGGGACTGGCGCAGGCGGCCCGCGAAATCAAGCCCGGCTTGAACTTCTTCAGCAAAGAACAAGACATCGAAATGGGCAAGGAGGCGACCAAGGAAGTCGAGAAGGAAGTGACGGTCGTCAACGACCAGCAGCTCACCAACTACGTCGCCAAGCTCGGCAAGCGGCTCGCCGCCAACTCGCAGGCCCCCGATTATCCTTACAGCTTCACGATCGTCGCCGACGATAGCATCAACGCGTTCGCCTTGCCGGGCGGACCGATCTACGTGCACAGCGGCCTGATCAAGGCCGCCGACAACGAAGCGCAGCTTGCCGGCGTGCTCTCGCACGAGATTGGCCACGTCGCGCTGCGGCACTCGACGCATCAGATGTCGAAGGCGCAGATGGTGCAGCTTCCGCTGGCGATCGCCGCCGGCGCCTTGGGCAGCTCGGGCGGCCTGCTGGGCACGCTGGGCCAGATGGGCATCAGCCTCGGCGTCAATTCGCTGTTCCTCAAGTACTCGCGCGACGCCGAAAAAGACGCCGACATCGTTGGAGCCCGCACCATGGCGAGCACCGGTTACGACCCGATCGAGATGGCGCGGTTCTTCGAAAAGCTGCAATCGGAGAGCGGCGCCGGCGGTGGCGTTTCGCAGTTCTTCTCCGACCACCCCAACCCCGGCAACCGCGTGGCCTACGTGACCGAGGAAGTCAACGAGCTCCCCAAGGCCAACTACACCAAGGGAGCGACCGCCGAGTTCGCCAAGATGAAGGCGCGCGCGGAGAAGATCAAGGCCCCCACCAAGCCGGCCCAGCAACCGGCCGGGCAGGCGGGCGCTCAGGATGGTTCGGGTCAGGCCAACTCCGGTCAGGCCAGTTCGGGCGGCGCGCCGTCGCAGAGTCCGGCCCCGGTCAAGAGTCCGTCGACGACGGCGGGCTCGGCCCCTTCCACCAGTCCAGCCCCGTCCAAGGGGCCAGTGACGGCGTCCGGACCGGGGGCGGCGCAGGTTCCGGGCGGCTTCGCGTCGTTCCGTGGAAGCGATTACGCGTTGGCCTATCCACAATCGTGGCGCAGCTACCCCGCCCAGGACGGCAGCTCGGTGACGATCACGCCCGCCAACGGAGTCGTTCGGCAGCAAAATGGCGGTACGTCGATTGCCCGCGGCATCCTGGTGGGCTACTTCAATTCCGGAGGCGCATCGCTATCGAGCGCCACGAATGCGCTGATCGCCGACCTGCGTTCCTCGAACCCGCAAATGCAGCCTCTGCGCGGCCAGCGCAAGCCCATGGCCGTCGGCGGCCAGTCCGGCGAAGGCGTACTGCTGGACGGACCTTCGGCGGTGGCCAACGGGCGTGAGCTGGTGTGGCTGGTCTGCACGGTGCGGCCGGCGGGGCTGTTTTACGTGCTGATGATCTCTCCCGAGGGCGAATATAACGCGCTGCGGCCGCAGTATGAGCAGGTAGTGGGCTCGGTGCGTTTCGCGCAGTAGCCCGTAACGGCCCAGGGGCGGGGCTCGAGTGCGATTGGTTGTTTGTGCCCATGGACCCATGGCCCCATGGAGCAGCGCGGGATTTCCTGAGCCCCGTCAGGGGCGATTCCTCTTCCTAGCCCACGGCTTCAGCCGTGGGTACACCCCCAAAACAGGTGAGCCCTGGAACGGGCGACCCACGCCGGTTGGCCCCGCTTGTGCGGGCCTTGGGCGTGTTTGATGGCGCGTCCCTGGGGTCCCGATCCGCCCTTTCCAGGGCGAAATCCGATGCGCCGGTGGATTCCCACGGCTGAAGCCGTGGGCTATTCGATGGGGTAGCCCCATCGGGGCCATCCGTTCCGTTCCTCAAAAAAACTTCTCCGCCGTGAGGGAATCCCTTCGCCTACGGCGCTTTCCCCTTTGAAAGGCACATTGCAGGGGAAATAACCATGAAGCAAGTCATCTATCCGGAACTCATTCGACGCTGGGCCTACCTGTTGGTGGCTCTGGCGGCATTGACGGTGTTCTCCGGCCTGGTCAAGGCCGCGGAAACTACTTCTCTTTCTATCTTCCCGGGCGCCGGCGACGAGTCCCCGATGGTGCTCGAGGCCGACCGCTCGAATGTGGTCAACGTCGGCAACGGCTATATGGTCTACGGCGATGTGTGGCTGGTGACGCCCGGCCACAAGATGAAACTGGCCGGCTCCAGCCTGTTTCTGGAGTTCGCTCCGGGGACGCAGCGGATTACGCGGCTGGTGGGCAAAGCTTTTGTGCCCTCGCCCTACGGCGACAGCCATGTAGTGATCAAGCAACCGGCGATGGCGGAAGTCGGCATGGATTTCGGAAAGAACCTCGGGCGGCTCGGCGTTCCGTTGAACGACGAGCGCTCTTACCTGTTCTTTCACTTCGATGCGGGCTTTGAGATGGAAGTCGGCGCGACCGACGACCCCGACGACACCAAGGCGTTCACGGTTTCTGTCCCCGTGGGTGCTTCGGCGACGTTGATCATCGATCCGCAAGACCCGTTCTTCTACTTTGCCGGCGCGATCACGACGCCCAAGAATTCGAAAGACAGCAAGGACTCGGGTGACAGCGGCAAGCAGGGTTCCGAGGGCCAGAACTCCGGCACGCAGGCCGGCAACACGCAGCCGGGCAATAACGATTCGGGCAACACCCAGCCAGGCAATAACGATTCGTCTAACGAAGCGGGCAATTCGAAAAAGCAGGGCGAACAGGCCGACGGCGCCCAGCCCGAGGGCGACAGCGAGGAATCCGACAGCGACGATCCCGGCCTCGGCTTTGGGCTTTCGGTCCAGGGGCTGATCCCATTCCGCCCGCAGACGACCTTCGGCATCGAGGACGAAGCGCGCGAGTTCCAGGGCAAGCGCATCGTGACCGGCACGTTTCCGCTGGCTGACCTGCCGATCGAAGTCAGTGGCCACATGATCGAGGACGTTAGCTTCGGCGATAGCGAAAAGGCGGTCGATCCGCTGGGCGTGCAGTTCGGCCCTTCGTTCGAACGCGGCGCCAACGGCGATTTCTCGGTTTCGCTGGCGATCGCCGAAAAGGCGACGGCGGGGATGATCGAGTTCGGCTTTCCGCTGGGTTCGGCGACGGCGGCGGTGCAGGTGATCGACGACGTGCAGCATTGCTACCTGAGCGGCGTGATCAAGCCGGACACGACTTGGATTCCCGACTGGGTGCCGATCAAACCCGACGCCGAGCTGAAAACCTACGGCTACCTGAGCAGCGTGCCGGAGAGCTTCCGGCTGCACATGGACGGCTCTTACTCGGTGAACGCGGCGACGTTCGGCGAGATGGCGCATCTCGACCTGGGCGACGTGCTGAAGGTCGAAGGCGTGCTGCACCTGGACCGCGCGGGCTTCAAGCTGAGCGGCATCACCGACCGCAACCTGGGACCGTTCGTGTTCGAGAGCAAGCAGCAGATCGACGTCTGGGTGCCGTTCGACAAAAACGAAAGCCCCTACCTGCGCGTCGAGGGCCTGATCCAGGTCGGCGGCATGTCGACCGACGGCGTGCTGCTGATCAACAACCAGGGCGCGTTCCTGAACGGACGGCTGGTGGTTCCCGACCTGGACATGCAGGTGAAGGCCGGAACCGGCGTCGAAAACGGTAGCGCGTATCTGCTGGGCCAGATGTCGGTGCCCGATCAGTTCAACACCGCGCTGCAGGCCGAGATCCTCAAAGAGGCCGAAGCCGCGCAGCAGGAAATCGACAACACCTGGAACCAATACGAGCAAGCGACGAAGAACTACGATGTCGAGCTGAGCCTGCGCGGAGCGCGCAGCGCGGTTCCGCCGGCCTGCGACGCCATCATCAGCGGCATCAACAGCGGCATCGAGAAAGCCTTCAAGAAGTGGCCCAAAAAATGGGGCATCACCGTACCGGGCAAGTCGGCCGCAAAGAAGGATGCCTACAAGCAGGCCGCGCCGGAGAAAAACAGGTTGGCGAAGCTGCGCGACAAGATGCGGACCGGCGACAACGCCAGCGTGCGCGCGGCGCTGAAGGCCGCGATCCAGGATGTGCTGGCGCATCAGACGGTGAAGATCAAGGTCAGCGTGCTGGGCACCGTCTACAACAAAGACGTCATCAGCGCGACCAACGAAGCCTGGCTGCGCAAGGCGCTGGCGGCGATCGACAGCCTGCCGGAAGCAAGCGACCGCAAGATCCAGGCCGAGCAGATCTGGAAGGCGGCGCCGAAACGCGAAGTGCTGATGGAAACCAAGAAAGCCATCGAGACGGGCGTCGGCGCGGTTCCGACCATCGAAGCGATCGGCTTCCATCACACGCTGTTTTCGAGCCGCTGGCTGCTGCTGGCGACGATTCGCACGGGCGGCTCGCAGAGCGAAGTGCAACTGGGGTTCGACCCGGCCAACCCGGCGGGACTGGGAACGCTGATCGGCCAGGCGGTGGCGCCGACGCTGTAACCTTTCCCCGGAGGGGGACAGTCCCCTCAAGCACCCAGATCGCCGGCGGGACCAGGCTGGTCCCGCCGGCGTTTTCTTTTTGCGGGCGCTTTCCTATGGGTTGCACAGCGCGGTTGCTAAGGAGTATGTTGCGGCTGACGGGTTTTGGGGTTGAGACGCTTTCCCACAGGAGGAA
Source organism: Terriglobia bacterium (assembly GCA_963824095.1). Taxonomy (GTDB): domain Bacteria; phylum Acidobacteriota; class Terriglobia; order Bryobacterales; family UBA6623; genus JBBDWJ01. Next base: position 423,689 of record CAWGNS010000009.1, on the reverse strand, counting down.
TGATGGCTGGTTGGACGCGAAGAGGATTTGCCGGGTCGCTCATGGGGGCGGCGGCGTCGCTTGCCGCTCAGCAACCGGGTGGTTCGCCGCGCGCTGAAAAGCGGTCGGGCCAGGGATCGATCAAAATCACGGACCTGCGGTGCGCCATCATCGGCCAGAACCCGGTGGTTCGGATCGTTACGGATCAGGGCGTCTCGGGGTATGGGGAAGCCGAGTCCACCAAGGCGTATCTGAAGCCGATGGTGCTCTTCTACAAGGACTACATTTTGGGCGAAGACCCGACCGACGTCGAGCGGGTGATGCTGAAGATCCGCCGGATGGGCGCGTCGAAGCCGTGGGGCGCGGCGGTGAGCGCGATCGAGATCGCTCTTTGGGACATCGCCGGGCAGGTGGCCGGGGTACCGGTCTACAAACTGCTGGGCGGGAAGATCCGCGACCGCGTGCGCGTCTACAACGGAGGCGTCCGTTTCCCGATGAGCGGCCAGACGCCGCAAGACTACGCCGAGAACATGGCCAAGATGAAGGAAGCGAAAGAGGGTTTTACGCTCATCAAGCAGGCCGTGGGCTTTCACAACCCGGCGATGATGCGCGCCATGACCGACGGCTGGTACGACGAGCCACGAACGGGAGCGCCGCACGCCGACCGCGGCCTGATGACCGAACGCGGCCTGGACCAGGTCATCGCCTGCGTCGAAGCGATGAAGAAAGTCCTGGGGGATGGGGTCGGGCTTGCGCTGGACTGCGGGCCGGGGTGGGTCGTCAAAGATGCCATCCGCTTTGCGAGAGCGCTCGAACCCCTGCACATCACCTGGCTCGAAGACCTGATCACCGGCGACTACACGCCCTACCCCAACGCCGAACTCTTTCAGGAAGTCACGCGGAGCACGTCCATTCCGATTCACACCGGAGAACAAATCTACCTACGGCAGAACTTCATCGATCTCGTCGAGAAACACGCCGTGGACGTCCTGGGTCCCGATCCCGAAGACGTGGGCGGAATCGGGGAGCTGAAGTGGATTGCGGAATACGCCGATCTTCACGGCATTCTGATCGCTCCGCACGGGATTTTCGACGGGCTGATCGGGCTGGCCGCGCATGTCCACATGGCCGCCACGTTGCCGCAAAACTACATCGCCTTCGAGTATCCGCTGGGCCAGCCCGAGTGGTGGTATGAAATTGTGGACGGCCTGCCGAACCCGATCGTCAAACAAGGCTTCATCGATGTATGGGACCGGCCGGGGCTCGGCGTCACCTTCCATGTGCAGGCTGCGAAGGCGCACCTGGCGGAAGAGGATCGCGGCTTCTTTGACTGAGGTGTGGATCCCGCCGCCACCTCATCGCAACTACCGCCGCGACAGCCTCTGGTCCTGCCCCGCCACGACGTAGAAATAATCGTTGTTCGCCTCGTCGCTCTCAAGGACGTCGTTGAACGGATCCACCACGATTTCCAGCTCCTCAATCGCGGTGTCCGCTGGAAGACTTATGGTCACCAGGCGCTGCTCTCCGCGGTCGAGATCGAACAGCTCGACCTGGAAGATGACCAGCCCCGATGCGAGGCCCTGCACCGTCGTTCTGGCGACCCTTCCATTGCCGGCGTTGAGGACGGCAAACGTGGCTTGGCCCTGCCCCGCCGTAACGTCACGCAGCGTGAGGTCGGCCTCGTGAACTGCCGGGGCGGCGAGCGGATAGAGCCGGATCTCCGCGTTCTCGACGATCGCCGAGCCGATATGCCCGGCGCGCGCGCGATCGAGTTGGAAGCCGTGCAAATGCACCGGCGCGCCGCGCACTGAAACGATGTCCTGAACGCTGGCCGCCGCCGCGTAGAACCCGGAAAACTCCCACTCGGCCGACGTATCCGCGGTGAAGAAGAGCTGGTAGGGAGCCTTGTCGGCGGCGGGGTCGGTCAACGGAGTGCCCTGCTTGAGCAGATTGTGCGCGACGCTGTAGCTTACGGGCGAAAAGCGTCCCGAGACGCGGATGGCGGCAAAAGCGAGACCGTTCGCTCGTGCCAGGTCTACGATCTGCTGGTGGATCGGAAGGTCCGGCTCGGCTTGAGCGACGACGACCGACGCCGGATTGCCCGCAGCCACGCCGAGGAATGGAATCGGCTCGTCGCTCAACGTGCGCACCGTCGGCGGGAACTGCGGGTCGGACCAGACCAGCTCGGGTGAGCCCGCGAACCCGGCAGCGATCACCTCGCCGTTGCGGGCTTCGAGCGCCGTGCTGCCGACCCCGGCGATCTCCCAGTTACCGGGCACGCTGGCCAGATCGGCAAAGACGGCGTCGGGGCTGGTCACGTCCCACAGATCGCCGGCCAGCAGGTCGGCCACGGTGTTGTAGGCGAACGCCTGGCCGTATGCGGAGCAATCCAAGGCGGCGGCGTCCGTGGGCGTCAAGTTGACCGTAACCGCATTGGAGGTAATACCCTCGGCGAGCACGCGCACGGTCCAATCCCCGGCGATGTCCACATCCTGCGGAACGATGATGCAAACCTCGTCGACGCCGGGAAAAACCTCCGACGCACCGGTCTGCTCGACCGGCGCCGGATGAGCGACGCCTGTTGGATCCTCGAGGATCGCCTCGATCGCGGAAGCGCTGGTCGGCAGCGGCAAACGTTCGGGATTGCCTGCGTAGCGGACACCGGAGGCGAACAGCGTGAGGCGGGTACGCTTGTCACAGCCCGGCAGTTCGGCCGTGTGCGTGGGGAACGGCGCGCCGGCAAAGGTTGCGGCGTTTAGGACCGTCCCAGCCCCCGTGCCCGAGCCGTCCGCGGTGAACAGTCCGGGGGCAAGCCTCGCGATACTTGCCGTTCCGGTCGCCGCAACCTGACCGTCGACCAGGACGGCAATTTCCGCGACGCCCTCGGCGGCAGCGCGAGGAACAACGAAATTGATCTGCCCGTCAGAGACAAACGCGACTTGAGCGGTCCGCCCGTTGACTCTGACCACGACGCCAGCCAGGCTGCGCGGCAAACTGCCCGTGCGGTCGGGCGCGGCGGCGGCGGGCTGGTTGGCCAGCCCCGTGCCGAAGATCGTCGCGGCCGAGCCCGGCGCCACAGTGCCCGCATACGCGGTCGACGACACGACGGTCAGGTTCTGCGCCAGCGCGGAACCGAGGCCGACTGCAAACCACACGCAGAGAGCAAGCGTTCCGGCGGACTTGCGGATCCGTTCAAAAGGTCGGCTCATATCGTTGTAAACACCGCTGTCGAGGGCTCGCCGTCGAGGAGGCGAGCCTGGGTCGAGTCTAGCCCAGTAGCCTCCAAGCCGCCAGGCCGGGAACGGACGGGTTCGTCGAAACCGCTGCCAGGGACGCGCGCAGGCTCGCCTTCGCGCCAGCGATGTTTCGGCTAGCAACGTTTCAGGGACGGCCCATGAGCAACCGCACCCCAACCGCGCCAAAGTCAGCGTTTCGCATGTCCCGGCGGCGTATCCTGGCCTTCCGAGCCTTTCCGGGAGACGATCTTGATGTTTTCGAGGACGCTGCCGTTCCCACACACCAGATGCGCTTCGCAAAAAACCTGATCAGCATCGCCGCCCTTGGCGCAGACCAGCCCTTTCCCTTCGAAGGTCGGACAGTTGCCGTCCCCCGCAAGGAAAATGCCGCCGGCCTGATAGGCGGGAGCGGCGGTCGAGTCCGTGGCGCATTCGTTGGTATCGCCGGGCGACACATTGGGTGTGAATGCGCTGCAGAGCGCATCGGTTGGTCCGCCGGGACGGATTGGATAGAAGCCGTGGTAGAAGCGGCAACTGATATCGACACTGCGGCGGCCCAGGTTCGTGCACGACACGACCGTCTCACAGTCGTTGGTGGCATTGGCTTTGCTGTTGGCGTAGAGAACGAAGCCCACCTCGCTGAAGCCTTCGGGGCATTGCGGCACGCCTTTCTGGCCTCCGCAACTGCCGCTGAAGCAGTCGGCATCGAGCACCTGCGCGGGTGCGAGGCGCGGCCGCCAGCATGCTAAGGGCCAGGATGGCACTGGCGGCCAAAGATCGTTGCAGGGATCTCATTTGATTTCTCCTCATCCCATATACTTGCTGTAGCTATAGCAGAATTCCCGGAAAACCTCGTCACAAAACTCGCGGCCGGTCCCGCCCTCCGAGTATTCGCCGCGGCGAAGACAAGGGCTGTTTGGCCGGGCGCGCTATCGAATTGGACAGGATGGCAGTCCCACCGCGCCAGATCGGCGGGGAAAAGGGCGCCGAAGTTAGTCGCGTTCGATCCGCGTTTTTTGTTCATAGAGGAGAGGAATCAAGGCCGGCCGGCGCGCCCGTGGCGCCGCCGGCGGCGTGACTCATCATGAGAAAAACATTCATCTACCTATGTTTGACAGCCTTGGCCGCCACCCTGGTCGCTGCGCCGCACAAAAAACCCAACAAGAAGAGGGGCGAGCTCATCGTCGGCGGCCTGTTCAACCTGGAGGGGTCGCAGGGAGAGTTGGACATCCCATCGTCCAAGGGCGCTCAATTGGCCGTGGACAAGGTGAACGCCGGCGGCGGCGTGCTCGGCCGCCAGATCCAGCTTGTCGTCGAGGACGGCCGGGGCCGCCCGAAGGTGCTGGCCCGCGCCACGCGAAAGATTCTCAAAAAGTACCCGAGCGTTGCGGCGTTCGTCGGCCTTTCCGACACCGACATGGTTCTCGGCGCAGCCCCGGTGGCCGCCGCGAGCGGGCGGCTCTTCCTCACCTCTGGCGCAACGTCGCCGAAGCTGCCATCCGAGGTTCCGCAATATCTCTATCTGGCCTGCTTCGGAGACAACGTCCAGGCCGCGGCGGCGGCGGAGTTCGCTTTCGAGAAACTCGGCGCCAACACGGCGGCGGTCTTGTACGACTCGACCGACAGCTATACGAATCTGCTGCAGGGGTACTTTCGCGCGCGCTTTGTGGAACTCGGCGGCGAGGTCGTGTCCGCGGAAGCTTACGAGCCGGCTGACCTCAGTGGTCCCATCAGCCGCCTGCAGCAGGCAGACGTGGTGTTTCTCGCGGCGCACACGCCCAATGACGCCGTGGAGGCGTCCGGTATGTTGCGCGACGCCGGATTCTTGGTGCCGATCGTGGGCGGAGACGGCTTCGACGACGAGCAAGAGTGGGCCGATGAGACGGCGCTCAACGGCGTCTATTTCACAACGCATGCCTACCTGGGCGCCGATGCTACCGACCCACAGGTGACAAGCTTCCGCGCCGCATACGCTGCCGCCTACCCGGGCGAAACCGCGACAGCTTTCTCCGCGCTCGGATACGACACCATGAACCTGATTGCCGAGGCTATTCGACGAGCCCGAAGCGCGAAGCCCGCGGATGTGCTGGCGGGCCTGGCTGGAATTCAGAATTTCGAGGGCGTTACCGGGACGATCAGCTACCCAGACGGTACTCGCATCCCGCTGAAGTCCGTGAGCATCGTGGAGATCGACGGCGGCGCCTACCGCCTTGCCGCGGAATGGACGCCCACCAGCGTGCCAGCGCCGTGAGCCCGCGAAATTGTGGTGGTCGAGCGGCGCGGCGGCCCGCACCTCGTGCAGGAAGCGGTGTTGTGCTCTTCAATTTCGGGCAGGTACGAAAGTGAGAACCGGCAGTGCGTACTAGGACGCCCAAAAGACGTTGCACCGCCACTCCGCAAGACGTACACTGAACCCACGGACACCCCTGGAAGTGTGTCCCGGTCATCGCTGGTTGTTCGCCGCGCCGGAGCCGCGAAGGGGCGCCCAATCCGAGGCTGGCGCGACCGGGGAGAGGCAGTTGGGAACCTGAGCCGCGGGCCAGGGTTCACTAGGCAGAGTCGGAGTTGGTCAATCACAACAGCGTCACCCAACTGCTGCGCCGCTGGCAAGAAGGCGAAAAGCAGGCGGCCGACGAGTTGATGCCGCAAGTCTACAGCGAACTGCGGCGGCTGGCTCGCCGCCAGATTCGCCGCGAACGCGTCGATCTTTCGCTGGCGGCGACCGGGCTGGTGCACGAGGCCTATGTCCGGCTGGTGGATGCCGAGGTTTCGTGGCACGACCGGGTTCACTTTTTTGCCCTGGCGGCGCGCGCCATGCGCCGCGTGCTGGTCGATCGGGCCCGCGCGCGGGGCCGCGCCAAACGGGGTGGCGGCGCAACCATGGTGACCCTCGACGAACAACGCCAGGCAGTCCCGGGCCGCGCTTTCGACGTGCTGGATCTCGACGAGGCCTTGCAGCGGTTGGAAGCCTTGGACCGCCGCAAATGCGAAGTCGTGGAGCTTCACTTTTTCGGTGGCTTGACCTATGAAGAAATAGCCGGTGCCTTGAAGGTTTCCGAAGCCACCGTACACCGCGAACTGCGTTTCGCCAAGGCCTGGCTGTACAAGGAACTGCAGCGGCGAGAACAAGCATGAGCCCGGAGCGCTGGGAGCGAATCCAGGAGTGTTTCGATCGCCTTGTGAACCTCCCGCGGGAACAACGCCGGCAGGAGTTGAGCAAGCTGGGCGACAGCGATCCCGAACTACGCCGGGAAGTGGAGACGCTGCTGGGGTCCGACGAGCAAGCAGGCGATTTTCTCGAGAAGGCGGTCGGTTCGGCCGCCAGCCGCGCCCAGGCCACAGGCAGGCAGCGCCACGACCGCATCGGCCAGGTCATCTCGCACTACCGCATCGAGGAACGCCTGGGCGGCGGCGGCATGGGCGTCGTCTACAAGGCCCAGGACCTAAGGCTTGACCGCTCGGTCGCGCTCAAATTTCTTCCGCCCGCCAGCGACGACGAAGACGAACGCATCCGCCGCCTGATCGTGGAGGCCCGCGCCGCCTCGGCACTCGACCATCCCAACATCTGCACCATTCACCAGATCGACCAAACCGACGATGGGCACTGGTTCATCGTCATGGCATATTACAACGGCGACACGCTCAAGAAACGCATCGAGGGCGGCCCGCTGCCGGTTTCCGAAACGCTCGACATCGCCGCGCAGATCGTCAGCGGGTTGATCAAGGCGCACAAGGAAGGGATCGTCCATCGCGATCTGAAGCCCGCCAACCTGATGATCACCCACGAGGGCGTGGTCAAGATCGTGGACTTCGGCCTGGCGCAATTGCGCGAGCAAACCAAGCTGACCGCGCCGGGAACGCGGCTGGGCACGCCGGCCTACATGTCGCCCGAACAGGCGCAGGGCAACCCGCTCGACCACCGCACCGACATCTGGTCGCTGGGCGTGGTGCTCTACGAAATGCTCGCCGGGCGTTCGCCGTTCAAGGGCGACTATGAGCTGGCGATCATCTACTCGATCCTCAACGAGGACCCCGCGCCGCTCGAGCAACTGCGTCCCGATGCGCCGACGGGCCTGCTCAACGCGGTCGGCAAGGCGCTCGCGAAAGACCCGGACGAGCGGTTTCAGCAGCTCGAGGAACTGCTGCAGTTGCTCGAACGGCTCAAGAGCGCGCAGCACGTGACGGCTCCGGAAGCGACCGTGATGCGGCTGGCGGATCCGCCGGCGCCGCGGACGCCCCGCAAGCCGATGCGCGCGGTGTATATGGGGCTGACGGCGGCGGCGGCGATCGTGATCGCGGTGCTGTTGGCCGTGGTGGTGTCGATGCGGACGACGGGTTCGCGGCGGGCGGCCCCGGCGGTTGGCGAATCCGCCGTCCCGCCAGCCCCTTCGGCGCCTCAGCCGCCGAACTCCGATTCCCGGGCGTCCGATGCCGCGGCATCCGATTCGGCGGCAGCCGAGCTGGCGGTACCCGGATCGGGTTCCCTGAAACCAGACGAAGGGGCTGGGGCCGGGAGCGCTTCCCTGCCCGGAGCGGTATCCCCGGCAGCCGAAAGCGCGCGTTTGCCGCAGCCCGCCGCGGCGCTGCCGCCGGCCAAGGCTTCTTCATCGCCCACCGAGTCGCCGGCGGCCCACGCGGCGGCGCCGGTTCACGCCTGGCCCGTTGAAAGCCGGCGCTGGGCCTTGGTCATCGGCGTCGAGAAATATCAGGACGCCGGTATCTCGCCGTTCGGCGGAGCCGCGCACGATGCCGCCGCCATTCAGGACGCGCTGGTGCGCTATGCGCGATTTCCGCGCGATCAGGTGATCGTGCTGTCGTCGAGCGACCCGGCGCAATTGCGCTCGCCGACGCGCGCCAACATCGAATCGTACCTGGAGAACGTCGCACGCCTGGCGCCGCATGACGGCTTGGTGCTGTTTTGCTTTATCGGGCACGCCACGACCATCGACGGCCAGCCGGTACTGCTGCCGGTCGACGCGCACCTGACGCGAGGCGCGATTCCGCTGGCCGCGGCGGTGCGTCTCGACAGCGTGCGCAACGCCGTGCGGCGGGGCGGCGTCCGCCAGGCCATGGTGCTGTTCGACGGCTTCCGCCAGGATCCGCTGGCTGCGCGCAAGACCGCCGCCAACCAGATGAGCGATGCCTACGCGCGGCGGCTTTCGCTCGACCCGGCGGCGGGCGAGGTGGACGCCTTTGCGGCCCTTTACGCAGCCGAGCCGCGCGAACGATCGTTCGAACGGCCCGCGGGCGGCGGCTATTTTGCGTCGGCTCTGGTGGAGGGGCTCAAGGGAGGCGCCGCCGACGGCCGCGGACGGGTCACGCTCGGCGCGCTCGACCGCTACGTCCGCGATATCGTTCCGAAGCGGGTGCTGGGTGATCTGGGCGCGCGCTCGGTGCAGCGGCCTTATGCGCAGATCGCCGGATATGTCGGCGACGACGTGGTAGTTGCCACGCCGCTGCGCCGCGAATTGACCGTTTCGGAACCCGCCGTCCAACCGCAGGCGCAGCCGCAAGCGCCGGTGCCACCACCCGTCGATACCGCCGCCCAGGAACTCGACGAGTGGACTCGAGTGCGCGACAGCCGCGACATCGCCGCGCTCGAAGCGTTTCTGCGCAAGTATCCCGACGGCGCGCTGCGCAAGGACGCCCAGGCGCGCATCGAAGAGCTGCAATGGGAAGCGGCGCGGGCGGCCAACGACCCAGCCGTGATCGAGCGCTACCTGCGCGACAACCCCAACAGCCGCTACGCCGGCCAGGCGCATGCGCGGTTGGAGCAGTTGCGCCCGCCTCCGGCGCCGGTGCCCGCGCCGGCCCAGGCGCAGCCGCAAGCGCCGCCGGCGGTGGCCAAGGTCGAGACGCGCGCGCCTTCCGACGCCGACGCTATCCGCGACGTGCTGCAACGTTATGGCGAAGCCTACCGCGCCCGCGACGTGCAACAGGTCGCCGCGTTATGGCCGTCGCTGACGCAGGAACAGCTCCGCAGGCTGGCAGACTCGTTCCGGGTGGCGGTATCGATCCAGCAGAACCTGGCGCCGCTGGCCGAGCCGGTCATTCGGGGCGATCAGGCCACGGTCCGTTGCCGCCGCTCGATCCGCTATGAAGACGAACGCGGGCCGCAGCGCCCGGTGGATGAAACCGTGAACGTGGTCTTGCGCAAACAACAAGGGTCGTGGGTAATCCAGAACGTGAACTAGCCTCCCCGAGGTATCCAGCGCACGAACCTGGGCTGTGGCCGACGGCTTCCTATCGAGCGGTAGATTCCCCCGCGTCGGCGCCGCGGTGTCCGCCCCATCCTGCCCGAGCGCCTCGATCGTTCCTCGGACAAGATTCCTCTTCCCTCACCCACCCGGCCGGCGCTGCCCGTGCCAGAATGGGTAGATTCAAACGGGTTTGAAGTTCTTAGGCAACCCGCACTGTGTCCGAGCGCCCGCCGGCACGGTGCTACCGCATGGGGTGCGGGCTGGCGGCAAAAGTAGAACCATAGGAGCTATGCGCATGGCGTCGAAAATTCGGATCGCGCTCGCGGCCGTGATGTATGTGGTCTTGTTGTGGGCGCCGCTGCAGGCGCAGCAGAACAGGAAACTGGCGTTTGTCATTCCGGAGCTCTACGGCCCGGAAGGTTTGACGCTCGACAACCCCACGCACCGCGCGCACTTCGAAAGTTCCTTCCGTGAGAATTTCACGCCCTTCAACGTCGAGCTGGCGAGCCAGTTGACCTCGCTGCCGCTGCCCTCCACCGCGGCCGGCTTCACCTACACTTTCGATCCGACGCTGGGCATCTATAATCGCTCGGCGCAGAGCTTTGGACCGATCCTGGCCGAGCGCGCCGAAACGATCGGCAAAAACAGGTTCTACTTCGGCTTCAGCTACCAACATTTCAGCTTCGACACCATCGACGGCCTGGACCTGGGCCGCTTTCCGGTCGTGTTTCAGCACAGCCCGACCGTGGACCCCTCGTCGCCGTTTCTCAAGGACATCATCACGGCGGACAACGTGATCGACGTGCAGCTCGGGCAGGTCACGACCTTTTTCACGTTCGGGCTGGCCGACCGTCTGGATGTTTCGGTGGCGGCGCCGTTTGTGAGCGCGCAGCTCGATGTCACGTCCGACACAACCATCCGGCGCATCGGCACCGGCGACGATCCGACCTTTCCCCACACTTTTACCGCGGGCCAAGATGTGAGCGAACACATCTTCTCCAACGGCGCCTCGGCTTCGGGAATAGGCGATGTGGTGCTGCGGGTGAAGGGGACCGTGCTCAAATCGCCGCGAGCCGCCCTGGCCCTGGGCGCGGATTTACGCCTGCCGACCGGCGATGCGCTGGACTTTCTGGGGACCGGCGCGATCGGCGTCAAGCCCTTCGCGGTTGTCTCTTACAACTACAGGCGGGTTTCGCCGCACATCAACGTCGGCTATCAGTTCAACGGCAAAAGCGTGCTGGCCGGGAACGTGCAGACGGGGGAAAAGCGGAGCCTCCCCGAACAGTTCCTCTACAACGCGGGCCTGGACGTCGGCGTGACCTCAAAATTCTCGCTGGCGCTGGACTACCTCGGCCAGCGGCTGCTCAATACGCAGCGGGTCTTCAACGCTCCCTTCACGGCGGTCGACGGCGAGGTGTTTCCCGCGGTCCGCTTTGAGGAAGGCAATGTCGACATCAGCAACGGCTCGGTGGGATTCAAAGTCAACCCCGTCGGCACGCTGCTGGTGACCTTCAATCTGCTGGTCAAGCTCAACAACAGCGGGCTGCGGGACCGCGTGACTCCGCTGCTCGGGCTTTCCTTTACGCCCTAGGAGGGAAACGGTCTGACGGGGGTGGTGGCCGGCCATCGAGTGGCGCGGGCCTCCGGCCGGCGGCGTCGGCCTGTGGCCGACGTCTGAAGTTTGCCCCTTTTTGGGGATCCGAACGGGGAAGGCAAGCAATGCGCTCCCGCTGGAGCCCACATCGACCTCGGGGGACGTTTTCCGTCCGCCAAGCCTCGACAACGCCGGCGCATACGCCGACGTTTCGCCGGTCGCGCCCGGGGTCAAGAACGTCCGCCACAGGCGGACGCTGCCGGCCGGAGGCCCGCGCCACGGGTTTGGTCAACGGAAGACACGTCAACAAACATCGGGCGTTGGGTTGCTCGGCTGATCGCGCCGCGGCGGGCGCGCGGCGCGGTCGCGGGGCTCCGGGAAAAAAGAAAAACGGCCCACGCTGGAGCGGGGCCGTTTTCGTTTCGTTGTTTTCGGAAATAACCGCTAGCGCAGCTCTTCCATGATCTCGTCGAGCACCGACTGCGGCGGCCGCAGGTATTTCTCGCCCATGTGCGCCAGGGGCTTGTCGTGCAAGGCGAGCGACTCCAGGAAGTTCGGCTTTTTGGTGTCGACGTAGAAGACGCCGGTCAGCACTTCGCCCTGCCGCGAGGCTTCCTCGAGCTTCTGCATCGCGTGCATGCGGTCGGTGGGGTCGTAGTCCTCTTCGAGCTTGCGCAACATGAGCTGCGAACCGTCGTGTAGCGTAACCGCGCGCGCCGTGCCGGGCTCGATCTCATCGTTGAGGTGAATCTCGTCGAAGAACGGCACGAAGTCGATGGTCTGCAGCTCGTGGCGGTGTTCGCGCACGTAGTTGTAGCTCTTGGTGGAGCCCTTGTGGTCGTTGAAGGTGACGCACGGCGAGATGACGTCGATCATCACCGTTCCGCTGTGGCCGATGGCCGCCTTGACCACCGCCTGCAACTGCTTTTTGTCGCCCGAGAAGGAGCGGGCCACGAAGGTGGCGCCCAGCTCGATCGCCAGCGAGCAGGTGTCGATCGGCTCGGTCTCGTTGGCGATGCCGCTCTTGAGCTTCGAACCGACATCGGCGGTCGCCGAGAACTGGCCCTTGGTCAGCCCATAGCAGCCGTTGTCTTCGATGATGTAGATGATCGGCAGGTTGCGGCGCATCAGGTGGACGAACTGCCCGATGCCGATCGAAGCCGTGTCGCCGTCGCCGGTGACGCCCAGCGCCATCAGGTCCTTGTTGGCGAGCATGGCGCCGGTGGCCACAGACGGCATGCGGCCGTGCACCGCGTTGAAGCCGTGCGACAGGTTCAGGAAGTACGCCGGCGACTTCGACGAGCAGCCGATCCCCGACAGCTTGATGACCTGCGTGGGGTCGACCCCCATCTCGTAAAAACACTCTACGATCCGCTCGGAGATCGAGTTGTGCCCGCATCCGGCGCAGAGGGTGGTTTTCCCGCCGCGGTATTCGCTGACTTCGAGCCCGATGCGGTTGACTTTTTTCCCCGGCGGGACTGCCGTTGTCGTACTCACAAGCTCTCCTGTTCCATGATCTCGTCGGTGACGGTGCGCGCATCCAGCGGAATACCCCCGTAGTAGCGCACGCTCCGCAGCCGTGTATGCAATTCGGCCGGCGTTTCCATCTGCAGCAACTGCCAAAGCTGGCCGTCGCGGTTCTGGTCGATCACGTACGTCCGGTCGTGGCGGCGAATGAACTCCTCGACCTCGCGGCTGAAGGGGAAGGCCCGCAGCCGCAGGTAGGAAGTCTTGAGGCTGTGTTCATTGAGAAGCTGATCGCGGCTCTCGACGACCGAGTAGTCGCTGGTACCGCAGGCGATGATGCCGATCTCGGCGCCTTCGACGCGGTCGACGATCGGGCCGGGCACCATGCTGCGGGCGGTCTCGAACTTGCGCGTCAGCCGGTCCATGTTGCGGACCCAGTCGGCGGGCCGCTCGCTGTATTGCGCTTTTTCGTTGTGCCCGGTGCCGCGCGTGAAGTAGGCGGCCTTGTCGCTCTTGGTGCCGGGCAGGGTGCGGTAGCAGATGCCGTCGCCGTCGACGTCCTCGTAGCGCCCAAACCCGCCCAGCCGCTCCAGGTCGGCGGCGTTGAGCACCTTGCCGCGCTCGAACGGCTTTTTCGGATATTCGAACGGCTCGGCCATCCAATAGTTCATGCCCAGGTCGAGGTCGAGCATCACGAACACCGGCGTCTGCAGTTGTTCGGCCAGGTCGAAGGCGTCGACCGTCATCGAAAAGCATTCCTCGGGGCTGGAGGGCAGCAGCATGGGATGCTTGGTGTCGCCGTGCGACAGCAGCGCGATGCACAGCAGATCGCCCTGCGCGGTGCGCGTCGGCAGCCCGGTCGAGGGCCCCATGCGCTGCACGTCGATCAGCACCACCGGGATCTCGGCAAAGTAGCCCAGCCCGACGAACTCCGACATCAGCGAGATGCCCGGGCCGGCGGTGGCGGTCATCGAGCGCGCCCCGGCCCAGCCGGCGCCGATCGCCATGCCGATCGAAGATAGCTCGTCTTCGGCCTGCACGATGGCAAACGTCGCCTTGCCGGTTTCGGGATCCATGCGGTAGCGCCGCGCGTACTCGGTGAGCGCTTCGGGCAGTGACGACGACGGCGTGATCGGATACCAGGTCACCACGCTGACGCCGGCGAACATCGCGCCCAGCGCGGCCGCGGCGTTGCCTTCGATGATGATCTTGCCGGCGGTGGCGTTCATGCGCTCGACGCGGAACGGATCGACCTTGGTGAGTTCCTTGGTGGCGAACTCATAGCCGGCCTGCACCGCGTTCCAGTTAAGCTCGGCCGCCTTGGGCTTGGTGCTGAACTGCTTGAACAGCGCCTTGTGGATCTCTTCGAGCTCCACCCCCAGCAAGTGCGCCAGAACCCCATCGTAGATGATGTTACGCACCAGCCGGCGTAGCTTCGCGTCGGGACAAACCGGGGCCACCAGTTTGTCGAACGGCACCGGATAAAAGTGCAGATCGGTGCGCACCGACTTGAGGTTGAGAGGTTCGTCGTAGACCACCGCCGCCCCCGACGGTAGCTCGATCACGTCCTCGCGCGCCGTTTCCGGGTTCATCGCCACCAAAAAGTCGATTTCCTTTTTGCGGCCGATGAATCCACGCTTGTTCGTGCGGATGGTGTACCAGGTCGGCAATCCGGCGATGTTCGAGGGGAACAGGTTCTTCCCCGACACCGGGATGCCCATCTGGAACAGCGAACGCAGCAACACCAGATTGGCTGTCTGGCTGCCGGATCCGTTTACCGTAGCTACCTGAATGCTGAAGTCGTTGACTACCAGATCCGTCGAGGGAGGCAGAGGACTATCGACAGGTATAGCTTCTACTGTCGCCATTTCTTTCCTTTCGAGGTGGGTCGAGGCAAGATTCCAAAGCGCGGGTAAGTAAGATTCATTATAACGAGTCGGTTGGCGCGATGCACAGAGCCAAACAACTCGGTTTCAATTGGAAACCGCCCTACGCGGCTCGAGACCGCGCCTGGCGGGGTTTCCCGGCGCAAATTCGAATCGTCCGCGGCTCGAATCTTCCAGGGCGGCGTCGGGGCCGCCGGCAAGCCTTCGGTCCACCGGATCGAGCGGCAAGCTTCGCTCGCGCTCTCCCCTGGGAGTAGGATGGCTCGCGCGCCGATCGCGTTGCGGGCAGCGCCCGGCGCTAGTGTAAACTTAAGGACTTCGCCCCAGAAACGGCGCCAGGACCGGCGGGTTCGTCCACAAGGGCGCGGATCCTTTGGCGGGCCGTATACCCGGGGCACCGGAATTTTTCAGCGAATTCAGCGAAACTTTCAGCGATACCGCAATCTACCCAATGTGCGGCGGTCCGACGGCCCGCCTGCCAGGCGCGATTTCCCGCCAGGGTTCGAATCCAAGACATGGCAAAATATCAGTCTCCGCGAGCGACGCGCGATTTTCTGCCGGCTCAGGCCGCCGCGCGCAACCACGTCGCCGCCACCTTCGCCCAGGTCGCCGAATCCTACGGCTACCGCCCCATCCAGACGCCGGTCTACGAGGCCGTCGAGCTGTTTCTGGCCCGTTCCGGACCCGAAGTCAAAGGGTCGATGCTGACCTTCCACAGCGACCACGAGGAGTTCGCGCTGCGCCCCGAGATGACCGCGCCGGTGTGCCGGCTGCTGGCCTCGGGAGCGCTGGAGGGCACGGAGCCGCCCTACCGCTTCCACTACGCCGGCTCCTGCTTCCGCTACTGCCGGCCGCACTCGGGCCGCTATCGCGAGTTCACCCAGGCCGGCATCGAATGCCTGGGCGCGGCGGGGCCGGCCGCCGACGCCGAAGTCATTGCCGCGGCGTGCGGCTTTCTGCGGGCCGTCGGCCTGCCCGGCTTTTCGCTCAAAATCGGCACCAGCCGGATCTTCCGCGAACTGCTGGGCGCCGAGCTCGACGCCGAAGACCAAGCCGTGGTCATCGGCCACCTCGACCACCTCATCTCGATCGACGAGAAGTGCGCGCTGATCGCCGAACGGCCCGATCCGGTGCTGCTTGAGGATCTCAAGATGGACCGCATCGACCTGGCCGCGATGCAGGCCGAAGCCAACTTTTCGGGCCCTTACGCGATCGCCGACTGCCCGCAGCTTTCCGAGACCGAGCTGATCGTCCGCATGCCGCTCGAAGCCGAGGCGACCTTCCGCCGCGTCTGGAGCGTGCAGGAACTGGTGTCGGAGGCGACCGCCGAGCTGCTGCTGCGCGCCTCGCGGCTGCGCGGCTCGCTCGACAAGGTGCACCAGGAAGCGGCCAGCCTGCTGGCGGGAACCCCGGCCACGGCCGGTCTCGAAGAGTTGCTGGCGGTGGCGCGGCACGTGGCGATGTATCCCGCGGTGGGCGATTTCGAGGTGGTGCTGGGGATCGCGCGCGGCTTCACGTTTTACACCAGCACGGTGTTCGAGATTTCCGCCGCCAACGGCGCGGGCGGCGTGAAGTACTGCGGCGGTGGCCGCTACGACAGCCTGGTCGAGGAGTTCGGAGGTCCGCCGCTGCCTTCAACCGGCTGCGGGTTCCGCTTCGACGACATCGTCGATGGATTCATCGCCGCCGGCGCCTGGACGGCCCCTCGCGATTATCAACTGGTGTTGGTCGCCGCCTCGGAGGAACTGCTGGCCGAGGCGGTCGCCGTGGCCGAGCAGTTGCGGCGCCAGGGTTTCCGCATCGGCGTCGTGCAAGGAGATCTGGAAAAGCCCGGGCCCGACGATTGCCGCGAGCACAAAGCCGAGTGGGTCGGCAGCGTGCGTGGCGAGCAGCCGGTAGCGGTGGTGAAGTTGGGCAACGGCAAGACTGCGGCCGGCGAGGACGTGCCGTTGACGGCGGACGCGCTGGCGGCAAAGCTCGGGTAAGGCAGCTCGGAGCGGCGGGCTTGCCAGTCTGAGCAAAAACTCCATTCAGGTCCGGTGTTGGCAGCCCTCCCGCGGGCATCGGTAGCGTGGGCCCTATGTCGCGACGAATCGCGGCGTGGCAACCTGGAGGTTCGCGCCACGGGCGGGTTTTTGTGGCTTCGGTAGGCCACCCGAGTGGATTTTTGCTTCGGAGGGCCGGGGGAGTGTGGCCGGCGGACGAGCAATGGAGCCCGGTCGATGCCGCGCAGCGCGGACTCACGTCCACGCCTCCGAGTCGCTGGAGGGGCGGTTGCCTGAAAGGGCCGGGTGGCTGGTGGGCCAAAGCAGCCTGCCGGGTCAAGCGCGAACCGATCAACCGATTAACCGGTCAACCGATCAACAGTGTTACATTGAGAATCAACCTGCCATGAGCCTCGTTCGTTTCGCCATACCCAAGGGCAGCCTCGAAAAATCCACGTTGCCGTTTCTCGAGCGCGCCGGTCTGCGTCCGCAAGGCTACGGGGACGGCAGCCGCAGCTATCGCCCGACTCTCGACCTCGAAGACGTCACCGTGAAGGTGCTGCGGCCGCAGGAAATCCCCTACATGATCGCCGCCGGCTTTTATGACATGGGCATTTCCGGGCTCGACTGGTACCGCGAAAGCGAGTGCGCTTCGAACGTCGAAGACCTGCTCGACCTGGGCTTCGGCCGCGTCGATATCGTGCTGGCCGTGCCGGCCGCCTGGGAAGACGTCAACAGCGCCGCCGATCTGTTCGAGAAATTCGTCAATTCGACGGGCACGCACCCGCTGCGCATCTGGACCGAGTATCTGAACCTCACCGAAGCGCTGGTCCGGCAGCACACCGATCTCGAGCCGTCGCTCTACAGCCCCTACTCGCGGCTGCATGTCGAGCGGCGTAGCTCGTCGCCGGTGGCGGTGTTTCATTCCTTCGGCGCGACCGAGTCGAAGCCGCCCGAAGACGGCGACGCGATCGTCGACAACACCGAGACCGGCCGCACGCTGCGCGCCAACGGCCTCAAGATCATCGAAAAGGTACTGCCCAGCTCGACGGCCCGGCTGCTGGTGAACCGCCGCTCGCTGCGCCACCGCGAAAAGCACGCCATCATCCAGGCCGTGCGCACGGCGATGCTGTCGGCCACGCCCACGCGGCGCGAAGCCGAGCCGGTGTTCGGCCACATCTAGCACAGCGCAGCCGGCCCGGCAGAATAGACAATCCTGTCTGTTGCAGTGGCGCAGACATCCCTGTCTGTGCAATCCGGTCCGTGCAACGTAAGCTGTGCAACCCGGGCTGCGCAATCTAGGCTGTGCAACCTGGACCGGGCAAAGGGCTGCTCCGTCCCATTCGAACATTCCGTCCGCGCAATAGAATCGACTCCCATGCAAACCCTGGAATCCAAAACCGCGCTGGTCACCGGAGCCAGCAAAGGCATCGGCCGCGGCATCGCGCTCGAACTGGCCCGCCGCGGCTGCGACGTCGCCGTCAACTACAATGCCGACGAAGCCGGCGCGCTCGAAACCGCCGCCGCCATCGAAAAGCTGGGCCGCAGCGCGGTGACGGTGCGCGCCAGCGTCGGGGAGTCCGGCGACGTTCAGGCGATGTTCGACGAGGTGCTGGCCGCGTTCGGGCACCTGTCGATCCTGGTCAACAACGCCGGGGTCCAGACCTGGAAGCCGCTGCTCGATCTTGAGGAAGCCGAGTGGGACCGCGTCATCGACACCAACCTGAAGGGCAACTTCCTGTGCACGCAGCGCGCCGGCCGCCACATGAAAGACCACCACGGCGGGCGCATCATCAACATCGGCTCGGGCTGCAACAAGGTCGCCTTCCCCAACCTGGTCGATTACACCGCCAGCAAGGGCGGCATTGAAATGTTCACCAAGGTGGCCGCCGCCGAGCTGGGGCCTTACGGCATCACCGTGAATTGCGTGGCGCCGGGCGCGATCGAGATCGAGCGCACCAAGACCGAAGCCCCCGACTACGCCGGAACCTGGGCGCCGCTGACGCCGATGCAGCGCGTCGGCAAACCGCAGGACGTCGCCGCCGCGGTCTGTTTCCTGGCCGCCGACGAGGCCGAGTTCATTACTGGGCAGACGATCTATGTCGACGGCGGCCTGTTCACGCGGGGCCCCTGGCCTTACGAGAAGTAACAGGATAGAGACAGGCGCTCCCGCCTGTCCGCGGCGCGGGACAGCGAGCCGAGCAGGTACAAGGACGAGCGGGCAGGCAAAAAGAAACAGCCAGGATTGTCTGTTCCACGCAAGGGCGATACTCCATTTCCGACCTGGGACCCGCTGGGTTACAACATCCCTTGGCGACACAGCGCCTCGGGGACCTGTGGCCGGCAAGCCTCTGACCGGATCTCTCCCGCCAGTACCACCTCCCGCCTCGGTGGGCCTGCATCACTCCCAGGGTTCCGGTAAGTCTTCCCCCTTAATCAAAATCGGTACCACCGCTCCATTGTTCGCGAGGCGCCATTCAGCGAACAATGGCTATCGAAGTTGGGGGATTTGAGCTTGTGCCGCGCGGCGAGAGAAGGCGTCGCGCCGCGCAGCCAGCTTCGCAGCCCGGTTCGTGCCGCCCGTTGGGCCCGGTCCGGGTCGCGCTATTCCAGATCTCGCATACGGTTCGCGCCACAGGGCTCGCGCAGCCGGTTCGCAAGGAGACACCATGTCCATCACCAAGCAACAGCTCAAGGCGTTGCAGCAGCAGCTCCAGTCTCGGCTGGATGAGGCGGCCAGTCCCGAGGTTCGCAAGGGTCTGGTGGCCGAGGCGGCGGCCGACCCGCTTGACGACGCGGTGGCGCGCAACGCGCTGGATGTCGCCGTCACCACCGTCAACACCGACTACGCCACGCGGCGCGCCATCAAGGTCGCCCTCGAACGCATCCATCGCGGTGAATACGGCCACTGCGACCGCTGCGGCGAGCCGATCGAGCCGCGCCGTCTGAATGCTCTGCCGTGGGCGGCCAACTGCGTCGCCTGCCAGCAGGAGCTCGAAGACGAACTGCGCTACGACTCGATGCAGGTGGCCTAAGGCCCGGTAGCACAGAGCTGGCGCTTCGCCGGACCTGCGGCTTTGCGAGGCGCCAGAGCCGTGGTTCGAAGGGGACGGCAGGTTGGCGAGACTCTGGGGTTGTCCACGCCGATTCTTTGTTCCGGCATGGCGTTTGTGTCGCGGGCTCGGGCCGGCGCCCGACCTGAACCTGATGATCGCGCCGCTCTACGGCTGGCTGTTTCAGCAGACCGGCGACGTGAAATACCGCGACATCGGCGACCGCATCTTCACTTCCGGCGTGCAGCGCGCCTATCTCGACGGCGGCAAGCAGTTCACACAAAACTACCGCTGGAGTTTCCAATACCTCAACTGGCGCGAATCTCCCGCGCAGGCGGACGCGGCTCCCCTGCCGCCGTCGCTGCTGAGCGCCGTGCCGCAGTGATGTAGCCGCATCTTGTCGGGGCCGCATTGTCGGGGCCGCAGGGCCAGAGCCGCAGGGCCAGGACCACGGTGCCGGCCGCTGTGATCCATGTGCGGTGTGCCGCTATGATCCCGGCGCGGTGTAATCCTGCCTCGCTATGTGTGATCCTCGCCCTGTAGTCTCTCGCGCCATGCCAGGCTGGCGTGGGTTCTGCCGCCGCCTTGTTGGTGGAGAACTGCCGGCGGGCGGTGCGCGCCTGCCACTCGCGTTTGACTGTACGAAGACAAACTGCCAAGAAAATTATTTTTCGGAACAATTCTCTTTTTACGCGAATCGCCGCGCAGTTCTCGCAACGAGTACTGAATTGAAGCAGAGTGCGCGATTGCTCGCCCTCACCGCATTGCAGCCCGGATTATGATTGTTGGATCGCGACTGCGATTGCGAGTAAAAGAAACTTCCGCGCTCGTGGCGGAGTCTTAATGGATGGTGACTGGCGAGGAGGCGAAGTTGATGATGCGCAAATGGTATGTGGGAGTTTCGGTTACGGGCATCGTGCTCGGGATCATTCGGTTCGTCTTTTCCCCGCATACCGCCATCAGTTTTGAAGAGGCCTGGATTTTCGTACTGGTCACCACCACGCTGTGGGCCATCGTCGCCGCGATGCTGCGTCCCGCGAGAAGCGATCCGAAGCCGATCTTCGCTTCGGCGTTTGTGTTGTGGTTGTTCTTCTCGATCGCCAACGGCATGGGATATCTGGTGATGCGATTGGTTTCCGCCTGAGAATTTTCGCAGCCCTAAGGGACGCTGGCGCGTTCCAACTCTCCAATCGAGCGCCGTGATCCTCCGCACCCCCCGCGCGGGCGGTGAAAACCCGCTAAGCTTTTCCCGTGCGCGGCCCTCGTGGTTTGGTCCCTCTGACGTGGGACAGACAATCTTGTCTGTCTATCCACTCTTGGCCTTTGCGCTCTCGTAATCCAATTAGGATCTTTGTTTTCAACACATCGACGCGAAAAACGAGCCCAATAGCACAGTTGGGATGGCCTGTGCCACCACAAAGGCGCCGACCCGGCGAGCCTCGCTGGCTGGAATCGCTCTCGCCTAGCTGGCGCTGCGATCCCACTCCAGCGTTTTCTCGATGACGAAGTCAGCCTCTTGCTGCGTCAGTTCGGGGAACATCGGCAGCGAGACGCAGCAGGCTGCGTTGCGCTCGGAGTTGGGAATCGGGCCCACGATGCGGGCTTGCTTGCCCCAGGGGTAGCCTTCCTGCTGGTGAATGGCGATCGGGTAGTGGCACTTGGCGTCGATGCCGCTGTCGTTGAGGAACTTCAGCAACGGGTCGCGGTGCTCGGGCTTTTTCGTCTCGATGACGTAGAGGTGAAACACATGACGGCCACCGGGAACTTCGTAGGGCAGCGTGAAGTTGGCGGCCTCTTTGAGGCACGAGGTGTAGTGCGCCGACCATTTGCGGCGCTGGTCATTCCACGAATCGATGTGCTTGAGCTTGGCGCTGAGCACGCCGGCGTGGATGTCGTCGAGCCGTGAGTTGAAACCCATGCTGTGCACCGAGCGTTTGTCGGACCCGTGGTTGCGCAGCTTGCGGATGATGCGGTCGATCTCGGGGTTGTTGGTCACCACGGCGCCGCCGTCGCCGAACGTCCCCAGGTTCTTCTGAATGATGAAGCTGGTGCAGACCGCGTCGCTCAGCTCGCCGACGCGGAAGCCGTTGCCGGCCGAGCCGACGCCCTGCGCGTTGTCCTCGATCACCAGCAGCTTGTGCTTGTCGGCAATGGCGCGGATCGCTTTCATGTCAGCGCACTGCCCGTAGAGGTGCACCGGCACCAGCGCCTTGGTCTTGGGCGTGATGGCGGCCTCGATGCGGGCCGGGTCGAGGCAGTTGGTTTTCGGATCGGAATCGACGAACACCGCGGTGGCGTTGGTGGTCCAGATCGCCTCGGCCGTCGCGAAAAATGTATTGGTGGTCGTGATGCACTCGTCGCCCGGGCCGATGCCCAGGGCCATGAACGTCAGCCACAGCGCGTCGGTGCCGTTGCCGACGCCCACCGCGTATTTCAATCCGTGATAGTCGGCGAATTCGCGCTCGAAGCGCTTGAGCATCGGCCCCATGACGTGTTGGCCGCTCTCGAGCACCTCCTGAATATTGGCGTCGATCTCCGACTTAATGTTGTGATACTGCTTGACGTGGCCATAGAACGGCACGTTCATGGGGGAAACTCCTTTCCGCTTTCGCGAACACGTTAGTATACAGGATCGTTGATCGGCGGAGCCGTTGATCGGTTCATCGGTTGATCGGTTGATCGGTGAAGCGGCTGGGCCGTGGGCGGTTGCGCCGCGCATTGTCACTCGGAGCCGCGGGCGTGAGCCCGCGCTGTGCGGCTCGGCCCGGCGCTTGGCCTCGAGTTTTGGCACTGCGGCCCGGTCATGCGCATGGCGCGGGCTTACGCCCGCGGCTGTGAGCGGCGGTTCTTCGCGCCTCTGTGCTCTTTTATCCTCAAACATGGACACGGTCGTCGCTCTCGTGTTTGCGTTCGTTTACCTCGGGATGCTTTTGGGCGGCATTCCCGGGCTGGCGCTCGAGCGGGCGGGCGTGGCTTTGCTGGGGGCGATCGGGCTGCTGGCCGCCGGGCGGTTGACTCCCGGGCAGGCCTGGGCGGCGGTCGATGTGCCTACCATCGGGCTGTTGTTCGGACTGATGGTCGTGTCGGCGCAGTTCCGGCTGGGCGGTTTTTATACGCGGCTCACCCGCAGGATCGCCGCCGCCGAGGTGGGGCCGGCCGCGTTGCTGGCGGCGTTGATCGTGATCGCCGGCGCCCTGTCGGCGTTGCTGGCCAACGATGTAGTGTGCCTGGCGATGGCCCCCGTGCTGATTGAGGGCTGCGACCGGCGCGGCCTCCATCCCCTGCCGTTCCTGCTGGCGCTGGCCTGCGCTTCCAACGCCGGGTCGGCGGCGACGTTGATCGGCAACCCCCAAAACATGTTGATCGGCCAACGGCTCAACCTGTCGTTTGGGGGCTATTTGTGGGACGCGGGCGTTCCCGCCGTGCTGAGCCTGGCGGCCGTATGGGCGATCATCTGCCGGCAGTTCCGGGGACGCTGGCAGGCGCCGCCGCGGGGCATTCAGGCCGTCGCGGCACCGTTCGACCGCTGGCAGACCGCCAAGGGTTTTGCCGTGCTGGCGCTGCTGGTGGCGGTTTTTCTGTGGACCGACGTGCCGCGCGAAGTGGCGGCGCTGTCGGCGGCCGGGCTGCTGCTGATGAGCCGCCGCATGGCTTCGCGCGACATGCTCGGCGAGGTGGATTGGCAACTGCTGGTGCTGTTCATCGGGCTGTTTGTCGTCAATCACGCGTTGACTGCGTCGGGAGCGCTGACGCAGGTTTTCGACGGCGTGCGCGGAGCGGGCGTAGATCTGTCGCGGCCCGGCTGGCTGTTCGCCGCCGCGGTGGTGCTCTCGAACCTGGTGTCGAACGTGCCGGCGGTGATGCTGCTGCTGCCGGCGGCGACGCACCCGATGGCCGGCGCCGTGCTGGCGCTGGCGAGCACGCTGGCGGGGAACCTGTTCCTGGTCGGCAGCATCGCCAACATCATCGTGGCGGACCAGGCCGGGCGGCTGGGCGTAAAAGTTTCCTGGCGCGACCATGCGCGGGTGGGGGTGCCGGTAACCTTGGCGACACTGGGGATTGCGGCGGTATGGTTGTGGATGCTTGCGGGTTGAAGGCCGGCGGGTTAAACGGGCGGCGGGCTGAATCGCCTTTATTCCCACTCGGAGCCGCGGGCGTGAGCCCGCGCTGTGCGGCCTGGCCGGGCTACAGTGCTGGGAGTCGGGCGATGGCGCTGCGCCGTGCCACGCAGCGCGGGCTCAAGTCCGCGGCTCTGAGTGGCGATTCGCGGCGGTTTGTCCCGATTCGTGGCGATTCTTGGCGGTTCACGGCACGTGCCAAGACGCCCAGGCCGCGACTTGCGCCGCCAACACTTTCCCCGCGTTTGGCATTACTATCTAAAGAGTCGCTATCTCAACAGCCGTTCGCTGGCGCCACAGGCCATCCTCCCGACCCCGATACAGATGCCATTCCCCCTCGTATCTCCAGCCGCCAGCGGCTCCGGGCGGACTTGCCGGGGCGGGAAACGGCAACGGATGACTCACCCGGCGGTAGCCCAAGTCCGGCGGCCGGCTCTGATCCGATCGGAGCTTCGCCGTGGGCGTTGAAGCCGGCATCGTGCTGGCCGTGCTGGCGCTGGTGCTCGGCCTGTTGATCTTCACGCGCATCCCGCCCGATGCGGTGCTGGTCGGCGGCCTGACCTTGCTGCTGGTCGCCCCGGTGCCGCTTGCCGCGGGCTGGAAGCTGGGCGTCATCACCACCGCGCAAGCCTTCGGCGGTTTCTCGAACCCGGGCATGCTCGCGGTCGGGGTGCTGTTCATCGTCGTCACGGGCCTGCGCGAGACCGGCGGCATCGACTGGATCGCGCAATCGGTATTGGGGCGCCCTAAGACCGTGCGCATGGCGCTGGTTCGCATCCTGTTCCCGGTGGTCGCGCTCAGCACGTTTTTGAACAACACGCCGGTGGTAGCGATGCTGATCCCGGCGGTCAGCGACTGGGCCAAAAAGCTGAATCTCACGCCGTCGAAGCTGATGATCCCGCTCAGCTATGCGGCGATTCTGGGCGGGATCTGCTCTCTGATCGGCACCAGCACCAACCTGGTGGTCGCCGGGCTGGTGCAGACGCAGACCAACCTGCCGCCGCTGGGTATGTTCGACGTGACCTGGGTGGGGCTGCCGTGCGCCGTGGTCGGCTCGCTGTTTTTGCTGCTGTTCGGGCCCAGGCTGCTGCCGACGCGCGGCTCGCCGGCGGCCGAGATGAGCGACCCGCGCCAATACACCGCCGAGATGATCGTGCCCGTAGGCAGCCCGCTGGTCGGCAAATCGATCGAGCAGGCCGGCCTGCGCCATCTGCCAGGGTCGTATCTCACCGAGATCGATCGCCAGGGGATGAGCATTCTGGCGGTGGGTCCCGAGGAGACCCTGCAGGCCGACGACCGGCTGATCTTCGCCGGCATCGTCGAATCGATTCGCGACCTGCAAAACCTGCGCGGCCTGGTGCCGGCCACCAATCAGGTGTTCAAGCTCGACTCGCCGCGCTACCGGCGGCAGCTTTTCGAGGCCGTGGTGTCGAACACTTGCCCGCTGGCCGGCAAGACGATCCGCGACGGGCGTTTCCGCAACCGCTACAACGCGGTGGTGCTGGCGGTGGCGCGCGGCGGCGAGCGCATCCAGCGCAAGATCGGCGACATCGAGCTGCGCCCCGGCGACACGCTGCTGATCGAGGCCGCGCCGACGTTTGCGCAACAAAATCGCGACTCGCGCGACTTCTTCCTGGTGAGCGCGATCGAAGACTCCACGCCGCGGCGCCACGAGCGTGCGCTGCTGGCGCTGCTGATCCTGGCCGGCATGGTCGTGCTGGCCGCTTCGGGCGTCGTCAGCATGCTGGTAGCCGCCGTGGTCGCCGCCGCGCTGATGGTGCTGACGCGCTGCTGCGGCCTGATCGAAGCGCGCAACAGCGTCGACTGGGGCGTGCTGATCGTGATCGGCGCCGCGCTCGGCATCGGTGCGGCGATCGAGCAATCGGGCGCCGCCCAACTGCTCGCCGGCAGCGTGCTCGGCGCGGCCGGCGGCAATCCCTATCTGACGCTGGTCGGCGTCTATCTGGTGACTTGGCTGCTGACCGAAATTCTCACCAACAACGCCGCCGTCGCCCTGATGTTCCCGATCGCGATTTCGGCGGCGCAACAGCTCGGGGTCAACCTGCTGCCCTTTGTGATGGTGCTGATGATCGCCGGCTCGGCCAGCTTCGCAACCCCGATCGGCTATCAGACCAACCTGATGGTCTACGGCCCCGGCGGGTATCGATTCACCGATTACACGCGCATTGGCGTGCCGATCAGTCTGCTGGTGGGGTTGACGGCTCTGATCGTGGCGCCGCTGGTCTGGCCTTTCTGAGCCGCGCGGCACAGGCAATCCTGGCTGCGAAGGACGTGCACAGGCAATCCTGCCTGTGGAGCAGCGTGGCACAGCCTCCCGAGCCAGGCGAAACGCAAGACAGCAGCAGAGCACGGGAACAGAGCCGCTGACGGAAGCCTGCGGCTCTGTTCGCTCGCTTCGGGCGCCTAAACCCCGCCCCACAGCTTTGATCGTGGCGCCCTGCTGAGCCGCAGCGGATCGCATCGGCCGGCCACATACCCCGAACGTGGTAGCCGCATTCCTACCTTATGGGTTAGCGCAATCGCCCTCCATGTCGTGATGACCCGGCGGTGCGGGAAGGGGCAAACTAAGAAAGGTCGCAAGGCTCGGCACGCCGTAGAGAGCGCCCACGAAGAGAAACTACGAGCGTAGGATGCCGGCGAAGATGAACCACTGATCCCCCGCGCGGGCGGGGAAGGCTGCGGCGCAACCGTGGTGAAACAAGAATCGCCGATGATAAGAAATGCCGAGCGAGGTGAGGCATGAAAACCGTACTCCTGGTCAATTCTGCCGATGGACCGCTGCTGGTGGAGGCCGACGCGGCCCGGCCGGCGCCGGGTCCGGGCGAGTTGCTGATCCGCGTCCGCGCCGCCGGCGTGACCCCCACCGAGCTGCTCTGGTATCCCACCTTGCACAACAAGACGGGCGAGAAGCGAACCGGCGCCGTGCCCGGGCATGAGTTCTCCGGAGTCGTCGCCGGCGCGGGCGAGGGCGCCACGGCGTTCGCGGTGGGCCAGGACGTGTTCGGCATGAACGACTGGTTTTCGGAAGGCGCGACCGCCGAGTATTGTCTGGCGCCGCAGTCGGCCGTGGCCGCCAAGCCCGCCCGGCTGACGCACTCCGAGGCCGCCGCGGTTCCGATCGGCGCGCTGACAGCCTGGCAAGGGCTGTTCGACCGCGCCCGGCTGCAGCCCGGCGAACGTGTGCTGGTGCACGGCGGGGCCGGGGCGGTGGGCATCTTCGCGGTGCAGCTGGCCCGCTTGCACGGCGCGCGCGTCGTCGCCACCGCCTCGGCGCGCGACGCCGATTTCGTTTTGGGGCTGGGCGCCGAGCAGGTCATCGACTACCACACGCAGCGCTTTGAAGACAGCGCGCACAAAGTCGATATCGTGTTCGACACCGTCGGCGGCGAAACCCTGCGGCGCTCCTGGAGCGTGCTCAAACCGGGCGGCCGGATGGTCACCATCGCCGCCAGCGAAGAGGCGGCCGCCGATGAGCGCACCAAGCAAGCCTTCTTCATCGTGGAGCCGAACCAGCAGCAGCTCGTCGAAGTCGCGAACCTGCTGCAATCCGGGCAACTGCGCGCCGCGGTCGCCGCCATCGTGCCGCTGTCGCAGGCGCCGGCCGCCTATGCGGGTAGAGTAGAAAGGAGCGGCCGCGGTAAGCTGGTGGTCGCCTTGACCGCCGACGCCCCGCAAATCGGAAAGCAACCCGATCGAGCCAAGCAAGCCGCCAGCCGCAGCGGCGCCGCCTAGGGAACCACGCGCGGCAGCGAACCGCACGGTCAGCCGTCGAAGCATGCCGCTAGATCCGGGACCTTGCCAGCGAACCGGGACCTAAAAAAGCCGTGACCTCGCACCCCCCAATCCGAGCCGCGCGCGTCCGTAAGCGGTGGCCTACACCCGCTCAATCCGCAGCGGCAACGATCTCAGCCGGCGCGGCCACCGCCCCCATCGCATCCCTGGAGCCCCTCCGATGAACCCCGACCTGCCCGTCGCCTACCTGGCGCGCCACGGCGAAACCGAGTGGAGCCTCAGCGGCCAACACACCGGCCTCACCGATTTGCCGCTCACGGCCCGCGGCGAGCGCAAAGCGCGCAGCCTGGGCCAGCGGCTACGTGAGTTCGAATACGACAAGGTTTTCACCAGCCCGCTGCAACGCGCCAGCCGGACCTGCGAGCTGGCCGGGTTCGCCCGCGCCGAGTTCGACCCCGACCTGGTCGAATGGGACTACGGCGCATACGAAGGCCTGCGCAGCGACGAGATTCGCGCCGGCCGGCCGGATTGGGAACTGTTTCGCGACGGCTGCCCGGAAGGCGAATCCCCGGCGCAGGCCAGCGCCCGCGCCGACCGCGTCGTCCAGCGCGTTCGCGGCGTCGGAGGCAACGTGCTGTTGTTTTCGAGCGGCCACTTCCTGCGCGTCGTCGCGGCGCGCTGGATCGGCGTCGACCTGTCGCCATGCTGGGCCTCGCTGCTGCTGAGCACGGCGAGCCTCAGCGCGCTGGGCTACGACGGAGACCTGAGCAAGCCGGTGATTCGATTGTGGAACGAAACTCGTCACATAAGCGCCTGAGCAAGCATCTACATAGAGACGCTGGTTCACGCCGGCGCCGGCAAACGCCGATGGGAGAACAATCACCCGCTCCTCGATGTGTCGTTCCTTTCCAGGATTCGCGGGGCGCGAAACACGGTGACTGTCCCCTTGCCGCCCTTGCCGCAGGAAATCGCGCCTCGCCGGGCGCGAGCGGTTGCCGATAAGACAGCGGCAGCGCACTCCGGCCGCCGCTGCCACCGGTTGTTTTTCGCCCGAGCGCCGCCCGGGTCGCGGCGGCTTCCGGCAATAAGAACCGCCGGCAGTGTCCGGCAACAGGAAAAGCGGCCTCGCCGCCTTTGGCTCCGAAGGACTACGACCATGACCCCAACCGCCACCACCGCTGCCCAAAGCGCCGCCTGGAGCGCGCTCGACGCCCACTTCCAACAGATCGAGGGGCTGCACCTGCGAAAACTGTTCGCCGACGAGCCCGGCCGCGGCGAGCGCATGACCGTCGAGGCCCTGGGCCTCTACCTCGACTACTCGAAGAACCGCGCTACCGCCGAAACAATCGAGCTGCTGCTGCAACTGGCCGCCGAGTCGGGCCTGCGCCAGCGGATCGACGCCATGTTTCGCGGCGACAAGATCAACGTCACCGAGAACCGCGCGGTGCTGCACGTCGCCTTGCGCGCGCCCAAAGAACAGTCGATCACCGTGGACGGCGTCGACGTCGTGCCGCAGGTCCACGCCGTGCTCGGCAAGATGGCCAAGTTTTGCGAACGCGTGCGCGGCGGCGAGTGGAAGGGTCACACCGGAAAGCGTATCCGCAACGTGGTCAACATCGGCATCGGCGGCTCGGACCTGGGCCCGGTGATGGCCTACGAGGCGCTGAAACACTACGCCGAGCGGGCGATGACGTTTCGCTTCGTCTCGAACGTCGACGCCACCGACTTCGCCGAGGCGGTCCACGACCTCGATCCCGAGGAAACGCTGTTCGTCGTCTCGTCGAAAACCTTCACCACGCTCGAGACGATGACCAACGCGCGCACCGCCCGCGCCTGGAGCCTGGACCGTTTCGGTGGCGATGAGAAGGCCGTCGCACGGCATTTCGTGGCCGTCTCGACCAACGCCGCCAAGGTCCAGGAGTTTGGCATCGACACCGCCAACATGTTCGAGTTCTGGGACTGGGTGGGTGGGCGCTATTCGATGGATTCAGCGATCGGCCTGTCGACCATGCTCGCCATCGGTCCGCAAAATTTCAACGCCATGCTCGCCGGCTTCCACCAGATGGACGAGCATTTCCGCACCGCCCCGTTCGAGCGCAATCTACCCGTGCTGCTGGGGCTGCTGGCCCTCTGGTACAACAACTTCTTCGGTTCCCAGACGATCGCCGTGCTGCCCTATGAACAATACCTGAAGCGCTTCCCGGCCTATCTGCAGCAGTTGACGATGGAGAGCAACGGCAAGCACGTCACTCTCGAAGGAAACGCCATCGACTACCAGACCGGGCCGATCTACTGGGGCGAGCCGGGCACCAACGGGCAGCACTCGTTCTATCAGCTCATCCACCAGGGGACGAAGCTGATTCCCTGCGACTTCATCGCCTTCGGCCGCTCGCTCAATCCGCTGGGCCGCCATCACGACATGCTGCTGGCCAACGTGTTGGCGCAGGCCGAGGCGCTGGCGTTCGGCAAAACGGCCGCCGAAGTGAAGGCGGAGGGCACGCCCGACCGGCTGGTGCCGCATCGCGTCTTCGAGGGCAACCGCCCGTCGAACACGATCCTGATCGAGCGGCTGACGCCCGAAGCCCTCGGCAAGCTGGTGGCGCTCTACGAGCACAGCGTGTTTACGCAGGCGGCGATCTGGAACATCGATGCGTTCGACCAGTGGGGCGTCGAGCTCGGCAAGGCGCTGGCGCAGCGCATCATCCCCGAATTGGAAAGCGGCGAAGAACCGGCGCTCGACCACGACAGCTCGACGAACGCGCTGATCCGCCGCTACCGCGCGATCAAGGCGAGCGTTTGAAGCCCGGCCCCCGGCGGCCGCCGGCTATCCCAACGCCGGGCGCTCACCCGACAACATCGCTAAACGACGAGGAAACGCCGCCTCGTCGCTGGAAGGAGAACGCACAATGCAAATCGGAATGGTAGGCCTGGGACGCATGGGCTCGAACATGGTGCGGCGGCTGCTGCAAGGCGGGCACTCCTGCACCGTCTTCGACCTGTCGCCCGACGCCGTTCAAAACTCGGTAGCCCACGGCGCCACCGGAGCGTCCGACGCAAAGGAGTTCATGGGCAAGCTCGAAACCCCGCGCGCCATCTGGCTGATGGTGCCGGCGGCCGTGGTGGATAAGACCATCGCCTCGCTGGCGCCGCATCTGGAAGCCGGCGACATCGTGATCGACGGTGGCAATTCCTACTACGTCGACGACATCCGCCGCGCCAAGCAGTTGCGGGAGAAACAGATTCACTACGTCGACGTAGGCACCAGCGGCGGGGTGTGGGGCCTGGAACGGGGCTATTGCATGATGATCGGCGGCGAGCCCGGTGTGGTCGAGCACCTCAACCCGATTTTTGAGACGCTGGCTCCCGGCGCCGGAGACATTGCGCGAACGCCGGGGCGCGAGAAGCTGGGCGGCACGGCCGAGCACGGCTATCTCCACTGCGGACCCAACGGCGCAGGCCATTTCGTCAAGATGGTCCACAACGGCATCGAGTACGGCGTGATGGCGGCCTACGCCGAGGGCTTCGGCGTGTTGCGCGACGCCAATATCGGCAAGGTACAAAGCGCCGCCGACGCCGAGACCAGCCCGCTACGCGACCCCGCCCACTACGAATACGAGCTGAACCTTCGCGACATCGCCGAAGTCTGGCGCCGCGGCAGCGTGATCGCCTCCTGGCTGCTTGACCTCACCGCCGCCGCGCTGGTCAAGGATCCGGAGCTGGGCGACTTCGCCGGCCAGGTCTCCGACTCGGGCGAAGGCCGCTGGACCATCAAAGCGGCGATCGACGAGGCCGTGCCGGTGCCGGTGCTTTCGGCGGCGCTGTTCCAGCGCTTCAGCTCGCGCGGCGAATCCGACTACCAGGACAAGCTGCTGTCGGCGATGCGCTACCAGTTCGGCGGGCACCTGGAAAAATCCGCAAAAAAATAAGCACAAGGAAGGTATTCTCATGAGCACGTTCCATTCCGACGCTCTGGTCTTCTTCGGCTCCACCGGCGATCTGGCCTACAAAAAGATCTTTCCGGCGCTGCAGGGGATGATCCAGCGCGGTCATCTCGACGTGCCCGTGATCGGAGTCGCCAAGGCCGGATGGAATCTCGACCAGCTCCGCGAACGGGCGCGCGATAGCCTCGAAAAGCACAGCGAGCTCGATCGCCCGGCCTTCGAGAAACTCTGCTCGCTGCTGCGCTATGTCGACGGCGACTACAACGACCCGGCCACCTTTCAAGAGCTGCGCAAACAGTTGGGCTCGGCTCGCCGGCCCGTTCACTACCTGGCGATTCCGCCGGTGTTGTTCGAAAAGGTGATCACGCAACTGGGCGATTCGGGCTGCGCCAACGACGCCCGCGTCGTTCTCGAAAAGCCGTTCGGCAACGACCTCGCCTCGGCCCAAGAGCTGAATCGCATTTTGCTCGACACCTTCGACGACCGCTCGGTGTGCCGCATCGATCATTACCTGGGAAAGCTGCCAGTCAATAATCTGCTCTATTTCCGGTTCGCGAATTCGTTCCTGGAGCCGTTCTGGAACCGCAACTACGTCGAAAGCGTGCAGATTACGATGGCGGAGGAATTCGGGGTCCAGGGGCGCGGCGCGTTTTACGATCACACCGGCGCGATCCGCGACGTGGTGCAGAATCACCTGCTGCAGGTGCTGGTGAACCTCGCCATGGAAGCACCGGTGCGTACCGATAGCGAATCCATTCGCGACGAAAAGGTCAAGGTACTCAAGGCCATCCCGCCGCTCGATCTTCAGAACGTCGTGCGCGGGCAGTTTCGCGGCTATCGTGATGAAAAGGGCGTCAAGCCGGACTCTTCCACCGAGACCTTCGCGGCGCTGCGCCTGGACGTGAAGTCCTGGCGTTGGGAAGGCGTGCCGTTCTATATTCGGGCTGGGAAGTGCTTGCCGGTGACCTGCACCGAGGTGCTGGTGCGGCTGCGACGGCCGCCCGACGTCTATGCCGGCTCGGCGTCGAAACCCAACTACTTGCGGCTGCGCATCAACCCCGACGTCACCATCGCAATGAACCTGATGGTGCTGGTCCCGGGAAAAGAAATCGCCGGCGAGCCGGTGGAGATGCAGGTCAGCCGCCACCCGACCCCGGAATCGGTGGGCGCCTACGAGCGGCTGCTGGGCGACGCCATGGTGGGCGACGCCACCCTGTTCGCCCGCGAAGATTACGTCGAAGAGGCCTGGCGCATCGTCGACCCGGTGTTGCACGCCAAGGTTCCCACCTATGAGTACGATCCAGGCTCGTGGGGCCCGAGCGAAGTCGAAGGCAGAGTCACGCCACCCGAGGGCTGGCACAACCCGGTGGTGACCAACAACGGCGGCAAAGCCGCCTCCAGCGGCGCCGCCAACGCGGCTTGATCGAAAGGAAAACCATGAGCGTCGGAGAGCTTGCGGAAACCGCGACCACCGTCGACCTCGACCAGCTCTGTATCAATACGATCCGGACGCTGTCGATCGATGCCGTGCAGAAGGCGAAGTCGGGGCACCCCGGCACGCCAATGGCGCTTGCGCCGCTTGTCTACACGCTGTGGAACCGCGAGATGCGGTTCGATCCGCGGGACCCCATCTGGCCCAATCGCGACCGCTTCGTGCTGTCGAACGGCCACGCCTCGATGCTGCTGTGGTCGGTGCTCCACCTGACGCGCACGCAGGCCGTCAACGCCGATTACGAGCGGCTGGGGCAGCCCTCGGTGACGCTCGACGATATTCGCCACTTCCGGCAGCTCGACAGCAAGGCGCCCGGCCACCCCGAGTACCACTGGGTTTCGGGCGTCGAGACGACTACCGGGCCGCTCGGCCAGGGTGTCGCTACCAGTGTCGGCATGGCCCTCGCCCAAAAATGGCTGGCGCACCGCTACAACCGGGCCGAGTTCGCCGTATTCGACTACAACGTCTACGCCGTGTGCGGCGACGGCTGCCTGATGGAGGGCGTTGCGTCCGAAGCCGCCTCGCTGGCCGGCCACCTGCGCCTCGACAGCCTCTGCTGGATCTACGACAACAACCACATCACCATTGAAGGCAACACGAGCATCACCTTCACCGAAGACGTCGCCGCGCGCTTTCTCGGCTACGGCTGGAACGTGCTGCGCGTCGGCGACGCCAACGATATCGACCGCATCGGCCACGCGCTGAAAGTTTTCCGCGAAACCACGGCTCGCCCCACGCTGATCATTCTCGACAGCCACATCGGCTACGGCTCTCCGAACAAGCAGGATACGGCGGCGGCCCACGGCGAGCCGCTGGGCGACGAGGAGGTCCGCCTCACCAAACGCAGCTACGGCTGGCCCGAGGATGCTCAGTTCCTGGTTCCCGACGGCGTCTACGAGCATTTCGCCGACGGCGTCGGCAAGCGCGGCGCCCGGGCCCGCGAAAACTGGACAGCGCAGTTCGCTGAATACCGCGGCAAATATCCCGAGCTGGCCGGCGAGATCGACCGCATGCAGCGACGCGAGTTGCCCGACGGCTGGGACCGCAACCTGCCGGCGTTTCCCGCCGACCCCAAGGGCCTGGCCGGCCGCGACGCTTCGAGCAAGGCGCTCAACGTTCTGGCGCAGAACGTGCCATGGCTGCTGGGCGGCTCGGCCGACCTGGGGCCCTCGAACCGCACGCTGTTGACCTACGACGGCGCCGGCGATTTCGAGCCCGACAGCCCCGGCGGCAAGAACCTGCACTTCGGCATCCGCGAGCACGCCATGGCGGCGGTGGTCAACGGCATGTCGCTGTCGAAGCTGCGGGCCTACGGCGCGACGTTTTTCATCTTCAGCGACTATGCTCGGCCGGCGATCCGGCTTTCGGCGCTGATGGAGCTGCCCACGATTTTCGTATTCACCCACGACGCGATGGGCGACGGCGAAGACGGCCCCACCCACCAGCCGGTGGAACAGCTCGCTTCGCTGCGCGCCATCCCCGGTCTGGTCCTGCTGCGCCCCGGCGACGCCAACGAAGTCGTCGAGGCTTACCGCTACATCCTGCAACTGCGGCATCAACCGGCGGCGCTGGTGCTTTCGCGGCAGGCGCTGCCAACGCTCGACCGCAATAAGTACGCGCCGGCGTCGGGCGTGGCTCGCGGCGCCTACGTGCTGGCCGACGCCCCGGGCGCCGACCCCGAGGTAATCTTGATCGCCACGGGCAGCGAGCTGAGTCTGGCGGCCGACGCCCACGAAAAGCTGACCGCCGGCGGCGTGCGTTCGCGCGTGGTGTCGATGCCCTCCTGGGATATCTTCGACCGCCAGCCGGCCGACTACCGCGAGAGCGTGCTGCCGCGCAAGGTGAAAGCCCGCGTGGCGATCGAGCAGGCCTCGACGTTCGGGTGGGAGCGTTATGTCGGTGACGCGGGCCGCGTCATCGGCATGCACACGTTTGGAGCGTCGGCCCCGCTCAAAGAGCTGCAAACCAAGTTTGGGTTCGAGCCGGATTTGGTGGTGGCCACGGCGAAAGGGCTGCTGAAGGGCGAGTAGCACCCGAAGCCAGACCGGTTGCCCGTGGCGTGAACCTCCCGCTTTGCCGCGTCCCGCTTCGGGTGCGTTGGCGGGGTGGCTACTCGCCCTCCGCATACTGCAAATAGGCATTGGCGATGCCGGCCTGCTCCGTGTCGCCGTGGTGAATGATGACCCGGTAGCGGAAGGTGATCGACTTTTTCTGGGGTACGGTCCAACTGCCGTCCTGCTGGGGATCGTTCGTGAACTCGCGGATACCGAAGGGGTTAGCGGCCGCCAGGCCGTAAGTCCTGGCGTGCCAATAGGTGGGGTGCCGGAAACTCTTCGGGCTATCGAAAATGGCGACGCCGAGATTTTCTCCCGCCACCGTTCCGTAGTAGTCCACCCAGTCGGCGCGCTGCCCCCAGACTTTGGCGTCGCGCGCTCCTTCCGAATTGACGATGTGGCCCGGAGGCGCGTTCAGTTCCGGTCCCAGGCGCAGACCGAAGGTGCCCTCTTTCGAATCGCCGATCGTGAGATCGGAGCCACCGGTGGCGATCAACGTGATTTCGCAATCGATGATGCGCGAGTTCTCGTCGCCGCGAATGGTGTAGGTCTGGTCCTCTTCGGCCAGGACGCGTCCGCCCGGTTCGACGAGGTTGAAGCTGGCCCGCAGCACGCCGTGGTCGGGCCCGCCCTGCGGCTCGTCGATCTTGAGCAGAACGGCTCGTCCAAACACCGTGCCTTCGCTGTTGTGTGAGAATGTCTCCTCGCCCCAGAAATCCACGCCGTCGATGTTGCCGTGGCCGAAATACATCCCCCGCTGATGCGGCTCGATGCTCTTGTCGTGGAGATGCTCGGGCGGGATCGTGTTGACGATCGGAAACTCGCGCGAAACCGAGGTGCCCTGGGCGCTGCGCAGCGGCTGAAAATAGGGCTTTGCGACCTCGCTCTCAAAGTGATAGGTCGTGAAGGGCTTGCCGCCCACGAGGATGTCGATCGTCTCGCCGCTGCGGTGGAACGCGACGGCCTCGGCGCCGCCGGCGCTGCGCAGGCTGCGCGCGCCAAACACGGCGGCAACCAGAAAACAAACGGTCCAAACTACGGTTCGCTTCATCGACTTCTCCACATCAAGCTCTGGGTCTCTTCACAGCGAGACCCCGGCGGCCCGTTCCATTGTACTGCCCAGGAGTAGTGGCCTGCGGAGCGGGCTCCTGGCTCTTGCAGAGACGTGGGCTTCCAGCCTCCAGAGGCAAGGGCTTCCCGCCACCCGTGGCGCGGCCTTCCAGCCGGCAGCGTCGGCCTGCACGCCGACGTTCCCGGCACAATCAATCAGCCAGAATCTCGCAGGCATCTCGACGGTGAACACGGACTGCGAACCTGGAAGCCGAACCCGGAGCCGATACCTCGATCGGAAACGTCGACCTTCGGCTCGCCGCCGCCGGCCGGAGGCCCGCGCCGCTCGAGGGCCACGGCGTCACCGGAGGACATGGGCACTGTGGTGAGGGTCGACACAGTCGATACCCGGCGGCCTGCGACAGGGCGTACAATAAAACCACATGGTCAATTGTGAAGTACTCTCCGATGAATCGGTCATCGTGTCGGGCATTCAGGGCTATCACGATATCCGCATCGGCCGCGGCGAGTTGGACGGCGTGAGAGTTTGGTTTGCCAGAACCCGCGATGGCGGGCTGGGAAGTGGCCGGGCGGAAACCCGCTGCGGCGCACTGCGCAAATACCTTCTGTCCTCCATCGGCGACAACGACGAAGCGAAGAGAATCTACGGCGAAGCGGCCGCCGCCGTGCAAACCTGTTTCCCCGAAGAGCGCCTCGAAGAGCCGTCTCCGCGCTGACGGTTTGACTCGCTTGCTCCGATTCGCCTGGTTTCTCGCCGACCCCGGTTAGCCTGGCCTTTGCTTCCCGATGGCTAGCTTCGCTTGGCCCACGGGAAGTGCCCGCCCTCGAAACGGCAATTCGAAAAAGACTCCCCGCAAGCAAGGCCCGCGAAAACAGAACCGCGGGCGGAAGCCCGCCGGCTGCCTGCGTCACCAGGCCAGTTGCGCGAGCCGGTACGCGCCGGCGGCAAACCCCGCCGCTGATTCCCTTGGACCCCTCCCTGGCGTTCGTGCGGTTACCCAGGCGGATGTCGTTGCTGGCCCTACGTCCCGATGACTCGGGACGGCGCAAACCTGGAGGTTCACGCCACGGTGGCCGGTCGTGCCTCTGTGCTTGGCTAGGGTCTGAGCCCGGCTAGGGGATCAGCGACACGCTGGCTATGGTGCGTGGGCCCATACGCAGTTCGTGAACGATTTTCCAGTCTGGATCGAATTCGAGCAAGCGCCTGCCGGTGTAATCCGAAACGATAAAGCCTCCTCCCGGGAGAGGCTCGAGCCCCGAGCACCAGGCCATGCGCAGCGCGTCGTTGAGGCCGCCGACCGAGCGCACGATCTTGCCGTCGGGGGCCACTTCGACGACTTCGCCGGGCGCGGCCATGCCGATCAGCGTGTTGCCGTTGGGGAGCCGATGCGCCTGGTAGGGAAAGCGCTCGTCGCCGCCGGTGGCGTGGAAGGTCCAGATGATCTTGCCGCCGGGGTCGACCTCGATCACCTTATTGAGCCGCTCGATCGCAATCAAGGTGGTGCCTTCGGCGGTGCGCCGCACGCTGCGCATGCGATGTCCGGCCATCTCGGGGTTCTTGTATTCCCAGACCATCTTGCCCGCCGCGTCCACCTCGATGACTTCGCCGAGTTCCATGTCGCCGATGACGGTGTTGCCATTCGAGAGGCGTTCGGCGGCGACCGGATGTTTGAGGCCCTCGGCGAGGCCATAGCTCCAGACCTCTTCGTTTCCGCCGCCGATCTTGCGCGGATCGACCTCGACGACGCGGCGCCAGTCGCCGGTGGTGTAGAGGACGTGGCCGTTGGGTAGAAGCTGTACGTCGTGGCCGTGGTTATTGGGCAGCGTCCAGCGCTCGCGGCCCGAGGGCCAGTCGAGCGCGACGATTTCACCCCGCGGACCGTGATCGGCGACCAGCAACAAGCGTTGGGTGGAGCGCGGCGCCAGATATTCGTCGAACCAGGCCAGCATCGCCGTCTTGGCCCGTTCGAGATCAGCGCCGTGAAAACCGTGGCCGGCGCCTTCGATCGTTTCGAGTTTGGTGGGGACGCCGGCCGCCTCCAGACGCTCGGTTATCCACACGGCCTGCTCATAGGCGACGTAGTTGTCCTTGGTGCCGTGGACGGCCAGTGTCGGCGCGCTGTCGGGGCTCACCCAAAAGAGCGGACTGGCGCGCAGATGCGCCGGTCGGTTGTGCTCGAGATCGCCGCCCAGAAACATCGGCAGCACCTCGGCTGCGTCGACGCTCTTGCCCGGCTCGTAGGACTTGGTGAAATCGGTCGGCCCATAGAGACTCACCACGGCCTGGACGCGGCTGGAGCGATCGAGATTCGGGCCCGAGCCCTCGAATTCGGCCACGCCGCCCGTGACGCCGAGCATCAACGCCAGATGGGCGCCCGCCGAGCCGCCGACCGTGCCGATACGATCGGGGTCGACATCGAAGCGCGCGGCGTTGGCGCGCAGAAAGCGCACCGCGGCCTTGACGTCCTCGACCGGCGCGGGAAACTGATTCATCGGGCTGAGGCGGTAAGTCACCGTGGCAGCGACGTAGCCGTGCTGCGCCAGGTAGTAGGCGATGGGCAGAAAACTCTGCCGCGTGCCGGCGCGGAAGCCGCCGCCATGGATGCAGACCACGGCCGGGAAGGGGCCATTGCCGCGCAGCGGGCGGACAACGTCCATCTGCATGCGGCCGCCGACATTGGAGTAGTCGATGTCGGCCTCGACCGATACGTCGGCGGGCGGCGCCGGAGGCTCGGGCTGCGCGCGCGCGGCCTGTTGCGGGGCTGGCTGCGGAGCCGGCTGGGCGCCAAGCAATACCGCAAAGAAAACCGCGACGATCGCCGCGACGCCGCGTGCGGCCGCGGCTCGCGGCGCAGGCAAGCACATTCGTTGGACCATGGCCCTACCCCCGTTCGTCGACATCCTGGTTCGTCGAACCCAGCGCCCGAGTGTAAGCCGAACGCGCGGCGGCCCGCAACGCGCGGGGGGCTCAAGAATGAGCCGGTTGATCCGTCGATCGGTTGATCGGCAAAGGCGGGCGCCGGTTTGCGGCGCGGCAGGCGCGAGCGCCTACCCTACTATCGCTTTCCATTGGCACGCCGCATTGCATTTTTCGCTGCGCGATAATCGCGTTGTGGCGCTTGTTGCTATTCGGCTTCTGCATACGGTGATCTGGGCTTTCTTTGCGGGGTGTATTGTGGCTCTGCCTTTCTTGGCCTGGCGGGGGCTTCTGGATTTGGCCGCGATTCTTACCTCGTTCGTTTTGATGGAATGCGCGGTGCTGGCGTTCCATCGAGGCCGCTGCCCGCTTACCGATCTTGCGGCGCGGTTTACCGACGACCGCTCCGATAACTTCGATATCTATCTTCCGGTGTTCATTGCGCGGCACAACAAGGCGATCTTCGGGACGCTGTTTGTGGTGGGCCTTGTCGCCGAGATTTGGCGATGGGTGCTGGGGTGACGTGATCGCTGGGATGGCCCAGGCAGCGAAAAAGCGATTCGTTGCCCGGCGGCCGAAGCCCTCGAATACTGTAAGCCTTGCTCCGCTCCCCACCAATCGCCCGCCAGCGGCTCAACAATCGATGGCGAAACACCGGCGAACTGTCCCTTCCCGCGTGGACTTGGGCCGGGGCGGGCGCCGCTTCCGGCGCGGCAGGCGCGAGCGCCTACCCTACATGGGGCCGCTCAGGGGCTTGCCGCGGGCGGCGTTGGTTGGCTTGGGGATATTCGGGTGACGGTTAACGTGACGGTCGCCGGGCTTACGCTCAGCACGGTGAGGCCCTCGGGGTGGCGGACGTCCTGGGGGTCGATGCGGAAGGTCCTGCGGCCCAAGCCGGCCAGGAAGCCGTCGACGCGAACTTCGAGGTCGGTATCGGCGAGGGTATAGAATTCGCGGCGCGGCCCCGAAAGGGTTACTTGGACTTGCTTGGGCGTCACGGCGCTGATTTCGAAGGCGGGGGGCACGTTGTCGACCAGCACCGGGGCTTCACGCTCGCGGCGGACGCCCTGCCCTCCCGAGACGAACACCACCCACAGTCCCAGCGCCAGGCCCACGGCGGTGGCTTTTTCGAGCCAGTTGGTCGTGAGAAACGAAATCAGCGAGCGGCCCTCGTTGGGGGGCCTTCGCTTGGTCTGGACGAATTGCTCGATCTCGTCTTCGAGCGCCTCGCGGGTCGGCAGCAGGCGCAGCAGGTGATTGCGCGCCACCGAGATTTCGCCGCGCTCTTCGGATACCACCAGGCACAAGGCGTCGGAGAGTTCGGCGAGGCCGAGCGCGGCGGCGTGGCGCGTGCCGAGTTGGCCGAGTTGATCGAAATCGCGCGAGAGCGGCAGATGCACCGAGAAGCGCGTCACCGTGTCGCCGTCGACGATCACCGCGCCGTCGTGGCCCACCGAGTCGGGGTCGAACAGGCTCATCAGCAGCGGCGAGCTGACGCGGCCCTCCAGTTCGACGCCGCCCTCGATGTGGCGGTCGAGGGGATCTTTGCCGGGCAGGACCAGCAGGGCGCCGTGGCGGCGGCGCGCCAGAGTCCGCAGGGCATCGACCAGGCAGAGCACGGCCTCGTCGGAAGTGGACACGCCGGTGTTGCGGCGCAGCGTCCAGACGGCGATGCGCTCGAACAACTGCCGCAGGTCGCGCTGAAACAGAACGACCAGCATGATCAGGATGGCGGCGAAAAAACCTTGCAGAATCCAGGCGGTGAGCTGTAGGCCGATCGCGCGCGCCGCCAGATAGACGCCGCCCAGCATGAGAATGCCGACCAGCGTGAGGCCGGCCCGGGCACGTTTCATCGAAATGATGAGCACGTAGGCGAACAGGGCCACGAGCGCGATGTCGAGGATTTCGAGGGGGCCGAGGTCGCTGAGTAGAGACGGCACGATGCTTCTAGTCTGACCGATTCTGGCGTGATGTCCTAGTCCGACGCGGATTCAGACGCGCGCGGTTGGCGCAGGCGCTTCTCCGCTTGTTTGATTTGGCGCGGGCTTCTGGCCGGCAGGGCCGGCCTTGCTGCAGCCATTGGCCCGAGTCATGGAGAGGACAGACAAGATTGCCTGTCCCACGTCGAAGGCCTCGCCTCGATTCAATCGGCGGCTCCGCTCAGGTTTCCGGGGCCGCCGTGGGGTCCGAACGAACACGCGGCGGGAGGCTGCTCGCCCTGGAACAATTTCGCGGCGGGGCCATCGAGCGGTTGTTGCCGGGCGGCGCGGACGATGAAGCGTTGCGGAGCGCTGCCGACGTAGTAGAACGGATAGCAGGTGATGAGCGTGAGCGCGGGCTCGTCGGTGGGCCGCAAGATCGCGGTGTCGTCGGGGTCGACCACGGCGGTCCACTCGACGCGGAAGCGGTAGCGGGCGTCGCGCGTGGTCAGCAGCACCGTGTCGCCTTGCCGGATGTGGCGCAGCGGGCGAAAGAACGTGTCGCGGTGCGCGGCGATGGCGGCGTTGCCGTCGCCGGGCCAGGCGGTGTTGGGCAGCCAGCCGGCGCCTTCCCGCAAGCTGGCAGCATCGGCTCCGTTGACGACCATGACTTCGACCCCGAGCCTGGGGATTTCGAGGCGGCCCACGAGCATCGGATGTTTAGCGGGCGGTGGCGGCGCCGGATTGGGCGATGGGGTTGATACGGAGTTGTTCTGTTGCGCATCGAATTCGTGGCGGAGCAAGGCCTGGGAGTATTGGGCCTCGAATGTGTACCAGAAGAATAGGGCCAGGCAAACCAGCCCGGCGGCCAGCAGCAGGGTGATGGCGCCTCGCAGCAGGCGGACTTCGCTATGGCCTTGGATTCTTAGGTGCACCATGGGTTCCGTATCCTTGCCCGTGCCGGTGGCAGATCAAGCCGTTTTCGGCTGGGCCAGGTCGAATCAGCCGGGGCCACCGTGTGCCGTGCCGCGGATTCGCGAGAGCCCGCAGGCTCCCGCCCGCGGCTCTGTTGCTTTGGGTCGGGCGACTTTGCTTCGGATCGCGACAATGCTCTGGGTCGGGCGGCGGCGCTTTCGGTCGCCCGACGGCGCTGATCCCGCGGCTGGCGGTGTTGGTGTTCGGGCGCGGCGGGGAACAAGAGCGTTGCTCTTGCTCCCCGCTTGGCTTGGGTCTTGGTGTTCACCGCTGCTCTCCTGGAAGTATGGTTGGGTGGAGCGCGATGCCCGGGCTGGCGGCTAACGCGAGTCGCGTTGCTTGGCCACCCTGTTCAGACCCAAAGCTCCAGCCAGCGACAGCAGGCCCAGCAGTCCCAGCAGCGGAGCCGGGCTGGCGGTCGAAGGAAGCTGTTCGCCGGCCTCAGGCTGTTGCGTGGTCTGAGGAGCCGGTGCGGCGGCTGCCGGCGTGCGAGCCGGAGGCTGTTCCTGAGGCTGCGCTTGCGCCAATGTCGTGGTGTCGGGCGCCGGCTCGGGCTTGGGGGCCGCGGGCTGCGTGTGCGTTCGCCCCAGCGGCGGGGCCGGTGTCACCGCGCTTTCTTGCGGCGGCGTGGCCGGTTCCGATTCATTAGGCGAAACCGTGCTCACATGCGCCGACGAAAGATCGTCACCGTCGAGCGAAGGCACGTCCTCGCCGGAGGCCCTTGCCAGTTCGATCGCCTTATCCTTCGGATAAGCGAACTGTTGCCCGAAGGTGTCACCCGGATAGAACCAGGCGCGCAACACCGGTGTGCCCGCGACGCGCGATTCGTAAAACGTGAACTCGCTGTCGCCAGTAGGTTCCATGCGCTGGTTCGGGATTGCCAACACCGTGGAAACCACCTGATTTTCCGCCTCATTCGTAAATTGCACGATGTGGCGGTTGGATTCGGAATTCACGAGTTTGACAACGTATTTGCCAGGAGACAGGACCGCGCCGGGAACTTCCACTTTTTCGTGGACCGTAAGCTCGGTCTTTTTATTCCAGGCATCCGCTTGCAGCATGGCCGCCAGACCAACGGTGGCTAGGCAACCGACCAAAAAATGAACTGTAAATCGATGCATCTCTACCTCCTTTGGTGAGCGCTAGTTGCTCTGTAGACTCACGACCGCTCGAGGCTGTGTCCGCGGCCTGCGAACCGCCATGGTTTTCGGGTGAGGTTTCGTACTCTGTTGTCCAATAATTGCGGCGTATTTCCCGGGGACATTTACTCAACGAAAAATCACCAACCCTGGAGCCGCGGGCGTCCGCTCACGCAAGTGCGGCTTGACCCTACTTCGCCGTACCTCACCGTGCAAATTCAGGCACTGCAATCCGGCCAACGAAACCGCGCGGGCTGGCGCCTGCCGCTCCGAGCGGGGATATGGGCAGTCAGCACGCGGGGGCGCGGGGGGACGCCCGTCGCAGGAAACGAACCCAGTAACGCAAGAACGCAGTCTGGGATCTACGGGGCGTAACCCCACGGCCAACCGGACCGGACGCTTTCGCCGGCCGCGGGCCGTGGCAGGGAGGCAATCATGACACGGCACATCGTTCTTGCCATCGCCGTTACGTTGACTGCGGGGGGAGTGTCTTACCCCCAAACAAGAACCGTCGCGACGGCACAAGAAGCCGCCAGCGGGCAGGTGGAAAACAGCGACACTCAATCAACGGCGGGCGCCACCCAGGATAAGCGGGATAAGGATGAGTCCATATCGAAGTCCTTAGAAGAAACCAAGCAGGAAGTCGGGAAGGCGCTGGAAAAGACCGGCGAGAAGCTAAAGGAAACGTTAGGCATGGAGAAGCGTGGATGCCTGACGCGCGGCGACGAGAGCGATCCCTACATTCTTACCGAGAAGGAAGACGGCGGCGGCGACCGCATTACCGTCGTCGGCTCGCCCGATCTGGAGAACTACATAGACCGCATGGTTCGCGTCTATGGCGACAAGGAAGGCGATGGCCGGGTGTTCCATGCGACGAAGGTGGAACAGATTGCACCGTCGTGCGATCCGATGGCCAGCGTGTTTCTCGGTGTTACGAAGGAAGCGAAAAGCACGACCGCATCGAAGCAGGGACTCACCGCCGATGACCAGGGCAATACCGCCTCAGACCGTCAGTTGACACGGACGATCCGGCGGGCGGTGGTCGCGGATAAAACGCTTTCGACTTACGCGCACAACGTGAAGATCATCAGCCGCGACGGGCGGGTGACGCTCAAGGGCGTTGTGCGCAGCGAAGCGGAACGGCAGGATATCGAGGCCAAAGCCGTGGCGGCGGCGGGCGCCGGAAAAGTGCACAACGAACTGACGGTGCAGGCCGGCAGTTCGGATCAAGGCTTTTGAGGGCGGCAAGAGCAAGGAGGTTTTGCTATGACAAAGAACATTGCGGTTTTTGGCATCTATGCGAGCCGGGCGGGCGCCGAGGAAGGGGTGGAAGCCCTGCGCGCGCACGGTTTTCGCAATACCGACATATCGGTGCTGTTTCCCGAGAACGCCGGCTCGAAAGATCTGGCGCACGAGAAGAGCACCAAAGCGCCCGAGGGCGTAACGGCCGGGGCGAGCTCGGGCGCCGTTGTGGGCGGCGTGCTCGGCTGGCTGGTGGGGATCGGCACGCTGTCGATTCCCGGGCTGGGGCTGTTCGTCGCGGCGGGGCCGATTCTGGGCCTGTTGGCTGGGGTCGGAGCGGGAGGCACCGTCGGCGGAGTGGTCGGCGGCCTGGTCGGCATGGGCATTCCCGAGTACGAAGCCAAACGCTACGAAGGCCGCATCCGCAAGGG
Organism: Terriglobia bacterium; assembly: GCA_963824095.1. Classification (GTDB taxonomy): domain Bacteria; phylum Acidobacteriota; class Terriglobia; order Bryobacterales; family UBA6623; genus JBBDWJ01. The sequence goes on along the minus strand of CAWGNS010000009.1, from coordinate 379,237 downwards.
CGGCATTCTCCTGTCGGTGCATTGTGACAGCTCGCAGTGGGCCAGCAACGCGCGGCAGATTCTAGAGCAGAGCGGCGCCGAAGACATCTCCACGGCGCAGGAAGAGCACGCGGATTTCGCGAATAGCACCAAGCCGCTAACGCGGGCGCAAACCAGCGCCCCGGCGGCCGACGGCCACGCGAGGGTGCGCGTGAGCGACGTGCCGGCGCACGTCCGCGTGGTGCTGGTGCGCGACGCCATGAGCCGCGAGGTCGAGACCATCGACGCCGAGGCGTCGTTGACCGAAGCTTCGCGGCAGATGGAAGCGCGCGGCGTCGGTTTCCTGCCGGTGCGCTCGGGCGACGACGTCGTGGGGCTGATCACCGACCGCGACATCACGGTGCGGGCCACCGCGCAAGGCGCCAACCCCTCACAGACCACGGTGCGTTCGGCGATGACCGCCGAATACGCCTATTGCCTCGACAGCCAGAGCGTGCTGCAGGCGGCCGAGATCATGGAGCGTAAACCGTGCCGCCGGCTGCTGGTGCTCGACGGCAACCGCCGGTTCGTGGGTGTGATTTCGATCGAAGACCTGGCAATCCGCGGCGGGGACGAGAAACTCGCCGGCAGGGTTCTCAAACGTGGGGCAAGCTCCTAACCGCCCCAAGGGATCGCGAATGTCTGGTGAAGCTTGAGAGGTGAAACAAATGTTGGGCACAGTTGTCATCGTGTTGTTGGTTCTGTTGCTGATCGGCGCACTTCCGGCATGGCCGTACAGCGCCTCCTGGGGGTACTACCCCAGCGGCGGGCTGGGGGTGGTGGTGCTGGTGCTGCTGCTGCTGGTGCTGCTCGGCAGAGTTTGAAGCGATGCGTTCTGCCGCCATGCGGACGCATTCACGGATTCCGGCCAAGCCGGGTCCGACCTGATCCATCCGCGGGGCCGGAAGGCATCGAGCCCCGCATTCCGACTATTCGACAGACATGGTGCAAGGAGGAAGTCCATGAGCAAACATATCGCCCGCACAGGGTTTCTGTTATCGGTGGCATTTGCGCTGGTCCTCGCCATCGCCTGCAGTTCGACGCAGACGGCGGGGCAGCAGGCCGACGACGCCGCGATCACCGCGGCCGTGAAGACGAAGCTGGCGACCGACGTGCAGCTATCGACGGTCACCAACATTGAAGTCGACACCACGGACGGGGTGGTGACCCTGGCCGGCAAGGTGCAAACCGCGGACGTGAAGCAACGGGCCGGCGAACTGGCCCAGAACGTCGATGGAGTCGTGCGTGTGACGAACAACATCGAAGTCTCGGGCGCTTGAGGTTGGCCGCACCCGGCTTGGCGGCCAGGGGGTGGGACGGACACCCCTCCCGCTTCGGCGTGCGGCATCAACGGCGGCGCGGACGATCCTGCCGCGGATCCCATCGAGTCTGCGAATTCCGGGCTGGATCGTCCGAGTCCCGTTGCGGCGCCGGGACGCAACGCAGGTGGAGCTATACCCTGGGGGGAGCACCAACGGCGGCCGCGTCCCGGCGTTCGTTTTTTTGGGCAGGTCGCCCGCACCTTGCGCTAGAGCGAGCGCAGAAACTCCCGCAGGATTTGCTACCTTTGTCCTGTTCGAAGTACGTCAATTGTCCGGCCGCAATCGCCCTGCTCAACACACGAGCGATTTGTCTCACGAAAATGTTCTCCTGTTGTTGCGACGGGTATGCGCCCCCGCACGCCCGAACCGTTCCCGGCGCCGGCACGCAAGGTCGCTGGGCCGGAGACAACTGGGCTCACAGTTGGAGGCGGCAAAGCTGGAGGGACTTACTGGCAATGCTCGAAAGGCAAAGGAGCCTCGTACCTGCGCGAATGCGGCTCGGATGCGCCTCGCGGCGGGGTTCTCCAGGTCACCAATCCGGGCACCGCTGGGTAGCGCGTCCGTAGCCTCGGGTCGCTTCGGGTTACACTGGGAAGTTTGGCTTGGCCTGCAACCTGCTCCAACCTGCGAGGATTCCCTACCCCATGAAGCAACTCATCCACAAGGCAGTTCTGCTGCTCGTCTCGTGCGCGCTGATCGGCTCGCCTTCGTTGCTACGCGCCCAAGAGGCGCCCGGCGGCGACGTGCGCCTGGTGCTGCTGGTGGCGATCGACCAGTTCCGCTATGACTACCTGACGCGTTTCCGCTCCGAATACAGCCATGGATTCGACCGCCTGTTGCGCACCGGGGCGAATTTCGTCAACGCGAACCTCGACCACTACCCGACCGTAACTGCGGTGGGCCACTCGACGATGTTGTCGGGGGCGACGCCCAAGATCAGCGGCATCGTCGGCAACGACTGGTACGACCGCGAAGAGGGCGAGCAGGTGACCAGCGTTTCGGATAAGTCGGTGCAGCTGCTGGGCGGCTCGCCGGGCACAGGCTCGTCGCCGCGGCGCTTGCTGGTGAGCACGGTGGGTGACGAGCTGAAGCGCTCGGGCCGTGCCGATTCGAAGGTCATCGGGGTTTCGTTCAAGGACCGCAGCGCGATCTTGCCGGCCGGGCACATGGCCGACGGCGCCTACTGGCTGGATTTGAAAACCGGGGCGTTCGTCAGCAGCACCTACTACTTCCCCACGCTGCCGGCCTGGGTGGCGGCCTTCAACGGCGAGCGCCAGGCCGACAAGTATGCCGGCGTGGAGTGGAAGTTCGGGGCCGGCGCAGCAAACATGCTCAAGTTTGCGGCGGCGCCGGGGCCAGAACTCTACGAAGCCGTTTACACGAGCACCTATGGCAATGAACTGCTGGAGCGTTTCGCCGAAGACGCCGTACGCCAGGAAAAGCTGGGCCAGCGCGACGCCACCGACGTGCTGACCGTGAGCTTTTCCTCGAACGACGCGGTGGGCCACAAATACGGGCCCGACTCGCCGCAGGCGCACGACATCAGCGTGCAGAGCGACCGCATTCTGGGCAAGCTGTTCGCCTTCCTCGACAGCGCCATCGGCATGCAGCACGTGCTGGTCGTGCTGACGGCCGACCACGGCGTGGTGCCGGTGCCCGAGCGGCTCGAGCAGGACCACATGCCGGGCGGGCGCTTTTCGAACACGCTGCTGTTCGACACCATGCAAGAGGCTCTGACGTCGCGATTCGGCGCCGGAAATTGGGTCCAGGCCACGGCCGGCACCTCGCCCTATTTCGACCGCAAGCTGGTCGCCGAAAAGGGCCTGGCGATGGGCGAGGTGGAGCGTGTGGCGGCGCAGTCGATCGAAAACCTGCCGCACGTGGCGCGGGTGTTCACGCGCACGCAGTTGCTGTTTGGCCAGGCGCCGAGCGACACCGTGAGCCAGCGCGTGGCGCACAGCTTCAACGCGCGGCGTTCAGGCGACCTGGAGATTCTACTCGACCCCTACTGGATTCGCGGCGCCTCAGGGACGACCCACGGGACTCCCTATTCCTACGACACCCACATCCCGCTGATCTTTCTGGGCCCCGGCATCCGGCCCGGCACTTACGCGCGTTCGGTGGTGCTCAACGACCTGGCGCCGAGCCTGGCGACGCTGCTCGAGATCGAGACCCCCAGCGGCTCGCAGGGGCGCGCGCTGTACGAGATGATGACCTTCGCGGCCGACCGCTAGGGATGGTTTCACGGGCGGTACGTGGAGCCAGGCCCCGGAACACTCCCGCCCGTCTGGACCACCGCGCTCGTTGGGGATCTTCACCAAGGTTTCACGCCTCGGTCGCTCGGTCGTCCACCGGGTTCGAAGCGTGGCGCCTCGCGGGGATCCCATTCCGCGCCGCCAGCAGCTTTGTCTTCTTCCTTCACGGGCCCCACTGTAGCGACCCCTGGACTGACCCCTCTGCCCTATCCGCGTTCAAACATCAGCGCCCGTAAAGGCTGGATGTAAACAGCCGATGAATATAGTCAGACATCCGCATAGCCAGCCGGATGTCGCCCCGGAAACCGGCGTCAGGACGAGGTTTCCGTGGGACGTGCCAGGGAGCAAAGGGCTCCCGGGGGAGAGCTCGGGGATAGACCGGCCAACGACCTACCCTCCCAAGGCGCGGCGGACTACCACGCCCCAAGCAGGCTCAAGGTTTCTGTGCGCCGGTCCAGCGGGGCCGTCTGCCAGGAAGGATGAAGAACGTGACAGCTCGAGTCAAGATTATGGCCGGCTTCGGCCTGGTTGTGATTGCTTTGATTGTTGTGGGTTGGCGCGGCATTGGGGGGATCCAAACCGCGCAGCAGGAGTTTCAGAAACTCAACACCAACGAATTCAAGCCGGAGGTCGCGCTGACGGACGCCCACGTTACACTGCTGAACTTGCGCCTGGGCGTCATGGAGCACATCCTGGCGTCGTCCCCCAAGAGAATGGACGAGATCGAGCAGAAGATTGATAAAAGCCGCACCTTACTGACCGAGCAAATGAAGGCCCTGCTGGAGTTGGAAGGGGCAGCCAAGGACCGTTCACTGCTCGAGGCAATGCAGAACAAGCTAAATAGCGCCGCCGCCACCCGGCAGAGGGTGTACGAGCTGTCGCGTGCCGGCAAGAAGCAGGAAGCCGCGGATTTGAGAAATACCGAGTATGCTCCCCCGCTCGACGAGGTGGACCAACAGATGACCGCCTTGGGCGATGAGTACTACAAAGCGGCCCAGGACGCGATCGCCCGCGCCGATACCGGGTATGCGCAGCTTATCGGTCAGATCGGCTGGGTGATGGCCATCGGCGCCATCATAGCCGTGGCGGTGGTCTTCGTCATCTACAGGCTGCTGATCGGATTGAAGAACGCGGTCGAAAGCATCGCGCAAAATGCCGATTCCCTGGCAAGCTCAGCCGAAGAACTCAACGCCGTGAGCCAACAGGTGGCCGGCAACTCGGAGGAAACCTCGACCCAGGCGGGGGTCGTGTCGGCGGCCAGCGAGCAGGTCAGCAAAAACATCGAAGTGGTGGCCACCAGCAGCGAGGAAATGACGGCATCGATCGGGGAAATCTCGAAAAATTCTTCGGAGTCGGCCCGCATCGCGCGGCAGGCGGTCGACGTGGCCCACACCACCAACGAAACGATCGCTCGGCTGGGCGAATCGAGCACCGAGATAGGCAAAGTCATCAAGCTGATCACCTCGATCGCGGAGCAAACCAACCTGCTGGCGCTCAATGCCACGATTGAAGCGGCCCGCGCCGGCGAGGCGGGCAAGGGCTTCGCGGTGGTCGCCAACGAGGTCAAAGAGTTGGCCAAAGACACGGCCAAAGCGACCGAAGGCATCAGCCACAAGATTCAGGCGATTCAGGAAGACACCAAAGGCGCGGTCGAAGCGATCGCCGAGGTGGGCACGATCATCAATCAGATCAGCGATGTGTCGACCACGATCGCCTCGGCAGTCGAAGAACAGACTGCCACCACCAACGAGATCAACCGCAACGCCTCCGAAGCGGCGCGCGGCTCCAACGAGATCGCCCAGAACATTTCGGGTGTTGCCGGCGCGGCGCAGAGCACCAGCCGGGGCGCCAACGACACCCTCAGCGCGGCGAAATCTCTATCGGAGATGGCCGCCAACCTCCAACAACTCGTTGGGCAATTCCGCATCTGAACAGCAGATCCGGCAGCAACGCACGGTCCCGGGGAAAAGCAGCACGTCTCGTGCTGGAAAGCGGATGGAACCCGCTTGTTTTCCCGGGGCATCGCCGAGGTGTGCGCGGGGGCGTCGTCGAACGGATGTGGAACCAGTTCCCCCAACTGATTTCATTTCCTGTTTTACAGGAAAAAATTCTTGGCTTGCCTTGTCGGGGTCGATGAGAAGGTCAGGGCGAAAACGGACCGCCCGATTCCAATCTTCCCCCGAGGTAAGTTCATGAAACGACAGATCCTAGGCTACGTAGCCACTACGGTCTTATCGCTAGGTCTACTCGCCGCGGATGGTGTGCCGACACCCGCGGGGCCACCCGCATCCGCGGTGGCGAATGCCGTAACAGCGGCGCCGGCAGCCATTGTTTCTACGCCCACCTCGCCGGCCGCGCGCGCAGAGACGCCCGCCCCCGTGGCGGCGAATGCCGTTACGCAGCCCAGCGCCAGTCGCCCTCCGCTGGGATTACCCCGCTGGCTGACGATCGGCGGTGAGGTCCGCGGCCGCATGGAACTCGACCAGGGCGTTGGATTTTCCGGGACCGACAATAGCTACTACCTGCACCGCGCGCGACTGGATGTGGGGATCCGGCTGCACGATCAGGTGCAGTTCTCCTTCCAGATCCAGGACTCGCGCGCTCCGGGCTGGGATACCTCGCCGCGGGCTCCGACGAGCGTGCGGAACGCCGCCGACGTGCGGCTGATGAACCTGCGGGTAGGGGACGCCGGCGAGGGCGCCCTCGAACTGGTCGCGGGGCGGCAGGCGCTGGTTTTCGGGTCGAAACGGCTGGTGAGTACCAGCAACTGGGGCAATGTGTGTCCGGCGTTCGACGGCGTGCGGTTGACGCAGCACGTGGGCAACCTGCGGGTGCACTACCTGGCGGCGGCGCAGGTGCGCTCGCTCGACGATGGGTTGGATCGCTTCTCGTCGGCCACGAAGCTGTTCGGCGCCTACGCGTCCTGGCAGTCGCGCGACGGACGAACCGTGATCGAGCCCTATTGGCTGGCGACGACGTTTCAGGGCCGCGTCAACGAATTGGGTGTGCGCGGCGGCGAGCAAGTCCACACCTTCGGAACGCGCCTGGCGCGGCAGGGCGATACGGGGATGGACTACGAAGCGGAAATTCTGACGCAGACGGGCGACCTGGCCGGCGCGCCGGTCAGCGCCTGGGGCGCGCACGCCAACGTGGGCCGGCGCTTCGCCGACTGGCGCTGGACGCCGCGGTTCTTTGTCGATTACAGCTTCGCGTCGGGCGACGGCGACCGCACCGACGGCCGGCAGCATACGCTGCAGCAACTGTTTCCGACGCACAAATGGGGCACGGCCGACAATCTTGCCTGGCGCAACATTCACGAGCCGGTGGCCGGCGTGCAACTCGAGCCGCATCGGCGCTGGCGCGGCACGCTGCAGTTCCGCGAATTGTTCCTGGCCAGCCGCCAGGACGGGCTGTACAGCTTTTCGGGGTCGGAACTGGTCCGCAACCCGGCCGCCACCAGCAGCCACATCGGGCACGAGCTGGATTTCCATATCAACTACCGGTTTTCTTCGCGGCTGGATCTTCTCGGCGGGTATGGCCGGCTGTTCAAGGGCGAGTATTTGAGGCAGTCGCGGCCCGAGCATGGGGTGAATGTTGCGTTTTTGATGTGGACTTACAAGATGTGAGTGGGCGCGGTGGATTGAGTCGCGGATCGCGAATGGGGCACGGTTCGTGCTGGCGCCAGGGCCGGTTTTTGCTAGGTAGGCGGGCGATCCGCGGTTTGTCGCCAGGACAGGCCGCGGATGGCCTGTTTTTGGGGGAGTTTTCTCGGCAGGGTGGGCTGGAGGATCGCGACCCTGGGGGAACGGGGGAGCTGGCTTGGTGGTTGCACTGGCGGTTTGGGCAGGCCGGAGGCCTGCCCCACTATGTTCCCGTGGAGCCGAAGCCTTTGGCGGCCCGGGCGGTTTGGCTCAACTCTTCCTTGAGGCTCCAGTCGACGGCGGCGTAGACGCCCAGGATGAGTTGGGCGATGCGGTCGCCCTTGCGGATGGCGTAGTCCTGCTTGCCATGGTTCACCAGCAGCACTTGGATTTCGCCGCGGTAGCCGGGGTCGATGGTGCCGGGCGAGTTCAGCAGGGTGACGCCGAACTTGCGCGCCAAGCCGCTGCGGGGGCGAACCTGGCCTTCGTAGCCGGGCGGAATTTCGATCGCCAGCCCGGTGGGCACGCCCTCCCAGCCACCGGCCGGGAGCAGGACATCCTCGACGGCGAACAGATCGAGCCCGGCGTCTTCGTGGGGACCGTGCGAGGACTCGGGCAAGCGGGCGTCGGGGCGGAGTTTGGTGACCGGGATAGTGAGTTTTTGCATGGATGGGAGCGCCGCGGACAGCGGCGCGGGTGTTGCTGCGGCGGCTCGGGGCCGGTAGATGGCGATGATAGCAGACCCGGGCGGTCGTCTTGGTTGGTGGGTGGTCTTGTGGTTTGGGCAGGAGGGGTCTTCGTGGCGAATGCGGCCGGGGGCTGGTTTAGTGGGGGTGCTTGTTGTTTTGGGCAGGCCGGAGCCCTGCCCCACTGGTGCCGGCCCGTACGCTGGATGGATGGTATGGCTTTCTATTTGATGGCCAGCATGGCGTCCAGGGGGCGGCCGGTTTGGCAGAGTTGGAATTGGGTGAAGCCGGCTTGTTCGACGAGTTGCCGGTAGCCGGCGGCGGTGCGCTCGCGGCCTTCGGTGCAGACCAGCATGTTGAGCGATTGCAGGTAGCCGCTGGCGGGGCCGTCGTGCGTTTCGCTCAGCGTCTTTTCACAAAGCAGCAGGCCTCCGCCGGGCGGCAGGCTGTTGTAAATCTTGTCGAGCAGGAAGCGGACTTTTTCGTCGGTCCAGTCGTGGAGAATGCGGCCCAGGCTGCAAAGATCGGCTTGGGGCAGCGGATCGTTGAAGAAATCACCGTCGACGGTGGTGATGCGCGCCGACAGGCCGGCCTCGGCGATGTAGGTTCGCGCGACCGGGGTGACGGCGGGCAGATCAAAGACGCAGCCGGTCATCTCGGGATAGCGGCGGCAGATCTCCATCACGAGGTGACCGGTGGCGCCGCCAATGTCGGCCAGGTGGTGGAAGCGGCTCAAATCGAAGGCGGCGGCGATGGCGGGCGAGCTGAGCAGCCCGAGGCCGTGCATGCCGGCCAGGAAGGTGAGCTTGGCTTCATCGGTGGCGAAGAAGTGAGCAAAGATGTCGGCGCCGCTGCCGAATTCCTGGTCCCAACGATGGGTGCCCTCGCGGACGGCGTCTTCGAGGCGCCCCCAGAGGCGGAAACTGATGCGGTCGGCATAGAGCATGTATCCGCTGAGGGTCTCGGGGCTGTGAATCCGCAGGAAGCGCGTCGCCACCGGGCGGTTGTGATAGTTGCCGTCACGCAGTTCGAGCAGTCCCAGGCCGCAGCAGGCGCCTAACAACCGTTCCAGGGCGTGGCCGGCGCAGTGCAAGCGCTCTGCAAGCTCATCGAGTGAGGCCGGACCTTCGTGCAACGTATCGAAGACGCCCAGCGACAGCGCGGTGAAGGTGGCTTTGGAGACTCGCATGCCGTCGATCAGCTCGAGCGCGCGTTGCGCTTCGGGATCGAGCGGCGTGGGAGGGTGTGAAGTGTTCATGGGAATTGGTTGAAGAGATCCAGCCCATGGTAGCAATTCGATCGGGTGGGATTTGGGGATGAGGGTCGAGGCAAATGGCAAAAGGCGAAAGGAACAGAGGACGGAAAGGGCAGGCCCGGCGGCCTGCCCTTGTGGCTTGGCGATTCGCCCGATTAGTAGAGGTCGAGACCGATCCGGCGGCCGTTGAGGCTTTGGGTTGGGCGATTGTTCTGGGTGCAGCAACTCGCCTCCAAGGCGGCTCGAAACTGAGCGATCTGCTCGGCTGACATCTCGATGGGCTCGCGCAGCACGAACCAGCGGACGCTCTCGCTACACGGCGGCGTGGTCAGCGACCCCATATAGTGGAAGGCCCGGCTGTCACTGGGCAGTACGTCGGTGGCGTCGACCTCGACATCGGGGAACCTTTCCTCACCTTCTTCGGAGGGCAGGCGCTCCCAGACCGGGGCCAGCGCCGTATTTTCCTTGCCTTCACGAATCAAGACGGCAACCACGGCCAGAGACCCCGAGGTGGTGCGGTGCACGAGGTGCATTTCCATGTCGAAGTGCGCGCCGCGCCCGAAGGTATGCTCGCTGGGGGAGTGGAAGTGAAACTGCACGAGGTTGTAGGTGCGGCCCTCGGCGACGATCCAACTGCCTGGATCGTATTCCACCTCGATGGTATGGCCGTTGTTGAGGATCGTCAGATCGGTTGGGTTGTAATGAAACTCGACGGCCCCGCCGTAGCGCGCGGTGCTGGTGAGCGAATCGAGATCGATGGGGGACTGGCTGGTCCCGGAGCCACAGATGGCGTAGTCCTCGTTGATGTCGGCCCAATTGCTGGGGCCGCCCGGCCCGGAGTAGCCCCAGGTCACGGGCTCTTCCTCTTGGGCGATGGCGCGCGCGGGCGCGAGCAGGATGGCCAGAGCCGCGTGAGCTACGAGAAGCCATTTCAACTTCGACATGGATGACGTTCCTCCTGGAATGAAGCAAGCGCTCGCGCCCGTTGGAGTTTTCCGCGCGCCGGGCCCCATGGGGGCCTTCGCGGACGTTGCGGAGGGGTGGGAGGGCGAACTGCTTTGCTGGTGACCCAGGTCTTATCGGACCGGCGGCGGGTTGTTTGAGAAAACGTGGCGTGGAGGGGGCGAACGCCTTATTGCCGTTGTCGGGGAGGAGGCTATGCGCGCGGTTGGGAATCGGCGTGGCGCCGGCTCGGCCAGTTGGTTTAGCAGACCGCCGAAAAAGGGCATTCAGGCCGTTCTGTGTGCGACAGTCATCTAGAACCCGGCAGTGGTACCTTTCCAGCCGGCCTAGGTGGCGCGGGGCCCTACGTCGCGACGAATCGCGACGCGGCAAACCTGGAGGTTCACGCCACGAGTGCGATTTTTGCTTCTGTGCCCCTTTCGGTCAGGCCGCTTAGTATTCAAACTGCACCATCATCTGAATGCGCCGCGCTCCCAGGGTTTCGAGCGGTTCTCCGTAGGAGGGCAGTTGCAGGGCGCCGGCGGCGTAGTAGGGGCTCACGCGCAAGGCGTTCGAATGGTTGAGAAGGTTGAAGGCTTCGATTCCCGCCTGCACGATAGCACGGCCGTTCTTGACCCAAAAGCCCTTCATGATGCGCAGATCGACATTCACCGTGCCTGGCGAAAGAAACGGGTTTCGCGCCAGGCCTGGCGGGCGGGCCGAGATCGGGAACGCGCCGGTGCGGAACACGTCGGTTGAGCTGAGCGCGTTCACCGGACGCCCCGAGCCGGCGGTGAAGATCGGCGAAACAATGACGTCGTCGAGGCCCTCGCGCAGCCACGGCGGAGCCCAGTTCCATTCCTCGGGCTGCAGTTCGAACAATCCGCTGGCGGTGAAACGCTGCGCCTGATGCTGGCGCGACAAGGCCCAATCGAGTGAAAAATCGAACGGATCGAGCGGCTGCTCGTCGAAGTCCGAGGCGTCGTCCCAGGTCCGGCTGTAGCCGTAAGCCACCAGAAACGAGACGTCGCGGATCAGCTTGCGCTCGACCGAGACGGTGACGCCGTGATAGGACGAACGCGAGGTTTGCTCGAGTTGATAGGCAGGCGGCAACCCGCCGGCGATGTTGCGCACGCGCGGCAGATGATAGCCGCGCACGGCGGCATATTCGATGGTGAGCCGGGTCTCTTTGTTGAGGCCCTTTTCCACTCCGAGCGTGACTTTCCGGCTGTAGGTCGAGGGGAAATCGAGGATCGGGCCGGTAGGCGGCGGTGGGCTCGCCGGCCAGCGGCATTGCCAGCGGACCGCCGGCGCCCTGCTGGAGCGCGCGAACCGCTGTGTCGCCCACCAGGTATTGCTCGAAACCCCGGACACCGTCTTTCTGGATGGCATCGTTGAGAAATGCGAGCGGGAAGCGGTCGTAGAACCAGCCCAGCCCGGCGCGAATCACAAACGGACGCTGCGAGGAGCGGTCGCCGAACGGCACCCAGGCCAGCCCCAGCCGGGGGGCGAGATTGGCGCGCGGACCGGAAAACGGTGCGGGCAGCGATTGAGCGTCCCAGCGGAGACCGGCTTCGAAGGTGAGCCTTTGCCAGGGCTGCCAGCGCTCCTGGAACCACAGGCCGGCGGGCGTGGTGGAATAGCGCGTCGGCGCTTCGCCGAACGCCTGTAGGAAAACGTCGGGCCGCGCCTGGAGGAAGTCGTCGAGAGTCGGAAAGACGAACACGCCGGCGAAGCGGTTGGCCAGGCGCGCATCCAGGCTGATCTGATGCAGGCTGCCCCCGAAACCGAGCTGGTGAGAGCCCAGAATGACGTTCATGCCCTCGACGACTTCCCAGTGCTGTTCGGCGCGAGCGGCATCGAGCGTATAGGCTTGGCCGAGGGTGATCAGGCCCGGCACTTCGAGCATGGCCCCGGGGCTGTTGGGCTCTAGCGACATGTCGCGCCGGCCGTATTGAAACCGCAGATCGTTCACCAGGTTGGGACGCGGCACACTCGTTAGCGCCGCCACCAGCGAGTGATCGCGCACGTAGCTGCTGCCGCGGCTGGAGCGGTCGGCGAAATTGTCGAGCCCCTGCACCTGGTCGTCGACGCGCCCCCGCGAGAACGCGTAGCGCGCCGTGAAGGTTTGAGCGGAGCTGAACTGATGGTCGATCTTGAACGAATATTCGGTTTCCGACGACGCCGTGGGGAACAGGCCCTTCGTGACGCTGCTCACGCCGCTGTGCTCGTAAGCAGGGCTTTGCAGCACGTGGTCGATCGCCGGGGCATAGGCGGCGGGAGTGTCCGACCATTCCTCGCCGTTCTCCCATTCCTGTTCGAGCGCCATCGCGAAAAACGTGCGGTCGCGCCGCAGCGGACCCATTACGGAAAATCCCGGCTGGTATTTGCGGAGCTTGGGCGCGCGGCCGGCGGTGACTTCGGGATCGCGGGCGTTGACGGCTTCGTTTTGAAAAAACCAGGTGAAGTCGCCGTGCCACTGGTTGTTGCCCGAGCGCGTCACGACGTTGACCGCGCCGCCGGCCGCGCCGCCGAACTCGGCGCCGAGGATGGCGCCCGCCACGCGGAACTCGCGCACCATCTCGACGCCCACCGCCACGCGGTTGCCGCCGGTGGTCTCGTCGCGGTTGTCGACGCCGTCGATGGAGAGGCTGTTGTTGCGCCCGCGCATGCCGCCAAAAGCAAAGCCGCTGTCGGGCATGGCGCTACGCAAGCCGGTGAGCGAGCGCTGCGCGTTGGACCCGTTCGAAGCCGCGACGCCGGGCGCCACCAGCACGAAGTTCAAGAAGTTGCGGTTCGAGGAAGGGCCTTCCTCGATGCGCTCGGAGCCCAGCGCGGCGCTCGCGGAAGTGGCGCTGGTTTCCACCGCTCCGGCCTGCGCCTCGACCTCGATCGATTCGGTCACCGCGGCGGGCTTCAGTTCAACGCGCTCCAACGTAGTGCCGCCCAGCGAAATGGCGACACCGCCGATGACGGCCGCGGCAAAGCCTTCCTGCTCCACGCGGACGCGATACTCGCCGCTGGGCAGACCCTGGAGCAGGAAGCGGCCGTCGGCGCCGGAAACCGCGGTACGCTGCCAACCCGATTCCTGCTCGGTGAGCGAGATCGCGGCGCCGGGCACCGCGGCCCCGGTTTCGTCCACGACGATGCCTTGCAGCGCGCCACTCACACGCGAGGATTGCGCCCAGGCGGCAGAGCCGAACAGGATCAAAAGCGCGCCAAATAGCAGCGCACGCCGGCGGGCGGCGCTCGGCGTGGGGTCATAGCGGGCGGCGCCAACTTGCGCTCGGAGCTGGGCGCTGAGCATCGAAAGGCAATTCCAAGACATAGCAGACGAGCCCCGCCGACTGCGAGGATGCTATCTAGTATGACGCCTTGTGCGGGAAGGGGACCGCGTTTCGCACCCTGCGAATCCTCGAACGCAGCCCGTTTACGCCTGGCGGTCTGTTGAGTTTGGCGGTATCGGGATGTAGCGGATTGGGTTGCCTGGTTTGCTTACAATTGGCCCATGCGCAAGATCATTCTCGGTTGCGCCGTCAGTCTCGACGGCTACATTGCTCGTTCGGACGGCAGTGTTGATTTCCTGATCATGCCGGAAGACGTTTCGAAAAGGATGGCCGAGTTTTTTTCGACAATCGATGTGGTGGTCTTCGGCCGCAAGACGCTGGACGCCGCGGGGGCGGTGGGCGGGGCTCCGCAAGGGCCGTGGACGACATACGTGTTCTCGCGTTCGCTACCGCCGGGGAAACGCGACGGCATGGTCTTCGTCGATCAACCGCCGGCCGAGTTCGTTCGGGAGCTGCGCGAGGTCTCTGGCAAGCACATCTTCCACATGGGCGGCGGCGAGTTGGCGCGGGCTTTTCTCGAAGCGGACCTGATCGATGAACTCTCGCTTAGCCTGATTCCGGTTTTGCTCGGTTCGGGCATCCCGCTGTTTCCGGCCGGCTTTCCGCAGCGTAATTTCGAGCTGCTGGAGAGCCAGACGTTTTCCCAGGGGTTGGTTTCGATGACCTACCGGCGGATCCGCCCGGAACCCGCGTAGGGAGACACGCGAGGGGGTCCGGGCGGCGGTAACCCGGCCCGCGGGGGCAAGGCCGTCTTCCGCCGTCGCCCCCGGGCCAGAGGCGGGAAATTCTTGCTGGCGCGGCGTACGGGCGGGAGTATAATTCGGAATTCACAATTCCCCTCTCGAAGGATGGCGTTGGGCTAACGTCTATGAGAATGGCCTGGCGAATTTTGAGTTCGGCGTTGCTGCTGGCGCTCGGCGCCGGCATGACCTACGCGCAACCTTTCCTGTTCTACCGCGGCATCGTGAATGCCGCCAGTTTCGCGCCGCCGGGACTGCCTAACGGCTCGATCGCGCGCGGCTCGATTTTTTCGATCTTTGGGCGCGACCTCGGACCCACCGATAGCCCGCCACTGGCGTTTCCGCTGCAAACGACGTTGGGCGGCGTTTCGATCGAAGTCTGCCAGGGCGGCAATTGCGTGGCGGCGATTCCGCTGTTCGTCTCACCCGGGCAGATCAACGCCGTGATGCCCTCGAACGCTCCGCTGGGCGAGGTTTCGATTCGCGTCACCTACAACGGCGAGGGAAACTTTTCGCCCGCCACGGTCGCGGCTTCGAGTCTGGGAGTTTTTGCGGTCAACCGCGCGGGCTTCGGCCCGGGCATTGTGCAGAACTTCCTGGCGCAAGACGATCAGCCGGTCAACTCAGCCGTCGCGACGGTGCGGCCCGGCCAGGTAGTGACCTTGTGGGGGACCGGCCTTGGCCCCGGCCTCAATGCCGACAACGCCCAGCCGCAGGCAGGCGATCTGCCGGTGGCGTCGAGATTTTCGTCGGCGGAAAGCGCGCCTCGAACAAGCTCTACAGCGGACGCACGCCGTGTTGCGCGGGCGTCGATCAGATCGTGTTTGCGATACCAGCCGACGCGCCGACGGGTTGCTACGTGCCCGTGACGGTCCGCACGGCCGGAGCGATGGTGAGCAACGACGTGACCGATCGCCATCAGCACCGACGGCGCCGCTTGCAGCGACCCGCGGAATCACGGCGGGCGAGGCTTTGCGGCACGGCGGACGGCTGGGCGCGGTCTCAGCTCTCCGCGGGCGCTCCAGCCACGTCGACCGGGCAACGCGATCGGCGCCGACTTCGGCTCCGCCCTATTCACCGAAGAGCAGGCGGACCGTGGGCCTTCCAGTCCGCTTATGCAAACCCGCCCGACGGCACTTGCATTGTTTACGAAGGGCGCGGCGCGCAGGCCGAAAAACCGCGTCCCTTGGGTACGCGCCACCGCTGCGGGAGCTCGACGCGGGAGAGTTGGTCCTGAGCCGCGGCGGGCAGTTCGCAGGTACTGATTTCGCGCGCAGCCCGGCGGGTCTGCCCGGCTATCTCGATTTCCTCGGCCGCGTTTCTCCCGTGCCTGGCGAACAGTCCCCTTCGCTGCTCGAACCAACACCGGGACGGTGCGGCTGCAAGGTCCGGCGGCGCCGATGTGGGGCGTTCGACGTGGAGGTGAGCGTTCCGCCGACGCCGCAATGGACCAACCGAAGCGCGGTGGCCTTCGGTCGAATCGCGGTCAGGACCTGACGCTTGACCTGGACGCCGCCGGCGATTCCGATCAGGCCCTGTGGATTGCCGGCGCCGCAGCCGCTATCGCCCAGGATGCGCAAGCGTATTTCGTCTGCTCCGTAGCCGCGGCGCAGGCGACGTTCACGATCGGTTCGCGAGGTGCTGCAGCGGTTGCCGTCCGGGCAGGGGTTATCTCGCGCTCGTCATTCTGTCGCCCGCAGCCGGGGTCGGTTTTCGGCTCCGGCCTGGATTTCGCGACGCCTCTGCCGGCTCGGCTTTGACCGAATCGATGGAGTACCGACTGATGCAAGGCCGTTTGCCCAACAGTTCCGTTCGCGCCCGCGATGATCGTCGTGCTTACGGTTGCCCTGCTCTTTCCGTCGGTTCAACTGGAGGGCTGCGGATCTGGCGGCCGAACTCAAACTGATCGATCAGGAGCATCCGACCACTTCAGGCACAAATCAAGTCGGTACATAAGAACAGAAGATCCTGACGGGAACATTATCGAGGGATGGTGGCGGAGTCGTTGGGACCGGGCGATAGGTCGCCAGGATAGAAATCTTAGAGACGCGATGCCATGAAGGCACAAGCAATCGAGCGTCCTCGACGAGGCTGGGGTGCTCAATCGACCTGTCGTGGGTATGTGGAGCGTGGAGAGTGGCCTGACGCCCAGACCGGCCAGTTCACCGAGCCGCTCAGCATCATTCGGGCCTTCGCGCCGGCGCCGGGCGCGCCCGGGATAGCGCGCGTGAAGCAACTCCGCGTTCTCAACGACGCCCGGCAACATGATGCTTCGCGACGGCGGCCCGGCGCCGAGCCCGCCGACGGTCGACTTTGTGAATCCCGAAGACCTTTCCTATTGGACTCGGGTCGACCTGCAGCAAGGCCTGGGTGAAGCATTCTTTGAGCCGCAGGACATGGCGTCCACGTTCGATGACACGCAGCTCGTCGTAGCGGCGAGGGGCTCGGACCGCAGCATTTTTCCGACCAACCCCGTGCCGCCCCACCTGGCCGTGATCGACGCCGTCGCCGGGCGCATCGAGAAGCGCATCCAACTCGACGAAACCTTTTGGCCGGTGAGCCTGGTGATCTCGCCGGACGGGCGTACCGCCTATGTCTCAACCTCGGTGCTGGGCCCCAGCGGGCAGACCGGGGAACAGATGGTTCTGCTCGTCGATCTGCAGAGCGGCGCCGTGACCGGGCAGAATCGATCTGCCGCCGGGTGGCCGCAGCGGCGAGATCGTGATGACGCCCGATGGCGCGCTGCTGTTTGTGCTGGCCAACCTGGACACGCCGTTTCTCTACGCGATCGACATCCGCACGCAGACCGTGATCGCGCAAATCGGCGGCCTGGCGGGGCAGAGTCCGTCGCGGCGGGCGCTGCGGGAGGCGACCGAGATCGCTATGGATCCGTTTGGGACGAAGGTCTACGTGGCCGACGTACCGACGCCGCAGTCGGAGAATGATTTCGATACCGTCGGAATCGGGATCGTGGACGTTGCAACCGCGACCCTGACGGATTTCGTAGCTCTTCCCGGCGCGCGGCGGCGAGGGAGCGGTGATGACCTGCAAGTGACCGAGAACGCCATCATCCACCTCGACGGCGTCAGCGGCCTGCTCAGCTTCATCGATCCGCTGCGGCTCGAGGTAATTGACCACAGCGATATTGGCGATGCACTGTTCGAGGCGGCGATTTCGAGAACCCATTGAGGAGGACCCGCAGCCGCCCCATCGCCGGCATTGCGTTCCGCGGCGCCCGCTTTTACACCGAGCGCTGGTAGCTGCGAAAGGCTCCGGTTGCCAGCCAGCCGCTGACGAAGGTGAAGCCGATCAGGCAGGCGATGCGCAGTAGGGTCGCGTTCCAGTCGGCGGTGCCGTGCAAGGCGGCGCGGCCGGCGAAGACGCTCCAGCTCACCGGGTTGAGCTGCGACACCTTCAGAATCCACGGCGGCATCAACGCCGAGGGCATGAAGGCCGGCGAGAGAAACAGCAGCGGCAGCAACACGAAGTTCACCGCCCCGATCACCGATTCCTGTTTGCGCAAAGTCAGCGCCAGGGCATTCGATAACGCCCCGAACGGGACGGCCAGCAGCACCGCGCACAACAGCAGCACGACGACGCCGAGTACTCCGCCGTGGTAGCGGGCGCCCATTACCAGGCCGAGCGTGATCAGGATCGAGCCGGTGACGCAATTCTGAAAGGCGAGATGCAGCAGGCGGCCGGCGATGATGGCATGGCGGCTGGCGGGCGAGACCAGAAAGCGGTCCATCACGCCGCGGTCGAGGTCGTGAATCATGCCCATACCGCTCCAGCCCGAGGAGAACAGCGCCGACATGACGACGATGCCGGGCACCAGGAAATCGATGTAGGAGTCGCTTCCGAAACCCGGCAGCGAAGAGATTTTCTGAAAGAGCTGGCCGTAGAAGACCAGCCAGATGATGGGCTGCACCAAGGTCAGCGCGATATACCAGGGCTGGCGCAACAGGTGCCGCAGCAGCCGCAGGGTCATGAAGTAGGAGTGAGCGATCATCGTCATCGGGTTTCTCCTTCGGCCTGCTCGAAGGTGCGGCCGGTATAGCGCAAGTAGACGTCGTCGAGCGAAGGGCGCGAGACCTTCACCGAGGCGACGCGCGCGCCCTGCGCCTCCAGGGCGGCCAGCATGGCAGGGACAGCGGTGGCGCCATGGTCGGCGCGGGCGTGCAGCTCGATGCCGTTGAGGCTCACGTCGCGCACGCCGTTGACCTTTTCCAGCGCCAGCCGCACGGTGGACTCTTCGGGAGAAGCGCCCGATTCGGTCGCCGCCAGGTCAATCTCGATCGAATCGCCGCGCAGCTCGGCCTTGAGCTGCTCGGGCGAACCTTGGACGACGACCCGGCCGCGGTCGACGATCGCCAGCCGCTCGGCGAGCCGGTCGGCTTCGTCGAGGTAGTGCGTGGTGAGCAGAATGGTGAGGCCTTCGCGCGAGAGACGGGCGATCTCTTCCCACAGGTCGGTGCGCGCTTCGGGGTCGAGCCCGGTCGTGGGTTCGTCGAGGAACAACACCTGAGGCCGGTGAATCAGCCCCATGGCGATGTCGAGCTTGCGCTGCATGCCGCCCGAATAGGTGCGCGCCACCAGGTCGGCGGATTTGGTCAGGCGGAAGCGCTCCAGCAGCTCGGCGGCGCGCGTGGCGAGTTCGGGGCCGCGCATGCTGTGGAGCTGGCCTTGCAGCCGGAGATTCTCGCGGCCGGTGGATTCCATGTCGACGCCGGAGCGCTGCGCGACGCAGCCGATGGCGCGGCGCACCTGCTGCGGCTCGCGCAGGACGTCGAAGCCGGCGACGCTGGCCGTGCCCGAATCGGGCCGCGACAGCGTGGTCAGGATCTTGATGGCGGTCGACTTCCCTGCCCCGTTGGGTCCGAGCAGACCGAACACCGTGCCGCGCTCGACCGCAAACGTGAGCCCGTCGAGGGCGCGCACGCCGCCGGGATAAGTCTTGACGAGGTCGCGCGTTTCCATCGCCGGAGATTTTGGGGCCGAGGGTTGCGAGGCCGGAGACCGTGGGGCTGGGGATTGCGGCTGGGCAGTATCGTTTGTGGACATACGTAGTGGTGTGCGAGCGTTCGAAAAACAAGACCGCGCCAGAACCGGCCCGCAGGCCTGAGCAGCGGGCTGAAGCAGCACAAACCCTCGCCGGCGGGCGAACAACCGGCGAGCCAACGGTTGGCGGCGTCTCTCGGAACCGCGGGCGCGGGCCGCGCCAAGTACCGCCCCAGGAACCACCGTCCGGCTAGAAAACACGATCTCGCCGTCCAGCTCTCAGCGCAAGCTGACGCTCGCGGCTCCGCGTGGCAATCGGCGCGGCGCGATCTGTTGCGCATGGCTCAGGGTACCGAATCGGTTGGCGTTCTGTTCATCGTAGCTCCATACGGTTGGCGGGTCGCGTAGTCGCCACAGCGGTGGATGGCGGCCCGCCAAAGGGACGCCGCGCAGGGCCTGGGGCGCGGTGCGACGCCGGTAATTGCGTGCGATTGGCACTGGAATTTCGTGCTATACTCCAGCGCCAGACATTCTTCTATCCCCGGGGGCCTATGCGGTTTGCTTTGGGATTGGCGCTGTTCTGTACGCTTTGTTGGGCACAACAGGACGAGGAACCGGTGCCGCCGCGGCTGCCCCCCACTCCCCAAAACCTGACGCTCGGCGAAGCGCTGTTTCAGAGCCAGTGCGCCCCCTGCCACGGGCCGCACGGCGACGGCGGGCGCGGCGCCAACCTGGCGCGGCCCAAGTTGCGGCGCGCCTCAAACCCCCTTGAGCTTTACCGCCTGATCCGCGACGGCGTGGAGGGCACGGAAATGCCCAGCGCCTGGCAGATGAACGGACGCGAGGTGTGGCTGGTCGCCAACTTCGTCGAGACCCTCGGGAAGCGCGCGCCCGAGGAGGTTCCCGGCGATCCGGTCGCGGGCGAGCGCATTTTTCGCGGCAAGGGGGATTGTCTTTCGTGCCATACGGCCGAGACTCCCGGCGGGCTGGCGGGTCCGGAGCTGAGCGACGTGGGCGCGCGGCGCAGCGTGCTCTATTTGAAGCGCGCGCTGCTCGAACCCGAGGCCGAGATTCCCCAGGAATTCTTGCAAGTGCGCCTGGTGACGCGCGAGGGCCAGGCGCTGACGGGCGTCCGCCTCAACGAAGACACCTTCACGATTCAGATCCGCGACTACTCCGGCCAACTGCATTCGTTCCGCAAGGACGAGTTGTCCACGATCGAAAAGCAGCGCGGCAAGTCGCCGATGCCGGCCTACGGCGGCACGTTGAGCGAGGCCGAGTTGACCGATGTGGTGGCCTACCTGGTTTCGCTGCGAGGTGAGCAATGAGCAAGCGGGCGTGCTGGGGTTTGGCATTGGCGCTGGGGCTCGTGGCGCTGGGCTTCGTGGTGAAACCGGCGGCGGGCCAGGTGAGCTACGAGCGAATCCGCGACGCGGCCGCGTCGGAGCCCGGCAACTGGCTGACCTACTCGGGAAATTACCTCGGGCAACGGCATTCCCCGCTGCGCCAGATCACGCCCGACAACGCCGCGCGGCTGCGGCCGCTGTGGGTCTATCAGACCTCGACGACCCACGGTTTCGAGATGACGCCGCTGGTCGATGGCGACATCATGTACATCAGCGAGCCGCCCAGCGACGTGACGGCGCTCGACGCGCGAACCGGCCGGCCGCTGTGGAAGTACGAGCGAAAAATTCCCGACAGCATGCCGCTGTGCTGCGGCCGCGTGAACCGCGGCGTGGCGGTGCTCGACGACATGGTCTACATCGGCACGCTCGACGCGCACCTGGTGGCGCTCGACGCCCGCAGCGGGCAGGTGCGCTGGGACGTCGAGGTGGCCGATTACAAGGTCGGCATTTCGATGACGGCAGCGCCGCTGGCGCTCCAGGGCAAAGTGATTCTCGGCATGGCCGGCGGCGAGTACGGTGTGCGCGGCTTTCTCGACGCTTATGACGCCAAGACCGGCGACCGCCTGTGGCGCTTCTGGACCGTCCCTGTTGCCGGTGAGCCCGGCGCCGAAACCTGGGCCGGTGAAAGCTGGAAGCAGGGCTCGGCTACGACCTGGGTCACGGGCGCCTACGATCCCGAAACGAACCTCGTGTATTGGGGGACGGGCAATCCAGGTCCGGATTGGAACGGCGACGTCCGCGGGGGCGACAACCTGTATTCCGACTGCATCGTCGCGCTCGACGCGGATACCGGCAAACTGAAGTGGTATTTCCAGTTCACGCCGCACGACACCCACGATTGGGATTCGGTGCAGGTTCCCGTGCTGGCCGACGGCGAGGTGCGCGGTGAGCGGCGCCGGCTGGTGCTATTCGCCAATCGCAACGGCTTTTACTACGTGCTCGACCGCGAGAGCGGGAAATTTGTGAGCGGCAAGGCATACGTGAAGCAGACCTGGGCGAGTGGGCTCGACGACAACGGCAGGCCGATGGTGTTGCCGGATACTTCTCCAACTGCAGAGGGCAATACGGTCTACCCGAGTCTGTCCGGCGGCACGAACTGGCAGAGCCCGGCCTACAGCCCCGAACTACATCTGTTTTTTGTGGCGGCGCTAGAAATGGGTAACGTCTACTACAAGGGTGCGGCGGAGTTTAAGGCCGGCAGCCTGTACAACGGCGGCGGGGCGCAGAAGGTGCCGGGTGAAGAGGCCTTCGGGGCGATTCGAGCGTTCCAGCCCGAGACGGGTGATCTGAAGTGGGAGTTTCCGCTGCATTCGCCGCCCGGCGGCGGCGTCCTATCGACGGCGGGCGGGCTGGTGTTCGGCGGCACCGGCGAAGGCGACATTTTTGCCCTCGATGCGACCAACGGCAAAGTGGTGTGGCATTTCCAGGCCGGTGGGTCGATGCGTTCGAACCCGATCAGCTATGAGAGCGAAGGCGGCCAGCGGATTGCGGTTACCGCCGGGCGGGGGTTGTTTGTGTTTGGCTTGGATGAGTAGCCGGGCTGGACCGTGTGTCCGCCGACGGAACTGGCGGTGCTCGTGTTTGTGCCTGGCGTTTTTGTTGGCTGTCGTTGGAGTTTTTCGTGGGCCCTTGGGGAACGTCGGATTCGGGGCCGCGCCACTGGATGGGACTTCGGCTTCGATCGGGGTTACCCTCCTACTTCTTCTTCCCCCCGCCGGCATTTGTTCCCGCCTGAATCCTTCCGTCACGGTACAATGCCAGTCCTCGGCACGCGGCGCCGGGTCTTGAACCTTGCCGAAGCGTCGCCCAGCCTCATGTGGCACTACCCGCTCTGAATTACCCATGGAACAACCAACCCGCGAAGGTCTGCTGCGCGCGATCCGCAGATGGGACCTGATCGCGCTGACCATCAATGCCGTCATCGGCGCCGGCATCTTCGGTTTGCCGTCCAAGGTATTCGCGCTGATCGGCTCCTATAGCCTGATTGCATTTGTGGTCTGCGGGCTCGCGGTCGTGATGATCGTGCTGTGCTTCGCCGAGGTAAGCAGCCGCTTTGGCGATACCGGCGGCCCGTATTTGTATGCCGGGGCGGCGTTCGGTCCGCTGGCGGGTTTCGAGGTCGGCTGGATGACCTGGATCGCGCGGGTGACTGGCTTTGCGGCCAACTGCAACCTGCTGGTCTCCTACCTCGCTTTCTTTGTTCCGGCGGCGGAAACAGGGGTATTACGAGTGACGATCATCACGGTCGTCATCGTCGTGCTGACGGTCGTCAATGTGGTGGGCGTACGCGACGCGGCGGTGCTCAGCAACGTGATGACGGCGGCGAAACTCGTCCCGCTGACGCTGTTCATCGCCGCGGGTTGCTTCTTTATCGACCCGGCGCGGCTGGCTCTTGGCGCGCTTCCCGGATACGGTGATTTTTCGGTCTCCGTGCTGTTGCTGGTGTACGCTTTCACGGGTTTCGAGATGGCGGCGATCCCCAGCGGCGAGCAGCGCGACCCGATGCACGATCTGCCGCGCGCGCTGCTGCTGGGCCTGGCGGTGGTGTGCTTGTTCTACCTGCTGATCCAACTCGTCGCGGTCGGCACGCTGCCCGAACTGGCCACTTCGAGCCGGCCGCTGACCGACGCCGCCGGACGCTTCCTGGGGCCCTTGGGCGCAACGATTCTTTCCGCCGGGGCCCTGATTTCGATTTTCGGCAATCTTAACGTAGCGATGCTCGTGTCGCCGCGGCTGCCGTTCGCGATGGCCGAGCGGCGCGAACTGCCGCGCTTCGTCGCCGCCACGCATCGCCGCTTTCACACGCCGCACAACGCGATCGTTGCGACGGCGGCGATCATGCTGGGGCTCACGCTGACGGGAACCTTCGCCTACGCCGCAACGGTGAGTGTGCTTGGCGCGGCTGGTGGCCTATGCCACGACCTGCCTGGCCTTGCCGGTGTTGCGCCGCACGCCCGGGGCGTCGCCGGCGCGATTCCGGACGCCGGCGGGAACCGCGGTGTGCGTCGTCTCGCTGCTGCTGATCGCCTGGCTGGCGTCGAACGCCACCGCCGGGCAGGCTCGCGACGCCGGGATCGCCGCCGTACTGGGGTTGATCATCTACGGAGCATCGCGGCTCGCGGTCAGGCGGGGCAATTCGTAGGATCGCCTTGAGGCCCGGGGCCTGCCGCACCGTCGCCGGCCTGCCGCACCGTCGCCACAAACAACGAGACAGAGCCGCGGGCGGAAGCCCCCGGGCGGTTACGAACTCCTGCGGCTGTGGGGGGCGCAGCAGAACCCCATGCCGGTTTCTGGCGCGTTGGCAATGTTGGCGGAAACAAGTTCGCGGCGCTTCGCCCCTGGCTTCTGTGGCGACTCGGCCCGCGGGCTTACGCCTGCGGCTCTGTTTGTTGAGTTCGCGGCTTTGCCTGAGGGGGACAGTCACCGTGCTTCGCACCCCGCGAATCCTGTAAGCCTCTGAAAACCTCAGGTGCGAAACGCGGTGACTGTTCCCCTCGAGCACCCTGTCGGTTTTGGGCAATTCACCAGGCTTTGGAGATCGGCCTCAGGGTCGTCACCAGTTGAATCGCGAAGACGTCTCCGGGGGCCCCATCGCGCGGCGAGCCTTTGACGAGTTCATAGCCGACTTTAACGAGTTGAAAGCGGTTGGGGCGGTAGCCGATGGCGAATTCGTAGACGTTCTGGTCGCGCGATACGTTCGAGTGGCCGTGGTTGACGCGCACCGCGGCATACCAGCGCGGGCGGAAGGCGTATTGGGCTTCTCCGTAGGCGAAGAAACGGTTGACGG
Organism: Terriglobia bacterium; assembly: GCA_963824095.1. Lineage (GTDB taxonomy): Bacteria > Acidobacteriota > Terriglobia > Bryobacterales > UBA6623 > JBBDWJ01. The sequence continues at coordinate 354,840 of CAWGNS010000009.1, read as the reverse complement.
TCGGAATCGCTTTGTAGGCGCTCTGAAAGCGGTGCGCCTCGGCGTGAAAGTTCCAGTGGCCGCGCGCCATTTCGCCTTCGAGGCCGTAGCCGCTGGCCGGCAGTTCTTTCGGCGGGCGCTCGCCGGGGAAATAGAAGGGGAATTCGCGATCGAGGTAGGGGCCTCGATACGCGGAGACGCCGACGCGCAGGCCTTGCACAATCGTGTAGCCGACGCCGCCGGTCCAGGTGCCGTATTGGTCGGGGTCGAAGATGCTGCGGCGATTGGCGGGCGAGCTGTTGGTGAACTGCGCCCGCAGGTCGAGGTGGTTGAGGGTAACGTCGGCCTGCGCGCCCACCAGTCCCAGGTTCGTCACCGGCGAAGTGTAGTAGCCGTAGGAAAGCGGCAGATCGATCAGCGGATTGACGGCGTCGTCGTAGCGCAGCAGGAACGATCCGAAGGCCGAGGTGAGCTGCCCGGCGCGAATCGTGACGACGTTGCGTCCCCAGAAACGCTCGTATCCGGCGTAGGCCTGCAGCACGTCGACCTCGGCGCCGTAGCCTTGCGTCCCCAGTTCCTGAAAATAGTAAGGGCGCGAGTGGAACTGCACGGCGCCCGAGAAAAACCAGTGCTCGTTGAGGCGCAAGGTCGGGTAGGCGACCAGGCGCGTGCCCGCGGTGAAGCTCGAGGCCGAGCGGGGCGGCTGCTCGGTGCGCTCGGTGACGAACGCGCCGCCGCTGAGGGTGAGCGGCATCTCGAAGCCGGCGACGCTTTCCTGGGCCGGCACGAGCAGCGGCCAGAGCAAAACGGCCAGGCAGGCAGCCGCTCGCGGTTTCATGACAGGCGGCCCCCGGTCATGACATGAGCTCCTTGGTGGCGTCGACATCGGCGGCCGAACCCAGCGCGCGGCTCAGGCGGTCGAGGTCGGGCTCATAGGGCGTTTCGGCGGAGCGTTTTTCGTCTTGCACAACGCGGCCGTGCAGCCGCACGAAAGCGGCGACGACGTCGGGATCGAATTGCGTTCCGGCGTTGGCCTTGAGAATGCTCAGGGCCTGATCGGGCTTCATGCCCTTGCGGTAGGGGCGGTCGGAGGTCATCGCGTCGTAGGCGTCGGCGACGTGGATGACACGCGCGTCGCGCGGCGTCTTTTCGCCCACCAACTGCCAGGGGTAGCCGGTACCGTCATAGTTCTCGTGGTGCAGCTCGACGATGTTCAAGTAAGGCGCGAGACCTTCGACGCGCTCGATGATACGGCGGCCGATCAGCGGGTGGCGCCGGATCAACTCGAATTCCTCGGGCGAGAGATTGCCGGGCTTTTGCAGCACGCGGTCGGAGATGCCGATCTTGCCGACGTCGTGCAGCAAGGCTCCTTCGCGAATGATTTCGAGTTCCTCGTCGGGCAGTTTCATCTCGCGCGCGATCGCGACGGCGTAGGTCGAGACGCGGCGGCTATGGCCGGCGGTGTAGACGTCGCGGGCGTCGATGGCGCTCGAAAGCGACTGCGTGAATTCGCGGTAGGCGAAGCTCAGCCGCTGGCGGGCGTCGGTGATGGCGGTTGCGGCGCGGTTGAAAGCGTCGACCAACTGATTCACCTCGCGCGTCGACGAGGAGGTTTCGAAGGTCGGCAGCACGCCGCTGCTTTCGCTTTCTCTTAATCGCGTGATCAGACCCGTGAGAGGCTTGACGATGCCCTTGGAGGAAAGCAGCGACAGCACCGAGACCGCCAGCAGCGCGAGCGTCCCGGCCACCAGAAACACCTGCTGCACCACGGCGCGCAGCGGCCGGCTGGCGGCGTCGACCGACTGCAGGCTGCGCAGCACGTAGCCGTCCCCCAGGCGGATGCTTTCCAGCGGCAGGCAAAGATAGGTTTCGTTGCGCAGCGAGACCTCGCATTCCTCCTGCGGAGAGCACGGCTGCAGCCCGCTTTCCAGCTCGGCGGCGCGGACGCCCGGCAGGTTCGACAGCACCACCTTGCCGTCATGCGTCAGCACGGTGGGGGTGGTGAACTCCGAGACGTCGAAGACGCGCCCGACGAACAGGCTGCCGAGGCTCTCGTGCTCGAGGTTGACCGGAATGCGGGCCAGCACGTAGATCGAGTCGCCGAAGGAAACGGCGCCCTCCTTGAGTGGCGGGGCGCGGTCGAGGTCGATGTGGGTGAGCTGGCCGCGGACGCGCACGACGCCGGCCTGCAGCCGGTCGTTGGTGTCGGCGGCCGCCATCAGGTCGAAGCCCAGCGATTCGCTCAGCTCGTGCAACTGATCTTCGAGCGTGCGCTGCGCGCCGCGATTGTCGCGCTCCAGCCGCACCAGGTCGAAGCCAGCCTTGAGGCTGGGGTTTTCGGCGAGCACGGTGAGCAGGCGGCTGTTTTGCAGCTCGTAGTTGGTGCGCACGCGCGAGACGAAGGCGTGGCTCTGGCGCAGCGAGTTGCGCAGGCCGTTTTTGACCTGCTGGCCGACCATGTACTGGATGGACCAGAAGCTGCCGATCAGCAGCATGCACAGCGGCGCGAACGAGAGCACGAACACCCGGACTGCGAAGGGCACGGTCATGGCTCCGCGTGGGACGGCGAGCTGGCCCCCACCGGAATCGTGAAGTCCAACTCGACGCTCTGGCCCGCCGTCAGAGTGACGGGTTCCTGAAAGAATCCGGCCGACTTGTGCCACACCACCACCGTGTGCCTGCCCGGCGGCACGTCGCTGAGGCGGAAGTTTCCCTGGTCGTCGGGCTTGACGGCCCAGCGATTGGGCGTGACCACGATCGACGCGCTCATGTTGGGGTGGAGATGGCAGTAGACGCGCACGATGCCCGGCCTGGGAAAGGTGACCGTGCGCGTATGGTTCTGGGGATAGTTGCCCAGGTCGAACGACTTCGCACGCGAGAGTGAGAACACGTTGTGGAAGATCGGGTCGAGGTTGGGGAAGGAGACGGTCGACCCGGCCGGGATGACGACCGTGTCTTCCACGAAGCTGCGGTCTTTTTGCTGCAAGGTCGCGGTTCTGGGGGCGCTGGGGAGAGACTGCTCGCTCTCCAGGTAAATGGCGACGCGGTCCAGCTCGGCCTTTACGAAGTCTTCGTCGGAACTCGGCGGCTGCACGGTGACGCCGCGGTGATAGGCAGTGGAGACCGGCGCCACGGGACGTTTGGTAAGGCGCTTGGTGATGCGGATGGCGCCGTGGATCTCGGCCCTTCCGGGGGTACCGGCCCGCGCGGGGGACCAGCCGCCGGCCAATAGGGCTAGCGCGCCGCAGGCCGCGAGAATGCCGCGGCGGCGGGCCTTGGGGCGCTCCAGCTCGGGTTGCGGGCTTCGCGGGATGACGTTATCCAGCACCATCGGGCCTGACGTTCGGTCGCGGGCGGAGTTTGTCCGCCATGGGTCTGGGGCGGAGATTGCCGGGAACGCCTGTAGGACTCCTCGGGAAGCGTACGGACAACCCTGGGACTTGCGGCCATAGCACGCGGCTCGAGGAAGGGTTACCGATAGGGCGCACGCAGGCGCCCGGCTGCCGCACAACTTCCTTGCCCTTTCTCGATTGTGGTCCCCCCAACGGCGCAGTGTAATTTGGGCGAAGACCTTAAACGGAGTAGGGCAGTCCCCTGGGACGGGGTGGGGGCGGCTCTTGGGTGGGGGCTTGAGGCACAGAGGCAAGAGACCGCACCCCTGGCGCGAACCTCCAGGTTTGCCGCGTCGCGATTCGTCGCGACGTGGGGCCCCACACCACCGAAGCTGTGCTGGAGGATGCCACGGCCGGACCTCAATGCCCATTTTCCGCGGCCTGTTTCGGCTGCGGCTCTGTTGTTGCGAGTTGTTCGTTTCGGCGGTGCGCGGATTGGATTACGGGGCGGTTATCACAGACAGGATTGTCCGTGTCACTGGGGCCTTTGGAGGGCTGCGAAAGAAGCTGCTATGTTGGAGCGCGGAGGTGGCAGTCGATGACGGTTTCCAAAGGCGCTCGGGCTTTGATCTGGTTCGCGCTCACGCTGGCGGCGATGATCGCCTGGCGGCTCTATAGTCCTTTCAGCCTGCCCCGGATGGTGAATTCGGTGAGCGGCGATGTGCGCGACCTTTGGTCGCAGCCTTACTTCACCGTGGGCAACCTGCCGATCACTCCCGCCGTACTCATCAAGTGGTTTATCTTCGTGGTTTTACTCACCATGCTGTCGCGCTTTGGGCGGCGGCTGCTGCAAACTCGCGTGCTCAAGTACTCCTCCTTCGGCCCCGGGCAGAGGTTTGCGATCGAGAAGATCTCGGGCTATTTCATCTTCACGGTCGGCCTGCTGATCGGGCTGCAGTCGCAAGGGATCAACCTGACAAGCCTGGCTTTGTTGGGAGGCACCATCGGCATCGGTATCGGCCTGGGCTTGCAAACGATCGCCAAGAACTTCGCGTCGGGGTTGATCCTGCTGTTCGAAAACCCGGTGAAAGTCGGCGACCGCGTGCAACTGGAGGCGCTGCTGGGAGACGTCATTCAGATCGGTGGGCGCGCCACCTGGGTTCGCACCAACGACAACGTCGTGATCATCGTTCCCAACAGCGAGTTCATCGAAGGCCGCGTCACCAACTGGACGGCGAATGACCGCCGCGTGCGCATCGCGGTGGCGCTGGGCGTCTCCTACAACAGCGACCCGGCCCAGGTGCGCCAGGTTCTGATCGAAGTCGCGCGCCACCATCCCGACGTGCTCAAGCAGCCCCCGCCCGACGTGATTTTCCGGGGATTCGGCGACAGCTCGCTCGATTTCGAGCTTCGCGTGTGGACCGAAAAGCAGGTACAAACGCCGCAGGTGATGCGCAGCGAGCTGTATTTTTCGATCTTCGAGACGTTCCGGCATCACGACATCGAGATTCCCTTCCCGCAACGCGATCTGCACTTGCGGTCGAGCGAAATTCCGTTGCCGTTCGAGCCGGCGATGAGCAACAAATGACCGGCGCTTGCCGAGCAGCCACCACAACAAGGCCGCGCGCCCCAACCCGGCCCGCCTCCGAGGGGGGATCGAATTCTCGCGGCGTAGTTTGTTTTTCCACAGATAGGGCGATTAAGACCGCGTAAGTTTTTCGCCGCTTGCCGTCATAAATGCCCGGCGGGCGGTGTTTGGCGTCTAAGGCCCCGGCTCGCCCGGGCCGCTAACGGCGCATCGCCTGCAGCCCCTTAAGTATTTCTACGACAGTCAGTTAGCCGCTGCCCGCGAGGCGCTTGGTGGCACTCCGCGCAATGTGGCATGGCAATTGCGTACCTTCCTGGCGTACATCGAATAACCGAGCTCGGTGGTTCTCGCGGAAAACGGATTAACAGGGAGGCAACGACAAATGTCGCTGTTCAACGCAGACTCTGAAATGACGATTCATTCCGAACACACCGAGCCTTACCAACCGCCCAAGAGTTCCAAAGGCAAAGGAATCTTCCTGGGCGTGGTGATTGCCGCGCTGGCTGTCGGTAACGTTTATCTGATCTCGCGAGTCGACAGCTTGCAGACGGAAACCGAAAGCTTGCAATCGACCATGCGACAGCAGATCGGCGGGGTGGAGGAGAGCACGAACCTCCACGCCGGGCAGGCCCGGCGCGAATTGGAAAACCTGCGCCAACAGATTGAAGACGCCCGGAAGGAAGCCGCCGGGCGGGCGCAGCGCGAAGCCAGCCGCCGTGCCGACCAGGTGGCGAAAAATCTGACCCAACAACAACAACGCCAGCAAGAAGAGCTTATGGGCGGGATTCACGACGCTCGCAGCGCCGCCGACGAGGCCAACACAGGAGTCCAGGTCGTCCGCAACGACCTGCTGGGCATGAAGGCCGACGTCGAGGATGCCAACGCTCACCTCTACGAAACCGCTTCTTTGCTGGACCAGACCACCGACGACGTCAGCGAGATCAGCGGCATGGTGGACGACAACCGCTCGGAGATCGCTTCGCTGCGGCGGCTGTCGGAGCGCGATCACGTGCGCTTCCGGCTGACCAAGTCGAAACAGATGCAGCGCGTCGCCGATATCCAACTTCGTTTGCGCGACACCGACATGAAGCGCAACAAGTTCACGGTGGAAATCCTGGCGGACGACAAGACGTTCGTCAAGAAGGACCGCCAAGCGGCAGAGCCCGTGATGTTCTACATGGGCGAGACGGCCCAGCCTTACGAGCTGGTGATCACGAAGGTGGAAAAGAACAGCGTCAGCGGTTACCTGGCACGTCCGAAGGTGCAGATGGCGAGCCGTTAGACGCAAGGGATTTCGAGTTTGGGCAGGGCCTTTGGCGCTGTCCAGAAGCAGGGCGGAAGTACCCAGATTTTCAGCGGGCGCGCTGGGGCTTCCGCCCTTGTTCTTTGGCTGGACATCTCGAGAAAAGAGACAAAGTGGTGGGACAGACAATCTTGTCTGTCCTTGTAGAGACAGGCGCTCTCGCCTGTCTCCGCCGCCAGGCGGCCCCTTGCGTTTGTACCCATCCAGAGGCAGCGTTCGTACCCACCCAGGCGCAGGCGCTGACGCCGTATCCTCCTGGTCTTGCATTTTGACCCGAGACACAAGTGTTGCCTCGGGACACAACTGGCGCGGGACTGGGCGACTGGCGCATGCCCGTAGGGCCTCCGCTTCGCTCCGGCCGACAGGCGAAAGGGCCTGTCTCTACCCTCAAAAGGTCCAAACCCCAGAGCACAGACAGGACTATTTGCGTCACTCTCCCCTGGCAGTCGGTTTGCTAGACTTCCCCGGTGGAGGGCGTCATGGCAAACGAAGTTTCGCGGCGTGAATTCGCGGCGGTGGCCGCGGGCGGACTGGCGGTGGCCGGTGGACTGGCCGCGGTGCAGGCGGCGCGCGCACAGAGCGGCACGCTCACGGCTCGTCAGGTGATCGAGCTGATCCAAAAAAACGTGGGCGCCCCGTGGCACAGCGAGACGGTCGACACATTCAAAGCCGGTGACCCCGATACGCCCGTGCACGGGATCGCCAGCTCGTTCATGGCGACGCTCGACGTGCTGCAGCGCTCCGCCAAGGCCGGGCTCAACCTGATCGTCACCCACGAGCCAAGCTTCTACAATCACCGCGACGAAACCGACATGCTGAGCGGCGATCCGGTCTACCAGCGCAAGCAGGAGTTCATCGCCAAGAACCACCTGGTGCTGTGGCGCTTTCACGATCACTGGCACGAGCGCAAGCCCGACCCGGTGGCGGTGGGACTCGCCGCGGCACTGGGCTGGGCCGGACACGAGGACGGCAACGAGCGGCTCTACAAGCTGCCGCCGACGACGCTGGGCGCATTGGCCAAAGACATTCAGAAGCGCATGAAGATCCGCTGCATGCGCGTGATCGGCCACCCGGATACGAAGGTCAGCAAGGCGGCGCTGAGCCCGGGTTCGTCGGAGCTGCAGACGACGCTGCGCCGGCTGCCCGAGGTCGACGTGATGGTGCTCGGCGAAGTTCGCGAGTGGGAAGGCGTCGAGTACGCGCAGGATACGGTCGCCGCCGGCTACGGCAAGGGCATGATCCTGCTGGGGCACGCCATGTCGGAAGACCCGGGCATGGACGAATGTGCGAAATGGCTCAAGACCATCGTGCCCGGGATGCCGGTCGAGTTTGTGCCGGCGGGCGAGCCATTCTGGAACCCGCTGCAAGCCTGACCCAATCCAAAGGGGGGGCTGGCCGGCAAGGGCGCAGCCTGTGGAGGACTCAGCGATGTCGTTCGATCCGGCAAGGCGAAGTTTTTTGCGGCTGGCAACGGGAGCGGCAGCGTCGACCGCCGTCCCGCATTTGCTGCGTTCCCAAGACGCCGAACCCCGCACCTTCACCTATAAGAGAGTCGACGGCCTGGAGATTCAGTTGGACGTGTATCGGCCGCCCGACGAGATCCAGCGGCCGATCGTGGTCTGGATTCACGGCGGCGCGCTCATCATGGGCAACCGCGGCGGGATCTCCGAGCGCGTGAGGAAGATGCTGCTGGGCGCGGGATACGTTATCGTCTCGATCGACTACCGGCTGGCCCCGGAGTCGAAACTGCCCGGCGTGGTCGAGGATGTCGAGGACGCCTTGGGCTGGATCCGCCGCGAAGCCGCCACCCGGTTCCACGGCGACCCCGCCAGGCTCGTGGTCATGGGCGGATCGGCGGGCGGCTACCTGACGCTGGTCTGCGGCTATCGAGTCCAGCCGAGACCAACGGCGTTGGTCGCGTTGTGGGGCTACGGCGATCTGATCGGCGACTGGTACAGTACTCCCAGCCCCTACGCGCGCCATCAGCAGATCAAGATGAGTAGCGAGGCGGCCCACCAGCAGGTCAGCGGGCCGCCGATTTCGGACGATCGCAGCCGTCCGGGCAACGGCGGCGCGTTCTACCAGTACTGCCGGCAGCACGGCGTTTGGCCCAGCGAAGTATCGGGCTGGGATCCTCGCGCCGAAGCGGCGAAGTTCTACCCGTTCATGCCGCTGCGCAACGTCACCAAGGACTATCCCCCCACGCTGCTGATTCACGGTACCGACGACACCGACGTACCTTACGAGCAGTCGGTTCTGATGGCGGCGGAGTTGAAGAAACACGGCGTCGAGCACCAGTTGATCAGCGTGCCCGGCGCCGAGCACGGCTTGGCCGGCGGCGACCCACAGGCCGTCGACGCGGCCTACGATTCGGCTTTGGCGTTCGTGCGGCGCAAGCTGGGCGGCTAGGAATCCAAACCAAGCTCGAAACCGCTGGCTTGCTCAAAGGGAGTACCAGAAGGTAGGTAAGAGGGAGATGCGGGTTGGCGCCGGGGGGAAGAACGTCGACGCCGCCTGCCCCAGACCCACGCTACTGTCCCGCGCCACTTGCTACCGGTTCCTGCTTCCCAGCCCTGCCGGTCTACGGCTTGGCACGACCAAAGTTTGGTTCAGGTACTGGCAGTTAGGTTTGCGGAGTGCATCCGATCCTACGTTCGGCGGGGTACGGGTTACGCGCAAGTTCGCGGCAAATGTTTTGCTTCATCTCGGTTACTTTTCTTGGGCGGCTTGGCGGTGGTATGCTCCAGTGTTTTGTGGAGGAGTCGTCTGAATGAATCTTGAATCCCGCTTGCAGGAATCGATCGATCGTTGGGACCTGTTGCAGAGTCCGTTTTACCAGGCGTGGAGCGCCGGCACGCTGCCCGTGGATGCGCTGCGCACGTACGCGCGCGAATATGGCGCGTTCATTTCGCTGGTGCCCAAGGGATGGGCGAGCCACGACGACCACGTGATTGCCGACGAAGAGCGCGCCCACGTCGAGTTGTGGCGGCGCTTCGCGCGCGCTCTCGGCACCGAGATCGGCGCGCCGCAAACGCCGGCGGTTCGCGAAATGGTGGAGACGGCCGACCGGCTGTTTTCCGGGAAGGTCACCGCGCTCGGCGCGCTGTACGCGTTCGAGGCGCAGCAGCCCGCCACGACGAAGTCGAAGCTGGAAGGGCTGCGCGCCCACTACAACCTGCCCGAGTCGGTCGAGCCCTACTTCATCATCCACGCCGACGACGATTCCGAGCCCAAGCTGCTGCTGGAACGTATCACGCAGCTTCCCCGCCTCGAACGCGAACAAGCCGTGGAGGCTTGCCGCGAGATGTGCCAGGCGCTGCGCGCCGCGCTCGACGGCCTGGCTGCCATGCATGTTGAATGTGTGGCGGTCCACTAAGGCCGGGTAGTCATCCCATCCAGCACGGCAGTGGGCCGCGGGTTTAGGGCGAACCTTTAGGTGCCGCGAACCTTCGGTCAGCGCTCTTCCGACGCAACCAGTAAGTCCATCAAACTTTGTGTCACGACGGCGTGGAGGAGCCACGCCGTCGGGAGCTTGTCTTAGGGGACTGGTGGCGTCTTGCGGTGTTGGTGCGCGTTTTTTTGTTTGCTGGCAGCGCCGGAGTCCTTGCCGTTGTTCCCCTGGTTTTGTGGTGACTCGGCCCGCAGGCTTCCGCCAGCGGCTCTGTTTTCGCTGTTCTTGGCTTCGGTACGTTGGGTCTTGGGTTGGCGACTAGGGAACGGTGTTTCGACCTGTGGGGCTGGGCGGGATAATGGGAGTGCATGATTGCTGTTGCTCTTACCATTGCTGGTTCGGATCCCTCGGGCGGGGCGGGGATTCAGGCGGACTTGAAGACGTTTCAGCGCTTCGGCGTCTATGGCATGAGCGTCGTCACGTTGCTGACGGTGCAGAATACGACGCGGGTCAGCTCGGTCGATCCGCTCGACCCCGGCTATGTCGAGCAGCAGCTTAACGCGGTGCTGGAAGATATCCCGCCGCAGGCCGCCAAGACGGGGGCTCTGGGCAGCCGAGCGATGATCGAGACGATCGCGCGGCGGGCGGCGGGGTTTGATTTTCCGCTGGTGGTCGACCCGGTGATGATCAGCAAGCATGGCGCGGCGTTACTGGCCAGCGATGCGCGCGCGGCGCTGGCCGCCGAGCTGCTGCCGCGGGCGTTTCTGGTGACGCCCAATCTCTCCGAGGCGGCGGCACTGGCCGGCATCGAAGTCCCCGATCCGCCTGCCATGGAAGAAGCCGCGCGGCGCATCGCGGGGCTGGGAGCCAAGGCCGTGCTCGTCAAAGGCGGGCATCTGGCCGCGGACGCCACAGACATTCTCTTTCACGAGGGGCGCATCGAACGCTTGGATGCGCGGCGGATCGATTCGCGCCACACGCACGGCACCGGCTGCACCTACTCGGCGGCGATCACGGCGGAGTTGGCCAAGGGACGCCCGCTGAGTGAAGCGGTGCGCAGCGCGAAGGACTTCATCACGCGTGCGATCGCGAGCGCTCCCGGCCTGGGCAAGGGCTGCGGCCCGGTGAATCATCTCGCCTAGTCCGAGGGGTGTCTCACGCTTCCGCCACCGCAACCGATCTGTAGCCCGAATCGAGTATCCTCAAGGGCTATGCGTTCATCGAGCCGATCCCTGACGACCTTCCCCGGCGTGCTGTTGCTGGCGCTGGCCGCGGCGTTTGTGGCGCCGCCGGCGCGGGCGGCCAAACACGTCGTTCTAGTGACGATCGACGGCTTTGCCGCATATCACCTCTACAATGAGGAACTCGAGCTGCCCAACATTCGCCGTATGATCAGCGAAGGGGTCTGGGCGGCGAGCAGCGAAACGATCTTCCCGAGCGTCACGCACCCTTCGCACACCACGATTCTCACCGGCGTCGAGCCGCGCATCCACGGCGTGCTGAGCAATCGTTTGTTCAACCACATCACCGGCGAGCACTTCGAGCCGACCAACAAGCCGCACACCGAGGTCGTCAAAGTGCCGACGCTGTTCGACGCCGCCAAGAAGAAAGGCCTCGGCACGGCTTCGTTCTTCTGGCCCGAGACGCGCGACGACCCTTCGATCGACTTCAACATTCCCGAAGTGTTCACCGCCGAGCGCAAGGGCGATATCAACGCCATCGATCCCAAGGTGATCGCGGAGCTGCAGAAGGCCGGCGTGCCGATCGATTTGTATTTCCGCTGGTACGGTAGTCCGCGGCAGGCCGCCGGCGATGCGATTCTGGCCGAGGCGGCCGGCTACGTGATCCAAAAATACAAGCCGGGGCTGCTGGCAATCCACCTGCTGGTGACCGACGAAGCGCAACACGAGTACGGCCCGCACCACTACATGTCGCAAGCGGCGTTTACGCAGGCCGACTATTGCGTGGGCTTGCTGCGCAAGGCGGTTGAAGACGCCGGCATCGCCGACGATACGACCTTCATCGTCACCGCCGACCATGGCTTCCACAGCGTTTACTACCAGCTCAACATCCGGCCGGCGTTCGAGAAGGCGGGATTGCTCGACCGCGTCGAGCTGCGCGGCGGCGGCTGGATGATGAGCGTCGTGCTGAAAGACAATTTCGACCGCGCGCAGGATCTGCCCAAGCTCGAAAAAGTGTTCGACGAGCTGCGCGGGATGCCCAACATCCATCGCATCGTGATGCCCGACGAGTTTCACTCGCTGGGCCAGCCGCGCTACGAAGAGAGCCCCTACGCGTTCGGAAATTATCTGATCATCCCCGACATCGACACCTACCTGGTGGCCGACCCCAAAGACCCCTCGATGGAACGCAAGCGCATGCTGAAGCCTTCGCACAGCCACGGCTATCTGCCGCAGCATCCGCGGATGTACCCGTCGCTGGTGCTGTGGGGCAGCGGCATCAAGAAGGGCGAAACCATCGGGCACGTCAAGCAGGTGGATCTGGCTCCGACGGTGTCGCGGCTGCTGGGTTTGGAGATGAACCAAGGCAGCGGGCGGGTGTTGGACGAAGCGCTGCAGCCTTAGTCAGCGAGGGGACCGTCACCGCGTTGCGCGGCGCGTGAATCCCGTGAGCGACGGAAAAATCGAGGCGCGCAACGGGAGGGCCGTCCCCACCGAGCCAAACGATTGGGCCCGGGCGAAGCGCATCGTCGCGCGGCCGATGAGATCCTGCCACAAGCGACCGGGCTCGCTGGAGAACACGTCCGCGGTGGTGGCCGGAACAATGTGCCAGGCGCCGACGCCGACTTCGGTTTCGAGCTGGCCGCCGGCCCACCCCGCGTATCCGGAGTAGACGCGGAACGGCGCATCCCCGGCCGGCGCGTCGGCCGCCAGCCGCTTGAGCAATTCGGCGCTGGAGCTGATGTAGACGTCGCCGAAGACGAGTTTGGAGTCTTCGGGTTCTTTGTCGGAACGTACCAGCATCAGGATTTCGGAGCGCTCGACCGGGCCGCCTTCGAAGATCGTGTCGCTGCGTTGTTCGAGCCCCGAGACGCGCGGCAGCAGTTTCGCGAGCTTGATATCGGTGGAGCGGTTGATGAGCACCCCCATCGCCCCCTCGTCGCTGTAATCCAACAGCAGGACCACCGTTTCGGCAAAATGCGGATCGCCCAGGCCCTCGCTGGCGACCAGCAGTTTTCCTTTCGCGAGCAGGCCGCTGCCGATGCGCTGCACGGGTACGACCTTGGCGCGAGTTAAAACCGCGCCCGGAGCCCGGTTGAGATGTACGGGTGAAGACAGTCCCGCCGGGCGCTGGGCCGCAGGGGTCACCCAGGGCGTGGACCACGCCGCCAGGGCGATCAGCAGAACGCCTGAGAGACGCCGGCACCGGGATCGAAGCAAATCGACAACCACCGTGAGTGCTCCGGTAGCGTTGTCTATTTTAGGCCATTTTCCGTGACAGTGTGTTCCGCTTGGGTGTTTCGACTTGGCGCGGGCCTACGGCCGGCAGGCCGGCCTGGATGTCGGTCTTTCCCTGCTATTTACTCTCGATTGTTCGGGTCCAGCGACGTGGAATGGAACGTCGGCCCCAAAACCGACGCTGCCGGCCGCAGGCCCGCGCCACGGCAACACAGAAAGGATTGTCTGCGCCACCTGAGAACACAGACCGGATTGTCGATGCCACACGGGGCCCCGCGGATTCTCTGGTTTTTGGGCCGGAATTCATGGAATACTGTGGTACGTTGAGTTGGGGAAAGGAGTTGGCGGCGCCAACTCCCGGCAAGCTGGTGAAGACCGAAGCGCGGAGTTCGAGGCAGCGAACATGAGTAGGTAAGTATGAGGTACACTACTTCGCTGCTTGCATCCGGATATGTTTGCGGCTGGAATTGCTTTGCGGCATCCAGAGAGAAGGAGTAGCTCATGTCAAACGGCGGAGAGATGAAACGCCGAGAGTTTCTTGGCGGCGGAGCGGCCTCGCTGGCCGCGTTGAGCGGGTTCGCCACGTTGGCGCATCCCGGCAAAGTTCTGGGCGCGAACGATCGCGTCCGGGTAGCCATCTGCGGCCTTCACGGGCGCGGTATGGATCATGTTCACAATTTTTCGAAAATCAAAAACGTCGAGATCGCCGCGGTCTGTGACATCGATGAGAACGTCACCCGCGACCGAGTGGCGCAGATGGAGAAGATGGGCATCCCCAAGCCCGCCACCTTCGTCGATGTGCGGAAGCTGCTCGACGACAAATCGATCGACGCGATTTCGATCGCCGTCCCCAACCACTGGCACACCCTGATGGCGATCTGGGCCTGCCAGGCGGGCAAGGACGTCTACGTCGAAAAGCCCTGCTCCCACAATCTGTGGGAAGGCAAGCAGTTGGTGGCCGCCGCCAACAAATACAAACGTATCGTGCAGCACGGCACCCAGACGCGCTCCGACGCCGCCGTGCGCGAGGGCATCCAGAAGATTCACGACGGCGTGATCGGCGACGTCTACATGGCGCGCGGACTGTGCTTCAAGTGGCGCGATACGATCGGCCACACGCCGGTTTCGCCGGTTCCCGACGGCGTGCACTACGACCTGTGGACCGGGCCGGCGCCCAAGCGCGAGTTCACCAAGAACCGCTTCCACTACAACTGGCACTGGAACTGGGATTACGGCAACGGCGACCTGGGTAACCAGGGCGTGCACCAGGTGGACGTGGCGCGTTGGGGCATGGGCCTCGGGTTCCCGAACAAGATCAGCGCCATCGGCGGGCATTTCATGTTCGACGACGATCAGCAGACGCCCAACACGCTCAACTGCGCATTCGAGTACAGCTTGGCGAGCGGCAAGCGGCGCATGATCGTGTTCGAAGTGCGCCATTGGATGACCAACCACGAAGCCGAGATCGGCACGCCCGCGCTGGGCACGCGCCGCGGCGGCAGCAACTCGGTGGGCGATATCTTCTACGGCTCGAAGGGCTTTCTCTCCACCGGCGACGAAGATGCCGCGACCTACAAGATCTGGCTCGGCCGGGATCAGGAAGAGCAGCCCGCCGTTCACGAGGGCAGCGAACTGGCGCACTACCAGAACTTCATCGACTGCGTACTCAGCCGCAAGAAAGAAGATCTGCATGCGCCCATCGAAGAGGGCCACATTTCCGCCGGGATGGTGCACTTGGCCAACGCCTCGTATCGGCTGGGCCGGATGATCAATTTCGATCCTGAGAAGCAGGAAGTGGTCGGAGATCCCGAAGCGGCGAAGCTGCTGCGCGAGACCGAGCGCGGCTATCGGGCTCCGTTCGTGGTTCCCGAGAAGGTTTAGCAACGGCGTTGCGGCTGGGTTTTTTTTGACGTAGCCGTAGGCGTTTCGACAGGTAGGCCGCTTCCCGGTGCTACTGGTATTTCCAGGAGCCGGGGGCGGCCGCTTTTTTTGGGGGGTAGTTCCAGCCCGGGTTTTCGCCAAAAGCCGCAGGTCCGGAAAAGCACCAGCCCTGCGCTACGGGGGACTCGTTAGGTTCGTCTATGATCAAAGGGAAAAGCGGCCCCTGGTGGGGCGCCGGTTCCCGTTGCTCGAATACACTCATGCGAACCTTTTTCAAAGACCTTCGCTACGCCGGGCGGACGCTTTGGAAAGCTCCTGCGTTTACGGCCGTGGCCGTGTTGACCTTGGCGCTCGGCGTCGGCGCGAACACGGCGATGTTCAGCGTGGTTGACGCGGTGATGCTGCGGCCGCTGCCTTACTCGAACCCCGAGCGGCTGGTCGCGGTCTGGCTGACTCGCCTCGACCGTGATATGCGGCGCGCTTCGCTTTCGGTGCCTCAATTCGACTTGCTGCGCGAGGCCGGCGGCAGCTTCGATGCGATGGCCGTGAGTCGCGGCGAGGTCGTGGTGGCGACCGGCGGCTCCGAGGCCGAACAGATTCGCGGACGGCTGGTGACGGGGGAGTTTTTTCCGCTGCTGGGAACCGAAGCGGTGGCAGGCCGCACGCTGGACTCAAGCGATGCCAAGGCGGATAGCCCTCCAGCGGTGAACATCAGCTACCGGCTTTGGCAACGGCGGTTCGGCGGCCAAGGCTCGGCGGTCGGCGACTCGATCACGCTCAACGGAGAGAGCTTCGTGGTAGCCGGCGTGTTGCCGGCGACATTTCGGGACCCGCGGGATTTCGGGGCCAGCGAATGGACCGACGTTTGGAAGCCTGTGACGCCGCAAACGGATCGCATCATGGGCGCCAGCGTGTATCAGATGCTGGCGCGCCTGCGGCCGGGCGTGGAGTTGGATCGGGCGCAAACCGAAATGACGGCACTCGCCGGGCGTCTCGTCGCGGCGGACCCGCAGCGTAACGCGGGCTTGGGCGTGCGGGTCGTTCCGCTGCGCGATTCGATTACCGAAGACGTCCGGCTGCGGTTGTTGTTGTTGCTGGGCGCGGTCGGCTTCGTTCTGCTGATCGCCTGCGCGAACGTGGCCAACCTGCTGCTGGCGCGCGCGACCAACCGCCGTGCCGAAATGGCGCTGCGGGCTACGCTGGGCGCGGGCCGCGGCCGCCTGGTACGGCTGGCGCTGACCGAAAGTCTGCTGCTCGCCGCGATCGGCTCGGCACTTGGCGTGCTGTTCGGGGGATGGGCGCTGCGGCTGGTGACGCCGCTGATTCCGGCGGAAGTTCCGCGCACCGCCCAGATCGCGCTCGACGGGCATCTGCTGCTGTTTTCGGCGGCGCTCGCGATCGCCAGCGGCGTGTTGTTCGGCCTGGTTCCGGCGCTGCGCGTGTCGCGCGTTTCGCCCGGCAATGAGCTGCGTGAGGGAACCCGCGGCGTTTCGGCGGGACCGAATCGCCAGAGGCTGGCGCAGGCGCTGGCGGT
This sequence comes from Terriglobia bacterium, assembly GCA_963824095.1. Lineage (GTDB taxonomy): Bacteria > Acidobacteriota > Terriglobia > Bryobacterales > UBA6623 > JBBDWJ01. Next base: position 338,413 of record CAWGNS010000009.1, on the reverse strand, counting down.
GGCCGAGATTGCCGTGGCGCTGGTGCTGCTGGCCGGAGGCGGGCTGATGCTGAAGAGTTTCTGGCGCCTCAGCCATGTCGATCCGGGTTTTCGCGCCGAGCACGCGCTGACGTTCCAATTGCGGCTGCCGACCGGCATTCGCAGTGAACATGCGCAGCGTGTCGCGTTCTATCAGCAACTGCTCGCCGAGGTAGAGAAGCTGCCCGGAGTGCAACATGCCGGAATCACCGCGGTTCTGCCGCTGTCGGGCTCGACGCTGGCTTCGAGCTTTGCGGTGGAAGGTCAGCCTCTGCCGGCTTCGGCCGACGAGGCGCCGCAGGCCGAAACGAATCTGGTGAGCGCCGGTTATTTCCAAGCCCTGGGCCTGCGCCTGCTGCGCGGACGCGAGTTGACCGAGCAGGATGTGCTCGAGCAGCGCGACGTTGCGCTCGTCAGCGAGGCGATGGCGCGGCGCTACTGGCCCGGCGGCGAGGCAGTCGGCAAGCGCATTCGCTTTGCGCCGTTTGATCAGGATGCGCCGTGGCAGCAGATCGTAGGCGTGGTCGCCGATGTGAAGCACCAGGGTCTGGAGCAGACCTCGCCCGAGCAGGTCTATCAGCCATACTCCAGCCTGCCGCCGCCGATGGCGACGCTGGTGGTGCGCCATAGCGGCGAAGACGGGCCGCTGGCCGCCGCCGTCAAGCAACGCGCGCACGCGATCAACAACGATTTGCCGATTCACGCGATCCGCCCGATGGACGAGATCGTGCAGTCTTCGATCGCGCAGCCTCGTTTCTATACGACTTTGCTGGGGGTATTTGCGGGGCTGGGATTGCTGCTGGCCGTGCTGGGCGTTTATGGCGTGTTGCACTACGCGGTGAGCCGCCGCACACACGAGTTTGGCGTTCGGATGGCATTGGGCGCGAGTGCAGGCGATGTGTTGCGGCTGGTGCTCGGGCAGGCGTTGCGGCTGGTGGTTCCGGGGATCGCGTTGGGGCTAGCGGCGAGTTTTGCGCTGACGCGGTTTCTGGCGAGTGAGCTGTTTGAGGTGAGCCCCACGGACCCGCTGGTGTTGGCTGGATTGTCTCTCGTTCTGGCGGTGGCGGCGGTGGCGGCTAGTTGGTGGCCGGCGCGGCGGGCGACACGCGTTCAGCCGGTGACGGCTTTGCGGTATGAGTGATGGGCTTGGCGAGGCGCATCCCAGCCGTCGAGAGCGCGCTCCGTAGGCGCTTACCAGGTTGCAGAGCCGCTAGCTCAAGAAGTCGTTGGTGAGCGTTTGTCCGTTGGCTTGCTCTTTGGCGCTTCGGCCCGCCGACTTACGCCTGCGGCTCTGTTGTTTGGGTCGCGGCGGCGTTTGAGTTATGGCGGCGCTTGAGCTGCGCGGTTTTTCGTTTCGCGGTATGCGCTTTCCCTCCAAGCTTTGGCCCTATGGCTTCGTGTTGCTTTTGTTTGTGGGCGTGGTGGTCTTTACGGGGCCGCATTCCTATAGCGATACGAATATGTACGCGGCGGAGATCCAGCGCGCTGGGTCGGCCACCGATGCGCATCTCTGGGATTTCGGGCATTTGCTGTGGCGGCCCCTCGGCTGGCTCTCCTTCCGGGCTACGGAGCCGTGGCTGCGGACTCGCATTGGCGAGAGCTACTTCGTGGTGTTTCCTCCGCTGATCGCGTTCAACCTGGCGGCGGGCCTGGCAAGCGTGCTGCTCGCGTTCGGAATCGCTCGGATGGCCTCGGGGCGGCTGGCGGCGGCGTTTGGGGTGAGCCTGGGACTGCTCGCCAGCAACGCCTTCCTCAACATGACGCAGACCGGCACGGCTTACGTCCCCGGGCTGGCGCTACAACTCGGTGGGTTGGCGGTGATTGTGTGGGCAGTGCAGGCGCGGCACTTGAGCTGGGGCGCGGCCTGGCTGGCGGGGGTTCTGCTGGCGGCTTCGTGCTCGCTGTGGGTGGCGTACGTGCTGGCACTGCCGGCGGCCGGGCTCACGGCGCTGGTGTGGGAACGGAATTCGCTATCGCTCCACGACGAAGAGGGGCGGCGGCGGCTGGTTTTTCTGGCTCGCCTCACTTTGGCGACCTTCGTCGTCGGGGCCATCGTGTTCGCGCTGGGGGCGGCGGTGGTGGGGATCGGATCGCTGGCCGAGGCGCGGGCGTGGCTTTCCGACGCGGGCCACGGCTACGCCCAGACGCGCAACTGGATGCGCATCGGCGCCGGCGTTCCGCGCGCGTTGCTCGACCTGGGCAACGACGGCATGACCATCAAGCGCTATTTCTTCGGCGACCCCTACGCCCACACCACGCTCGTCGACGTGGTCGAGGCCAGTCTGTGGAAGATCGCGCTGGTCGACGCCGTGCTGGCACTGACGCTGTGGGGGCTAGCCGCAACGGCGGGCGGACGCCGCCTGCTGCTACCGCTGGGCGCGTCGGCCGCCGCCGTGCTGGCGTTCGCGCTGGGCTATGAAGCCGGCAGCGCCGAGCGCTATCTGCCGATCTATCCGATTCTGATTCTCAGCGCGGCCTACCTGTGCCGCGATTTTTCGTGGCGGCGGCCGACGCGGGCCTGCCTGGCGGTGTTGCTGGCGGCGATCGTCTGCGTCAATCTGCCGAGCTTTGCGCTGTCGACCGCGCGCCAGAAGTTCGGCGGCGATATCCGGCGGATCGAGGCCGCCCAACAGACCCTGCGGCCAGGGAGCCGCGTGGTGCTGCTGTCGTTCCGCGACGGCATCCACGACTTCTACCACCGCTTTCCGTTTCACCCCCTGGCGCTCGAAGGCCAACTGCCGGTCTACTATCTGACCGACCCCATGGAAGCGCGGGCCGACCTATGGCCGCAACACGCCGCGGAAGCGTTTTTGCGGGCCTGGGAACAAGGCGGCGATGTGTGGGTCTCCGAGCGCCTGTTCGCCGACCGGCCGCTGCCGGACTGGGGCTGGGTCGAGAAGGACAACCCCGACCTGACTTGGCGCCAGGTAGCGGATTTCTTCCAGCAGCTCGACACCGATCAGCGAATCGGCGGAGCCGACGGCTTCGCGCGGCTGGTTCACGACGAGCACAACACGAAATTGATGGATTCCCAGACCAAACAGGCTAAGTGACTGATTCCAATATGCTTCTATAAGCGATCAGAGCGGCTCCCCACGAGAATGTTGTGGCGGACGCCGGCTTTTTGACCGGAACCGTGCGGTTCCAGGAAAAAAAGTGGGTTGAAAAGTAGTTTACGCCACAGTTACCGAATGGTTAATTCCGGTACTGTTTTATTTTGTCACTTGTTTTCAATGACTTGAACAGTACTGGCCCTCGGCGTGCAACCTCGTATCACCCTAGGTTCTTTGCCTTAGAACCCCTGTTTGTCGGGAACAGTGGATGCGGGAAGAGAACCCTTTTTCGAGGAAGACCCAGAGGAGAAGGATTGTGGCGAAGTTGTTGTTGAGGCGGATCTTTCAGGTAACGGTAGCGTCGGTTTTTTGCCTGGCCGGACTGCAAGCGGACACCTTCAGCTTGCCCAATGGCGGCCACGCGTTTGGGGCGACTCCGGAATACTCGCGGTTGAGCGTCGTCGCGCGCAAGGCCACGGGGATCCAGGCGATCGTCGACGAGTTTCAGGTCAACTCTCCATCGGAAACACCGCATTACGCCACCGCCACGGTGGCGCCTTCCAGTTCCAGCTACAGCCAGCACCAGACGGCCAACCCGAGTTCGGCGTACTCGGCGGCGCTCTATCTGGCGGCACAGATGATCGGCGTCGACCGGTCCACTTCGTTCGGCAAGGCACAGGCCAGCGTCGTGAACTACGCGATGTGGAACCTTTTCACGCCGTCGACGGCGAGCTACCACTTCGGAGAGCAGCAGGCCGGGCCGAAGGATAGCGATCTGCAGTTCTGGGCCAAGTCGGACGGCGGCAAAGGCGTTGGATCGCGAAGTTTTGCCGGGGTCAACATCTGGAAGCCTTGGCAGAAGGGATCGCGCGAGTCGGTGGCGGTTCCTGAACCGTCGCTGATTTCGATGTTGGCGTTCGACGTGCTGGTTCTGGCCGGCCTGGGCTTTGCCCTGCGGCGGCGCGGCATCCTGCCGGTGAACTAGCCGGGTCCCGATCATTCTGGCATTCGCGGCCTGCCGAGGCTGACGCGGCAGGCTGCGTTGCGCCGGTCCTCCCCCTATTGCGCGGCTCCAACAACGTGCCGCGAGGAAATCAGCCTTTGCGGGAAGGGGCCCGTCACCGTGTTTCGTACCCTGGGAGTCCAATAAACCTCTGGAAAAAGAGTTGCGAAACGCGTTGAGTGTCCCAGCGGTTGCAGGCGCTTCCCGAACCTGGCCCTGTCGTTCAGGTCGAAAAGCGGCGGTTGCGGTTGAGTCCACGCCCATGAAATCTGCGGGTCGTACGAAATCTCTTTTTTTCACCTCCTTGTTTCTTGTGGTTGCCGGGTTGGTGCTTGTAGCGTGTACGGCCGATCCGGAAGCGCGGCGCGAGCAGCATCTGAGCCATGGCAAGGTCTATTTTCAGGCGGGCGAATACGATCGCGCGATGATCGAATTCCAGAACGCGGCAGCTATCGAGCCGCCGCAGGCCGAGGCGGAATATCAACTGGGGCGCACCTACCTGGCGCTGGGCGACGTCGACGCGGCGTACAAGGAACTGAGCGCGGCGGTGAAGATCGACCGGGCGCACTTCGGGGCGCAACTGCGGCTGGCCACGTTGATGATCGCGCGCGGCGAGCTCGACGCGGCGCAGAAGTGCGTCGAAGCGGTCCTGCGAAAGCAACCGGCGAACCCCAAGGCGCACGCCATTCTGGGCGCGAAGCACATCGCCACCAACGACCTGCCGGGCGCGATTGTCGAATTCCAGAAGGCCATCGATCTCGACAAGCACAGCGTCGAGAACTATATCGCCCTTGGGGCGACGCATCTCGCCGCGCGGCAGCCCGACAAGGCGGAAGCCGTCTACAAGAAAGCCACCGAGGAGAACCCCAGGTCGCTGCAGGCTCACCTGGCGTTGGGGCAGTTCTACATCTCGCAGCACGATACCGAGCGCGCCGAGAAGCAGATGCGCGCCGCCTGCGATCTCGATCCGCTGGCGCGCCAGCCGCGGCTGTTCCTGGCCCAGATCTACCTCAACACGGGTAACCTCGACGCCGGCGAAAAAGTCTACAACGAACTCAAGATGATCGCGCCCGACGATCCGGACGTTTACGCCGGGCAGGCGCAGTTCTACCGCGCGACGGGACAGTCGGAGAAGGCCGCCACGGAGCTGCGCGCGTTTCTGCGCGAAGAGCCCGGCCAGGCGGCGGTGAAATCGCTGCTGGTGGAGACGCTGCTCGATCTGAGCCGGGTGCAGGAGGCCGAGGTTCTCAACAAGGAGATTCTCAGCGCGGCCCCGGCGGACCCTCGCGGACTGCTGGCGCAAGGGCGGCTGCTGCTCTCCAAGCGCAACTATCAGGACGCGTTGAGCAGTATCGAGCGTTCGCTGCAGGAAGGCGACTCCGCCGACGGGCACTACTATCTCGGCGTGGCGCAGAACGCGCTGGGCATGACCGAATCGGCCAAGGATTCCTACGCCCGGGCGCTGGCCTTGAATCCGAACGCGATCCAGGCGGCGCTCGATCTGTCTTCGCTCGAAGCCAACACGGGCCAACAGGACGAAGCGCTGCGGCTGACCGACGACGTGCTGGCGCGGAATCCCAAATCGCCGGGGGCGCTGCTGGTGCGCGCCCGGGCGCGGATCGCGCAAGGCAACACGCAGCAGGCCGAAGCGCTGCTGCAAGAGGTGCTCGAGCTGGAACCCGACTCGCTGCCGGCGCTGACGAGTCTGCTGGCGCTGCAAAACGCGCAGGGAAAGACCCAACAGACGCTGGAGCGGATCTCGAAACTCACCCGGCAATATCCGCGCAAGGCCGGGTTGCACTTTCTGCTGGGTGTGGCGTATTTCAGCCTGCACGACCTCAAGGAGGCCGAAGACAGCGTGACGCACGCCATTTCGCTCGACGAGCGGACGCCGGCGGCTTACACGCTGCTGGCCAGCATCGATCTGGCGCACGGTGCGGTGGAGAAGGCCAAGCAACACCTGCGCAAGGCGATCGAGGTGAACCCCGACAGCGTCACCAACTTCATGGTGCTCAAGGATCTCTACGAGCGCGAGCGGAACTGGGAAGAGGTGAAGAAGCTTTACGAGCAGGCGCTCAAGGTGGACCCGAACTCGGCGCACCTGGCCAACGACCTGGCGTATTACTATCTGGAGCACGGCGGCGACATCGGCCAGGCAGTTTCGCTGGCACAAGCGGCGAAGCAGAAGATGCCCGATTCGCCGGTAGTGTCGGACACGCTGGGTTGGGCTTACTACAAGTCGGGGCGGCAAGAGGCGGCGATTTTGCAGTTGCAGGAAGCGGTGCGTTTGTCGCCCGACAATTCGGTGTACCGCTATCACCTGGGGATGGCTTACCGCGCGGCGGGGCAGTTCGAGTCGGCGCGTGGCGAGTTTCGCAAGGCGCTGGCGGGGCAGCAGGATTTTCCTTACGCGGTGCGGGCCCGGGTTGCTTTGAATCAGCTTTCCGAGCAGGAGCTGTAGTTCTCTGGCTGGGCGCTTGGGGCGGCTGCGGGGGCTTGGCTTCCGATGCGGTAACCTCCAGCAAAGTTTCGCTTCGGGCGCCCAAAAGCCATCCCGCAGAATTTCGATCCCTCACTCGGAGCCGCGGACTTTGCCGGAGGGGGACAGTCACCGTGTTTCGCACCCTGCGAATCCCGTAAACTCCTGAAAACTCGAGGTGCGAAACGCGGTGACTGTCCCCATGAAGCATCGCTGCCGGGCCAGACTGGAGTTTTTCCGCAGCCTCTCACGCCTGCGGCTGTGAGTTGCGGTGCGCCTTAGCCGGCTGAGCCTTGGATCTTGAACCAGGCTAGGGCGACCGCGACGACAAATAGGATCAGCGCGGCCAGGCGTGTCGCCAGCAGGGCCTTGCGGTCGGGCGGGAACAGCTTGCGCATCATAGCCGCCGCGCGGGACGCCCCAGGGGACTCGGCGGTGGCACCGGCCGCGTCCTTCGATGTGGCGCGGTCGGGGGCATGGGCAGCGGCGTGGCCGTTCCGGCCTCCGCGGACAATTCCCTGACTGCGATCTTCACGCCAGGAGTTGATTTCGTGGCGGAAGGCGTATACCGTGCCCCGCTTGTCGTGACGATGGCGATGCACAGGTAGGGCTTCGTTGCGTTCCCAACGCTGCACGGTTCGAACTCCCCGTTTCAAATAGGCGGCAATCTCTTTCCAGGATTCCAAACGCTGGGAAGTCGGATCGCTGGGGTGTTCGCTGGGAGTGCGGGGCTCCAGGTGCGAGTGGGTTTCGGCGTCGGAGTGAGATTCCGCGGCGGGTTGAGGTACTGCTTGGGCCATGGGGTAATGTTCAAGGTATACGGAAGATCGCCGCATGGAGTTCCCATCCACCATACGGTCATGGCCGGTTAGACGTTAGCAACCTTGGAAACGGTAGCTGGCCGCGGGACTTCCTTAGCGTGTGGCGGGGTATCCGCGGTATGCAGCACAATGCGGGGCTTTGCCGTGTTACGCAATCGCAATACTGCGTCGGGTGCCGGACGTCGCACCTTGGTTTAACGATCGGCGGCTGTGGCCCGGAGGTTGCGTAGGCATGTCCCGGAATTGGGATCTCTGGGACTATGGAAACAGTTACCGGCGTCTACTGCGCCTGCCTCACTTCCATTTCGATCGCGCGTGCGTCGATTGTTTCTGACTTCGATCATGTCCGCGGGATTGCGTTGGCGACGAGCCGCCACATTGTTGGCGATAACGGATCGGCCCCTCGTATCGCTGCAGCGATCGCCACACGGATTGGATTGGCCGGACTCCGAGTTGCCAGCTCGCTCACGGGGCCCAGCGCGGCCTCACGGCCGCGGCTCTGAGCGGCACTGGCCAGCGGAGCGGCAACCTCTCGCTCCCACGGGAGCACGCACACGCTCTCGCCGCGCCAGGGGCAGATTCTCAACGCCAGGGGCACATTCTCACCGTCACGGACACGCTCTCGGCGCGTCACCTCACACTATTTGCGCGCCAGCATACGCCAATAAACGCCACGTGGGGCCCGACGCGTGTTTGCGCCCAACGAATGGCGAGCTACAACGTAACACCTCCTAACAACGTGAAGGCCCCGGCTGGACCGAACCTGTGCGATTTGGCCGGGTGTCCTTCCCTCATTGACCCAAGCAAGCGGGCTTGCCATCACGTTTCGTGGCAAGCCCGCGACCCCACGCCGGTTCGGTTCGAGCCGATGAGGATGCAGGAGGTAAACCATGAAATTTCGGCTTTGCCGGCTGCTCGCGCTCGGTTGTCTGGGACTGCTGTCTGGCGCGGCATCAGGAAACGCGGCGGAACCACAAGATACGGCAGAGGCGCCGGTTCGCGCGGAATGGATCGTGGCCGGGGACTGGCAGAGGCCGCTGCAGGAGGGCCGCAATTTGATCGACCAGGGCCGCTACCGGGAGGCGCTGGTCAAGCTCGACGATGCGGTGCAGCGAGTCGAAGCCGAGGGCCTGCGGGGGTATCCGCTGCTGGTCGCGCTTTCCGGCCGCGGCGCCTGCAACTACGATCTCGGCCATTACCTCGAAGCGGAGAACGATTTCCAACGCGCGTTGCGCGAAGACGAAAGGGTGGTGGGAGCGCGGCGGCTGGCGGTGGCGGTGCTACTCAACAACTACGGTGTCCTGTTGAACCGGCTCGGCCGCGACAAGCAGACCGAAGACGCTTTCCAGCGTTCGCTCGAAATCCGGCGCGAACTGCTGGGGCCGCACCACCCGGCCATGGCGCGCCAACTCCATAACTTCGCGCGGCTGCTGGTGGAGCGTGGTGAGTTCGCCCAGGCGGAAGACCTCTACCACAAGGCGATTGCAATCTGGGAAAGCACGGACGAGCCTTCACGGGAGGGTCTGGCGGCCAGTTTGAGCGGCCTCGCCAACCTCTACTGCTTGCAGGGGAACTTCGGCGAGGCCCTGCCGTTGGCCGAACGCGCGAGAAGCGTCGGGGAAAGCGCATTGGGGAACAACCACCCCGTCTATGCGCTGCTGCTCAACAACCTGGCGAGGGTCTACATCGGGGCCCGGCAATATGAGCGCGCCGGCCGGCTGCTCGAGGAAGCGCTCGACATCGCCCGGCGTACCTATGGCGAGGAACATCCCGACACGGCCAGGATACTGGCCAACTACGCCACGGTGTTGAAGCACACCGAGCACAAGCGGCAGGCAAAGCGGCTACTGGCGCAGGCGCGCAATATTCTCAACCGGCACGTGCAGCAGAATCTGATGCAGTATACGGTCGATGTGAGCGAGCTTCTGGCAGCCGGCAAGTAAGAAGCGTCGCCCGCGGCGGACGGAATGCGTACCGGCTACCGCTTACTGACGCGCGGGGCTCGTTTGCTGGAGTGCCGGCTCGGTTTGCGTTTCGCCTGCGTCGGGCTCAGGGCTTCAGGATCTTGCGATTCACCATCCAGTCGACGAGGCGGTCGTCCCAGGTTTCGACGGGGCCGTCGGAGGGGCGCAGGCCGAAGCCGTGGCCGCCGCTGGCGTAGATGTGCATCTCGGAGGAGATGCCGCGCTCGAACAGGTCCATGTAGAGGTCGACGGTGGTATAGATGTGCGCGCGGTCGTCGTCGGCGCACACCAGAAACGTGGGCGGCGCGTTTTCGGGAACGTGAATGAGGCCGCGGCGGAACCCGGGGTAGACGACGATCGCGAAATCGGGCCGCGAGCTGAAGCGCTCGATGGGGTCGGCGGCGTTGGGGTCGCCGGCGTCGAAACGCGTTTCGATCAAGGCCGCCAGTTCGCCACCCGCCGAGAAGCCTTCCACGCCGAGCAGGTCGGGGTTCACGCCCCATTCGGTGGCGCGGCTTCGGATCAGCCGCATGGCGCGCGCGGTGTCGGCCAGGGCGTCGTCTTCCACCTTGTATTTCGAACCCTCGGCGCGCGCCAGGCGGTATTTGAGCACGAACGCCGCGATACCGTGATCGTTGAGCCAGTCGGCGATCTCCCAGCCTTCCTTCTCGATGACGACCTGGCGGTGGCCGCCGCCGGGGATCACCAGCGCGGCGGTTCCATTGGCTTTTCCTGCGGGCGGCAGAAAAACGTAGATCGACGGGTAGTGAACGACCGTGAAATTCCCCGGGAGATCGGCTTTTTGATACGCCGGATTGCGGACCGGCTGAAAGACCTCTTTCGCCGTCACGCCTTCCGAGCCCGGCGCGCCGTTGGGCCATAGCTTGATCTGTTCGCCGCGCTCGCCCGCGATCGCCAGCGCGCAAATCAGGGCCAATCCGCAACCGATTCGAACGATCATGGCCGAAAGTCTACCCCGAATCCGCAGGCGGTGACAACGGGCGCCGAGGAGATTCGCAGAAAAGCTATGATGGCCGGATGGATCCCGTATCGCGGCACTATGGCCTGCCGGGCGTGCTCGACATTATTCTGGATGCGTTGCGCGCCGAGGGGAAGGACCTGGCGAAGCTTGCGCCAGCAGATCTCGCGGCAGTCGATGAGTTTCATATCCGCGGACGCGAGGCGACGGTCGAGCTGGCCGCTCTGGCCGGCGTCCACGCGGGCTTGAAGGTGGTCGACGTGGGCTCGGGCGTGGGGGGCTCGACGCGCTACCTGGCGTCGGAGTTCGGCTGCCGCGTCACCGGCATCGATCTCACGCCACAATATTGCGAAGCGGCGGTGCAGTTAACCAGGCTGGTTGGCATCGCCGATGGGCTGGCCGGGTTTGAGTGCGGCAGCGCGCTCCAAATGCCGTTCGAGGACGCGGCGTTCGACCTGGCCTGGACACAGCACGCCCAGATGAATATCGCCGACAAGCCGCGCCTCTATCGCGAGATCGCGCGCGTGCTGCGGCCCGGAGGGCGGCTGGCGTTCCACGACATTCTGGCCGGGCCGGGTGGGCCGCCGCATTTTCCGGTGCATTGGGCCAACGAGCCCGAGCTGAGTTTTTTGATTGCGCCCGACGCGCTGCGCGCTCTGTTGGAGTCGAGCGGTTTTCGGGTGCTGGCCTGGAACGATACGACCGCGGTCGCCACTGCCTGGTTTCTGGAGAGCATGGAGCGGCTGCGCCGGCGCGGCGGGCGTCCGCTGGGGCTGCATCTGTTGCTGGGGGAGACGGCGCCGCAGAAGGTTCAGAATGTGGGGCGGAATTTGACGGAGAATCGGCTTACGGTTTTTCAGGGTTTGGTGGAGAAGGCGGGGTAGGCGACGAGCCGCCGTTGGGTGGGAAGCCGTGGGCTATGAAGGCGTCTCGCCCCTTGGGCTCTTGCCGGCTGTTGCGGCGGTGAGTTCGGGGGTAGCGGCCGCAGGCGCTACCTATTCCTAGTATCCAGACGAAGGCTAGTCCGTTGGCGGGGATGCGCAAATTGAAGTCGACCAGGCTGTGAGCCAGGATCGCCGCCAGCGCGGCGGTGCAGGCCAGGGCCAGGGGGCGGTTGCGGCTGGGCTCGCGGCTGAGGCTCGCGCGCACCGCGGTAGCGATCGGCGGGGCCGCCCAGAGCAGGCATACGAGCAGCCCGCATGCGCCGGCCTCGGCCAGTAGCTCCAGGTAATCGTTGTGGGCGTGGGGGTCGTTGACCATCGGCGCCGAACGCTTGTAGCGAAGGAACGCCTCCTGGTACCCGCCAAAGCCGCAGCCGGTCCAGGGATAGGCGGCGACGAGGTCGAGGGTTTCGCGCCACAGCAGGAGGCGCCCTTCGCCGCGCAGAGCTTCGCCTCCAAACAGGTGCGTGTAGCGGCGCACGAGGTTGTCCGAGGGCAGGTACAGGAACACGGCCGCGAGCAAAGCCGGCAGCGCGGCGGCGAGCAGCCATTTCTTGTGAGAACCGGCGGCGTGGCGGACGGCGATCAGGCCGCTGAGCAGCAGCGAGAACAGCGCCGCAACCAGGCCGCCGCGCGAGCGGGTTGCGAGGATCGCGGCGAAGATCAACAGGGCCGCGGCAACGGACAGGGCTCCCCGCGCGAGCGTCGCGAAGGGGAGGCCGGTGGCATTGTTGCGCGCGGAGATGTGGAGGCGTCCGGCGGCGGTCCGCCCACCAGCGACAGACGGCCGCCGCGCCCACGCCGGCAACAGGCTCATCGCCGGGACCAGAGCGAACGGCAGCGCCATTTCGAGCAGCCCGGCGAGATGATTGCGGTTGACGTAGGAGCCGCGGGCGGGCTCGGCGGCGAACTGCTGTTGCAGCGCGATGGCGGCCTGCGCCGCGGCGACGACGACGAGCGGCGCGGCGGCGGCGAATCCGTATCTGGCCAGGCGCCTGGCCAAGCCGCGCGCGATCCAATAGACAGCCGCATAGGCGGCCAGGCGCAGCGCGAAGTCGAGCGTCTCCTGGGGATGGACGCTCAGCGGCGTCCAGGACGGCAGGTGCGGAGCCAGACCTAGGACGCTGTCGTGAATTTCCGCTCTTGCCGGCGAGAGCCGCCGTACGATCTCCAGCGGCAAAGGGATCGTCTGCGCGATGGCGTAGAGCGGCAGGGCGAGCGCCGCCAGCGGGAAGTCTTCGGCCGACAGCGTGGGAGAGCGGTTCGCGGCGACGGCCCACGAGAGCAGCAACAGGCCGCTGGCGCATTGGCAGGCGGTCCAGACCGCGGGGATTGTCCCCCCGGCGGCGAAAACGGCGGCCGCCAGTATGGTTCCCAGAACAATGAGGTGCACGACCGCGGCGCTGCTGCGCGTCGGCGAGGTGCGCGGGCGGTGTGCGCGAAACGCCGCTTCGCGGAACGCAGGTTTGCCGCTTGCGTGTTCGCGGAACGCGGGTTTGCGCGGCGTGCGGTTGATGGGCGTGGTTCCGCTGGCCGCGTCTTGATCCGCCGTGCTTGGATCCGTCGCGTTTCGGCCGGGCGCGTTTTGACCGGCCGAGCCGTGAGCGGCCGCTTGCGCATCGGCCGTGGGGACGGCGGGAAGGCGGTCTCGGAAAATTGTTGCCATGCGTTGCAGACAGACGCCGCTGAAACGGTTTCGCCGCTCGCGCCTTCAGGCCACCTGCGAGGGTTCACCGCCAGGCCGGGGCGCGTCTTGTTGGAACTCTGCGTTCCGCGGCGGTCCGCCGGCTAGTATCGGTTCGCCGTTTGGCGTCGATTCCCCGTTGCTGGGTAATTCCGCGCCTTGCGGCGATTCGCTGTTTCGTAAAGCTTCGCCGTTATCCAGCCGCTCGACGGGCGCGGCTCTTTCTTGAAAGCGGCAGACCTGGCCGGCTACGTAATCGACCTGTTCGTCCGATAGCTCGCAGTGCATCGGCAGTAGCAGCACGCGGCGGAACAGGCGCTCGGTCCTGGGCAGACGAAGGCCCTGAAAGCCCAGCGCCGGGAATTGGTGGATCGCGCGGCCGCCCCAGGGCAGCATCGTCTCGACGCCGGCCGCGTCAAGATGCGCGCGCAGGCCGTCGCGGTCTGTGGCTTCGATCTCGTAGTTCTGGAAGACGTCGGTACGTTCCTGCTCGACGCCGCCTGGAACCGCCGGGGGGCTCGCGGCGCTGTCCGAAGGCGGCGGGGGCGGCAGCAAGCCCTCAACGGCGGCCAAACGATCGTGGTAGCGCGCGGCGATCTCGCGGCGCCGCTCGATCCAACCGGGCAGCAGCTTGAGCTTGTAGTCGAGGATGGCGGCCTGCAAGTTGTCGAGCCGCGAGTTCGTTCCCCAGCCCAGCAGCTCGCCGCCGGGCGCGCGCCCCACGTTGCGCAGCGCGCGAACTTTTTCCGCCAGCCCCGCGTCGTTGGTGACCAGCGCTCCGCCGTCGCCATAGGCGCCCAGAATCTTCGCCGGATAAAAGCTAAAGCAGCCGGCGAGCCCGAACGTGCCGGCGCCTTCGCCGTTGAGCCGCGCGCCGAGCGCCTGCGCGGCGTCTTCGATAATGATCAGCCGCCGCCGCTGGGCGATCGCGCGCAGCGGGTCCATGGCGCAGATGCGCCCGTTGAGGTGGACCGGCAGGATGCAGCGCGTGCGGGCGGTGACGGCGCGTTCAACCGCGGCGGGCTCCATCAAATGGTCGGGCCCGATATCGACCAGGACCGGCGCGGCCCCCGTTTGACGGATCGCCGCGGCGGTCGCCACAAACGTGTGCGCGACCGTGACGACCTCGTCGCCCGGACCGATGCCGGCGGCGCGCAGCGCGAGATATAGCGCGTCGGTGCAGTTGCCGGTGCCGACGGCGTAGTGCGCGCCGACGAACGCGGCGAGGCGCTGCTCGAAGGCCTGCAGATCGCCGCGCAGGATCAGGTCGCCGCGCGCCAGCACGCCGTCGATCGCCGCCAGCATGCCGGCGCGGATCTTTTCGTATTGGCGAGGGTAGTCGATGTAGGGAACACGGTAGGTCATGGCGTTGGTCCGCGGCGCCCCAGCGCGTAAAGGATGGTGTAGTCGCGCTGGGGCCCCAGGGAAGGGATCGGCTCCGGCGGCTCGAAAGCGTAGCCATCGGGAACGATCTCGGGCGGCAACTCCTGCAGCGAGCCGAACAGCAGGCGCTTGAGCGCTTCCCTGCCCCGCATGGTTTTAGGGATCAGCCCGGCGCGGCCGGCGATGCGCTGCAGGCGCGCCAGCCAGCGGGCCGGCGCCGCGGTGTTTTCGCCAAAGCCGCCGAGAATTTCCGCGCGGAAACCGCCTCGCTCGAGCAACTCCGCCAATTGCGCGGCCGAAAAATAGCGTTGGGCGAACGGGCTGGGGTGGAAGCCACGCGATTCGGGATTGACGGCGCCGATCAGCAGCAGCCCGCCGCCGCGCAACACGCGGGCGCATTCGGCGACGAAGGCGCCGGGGCGCGGCAGGTAATAGAGCGTTTCGAACAAAACGACAACGTCGAAACACTGGTCGCGAAACGGCAGCACGGCCGCGTCGAGCCGCAGCAGGGGGACGCGCCCGTTGTAGTGCCGCCGCGCCAGGGCGAGGCTCGAAGCGGTGTAATCTGCGCCGGTGACGCGCCGCGCGCGGCGGGCCAGCCAACCCAGGCCGAGCCCGGCGCCGCAGCCGACCTCGAGCACGTCGCGCGCGGTGGAAAGCGAGGCGGCCAGGCTGTAGCGCTGGCGCAGGCGGGCCAGTTGCCGCGGCGAGGCGCGGCCTCCGGGTAGCTCGGTGACGGTGGAATAGTCGCGTTCGACGGGTTGCGGCATGGATTCAGAGATTTGGCGGTGTCGCGGAGTAGATCAAGCGCGGGCCGCGGCTTCGCGCGTTGCTTCGCTAGCCCGCCGCGCCGCGCAATCGGCGTAGACGGCGCGTATGCGTTCGAGCACCGCATCGACGTCGAGCCCGGCGCGTTGGCGCAGATAGGCGGCGCTGCCGGCGCAGGGCGCGAAGGCGTCGGGCAGGGCGATGCGCCGCAGCGTCCCCGCGTAGCCTTGATCGCAGAGCGCTTCGGCGACGGCCGAGCCGAGCCCGCCGATCGCGCTGTGCTCTTCGAGCGTGAACAGCAGGCCGGTGGCGGCGGCTTCGCGCAGGGCCTCGACGTCGAGCGGCTTGAGGGTGTGCATGCTCCACAGTCCCGCCGCCAGGCCTTCGCACTCGAGACGGCGGGCGGCTTCGGCGGCGACGGCCAGCATGCCGCCAGTGGCGATCAGGCTGAGATCGCTTCCGCGGCGAATACAAACGGCCCGCCCCAACACGAAGTCGAGTTCGCGGTGCACGGCCGGCTCTCCGGCACGGCCCAGACGCAGGTAGCAGGGCCCGGCATGCGCGCGATTGCCGCGGTGGCTTGCGCGGCTTCGAGCGGATCTCCGGGCGCCACGACAACCATGTTGGGTAGCGCGCGCAGGATCGCCAGGTCTTCGGTGGCGTGGTGGCTGGGGCCGAGCGCTCCGTAGGCGAGCCCGCCGCCGACCGCGACGATTTTGACGTTGGCGTTGTGGGCGCAGACGTCGTTGCGGATCTGCTCGAGACAGCGCAGCGTCGGAAAGTTGGCGATCGAGTAGGTGAACACGATCTTGCCGGCGAGAGCGAGCCCGGCGGCGACCCCGGTCATGTTCTGCTCGGCGACGCCGGCGTTGAGGAAGCGCGCCGGAAAGCGGCGGCGGAACTCGTCGGCGACGCCGAAGCCGAGGTCGCCCGACAGCAGGTAGATGCGCTCGTCTTCGGCGGCGAGTTGCAGCAGGGAATGGAAGAATGCGTCTCTCATGGTTGCGCTTCTTTTGTTGGGGTGCTTGCCTCCGCTTGCTCGTACGCTCGTCTTGCAATAGCAAGCTTCGGAAAAACTGCTTTCGGGTCCGGCTTGTGGTCTGCCTCCAGCACGGCTTCGGTGGCTTGGGGCCCTACGTCGCGACGAATCGCGACGCGGCAAACCTGGAGGTTCACGCCACGGGTGGCAGGCCTGGCTGCTGTGCTCCATGGGGACAGTCATCGCGTTTCGTGAGCTCCATAAGGACAGTCATCGCCGCGCCTCCAGCTCGGCCAGGGCGCGCTCGAGTTCGGCGGCGTCGGGCGCCCGGTAGTGCCATAACAGTTGGTTTTCCATGAAGCCGACTCCGCGGCCTTTCACCGTGTGGGCCAAGACGCAGGTGGGCTTGCCGGGCCGGCGCGGTATGGCTTCGAGCGCGGCGCCGATCTGGTCCAGGTCGTGGCCGTCGATTTCGGCGAGCGACCAGCCGAAGGCGCGCCACTTGGCGGCGAACGGCTCGAGTTGCAACACCTCGGAGACGCTTCCCAGGCTTTGGATCTTGTTGTAGTCGACGATCGCGACCAGGTTGTCGAGCTCGTGGTGCGCGGCGAACAGGGCGGCCTCCCAGACCGAGCCTTCGTCGCACTCGCCGTCACTCAACAGCACGAAAACCCGGTAGCCGGCGGCGTCGTGTTTTGCCGCCAGCGCCAGGCCGCAGCCGATGGGCAGGCCGTGGCCGAGCGAGCCGCTGGCGACCTCGACGCCGGGGACGCTCGGGGTGGCGTGGCCGGCCAGCGCGGCGCCGTCCTGGTAGAAGTCGCCGAGCCAATCCTTGGGGAAGAAGCCGCGGCCCGCCAGGGCGGCATAGAGCGCCGCGCAGGCGTGTCCCTTGCTGAGCAGAAAGCGGTCGCGTCGCGGCGCATCGGCCGCGGCGGGATCGACGCGCAGGATGCCGCTGTAGAGCGCGGCGAGCAGGTCGGCGGCCGAGAGTGCTCCACCGACGTGCGAAGAGCCGGCGCGGTGCGTCATTGCCAGGACGGCGCGGCGGATCTCAAGCGCCAACTCGCGGCCGCGCGCGGCGTCGAAGCGTTTTTTTGTCGGCGGCTCCATCAGGGCTCCATCAAGACAGATGCGCTCGCGCCCACTGCGCGGCCGCCGGCGGTTCGAAAGCGTCGAGCTCGGGCGGCAGCCAGTCTTTGTTGCAGAGCTTCAGCAGGGTGTAGCCGAGGATCTTGAGGTCCACCCACAACGACGCCTGCTCGCAATAGAGCAACTGCAGGCGAATCTTGGTGGGCCGGATGAGACGTTCATAGGCCTGGTCGGCGTCGCGCAGGCCGGCGAGCGCGCCTCCTTCGTCGGCGTTCCAGATCGAGGCCCAGTCGGTGATGCCGGGACGCAGGTTGAGAATGCGTTTCTCTTCGCGGCTGTAGCGGGCGACTTTTTCGAGGACCTCGGGCCGCGGGCCGACCAGGCTCATCTCGCCGCGCACGACGTTGAGCAGTTGCGGCAGCTCGTCGAGCTTGTGGCGCCGCAGCAGCTTGCCGAAGGGCGTCAGGCGCGGGTCGTCCGAGGCCGTGGTGGGGCCGCCGAGGCGTTCGGCGCCGGCGACCATGGTACGGAATTTGTAGATGCGGAAGGCGTTTCCTCCGCGTGCGGCGCGACGCCCGCGATAGAACACCGGCCCGGGCGAGTCGCGGCGGATGCGGTAGGCGATCGCCAGCAACAAGGGCCCCAGCAGCAGCAGCGCCGCGAGAGCAACGCTCAGATCGACGCAGCGCTTGATGGTTTCGGATCTTGTTATTCCCGATTGCGGGGGTCCCGATTGTACGGGCCGCGGTTTTGTTGTTCCCGGTGTCGCTATTTGTCGTTTCAATCTCGGTTGCCCCTCAGCGTTGCTGGTTTCGATGCTTCTTGCGGAATACGCGTGCGTGTTGCCGTGCTTAGGTTGGGCGGTTTCGCGCCGCGCCGCCGGCCGCCCTGTTCCAGGAAGCGAAGCCGCGCCGGGCGAGCGTTCCGGCCGCGGTTACAAGGCCCCACAGGCTTCCCAGGCCGTAAGAGATGTGCAGGCTCGCAAACACGGCGGGAAGCAGCAGCGCCAGCCGCGCGTCGCGGCGGCGCCAGGCCACGGGCGCCGCGGCGGCCAGCGCGGCGGCGAGATAGGCGCAGGCCAGCAGCGCCAGCGGCCAGGAACCGAGTCCCTCGACGCGCGGCGCCGCCGGCCCGAGCGCCAGCAACTCGACGAGCCGCAGGCCGAGCGGCGCGCACCCTGCCGCCAGAGCCGCGCCCAATGCGGTCACAAAGGCCAGCGGGATCAAATGCCGCGGGCGCACCGGCACGATCTCGCTTTCAACGAACGGACGGATGGCCCAGACGCCGTTGGTCCAGTTGTGCTGGAGGAAGGAGGCCGGGTCGCAGCGCGCGAAGTAGTCGCAGCGGATCGAAGGCACCAGAAGAGTGCGGCCCCCGGCGCGTTGCAGGCGCAGCTGGAATTCCATGTCCTGGCCGCGCGGCAGGCGTTCGTTAAAGCCGCCGATGCGCTCAAAAACTTCGCGGCGGTAGCAGCCGCCAAAGACGGTGTCGACCCAGCGCGGCTGGCCCGCGCCGGCGGCGGTACGAAAGGCCGAGTTGCCGACGCCGAAGGGATGGCTCAGCGCCAGCGCCACCGCCTGGGCGAACAGCCCGCCGCTACGCGGCAGCGTGCGCATCGCGCCGCCAACGTTATCGGCTCCGCTGGCCTCGATCCAGGCGACGCTTTGGGAAATCGCGTCGGGGGCGAGGCGGGCGTGGGCGTCGAAGCGCATCAGCAACTCGCCGCGGGCCTGGCGCAGGCCGAGGTTGAGCGCGGCGGGCGTGATTTTGGCGGGGTTGTCGAGGACCCGCACGGCGGCGAAGCGCGCGGCATAGCCGGCGGCGATGGCGCGCGTGCCGTCGTCGCTCGATCCATCGACCACCAGGATTTCGAGACGTTCGGCGGGATAGTCGCTCGCCAGCACCGAGTCGAGGCAGCAGGCCAGGAAGTTGCGCTCGTTGCGCACCGGAATGACGACCGAGACGAGCGGAAGCGGCGGAGCGGGCTGGTGGACCGCGTTGGGCCGGGCGACGGGGCTGTGCCCATCCGGCGCGTGTGGGGCATCCGACTCGGCGAGGTGTTCTGGCATGCCTGGTTTGTGGCCGATCAATCGGTCGGCCCCGCGGCCGCTGGTTGCCGGCGGTCGAGCCATGCAGCGGCCTCGCGCGGCGTCGCGATGTTTCCGCGCAGAATTTCGAGCAGCAACTCGGCGCTGCGCACCGTGGGCAGCTCCGGTTCGTAGCTGTAGGCGCTCGACTCACCGGCGAGTTTCAAAAGAAACGGCACGCGCGGGTCCGTTTTGCCGTCGAGCAACAGGGCGTGCTTCATGCCGTGGTCGGAGCTGAGCAGAACCGCTGTCGCGTCCCACACGCCCGCGGCCTGCATCGCGCGGCGCAGCCTTCCCAGGGCGCGGTCGGTCAGCGCCAGGCTGTCGTAGTAGCCCGTCAGCGGAGCGTTGCCGAGCGTGAAGGTCTGGGTTTTGCGGTCGTAGGCGTGCGGAAAATGCGGCGTCAGCAGATGCAGCAGCACCAGACCATAGGAAGAGTCGGCGGCGGCCGCCGCGGCGCGCTCGAGCGCTTGGGGAAATTCGCGCGCCTTGCGGCGGGTGCTCAACGAGGGGCCGAACGCCGACAGCCGCCAGGTTTCGAACAGGCTGCGCGTCTGGCCCAGCATGGCCTCGGCGAGGGTGGAGCCGGTGCTGTTGATCGGGCGCGGTATGTCGGTCCACCAGCAGGAATTCAGGCTGTGGGCGAGCACGCGGCAGTAAGGATGATAGACGCCGACCAGCGCCGTAGCGAGGCCGAGGCCGCGCGCCGCGTCGAAGACGTTGGGGACCTCGCTCCAGTCGGCGCTCCGCCGGGCGCCGCGAAACCGCAAGCGCAGCTCGGCCGGCCCGCGCGGTTCGGCCTTTTCGACGACGCGGCCGGTGATCAGCGACGGCATCGAGGCGAGCGTGTTGTCGGCCGGCGGGAAGGCGTGGGAGGCGGCGAACGACGCAGCCCGGAAGCGGTCGATTTCGGGGAGCGCGAGATCGGCCGGGCGGTCGTCGAAGCTGATCCGCTGGTCCCATTCATCGAAAATCACCCAGACCACACGGCGCGGCGGCGGCGCGCTGGACAGGCGCGCCGCGGCGGGCGCGTCGCCGAACGCGGCCGAGTCGTCGTGGCAGGCCTTCCAGGCGCCTTGCAGCAGGGTCAGCGGTACACACGGGAGCAACGCCAACAACACGGCGCAAGCGAAGCGGGCGAGCGGCCGGGGGTGGCGGTAGAGCAGATAGAGGCCGCCGGCGGCGGCCGCGGCGGCCAACGCCGCGAGACCGCCTGGGCCCAGCGCCGTGTACAGCCCGCCCTTGAGATATTGCTGGCCGAGCGGCAGCCGCGCGGCGAGCACTTCGCGTAGCGCGTTGAGCGGGATGAGCAAGGCCGCCAGAAAGAGCCCACGGGCGGTTCGGCGCACGGCCGACGGGGCATTGGCGAGCTTCGAAGCGGCGACGCCCAAGACGATGCCCCCGGCAACGACGTTGAGCGCGGCGGCGGCGTAGTCGTGCGGGCGCGGCGGCAGGCGCATCTCGTAGGTCTGCGCCGGAGTGTAGCTGAGCAGTTCCGACCAGACGCGTAGGTAGCACAGGTTGGCGAACGACAGGCCGATGGCGATGTGCTTGGCCAGTGTGTTGGGGGTCGGCGGCGCTGGTGGGTGGGCCGGCATCGTTTTGGCAGTCCGGATCGTGTTGGCAATCGCCATCGTGTTCCAAGCGGCGTGAGCGAAGCGTCACTCGGAGCCGCGGGCGTGAGCCCGCGCTGGCTGCCCGCGGACGCCCGCTCGTTGTCAGCGCCCGCAGCGAGCCCCGCCGACACGGAGTCCTTTCCCTTCCGGACGCTCGGCGCAAGCTGACGCTCACAGCTCCGCGTGGCGGCTTGTTGCCGCGCGTGTCGTTCCCGGGCACGCGCCTTGTTCACAACCGTGTCCCGGGTTTACAGCCGTGCCCGGCCCCTTGGTCCGGCCACGCCGCGGGCGCGCCGGACACGATGCATCGCCCCTGAAGCCGGCCCTACAGCGGCAGCCTCTGGCGCAGCGGCAGAAAGACGCGGCCGTAGAGCGCCGCGACGCGTTCGAACAGCGCGATCCAGCTTCTCGGACGTTTGGCGGTAGCGGCGGAAATAGTAGGCCATGCTGGCTACCCCGCCCCGCAGATAGCGCCTCTCGCCGCCCGTGCGGCGGATTGCCGAAAGCCCGTGCTCGTGCAACACGCTCACCGCCGGCACGTAGTAGGAACGCAGGCCTTGCTCGCCGAGCCGCTCGGCCAGGATGTACTCTTCGGCGCCCAGGAAAGTCGCCTCGTCAAACATGCCGGCTTGCGCAAAGGCCGCCGCCGGCAGCAGCAGACAGGCTCCGACCGGGGCGAAGCAGGGCCGGCTGTTCTGTTCCCGCCAGCATCGCCGCGCAAGGCGATGCACTAAGGGGACAATCGGCAGGCAGTAGCGCAAACAACACAGAAACGGCCGCGGCCGGCGGTAAGGACCTTGCGCGAACCCGGCGCGGGTGACCACGCGCGGGCCGACCATGCCGGCGTCGGGATGCGCGGCGGCGAACGCGGCCAGGGTAGCGACGACGCACGGGTCGGCGAGTCGGATGTCGTTGTTGGCGATCAGCAGGTAAGAGGGAGAGCCGAGGCAAGCGACTCCCTCAGCCCCCGGGCTGGCGGCGGCCAGGCGCCAGCGTACGCCCTGATTGTTGCCGCGCGCGTAGCCGCCGTTGTGCTCGCAGGCGATCAGCCGCACACGCTGGTTGCCGCCGAAGCGCGCCCGCAGCCGCTCGAGCGAGTCGTTGGGCGAGGCGTTGTCGACGATGACCACGTCGAGATCCACGCCGCTTTGCCGCAGCAGGTCGTCGACGGCGTGGACGGTCTGCCGCCAGGTGACGTAGTTGAGAACGATGGCGCTGACGCTGGGTTGCATGGCATTGCTGGTTCGGACGCCGGGTTGATTCGGACGGCCGCGAGTTGTTGCCGTGGCGGCTAAGCCCCTGCCTCGCGGCACGGGCCGGCATGACCCTGGCTCAGCGGGCATTCGCCCAAGTCGCGCCTCGCCCAGGCAAACAGCTCTTCTCCACAGGCCTGGCCGCGGCGGATCGCGGCGAATTCGGCAAGATGGAAAGCGAGCGCGCGGGCAGAGGCGAGCGGCCGCCGGCGGCTCCCGGCATCGCGGCTCGACAGCCAGGTCGAGGCCGCCGACTTGGCCGCGCTAACGACGGTGGGGCGCTCGAACCCGGCCCGCTCGAGCAGCGCCGCCAGGCTTGCTTGCGAAAACAACAGCAGGTGGCGCGGAACGTCGAGATGCAGCCACTGCGGGCCGAAACGGCGGTGGCCGCGGCTGGCGACGTTGGGCGTCGACAGCGCCAGCACGCCGCCGGGCCGCAGCACACCTCGGCAAGCCGATAGCAGCGCCAGCGGGTCGGCGACGTGCTCGATGACGTGGCTGAGCACGACCGCGTCGAAGCTGCCGGCGGGCAGCCGCGCCTGCTCGATGCCGGCCGCGCCGACTTCGATGCCGTAGCGCTCAAGGGCGGCCGCGGCGGCTTGGGGGTCGGGTTCGATGCCCCAGACCTGCCAGCCGGCGCGGCGCATCGCCGCCAGAAAGCGGCCGCTGCCGCAGCCGACGTCGAGCAGGCGGCCGTGGGGGGCGCCCGCGCATCCGCACGGGTCCGATTCCATTCGAGCCAAGCCCATCAGACCCAGCTCCGCCATCTCGCGGCAGGGCGGCAGCAGCAGCGCCAGCCGGGCCAGACGGCGCTGCCAGCGGCTCGCGGCCAAAGCTTCGTATCCGGCGAGGGTGGAAAGCACGGCGAGGCGGGCCCGCTCGCGCCACTGCGAGCGGCGATCCGCGGCGTTTCCCTGGGCGTGGGTGTAGTAGTCGGTATAGAGCCGGGGGAGTTGTTCGGGCGCGGGGCGGGGATCGAGCCACATCGATCCGCAGCGGGAGCAACGCCGCCAGTTCCATTGCCCCGGAACCCTGCCGCGCGTATCGCTCAAGCCGCGGTAGGCGCTCTCGCCCGCGGTTCCGCATAGCCAGCAGAGCGGTGCGGACGTGGTGCGTAGTTCGGCGCGGCCGGCCGTGGTCGGAGCTAGCGGCATGCAGTCCACCTCGAGCCATACGCAGGCCGCCCCGGGCCGTAGGCAGAATGAGGCGAGCCGTAGGCGGGATGGGACGCGCGGCTCGGCCCACTTGTCGCCAACAGGGTTGTGCGCGGCCCGGTCGGATGTGGCCGCCGGTGAGGCAGCGGCAGCGCCGCCGGCGGCATCGCGATCAGGAAATAGAGCCACACGAAACGGCAGTCGTAATAGCTTCCCGAAAACTGCGCCGCGCACAGGTAGAAGCACCCCAGCACGAACGCCATGCGCTGTTCGATGGCGAGCGGCCGCCCCAGCCGCAGCGCCAGCAGCGCGAACGGGATGCCCAGCAGCAGCAGCCCGGCGATGCCGCCGTCGCGCGCCGTGGCCAGAAACAGGTTGTGGGGGTGCGCGTCGAGCCGCTCGAATTCGCCGATCGGGCTCAATCCGAACCCGAGTACGGGGTGGGCGAGAAACGTTTCCAAGGCGGCGGCGAACAGCCGGTCGCGGCTGCCCAAGTCGACCTCGGCGGGATCGTAGGCGCTTGGCGCATAAACCAGGTAGCGCTGCTCGACGTAGCGCCGGACGCTGTTGGTCGTCAGGACATAGTAGCCGGCCGCCGCGAGCGCCAGCGCGCCGGCCAGCGGCACCGCCAGCCACCAGCCCGGCCGGCGCCGCAGCACGCCGCTCGAGGCCACCGCCCAAACCACCACCGGCAGCGTGAACAGCAGCGCCAGCATGCCGCCGCGCGAGCCCGACTCGACGGCACACACCAGCAGCAGCGGCGCCGGAGCCAGCCAGATCAGACGGCGCGTGGCCAATGCCCGATAGACCGAAGCCAATACGCCGCCGCCGATGACGCGTATGAACACGTTGGGCCCCCCGAAGAACATCGCCATGCGGCCGTGCTCGGAGCCGCCGGCCAGTCCCGCCACCGCGTACAGCAAGGCCGCGGCGAGCGAGCCGTTGAGGATCGTGCGGGCGGCCCGCGCCGGGCCGCGGCGCAACGCCAACAGCGCCAGCTCCAGCAACAACGCCAGCACCAGTTGGCCGAATACGCGCGGGAAGGTGCCGGCGGCGTCGGGCGACCACAACGCGGTGAGCGCGATATAGAGCTGCGAGATCGCCACGGCGTGGGTAAAGGCCGCGGCGGCGGCGAGGCGGGGCCGGGAGCGGCCCTGAGGGCGGTGCGGCCGGCCTTGTGGGCGGCCGTCGGCGCGGCTTTGTGGGTGGCGGCCGGGATGGCTGTCGGTTGGGCTGTTCGGGCCGCCGTGGGAACCCCGGCTGAAGCGGCCGTCGGCGCGGCCTCCGGCGCGCCCGTCCGAGCGGCTGCCGGCGCGCCCGTCCGAGCGACTATGGAGCAACATCACGGCCGCGATCGCCAGCAGCAGCCAGGTGCGTACGTAGGCCAGTTCCCCGAAGCGGCGCAGCGCCGGGTCGAGGCGATGGAGGCTAAAACCTCCGGCTACGAAGGTGATCAGCAGCAACAGGACGGCCAGGCGATCGGGGTCGGCCAGGCGCGCCGGCAGCGAGCGGCGCCGCGGAGAAGGACGCCGCCGCATGGGTCGGCCTGGGGCGGGGCGCGCGTCGCGCCGAGGTAGCGGACGCCCGGGGTGCGATGCGGCGGGGTTGGACTCGGCGGAGTTCTGGACGGACGGCCGTGCGGCGGCGCCGTGGCTGGGCGGAGCCGGGCGAGAGTGCGAGCGCGGGCCCGGGCGGCGCGGCGACGCGGCGGCAGGTTGGAGGGGTGTTGGCATCGTTGTGACGGCTAGCGGGCGGGCGGACCCTCAGGCGCGTGGTATCCGGGCCCTTCGCGGTATCCAGACTCGGCGTGGCATCCGCGCCCTGCGTGATACCTGGCAACCTCATCAGACCCGGAAACAGAGCCGCAGGCGTAAGCCGGCGGGCCGAGGCGGCGCACGGCCTGGGGCGAAACCGGCTCTGCCGGATGGGCGGTTGACGAGGATTCGAGCGTTGGCAGGGCTTGGCGGCTGGCGACCCATCCGCCGTTGGCGGTGCATCGCCGTTGGTAACGGGGAAGCCGGCGAGCGGCCGATTCGCTGCGCAGCGCAGCTTGGCGCCGCTGCGGCCGGCTTTGTCGGCGGTGTTTTCGCGTGCCGGGCCGAGCTCTTGCTCCTTCTCGCCTCTGCGGCGGATGGCTTGCTCGAGCTCGATCCAACTGCGGGCGGCGATGGCCAGATAAAGCGTTGTTGCGGCGGCGACGCGGCCCAGCGTCGGGGCGCCCTGCTTTTCGAGCCACAAAGAGAGCGCCACGATGGCGGCCGCCGCGGCCAGGGGGCGCCTCCATTGCCTCCACGCGAGTGGGCCGACCGTGCGGCGGTATGCGGGCAGCGCGACGAGCCAGCCGACGGGGTGAATCAGGCTGGCGGCAAACGCCGCTCCCGGCGGCCCCCAGCGCGGCGTCAGAATCAGGCCGGCTGCGATAGCGGCCGCCGCCGCGACCGCCATCGAGCGCAGCATGACGCGGTCGCGGCCGAACGCGACCAGACAGTTGGTGTAGCCGCAGACCAGATAGTTCGCCAGGATCGCCAGCGTGAAGATGCGCAGCAGCGGAATCGCCGGCGCGTAGGCCTCGCCGTAAAGCCACACGATAATGCGCGGCGCCTCGGCGAAGACCAGCGGCGCCAGCAGCAGGCCGGCCAGCAGGTGGGCGCGCGCATAGAGGCGGGTTTCGCGCGCCGCGCCGGGCGAACCGGCGGCGAATAGGCGCGCCAGCCGCGGCCGGAACACCGCGCCGACCACTCCCGGCAGCACCGACGCCATCTCGACGAAACGCAGCGCCGCCAGGTAGTGCCCGGCCTGTTCGGAGCCGCCGACGATCTCGACGACGAGCGTGTTGGCGTTGTGCGCCAGAACGAACAGCGCCATGGTGAGGCCGAGCGGCCAGGCCGCCGTGAGCGCGCGCCGCGCCTCCGCCAGGCCAGGCCACATCCAGCGGCAGCAGCCGCCGCGGTAGAGCAGAAGATAACCGGCGAGCGCCTGGACGCCGAGAAAAAACGGCACGATCGCGGCGTAAGCCAGGATGTCGGACGGCGAACGGCACAGCGCGATCACCGCGGCAAGGCGCGCCGCCGAGACCGCGACCTGCACCCAGGAGGGCACCTGGGGGCGCTCCAGCCCGTCGAAGACCCAATCGACCGACAGCGCCTGCGCGAACAGGGCGAGCGCCGAGACCAGCAGGACGGCCCGCGCGGCCGGGTCCGCGACGCCGTGGCGGGCGAAGGCGGCGACAGCCAGGTAAGCGCCGCAGGCGAGCAGCGTTTGGGTGAGGTTGACGATCAGCAAGGTGGCGCGCGTCGCTTGGCGGTCGCGCGCGATCTCGCGCGTGCCCCAGGCGAGCAGGCCGGGCGAGAGCAACACGCTGGCGTAGGCGACCGCGGCAAGCGCCGAGCCGGCCAGTCCCCAGTTTTTGGGACCCAGGGCGCGGGCGGCGATACCGAGCGCGGCCAGCGTCAGCAGTTTCGACAGCAAGGTCGCCAGGCCGACCGAGCCGACGCGGGCGACCAGCGGCATGCGCAGGGTTCGGGCGATAGGCAGGCTGCGCGCGCCACGCAGGTTGCGCAGCGTGGGCGAAAATACTCCGCGACGGTTGGTTCGCGGCGGCGGCAGGCCGCCGCCCGCGCCGCGGGTTGCCGCTTTGGAAGTTGCCGCCTTGGGAGTTGCCGCCTTGGACGTTGCCGCGCCGGCGGATATCGCGCCGCGGTTGAGTCCGGCGGGGCCTGTCGCACTCGGAGGGATCGCGGCGGGAGCAGTCGCAGCGGGAGTAGTTGTAGAGGAGGGGATCGTAGCCGAAGCTATCGCGGCGCGAGACATTGCGGCGGGGGCTGGATTGCGGGTTTGGATTGGGTGCTTCCGTTCGTCGCTGCTCGCCGCTGCTTCGGCGCGGATTCCGGCGTGTCTTGGCCGGATGGGAATACGTTTTGATCGCGACGCGCCCGGCCACCGCCTGCTGACGCGCGCTCGGTTTGCTCTTTTTTGCGCCGCCGGCCTGGCGGAAGCCCGCGGCTCGATTGCTTTCTGGGCCGGCTTGGCTTGGGATCGGACGCTCCGGTTCGGGAAGGCCACCCAGGCCGACGGGCTCGCAGGGCCCCGCTCGAATTGTCTTTGAGTTTGCTGGTGTGCCCGGCCTTCAGCCGCTCGATTTTGCCGCTTCGGCGCGCTCGTCTCCGTAGTAGCCGTCGTCGTAGGAATAGCCGTCGTAGTAGCCGCTGCCGTTGGTGTCGGGGTCCCAGGAATTGAGCACGGTTCCCAGCACGCGAATGCCGTCTTCGGCGAAGCGGTCGGCGGCGGCGCGGGCGGTGCCGCGGGTGGTCTGGCCGGCCCGCAACACCAGCACGACGCCGTCGGAAAGCCGCCCCAGCACGCGCGCGTCGGCGATCTGTTTGACCGGCGGGGTGTCGATCAGCACGGTATCGAACACCCGCAGGGCGCGCTCGAGCAGCTCGCTCATGCGCGGCGAGTGCAGCAGGCTCGAGATGTTATAGGTGCGCGAGCCGCTGGGCAGCACGTAGAGGCCGGGAACGCCCGATTCGAGCGAACTGGCCTTGAGCGGGATCTGCTCGATCGGCTCAGGGGACGAGAGCAGGTCGGTGAGCCCGAAACGGTTGGGCATGCCGAACACCTGGTGAACGCGCGGGCGGCGCAGATCGGCGTCGATCAGCAGCACGCGGCGGTTGATCTCGGCCAGCGACACGGCCAGATTGCTGATCACCGTCGTTTTGCCCTCGCCCGGGTTGGGGCTGGTGACCACCAGCACGCGCGGCCGGCCGCCCTGGCCGCCGGCAAACAGGATCGAGGTCAGCGTGGCGCGAAAACTTTCGGCGCACAGCGAGGGCTTGTCGCGCCAGGCCACCAGCTCGATCGACCGCGGGCCCTGGGCCGCGCCGCGCGAGAACTCCGGCGCAGGCGACTCCGCCGCCGTAAACTCCGCCGCGCGGAACTCCGCGTCCGGTTCGGGCGGCTGGCCGTCGCCGGGGCAGTCGTTGCCGGCGGACGGCTCGGTGCGCGCCGCGCCCGGCAGGTTCAAGCCCGGCGCGTTCCAGTGCGATGTGTTCAGGCCGGCGGCACTCCCGCCGGGCGCGTTCAGGCCCGGCGCATTCAGGCCGGGCGCGTTGAGGCCGGGCGCGCTCGGATTGGCTGCCTTGAGAGTCGGGATGATACCCAGCTCGGGCAGGTTCATATAGAGCATCGAATCGCCGGGTTGCTTGATCGTGCGGTCGATTTGCTCGCCCACCAGCACGAACAGCACGCCGCCGAACAGGCCCAGCAGCAGCCCGATCGAGGCGTTCACCAGATGGCGCGGCCGGTAGGGGTGCCGCGGCGGCTGCGCCGGGTCGACCAGCCGGATGTTCGAGGCGCGGATCGCCGAGGCGACGCCGGCTTCCTTGACCTTCTGCAGCAGGCTGTCGTAGAGCTGCCGGGTGGTTTCAACCTCGCCCTTGAGGATGTTGTATTGAATCGCTTTCCGGCCCTGCTCGGAGACGAACGCCGACTGCCGGCGGTAGTCGGCCGCCAGCAAGCCTTCGCGGCGGGTGGCGGCCTCAAATTCGTTGGCGATGCGCTGCAGCGCGCGGCTGCGCTCGCGCTCGATGGCGGCAACGATCTCGGCGATCTGCGCGGCGACGCGTTTGACTTTGGAATGCTCGGGCGTGTAGGTCGCCGCCAACTCGGCCTGCTGCCGCCGCAGGTCGGTCAACTGCTGCTGATAGTTGCGCAGCGGCAGATTGTCGAGCACGGCGGGCAGCGCGTCGGCCGGGCCGTTTTTCGCCAGCTCGTAGCTCGATTGCTTGTCGATGCGGCTGGCCTCGGCGCTCGACAGCTCGCTTTGCAACTGCTGCAGCTTCGACTCGGCGACGTTTTCTTTTTCCGAGGTGTAGAGCAGGCCGCTGGCGGCGGCGTAGGTCTGCAGCTTTTCCGAGGCGGTTTCGAGCTTCGAGCGAAGCTGCTCGAGTTGGCGGGTGAGCCAGACGCTGGTGCGCTGTGTGGAGTCCCAGCGGGTCTGCAGGTTGTGCTCGATGTAGGTCTCGGCAAGCGTGTTGGCGAAGCGCGCCGCCAGCGCCGGGTCGGGCCACTCGGCGGTGATGGTGACGATGCGCGAGCGGCGCGAGGAGGAAACCTCGACGCGGTCGGCGGCGGCTTCCAGGGCCCGCTCGCGCGGCGAGAGCGGGTCGGCGGCGGGCAGCCCGATCGCCTGCCGCCACAAGGCGAGCCGGCCCTGGGGCGCGGCGAACTCCCCGCGCCGCTCCAGGCCGAGTTTGTCCGAGACCTTTTCGAGCAGCACCCGGCTTTCGAGCATCTCGACCTGGGTTGCGATCTCGAACTCGCTCAGGTAGCGGTCGGCGGGAGCGTCGTCGATCTCGCCCAGCCCCGAAACATTGTCGCCGCCGCCTTGGATTTCGAGTTTCGCCTCGGCGCGGTAGAGCGGCGTCTGCGGCAGGCTGAGCAGGATAGCGGCGACGACGCCCAGCGCGGCAAACAGCAGGATCGCGCCGCGCCGGCGGCGCAGCAGCTCCCAATATTGCAGCAGGCCCTGGGAGCCGGTTTCGGGCGCGAACTCGGCGTCGTAGGGCTCGACCCAGCCGCCGCGCAAGGGCTCGTCGGGCGGCCGCTGCAAAGGCAGCGGCGTCGGGCACGGCAGCGAAGGCAGCATGTGGTCCGACATGGTTGTGATCGAAAGTCGCGGCGCGGCGGTCCGCGCCGCCGGCGCGCCGCCTCGCCAGGTCTGCATGGCGGCCCACAGCCGCATTCAGCGGCGTTGCCGCGCTTGCCACTGAGCACGTTCATCAACGGATCGTGGCGCAGCCGATTGTGCTCCTGGCGCGGCACTCGCAGCCGCTCACCCGCCGGCGGTGCCTGACGCGGCACTCGGAGCCGCGGGCGTCAGCCCGCGCTGTAGGCCGGCTCCAACCGCCGCAGCCGGTAACGCGGATCTGCGCCGGGCGCGGCCGCCGCGCGCAAGCTTACGCTTGCGGCTCTGAGTGGCGATTCGTTGCCATCGCGTGCGATTCGTCGTGATCAGGTGGCGATTCGTCATGATCTCGTGCGGTGCGTTGGCTCTAGTGGGCCCCGATCCGCCAGATCGCAATTCCTGACAGCGTTCCGAGCGCGGCCTTCTTGACCGCCTGGCTGGCGACGCGGCTGCCGCTGCGGGGCACGAACAGGATGTCTTCGGGTTCGAGCGCCACGTCGGGCGATTTGCCGGCCATGATAGCTTTCATGTTGACGGCGATCTCGACACGTCCTTCGGGCGACTCGGTCTCGCCTCCCCGCAGGATGCGGGCGCGTTCGAGGGCGGCGACGTCGGTCAGCCCGCCGGCCAGCGACAGCGCCTGCAATACCGACACGCTCTGGCGCTCTTCGAGCACGAAGCCTCCCGATTTTTCGACCTCTCCGATGACGTAGACCATGGCCGCGCGCGGCACCGAGATGACGTCGTGGGGGCAGACCAGGATGTTGTTTTCGGGGCGGCGCGCTTCGAGGACTTCTTTCACGTCGAGCTCGGCCACGCTGAAGCGGCCGCTGGGGTCGCCGCGGGCGCCTTCGAGCGGCACCGGGCCAAACTCGGCCTGGCGGGTGATCTTGATGGTGTGGCCGGCGTCCTGGCGCAAGCCTCCGGCCAGCGAAAGCATCTCGACCAGCGTCTTGGGGCCTTCGATCTGTTGCACGCCGGGCTTATTGACCGCGCCCAACACCGACACGGGTTGGCTGCCGACCTCGGCCAGGGTAACCGTTACCTGCGGATCGCGCAGGAAACGGCCGAGGCTCGCGGCCAGATCGCCTTCGAGTTCTTCGACGGTGCGGCCGGCGGCGGCGATACGGCCGACCAACGGCAGGCTCAGGTTGCCCCGCGTGTCGATGCGCAGCGGCTTGTCGGGGATTTCCTCGGCGTCGAGCACCCGGATGACGACTTCGTCGTTGGGGCCCAGGCGGTAGTCTTCGGCCGCGGTGGGCGACGGGGTTTGGGCGAGAGTCAGGCCGGCGGCGGCACAGGCGATCGCGCACGCCAGCAGCAGAGATGTTCGCGGCAGTGTGAGTTTCAGCAGTAGCATTCGCAGCAGTTGCATTCGCAGCAGAGACACGCAGCAGTTCGGACTTGCCCGGTTGATCGGCTTGCGCGGGGGCGGGCTTTAGCTTTGTGTTGCGGGAGCGGAAACGGGCGGTCTTTTGTTCGGGCGATGGGCTCCACAGTGAGGCCCCCGGGAACAGAGCCGCTGGCGAAAGCCTGCGGGCCGAGATGGCTCGTTGGCCGGGGGACCGGGGGTGGTTGCTGTCGGTCGCCGGCTTCTGGGTTGGGGCTTCGCCGAGTGCCTTTGTGGCGACTCGGCCCGCCGGCTTGCGCCTGCGGCTCTGTTTGCTGGGTTTGGGGCGGCGTTGCGGAGGGGGCGGATGCGCTTGCAGACAGGATAGTCCGTGCCGCGCCTATTCGCCGAGCAGCATGGGGTGATTGTCTCGTTGCGCGAGCAGACGCTGCAACAGCTTGGTGTTAAGCGAGCCGTCGGCGTTGAGCACAAGGCGGCGGTTTGCTTCGCGTACCTCGGACGAGGGCGGCTCAGCTTGTTGTTGGCTCGGTCGGCTCTCTCGCCTGCTCGCCTGCTGGCGCGGCTCGTTCGACTGGCGCAGTTCGTTCCACTGTCGCAGCACTTCCTGGGCCGCTTGCTCGCGCTGCGCGGACGGCGCTACGAAGTCGTAGCGGTAGGTTTCAAAGCCGTTGAGGGTGGCCAGCGAGCGGCCCGCGATGTAGCGCACGACGGCATAGGGATCGCGGAGCCCCTGCGCCAGGAAGGGGGCCAGCCATCGGCTTCCGGCGGCCTGTTGGGCTTCGGCGCGACCCATGTTCCAGGCGTAGATGGCGCGCAGGCCGGCGTCGCCTTCGAGCAGCGCGAGCGGCGCGGCGGCGATTTCGGCGGCAGCTCCTTCTATCTCGACCGGCGCTTGCCCGTACCAGGCGGTGAGGTGTTGCGCGGTCCAGGCTAGCGTTTGGTCAAGGTGGCAGAGGTTGCAGGCGTTGGGCCGGCCGCTGGCGAGCGACACGCGTGCCGAGGGGCTCTCGATGGTGTGGCTGCGGGAGGCTTTCAGCAGGCCGTAGGTGGTGTGCGGCATGTGGCAGTTGGTACAGCGGCTGCCGCTCGATGCGGAGGGGTGGTGCGTGTGGGCGGCGATGCGTTCACCCAGCTTCTGGTGGCATTGCAGGCAGGCCTGGTCGCCGCGCATGCCGGGCTTCAACTGGGCGTCGGGGTTGGCGGCGTGCGGCGAGTGGCACGACAGGCACGAGAAGTTTCCGCCGCGAAAGCAGGGCGAGCGCAGCAGGCCGTTGTATTCGCGGCCGGTGACACGCACCACACCGTCGGGCCAGAACCAGTCGTCGAGGTTTTTTTGGTGGCTGGCGAGCCATTGCTCGATCAGGGGCGAGCGGGCGAGGGTCTTGCTGTCGACGATGTAGCGCGATTGGGCGAGGTCCTGGCCGGGGCGGAAGCGGGGGCCGTCGAGCAGGTAGTCGACCCAGTCCTGGGGCCGGTAGGGGACGTTGACCGAATGGCATTGGCCGCAGATCTGGGCGGCGCGCGGCGCGGGAAGTTTCCCCGGATGGACGATGGTTGAGGCCGCCGCGTTCCCGGCCAGCACGTTGGCGCCGCGATTTGCCTGGACATGCTTCTTGCCGGGGCCGTGGCACATCTCGCAGGCAATGCCCATTTCGGCGACCTGCGTGTCGGGGCTTTTGCCTCCCGGGACTACCGGCTCAGTGGGGAGATAGCCGGGCTGTCCGTCGGTCGAGTGACAGGGCAGGCATTGGTGGTTCCAGACGAGTGCTTCGGTACTCCAATCGGGCGGCTGGAGAAACACGGCATCGCGCGGCACCCAGCGCCGTTCGCCGCGCAGAAAGACGTAGGGCAGCATGTTCAGCTCACGGCCGGCGCCGGTCGGGTACCAATAGAGCTGATAGTGGTGCGAGCCGGTCGATTGAACGATGCGGCGCCAGCGGTTGGCTGGAGCGGCGGCGGGCGCGGCAGTTGCGGCGGCGTTCCAAGGGGAGTCGGCGGGCGGGATCTCGACCCAGAAAGCGTCGCCGCGGCGCTCCAGGCGGTAGCGCTTTTCGGGAGGGCCCAGTTCGACACCGTCGAAATCGGCGATCACGGTTTCGGCGGTGACGACCTGTGTCATCGTGCGGTGGTAGCTGCGGTGCCAGGTTTCGTATTGCGCGGCGTGGCAGGCGCGGCATGAGTCGGAGGTGACGTAACCTCGTGCCGATTCGATGGTTCCTTCGCGGACCTGTAGCGGGCGGTGCTCGGGGGGCGGCAGCGGGGATGGCTTTTCGGCGGCGGGGGAGAGCTGGGTCAGGGCGGCCAGCAACAGGTTTCGGGCGAGGCGGGACCAGCGCGGCTGACGGCGCCGGCGATAGCGCCGCGTGGTGGGTGTGTCCCGATTGCCGCGATTGCGATCAGCCCCCATTGGCGGTTTGGTGCACGGGTTCCTGCAAACGCGTGCTGTTCCCATGGTAAATCGGTCCGTGGGTAGGTGGATGGCCTGCCACCGAGGCAGGCCCCGCGGAAACGGGGCCCCGGATGGAAGCCGGCGGGGCGAATCGTCACGAAGGTGGGTGCAGGTTCAAAAAAATGGGCCGCGCTGGGGCGCGGCCCTGGTAGCGTTCTAACAAAGGGGTAAGCGGGCCGCACCGTTGCGGCCCGCATTGAGCTTCGACTTAGAAAGACAGCCGCAGTCCGAGACGGAACTGGCGCTCGTCGATACCCTCGCGCGACTGCGAGTCGGTTCCTGTCACATACAGGAAATTGCTGCTGGTGAAGGTGCCATTTGGTTGGCTGAAATGGGGCGTATTCGTGAAGTTGAACGACTCGGCGCGGAACTGGATCTTGACGCGCTCCGTGACCGTGAACTCACGGAAGATCCCGAGGTCCCAGTTGACAATGCCCGGCCCGTCAAGGACATTGAAGCCCATCGAGCCGTAGCGGGCGCCGTTGACCGCCGCAAAGGCGCTCCGATCGTAAAAGGGAGTGCCCCGTCCAATGTCGCCGGTCTTGACGACGTCCGATTTGATCTGATCGGCCGTCTGGGTGCTACCCGGCGTGTTAAAGCCCGATCCGCCCGAACTCACGGTAAACGGCCGGCCGGTCATGAAAGTGAGCACGCTGTTGATCTGCCAGCCGCCCAGCACGGCAGCCCCCACGCCGCTGTTGGCAAAGCGCTTGCCATTGCCGAAGGGCAGCTCGAAGATGTTGGTGATCCCCAGGCTATGCCGGCGGTCGAAGCCGGTGCGCGAGCGGTTCAGGTCCAGGTCCTTCATCACCTTGATGGACGGGCCGTTTCCGGCGTTGTCCACGGCGTTGATGGCCTTGCTGTACGTATAGTTGATGGTCAGAGCCAGACCCGCGCTATAGCGGCGCTGCAGGGTGGCCTGCAGGGAGTTATAGTGGCCCGAGCCGACCGGATAGAGCTGGATGGTGTTGGCGTCGCGGCCGAACTTCGGGAACAGCGGCTGCCCATCCTTGCCGGCTCCCACGATCTGGCCGGCATTGAAGTCCAGGAAGCCGAGTTGGCGAATCGTGCGCGTGGCCACGTATCCGGCCTGCCCCGTGAAGCCGTGGGGCAGTTGCTTCTGGATGATGAAGTTCCAGGACTGCACGTAGCCCCGGTTGAACTTCGAGGGCCAACCGCCATAGCCTACGCCAGGCGGCAGCTCTACCTGACCACCGCTGACGTCGGGAACGGGAATGGCCGGGATCCCCTGTTCCAGCGTGCCGACGGGGAACAGGTCTCCGCGGTCGTCGGTTTGCCTTAGAGCGGCCAGAATAGGATAGTTGGCGCGCAACATTTCCAACGCCTCGTAGGGGTCGGTGGTAATCCCATAACCGCTGCGAATGACCAGAGTATCGCTGGCGCGGTAGGCAAACCCGATGCGCGGCGCGAAATTGAACTTGCTGTTCTCGATCCCGCAGTCCTTCGGTGTGGAGCCCACTCCGCAGAGCAGGATGTTATTGGTGGCAAAGTCGTATTGCTCGATGCCGCGGTCGGGGCGCACGGGAACGGGGAAGTACTCCCAACGCAGACCATAGTCCATGGTCAGTTTCGGCGTGATGTTCCAACGGTCGCGGACGTAGGCGGAATACAGCCCGGCTTTGACGTGATAGATATCCGGCACCTGAAGGGTTCGGCTCCGGACGTCGGGCATGCCCAGCAGAAACGTTCCCATGCCGTTGTTGGCGGAAGTGGGAGAGGTATCGGTGCAATTGCCGCTCGCCGATGCGGCCTCGCAGTTCTGGGTCACTCCGGAACCGAAGTTGAAGCCACCCTGGGCGCCATAGGCATCGCCCAGAAACTCAGCCTGCTGGTGGTTGAGTTCCTGATGGTAGAGATCGATGCCGAAGCGGATGTTGTGGGAGTTCTTGATCCAGTTGAAATTCACCACGTATTGGAACTGCGGATCGTGGCGGTAGTAGGGCATGAAGTTGTAGGTGAGCCCGATGGTGTCAAACCCATCGATGTCAAACTGAGGCCAACCGCTTTCCAACTCGCGCGTACCGTTGGTTCCGGGGATGCCCAGAACCTCGCTGCCGATGTTCTGGCCCAGGGTCGGCTGCTCGGAATCGGTGCCCTGCTTGGACCAGCCAAAATGCGCGTCCATCAGGAAATTGGGCGAGAAGGTGTAGGTGCCCATGATGGTCAACCGGTAGGTGTTACCCGAACCCATGCCGGGGTTACCGCCTTGGCCGATCAGGCGCCCGATGGCCTGATCGCCGAAGATTGTCGGAGCGATGTCGGAATACTTCAACATCCCGAAGGTGCCCGTGAAGGTCAACTTATCGGTCGCGTTGAAGTTGACCTTGGTGTCCACCTGGTTGCGGTTCCACTTGAAGGGCGCGTTGACAAAGTAATTTCGCGAGTCGCCTTCCAGGTTGGTGCCCGGCACGAAGGAAAGGATCTTCTGCGAGATCGGATTCAGGCGGGCGGTCGGGATGCGGTTATCGGCAAAAGGCGTACGGCCCAGGCCGTTGGTCTGATCTCCGGTCAAGGGGTCATAGACCAACTCGGGCTGCGAGCTCAGGTCGCCGGCGCGCATCGCCGCGGTCGGGATGTCGGCGAAGGTTTCCGCGTTCTGGCGCTGATAGAGACCTTCATAGCTGACAAATCCGAACAGTTTGTCGTGGATGATCGGACCGCCGACGGTGCCCCCGAAGGAGTTGTCGATGAACTTGGGCTTGTTGCCCGTGTTCGCGGCGGCGTTTTCGAAACGGTCGGGCCAGGCTTTCAGGTGCTGATCGCTGTGGTATTCAAACAGCGAGCCGTGCAATTGATTGGTTCCGCTTTTGGTCTCCAGGTTGACCGCCACACCACCGGCAAAGCCCTGCTCGGCATCAAAGGTATTGGTGACGAGGTTGACCTGCTGGATCGATTCGAGCGTAGGCACGTAGGAGTTCACGTGGGGAAGCTGCACGTTGTAGGTGCTCACACCGTCCACCCGCGTGTTGTTCTGGTTGTTGCTGGTGCCGTTGACGTTGAATTCCAGCGCGCGGGCCGGGTTGGTCGGAATCGAGTGGCTGTTGCGCGGAGGGCTGAACCCAGGCAGGTTTTTGTAAAGCTGCTGATAGTTCCGGCCCAGGGGCACGGGAAGATTCTCGACGTCGGCGTTGCTGACCTCGGCGTGGACTTCCGCCGTGTCGGTTTGCAGGGCCGGAACGTCCGCGGCGCTCACCGTAACGGTTTCGGTGACGGCGCCGAGTTCCATCGAGATGTCGGCGCGAGTGACCGAGTTGAGCGTAACCGTGATGCCGTTTTTCTCGTAGGCCCGGAACCCCTGCTGGGTGACCTTGAGATTATAGGTGCCGCCGCGAAGGTCGACGAAGCTGTAGGACCCCGCCATGTCCGTCGTGGCTTGCTTCGTCTGATCGGTGTCTGCATTGACGACCGTGATAGAGGCACCGGAAATCGCGGCGCCGCTTTGGTCCACCACGTGACCGACCAGCGAGCCATATAAAACCTGAGCCGGCGCCCGATACGGGCTTAAGGCAACCGCGGCCACGATCGCAAGAACCCCCAGCAGCGCGCGACGCCATAGATGCAGACGAAATCCCTGAGAGACTCCGCACATAAGAGTTTTCTCCTTAATTGTTGTTACCCGAGTGTTGCTGTGGGGAGTTGCTTTTGGCGCGACACTACGTTCCCAGGCCAAGTCACGGGTCCCCATTCCTGGACCAGCTCCGGGACGGCACACTTTGACCGCTCGCCTGGGGAGCCTCCCAGGCCGCGTCCTTTTCGTGGGTTTTGAACCCCCTATTTCGAGGGATGTGTAACGATACTTACCCCGTATCACAGGTCTCCGATGCAATCGGAGCCCGCTGTTACCATCGATCGAACGTATCTGGGGGATACCCTAGCACACATACTGGTAGCGCGCAACTACGGAATTTGAAAACAAACGAGAGGAACAAACGAGTTTCCCGACCAATTCCACGGCGCCTGGCGGGTACGTCGCAGCGCGGGCATGAGGGGCGAAAAGCGAAACAGAGCCGCAGGCGTAAGCCGGCGGGCCGAAGCGGCGGAAAGCGGGTTGCGGCGAACTCGGGCAGCCCTCTCCGCGTGGCGGGGAGATCCTGTCCGCCGGGAGACAAGAGACGAAGGCAAAAGACAAAAGACAAAGTGGAAAGGGCAAAGCGTGGGAGGCACACCGCGAACGGTAGACACTGGTAGGGCCTTTGGCTTCTGCCTTCTGCCTTCTGCCTTTGCCTTGCCCGGACCCTTGCGATCGAAGATTGTTCGCGAAAGGCCAAGCTTCGGACACAGACAGGGTTGCCTGTACTACACAAAGGCTTGCCTGCTCCGCTTAGTAGTCCAGCAGGTAGTTGAACTTCACAAACAAGGCGCGCGAAAGCGTGCGGCGCTCGACGTCGTGGGGGTCGAAGTAGTCGCGCGTCGCGTTGGCGGTGTTGAAGACGACGTAGAGCCCGGTGCTCGACGTCGATAGCAGCCCCAGGCGGATGTTGTGGCCGATCTGGCCCGTCTGGCTGTTGTATTGGCTGAAGGTCTGCAGAAAACTCTTCGGGGTGAACGACCAGTTGAAGCGCAGGCCGACCAGGTCGGTGTTGAAATCGCCGACCGGAAGCTTGACGTAGTTGCGTACCCAGGAGCCGATCCAGGTAAGGTTGCGGCCGCGGCGATAGCCGCCCTGGAAATTCAGCGTGCGAATCGTGCCGCTGTAGAAGTTGCCGACCGCCGCCGTTCCGGTCAGAAACAGCGGCGCGCTTTGATCGGTCCCATAGTTGGCGATGACTTCGTTGTAGGCGTAGCGGCCGACCGGAATGAACGTGCCGGGGTTGACCTCGAACGGTTCGTCGAGCCGCTCGAAGTTGCGGTTGTAGGCCACGCCGAGGCGGCCGCCGTTCTGCCAGCGGGAATCCAGGTGGTAGTGCTCGAAGCCCGACTCCTTCTCGTTGCTGCCGAGCGTGTACCACTTCTGGTGCGAAAAATGCGGCTCGATGCTGCGCACCGGCCCGCTGTGCGGATAGAAGAAGTGGCGGTAGGAGTAGGACGGCTTGCGGAAGCCGACGCGCTGCACGAAGCCTACTTCAGGATTGAAGTTGTGCCCCACCTCCAGGTATTCCATCGCGAACTCGTTCACCGAATCGTCGTAGGCGATGCGCGAGGAGTAGGCGTGGTCGCTGTCGTTGATGCCCGGCGTCTTCGATTTCGCGACGTAGTTGAACCAGTTGGCGTATTTCCCCAGGCCGAAGTTGGCGTCGGCGCCGAAGGTGCGGTTGAATTCCCTGCCCCCCTCAAAGGGCGAAGTGGACTGGCGATTGACGCCGATCACCCCGATCGACGAGCGGTTGGGCAGCTCGCGGCTGAAGCGCGCCACCGAGTAGTTGTTGGACGAGGTCACCCCGTCGACCGCGCGGGTATGCATGTTGAGCAGGCCGATCTGGTAGGGGCCGAGTTTGCCGCTGATGCGGGCGCCGGCGTCGATCGGCACCTGGTTGCCGTCGTCGTCGATGCCGATGCGGCGCGAGAAAAAGATCTCGACCTCCTGCGGCGTGCCGAACTCGAAGAAGCCCGAGTTCTCGAGAAAGAACGGCCGCTTCTCGGGGAAGAACAGATCGAAGCGCGTCAGGTTGACCTGCTCGTCGTCGACCTCGACCTGCGCGAAGTCGGTGTTGACGGTGGCGTCGAGAGTGATGCTGGGCGTCAGGCTGTATTTGAGGTCGAGCCCGGCCTCGCGTTCGAAGCGTTTCTGATCCTCGACGCGCTCGAAGTCGTGCGTGAAGCCTCCCAATACGTAAGGCAGCAGCTTGAGGTTGTGCTGGCTTTTGGTCTCGAGGCCGTACAAGGCGCCGGCCTGATTCACCTGGGTCAACTCGAAGGCGCGCGAGATCGGCGACCAGAACGACAGCTCGTTGTGGCGGCGCAGGTTCCGCGAAACGTTCAGGCCCCAGACCGTGGCGCCGGGGTCGTAGCGTAACGTGCGAAAGGGAATCTCGAACTCGCTTTCCCAACCGCGCTCGGTGATTTGCGATTTCACGCGCCAGACGGCGTCCCAGTTGAGGTTGAGCGCCGCCGCACCGCCGCGCTGCGCGCCGGTGCCCCCCGAGCCTCCGGCGCGCGCCGGTCCACCGCGGCCGCCGCGGAGCTGCCCGGCTTTGGAAACCTGCGCGTCGAACTCGATGCCGGTCGGGCTGGTGCCGAAGATGAAGGCGTTCTGGCCGTCGTGGAAGGTGTCGAGCAGGATCTCGATCGAGTCGGTGTCGACCAGCAGCGCGTCGCGGCGATTTTGGGTGATGACGATCTGGCCGGGCTGGCTGTCGAAACAAATGACAGCGATGTATAGATTTTGATCATCGAAGGCGACGCGCACTTCCGTGCGCTCGGTGGCCGGGGCGCCTTCGTCGGGATTCTGCTGGATGAAATTGGCGGCCGGCGTGATCCGCTGCCACAGCGGCTCGTTGACCAGGCCGTCGATCTCGGGCGGCTCGGCCAGGCGCACGGCAGCGACGCTGGGCCGGCCGCCTTCGGAACGCGGGGCTTCGGATCCCGCGACCGCGGCCGGCTCACTTCCGACGCCCTGCGCGGCGCACGGCCCCGCCCCACCGATAAGACCGCAGAGCGCAAATACCCCGCAGCAGACAATGCGTTTCATGAATCCCAAAAACCCCCGACGCACTTCAGGGTTTGCCCGCCCTACCATGGCCCCCAAGGAGGCAAACCGCGTGTTTCCTCGCGGCCCAGGCCCGCAAGGGCATACATTGTATCGGATTGCCGCGGCCGGCGCGGCGAAGGTCTTGGGTGGGTTCTGAGCAGATCCCAGGCAGGATTGCGGCGGCCACACAGCCGTTGGGGCGACTCAATCCTTGCGAATTGAGCCGCCCCCGATGACTCCCGAGCCGTTGGAACGCGGCATCAGCTTTCCCGGGAGTGATTCACGATTCGATTGACACCCTTGGCGTCTTTGTAGACGTTCTGGACGTAGGCATGGTAGTAAGGGCTCCACAGTTGCGACTCATGGCCGTTGAGGAAGACGATGGCGTCCTGAGTGAAGATCGCCATTTCCTTGGCCTTGCGGGCGGTCTTGTCGACGGTGCTTTGCTCGTCGGAAGACAGTTGCCCGCGGATGCTCTCGAGCCGGCACAGATTCTGGCCCATGTGGTTGACGTCGGCGCGAATTTGCGTCAGGTCGACGGCTTGATCCTGCCAGTCGGACATCGGGTTGCGCGCGAGCATCTCGAGCTCGGACGCCTGCTTACGCGCGTCGTAAGCCTCGTGGTTGATGTCTTTGAGCAACCGTGTGCCTTCCTTGGGGAAATTCCAGGTCATCGACTCCGGGGTCGCGGCTCCAGGGGCCGGGCAGGCGCGCGGGGCGGCAAACAAAGGCGCTTGCAACAACAACGCGCCCGCAATACAAAGGACCGTTTTCAGATTCATGATTGATCTCCATTGCCGCGGTTCGGCATTTCGTACTCTGCTAGGTGAGACGCATGCGGAGGGCCCGCGGTGTGTAATGTCCATGGGTTAATCGGTGTATTTCCAGACTTCTTGCCGGTAATTAGACCGGCGTTTCCAACCGCAACAGTTGCAGAAATAAGCCGAGGGAAACTCCACTTCGGGCTTGGGGGCCACCGGGCCAAGACGTGCCGCCGGCACCCTGAAGCGGCCGGGTTGGAGAGGTCTCGCGCCCGTGGATGGGGGCCGTCGCGAGCGCCGCGGGGCGGCCTCGGGTTGCCGGCGGGGGTGGACTCGGGCTTGAACCGCGCTTACGATTCCGCGCGTTATCCTCTGCACAAAGCGCGGCCGCGCTGGTGCAACTTTTGCAGTTTAGCGTGCGCTAATTATCTAATCGAAGCTGCGTTCGGCGGCCTGGCATGAAGTACGAAGACCTACACTCTTCACATTTTTTCCGGCAGAAGCGAGTGCGATGGCTCACGGCAACGTTGTCGAAGGTCCGGCGGCCGCGGTGGTGTTGCGTACCGCCGCAGGGGCAGGGCGGGTTTGGCGTGGCAATTGCTAGATGTCCCAGGTGGCGGGTGGAGTACCGCGCCGTCCATGAGCACAGAACTAGCCGCGCGCGACGCTGACAAGCGCGCTACGCCGCCTTGCCCAAACGGGCCCGGGCCGCCGGAGCAGGCAGCGACCGAACCCGCGCACAGCGATGTCGGTTTCGTAAGGGATGGTGCGGGCGGCGCCCAAGGCGGGCCCGACCTTGCGACCGCGGAGACGCGCGATGCAGACAACGTGGGGGCTCGCCGGCGCGGCGGCCACTCGCGGCCCGGCCCGGCGCGCCCCAGGACACACGCCCGGCTGCGCTGGGCCGCCAGCCTGTTTGCGCTGGTCAGCGGTATCGTCAACCTGCTGTCGGTGATTGGGCCGCCGCTGCCCGAGCGGGCGCGCCTGATCCGCAGCGTGTTCCCGTTCGAGTTCGTGCACCTGTCGCGTTTCGCGGTGCTGTTGATCGGCTTTGCGCTGATCGTCTCGTCGGTCAATCTCTACCGCCGTAAGCGTCGTGCCTTGCACTCGGTGCTGGCAATCTCCGCGCTTTCAGTCGTTTTCCACCTGACCAAAGGACTCGACTACGAAGAGGCGGCCGTCTCGGCGGCGCTGTTTGTGTTCCTGTGGCTGGCGCGCAAGGAGTTCAGCGTCGGCAGCAGTTTTCCCGACGTGCAGCGCGGGGCGTTGCGTCTGATGGCCGCGTTTCTGGCGGCGCTTACCTACGGAGTCAGCGGGTTCTGGCTGCTCGACAAGCGCGAGTTTGGCATCAACTTCACGATCACGGATGCGATTCACCGCACGCTGCTGTTTCTCAGCCTGATCGGCGACCCGGGCGTGACGCCGCGAACGCACTACGCCGAGTGGTTCGTGCGCTCGCTCTATTTGATGACCGGCGTGACGATGGCCTACGCCCTGATCGCGCTGTTCCGCCCGGTGGTTTACCGCTTCCGCACACTGCCCCACGAGCGCGAGCTCGCCCGGGCCTTGGTGCGGCGCCACAGCCGGTCGGCGCTCGATTTCTTCAAATACTGGCCCGATAAATCGTTTTTGTTTTCCGACAGCCGGGAGTCTTTTGTCGCCTACAAAGTGGGCGGCGGCCACGCCATGGCGCTGGGGGACCCGGTGGGGCCGGTGGAGGAGATGGAGCCGATGATCCGCAAGTTCGTGGCGTTCTGCGAGGAAAACGACTGGCGCGTCGCCTTCCATCAGACGCTGCCCGATTTTCTGCCGGTGTACCGCAAGCTGGGCTTCCGCAAGCTCAAGATCGGAGACGACGCGGTGGTCGACCTGACGCGCTTCCGGATCGAAGGCAAGGAGTTCCGCAAGATGCGCAACCGCATCAGCACACTCGAGAAGCAGGGGATCCGCTTCGTCCACTATGAGCCTCCACTTGCCGATGCGATCGTGGCGAAGCTCCAGGAGGTCTCCGACGACTGGCTCGGGATTCCGGGCCGGC
The DNA here is from genome assembly GCA_963824095.1 of Terriglobia bacterium. Classification (GTDB taxonomy): domain Bacteria; phylum Acidobacteriota; class Terriglobia; order Bryobacterales; family UBA6623; genus JBBDWJ01. The sequence goes on along the minus strand of CAWGNS010000009.1, from coordinate 295,209 downwards.
GGGAACGCCAGTTCGCGCTGGGGCAATTTCAAGCCGACTACGTGCGACACACGCCGGTCTATGCCGCCGTCGCTGGCGAGGGCACGGTGCTCGGCTTCGTCAATCTGATTCCCTGCTTCGCCCCGGGCGAATCGACGATCGACCTGATGCGGCATCGCGCCGACGCGCCCTCGGGCATGATGGACTACGTTTTCAGCAAGCTGCTGCTGGCGCTCAAGGAGGCGGGCTTCGAGCGCTTCAACATGGGCATGGCGCCGATGGCAGGCTTTCAGGAGCACGAAGAGGCTTCGCCCGAGGAGCGCGCCGTGCACTCGTTCATGCAGCACATGGGCTTTTTATTCAGCTACCAGGGCCTGCGGTATTTCAAGGCCAAATATGCGACCTGGTGGGAGCCGCGCTATGTAATCTACCGCAATGTCTTGAACCTGCCGCGGTTGGCGCGAGCGCTGATCGAGGTTTCCGAAATCCATGACTAGCTTCGTTCACAGGTTGTGGTTGCGGGTTCCGAGCGCCTTGTGGGAGGCCGGCAGGGGCTGGCGATTCAGCGGCGCGCGTTTGCGATTTGCGGTCGCGGGGTTGTTGTTGGCCGTGGCGGGACCGGCATTCGCCGGCAGAGCCCTGGCGGCGGCGGAAACGGGCATGGACGCCGCGCCGCGCGATGGCCGCAATGAAGTCGCCCTGCGCGGGCATGCGATCGATGTCTACTACCTGCCGCGTTCCTCCGGCGTGCCGCCGCTCGGCAAGATCTTGTTCGCTCCCGGCGACGGCGGCTGGCGCGGCGCCGCGGTCGGCATGGGCGCGGCGATGGCCTCGTGGGGCTACGACGTGTTCGCGCTCGACACGAAGAACTATCTGAAATCGTTCACCGGAACGACGACGCTCGCCGAGTCCGACGTCGCCGTGGATTTCTACCGCCTGGCGGAGTGGGCGGCGCCACGGCCGGGAGAGCGCGTCCTGCTGGTGGGCTGGTCGGCCGGGGCCGGCCTGATGGTTCTAGCCGCGGCCGACCCACGCTATCAACCGCAATACCTGGGCGTGGCGACGCTGGGGCTTTCCGACCGCAACGTGATCGGCTGGCGCTGGCAAGACGATCTGACCTACCTGACGAAACTCGCGCCCAACGAGCCGACGTTCTCGTGCCTGGCGCTGATCTCACGGCTCACTCCGGTTCCGATCGCGATGCTGCAGTCTTCGCACGATGAATTCGTTCCGGTGCGGGAGTCGCGCCAACTCTTCGACGCCGCCCAAGAGCCCAAGCGCTACTTCGCGATCGACGCCCAGAACCATCGGTTTGACGGAAACCTTGCGGAGTTCCATCGCAGTCTGCAGGAAGCATTGCAATGGCTGGCGCAAGTCCCGAGATAGTGCCGGTTCCGACGCCGGGCGCGACACGGTCCGCGCTTGCCGGGGAGGTTCCGCCGGGGCGAGCTCCGGCCGAGATCGGAGCGGAAGGGCGTGGCCTGCATGGAACTGGCGCGCAAGATTCTGAGCGGGCCGGGCTAGATCGATCTGGGCCCGAGCCTCCTGGGTCCGGTCCGGCGCAACAGACTCCGGCTCGGCGCCCCTCATCCAAATCCCAGAGATGGAAGACCGCCGCCGGCTACCTGATCGCCGCGGCGGCGCTAGCCTGGGTGTTCCATGACGCCGACCCGGCCGAAATCGTTCGCGGCGTCGGCGCGATCCACTGGGACTGGGTCGCTGCCGCGGTCGGCTTCGATATTTTGAGCTACCTCTGCCAGGGGCTGCGCTGGAGCCTGTTTCTGCATCCCACGGGCCGGATTTCGATGTGGGAAACGACGCAAGCAGTGTATGCCGGTTTGTTTGCCAACGAGATTCTGCCGCTGCGGGTGGGCGAAGTCTTGCGGATCTACCTGGTGCGCCGCCGGCTCGAATGCGGGCTCGGCGCAGTGGTGTCTTCGGTGCTGGTCGAACGGTTTTGCGACGCCATCTGGCTGGGGCTGGCGGTGGGCGTGACGATCCTGTTCGTTCCGTTGCCGCGCTACCTGATGGGCGCCGAAGAGGTCCTGGCGGCTATTGTCCTTTGCGGAACCGCGGTTTTCGTTTATTTAGTGGCGCGCCAGGAAGGAGCAGCCGCGGTGGGCAGCGCCACGAAGGCCCGCGCGGCCGGTCCCTCGGGAAAGGCGGCTGGTTTCTCGTGGAGATTGTCGCTGCGGGGCGGCAGGCTCAGTTCGGGCCAGAACACGATTGCCTCCGGCCGGAAAAGGGTTTCCTCCGGCCTCGGCGAACTCGCCACGGGCCTGCGGCGGATCGGCCGTTCGAGGTACTTCTACGGCGGCCTGCTGCTTTCGGGGATGCTGCTGTGGTTTCAGGTGGTCGCCTTCTGGATGGTGCTGCGCGCTTATGGCCTGCGGCTGTCGTTTTGGGAGGGGGCGGCGGTCTTGCTCATCGTGCACCTGGGAACGGCGGTTCCCAGTGCGCCCTCGAACCTGGGCACCTATCAGTTTTTCGTCGTGGTGGGGCTGACTCTGCTGGGCGTGGCGAAGCCGGTCGCCGCCGGCTTCTCGGTGGTCGTTTTCGTGATCCTGACGGCGCCGTTGTGGGTGCTGGGGTTGTTGGCCGTCGCCCGCACGGGTTTGAGCTGGCGAAACTTGCGGTCCGAGGTCCAAGGGTTGGCTGGACAGCAGCGCCTCTAAGATTGCCGAAGATCTGACCTTTCCCAAAGGGGGGCTCGGCTCGCCCAAGAAAGACGGGATGGGCCCGAAGTCGTATACCGCGAGGGCTAGGCCCGCCCGGAGACGCATCCCCTTGTGCAACCTTCATTCCTCACATTGAGGTTTCATGGTTTTCAGTCTTGATTTCAAATAGTTACGGCGCAAGAACAAGTCGCTATTGGCTGCTTCCAACCGCCACGGAGTGCTATGGACCTCTTTGCCTCAGAATGGTATCGTAGGTCCCATACGTACTAAAACTACTGCCGCTGACCCTCCACGCGAGCAGGAGAAAAAATGACTTCCAAGAGCGTTCTGAAGGCCGCGACCCTGACCATCGCGATCTTGTTGGGCACATCCCCTGGCCCGGTGGCCGCAAAATCCAGCGCAAGCGCCGCCGGCAAGTCAGTGAAGCCGGATAAGCCCGGCAAGCCCGACAAGGGCGATCCTGGCGACAAGGGCGGCAACGACAATAAACCGGCCAAGGTGAGTTGGACGCCGCAACGCATCTCGATGAGCGATGTCGGCAACGACGGCGCGATTGTCGTCCAAGTCTCTGCGGACAAAGAGGTTCTCGGCGTCAGCCTGTTCGCCAGCGGTTCCTTGCGAGGAGTGATCGGGCTTCCCGATTCGTTCGACATCCCGGCCGGGGAAAGTGTCGAAGTCGAGTTCGAACTGCTCGAAACGCCCGCGGACGCCGGCCACACCATCGGCGGCACCATCCAGGCGATGAGTGGCGGCAAGCACCTGGCAAAACCGCTCACATTCAGCTTGAAGCGGGACAGCAGCAGCACGACCCCAGATGACGGCTTCGGAGACGAGCTCACCAACAGCGATGGAAGTCTTCCCGTCTCCTGGCTCTCCGAGGACGGGACTTTAGTGGATATCACCTCCGACCTGTTCGATGAGACGGGCATGGCGACCATCACCATGGTGGCCAACCGCGACCTTGAGAACGTTGGCCTCTGGTTCACCCCTTCGGTAAGCCCTTGCATCTCGGCGGCATTCGACACCGAAGCCGCAGCGGCGCAAGACAACTCGGCGGGAGACGGCTCAGCGGAGGCGTCTCTGGTGTTCGACGACGACGGCAACATCGAGTTCGTCGCGGCGGGAACCGAAGTGCCGGTGCTACTCACACTGACCGACCCGACCGAGTGGACCTGCGGCGGAGGAACGCTGCACGCGCGTTCGTCGGCAGGCAACGCGCGCAGTTTCCCGCAGATCGCCGGAGTGCGATTCGACAAGGGCGAAGACGTCACCGACGACTCGGGAGCCACCGAAATCGTCGCGCCCGAAGCCGTGGTCGACGCGGCCAGCTTCGAACAGGCTCCCCTTTCGGCCTCGCAGATCGTTTCCATTTTCGGACTGGGTTTGGGTCCCAAAGACCAGACCGTCTTCCAACTCGACGACGAGGGCAAGATCAGCAGCTACCTCAACGGAACCATGGTGCTGTTCGACGGCTACCCCGCGCCGCTGCTCAGCGCCAGCGCGGGCCAAATCAACGCGATCGTGCCGGCGGCGGTCAAAGGCGGTGACGTGGAACTGCAGGTGCTCTACGGCGACCAGCAGTCGGCACCGTTCCCGGTACCGCTGGGGCGTCCGACGCCCAGCCTGTTCACGGTAAGCGGCAACCAGGCGGCGGCGGTGAATAACGACGGCACCCTCAATGGGCGCTCGAACCCGGCCGCGCCCGACTCGGTTGTGCTGCTTTTCGGAACCGGGGGCGGTCCCACGCGGACCCCGCTGCCCGACGGGGCCGTCGCCAGCGAAGCGGTCTGGCTTTCGAGCGACGTGCACGTCTTTGTCGGCGGCCTGGAAGCTGATCTGCTCTACGCCGGAGTCGCGCCCGGACTGGTGAGCGCGGTGGTGCAATACAACATCCGTCTGAACCCGCTAACCCCCAAGGGTGCACAACCGGTGAAGGTCGTCATCAACGGCGTGGAAAGCGCCGGGACCGAGACGATCGCGGTTCGCTAGGGTTAATACCCGGGAATCGCTGCCTCGACAACCTCGATCATCGCCGCGTCCGGCCTGAATCCCGCGGCGATCTCTGCGCGGAATCGCGTCCATGCCGAGAAACCCTCCGCATGGACTTTCCGGGCGGCCCTCGATGGTCTAAAATGGTCCTTTTGCGGAAGCCGTTCCGGGACCGCGCGGCCCACATCCTCCCAGCGGTTCATTATGAAGGCCGAAAAAGGGCTAAAGCCCCGTTCGGGCTGATGCCGATTAACCAGAACGTGCGTATTCCCGTCGCAGTCTTCCTCGCCCTCGGCCTGTTTGTTCCCGCCGGACCCGCCTTGTCGGCCGATCCCGCGCCTTCGGGAGCCCGCAAGGCTTCAGTGCTGAACGCATCGACGCGCAGCAAGCGCCCTCGCAAGCGCGCGCCGTTCGAGTTCAGCTCGTGGTATACCGAGCAGACCTTCGCCGACTCGCTGGCTGGCGACATCACCGACGGCGAGGATTTGCGCGTGCGCCAGGCGGCGGTCGAGGCGCTGGGCAAGTTCAACGGCGCGGTCGTGGTCGTCGACACCAGCAACGGCCGTGTGCTGACCATGGTCAACCAGAAGCTGGCTCTTTCGAGCGGCTACATGCCCTGCTCGACGATCAAGCCAATGGTCGGCCTGGCGGCGTTGAGCGAAGGCATCGTGCAGCCGGGCGACAAAGTCTGGTTCGACCACACCTGGACCATGACGATGGTCGAGGGGCTGGCGATCTCCAACAACGTCTACTTCGGCTACCTGGGCGAGCAGCTTGGCTTCGAGCGCGTGCGGCACTACGCCAACCTGTTCGGCTTCGGCGAGAAAGCGGGCTGGAACATTCCCGGCGAGCAACTCGGCGAGTTCCCGGCCACCGAGGACGAAATGGGCGTCGGTCGCATGACCAGTTTCGGCGACGGCATCCATATGACGCCGTTGCAACTGGCGGCGTTCACCTCGGCGATCGCCAACGGCGGCACGCTCTACTACTTGCAGCACCCGGAAACGGATGCCGGGATCGCCGATTTTCGCCCGCGCGTGAAGCGGTTCCTGCCGATCGCCGACGAGATTCCCGAGGTCGAAGCGGGCATGCACGAGTCGGTGAAACGCGGCACCAGCCGTAGCGCCAAAGTGGCGGGCCAGTCGATCTGGGGCAAGACGGGGACTTGCAGCCAATACCACCGCGGCAACCGCCAACGCATTCGCCTGGGCTGGTTTACCTCGTTCAACGACGTCGACGGCCAACGCCTGGCGATCACTGTGCTGTTGCGCGGCGGCGGCTACGTCGTCGGTCCTCGTGCGGCGGAACTGGCGGGCGACATCTACCGCCGGCTCGGCGAGGAGCAGTATTTCGCCTCGCGCAAAACGCCGTTGACAGCGCAGTCGAGCGCTCCGGCTCCAACGGCGGATTCGGCAGCGTCGGAATCCGCGCAATAGGCTCGCTTTCGATCCCGCCTTCCTCGCTCCTTGGGTCCCCGACCGGGTGCCTTGTTGTTCCCTTAGCTACGCCAGACGTTGCCGCAGATCTGGCATTTGCGGCTGCGCCCTCGAGCCAGGAACGGAATGCCCAACAGCAGCGCGCCCGTCAGCCATCGCACGGCGTTGGAGTGGGGTTCGTAGCGAGTTCCGCCGCAGATGGGGCAGGTGTGTTGCGGCAGGGGCTCGGCGGATTGGGCGGCGGATGCGGCGAGCGTCAACTCCAGAATGTGTTGGGCGTCGGGCAGGTCGGACTGGCGCACCTGCAGCCGCACCCAGCCCACCCTGGCGTCGGCGGCCACGCGCGCCATGTTTTCATCGGCGAGGAATACGGCGATGCCGTGGGATTCGAGCAGGCCGCGGGCGAGCTCGGCTTCGTAGAGGTTGGCATAGGCCTGCAGGGTGGTGAGCGAGTCAGGCGTGGAGGCTGGTGTGCTCATGGGGTAGGGGGCTGCGGCCGGCTGTGGCGCAGGCCTCTGGCTGCATTTGGCCGGCCTCCAGCCGCCCGTGGCGCGGGCCTCCGGCCGGCTGCGTCGGCGTAAACGCCGACATTGGCCTGGCGGGTCGGTGAAGTGCAACAACGTTCGCCACAGAACGTCCGCCACAGGCGGACGCTGCCGGCCGGAGGCCCGCGCCACAGGCGACCGGAGGCCACGTCACCCGGAGGTCATCAGCAGTCGGAGGTCCTCACCCCTTGGCGTAACAGCTTTGGCACTCCTTGGTGTTTGCGCAGGCCGGAGGCCTGCGCCACTGGGGTCGTCTAGCGGCCCGACCAGTTGGCCTTTCGCTTTTCCAGGAAAGCGCACATGCCTTCCTGGGCGTCGGCGGCCATTGCGTTCATGCTCATGACCTCTTTGGCGTAGGCGTAGGCCTTGGGCTGGTCGAGGTCGATCTGGGTATAGAAGGCCTGCTTGCCGAGCGATACGGTGAGGGGGCTCGCCTGCGCGATCTGGCAGGCCAGCTCACGCACGGCATCGGCGAGTTGCTCGCGGGGGACGGCGCGGTTGATCAGGCCCCACTCGGCGGCCGTGGCGGCGTCGATCGGCGTGCCGGTGAGCAACATCTCGAGGGCGCGTTTGCGGCCGATCGCGCGGGTCAGGGCGACCATCGGGGTGCTGCAGAAAAGGCCGATGCGCACGCCGGGGGTCGCAAACTTCGACTGTTCCGATGCGATGGCGAGGTCGCAGGCGGCGACGAGTTGGCAGCCGGCCGCGGTGGCGATGCCGTCGACTTGCGCGATCACCGGCTGCGGCGTCGCCTGGATGGCGGTCATCAGCTCGGTGCAGACGTCGAAGATCTCGCGGTAGGTGTTGAGATCGCCGCCGATCATTTCCTTCAGGTCGTGTCCGGCGCTAAAGGCGGGGCCGTCGCCGCTGAGCACGAGCACGGCGATTTCGGGGTCGCGAGAAAGCTGTTGGAAGCTGGCGATCAACGCGCGCATCAAGGCGAGCGAGAGCGCGTTGCGCTGCTGGGGGCGATTGAGGCGAATCGTAGCGACCGGCGGAACGCGGTCGATGACGAGCAGGTCCTCGGCCATGGTGTTTTCAGGATATCACCCTGTTGGGAGGGGGAAAATGCGGCCGGAGAGTGCGGTGGGTGCGCGGAACGTCGACCTACAGTTCGACGCGGCCGGCCAGAGGCCCGCGCCACCTCTTGGGTTAGGTTTTTGGCTTGGGTCAGGGCTTGGGCGAGAGGGTCCACCACCATTGGGGACAAGGGAAGTAGCGGCGGACGGCGCGCGGCGAGGGTGGGCCGGGCTCGATCAGCGCCTGAGGCTGGTAGCGGGCTTGGGCGGCGTCGGTTGGCGATACGATGGCCGGCAGCTTGTCGAGCACGCGCACGTGCCGCACCGAATCGTATTCGAGCACGAGGGTGTGTTCGACTCCGCGGCGGTCGTAGCCGGGCGAGTCGAACGTGCCGTCCCAGACCCAGTCGGTGCCGTCCAGGTGCAGGTCGTTGCCCTCGGCGGGGGTGCCGTCGTCGTAAAAATACACGCCGCCGACGCGGCTTCCCGGGTAGGCAAGCTTGAGCGCGAAGTTGTACCACATGCTGTGGCCGAACGGGTCGTTCGCCTTGGGGACATTCAGCGCCACCACGACCGTGCGCTCGGGCAGCCGGGGCACCAGAGTAAGCATCGCTTCCATGGCCTGGCGATGGCGGCTCCAGATCTGGTCGTGCCCCGCCGCCAGACGCAAGGCGCCGGCGATCCCGTAGCTGGTGATCAGCGCGCCGATGGCGAGAAACACCCAGGCGCGCGGCCAGCGGCCCGGCAGCAGGCTCGCCACCAACCCGGCCATGGCGGCCCAGGTCAGGGCGGCGCCGATGCCCGACAAAAACTGCGTCCGCCACAGCGAGCCGGCGGCGTCGAGCAGCAGGTAGGCGGGAAAGCTCAACACCAGCGTGATCACGCCAACCAGTAGCACGGCCAGCCAACGGCGTGGGTCGGCGGGGATGAATCTTTCGCGCTCGCCGCGAAACACCAACACGCCGAACCAGCCGGCGAGGTAAACGAGGGCGCCCAACAGCCCAAACACCGTGAGCCAGTGCGGCGCGAGGCTCCAGGAGAGGTTCTCGTGCCAGCGCCAGAACCGCAGGCTGGCGGCGATATTGAACCACCAATCGCTGGCGATGGCCGCCGCCGACCAGTCCTTACGCAACACGCCCGATTGGTAGTCTCCCGCCACGCCGGTGCGATAGAGCCAGATGGAGACGGCCACATAGAGCGCCGGCATGGCGTACCAGGCGGCGGCGAGCCTGGCGGTCCATCGCAAGCGGTAGTGCTTGGAGAGCAACAGGATAAAAGGCGCAACCAGCACCAGCAGCAACTGGCTTTCGTAGCTCCAGAGCGACATGTGGAGCGTGGCCAGTGTCCCCACCACGCACCAGCGCCGGCGGCGGGTGGTTTCGGCGTCCACCGCCAGCAGGAACAGGTAAAAGGCCAGCAGGGTCCAGAAGATGAAACCGAATTGATTGAGCTGCCCGACCCACAACAGCGCGTGGTCGGAGGCGTGCACCACCAACAGCGCGCCGCAGCAGAAGGCGAACACGCTTTCGCCGGGCAGCAGGCGGCGCACGATCAGGAACAACAATACTCCGCGCGCCCACCACAACGCGGCATAGACCATCTGGAAGGGAACAAAGCTGCCGCCGATGCGCAGCACTTCTCCGATCAAGAACGAGATGTGATAGAAAGTGCTGGTGTGAGGCCGCATCGGGTCGGAGGGGAACAGAAACCCTTTGATGGGCCAAACCTCGCTGTTGAACAGGAAATGCGACTCGTAGGGCATGCCGCCGCAGGGGTTGAACGGCAGCCACATCACCAGCACCAGCGCGGCGTAGGTAATGGCCGCGGCGAGCGCGGGACGCCACAGAGCGGCGTCGAGGCGGCGGTCCAGGAGTTGTGAAGCGGCTGAAAGGCGCATGGCGTGGAGTCCGGTCTCCACCGCAACGCTTTGGGCGAAGGCGATCTCCTAGTCTAGCTACATCGCGTGAGGGGAGTGGGTCGGTTCGGGTTGGGCTGGGGTTGGTTTTGTGAGTTGGGCCCTTCGTCGCGAGAATTCGCGACGCGGCAAACCTGAGGGTTCGCGCCACAGGAGGCGGGCCTGGCTTGTTGGGGTTTGGAGGCTTGTTGGGTTGTTGGGGGATTGGGCCTGGGGGTTGGTTGAGGTTGGTTGGGTTTGTGTCAGCAGTCGTGCCCCAGCACTCGCTTCATCTCTTCGACGCGCTCCAGGGCGGCCAGGTAGGCTTTGACGATGGTGGGCTGGTCGAAGCCGCCGCTGGCGAGGCGCTTCCAGCGGCCTTGTTCGTAGTCGAGGACAATGCTCAGGGTCTCGCCCAGGATGCCTTCGTGGGCAACGAGCGCCTGCTCGACGGGCGGAGCAAGCGAAAGCGAGCCGACGATCTCTTCCATGGTTTGGTCGAGCAGGATGTCGAGCACCGAAAACAGGCCCACCAGGAACGCGGTGTTGGCCCAATCGCGGGCCAGCGGAGCCGTTAGTAGCTGGCACATATAAGCGCGCAGCAGCGCTGCGTGTAACACATCCAGAGGTTTGTCGCTAAGTTGGGCCAACAGCAGCAGGCCGGTCCAGGCGGTGACCCTGGCGAGCCCGACCAGTTGCAGCGCCTGGCGCACCGAGCCGACCGTACATTGCGCCGGCAGCAGCGCCGAGTTGGCCAGCCGCAACAACTTGTAGCTGAGCGAGACGTCGTTTTGAATGAGTTGCTCCAGTTCGCCCAGGTTGACGTCGGGGTCGCAAAGCCTCTGCATCAGTTGCACGGCGGAGGAGCGCAGGGTCGGCGCGCGGTGCCCCTGGAGCACTTCGGGCCGCCGCAGGAAGTAGCCCTGGAAATAGTCGAACCCCAGTTCGAGGCAGGATTGAAACTCTTGTCGCGTCTCGGCTTTTTCAGCGAGCAGCTTGATGCCGGGCTGGCGCAGTTTGGCGGCGAGTTGAGCGAGTTGTGCGGCGTCGCAGCCCGGCAGATCGACCTTGATAATGTCGACCAGGGGGAGCAGCGGGCGCAGGTGCGTTTGGCCGATGTAATCGTCCAAGGCGATGCAGTAACCGACCTGCCGCAGCGACTGGATAGCATGGCGCAGTTGGTCGTCGACGGCGACGGTCTCGAGGACTTCGAGCACGACCTGAGCCGGCGGCAGCACGCGCGCGGCATCGTTCAACAGCAGGCCGCGGCTGAAATTGACGAAGGCTTTGTGCGGGCCCACGACGGCCTCGATCCCGATTTCGACGAAGGTGTTGAGCAGCACTTGGGCGGTGGCCTGCTCGGGCTGTAGCATTCCGGCTTGCGTCGCGGTGCCATGGGAGCGAAACAGCAGCTCATAGCCGATCACCTGCAACTGTCGGTCGTAGATCGGCTGACGGCCCACAAAGGCGAGCGAAGAAGCGCGCGCCATGGCTTCGTTGTGATGTTCGGCGTCGGTCACTGCCTGGTGGTCAGAGGGGCTCGTTCTGGGGGTTGGTTCCGCCCGCGGGAGTCCGCTGCCCTGGCGCAAGGAGCGGCGCAGTTCGATCGGCGCCCCTCGCAGCCGTGATTCACCGCATGAGGCTCCCTTGAAGACCATATCGGCCGAAAGGGGAGTTGGATTGAGGGGAGCGGCGGGGCGGGTGCTTGGTTAGCCCGGTTGCCCGGCGGCGCGGCGCAGCTTCTTCTGTGGCTTCTGGGGCAGGTAGAGATGATCGGGCCGCCAGACCTCTGGGTCCCAGAGGCGGCCGTCCGCGAAGCGCGCCCAGATCAGGAAATCGGTTTCGCGGGGCAGCCGCAAGGTGACCTGGGCAGGGATTTCGAAATCGCCGGCGGTTATTTTCAGCCGGGCGCCGATCGGGTAGGGCGTTTCGACCGCGATGGCCGCGCCGAACGCTTCGATTTCTTCCAACAGGGCCCCGTGCGGCGAGAAGCGCTCGTCGTCGAACTGCAGCTCGACCAGATGGGAGCAGAGCCAGCGCCGACGAGCCATGTCGTCTTTCGAGGTGGATGAGCTTGCCACGGTCGACCCTGGGTGTCCGGCGCTCCGCGGAAACGGGCAAAGAGACACCTATGGGTACCGTATCATAGTTCGGTTTGCGGTTTTGGGAGCGGGGTCGTTGAGGTGTTTGCGGCGGGCTGATTGTTTGGGAGGAAGAAGCTGCCGGTCTTGTGGGCTGAGGGCGGGTTTTGCGAGCCGGGGTATCCGCGAACCAGGATTTTATATCGTCCCTCGCGACCCGGACGCCGATACGCGGCTGACTTACCCTGAAATTGCGAAAGTGGTTCGCTTGCCGGGCTATCGCGCCGCGAAAAACCCGATGAATAACCCGCTGGCGCGCCAGGTAATCGCGGCGGTGAATCGCGCGGCCGTCGAGCCGGCGCGGGAGATCCCCACGCTGGGCGGCGCCCCGCCGCTCTATTTGTTTACCGATGTGTTACACAAGGCGGTGTTGATTTTGCCCATCGCGAACCACGACAATAACCAGCACGCGAAAAAATGAGAACCTGCGGCTGGCCAATCTTGGGTACGGCATCGACGTATTCGCGCCGGTGTTGGCCGATACCGCGGGCCGCTCGTAGTGGAACGTGTTGACGCATCCTACAGGAGGAAACATGGCAGGTAAAGTTCAGGCCATCCCCGATGGCTATCATTCGGTGACGCCGTACCTGATCGTCAAAGGCGCGGCGGCCGCGATCGAGTTTTACAAGAAAGCTCTCGGAGCCACCGAGATCATGCGCATGCCGCAACCCGACGGGCGGATCGGCCACGCCGAGATCCGGATCGGTAATTCGCGTGTGATGCTGGCCGACGAGTTTCCCGAACGCGGCATCGTGGGCCCGGCGGAAGGCCGCGCGCCGGTGATGCTGCACCTCTACGTCGAGGACGTCGATGCCGTATTCGCGGGCGCGTTGGCCGCGGGCGCGAAGGAAATGCGGCCGGTGCAGGATCAGTTCTACGGCGACCGCTCGGGTATGTTCACCGACCCGTTCGGCCACTGCTGGAATGTCGCGACCCACAAGGAAGATCTGAGCAGCGAAGAGGTCGAAAAGCGCGCCAAGGCGGCGATGGCCAAAGCCTCGGCGAGCTAAAGACCTGGAGCCGCCTGGACCGCCATCGGGGGCGAACGCGAGGGATGGCACTTTCGCCGTCGCGATTGGTGTGTGCCTCGTCTATGATGGTCTTCATACCTGGTTGCAGAGTCACATGATTCGAATCGTTGTGTTATTGCTGGCAGCGGCCGGCACCCTGGCTGCCCAGCCCTTCGTCTTCTATCGCGGCATTCTGAATGCCGCGAGCTTCGCGCCGCAAGGGCTGCCCAACGGTTCTATCGCGCGCGGTTCGATCTTCGCCATCTTTGGACGCGGGCTCGGGCCGCCCGAAGGCGACGGAGAATTACAGTTTCCGCTGAGCACAACGCTCGGCGGCGTGTCCGTCGAGGTCTGCCAGGGCGCCAATTGCCTCCAGGCGATCCCGCTGTATGTGAGTGGTGGGCAGATCAACGCGATCATGCCCTCGAACGCGCCGCTGGGCTCTGTTTCGTTGCGGGTCACCTACAACGGCGCCGCCGGCAACTTCTCTCCCGCCGAGGTCGTTGCGTCGAGTTTCGGCGCCATTGCCGTCAACGGTGGCGGATTCGGCCCGGGCATCATTCAGAATTTCATCGCCGCAAACAATCAGCCAGTCAATTCCGCTGTGGACACCGCGCGTCCTGGTCAGACGGTGATTTTGTGGGGATCCGGCCTGGGCGCGGGCCTCAACGCGGACAACGAGAGGCCGCAGGCAGGCGATCTTCCCGTGGCCGTCGACATCTGGGTGGGCGGCAAAGCGGTGACCGTGAAACGCTACAGCGGCCGTACCCCGTGCTGCGCGGGCGTCGATCAGATCTCCTTCGATGTACCCGCCGATGCCCCCACGGGCTGCTACGTGCCCGTCACCTTGCGCGCCGGCGGAGTGGTCAGCAACAGCGTCACCATGGCCATCAGCAGCGACGGCAGCGCCTGCTCCGATCCCGCCAATCCGCTGGGCGCGGCACGCCCCGGCGGGCGCGTCGGTCTCGTGCTCCTCAGCCGGGTCAATGGCGAGGCAGAGCTGCCTTTAGGCCTCCACCTGGACTTTACCTCCGACGTGGCGAGCGGAATCTTTCAGAACGAGCCGGCCGGGCCGTGGCATTTCGATCACCTCTATTCGCTTCCGCCACCAGGTGCCTGTACGACCTTTTCAGCCAAGGGCGGCAGCCTGAAAACCGACATGCTGGCCGCGCTGATCACCAGCGGAACTCGGTTATCGGCCGGAGTGCAGCTCACCTTGTCGGGACCGGGCGGGGACGTGGCCGTCAGGCCTTCACCTGCCACCCTGAACTTCTACGGGACTCTCGCTGGAACCACGCTCGACATCAAGGGCTTGATGTCCTTGTTCTTCGGGGGGGCTAGCTCCCGCGTTTCCTCGGTCGGGGGACCCGATGTCGGCGCCTTTGAGGTCGAGATGGCCCCAGTTCCGCAGCTCGATTGGACCAACCGCGATGCACTGGGGTCGGTTGTCCGTGGCGTGGAGGTCGATGTGACCTGGACCGGCGGCCCGGCCGACGGTCTGGTCGCCGTCATGGGGGTCGGGCGCAACCCGCCGAGCCAAAGCGCGGGCGGCTTCCTATGCGTCGAAAGAGCCGCGGCCGGCCGCGTGTTGGTCCCCAGTTGGGCGACCGCCTACGTGCCCGGAGGAGGCTCGCCCGAGGAACCGGCGGGCCTCATGACGTTGATTTTGCTCCCCGCGAAAGCCTCGACGTTTACGGCAACCGGCCTGGACTTCGGGTTTGGGCTGTTCAGCTCCGTAGAGGCGATCGACGTCGATTTTCAGTGAACGGAGGCCGCTGGATTTCATGGACAGACGACGATTCTTGCGTAGCTTGGGGTTGACAGCGATTCTGGGTCAGTCGGCGTGTCATAACCAGTGTGGAGAAGTTGGCGAAGCTCTTATTCTCCTGTTCCTGGGCCAGTTCGGTAGCAGCGTCGTATTTCTATCGCACCTGGCTGAGCGTGGTGTCGTCGTAGTCCGTCTGTCCACTACCTCGCCGGTTCCTCAATCGCTCGAGCTCAACGGGATCAGTGCCGGCACCGTCAGCGGCCCGCGTCCCCCATCCCTGGGGGGCTCGCCGGGCAGATCGATGTATCTGCTGGATACCCTCGGGGACGACAAGGTTGACGGCCGCGTCTATGCCCTGGATGTCGACGGCGAGACGCTGCAACTGCGAGGCGAAGTTGGCCTCAGGCCCATCGACAACTCCGCGCCCTTCATCGCTCTGCGCCACCTCGCCCTTTCCGATGACGGAAGCACGATCGTGGTCAGCCAGGAGGGCGCCCCGCCGCAGTGGATTTTCGTCGATGCAGCGTCGCTCGAGATCACCGGCCGAGTGATGGCGCCCGCGGGACAATTGGCCCACCGTGCAATCTTTTCGCCCGACGCCAAGCTGGCCTTCGTCGTAGCGGGGACGACATCCACGACCAATCCGCCGGCCGCGCTGCACGTCGTTGACGTAGCCGCGAACTCCATCACCCACACCTTTGATTTGCCCGCCAACACGCCCATCGCCGACCTCGCCGTGACACCCGACCAAGGGCTGCTCATTGGCGTCGCCGGCCGTTTCATCCACGCCTGCGATCTGCGCACCGGCACCTACTCCGGCGCCGCGGACATCCTGCGGCCCGTCAGCGATCCACAAGGCGCTATGGCCGCGCGGTTCAATCGCGTCGTGATGCATCCCAACGGCGCGGAATTCTATGCCGCGCCAATCGAGTTTATTGCCGAGGACCGTTTTGCGGTCGGCGCCTTTGACGTTCAGTCGCTCGCGAAAACCAAAGAGATGACCGTGCAGGAAGGGCCCTCGGTTGGCACGCCACTGCTGTCGCTGTCGGGCTCGGGTTCCTCGCTAACGTACGCCGCGCAACTCGGAACGGTCGTGCAGACTTTTGACACGGCCTCGGCCACCCAAATCGATACAGTCTCAGTCGAGCAATCTTTCCGCCTGACCAACCTTGTAGCCATCTGATCGCACCCGTGGGGCAGGGCTCCGGCCTGCCCAAATCCCAGGCCAAGCGTCCGCATCTCCAGAGGCACACCCATGCCCGCAGGGAACCATCGATTCCCAGCTAAGCCTCACTCGTACCGCAGCGCCTCGATCGGCTCGATATGCGTCGCCCGCCGGGCCGGAAAATAAGAAGCAAAGGCCCCCACCAGCAACAACAACGCCGCCGAAAGCGCAAACGTCGGCAGGTCGATCGGCTTCACGCCAAACAGCAGCGCGGAGAGAAACCGCGTCAACCCGATCGCGGCGACCGAACCGATGCCGATGCCGATCGCGATCAAGGTCACCCCCTGCCGCAGGATCAGCAGCAGAACGTCGTTGCGTCCCGCCCCCAGCGCGACGCGCAGGCCGATTTCCTGGGTACGCTCGCGAATCGAGTGGCTGAGCACGCCGTAGACGCCGACGATCGCCAGCAGCAAGGCAAGCGCCGCCAAGCCCCCCAGCAGCAGCATCGAGTAGTTGAGTTGCCAGGCGGAGTCGCGCACGATGTCGGCCATTTTGCGCACGCGGTAGACCGGGATAGTCGGATCCACCTGGCGGACGGCCTGGCGCACGCCCGGAAGTACCGCCATGGGATCGCCGTTGGTTCGCATCACGAGATAGAGGAAGCTCATCGGGTTCTGCGTCTGGCTGACGTAGAACGCCGGGACCGCGGGCTTGTTCATGCCGGCTTCACGGATGCTGCCGACCACGCCGACGATCGTGAGCCACTCGGCGTTAGACGAGGGCGGCCCTTTCTTAATGCGCTTCCCCAGCGGATCTTCGTTGGGGAAATACTGATCGGCGAGCTGATCGTTGACGATCACCACCGGCTGCGCGCCGGGTTGATCGAGCCGCTGGAAGGCGCGGCCGCGCAGCAAGGGAATCCCCATGGTCTGAAAATAGTCGGGCGTGATGCGCTTGAACAGCCCCTGCGGCGCGTTGCGCGAGGACTCGTAGGGGCGGCCTTCGATCGAGAACTCGTCGGGGGTAAAGAAACCCTGCATCGGCAGCTCGGAAACGGCGGCGGTCTGCAGTACGCCCGGAACGGATGCCAGTTCGCTGAACAGCTTGTCGTTGCCGGCCACCAGGCGGCCCATCGCGTAGTCGTAGGCGCTGCGGCCCGCTAGCCCGCGCTCGGTCCCTTCGTTGAAATAGTTGGTGAAGGGGAAGGTCACGATGCAGGTGAGCAGCTTTTCGCTCTGCAGGCCGGGGCCGTTCTTGTAGAGCGCCGCGAAGCTGCGCACCAGCAGCGTCGCGCCGATGACCAGCACCAGCCCGACCGCCACCTCGCCGATCAGCAGCGTATTGCGCAAGCGGCGCGCCCGCAGGCCGCCGGCCGAAGCGCGCGAAGATTCCTTGAGGTCTTCGCTGAAGTTCGCCTTGGAGGCCCGCAATGCCGGAATCAACCCAAACAGCAGGCCGGTGAGCAGCGCCACGGCGAAGGCGAACAGCACCACGGGCCAACTCACCTGGATCGCTTCGAGCTGCGGGATGTATTTGCCGTGCGTGTAGCGGTCGGGTAGCGTCGTCTGGAAGTAGGCAACCAATCCCCAGGCGAGGCTAAGCCCCAGCAGGCCGCCGGTGAGCGACAGTACCAGGCTTTCGAGCAGGAGCTGGCGCACCAGCCGCCAGCGGCCGGCGCCCATCGCCGAGCGCACCGCGAGTTCTCGGGCGCGCGAGACGGCCTGCACCAGCAGCAGGTTCGCGACGTTGACGCACATGATCAGCAGCACGAAGCCGACCGCGGCGAGCAGCACCAGCATCGCCGGCCGCAGCGCGCCGACCGTGTCGTCGCGGATCGTGACGATCTGCACGTGCCAGTCGCGGTTGGTCTGCGGATACTTCACCGCCATCTGACGCGAAAACTGGTCGGCGCGGGCTTGCGCTTCCTCGATCGACATCCCGGGCTTGAGCCGCGCCATCACGCGCAGCCTGCGGAAGGCGCGCAGCTCGGCGAAACGCGGACTGAAGGCATAGGGGCAAAGAAACTCCGACTGGCGGTTGAAGAACACGAACTCGGGCGGCAACACGCCGATGATCTGAAAGTCCTTGTCGTTGAAGCGAATCGTTTTACCGACGACATTCGGGTCGGAGCGGAAACGGCGCTGCCAGAACTCGTAACGCAGCAGCACCAGTTGCACGTCGACAGTGCGTTCCTCTTCGGGCGTGGGCAGCCGGCCGATGACGGGGTCGACCCCGAGCATGCGAAAGCCGCCCTCGGTGAGCATGTAGCCGTGGGCCATCGCGGGGTCGTCGGGGTCGTTGATCGCGACCAGATTGGCGACGAAGGCGACCATGTTCTGGAAGATCCCCGACTCCTTCCATTCCTGGAACTCGGCGGGCGACATCGATACGCCGCGCGACTTGGTTTCATCGTAGGTATAGCCCTCGCGCTCGTTCAGATTCCAGAGCATGACCAGGCTGTCGGGGTCTTTGTAGGGGGGCGGCTCGAGCAGGATGGCGTTGACGATCGAGAAGATCGAAGTGCTGACGCCGATGCCGAGCGCGATCGTAACGATCGCCAGCAGCGAGGTAACCGGACGCTTGCGCGCGGCGCGGAAGGCGAACCGAATGTCCTTTTTCCAGGCGCCGGTGGAATCGAGCAAAGCCATGGATCTCCGCAGGTCCACAGACTACCTCAAATGCGGGCGGGCCTGCAGAAGATTTTTGGAACCGCGAACGGAACTGGGTGAAAAGAAACAGAGCCACGGGCGGGAGCCTTGGGCCGAGGCGTGGCGGGTGGTCTTCGCCGCTTTCCGACCACCGTCATTAACGGGGACGGCGCTTCGGCCCGCCGGCTGACGCCTGTGGCTCGGTTTGCTTGGTTCGGGAATTGGGATGCTTGGTCGCTTAGAATCGGGGGATGCACCTTGTTGTTTCCTCGAGTTGGGATTGGGTTTGCGCTTGAACGGGTTCGCTCGGCGTTTGCGCCTTTGGCTGGGCCGGGTCTTGGCCGGCGTGGGAGTGCTGTTTCTGGTCATCTGCTTCACGCCATTGACGACGTGGTGGGCGCACGCGCTGGCACGGCCTTGGGAGAGCCCGCGCGGCGATGTGTTGATCGTGCTGGGCGGAGATCGCGTCGACGATATGCTGGGCTACAGCTCTTACTGGCGCTCGGTCTACGCGATTTGGGCCTACCGCCAGGGCGGCTTCCGGCGGGTGCTGCTGAGCGGCGGGCCGGGCGGCGCGGCCGTGGCCGCCGCGATGCGCGATTTCCTGGTGAGCTCGGGCGTGCCCGCCGCTGCGATCGCCGTGGAGAGCGAGTCGACGAGCACTCACGAGAACGCGTTGCGGACGGCCGAGCTGCTGCGCGGCGAGACGGGGCGCTGCGTGCTGCTGACCAGCGATTTTCATATGTATCGGGCCTATCGCTGTTTTCGCCGCGCCGGGCTCGAGGTCGTTGCCGTGCCGGTGCCCGACGCGCTCAAACGCTCGACGCGCTGGTATAACCGCTGGACCGCGTTTGTGGACCTTTCGGTCGAGACGGCGAAGGTGGTGGATTACTGGTGGCGGGGCTGGCTTTAGTTCCGAGGGCCGGATGTCTTCGAGCGTTCGAAAGAGATATCCGGCCGGATAAATTCAACAACATGAACCCAACAAACAGAGCCGCACCCGGAAGGGTGCGGGCCGCCGCAAGCCTGCACGAAACCCAAACCCAACCGGGCATTCCGCCCGGCACGGGGATGCGGCAAGCCCTCGCGTTCGGTGGCACGGGGCCATCCGTCGCGAGGAATCGCGACGCGGCAAACCTGGAGGTTTACGCCACGGGTGGCAAGTCCGGCTTGTGAGGTTTATTTTCGGGGGTTCCAGCCCGGCAGCGATACGGTCGAGCGGTAGTTCGAATCGTTGTACGTCGGATTGCGGTGAGGGGCGTAGATCTTGTCGCCTTCGAAGGGGCGGTCCTGGGTGTAGATCCAGACCTCGTCCTGGTCCCAGGCGATAATCTCGTCGCGCTCGTCTCCGGTGACGTTCAATACTTCGTAGGCCAGGTCGGGGTGGCCGTCGTTGGGAAAAGTGACAACCCGGCGCAACTGGCCGTCGACCATGCCGCCGTCGACGGCGTTGACGTTGAGTAGCGCGAATTCGGCGCCGTCGCCGCGCCAATTCACCGGCCGCAGATGGCTCGAGCCCGGCACCAGCTCCTTCTGCTGCAGGATTTCCCCGTCGGGATTGAGCAACGTGACGATGCCGGTGTTGCGCCAGAAGTTGGCGATCATGATCTCGAGCTCCTTCGTCTCGGGGCGGTATTGGCCGACGCTTTGGGTCTGAGCGTGGCCGACGCGGACGTGGCGCAGGATCTCGCCGTCTTTGCTGAACACCAGAAAGCCTTCGTCGCTGCCGCAGGAGTAGACGCGCGGCGGGGCGGCCGGGTCGCCGCTGTAGTTGCCGGCGGAAATCGCGTCGGTGTGGTCGTGCAGCTCTTTGTCGCGCGACCAGATCGGCTGGCCGTCGGCGTTGCGCGCGGAAAACCCGATGATGATCTCGTCTTTGCCGTCGCCGTTGAGGTCGTAAGGGAAGGGGTAGTGGCCGGTCTGGCCTTCGCCCGCGCCGATTTGTTGGAGGTCGTGGTCAAACAACCAGAACGAGTGATAGCGGTCTTTGATCAGCATTTCGCTGCGACGGCCTTTGCCGGAGAGATCGAAGAAGGCGATGGAGTCGCCGTTGTTGATCTCGTAGGGCCGCTCGGCGTTGGCGGCGGGAGCGGCGGGCATCCAGACCCACTTTTTGACCTTGCCGGTGCGGCCGTCGAGGACCTGAATCTTGAAATCCTTGACCATCACGACCTCGTTGTGGCCGTCGGCGTCGATGTCGTGGATCTGAAACGGCGTGTCGTTGGTGAGCAGGCCGTTGCGCGGGTCGGGGCGGCCGATCTGCCACAGCACCTTGCCGTCGAGCGTGACGGCGGTGAGCGACGAGATGTGATCAAAGGCGTCGCCGCGCACTTTGGGGATGTTCTGCGCGATCAACATGTCGACGCGGCCATCGCCGTCGAGGTCGCCGAAGCGCACGTTGCGGCCGGCGCCAAACAGCGGCGTCTTGAAGCGCTTCCAGAGCTTGGGCTGCGGGTTGGAACGACGCAGTTGAGCCAGTTCGAGCTCGCGGGCGTCGATTCGTTTCTGGATCGCCAGGAGCTTGGCATCGCTGACGGTAACGCGGAAATCAGTGAAACGGGCCGGCATATTGGCGGCTACTCCAACCCGGCCACGCAACAGCTCACCGTCGGAGGCCTCGACCAGCAGCTTGCCGTCGATCGAGCAGCGCATCGCGGGCCCGTCGTTCTCGATCCGGAAGGTGTAAAAGCGCTTGGGGTCGTAGGAAAAATCCGCCTCGCCCAGAATGCGCCACTCGGCCTGGCGGAAGCCCGTCTCCAGGGGACCGCGCACGGCCACATAGGCCGTCTTTCCATCGCGCACCGCGAACAGGTAGTAGTGGCGGTTGGTGTGATAGCGGAACACCACGCCGGCCATGCCGCTCAACGAGAGCGGCCGCACACGGGCTTCGACGGCATAGTCGCCCCATTCTTCGTCGCCGGTGACGAACAGCGGATTCATCAACGTGAAGAAGCGCTGCTCGACGATCAGTTGCTGCTCCAGGTAGCTCTTGCCGTCCTCGTCGCCGATCACCCACGAGTCCAGGTGCGCGATCGGGTTGTACCAGGGCCGCGTATCGACGCCGCGGTGCCGGATATAGTGGTATTCCTGGATGGCGCCGTTCAACTCGCCCAGCGGGTGCGAAAGCCAGCCCGGCGGGAACGACGAGAAGTCGTCGGAGAACAGTTCGGCGGCGGGGGCGGCCGGCGGCAGCAGCAGAAGGAACACGGCAACGATGCCGGCGGCGGAACAAACTCGGGTCACGATGAAGCCTCGGTGCTCGGAAACGTCTCTGGGCGGCGGGGGCCAGCCTCACGGGATGGTATCAGATCTTTCCGTCGGGGCGGCAAAGATGGTGTACTACGAGTGGTGGGCCGGGCGCGAGACCGGCGCCCAGGGCCGGCGCGGCGGCGCTTCCCTTTGCGGCCGCAACGCGGCCCCCGAGACGGCCGGTCAAGTGTGACGGCCGGTCAAGTGTGGCGACGACGCAAGTGTGGCGAGCCGCGGCGAGTTTTTCAAGGAGAATGCAACAGTGATGACGACGCGATGGATGTTGGCGAAGGTGGGGGGCGCGGCCGTGTGCCTGGCGCTGCTAGTGGGCGGCAGCCTGCTGGCACAGCGCAACGACGAGCTACGCAAGTTCGAACTGCGAGAGGAATCGCCGCGCTTCTGGGACCTGATCGACCGTGGTGCGACGATCTCGAAAGTCGCCGGCGATTTCGGATTCACCGAGGGCCCGGTCTGGGACGACCAGGGATTTCTTTACGTCAGCGACGAGATCCAGAACAAGATCTTCCGCGTCTATCTCGACGGCCATAAGGAAGAACTGCTCAGTCTGGGCAATCCCGATGGCAGCACGTTTGACGCCCATCACCGCCTGATCAGTACCGCCAGCGTGCGGCGCGCCCTCATCGCGGTGGCGCCCGACGGCAAATACGAAATCCTGGCCGACAAATACAAGGGCATGAGACTCAACACGCCCAACGACGTGGTGCTCGGCCCCGACGACGCCATCTATTTCACCGACCCGACGCTCGACCTCGAGAAAGGCGAGAAGCAGGAGACGCCCCACAAAGGCGTCTACCGCCTGGAAAGCGACGGCTCGCTCACGCTGCTGATCGAAGATCTCGACCAACCCAACGGCCTGGCCTTCTCGCCCGACGGCAAACGGCTGTACGTCGACGACTCGGCGCAGCGCAGCATTCACGTCTACGACGTGGGCCCGAAGGGTGAGATTTCGAACGGCCGCTTGTTCGGGAAAGAAGAGGGCAAGGGCGGCGTTCCCGACGGCATGCGCGTCGACGTGAAGGGCAACCTCTACGTCACCGGCCCGCTGGGCGTCTGGGTCTGGAGCCCGGAAGGCAAACACCTGGGCACGATCGTCGTACCCGAAACCCCGGCCAACCTCGCCTGGGGAGACACCGACCGCCAAACGCTCTATCTGACAGCGAAAACCTCGGTGTACCGCATACGGACCAAGACGCAAGGGTTTGTGCCGGGCGCGGCGAACCGCTGAGCGGGCGGGCGCGTGCCTTGCCCCGCTTGAGTTCGCACTACATTGTAATTGCACTAAACATGTGGCGGCGCTCCGATTCGAGTGGGACCAAGCAAAGGCCACGCAAAACCGGCGCAAGCACGGCGTTTCATTCGAAGAGGCCAGGACCGTTTTCTTTGACGAACGCGCCATGTTGATCGGCGACCCGGACCACTCCGAGGACGAGGCGACGTCATACGAATCATTTCGGCTCGGCGTGCCAACAAGCAAGAGCGTGGCCAGTACGAAAGCAGGTGGAAGACATGAGAAAAAACTACGATTTCTCGAAGGCCAAACCCAACCCCTACGCCCGGCGTTTGAAAAAGCAGGTGACGATCCGGCTGGATGTAGACACGATCCAGCATTTCCGCAATCTGGCCGAGGAAACCGGCATTCCGTATCAAACTCTCATCAACCTGTACCTGAGGGAATGTGCGGCGAATGGCAAGAAGCTTTCGAACACCTGGCTTGCCGCGTAGGGGAGCGGCCTGCCGGGGAAACCATTGCCCTCCCAACCATGGTGGCCGACGCCACGCCGCGCGAGAGGGGAACGGTAGAAGCCGCGACAGCTCGCCCAGCCCGACTCCGCTAGAGTAGAAAGAGAGCGCCTCCGATCGCCGTGGCGGGAGCAGGCAGGCCACGCGGCGAGCGCCCGGCGCCCTTCGATTCAACACCAGCATGCCCTATCGAGTCGCATCGTCTTACAGCCCCAAGGGCGACCAGATCAACGCCATCGAGCAGCTCGTGCGCGGTGTCTCCGACGGCGAGCCGCACCAGGTTTTGCTGGGCGTCACCGGTTCGGGCAAGACCTTCACGATGGCGAAAGTCGTCGAGCAGGTCGAGCGGCCGACGCTGGTGCTGGCGCACAACAAGACTCTCGCCGCGCAGCTCTATCACGAGTTCAAAAGCTTCTTTCCCGAAAACGCCGTCGAGTATTTCGTCAGCTACTACGACTACTATCAACCGGAAGCGTACATGCCGTCGTCGGACACCTATATCGAGAAGGAATCGACGGTCAACGACGAGCTCGACAAGCTGCGGCTTTCGGCCACGCGCTCGCTGTTTGAGCGCCGCGACTGCCTGATCGTCGCCAGCGTCAGTTGCATCTACGGCCTGGGCTCGCCCGAAGCCTACTACGGCATGCTGCTGATGCTCGAAAAGGGCCAGCACATCACGCGCGAGGATCTCACGCGCCGCCTGGTCGAGATCCTTTACGAGCGCAAGGAAGGCGGCGACTTCCGGCGCGGCTCGTTCCGCGTGGTGGGCGATGTCATCGAGATTCTGCCTACCTACGACGACTACGCCTACCGCATCGAGATGTGGGGCGACGAGATCGAGAGCCTGTCGCAAATCGATCCGCTGCTGGGCCAGGTCCGCCAGACCTATCTGCGACTGCCGATCTACCCGGCCAGCCACTACGTGATGTCGAAGGACACCAAGGAGGATGCCATTCGCAGCATCCTCGAAGAACTCGACTGGTGGAGCGGCGAACTGCGCAACAAGGGGAAGCTCCTCGAGGCGCAACGGCTCAGCCAGCGAACGCTGTTCGACATCGAGATGATGCGCGAGATCGGCTATTGCCACGGCATCGAAAACTACTCGCGCCATTTTTCGGGCCGCCTGCCGGGCGAGCCGCCGCCGACCCTGCTCGACTACCTGCCGCAGGACGCGCTGCTGGTGATCGACGAGAGCCACCAGACGATGCCGCAGTTGCGCGGCATGTACCACGGCGACCGCTCGCGCAAGGAAATGCTGGTCGAGCACGGCTTCCGCCTGCCGAGCGCGCTCGACAACCGCCCACTGACGTTCGAGGAATTCGAGCACCGTGTCAATCAGCTCGTTTACGTCTCGGCCACGCCGGGGCCTTATGAGCTGACCAAATCCGCGGGCGTCGTGGTCGAGCAATTGATCCGCCCCACCGGGCTGGTCGATCCCGAAGTCGAGGTGCGGCCGGTCAAGGGCCAGGTCGACGATCTGCTCGGCGAGATCCGCAAGCGCGCCGAAAAGGGCGAGCGTGTGCTCGTCACCACGCTCACCAAGCGCATGTCGGAAGACCTCACCGAGTACTATTCCGAGATGGGCGTGAAGTGCCGCTACATGCACTCGGAAATCGACACTCTGGAGCGCGTGCGGCTGCTCAAGGAACTGCGCAAAGGCGAATACGACGCACTGATCGGCGTCAATCTGCTGCGCGAAGGCCTCGACCTGCCCGAGGTTTCGCTGGTCGCCATTCTCGACGCCGACAAGGAAGGCTTTTTGCGTTCGGCCGGTTCGCTGATTCAAACCATCGGACGCGCCGCGCGGCATCTCCACGGCCGCGCCGTGCTCTACGCCGACCGCATGACCGACAGCATGAAGCAGGCGATCGGCGAGACCGAACGCCGCCGCCTGGTGCAAAGGCAATACAACGAAGCCAACGGCATCACACCGCAATCGATCATCAAACCCATCGAGATGAGCTTGGCGCGCATCGTCGAAGCCGACTACCCCGCCGTCCCCAGCATCGAAGAAGCCGAAGAGCTGCCGGTAAGCGCCGAGGACCGCATCAAGCTGATCGAGAAGCTCGAAACCCAGATGCGCGAAGCCGCCAAGCAATTCGAATTCGAAAAAGCCGCCCACCTCCGCGACCGAGTCAAAGCTCTCAAAACCGGCGAATTGATCGGCCCAGTCGCGGCAGGCTGACGCCCGCACATAACTCCAGGGCAACAGAAACAGAGCCGCAGGCGTAAGCCGGCGGGCCGAAGCCGCAGAGACATCCCCCGAAGAGCAGCGAAAGATCATTCTCCACTCAGAGCCGCAAGCGTAAGCTTGCGTCCAGCACTCCCCAGGGAAACGACTCTCGCCAAAGCGATTACGGCTGTTCGGAAATCTCAGCGCGGGCTCACGCCCGCGGCTCTGAGTGCCCGTCCACTCCGAGTCAGCGCTTCTTCAGCGTGATCGTCATCCCGTTCCCACTCGCAAACAGCGTTGTGTCGAGATCGGGGTTGGTTGTAATCGCATCGACATACTCCGGGTTGTTGGACTCTTCAAAAATATTGTGCGCCAGAATCAACCCGCCGGGCCGTACCAGCGGCAGCAGCTTGTCGAAGTAGTCGCGATAACCCGGCTTGTCGGCATCGATGAACACGATGTCGATGGGCCCTTGGAGTTTCCGAACCTCTTCATGGGCATCGCCCACCACGACGGTGATCAAGTCGGCGACGCCGGCCTTGGTGAAAATCTCACGCGCGGTGCGGGCAACATCGGGGTCGATTTCAAACGTCGTTAGCTTGCCGCCGGTCTTGCGCAGCGCCAGAGCGAACCAGAGGCCCGAGTAGCCGGTCGAGGTGCCGACTTCGACCGCGCGCTTAGCCCCGATCGATTCGGTCAACATGCGAATCAGGCGGCCATCTTCGAGCGGCACGTTCATGCGCCGCGGCACCTGCCGGCTGGTGTCGAGAATGAGCTTCTCGGCCGCGTCCTTGGCCAACGGCTCGTTGCCGAGACCGCCCGATCTGCGTTGTGCCATGACGAGAAATCCTCCTCCGACCGTAACCACCGTTGCAAGAATGGCTACCAGCGTGAAAGTGCGCATCGGTTTTCTCCCGTTGATTAGAATCGGCGACGTGCCCCTGGGGGACAGTCACCGTTGTTTCGCACCCTGCAGGCGCTGTAAACCGACCGAACGATCGAGGCGCGAAACGCGGTGACCGTCCCCCTCACCCAAGAGCGCATGCCACGCCGCCGGTCACTCTTCGCGCAGCATAGCAAGGAGTTGAATGCGTATGGCGCGCGCGGCCGGAATCGTCGTTGCCGCCCAAGCCGCCGCTCGATTGCCGCTCTGAGTGGCGGTGTTTGCCTTCTCAGCGCGGATGCTCCGTTTCGCCTGGATTCTCCATTTCGAAGGGGCCACTCTGGCGGAGCAGTTTCGCCGTTGTGATGGCCTGCCCCAGATGCCTCTGGGTGTGTTCGGCAATGTGGACAAGCAGCCCGAGCACGGTCGTTGGCAGGCGCTTGCGCCCGATCGTGCGCGGTTCGTGGATCGCGGCGGGGCCGATGGTGGTGACACGCGCTTCGCAATGCCGCAGTGCGGTGTCTATGGCGGCGAGCAACTCCGCCAGGCTCGCGCCGGGATTCGTCTCTTGTTGGAGAAAGGTGAGTTGCCCGGGGCTGAGCGCCTCGCCCATCAGATAGGTGGTTAGGCGGTCGACGCTTCCGGCTATATGACGTAGTTGGAAGCCCAGCGGCGGCAACGTCGCGATGCGCCGCCAGACATCGTCAGCGGTCAACCCGGCGGTGTGCGCGGCGAGATCTTCACGCACCTGCCGGAAGCTGAACAACAGCGGCATCACCAACGGCTCCACGCCGGGGATCGGGCCGCGCAGCCAGGCCTCGGGCTGTGGGTTCGGAGTTTGTGAGTCGCTCATGTTGCCACCTGCCAAAATCTGAGGCTGCCGCACCGTCATCATCGTAGTCGAATCGCTCAAGGTCCGGGCCCGTAGAACAGGGCTGGCTGCTTTTTGCCAGACCTGCGGCTTTTGGGGCTGCTGGTTGCGCGGCAACCTCTGCAGGCAAAGACCGAATTGGTCCGGCCGCGGAGTCGTGTCAGGAAAAATCCCACCGCGACCTTGAGGGCGTGCGGGGCAAGTGGGCCGGAACCGCTGTGTGCCGATTCACGCCGCCGTTCCGGCCGCAGGTCTGAAAAGACACCGGCCTTGCGCTACGCGGGTGCTTTTCGGTTTCATTTGTGGCGTTTTGGGGTGCGCTTTCGCGCATGCATAATTAGAGGACGACGTTTTCTTTCGTCGAGGACCTTTATGCTGAAACCTATCGCTATCGCTATGCTGCTAGCGGCATCGGCCGCCCAAGCCGCCAACTTCTTCCCGCTATCCCCTGGCAACCGTTGGACTTATCAGAACGCCTCGGGCGAAATCCTGGAAATCAACGTCGGCTGGAACCCGCTTGTCACCGCCCGCGGGTCGGTGTACTACAAGGTCACCGGCTACGCAACCCAGCCGCTCTACCTGCGGCGCAGCGACGACGGCGTGATCTACTGGCTGAATCAGGAGCAGGACCGCGAAGAGATCCTGACCGATTTTCGGCCGCTTTCGGGTGCATTCTACAGGACCGCGATTTCAGCGCCCTGCGATCAGGATGCCCAGGCGCAGGAGCGCCCCGTGGAGTTCGACGGAGCCGGCGGCGTCTTCCCCGATGCGCGCCAGATCCGCTACCGGATCCTGGACTGCGCCGACACCGGCATCGAGAGCGAGATCTATCTCGACAACATCGGCCTGACGCGGCGCGTCGTCGAGACCATCGCCGGGCCGCGCGAATACAACCTGGTGAGCGCGAAGGTCGGTCCGCTCACGCTCAGCCAAACGCCGGGAGTCGATTTTCGCGTGTCGCTGCCGTCGGCGGTGTTCGAGCGCGAGCGGCGCGATGAGCCGGTGACGATCGAGGCGACGCTGCGGCTGGCGGTGGACCGCCTGGAGCCGCTACACCTGCGCTATACAACGAGCCAGCGCTATGACCTCGCGATGAAAAATGAGCGGGGCGAGACGGTCTATCTGTGGTCGTCCGCGGCCGTCTTCCTGCCAGCAGTCGAAGAGGAAGATGTCCTGAACCGCCAATACACGGTGCCGTTGTCGCTCGATTTGCCCGACGGCATGTACCAGGTGGAAGCCTGGTTGACCACCGACGCGCCCGACCGGCAGTTTGCGGCCGTGGCGCCGCTGCGGGTAGTGACCACGGCCCCCGCGGCCAATCTGCAATACGGAAGGATTCGCTAGGGCGATAGCACACTCGGCCCCACGGCCGCCGCAATCCACCAACGACGAAAACAGAGCGCAGGCGTAAGCCCGCGGGCCGAGGCGGCTGGATGCCTGGGGGTTCGGACCCCTCAGCATGGGCTGCGTTCTTTCACCGCGTGTGCTCTTCGCGCCGCTCGCTTGCTTCTTTGCGTGTTGCCCGCCAGCGCGCTGCTCTCTTGCGCCCGCCTGTTCCCGCTTTCTTGGCTTTTGCCCCTGCCTCTACGCTCCTTCGGGCCCGCCGGCTTACGACTGCGGCTCTGTTGATGGGGGGCGTACTACAGCAGTGTTTCGTCGGCTTGAAATTGTCGGTATTTTTTCGAAAAATGGCCGACGGATTGTTTCGATGCTCGGTCTTTGGAGCGTCTCAGCGGAGATGCGGATCCGTTGTGCGTGACTTCGTCGTAGAATAGGTCTTGCCTCTCCGGGCCACGCAGCCTTTTCGAACACGCGATGACTTTTCGGCATAGCCGGCCTCGCTCAACCTCTGTTGCCGCGGCAGCTAGCGCGGCCGTGCTTGTGCTGCTGCTCTTGACCGGCTGCTCTCGCTCCTCGCACCCGGCCACGGTTTTCGACCGCCTTCACTCCTGCACAACCGAAGAGGGCCCGGTTGACGCGCTGTGCGGCAAGCTCGAAGTTTTCGAAAACCGCCAGGCGCAAACCGGCCGCAAGATCGCTCTCAACATCGTGGTGCTGCCGGCGGTGAGCAACGACCCGCGGCCCGATCCGTTGTTCGTGCTGGCGGGCGGTCCTGGCGCGGGCGCGGCCGACAACGCCGATCTGTTTCAACCGGGGTTCGAGCGCATGCAGGTCAACCGCGACATCGTGCTCGTCGATCAGCGCGGCACCGGCAAATCGAACCCGCTCGACTGCAAACTTCCCGAAGGCAAGCTCGAGGATCTCGCCCAGGTTGACGCCTATCCCGTCGATGAATTCAAGGCCTGCCTGGCGGGATACGACGCCGACGCGAGCCTGTATACCACGCCGATAGCGATGGACGACCTCGACGATGTGCGGGCTTACCTGGGCTATGGCAAGATCAACCTTTATGGCGGCTCTTATGGTACGCGCGCCGGCTTGGTGTATCTCCGCCGCCATCCCCAGCACGTGCGCACGGTCATTCTCGACGGCGTTGCGCCGCCCGACATGACGCTGCCCGTCTCGGCGCCCGCCGACGGCCGCCGCGCGCTCGATCTGCTGCTGGCCGACTGCGAAGCCGACAAGACTTGCAACGAGCGTTTTCCCGGCCTGCGCCAGGGAGTGCGGCAGCTTTTGGACCGGCTCGAAAAGCACCCCGCCCACGTGCGCCTGCAAAATCCCCGCACCGGCGAGTGGGCCGAAGTCGATATCCACCGCGAACTGGTGGCCGGCGTGCTGTTCGGGGCGCTCTACTCGCCGTGGGCCAGTTCGCTGCTGCCGCTGCTGATCGAGCGCGCCGAGCAGAACGACTTCCAGCCGATGGTGGCGATGGCCTTCGCCGGCGAAGAGGCCGCCGACCTGATGAGCAACGGCATGTTTCTCTCGGTCATCTGCAGCGAGGATGTGCCGCGCGTCACCGAGCAGGACCGCGAGCGCCTGGCGAGCGACGATTTTCTCGGCGACATGTTCAAGAACCGCCTCAAGCCCTGCGCATTCTGGCCGCGCGGCGACATCTCGCCCGGCTACTACGAGCCGGTGAAGTCGGATGCGCCGGTGCTGATCCTTTCGGGGCAGCTCGATCCGATCACGCCGCCGCACTGGGGCGAGCATGTCGCCCAACAGCTTTCCAACGCCACACACCTTGTCGTTCCCGGCACCGGGCACGGCGCAATGGGGCAGGGCTGTGTTCCGCGGCTGGTGCAACGTTTCCTCGACGACGGCAGCGCCGCGAATCTCGATACGACCTGCGTTGGGCAAATCAGGCGCCCGCCGTTTTTTGTGAGCAACACCGGGCCGCTCAGCGAAAAGGCACAGAACGACGACACGGGGAAAGACAACGACGGCGAGCCGGACGACCACACAGCGCCGCCCAGTGACACAGCGCCGTCGAACAACACACCATGATCCAAGTCGAGCACTTGCGCAAGCGCTTTGGAAACGTCGTCGCCGTGGACGGCGTGTCGTTCGAGGCGCCTGACGGCAAGGTCACCGGGCTGCTGGGGCCCAACGGCGCCGGCAAAACCACGACGCTGCGCATGGTGTACGGCTTGATGAGAGCCGACCAAGGCCGCATCCTCGTCGACCAGCTCGACGTGACGGCCGATCCGATCGCCGCCCAGGCGCGCCTCGGCGTGCTGCCCGATACCCAGGGCCTGTATCCGCGGCTGACCGCCCGCGAGCACCTCGAATATTTCGGCCGCCTGCAAGGCCTCGACGAGGCCCTGCTGGCGCGGCGTATCGAGCAGTTGATCGAATCGCTCGACATGCGATCCATCGAGACGCGCCGCACGCAGGGTTTTTCGCATGGCGAGCGTGTCAAGGTCGCCCTGGCGCGCATGCTGGTCCACGAACCCCAGAACGTACTGCTCGACGAGCCCACCAACGGCCTCGACGTGATGAGCACGCGGGCGGTGCGCGAAATCATTCGCCGGCTGCGCGCCGAAGGCCGTTGCGTCGTGTTTTCCAGCCACGTCATGCAAGAGGTCGCCGCGTTGTGTGACCGCATCGTGATCATCGCCAAAGGCAGCGTCGTCGCCCACGGGACTCCCGACGATCTGCGCGCGCAAACCGGCCAGCAGGACCTCGAAGAAGCCTTCGTCCAGCTCAGCGGTCTCGAACGGGAGCCATCATGAACCTGCGCCGGCTTGGTGTCGTATTTCGCAAGGAGGTCGTCGACGGCGTCCGCGACCGCCGCGCGCTTTACTCGGTGGTTTTCTCGATCTGCTTCGGGCCCTTATTAGTGGGCTTCATGTTCAATCGGATGGCTGCGCGGCATGCCAGCGCGCGCGATATCGAGATCCCGATCGTCGGAGCGCAGCACGCCCCGGCCCTGGTGAGCTGGCTCGGGCAGCAGGAAGGGGTCACCATCACCGAGGGCCCCGAGGACGCCGAACAAGCCGTCCGCAAGCAGCAGCAAAACGTCGTCGTAGTGATTTCCGAGGAGTTCAACAAGCAGTTTGCCGAGGCGCGAGGCGCCAAGATCCAGTTGGTCGCCGACGGCTCGCGCGACAGCGCCCGGCCGAAGGTGGAACGCGTGCGGCGTTTGCTGCAGCGTTATGGCGTGCAGATTGCTTCGCTGCGGCTGATCGCGCGCGGCATCAGCCCCGCGGTCGCGGCGCCGATCCGGATCGAAGATATCGAGGTCTCCAGCGCGCAACAACGCGCGGCGCGGGCGCTGGCCTTCGTGCCGCTGTTTATCGTGATCGCAGCGTTTGTGGGCGGCATGCAGGTGGCCACCGATTCGACGGCCGGCGAGCGCGAGCGCGGCTCGCTGGAGTCGCTGCTGATCAATCCCGTGGCGCGCGAGGCGTTCGTCGGCGGCAAGTGGCTGGCGGCCGTGGTGTTCGCCAGCCTGACGATGATCCTGACCACGCTGTTCTGTGCGGGCGTGCTGGCGAGCATGCCGTTGCAGGAACTGGGCATCCGCTTTCATTTCGGCCGCGAAGCGATCCTGGGAGCGATCGCCGCCGGGCTGCCGATCGCGTTCCTGTCGAGCGGCATGCAAGTATTCGTGGCAAGCTTTGCGCGCTCGTTCAAGGAAGCGCAGAGCTATCTGGGCATGCTGATCATGCTGCCGATGCTGCCGGGATTTCTGCTGATCGTCTACCCCGTCACCAACCAATGGTGGCTGGCGCCGATACCTTTGTTGGGCCAGCACCTGCTGCTGGGCGACGTGCTGGGAGGCAAGAACCCCGGCATGCTGCCGTTCGCGCTAGCGGCGATTTCAGCCTTTGGCGTAAGCCTGGGGTTCGTCTACCTGACGACACGCCTGTTCCGCAAAGAAAAAGTAATCTTCGGGCGCTAAGTGGGGCAGGCCTCCGGCCTGCCCAAAGGGCCGTGGGTCAGCAGGCGGCAGGGGCCCTGGCGAGCGTTGCGGTCGCGGCGAGGTATTCCCTAGCAAAGAAAACTGCGCGTCGAACTGCCGCAAGCAGACGAAGCCGGGGAACAGAGCCGCAGGCGTCAGCCCGCGGGCCGCCGCGAAGCGGCAGATTCGCCGCGACCTTGGGTCGGTTCCTTTTTCGGTGTGTAGCGCCTACAGGCGGCCGAACATCCGGCCTTGGTTGAGCAGCAGGCTCGGGTCGAAGCGCTGCTTGATCAGGCGCATGATCTCGATCTCGGGACCCGGGTCGGCCCAGGATTCGATTCCGTTGCGGGGGCCGCGTGGGGCGTGCTCGACTACGGCGGTGAGCCCCAGGCCGCGCGCTTCGGCCAGGCATCGGCCGGCGTCTTCGAGTCCCGTGCAATAGACATAGCCCACCGCGTTGCCGGCGCGGATCAGCAGCGCACGCTCGCCCGCCGCGCGCACGATCTGGCCGAGCGCTGCCGGCAAACCGGAAATCCGCAGCACCACCGCCTCCGGCTGCGCGCGCAATACCGCCGGCGTCAGTTCGCGAATCGAGCGCCACAGCGACAAGCCGGCTTCGCTGCTCAGGCTCGTCAGACTGACGCCGCCGCCCTCGGGGGCCCGTTTCTCGAACTCGCTCTGGTAGCGCTCCATCAAGTCCCGGTTGCCGCCCATCTCGGCGAACAGCCCATAGCGCGCCGGCAGGTCCATGCCCAGTTGCTGAGCCGCCTCGACGTTGAGCAGATCGACCGCCAGCGGCTGCAACATGCTGCCGACCAGATCGTGCCGCAGGCCCACCAACGCTTCCAGCGAATCGGAAAACAAACCGAACGTGCCCACCTGTTCGGGAAACGGAAACACCTTGAAGTTGACGCTGGCGATGCAGGCCAGGGTGCCGAAAGAGCCGATCAGCAGCTTGGCCATGTCGAGCCCGGTGACGTTCTTGACCACCATGCCGCCCGACTGAACCTCCTTGCCGGCCAGCGTGCAGAACTTCATCCCGATGACCATGTCGCGCGCGGTGCCATAGCGGCGCCGCCGCGGACCGCTGCAATTGGTGGCGACAACGCCGCCCACCGTCGCTTCCTCGAAAAACGGCGGATCGAGCGGCAGCATCTGGCCGTTGGCCGCCAGCGCGGCGGAGAGATCGCGAAACTTCATGCCGGCTTCGACGCTGATGGTGAGGTCTTTGGGCTCGTAGCAGAGTACGCGGTGGAGCGAGCGCGTCGAAACCACGACGTTGGCGGGCGCGACTTCGCCGCCCATCGTGCGTTTGCTGAAATTGCCGCCCAGCTCGATCGTGTGGGCCGAGGCGGCGGCCTCGCGAAGCGCTTCACGGAGTTCGTCGGTGGTGGCGGGAGCAAGTTCCATGAGTTCCGATGCCGCGGCCGCAGCCGGTGACGCGAGTCACCCGATTGCAACTCGGCCCAGGCAGCGCGACGCAGCCCAGCTAACGCGAGTCAGCCGATTACCCACTCAGAGCCGCGGACGTCAGCCCGCGCTCAACTGCCTGGGGTCCCCGCGGCTGGGGCGATCGTCCTGCCTCGGCGCGAGCGCGGGCTTCTCAGCGCAAGCTCACGCTTGCGGCTCTGAGTGGCGCGGCGGCTCTGAGGGCGCAATCAACGCCGCAAGGCCAATACCCCGGCGCATACGTTTCACTCCAGCCTCAGGGCCTGCCCATCGACAAATACTCAAAGCCGGCCGCCCGGGCTTTTTCGGCGTTCATCAGATTCCGGCCGTCGAGAATGAACGCTCGCGCCATCGCCTGGCGCAACTGGTCGAGATCGACCTCGCGGAATTCGGGCCAGTCGGTGAGGATCAGCAGCGCATCGGCGCCGCGCGCCGCCTCCAGCGCCGACTCGCAATAGCGCAGGCCATAGTCGCGTTCGAGATCGGGCCGCTCGCGCCGCGCCTCGGCGGTCGCCTCCGGGTCGTAGGCCTGCACTCGCGCCCGCTCGTCGACGGCTAGCCGCGAGATCACATCCAGCGCCGGCGAAAACCGCATATCGTCGGTATTCGCCTTGAACGAAAGCCCCCAGGCCGCGATGTTTTTGTCCTTGAGAACCCAGACCTCACTCTTGAGCTTCTGCAGAAACGTCTCGGTCCGCGAGGCGTTGACGTTTTCCACTTCGCGCAGCAGGCGGAAATCGCAGCCGCGGTTCTCGGCGATGCGAATGAACGCCTGCAGATCCTTGGGGAAGCAGAACCCGCCGAAACCAATGCCGGCACGCAGAAAATGCGGGCCGATGCGATGGTCGAGACCCATGCCTTCGGCGACGCGATCGATGTCGGCCCCCACCTGATCGCACAGGTTGGCGACGGCGTTGATGTAGGAAATCTTCATCGCCAGGAAGCAGTTGGAAGCGTGCTTGATCAGCTCCGCGCTGTTGCGGTTGGTGACCACCATGGCGACGTCGCCGGGGCCCGAGCGCCGCTCGGCCTCGAGCCGCCAGGGGAAATCCTGTTGCACGATCGGAGCGTAGATCTGCTCGAGCATATCGCGCGCCCGGCCGCTCTCGACGCCGATCACGATGCGGTCGGGGCACAGAAAATCCATCACCGCCGAGCCCTCGGCCAGAAACTCCGGGTTCGAGGCCACGTCGAAGTTCCCGTCGCGCTCGCGGCGGTAGATGCTCATGGTCTTTTCAATACGCTCGCCGGTGAGCACCGGGACCGTGCTTTTTTCGACGATCAGGTGATAGGAGTCGGTCATCGTGGCGATCTGCCGCGTGACGCGCTCGACCGAGGAGAGGTCGGCGTCGCCGTTGGGCAGCGGCGGCGTGCCCAGGCACAGGAAGATCGCCTCGGCGCGGTTGACCGCCTCGTCGAGCGACGCGGTGAAGACCACGGTCCGCTCCGCGAGCGCCCGCCGCAACAGGGCTTCGAGATGAGGTTCGAAAAAGGGACAGCGGCCGTCCCGCAGGGCTTGGATCTTGCTCTCGTCGTTGTCGACGCAGACGACCTGATGGCCGATCTCGGCGAAACACAAACCGACGACGAGACCGACGTGCCCCGTTCCTACAATGGCAATTTGCACGATTTCGACGAAGTTACAAGGAGAGTGAAAGTCACGACGGGCGACAAGAAAATAGGATTGCACAGCCAGGGGCTGGCGGTCCAGCGGGGGAGGGGTGGGTAGCCGAGCGCTCCAGAATGAGCTGGGGAGCTGACCCCGCGGGTGGGGGGTCCGTTTGGCAAGCCGGTCTCGCGCGCGCTCGTGGCGCGGGCCTCGGCCGGTCGTGGCGCCGGCCTCCCGCTGGTTGTGGCGCGGGCCTCCGGCCGGCTGCGTCCGCCTGCGGCGGACGTTCCTGGCCCGACCGCACGCGAGGCTAGCGAATGGTAACCACCGCGGTGTTGCTGGCGACGCCGCCGATTTCGACGACCAGGGGTTGATCGCCGAGCGGGGTCCCCCAGACCGGGGCTACGTTGAGTTGCGTCACTCCGACCAGGCCGGGGGCCAGGCCCAAAAAAACGATGTCGGCTTCGACGCCGCCGATCAGCACGCGGGCCGGTTCGGGCGCGTAGATCAGGGGATTGGCGGCGGCGGCGCGGCCGGTCGGCCAGTCGGGCGCGGTGTGCCCCTGGCCGGTGAGATAGATCGTCATCACCTGGTGGCGCGTGCCGGCGTGGGTCGAGCTGTTGAGCACGCCGTCCTGATTGACGACCAGGGCGCGGTTGCCCGCCATGGTGAACAGGCCCGGCGCCGACGAGCGGATCTGCACGATCTGCGGCGCGCTGCGGGCGCCGTTGTTGTCGACCACGATCTGCACGTTGGTTTGCCCGGCGGCTTCGAACGGCATCTGAAAATTGATCTGCTTGTCGCTGACGTAGATCAGCGGCGCCTCACCGATCAGCACGCCCGAGAACGAAAGCACGCGCACATGAATGCCGCCGACGCTGGTCGGCAGCCGGTCGGAGGTGCGGCCTTCGTAGGAAGTCACTTCACCCGCTTCGGGGCCGCCCAGGCTGGTGCCGTAAATAGTGCCCAGCGCGCCCGGCGCCAGTGTGGCTTCGTTGCTGCCGGCATTGACGATGCCGCCGGCGGAAATCACCGGCGTCGGAGCCGGCTGCGTGCCCAGGTTCAACGAAACTTCGACGACACTGGGCTCGACGGTGGTGCCCGGCGCGGTGAAGGTAATTGTTGACGTATATTCACCGGCGGCGAGGTCGAGCGTATCCACCTGCGCGGTAATTTCGGAGGGCGTTTCGCCGCTGCTTTCCGACAACGTAATGCGGCCGGCCAAGTCGCCCTCGACCACCGCTTCCCATTGCAGAGCGTCGCCGCTCGAGGTGACCTGGATGGTCTGCTCGGGCGGGTTGGGCGCGGTGGCCAGCCCCCCAAAGCTCAGCGCCGGGGGGTTCGCCGTCAGCGACGGCAGCAGCGGCGGCGAATCGTCGGTGCGCACGGCAAAATTGTCGAGTTGGTTCCAGTCGGGGCCATCGGCCTGGTCGGCGCTGATCTCGATGCGCACGATGTTGGCGATGACGGCGTCAAAGGTCGCTTCGCCCGATTCGAGCACCCAGCTTTCCGCCTTCAAGGGCGCTTCCTGATGGCCCCAGATGTCGACCGGAATCGCGCCGGTCCAGACGTAGATGGTGCCATCCTCGCCGATGATGCGCACCTGCACGGGGCGCGTGGCGCCGCCCAGCGAGCGGTGGCGGTAGTCGAACTCGAAGCGTGGGTTGTCGAGCCCGCTGTAGTCGCCGCGGTAGTCGAACGGCGCGACGAAAGCGTCCAGCGCGGGGCCGCCATTATCGGCCAGGCGAATGAACCCGCCGGGGTTACCCTCGGTCTCGACCCACACCAGCACCGAATTCGCGTCGCCCGTGCTCGCGCCGGGCAGCGCGTCCGGGTTGGCGGTGTTGCGCGTCCAGCGGTCGATGCCGGCGGAAAAACTCGTGATGTAGGGTAAGACGGGTTTGGCCGGCGGCGTGCCGCGGGCCACGATCTTGAAATTGTCGAGTCCCGTCGTGCCACTCGAATCCGTATAGTTGGCGCGGACCTCGATGCGCTTCACCTCGCTGAAGACCGTCGTATAGAGGTCGTCTCCGGCGAACTTAGTCCAGAAATCGGTGCGGATGGGCACCGAAACGTGAATCCAGCCCTCGGTGATGCTGGGACCGATGC
The DNA here is from genome assembly GCA_963824095.1 of Terriglobia bacterium. Classification (GTDB taxonomy): domain Bacteria; phylum Acidobacteriota; class Terriglobia; order Bryobacterales; family UBA6623; genus JBBDWJ01. Next base: position 257,528 of record CAWGNS010000009.1, on the reverse strand, counting down.
GCCCTTTATAGCGGTAGCCGCCATTGGCGCTGAACACGCGCACCTCGATCGATTCGGTCGAATCGGTGCGCCCGGTGAAGCGGGCCAGGTCGAAGTCGATACGCGGCTCGGTGAGTGCCAGCAGATCGACGTTGAACTTCTCGGGGGCGACGAACCAGTTTTCGGCCGACGCCGAACCGGCGCGAATACGCGCATGGCCGCCCGGATGGCCGTCCTCGGCGTCGTAGGTGATCGAGGCGCTGGGGTGGCCGACGTTGGTGCCGGGAATCGTGCTGGCGGTGTCGTTGCGCGTCCAGCCGTCGAGGTCGTCGTCGAAGCGCGATTCCTGCAGCGGGAACAAGCCATCGACGGCGCCGCCGTCCACCGTGGCAATGATCGACCCGGTGTATTGCACCAGGGGTTTTTCGACGAAGAAGCCGACGAAGTAGGTGCCGGGAACCAGATCGGGATGCGTGAACTCATCGATGGTGATCTCGGCAAACCCCAGCGGATTGACGTCCGTGCGGAACGTCGCCACCCGATTGCCGATGCCGCGCGTTCCGGGCGGCACGCCGACATCGATCAGCATCTCGATCTCGGCGCCCGGCTCGGTGTCGAAGCGAATCGTCAGGCTGCGCGCGCCGGCCGGCACATAGATGCCATAGCTCTTCCCAAAGCTGACCAGCCGCGCCTCGCGGCTGTCGACATTGGGAATGATCGGCAGCTGGACGTAGAGCGGGCTGGCGTTCGTCAGCATCGTCTGGGCCGCGACGCGACAAGGCGCCACCAACGCGGCCGACAGCAACACGGCCAGCGCAAATATACGGACAGGGGTGGGGGGCAGAGATCGGCCTATCATCTTGGTCTCTCGCTCATAGTGATACCTGGCGCCGCAAACGGTGAATCGGGGGTTCACCTAAGTCGCTCCGGGGTTTTGGCTTATCGCCTTGCACCCAAGGGCGAACAAGTGCCCCAAGGTGTTGGTTTTGCGGATCTTGCGGGGCCCTAGGGACCGTCGCGAGACCGCCGCGGAGCGCTGGCCCGTCCGCCGCAATCACCCTGCCCTCTGCCGGTTTATCGGCGCAAACCGGCGGCAGGCTTACCCGCGGGCAGCGGTTTTGGGGATCGATCACGGCGGCAAGCGGAGGGCCGGGTGGTGGGCGCGGCGGCTGGCCGCAGAAGGTGGCGCAGGCCGAAACGTGGAGCGGGCCTCCGGCTGGCGGCGTCGACCTGAAGGTCGACGTTCTGGAGTCTGACCCTCGACGTAGCACAGACAATCCTGTCTGTGCTTCGCGCTCGGTGCTTCGCGATCTGTCCTCTGCGGCGACCTGAAAGCCCAGGCCAGGCGGCGGGGAAGAACGTCGGCGTGCACGCCGACGCCGCCGGCCGGAGGCCCGCGCCACAGGTAGGCTGCGCCACTTCTGAGGCCGCCCGGCTACTGCTTAGTCGCCCGGCGGTCTGGCAGCCTGGCGGATCAGCGTGATCTTCTCCACGCGTATTCCGGCCGACTTGTCGTCGCCGGTCAACCCAAAGCGCAGTTGCTGATCTTCGGGGCCGATGTGAATCGTGCCCTGCACGGGCTTGGTCACGAACTTTCCGCCGGTGCCTTCGACGCGGCCTTCGAGACGGCTGCCGCCGCCTTGGTTCCCCTGCGCCACCTCCACGTGAAAGGCGCTTCCGGCAATCGGGTTATCGCAGGCGTAGGTGAGCTCGACCGCGTAGTCGCCGTTGAGCGCCTCGTAGTTGTACCACCACAGCTCGTTCTGAAACGTGTCGGCCTTGTTGAAGTGGGTGACGCTCTTGGTCGGCTTGTCGTAGCGCAGCTCTTCGCCGCGGAAGCGGGCGTTCCAGGCATAGAGGTCGAGGCGCTCGGGCAACTGGTCGTGCGCGTAGCCGGCGGCGACGCGCGGCGCCGTGTCGGCGATGTCGAGCGCCAGCACGGTGTCGTAGGGATCGACCGGCTCGGCGGGCAACGTGAATTCGAGCGCCGCGCCGTCGCGCCGGAACGGAACTTCGTTGCCGTTGGCGAGGAAATGGGCGGCTGTGACTTCGCTCTCCAGGCCTTCGAACCGGAAACTCGTGCCGGGCCAGTTGAGAATGTGCAGATAAACCTTGCCGGGCTTCACGGTCGCGCGCCAGGTGATATCGGGGAAGTAGAACGGGCTGGGCGAGGTGCCGTAGATCGATTCGCCGTTGACGTCGATCCATTTACCGATCGTGCGCAGGATCTGCTGACTCGCTTCGGGAATCACGCCTTCGGCGGTGGGGCCGACGTTGAGCAGGTAGTTGCCGCCTTTGCTGACGATGTCGGCGAGCTTGCCGATCAGGTCGCCGGCGTCCTTCCAGTTGTGGTCGTTCTTCTTGAAACCCCAGGTGTCGTTGAGCGTCGCCGGCACTTCCCATTTCGTTTTCGAGTACACCTGAATCGGGATGGCGTTGTCGCCGGTCTGCATGTAGTCGCCCTGGCCGTGGCCGATGCGGCTGTTGAGCAGGCAGGAAGGCTGCTCGGACTTCACCAGGTCGCGCAGTTCGGTGACCTGCTGCTCGGAAAGCATGCCGGGCGTGTCGAACCAGATCAGCGCCAGCGGGCCGTAGCCGGTGAGAATCTCTTTGACCTGCGGGATAACCTTGTTGTTGAGATAGACGTCGGGCTTGCGGTCTTCGGGGAAGTCCCAGTTGTTGCCGCGGCCGTTGGGCTCGTGCCAGTCCTGGTCCTGCGAGTAGTAGAAGCCGAAGCCGATGCCGCGGCTGGCGCAGGCGGCGGAAAGCTCCTTCATCGGGTCGCGGCCGAACGGCGTCGCGTCGACGATGTTGTAGGGGGAAGCCTTGGAGCCGAACATCGCAAAGCCGTCGTGATGCTTGGAGGTGATGACCAGGTAGCGCATACCGGCGTCTTTGGCGAGCTGCGCCCACTCGTCGGCGTTAAACTTCACCGGGTTGAACCGGGTCGCCAGTTGCGCGTATTCCTCGACCGGGATCTTGGCGCGGAACATGATCCATTCGCCGATGCCGCGGATGGGTTGGCCTTTCCACTCGCCGGCCGGGATGGCGTAGAGGCCCCAATGGATAAACATGCCGAACTTGTTTTCGTCGAACTTCTTGAGGGCGGCAGCGGTCGGGTCCGCTGTTTGACTGGCGGCGGGCGGCGGCGGCGCGCTGCAGGAAAGCAGCAGCGAGGCCAGCGTGGCGGCGAGCGCGGCGGCGGCCAGCGAGCGGGTGAGGTTCATGAGGCTTCCTTTCGACCGTCGTCGGGGACGGTGCCAGAGTTCCCGCCATTCTAACGGAAAGGTCAGGAGGATGTGAACGCTAACAGGGACGGTCCGGCGAGGCGGCCAGATATACGGCCAGGTATAGAGGCCAGCGCTCTTGGCTGCCGCCCAAGCTGGACATACCGTTCGCCGCCCAAGCCGGACCACAAAAAACAGAGCCTCAGGCGGGAGCCTGCGGGCCGAGGCGGCACGCTGCCGCGGGAGAAGGCGCCGAGGCAGGGTGAGGGGGCAGGCGCGGGAGAAAACGGGGGGGCGCAGGGCTAGGAGGAGAAGAGGAAGACAAGCGAGAAGGCAAAAGGCAAAGGGGAAAAGGCAAAAGGGCGAGAACGCTCGGCGCGAACTTCCCAGCTACGTCGACCTCAGGTCGCCGGGCGGCCCCCCGCGAAGGCAGAGGCGAAACCGGCAAGGGTCAGCGAATCGGTCGAGACAGGATTGTAGATTGACCCCAAGACGGGATCCATACGCGAGCCGCAGCGTCACGCCGGTCACGTCGCCGGGGACCGCCAGGCAAGCGCTCAGGAGCACTTGAAACGGGAATTCATATTGAGACATTCTGGTTTTGTCCTTGGGGGAGGACAATCATAAGAGAGTTGCTTTAGTATTTCAATGATTTTGTGGCCTACAATGCAACCGTCTTTCATCTTGTTAGAAACAGCAACACAGCCCGCCCACGCAGGTTACGCAGAGTTATGTTATCCGCTATGAGGTTGCGTTGAGCGCACTCATACTTTTCTTCTGCCTTTTCAGGCAGACAGTCTATTCTTTTCGAGTTTCTACAGGTGGGATTTTATGGGAGGGATTTCCAGCAACCGCGAGCCGTGCGGCAGTTCGAGATAACAGGTCCAACGTGCGGCGTCAGGCGTCGTGCGCCAGTCTGCGGCGTAACGCCCAGACCAGGCCGATCCCCAGTGTCAACAAACTGATCGTCGAAGGCTCCGGCACGGCGGCCACTTGGGAGAACGTCTGGTCGACGAAAGACAAAGTGGGAACGCTGCTTTCGTCGTCGGCGTAGGCGATGATGTTCTTCTGCACGTGAAGCGACTGCAGCGGCTGCGTCAGAACAACCCAGTCCAGCAATTGCGTGCCGCCGACGGGTTCGAGGTTATAGATCGACAGTTCGGCGAGATCGTCGGTCAGGAAGGTCTCCGTCAGTCCGATCAGTCCGGATTCGTTGCCGGGAGGCCCAAGCACGTCCGGGTTCCCCGCCAGATGCACGTCCGAGATGAGATACATCGGATCGAGCACCGAGACGCGAAACGCAATCAAGGCGTCGGATGGACCGTCGCCGAAAGTGTCGACAAAGCCACCCTGGAAGCGAAGGCCGTAGTTGCCGTCGTCATCCTGAATAGCAATGACATTGACCCCGCTCGCAGCGGGCATGTCTCCGGTGGCCGAGTAGCTGAACTGGTCAAACAGCTTGTCGCCCACCGTAATCGAGCCGCTGTCGAGCAAAGCGTTCAGAACAATGGGATCGCCCAGCGTAATCGTAGACGCCGCGGCAGGAGCAGCGACACCGAGCAAGAGAAGAACGACCGCCACGCCGACTACCGCAAAGGCAGACCTGCGTTTCATGGATTCTACTCTTCGTTTTGAATCGCTGGGATAGAGGAATTCCGACAAGGCACTGCACGGCCAACCAGGAGTTTTCCGATCTGTAAGAGAAGTTACAGACACACGACCCAGATTATCTACTCCTGATTTTGGCCCGAGGCCTTCCACGGCGTATATTCCTTGGAGTTTTATGGGCACAAGTCTACACTGAATTGGTTTAGCTAAGCAAGAGTTTTTATCTCTTCTAGGATTGATTGCTAGCCTTTTTCTTACGATAGGAGTCTGAGACGCCCACGAACCGTGCAGCGGACCTTGTTGCCGTCGCTGGGATTGACCCGAACTGTTCAAGTGGTGGTTTCAGAGGGCGACAGCAGCCCATTTTTCTCGTATCCAGGTTTCGGGGCCGACCCCCAAGCCGTCGGCGGCGCAGTTGATGGAGTTGAAGTAGGCGACGGCCTGCGCCGCGTCGCGGATCGCCTGGCCGGAAAGGCCCTCGCTCCGGAGCCGGTCGATGTCGTCGGGCGTCATCGCGGCGGGCGGAGGTTTGGGGCGGCCGTTCGTTCAGACGCCCTGGGCCACCGGCGTTTCCTCGCCCAGCAGATTCGGCGGACAGGAATTGCGGTCGACAAAAAGCAACCCGGGCGTGCAGTGAAGAATAGTCGCAGGCAGCTCGGTGGTGGGGCCGTCGCAGGCCGCCATCCGGCTCAGGATGGAGCGCTTCAGCCCGAGCGGCACCATCGTGAAACGGTGCGTTGCGGCGAGCATCGCTGGGATGGTCATCGTAATTCCCTTCTCGGGAATGTACCCCAGGCCCTGAAAGTTGGGGTCGGCGCGGAGCTGCCGCTTGGATTGCTCCGCCAATTCGACTACCCGCACCGTTTCGGGGTCGTTGAAATCGGTGGCGCCGGGCTCGTTGAGCGCCAGGTGGCCGCTGGTGCCGATCCCCTGGCAGAGGATGTCGATCGGACCGGCGGCGGCCAGCAACCCGGCAAAACGGCGTGCCTCTTCGCCGGCATCGGGCGCGTTGAATCGCACTAAATGCACCCGCTTGGGGCGCACCTGCTCGTAGAGCTGTGTGCGCGTCTGGTAGCCGCAGGTGAACTGCTCGGGCATCCGCGGGTCCCAGAAGTCGTCCATATTGAAGCAGACGATGCGGCCCCAGTCGAGGTCGGGCTGACGGCTCAAGGCGGGAAGGAAGGTATTTTGGCTCTCGCCGGCGGCGAAAATCATGCGGATTTCGTCGCGCTCGGCCAACAACTCGCGGATCTTGGCGGCGACGGTCAAGGCGGCGCGTTCGCCGAGGTCGTGTTCGTCGTGACAGAGAATGATTCTGGTCTTGCCGTAATACATCATCTTGGCGCAATAGTTCCGGTAATACGTGGCGGCTACGTGGTGACGGGAACTTGTTCGCCGGAAGGCGGTTCCGGCGCCGCCAACGGGGGCGGCCGACAAGTGCGCGCCAATGGATAGGATAGAGGAACCCTGCCGGTTTCGCAGCCGCGATAAGCCCGGGACCCGGCAGAAGGGCTTCGGCGCCGGCAGTTTCTTGGATCGTCAGGACTGTGGCACGGGCCTCCGGCCGGCGGCGTCGACCTGAGGTCGACGTTTGCTGGACGGGGCGGTGGAAGTGGGGTGGCCGGAGCGGTGGCTGGAGGTGACGGCGCACGACATGCCGCGTCGGGCTCGACCGGCGTTGGGCCGTCGCTTCTCGGCGGCCGGCAGGCGGGAGCGCCTGTCTCTACCTTTGGACCCGGGCCACGAGCTTTGGCCTGGCCATGACAGAATTTGGGTGGGCCTTGGCAGAACGTCGACCTCAGGTCGACGCCGCCGGCCGGAGGCCAGCGCCACGGTTGAGGCCGGCCACGCTAGTGGCTGGGCCGCTCGCCGGAGGATTGGTTGGCCGATGAGTCGAAAAATACCCTGGCCGGGTAACGAAATGGGGCTTGGGGTTCGTCCAAACGGCTTGTTCGCGCGTCAGACTATCGAAGGCTATCTGTCCCGTCGACGAAAACCCGGCCCGGGGAACCAATCTGGGCCTGTTGGTGAGGCAAGACAGGGTCGACAGGCAATTTGTACGATCCCCGACGGTGCTGTGGCCGGGCCTCGCTAACGGCTCTGGACCCGGTCCGGCGGTGCTATTTCGGCCGTTGCAACGGCCCGCGAGGCGGTCGACCGCCGATAACTTACTGGATTCTCTACGAAAAGCCGTTGCCACAGAAACAGACGCTGTGATATTGTTTTGGTTGAGATTCGGAGTGAGGGTCGTTCCCTCCCTGGTGGTTGGGGTGGTCTTAACGGCTACTGCTGGCGCTGGGGAATTGCAATCCCGTAGTCCAAGCGGCGATACGGCCTCCGCTCCGAAACCGCACATAGTGCGGCGCTACGAGGTTCGCGAGGACGCCGAGACCGGGCGGCTGGTTCGAGTTGCTACCCGGGTTAAGGTATCCTCCGAGACTTCGCGGCGCGCCACACCGATCGGCTCAAAGCCAGAGGTTGTCCAGGGTATGTCCCGGCCTACCAGCCGGGTGCAGATTCAGGCTTTGGTCGAGCAGGCGGCGCGCCGGCACGACGTGGACCCAAAGTTGGTCCAAGCGGTCATCCGGCAGGAAAGCGGCTACGATCCTTTCGCGGTTTCTTCCAAGGGCGCGATGGGGTTGATGCAGTTGATGCCGGGAACCGCCGACCGCTTTGGAGTGCGGAACATTTTTGATCCCGCCGAAAATGTTCGAGGAGGTGTGCTATACCTCCGCCATCTGTTGGACCGCTACAACGGCGATCCTGCGCTGACCCTGGCCGCCTATAACGCCGGCGAGGGGGCTGTCGATCGATATGGGGATGTTCCCCCTTACCGCGAGACGCTCGATTATGTCAGCAAGGTTCGCCGTCTGTACGGTTCGGCGGTGGATTCCGTATCTGGCGCAGTTAGCGCAGAGCCGGACAAGACGGGGGAGCCGGCCCGGCCCCACATTATCTGCCGGGTAGACGCTTCCGGGGTTGTCCGCTACGAGACGGAATAGAACCGGCTTATGGCCTTATTTCGGCAGCAATGCCGGGGGCGCTTCGCCCCGGCGGCGGGATTTTGTCTATTGCTCGCTCTGCTGGTCCCACCAGCGTTAGCGGCGAGTTCGGCTCGTGACCTGGCGGCGGAGCGCTATAAGTACGCCAACCTGCTGCTGGAAGACCTCAACGCGGTGCCCATCGCCGAGTTGGGCGAAGAGCAGTACCTGCTGGTCATCGACGCCTTCCAGAAAGTCCACCGCACCAGCCCTGCCAGTTCTTACTGCGACGACGCGCTCTATGAGGCGGCGCAACTCTACCGCGAGATGATCGAGCGTTTCGGCCCCAACCCCTACCGCAAGAAATCGATCGCCGCCTACGAGTTTCTGATTCACCAATATCCTTCCAGCAAACTGCTGGCGAACGCGCGCCAGGCGATCGACGAGATTCAAAAAGGGATTTCGCCCGCCGACCTGCCTTCGCCTCCGGCCAAGGACGACGCCAAGGAACCCGCGCCGGATGACGCGCCGGTAACGCTCGCCGCCATGAGCTCGGACGAAGCGCCGCCCGACCCGGCCGCCGGCGCCGCCGCCTCGCTGCAGGAGCCGGATCGGGCCGACAACGGGCTCGATTCAGAGACCGTGGCGATTCTGTCGACGCGCAGCCAGGTCGTGCCGGTGGTCGACCGCAAGGAATCCAGCGAGCGGCGCGACCGGCTCGGCGTGCTCAAAGGCGTGCACTTCTGGTCGAACCCCGACTACACGCGGGTGGTGATCGAGCTCGACGACCACGTCGAGGTGGGCTACGACCAATTGCCGCATCCCAAGCGTTTGTTCTTCGATCTGCTGGAAACCAAGCTGGGCTCGAAGCTCGAGCAGGAATCGAGCTTCGAGGTTGGCGACAGCTTCCTGAAGCGCATTCGCGTCGCGCAATTCCGCCGCCGCAGCACGCGCATCGTCTTCGACCTGGAGCGCTCGGTGTATTTCGGCGTCGCCTGGTTGTCGAACCCGCCGCGGCTGGTAGTCGAGGTGCGCGGGCACGATGAGCCGGCGTTGCTGGCCAGCGACGCGCAAGCGCCAACACCGCCGGAGCTGCTGCAGCCCGCCGGCAGCGAACTGGCGGGCAAGGCCGCGCCGGCGATCGCTGCAAACGGCACGGCAGAGGCGAACTTCGCGCGGGTTCTTGACCGCGGCACGGCTGCGCCAGCGGCCACGGCTCCGGCGCACTCCGTCGAGCCGCCGCGCGCGGCTGTTCGCACCAAGCCCGCGGCCGAGGTGGACGCCAAGAAATCGCAGCCGGCCGAGACCCAAGGAAAAGTCGCCCTGAAACAGGCAGCCGCCGCGGCGCCGAAAAGCAGCGAACCCGAAAAGACGAACGCCGGCAAATCGGATGCGAAGAAAGCCGAGTCCGATAAGGTTGAGCTGGCCAAGGCGGAACCGCCGCAGCCGCCTCCCGACCTCGGTCTGCCTTCGCCCAAGCCCGCGTCGGCCAACGCGCGGGGCCAGCGGAACCTGATTCGCGCGCTCGGGCTGAAAGTGAACCGCGTGGTGATCGACGCCGGGCACGGCGGGCACGACGTCGGCAGCAGCGGCCCCTCCGGCTTGCGCGAGAAAGATCTGGTGCTCGACATCGCGCTGCGGCTGGGTAAGCTGATTGAAGAAGGCTTGGGCAGCGAGGTGATTTACACGCGTCCCGACGACAACTTCGTCAGCCTCCAGGAGCGCACCAGGATCGCCAACAAGCAGCAGGCCGACCTGTTCATCTCGATTCACGCCAACTCGACGCGGACGCATAGCGTGCGCGGCGTCGAGACCTACTACCTGAACTTCACGACGGACTCCTGGGCGCTGACCGTCGCCTCGCGCGAGAACGCGGCGTCGGACCGTCCGGTGCACGAGTTGCGGGATCTGATTTCGAAGATCGCGCTGAAGGAAAAGATCGACGAGTCGCGCGAGTTCGCCACGCGCGTGCAGTCGGCGTTGTATGAAGGCCTCTCCGACGACAACAAGGGCCTGCGCGACCGCGGCGTGCGCAAAGCGCCGTTCATGGTGCTGATCGGGGCGAAAATGCCCGCCATCCTCGCTGAGATTGGTTTCATCAGCAATCCTCACACCGAAAAGCTGCTCAAAACGAGCGCCTACCGGCAGCAAGTCGCCAACCACCTCTACCAGGGCATGCTGAGCTACGCCGAAAGCCTGGGCAACATCACGATGGCGCAGACCGAAAAAGCCGGCGGCGCGGTCGAGTAGGCCCAGGCATCCTCGAATTCCGCGGGACGCAACAAGTCGCCACTCAGAGCCGCGGGCGTGAGCCCGCGCTGCGCGGCCCGGCCTGTCAAAACGACTCTCCCGGCCCGCACCACCGTCACGTATCTCAGCGCGGGCTTGCGCCCGTGGCTCTGAGTGGCGAATCTGGCAAATCGCGGCTTCGAGGTGCGGCCGGGTCCTCGCGTTGATGGGCCCTCGCGAACGTCAACCGCGGCGCCGCCGACTCCTTCTGCTAGCATGGGGCGAGCCTCGGCGGCTGAACCCCAAAAGCTATGACGTTAGACACTCTTTTCTCCCTCTCCAGCAAGAAAGCGTTGATCGCCGGAGCCAGCCGCGGCATCGGCCTGGCGATCGCCAAAGCAACGGCTGCGGCCGGCGCGCATACCGTCCTCGCGGCGCGCTCCGAGGAAGCTTTGGAAACCGCAGCCGCCGCTTTGAACCAGGCCGGGCAAAAGGCCGAGACCTTACGCCTCGATGTGACCAGCGAAGCGTCGATCGACGCGGCGGCCGAGGCGCATGGCGATGTCGACATCCTCGTCAACGTGGCCGGGACCAACATCCGCAAACGCTTCGAGCAATATACGCAGGAAGAATACGAGCGGATCATGCAGACCAACCTTCACGGCATCGTGCGGCTGACGCAGAAGGTGGGCGCGCAGATGATCGCGCGCGGCAAGGGCGGCAAGATCGTCCACATCGGCAGCCTCACTTCCCTGCTCGGCCTGCCGTATCTCGCGATTTACGCGATGACAAAGAGCGCGCTGGCCGGACTGACCCGCACGACCGCGGCGGAGTGGGCGCGGCACGGCATTCAAGTGAACTGCATCGCGCCGGGGTTCATTCTCACCGACCTCAACCGAACCATGTGGCAGCCCCCGGAGATGAAGGCGTGGCTGCAAAGCGTGCAACCGAACCCACGGCTGGGCACGCCGCAGGATATCGCCGGGCTATCGGTGTTTCTGAGCGGGCCGGCGTCGGATTACATCACCGGGCAGGTGATCGCCGCCGATGGCGGGTTTTCAACTTGCGGGAACTGGCCATTCACACCGTAGTTCCCCACCTGCCCCGCCCCCCGGGATGACGAATGATTGCGAAGAGAGAAGCGGTTCACGCCACAGGTGGCCGGCCTGGCTTGCGAAGGTTCGGGCCTAACTCTGCAGGGGCTGGCTTGCCTTGCCCCACCCGCCCGTTCCGCTCGGCTTGACCACCTGCCCGGGAAACTGATACCGTGCCATTACAGCGGCGGCTCACCAGGCCGCCGTTTGCATCAGGTGCTCCGCTGCGGCGGAGAGAATAGGGAAGCGGGTGTGAATCCCGCGCGGTCCCGCCACTGTAATCGGTGAGCGGCGTTCGCTTCGATGCCACCCAGGAATGGGGAAGGCTCGGACGCCGCGACGACCCGAGAGCCAGGAGACCTGCCTGATGCACGCCGGGCGCTGCTTCGAGGAGAAGGTGAACGTCGGCTGATGCGCTTCCGCGCCTACCCTCGCCTGCACTCTTTCCTTCACGCAATCGTTCGGTTCCGAGAACCGCGTGCAAGCCAAGGCCATGATGGTCGTGGGAACGTCGTCCCACGCCGGTAAGAGTTGGACGGCGACGGCAATCTGCCGTTGGCTGCGCCGCCGCGGCGTGCGCGTCGCTCCGTTCAAAGCGCAGAACATGTCGCTGAATTCGTTTCCGTGCGTCGATGGCGGCGAGATCGGGCGCGCCCAGGTGGCGCAGGCCGAAGCCTGCGGGCTCGAGCCGCGCGCCGACATGAACCCGATCCTGCTCAAGCCGACGGCGCACGACGCCAGCCAGGTCGTCGTCAACGGACGCGTCTGGAAACAGCTCAGCGCGCGCGACTACTATACCCATTATGAATACTTACTTGGACAGGTCGTGGCGGCGTTCGAGCGGCTGGCGGCGGAGTTCGAGTTCATCGTGATGGAAGGCGCCGGCAGCGCTTCGGAGATCAACCTGCGCTCGCGCGATCTGGTCAATCTGCCGCTGGCGGTGCGTCTGGGCGCCCCGGCGATGCTGGTGGCCGATATTGACCGCGGCGGCGTGTTCGCCTCGATCGCCGGCACCTTCGCGCTGCTCGAGCCCTGCGAGAAAGAGCTGCTGCGGAGTTTTTTGATCAACCGCTTTCGAGGCGACCGCGCGATCTTCGCCGAGGGCTGCGCGACCCTCGAGCAACTCGCCGGGCGGCCCTGCCTGGGCGTGTTTCCCTATGCGGACGACATCCGGCTCGACGATGAGGACATCGTGTCGCTCGAGGACCGCGAGTCGGGGACGGCGCCGGCGGTTTGCCCGGCGCGGCGCGGCCCCGGGCATGGTTTGCGGGTCGCGATCGTGCGGCTGCCGCGCATTTCGAATTTTACCGATTTCCGGCTGCTGCCCGATGCCGAGTACGTCAGCGAACCGCCCGCCGAAATGCCCGATTGCATCATTCTGCCCGGCAGCAAGAACACAATCGGCGACTTGCTGTGGCTCCGTGAGCGGGGGCTCGATCGCTGGATTCTTGACTGCCACGCGCGCGGCGCGTCGGTGTGGGGGATTTGCGGCGGCTACCAGATGCTTGGGCGGTGGGTCGCGGATCCAGGCGGCGTTGATTCGGGCCCGCTTGATTCGGACGGCGGCGAATCGCGTGGCGCTGCCCCTCGTAGCGGCGGTTCGGGCGGCGATTCGGCCGAGGGGCTCGGACTGCTGCCGGTCGAGACGGTGATGCGTGCGGAGAAAACGACGCGCGTTGTGAATGCGACGTGCTCGCTCAGCGGCGCGGCCTTTCAGGCGTACGAGATTCACATGGGCGATACGCGGCCGGCGCCCGAACGGAAAGCGGTGGGCGCTGTGGCCTCCGCCGACGCGCAGTCCGCCGGCAAGCGATGCTTCGCCTGGATCGACGGCAAGCCGGAAGGTTTTTGCGGCGCGGGCGTCGTGGGCACCTACCTGCACGGCGCGCTCGAAGCGCCCGAGGTGTTGCAAGGCCTGCTGGCCGAGGTGGCGCGGCGGCGCGGCAAGGCGTTCGACCCGCGCGCCATTCGCGGCGATGCGAAAGCCGAGCATTACGACCGGCTCGCCGACTGGTTCGAACGGCACGTCGATCTGCCGCGTTTCGAGGAGTTGTATCTGCGGTGAGCGCGCTGTCGATCGACGTCTGGCTGGCGGCTGCCAGCGGCCGAGAACGCGGCTGGGGCGCGCTCGTGCGCGTACGCTCGCGGCGGCGCTCGTTCTCCTTGCTTGCCGGTCTGGTGTTGCCGCTGCTTTGGTTCGCCGCCCTCGCGCCGCCAGCGGCGATGGCCCAGAAGCCCGCTGTGTCGCAGCAGCCGGCCACCACACAGCAAGCCAACGCCAGGCCGCCGCAGCGCATCATCTCCGCCGCGCCGAGCATCACGGAGATGCTTTATGCGCTGGGGTTGGGCGACCGCGTAGTGGGCGTGACGACGTTTTGCCACTATCCGCCTGAGGTTCGCGAGAAGCCGAAAATCGGCAGCTACATGCAGCCCAATATCGAGGCGATGCTCGCGATGCGCCCCGATCTGGTGGTGATCCTCAGCGAACACGCCGGGCTGGGCGCGCGCATTCGGAAGGTCGGCATGCCCGTGCTCGACTTGCGGAACGACAGCCTGGAGGGCGTCTATCGCTCGCTGCGCACGCTGGGCGAACGCTGCGGAGTTGCGGAGGCGGCCGAGCGGCGCATCGCGAAGATTCAATCCGAGTTGGCCGGTGTAAGCTCGCGCGCGGCCGGGCTGCCACGGCGTTCGGTGATGTTCATCGTCGGCCGCACTCCGGGCGCGGTTCGTGACCTGGTGGTGGCCGGGCGCGGCTCTTACCTCAACGAGCTGATCGAGATCGCCGGCGGACGCAATCTGTTCAGCGACTCCGTCGCCTCGTACCCGCGCATCGGCCTCGAAGAATTGTACGCCGGCCGTCCCGAGGTGATCATCGACATGGGCGACATGGCCGACACCGATCGCGTCACCGAAGAGCACCGCCGCTCGGTGGCCAAGCTATGGCGGCAGTATCCGCTGCTGCCGGCGGTCGCGGCCGGGCGCGTTTATCCGGTCGCGAACGATATTTATGTGGTGCCCGGCCCGCGTGTGGTGCAGGTGGCGACCGAGCTGCTGCGGATGATCCATCCGGAGGCGGCGCGTTGAGCGAGGTTTATCAACTCGACGGCGTCGGCGTGCGCCTGGGCGAGGCGCAGATCCTCGAAGGCGTCTCGCTGGCGTTTCGCGCCGCTGAGATGACGGCGATCGTCGGACCCAACGGCGCGGGCAAATCGACGCTGATGTCAGTGCTGTCGGGGTTCCGGCCGCACTACCAGGGGCACTGCCGGTTTCGCGGGCGCGAGATTTCCGAGTGGAAGAAGCCCGAGCTCGCCAGGCAGATGGCGTTCGTGCCGCAGATGGTGCGCCTGGAGTTTCCGTTCACCGGCGAACAGGTCGTGTTCATGGGCCGCACGCCGTATTGCAACGGCTTGTTCGAGTCGCCGGCCGACCGCGAGGCGGTGCAGCGTGCGATGCGCTTGACCGACGCGGCGCCATTCGCGCAACGGCCGTTCCAGGCGCTCAGCGGCGGCGAGCGGCAACGCATCGTGTTGGCCGGAGCGCTGGCGCAGGAACCGGCTGTGCTGTTGCTCGACGAGCCGACGACGTTCCTCGATCTGAAGCATCAGATTCAAACCTACAGTCTACTGCGCAAGCTAGCCCGCGAAGGCATGGCCGTGGTCGCGGTGACGCACGATCTCAACCTGGCTTCGTCGTACGCCGATCGCATGGTGGTGTTGTCGCGAGGCCGCGTGGCGGCGGACGGAACGCCGGCGGAAGTGATGCGAATCGAGTTGCTGCGCGACGTGTTCGAAGTGGATGTCGAGATTCGGCCCGATCACGCCGGCCGGCCCTGGGTGTACTATTGCCAGGCGCCGAAGGAGACCTCGCGTTGATTTCCGTGGGGCAGGGCTCCGGCCTGCCCAAGAAGAAACAACGGCCCCAACGGAACCGGGGATCAAGAAAGATCGGGAGGATTCGGAAAACGCCACAACCATGCTAAGCCGTAGGAAATTCTGGCTGACCATCGGCGCATCGCTGCTTTTTCTGGTCATTGTGATGGCCTGGATGCCGCTGGTGGGTTCGAGCCAGGCGACGCTGGCGCGGGCGCTGGCGGGCGAGTCGCCCGACAAGGAAATTCTGTTCTATGCGCGGGTGCCGCGCGTGATTCTGGCGGCGCTGGCGGGCGGCGCGCTGGCGTTGGCCGGCGTGGTGTTCCAGGCGCTGTTGCGCGATGCGCTGGCCGAGCCTTACACGCTGGGTGTCTCGAGCGGCGCGGCGCTCGGCGCGGTCGTCGCGATCTGCTTCGGATGGCAAACCGTGGGCGCGTTCCCGGCAGTGTGGCTGGCGGCGTTCGCCGGAGCGGCGCTGGCGATCGTGCTGGTGGTCTCGATGGCTTCGGAGGGCCGCCGCATGTCGTCGTTTACGTTGCTGCTGACCGGCGTGACGATCAATGCGATGTGCATGGCCGTGATTTTGTTCCTGCACTACTCGGCCGGCTTCACGCAGTCGTTCGCGATCGTGCGCTGGCTGATGGGCGGCATCGATTCGGTCGAATACGGCACGCTGGGCATTCTGGCGGCGGGCATTCTGCCGGCGCTGGCGCTGGCGGTGTGGAAATCGCCCGAGCTGAATCTGCTGGCGGTGGGCGAGGAATGGGCGGCGACGCGCGGCGTCAATCTGACCTCGCTGACTTTTTTCTCGTTCCTGCTGGGCTCGTTTCTCACCGCGGCGGTGACGGCGCTCACCGGGCCGATCGGTTTCCTGGGCCTGATCGTGCCGCACGCGCTGCGTCTGGCCGTCGGCGCCGACCATCGCCTGCTGGTGCCGGCGTCGTTTTGCGTCGGCGGAGGGTTCTTGGTGTTGTGCGACACGCTGGCGCGCACGGCAATGGCGCCCGAAGAAATTCCGATCGGCGTGCTCACCGCCCTGCTCGGCGGGCCGTTTTTCATCTGGCTGTTGCGATCGCGAAGGAGCAGCTTGTGGGTGTAGTGCTGATCGGCGGCGGCGCGCGCAGCGGCAAGAGTCGTTTTGCGCTGGAATATGCGGAGAGGAACAGCCGGCACCCGGCGTTTGTGGCAACCGGCGAGGCGCGCGACGACGAGATGCGCGCGCGCATCGTGCGCCACCAACGCGAGCGCGCCGCGCATTGGACAACGATCGAAGAGCCGTTGGATCTGGTCGGCGCCGTCGAGCGCCAGGCGCCGCGATTCGATCTCGTGCTCGTCGATTGCCTGACCTTGTGGCTAAGCAACGTGCTTCTCCATGCTGAACGCGACGTGCACGCCGAGCTGCGCCGTTTTGCGGAGTGCCTGAAGACTTGGCAAGGCCCGCCGCTGCTGTTGATCAGCAACGAAGTCGGTCTGGGTATCGTTCCCGAAAGCCCGCTGGCGCGCGAATTTCGCGATCTCGCGGGCGAAATGAACCAGCAAGCGGCGCAGGCGGCCAGCGAAGTGTATTGGATGGTGTTTGGCGTTCCGCTAGCGATCAAGGGACCTGCGGCAGCGCAGGGATCCGGATCGCCGGGCAAAGCGCCAGGTTGAGCTAAGCAGGAATATGAGAACCAAGCCAGGCTTAGGTATTCAGCCAAGCAGGCAACGAACCAGCACCCGTGGCGTGAACCTCCAGGTTTGCTTCTGCAGCTTCGTGATTTTGCGTGCTCGATGTTTTCGGCTTTTCTCATAGCCGTTCGCACTTTGACGCGGATTCCGACTCCGGAGCCGCGCCGCCGCATGGATGCGTCTTTGCTCGCTTGGTCGGCGGCGTTTTATCCGCTGGTGGGCGCTTTGCTGGGACTCGTGGGCTGGGGCGTGTACGCCGCGCTGCGCGCCGTGCTGCCGCAGGCCATCATTGTGCTTTTGATTGTCGCGTTGTGGATCGTCGTCAGCGGCGGGTTGCACGAAGACGGCCTGGCCGACGTGGCCGACGCGTTCGGCAGTCAGACGACGCGCGAAGGCATTCATCGCGTGCTCAAAGACAGTCATCTGGGCTCCTATGGCGTGCTGGCGTTGATTCTCTCGATCGCGCTGCGCTGGCAGGCGCTGGCGCACATGCCGGCGGCGGCTCTGCCCGCCGCGCTGCTGGCGTCGCAAGTGGCGCCGCGCGCGGGCATCACGACTTTGGCCTTTGTCGCGGAGCCGGCCACGCCTGGCTCGGGTGGGGCGCTGGCCAAGAGCTTGCGCGGCACGCAGCTCGTTACGGCCTGGCTGCTGGCGCTGCTGCTGCTCGTGCCATTCGGCTGGAGGATCGCGCTGCTTTCGGGTGCGATTACACTGGTGGTCGCCGCGCTGAGCCAGGCTTATTTTCACCGCAAGCTCGGCGGCGTCACCGGCGATTGCCTGGGAGCGGCGAATCAGCTCGAGGAAATGGCCGTGCTACTCGCGCTGCTCATTTGGGCCGCGTGGTAGGGAGTTCACCGTAGCGCAGGGCTGCTGCTGTTGCAGACCTGCGGCTTTTTCGCGCCCGAGGATGGCGGCTGGGCCCTGGGACGCCTTTTCCGCTGGGGAATCTTTCGGGACCGTTGCGTTGACGGCCTGCGGGACGGAGCGATGGCGAAATACCGCAGGTCTGGGAAATGCTCCCGGCCCTGCGCTACGGTGGCTGGTGGCTGCGGTCCATCGCGGTGCGTTTTGTTCTTATGACGGGCAGGCCGGAGGCCCGCCCCACTGGGTTACCGTTGAGTCTGTGGGGATTCCGCGCGGGTGACCAAACAGTTCTATTTGCTGCGTCACGGGGTTACCGAAAAACCGGGCGTACTGCTGGGCCAATACGATGCCGCGTTGAGCGCGGCGGGCCGCAAGCAGGCGCGCGAGGCCGCGCAGCGACTCGCCCATCAGCCTATCGAGCGCGTCGTTTCGAGCGCCTTGCTGCGAGCTCGCGAAATGGCGCAGTTCGTAGCCGAGCACTTCGGGATTCGCGTGGAGGCCGACGCCGCGCTGAACGAAATCTCCTACGGCCGGTGGGACGGCCTGCGCTGGAATCAGATCGAGCAGCTCGATCCCGTGACCGCCCGGCGGAAGGCCGCCGATTGGTGGAGCGCCACGCCCGATGGCGGCGAGCCGGCCGACGCGTTCGCCGAGCGCGTCGAGCGGGTTTGGCGGGCCTTGCTGGCCCATGCCGCGCAGGCCACTGTGGTCGTCGCGCACGAGGCCGTCAACGCCGCCTTGAGCGATTTGGCGCGCCAGCGGATCGGCGGCGACAATAGGATATGGCAGCCCGACTGGCAACGCATCAGCAGCTTCAAGCAGGACCCGGGCGCTTGCCATGAGTTGACCGTTGGGGCGCCGTAGCGCAGCGCACCGTAGCACAGGCAATCCTGCCTGTGTCGGGCAGTCACGCGCAAGCAGGCAACAGGGGGCACGGAGTTGACTGGCCCGGCAACAGACAGGATTGTCTGTTCCACCAAGGCAGGATTGCCTGCCCCACAAGAATTGGCGGCTTCCAGATATGGACACTCCTTCTCATGAAACGGCGGCGGCGGCGAAACAGATGAATTTGCTCGATCAGACAGTCCAGGCGATTCAGCCGCCGGCGGACGCGGCGCTCCTGGGGCGCATCACCAAGCGGCTCGACCATCTGACCAAGCCGCGCGGCAGCCTCGGGCGGCTCGAAGAAGTCGTGGCGCGGTATGGACTGGCGACGGGCCAAGTCGAATGGCCGCTGCCCCGCAAGTCGCTGTTCGTGTTCTGCGCCGACCATGGGATCACCGCCGAAGGCGTCAGCGCCTATCCGTCCGAGGTGACCCATCAGATGGTCCAGAACTTCGTGGCGGGCGGCGCGGCAATCAGCGTATTGTGCCGGCATGGCGACATCGATCCGGTGATCATCGACATGGGAGTGAAGCACGCCTTCGAACGCGGGCTGGCGGTGATCGACCGCAAGATGGGACCCGGCACGAACAACTTCGCACGTGAAGCGGCGATGAGCCTCGACCAGGCGACCGGCTGCCTCGAAGCCGGCATCCGGCTGGCCCAAGCGGCCGGCAAGCTGGGCTATCGTCTGCTCGCCATCGGCGAAATGGGAATCGGCAACACGACGTCGGCGAGCGCGATCATCGCGGCGATCACCGGGCGCGGGCCCGCCGAGGTCACCGGCCCCGGCACGGGAATCGGCGAAGAGCAGCGCCAACACAAGTCGGCGATCATCGCCCAGGCCCTGCAGCTTCACCACCCCGATCCCAACGACGCGGTCGCCGTGTTGCGCACCGTCGGCGGATTTGAAATCGGCGGCATGGCCGGGTTTCTGCTGGGAGCCGCCGCGGCGCGCATACCGGTGTGTGTCGACGGGCTAATCGCGACCGCCGCCGTCCTGCTTGCCACGCGCTTGGCCCCCAGCGTGAGCGACTATCTGTTCTTCGGCCATCGCTCGGCCGAACCCGGACATCGCGCCGCGCTCGAGCTGCTCGACGGGCGGCCCCTGCTCGATCTGGAGATGCGTCTGGGGGAAGGCACCGGCGCGGCGCTGGCGATGGGCATTGTCGATGCGGCGATGCGGCTGTACAGCGAGATGGCGACGTTCTCGTCGGCGGGGGTTTCGGACAAAGACGGCTAGCGTGGCACAGACAATCGCCGGCTAGCCCCCGGTATCAACTTTGGTTGTCGTGTGGGCCGTATCTCGGCTCAAGATCGAAATCGAGGGAGCTAACCGGTACCGCCCAAACACCAGATAGGCGGCCACGGCCACACTGAACAATCCACAGATGAGGGCAATGCCCACCGCGACGATTGGCACGCTGTCCTCCCCGATCATTCGAACAAGAGGAATCATCGCTGCGCCTGCAACCAGGACCGTCACAACCTGCAGGAATCCACTCCTGGATGTCGAGACCAATTCAGCGCTGCAATGAGGGCAGACGATTCTGCCACGCTCACGATGTGTTAACGTGAAGCCCCGCAATCGAACCCGCCAATTCAAGGTCTGTCTGCAATTTGGACAGGGTCTCATAGAGACGAGGGGTACAAACCCGCATAAGTAGCATAGTCAAGGCTTCCTACGAGTTCAAATGGCTAGAGTATGTCCAGTTGCGAGATGAGCATGAGCGAAAAGGAAGGGTAGCGGTCGGGACAACTCTATCCTTGGAACCACAGGCAGAATTGCCTTTCTGCCATGGCTTGCCCGGCACCGCTGGTACTCGCTTGGGACCAAGGTCCTGGGTGAGAATTACTTGTTTTGACGCTTCTCCATGACTGCGCGCAAACGGATGGGCCAGGCCGCGGCGCCCCTCGGCATCCCATACGCCGCACTATCAACAAGTTGCCGAAATCCTTCGAAAAACCGTCAAAAAACTGCTGAAAATCGCGGCGAGTGCGATACCATCTAGAGATCCCCTCCTCCCTCGGCTGACGGCGATCGTCTTCCCCCCGGCTTTTCGAAGCCTCAGGTCGCCGGCCGAACCTAGACGAACGAACGGAAGTGCCGACGATGAATCGAGCCGTCGCGATTGTTTCTTCGAACGAAGATATCGCCGTGCCGCTTTGGCACGCTCTGGCGAGAGCGGGAATTCACGCCGAAGTCATCGGCAACGGTTCCCGGGCCGAGCAAGCCTTGCGCGAGCGGCTCTGCGCCGATGACGGCCGGCAGTGGAGTGTAATCGTGGACGCCGCCGACCGGGAAAGGCGCAGCGGCGTCGAATGGATTCGCCGCTTGCACGAGGCATCGCCCGGTTTGTTTCTGGCGGGCGCGCTGAACTCGCCCGGTTTGCGGGCCACCCAAGCCGTGCTGGAAGCCGGCGCGCGGGATTATCTGATTCATCCTTTCGACTATGAGCAGATCGAAGGCTTCGTGCGGTTGTGGGATGCGGCTCAATGCGCGCCGTCGCCGCCGGGCCGGCTGGTTTGCTTTTTGCCCGCGCGTGGCGGAGACGGCGCTTCGACCGTCGCGCTGCACGTTGCCGACGCGGCCGCGCGCGAGCACAAGGGCGGCAGATTCGCGCGCAAGGTCTTGTTGGCGGAGCTCGACTTTCAGGCCGGCGACCTGGCGTTTCGGCTGCAGCTTGCGCCGGGCCGCACCGTCGCCGACGCGCTACGCGCGCCGGCCGGTTCCCCGCCCCGGCTTCGCGATTGGGTCTGCCCGTGGGGTGAGGTCGATCTGCTGGCCTCCCCGCCTGCCGGCGCCTTCCTCGCCGACGAGGAGTTGCGGCGCATTCCGGAATTGCTCGCGTCGGCCAAGGCGGCGTACCCGCTGGTGGTCGCCGACATGCCGCCGGCCTTCTATGCGTCGTCGCGCGCGGTGCTCGACTGGGCGGATGAGGTTTGCCTGGTGTGCACTCCCGAGATCGCTTCCATCCACCTGGCCCGCCGCCGCGTCACCGAACTGGAGCGCATCGGCATCGCGCGGGAAAGTCTGCGGCTGGTGCTCAACCGCGCCGGCTCGCACGCCTGGATCGGAGCGGGCGAAGTGAGCGAAGCCGTGGGCCTGCCGGTAAGCGCCTCGCTGGGCAACGACTACCGGGGCTTGAGCAAAGCCGTGCTGGAAGGCGGCCTGGTGGAGAAGCACTCGCCGCTCGGCCGGCAGTTCGGGGACCTGGGCCGGGAACTGCTCGGAAGCCGGCCCCGCGTCCAAGCGGCCGCCGCCGCGATCTGAGGGGGGCCACCGGCCGTAATCCCACGATACGCTGGTTCGATCCGATGAAGCCAGGCTGTCGCTGACAGACCCGCGACTCGTGAATTCAGAGCCGCAGGCGTAAGCCGGCGGGCCGAAGCGGCACGAACCCGGAGGCGAAGCGCAAGATCACAGCCGCGGGCGTGAACCCGCAGTCCGGAACCCGGATTCAACGAAAAACAGATCAACCGCCTACCCGCGGCCTATCCACGGACTTCAACCAGCGATACGCCGTCGACCCAGGCTACGCCGCCAACCCGGTCGTCTGGGTTGCGCGAGGGCCGTCGGACGATCTCGATCTGCGCCAGACGCCCCTGGGGCGGGATCACGACCGTGGCCTCAACGCTCTTCCAATCCGAGTCGCCCGACACGGTTTCGGTCCACGCCTGCCAGCGCGGCGTTGGGTTCGCTTCGAGGATGCGCAGACCGACGCCTTGCTCGCTGCTGAGACCTTGAGTGCGGATCCAGGCTCGTAGTTTCCAGCGCCCGGGCGACACGATCGCCTGCTGACGGACATAGCGGTATTCGGTGTTCGCCTTGCCGTCGAACTCGACCCTGAGCGACCACGAGCCTTCGCGGGCCGACGCCTTGTCGCGGCGCGCCGTTGCGTGAGGGACGGGCGTAACCACCCAGTCGAGCGGCGCGCGGGTCGACTCGGCCTCGAAGCCGCCGTGCGTGATGCGGTTGCCACCCGGCGGACTTTCGCCGGGCGTCAAAAAAGCCTCGAACACTTCCCCGGCTTCATCGTAGAAACCGTTCGCGATCCGGTCGAGCAGATAGCGGCGGAGTAGCGCGCGATCTGCGAACCCCTGGCTCGCCAGCCAATCCCATACCACCCGCGTTCCGCTCCGGTCGCCGCGCTTGAGTATGTGTCGCAAGTACGAGCGCGCCGCCGACGGCTCGCGAGGCAAGCCCTGGCGCAAAACCGCCTCGACATCCGCCGCGCGGTCATAGAGAGCGAAAATCACGTCGTCGTAGTCGCGCGTCTCCGCCAGCGCGCGCGCCATCAACGCGAGCCCTCGCGGCGCATCGCCCATGGCGTAGAAGAATGCCGCGGCCTCCAGCAACACCGGCGGCGAACGCGGCGCTAGCTCGACCGAGCGCTCCATGCAGTAGCGCGCTTTTTCGGGCTCGTTTTCGACCAGCAGCAAGCGGCCCGTGGCGAGCCATTGGCGTGCCGAGGCGGGGTTCGCCAACAGCCGCTCTACGGCCGGGGAAGCAGCGGTGTCCCCCGGGGAACCAGCGTCGCCGCGGACCAGCCGCGCCCCCAAGACAACCGCCAGTGCCAGTCCCATCACGGCAGGCAGGCCCCAGGACAGATCGGCGCGGAAGCCGAGCCCGCGGCGCCGCGATGCTTTGTGGTCAGGCGTCACGGCTCCGAGCTGGGGCTGCGGTCGTGGAGCTTGGGCTCGACCAGCGCCACGCCGGCGATCGTGCCCACGGTGGCGGCCGCGCCGAGACCGGAGACCAGGGCCACGCTGGAGGCATGGCTGAGCGAGCCGACCGTCCAGGCGGTGGTGGCGCTGGTCGAGGCCGCCGGTGTGCCCGGCAGGGTAGCACTTTCGTCGGGGCGGAGACCGTACTGCGGCCCGGCGCCCGGATTACCCTGCGGGGGGTTGGCGGGCGCGAGTTGCGCGGGCAGTGGGCTGTTGGGAACTTGCCCCCCTTGCAATGGGCCACCCGGCACCGGGTTGCCCTGCCCGGGGCTGGTCCGCATGGGGCCTCGTTGCAGCAGGCCGCCTTGTGCCGCGCCACCGGCCGCTGAGCCAGCCGGAGATGCCGCCGGTTCGGGTGGCAACGCAGGCTCGGGTTCGGGGGCGGGCATGGCGTAAGTGCCGGCGCGCACCAGCAGTTGGTTGGGCTCGCCCTGGCTTACCCACAGATCCCCCTGCTGGGCGGCAAAAACCGGCACTCCGTCGCGGCTGGAAACCACAAACCAGCTATGGCCGGAAGCGTCGGGCTGGGGCGTTGCGGTATAGCGGCCGGTGCGCACCACAAAACGCTCCGCGCCGACCTCGCCGCTATGCAGCACTACGGTATTTTGCCGGGCCGTCACGCGCGAGTCGTGGCCGATCTCGAGCCGACCGGCCGTGGGCGACACCAGCACGGCCCGCGAGCGGTCTTCGGTGACAATCTCGTCGCCGTTGAGCACCGGCCAGCTCGACACGGCCTTGGGCTGAAACTCCGAGCCCCCGATGCGCACCGGTCCCGACACCGTCATCAATCCTACCGGAGAGGCCGCCAAGGCCATCGGCGGCGAAAGTGCCGTGAGCGCAACGGCCAGCAGCGCCACGCCAGGCGAAAGCGATGCGGCGGCCGAGTGCAATGCGGCCGAGAGCAATGGGTCGGGCGGCGTGGGTTGGACCGCCGCGAGCAATGCGGCGTGTGAGCTATTTCCAACGTTGGGGGGCGGGGCGCCCGGCAAGGTCGATGGGACGCGCCACGGCGCCGGCGGCAGCGAGATGTTCATGAGTTCCCTCCGTGGGGTGAATCGGCGGACGGCTGGATTGCGTTTAGCCCGTGCCTTGCCGGCGCGGGCGGGGCACTTGGAAAGCCGCGTTCTCGAATCGATCGCCGGTCTCACCGGCTAGGCTCACCCCGGACCTCCCAAGCCGCAGTCCCGACCAGACTGGCCAACCGCAGACGTACTGTTCATCACGCCGGGATTCCTGGCCAGACATCTGGCCCCCGGGTTGGTATTTCCTCCCGACTGGATGGTCTGTCCTACGGCACTTGGCTCTAAACAGCCGATAGATTGGCGCGGGCAGTCGCCGGCCACCTGTAAGTTTTAGAACTCAGGCAACTCATTCGTATCAAAGCGCTTCAAAACCTCAACATCTCGTTCGGCAACCATATAAGCGCTTGGTCGATATCACTTGCAGGCATACCCCATCAGAATTTACATGAATTTAAAACTATAAATAACAGAAAACAAATACGATAACTAACAAACAAATGTGGCAAACGATCCATAGGGATTTCCCCTTTGAGGACCTTAGTACTATACGCTCATGATGATCAGTACTGGGTATCTATTGACCCTAGTTTCCTAACGCTGTTAAATCTTGGAGGTACACAAGATTCCGCCTCCGAGCGGGCCGGCGAGATCCTCGACGGCGAAGGAGGAGGCGGGAAGGCAGCCGCGGCGCCTGGCGTGGCCGCTACCCAAGCGCCACAGAGGAGTCGCTGGCGCGGCCAACGGGCGGCAACACCGTCGACTTCACTTCCAGCAGCCGAGGCAGAGTTGAACACACAGCCGAAACCGAGGATGGCCAAACTCCGCAAGAAGATCACGGTACACGCGTTCCTCAGCGCGCTGTATCTCGCTGTGGTGCTGGCGCTGGGCTTTTGGGCGTTCACGCAGATGATCGACCGGCCCGGCACGCCCAACTGGGGCTCGTTCACAATTCTGCTGTTGATGGCCTGCGCGTCGACGCCGCTCAAGGTGCAGTTGCCAGGCGTGGACCGTTCCCTGTCGCTGTCGTTTTTGTTCACCTTTGCCGCCATCACCGAGCAGCCGGCGATTCTGGTGCTGGTGATCGCGGCAGCGGTGCAGGCGTTCGAAGTGCTGGAGGGCCGCGAAAAGGAAGACACCACCGGGTTGATCCTGTTCAATTTCGCCTCGGCGGCGTGCAGCATCCTGATCACCTCGCGGATCTACTTCTACCTGATCGAGCGGGCGGACATGCCGTGGCTGGTGGCCTCGGCGGCGGCGGCGGCGGGCTACTTTCTGCTGGTCAGCGGCACGGCCGCGCTGCGTATCGGCATCGACTCGCGCCAGAACCCGCTGCGGGTGTGGAACGAAAAGTTTTTCTGGACCAGCCCGATCTACATGATGGCGCCGCTGGGCGTCACCGTCATCCGGCTGCTGCTCGATGCCCGCTCCTACGTGGATACCCTGCTGGGGCTCACCGTGATCGCCTCGGCCTACTTCTACGTCAAGACCTATTTCCCGCGGCTGCACCACCGCCAGGACCACGCGCAACGGCTCGCCGAGATCCGCCAGAAGGCGATTGAGACGCTGGCGGTGGCGATCGAAGCCAAGGACGGCAGCACGGCCGGCCACCTGCAGCGCGTCAAGCTCTACGCGACGCGGCTGGGCGAACGGCTGGGTTGCACCGAAGAAGAGATCCGCACGCTCAAGCTCGCCGCCGTGCTTCACGACGTGGGCAAGGTGGGCGTGCCCGACTACATTTTGAAAAAGCCGAGCCGGCTCACCGAGCACGAGTTCGACGAGATCTCGCATCATGTCGCGATCGGCGCCGAAATCGTTTCGGCGATGCAGTTCCCCGAGCCGGTCGAGCAGATCGTGCTCAGCCACCACGAGCACTGGGACGGCTCGGGATACCCGCGGCGCCTGTTCGGCCCCGAGATTCCACGGCTGGCGCGCATCCTCACCGTGGTGGATTGTTTCGACGCCCTGATCAGCCAGCGGCCTTACCGCCGGGCGCTTTCGATCGAGGAAGCCATCGAGCTGATGGGCGAGCAGCGCGGCAAGATTTTCGACCCCGCCATCCTGGATACGTTTCTGGCGGAGCTGCCCAGCTATCTCGAAGAGCTCGAGCGCGACCTGGAGTTGGAGCGCGCCCTGAAGGCGCCGGTTCACAGGCAGCGCAAAAACGTCCGGCAGACCTGGATCACCGAGCCGGAGAGCAGCGCCTCGCTACGCAGCCACACGCTGCAGCGGCTGACCCAGGCGCCCGAGCAACTGGTGGCGTTCTACGACATCCTGCGCATTCTCGGCGCCGACCTCAACATCGGCAAGAGCCTCTACGAGAGCCTGCAGATTCTCCGCAACGCTATTCCCTGCGAGAAGGCCGGTATCTTCGCGCTACGCGAGGACAAGTACGTGCTGATGGCCTCCGACGGCATCCCCGACCACTGTGTCGGCCGCATGGAGCTATCGGCCGAGCACGGTCTACTGGCGCACGCCGCGCACACCCGCGTGCCGATGGTTGCCGATGCGGTGCCGGGCGAGGCTCCCGGCAGCTCGGTGCCGCACTATCTCGAAGACGTCAAAGCCACGCTCGCCGCGCCGCTGATCTGCGACGAGCGGGTGGTCGGCGTGATCATGCTGTGCTCGGCGCAAGCCGGCGCGTTCGACGAGGACCAGGGGCTGTTCCTGAGCCTGATCACCGAGAAGCTGGGCGCGACCCTGCTGTCCTGGCACAAGCTCGAGCGCATGCAGCTCGAAGCGCAGACCGACCAGGTCACCACCCTGCCCAATGCCCGCGCCGCTTTCAATCAGCTCGAGATCGAGCTCAACTGCGCACAGCGCGACGGCAGCAAGGTGGGCGTGCTGTTCATGGACATCAACGGCCTCAAGCCGGTCAACGATTCCTACGGACACGCCGCCGGCGACCGCCTGCTGATCGAGACTGCGCTGAAGCTCAAGAGCTGCCTGCGCAGCTTCGACTTCCTGGGCCGCATCGGCGGAGACGAATT
Organism: Terriglobia bacterium; assembly: GCA_963824095.1. Classification (GTDB taxonomy): domain Bacteria; phylum Acidobacteriota; class Terriglobia; order Bryobacterales; family UBA6623; genus JBBDWJ01. Next base: position 230,390 of record CAWGNS010000009.1, on the reverse strand, counting down.
TCTGGCGATCCTGCCCGGCGTGACGACCGAAGCGCTCGAAGAGCAGATCGAGCAGCTCAAGAGCGCGTTGGGAAAGACGCGCATCGAGGTCGCCCACGGCATCCGTACCAAGCCGATGGTGAGCGTCGGAGCGACGGTGTATCCCGACGACGCGGTGGACGCCGACGAGCTGGTCTACCTCAGCGACCAGCGCATGTACGAAGACAAGCTGCGTGCCAAACAGCAGATTACTTCTGAATACGTCGAGCAGAGCGAACAGGGTGAGGCCATCGCGCCAGTCGGGCCCATCGTGCCCAGCGGAGCGGGCGTGCCAGGCGTGACGGTCGCGCCTGGCGCGCAAACCGGGTCCGCTGAGGACAGCGAACAAACCGAATCAACCGCGATGCCGGCGGGCAATGTCTAGCCCGCTTCTCTCACACAGAATCGGAGCGAGAGGCGGGAGAAGGCCGTGGATACGAGGCCGCGCCGCTTGGCGCGCGGAGGCGTACTTGGGCAGTACGTTGAGCACGGCAAGCAAGCGCAACGAAGTAGACCCGGCCTTATCCCGCCTCGCAGCCGATTCTGTGTGCGAGAAGCGGGCTAGGAACGATCCCCCCGGGGAATTGTGGCGGGTAGACAGTCGGGTGTTCTTGAACCGAGGCAGCGAGGCCCCGGCGCCACCCCGTCATTTCCGATTAAACCGGCCGGTGAATTGCCCCCTGCCCATTCGGCCTTGGATGTCGATCATCTCGACTTCATTGCGGTCGGGGTTGAACCGGAAACGCCCGCGCCCGCTTGCCGGGCCCTCGCTGGAATCGTTGATGTCGATTTCATACTCGCGGTCGCCCACTCGTCTCGTGACGGTTCCGTAGAACAGGACCCGGAAGTCGTCTTTCCCACCAAGCCCAACCATCACGCGATCTGAGCCGGTGTCGACGTACCCGCGATCGATTCTGGCGGAGTTAAAACCCGGGGCGGAGTAGTCGCCTCGCCCCGCCGTATCCACGCGAACGCGCGGGTAGTCCACCCGCACCGCATCGCGATCTCCGCGCCGCTCGTCGCAGTCGCTCATCGAAGTTCCCCGAATTGAGCGGTAGCGGCCGTTATCGATTTCCACCTCGACGCACTCGCGGCGGCGTGAATAGTATTGGTAGTTGTCGTGCCGCGACTTGTCGACCCGCGCCAGGCGATACCCGCGGCGCCGCATCTCTTTCTCGCCGTCACGGCTGCGAGCGCCAACCAGATCCTGCAGGTTTCCATCCCGGCCTTGAGCGTAAAGGCCCGGCATCGCCGTCCAGATTGCCAAGGTAAACAATATCAACCGGCTTGAGCGCATCCTACGTTCTCCTTTGCGTAACGCAACCGGCCAAAGCACCAGCCCATCGAGATAGCATGACAGGCTCGGAGGCGGCGTGGGTATCCACAAGACCGGCGGCAGCATCACCGCGGCGCGCGATACCCATGAAGCTGCGGCCCGACGACATTGGAAAAGTTGTAATCGCCGCGCCGGTCGGCGTTGATCGTCCAAAACATAGCGCCGACCATCGCCGGATAGCCCGCCGGTTCGCGCAACTGGTAGTTCACCCCGGCGGGGGCCTTGCCCGTAATGAGGTATTCCATCGCTTGGCTGACAATCGCCGGCGTGGTGTCTGGAGTGAGGAAACCGACCGCTACCTGCTGGGCGGGCAGCGGCGGAAACAACTGCGCCGGATCGCCGCCCACAGGGAAGCCTTGCAGCAGCAATTCGGTCATCGCCGCGTGATAGTCCACCGTGCCCGCCTGATAAATCTCGCCATCGAGACCTTGCAGCGGCGGCGTGTTGTAGTCCTGCACGTCGACGAACGCCAGGATGTCGCGCAGCGCGTAGGTGATCGGCAGATACGACCCGAACTGCCCGCCATAGCTGGGGTAGCCCGCCGGAATCTGCGTGCCCTCCGGCACCAGGCTGATCTGAAACCCCTTGCCGAAATGGTCGTGCAACTGGCGCAGCGCCGAAATCAGGTTTACGATCGAGGGCGTGGTAGGGTGTCGGAAGTCGGTGTCGCCCGGCGCGATGGAAAGCGACGGGCTTTCGAAATCGATGTCGATGCCGTCGAAACCGAATTCAGAAACGATCCGGGTCACCGAGGAAACGAAATTCGGCACGCGCTTGGGGTCGGCAAGCGTAAAATGCTGGCCGCCGCCGCCGAGCGAGATCATGACCTTCTTGCCCTGGCCCTGCAAATTGGCGATGTCGGCACGCAACGCGGCCGCCTCCATGCCCTCCGGCGCGTGAAACTGCAGCGTCCCTTCCGGCGCGTCGTGGTCCGGCGTGGCGAACGCGACCAGAATCACGTCCCATTGCGGCGAGACCTCGCGGAGCGGGAAGGTCGACGCCGCCGAGCCATAGCCAACCCAATAGCCGATGAGACGATGGCCGTTCGATGCGCCCTTTGCCGCAATCGGCGCCACCGCGGGCTCGGCGGGGGCATCCGCGCCCGCCCGCCGGCCGCGTTCCGGACACGGTTCCGAAGGTCCGCCCAGCGCCGCGGCGTCGGGGAAGCTGTAGCTGTTGCCGAAACCCTCCAAGGTGCGCGTGTACCAGGGCAACAAAGCGACGTTCTGCAAGTGATAGGTGGCGCCCCCGGCCTGCACGACGAAAGCCCTCGACGCGGGAATGTTATTCTTCGGATTTGTGTTCGTGGGCGCCAGAAGAAAGTAGTTGGAGCCCACGCCACTGCCCCCGCAAGCCCGCGGGACGTCGGCAATTGTCGTGACCGGCCGCATCCAACTCGGGACCGTGTTTCCCGCCCCCTGCGCGTTGCGCCCGTGCAGCAAAGGGTCGTGCAGCGGGTCGTTGACGAACTCGCCCAGTTGCTGCGTCAGCGGCTGAACGTCGGCGTCTTCCACCACGGCCGGGGCGCCATCCAGATACGAACCCAGCACGAAGGAGTTGCCCGTCGCCGAGTCCACGCCGTGCGTTCCCCACGAGCAGCACACCGTCGCGTCCCCCAGCGCGTAGTAGGTCGTGTTGTGGGTCACCGCGACCACCAGCGTGCCTTCGCGCTTGGGAATCTGCTTGAAAAGTTCCCGCTGCACAAACTCGATGTCGACCACCGCCAGCGACCCGCCGTTGCTTTTCGACGTGAGCACGTAGCCGTAGCCGACCGGGACCGCGATCCGAACCGGCTTCAACTCGGGCTTGCCCAGCAAAGTGTGCCAGTCGGCCGCATCGGGAAACGTCGAGCGCAGCAAGGCGTCGGCATACTGTGTCTCGCCGCCAGTCGGAAAAGCAAACGGCGCAAACACTGGCGAGCCAAGCACCTTCGGAACGTCCGCGGCCGCGTCCAGCAGAAGCGGCCCGTCCGCCGTCTTATTCGCTTCCAAAGCGAGCGTGATGGGAACCAAAAGCGTCGGGATGGTTGTGGAACCGCCCTGCGACGGCTCGCGGCCAACCAGCGTGTAGGACTCCTGCCCCACCCCGTGCCGGAACGTCGGCGCACTACCTTGCGCGTTAGCGGGTGACGGAGTTTGTACCCCGCGCTGCCCGCACGCGCAATCCAGAACGAGGACGACAAACAGCGGCCAGACCAATCTGCTGCCCATCATTAAGCGGCCCTTTCCCCCAACTTTTCCATTTTACCAGCGGATTTCCAGATCGACAGGGACAGTGAGGGTGTTTCGCGCCGCATATTTTCCGTCGTTTACAGGATTCGCAGTGCGCGAAACGCGGTAACGCTTCCGAGGGGCGCCACCGCCGGACCTGAAAGGGGTCGAGCACGAAAGAGTTCTTCCGCAGCCGCTGGAGACACTCCGCCTCAGTAGACCATCGCCCTGCCCTGCAACAGCGTGTTCAACAGCCCTTCATGCTCCCTGCGAAGCCGCTCGTGCAGCAACCGCTCGCGATGGTGTGTCTCCAGCCAGTCATCCGGTTTGGGCGGCGCCGATCCGCGGCGCACCCCCGGGGCGCTCTCGCCGGCAATCGCTTTCCTATGGCACACAATCCGCCGCCGATGAGCATCGAAGACCCGCGGTGGTAAACCCGTCCCGGGAAGTTCAAGCAGAGGATCGCGCCCCAGCGTGCGGCAAGCCGTCAGCCACTCGCTACTCCAACGCTGCACATCGCGAAGCCAGCAATCGTGCTCGCATTGCATCCGCAGCCGGTCGTCTTCAGTGTCGATCGTATATTTCGGTCTCATGGCTCGCGCCCTTACCAAACACTCCGGCCGCAAGGCCGGCGTAGCATCAGAGTCCGCCCCTCGGCGCGGATCTCGGTCACTACCAGCATGTCGTCTTCGCCGGTGCGAACGCGGTAGCCCCGCAGCGAAATGCTCTCCCCTTCCTTCAGCGAAATCTTGTGCTGCTCGAGGAAACCGACCGGAGCCAGCCGCGCGAGCACCGTTTCTTCACCGGCCGCAACGCGAACCTCCACAATACCCGCCGACGGATCGACTCCCGGCAGATAGATCACTTCGGCAATCTTGCCCTCCAGGGTTTCCAGGGTTTCTGGCTCTGTTGCATTTTGTTCGGGAGGAAATCTCCGGGCTGCGGGAGCGGCTTGCAAACCCGGTGCCGTGCGCGCCCATGGTCCGCAGCCGTCGCAGCCGTACCCCCAACCATCGTCGCAGCCATGGTGGCCGCTGCTGTGATGAAACCAGCCGTGCCCCAGGGCGGGGGCAGCCGACAACGCGTATGCCAGGCCCAGCAACGCGGCAGTCTTGAACAGGCTCATGGATCCCTCCTCCGGCAGCCGCGCGGATGCGGCCGTCTCATGGACACCAGGAATGCAGGTGAGGCGCGGTGCGTCTACCGGCTCACCCGGTAGGGAGGGCAACACTTCGGGGGGTGGGAACGGTGCCGGTCTGGGTCTCGCAGTCGATGAGCCGCATCGCGTACCAGCCCTTCGGCCAGTCACGGAATTTACAGCTCATTGTGCGCACCTCGCGTCCCTGGCGCGGGGATTCCGCCGTCGGAACGGCGGGCCAGGGGGCTGAGTCGAGCCAGGCAATCCCCTCGGCAGCCCAAGCGCGTTCCCGCCGCTGCCGGCCGGGGCGCAGTGCGAACGGCGGCATTCGGTCCGTCGCGCGTCTCAGTACTCGCCAAGCGCGCTGAAGAACCAGAACACCGTCCCACCGATTAACGCGCAGGCGATCACAGCCACGATGACCTCGAGGCTCAGAAGCTTCTTTTCCTCGGGGGTCTTATCGTGTTCCAAGGCTTCGAACATCGATCTACCCTCCCAGGGAAACACTAGCAATTCAGCATCCACCACCATCGCCCTGCGCAACCCACGCAGCGAAGCTTCTCCCCACCCCACGCCGTAGCTCGCCCACACGACTGAGACAACAAGGCTATGGACGCCGCACCGGGCAACGACCGCAACCACGGCGCCGATACCAGCAGCCAGGCGGCCGAAAAGTCTGCGGCAACCACTGTGGACTTTCGCTATGCAAACGTGGAAGAGTTCGACACTAGGGACTGGATTCCCGCTGGTACGCGTCGACGCGGTGGGTCATGTCGCCCGGTAACGCAAACCGTGCCCCGCCCGGGAACGCGAGTCTGACGCTCGGCCGCACACTTCTACCAGCCTCAGGAAAAACACAGCCCTTCTTGATCGAAGGACTGACGGAGGTGAAGAATGCCGGCTCTCGGCGCGCGGCCACGACGTCGTAGGGCCACACCGGCATCGGCAGCGGCGTCGAATCGACCCCCTGCGAGCGGTGGTAGAGCTCACTGAGAAACCGGCTCGGCATGATGAAGGCGTCGGCGACGGCAAAACTGCCCGGCAACCCGGTCCAAACCACCACTGCCGATTCCCCGAAACGAAAACCCTCACGCCCACACGCGCCGCCTGGTAGCCCCCAACACCCACTCACCCTTCCCGTAACTGAAATGCCACCAAAGCCGGGTCCCCATCCGTTATAAAAGAAGCCTTGTCCGAAGCCACGCTCACTACCGGTCTGCGCTACCGCGCCGCGTGGCAGCTCGAGTTCCACGCCGCCGCCGCCGGCTTCGCCGCCTACTTCTGCGCTTACGCCTACCGCAAGCCGTTCCTCGCCGCCGAATACGCCGGCCTGCCCAGCGTGATCCCCGGCCTGGAAACCAAAACCGTCTTCGTCCTGAGCCAGGTCATCGGCTACGCCGCCTCGAAATACCTCGGCGTGAAAATCTGCTCGGAAACTCCGCGCTCCCGCCTCGCCTGGATGCTCGTCGGCCTCATCGCCGTCGCGCAGTTGGCCCTGGTCGGATTCGCGCTGCTGCCCGGCGCCTTCAAGCCCGCCGCCATGTTGATCGATGGCCTCGCGCTCGGCATGATCTGGGGGCACATCGTGCGCTACCTCGAAGGCCGCCGCTCCTCCGACATGCTGCTGGCCGCGCTGTGCAGCTCGTTCATCATCTCCAGCGGCGTCGTCAAAGACGTCGGCCGCGGCCTGATGGACCACGGCCTGCAAGAAATCTGGATGCCCGCCGCCACCGGCGCGCTCTTCCTGGCGCCCTTCCTCGTCGCCGTCTCGCTGCTGCACCTGCTGCCCGCCCCCGACGCCGACGACGAAGCCGAGCGCGCCCGCCGCGATCCCATGAACGGCAAGCTGCGCCGCCGCTTCTTCCTCGAATACGCCGCCGGACTCGTCGTGCTGCTGGGCGTCTACCTGGTGACCACCGCCTTCCGCGATTTCCGCGACAACTACGGCATCGAAATGCTCGGCCAGCTCGGCTATAATGACGTCTCGGGCGCCTTCACGCGCATGGAGCTGCCTACCGCCGTCGCCGTTCTGTGCGGGCTGGGCGCGCTGCGCTGGGTGCGCGACAGCCGCCGCGCGCTGGCCATCACCTTCGCCTTCATGTTCGCCGGCGCGCTCGTCGTCGGCGCCACCACCGCCCTGCTCGACGCAGGCTCGATCTCCGGAATGGCCTGGCTGACCCTGGCCGGTCTCGGCGCCTACCTCATCTATATCCCGTATAATGCCGTTTTGTTCGACCGCCTCTGGGCATCCACCGGCGCGGCCGGAACCGCTGTCTTCTGCATCTATCTGGCGGACGCGGTCGGCTACGGCGGCAGCCTCGGCGTGCAGCTCTTCAAAGACCTGTTTGAGGCGAACGCCACGCGGTTGGACTACTTCCGGCACGTGAGCTACGCGCTATCGGTCACCGGCGCCATCGGCGTGGCGGCCAGCGCGGTTTATTTTTTGAGGCGGAAACATGACATCCGATTCGACGGCGACCGTAGCCACGATTCTCCAACTGTTCGCTAAGCGCGGCGCTTCCGAGTACGGCGGCGAAGCCGTCACCCAGCTCGAGCATGCCCTGCAATGCGCCGCGCTGGCGCAGGCCGCCAACGCCCCCGATACGCTTGTCGCCGCGGCGCTGCTGCACGATATCGGGCACCTGCTCCACGACCTGCCCGACGAGGCGCCCGACCAAGGCATCGACGACGTTCACGAGCGGCTTGGCGCCGAATGGCTTGCCGAGCACGCCCCGGCCGCGGTCGTCGAGCCGGTTCGTTTGCACGTCGCCGCCAAGCGCTACCTGTGCGCGGTCAACGCCGGCTACCTGGAGCGCTTGAGCGAATCCTCACGCGTCAGCCTGGCGTTGCAGGGCGGCCCGATGACGCCGGCCGAGACCGCCGAGTTCGAGCAGAATCCTCACTGGCGCGACGCCGTGCGGCTGCGCTGCTGGGACGACGAGGCGAAGGTGGTCGGCGCCGTCACGCCCTCGCTCGAAGACCTGCGCGGAACCCTCGAAGCATCGCTCGAGCACAGCCGCATGAGCTCGTCCGACGCCGGCATGGGCGCGGCCAAGACGCCGCCATCGATGTCGCCATTGTCGGGGCCGGAATCCTGGGACTCGCCCACGCCTGGTCGGCGTCGCAACGCGGCTTGAGCGTCGCCGTCTTCGAACGCTCCCCGCGCGCCCAAGGCGCTTCGATCCGCAACTTCGGCATGATCTGGCCCGTCGGCCAGCCGCGCGGCGAGTGCCTCGAAACCGCCTTGCGCAGCCGCCAGGTCTGGCTCGCCGCCGCGCGCGAAGCCGGCTTCTGGCTCGCCGAATGCGGCTCGGTTTTTCTGGCGCACCACGCCGACGAGCTCGCCGTGCTCGAGCAGTTCGCCGGGCAAGCGCACGAGTCGGGTATCGACGCCCAACTGCTCAGCCGCGAACAAGTTCTCAAACGTTCGCCCGCCGCGAACCCCGACGGACTCCTCGGCGGCATGTGGAGCCCCACCGAGCTGGCGGTCGATCCGCGCGAGGTACCCGGCAAGCTCGCCGCCTATCTCGCCGAAACCCGCGGCGTCGCCTTTCACTTCGGTACGGCCGTGAGTGCCGTCGAGAGCGGCTCGCTCACCACCGCCGACGGCCGCGTCTTCCGAGCCGAGCGCATTTTCGTTTGCGCCGGCAGCGATCTCGAAACGCTGTTCCCCGCCAGCTTTCCATCGAGCCGCCTCAAGCGCTGCAAGCTGCAGATGCTGCGCACGCACCCCCAGCCCGCCGGCTGGAGCCTCGGCCCGCACGTTGCCAGCGGCCTTACCCTGCGCCACTACGACAGCTTCGCCGATTGCGCCGCGCTGCCCGCCCTGCGCGCCCGTTTCGCCGCCGAGGCGCCCGAGCTCGACCGCTACGGCATTCACGTCATGGCCTCGCAGAACGCGCTGGGAGAAGTTGTGCTCGGCGACTCGCACGAATACGAAGACGCCATCGAGCCCTTCGACAAAGACGAAATCGATCGGCTCATGCTGCGCGAGCTGCGCAAGGTGATCCGCCTGCCAAGTTGGGACATCGCCGCCCGCTGGCACGGCATCTACGCCAAGACGGCCGGCGGCGAACGATTCAGCGCCGAACCGCTGCCCGGAGTCCGCCTCGAAACCGGCGTCGGCGGAGCCGGCATGACCATGTCCTTCGGCCTCGCCGAACGCAACCTGGAGGCCTGACCATGCCCATACCCCTGCGCGCCGTCATCTTCGACTGGGCCGGAACGATCGTCGACCACGGCAGCCGCGCCCCGGTAGCGGCCTTTCGCGAAGTCTTCCGGCGGCGCGGTGTCGAAGTCTCGCCCGAAACCGCCCGCGCCCCCATGGGCCTCGCCAAGCGCGACCACCTCGCCGCCATGCTCGAAGCCGGCGACTGCAAGTCCGCCTGGCGCGGAGCCTACGGCCGCGATCCGTCGCCCGCGGACCTCGACGCGCTCTACGCCGAATTCCTGCCGATCCAGTGCGAAATCCTGCCGCAATACGCCGCAGTCATTCCAGGCGCGGTCGAGCTGATGCGGCAACTCCGTCAACGCGGTCTGGCGCTGGGATCGACCACCGGCTATTCGCGCGCCATGCTCGACGTCCTCGAGCCGCTCGCCGCCCGCCAGGGCCTCACCCTCGATTGCGTCGTCTGCGCCGATCAGGTCCCCGCCGGCCGTCCCAAGCCCTGGATGCTGTTCGCCGCCGCCCAAGCCCTCGACGCCTACCCGCCCGAAGCCCTCGTCAACGTCGACGACACCACCGCCGGAATCACCGCCGGACGCAACGCCGGAGCCTGGAGCATCGGAATCACCCGCACCGGAAGCGAACTGGGCCTCAGCCTGGAAGAATCCAAAGCCTGCGACCCGCAAGACCTCCAACGCCGCCTCGAAGCGGCAACCCGAAAACTCCAAGCCGCCGGGGCCCACATCGTCCTGGAATCCGTAGCCGGCCTCCCCAACGCCCTCGACGACATCGAGAACCGCCGGCTCCGCATCGCCCCGTAGCGCAGGGCTGGCGCCGCGCCAGACCTGCGGCTTTCCCCAACGCCCACCCCAAACAAGGAACCGCCCCCGCCCTCCCCAAAAGCCGTGGAACAGACAATCCTGTCTGTTCAAACCAGCCATCCATCCAAATCGGACTGTCCGTGCAAGCGGACAAAGCACGTTCGAAGCCGTCTACACCTACCTGGCAAACGACTACCGGATCCGGGTCGAGAAACAGCCGGACCGACGAACCGGACGCCGCCTCGCCGAAGACGGATTGACCCAATCCCCCGACTCGGTGATGTTGCTGAAGGGAACGATTCTCGAACTGGCCAAGAATAAATCGCTCCAATTTCGGTTATGGATCGAAGACAACGGCCGGCCCGAATTGCCGATTCGGTTCGAGTATCGGCCGCGCGCTTTTCTGCGGCTCTCGTTCGAAAGAGATCCCTCTCAAGCGCCAGGACAGCCCAGCAATCCCAGCTAATTCCCCTTGGATCCCGTGGCTCTCGCGGCTGCTTCCAGCTAGCTACCGAGGGTGTGTGGGGCGGGCCGCGAGCTCGCGCGGTCCGTAAACCACCTGTTAACGCGCACAACTTCGAGGCGCGAACCGATTCGTTGCCGAGGCGAAGACGCGCCAAGACACCGATCTTGCCGGTCTTTTCTCGCGACAACTAGAACCCAGAGACCACTGAATTTGGTATCCGCACGCTCCAGATGGCGCCAATCCGCCGAAAATCTCCGCCCGATCGGGTGTCATCTGCCCTCCCAGAGAGCGGTAATCGGCCAGAGAGTGGAAGGTGGTTTGGCCGGTTTCTGCCGCGATCCAACGCCGCCCCAGTAGCTTTTTTTCCGGAATCGAAACAATCCAGGAGGTCATCGGCCTCCGCGAAGGCACGAAGATGCAAGAACACACGGATATCGGAAGGAGGATGTTCGTTTTGCGGAACAGAGTTCGAAAATGGTGGCGTCGCGGCCCGGGTCCGTGGAGGGCTAAGAGGGCTTAGTGCGTTGACTGGGGTCTGTATTGCTGCTACAAATATGGCCGCTGTGGTACTGCTTTTTATAATAGCCGCCAGGTTCCCCGCTTCGGCCCGTACCCTTCTCGCAGGCCGCGCGCTCGCTCCGGGCCCCTGGGCATGTCGCAGCCGTCCAGAAAGAAGCTCCATCCACAATGAACATCCGTGGTTTGCCCATTGTGTTGCTCGCAGAAGACGATCTCGGTGACCGGTTGCTTCTGCAGGAAGCATTCCAGGTGACCGATACCAAGATCGATCTCAGGCTCGTAGCCAACGGCGAGGAGTTCCTGAACTACCTCTACCGGAGGCCGCCTTGGAACAGGGCTGAGCGGCCGGACCTGATCTTGCTCGATCTCAACATGCCGCGCATGAATGGCCTCGAAGCGTTGCGGAATATCAAGGCCAACCCCGAACTCAAGTCCATCCCGGTCGTCGTACTGACCACCTCCAGGAGCCGCGACGACATTTCCGAAGCCTATGCCAACGGCGCCAATACGTATCTGTTCAAACCGGGGTCATTCGACGAACTGGTACAGGCCATGCGTGGGCTGTGCGAATTCTGGTTCAAGGTCTGCGTCTTGCCAGGGTCCGCCGAGCGTTGACGCCGGGCGTTACCGGGGGTGGCGGAGAGAGCGGCGTCGCATGGCGCTGGCTGGTGGTCTTGGGCCGAAGGCGCCCGGAGAGTCCGTGCTGTGCTTGCCTGGCGGGGCGGGAAGCGAGGCGCGGGTTCGCGATTGCCGCACCACAAAACTTTTCAAGATCAAAGGCAAGAGAGAACCACTCTCATGTTCCCCCCGAGCGTGGTTCCCCCCGCCTCCCTATCTGCCATGGAGAAGGTGTGTCGTACTGGCCCCATTGTAGGGCCGCTTCGGCGGCAATCCAGTAACGAATTGTATCGCGCGGCAGGCGGGACCGAGGGCCGCTCCGAAAGGTGGCTCTTCGGCCCAGGCGGACTCCGGGGGAAGTGACGAAGTTTTACATTTCGCGTCCACGGCCCTGTTTCGATTGCGACGCTGATTGGTCGCGCGGACCCGCCGCATGCCGAAGCCGCGGCGTTCGCCGCTCGGTCCCTTCCCCTACGGCGAGAGCAAGGTCTCGCCGACGCCGGCCGACGTCTCCGATCCGCACCCGCGATCCGTACACCCCAGGAAGCATCCCGCACTATTTTCTGATCTATCGCGAGGCGCGGTCTGACGCCGGGCCCGAGTTGTTTCTACAATACTTGAGAGACGGGGAGATCGTGGCGCAATCGACCGGAGTTGCCCGTGCCGCGTGCCGTGGGAGTATCCCGTCGATCGCGACCGCGGCGGCCGGCAGCCCTCCGGCGGGGCAGTATTTGGTGAACGTGCCGCTCAAGCAGGGCGCTGTGAGTGTCGTCGAGCGGGCTTTCTTTCAAGTAAGCCCTTGACAGCGCGGCGTGAGATCCGTCTCGGAACGACTCATGGCTGTAATTCGCTTTCCACGACGGAATTTCCTGCGCTTGGCGGGCGCGTTGGGCGCGGTGGCGTTGGCGCCGCGCGGGCGGGCCGAGGCGGCGCTGTTCGAGGAGATCCCCGCCTCGCAAAGCGGCATCCGGTTCGTGCACGACAACGCCATGTCGCCGCAGCACTACCTGCCCGAAACCGTCGGCGCCGGCTGCGCGTTTTTCGATTTCGACAACGACGGCTGGATGGACATCTACCTGATCAACTCCGGCTCCTGCGATTTTTTCCAGCCCAAGACGCCGCTCAAGAACGCGTTGTACAAGAACAACCGCGACGGCACGTTTACCGACGTCACCGATAAGGCCGGCGTCGCCGGCGGCACCTTCGGCATGGGCTGCGCCGCGGGCGACTACGACAACGACGGCTACACCGACCTGCTGGTCACCGCCTACGGCAAGACAATTCTCTACCACAACAACGGCGACGGCACGTTCAGCGACGTCACCGACAAGGCTGGCCTCGCTGAGCCCGGGTGGCACACCTCGGCGGTGTGGTTCGACTACGACAACGACGGCCGGCTCGACCTGTTCCTGTGCAGCTTCGTCGAGTTCAGCGCCAACATGAACATCGACTGCGGCACCAACAAGGGCGGCCAGCGCTACTACTGCATTCCGCGCGTGTTCAATCCGACGCCGTCGCAGCTTTTTCACAACAACGGCGACGGCACATTCACCCTGGTCAGCGAGAACACCGAGATCCACAAGGCGCTGGGGAAAGGCCTCGGCGTCGTCGCCACCGACATCAACAACGATGGGCTGATGGACCTGTTTGTCTCCAACGACACGGTGCAGAACTTCCTGTTCGTCAACCGCGGCAAGAACAAGTGGGAAGAGATCGGCCTATTTTCCGAGGTCGCTTTCTCGGCCGACGGGCAGCCGCGCTCGGGCATGGGCGTCGACGCGGCCGACCTCGACCAGGACGGCTTTCAGGATCTGTTCGTCGCCAACGTCGATCAGGAGATGTTCTCGCTCTACACCAACAACGGCGACGAGACGTTCCGCGACGACGCCCACCTGCACGGCATCTCGCAGGCGACGCGGCTGCTCTCGGGTTGGGGGCTGCGGTTTTTCGACTACGACAACGACGGCAATCTCGACCTGATGCTGGCCAACGGCCACCCCGACGACATGATCGGCCAGTACTCGCTGCAGGTCACCTATAAGGAGCCGCTGCTGTTGTTCCACCAGGAGGAAGGCAAGCTGCGGGACGTCAGCGCGATCGCCGGCCCGGCGTTTCAACGGCATCACTCGGCGCGCGGCATGGCGCTGGGCGATTTCGACAACGACGGCGCGGTCGACGTGCTGGTGGCGAACAACGGCGGCGCGCCGCTGCTGCTGCACAATCGTGCCGCGGCGGGCAACCACTGGCTTGGCCTCAAGCTCGAAGGCCGCGAGTGCAATCGCGACGCGGTAGGCGCGCGGGTGACCTGGACGGCCGGCGGCAAGAAGCACACCTTGTTCAAGAATGGGGCCGGAAGCTACCTTTCGTCGCACGATCCGCGTCTGGTTCTGGGGTTGGGCGCGGCCGACAAGGTGGACTCGCTCGAAATTCAATGGCCCAAGCCGAGCACGCGGGTCGAGAAGCTCAGCGATATTGCGGCCAGCCGCTATATTACGGTCGTCGAGGGCAAGGGTATCAAGTAGGGCGACGCGCCGAACCGTGGCACAGGCAATCTGTCAGCGCGCGTGATCCTCTCGGTCCATGTTGTCTTTCGACCTTGCCTGTAAGGCGATCAGGCTGGCGGAACACAGACGGGACTGCCTGTGCCGCGATTCGGCGCGGTGATGCTTGCGGCGATTTAGCGTACGCGTTCGCACTCCCCTTCCGTTGCTTTCGAACCCTCCCGCGGCGGCCGGCGCGTATCCCTTTCACTTCGCTCGTCGCCTTTTGCGGCGATAGGCCTGGTGGCCTTCCGGCGCACCCGACCCGTTGCGTTCCTGCGCACACGGAAGCCATACAGGCACCAGGAGAATCGAGGTTTGTGGATGCTTGGATTCGCCGGCCTTCGCGGCCGATTTTTTTGTGCTTGACTGCCGGCGTGCTGCTCGTCGCAAGCAGTCTGACCGCCGCGCTCATCGAATCGGTCGAAGTCCGCGGCACGCAAAAGCGGCTGGAACTAGAGACGCGCGCGGGCGATCCGTTGCAGGCCGCGGCGGTGCATCGCGATGTGCGCCGTTTGTGGAGCACGGGCCACTTCTCGGATATCCGCGTCGAGTCGACCGTGGGCGATCCCGTGCGGGTCGTATTTCGCGTGGTCGAGCGCCCGCGGTTCCTGCTGCGCGAGGTGCGCTTCGATCCGCCGGCGGAGCGCCACAAGCTCAGCATCCAACCAGGCGACCCCATCACCGGGGCCGCCGCTCGCGCCGCCGGCCAGAACCTCGAGCAGCAGTTCGTGGGCGAAGGCTTTCCCCAGGCGCGCGTTCAGGCCCAACTGATTCCAGCCGGACCGGGACAGGCCGACCTCTCCCTAAGCGTCGAACGCGGCGCCAAGGCGCGCTTCGCCAAGGTGGATCTCGAGGGAACTCTTGGCTTGGATGCAGCGCGGCTGCGACAGGCCCTGCATGCCACCGCGTCGCGGCGTTGGCTGCCCGGCGTCCCGGGGATCTGGAAGGGTTGGGTGCACCGCGCGCCGTACAGCCCCGGGCGCGTCGAGTCCGACCTGGCGGCGGTTCGTTCGCTCTACATCACGGAGGGCTATCTCGCGGCGACGGTTTCGACGCGGCCGGTGCGTTTCGACAAAGACGGCGCGCACGTGGTCGTTCACGCCGACGCCGGGCCGCGCTACCGGGTCGTGGATACGGTGGTGGAAACGCCGCTCGATCGCCGGTCGATCGCGGCTCTTGCGCTCGGTCCGGATTCCCGGGCAGGCCGGAACCCGGCCCCACGGGACCGCCGGAAACTCTGCCGGTGTTTGCTCGAAGAGCGGTCCAAGGCCGAGCGCGAGGGACGCTTGGATTTCACCGTTCGCCTGGAGTGGGCGCCGCTTGATTCCTCGGCCGGATACGCTTCGAAGGCGATCGCCGCATCGCTCGCTACATCCCCCGGCATGTCCGATGAACTTTCCGCACAGCGGCGGGCGCGGCTGGTGGCGCACGTCGATCCCGGGCCGCAGTACCGCGTCGGCCGAATCGAGTTTCGCGGCAACAAAACGCTGCGCGATAGGACACTCCGCCGCGCGCTGGCCATCGAGGAAGGCGATTGGCTCGACCCGGCGTTGATCCAGGCGAGCATCGACCGCCTCAGCCGCATCGAAATGATTGAGTCGGTGTCGGAAAGCGACGTACAGGCGCGGCAGGGCGGGCGGGACACGGTCGATCTGACGTTCCTGGTGCGCGAGCGCAAGCACGGCCGCTGGTCGGTTTCGGGCCCTTTGGGTCCGGTCAGTTGGTTCGGCCCGCTGCGGCTGGCCATCGACACGCGCCTGCCGCCGTGGGGACGCGGCATCGTGGACCTATCGACGTGGCTGGGCACGTTCGGGATTGTGTCCTACACCGACCCGGTGGCGCAGATCCTCTCCGGCAATACGAAAGCGCTTTGGCTGCCGTTCGCCGCCCTGCGCCGGCCGCTGCTTCCCGGCCAGGAGTGGACTTCGGGGTTCCTGCTCTCCCCCTCGCTCGGCTGGCGAGACCACCTGATCTACGCGGCGGTGCTGCACGCCCGCGCGCGCGTCGACAATGCGCTGGAGCCCCCCGAGCGGAGTACCGCGCCGCTTGCCGCCACCTACGGACGCGGTGACGTCAACAGCGCGACGCTCACGCAGCCCGGCGTACTGCTCTGCAAGCCTCGCACGCCGCGCCTGGCCTGGCTCCGCGCCGGGGCAAAGCTTCTGCTGAACCTGACCATGGGGGCCTCCTGACAGGAACCTCAAGGGCCCGTGACCCTCGCTGATTGCATTTAGGGCCGTTCCTCGGGGCGAATCGCGACGCGGCAGTCCCGAAGATTTCGCGCCACCGGTGGCTGCTTGTGGCTTGCGCCGCGCGGTTCACGGGACAGGTTGAAGCTAGATTTGCACGACCTTGCGTTGATCGGCGGCGTCGCGGGTCTTGAGCATGATCTCGGTGATCCGCAGGCATTCTTCGGTGGTCAGCATGGGCTTGACGCCGTTGTAGACGGCATCGAGGAAATCGACGAACAGCGGCGTGTGCCGCGGCAGATCGGTCACACGATGCGGCTTCTGCTTGTCGGTGATCAGGGTGACCTCGCCGTGCTGATATTCGACGACGCCCTTGGAGCCGGCGATGCGCAGGCGGTCGTCGCCGTGGCTGCCGGCGGCGGCGGGACGCAGGTAGTCGATCCGCACGCTGGCGGTTCCGCCGTTGTCGAGACGATAGCTGATGGTGGCGTTGTTCTCCATATCCCCGTAGGAGGGGAACCCGACGTGGGAGTGGAAGGCGGCGGCCTCGACCATGTCGCGTCCGCTGATGAAGCGCAGCAGGTCGACAACGTGAATGCCGATGTAGGGGATGGTACCGCCGAACGAGGCGCGATGCTTCATCCAGTCGGGGCGCTCGCCGAGCTGGTAGGATTTTTGCGCCGACAGCGCGATCGGTTCGCCGATCTCGCCGCGGTCGACGATCGCTTTCATGCCCAGGTACGCCGGCTCGAAACGCATCGGCAGCAGCATCGTCAACGGAGTCTTCGTGGCGGCGAGCCGTTGGCGGATACGGCCGACATCGGCGAGGGTGAGCGCCATCGGCTTTTCGGCGACGGTCGGAATCTTACGCTCGAGGCAGGCCAGCACGGTCTCGGCGCGGGTGCCGTTCTGATCGCAAAGACACACCACGTCGAGTTTTTCGCGGTCGAGCAGGGCGCGATAGTCGTCGTAGACGTGGGCCTTGGCCAGGTGCGGATCGTTCTTTTGCTCTCGGCGATCGCTGTCGCCGGCAACCGCAACGGCGGTGATCTCGACCGCGGGCAGCAGATCGGCGGCCATGGTGGCTTCGCTGTAATGGCCGTCGAGACCGATCAGGCCCACGCGCACCGGCCCGGGCAGTTGGATCGGCCCGGCGGCGGGAGCCGGACGAGCGGCCAGTAGCGGCAACGCGGCCACGCTCGATTGCAGCAACTTGCGGCGATTGATTTTGGCGGTCATGGGAGCCTCCGATGCATTGTATCCCGCTGGGGCGCCGCGTTGTATTCACGCGGAAGCAGAGCGGGAACGCCGCCGCGCCGGGGAGCGTCCATCGCATGGGGATATGCTTGCCGAAACCGCTATTCCGACCGGGGCACCAGGTCCGCCGGCCCACAACGGCCCCGCGGTGTAAGCTAATATGGCTAAAGGTTTTGGAGCACGAACGCGCATGATCAACAATCCCCTACTGGAGCGTTTTCCCGGAGTCATCGGGTTCCCGGTCACGCCTTTTTCGGCCGATGGTGTCTTTGACGCGGCCGCCCTCAAGGTCAATCTGCAGCCGATGCTCGACAGCGGGCTGGCGGCGCTGGCATTTTGCGGCAGCAACGGCGAATTGCAGTCGCTGACGCTCGAGGAATACCACCAGATCGCCGACGTCGCGGCCAGCATGGTGCAAGGCCGCAAAGGATTGATCTTCGGCGCCGGCCAATCGCTGCGAGTGGCCGAGGAGCAGGCCCGGGCGGCCCGCCACGAGGGCGCCGACGCCATTCTGCTGATGGCCCCCTACAGCAACGATCTCAGCGAGGCGGGCCTCGCCGAATATTACCGGCAGGTGGCCGAAGTCGCCGAAATCCCGGTCGCGCTCTACCAGACCAAGTGGAGCGGCGTGCTGCCGCTTGCGCTGCTCGAAAAGCTGGCCGATGTCGAAAACATCTGCATGGTGAAAGACGAGAACGGCGACCTGTCGCACTACCTGCAGGTGCGGCGGCACTTCGGCGACCGCTTTTTCTGGGTCAACGGTATGGCCGAGCCGTTCGTGCCGAGCTATTGGAAGCTGGGCGTGACGACGTTTACCTCCGGGCTGGCCTGCTTCATCCCGCAGATCACGATGGAGATTTACGAGGCCGCCGAGCGCGACGATTTCGCGCGCGTCAATCAACTGCTCGACGAGGCAATCGTGCCGCTCTACGAAATTCGCAACCGGCGGCCGGGCTACAAGTGCGCAATGATCAAGACCGCCATGAATCTATCGGGCCTCAAAGGCGGCTGCGTACGGCCGCCGCTGATCGAGCTGGGCGACGCCGACCTCCAGGATCTTGAGACGCTGCTGGAGAAGATCGCCGCGCTGAGCCCGCGAGGCGTCGCCGTATAGGGCCCCCGTCGGCACGGGAGGCGGCTGAAAAAATGGTGCACTGCCGCAAACGCCGCTTGAACTGGCTGCTGGCCGCCTTGCTGGCGGCGCCGGTGGTGACGCTGCCCCGCTGCGGCGGCCCTACGCGGGTCGAGGCCGCGGGCCAAAGCACCTCGAAGGCGGCGGGCGATGCCGAAGCCGAATCGCCCAAGCGTCCGCTGCAGATCGGCAAGCTGGTCAAGAAGCGCCAGATCGCGCCGGTCATGAACGTGGCGCACGCCGATTGGCTGACGCGCCCCGAACGCGACGCCGAAGAGCAGCCGGATCGCGTCGTCGCCGCACTACAAATCCCCAAGGGCGCCACGGTGGTCGATCTGGGCGCCGGCGTCGGCTACTTCACCTGGCGTCTGGCGAATCAAGTCGGTCCCAAGGGCCGCGTGATCGCCGTTGACATCCAGCCCGGAATGCTGGATCTGCTCAAACAGAATTTGAAGGAACGCGGCATCACCAACGTCGAGATGGTGCTCGGCGCGCCCGACGACCCTCATCTGCCGGTGGGCAAGGTCGACCTGGTGCTGATCGTCGACGTCTACCATGAGCTCCAGCATCCGGAAAAAACGATGGAGCACGTGCGGCGCTCGTTGAAGCCCAACGGCCGCGTCGTGCTGATCGAATACCGCCGCGAAAACCCCAACATCCCGATCAACCCGCTGCACAAGATGTCGGTCGAAGAAGTGCGCGGAGAGCTCGAGCCGATGGGCTTCCGGATGGTGAAGCTGATGGATTTCGTGCCGACCCAACACATCTTCGTCTTTCAAGACGCGCTCAACGCCCGGCCGTAGAGGCCGATTGCCCAGCGCGCACCGCCGCCGGAACGGCCCCATCGCCGACGCCACCGAAGCAAGACCGACCAACAACAGAGCCGCGGGCGTAAGCCGGCGGGCCGAAGCGCGGAGTGGTCGGTGGACCGTGATGACGGCGGCGGGTGGCGAACAACGCGGGCAGAGGCGCTGGGGCAGGCGGCACGGCAGACGCGTTTCGGTGCAACGCTGCACAACCTACACGTCACTGCCGTTTGTCTCATTCCCCAGCCTCGCTGCCGCCTCGGCCCGCCGGCTCACGCCCGCGGCTCTGTTTCCCGATTCGTAGCCGCTCGGCTGGGGCGCGGACTATCTCCCGGGTTCGCGTTGCATTACATCCGGTCCACGGTTCGAAACGGCGATGCCGGCAAACCTTCGTTATTGAACAGGACCGCCCTCGGATCAGGCGCCCAACCGTAGCGGGCGGCTACGGGAAACTGCACTCTCGACGAGCTCACCACAATGCTCTTTCCGTCGATGCGCGCTTCGGCCGGCTTCCACCGGCCGTCGGAACCGGCGACCTCGAAGCCGCCCAGCGGACCCTGCGACTTGAGACCGCTTTCGGCGTGATCGAACCACAGCCGCAGCGCGGAGCCTTCAATCTGGGCCTGGCGGAAAATCGGACCTGAACACTCCAAATCGTGCTCGCCGTAGGCTAGCGCCCGCGCCGCAAGCGAAAGGCGGCGCCCGACTTCCTGCTTGTTGCGCGGGTGAATGTTCTGCGAGTCGCCGATATCGATGGTGACCGCCATCCCGGTGTTGCGCAGGGCCAGCGCCATAGCCTGCGCTTCTCGCACCTCCGGCCATTGGCTGTTCTCGCCGACGCGCGCGTAGTTCGCCAGTTGCACGAATAGGAACGGGAAATCGCCCAGCCCCCAGTTCTGGCGCCAGTCTTCGATCAGCGAGCGGAACAAGTGGCGGTATTCGAAGCCGTCGGCCGATTCGGCGTTGCTTTCGCCCTGGTACCACAACACACCGCGAATGGCGTAGGGCAGCAGCGGCGCGATCATGGCGTTGTAGAGCACCGAAGGCTGATGAGGATTCAGCGGCCCCATCGGCGCGCGGGGTTCGGGGCCGGGCGCCTTGCCGGTGCGGCGCAGCTTTTCGGCGTCGGCTTCCCAGCTCTTGCGCGCGTTCTCATACCACTGCTCGGCGGCGGGGTAGTTCTCCAAAGCGCGCGCCCAGCGCAACCGGAAGCGGATGAACCAGGGGTCTTCGGCCATGCCGATTGGGCTCACCCAGGACTCGGCCGGCGTGCCGCCCCACGAGGAATGGATGGCGCCGAACGGCAGGCCGGTTTTCTGCTGCATGTCGCGCGCGAAAAAGTAGCTGACGGCCGAGAAGTCTTTGACGCTCTCGGGCGTGCACAACTGCCAGGAACCCTTGACGTCGGTTAGCGGCGCGGGCGCCGTGTTGCGTTCGACCTGGAAGAGGCGGATTTTCGGATAGTTCGCGGCGGCGATTTCCTTTTCGGAATCGTTCACCCGCGTCATGGGGAGTTCCATATTCGACTGGCCCGAGCCGACCCAAACCTCGCCGACGAGAATGTCCCTGACGGTGAGGCGGGTGGCGCCCTCGATGGTCATTTCATAAGGGCCGCCGGCGTCCTGCGGAGGAAAGTAGACGCTCCAACGGCCGCCCCGGTCGGCGGCATCATCACGGCTGGTGTTGCCGAAGGCCACGCGCACGCGTTCGCCGGGTTCGGCCCAGCCCCAGATGTGAATCGGCCGGTCGCGCTGCACCACCATGTGGTCGGAGATCAGCGCGGGCAGGCGCACCTCGGCCGGCGCGAGCGCGGCGCTAACCAGAAAGGCCGCAAGGGCGATGAGCATCGAGCGTCGCATACGGAATAGCTCCACGGGTTGCTGCAAGAGCAGTCTGTCGGAAATGCGAAATATCAGGACCGCGAAAAGAACGGCACCGCGAGGAAGGTCGCCGTGTTTCGCGCCGCACAGTGCCGGACGTGCGACTCGGGCTGTGCGGGCCGCTCGGGCTACTGGTGCGGGTCCGCGTCTTCTCACCGGGCACGATGCAGGTCATCGAATCGACGGCATCCGGGCGCGAAACGGGGTGGCTATCCCCCAACGGGGTTGTGGGGTAGTCTATCGCAATCACGCCGCTCGCTGCCTCGCCGGACGCGGCGCGCAAATCTGCTAGTATCTCCCCGTTAGACCTGTGGAAGTATCGCAGGGCTGTCGTTCACCGAAGCCGAACAGGACCTCTACGGCGACTATCGCCGATCGGGCGGCGCGCCGGGCCGGGTTCGGCCTGAACCGGACAATTCGTCAAGTCGGCCGCCGCTTGCCGGCCGCAGCCGGTTCGGGTTCGTGCTGATCTCTGCGACAGTCCGCGCGGGCGCCGCCGCGGCGGACCCTATTCGCTCGATCAGGTGCTGAAAAATTGGGAGGTCCGTTGATGAAACGATTTGCCTTGTTGGCGACGCTTTGTGGAGCGATCGCTGGGCTGGTGGGCGGCGGCTGCGCGCCCGCGGGTCCATTGCCCGGTGAGGGCACAACGGCTTTCGTGGGCGCAACGTTATTCGACGGGCGCGGCGTGATCGATAGCGCCGTCATGCTGGTGCGCGACGGCAAGGTCGTGGCGACCGGTGGGACCGCCGACGTCGAAGTGCCGCCTGGAGCCGAGCGCGTCGACGTCAGTGGGCGTTTCATCACCCCCGGACTGGTCCTGGGGCACGGCCATGTCGGCGCCTCCAAGGGGCTCGAAACCGGCCCCGGTGTCTATACCGAAGAAAACCTGCGGGCGCAGTTGGCGCTCTACGCGCGCTACGGTGTCACCACGGTGGTGAGCCTGGGCGGCGACGGGCCCGAGGCGATTCTGTTGCGCGACCAGCAGGACACTGCCGACCTCGACCGCTCACGGATCTTCGTCGCCGGAAAAATCATCGACGCCGATACGCCCGAGGACGCGCGGCTCATGGTCGACGACGACGCGCGCATGGGCGTGAACATCATCAAGATCCGCGTCGACGACAACCTCGGAACGACCCAAAAAATGCCTCCCGCGGTCTACCAGGCCGTCATCGACCAGGCGCACAAGCACAATCTGCCGGTTGCCGTGCACCTCTATTACCTCGACGACGCCAAGGCCGCGCTCAACGCCGGCGCCGATTTCATCGCCCACAGCGTACGCGACAAGGAAGTCGATCAGGAACTCATCGATCTGCTCAAGAGCAAGAACGTCTGCCTCTGCCCCACGCTGGTCCGCGAAGTCTCGACCTACGTCTACGAATCGGTTCCGGAATTCTTCTCCGACCCGTTTTTCCTGCGCGAGGCCGACCCGAAAGTGCTCGAACAGCTCAAAGATCCCGAGCGCCAGGCCGCGGTTCAAAAAAGCAAAGCGGCGCAGCAATACAAGAAGGGGCTGCAGGTGGCGTCGATGAATCTCAAGAAGCTCTCCGACGCGGGGGTGCGCATCGCCTTCGGCACCGATACCGGCCCTCCGGCGCGATTCCAGGGCTATTTCGAGCACATGGAGCTGCAACTGATGGCCAAAGCGGGTCTGACGCCAGAGCAGATTCTACGGTCGGCGACCAGCGAGGTCGCGCGCTGCCTGAAGCTGCCCGGAGTCGGGACGCTCGAGGCGGGCAAGTGGGCCGACTTCGATGTATTCGCCAAGAACCCGCTGCAAGACGTCGCCAATAGCGAGACTCTCGAGTCGGTTTGGATCGCAGGCAACCGGGTACCCGACAAAGCGCCCCCGGAAACCACCAATTAGGAAGCTTTGGCCGTTCCAAAGGGCCGCCCCCGAAGCCCACAAGATTTCAAGAAGGGAAACCAGAGCACAACGGCTTACAGGCGACAACGAGACGGCCCGCACCCTCCCACCCGCGGCTCTGTTATGGGTTTACTGAAACGGGCGTGCTGGCGTCGGCGATCACCGACGCCAGGTTTGTCGGGTCGGCGGTCTGGCTCTTAGGTTCGAGTGTGGCCGGGCCGAGGCTGGGCGCGGCTTCGAACCGAGCGCTGACCGGCTCGACGAAGCCCTTGGCGTCTTCGATCAGTTCCAGGAATCCGTACAGGAACAGGCCCCAGGTGTCTTCATTGCCGGAGACCTCGACGCGGCGAACGAACGCCGTCTCGTTGCCTTCGGTAAAGAATCCGACGCCGCCGTGGGGCGGCTCCTCGGCTTGCCAGTAGTCCACGCCGGTGCCGTTGATGAAGGTGGCAATGCGGCTGTCGCGCAGCCGCACCGAGATGCGGTTGAAACCTTCCTCGTTCAACTCGAACGGGACGTCGACTTCCACGCGGTCGGCGTCGACAACCTCGCCGCCAGAAACCAGATAGCGCACCAGGCGGTATTTCTTGCCCTGCTTGGAACTGACGCCTTCCAGCTTGAAGGCGTAGTAATTCTTGTCATCGGCGGCCCCGATGACCCAGCCCAGTCCGCGCGCGATCTTGGCGTCGAAATCGAGGCGGTAGCCCGCCAACTCCATCGTGTTGCGGTTGAGCGCGAAGCCGGACACGCGAGCCACGCCCGACGTGTCGGAGACTAGGCCGGCCGGAGCCCAATGGTCGCTGATGCCGGCGCTGAAGTCGTCGACGAACTGGAACGCCGCGCGGGCCTTGACGTTGTGTGTCAACGCTGCGATCGACGCATTCGACCAGTGGCGCAACGGGGTGTGCCAGGCTACGTAAAACAGTCCCGCCAACGTGCCGGCGGCCAGCAGCGCCCGGCGGCCGGGAATCACCCTCCAGACGCTGTGATAGATCTGCGGCGCGCGCCAGCGTACCCAGCGCGCGCTCTTACGCAATAAGGCGAGCAGCTCGCGATCCAACTGTTGTTGCGGCGACGGAGCGGCTGCGGCGCCGGTGTTGGGCTGAGGCGATGCGGCGCCGTCGGATTTCGGTACGCTCTTGGCCAAACGGCGCGACGCCGGCTGCTGCTGTGTGGTCTGCTGCTGTGCGGGCTGCGAGTGCGCCGCCTGCCGCTGGATCGTTTGCCGTCGCAAGGGCGGCCTTTGCGGCGGCTGAACCGGCGTCGGCAGCGAATCCGCGCGCCAGGCAAGACCCGGCGTGGGCGGCGCTCCAGCCGTCCTGGCGCCCGCTGGCGGCGCCGGCGACCGCGGTAGCGCCGGTTGCAGCGGCTGGTAGCCCGGCGGCCGACGCGCTGCCGGACTGCTCGGCCGCGGCCTGCCGGATGGTCCGGCGGCCAGCGGAGGCGTCCTGGAGTCCGCCGCGGGGGCCGGTGGCCGCGCCAGCGGAGACGGGCGTGGCTCCCCCTGCGCATTTCCACTCTGTGGATTTCCGCCCTGCGGGCTTCGATCCTCCAAGGCGTTGCGCGGCGGCGGAGGCATTGCGCTGGCCCTGGCCAGTGACGGCAACGTGCCGGCCAGTTGCGCCGGCCGCAGAGCCAGTTCGGGCATCGAAAGCGAGCTGGCCCCTGGCGGAATGATGTCCCGCTTGCGGGGCTCTTTGCGTTCGGCCGTGGAGTCGGGAAGCGGTCCCCCCTGTGCCGGCGGGGCCCCTCCGTAGCGCATGGCTGCAGCGAGCGCCGGATTGCGCGGTGGCATGGGCGGCCTGCGTCCAGGGACCCTCGGCGTCTGCCCGCCGGTTGGCGGCGCGCCCGAGGCGCTGTCTGGGGAAGCACCGCCCGGGGAAGCACTGCCCGGAGAAGCACCGTGCGGCGCCCAGTCGGCGGGATTCCCAATATCCCGGTGGCGTGAAGGCTCCAGCGGCGTGTTCCGGTCGGGAGGCGAACTCGGCTGGCTGTCCGATGAACTCATGAGACTCGTTTCGGCTCGAAGCGGGCCAACAGGCGCGTCTGCGTCCCATGTGAACGCGGGCCGCCGCTCCGGCGTGAGGCGACCTGCATATTACTCATATTTCCCTTAATATCAGCGAGATACACTCCAATGCCGGACCCTGAGTCTATTAAACAACGGGCGCGTTCCCCCGTCCATAGTCATTCCGTACCGGAGATCGCGGTCTACCTACCCGGCGCGTTAGGGGAAACGGATGTAGTGCCACTAAGAGCAAGCCTGTAGTACAGCCTGCCTGCGATACCGGAACTACCCAGCCGATCGAAAATCACCCAGAGCCGGACGGCGCTGCCCTGCCTGGATACCGTGGGAAAGCGATATATACTGGAGGACACAGTTTTGGACCCAAATTACGCCGCAGCCCGCCTGCCGCGTTGCCGCCGGAGGTTTTTCCCCGTGATCAAACGTCTCTGGATCGCCCTGCTGTTGCTGCTGCTGTTGCCGCTGCTGCTGCCGGCCGCATCGACGCTCGATATCTACTGGATTGACGTGGAGGGCGGGGCGGCCACGCTGCTGGTGACCCAGGCCGGCCAGACCGTGCTGATGGACGCCGGCTGGGCGGGCTTTGGCGACCGCGACGCCAAGCGCATCGAGCAGATCGTCAAAAACGAAGCCAAAGCCGACAAAATCGACTACTTCATCACCTCGCATTTCCACGCCGACCATGTGGGCGGCTTGCCCGCGCTGGCAAAACGCTTGCCGATCGGCAAATTCGTCGACCACGGCGACAGCATCGAACGCGGCGATCCGCGGGGCAAACAGCTCTGGGACGCCTATGTGCAGGTCGCCGGCGACAAGCGCATGCAGGTCGCGCCCGGCGACAAGCTGCCCCTCAAGGGAGTCGATTTTCTGATCGTGACCGCCGCCGGCAAGGCGCTGCGCAAGCCGCTCGAAGGCGGCGGCGAAAACCCGCTGTGCAAGAACGTCGAGATGAAGCCCGAGGACAAGACCGAAAACGGCATGAGCGTTGGCTTCCTGGCGCGCGTGGGGGACTTCGAGTTTCTCGATCTGGGCGACCTGACCTGGAATTACGAGTACCAGTTGGCCTGCCCGCTGAATCTGCTCGGCCAGGTGGAGCTTTACCAAACCACCCATCACGGCGTGAACCTGTCGGGGAATCCGGCGCACGTCTGGGCGATCCAGCCGCACGTGGCCGTGATGAACAACGGCGCCACCAAAGGCGGCGACAAGGAAACCTTCGAGACCCTGGCGCAGTCGCCGGGCTTGGAGGATCTCTGGCAGATCCACCGCGCCACCAAGCTCGACGATGAGACCAACACCGACAAGAACCTGATCGCCAATCTGGGCGAAACCAAAGACTGCCCCGGCCACTGGATCAAGGCCTCGCTCAACGGCGACGGAACCTACACGATCACCAACAGCCGCAACGGGTTTTCGAAGACTTATCGGGTGCGGTGAAGGTGGGGCGGGGTGGGTGCTAGTCTCCAGGCGCGTCGGCAGGCCGGATCGTGGTGGTCCGTTGAAGTTCGCTGGCCGGGATTTCCCGCCGCTTGGGCAACCCCCGCAAAACCAGCACACGGTCTTTCGCAAGCCATTCGATCCAGCGAGCTTAGCGCCGTTTGCTCTACAATAAACGGTTTGACGAATGCGCTGAGGCTGCAGGCTGCCGGATACGGGCTCTCGGTAGCAGACTGTGGCGGCCCGGCTGAAAGCGGCTCTCCGCTCAGCGCTTCTTGAACAGCGAGTCAAATTTGTTGCGCGCGTCGTCCGGGGTCGAGCCGCTGCGATTGACCAGGTCGATCGTGGTGCGGGGCTCGAAGTAGTCGCAAAAATTGGCGCGGCCCTTTTCGGTCACCCATTCGGCCTGCGGCTCGGAGCACTGGTTGTTCCTGCCCGGGTCGAAGAAGCGACAGTTCAGGCAGCAGTGCAGGTCGGAGTCGCACTTGGGGCAGGTTTCGGTACGCTGAATTTTTTGCCCCGGCAGGAGTTTGGTTTGCGCCCCACAGGTGTGGCAGTTCAACACGACGTTGCCCATAATACGAGCAGAGTACTCCAGAAGATGCGACGAATCAATGGGTTCGGCCCGGGTTTCGAGAGCGGTGGAATGAAGCTGTCCGTTGGCGCCGGCCGGCCGGCGAACCGTATCCACCGCGAGGCCGCATGCGGCCGTTCGCCGTTTCCGGCGCCGCGCGAAGCCGCCCGGGTCAGGCTTTCGCTCGGCCTGCTGGCGCTGGTGGCGCTGGCCCTGCTGGCTTCCTGCGGCGGCAAAATTCCGCCCACCAACTACTACGTGCTCGACCTGCCTGCCCCCCAGGCCAAACCAGCCGATACGCTGCCCTACACGGCGGTCGTGATGCCGTTCCGCGGCTCGGAAATGCTGATGCAAGACCGCATCGTGTATCGCGAGAGCGCCAACCAGGTCGGCTTTTACGAATACCACCGCTGGGCCGAGGATCCGCGCGAAACCATTCTGCGGTCACTGCTCAATCAACTGCGCGCCAAGGGGACTTTCGACCGCGTGGTTCCGTTCGAGGGCCGCACCAACGCCGATTACGTGATCCGCGGGCAGCTCGACCAGCTCGAAGAGGTCGACTACGGTGGCGGGGTTTCGGTCAAGGTCAAGATCTCGGCGCAACTGATCGATACCGCCACCAACCGGCCGGTCTGGAGCGATAGCGCCGAGTCAACCGGTCCGGTCGCGACCGCCGACGTGAAGGCCGTGGTCGAGCAGATGAGCACGGCGATGCGCACGGCGGTGGGCCAACTGGCCGACGGCATCGACACGCAGCTCAGATCGAACGCAGCTCAATCTGAGCACGCATCGACTCCGTCTGGTCGGGAGGGGCAAAAGTAAGCCCCGGGTTGGAGGCGGCCGCGGTGGCGGCGGCCACGGCCCAGCGAAACGCTTCCGGAAAACTCAGCCCCTGGGTGAGGCCGAGCACGCAGACGGCGGCGAGCACGTCGCCGGCCCCGATCGCGCAGCCGGTTTGCACCGCCGGCAGCACCGCACGCAGCAGCCCGTCCTCCCACGCCCCGATCGCGCCCTGGCTTCCCAACGACAGAATTACCCGTTCGGCGCCCATCTTTTGAATGTCGCGGGCGGCGGCGGCGGCCTGTGCCTCCGACAGGATTGTGCGGTCGAGCAGACGCTCGGCCTCGGGACGGTTGGGCTTGGCGAGCGAAGGCCCGGCCTCGAGCCCCACCCGCAGCGCTTCCCCGCTGGAATCGATGGTCGTCGAAACGCCGTGCTCGCGGGCCAGTCGGATCAGCCGCGAATAGAAATCGGGCGGCGCTTTGGGCGGCAGGCTGCCGTTGAGCATCAGCCACGAGGCCCGCGGCAGATGCTCGCGCAGGGCGTCTTCGACGCGCTGCAACTCTTCGTCGCTCAGCGTCGAGCCGGGCTGGTCGAGCTTGATCATCAGGCCCTGCTCGTCGATGATCGCGAAATTGCGCCGGGTCTCGCCCGAAACCGGAATCAGCGTCACCGGAATGCGCGCCGCGGCCAGCAGGTCGGCCAGCCGTTTCCCAGTCTGGCCGCCGATCGGTGCGATGGCGTGCACGTCGCCGTTGTAGGAATAGATCACCTGTGCCGCGTTGATGCCCTTCCCGCCGGCGTACTCCTTCTCGGACAGTATGAAGGTGCGGTCGTCGTAGACAATGCGGTTGGTGGTGATCGTCAGGTCGATCGCCGGATTCAAGGTAAGCGTGAGGATCATGAAACGATCATCGTAGCGTAGCTGGGGTGGGTTCGGCAGACGGCTTCGGGGGGCGCGGCAGAAAGCCAATCCGGTCCGCTCTGGCGCATGATAGAGAAGGTGAGGCCGCTACTCGTCTACACCTCGTTCGCACTCTTCTTCGGGGTCAGCGCGGCGATGCAGATCCGGCGCTACCCGCTGAACGCGCCGGCCCTTGCGGGAATCTGTGTCTGCCTGCTGCTGCTGGGCGGGCTGTGGCTGCTGCCGGCGTTCCCTGACTTGCGCGAGCGCGCCCGGAAGCGCTTTGGCGGACTGCGCGGGACGCTGCTCGCGTTGGGGCTGCTGCTGGCGCCCTACTGCGCCTACGCGCTCGGCGCGGGCGATTTTTCCTGGGCCGCCCTCGGCCGCCTGGCGGCGATGGCCTCGGTACCCATCCTGTTGTTCGCGCTATTCCCGCCGTCTCGCCCGCAAGGGCTCTCGTGGCAAGACGCCGTCGCGCTCGTCTGGCTGGCAACGCCGGTGCTGGCTGGCTGGCTCGGCGGGCTGTGGAACGTTCCCGTCAACCTCGACTTCATGGCGCGCCTGTTCGTTGTCGTGGTGGGGGCCTGGGCGTACCTGATTTTCCGCCACACCGAGGGCGCCGGCTACGAAGCGCGATTCTCCACCGCCATCGGCGGCGCGGCCCTCTCGAACCTTGCGCTGTTCTCGCTGATCGGTATTCCGCTCGGCCTAGCGATGCATTTCATCGCCTGGAATCCGCGCTGGCAGGGCCCCTGGCAGTTCCTGTTCGATTGCGTGACGATTTTTGTGTTCATCGCCGTGCCCGAGGAATTTCTGTTCCGGGGCGTGCTGCAGAACCTGCTCGAAGGATCCTGGGGCTCGCGCTATGGCGCGCAGGCGGTCGCGGCGGCGCTGTTCGGGTTGATGCACATCCTGCACGGCTTTCCGAACTGGCGCTATGTGTTGCTGGCCTCGATCGCCGGTTGGTTTTACGGCTCGGCATGGCGCTCGACGCGTAGTCTGGTGGCTTCGGCGGTGACGCACGCGCTGGTCGACGCACTATGGAGAACCTGGTTTGCGGCGCACTAATAGCGGCGTGTTCGAAGCGCTTGCGTTCAGCGCGGCGGTGCTCGTCTACATCTGGGTGCTTCGTTTCCGCGCCCCGGCGAGCGTGTGGTTGCTGGTGGGCTGGGCCGTCGCGGCGTACTTCGTGCACGGCGACACGCTCGCTGTCTCGGGTTTCTCGTTGGGCCCTTTGTTGCGGGCCCTCGCCGACTGGCGCTACCTGTGGCCGGCGGCGCTGCTGGGGCTCGCGCTGACGCTGCAGGAACGCTTCGCCGATCCGCAACTGCTGGCGCGCGGCGCCGTCTA
The DNA here is from genome assembly GCA_963824095.1 of Terriglobia bacterium. Taxonomy (GTDB): domain Bacteria; phylum Acidobacteriota; class Terriglobia; order Bryobacterales; family UBA6623; genus JBBDWJ01. Next base: position 200,351 of record CAWGNS010000009.1, on the reverse strand, counting down.
TTTCGCCTGGTGCTGCGTGCAACAGACCGTCTATCAGAACCTGATCTATCGGCGCATCCGCGACAGCGCCGCGCACGATGAAGCGCCCGCCAAGCCCCCGTGGCTATTGGCGGGGATGATCTTTGGCATCGTGCATTGGCCTAACCCCGTGCTCGTGCCGGCTACCGCCTTTTGGGGCGCGATTTCCAGCTATCTTTTCGAGCGCTGGCCGAGCGTCATCGCTCTGGCGCTGGTGCAGTTCCTGTTTGCCGCGCTGCTTTACGAGCTGACTCCGTGGGACTGGCATCACGGGTTTCGCATCGGTCCCGGCTATTACTCTCCTTAAGCGCACTCTCCTTGAGGGCTCGGTTCCGGGCGGAACTTCCTATAGCCTGTTGGACACATTCCCCGGGCCTGCAGGATGTATACTGGCCCCATCGATTTGCCGAAGGAGAAACCGCTTTGCCCATGTCAAGGCTCGTGAAGCTCGTTTGCACTATCCTCCTGGCTGCCGCGGCGACAGCTCACGCCCAGCCGCAGCCCGGCCGCGATCGTCCGGCGGGGAGTTTACTCGAGCAGATTCGCGCGCATCACTCCGGCGTCGCCGTCTGGTGGCTGGGCCATGACGGCTGGCTGATCAAATCCGGCGATACGCTGATCGGAACCGATCTTGTTCTCGAGGAGCCCGAGCGGAAGTTCCCGACGCCGATTTCTTCCGCGGATCTCGCCAAGGAGCTGAATATCTCCTTCATCACCCACGGCCACGGCGACCACTTCCACCGCGCGACGTCGAAAGCCTTGTTCGAACAGGGGCACTGCACGTTCGTGATTCCGAAAAGCTGCGTCGAGATCGCGCACAAGCTTGGCATCGCCGATTCGCGCGTCCGTGTGGCGACGCCGAGGGAGGAGCCGTTCGAGATGGAAGGCGTGCGGATTCAGCCGATCCGCGCCCTGCACGGCAATCCGAAATTCGCCGTACACTTCCAGGCCAACCTCGAAGACTGCGGCTACGTGATCACCATCGGCGGCAAGACCTTCCTGCAGCCGGGCGACTCGGTGCTGCTCGAGGATCACCTGTTCCTGAAGCACGTCGACGTGCTGTTCGTCTCGCCTACCGAGCACAACATGTACATCGACCGCTCGGTGATTCTGATCAATGAGCTGCAGCCCGACTACATTCTTCCGCAACACCGCGATACCTACATCGAGACGCCCCAAAACCGCTATTGGACGCACGGTTACGTTGGTGAGGTTTTCAATCTTTTGTCCAAGCCGATGCAAGAACGCTACAAGGTCATGCAGCCGGGCGAGCGGCTGCTGATCCAATAAAATGGACGATCCGCACGAATCCAGCAGAAAGTACTGAACGTACTACACGAATGTCTCGACTGAGACACAACGCCTCACGCCTGTCGCACTCTGACGCAACTTCGCTGTAACAGTCTTTTCCGATTCACTCTCTAGTCAAGTACATCGCCTGCTCCGTACATCTGGCCCAGGGGTTGCATTGAAAGATGTCCCGCGCCCTCCTTGCCGCGAGGCCCGCCCCTGCCGTCTTCGAACGCGCGTGGTGCGCGTCCTGTTTGGTACTTCGATTTCACACTCCGAAGCTGCGCCCGCATTTGGAAAGGAAAACACATGAAAAGAAAAGCACTGAATCTGATTTTACTCTTGTGCCTTATCGCACCGGCAGCAGCCTTCGCTCAAGGCTCGACCCAAGTGCAGGGATTTATCGAAGCCCTGCCTGAAGCGGGGAACCTGGGCGACTGGTTGATCGGAGGCCAACTGGTAACGGTGGGTGCGACGACGGAAATCAACGCCGAGACGGATCTGCTCCAACTCGGTGCCTGCGTCGAAGCCGAAGGCCCGTTGACGGCCAGCGGCGCTCTCGAAGCGACGCAGCTCTCTGCCAAAGACCCCGAAGATTGCGGTGGCGTGGGCCAGAACCCCGCCTCGCAGAAGGTGAAGTTCGAGGGCCTGGTGAACACCGTGCCCGCCGAGGGCCTGATCGGAAGCTGGGTTGTCGGCGACTGGAATGTGTCGTCGGATAGTTTCACCGATTTCGACGGCAGCGAAGAAGCCTTTCAGTCCGGCGCTTGTGTCGAAGTGGAAGGAACCCTGCTGGCCAACGGCATCGTGCGCGCCGCGGAGATGGAAATTGAGAGCACCGAGGGCTGCGGCACGAGTGACCGTACGGCCGAGCTGCGCGGCATCGTCGATTCGGCGCCGGATCCCGGTCCGGCGGGCGATTGGATGGTGGCCGGTCTGACGGTGCGTGTTTCCGATACCACCGAGATCAATTCGGATGCAGGAGCCGCCGCGACAGGCGCCTGCGTGAAGGCCGAGGGAAGCCTCGACGATAACGGCGCACTGCTGGCATCTCAGGTGCGCGTGCTCGAAGAGGGCGGCTGCGCGGCTCCCAATGCAAGCGACGTCGAGTTCAGCGGCAAGATCGAAACTGTGCCTGACAACGCGCTCGCCGGTCCGTGGACGGTGATGGGTCTCAACGTGACCGTCAACGACATGACGGAGTTGAATCTCGAACTGGGGCCGGCTCTGCCGGGCGTTTGCGTGGAAGTCGAGGGCAGCGCCGAGATGGGCGCGGTAACGGCGCGCGAGGTTCGCGTGCTGGGGCTCGATTGCGGCGCGCCGCCGGCCGACCAGACGATGGTCACCTTCCAGGGGCAGGTGCAGAGCATTCCTCCCGAAGGAACGACCGGAGTGTGGCGGATCAGCGGCCGCAGCGTGCTGGTCGGCGATTCGACGACCGTCGAGTTCAACGGGCGCGATCCGGAAACCGGCCTTTGCGTGGAAGCCGAAGGCAATCTTCTCGCGGCGGGTATCGTGAATGCGTCGCGCCTCACTCTGCTGAGTGAAGGCTGCGCGGCGTTCCCGGGGCCGCCCGAGCTGACGCAGCTTACGGGGACCATCGACAGCCTGCCTCCGGGCACGGATTTCGGCAAGTGGGTTATCGGCGGAACGGACGTGACGGTTTCGGCCGCCACCGAGCTTAACGCCGACTCCGGCGATTTCCTGGCCGGCGCCTGCGTGGAGGTCGAGGGAAAGCAGATGGGCCAGGGCACGCTGGTGGCGCGGAAGGTTACCACCCACGCTGACGATGACTGCAGCGCGGAAGGGAACCTGGTGGAGTTCGCCGGCATCGTCACGGCCAAACCAAACGATGGGCAGATCGGCGACTGGACCGTCTCCATGCAACAGGTGGCGGTCTCCGACCAGACCGAACTCGATACGACCGACGGGCCGCTGCGGTTCGGATCGTGCGTCGATGTCAGCGGCACGGCTCAGGAGGATGGCTCGGTCGCGGCTTCGAAGATCGATGTCGAGTCGGCTTCGGGCGCGTGTCTGCTGGCTGCTGTCAGCGCCGGCTCCTTCCAATCGGGACCGGTCAGCCCGGGTGAAATCCTGAGTATCTTCGGGCTCGGCCTTGGACCAGGCGCCGGACTGGGGCTGGTCGTGGACAACAATCACGTGACGAATCGGCTGGGCGGCGTGCAAGTGCTGTTTGACGGCGAGCCGGCCACGATTCTGTATCTGTCGGGCAACCAGGTCAACGTCATTGCGCCGTATTCTCTGGCCGGTAAGTCAACGACTACGGTGCAGTTGGTGTGGGCCGGCGCGTTCACTAAGACGATGCAGCTCGACGTGGTCGAGGCTGATCCCGCGCTGCTGACGCTCGACCAGTCCGGGTCGGGCCAGGCGGCCGTTTTGAACTGGGACGCCGACGCCCAGACCTACACGGTCAATGGCTCCGACAACCCGGCCTCACCGGGCCAGGCGATCGTTCTGTTCGCGACGGGCGAGGGCCAGACGACCCCGGCCGGCGATGACGGCGCGGTCGTGGACGCCAACAACCTGCCACGGCCGAATCTGCCGGTTTCGGTGACCATTGGCGGCATGCCGGCCGAGGTATTCTACGCCGGCGGCGCGCCGACTCTGGTTTCCGGCGTCCTTCAGGTCAACGTGTATGTGCCCGAGGGCCTGCAAGGAGCCGGTGATGTGCCAGTGATTCTCAAAGTGGGCGAATTTACGAGCCCGGAGGGAGTCACGGTCAACGTTCAGTAGTTTGCATCCGGCGGCGAGGCGCGTTTACGGCGCGCCTCGCCCGCCGCATAAAGTGGCACAGACAATCCTGTCTGTGTCTCGAGTTTGACCTTTTCACCTCAGCCGTAAGTCCTCACCTCCGCTGTAAGTCTTCATTCTGCTGTAAGTCTGGCGCGGGCCTCCGTCCGGCACGGCCGACCTTGAGGTCGAGCTGTCCCTGCTCGTGAGCCTTGCGGGCTAGAGATTGAGAGAGTCGAGACCTCCGCTCGCTCACGCACGTGGCTCGGATTGGGGTTGGGCCAGGGGGCTGTTTTTTTGGGGCATCGGCACAGACAATCCTATCTGTGCTCTGTTTGCTGATCGTTTTCTTCCGCCACTTCTCCTCTCTGTTGCCTTGGTCCCGACTACTGCCGGTACAAGGGAACCCTCGGCGCTTCGCGCCGGGGGACAGGCGGGAGCGCCTGTCTCTACTTCCCGAAGAAGCTCCATTCCCATAGATGATCTCTTAGAGCGCCCCGCCTAACGAAGCAGATCTTGGGCCGTCGAATGATTTTTTGCCGTCATCCGGCCTGCTCTTTCCCATAGATGATCTTCTGGAGTATACTGACGACTGCCATGCCCAAACGCGGTTCCGCACCCCTGGAAGGCGAGCTGCTGCAAGGCACGCTCGATCTGCTGATTCTCAAGACCCTGGCGTTGGGGCCGGCGCACGGCCACACCATTGCGCACGCCATCGAGCATCGCTCCGATGACGTGCTGCAGGTGGAGCACGGCTCGCTCTACCCCGCGCTGCACCGGCTCGAGGATCGCGGCTGGATCGCCTCGTTCTGGGGTACGTCGGAAAACAACCGCCGGGCGCGCTACTACCGCCTGACACGTGTCGGCCGTAAGCAACTCGAAGCGCAAACCAGCCGCTGGGACGAACTGGTGCGCGCCATCAACCGAGTGCTGCGCCCGGCGACGGAGTAAGCCGATGAGAGCCGCATCGGCGCGCACTGCGGAAACAGAGCGGCACCTGGAAGGGTGCGGGCCGAAGCGGCACGATGCTTGGGAAAACTGTATGCGTCCCAAGGATGGATTCTTTGGCAATCAGAAGCGGCGGCATGAGGCACGCCTGCTTTCGTGCCGCTTCGGCCCGCGGGCTTACGCCTGCGGCTCTGTTTGCCTGCTCAGGTGGATGGGAGTCGTTCGCACGCAATGAACCGTGAGCGATGACGTGTACACCATGACCTGGAAACGCTTCCTCCGCCGCCGCTACTGGTATGAAGAACGCGCGCGAGAGATCGAGGACTACCTCGAAATCGAAACCGCCGAGAACATCGCCCGCGGCATGACGCCGGAAGAAGCCCGCTACTCCGCGCGCCGCAAATTCGGCAACCCCACGCAAATCCGCGAGGAGATCTACCGCATGAACACCCTGGGATTCCTCGAAACGCTCTGGCAGGACCTGCGCTACGGCGCGCGGCTGCTGCGGCTCAACCCCGGGTTCGCGCTGGTCGCCTTGTTGTCGCTCGCGCTGGGCATCGGCGCCAATACGGCGATCTTCCAACTGCTCGACTCGGTTCGCCTCAACAGCCTGCCGGTGAAAAACCCGCAGGAACTCGCCACGGTACACATCGTCAACCGCAATTGGGGCTCGGGAAACTTCACCGGCAGATATTCGGATCTGACCTATGCCCTGTGGGAGCAGATCCGCGACCGGCAGCAAGCGTTTTCCGGCATCTTCGCCTGGGGCACCGATGGGTTCCGGCTGGGCCAGGGCGGCGACGCGCAGTTCGCCGAGGGCATCTGGGTGAGCGGGGAATTTTTCAATGTGCTCGGTGTTCAACCACTGCTCGGCCGCTTGTTCACTGCTAACGATGACCAACGAGGGTGTGGCTCTCCCGGGGCGGTGCTCAGCTACGCGTTCTGGCAACGGCAGTTCGGCGGAGAAACTTCCGCAATCGGCCGCAAGATCTCACTGCAAGGGCATCCTTTCGAGATCCTCGGCGTGACCCGCCCGAATTTTTTTGGCGTCGAGGTAGGGCGCCGCTTCGACGTAGCCATTCCGATTTGCTCCGAGCCGATCCTGGACGCGGAAAATCCCAAGCTCGATAAGCGTCACTACTGGTGGCTGGCGACCATGGGCCGTCTCAAGCCGGCCTGGTCGGTCGAGCGCGCCAACGCACACATCGCGGCGATCGGACCGACGCTGCTGGAAGCGACCATTCCGCCGGTCTACCCGCCGGATCGCGTCAAGCGCTACCTCGAATACAAGCTCGGAGTGGAAGCAGCCGCGTCGGGCTTCTCTGCGCTGCGGCAGACCGTTTCCGCGCCGCTGTGGCTGCTGCTGGGGATTGCCGGGCTGGTGCTGCTGATTGCCTGCGCGAACCTCGCCAACCTGATGCTGGCGCGGGCGAGTGCGCGGCAGCGTGAGATTGCCGTGCGGCTGGCGCTGGGCGCGTCGCGCGGGCGCCTGGTGCGCCAGTTGCTTTCCGAAAGCCTGCTGCTGGCCTCGGCCGGCGCGGTGTCCGGCGCATTTCTGGCCCGATCGCTCAGCCGCTTTCTGGTGGACTTCCTCAGCACCGAAGGCAGCCGCTTGTTTGTCGATCTGAGCCTGGACTGGCGCGTGCTCGGGTTCACAACCGCACTGGCGATGCTCACCTGCCTGTTGTTCGGATTGACGCCGGCCCTGCGGGCGACAAGCGCCTCGCCGGGCGCGGTGATGAAAGCCGCCGGCCGGGGGATGACGTCCGGACGCGAGCGCTTCAGCCTGCGGCGCGCGCTGGTGGTTTCGCAGGTGGCGCTTTCGTGCGTGCTGCTGGTGACCGCGCTGCTGTTTGTGCGCAGCCTGCACAACCTGGTGACACTCGACGCCGGCTTCCGGCAGAACGGCATCCTGATCGCGTCCGTCGATCTGGCGCCGCTCCAGCTCGCCAAGGAGCGCCGCGAGGTTTTCAAGCAGCATCTGATCGACCGCGTCAACGCGATTCCCGGTGTGGAATCCGCGGCCGCGAACACGATCACTCCGATCAGCGACAACACCTGGACCAAGAACGTGCTGATCGGCGCCGAAGACAAGGGCAACGCGCTTATCAACCAGGTCACGCCCGGTTACTTCAGTACGCTGGAGATTCCGCTGTTGGCCGGCCGCGACTTCGACCAGCACGACGATACGTCGGCGCCGCTGGTGGCCGTCGTCAATCAGAGGTTCGCCGAAAAGTTTCTGCCGGAAACCAACCCGATCGGTGCCACGTTTCGATTTGACGGCAACGCCGGCGAGGTCCTGCCGACGTACGAAATCATCGGCCTAGTCCGGAACACGAAGTATCGCGAGTTGCGGGACGAGTTGGAACCGATCGTCTTTCTGCCCGCTTTGCAGGATCGCGACCCGGACAACAACGTCAGCCTTGTGATCCGCGCCAGCGGTTCTCTCGACACGCTGCTTCCGGCGGTTAAAAACACCATCGGCAAAGTCAGCCCGGCGATCCCGGTGCGCTTCCGCGCGCTCAAGACGCAGATTCTCGAGTCCCTGATGCCGCAACGCCTGATGGCTACTCTGTCGGGCTTTTTTGGATTGCTCTCAGTGTTGCTGGCGACGGTTGGCTTGTATGGCGTGATGTCCTACGTGGTAGCGCGGCGGCGCAACGAGATCGGCATCCGCATGGCGCTTGGCGCGGGCCAGGGCTCGGTGGTAACGATGATTCTGAGAGAAGCCGGCTGGCTGGTGGTGATTGGCCTGGCCGTCGGGATGATGTTGGCAATCGCTGCGGCTCGTGGGATCAGCGGAATGCTGTTTGGGCTGGAGCCGAATGACCCGGCAACGCTAGCGATGGCGGCGGTTGGTTTGGCGGCCGTGGCGCTGGTGGCCAGTTTTTTGCCGGCGCGCCGCGCGGCGAAACTGAACCCGACGGTCGCGTTGCGGGAGGAGTGAGCACAGCGGGAATCGCTGCGAGCCGAAGGTTCCGGGCGCCGCTGTCGAAACCGGAGCAGCAGAGCCGCACCCGTAAGGGGGCGAGCCGAGGCAGCACGACACCGTACCAAAACGCAATTGCCGGCGAACCGCTTCTTCGCCAAACCGAAAACGATTCTCCGGCACGAGAGCCAAACCCATGGCGCTCTGCCGCCTCGGCCCGCCGGCTGACGCCTGCGGCTCTGTCTCTCGCGTCCTGATTGTGCTACGGAGTCCAGGCCGAAGTAGAACTCAACGTGATCGCCGCCCGCCGCGCCATCGATCACCCGGACGAGTACCCCAAGCAGTTCCACATCCAGGTCATGACCTGTTCGACAAGGTTGTCGGCCGTTTCCGGGGAGTGCTCTATACGCTGCTCGTGGCCGTCGGTCTTCTGTTGTTGATCGCCTGCTGCAACGTCGCCAACATGCTGCTGGCCCGGGCCACGTCCCGCGAAAGAGAGATGACGGTGCGCGCGGCTCTAGGGGCCAGCCGTTCGCGCATTCTACGTCAACTGCTCGTCGAGAGCTTGTTGCTGTCGCTGTGTGGGGCCGTCGCGGGCTGCCTGGTCGCCTACGCTGGAGCGTCAGGCTTTGCCGGAAACCGTGGGCCCCTGCGAGCCTGCGCCACGGAACTCGCTACGGCGTCGCGATTCACGGGGACCGCCGCGGCCGCAAGACGGAAGGCCCGGCGGCCGATGGTATGCTGGTCGGAAACGTGATCGCCGCCGCCGGCGAAACCGTTGTCGGGGACCAAACCAAATGGGGAACTGGATTGCTTTCCTTGCTCTCGCCGTAGCTCTGCTGACGCCGGCCTCGGGCGCCGAACTTCGCGTTGGCCGCGCGGCGGTCAAGATCACTCCCGGCATGGGGCTGCCGATGGCCGGGTACTACAGCGTGCGGCTCAATGAGGGCGTTCACGACGATCTGTTCGCCAAGGCGATCGTGCTCGAAAGCGGCGGCGTCAAGGCGGCGCTGGTGGCTTGCGATCTGATTGGGATTCCCGCCGAGGTGATTGCGAAAGCGCGTGCGCGCATCGCGGCGACGACCGGCGTTCCCGGCGACAACGTCATGATCAGCGCCACCCACTCGCACACCGGGCCGAGCATCAGCGCGCGCCTCGACGGCCTCGATGAGAAAACGCTGCGGCTGGTCGAGGAGTATGCCGAGGCGCTGCCGCAAAAGATCGCCGAGAGCGTGCGCCAGGCCGAGGCGGACCTCGCGCCCATGCGCGTGTCGGCGGCGACCGGCCGCGAGGATTCGGTGGCGTTCATCCGCCGCTTTCTGATGAACGACGGCTCGATCGGCTGGAATCCGGGCAAGCTCAATCCCAAGATCGTGCGGCCGGTGGGCGAGATCGATCCGGCGGTACCGGTGGTCTATTTCGAAACGGCCGAAGGCGAGCCCCGCGCGCTCTATGTCAACTATGCCGACCATCTCGATACCGTCGGCGGCATGGAGTATTCGGCCGATTATGCCTACACGCTGGCGAAGCTCGTCGGCGCCGCGAAAGGTCCCAACCTGCTGACGGTCTTCACAATCGGCACGGCGGGGAACGTAAACCATATCGACGTCACCAGCGCCACACCGCAGAAGGGCAACGCCGAAGCGGCTCGCATCGGAGCAATCTTGGCGGGTGAGGTTCTGCGTACGCTGCGCAAGCTGCAAGCCGTCGAGCCCGGAGAATTGCAGGCCAGCCGAGAGGTCGTTGAGCTGCCGCCCGCGCCGATCCAGCCGCAGGACCCCGCCTGGGCGCGCGGCGTGGTCGCGAAGTATGGCACGCCCCAGGCGGCTCCGTTCTACGATCAGGTTTACGCCTTCAAGGTGCTTGAGATCGAGGAACTAAGGGGCAAGCCGGTGGATGCGGAAGTGCAAGTGATCTCGCTCGGCGATCAGATCGCGTGGGTCGGTTTGCCGGGAGAAATTTTCGTCGAGCTAGGCAAGGCCATCAAGCTGGCCTCGCCGTTTCCGGTTACCATTGTGGCTGAGTTGGCGAACGGTTCGATCGGCTATGTACCCGACCGCAAAGCGTATCCTGAAGGCGCTTACGAAGTAGTCAACTCGCGCGTCGCGGCCGGCGGCGGAGAAATGCTCGTCGATGCGGCGGTGCGAATGTTGATCCAGCACCGCCAGCGGTTCTTGCCGAGGTTCGAGGGGCGCTACGCCGCGGTGGGGAGTCGCTGAGGCCGGTCGACGGCTCACTCCCATTCTTCTGAGGGTTCGATTTTCGTTGCTGATTTTATGACGGCTTGTGAATGGCTTGTGGAAGGGTTGCGCGAGCGCGGCATCACCTGGATAGCGACGCTTTGCGGCCATGGGCTCGACCCGCTCTATCACGCGGCGAAACAGGGCGGCTTGCGCCTCGTCGATACGCGCAACGAGCAGACGGCGTCATACCTAGCCGGATCCTGCGGGCGATTGACGCGGCAGCCGGGCGTGGTCGCGGTTTCGAGCGGCGTGGCCCATGCCAACGCCATGAGCGGCGTGGTCGACGCTTACTTCGACGGCGCGCCGTTGTTGCTGATCTCGGGCGCGGCCGATCTGCGCACCTCGGGCATGGGGCATTTTCAGGACGTCGACCAAGTGGCGCTCGCCGCTCCCGTGACGAAGTTCGCGCGGGTCATCGATCATCCCGAAAGGACGCTCGAGATTCTGCAGCAGGCCTGGGAAGCGGCCAGCGGCCCGCCGCCGGGGCCGGTGCATCTGACCTTTCCCATGGATGTGCAGACCAGCGAGGTTCCACGCGAGCGCATGATCCCGCCGCGCAAATCGGGCGCGGGCGCCGCTGCGCCGTGCGGCGATCCCGGCGATGTTGCCGCGGCCCTCGCCAAAGCCGAGCGGCCGCTTGTTGTGGCGGGCAGCGGTGTCTACTACGCCGAAGAAGGCGCCGCGCTGCTCGCGTTCTGTGAAGAGTTTTCGATTCCCGTGGTAACCCCGATCTGGGATCGCGGCTCGATCGATCGCCCCAGCGACGTTTTTCTCGGAGTCATCGGAGCCGCCTCGGGCGGGCCGCGCCTGCTGCCCGACGCCGACGTGGTTGTGCTGGCCGGCGCGGCGGCCGATTACCGCGTGGGATTTCTGCAGCCCAGCGCGCTTGGCGACGATGCAACGCTGGTGCGGCTCGATCGCGGCTGGAGCGCAATGGCAGAAAGCTCTCAGGCGCGCGAAGGCAAAGCTCACGCGGGCTGGCTCGCCGAGGCCCGGCAACGGCGTCAAGCGTTTCGAGCGACCGTCGAACAGACCGCCGCCGGCCAGGCCGCGCATGGATTGCACGCGATGCACGTGATGAACGTGCTCCGCGAGGCGCTCCCGGGCGATGCCGTGTTGGGCATCGACGGCGGCAGCATCGGGCAATGGGCGCATCAGCTTTTGTGCGACCGCTACCCGGGGCATTGGCTGACGTGCGGGCGCAGCGGCGTGGTCGGCTGGGGATTGGGCGGCGCGATGGCGGCGCGGCTGGTTTATCCCGACAGGCCGGTGGTTCTGCTTTCGGGTGACGGCTCGTTCACGTTCGGTCCCGCCGAGATCGAGTGCGCCGTACGCCAGCGGCTGCCCTTCGTCGCCATCGTCGCCGACGATCAGGCCTGGGGAATTACGCGCGCCGGGCACGAGGCGAAATACGGCGAGGCGATCAGCAGCGTGTTGGGAGCCGTCGATTTTGTGAAGATGGCCGAGGCGTTCGGCGCGCGTGGCGTGCGGGCGACTACCGAGGACGAGATTCGCGAGGCGTTGCGCACGGGCCTCGCTTCCGGTGAGGTAACCGTGATTCACGTTCCGATCGTGGGCGGGAACCCTTAAGCGGGGTTATGACGAAAACGTTCCAAAGACTCGCAATCCCAGTGGGGCAGGGCTCCCGCCTGCCCTCCATCGAATCGATTACGATCACCCATTGCTGAAGAGATAGGCGCTCCCTCGCGCAACCTTGCGGGCAATGCCGACGCCGCTTCGCAAGCGTCAGGCTTGCTTTGCAAGCCGCTCAGCCTCATCCTCCGGCAGAAACGCGTGCCGGAATCCGTTCCGCAGGATCTCGCGGACCGCGCGCTCCGACAATCCCATCTGCCGGGCGTGCTCGAACTCTTCGCTGAGGCTGGTGCGGAAAAATTCCGGGTCGTCGGTGTTGACGCTCACGCGGAACTCCCGCCTGGTGCAGCGCCTTGAGCGGATGCGCTTCGTAGGACGGATAGATCGCGGTCCATAGGTTACTGGTCGGGCAGACTTCGAGCGGGATCTGATTCTCCGCCAGGTGGCTCACCAGTTCGGGGTCCTCGATCGAGCGCACGCCGTGGCCGATGCGCTCCGCGCCAAGCTCGCGAATCGCATCCCAAACACTTTCGGGGCCCAGCCCCTCGCCGGCGTGGACCGTGCGGCGTAGCCCGGCGTCGCGGGCCAGCGCGTAGACCTTCGAGAATTGCGCCGGCGGATAGAGATGTTCGCTGCCTCCGATCGTAATGCCAACCAAGTGCTTCGGCCGCGAGCGCAACACCTCCTGAAGCAGCTCGAGCGCGCGATCGGGCCCGATGTTGCGCACCGGATCGAGGATCCACTGCACACGCACGGGGCCGCTCACCGTGGACGCTTCATCGAGTGCGGCCACAATATCGTCGAGCGCGATCCCCTGCTGGATGTACTCGATAAATGAGACGGTGATCTCGGCGTAGACGATGTTTTCGGCCGCCAGCCGTTCGAGCACGGCCGCCACCAAGCCGCGGAAGTCAGCGGCGTCGCGCACGAAATAGGAGCTGAACAGATAGGTCGCCAGGAATTGATCGAAGGTGCGGTAGCGGAATAGTTGCGTGGCGCTTTCGGCCAGGTTCGGCCGCGACTTCAGGAACGGACGGATGTTCTCGAACTGCTCGAACAGCTCGCGGAAGCGGGGCGGCGCGTTCGCCAGAACGTCCTCGGGGTGGTATTTACGCAGACGTTCCTGAAAGAAAGGCAGCGGCATCGCGCCGCGCAGGTGTACGTGGAGTTCGGCCTTTGGAGCGGCGCGCAGGAAGCGGCTGAATGCGGAAGTGGTGGTCATGCGGTTGGACTCAAGCCTTGAGGCTTCGCGGGGTTGGGCTCACTTCACGAGGCGTCACGCCGGTGGGCCCGTCGTTGCCACGCGGGTTCCGGGCCGTGCGGGATTCGGCGGCGCTTCACGGTGAATCGTTGGCGTCGCCGGCAGGGGGACGGCTCTGTAGCCCTTGTCATAGAGACACGCCAGGGCCGCCGGATCCTGGCCGAACAGATCGCGGATCAGGATCGACAGGTTCCGCAAACTCTGCCGTACCGTACCGATTTTCTCGAAACGGCGCGCCGACGAAAGCACGACGCCGCGGGAGCGAACCATGCGCCCGCGCTTGCCCGCGGCGCGCGCCCAATGGACGTCTTCGAGCAACGGAATCTCCGGAAAACCACCGCTGGCGAAAAAGAACTCGCGGCGCACGAAAATCCCCTGATCGCCAAAACAACACCACGGGCTGGCCAGCCGCGTTGCCTGCGCCAGCAACTGCGGCAGCCACACGGGCGGATCGAAACCGATACGGAAGGCTCCGAAATCGGCGCCGTGCGATGCCAGCAGCACGGGCAATTCGGCAATGGCGCCCGGCGGCGCCAGCGTATCGCCATGGAGAAACAGCAGCACGTCCCCCTGTGACAGGCGCGCGCCGGCGTTCATCTGGCGGCCGCGGCCGGGCGGGCCGAACGTCCAGCGAACGCCGGGGAACTGCCGTTCCAACACGGTGGTTCCATCGGTGCTGCCGCCATCGGCAACGATGATCTCCATCGGCCCCGGCTCGCTTTCGAGGCGCGCCAGCAGCGCGCGCAACGGCGCCGCATCGTTGAGCACCGGGATGATGACGGAGACCATGGGATCCTTTGCCCAGTCTAGCGAAAACTTGTTCTCGCCCGAGCCGTCCTTTGTGTCTCAGTCCGGCGCCCCGACTGTAGTGCGGGCCTGCTCTACATGCCAGGTTGTCGGTAAACTGTTAGGGCGTATACGAGAGCCAGGCGTATACGAGGGAGACAAAGTGGATCGATCGTTCCAACTCAGCCGGCGCCAGCTTCTGGGCGGCCTCGCCGCGGCGGGTCTCACCGCCGCCAAGCTGTCGTTTCTGCAGGCGGCCGGCGAAAAGCTGCCGCCGGTGCGGGCCATTACGCGCGGACCGAAGTACCACTGGTTCGGCTACTACGACAAGCGGGAGTTCGACCCCTCAAGCCGCTATGTGCTCGGCATGGAGGTCGATTTCCAGCACCGCTCGCCGCGCCCCAACGACGTCATTCGCATCGGCATGGTGGATACCGAGGACAACGACCGCTGGACCGACCTGGGCGAGACGCGCGCCTGGTGCTGGCAGCAGGGCTGCATGTTGCAGTGGATTCCCGGGTCGCCGAGCGAAATCATCTGGAACGACCGCGAAGGGGACCATTTCGTCAGCCACATTCTCGACGTCAAGACGGGCCGGCGCCGCACTCTGCCTCACCCGATCTATGCGCTGTCGCCCGACGGAAGCTGGGCCGTGGCGCCCGATTTCCGGCGCTTGAACGATACCCGGCCCGGCTACGGCTACACCGGGATTCCCGACCCCAACAAGGACAAACTGATTCCCGACGATGTCGGCATCTGGCGCATGGATCTGAAAACCGGCAAGCGGGAGCTGATCTTTTCGGTCGCACAGGCGGCGAAAATTCCCGATACACACAGCGACGCGACCGGCCTGAAGCAGTACTTCAATCACCTGCTGGTCTCTCCCGACGGGTCGCGGATGATTTTCCTGCACCGCTGGGTATTCCGCTCGGGAAACCGGGGCTTTGGCACGCGCATGTTTACGATGGGCACCCACGGCGAAGACCCTTACGTGCTCGACCCTTACGGCGACACCTCGCATTTCATCTGGCGCGATCCCGAGCACGTGCTCGCCTGGGCATTTCATCCTTCCCACGGCAACAAGTTCTACCTCTACACCGATCGCACCGAGAAAGTGGAAGTGATCGGACCCGACGTAATGACCGTCAATGGGCACTGCACTTATCTGCCGGGGAACCACTGGATTCTCAACGACACCTATCCCGACAAGGAGCGCTTGCAGCATCCTTACCTGTATGAAGTCGCCACGGGACGGCGTGTCCCGCTGGGCCATTTTCGTTCTCCACCCGAGTACAAGGGCGAATGGCGATGCGATACGCACCCGCGATTCAGCCCTGACGGGCGCAAAGTGGTGATCGACTCGCCGCATGGCGGTGACGGGCGGCAGCTTTATCTGATCGACATCCGCGAAATCGTCGGCTGACTGCGCGACAATCAGAAGCATGGGGCCGGCGGTGAACATCCATGCGCCAGCCCCGGGATTCCACAGCCGGGCCGGCCGCGACCTCGCTTCCCTGCCCCGCCCCATCATGGCGCTCCACGAACCAACGGCCGCCGCGTCGAAGACCGTCGTGTTTCGCACCGAAGGGCTGACTAAGGTGTACGACATGGGCGAGGTGCAGGTGAAGGCGCTGCGGGGCATCGACCTGGAGTTGTATTCCGGCGAACTCGTCGTGTTGCTGGGCCCCTCGGGCAGCGGAAAATCGACTCTGGTCAACATTCTCGGCGGGCTCGACACCGCGACCAGCGGGCGCGTCACCTATCACGACAAGGACCTGACCCGGGCGACCGACCGCGAATTGACCGAATACCGGCGCTATCACGTCGGTTTTGTGTTCCAGTTCTACAACCTGATTCCGAGCCTGACGGCGCGAGAAAACGTCGCCGTCGTCACCGAAATCGCGCGCGACCCGATGAAGCCCGAGGACGCCCTGGCCGTGGTTGGGCTCGCCGACCGCCTCGATCACTTCCCGGCGCAGCTTTCCGGCGGCCAGCAGCAGCGCGTCGCAATCGCGCGGGCGATCGCCAAAAATCCCTCGGTATTGTTGTGCGACGAGCCGACTGGCGCGCTCGATTCGTCGACCGGCGTGGTCGTTCTCGAAGCGCTGGAGCGCGCCAATCACGAACTCGGCACCACGACGGTGATCATCACCCACAACGCCGACATCCAGGGCATGGCCGACCGCGTGATGCATATCCACGACGGGCTGGTCAGCGACGTCGCCGAAAACGCGGCCAAGAAGCGTGCGCGCGACCTGAGCTGGTAGCTTCCCGATGAGCTCTCTCGACCGCAAACTGTGGCGTGACCTGTGGGGCATGAAGGGCCAGGCGCTGGCCATCGCCGTGGTGATCGCCAGCGGCGTGGCGACGTTCGTGATGTCGCTCAGCACGCTGCATTCGCTCAAGCTGACGCAATCGGTTTTCTACCGCGACTATCACTTCGCCGACGTCTTCGCCTCGCTGAAACGCGCTCCCGAGAGCCTCCGCGAGAGCATCCGCGCGATTCCCGGAGTGCAGCAGGTCGAAACCCGCATCGTGGCTTCGGCGAATCTCGACCTACCGGACTACCCCGACCCCGCTACCGGACACCTGGTCTCCACCGGGCAGTTCGGCGAGTCGCTGCTCAATCAAATCTATTTGCGCGAGGGCCGCATGGTCGACCCGACGCGCGACGACGAGGTGCTGGTCAGCGACGCCTTCGCCGAAGCGCACGGCTACCGCCCCGGCGACCACATAGCGGCCATCCTCAACGGCCGGAGAAAGGAGCTGACCATCGTCGGCACCGCGCTCGCCCCCGAATTCATCTATCAGATTCGCGCCGGGGACATGTTCCCCGATTTCAAGAGTTACGGCATCCTGTGGATGGCCCACCAGCCGCTCGCCAACGCCTTCGACATGGACGGCGCGTTCAACGACGTCGCGATCACGCTCGCCGCCCACGCCTCGGCCGACGACGTCATTCAACGCCTCGACCAGCTTCTGGCGCGCTACGGAGGTCTCGGCGCCTACTCTCGCAAGGATCAGGTTTCGCACCGCTACCTTTCCGAAGAGTTTAAACAGCTCGAACAGATGGCGACGATGTTCCCGACGATTTTCCTGGGCGTCGCAGCCTTCCTGTTGAACGTGGTGGTGAGCCGGCTGGTGCGTACGCAACGCGAAGAAATCGCCACGCTGAAAGCCTTCGGCTATTCGAATCTCGACGTCATCGAACATTTCTCGAAGCTGATCATCGTGATCGTGCTGGCCGGCGTCGTTCTGGGAACCGGGCTCGGAATCTGGTTTGGGTACGGGCTCTCGTCGCTCTATTCGAAGTTCTACAAGTTCCCGTTTATGCTCTACGAGCTGCAGCCGCGCGTGGTGGCGATCGCGGCGTTGATCAGCGTCGGCGCGGCGCTGCTCGGCACGCTGTATGCGGTGATGCAGGCGGCGCGGCAGCCGCCGGCCGAGGCGATGCGGCCCGAACCGCCGGCTCACTATCGGGAATCCGTGGTCGAAAAGCTGGGCCTGCGGCGCTGGCTCGCCCAGCCCACCCGCATGATCGTCCGCAACCTCGAGCGGCGACCCCTGAAATCGCTGCTCAGCGCCGTCGGCATCGCGTTCTCGTGCGCCATCGTGATGACGGGCACGTTCTCGTCGGACGCGGTGGACTACATGATCAACGTGCAATTCGGGCTGGCGCAGCGCGACGACATTTCGGTGACCTTCGTCGAGCCCACTTCCTACCGCTCCTACTACGATCTGCTGAGCTTGCCCGGTGTCGAATATGGGGAGGTGTTTCGCTCGGTCCCCGTCCGGCTGCATTTCGAGCACCGCGAATATCGCAGCGCGATTCAGGGTTTCGACCCCGGCGGCGACCTGATGCGGCTGCTCGACGAAAACCTTGACCCGATCGCGCTGCCTGCCGGCGGGCTCCTGCTTACCGATCAGCTTGCCTCGATCCTGGGCGCCAAGCCCGGCGACATGCTCACGGTCGAGATCCTCGAAGGCGCGCGGCCGGTGCGCCAGGTGCCGCTGGCGGCGGTGGTGAAGGAGTTCATCGGCGTGTCGGCCTACATGCGGCGCGACGCCCTCAATCGCATGATGCGCGAAGGGGACGCCATTTCGGGAGCGTTCCTGCGCGCCGACCAGCGCTACCAGAACGCCATCTACACCGAGTTGAAAGGGATGCCGCGCATCGCAGCCACCGTCGTCCGCCGAAAGGCGCTGAAGAGTTTCCAGGATACGATGGCGCAAACCATCCTCACCTTTGCCTTCTTCAACACGCTGCTGGCAGGCTCGATCGCCTTCGGCGTCGTCTATAACAGCGCGCGCATCGCGCTTTCGGAACGCTCGCGCGAGCTGGCCAGCCTGCGCGTGCTGGGTTTCACGCGCGGCGAGGTTTCTTATATCCTGCTGGGTGAGCTCGCGATTCTAACGGTCCTCGCGATTCCGCTCGGCTTTGTCGTCGGCTATGCGATGTGTTATTCGATGAGCATAGGGATGCAGACCGATCTCTACCGCATTCCGCTCATCATCGATCCCAGCACCTACAGCTTTGCGGCGGTCGTGGTGTTGCTGGCGTCGGTGATTTCGGGGTTGATCGTGCGGCGCAAGGTGGACCATCTCGACCTCGTAGCGGTGCTCAAGACCCGCGAGTAGATACGCATGAAGTGGCGCAGAAAAATCGGCTGGATCATCGCACTGATTGTCGTCGTAATGGCGATCGGCTACGGCTTTCTGCCGCAGCCAGTGCTCGTCGACGCCGCCCCGGTGACCCGTGGGCTGCTGCGCGTCACCGTGCGCGAGGAAGGCAAGACGCGGGTGGTCGACCGCTACGTGATTTCGGCGCCAGTGAGCGGCTTTCTGCAGCGGATAGCGCTCGAGGTCGGCGATAGCGTGCGCGGCGGGCAGATCGTGGCGCGCCTGGAGCCGCTGCGCTCAAGCGCGCTCGACCCGCGCAGCCGCGCCGAGGCCGAAGCACGCATCGAGACGGCACAGGCTTCGCTGCAAGCGTCGCAGGAATCGACGCGCGTCGCCGCCGAGGACGCGCGCTTTGCCGAATCAGAGCTGGCGCGCCTGCAATCGCTCTATGACGCCGGGACCATTCCCCGCGAACAGCTCGATCGGGCCGAGACCGAAGCCCGCCGCACCAAGGCCAACCTCGAAACCTCGCAGGCCAACGTCACCGTGGCCGAGCGCGAACTGGAAGCCGCGCGGGTCGCTTTGAAGAACTTCACGGCGGCGAGCCACACGGCGCCGGCGGAGCTTGTCGAGGTGCGGGCGCCGACCGCGGGGCGCGTCCTGAAGCGCTTTCGCGAAAGTGAGGGCGTGGTCAACGCCGGCGAATCGCTGCTCGAGATGGGGAGCCCGCGTACGCTTGAAGTGCAGATCGAAGTGCTTTCATCCGACGCCGTGCGCATCGCCCCCGGCACGCGCGTGTTGTTCGAGCGTTGGGGCGGCGACCAGCCCCTCGAAGGCATCGTGCGCACCGTTGAGCCGTTCGGGTTTACCAAGGTGTCGGCTCTGGGCGTCGAAGAGCAGCGCGTCCTGGTCATCGCCGACTTCACTTCACCCCACGAGCAGTGGGAACGGCTCGGCGACGGCTATCGCGTCGAGGCGGTTTTCATTCTCTGGGAAGGCCAGAACGTGCTGCAGGTTCCCGCCAGCGCCTTGTTTCGCCACGGCGACGGCTGGGCTGTTTTCGTGATTGCGGAAGGCAAGGCGGCGCGGCGCGTGGTTGAGGTTGGCCACCGCAGCGGATTGACCGCCGAGGTGGTTTCCGGACTCAACGAGGGCGACCAGGTCGTGGTCCATCCCAGCAACGATCTCAAAGATGGCGCCGAGGTCACCGTGCACGATGCCGGGGAGCATACCGCGGAGCAAACCGAGTAGTTCCGCCAACTGATTTCTTACGGCGCATTTCTTACGGCCCGGACATCCACGCCGCGGGCCGGGCAACAGAGCTACAAGCCCGGCGAAAGGTCCGCACCGGAGGTGGTGCGGGCCGCATGCCACGCCGGCCCCGGCGGCGGCAGCGAGTCGTTTCCCGAATTGCTACCCACGTACGGCGCTTCCCCGCGCCCCGATCCCGGTTCCGAGACACACTTTCCCAGAAGCGGACGGCCAGCGCCCCCTCTTTCTCCTTTAGATTCCTAGATTTACGAACCGATCGGGTGCGGCATCCGAGGTGCATATCCGTGAGGATCTTTCGAGCGGAGGCAGTGAGCGTGGCCTGCCCACGGCTGACCCGGCGGGCGACCAGCGGAATTGCCGGTCCCTAGTGGGACCAGACAGGATTGTCTATCCCACGGTCGTGGGCAGCGGTTCGTTCCAGGAGCGAAAGCATGAGCTACCTTTTCGGAGACCTGCGTTACGCGCTGCGGATGTTCCGCAACAACCCCGGCTTCACCGCCGTCGCCGTGCTCTCGCTGGCGCTCGGCATCGGCGCCAACACCGCCATCTTCACGCTGCTCGACGCCGTCGTGCTCAAAATGCTGCCCGTCAAAGATCCGCAGGAACTGGCTGTCTTCGGACAAGGAATGGGCCGCGGCATCAACGGCGAAGACGACCCGGTCAATCGGTCGACCGTGCTGTATTCCTACCCGCTCTACAAAGACCTGCGGGACGGCAACGCAATCTTTCAGAGTCTGGCCGCCATCGATAGCATGGACCACACCGTCTACATGCGCGACAGCGCGGCGCGTCCGGATGCGCAGCCGGAGGCGGCCAACGCGCGCGTGGTCAGCGGCAACTACTTCGATGTTTTGGGGATTCAGCCGCTCCTGGGGCGGCTCATCCATCCCCCCGACGATGTCACCGCCGGAGCGCATCCGGTGGTGGTGTTGACGCATGGTTACTGGCAACGGCGATTCGCTTCCGATCCTTCGATCGTTGGCAGGAGCCTGCTCCTCAACGGGCAGGCCTACTCGGTCCTTGGAGTGGCTCCGAAGGGTTTTCGGGGCGAAACGGTCGGCCAAGATGCCGACATCTTCGCTCCGCTGGCGATGCAGCAGGAAATCTCGCGTTTTGGGCCGATGCTCAATGATCGTAAGGTGTCGTTCCTGCTGTTGCTGGGCCGCTTGAAACCGGGCGTCACGGTCAAGCAGGCCAGCGCGGCGATGACCCTCGAGTTCCAGCAGGCGTTGCGCGCCGAAGCGGGCGGTGAACTCTCGCCCGACCGGGAACGCAGGCTTGCGCAGCGGCACGTCGAAATCGTTCCGGCCCAGCAGGCTCTTTCGTCGCTGCGCCGCAACTATGAACAACCCTTGTTCCTGCTGATGGGCGTGGTCGGGCTGGTGTTGCTGATCGCCTGCGCCAACGTCGCCAACCTGCTGCTGGCGCGCGCCGCGGGACGCCGCAAGGAAGTCGGTGTGCGGCTCGCCCTGGGCGCCAGCCGCGGGCGGCTGGTGCGGCAGTTGTTGACCGAAAGTCTGCTGCTCGCCGGCGCCGGCGGCCTGGCCGGCTTGTTGATCGCGCCTTGGGCGACACAGTTCCTGGTGCGCATGGTGTACGCCAGCGCGGAGACGATCCCGCTCAACCTCGATCCCGATGCGCGCGTGCTCGGCTTCACCTTGGCGATATCGGTGCTCACCGGCCTGCTGTTCGGACTGGCGCCGGCACTGCGCGCCACGCGGCTCGATCTCGCTCCCACGCTCAAGGTTCAATCGCGCGGCACCATCGGCGAGACCTCGCGCTTCACGCTCAGCAAAGGGCTGGTGGTGACCCAGGTGGCGCTGTCGCTGCTGCTGCTGGTGGGCGCCGGACTCTTCGTCGGCAGCCTGCGAAACCTGCGCAGTCTGAACCTCGGCTTCCGGCCCGAAAAACTCCTGTTGGTCGGCATCGATCCGCGCGGCGCCGGCTACTCGGAAGAGAAGCCCGAGCGGCTGACTGAGCTTTATCGCAAGATCCGCGACCGCATGCAGGCGATTCCCGGGGTCGAGTCGGCGAGCGTGTCGTTCATGCCGCTGTTGAGCGGCGCGCGGCGCAGTTCGAGCGCGCAGGTGGAAGGCTATACGCCCGGCAAAGACGAGCCGAGCAACGTGAGGCAAATGCATGTGACGCCGGGCTATTTCGAAACCGTGGGCATGACGCTGGCCGAGGGACGCGTGTTCGACGAACACGACCGCACCGGCGGCGCACCGGTAGCCATCGTGAACCAGAAGTTCGCCGAGCGCTACTTTGCGGGCCGCTCGGCCCTGGGGGGCCACATCGGCTTCGACGGCAAGACAACCAACATCGAAATCGTCGGCGTTGCTCGCGATGCCAAGTACAACGATATGCGCGAGGAAGAGCCGGAACTGGCATTCCTGCCGGTGTATCAAGAGCCCCAGATGCTGCAGTCGCTCGAGATTCGCACGCGGGGCGACACGACGGCCTTGACGGGCGAGGTCAAGCAGGCCCTGGCCGAAGTCGACCGCAATCTGCCGGTGCGCTCGGTGATCACCATGGACGCGCAAGTCGACCGCGCGCTGCAGCAGGAACGCCTGATGACCAACCTGACGACGTTCTTCGGCCTGCTGGCGCTGCTGCTGGCCTCGATCGGGCTGTTCGGCGTGATGAGTTACGCGGTCTCGCGCCGCACCAGCGAAATCGGCATTCGCATGGCGCTGGGCGCCGAGCAGCGCTCGGTGTTGTGGATGGTTCTGCGCGAATCGCTGCTGCTGGTGGTCATCGGCGCGGCGGCCGGCCTGGTCGCGGCGTTCGCGAGTACCCGGCTGTTGGCGAACCTGCTTTACGACACCTCGCCAACCGATCCGCTGGCGTTCACGCTGGCGGCAGCGGTGTTGCTGGGCGTAGCCGCCCTGGCGGCGTACCTTCCGGCCCGGCGCGCTGCGCGGGTGAATCCGATGGTGGCGCTGCGCTACGAGTAGGCGGTGCCTCGGAACATGTACGATTTGCTGCGGGATTTTCGCTACGGCCTGCGGATGCTCGGGCGAACTCCGGGTTTCAGCCTGGTGGCTATCTTTGTGCTCGCCCTCGGCATTGGTTCAACGACGCTAGTTTTCAGCATCGTTGACACGGTTGTCTTTCGCCCGCTGCCGTATCGCGACCCCGACCGTCTGCTGCTATTGGAATTTCAGCGGCAAGGAGAGGCCCGGACCGATAGCTTTAAACTTGCCGATTTCAACGCCCTCAAACAACAGCCTGGCTTATTCGAGAACGTTGCCGCCTTCATGAGCGGGGGCGGTGGCGTGCTTCAAACTGAGGAAGGTCCTGTCTGGATTTCGGGTAGTCTCGTCACGACGAATTTCTTCGATCTGTTGGGAGTCCTCCCCTTCGCGGGCCGGGCCTTTCTTCCTGTGGATGCCCAGCCTGGCGCCTCGCCCGCCGCGGTCGTCAGCTACGGCTTCTGGCAAAACCGCCTGGGCGGTGATCCGAGAGCCTTGGGTCGCGTCCTTCATCTGGCCGAAGGGACCTACTCGATCATCGGGATTCTCCCGCCGAACTTCCAGGGGCCGCACACCTGGGGACCCAAGATCGAACTCTGGGCCCCTCTCGAGACGAGCAACGTGTTTCGCGAATGGGACTATGGGCTGAATGTCATGGCTCGAGTCGCCCCGGGTCGTTCCTCCGAGGAAGTGCAAGCCTACCTGGCAACGCTGCCCGCACGCTTGCCAAGCCTCGCAATACGTTCCGGCTCGCGCGTCCTATCGTCAACCGTTCTCGATGATCTGATCGGAGGGCAGCGCGACGACATGCTGTTTCTATTGGGGGCGGTGAGCTTCGTTCTGTTGCTGGCGTGCGCCAATCTTGCCCATCTCCTGCTCGCTCGCGTCCCCGCCCGTCAGAGCGAAATCGCGGTCCGGGCGGCCCTTGGCGCAAGGGCCCTTCGACTCATCCGGCAACTGCTCGCGGAAAGCGTTCTGCTGGCGGTCGCGGGAGGCTCCCTCGGTCTTTTAATGGCTTGGTGGGCTTTGCCGGTCGTCGTGCGGTTGGCTCCCGGGAACACTCCGCGCCTGGATCAGGTTGCCATCGATCCGAGGGTGGCTCTGTTCACGCTGGGCGTCTCTTTGATGACCGCCGTCGTCTTCGGACTTGGGCCGGCTCTGGCTCTGGTGGTTCAGCCCTTGCGTTCCATGTTGTCGCGAACCGGCATCGTAGGCTCAGCCGATCGCCGGTTTCGTCGCTTTCGCGGCGTCATGATTATCAGCGAATTCGCGTTGTCGATGGTGCTGCTGGTCGGCGCGGGTTTGCTGCTTCGAACCTTCTGGTTGACGCGGCCGGTTGATCTGGGCTTCGATCCCTCGCAGAAGATCGTTAGCCGCGCCGAATACGCCTGGCGGGAGTACCAATCTCCGGAAAAACAGCGTACATACTATCGCGAGGGCCTCGAGCAAATCGGCCGCCTCCCCGCGGTCGGCGCCGTCGCTGTAGCTTCGTACCTGCCGCTGCCCGACGCGCATAACCTTCGCTCTTTCGCTGATGAAGGCCGGGCGAAGAGTGCCGAACGCGCCTATGTCACCTCCGTCAGCCCCAATTTTTTCCAGGTGTTGGAAATCCCCTTGATCGCCGGCCTGCCCTTTGAGGATCGGGATGACCAAGGTTCGCCCAACGTCGCCATAGTGAATGAGACCTTGGCGCGGGGCGTGTGGCCCGGCGAGCCGGCCGTCGGGAAGACGTTGCAGGTATTTGAGCAGGACCGCGAGAAGTCCACCGCGTATCGGGTGATCGGCGTAGCCGCTGACACCAGGTCGGTAAGCAGGGACCTCCGGGTCCGCCCCACGATCTATACGCCGTTTTTGCAGAACCCCGATTCCAGCGTGCAGTTCATCGTCACGTGCCTCGCACCGCCCGAACAAGTGGCTCGCTCGGTACGCGCCGCGATGTTGAAGGTCGAGCCCCGCTACCCCGTGACGACGCGACAGATGGAACGAGCCTACTGGCAAGACATAGCCGTTGTGGTAAGGCGCTTTCGGGCCTGGTTGCTCGGGGTTCTTGCGTCGATCGCTCTGCTGCTGGCGCTGCTCGGGATTTTCGGGTCAGTGGCCCACGGAGTGCGCCAGCGCAGCCAGGAGATCGGCTTGCGTTTGGCGTTGGGGGCCGAGAGTAGCGAGGTGGTGCGCTTGTTCCTCCGCGAAGGCACGAAGCTGATCGCCTTCGGTTTGGTAGTTGGGTTGGCAGGCTCGGCGGTGTTGACGCGTTTGATCGCGAGTCAACTCGTTGCGGTTTCGCCGCTGGATCCGCTGACGTTCGCGGCGGTGTCGGTTTTGCTTAGCACGGCCGGTTTTTTGGCTGTATATCTCCCCGCCCGCCGTGCCAGCAGAGTCGACCCGATGGTGGCGTTGCGCCACGAATAGCCGGCACGGCCTCGTCTCTAGCCGAACAGACAGAATTGTCTGTTCCACGGAAATCAACATGAACGACCTTCTGCAAGACCTTCGCTTCGCCTTCCGGCAACTGCGGCGGAATCCGGGGTTCACCGCGGTCGCGGTTTTGACTCTCGCTCTTGGCATCGGCTCGAACGTCGCCATGTTCACCGTCGTCAACGCCGTTCTGCTGCGGCCGCTGCCTTACCCGGACCCCGCGCAGCTCGTCATGGTCGGCGCCTACGACACCCGCAAGCCGGGCGCACCGGCGGCCGGGGCGTTCTTCGATCCCGATATCGCCCAACTGCGCGATCAGAACCGCTCGTTTGACGCCGTCGCCGCCTACAACGGAATGCTGCCGACACTGACGGGCCAGGGCGAGCCGGCGTTGCTTGCGGGAATGAAGGTCACGGAAGATTTCTTCCGTGTCTTCGGCTTGGCTCCTGCGCTCGGGCGCGCGTTCCAAGCCGAGGATTTCGCACAGGGCCCGGCCAACGTCGCCGTCATCGGCAACGAGCTCTGGCGCGGCCAGTTCGCCGCCGACCCCGGTATCGTCGGCCAGACCGTGCAACTCGACGGCGAGCCTTTCACGGTCGTTGGCGTGATGCCCGATTCGTTCCGCTTTCCCAACTCGACGCAAATCTGGGCGCCGTCGCAGCTTGGCGCCGACCGCCACAATGCCTTCCGGCAGGTCATCGCGCGCCGCAAAACCAGCGTCTCGAGCGAGCAGGCGCAAGCCGAGCTTGACACGTTTGCCGCCACGTTCGCCGCGCAGAGCGGCGGCGAGAACGCGCACATGGGCCTGCGCGCCGTCGGCCTGCAGGATTCGATCGTCGGCCAGGTTCGTTCGGCCCTGTGGCTGTTTCTGGGCGCGGTCGGTTTCGTTCTGCTGATCGCCTGCGCCAACGTGGCGCACCTGGCGCTGGCGCGCAGTGAACAGCGGCAGCGCGAGATCACGGTGCGCGCCGCGCTCGGCGCCGGGCGCTGGCGGCTTGCTCGCCAGTTGCTGATCGAAAGCAGCGTACTGACGTTCCTAGGCGGCTCGCTCGCCTTTCTGTTTGCCCTTTGGGGCAGCACCCTGTTGGTCTCGATCATCCCCGCAAACAAGATTCCGCGGCTGGCCGAAGTCGCCATCGACTGGCGCGTCTTCGCTTTCGGGCTGCTGATCTCTCTGCTCGCGGCGCTGTTGTTCGGCCTCGCCCCGGCCTGGCGCGCCGCCCGCGCCGAGATCGCGCCGTTCCTCAAAGAAAGTACGCGGACTACCGGATCCACCCGCGCGCGCCGCTTTCGCGCCCTGCTCATCGTCGGCGAAACGGCCATGGCCGTGGTGCTGCTGACCGGCGCCGCTCTGCTCCTGCGCAGCTTCTCGCGCCTGCTCGACGTCGACCCCGGCTTCCGGCCCGACCACGTGCTTTCGATGAGCGTCTCGCTGCCACAGCCGGTTTACCGGACGCCGCAGCAGATGAGGGCCTTCTACAGCTCGGTGCTCGAAAGGCTGAACACGCAGCCCGGCGTCCTTACCGCCGGGGTCGTCAACTGGAGGCCGTTGAGCCAGATGCTGCTGCGTGGCTCGGTCTCGATCCAGGCGCGCGCCTCCGGCCGCGACGAAGTCTATGCCAGCAAGATCCTCATCAGCCCCGGCTACTTCGGCGCGATGGGGATCCCCTTGCGGCGAGGACGCGGGTTCACCGCCGCCGACCGCGAGGATTCCGCGCCAGCCGTCATCATCAGCGAGAAACTGGCGCACCTTCTCTGGAAAGATCAGGATCCCGTGGGGCGGCAACTCGACGCCGATCTACCCGGCGTCGCGCCCTGGGCGACGGTGGTTGGCGTCGTTGGCGACATCACGCAAAGCAATCTCGCCGAAGAGCCGCCGCCCGCTCTCTATCTGCCCTACCGGCAGGTGGACAGCATGTTCTTCCTGCCGATGATGTCGTTCGTGGTCCGCACCCAGTCCGATCCGGATTCAATGGCGGAAGTGCTGCGGCAGTCGGTGACGGAAGCCGACCCCAACATTCCGGTCTACGAGGTCTCGACGATGGAGCAGGTGGTCTGGAATTCCATGGCCGAGCCCCGCTTCCAGACGCTGCTGCTCGGCGTGTTTTCCGCCCTGGCGCTGGCGCTCGCCGCGATCGGCATCTACGGGGTCATCGCCTACACGGTCGCAACGCACGTGCGCGAAATCGGCGTGCGCCTGGCGCTGGGAGCACGCGCGCACGACGTGACGGCGATGTTCGTGCGGCGTGGGCTCGGCCTGACATGTGCAGGCCTGGCGCTGGGCGTGGCCGGCGCGCTGGCGCTCACGCGCCTGATCTCGAATATGCTCTACTCCGTGACGGCGACCGATCCGCTGGCTTTCGCCTGGGCCTTTGTTGTCTTGCTGGCAGCGGCGCTGCTGGCGAGTTATGTGCCCGCGCGGCGGGCGGCGGCGGTGGATCCCGCGGTGACGCTGCGCCATGAGTAGTGGTCATGACTAGTCGTACAGGCAATCCTGCCTGTGCTGTGCTCGCCGCGTTGTGGCGGGGACAGGCCGGAGCGCCTGTCTCTACTTGAGCAGACAGGATGGTCTGTTCCACGAGGAGATCGATGACCGACTTTTTGCACGATCTGCGCTATGCGCTACGCACACTGGCCCACAACCCGGGCTTCGCCGCCGTGGCCGTGCTTTCGCTGGCGCTCGGCATCGGCGCCAACACCGCCATCTTCAGCCTCATCGACGCGCTTCTGCTCAAGACGCTGCCGGTCGAAAAACCCAGTGCGCTGGTGTACTTCGGCGACGGCGACTATCAAGGCATTACCACCTCCACGATGCCGACGCACCACGCGGTCTCTTATCCCATGTTCCGCGCCTATCAACACGAGTTGCAATCGTTTGCAGGCGTGGCGGCGCACAACAGCACCATGTCACGGGTGTACATCAGCGATTCACCCAATTCGGCGGGCGGCAGCCCCGAGGCCGCCATGGCGGAACTGGTCAGCGGCAACTACTTCGACGTGCTCGGCGTGCGCCCGTTGCTAGGACGCCTGCTGCAACCGGGCGATGACCGCAGCCCAGGCGCCGACGCTGTCGCTGTGCTGAGCTACGGCTACTGGCAGCGAAAATTCGGAGGCGACGCCGAGATTGCGGGCAAGACGCTGCTCATCAATGGGCTGCACTACACGATTTTGGGAGTGGCCCCGGCGCAGTTTTTTGGAGAGCGCGTCGGCCAACGGCCTGACCTATGGGCGCCGCTGACCATGCAGGCGCAGATCACCCGCCAGAACTCGTTTCTCGACGATGCGCAGATCTATTGGATGCGCGCGATTGGCCGCCTCAAACCCGGCATCTCGCTCGAACAGGCCCGCGCCGAAGTGGACGTCGTCTTCCAGCACCACATCTACGACCTCGCCGCTAAGAACATGAGTGAGCGGGAGCGCGAGAAAACCCGCCAACTGCGGGCGACGCTCGTCCCCGCCGCGCAAGGGCTCTCGAACATGCGCGAGAGCTACGCCGACCCGTTGATCCTGCTGATGGCCGTGGTGGGCGTTGTGCTGTTGATCGCCTGCGCCAACATCGCCAACCTGCTGCTGGCTCGGGCCACGGCGCGGCGCAAAGAAATTGGTGTTCGCCTCGCTTTGGGAGCCGGGCGAGCGCGTCTGATTCGCCAACTGCTCACCGAGAGTCTGCTGCTGGCCGCCGCCGGCGGCCTGGTCGCTCTGCTGGTGGCCAGTTGGGCGCTCGAGCTGCTGCTGCGCATGGCTTCGAATGACGCCACGCGCCTGCCTCTCGACGCGGGCATCGACCCGCGCGTGCTGGCGTTCACCTCGGGGCTGACGCTACTCGCCGTATTGCTGTTCGGACTGGTCCCCGCGCTGCGCGCCACCCGCTTCGACCTTGCGCCGACGCTGCAGGTCAACACCCGCGGCGGCATCGCCGAACGCTCCCGGTTCGGGCTGAACCGCGCGCTGGTGGTTTCGCAGGTCGCCCTGTCGCTGATGCTGCTGGTGGGCGCCGGCCTGTTTCTGAGGAGCCTGCAGAACCTGCGCCACGTCGATTGGGGCTTCGATACGTCGCACGTGCTGGTGGCGGGCATCGATCCGCGAGGCGCCGGGTTTACTAGCGAGCAGCTCACGCCACTCTACCAGCGCGTGCTCGAGCGGGTCGACGCCATCCCCGGCGTGCAATCGGCCAGCCTGTCGATCTATTCGCTGCTCGGGGGCTCCACGCGCACGAATTCGGTTGATGTCGAGGGCTACACCTACGCCGAGGGCGAAGACCACGACGTGGAGCAGGTCTTCGTCACGCCGCAATACTTCGAGACGGTCGGCATGCGCCTGCTCGACGGCCGCGGTTTGACCGATCGAGACCGCGACGGCGCTCCCCTGGTTACGGTCGTCAACCGCAAGCTGGCGGAACGCTTCTTCCCCAACCGTTCGGCCGTCGGCGGCCGCATCAAGACAGGCGGCGGCCCACAGGATACGATCGAGATCGTCGGAGTCGTGGACAATGTGCACTTTCGTTCGGCGAGCGAGAAGCCCAACGTGCTGATGTTCGTGCCCGTGGCCGCGCGCCCCGAGTATCTCAGCTCGCTCGAAGTGCGCTCGAGCGGCGATCCTGCCGCGGTCGCGTCGGCAGTGCGGGCGGCGCTGGCCGAGGCCGCACCCAATCTGCCCGTGAACGACATCCTGACCATGGACGACCGCGTCGATCGCGTGCTCACCCGGCAGCGTCTGATGATGCAGCTCACCGCGGCGTTCGGGCTGCTGGCTTTGCTGCTGGCGACGCTGGGGCTCTACGGGCTGATGAGCTACAACGTCAGCCGCCGCACCAGCGAGATCGGCATTCGTCTGGCGCTCGGCGCCGAGAGCGCCAACGTACTGCGCCTGGTGTTGATTGAGTCGCTGGGGCTGGTCGCGACCGGAGTGGCGATCGGCCTGGCGGGCGCTTTCGTAGTGGCGCGGCTTGTGGCGAGCCTGCTCTATCAGACCTCGGCGACCGATCCGCTGGCGATGGCGGCGGCGACCGGTGTGTTGCTGCTGGTGGCGGCCGTGGCTGCCTATTTGCCGGCGCGGCGAGCCGCGCGAACGGATCCGATGGCCGCGCTGCGCTACGAGTAGCCGGCACAGGCGAGGTTGCCTGCGTGCAGCAAATCCCGCCTGCATGTGGCGCAGGCAATCCTGCCTGTGCTGGGTAGAGACAGGCGCTCCCGCCTGTCCCTCGTCGCGAAGCGGCGAGGCCTAAGCAGGGACACCCAACGAATTCTTAGCACAAGGCAAGCGGCACTCCGCATAACGCCCGGCTCCTCGACGACGCTGGCGCGCTACTGTCTGAGCCAGCGACCGAGCGCTCGCCCCTTCGCGGCACAGCGCGGACGCGGCTGCGGCGCGGACAGGCGGGACCGCCTGTCTCTACGGGAAACAGACAGGATTGTCTGTTCCACGGGTATGGCCTCCGCTAGTAGAATGGACGGGCGAGGTGCATGTTGGAATCGCGATTCATCCGTCAGAATCTTTGGCGTTCCCTGATTTGCGGGGCGCTGCTGCTCACCGCGGCCGGCCAGTCTGCCCCGGCGCAGAGTTCCCCCTACAGCACCGTCGCCCGCAACACGTTTGCCGATCTGCTGAAAATCCCGGCCGAGGCTCCCCAGGTGGAGGTCACCGTTCACGGCACGCAGGAAGAGGAAGGCCTGGTCACCGAGGACGTTTCGTGGGTCTCCCTCGACGGCGAGGTCGTACCGGCATTCGTGATCCGCCCGGCGAAACCCGCTGGTCGCCTGCCCGCCGTGGTCTGCCTGCATGGGAGCAGCGGTAGCCGCGAATCGATGTCGACCAAGGAGTTCGTCATCGGCCCCTGGCAGGGCCCTGGCCGAAGCGAGCCGCACGACCGGCTGCTCGGCTGGGCGCGCGAGCTGGCCCGCCGCGGCTACCTGGCGCTGGCGATCACGCAGCGCGGGCTCGACCGCCGTGTGCCCAAAAGCAACGCGCAAGCCAATGCCCTGCTGGTCCAGGGGCGCACCGAAATGGGGGCCGTGCTCTACGAGATCCGCCAGGGGCTCAGCTACCTCGAAAAGCGGCCCGACGTCGACGCCAGCCGCATCGGCATGACCGGCCTTTCCTTCGGCGGCATCACGACCTTCTATACTTGGCTGCTCGACAGCCGCATCGCCGCCGCGGCGCCGATCTGCGGCGGGGTCGGCTCGATCGCCCTGTTCATCGAGCAGGGCAGCCTGGGCTATCACGGGACCTACTGGTGGATTCCCGGCATGCTCGCCAAAGGCGACCAGGCCGATTTCGCCGCCGCCATGGCCCCCCGCCCCTTGATGCTCTGGGCGCCCACCGAAGACATCGCGATGCCCAAACCCGCCGTCGATCGCTTCCTGAGCATCGTGCGCCCGGCCTACGAGCAAGCCGGAAAGCCCGGCAACTTCGTCGTCCACCAGCAACCGGGGCACCACGGCTTCTCGATGGAAGCCTTTGACGCCCTGATCGAGTTCTTCCAGGTTCATCTGAAACCCTGATTTCCAGGCCGAGGCCATATCGTGCCCCGGCCCAGCAGCGAACGGGCCCAGCAACGAGCCGGCCCCGAAGACTCCAGAGGCTTGCATCGCCACCCGTGGCGTGAACCTCCAGGTTTGCCGCATCGCGATTCGTCGCGATGCATGGCCGGGAGGCACAGTGTGTGCGAGCCGCCTCCCTTCCACCAGCCCTCCTCTCCTCACGCGCCCAAAACGCACCACGTCGCCTCCCCAAGACACCTATCGATGAATCGAAAGGCGGCAAAGCTGGAGCTTCACGCCACGGGTGGCGGATCTCCGCCTCTGCAGCCGATGCTCATTGCCACAACCGCCATTCCAGAACCCTCGTCGCAGAGTTGGGACCGCCATCGTCCCAAAAGCGGACACTCCACAGCCACAGCCTTGATCCAGGAATCCACTGAAAACCAAAGAGTTACAATACGTTAGGCGGTGTGACTGGGGTGCGGCCCCCGGATTGCGTTCTCTAGACCGCCCCGGCCCCAGGGTCCGAGAGAAGGAATGCAGAAACCCAAACTACTCGTCGCCGACGACCAGCCCGACGTCCTCACCGCCCTGCGGCTGCTGCTCAAGGGCGAGGGCTTCCTCACCGAAACCGTCACCTCGCCGGCCGGCGTTCTCAAAGCCCTCGAAGAGGACGACTTCGACGCGCTGTTGATGGACCTCAACTACACCCGCGACACCACCTCGGGCAAAGAGGGCCTCGACCTGCTCTCGCAGATCCAGGCGGTGGACAGCACCCTGCCGGTCGTCGTGATGACCGCTTGGGGCAGCGTCGAGGTGGCCGTCGAGGCGATGCGCCGCGGCGCGCGTGATTTCGTCCAGAAGCCCTGGGACAATGCGCGGCTGCTGGCCATCGTTCGCACGCAGGTCGAACTGGCTCGGGCGCTGCGCCAGAGCGAGCACCTCGAAGCCGAAAACGAGCTGCTGCGCGGCGAGGGGCTGCCGAAGCTGATCGCTGATTCGCCCGTGATGCGGCCGATCCTCGAAATGATTTCGCGCGTCGGGCCCTCCGACGCCAATGTGCTGATCACCGGCGAGCACGGCACCGGCAAGGAAGTCGTGGCGCAGACGCTGCACGCCATTTCGCCGCGCGCCGCGAAGCCCCTGGTGTCGGTCAACGTCGGCGGCCTGGTCGAGGGCGTTTTCGAGAGCGAGATGTTCGGCCACATCAAGGGCTCGTTCACCGGCGCCAACACCGACCGCATCGGGCGTTTTGAGCTGGCCAACGGCGGCACGCTGTTTCTCGACGAAATCGCCAACATCAGCATGAACCAGCAGTCGCGGCTGCTGCGCGTGATCGAAACCGGCGAGGTCGAGCGCGTCGGCTCGTCGAAATCGCGCCAGGTCAGCGTACGTATCGTTTCGGCCACCAACGCCGACGTGCGCCGCGAGGTCGACGAAGGGCGCTTTCGCGAGGACCTGCTGTTTCGCCTCAACACAGTGGAGATCCATCTGCCGCCGCTGCGGCAGCGCAAGGAAGACATTCCGCTGCTGGCGAATCATTTTCTGCAGCGCTATGCGCGGCGCTACCGCAAAGAGACCGGCGGCTTCGACCACGGCGCCCTGCAGGCCATCCTGGACCACCCCTGGCCCGGTAACGTGCGCGAGCTCGACCATGCGTTGCAGCGCGCCGTCCTGATGGCCAAAGGCGACCAGCTTACCTCGGCGGATCTCGGCTTGCAGGCCCGCCGCGACGGCGCCGGCCGCATCGAAGACATGAGCCTGGACGACGTCGAGCGCTTCCTGATCAAAAAAGCACTCGAGAAAAACGACGGCAACGTCACCGAAGCCGCCAAAGCGCTCGGTCTGAGCCGCAGCGCCATGTACCGCCGGCTCCAGAAGCATGGCCTGTGAGTAGAGCGATCCAGTGGGGCAGGGCTCCGGCCTGCCCAAGCAAGCAGCCCAAACGCACAGGCTCGGAAACGACAGTCACATACCTTGCGGCCGGCCCATGCGAACGTCGACCCTAGGTCGACGCCGCCGGCCCGAGGCCCGCGCCACAGCGAACGGCTGGAAAACCCTTGACCCAACCCAAGCGCCCCATGCCCCACGAACGGCGCGTGCTGCTCTACGCCCTCGCCGGCGGTCTGCCCGCCGTGCTGATCGCGATGATCTTTCTGTGGAGCGGCGACTATACGCCCAAGGTCCAGTGGACTCTGTCGGTGCTGATCCTCGGCTTCTGGCTGGGCTTCGCCTTCGCGCTGCGCGAGCGCGTCGTCTATCCGCTGCGCACTTTGTCGAACCTGCTGGCCGCCCTGCGCGAGGGCGACTACTCGCTGCGGGCGCGCGCCTCGCGCGACGCGCTGGGCGAGGTGATGTACGAAATCAACTCGATGAGCCGCATGCTGCGCGAGCAGCGCCTCGACGCCATCGAGGCCGCCACGCTTGCTGCGCACCGTCATGGAGCAGATCGACGTCGCCGTATTCGCCTTCGACCAGGAGCAGCGGCTGCAACTGGTGAACCGTGCCGGCGCCCGCCTGCTGGCCAAGCCCGCCGAGCGGCTGGTGGGCCATGGGGCAGACGAAATCGGGCTCGCCGACTGCTTCACACGAGGACGCAGCCGCACCATGGAGATGACCTTCCCCGGCGGCGCCGGCCGTTGGAGCGTCCGCCGCAGCTCGTTTCGCGAGCACGGCGTACGCCACACCCTGCTGGTCATCTCCGACCTCACCCGCGAGCTGCGCGAAGAGGAACTCAAAGCCTGGCAGCGCCTCGTGCGCGTCATCGGCCACGAGCTGAACAACTCGCTGGCTCCCATCAAGTCCATCGCCGCCAGCCTCGCCAGCCTGCTCTCGCGCCCCAAAACCGACGACTGGCAGGACGATATGCAGCAGGGCCTTTCGGTGATCGCCTCGCGCGCCGATTCGCTCAGCCGCTTCATGAGCGCCTATGCCCGCCTCGCCAAGTTGCCCGAGCCGACCCTGGCGACGGTCAACGTCTCCGAATGGGTGCAGCGGGCCGCCGGACTCGAAACCCGCATGCCGGTGCACATCGACGCCGGTCCCGAGTTGAACGTGCAGGCCGACGGCGACCAGCTCGAGCAACTGCTGATCAATCTGATCCGCAACGCCGCCGACGCGGCCGGCGAAACCGGCGGCGGAGTCCGCGTGGGCTGGAGCCGGAACAAGCGCCATCTGGAAGTCTGGGTCGAAGACGACGGCCCCGGCCTGTCGAGCGAAGCCAACCTGTTCGTCCCCTTTTTCACGACCAAGCCCGGCGGCTCGGGGATCGGCCTGGTGCTCTGCCGCAAGATCACCGAAAACCACGGCGGAAGCCTGACGCTGGAAAACCGCCAGGGCCCGCAAGGCTGCATCGCCAAGCTGCGCCTGCCGCTGGAAACCGCGGCGTAGGCTGCCGCCAACCCGGGGGCCGCACGCCGCCCCGTAGCGCAGGGCTGGGTGCATTTCCCAGACCTGCGGCTTTTTGGGACGCTGGACCGAACCGCAAGGAAGATGTCCCCGATCTTGCCCTCTTCTCTCCAGCCGAAATCATGCCGCAGGTCTGGAAAAGCTTCAGCCCTGCGCTACAGTCGGCTGTAGGATGGAAGTGTCGGCGTCTACGGTCCCACAGGTGAAATGGTATCGTCCCAAAATCGGACGGCGATATCGCCCGAATGTCACCCGAGGTGCCTTTTTCGGCTTGTTTTCAGTAAGTTAAACCGGCCAGACCAAATGGCCCCCCGCCTGCACAAGCAGGGCTGTCACGCTACGCCGCACAAGGGACGCAGCCGCGGCGCAGACGCGACATCAGCGGGTAAGACCTTTTCCCGCTCAGGAGTTTTGAGTTGCCCGATATTCAGCGCAAAGATTTCGCCCGCAAGCGCCGCATCAAACGGATCATCTACTCGGTGATCGGGCTGGCGGCGATCGCCGCGGTGACCTATGGCCTGTCGCGGCTGGAGCCGGCGGCGCCGACGGTCGAGATGGGAACCGTATTCCCCGATACGGTCAAGCGCGGTCCGATGATGCGTTCGGTCCGCGGGCTGGGCACCCTGGTCCCGGAAAGCATCGTCTTCATCCCCGCCAAGCGCGAGGGCCGCGTGGTGAAGCGGCTGCTACTGCCCGGCTCGGAGGTCCAGGCCGACACGATTCTGCTGGAAATGAGCAGCCCGCAGCTCGAGCAGGAAGTCTTCAACGTCGAGACGCAGCTCAAGGCTGACCGGGCCGATTTCGAGGCGATTCGCGCTCGTCTGGAGACCGAGCGCCTCGACCAGGAATCGGTGAAAGCGCAGGTCGAATCCGACTACGAGCAGGCCAAGGCGCAGCTCCAGGCCGACGAGCAGTTGGCCAAAGCGGGACTGCTCGACCAGCTCACTCTGGCCAAGTCGCGGGTCACCGCGCAGCAGTTGGGAATCCGCCTGAAACTCGAGGCCGAGCGGCTTGACATCCGCGGAAAATCGGTCGAAGCGCAGTTGGCGACGCAGCGCGCCAAGATCGAGCAGTCCCAAGCGCTCTACGATTTGCGCAAACAGGAATTCGACGACCTGAAGGTCCGCGCCGGGATCTCGGGCGTGCTGCAGCAGTTGGAGGTCGAGGTCGGCCAACTCGTGACGGCCGGAACGGTGCTGGCCCGCGTCTCCGACCCCCGACGGCTCAAAGCCGCCCTGAGGATCCCTGAAACCCAGGTGCGCGACGTGCAGTTCGGCCAGCACGCCGAGATTGACACCCGCAACGGTATCATCCCAGGCACCGTCATGCGCATCGACCCGGCCTCCACCGAGGGTACCGTTACCGTCGACGTGCAGCTCGACGGCGAACTGCCCCGCGGCGCGCGCCCCGACCTGAGCGTCGACGGCACCATTGAACTCGAACGGCTCGACAACGTACTCTATGTCGGCCGGCCTGTTTACGGCCAGCCCGAGAGCACCATTTCGCTGTTCAAGATCCAGCCCGGCGGAGAATATGCGGTCCGAACCCAGGTCGAGCTGGGCAAAGGATCGGTCAATTACTTCGAGATTCGCAATGGCCTGCAGGAAGGCGACAAGGTAATTCTGTCGGATATGTCGGCCTGGGACAATTACGATCGGATTCGATTGAACCGTTAGACCGCCCGCGACGTATGTAGTCGGCAGGGAGCGGACCTGCCGCTGGGTACGCGCCCCCGGGGGGAGGCCGCGGCGGCGGCCGGGCAAACGATTCGGTCGGCGCGCGGACCGGGAAAGCGCCCTCGGCCAGGGAAAAAGCGGCCGGCGGCTATCGGCTTCGCCGCTGGCGCGTCCAAAGCACGTAAAAGGCGGGTAACGACCGGCAAGTCCCGCTCGCAACGACAATACCGGAACCTATTTTCGAGGAAGAGACCATGACGAACGGAACGACAAACGGGGAAGCGATGATTCACCTCAACGGTGTAACCAAAGTGTTTTACACCGATGAGGTTGAAACGCACGCGCTGGCGGGCATTCATCTGGAGATCAAGAAGGGGGAATACGTGGCGATCGGCGGTCCGTCGGGCTGCGGCAAATCGACACTGCTGTCGATCCTGGGCCTGCTCGACACGCCCTCGGGCGGCGAGCACCACCTCAAGGGCCAGCCGGTAGAAAATCTGTCGGCCAGCGACCGCGCCCGCGTGCGCAACCGCGACATCGGCTTCATCTTCCAGGCGTTCAACCTGATCGGCGACCTCAACGTCTATGAAAACGTCGAGCTGCCGCTCACCTACCGCGGCATGCCCGGCAAAGAGCGCAAGGAGCGCGTGCAGCACGCCCTGGAGCGCGTCGCGATGGCCCACCGCATGAAGCACTACCCCTCGCAGCTCTCGGGAGGTCAGCAGCAGCGCGTCGCGGTGGCCCGCGCGCTGGTCGGCGACCCCGCCATCCTGCTGGCCGATGAGCCGACCGGAAACCTGGACTCCAAAAACGGCGAAGCGGTGATGGACCTGCTGGGCGAATTGCACCGCGTCGGCGCCACCATCTGCATGGTCACGCACGACCCGCGCTACGCCAAATACGCCGATCGCAACATCCACCTGTTCGACGGCCGCATCGTCGACGAAAGCGAGATGCCCGAGGGCGAAGCCTAAGAAAGACGCCCGGCGGCCTTATGCGGGGCGTAGCGCGACGCCCGCGCCCCGGCCGCGAAAAGCCCCTTGGCGATAGTACCGCTAGAATCGGGCCAGGGGATTTGGCGGAACGCAACGGCGCCGCCCGGCGCAGTGGCCTGACGCGGCCTCCGGTCCTGATAGTCGTTCCCGCGAGACCAACATGATCCAACTACGCAATCTCGAAAAGTTCTACGAGACCGGCTACGGCCGCACCTACGTGCTGCGCAGCGTCACGCTCGATATCCGCGAAGGCGAATTCGTGACGATCATGGGGCCGTCGGGCGCGGGAAAGTCGACCATCCTGGGGATCCTGGGCATGCTCGACGGCGAGTTCGGCGGCGAATTTCATTTCGTCGGCCATCCCGTACACAAGATGAAGCCCAAGGACCGCGTGCAGCTCAACCGCCAGTACATCGGCTTCGTGTTCCAGAGCTACCATCTGCTCGACAACCTGACGGTCTACGAAAACCTCGACATCCCGCTCTCCTACCGCAACGTCAAGTCAAGCGAACGCGCCGGCATGGTCGCCGACTGCCTCGACCGCTTCAACATCGTCGCCAAGCAGAACCTGTTCCCCAACCAGCTCTCGGGAGGCCAGCAGCAGTTGGTGGCCGTCGCCCGCGCCGTCATCGCCCATCCGAAGCTGATTCTCGCCGACGAGCCCACCGGCAACCTGCACACCGCCCAGGGCAAAGAGATCATGGAGCTATTCAAGAAGCTCAACAGCGAAGGCACGACCATCATCCAGGTGACCCACTCCGAAGTCAACGCCGCCTCCAGCGACCGCATCATCAACCTGCAAGACGGCTGGGTGGTGAGCGAACAACGCACCGGCCAGGAAACCGTACCCACGCCGCGCTAGACCAAGCCCCCTCAATCCATTTCGCGGGCTGGGTCAAGCAGGGGAATCCCCGCAACCCAGCCAAGAATCAAGCAAACAGAGCCGCAGGCGTAAGCCAGCGGGCCAAGCCGCCAACAAAGCCCGCGGCGCAGCCCACATCCTAAAAACCGCATCCACCTTCGGCTTACCCAAGTCGGAGCATCCACCCGTGGCGCGAACCCCCAGGTTTGCCGCGTCCCGATGCGTCGGGACGTAGGGCCCCGCCGCAGCGAAGCAGGGCAAAGACCAAAACCTGCCCGGGAATGACCGGACTGACCCGCCGCCTCGGCCCGCCGGCTTACGCCTGCGGCTCTGTTCTTGTATGGGAGGGGAATCAGGATCCTTGTATGGTGGGGAATTTCGTGGTGAGGGGCAGCGAAAAAAATCAGCCCGCCGAGGACGCTGCCGAGCCGTTCATCTCTTCCTCCGCCGGCTCGAAGGCCTCCACCAGCACCGCCGTCACGTTGTCGGGAGCCCCGTGATCGAGCGCCGCGGTGATCAGCGCCTCGCATTTGCGCCGCAGCGTGTCTTCGCGCGACAGCACGTCGAACAGGGCGCTTTCACCCGCCACGCCATGCAATCCGTCGGAGCACAACAACAGCACGTCGCCCGGCACCAGCTCGATTTCTTCAACCGCCACTTCGATGCTTTCCTCGGCGCCCACCGCCTTGGTCAGCACGTTGCGGTAGGGGTGCGAACGCAACTGCTCTTCGCTAAGGCCCAGCCCGCGGCCGACCTCGTTGACCCAGGAATTGTCGGAAGTGATGCAGTAGAGCTCGCCGCCGGTACGCAGGTAGCCGCGGCTGTCGCCGACGTTGACGATATGCGCGATCGGCTCGCGCACCAGGGCCGCGACGATGGTCGTGCCCATGCCCGAATCCTGGGGGTTCTGCTCGGCCTCCCAGCGGATGTTCTGGTTGGCCAGATGGACGGCTTCGGCCAGCATTTCCGGGGTTGCGCTGGGTCCGGCGCGGCGCATCTCGGCGACTACGGTCTCGACCGCGATCCGCGAGGCCTTCTCTCCGGCTTTGGCGCCCCCCATGCCGTCGGCCACGATGAACAGACCGAGTTCGGGCACCGTCGCGAAGCTGTCTTCATTATTGGAACGCACCATGCCGACATGAGACATTCCGTAGGCCCTGATCATGACAAGCTCTTGGTCCTTCGCGACGTACCCGCTTGCGGCTGGGCGGCCTGCGGCGAAAGCGTCTTCGGCGGACAAATCGGCCCAGGCTTGCCTGGCGCCTGTAGCCAACCGAGGTCCACCCTCGAGTCCCGCCGATCGGCTCTGTCGCGCATTCCGGTTGAGGAACGGCAACCCGGCCGTTCCGGCAAAGCCTGATGATACTCGCTTGGCCCGGAAACGGTCTAGTCTAGTTTGCCACAGGCTTGGTTTTTGGGAAAGGACGGAGCTGGCCGATTTCGGGTATCCGGCGGGCCTCGGCGGCCGACGGAGTGTCGCCGGAGGATTCAGCCCAGCGGCAAGACGCGTCCCGCAAACCCGCCGGCCGTGACCTCCGCGCCCGGCGCGGCCGCCTCGCGGCGCAGGATGGCGAACGCCGCAACCTTGCCCCGGCGCGGCGAGAACACCGCGCTCGTAAGCCGGCCGACCTCATGGCCCGCGTGTTCGACCGCCGTGCCGGCTGCGGGCGGCTCCGCGGCGTCGAGTTCCAGGCCCACCAGCAGTTTGTTGACCTGCCCCCGGGCTCGGACGCGCTCGACGATCTCCTGGCCCAGGTAGCAACCCTTCGAAAAAGACACCGCCTGCATTAGGCCGGTCTCTTGCGGGATGTTGGAGTTGGAATAATCTTCCCCGAAGCGAGGCCGGCGGTTTTCGACGCGCACGACCCGGAAGTCGTCGGCCGTGGCCGCCGCGGCGCCCGCCAGCTCCAGCGCCTCGATGAGTTGCTCCTTGCGCTCGGCGGAACAGACGAACCACAAACCCGACTGGCCGCTGAGCGAACTGCGCAAGACCCGGACGCCGTCCGTCTCGCGGTGCGCATAAGAAGCAGCATCGGGGAGCACGTCGCCCACGGTCTGGATCGCGATCTCGTCGGCGCGCGGCCCTTCGAGAGCCGCCGCGAAGGTCGATTCGCCCAGGTCCTCGAGCTGCACGTCGTCCATGATGATGTAGCTGTCGATGTGCGCGCGCAGGGCCGGCCCTGCTTCGGGCTCGCAGTCGATCCAGGCAAGGTCTTCGAGCACGAAGATGCGGCCGTCAGACTGAATACGCCCCTGCGCGTTCAGAAAAAAGGCGTAGGTTCCCCGCCCCGGCGCCAGCCCCTCGACCGCATTGCTGGCAATCGCGTGCAGCAGCCGCAAGCGGTCCGCGCCGCGCGCTGCAACCCGTCCACGCGAGGAAATATCCAGCCAGGCAGCCGATTCGTGAAGCGCCGTGTAGCCGCTCATAATGCCGTATAACCACTCATAGGAAGGGATTCGTTTTCCAACAGATTCAAGCGCGGAATTGCCAAACCCGCTCCACGCGAACCCGCGCTGCCGCACTCGCCACTCAGAGCCGCGGGCGTAAGCCCGCGCTGAGCATTCACGCGGAGTTCCCATGCACCGCAAAACGCCAACGGCGCCCGGCCGCGCAGCGCGAGCTCACGCTTGCGGCTCCGAGTGGCGCTTCGGGCAGCGCGTTCGTACAGGGTGGACCGATCTCCGTCAAGCCCGCGGATCCAACGCGGCTAGAGATGCAGAGTCCGCAGATACGCCCCGATCGCGACGATGATCACGGCCGAGATCAGCGCCCCCAGCGCCAGCCGCGAACGCTTGGCGTCCTGGCCCGGGTCGGCGCTGGGCGGCTTGGAAAGCACGAACAGCATCCCGAACACGTGCAGCGCCAGCAGGAACT
The DNA here is from genome assembly GCA_963824095.1 of Terriglobia bacterium. Classification (GTDB taxonomy): domain Bacteria; phylum Acidobacteriota; class Terriglobia; order Bryobacterales; family UBA6623; genus JBBDWJ01. The sequence continues at coordinate 158,955 of CAWGNS010000009.1, read as the reverse complement.
TGATGCCGAACGCGATGTGATAAGCGGGCATCACCACGCCGGCCGCATTGATGCGAATGAAATTGTAGAGGCCCGTCACCAGCAGCAGCACGATCGCCGACAACGACAGCGGCCGCAGGTGCGAGGAAATCCGCCCCAACAACCGCGCGCGCTCCTCGGCGGCCATCGCCTGCACCGAGGGGCTCAGCACATAACAGGTGTACACCAACGAGCCCACCGTCCAAGCCGCCGCCATGATGTGCAAAAATCGCGCCAGGATAGCCAAGGTTTTTCTCCAGACAGCAGGCGCCCGGGCCCGCTCAAGCCAACAAACCCGATCCGCCGGCACAAACCAACCGGGGCGAAGCCCTACCGAACCAACAAACCCCGAAAACAGAGCCGCGCCCGGAAGGGTGCGGGCCGCCGGACGCGCCAAACACCCCACCGCAAGCTACCGAACGTATGCATCACGACCCAACGCATGCATCCATTTCCAAAGCCGCCGACCGCAGCCGTTATCCCACGGCCGCATCGGGCCAACAGCCACCACATCAACAACCGGAAATCCGCAATCGAACTGCTATTATACCGGTCGATGATTCACGAGATTCTCCCGGTCGGCGTTCTGCAGTGCAACTGCTCGATCTTCGGGGACGAACAGACGCGAGAAGCGATCGTCATCGACCCGGGCGATGACATCGAACAGATCCAGCGGATCCTCGACCGCCACCAGTTGCGCGTCAAGGCCATCGTCATCACGCACGCCCACATCGACCACATCGGCGGCGCCGCCAAGTTGAAAAAGCTAACCCAGGCGCCCGTCTACATGAATGAAAACGACATCGAGCTGAGCGGCCAACTCGAAATGCAAGCCGCCTGGGTGGGCACGGCCACGCCGGAAAAGCCGGACATCGACGTGCCGGCGCGCGACGGCGAGCAACTCGAACTCAACGGCCACCCGTTCCAGATCCTGCACACCCCCGGCCACACGCAGGGAAGCATCAGCCTCTTTCTGCCGGACGAAAACAAGCTGGTCGCCGGTGACACGCTATTCCGCAATAGCATCGGCCGCACCGACCTGCCCGGCGGCGACGGCCGCCAAATCCTGCTCTCGATCCACGAAAAGCTGCTCCCGCTCAACGACGAAGTCATCGTCATTCCCGGCCACGGAGGCAAAACCACCATCGGCCGCGAGCGCGAGCACAACCCCTTCCTGCGCCAGTTGTAAGCCGATTCTGGTGGTTGCGCCCCGCCACCGCCACGCCCGCTATGCTGTATCCAGGCCTCACAACACCATGACCGGACTCCTGCTCGAACTCAAGCTTGCTTTGCGCGGCCTGCGCCGCAGGCCCTGGGCCGTCGCGGCGGCGGCGCTTTCGCTGGCGCTGGGGTTCGCCGCGCAGATCGTCGTGCTCAGTTGCGCCAACGCCGTGTTGTGGAAGCCGCTGCCGGTGCCCCAACCCGATCGCATGGTCACGATCTACGGCCACAGCGCGATGATCGGCAGCCTCACCAACATCGCGCGTCCGCAACTGGAACGGCTCGCGGCGCTCGACGTGTTCGAAGGCATCGCCGCCTTCACGCGCTTGCAACTCGTGTGGGAATCGGGCGAGTCGGCCGAGCCGCTTGGCATCGAGATGGTGAGCGAAAACTATTTCGATGTGGTGCGGCCGCCGCTCGAGATGGGCCGCGCGCCCAGCGAATCGGGCGAGATCCTGCTCAGCTACGACTTCTGGCGCAACCGCTTCGCCGCCCGCCGCGACACGCTGGGCAAGGTCGTCCGGCTGACGGGAAAACCATACATCATCAGCGGCGTGATGGGCCGCGGCTACCGCGGCTCGCTGCTCGACTACATGGGCAATCCCAAGGCCTGGATCTCGCTGCGCTCGCAAACCCTGCTGCCGTTTCTGGAAGGCATCGACCTGCGCCAGAGCTGGGTGTTCAACTGGTTCGTCGGCGTCGGGCGGCTACGACCCGGCGTGACGGCCGAGCAGGCCCAGCTCGCCGTGGCGGCTTTCGAAAAACGAACGCCTCCCCCGGCCGGCGCTACGGAACGCGATGCGCGTGTGTTCTCGGCCGAGCGCGCCAACTTCCACCCCGAGTCGCGGTCCAAGGTCGAGCGAACGCTGGCCCTGTCGACCGCGCTGGCCGGTTTGCTGCTGGTGTTGGGCTGTCTCAATGCAGGCCTGTTTCTGGTCGGAAAGGCGCTGGGCGAAACGCGCCAGGCGGCGATGGAACGCGCGCTCGGCGCAGGCACGCTGCGCATCGGCCGCCGCCGCTTCGCCGAAGCCGCGCTGCTGTGCGGCGGCGCGCTGCTCGCCGGCAGCGCCTTGGCGGCGTGGTGGATCCAACTGCTCGCCGCCTATCCGCCGCCGCTGGCCATGATCGTCTTCCAGCCCGCCTGGGACTGGCGCGTCTGGTCGCTCACCGCCGGCTGGACCGCGCTCGCCGTGCTGCTGGCGGGCATGGCCCCCGCCTTCGTCGCCCTGCGCGGCAGCGCCACGCCCGTGCAGGCGGTGTATTCCGGCCCGTCGCGTCCGGCGCGCCGCTTGCGGGCCGCTCTGGTCGCTCTGCAGGTGACCGTCGCGGCGGCGATCCTGGTCGCCACCGGCTTCGTACTGCGCACCGTGATGGCGGCGCACACCGTCGACCTCGGCTTCGCCCCCGGCAACCTCGTGATGGCCGACGTCGAACTCTACGGGCAAGGCGCAGACTCCGCCAAGCGCCTGCAAGTCGTGCGGCAGACGCTGGCCTCGCTCCAGCAGCGGCCCGAAATCGAGCAGGCCGCCGTCGCCTCGCTGATGCCGTTGACGATCTTTCGCAAGCCCGGCCGCATCCGCGATACCGCCGGGGCCAGCATCCCGGCCTTCTCAAACACCGTCAGCAGCAATTACTTCGAAACCCTGCGGCTGCCGCTTGATCGCGGACGCACCTTCGCCGCCGGCGCGGCGGGCGCCGCTGAAGCGGTCGTCAATCAAACGCTGGCGCGCGTGATCGACCCTCGCGGCGAGGTGCTGGGCCACACCCTCGACGTGCTCAACGAAGAAGGCGATCTGCGCAAGCGGTTGACGATCGTCGGCGTCGCGCGCAACGCGAAATACCACACGCTTTGGCAGAACGATATCCCCTACTTCTACGACTCGGCCGAAAACGATCCCGGCGGCAGCCCGGCGTTCCTGGTGCGCTCGCGGGCTTCGGCCGCCTCGGCCTGGCAGGCGATCCGGGACACCGTGCAGGGCATCTATCCGGACGCCATTGTGGCCGCTCCCAGCACCGTCGACTCGCAACTGGCCGGCCTGATTCGCGAGCAATCCTACCTGGCGGCTTTCTTCGGCGCGCTCGGCGGCATCGCGCTGCTGGTGGCCGCCGGCGGACTGATGGCCAATCTCTTCCTGATGGTCTCGGAAAGAACCCGCGAGATCGGAATTCGCCAGGCGCTGGGCGCGTCGCGCGCGGCCGTACTGCGCGTGGTCCTGCGACAGGGCCTGCTGGTGGCCGGCGGAGGACTGCTGCTCGGGTTGCTGTTGGGAAACCGCCTCGAAGAATGGGTGCGCCCGCTCGCGCCCGGCACGCCGGCGGGCGACCCGTGGCCCCTGCTGGTAACCTGCGCGGCCTTGCTACTGGCCGCCATCGTCTCGTCGCTGGGCCCCGCCCTACGCGCCGTGCGCATCGAGCCCTGGACCGCCATCCGCCACTCAGAATAGAAGCAACTCAAACGTGGCGCGGCACAGACGTGGCGCGGGCCTCCGGCCGGCGGCGTCGACATCCAGTCGACGTTCTTCCATACCTTGAATCACCTTCAGCAGCAGACGCGATAGCCCGCCGCGGCCGATGAGCAACAAAGCGGTCAAAGATTTTCGCCCAGCCCGGAAAACATCGGCTCTCACGCCGACGCCGACGCCGACGCCGGAGGCCTGCGCCACGTTTGGGCCAGTCGACTTTCTTCAGGGAAACCTCAGGAAAAGGTCATCGTTCACGCGGGCCTTCCCGGCCACCGGCCCTCGCCGCTAGGCCTTTTTCCGCCCCTCCGTCGTTGACGCCTCGCAAGCCGCCGTGAAAGAATCATACAAACCTCGCCGCGTCCCGCTCGATCCCATCGCCCGAGTCGCGAGCGGCGTTTCCCACACGAATTCTCAAAACACCACACGGAGGCGAACCCATGGACGAATCCATCACGCGCAGAAAACTGATGCGGACAGCGGCGCAAACCGCGGTCGCCGTGTCGGCCCTGTCCTACGGCCGCATTCTGGGAGCCAACGACCGCATCCAGATCGGCCTGATCGGCTGCGGCCATCGCTCGAGCGGTCACCGCCGCATGATGAAGATGTCCATGCAGTCCGACCCCAACTTCGACATGCGCAGCGTCTGCGACCTGTGGTCGGTGAATCGCGAGCGCGCCGCCGACGACGTCAACAAGCTGTTTGGAAAGCGGCCCAAGACGTATCAATATTCCGAAGAGCTGCTCGCCGACCCCGAGCTCGACGCCGTGATGATCGCCACCGGCGATTTCCAGCACGCGCGCGTGCTGGCCGAAGTCATCAAGGCCGGCAAAGACTGCTATTGCGAAAAGCCGATGGCCAACACGCTCGAAGACGCCAAGCTGGCGCGCGACACCGTGAAGGCCAGCAAGCAGGTCGTGCAGATGGGCTCGCAGTGGCTCAGCGACCCCTACCAGCAGCGCGTGCGCGAGATGATTCGCGAGGGCAAGCTCGGCAAGATCGTCTCCATCAGCCAGAGCTGGAATTTCAACGGTCCCCGCTGGCACACGCCCAAAGACGAAAACGTCGCCGCGATCCGCGAGCAGGATACCGACTGGAACCGCTGGCTGCTGGGCCGCGCCCCGCGCCCGTTCGATCCGGTCGCCTACTTCGAATTCCGCATTTTCAAGGATTTCTCCGGCGGCATCACCGACCAGTGGTACAGCCACGGCTCAGGCCTGGCCCATTTCTATCTGGACACGTTCATCCCCGACGACACCGTCTCCAACGGCGGCATCTTCGCCTGGCACGACGTGCGCGAGAATCCCGACACCTTCCAGTGCCTGTCCACCTTTCAGGAAAAGGAAGTGCTCTACAGCTACGGCACGACGTTTGGCAACGGCTACGGCGACCACACCATCATCCGGGGCACGCGCGGCACGCTGTTTTCGCCGGGCGGCGAAGGCTGCCCGCAATGGTGGTTCCAGCCCGAAACCCACAGCGGCTGGCGCTCCAACCGCGTCTTCAGCCTGAAGGTGGGCAAAGTCGAGGCCGAACCGGTGACTCTGCCGGGCCGTCCCGAGCCGCCGCCCATCGAGCAAAGCGACAATCTGCAATACCACACCGACAACTGGTTGCAGTGCATGCGCAGCCGCAAGACGCCCAACGGCAGCATCGACACCGGCTTCGCCCACGCCGTCGCGGTCGTGATGGCTAATATGAGCTACCGCGGTGGCAAGAAAGTGTTCTGGGACCGCAAGAACGAGCAGATCGTCGACCGGCCCGTGGTCAGTTGAGGATCTTCATGACCGGAGGCAGCGGTCCAGCGCCAGCGTCGAGTAGGCCCCGATGAGCAATTCGGGGCCTGCCTCCACGTCCCTCAAAGCATCTGCCATCGAAATCCGCCCGGCGCGCCGCGGAGAACTGCCCGCGATCCGCGAGCTCGTTCGCCTCTATCCCGACAAGCTGATGTACGAAGATCTGCCGGGGCTGCGCTCGTTCCTGGTGGCCGTGGTGAACGGCCGCATCGTCGGCTGCTGCGCGCTGCAGGTTTATTCGCGGCGGCTGGCCGAGGTGCGCAGCCTGGCCGTGCATCCCGATTTCGCCGCGCACGGCATCGGCCGCCGCCTGGTGGAGCGCTGCCAGCAGAGGGCCCGCGCCCGGCGCATCAAGCAGATCCTCACCGTCACCAGCGCCACCGGTTTTTTCGAACGCCTGGGTTTCTCGACGTTCCTGCGCGAAAGAAACGCCCTATTTTACGACGTACCACGCAAGCCGCCGCGGCCCGACCCGGCCTAGCCTCGTCCCGGTCCCCGGCAGCGGCCCCGGGTGTAGCCCACCAGGCACCGGGGACCAAGACCACGGCCGGTCCACCGCCCCGGCTGGCTACAATCGAAACATGCCGCGCCCCCGCGTCCTGATCCATCCCCGCTCGACGGCCCTGATCGTCATCGACCTGCAGGAAAAGCTGCTCCCCGCCATCGACGGTCGCGACGAGATCGTGGCCAACACGACCAAATTGCTCCACCTGGCGAAAGCGCTCGAGATCAAAACCCTGGCGACCACGCAATACCGCAAGGGACTGGGAGATATCGTGCCGTCGCTCAAGGAGCTGCTCGGTGAGCCGGGAGCGCTCGACAAGGTCAGCTTCGGCTGCCTCGGCGACGACCCCTTCCGCGTCGCGCTGGCGCAAACACTGCCCCCGGGCGGCACGCTGCTATTGGCCGGGGTCGAATCGCACATCTGCGTGATGCAAAGCGCCCTGGGAGCGCTCAACAACGGCTACAACGTCCACGTCGTCTCCGACGCCGTAGGCTCGCGCTCGCCGGCCAACCGCCAACTCGGCCTCGATCGCATGCGCGACGCAGGCGCGACCGTCAGCTCCACCGAAATGGCGATCTACGAGCTGCTGGGAAACAGCAGCCGCCCCGAGTTCAAGCAAATGCTCCCCCACCTGAAATAATCCCGACTCGAGGCAATCCAAAGTAGAGACAGGCGCGCCCACCGGTCCCTCGCCATGGAACGGCGAGGCCTGGAGTTAGGCCCTCTTGGCGTGCGACGGAACCAGTACTCCAAGGAGCAACCGAAGCCGGAAGCGGCACCCGTGGCGTGAACCTCCAGGTTTGCCGCGTCGACGATTCGTCGCGACGTAGGGCCCCACGCCACCGAAGCCGCGATGGAGAGGGACCACTGCCAGGTCTGAATCCGGTCTTTCCGTAGCCGGCAAGAAGCCGCCTGACGGCGGCGACAGGCGAGAGCACCTGTTTCTACATAGGCCTCCGTCTCCACGACCTTTCTCTAAACGGGTGCCTGTCTCCCCACCGCCCCCAAAACGGCCGCCGCCGTCAGCATCCCTCAAACTCGCCCCAACCCCGCCGCCACCGGCCCCTTCAAATCATCCACGGCATCTCTTGCTGCGCTGCCGGGCCAACGCTAACATAGGAACAGGGGTAGCTGTCCGTTCCCGCCGGTTGGCCCGTCAGCCGGCTTGGCCACGTAGCACCGCGAGGGAGATACAGGCCTGGCTTTCACGCAAGCCCGCCGGAGGTCTCCCCAACGGTCGCCAGAAGCGGTCCCGTTTTGCGTGAAGCGAGGTGTCGTTATGTTTCTGACCGAAGAGTTTCGGCTCAAAGTCGGCTTGGCGGAAATGCTCAAGGGCGGCGTCATCATGGACGTCACCAACGCCGAGCAGGCGCTCATCGCCGAGAAAGCGGGCGCTTGCGCCGTGATGGCGTTGGAGCGCGTGCCGTCCGACATCCGCAAAGAGGGCGGCGTGGCGCGCATGGCCAGCATCTCGAAGATCCGCGAGATCATGCAGACGGTCAGCATCCCTGTGATGGCCAAATGCCGCATCGGCCATTTCGCCGAAGCCCAGGTGCTGCAGTCTCTCGAAGTCGATTACGTCGACGAAAGCGAAGTGCTCACGCCGGCCGACGAAGAGAATCACGTCGATAAGTGGGGCTTCAAGGTGCCGTTCGTGTGCGGCGCGCGCAACCTCGGCGAGGCGCTGCGGCGCATCGGCGAAGGCGCGGCGATGATCCGCACCAAGGGCGAGGCCGGCTCGGGCAATATCGTCGAAGCCGTCCGCCATATGCGCGCCATCCAGAAGCAGATGAAGCAGCTCAGCGTGATGAGCAAGGAAGAGCTGGGGACGGCGTCCAAAGAGCTGCAGGCGCCCCGCGAGCTGGTGCAATATGTCGCCGAGCACGGCAAGCTGCCGGTGCCGAACTTTTCGGCCGGCGGCATCGCCACACCCGCCGACGCCGCGCTGGTGATGCAGCTCGGCGCCGAGGCCGTCTTCGTCGGCTCGGGTATCTTCAAGTCCTCCGACCCCGACGCTCGCGCCCGCGCCATCGTCAAGGCCACCACGTTCTTCAACGATCCGGAAAAGGTGCTCCAAGCCAGCAACGAGCTCGGCGAGGCCATGCCCGGCCTGGAAACCTCGAAACTACCGCAGGCCGAGTTGATGTCAACCCGCGGATGGTGAGCGCCGCCTTCGCCGGAGTCCGCACCGTGACCGCCACACGCGGGTTGCCCACATGAAGATCGGTGTGCTTGCCTTGCAAGGCGATTTTGCGGCGCACGGACGCGTGCTCGATCGCTTGGGCGCTGAAGTGGTCTACGTCCGCGAACCGGCGCAGCTCGACGGCCTGAACGGCGTGATCCTGCCCGGCGGCGAAAGCACCACCATGCTGAAACTGCTCGACGAGGAGAAACTGTTCGACCCGCTCGCCGAGTTCGCCGCGCGGCGCCCGCTGTTCGGCACCTGCGCCGGAACGATCCTGATGGCCAACGAGGTCAGCCAGCCGCAGCAGCGCTCCCTGGACCTGCTCGATATCGCCGTCGAGCGCAACGCCTACGGCCGCCAGGTGGATAGCTCCATCCGACGCCTCGACGCCAGCGACGAGTTCCTGCGGCGCACCGCGCCCGGCGAGGTCGAAGGCGTGTTCATTCGCGCGCCGATCATCCGCCGCGTCGGCCCCGACGTGCAGGTCCTGGCACGCCAGGGCGACGACCCCGTGCTCATCGAGCAGGGTCACCACATGGCCGCCACCTTTCACCCCGAGCTGACCGCCGACGACCGCGTCCACCGTCTGTTTCTCGACCTGGCCCGGAGTCACGACTGAACCGTGGGCGAGCCGAAGCAGTATCGTGTCCTGTTCATCTGCATCGGCAATTCCTGCCGCAGCCAGATGGCCGAGGGATTCGCGCGCTACCGCTATCCCGACCTGATGCTTCCGATGAGCGCCGGCCTGCTTCCCGCCCCCATCGTCCAGCCCCAAACCATCGAAGTGATGGCCGAGGCCGGCATTTCGATCGCGGACCAGCATCCCAAACCGATCCGCGACGTCGATTGGCGAACCGCCGACCTGGTCGTCAACATGAGCGGCTCGGGGATTCTCCAGATGCTGCCCGGCTACGAGGGCGGCAACCTGATCTGGCCGGTCCCCGACCCCATGGGCCGCTCGCTGCGCAAATACCGCCGCGTCCGCGAACAGATCGAAACCCTGGTCGACAGCCTGGCGCGGTCGCTGCGCCGTCAATCGGCCGACTGACCGCTCCCAGCGCAGGTCGACGAGCGTGGCGCGGGCCCTGCCGGCCAGAGGCCCGCGCCACAGCCAGTACCACGGCCAGGGCCCACAGGGCCTCTCCACGAAACCTCACAACCGCAAACCGGCGTCGATAGCCGCAAACCTTCTTCCTGCTGGTTTATTAAATAAGATATACTTATATTGTGACGATCGAGCACCTCAAGGTTTTCCGCGACATCGCCCAAACCAACAGCATCAGCCGCGGCGCCGCCATGAACAGCATCAGCCAGTCGGCCGCCAGCCAGAACCTCAAGCACCTCGAAAAGAACCTCGGCGTCGAGCTGTTCGACCGCGCCAACCGGCCGCTGCGGCTGACCCATGCCGGCCGGCTCTACCTCACCGCCTGCCGCGACATCGTCCGTCGCTACGAGGAGGCCGAGTCGCAGATCGAGGCGCTCAAAAAGGAGCTGGTCGGGGCGGTACGCGTGGCCTCGATCTACTCCATCGGCCTGTACGAGATGGCGCAGATCACCCAGCAGTTCGAGGAACTCCACGCCCAGGCCCACATTCACCTTGAATACATGCGTCCCGACAAGGTCTACCAGGCGGTTTTTGCTGATCAAGCGGACCTTGGCCTGATCAGCTACCCCAACCCCGGCAAAGAGATCAAGGCGATCCCCTGGAGACTCGAAACGATGGTGCTGGTGTGCCACCCAGGCCACCCGCTAGCGAAGAAAACCAGTGTCAAACCGGCCGACCTGGACGGCTGCAATTTCGTGAGCTTCGATCCGGACCTGTCGATCCGCAAGGCGATGGACCGATTCTTTCGCGAGCACGGCGTGCAGCGCAGCATCGTGCTCGAATTCGACAACATCCAGATGATCAAAGAAGCCGTCTCGATCGGCTCGGGCATCAGCATCCTGCCCGACCGCACCGTGCGCCAGGAGGTGGCCGACGGCCGGATGATGGCGCTGCCGTTGGAGGCCGAAGGCCTGGTGCGCCCGGTGGGTATCCTCTACCGCCGTAAGAAGCGCTTCAGCCCCATCGCCGCCCAGTTTTTGAAATTCCTGCAGGAACACCCCAAGGAATAGCCCCACCCAACCACCTTGAGCGGACGGGCCCCCGCCGGGAGGTAGGTGCGCCACCCTGCCGGGGAGCCCTCCCCAGGACCGTGGGTCTGATGCAAAGGTCAGGGTTTCAGGATGGCCACGTCAGTGTCGCCGGCCGGCTGCCTCCCAAGAGCCGGGCGCGCACCCGACCCTCCGGAATGGAACACACTTACAATCAATAACTTGGCAGCCACAAGCCCATTCTCTCCGTCCTTTCTCGTTTGGTGGTCCCTTTGCAGGTGAAAGCGGCGGTCGGAGGGTCTGCCGCCGTGTGTGCGTCTCGGAAACGCATCGCGAGGCCTTGGGTGTAAAGAGGCTTAACAGCCCTCCCCGCAGAAAAGTCATGTGCAACAAACCTCTCGCCCGCAACCGGATCGGGGTAAGCGGACCGCGAGCGCTCGGCTGGGCTCTGGCGGCGCTGCTGGGAATCCTTCCGGTTTACGGCGCCGAAAACTCGGGCAACACCGCCGCCGTCGGCCAGGAGTCCACCGTTCCCGGCTTCGCGCGGCGGGAAGACCGCTACCGCATCCAGCCCGGCGACGTGGTCGAGTTCCAGTTTCGCTTTACTCCCGAGTTCAACCAAAGCGTCCGAGTGCAACCCGACGGCTACGTCCCGCTGCAGGAGGCGGGCGAGCTCAAGATCGGCGGCATGACCGTGCAAGAGGCGCGCGACGCCACCGTGCAGGCCTACAGCGAAAAACTACGCGACCCGGTGGTGAGCGTCATTCTGAAAGAGTTCAGCATGCCCCACTACATCGTGGGCGGCGAAGTGGGGAAACCGGGCCGCTACGATCTTAGGGGCGAGATCATGCTGAGCGAGGCGATCCAGGTCGCCGGCGGCTTCGGCCCCGGGGCGCAGACCAATGAAGTGTTGCTGTTCCGCCGCGTCTCCAAAGACTGGGTTGAGACCCGGCGCATCAACTTCAAGGAAGCCCTGCAGAACGGCCTGCGGGAAGACGTCGCGCTGAAACCCGGCGATTCGATCTATGTCTCGCGTTCGAAGTTGGGCAAGGTTCAAAAATTTATGGAAGCGAGCAAATTGGGATTGTTCTTCAATCCGTTGTTTTTGTTCTAGGCGCCGCGGCCGGGCGCCGAAGGCCTGGACTCGGAATCCGGGCAAACGACTTGTGTGGTTCCCACTAAAATGCGTTCGAAGCACATTCACGAGATAGAACGGGGAGAAGCGGCAGCGATGAACGAGGGCAAGGAACTCACCCGGCGGGAGGGAGTGATCGGCCTGCTGGGGCGCGTGCGGCGCGAAGTGCGGCTGGTGCGGCGTCCCGAAGAGCCCGGCGCTCTGGTGGCGGCGGTTCCCCGGACGGCGCCGAAGTTTGGCCGCAAGGATTGGGCGCGGCGGCTTTGGGAAATGATCGAGCGCAATCGCTGGGCGGCGGCGGCCGGCTTCGCGGCGGTCGTGCTGCCGATGCTGCTATGGGCCTTGTTTGCGCCACCGGTCTATGAAGCCGAGCTGCGCATTCTGGTGCAGCGCGAGCGAACCGAAGGCGCGGCGGTCGGCGAGGCCGGGCCGGTGAGCCCCCAGGAAGTGAGCTCCGAGGTCGAGTTGTTGCGCAGCCATGAGTTGCTGGCGCAGGTGGCGCAGCGCGAAGGGCTGGCCGCGGATGGCTCGCCGGCGAAGCTCGAGCGGGCGGTGCGGCGGCTGGCGGACGATCTGAAGGTGGGCGCAGTGCCCAGCACTAACCTGATCGCGCTGCGCTATGCCGGCAGCAACCCGAAGCAATCCGCCGAGGTGCTCAACAGCCTGGCGGCGCTCTATCTCGATAAGCGCGCGGCGATCGAGCGGCACGGCGAGGCGCTGGAGTTTTTCCAGGAACAGGCCGGCGTTCACGGCGGCGAGTTGGAACAAGCGCAAGAGCGGATGGGCGATTTCAGCACGGCCAACCAGGTGTCGCTGTTGCAGCAACAGAAGGCGTCGGCGCTGCGGCGCGGCGAAGAGCTCGAAACCGAGCTGACGTCGGTGACGGGCGAGATTCAATCGAGCCGGCGGCGCCTCGAACAGTTGCGGCAACAGGGCGAGAAGCTACCCGAGACGGTGAAGACGGCGAGCCGCAGCGCGCGCAACCAGGCGCTGATCGAAAAGCTCAAGAGTTCGCTACTGGATCTGGAGAATCAACGCACCGAGCTGCTGACGCGTTACGAGCCGGGCTATCGGCTGGTGGTCGAGGTGGATAAAAAACTGGCCGACACCAAGAAGGCGCTGGAGCAGGAAGAGCAGGCGGTGGTGGTCGACGAGACCGAAGCGTTGAACCCGATTCGGCAGTCGGTGGAAGCCGAGTATTTTCGAACGCAGACCGAGTTGGCGGGGCTGGAAGCGCGGCAGCGCGAGCTCCGGCAGAAGCTGGGCGAGCAGAAGAGCCGGCAGACGCGGCTGGAGTCGCTGACGGCCGAGCACGACACGTTGGAGCGCAAGGTGAAGCTGGCCGAGGAAAACTACCTGCGCTACGAAGAGCGCAAGGAGCAGGCGCGCATCGCGACGGCGCTGGACCTCGAACAGTTGCTGCACGTCTCGATCGTGGAGCCGGCGAGGGAACCGGCGCTGCCGGCGGAGCGGCCGCTGGCGATGGTGATGCTGATGGGGCTGTTGCTGGGCGGCTGCACCGGAGTGGGAGCGGCGGTGGTGCGCGACCACCGGAACCGGGCGGTCAGCAGCGCGGCCGAAATCGCGGCTCTGACCGGTCTGCCCGTGCTCAGCACCGCGGCCGAGGTCACCAAACGTCAAGCAAGGTGACCAACTCGCGAGACGCTTCGACGCAGGAATGTAGACGCGGTGACACAAAGACAGTGACGAACACGCAGTGCAGTAGACAAGCGAAGTGGACGTAGCGACAGGACACAGCGAGGAACGAACAACAGCGAAGAGCGAAAGGCACACAACCAAACCGAACCGCGCGCGTAAGCAAGCGGTGGCCGCGCCAAGCTCAATCGGCAACGAGTTCCAGAAACAACCGGGAAACACCGGGAGAGACAACGAAATGGAACCAGAAAACCGAGACAGAGGGTGGTCAATAAAGTTCGGCGGTAGTGGAGCAACGACCCCACGGGGGAGCGGGTCGAGAAAAACGGGTCGGTGTAACCAAGGGAGGAAGCCGGAGTGGCGACGTTAGCGGAGCGCATCGAAGGGCGGCTGGGAGGGCCGCGCAGCCGCTGGGGCGAAGTCCTGGCGGACCTGCTGGGCAAGTCGGCGCTGGAAAGCTGCGAGTCGCTGGGCATCTGCCCGGCAAGCCCGCGGCAGGGAGCGGCCTATCTGACCGCGGCGCTGGGCGAATGGATCACGCAGTACGCCGACGAGCCGGTGCTGTTGGTGGAAGCCAACCTGCGCCATCCCGGGCTGGCGGCCTCGCTGGGAGCCCCCGCGGGCCCCGGGCTGGTCGAAGCCCTGTTCGACGGCATGGAAGAAGAGCGGGTGATCCACCGCACGGCAATGCCGCGCCTGAGCGTGCTGCCCGCGGGCAGGCCGTTGCACGAGCGGCGGCAAAAGGAAGAAGTCGGCAGGCGCTTTCGAGGCTATTACAAAAGGCTGCGGCAGCGTTTCCCAAACATGATCATCGACCTGCCGGCGGCCGACGACGCCGAATACCTGACATTTCCGTTCGACGTACCCGACGCCATCGTGCTGGCGGTCGCGCCGCGCGTCACGCGAGTGAGCGAGATCCAAGCAGCCGGCCGCCGGCTCACGGCCAGCGGCTCCAACGTCGTAGCCGCCATGCTCAACGAGGAAAGGTAGCGCCGACCCAGCCCCAAACCCAAAAACAGAGCCGCAGGCGTAACAGGCTGCAGAAAAACTCTGCCGGAGGGGGACAGTCACCGTATTTCGCACCCTGCGAATCCCGCAAACCCCTGAAAAATTGAGGCGCGAAACGCGGTGACTGTCCCCATGAAGCACCACTGCCGGGCCACACCGGAGTTTTTCCGCAGCCTGGTAAGGCGGCGGGCCGAGTCGCCGCAAAAGCCCGCGGCGAAGCGCCTCGATTCCAAGGCACCCCCCCCTCCGAAACGCGCCAGGTCGCGAAGCGTCAGGCCGTTTTCTTGGCGCAGTGATCGTCGTAGGCTTGCTTGAGAATGCCGGCGATCGCCGGGGCGTCGCGGCCTTCAATCTCGAAGCGCTGTAGCATGAACACCGGGCGGCCGTCCCGAAACAGCGCCATCGACGGCGAAGAAGGCGGATATTCCGACAGGATCTCGCGAACACGCGCTGTCGCTTCGGGGTCGCCGCCAGCAAAAACCGTGGCCACTTTGTCCGGCACGACCGTGTGCTTGAGCGACTCGAGCAGGCCCGGGCGGGCCTTGCCGGCGGCGCAGCCACACACCGAATTGACGACCATAAGAACGGTTCCGCTATCGGGTCCCAATAGCTCGTCGACCTGCTGAGGCGTACGCGTCTCGATCACGCCCTGCTCAGCCAGTTCCCGCCTCATGGGCGCAATAAAAGGTTCCGGATAGTTCAATTCTTCTGCCTCCTGCTCCCAGTCTATCACCCGCCCAAGAATCGCTTCGAAACCCGCGTAGCACAGGGCTGGCGCATTTCCAGACCTGCGGCTTTTGGGGCATTTGGGGAGGCCGAGTAACAGGCCGCAAGTGCTGGAACCGGGCGCACTTGCGGGCGTGGGGCCAGGCAAAAAGCCGCAGGTCCGGAAATGCGCCAGCCCTGCGTTACGGGGTTTCCAGTGGGGCATTCGCCCGTGCCGGCGCGTCCAACTGCCTCAGGATGCTCGACACGTAGCTCACCGTCTCGGGAATCGGCGGCACTCCGCGGTAGGCGTCGACGCGCCGCGGCCCGGCGTTGTAGGCGGCCAGCGCCAATCGCAGATCGCCGCCGAAGCGCTCCTTCAGGTAGCTGAGATAGCGTGCGCCGCCGTCGATGTTCTCCTCGGCGTCGAACGGATGCGTCACGCCCAAGTCGGCGGCCGTCCCCGGCATCAACTGCATCATTCCCATCGCCCCCTTGCGCGAAACCGCGCAGGGCCAAAAACTGGATTCATGGGCGATCACCACGCGCAGCAATTCGGGCGAAAGGCTTTCGCGCTTCGCGACCTGTTCGACGTAGGGATGAATTTCCGCCGGCGCGATGCGGCGACACTCCGGGCCGGCGGGAGAAGCCCACGACGCGGCGTCGGCCGTATCGGCAGTCGCAGCGGCAGTAAAGACCGCTCCGCCGGGGTGGACGGCCCCCACCTGCTTCTCCACCGACGCCAGTTGACGGCCGATCGAGGCCCGCTGCTGTTCGATGGCACTGCGCCGCCCGGCAAGCGCGGCGAGCGGGCCATCGGCCGCGGCTGGATATTGAGCTGCGGCTCGTTGGCGTTCGGCTGCGGCCCGCTGACGTTCAGCCGCGGCCTGCTGGCGCTCTCGCGCCGACTGCGCCCACTGCCGTGCCCGGCCGGCGGTCTCCGAGAGGCTCGCCATCTGGCGGCCGGCCGCGGCGCGTTGCCTCTCGATCGCGGAGGGCCGTTCCCGCCGCGCCGGCACCGGCTCCAGGTTGGGGGCCGCCGGCAGGCAGCAGCAAATCAGCGGCAAAAGGGCCAGCAGCCTGGGGTCGGGAAACGCTATGCGCGAAAGGTTCACGGTCCGTCTCAAAGTGGGTCGACCTGGCTGAATCGCTGTTGGGCCTCAGCGGACCGGTGTGTCACGTTCACCGAAATCGGGCTGCCGCGCCGTTTCCGAAGAACGAAACACCGCACCCGTCCCCAGGGCCACCCACGGTTAGTATCGATCCCGGCACGGGCAATTCTAGGCGTATTTCACTTTGCCGGGGAATATCCGCCCTTTGCGGGCGTCCGGCCAACGGGCGTATAATCGCGCGCGGCAGGTGCCACGGTTCGCCTGCCGCCCCAAAAATACAACCGAGTCGCACTACGGAGAGGAGAACGCGATGCAGTTGCTCAAGTCCCTGTGCACCACCGTCTTGTTGTCGATGACCTTCCTGGCGTGCCAACCGGCTCCGGCGCCGGAGTCGAAGGCCGCCACGCCACCCGATCCGGCGCCGATCAATGCCATTCGCGACCACTACATGTCGATGTACAACTCGGGCGATGTGTCGGGCATCTCCGACCTTTACACCGACGACGCCGTCGTGATGAACAACAACCAGCCGGCGGCCGTCGGCAAACAAGCCATCCAGCAGGCCGCCCAAGCGCTGGTGGAGACGTTCAGCGTCAACATCGCGATTACTCCCGCCGATACCCAGATCGTGGGCGACCTAGCCTATGAATACGGCTCGTACGTGATGGCGCTGACGCCCAAATCGGGCGGCAACGAGATGCAGAACACCGGCAACTACCTGGTGATCTTCAAGCGCGGCGCCGACGGTTCGTGGAAGCTGCACCGCGAAATCGGCGACAGCGATCAACCGCTGCCGATGCCGTAGCGGGACGCAGGCCCGGGCGGGTTCGCTGGGCCGATGGTTGCCTCAGTGGGCTATCGGCCCGGTTCCTGAATCGTTTGGACGCGGTTCGCGCCGACCGCCGTCAGCGTTGTTTGGCGGCCGCCGGGCCAAGTTACCGTGATCTGGTCGACGATTTGGGCTTCCCCGAGGCCGAAGTGGAGGCGTAGATCTCCCTGCGAGAGATAGCTGCCGCCACTGCGGACTTCCTGCGTCTGGGTGCGGCCGCCGGTTTTCAGCGCGACCCGCGCGCCGATCGCACTTCGATTTGCCGCCGTTCCCTCTAGCTTGAGAATGATCCAGTTGCCTTTGACCGGCGCGGTTTGCCGCAGCAGAGTCGGCGGCTCGTTCTGATTGTTGATCAGGATTTCCACACGGCCGTCGTTGTCGTAGTCGCCGAAGGCGGCGCCGCGGGCCGCGTGCGGTTCGAGAATACCCGGGCCGGAAGTTTGAGACACATCGGCGAACGTTCCATCGCCCTGATTGCGGTAGAGGATCGCGTGGTCGCGGTAGTGGATGTCGGTGTGCAGCGTCTCGACCTCGGGAAACACGTGGCCGTTGACGAGTAGCAAGTCAGGCCAGGTGTCGTTGTCAAAGTCGAAGAAACCGGCGCCCCAGCCGACGTAGCGCGTATTGTGGGCCATACCAGCGTTGGTGGTCGCTTCGTCGAAATCCCCTTCGCCACGGTTGCGGTAGAGCGTCGAGCGTTCGTCGGAAAAGTTCGTTCGAAAAATGTCGAGACGGCCGTCGCCGTTGAAGTCCGCGGCGGCGGCCCCCATCCCCGACAACGCCTTCCCGTTTTCGTCGAGCGCCGTTCCCCGCATCAGAGCTTCTTCGGAAAACGTACCGTCCTTCTGATGGATGAATAGGATCGACGGCGTTCGATCGCAGGCCACATAGATATCGGGATAGCCGTCATTGTTGAAGTCGCCGGTGAGAACCCCCAGGCCGTAGTGCTGGGCGGCCCGGGTGATACCGGCGGCTTCGGAGACATCGCTAAACGTTCCGTCGCCGTTGTTGCGGTAGAGGATTTGCGTGTCGAAGGGCAGGCCGCGCGGTCCGCAGGCGACGGGGATATTGCGGTAGAAGCAGTAGGGATTGTCGCCGGGCTTGGGCGTCGTCTCGAAATCGAATTGCAGGTAGTTGGCAACGAACAGATCGAGGTCCCCGTCGCCATCGTAATCGAGGAAGGCGCAGCCGGTGTTATAGCGCTTGCGGTTTTGAGTGAGCCCGGCCTTTGTGGTGGTGTCTTCGAAGCGCTGGCCGGCTCGGTTTCGTAGCAGCGCGTTCTCTCCCCAATAGGTGACGAACAGGTCGGTGAAACCGTCGTTGTCGTAGTCTCCGGCGCAGACACCTTGCCCCCAGCCTTCGCGTTTGGGCAAGACCTCGGCGGTCACGTCGGTGAACTTGCCATGCCCGTCGTTGTGGTAGAGGCGATTGGGAGAGCCGGGCCCGGAAACCAGAAGGGCGTCGAGGAAGCCGTCGTTGTCGTAGTCGACCCAGGCGGCACCGCTGCCGGTGGTTTCGAGGATCCAGGTCTTCGACCGGTCGCCGCCGTTGGGAATGACGTGGGTAAGCCCGGCCTGCGCGGCGACGTTTTCGAAATGGGGGTGAGTTTGTGCGGCGGCTTGTGGGATACAGGAAAACAACAGGAATACGGTGATGAGCGACGGCCAGAGATTGTGGTTTGGGTTTCGGTTCGGCCTCACGGCCGAATGTGCGGGCCAAAGCTCCGCACCACGGACAATGGCGGCCGCCTTCATGGCTTCGGCTGCTCTCCGATGCGCTTCAGAAAATCCGTAAATTCGCCTTGCGGCGATTTTTGGAGCTCGCTGAGGCGCTGGCTCTCGCGCTGGGCGTCTTCGCGGCGGCCGGCGTTGCGGTACGCAAGCATCAGCGCGTAATGCGCGGACTCGCTTTGCGGCGTGAGTTGCACGGCCTTTTCCAGCAGCTTGATGGCGTCGTCGTGGCGGCCGGTGGCGAGGCGCGCGCGGCCCAGGGCGATCAGGGCTTCGGAGAAATCGGGATCGAGCTCGACGGCGCGCTCCAAGCTCGGCACCGCATCCGCGCTTTTCTGTTGCGCTTCCAGAATCTGCGCGATCTGGTAGTGAGCCACGGCGTCGTTGGGGTTGAGGGCCAGTTCGGCTTCGAATTCCTTCTTGGCGGCTTCGAGCGCCGCCGGCTCGTGCGATTCCATCAGCAGGGCGCGCGCCAGCCGGTAGTGCAGGTTGAGCGTGCCCGGCGCCTTCTCAATGGCTTTGCGGTATTCGGCGACAGCTTCGCCATAGCGCCCCTGAATTTCGAAAATCTCCGCCGAGAGTTGGTTGACCCGGAACGAGGCCGGCGTCTTTCGAAACATCTCCTCGACAACGGCGTTCCAGGCTTTCATCTGAGCCCGGGCGGTCTCGTAGAGGACGTCGGCGTCGTCGGGTTGGAGTTTCTTGAGGCGATAGAGAACGTCGAAGGCCTTGTCGAAACGATCGCCGGCGATGCGACAGCGGGCCAGGGCGAGGCCGGCGAGTCGCTGCAGATTTTTGTCGGCGAGAGTCTCGAAGTTTTCGAGATCGTTGGCCGCCTCGGAGCAGCGGCCTTGCGCCGCGCGCGTCAGCGCCAGAAAGATTTTGGCGGTTTCGTTTTTCGGGTCGGCCTGGACCAGGGTTTGGAATTGCGTCTCGGCGGTTCTGTATTGGCCCTTCTGATAGAGGTCGAGGGCTCCGCTGAGCGGATCAGTTTGGGCGGAGAGCCACAGTGCGCTGGCGAGGAAGAGGATGACACAGAGGAAGGCCGGACTTAGGGCCGGCTGGGCAGGCCGGAGCCCTGCCCGACGTTGAGCTTGCACGTTGGTTCTGCTAGTGGCCGGCATCGTCCATTACCAGGTCAAGGTCTCCGAAACGGTGGCGGGCTTGGCCGTCGAAATAGCGAAAGGCCAGGATCGGCGGCGCGCCCGGCGTCAGCCGCAGTGTGGGGGTGAGGCGCTCGGTGGAGGATTCGCCGATTTGCTGGACGCGGCCCTCGGCGGCGATCTGTTCGATTTTCTGTTGGAGGGCGGCGTCGGGTTGCACGGCGTGCTCCGCCGTGGCGGTAGACGCGGGCTGTTCGCTGGTTCGTGTGGTTTGTTCGTTCTGGAGGCGTTCTCCATTTCCCCGCGGCGGCGTTTGCGCCGGAGCCAGTTGTGGGGCGAGGGCGATCGCGGCCAGCAAAGTCGCGCCGGCCAATATGCGGAAGGGGACAGTCACCACGTTTCGCGTGCACGCTGCGGCGACGACACCACTCCATTCAAGGCGCGAAACGTGGTGGTAATTCCCTTGCGACTTCATCGTGCGATTCCCAGCTCGCGCAGAGCGTTCTGCGCGATTGTGCTGTCAGGTTTTGCGGCGAGCAACTGTTCGAGGACGTCGCGGGCGCGCTTGCGGTCTCCGCTTTGAACGTAGACGCGGGCCAGATTGAGGTAAAGCATTTCGGCTTGCGGGGCGACCTTGATTCCGTAGCGTAGCGCGGCGATGGCGTCCTGGAGTTGGTTCTCCTGGATATAGAGTACCGCCAGGTTGTTGATGGCGGAAACATGGGTGCGGTCCGCCGCGATCGCCTGTTGGAGTAGTTTTTTGGCTTCGGCGGCGCGGTTCTGGCGAACGAGCAGCAGCGCGAGCTGGTTGGCGGCTTCGGCGTCGTTGCCGTTGATCGCCAGCGCGCGGCGGAAGTCCTTTTCGGCTTCGGCCGCGCGGTTGAGTTGCGCGTAGGCCTGGCCGGCGTTCACGAGCGCGAAGGGCAGATCGGGCTCGAGGGCGAGCGCGCGCTCGAAGCTCTCGGCGGCGGCGGCAAAGTTGTTTCCGGCCATCTGGACTCCGCCGATGTTGTTCCAGAGTTCGGGGGAGTCTTCTCGCAGACTTCTTGCGCGGTCGAGGGATTCGCGCGCTTGGGCGAGCCGGTTGGCCTGCAGGTGGATCTGCCCGATAGCGAGCTGCGCCTTGAAGTTCGCCGGATCGCGCGCAACGACTTCTTCGAGATAGCCGAGGGCTTGCTCGGGATAGCCGGCGTGAAAGAAGGCGGCTCCGTGACGAAAATAATTACGCGACGGCGGATGGTAGTAGCGTCCGGCGAAGGGGAGCGCCAGCGCGGCGCGATCGGGGTCGCGCATTCGTTCGAGATCGCGCTTCAGATCGGGTTCTTCCGGAATCGAGAAATAGACTTTGTGGGCGCGGCTGCGCTCGTCGATCAACAGCAGCGTCGGCACGGTCAGCGGGCCGCGGTAGTCGAACAGGTAGCGGCGGAAGATGGCATACCAAGCGGCGACGTCGGGCGGCTGTTGGTCAAGACGAATGACATCGAACGGGACGCTGCGCGGCGTCGTTTCAAGGGCTGCGGCGGCGAGGCAGATGAAACCGGGGCCGGAGTGCTTTTGTGGCAGGGGAACGGGTTCGAGGAGCCAGGATTCCGTGGATCCGTTGTTCGGTTGATCGGTTGATTCGGGTGCGATGGTAGGTTGTTGTGCTTTTGCCGAGGCGGTGTCATTCAACGCACCCTTGCGGGTGCGGCTCTGAATGGGTTGGGCTGGCTGCGCTGTTTGAGACGGCTGAATGGGTTGGGTGGCGATGATTCCCTTTCCTTGTTGGACCTTGTAGTGGTGGTTGGCTTTCAGGTTGGCTAGGGTCTCGGTCTCGCCTCCGGGCCAGCGAACGGTTACGGTTTTTGCCTGTTTAGATTTGCCGAGACCGAAATGCAGGTGTTTGGTGTGCTGCGACAGATAGCCTGAGCCGGCTTGCAACGCCTGCGCGGCCTTTCCGTTTTCGTGCTCGACCGTCACCCAGGCTCCGATGGCGTCGCGGTTGGATTGGGTTCCCTCGAGCGCCAGCACCAGGACGTTGTTCGCGTTGCCCGCTCGGTTTTCCAGCGCGCGGATTTGCGGGCCCAGGCGGTTTTTCACGAATAGGTCGGGGCGGCCGTCGCCGTTGAAATCGGTGGCGGCGAAGGCGCGGCTGTCGGCGGCGAAGTCGAGCCCCGAGACGCCGGAGAAATCGTAGTAGCGGTTGCCGCGCCGCGCGTGAAACACATTGGGCTCGTGCCCGTTCCAACTGTAGTCCTCGCGGATGAGTTGATTGATGGCGTTCCAGCCGTTTTCGTAGGCGGTGGAGGGCTGCAGCTTCGACGGTGACTTTGCCACGACCTGCCGCCAGAAGAAACTCATCAGGTCGATTTCAGAAGCGCCGGCCTTCGTGGAATCCGGCATTGAGCCGTCGACCCAAGCTTCGACCGCCGGCGGGTTGGTGATCATTCCAGCGGTGACATAGAGTTCGGGCGTTCCATCGCCATCGAAGTCGAACGCGTCGCCGCTCCACGCCCAGCGGCCCATCTCGACGTGCTCGGCGGCGCTGCTCTCTTCGAACGTTCCATCGCCGCGGTTGCGGTGGAGGCTGTTGCCCTTGGCGTGGCGGCGGTAGGCGTCGTTGAGGTGATCGCGGGCGACGGGCGAAAAGGCCTCGCTCTCGATGAGCCGTTGGCCGGCGGCGGTCCACATGTTGGTCACGTAAAGATCGGGGCGGCCGTCGTTATCGTAGTCGAGCCAGGCGGCGCTCATGCCGGGGCCGAGGTCTTCGACGCCGGCTTCAGCGGCAACGTCCCGAAAGCGCCCGCCTTCGTTCTTGTAGAGGTTATTGCGGCCGAAATCGTTGGCGACATAGAGGTCGGGGCGGCCGTCGCCGTCATAGTCGCACCAGGCCGGCGCAAAGCTATAGCGGTCGTTGTTCTCGCTGAGCCCCGTGGCAGCGGTGACGTCGACGAACGCTCCCTCGCCGGCGCCGGTCAGCTCGTTGTGGAACAGAAAATTCGGCGGGCCGTTGCGCGCGTCGTGGTAGGGCGCGGGATAGCTGTACTGATCCTCGCTTTGAAAGTAGATGTAGGTGCACAGGTAAAGATCGACGCGGCCATCGCCGTCATAGTCGGCGGCCGACATCCCGGTAAACGCTCCCCGCGCCGGGCTTTCGAAGCGGAAAGCTTCGGGCTTGTGGCGGAAGGTTCCGTCGCCCCGGTTGAGAAAGTAGAGCGGCCCGGCGGCGGTGAGCGCGACGAGATCCTGCAGACCGCTGTTGCGGAAATCGACGAATAGGGCGCAGGCGGTGTTGTCGAGCAGGCCCACCCCGGCGCGTTCGGTGATGTCTTCCATCGTGCCGTCGCCGCGGCGCTTGTAGAGACGGTTGGGCAGGCCGCCCGGCTGGCAGACGTAGATCTCGTCCCAACCATCGTTGTCGATGTCGCCGGCGGCGATGCCGTTCTGGCCGTAGACATCGATGCCGCTCGCCGAGTCGAGGCGCTCGCGCCAGTAGGGCACGCCATGGCTGCAGTTGTTCGCTGGAAAGACTGCTCGTTGCCGAACAAGCGTCGGGGTGACCTCGTCGAACCACGGCCCGGCGGAACGAGCGACGGTTTCTTCGAGTGGCTCGAATTCGATGAGTTTGCCGTCGCGCCACACCTGGCGCCAGTGTCCGACGCGATATTCGAGCCCGCCACTCGTTGCGGCCGGCGATCTCGTAGCGCACGCGATTCGAGCCGAGCACGAAGTAACGCGGACCCTTCGAACTTCGCCGAGCGAGTCGAGCCAATGCCGCAGATTTTCCGCGAACGCGCCGGATTCTGGCGCGAACTCCGCTTCGGCATACATCGTCGGAAATCTTTCGATACCCCGACGGCAACGGCGAGCGTCCCTGAAAGCCATCGGCAAGCGGCAGACCGCGGGTTTCCATCATCCGGCCGAGTACGCGCGTGATTTCCGCCGCCTGCTTTTCGATGGCGAACTCATCGCTGCCGGGTTCGATATAGCGATAAAGCTCTTCGTAAGGGCTGGTCTTGAGGAAATGGACCGGGAAGACCTCGGCGAGCAGCGGCCTGGGCCGCGTTCCCAGAAACCCGGCCGCGGCGCTGAGGGCGAGGAAGCGGCGGCGGCTTAAAGTTGCAGCCATTGCTTGGCCCCGGCGAAGATTTCGGCAAGCGGAACCGGACCGGCGGCGCGCAGCAGCGGAAAATCGGGCGGCGCGATGGCGAACAGCGCGTCCATGCCTTCGCCCACGAAAAGATACGCCGTGTTGCGGCGATACTCGGCGTACTTCTCGCACTCCTGCCAGATGTACTGGTAGAACACTTCGAGGTCGACGTAGGAGCCCAGCATGTCGGCCTGCGTGGGGATGGGGTTGGCTTCCTCCTGATCGGTGTAGATCAATAGGCTGCTGAACGGCTTGACCTTGGTGCGAATGCCGAACGAGGCGCACAGCAAGGTGGGGCGCGCGCGGCGGATCGCCTGCATGCTGGCCCACTCGACGAAAGTGTTGTTGATGAGCAGCGTGCCGTTGCCGTTGAGCAGCACCGACTGCAGAAAATCGCTCAGGATGGGGTCGCGTCCGGCCGCGCGGCGCAGCTCGCCCGGGTTCAGATGTTTCAGCTTCTCGCCAAGCTGCCGTGGGCCGGGAATTTGCTCGCGCGTCACCAGCTTGTCGACTTCTTCCATCAGCACTTCGCGCAATCGCTGCAGCCGCGCGTAGCTGAAACCGGCCCAACCGTCGAGCGTCGTCGCCAGGCGGTGGACCGGGTCGCCGGCTTCGAGGACCCAGTTGTCGTAAGGGCCGCGCGGGCCGGAGCCCGCCAGGTCGAACAGCGCCGGGGCCCGCTCCGAGCGCGGCGCGCCGGTGAGCAGCAGCGGCAGATAATCGTTGAGCGAGTCGCCTTCGCCAAGGTCGAGCGGAATCAGCTTGCCGCGGTCTTTGAGGCGCAGCCACATGCGGTCGGGCCCGGTGGGCAACTCGGCGGGCGAGATCACCATCACCAGGCGCGAGTGGCCCGAGCGCGCGACTTCTTCGTCGAGCATCGGGTCGATCTTCGCGAAGATATCCGCGATCGTGGCGCGCCACTCGGCCAAGTAGGGCGAGCGCTGCAGGAAGTCGACGTGCTCGAGCGTGAACTCGCGGCGGTCCCAGTTGTTCTCGTTGATGCCCATCTTCGCCTCGACCGCGCGCAGCGGGGCGAACAACTGCTCGACGGCTTTGGGATCGGAGCGGTCGAGCAGGGCGAACAGCCGCTCGAAATAGTTGCGCTCGGCGGGAAACAGCCGCTTCCAGTCTTCGATGCGGTCGTAGAAGTAGGTAGAGAAGGTCGGCGGAAGGCGCTGGAACAGGCCTTCCTTCATGAGTTGCTTCAACTCGGGACTGATTTTCGAGGTCTCAGCCATGGAGTGACTTTTGGCGAACGGTGCCGAACGGGGACAGTCACCCGGTCACGGATGCTTGCGTTCAGGCGCTACTGCGTCCGGCGGGTGACTGTCCCCCTCGCGACTCCCGCGCGCGACCAGACTCACGACAACAATTCCCGCACCGGCTGCCCGCTGATTTCGGGGATCTTCGCGCCCAAAATATCGGCGGCGGTGGCGCACAGATCGACGTGCGCGATGGAACGCTCGATTTCCCCCGCGGAGACGCCGGCGCCCAGCGCAAGCATCCAGACGTGACGGCACGACGGATCGCCGCTGCGGTGATTGAGAAACCCGTTGGCCGTATTCATATCGCCGTCGCGGCCGAGCTCGGGCAGGATCAGCATCGTCGTTCGGTCCTTATACTGCGGGTTCGACTGCACCTCGTCCCACAACATGCCGCAGAGCCGGTCGGTCTTGGTGATCGCTTGCAGGTAGAGCGAGTAGGCTCCCCAATGGGCCACGTCCATATCCCAGAAATTCACCAGGATGAGCCGCGGCGAAAACTCGCGCATCACTTCCTGGGTGATGAAATAGGTCAGCTCGTCGCCGGAGGTGGGCGCCTCGGGGCCGTAAATATAGTTGACCAGGCTGCGGGTGAGCGTATCCCGGACCTGCCGGTCGATCTGCCGGCCGCCCTGGAAAATCGTCCAGCCGATGCCTTCGTAACCGGCGTTCAAAATGCCTTCGAGCTGCCGCAGCACGTTTTCGCGATTGGCGACGCCCTGGTTCAGGTCGCGCTTGATGACGCCTTCGACGGCTTCGAGCAGCAATTGCTTGGGCAGCACCAGATTGGCGCCGTAGTTGTCGCCCCAGCCGCTCTCGCCGCTGGCGGCGATCGACGCGAAGCTCTTGTTGGTGCAGATCGCCCAGGCGTCCATCGGGCCGGCGTTGGTCGCCTTGCGGTAGTACTCAAAGATCGTCGGGCTCGAGGGCCGCTGGAATCCGAAATCGTCGACGCGCTGCCACTGGCCGGTCAAAATACTGGCGGTCGAGTTATAGTGCGACAGCACGCCCTGATTCAGGCAATTCTGGAAAAATAGCCCTTGTTGTTTCAGTTCGGCCAGGCGCGGGATGTTTTTCAGCCCCGCCGGCGTGAAGGTTTCCGCGTAGCGCACGCCGCCGCCGAAGGTGACGATGATCAGCTTGCGCTCCTGCGCCACCACCGGCTCGGGCGGCCGCGCCCACATCCAGCGCGGCAGAATGCGGTCGGAAATCGCTAGTCCCGCCAGGCGCAAAAACTGACGCTTGGAAAGGCTCCACATCAGTATTCGGTGATCTCTCCGCCGCGAATCTTCTTGCGGACGTTGGCGCCCAGATCGAGCGGATGATCGTAGCCGGACTGAATCTCTCCGGTCGGCGAATAGTAGGGGCCGATGTCGCAGGCCATGCTGCCCTTGCCTTCTTCGACGAAGGTCACCGACAGAATCAGCTTGGCCGATTTGTAGCCGTATTTCGAGGGGTCGAGCAGACGCAGCGGCGCGCCGTGCTTGTCGGGTAGCGGTTTGCCGTCGAAATCGAGCGTCATCAATACCCGCGGCGACGCCATCTCCTCCAGGGACATGTACTCGTACCACTTATCGGCGCAGTCGAAACGCACGGCGCGGGCGGACTTCTTGGGCTTGACCTTGTCGAGAAACGGCTCGAAGCGAAAGCCGCCCCAGGTGGTGCGCGACGACCAGCACTGCACGCACTTCATGCGCGAGTTCTGGGTGACTTGCGGCAGCTCGCGCAGCTCGTCGAGCGACAGCTCCAGCGGTTTCTCGACCAGGCCGCCGACTTTGAGGCGATAGTTCGCCTTGTCGATCGGCGCAACCGGGTTGTACCACATGATCCGGAAGCCGTAGCCGTCCGGCGTATCGGTGGGCAGCAAAACCTTCGATTCTTCGTTAGGACCGGCAGCGGCTTCCCCTGCCGTGGCAGCGAGAGCCGCCAAAAAATGACGGCGTTTCATGAGAACACCTCGACCCGAAAATTACAGCTATTGTACTACATCGGTGAGTGCATTCTCAGCGCCGGAAGCCATGCCGGAGCGCATTTGCTGGCGTTCTTGCTCGGTGAGTTTTTCATGCAGCTTTTGCTCGGCGAGCGCCTGCTCGGTCTTGCCCAGCCGCGTGTAGACGCGCGCCAGGTGGTAGTGCGCTTTCGAACTGTCGGGATTGAGCTCGATGGCACGCTTCAGGTGCTTTTCGGCGCCCTCGAAATCGTGTTTTTTGGCCAGCAGCGCCCCCAACTCGAAATGCGAGTCCGCGTGGTCTTCCTTGAGCTCCAAAGCGCGC
Source organism: Terriglobia bacterium (assembly GCA_963824095.1). Lineage (GTDB taxonomy): Bacteria > Acidobacteriota > Terriglobia > Bryobacterales > UBA6623 > JBBDWJ01. Next base: position 131,735 of record CAWGNS010000009.1, on the reverse strand, counting down.
GACAGTAGGCGTTCGGCCTCTGCCGTGGCCGCCGCATCGGGCTCGGGACCCAGGCCTTCGATCAATGCGATCGCGTGAAGGTAATAGCCCAGATAATTTTCGGGATTTGCCTTTTCGAAAGCCGTGAAACAGGCGGTGACTTCGGGGAGGCGGTCGTGGGCGTGGCTCAGGATGCGTCCCAGGAAGGCGTGGGGCTGCGCGAAGCCGGGGTCGAGCGTGGCGCTGCGCAGAAAGGAATCGACGGCGGCCGAGAATTTGCGCTGCGCGTAGTAGGCGATACCGCGCAACAGCTCGAGCCGCGGGCTCTTGTCGAAGATCTTGCCGCCGCGGTCGAGAACCGCGAGGGCCTGATCCGTTTGCTGCAATTGCAGCAACAGGCGCGCCTCTTCGAAGTAGAGCCGCTCCTCGTAGGGTTCCAGGCCGATCGCCTGTTCGAACGGTTCGATAGCGTCTTGGGGCTTCCCGGTGGCGATCAGGGCCTGCGCCAGGCGGATCTGGAGGGCCGCGCGGTTGTCGTTGGCAATGCCCCAGCGCAGCAGATCGACGGCCTTCTGGGGCTGCTTGGCGCGCAGATAAAACTCGCCGCCGCGGCCAACCGCGCCCGAATCTCCGGGCCGCAGCCGAGCCAGCCGCTCTTCGGCCTCGGCGGCCTGCTGCCAGTGATTGGCGGCGGCGTAATAAATGGCCAAGCCCTGCAGCGTGGCGGGGTCGCCGGGCGCCAGCGCAGCCGCTTTGGCGGCGGCCTGGTCGGCTTGCTCGGTGTCGCCGGACTTGAAATCAATCTGGGCCAGCGCCAGCCAGACGCGTGGGTCTTGCGGCCGCAGCCGCGAAGCCTGCTCGAATTTCTGGCGCGCCGTGGCCAGGTCTTTCGCCTGGACGGCCGCCATGCCATCGCGCATGGCGCTTTCGAAGCTCTCCTGCGGCTCGGCGTAAAGCCCCGGCAGCAGGCCAACCACAAGCAGGAACACGAACAATCGGTTCATGGGACGCAACAGCATTCGGGATCTACAACAGAGCCGACCCCACCACGGGATCGACCCTCCCCTAGAAGACTAACAAACAGCGCGAAGCAGAGAGCGCAACAGAGAACGCAACGTAGAGACAGGCGCTCCCGCCTGTCTCCGCCGCGAACCGCCAATCACCCGTAGCGCAGGGCTGGGTGTAGTTCCCAGACCTGCGGCCCTATGGAGCCGCGGGGGAAGATTCGACGGCTGCATCGAATGGCGGATCGAACTGGAGGCGGAAGCGGCTGGAGAGCGGACGGATGCGTTCCAGTTTCCGCCCGTTGTTGGCGTTCGCTGCTCCACAACAAGCCGCAGGTCTGGAAATACACGAGCCCTGCGCTGCGGAGGCTTCGCAGGGAAAGCGCTTAACCGTTTCCTGTTTGGATGCGCAGGAAAAAGCCCCTGCCGCGGATATCGCGGCAGGGGCTCCTAAATAGCCGGTTTTCCGAAGAACCCGGGTTTCTAGAACATAAAGCGCAGGGCAAACTGCAACTGGCGGTTTGTGCCCGCGCGGGTCTGGTTGATCTGGCCAAAGTCGCTGTTGCCTTGGGTTGAGCCCGGGGCATCGAACTGTGGCGTGTTGGCAAAGTTCAAGGCTTCGGCCCGGAACTGGACGCGATAGCGCTCGTTGATCTTGAAGTCTTTGAACAACGACAGGTCCAGAGTGCTGATGCCCGGGCGAATGTTGCTGAAATTGCCCAGAGCGCCGTAGGTGCCCGGAGTCGGATCCTGGAATGCGCTGGTGTCCATCCACTCTTCCGGCGTACGGCCACCCGGAGGCGCCCCGTTGGGGTCCTTACCCGCGACCGGGTCCGGTCGGATCGTGCCCGAGCAGGAGCAAACTCCACGACTCGAGCTGATGCTGATGTAGTTGCCGGTCTGCAGCGTCAGGATGCCGTTGAGCTGCCAGCCGCCGGCGACTTTACCGGCCAAACCGGTATTGTTCTTCAGTAGCGGAAGCTCCCACAGTCCGCTCAGCACCCAGCGATGGCGGACATCGAAGCTGGCGTGGGAATACTCATCGGAAATGTTGACGGTGCGGTTGCCCGGCCCATCCGACAGCGGCGAGCCGACGTCGGTGAGAGCGTGACCCCAGGTGTAGGAGCTCAGGAACTGGATGCCATCCGAGAAGCGCTTCTCGAGCTTGACCGTCAGGGCGTCGTAGTTGGAGCGGCCGAAGCTGTTGGTGCCCTGGATGCCCGTGTTGCCGACGACCTGGATGGGACGCCGCGGCAAGCTGTTCACGCCAGGCTTCGGATCGGCGACCGGCCGGTTGGGATCGTAGTTTTGCGTCAGGCGCTGTCCCTTCGATCCAATGTAACCAACCTCCAATACCGTGTTCCAACCGATGTCGCGCTGCACGTTGAAGTTCCACTTGTGAACCAGCGGCCAGCGGCGATTGGTGTAGACGCTGCGGAAGTTGATCGGCGCCGGCAGCGTGAATGAATTCACCGGGAAGCCGTCGGAGAAGCGGTCGATGAATGGATTCAAGGAAAACGAGTTGTCCTGATTGAACTGCGTTTCCTGGTTGAACGGCAGATTCTCGCCGCGGTTGGGGTTGCCGCCCTCGTTCTCTTCCGCGCCGTAGAACATGCCGTAGCCGGCGCGGATTACCGTACCGGTCCGGATCTCGTAAGCGGCGCCGATGCGGGGAGCGAAGTTGGTCTTATCCCATTTGATGAGGTATTGCGAGGCCGTGCCGCGTTCCACATCGATGGCCGGAAAGTCGGTCGCGAAGTTCGGAGGCAGCGGCGCATCCTGGTCCTTCCCTTTCGGAATCACCAGGGTGGGGTTGGCGTGATCGATCCCCCAAATGTCGAGGTGAGCCTGACGCCCGAACTTCTCCCCGATGGGCGAAGTCAGCTCGTAGCGCAAGCCGAGGTTGATGGTCAGCTTCGAGGACACCTTCCAGTCGTCCTGCCCGTAAAACGAATAGGCGTCACGATAGGACGAAATGAAGTTCGCCGTCGTGATGCGCGCGAAACCGGGCGTACCGATCAACCAGGTGGCCATGCCGTCACCGGAGTCGGACAAGCCGCGCTGGCCGGTCAGTTCACGCGGAAACGCCATCTGGCCGCGCGGAGAAGGCACCTGGAAGAACGGGAAGCCGACCGGGCGATACTCGGCGCCGAATTTGAAAGCGTGGGAACCCTTGTTCCACGATACGTTCTGGATGAAATCCCAGACGTTGTTGTATTCCTGCGTAGGCAGCCATTCCGAACCGCCCACGCTGGTGTAGCTGTTCGGAGCGATCAGCATCAGGCCGCCGTTGTTGACGGTGAACGGGTTGAGCCCGCCAATGCCGGTGGCCGAAAAGGAGTCTTCGTCCGCCAGCGACTGCACGCGGGTGGTTACCAGGCGCGAATAGGCTGCGCGCGACTCGGTAATGACGGTCGGCGACCAGATCCGCGTGTAGCTCAGCATGGCGTTGCGCGAAAGATTCTCTTCGTGCTCGCCCGCGAATCCGCCCGCATCGAGCGCGCCCGGCAGCGGCGGCGCCTGGAATTTCTTCTCGTTGATCCAACTGATGCTGCCGAACAGCGAGTCGTTGTCGCTGAGGCGGTGGTCGACGCGAACGTCCCACTGGTTGACGTCCACCGAAGAGGCCCGCTGCGTGAAGTAGTTGCTGCCGGGCCGGCCCGCGCCGAGGTTCTGGTTCGGATTGGGATAGAGATCAATCAGCTTCTTGGCGGCAGGGTCGAACATGTTCGACGGAATCTGGTTGTTCGGGAACGGGTCGCGAACCAGTTCCCCGCCAACCGACTGCTCAGCGAAGGGATTGAAGATGGGAGCGCCAAGCGCCGAGAAGTCGCCGCCCTTCATGGCGGCGGTCGGAATCGTGTAGGTGCCCGAAAGGCTGCCGTCGCGAATCCGCGTGCCCTGATAGTCGGCGAACCAGAACGTGCGGTCGTGAACGATCGGGCCGCCGACCGCGGCGCCAAACTGGTTCTGGACGAAGGCGCCCTTCTGTTTGCCCTGGCGGTTGGCCTGCCAGGTGTTGGCGTTGAGGTTGTCGTTCTGCAGGAACTCGTACAACGCGCCATGCAGGTCGTTGGTGCCCGACTTGATCGTCACGTTGACCACGCCGCCGGCGCCCCGGCCGTACTCGGCGTTATAGCCGTTGGTGAGAATCTGCATCTCGCCGATGGCTTCGACCGAAGGCCCGATGACGTAGGCGGTCTGGTTGATGAAGTCGATGACGTTGACGTTGTTATCGACGCCGTTGAGCAGGAAGTTGTTCTGGCCGTTGGAACGGACGCCGTTGGCGGAAAAGCCGCCGCCCGCCGCGTCCCGGGCGCCCGGCTCGGCCGCATAGACGGCCGGAACGGTGCGCGCCAGAAACGCAAAGCGGCGCTGGCCGCCCAGCGGCAATTCGCTGGTCTGGCGATTCTCAAGCGTGCCGCCCATCTGGGTCGACTCGGTTTGCAGGGCCGGCGGCAGCGCGATGACTTCGATCGTCTCGGTGACCTGCCCCAGTTCCAGATTGAAGCTGGCCTGAACGCGCGAACCGCTCTGCAGAAATACGCCGGTCTGAATGGATTTCTTGAATCCCGCGGCTTCGACCGAGACCGTATAGCTGCCCGGTTTCAGCAGCGGCCGGATGTAACTGCCCGTGTTGTCGGTTTGGACCACGTTGGTGATGCCGGTGGCCTCTTCGGTGATGGTGACGGTGGCGCCGGGAACAACCGCTCCGGTCGCATCGGTGACGGTACCGAGCACGGTACCCATGTCGCGCTGCGCAAATACCGGCAGCGCCAGACAAAGACTGAGCAATAGCAGAACAATCGGTCGCGCATTGAGGCGCATAGACGAGTTACCCTCCGTTGTCGATCAACTTGGACACCCGCGCCGCCGCGTTCGCGAGCCCGCGCGAGTAGACAACGCCCTGGAAAGGGCCAACTTGTTGGGCGCGGCATATCCGCGGCGCCCATCGAATAATTCAATAAATCGCCTTCGCCTGCCGCAACGTCCCCAAAACGGGCGCAAACTCAGCGCCACCCAGGGCCGTCACCCTACGGCAAAGGGCTAGACATTAATCAACCGGGCGGGAAGGTTTGATGACATTGAACCCCTGATTCGCCTCAAACTAGAATGCCCCACCCGAAGTTAACCTAAGTGGATGAGAGATTATCTCGAAGGACCAATCCATGTCAAGACAGAGCGTTCCGCCGCTGGCTCATTTTGCAGAAGAAAACTGGATCGATTCCGGGAGATTTATGACTAGCTCTTTTAAGATCAATACTTTGCAATTAGCGGAATGTTCCCAAAGCAGACCCTGGCCAGGGTCTGCTTGCGGGGCAAAACGTTTCGCAATGCATAACGGGTTAACCGGTTAACTGATTTTCAGCGAGCTCGCCGTTTGGGCGGCCTGGGTTGTAGAGAGGTTGGGCGGTTGGCGGCATCACGGGGCGGCGGTTTCGAGCCGGACGCCGGTTCCGCGGGCTGCGCAAAAAATCCGGCGGAAGGAGATAGGATGAGACGGTCAGTTCTCCTTTGCACCTCATCCGAGTGCGCCCTGTGCAGCTTGATGCTGCTCAAGGTGAGCCAGCCGTCTCATCCTATCCTGTCCCCAGCCAGCACTCCCCAGCCCCCGTATCGCTGCGGCCCACAGGCCTGCGCCAGCGGCTCTGTCTCTCGGACTAGGGCAACGTGGAAACCCAGCTACTATTTCGCCGCCGGCATCAGTTGGTGAAAGAAGTAAATGTATTCCAGGGCGGTGCGCATCGCGAGCTGTTCCTGGTTCGTCGTACCGCCGTGGCCGCCCACAATATTTTCGTAGTAGTAGAACTTGTCGCCGAACTCGGCCATCTTCGCCGCCGCCTTGCGGGCATGGCCCGGGTGCACCCGGTCGTCTTTCGTCGAGGTGTAGAAGAACACCTTCGGATACTTCGTCCCCGGCTTCAGATTCTGGTACGGCGAGTATTTCGAGATATAGGCCCACTCCTCGGGAATATCCGGGTCGCCGTACTCGCCCATCCAACTCGCCCCGGCCAGCAGCTTGTTGTAGCGTTTCATGTCGAACAGCGGCGCGCCGCAGTCGATGGCTGAGTAGAGATCGGGGCGCTCGGTCAGCGCGACGCCCATCAGCAGGCCGCCGTTGGAGCGGCCCATGGCGCCCAGCTTTTGGGGGCTGGTGACGCCGCGCGCGATGAGATCCTCGGCGATCGCGAAAAAGTCGTCGTAAGCGCGCTGGCGATGTTCCTTCAACGCCGCTTCGTGCCAGCGCGGGCCGTATTCGCCGCCGCCACGAATGTTCGAAAGCACCAGTACGCCGCCGCGCGAAACCCACAGCTTGCCCGCCAGAGCGCCGTGCTGCGGCCGCGATGGGTCTTCGTAATACACGGGGAGAATGGGAATCAGAAACCCTCCGTAGCCGTATTGGATCGTCGGCGCGTTGCCTTTCTCCAAAACGTCTTTGCGGCCCATCAGGAAATAAGGAACGCGCGTGCCGTCTTTACTGGTGGCGAAGTGTTGCTCGACCACGACCCCCGTGGCATCGTAAAACGCCGGCAGGGTCATCGATTTCGACAGCTGGTTGTCGGCGGAGACATGATAGAGGGTCTGCGGAGTGGTCAGGCTCTCGTGCATCACGAACCAGTCGTCGCGCTCCCCGCTCGCGCCGGCGATCTTGACCACGCCATTGGCCGGCACCGGGACGTCGGTCTCCTTCCAGCCATTTTCGGCGGGCTCCAGCCGAATCGCCTTGCCCGCCACGTCGTCGAGCAGCGAAACGAAAATGTACGACTTGCCGATCGCGACGTCGTTGAGCGCCTGGCGCTCGCTGGGCGCGAAAATCTCCTCGGCCTTCATGTCTTCCAGCCGAAGCGCCACCAGCGAGCCCTCCGGGTAGCGGACGCCCTGGTAGTTCCACGGTTCCTGCAGGGCCGCGACGATGCGGCCGCGGAACGCGCCGGCAAGCCGCGAGCGGGCCGGCAGCGGCAGCTCAACCAGCTTTCCGTCGGGCTTAAGCCATTGGTAGGTCTGTTCGTAGAACGTCACCGCGCGCACGATCAGCGGATAGGCGCGCCCATCGTGGCGCAGCACGGCTGGGTTCGAGCCGACGTCCTTGGTTTCGCCTTCGTAAATCTTGGCGGCATCGGCGAACGGCGTGCCCCGCTTCCACTTGCGAACCGAGCGCGGATAGCCCGAATCGGTGCGCCCCTCGCCCCAGTCGGAAGACACCAGCAGCGTGTTCTCATCGAGCCAGGCTTCGCCGTTCTTGCCGTCGGGCGTCACGAAGCCATCCTTCACGAACGCCCTGTGCGGGATCGAGAATTCGCGGCTGGTTGCCGCGTCCGCCCCTCCGCGCGACAGGCTGATCAGGCAGCGCTCGTACTGTGGCGGCAGGCATTGGGCGTTGTGGAACACCCAGTTCTCGTCCTCGGTCTTGGCCAGCGCGTCGACGTCGAGCAGGGTTTCCCACTTTGGATTTCCGGCCTGATAACTGTCGACCGACGCCCGACGCCAGATGCCGCGCAGATGCTCGCCGTCCTGCCAGAAATCGTAGACATAGCCACCCTGAATTTCGCCGATCGGAATGCGCTGCTTGGAGGTCAGAATCTCAAGCGCCTCCTTGCGAAGCTCGGCGAAGAGCGGATCGGCCTCGAGTTCCTTGAGCGTGCGGGCATTTTGCGCGCGCACCCAATCGAGCTGCGCCTTGCCCTCAATATCTTCGAGCCACAAGAAAGGGTCCTTGTCCTGCGCCACCAGCAGCGTCGCAAAGGCCGTCAGCAGGCCCGAGGCCAAAAGGAATCGCATCGTCATGGTTTCACTTTCGCTTTTTTCGAGTCGCCGGGCAACCAGGGGGGAAGCCGCCTCTTGTGTCCAAAGTCCCGTACCTGAAAAGCACGGGCTCACCAATACGTGATCGTGCGGCGCTCGGCCATGAGGCATTTCGACTTGCCGTTGGAAGGGTCGACAAACAGGCTTCTCTTCTCCGTCCAGTTTCCGCGTTCGTCGTATTGGTATTGAAAGAAATTGGTACTGGTGGTCTGATTCGCTTCGGTGGGATGGTCTAAATCGCCGTCCGCCGTCAATTGAAATTCCCGGGATTCGTGCGCGCTGCGAACGACGGACGTGTTGCCGTGCTCGTCGTACTCGCTTGTAGTTCGGGTGGCTCCGAATGGCCCTTGTTGCCGGATCTCTTCGATCTTGCGGCCCTGATCGTCATAGACAAAAGTCGTGCGCTCCATGTCTGCGCCGGGAGCGAAGAGGCGCGCCACCATCTTCTCCAGCGCCTCACGTTCGAGTGGTCCCATCGACGGGTCGTCGGGCGAGGGCGAGAAGGGCGCCTTGTGCCCGATCTCGTGGCGCTGTTCCACCAAGCGGCCCTGATCGTCGTAGGTGTAGACGATCCGGCTAAGCAGGATCTGGTTGTCGTCGTGCTGCAGTTCTTCCAGCGGCTTCCCCTCGGGATCGTAACGGATGGTGGTGGTCGCCGGAGGCAGGTCGTAACCGATCTCAGTGCCTGTATTCTGCGCCCGGGTTTTCACTTCGTGAATGAATTTCTCTCTCTCGGCGGGCGACAGACCGAATCGCACTTCCGTCTTCGAACCGTCGGGCTCGTAGGTGTAGCACGCGCTTTCGCGCTCGGGGCCGTCCTGGTAGACCGAGCCGAGGCGCAGCAACCTTGCGGATTCGTCGTAGTGGTAGACCGTATCCTGGCCCTGCCGGCCGCCCCACTCGCTCGATTTCTTCTCCAGGTCGCCCCGGTCGTTGTAAGTGAACCACGTGGTCCCGGAGGAACCATCCTGGTTTTCATGGGTTATCGAAGTGGTGCGGCCTTCGAGGTCGTACGCAACGATCTCCGCGAATTTCGGCTTGGCGGAGACCTCGTCGGTTTCCAGGTTGCAGTCGAAGTGCTCCGTGCGAACGCGGGCGGCCGGCCCGCGCAGCCCGATTTTTTCCCGATCGCTCACGGCGCCTCCAGTATCTAACCTATTGTAGGTCCGCTAAAAGCCGTCCGAAAACTCAGGCGTATGTAAAGGAGGAAGAATAAGGCGAAAACATCATTTCGTCATCCGGCCGTAAACGGCACAATAAAGGACTACCCTTCGGTTCGGCGGGAGTCAAGATGCGATTTCGATTGCCCTCCACGTTTCACACCAGCAAGACCGTGCGGCTGCATTCCTACGCGTTCGCGTTGTTGGCTGCGGTCGGGCTTCTCGTCACGGTCGCCTCGCAGGTAACGACCGTGGACGTGTTCTTTCTGGACCGATATTTCCCCGTCACCATCGGTCACCTGGTGTTCGCGGCGGCCACCCTGTTCGGTGTTTTCGCCGTATCCTGGACGGTGTTCCACGCTCTGGCCCACCGCGGGCTCCATGAGCGGCTCGGGCAAGTCCACTTCTGGCTCACGCTTGCGGGGGTCCAGATCTCGCTCATCGCGGTGACCGTGTTCAGCGTCGGACACCACGCGCCGGCCAACCCGGTGGTGGGGCCGGCCTATGCGACAATGTTCGCGATGCTTTTGACGCTGGGGTTCCAGCTCTTGTTCCCCGTGGCATTGGCATTGAGCTGGTTTCGGCGCGAGACGGCCTGAACCCGTCGCGCAACGACGCATTTGTGACAGGTTCGGATTGGCGGCGTTTTCCCGGCCAAGAGATCCGTAGGCCCGTGGTCGAGGACGCAGGCTGCCATGTGCGCCGTTCGTGGGCCGAAACAACGTTCGGGGACGTGTGACCGGTTCGAGTTTCCTCGTCGAACTTGCCGGCGCGGCTGTGGCCACGGCCCGGCAGGTACAAGGGCTACAGTCCAATCCGGGTCCGCCGAACAGCGGGCTTGGCCTTGGCCCCCGTTCACCCGCCCAACTGGCCGGACTCGGCGATCCGTTCCGCGGACAAGTCCGGGTCCCCGGCACTACGCACACCCTCGGCGGAGGCAACTGGAGCGGCCCCGGCCGCCAGCATGGCTCGTCACCGGTCAAGGTAGTGCTGGTGGGCGTGGCGCCGTTGGGTCCACAGGGCGACGCCGAGCTCTCGCATTGGTGGGGTCAAAAGGGTTCGCCGCAAACCGGCCGGCGCGCGGTCTCGATCGTGCAGCAAGACTCCAATGGACGCGAAGTGCGGCGGCATTCGATGGACGCCTGGCTACTCGCATGGCAGGGGCACCCTCCGGTGCCAGGCCGCGGGGATCTCGCGCCAGAGGCATCTCGGGTCGAGATGGCGGCGCTGAATCTACGGGCCGGGCGTTAGCGCGCCTCTCGTCCCCGCGTTTGCAGAACTTTCATCCCCCAAGATTGGGCACCCGTTACCGACTCCGGCTCTTCCCTCACTTCGCCCCGATCGCCTCCAGAAACGGCTGCGGAGGGCCAAATGCAAGCTGCATCAGCCGGTCTTCAGGAATACCCAGGATGCTGCCGAGAAGCAGGCGGGCCCGGGCGGCGTGGCCGATGTCGCGCCAGCGCGCCATTTCGAGAAGCGGCTCCCAGGCTTCCGACTTGATCTGCTCCGCGAGCCGCGCATCCTGCGACTCGGCTAGAGCGCCCAGTACGAACGAGCCTTTGTTGCGGTCGGACCAGATGCCGGAGCCCACCATTTCGATGAACACGGCGGCGGGGATCTGCTCGGCCAGGGCGGGCTCGGCGGAAAGCAAAACACCGAGCGCGCGCGTGGAATTGTTACGAACGTCGTCGTCCGGATCGCGGCAGGCCTGCACCAGGGCAGCGATCTGGCCGGGCGACCGTTCCGCGAATCCGAGAGCATCGGCGGCGATGGCGCGATGCCGGGCGTCAGAACTGTTTTGCAGAGCGTCCCTGATCTCACTCTCGTGCGCCAGCGCGTATTCCCTCACTTGCAGCTCGAGCTCGCGGGCGGGCGCGTAGTGAAGCAGACGATAACCGCTAGAGTCGTCTTCCCGGGGCGCGTCGCCGCCCTGGCGCGCCGCGGCCTCCTCGGCTCTGTCGAGTCGGGCGTATAACTCGGTGATTTTGTCGGACAGCCTGACGGACCCGGTCGGCAGGGGGTTGAGGCGAAACTCGCGGCTCGACCGGCCGGGAAGTCCGATGAAGAGAACACGGTCGCCGTTCTCGTCGCAGCAGATCCCCTGCACGTCCGTGGCATCGCGGCCGGTCACGCGCCTTACAGCCTCCCGGACTTGCTCTTTCGCATCCGCGGAGTAGGGGGCCCCTTCCTGAACGGGAAGCGCGTTGCGGATCGGCTCGACCTCCAGACCCTGGTAGCCGAAGAATTCGATGAGTGCGACCCGGTCGCGGGCCGCCGCCGGGACGGCCAACACCAGAAGCAGAACGAGCCGCCAGTAACGCATGGCCTTCTCCCCGCCGATGCGGACTTCCTTCATTCCCGGGCGGACTCTGTTACCCGCCATCAACCCAGCTCACTCCGCGTGCGTTTGCCGGATGGAATACAAGCGGCTGGCGGTGCGGATCAGCAGCCGCTCTCCCACGATCGCCGGCGTCGCCAACGCCATCTCGCCGAGCGGGTTGACGCGCTGCACCTCGAAGGTGTCGCCGGCCGAGAGCACGTAGGTATCGCCCAACTCGCTCAGGCAGAACACCTTGCCGTTGTAGGCCCAGGGCGACGAGGTAAAGGCGCCCGCCTGCGGGTCGATGCGCGCCTTGTAGTCGCGCTGGCCGGTCTTGGCGTTGAAACGGGCCAGGATTCCCTTGTCGTAGAGCACGTAAATCGAATCCTGATAAGCCAGCGGCGTGGGGATATAGGTTCCCGCGCGCTCCACCGACCAAGTGAGGTAGCGGGTGGAAGCGACGCCGTCCGCGGGAGTGATGTCGCCCGAGGCGCCGGGGCGAATCGCGTACAACGGGCGCGTCTGCCCCGCATCGAGATACAGCAGTCCGTCGTGAGCGAACGGGCTCGGCGCGGGCGAAATGGTCATGCCCGACAAACGCCATAGCTCCTTGCCCTGCAAATCGTAGCTCATGGCCATACCCGGCCCGACCGTCACGATCTCGGTGCGCTGCTCGTTCTTCCAAATAAAGGGCGTCGCCCAGCCCGAGCGCCGGGCGTCGCCTTCCGAAGAACCGATATCGCGTTTCACGCGCCAGAGCTGCTTGCCGGTCCGCTTGTCGAACGCGGCGAGAAACTGCTGCTCCTCGTTGTCGTTGAGGATGATCAGTTGATCCCCCGCCAGCGCCGGCGAGCTTCCGGTTCCGAAATCGAGATAGATCGGATGCGCCTTGAGCGGTGTGGCCCAGACCTGTTCGCCGGCGAGGTCGTAGGCGTAGAGCCCGAGGTTGCCGACGTAAACATAGACGCGCTCGCCGTCGGTGACCGGCGTTTCCGACGTGAAGCTGTTCTTGCGGTGGCGCCCGCCCGGGGGATGCCCGTTGTGAAACTCTTTGCGCCAGACCACGCCGCCGGTCTCCAGGTCGAGGCAGTAGAGAAAGTAGTGCAGCGTGACTTCGGCGGGCAATTCGATATCGCGCGCAGTGACTTTCTTGAGGACCTCGGCTTCGCTCAACCCCTGTTTCATCAACTCGGCGGCGTATTCGTTGCTGTAGTCGGTTCCGATCTGCGGCTTTTTGGAATCGCCGTCGGTGACAGCGGTGGTCAGGAACACTTTGCCGCCGGTGACGATCGGCGACGACCAGCCGCGCCCGGGGATTTCGGCGGACCACTCGACGTTCTCGCTGGTCGACCAGTGGTCGGGCAGGTGCGCGTCGGCTCCGACCGGATTCGCTTGAGGGCCGCGAAATTGCGGCCAGGGGGATTCCGCGCCGGAGGCGGGCGCCGGGAGCAGGGAGGCCAACAGCAGGACGCCGCAGGCCATTGCCGCGATGGGCTGAACAAGGGAAGCAAAGTACTCCGCGAAAGGCCGCATTGCGGATGATCTCCTCGCAGACGATACGGATGACGATACCGAAATGTTCTCACAATTGACGGGGATGGCGAGGCGGGTTTTGGCGGCGTGGGTCTTGGAGGTTGCTAGGAGCCTCCGGTGGAAACTTTCGGCCAGAGTGGTAATGGCTAGCGATATCCAGCGCCTCGATGGAAGACTTCCAGAACAACAATGCTTCGCGCCGGAAAATCCGGCACAAAGACGATTCGGAAATCGCCAACGCGCAAGCGAAACTGATTGGGACGACCCTTGAGTTTTTTGATATCGCCTGCAGGCAGGGCGTCGATCGCTTGCTTCAACCGTTCGCGGTCGGCCTGGGGAACTCGCTTGACTGATTTCTGCGCGCTGGAGGTTAGGACAATCCGCCAATCACGCGAGGTTGCCACGGATCTCTTCCCACGATTTTGTCTCGCCCCGGCGGGCTTCTTCCATGGCGCGGTCGAGGGCTGCGTGCTCTTGCGGTGTCTCCGGCTCGTCGTCTTCCGGAGCGGTCAACAGCGCGTGGAGCCAGGGATCCTCTTCACGGGCATCGTGCAGAGATTCGAGCACACGTAAGGCGGGGGGCAGTTCTGCGTCGGCAAGCAGATCGATCAGCCGGTGAAGCTGTTCGCGGGCTGACATGCCTTCATCCTACCACTGCTGCTTTTGGGGCCGACCACTTCGGGAGTGCACCAGTTTGCCGCCTGGCGGCCAATTCTGGTTGGATTGACCCTGCCCATGTCAGGTTGTAGACTCTAGTGGACCGCGCGCGGGTGGTTTCGATTCGAGTCGGCCGTTTGGTTGGTTTCGGGTCACGAAACGCCTGCGGATTGAGGGCTGCCGGCCACCGCTTGCTGACGCGCGCGGCTCGGATTTGCTGGTGGCGGCTGTGCTGCCCGTGGGCTCGGGGCCATGGGCTGTCAGGAGTTGCATCCTTATGGATGTTTCCCGGCGAAGCTTCGTCAAGACGGGCGCGGCGCTGGCGACGACGGCGTTCGGGTTCGATCTGCGGCCCGCGCAGGCCGCCGTGCGCGAGCTGAAGATTTCGCGCACGACCCAGACTCACAGCGTTTGTCCTTATTGCGCGGTCGGCTGCAGCGTCGTGATTCACACGCTGGGGGATCGGGCCGACAACGTCAAGCCGACCGTCGTGCACATTGAAGGCGACACGTCGAGCCCCATCAATGGCGGCGCGCTTTGCTCCAAGGGGATTTCGCTCAAGGAATTCGTGGTCAACGACCAGCGTTTGACCCGGCCGCTGTATCGCGCGCCGGGGGCCGCGGACTGGAAAGCGATTCCCTGGGACGAGGCGCTCGACAAGATGGCGCGGCGCATCAAGGACGCGCGCGACGCCGGTTTTGAGGCGCGCGACAGCCAGGGGCGCACGGTGAATCGCCTCAACAGCGTCGGCCTGATCGGCGGCTGCACCGATACCAACGAGATCAACTACCTGCTCGGTAAGTTCCGTTTCGGTCTCGGCGTGCTGACCTACGAAAACCAGGCCCGTCTTTGACACGGCCCCACGGTGGCCAGTTTGGCCGCCACCTTTGGCCGCGGAGCAATGACCAACGGTTGGACCGACGTCGCCAACACGGATGTCGTGTTGGTGATGGGCGGAAACCCGGCCGAAAATCACCCCGTCGGGTTCCGGTTCGTCATGCAGGCCAAGCGCCGCCGCAAAGCCAAGCTGGTTTGCATCGACCCGCGGTTCAATCGCACGGCGGCGGTTTCCGATGTCTACGTGCCGATTCGCGCCGGAAGCGACATTGCTTTCCTCAGCGGGCTGATTCACTATGCCTTGACGCACGATCAGTATCACGCCGACTACGTCCGCGAGCACACCAACGCGGCGTTTCTGGTGAAGGAAGGTTTTTCGTTCGGCGCAGGATATTTCTCGGGCTGGGACGCCGAACGAAAAGCGTACGACAAGTCGTCATGGCAGTACGAATTGGACGCGCAGGGCTACGCGCGGGTTGACCCAACTCTCGAGAACCCTCACTCGGTCTTCCAGCTCTTGAAGAAGCACTACGCGCGCTACACGCCGGAGCAAGTCGCGACGGTGTGCGGCTGCACCGCCGAGGAGTTCGAGAAGGCAGCCGCGGTGATCTGCTCGACCGGGCGCGCCGGACGCTCGGGAACCATCCTCTATGCGCTCGGCTGGACGCAGCACAGCCACTCGGTGCAGCTCATTCACACCGCGGCGATGTTGCAGTTGCTGCTGGGCAACATCGGCATGCCGGGCGGCGGCGTCAACGCGCAGCGCGGCCATTCGAACATTCAGGGCGCCACCGACATGGGGGCCTGGGACAAGCTGCCCGGCTATCTCCACATGCCCCGCGCGAATCAGACGACGCTTGCGGAATACGTCCGCGAGACGACGCCCAAGCCGCTGCGCCCGAACTCGCTCAACTACTGGTCGAACACCAACAAGTTCATGGTGAGCCTGCTCAAGGCCTACTACGGCTCGCAGGCGACGCGCGAAAACGATTTCGGCTATGGCTATCTGCCGAAAATCGCCGAGGGCGGCAACCATAGCTGGGGCATGCTGTTCGATCGCATGTACGCCGGAGAGATGGAAGGGCTGATCTCGTTCGGGATGAACCCGGTGGCGGGCGGCCCCAACTCGCGCAAGATGATCGAAGGGCTCGGCAAGCTGAAGTGGCTGATCGTCGCCGAGAATTTCGAGACCGAGACGGCGGCGTTCTGGAAGGCGAAGCCGTCAGCCGGCGAATTTTATCCCGGCGTGGCGGACCCCAGCGCGATCCAGACCGAAGTGTTTCTGCTGCCCGCCGCCTGTTTCGCCGAAAAGGACGGCACCTTCGTCAATTCGTCGCGCTGGCTGCAGTGGAAAAACAAGGCCCTCGATGCGCCGGGCGAGGCCAGGGACGACCAGGAAATCATCGCGCGCCTGTTTCTGAAAGTGCGCGAGCTGTATGAGAAGGAAGGCGGCCCGGGCGCGGAACCGCTGCTGGCTGTCGATTGGACTTACGGCAACCCGCTGGCCCCGTCGTTGACCGAAGTCGCCAAGGAAATTAACGGCACCGATCTCACCAGCGGCAAGCAGGTCCCCGGTTTCGGCGCGCTCAAGGACGACGGCACCACGATCTGCGGCAACTGGCTCTACTCGGGTTCGTTCACCGAAGATGGCAACCTCATGGCGCGGCGCGGCCAGGAGGATCCCACCGGCCTGGGCCTTTACGCCAACTACGCCTGGAGCTGGCCGGCGAACCGCCGCGTGCTCTACAACCGCGCCTCGGCCGATGCCGCCGGCAAGCCCTGGGACGCAACGCGCGCGCCGATCCACTGGGAGAACGGCCGCTGGAAGGGCGACGTCCCCGACTACAAGGCCGACGCCGCGCCCGAAGCTAATGGCGCCTTCATCATGCTGGCCGAGGGCGTGGCGAAATTGTTCGCGGCCGATTTCGCCGAGGGGCCGTTCCCCGAGCACTACGAGCCGGCCGAATCGCCGGTGAAGAACCCGATGCACCCCGCGGTCAGCGGCAATCCGGCGGTGAAGATCTACGGCAGCGATCTCGACCAGTTGGGCGACCCGGCGCAGTTTCCCTACGTCGCGATTACCTACCGCCTGACCGAGCATTTCCATTACTGGACCAAGCACGTCACGGCCAATTCCGAGTTGCAGTCGACTTTCTTTGTAGAGCTATCGGCGGAGCTGGCGGCGGAAAAGGGCATTGCGAATCAGGACCGCGTGCGGGTTTCCTCCGCGCGGGGCAGCGTGGAAGGCCAGGCGCTGGTGACCAAGCGCATTCGCGGCCTCAACGTGAACGGGCAGCGCGTGCATCAGATCGGGCTGCCGATTCACTGGGGCTTTCTGGGGCGGGTCAAAGGGCCGCTGGTGAACAACCTGACGGCTTCGGTGATGGATCCCAACTCGGGAACGCCCGAGTACAAGGGCTTCCTGGTGAATATCGAGAAAGTGTAAAGCCGATGGGCATGGGTAGCTGATTTTCATGCACACTGTCGCCAAACTAATTGACACCTCGACCTGCATTGGCTGCAAGGCTTGCGAGGTTGCCTGCCAGGAATGGAACGACCAGGAGTTCGGCGCCGGCGTCTTCGATGGCACCTACCAGACGCTCCCCGACCTCGAATACAACTTCTGGAACCTGATCAAGTTCAACGAAATCGCGCGCGACGACGGCCAGATGACCTGGAACATGGTCAAGTACCAGTGCATGCACTGCGTCGAGCCGGGTTGCCTGAAGTCCTGCCCCGCGCCGGGGGCGATTTTCCGCCTCGATAACGGCATCGTTGATTTCGATCACAACAAGTGCATCGGGTGCGGCTACTGCATTACCGGCTGCCCGTTCGACGTGCCGCGGCTGAGCCCGAAAACACAGAAGGTTTACAAGTGCACGCTGTGCTCGGATCGCACGGCCGTGGGCCTCGAGCCCGCCTGCATCAAAGCGTGCCCGACGAATTGCCTGACCTTCGGAACGCGAGAGGACCTGATCCAGATCGCGAATGCGCGCTCTTCGGAATTGCGGGAAGACGGTTTTTTGAGTGCCGGGGTGTACAACCCCGCCGGCGTCGGCGGCACGCACGTGCTTTACGTGTTGAAGGACGCCAGCGACCCCGAAAGCTACGGTTTGCCGAAAGACCCGCGGATTCCCTGGACTGTCTCGCTGTGGAAAGGGCCCCTGAAGTGGATCGGAAATTTCGTATTGGCCGGGGGCATCCTCGGCACTTTCTTCCACTACGTGCGCTACGGCCCGCGCACCTACAAGGACAATGCGCCGCCGCCAAAAACAGAGCCGCAGGCGTAAGCCGGCGGGCCGAGCCGGCAGAAACCCGTGCCGAAGGGCGAGCCGAGCCGGGACGAGCGGCGCAAAAGGGCAGAGGAGAAAGAGCGCCATTCCCGAGACAAGAGCATGGCACGCGGCGAGTCCGTGCAATGCCTTTTCCCCAGGGATCCAGCCGCCTCGGCCCGCCGGCTTACCAGGCTGCGGAAAAAGTCTGCCGGAGGGGGACAGTCACCGTGTTTCGCACCCTGCGAATCCCGTAAACCTCTGAAAAATCGAGGTGCGAAACGCGGTGACTGTCCCCATGAAGCACCACTGCCGGGCCGGACTGGAGTTTTTCCGCAGCCTGTTACCGCCTGCGGCTCTGTTTCGTACCTCAGATAGATAGGTAGCCATGACCTATGCAGCCTGATGACAAACTCCCTCGCTTTTCCGTCAAGGAGCGCACCATCCACTGGCTCGCCGCGCTCAGCTTTCTTTACGCTGCGTTGACGGGCTTGTCGCTTTGGACGCCGCACCTGTTCTGGCTGGCGAGTGTGTTCGGCGGCGGCGCCGCGGTGCGCTGGGGTCATCCCTGGGGCGGCACGATCTTCGCCCTCGTGCTCGGCACGATGTTTCTCAACTGGGCGCGGCTGATGCGGCTCGACGCGGACGACAAGGTCTGGCTGCGCAACGCCCACAAGTACGCTGTGCACGAGGAAGAAGGGCTTCCCGAGCCCGGCCGCTTCAACGCCGGCCAAAAAATGTTGTTCTGGGTGCAATCGGCCGCGGTCGTCTTGCTGTTCGCCAGCGGCCTGGTGCTGTGGCTTCCCGAAATCATGCCGCGCGGGCTGCGGCTGGCGGCAATTCTGATTCACCCCTCCGTCGCCGTGATCTCCATCGGCGGCATCATCGTGCACATCTACATGGGCACGGCGGCGGTGCCCGAAGCCTTTCGCGGTATGATTCAGGGCTGGGTGCGGCCGGGCTGGGCCGCCTCTCATCATCCCAAGTGGTATCGCGAGATTTCCAAGCGCTAGCGGCTGTGCGAGGAGCGCGCGCGCGGCTGTTGGCCGGGCGCTACCCTGCCTCGCGCGAAGCGCTGCTTTTCTATGCTGCCGTTGTTGCGTGGCAGGGGGAGCTTGCCGCCTCGCTGCCGCCGAGCCCGGACCTGGACTCCGGCCCGGCACTCGATTCGCTGCTTCCCGGCCGCCGGGCGCTCGTCGAGCTGGTCGCGGAGCACGGCCCCGAGAAACTCCGCCAACAAGCTCGCGGCTTCGACGACCCCACCTGCCGCGAGGCGTTGCGCGCTTACTACACACGCCAGGATACGGACTCGCCGCGCAGCTTTTTCGCGCGCGTTCTGCTGCAGCCGGCGATGTTCTGCTGGGAGCGTTCGCCGCGCGAAGACAGCGCAGAGGCGCCTGCGCGACGGACCGCGGATGGCGAGGCCGCCGCCCTGTGTCCGCATTGCGGGCACCCCCCGCAGGTCGGCTGCCTGCGTCCCGAAGGCGATGGTCTGGCGTTGGCCCTGGTCTGCTCGCTGTGCCTGCGCGATTGGGCTTTCGCGCGCTCGCGCTGCCCCGGCTGCGGCAACGCCGATCATCACAAGATCGGCTATTACTCGACTCCTGCCTTCGCGCAACTGCAAGTGCAGGTTTGCGAGTCGTGCTGCCGCTATCTGCATCTGGTCGATTCCTCGAAGGAAAAGCAGGCGATCGCCGACGTGGATGAGTTGACCGCTCTTCCGCTCGACCTTTGGGCGGCCGAAAACGGCTACCGCAAGCTACAGCCGAATTTGGCGGGGATTTGAAAAGCGGAGGATCCAAGGGCGGTCGGCGCGTTCCGGTCCCGCGCGACTCCGGGTGTGGCGAGCGGTTGCGAGACTCCGCCACAAAGCGCCCGCCCACGGCGCTGGCGCCTTGCGGGAGCGGCTTTGCGGCGGCTCTGCGGATGTTGGGCTAAGGCCGCTCCAGCAGCGCTTCGCCCAGTTTGACGAGCGTGCTCCAGTTGCTGGGCCCGATCATCGGAGGAGGCCGCCGCGCCTGGTTTTCGTGCCGCACATAGGCGGCCAGACAGAGACGTTCGCGGTTGGTCCAGGCGTGTGGGATGAGGCGATAGCGGCCACAGCGGCTACAATCCACGGCTGTAAGCAGCGAGCGCGTTTCCGGATCAAACGTTTTGGAAAGTTGGGCGCCGCCTCGGCAAAGGAAACAAACTTCTTGTGCCATAACCCACCCGAAGGCCGGTTAGCCGAAAATCCCACCGCTCAGGGTGGCGACACAAGCATAACAGGCGGGCGGCGTTTCACAGGTTACTTTCCCGCTCTCACAACAGGGCTCAACGCGCGACGCACAGCCACAAGTTGGCGGCGCGGACCTCGCTGGCCTGCAGCAGACCGTCGCCGGCACCGCCCGCGGCCGCGGCGCTCAGCTCGCGGCGAAACTGCGGCGCTTGTGGCCCGCTCAGCGCCTCGAGTCCTGCCGCGTTCGCCATCTCGACCGTGCCGTTGCTATCGACCACGAAGGCGGGCTTGCCCTGCCCGGCCAGCAGATGCAGGGCAACCGCACGCGAGCCGTCGTCAGAGGGCGTGGCCACGGCGCCATGGACGAAGGCCTGGTCCAGCAGAACATTCACCGAATCCAGCAGACGGCCCATCTCGGCGGTGGCGGTGCTCTTGCGGCAGCGCCGGAAGTGATCGCCCTGACGCCCCGCCTCGGTAACCTCGAAGAGCTCTTCCAAAGGATCGAGCAGGCGTCCGGCCAAACGGCGGCTCACCAGGATGCTCGCGGCCATCGCCGCCACAGCCAGAAACACCGCCGCCCAGGCGCCGGCCGTACCCATGCGGCGCGCTTCGCTTTCGGCGTGCCGCATCGCTTGACGGTTGATCTGCACCAGGCTCCGAATGCTTTCCACGGTGCCGCGCAGCGCGTCCGGGTCGCCCGCCAGGGCCGGCGTAGTGAGTTGCTCCAGCCGCGCCAGCACGGCGGGCTCGCCCGGCTCGGTGATGTTGTTCTTGGCGCGCTCCAGCGCCGCCCGGAACTGTTGCTCCATCGCCGCCCCGTCGGTGTCGAAGGAGCGCCGCGCCAGCACCAGCAGCATCTCGTGCGCCGCTTCGATGGTGTACTCGTTCTCGCTGAGAATGTCGGCGATCGCCGGCGTCATCCGCGACAACAACCCGATCGCCCCAAACGCGGTAATCAATTGAAACCCGACCAGCACGGCCAGGCTCACGCGAAACTGTTGGCGCAATTTCATGGTCAGCTCTGCTCCATCAGCCGCCCGACCGCCTCTTCGCGGGATACCACGATGAGAATATCGTCCGCGGTGACGGTCGCGTTGGGGCTGGGCAGCACGACGCCGCCGCTGCCCTGCTGCCGCACCGCGACCACCGTCACGTTGTAGCGCTGCGGCAGCCGCAACTCCGCCAGCGTATGCCCCACGAACGAGGGCGGCGGCCGCAACTCGGTGATCAACAGGTCTTCGCCCAACGGCAACTCGCCGATCACGCGGTCGTAGGCGATGCGGTTGGCGAAGCGCTCTCCAAACTCGTGAATCGGATTGACGACCTCGTGCGCGCCGACCAGCTTCAGAATCCGCGTCTGCAATTGGCTGTTGGCGCGCGCGATCACCCGCCGCGCGCCGAGCTGCCGCAACAACGCCGTACAGATAATCGCCGACTCGGTCGAATCGTCGCCGATGGCGCAAACGCAGACGTCGCGCTGCGCCGGCGAGGTGCGCTCCAGCGCCTCGGCGTCGGTTGCGTCGAAGCGCACCGCCTCGGCGGCAAAGCTCGAGGCCTGCCGCACGCGTTCGTCGCGCGAGTCCGCCGCCAGCACTTCAATGCCCTTCTCGCTCAGGGCATGCGCCACCGACATGCCAAAGCGTCCCAACCCAATCACAAGAGCCTGTTTGGCCACAATCGATCTCCTGTCCAACCACTCATCGCAACCGTGGCGCAGCGCTCCGGCCTGCGCCACCCAAGCCAAGTGCCATCACAAGACCAAGCCCCCGGCCCGAAAGAAGCTCGGCTGTCCGAAAGCCGAAGGCCAAAGCAAAAAGGAGCAAAGCAAAAACGGCAAGGCAAAAGGCAAACGCTGGGCGCACCGTCCGCGCTGTTGCCTCTTGCAGTCCGCTGCCAGCCTGCCCTCAAGGCCTCTTGCCTTGTCCCTTTCCCCTTTTGCCTTTTTGCCGTGTGTCTTTTGCTCTTCCCCTCGCTCCTTCCCCGGCAAAGGTCGCTTCCTCAACCCACGTCGATCCGCTCTTCGGGTGCCTCCCACGACGATTTCGAAAACCGCTCGGAAAGAAACAGGAACAACGTGAGCGGCCCGACGCGGCCCGCGAACATCGTCGCCATGATAATGATCTTGCCGACTTCGTCGAGGCGCGCGGTGGCGCCGATCGAAAGTCCGACCGTGCCCAGCGCCGACAACACCTCGAAGGGCGCCATCGCGCCGGGCAGATCCTGGGTGAGCTGCAACGCGACCAGGCTCAGCAGCGCGGTCGAAAATCCCAGCGTCGCAATCGCCGCCGCCTTGTACATGGTTTCGGTTGCGATGCGGTTCCGGAAAATCGTCACTTCCCAGCGCCCGCGAATCGCCGCCATCACCGCCAGCACCAGCAAAGCCGCCGTGGTGGTCTTGATGCCGCCCGCGGTGCCGCCGGGGCTGCCGCCGATGAACATCCAGACCATCATCAGCGTCAGCACCGCGCCGTGTACCGTGCCGATATCGATCGAGTTGAATCCGGCGGTGCGCAGCGTCACCGACTGGAACCAGCCGTTGTGCAGCCGGTCGAAGAACCCCAGATTGGCAAGGCTGTTGTTCCATTCGATGGCGGTGAAGGCCACCGCGCCACCCACCAGCAAGACAAAGGTCGAGACAAGCACCAGCTTGGTCTGCACGCTCACGCGGCGCCCCCGCCACAGGTCGGGCAATGCCGCCACGGCCGCCGGCGACAGCCCACCGGCGATGATCAGCAGCGCCACCGTGTGCAAAACCCAGGGGTTGTGCTGGTATCCCACAAGGTTGTCGCTCTGCAGCGCGAAGCCGGCGTTGCAGAAAGCGGAGACGGCAGTGAACAGGCCGCGCCACAATGCCTGCCGCGGCGCATCGCCCTGCGTCACGAACAGCGAGCTGAGCACGGCCGTTCCGATCAGCTCGGCGCTAAAGGTGACCGTCAGCAGCAGCCGCAAAGCGCGAAACAGCTCATTGCGCCCCTGCACGCTGAGCACGCTGACCACCGCGCCTTCGTAGCGCAAGCTCAGGCGGCGGCCCAACAAGCCCAGAGCGGCGGTCGAAAACGTCATGATCCCGAGGCCGCCGAGCTGTATCAGCAACAGGATCGCCGCCTGCCCGAATCCGGTGAAGTCGACTGGGGTGTCGAGCACGATCAACCCGGTGACGCACACCGCGCTGACGGAGGTAAATGCCGCGTTGACCAGGGAAATGCCTGCCGCGCGGGTCGACGAGATCGGCAAGCTCAATAGCAGCGTTCCCAGCACGCACAAGGCGAGAAAGGTGACCACCAGCAGACGCGCCGGCTGGTGGACCACCATGTCCCACCAACCGGTCGGCTCGTAGCGCAACGCCTCTTCGTCGGGAGGCCTGAGGAAAGTCGCCAGCAACGCCACGGCGGGCAACATCGCCGCCACGGTCATCGCCAGTTCGCGATGCGGCCACGACAGCACGATGCCGATCAGAATCGCCAGGCCGGCGGCCGCGATCGCTTTCCAGCGCACCGGCCGAAAGCGCTGCGCGCGCCACAGCCATTGGGCCGCGAAAACCGTCGCCACCGTGAACGTTCCCAGCGCGGCGGTAACGATGCCCGGGCCGACCAGGCGCCGCGTCAACACGATCAGCAGCCAGCCGGCCAGCGCCGTCAGGCAGGAGCCCCGCACGCGGCTCACCAAAGAATCCGGATGCAGTGACAGCAGCGCGTAGTGGCGCACGCCGCGCTGTCCGGTCCAGACGCCCAGCAGCAGCAGGCCGCACGCCAGCACCGTCGCCAGAAAAAGCGCCGGCGCGTCGAGCAACTCCCCGATATGGATGCCGAACGCCGCCACCACGCCGGCGGTGGCGAGCACCTGACCCAGGCGGTGCTTGCGCAACAGCAGCGCGCCGCCCGAGCCCATCAGCAGCGTGGCCGCCGCCGTCGACAACCCGATACCCAACAGCCGCTGCCCCGAAAGCGGGTCCGCGCCGGCGCGGTCGAGCACCAGCAGCAAAGGAGCGCAGGCGGTCAGTACTCCACTGGTCGCGGCGACCGTACGCCCCCCCACAAGCTGTTGAAAGCTCGTGAGCTGGCCCGCTCGCATTCGGGTGGGAGAGTGGGGCATCCGTTGTTCCGTTGATCGGTTGATCCGTTGATCCGTTGGTCGGCTCGCTGCGGTTTTGGCTTGGGAGGCGTGACGGTTGCCTCTTACGGTCCGTTGAGCGGCGCCCTGCTTTCTCTAAGCTACTCTATCTGTTGATCGGTTGATCGGTTGACGGTTGATCCGGCGATACGCGCTCCGGTGATGGGAACGGCCCGGGCGGTGACGGCGGTCTTGACTACCCGGGTGGCGCGGTGCTCAGGCGACCCTGGGTCCTCCCGCGGCCCCGTCGCGCCTGGGCTCGGCGACTCCGCAGCAGGCGTTGCCCTGCTTCACGATCAGTTGCAGGCCGCCGACCTTGAATGAAAATGCGTCCAGCCGTTGCAGCTCGAAGCCCTTCGCGGCGAGTGCCTCGACGCTGGCCGGGGCGAAGCGCTCGGCTTCGAGCAGCACCAGCCCCTCGGGCGTGCAGTGCAGCCGCGGCGCCAGCACCGCCTCGAACGGCGTTTGCCCGGCAAGCCGCAGCAGCACCTGCACAATGCCCGAGGCCAGCCGCTCCGAACCGGTGTTGCCGATCGCCGCGCAGGGCTTGCCGCCCTCGAACAACAGCGTCGGCGCGGCGTTCGAGCGCGCCGCCGCGCCCGCCCGCAGATAATGCGGATGCCGCGCATTGCGAACCTTAAAGGTGCGCAGGTAGCCATTGTAGAGAAACCCCAGTTCGGGATGCTGCGCCGCCGAGCCGAACGAGCGTTCGAGCGACTGCGTCATCGAAACCCAATTTCCGTGGCGGTCGGCAATACAGATGTGCGACGTCTCGCCTCGATCATCGGGGCCCGTCGCGCGCATCGAACGACGGCGCCGGTCGGCGCGGGTGTTCCGGATGGCCTCGGCCAGCGCCACCACCCCCTCGGGGCTGTCGAGGTCGAATCCCCGCTCGGGCAGATGGCCCAACACGCGGAACATCTGCAGCAGCGCCACGCCGCCGCCCGGCGGCCCCACGGTCGCCGCCAGCCGGCCGCCAAACTCGCCTTCGAGCGGCTGGGTTTCGCCAGGCTCGGAAAACTCGCGCAAGTCGTCGGCGCGCAGGAATCCGTTATGGCGCTCCATGTCGTCGTCGATGCGGCGGGCGATCTCGCCGTGGTAGAAATCGTCGAAACCGGCTTGCGAAAGCCGCCGCAGCGTCGCCGCCAGAGCGCTGGGGCGCATCCACGTGCCGGCCGGCAGCGGCTGCTGCGCGGCGTCGAGGAAAAACCGCCCCGCGCCCCAATTGCGCAGCGGACGCCGGTAAACGCCGGCCAGGTGATGCTGCACCGTGGTCAGCGGATAACCCTGCTCGGCGATGCGAATGGCCGGCGCCAGCACGTCGCGGCGCCGCAGCGAACCGTAGCGCGACAGCGCCGCGCCGAGCACCGCCGCGTTGGTCGGCACAGCGGCGGCGTGATGGCCGCGGTAGCGGCTGCGGCCGCGCACCCGCTCGGGAGTGGCAAGCCGCGGCGCGCGGCAGGCGCCGCCGAGCACAAACGTCCGCGCCGGGCCCGCCAGGTGGATCAATGCCATGGTCATGCCCCCCAGGCCCGATCCCGCCGGCTCACACACACCCAGCGCCAGCGACGCCGCCACCGCCGCGTCGATCGCGTTGCCGCCCGCCGCCAGCATCTCGACGCCCGCCGCCGTGGCCAGGTAATGCGCGGTGGCGACCATGCCCTGCTCCGACGTCGCCGACCATAGCGACTCTTCGGTGCGCCGCGCGTCGCGAAACGCCATGCGTGGGTGTGAGAAACGCCGCTCGCTGAACACCATCCGCTTCCGCCCGTCTATTGATTGTAGGGGGGATGGCCGCCGCCGAAACCATCTCTTGCCGCCCCCCCTGCAATGGGATCGCTTTCTAGCGCCTCGGGGCGATAGCGGGTTCCGCTCGCCAAGTAAGAAGATTAGGCAAGAACGGCAAGCTGCCCGCTCGTCCACGGCAGCGTTGGGAGCGCGAGCCACGCCGCCAGGGAAACGCCCCCAAACCGATTCCCGACCCCGCGAAGTCGACCAGCTTCACCTCCATGAACCGCCTTCGTAGCAAAGCAAGCCTGTGGAGTGTTCCCGCGCTCGGGGTGGCAGCCGTTTTGCTGGCGGCCGGCGCTTGCGGCGGCGAACCCGGCGTTGCCACCAGGTCCACTCTGTCGGGCTCGGCGGCTTCGCGGAAACCCGCGGCGTATCCGTCCAAGGCCGCAAAACAATCTCCCCGCCCCACGGCAAAGCCGGCCACCGCGGGCTCGCCGGGCCTTGACGGCTCCTGGACGGTGCAGCTCGCCAACCACCGGCTGCTGCTGAAGTTGACCACCGAAGACCAGGGCGTGCGCGGCTTCGTGCAAGATGCCGACGGTTCGGTGGCCGCGGTCCGCATCGGCGTGTTCAGCGGCGACGCCTTCTTGTTCGAGACCAGCGCCGGCCTGATCGAAACCAGCGGCCCCCCGGCGGCAGGAAGCACCGGCCCGCTCCAACCCAGCCGCGGCCGGGCCCCGAACGCCGCGTCCCCTGGAGCCGCAATCGCCGGCGTCGGGACCGCTGCCAGCGGCAAATCGGGCTGGCTGTGGTCGGGCGAGGTGTCCTCCGACGGCCTTCACGGCCACCGCGAAGACGTCCAGACCGGCGTCGTCGAAGAGTTCACCGCGCAACGCTTGCAGTGAGGGCGCTCCCGCGGCTCCCCTGCATCGCCGCCAGGCGAAACCGGCACAGCCTCGCGCCGCTCCTCTGCCGCCCCGAAACACCGCCTGAGCTTTCAGCCGTTGTGCTATAAGTCGTCCGTGATGGAGTGGAGAGGCCAGTCGCGGCAAGCTCCCGCGGTGACCCGCGAACGCGTGCTCGGGGTGTTGGGGCTGGGCTTCGCCATCGTCATCGCCGTGCTGCTGGCGGCGGCCTACATCAGCTGGCAAAACTCGGAGCTGATGCAGGAGGCCGCCGCGAATCTCTCCGACGAGCAATGGGCGACGCTGGAGATGATCGACCGCGTCCAGCGCGCCCAGGTGACGCTGCGCCTGATCGTGTTTCGCATCATCCAGGATCCCGACTCGGTGGAGTCGGAAGAGATCCTCGCCCTGCTCGACCAGGCCGACGACGAGATGAAGCAGGCCATGCCGCGGCCGGTGCCCAAACAGGCCTGGCGCGAGCTCGAAGACGCCGTCACCGCCTTCACCGCCGAGGCGCGGCGGGTGCTCAGCCTCGTCCAACCCTCGCCCAACGACTCCGCCAGCCTGTTCCGCCACCAGGAATCGGTGATGTTCGCGCGGCGTATGCTGGTGTCGGCCAGCCAGGCCAACTCGCGCGCCGTGCAGCAACGCATCCAGGACCGCGCCGCGTACGTGCAGCGCGAGTCGGCTTATCTGCTGGCGGGCTGCTTCTCGATCGCCCTGCTCGCCACCTTCTTTTCGGTGCAGCAGGCCAACCGGCTGTTCCGGCGCATGGAAGAGCAGGCCGATGAGCTCCACCGCGTCTCTTGGCAACTGCTCGAAAAGCAGGAGCTGGCCGCGCAGCGTTTCTCACACGAGTTGCACGACGAGCTGGGCCAGACGCTGGCCGCCGTGAAGGCCAACCTGCAGGCCATGCAGCCGGCCTCGGCCTCCGACGGCGATCGCCTCGCCGATTGCGTCGGCCTGGTCGAGGGCGCCATCGAAGGCGTGCGCGAGATGTCGCAACTGCTGCATCCGCGCGTGCTCGACGACTTCGGCCTCTCGGGCGGGCTGCGCTGGCTGTGCGAACGGTTTTCGCAGCGCACCGGGATTCACCTCGACTACGAGTCGAATTTCACGGGCCGCCTGCCCGACGAGCCGCGCACGCACATGTTCCGGATCGCGCAGGAAGCCCTCACCAACGTCGCGCGCCACTCCCGCGCGACCTCCATCGAGGTCCGCCTCGACGAAACGCGCGAGCGGGTTTCGCTGTCGGTTCGCGACAATGGGTCGGGACTGGCCGCGTCGACCAACGGGCGGCCCGGCGGCATGGGGCTGCTGGGCATGCGCGAGCGCGCGCGCATGGCCGGCGGACGGCTTACGATTCACTCCGAGGCAGGCAAGGGTACCTCCATCCTGGTGGTGGTGCCCGCGATCCGAGATCCCGATGACGCCGAAAAAAATCCGGATTCTGCTGGCTGACGACCATGCCGTGGTACGGCAGGGGTTCGGGCGCATTCTGGCCTCCCATGCCGACCTGGAAGTGGTCGGCGAGGCTGGCAATGGGCGCGAAGCCGTCGAGTTGGCCGAAGAACTCAAACCCGACGTGGTCGTGATGGACGTTTCGATGCCGGAGTTGAACGGCATCGAAGCCACCCGCCGCCTGATGAAAGCCTCGCCGCGTATCCGCGTGCTGGCGCTGAGCATGCACAAGGATTCCGTCTACGTGCGCGAGATTCTACGCGCCGGGGCACAGGGCTTTCTGCTCAAGGACGCCAGCGACCAGGACCTGATCACTGCCGTGCGCGCCGTCGGCCAGGGCCAGGGCTACATCAGCCCCGCCGTTTCCGAAGCCGTGCTGAGCGACTACCGCCGTCATGTCAGCGATCCGATCGATCTGCTCACCAGCCGCGAGCGCGAGGTGCTGCAGTTGATCGCCGAAGGAAAAACGAACAAGGAAATCGCCGCGGTGTTGAATCTGAGTATCTACACCGTCGACGCCCATCGCGGCCGCATCATGGAAAAGCTCAACCTGCACAGCACCGGAGAAGTCGTGCGCTTCGCGATGCGCAACGGCCTGATCGACTAAAGCAACTCGCCCGGCCCATTTCGAGCCGGCGCAGAGCCGGCAAACCCCACTCAGAGCCGCAGGCGTGAGCCTGCGTTGCACAGCCCGGCCAGCCTCTGCTGTCTGCACCACAGGCACTTCCGCCACAACCGGATTGCTCCGGGCAGGCCGGAGGCCTGCCCCACTGTTGTCAATTCCTGGCGGAACATCGTCTGGCGGCCTGTGTCGCGCCTATAATGAAGGGGGCTGCGCAGGGCCCGGTTGGGAATGCTCGATCACTCGGCCAGCGAAGACCGCCTGGAAGCCGTTGTCCTCGGCGGACGCAAACGTCTGCTGCTGCAGGCGGCTTTACGCGACACGCTGTTGTGCGTGACGATCGCGATGGCCGGCCTGGCCGCGCTGTTGGCCGTGGGCACCGACTACTTTCCACCCGCTTTGTTGTGGCTGTTCGCCGCGGCCGGCGTCGCCGCCGGCGTCGTTCGCTGGAAACGCTCGCAGCCCAAGCCGTATGGCGTCGCCCAATTGCTCGACCGCCGCTGGCAGACCGACGATCAGGTTTCCACCGCCTACTATTTTCTAAGGGAATCGGCGCGCAGCGGCCCGGCCGCCGAGCAGCAGCGCTCCACGGCCAGCGATCTGGCCGCCGCCGGCGATCTGGCCGCCGCCTTGCCGCTCCGCTTCCCGCGCGCGGCCTGGGGCGTGCTCGCCATGCTGGCGCTGAGCGCCCTGCTGCTGGTGGTGCGCTATTGGCTGCAGCCGCAGTTGGCGCTCAATCGGCCCTTGCCCGCGATGTTGATGCAGGCCGCGCTGGGCCCCGACCACGACCAGCCCGACGCCGCCGCGGTGGAGACCGAACCCGAGCACCAGCGGCCCGACGATCAGGAAGTCGCGCCGCCGCTCAACGACGAAGGCGAGACCCGCAATCCCCCGGCGCGCCCCACGCCGCCCGACGCCGCCGAAGCGCCCCAGGCCCTCAACGCGCCCATCGATCCGCTCAACGTCGAGATCCCCGAAGTCGAGGGTCTCTCGGTCGACGAGCCCAGCGGCGACCCGATGGATTACAACTCGCTGGTCGACGCCAAACAGCAAGGCAATCAAAAAGGGGAGCGCGGCAAGAGCCCCTCGGAGGCCGGCAAATCGTCCGAGCCCGACTCCGAGCAGGCCGACCAGCAAGCCAAGTCCGACCCCTGGAACCAGAATCAGGAAAACAATAGCCTGCTCGACCGGCTCAAAGAAGCCTTCCAGAACATGCTCTCGAAGATGAATATGGAGCCGCCGAAGGGGCCGCAGAGCCAGCAGGCCGATTCCGACTCCAGTTCCAACGCCGAGTCCAACGGCGAAAAGGCCGAAGCCTCCGACGGCGCCGCCCAGGGCGGTTCCAGCGAGTCGGGGGAAGCCAAGATGGAAGGCGGCGAGTCGGGCCAGCCCTCGGCGCAGCAAAGCGCGCAGGGCCAGGGCGGCAACAATTCCGAGCAGGCCGGAGAAGGCCAGCCGGCTTCGTCCGCCGGCGGCAACGACGGTTCCAAAGATGTTGCCGAGCAGGCTAAAATCGACCAGACGATGGGCCGTCTCGAAGAGCTTTACAGCCGCCGCGCCGAAGAGATGCACGGCGAAGTCATGATCGAGACCGAAACAGCGAAGCAAAGCGCCCGTACACCGTCGCAGTCCAAAACGGCCGGGCACCAAGACTTGGGCGGCACGGTCAGCCGCGACGCCATCCCGCTCGCCTACCAGTCCTACATCCAATCCTACTTCCAGAACCTGAGAACGAAAAACTGAATGGTATCGTCGGAACGTTTTCTACAAGAAGTTACCCAGCAGATGCAGCTCGTGCGCGACGAGATCGGCAAGGTCATCGTCGGCCACGATAACGTCGTCGAAGGCGTATTGATGGCGCTGGTGGCCGGCGGGCACGTGCTGCTCGAAGGCGTGCCGGGGCTCGGCAAGACGACGCTGCTGCGCACGCTCAGCCGCGCCATGCACCTCGAATACTCGCGCATCCAGTTCACGCCCGATCTGATGCCGGCCGACATTCTGGGCAGCATGATCATGGAAACTGACGCCGGCGGCGGCAAGCAGCTGCGCTTCCAGCCGGGGCCGGTGTTCGCCCACCTGGTGCTGGCCGATGAAATCAATCGCGCCACGCCGCGCACCCAATCGGCGTTGCTCGAAGCCATGCAGGAACGCACCGTCACCAGCGGCACCACCACCTATACGCTCGACGACCCCTTCCTGGTGATGGCAACCCAGAACCCGCTCGAGATGGAAGGCACCTACCCGCTTCCCGAAGCGCAGCTCGACCGCTTTCTGCTCAAGATTCTGGTGGACTATCCCTCGAGGCAGGAGA
This sequence comes from Terriglobia bacterium, assembly GCA_963824095.1. GTDB lineage: Bacteria > Acidobacteriota > Terriglobia > Bryobacterales > UBA6623 > JBBDWJ01. The sequence continues at coordinate 100,811 of CAWGNS010000009.1, read as the reverse complement.
TGGTGACCATCGTCGACCGCACCATGGCCGCCGAAAAGCCCGTGGTCGAGCAGGTGGTGAACCGCGAACAGATCCTCGACGCAAGGCGCGGAGCCCACGAAGTGCTGGTGGCGCCGCACGTGCGCGACTACGCCATCGGCTTCGTGCTGGCGACGCAGCCCGGCCATCCCGACGCCCACGCCGTCGCGAAAAAGTACATCCGTTACGGCAGCTCGCCGCGCGGCGCGCAATCCCTGCTGCAGTGCGGTCGTGTGCGCGCCCTGCTCCGCGGCCGGCTCAACGTCAGCATCGCCGACCTGCGAGCCCTCTGCCTGTCGGCCCTGCGCCACCGCGTCATCCTCAACTTCGACGCCCACGCCGAGGGCAAAACACCCGACCAGGTGCTGCAGGAAATCCTCGACTCGATGCCCGACACCGGGCAATGAGACGCTACTTTGTTGCGTTTGCGCGCACAAAGCTCCATAAACAGAAAACAGAGCCGCAGGCGTAAGCCGGCGGGCCGAACCCGCACACAATCCAGCGCGAAGCGCCCAACCCGCCCAGCCCGTAGCGCAGGGCTGGCGCCTTTCCAGGCCTGCGGCATTTTCCCAAGCCCGAAGGGTTTCTCCAAGCCCACAGGCTTTCTCAAGCCCCAAACATTCCGCCTCGCCTTCTCCATGCGCCTCACGCCGCGAAAATACGGATACCGCGCGCAAACCCCGGCCATCCTAAGGCCGCGGGGCTCTTCGAGCCCTGCGCTACGGGCTTCCCCGAACATCCTGCCGACTCGGCCCGCCGGCTCACGCCTGCGGCTCTGTTGCCGCTGGTCAGACGCCGAGGGCCATCCCGTCCACACACCGCACTCGGCTCACCAAAAATACTTGTAAGAAAACCCCGCCCCCGCCGACTACCTTATTCGAAGGCCACCAAAAGCGTGCCGCTCGAAGAAAACACCACGCTGCCAGACGCCTCGCCGCAAGACATCCTCTACCAGGAAGTCTTGAACGACTACGCCGCGGCCATCGACCGCCTGGCGCGCGCCTACGAGCTCAACCCCGAAGACCGCCGCGACCTCGTGCAGGAAATCCACTTCGCGGTCTGGAGAAGCCTGGGCACCTTCCACGGAAACTGTTCGATGCGCACCTGGATCTACCGCGTCGCCCACAACACGGCGACGTCGCACGTCATTCGCCGCCATCGCGCCAACGCCAACCTGGTCAGCCTCGAAGAAACCGAAACCGCGGCGGACCCGTTGCAAACCGACATCGCGCTCGACGGGCAGCAGCGGCTGGACCGCCTCTTCGAGTTCATCCAGAAACTCAACCCGCTCGACCGCCAGCTCATCGTGCTCTATCTCGAAGACCTCGACGCCGCAACCATCGCCGAGATCACCGGGATTTCCCCCGGCAACGTCGCGACCCGAATCCACCGCATCAAAAACATTCTGGCGCGCCGCGTCACGGCAGGAGGCCGCCATGCCTGACAACGCATCCACCAACGACCTGAAAAACCTCTGGAGGAACCAGATGACCGAGCAACCGCAAATCTCCGTAGAGCGGTTTCGGCACAAAGCCCGCAAGCTGCGGAAAAAGGCCCGCCGCGAAGTCTACCGCCTGTCGGCCATGGCCGTGATCGTCGTGTCCTTCGCCCTCGTCGCCATGGCGCGGACCCACGAAACGGCCCAGCACATCGGCTTGGGCATTGTGGCCGTCTGGGGCCTGCTGCTCCCCTTCCTGGCGCACCGCATGCTCCGGCCGGCGGCGCAGTCCGACCAGGCGACCCTGGCCAGCAGCATCGACTTCTATCGAAAGCAACTGGAACGTCACCGCGACTACAGAAGGCAAATGTGGATCTGGGTCGCCGCGCCGCTGTTCCTGGGCGCCGCCGTGTTCTTTGCGCCGACACTGCTCGAGCACCCCAAGCTCGCCCCCAACGTGCTGCCCTTCGCCCTTCTGCTCACGCTCTGGGCCGTCGCCTTCTTCTATCTGAGCCGGCGCAAGTTCCGCAAACTACGCCGCAAGCTCGACATCCTCGATGAGTTACAAAAGGAGATCCCCTCATGAACCAAGGTCCGGCCTGGGAAACCAATCGCAAAAATGCCAACCCAACTGGCACCTGGGCTAACCAAAAGGGACCGAGCCGCAGGCGTAAGCCGGCGGGCCGAAGCCCCGCAGAGTACGGGAATCGCGAAAAAATCACAGGATCGGAATAACCCGGAACAACCTGGCTGCCCGGGACGGCAGGTAAAACGGCGCTCCGCGGCCGGTTCATTTCGGCGGGAGAGTTTTTGACGGGGACGCTGCGACCAATTCGCTCCCGCTAAAGCGCTGCACCTCCGACCTTCGAGCCGCCTCGGCCCGCGGGCTCACGCCTGCGGCTCTGTTTTCCCGATTCGCGAATGCTGCAACGAATCGATCAGCGCCGCATCGATCAGCCTTGCCAAGCAGCGCCCGGCCAACGCGTCAAACGCGATGCCCTTGCGCCGCCAGCGCCTTCACGATCCCCTGCATCGAGCGGCGGCTGGCCTTTTCCCGCGAACCGTCGATGCTGAAATGCGTCTCCATCGAGATGACGCCCTGATATCCATCGCGGGCCAGCGCTTCGAAAATCTCCGTATACGGCAGCACGCCGTCGCCCACCGCCACGGTGTGATGCTCGCCGGTAGCCGGGTCGATGCCCAGATCCTTCAGCTCCACATGGAACAGCCGGCTCTTGTCGATCAGGTTGTAGCCGTCGGGATAGGGCTTTTCGTCGGTGGTCGTGCCGTTGAGCGGGTCCCACAGCATGCCGACGTTGGCCGGCGCTTTGGGCAGAACCATCATCACTTCCTGGCAGTTGGCGAGACTGCAGGACGATTCGTTTTCGAGCGCCAGGCGGATGCCGCCCTTCTCGGCGATCGGCGACAGCTCTTGGAGTTTTTCGAGAATCAGCCCGTGCACCGCCGTCGGATCGACGACCCGCCAGAACCCGAACACCCGCACCAGGTCGGTGCCCAGAATGTGGGCCGCCTCGATCGCCCGGTTCAGAAACTCCACCGAACGCCCGTACTGTTCCTTGGTGGGGTACGGAAAACTTTGCTCGGAATCCTTGATCTCCTGCACGATCGAGGGCACGACCTCGTACCCGGGAACCATGCATTTCATGATCGGCGTCGCCAGGATCGCCACGCGCAGGCCGTTATCGTCGAGCTTGGCGCGGATTTCCTTCAGCTTCGCCGGCTCGTCCATGAAGGCGTAGGCCTTGTCGACGTTGCGGATTTCCACGTTGTGGATGTCAAATTCCTTGGCAAACGCGATCGCCTCGTCGAGGTTCTGGCTGACTTCGTCGGTGAAAAAGCAGAGCCGGTCGGCGTCGAGCCGCGGGGCGGCGGGCTCCGTTTTGGCCGTTTCCTGCGGAGTGGGACCCCCACATCGCGCTAGCAAAGCGGCGCTGGAGGCGGATTGTAGCAACTGGCGGCGAGTCAACAACATGATGATTACTCAGGGGAGCTTGCGTCTTTTGGAGCGGCGTCGGCGGCCTGGCGTTTTGGCCACCGGTATTCTACAGTATTCGGCAGCGCCCCGGGGAGACGGCGGGATGGGGGGCGTGGGGTGGCTCCCCCGCCCCCAAAACATTTTGGCCAAAAGATAGTTTTCCCGCGGGGATCATCAAGCTACAATAGTGGGACATAGGAGGATACGGACCGGTGAAAAAACTCACCACCATTGTATTTGCACTGGCCATGCTGGCCATGACATTTGTTGCCTGCGGCGGAAGCGAGCCCGAAGCGGCGCCGCCCCCCGCCGAGAAGACGGAAGCGGCTCCGGCAGCTCCGGAAGCGGCTCCGGCGGAAGGTGAGGGAGCTGAAGCTGGTACCGAAACTCCAGCGGAAGCCCCCGCCAGCGAAGCACAGCCGAAAGCGCAGTGATCCGCAACAGCCTTTCGTTCCGTCGTCTTTCTGAAGGCAGTTAGTCCGCCTTTTCAAGCGGCACTCGAGCCGGGATTCGCGCTGGGAGCGGATCCCGGACTAACTGCGTCGCCAAAGAACTCGAAACGCAACCCGTTCCGGTGCGCTCCCTCGTCTACCGTTCGCTCGCCCCAGTGTGCCGGGCGACAGCGCTCGTACGCCTTCCCGAACGCTAACAGAGCCGCGGGCGCAAGCCCGCCGGTTCCTGGTCCGCCTTGGGTGGCCTGTTGCGGCGCTGCCGCGTGGCGCAAGCAGATCGCAGACAGGATTGTCTGTGCCACTCGATCAACTCTGCATCACTAGGCCAACAACGACGCGATGGTTTGCCCGCCGTCGATCACGATGGTTTGCCCGGTGATGTAGCTCGACGCCTCCGAAGCCAGAAACACGACCACGCCTTTGAGTTCGCCCGGCCGCCCGATGCGCCCCATCGGCACCCCCGCCTCATACTGCTGCTGCACGCGCTCGAGCGCCTTCTCGCTCATGCGCGAGGGGAAGAACCCCGGCGCGATGGCGTTGACGCGGATGCCGCAGCCGGCCCAATGCGCGGCGAGCTCGCGCGTCAGGCCCATCACGCCGGCTTTGCTCGCCGCATAGCCCGAGATGCCCATGTTGTGCGATGCCGAGCCGCGCAGTCCCGCGATCGAAGCGACGTTGACGATATTCCCCGAGCCGCGCTCGATCATGTGCCGCCCCACGGTTTGCGAAAACAGCCAGGTGCCGGTCAGATTCACCTCCAGCACGGCGTGCCATTTTTCGAGCGGCATCTCCTCCGCCTTGGCGCCCCACGAAATCCCGGCGTTGTTGACGAGGATATCGATCTTGCCCAACGCCTCGATCGCGGCAGCAGCCGCCGCCTCGACCTGCTCCGGCCGGCTGACATCGCACAGCGTTCCTTCGCAGCGAAACCCCCGCCGGCGCAACTGCTCGAGCGTGGGCTGCAGCCATTGCTCGCGCCGCGCCAATAGAAACAACGAAGCTCCGGCCTCGCCCAGCGCCTCCGCCATTTCCGCGCCGAGCCCGCGCGAGCCCCCCGTGATCAAGGCCGCCTTGCCGCGCAGATCAAACAATTCCTCGATATGAGCCATGGCGAGCTAGTGTAGCAGCCCGTGGAACAGGCAATCCTGCCGTTTCCGCCCAACCCCCCGTAGCGCAGGGCTGGGTGTATTTCCCGGACCTGCGGCATTGCCAAAACCCGGAGGCATTCCAAACCCGCCGGCACTTCCCACCCCGGAACCCGATTCTCCCTCCCGCGCTCCTGTCAACCCGCGGCCCCACGCCGCCAACGCCCATTCCAAGCTGTCATCAAGCCGCAGGTCTCTTCGAGCCCTGCGCTACGGGCCAGCCTTGCGCTACGGGTAGTCCCGACCCCACTGCCAATGACGTAAGATTGAAAAACCATGCCGACTCTCTACTCGCGCCTGCCCGTCGCGCTTGCCTTCGCGGCTCTTACGCTCACCGCGGCCTCCCAACCCGGCCAGGTCGACACCCTGGTCTCGGCCGAAAAGGATTCGCTGGTCGAGCTCTACACCTACCTCCACCAGCACCCCGAGCTTTCCTATCACGAAAAGGAAACCGCCGCCAAGCTGGTCGGCGAACTCAAGCCGCTCGGCTTCGACGTGACGCCCAACGTGGGGGGCTTCGGTTTCGTGGCGGTGTTGAAAAACGGGCCCGGGCCCACCGTCCTGGTGCGCACCGACCTCGATGGCCTGCCGGTGGTCGAAAACACCGGGCGGCCCTATGCCAGCAAGGTTCGCACCACCGACGAATACGGCAACGACGTCGGCGTCATGCACGCCTGCGGCCACGACATCCACATGGCGTCGCTGGTGGGAACCGCGCGCGTGCTGACGAAACTCAAGAAGCAATGGAGCGGCACGCTGGTGATGATCGGCCAGCCCGCCGAAGAGCGCGGCGGCGGCGCCAAGGCGATGCTCAACGACGGCCTGTTCACGCGCTTCCCGCGGCCCGACTATGCACTGGCGCTACACACCGACGCCGCGCTCGAAACCGGCCGCGTCGGCTACCATTCCGGCTACGCCCTGGCCAACGTCGATGCGGTCGACATCACCATCCGAGGCGTCGGCGGCCACGGCGCCTATCCGCACCTCACCAAAGACCCCATCGTGATCGCCGCGCAAGTGATCCTGGCGTTGCAGACCATCGTGAGCCGCGAAGTGCGCCCCATCGACGCCGCCGTGGTCACGGTCGGCTCGATCCATGGCGGCGCCAAGCACAACGTGATCCCCGACGAAGTGAAGCTGCAACTCACCGTGCGCTCCTACACCGACGCGGTGCGCCACCAGGTCCTCGACGCCATCCGCCGCATCACCGTCGGCATCGCCCGAGCCGCCGGAGTGCCCGCCGACCGCGAACCGACCATCCAGGTCCAGGAGGGCGAATACACACCCGCCACTTACAACAATCCCGAGCTGGTCTCGCGCCTGCTGCCGGTCTGGAAACAGATCTTCGGAGACGACAACGTCGTCGAGCGGGACGCCGAGATGGGCGGCGAAGATTTTTCGCGCTACGGCCGCCAGGAGCCGCGCATCCCGATCTTCATTTTCGGCGTCGGCACCATCGACGCCGCCCGCATGGCGGAGGCCGCCAAGCCCGACGGCACGCCGCTACCGTCGCTGCACTCCGCCCTCTACTGGCCCGTCCCTGGCACCACCATCGAGACCGGAGTCAAGGCGATGTCCGCCGCCGTGCTGGAGTTGATGGCCCCAAAAAACTAGCCGTCGTCGCGCCCGAATCGGCACAAAACATCATCGGCCCACCACAACAGAGCCGCAGGCGTAAGCCGGCGGGCCGAAGCGGCACACAGCCTTGGGGACACTCACCGCGTTTCGCGCCCTTTTTTGGGACCAGCCGTTAACGGGAATTCGCATGGGCGCGACATGGCGACCGGCCCCTCCCGACCAAACAGGGAAGTTTTCTCACGGCCGGGCATTTGCCTATGCCCCTACCGGCGCAGCCCTCGTGCCGCTTCGGCCCTCCGGCTTGCGCCTGCGGCTCTGTTGTGGGCTAGCTTTCGAGCGACAGTACAACGCTCAAAAATCCACCTGCAGCGTAAATCGGAACGTCCGCCCGTCGTTCAAGGTATTGTTGATCTGCCCAAAATTCGGGTTGGTAAGCTGCCGGCCGGGCTCGGCGAACTGCGGGGTATTGAACAAATTGATCGACTCCGCCCGCAGCGTCACGCGCGTCTCATTGCGAATCGGCCAACTCTTCCACAGCATCGCGTTGACGTTGGCGATCTTCCCCTTGCGGAACGTATTGCGCCCGATGTTGCCGGCCATCTCCTCGGGCGCGTGGATAAACCGGAACGCCGAGCGCGGCAGAAGCTGCGACGCTGTATCCGGGTCGCCGATCGTGCGGCCGAGCACCGCCGGATCGAGCAGCATCACGCGGTCGCCGCGCATGCTGTCGACATTGCCGAACCCCGGGCCGTCCGATCCCGACTCGACCGTAAACGGCGTGCCGGTCTTCAGCAGGCCGACACCCGAAAGATTCCAACTGCCCAACACGCGCTGCAGCCAGCCGCCGGCATCGCTCACGCGCGGCGTTTCGTAGGAAGCCTGCACCAGCAGCGCATGCGGCTGGTCGAAATTGCTCAAGCCGCGCAAGTCTTTCTGCGATTCAAATTCGGTTTGTCCGACCGCGATACGCGCATCCGGGCCCGACGCCGTGTTGGTGTAATCGCCGCCCAAGTCGATCGCCTTGCTGAACCAGTACGAGACGTTCAAGGTCAGCCCGCGCCACTGCGGCGCAATCAGCGAAACGCGCCCGGCGTCGTAGAACCCGCGCGAGCCGTTGTGCGTGAACAGATACTCGAACAGCGACTGATCGGCGCGCCGTTCATTGATCGTCTTGCTGGTAAACGGAATCCCTTCCACGTACTGCCCGCGATTGAGGAAGTAGGTGAGGATCAGCTTGTGCGAGCGGCTGCCGACGTAGCCCAATTGCAGCCGCCAGTTGGACGCGACCTCGAACTCCCAACTGAAGTTGTACTGATGCGAATAGGGCGTCGAAAGATCGGGGCCGACCTCCACCTTGCTCGCCCGCCCGTTGGGGTCCAGATCCTCGAAATCGAGCCCGCCGAGCGGATCGGCGAGATCGGGCGCCTGCAGCGACACGCGCAGGCTGTAGGGCGGGTTCAGTCTGTCTTGCCCATAGGTAACCGGAAAGATCTGCCCGTAGACCAGCCCGTAGGCCCCGCGCAGCACGCCCCAACGCCCCGGCAGCCGCTGCGCGAAGCCAAACGAGCCCGCCCAGTTGTTCAGGTCCGAATCGAACGCCAACTGGCTGCGGCCCGTCACATCGTTCGGCCGCGTCGAAGGCTCGTAGCGCAGCCCCAGCGACAGCGTCAGGTTGCTGGTCGCCTGCCAGCGGTCGCCCGCGAACCACTGCGTATCCCAATTGCGAAAAGCGCGGTAGGTGGTGCCCACCAGCTTGTTCAATTGCGAAGGCAGCCCCAGGCGCAGGTTCGTGATCGCGTCGTTGCCGAAATCGTCGCGAAACGAAAGATTGCCGCGCGCGCCGTCGGGTTCCTCGCCGTTGTATTGCAGCCGCGTCAGTGCAAACCCCGCCGTCAGAAAATGCCGGCCCCGCAGGTGGTGCAGCGTCGCCGCATAGCGAAAGCGGTTCTGCACGCGGTCGATCGGGATGATCGGCGAAGGCCCCAGGGTCGTCAGCGTGTCGCTGAGGTTCACCGGCCCCACCGCGCCCGCCGCCGGCAGCAGCAGCGATCCCAGGCGATCGAAGCCCGCCGAAAACTCGGCCATCGTATTCGCCGACCAGGTGCGATTCCAGGTGATCCGCGCGCCGTGCGACCTCGTGTCCGTATCCGGATTCTGCCCGGTTACGAACTGAAACGCATCGACGTTCTGGCTCGTGAACGTATAGCGAAACATCAGCCGGTCGCGGTCGCCCAACTGCTGGTCGAGTTGCCCCCGCGCGCTGTCGGTGTTGATGCTTTGCAGGCTGTTGGTGTTGTGCGCCCGCTCGTTGATATCGGGACGATTCGGCGGCCCCGCCGGGTAGGCGTCGAGAAAGCTCTGGACGATCGGCCGCAGCGCGGGATCATTCGTCAGCGGCGTGCGTTCCTCCGGCAGCGGAATCAACACGTTGCCGTTGACGCTGCCGCGAATCTTGTTCTGCGAACCGCCCAGCGATAGAAAGCCGCCCCGCCACAGCGGCAGGCTCAGCGCCCCGCCATAGTTGTTCTCGTGCGCCGGCCGCACGCCGCCGACCTGAAAAAACGAACGCGCGCTGAAGACGCTGTTGTTGTGGCCCCAAAGCAGGTTGCCGTGAACGCCCGAGCCATGCCCCGCCACCGCGTGCACCGTCGGCGTCGGCGGGCTGCCGTATTCCGCCCCGAAATAGCCGCGATCGACCTGGAACTCGGGAACGATCGTCGCCGTGGCCCCCAGGCGGATATTCATTTCCTTCAGCGCGTTGTTGTCGACGAGGTTGAACTGCACGTTCTCGTTGCGGCGGCTCTCGCCCGAGCGCGTATCGGTCTGCCCCAGCAGGTTGAGCGAAGTGCGCTGCCCTGAGCCGGAAACTCCGCTCGTCCGCCCGGCCGAGGCCTCCGGAGCTTCCGCGGCTGCCTCACCCGCCACGCCTGCCTCACCCACCACGCCTGCTGTGTCGTTGGGTTGCCCGCCCGGGCCGCCGCTGGTCGGCGCGCTGCTGCTCTCGGCGCCTTTGGTTTGCGCTGCGGGCGCCGGCCGTGCCGCACCGCTCTGCTGCTGAGCACCGGAACGCGGCGGCGCGCCGGCAACAAAGATGACCGCCACGGCGAAAGCCGGCAACGCCGGCCACTTCATTGCGGAATGACGTACAGGATACATCCCCAACCCCACCCACGTCCGACGAACCGACGCCAACCGCCGCCTCCCCAACAACACAGCCGCAGGCGTAAGCCGGCGGGCCCAAGCGCCCCGAAAGCGTGGCAACTGCCGCCCGCGCAGGGCCATTCCCAAGACCTCGCACGCGGGAACGGCCGCCCGCGGGCTTCCTCCCCCGGCTCTGGCTCCCGCTTCACCGCGGCGGCAAAGGCGCGGCCGCCCGCGACTATGGTATCAACGGCCTAAACCTAACGAACCGCACGCCTGTGGCGGCGCGAGCAGCACGCCAACAACACCCTACTGGCTCCACGGCGGCACAGCACCAGTCGTCCGCTCGCAGGCAGCCGACCGCGCCAGATGTGCGCCGAGGAGACCGCATATCGTCACAGGAAAAACTCACCCAGATGCCCCTGCATCGTAGCATCGTATCAGGATTGGCCCCACCGCCATCTCAACCCAGGCCACTGCGAGCCGCGCGGCGCGCCCTCAGAGCCGCCCGACGCCGCAGAGCCACCCAAAGCAACGCTGATCCACAAGAGAAGCTTGATCCCCGCCAGGTGGTCGACGACAACAACTGTTCACCCGGGAGGCGTACTCCAGGGTTTTGTGTGCGGAAAGACGAAGGGCCGGAGCCGCCGGCGCAGGTACCCCGCCAGTGGTTTCGGGTGGGAAAACGCGAAGAGGGAAGGAGGGAGCGCCGCTCGTCAGCCGCGCGACCCGGACCTAGAAGCGCTGCCCTTGCGGAAGCGCCATCCCAGCAGTCCCAGCGCCGGCAAGATCAATTCCCAGGTCCCCGGTTCGGGCGTCGGGATCACGTCGGGGTCGTCGGGGATGATGACGTCGCCGGGGTCGTCGACCACGACACTCGCCAGCGAAACGTTATCGAGCAGCAGCCCGATCCAGTCGCCGCCGTGGTGGTCGAACACGATGTTCGCGAAACCGGCGCTGCCCACGTTGATATCGCGGCTGATCGTCTGGAACGGGTCGTAGCGCGCCATCGTGAAGTCCTCGGAGAAGTATTCCCCGAACGACACCGTCACGGTGTTGCTCGCCGACCCCGTCCAGGTCCGGTTCGCGCCGGCCAGGTCGAAGCTAAGCCGATAGATGCCCGGGTCGAGAGCGAAAAGATCCTTGCTCTGGATCATGCCCGCGGACGAGCCCGTGCCGTCGAGGTCGACACACTGCGACAAACCGCCGGCGGCGGCGCAAACGTTGCCCGCCGACAACACGTCGATCGCGCCTCTGGCTACGTTCCAGTGCACCAGCGACGAGTTGAGCACGTCGGGCGCCTCGGCGTCGAAACTGTCGAAAAATAAGGGCGTGATCGTGTCGGCCCGCGCCACAACCGATGCCAGCAAAATCGGCAACAGCAGCGCGAAGACACTCCGCCCGTAACGCCTCGTCAAAGACTTTCCCCCTCGCAGGTAGCCACGCGCCCGAATCACGCCGCCACCGGCACTCAGCGATTACCCTCGGCGTACCAGTCAGGATAAACGCTTAGCACAATACTAACTCATTTGTTCTAATCTCTCCACGGGATCTTGGTTAACACCGCTAGGGTTATCACACTAGTTCTCCCCCGGTAACGTAGCGAAGTCATGAACGTCCTGTACGTAATTAAACAGAACGTATCGGCTACAAAAGGTCGACTAACGCGTTGATTTCAGGGGGCCCGGGTGGGCGATAGGGACCCTCGGATCAGCTGCCGGGCAGCAAACCCTGACAGTATCAAACCTCACACTTGCCGTAGCATCCGCGAGATGGTCCGGTGGCAGAGGCGGGGATTTTCTGTGGGTACTAGGGTCAGGTCTTGTTGGGTGAGCGCCGCGCGCGCCGATCTACCACGCCACCAGCATCCGCATGTCGCGGACATTGTTGCCGGTAGGGCCCGTCATCAAGGTGTCGCCCAGCCGGTCGAAGAACCCGAACGAGTCCGAGCGCCGCTGGAAGTCTTCGGGGTTGAGTCCGGACTCGCGGGCGCGATCGAGGGTTGCCGAATCGGCCACGGCTCCGGCCGCCGGCGAATTGCCGTCGATGCCGTCGGTGCCGGCGCTGAGCACGGCCATGTCCTTGCCCGCGATCTTTGGCACGCAATCGAGCACGAAAGCCTGGTTGCGCCCGCCCAGGCCGTTGCCCACCACAGGGCTGCTCAACTCGCCGCCGGTCAGCAGCGCGACCGTGCGGCCGGGGTTGTCCTTGCGCATGCGCTCCAGCCGCCGCAGCAGGTGGTTCGCCGCCTTGGCCAGCGGCCAGTCGTCGACCGACAAATCGACCTCGACGTGCCAGCGCAGCGCGCGCGCCCCCGCCTCCAGCTCATCGAGCGCCGCCTGGTTGTCGAGCAGGCAATGCCACGAGCTGTTCGAAAACGCCTCGCCGCCGGGTTTGGGCGTCTCGGGGATCGTGCGCCGCTCGAACATGCTGCGAATCGTCGGCGGCAGGCGCCGCACCAGGTCGTAGCGGTCGGCGATCTCGTAGCAGTCTTCGGCGGTCGATTCGTCGGGCATGGTCGGCCCCGACGCCACCGTCGACGGCTGATCGGCGGGCACGTCGGACACGTACAGCGTGATCTGCCGCGCCGGATGCGCCCTTTCGGCCAGCCGCCCGCCCTTGATCGCCGACAGGTGCTTGCGCAGCACGTTCATCTCGACGATATTGGCGCCACAAGTCACCAGCAGCCGGTAGAGCGCGCGTGTTTCGTCGAGCGCGATATCGCTCGACACCGGCTTTTCGCAAAGCGCCGAGCCGCCGCCCGAAAGCAGATAGACGACCAGGTAGTAAGGCTTGAGGTCCTCGAGCAGTTCCTGGACCACACTGGCCGCGAAGAAGCTCGACATGTCGGGATACGGGTGCCCGCCCCGGTAGGCCATGAAGTGGCGCAGCGTGCGCTCGGGTGGCAGGGGCGAGACGACCACGCCCGAAATCACGTCGGGAGCGACGATCTGGCCCAGCGCATCGGCCATTGGGACAGCCCCCTTGCCAATCGCCACCACCAGAATCTTCTTGAACGGCTCCAGCTCGATGCGCTCGCCCCCTACCGCGAGCACGCGGTTGGAGCAGGTGACCTTCGACCGCATCACCGGTTCGAGCGCCAGCCGTTCGAGGGTCGAGTGAAACAGTTCGCGCAGAGTGACTTTCATCGTGGATGGGGGCGCGGGACCGCGCCCGGCGGCGAACGGGACCGATCGCCGCAAGAGCTACCCCGAGACCCACGAGGTTAACAGGTTGAGCGGCAAGAACGCAGGCCCCAAAATCGCGCCCCCCACAACAGAGCCGCAGGCGTAAGCCGGCGGGCCGAAGCCCCACCCAAGCCAAGGCGGTGGGTGAACTACCAGAACGCCAACGCCGCGACGGCCTTACCGATCCGGCGGCGCAACCTGGGTGCCGCTTCGGCCCGCCGGCTCACGCCCGCGGCTCTGTCTTCTTGGGTTCCCCACTTTCGATACGGCGGAGATACTCGGCCGACGCGCGAGCCACTTCCTCGCCGCTGGGCTCAAAGTGAAATACCTCGAGCGACAGCCAGCCGTCGTAGGAAACGTCGCGCAGCGCCTGGAGCAAAGCGGCGTAGTCGTAGGATCCGGTGCCGGGGCGCCGCCCGTCCATCTCGTTGATGTGTACGTGGCGAATGTGGGCTATATAGCGCCGCAGCAACTCACCCACCGGCAGCGTCTCCGCCGCCGTGTTGTGAACGTCGAACATCGTCTGCACCGACGGCTGGCCGATCGCTTCGACGATCGCCGTGGCCTGTTCGAGGTTCGTCACCACGTTGCAAAGGTGCGGGGCCAGCGGCTCGAGCAGAATCAGAACGCCGCGCTCCTGCGCCTGCGGGCCGACCTCGGCGAGCCCTTCCTGCAAGCGCTTCACGGCGTCCTCCACCGTGGACCCGGCGGTGGCCTCGCGCTGTTTGCTCGAGCCAAGCACCATCACCGTGTTCTCGCCCAGGTCCGCGCACAGGTCGATCAGCTTCCGGAAATACTCCCAACTCCGCTTGCGCACGGCGGCGTCGGGCGTGGTGATGTGCAGCTCGCCGCGCGGCACGGTCAGCAGGCTGTGCAGGCCGACGTAGGCGACGCCCTCCGACTGCATCGTGTCGCGGTACTGCTTGCGCTGCGCCGCCGGAATCGCGCCGGGGTCCTCCGAAAGGCTGAAGGGCGCGATCTCGAGGCCGCTATATCCCGTCCGCAAGGTCGCGCGGCAGATCTCGGCGAAGTCCTCTAGTTGAAAAGTCTCGCTGCACACGGCCAGGCGAAAGGCCTGCTGCGCGGCTGCGGCCCCCGCGCTGTTCTCGCTGGTTGGATCGGCCTGGTGGCCGCATCCGCTCGCTGCCGCCATCAGCATCAGCAGCTCTCTGCGCGTCGGTTTCATGTCTGGATGGGCTCTCTGCTGGAAGGGGACCGCGTTTCGCGCCACGCGGATCCTGAATACGATGGAAAACTCGGGAGGCGAAACGCGCTGACTGTCCCCGCGCGGCGCCGCTGCCGGGCCTCACTGCCTGTTTCGGACAGCCCGCGCTCAGCGGCCCTGATTCCTGAATGAAAGGCGATTTCAATTTTTACACATAGAGGGAGAAAATGGAAGACGGAGAGCCTTTGCGGAATCGCTTCAACTCCCCGCCCTCGCATCCCATTCCTGGGAACGATGGTCCCAGGGGCGAACGGGACCGGCCCGGCTGGCCCCGTGGTTTGTGTGAGATAGCCGGGGAGCCGGTCTGGCCCTCCGATTGCCCCTAAGCTCTGGAAGCATTTCCCGGGAGTACCCTCATGGCCGTTTTCTGGCAGGACATTCACTACGCGTTGCGCCGTCTGAAGGCGAACTGGACGTTCACCCTGGTGGTCGCCCTGACGCTGGCGCTGGGAATCGGCGCCAACACGGCCATGTTCAGCGTTCTCAACGCCGTATTGCTGCGCCCGCTGCCGTTCCGCGATCCCGGCCGCCTGGTCACGTTGTGGACCGCCTTCCCCGCGGTCGGCGTCCACGAGGATCGCACCTCGACGCTGAACGTAGAGGATATCTCGCGCGAAAGCCGCTCGTTCGAGGATGTCGCCATCGCCGACCCGGTCTCGACGAACCTGACGGGCGGGATGGAAGCGACACGGGTCTCGGCCGCGGCGGCTTCCGCCAATCTGTTCCCGCTGCTGGGCGTCGCCCCGGCCATCGGCAGAACCTACACCGCCGACGAGGAGCAGCGCCGCGAGCGGCTGGTGGTATTGAGCTTCGGGTTGTGGCAGCGGCAGTTCGGCGGCGCGCTCGACGTCGTCCACCAGACCATCGAGATCGACGGCGCGGCGGCGACGATCGTCGGCGTGATGCCCGCCGATTTCGCGTTCCCCGACAAGCACGCCCAGTTCTGGTTTCCCTCGACCATCCTGCCGAGTTGGGATTCGCGCCTCGCGCAGCGCGACGAAAACGACTGGCTGGTGATCGCCCGGCTCCGCGACGGCGTCAGCGTGCAGCAGGCCCGCACCGAGTTGAGCGCCGTCAGTAGCCGCCTGGCGGCGAGCTATCCCAAGGAAAACCGCGGCATCGAGTTTCGCGCCGTGCCGCTGCTCGACCAGATGACCGGCGAACAGACGCCCGTCACGCTGCTGGTGTTGTTCGCCGCGGTCGGCTGCGTGCTGCTGATCGCCTGCTTCAACGTGGCGAATCTGCTGTTGGCCCGCAGTTCCGGGCGCAGCCGCGAGATCGCCCTGCGGACTGCCCTCGGAGCCAGCCGGCCGCGGCTTATCCGCCAATTGCTCGTCGAAAGCACCGTGCTGGCTTCCCTCGCCGGTCTGCTGGGCCTGGTCTTCGCCCAATTAAGCGTCGAGCTGGTGAAATCGATGGGACCGGGCAGCATTCCACGGCTCGACGAAGCCAACCTCGACTGGCATGTGCTGCTGTTTACGGCGGCGGTTTCGATCGGGGTCGGCGTTTTGTTCGGGTTGGCGCCCGCGTTGCGTATTTCCCAAACCTCCCCGGCCGAGGCGCTGCGCGGCGGTACCGGACGCACCACCGGCGGCGGCGGTGGCCTGCCGGCGCGCCGCATGCTTTCGGCGCTGGTCGTGGCCGAGTTCGCCGTGGCCGTGCTGCTGCTCAGCGGCGCCGGGCTGCTGATTCGCAGCTTGCGCCAGGTGCAAAAGGTCGACCCCGGCTACGATCCTGAAAATGTGCTGCTGCTGTCGGTCTCGTCGCCCCGCACCGAGACGCCCGAGCGGCGCATCGTGTTGTTCGACGAAGTTTTGCGCCAGATCCGCGCTCAACCCGGCGTGGTCAACGCCGGCGCGATCAGCGACTTCTTCATTGGAATCAACATCGAAAACGCGCTGACCATCGAAGGGCAGCCCCAAGGCAACGGCCGAGGGCAGGTCCGCGAGGAGAACGTCAACGGGAACTTTTTCGAAACCATGCACGTGCCGTTGGTGCGCGGCCGGTTGTTCACCGCGGATGACAACGCCAGCGCCGCTCCGGTCGCCGTCATCAACGAGGCCATGGCCCGCCGCTACTGGCCTAATGAGGACCCGCTTGGCAAACGCGTCAAGCTCGGCGCGCCCGAATCGCCGGCGCCGTGGCTCACCGTCGCCGGCGTGGTGGGCGACATGCACCGCCGCAGCCTGGAGGACGAGCCGATCCCGCAGATCTTCCGCCCGTTTCAGCAGGGGACCGACCGCGGCATGCAAATTGCCGTGCGTGTCAGCGGCGACCCAACCTCGATGGCGGCAACCCTTCGCGCCGCCGTGCAAAGCGTCGACCCGCGCCTGCCGGTCTACGGCGTGGCCTCGCTCGACCGCTTGTTGGGAGCCTCGCTCGCACAGCGGCGTTTTCAAACCTGGCTGCTGAGCCTGTTCTCGGCGGCGGCGCTGCTGCTGGCCGCTATCGGCATCTATGGAGTGCTCGGCTACTCGGTGGCGCAGCGCACCCAGGAGTTTGGCATTCGCATGGCGCTCGGCGCTCCCGCGGGACGTGTGGTCGGAGCCGTTGTGAAGCAAGGGCTCGGGCTGGCGGCCGGAGGGCTTGCCATCGGCCTAGCCGGGGCGGCACTCGTCTCGCGGGCGCTGAGCAGCCTGCTGTTCGGGGTTCATCCCAACGACGCGCTCACCTTCGGCGCGGTGCTCGTTGTGTTGGCGAGCGTCGCGGCGCTGGCGTGTTATCTTCCCGCGCGGCGGGTGACCCGCATCGACCCCGTCATCGCTCTGCGCAACGAATAGAGTTTCGAGTGTGGCCGCGCTGACGCGAAGCTGATGGAAGACCGCCCTGATCCGAAATCGCTCTGCCGCGAAACGTCGCGCGCGTTGGTGAGAAACTAAAAGCGTGACATCGCAACAAGTCGGATTGATCGGATTGGGTTTGCTGGGCAGCGCTCTCGCGCGCCGCTTGATGGACGCGGGACACTCCGTATTGGGCTTCGACCTCAGCGCCGACCGCCGCCAGGCGCTGCTCTCGCTGGGCGGCGCTTGCGCCGCCGACGCCGCCGAGGTGGCCGCCACCTGCCATCGCACGGTGTTGAGCCTGCCCAACTCCGACATCGTCAGGCGCGTGCTCGACGAAATCGAGCCCAAACTGCAGCCCGGTACGATCGTCATCGACACCACCACCGGCGACCCCGAAGCGGTCGAAGCCGTCGGACACCGTCTCGCCGCGCGCCAGGTTTTCTACCTCGACGCCACCGTCGGCGGTTCGAGCCGCCAGGTAGAAGCCGGCGAAGGAATCGTCATGGTGGGCGGCGATCCGCAAGCCTACGAGCAATGCGCCGACCTGCTTTCAAGCTTCTCGCGCCGCACGTTTTATCTCGGGCCCTGCGGCAGCGGATCGCGCATGAAGCTCGTGCTCAACCTGGCCCTGGGACTCAACCGCGCCGTGCTGGCCGAAGCCCTCTCGTTCGCAACCCGCTACGGCCTCCAACCCGAGCAAGCCCTCGAGATCCTCCAAGCCGGCCCGGCCTACTCCAAAGTGATGGACGTCAAGGGCCGGAAGATGCTCCAAGGTAATTTCGAACCCGAGGCCCGCCTCTCGCAACACCTCAAAGACGTGCGCCTGATCCTGGCCGCCGGAGCAAGCTGCGGAGCGAAACTCCCGCTCAGCAAAGTCCACCAAACTCTGCTCGAATCCGCCGAAGCCGCCGGCTACGGCGCCGCCGACAACAGCGCCATCCTCAAAGCCTACGAAACCTAACCAGTGGCGCAGGCCTCCGGCCTGTGCAAACAGCCTGCAACACCCACGACCCTTTGCGACAACGTGGCACAAGAGCCACAAACCGCGACACAGAGCCGCGGGCGGAAGCCCGCGGGCCGCCAGAAGCCAGCAACTCCGTAGAACGGCGCACCGCCAACCACACGACCCGTCGCCCACATTCTGCTCGGCCACACCCCGGACCGGAGATCCCCCAACCAACTCCAAAACACAAAACGGCCGCGGCCGGGCATCTCGATCCGAGTGGATCTACATGACGTGAACACCCACTCGAACCAATCTACCCGGCCGCGGCCGCCCCCTGGGTTACCAGCGACTCCCTGCAAGCATTCCCCAACCCAAACCACGGCGCGTCAATAGGGGCAGCGCCCATCGTAGTGATAGTGCCGGTGCGCCTTGAAGTAACGGCGGTGTTGGAACCTCACGAACCCACGCCGCTCGCGCCGGTAGTGACGCCGCTCCGCGCGTCGGTACTGCTGATAGGGAGTGGCGCGAAAACCGCGCACGAACACGCCGCCGCCGTAAGGCGTTCCCACCTGGATCTCCACGTAGGCCGGCACGAACACTTCGCCGCGATGGTGCGAGCGGCGATGCCCAGCCTGCAGCGGCAAACACAGCAATAAAGCCAAACACCCCAGTCCTGCAAGTTTCTTCATGATGGCCTCCTCCTCCGTTGCTTCCGGGCGCACTGCCAAAGAGTGCAAGCACCGGGCCATTCGCAGCGCAAACCACGAAAACCCGCATTTTTCAGTGGTTTAGAGGCCATGCGCGGATCTCGCGCGGTTCGCGGGCCGCCACCGCCTGCACGCTATCCACCACGGGCGTGCGCGATATCGGCCAGCCGCGACGGCGCGGCCGCACCCCCGGCCGATTGCGCTTGCGATGGCGCATGCGAGGGTTGAGCGCGTGATTCGATACCCCTGATAATGGTCGAGCGGCAGGCGAATCCTCACCACGCGAAAAGCTTCGCGAACGCTGTGCGATGGCGAGGCTTCACGCACCGCTCGGGTCGATCGGCTCACCCATGAGCCGCATCCCACGCCGTTGGAGTCTTGAATGCATCGCAGACATTTCGTTCAAACCACACTCGCGGGCCTGGGTTGTCTGGCCGCGCCGCGCCTCGTGCTGGGACGCGAGATCGCCGCCGATGTCGTCGTGGCCGGCGCGAGCGTCGGCGGTTGCGCCGCCGCTCTGGCCTTGGCGCGCAACGGCGTGCGGGTCATTCTCACCGAAGAGAGCGACTGGATCGGCGGCCAACTCACGCAACAGATGGTGCCACCCGACGAGCACGCCTGGATCGAGCAGTTTGGCGCGCCGGCTTCGTACTTCGAATACCGCCGCCTGATCCGTGACTACTATCGCCAGCACTACCCGCTCGTCGCCGAGGAGCTCAAGCGCCCCAACCTCAACCCCGGCGCCTGCTCGGTCTCGCGCATCTGCCACGAGCCCCGCGTCGGCGTGGCCGTGCTCGAGGAAATGATGGCGCCCTATGTCAGCTCGGGGCGGCTGACGATCTTGCGAGAGCACAAGCCGGTGAGCGCCACCACGCGCGGCGACGCCGTCGAATCGCTGCGCCTGCGCGACCTGCGCAGCGGCGAAGAGCGCGACATCACCGCCGCCTATTTTCTCGACGCCACCGAAACCGGCGACCTGCTGCCGATGACCAAAACCGAATACGTCAGCGGCGCCGAAGCGCAGTCCCTCACCGGCGAGATGCACGCCAAGTCGCAAGCCGAGCCCGCCAACATGCAGTCCATCACCTGGTGTTTCGTGATGGAGTACGTCGACGGCGCCGATTTCACGATGGACAAGCCCGCCGGCTACGACGAATGGCGCGACTACACCCCCGATCTGCATCCCGCCTGGCCGGGTAAGCTGCTGAGCTGGACCACGACACACCCCATCACGCTCGAGCCGCGCGAGCAGCGCTTCGACCCGCGCGCGGCGACCGCGGCCGAAGGCGGCCTGTGGGTCTACCGCCGCCTGATCTACGACCGCAATTTCACCGCCGGCGCCTTTCCCGGCAGCACCAGCCTGGTGAACTGGCCGCAGAACGACTACTGGCTCGGCAACATCATCGAGGTCGACGAGCGGCAGGCGCAGCATCATCTCGACCGCGCGCGCCAGTTGAGCCTGGCGCTGTTCTACTGGATGCAAACCGAAGCGCCGCGCCCCGACGGCGGCCAGGGCTGGAAAGGCCTGCGCCTGCGGCCCGATCTCGCCGGAACCTCCGACGGCCTCGCCAAGCGCCCCTACATCCGCGAATCGCGCCGCATCCAGGCCGAGTTCACCGTGCTCGAGCAGCACGTCGGCCTCGAACAGCGCGCGAAAGAAACCGGTCTGCCGCGCGGCGAAATTCGCTGCGAATCGTTTCCCGATTCGGTCGGCATCGGAAGCTATCGCATCGACCTGCATCCCTCGACCGGCGGAGACAACTACATCGACATCAGTTCCCTGCCCTTCGAGATTCCCCTCGGCGCGCTGATTCCCAAACGCGTCGAGAATTTGTTGCCGGCCTGCAAAAATCTCGGCGTCACCCACATCACCAACGGCTGTTACCGGCTGCACCCGGTCGAATGGAACATCGGCGAGTCGGCGGGCCTGCTGGCCGCCTACTGCCTGCGCGAGAAACAACGCCCCCGCCAGGTTCGTAACGCCGAAAAGCAGCTTGCGGCCTTTCAAAAAGAAATCACCGCGCAAGGCGTGGAAATTCGCTGGCCCGATCCGCTGCACGCCGCCCGCTAGCGCGGCATTGCGGCGCTCAGTTTACGGGAATAGGAGGGCGTCGGCCCAGACGGGCGGGGTCAGCCCACAGGGCCGGAGGCGTCAGCCCAGAGTCGCGGGGGCGTCAGCCAACGGAGGCCACGGGTGAGCCGAGGCAGTCGCCCCAGCGGGGCGAAACCATCTAATAGCCCACCGGCTTCAGCCGTGGGAAAACCGTACCCATGATGAGGAGCCCTGGAAGGGGCGGCACGGGAAGCGCCTCGTTGGTTGGACCAACACCCCCTCGTTTCGCGTGGGTGTATGCAAGCGCGCTGTATTCCTGCACGCAAACGGATGGGTCGCCCTTCCAAGGCTTGATTGCTTTGGGCACCCAGGGCGGAAGCCATCCGTAAAACCCGCCCCCTCGGGCCGATCGCCGGATAACCGCCGCTACAGACGCCCGGTCTGGCCTATTCCAAATCCGCCAACGTCTTCTCGATCAGCCGCGTCACATAGGTCGTCATCCGCTCAGGCACGCTGGGGTCCTGTTTGGGAAGCGCCGCGATCTGGTCTTTCGCCGGCAGCGCCCGATCGTCCATATAGTCGATGGCGTTGAGCGCGGGCATCGAGACGTAGACGCTGTTTTTGCCCAGCGGTGCGAGCTGCATCAAAACGGCCAGCGCCCGCCGCACTTCGGGCGGCTTCCCGTAGCGCCCCAGGGCTTCGGCGGCGGCGATGCGAACGTAGGGCGATTCATCGGTCAGCGCTTCGTTCAGCTCGCGATGGTAGGCGCTCACGCCGTCTTCCTTGCGCGCCAGCGCTCCCACCGCCGCCCAATAGCGCACCGCGCTGTCGCGGTCGTGAAAGCCCTCGCGGAGGCGCTCGGCGGTTTCCTGCCAGTGCTCGGACGAGGCGGCCTCGGCCATGCGCATCACGTCTTCGAGCGGATAGCGGTAGTCGTCGTGCCCCATATCGTAGGGCGCGCCGTCGCCGGCGCGGCTATGAATTTCGCCCTCGGGCAGAAAGCCGACATCGCGAATTTTCACCTGCCACTCGCGCAGCGCCGCGCGCATGCGAGCCGCCACCTGCCGCATCGCCGGCTGCTCGATGCGGTTGTCAACCTCGTCGGGATCCTCGATCAGATCGTACAGCTCTTCGGACCGCTTTTCGTTCCAGAACGTCTCCTGGTAGGGGTCGAGTTGGCCCTGGTCGAACAGCGCCTTCCAGATGCGTGTCGTCGGCGTCTGAAACATGTAATCGATGAACTGCCCGTAGATGCGGTGGGGCATGTAGTTGCGGATGTAGATATAACGCTCGTCGCGCAACGACCGCACCATGTCGTAGCGCTCGTCCATGCGGCCGCGAAATCCGAATTGATATTCGGGCTCGGGCGCGATGTAGCGGCCGGCGAACGCCCGCCCTTGCATGTAGCGCGGCGGCTCGATGCCGCACAGGCTCAGCAGCGTCGGGGCGAGGTCGATGAAGCCGACCAGGCGAAAGCTCTCCCCGCCGGGGCGATATTCCGGCGGCGCCAGCGACTGCCATTTCTTCGGGAAATAGACGATCAGCGGCACTTGCAAGCCGGAGTTGTAAGGCCAGCGCTTGCTGCGCGGCATGCCCGAGCCATGATCGGCGTAGTAGAACACGATCGTGTCGTCGGCAAGCCCGTCGGCCTCGAGTTCTTTCAGCACCTCGCCGGCCCGCGTATCGACCGTGGTGATGTTGTCGTAATACTGCGCCCAGTCGAGCCGCACTTCGGGTGTGTCGGGCTGATAGGCAGGTACGCGCACCTTCGCCGGATCGTGCACGAACTTGTGCGGCCGCGTCCGGATCTGGCTCTCGTGGCTCTCGTGGAGGTTGAAGATCGCGAAAAAGGGCTGCCCCGGTTTGCGATGGCGCCAGTGCGCCTTGGTCGAGGATTCGTCCCACACCTGGCCCGGTTTTTCGAGGTTGTAATCCTCCTTGGGATTGTTGCTGCAGTAATAGCCCGCCTCGCGCAGGAACTGCGGGTACATTTTCATCGACGCCGGCAGCCGCACCATCGAGCGCATGTGCTGCGAGCCGGTCGAGGGCGGGTAAATTCCGGAAATCAACGCGGTGCGGGCCGGCGCGCAGACCGGCGCCGTCGACCACGCGTAGCGGTAGATCATCCCCTTGGCGGCCAGCGCGTCGAGGACCGGCGTGGTGGCGTAGCTATCGCCGTAGCAGCCCATGTGCGGGCCGTGGTCTTCGGCGGTAATCCACAAAACGTTGGGGCGGTCCTGAGCGAACAGGCAAGAACCGGCGAGCAGCAGAAGAGTCGAAAACAAGGTGGGAACAATCGTGTTACGCATGGCTTCCGGCCAACCAGCGTACCACGGGACCCGCGGCGGCAACCGTCCGCAGCGCAGAGAGCCCGTCACCACCGAAGTAATACCCGCGAAAACAGAGCCGCAGGCGTAAGCCAGCAGGCCCAAGCGGCACCAAGCTCGGGGGCGAAGCGCACCCAGCCAATGCATCCGGCTTAAGCCAGCGGGCCGAACCGCCTCGCAAGCTGGTGGGCCGCGCCCGCACCCACCACCCACTCCGTAGGGACAGTCACACCGCGTTTCGCGCTTCGATATTTCAGAGACTCACCGGACTCGCCGCGGCGCGAAACCCGGTGACTGTCCCTTCCGACCGTCCCCTTCCGGCACCACGGCAGGTTCCCCGCCCTACTCGGCTTGTCGCTTCTTGCGGCGCATGATAATCAACGCCAGCAGGGCCACCGCGAGCACCCCGCAGATAATTCGAACCATATCGCCTTCCATCCGTTCCTCCTAAGTCCTTTGGGTTGGTCCACAGAGCGTGGCTATTGCGTCATCATCGGGATCAGCTCGACGAAGATCTTGACGACGACAGGACCCACCGTCACCACGAACAGCGACGGCAGGATACAGAAAAATATCGGAAACACCAGCTTGATGCCGATCTTGGCCGCTTTCTCCTCGGCGCGCTGCCGCGCCGTGACGCGCATGAACTCCGAATGCGTGCGCAGCGTGAGCGCGATCGAGGTGCCGAAGCGGTCGGCTTGAATCAGCGTGCTGACGAGCTTCTTCATGTCGTCGACGCCGGTGCGCTCGCCCAGATTGCGCAGCGCTTCGGCGCGGCGCTTGCCGTGACGCATCTCGAGGTTGGTGATCGCCAGCTCGTTCGAGATCTCGGGGCCGCTCTTCTGCATTTCGCGGCTCACCTGCGTGATGGCCTGGTCGAGGCCCAGCCCCGACTCGACGCACACCACCAACAGGTCGAGCGCATTCGGCAGCGCCCGTTCGACGCGCCTCTTGCGGCGCTTGATCAGGTGATTGAGCGCTTCGTTGGGCCCCATGAATCCCAGCCCCGCCGCGCCCAGCAGCAAAACCATGCGGTTGTCACCCACCATCCCCGCCTGCGCCGTCACCAGCCACGCCAGCAGCGGCACGATGACTGTCGTCAGGGCCTTGATGCCGTAGAAGACCTTGTAGGCGGTCGGCGAGCGGAAGCCCGCCTGGTAGAGGCGTTTTTGAACCGTCGACAGATCGGCGGCCGACGCCGGTACCAGGTTGCCCAGCTTAGTGAGAATGTCGTGGAAAGCCAGGCTGGGGTGCGAGGGCATCTTCCCCTGGGCGGTGTACTCACCCACAACGCGCTCGACCACCGATTTGGGACTGGCCCAAAAACGCATCCCCAGGAAGTAGAGCCCGGCGGTAGTGGTAACAAAGACCAGAATCGACAGCAGCATTACCATGGCGAAACCCCAGTCGGAAGGGGGGAAAGCAACCGCCGCGGACGGACGCGCGCCTGTTGGCGGGTCTGGCCGGTGCCGCGGCCGAGCCGCGTTGCCCGAATCGAGCTCTGAAGCCAAGGGTCGGCACGGCCCGCGGCGGGGATGTCCGAAGCACTACTCGGAGCCGCGGGTGTCAGCCCGCGCGGTGCACTCGCCCAAGCCGCACCGCCTGACGGCGGGCGCCATCGTCTGGCCGTGCCGCTGCGCGTAAGCTCACGCTTGCGGCTCCGAGTGGGTGTTGGTGGAATGGCCGCTCGAACCAGGCATTGCCGCGGCGGCTCGCAACTGTATTTTCCCGGCAACTAAACCTCGATCTTGACGATACGGCTCATGATCAAAAATCCGGCCACCACAAACGCCAGCGCCAGCATCGCCATCAGACGGCCCCATTCGTTTTCCACGAAGAACATCATGTGGGGGCGGTTCACGAAGTAGAGCATCGTCGCCACCACCACCGGAATCGCCGTCAGCACCATGCTCGACATGCGGCCCTGCGCGCTGATCGTGCGGATCTCTCCGCGCAGTTTGAAGCGCTCGCGGATCAGCTTCGACAGATTGTCGAGAATCTCGGCCAGGTTGCCGCCGGTGCGCTTCTGCAGCACCACGGCGGCGACGAAGAACTGCGTATCCATCAGCGGCAGGCGCTTGGCGAGCTTTTCGAGCGCCACGTCGATCGGCAAGCCCAGGTTCTGCTCTTCGAAAGCACGCCGGAACTCGCCGCCCAACGGATCGGGAAACTCTTTGTGCAGCATTTCGAGCGACACCGAAAAGGCATGGCCGGCGCGCATGGCGCGGGCAATGAACTGCAGCGAATCGGGGAACTGCGCTTCAAACGCACGGATGCGCCGCGTACGCTTCCAGCGCAGGAACGCCAGCGGCAACAACATCGCCCCCGGACCCAACACAAACGCCAGTTCGCGGAACGGCAGGAACATATACCAGACGACGTTGAAGGCCACCAGCCCCAGCCCCAGCGAGGCCAGCACGACCTGCCCGGGGGCCCAGCCAAGGCCCGCCTGTTCGATCAGCTCCTGCAGGCCGCGGTCGGCGTTGAGCGCGGTCAACAGCTTCGCCAGGAGGCTCTTGTGCCGCTCGCTGTCGAGCAGAAACAATGGCGTGGCCTGTGCCCCGCTTTCGGCCGGCTGCGTCTTGCCGACCAGACGGTCGTGCACCTTGGCCGTGTCGCGCTCCTCGAGCTTGCGGGTCGCCACCAGGTAGGTGATGCCCGACAACGCCATCGTCACCACGAAGATGATCAGCAACAGGGTCACGTGCTCGCCTCCGTTCCGACCGAACGCCCCGGCACGCCGGCGGGCCGCTCCTCGATTCGGCCGGTAGCAGCGGGGCGCATCGCAGACTGGCGCATTGCGAGTTGGCGGATTCGGCTCTCGATCGATGCCGTATCTCGCACCGACATGTCGATCCTTACCCTCCAGTCCATGACAATGCGGCGTTTGACGCAGACTCTCGCGGACGGCTCACGGCGCATCTACTGCACCTCCACCACGGTTTCAAACAGCTCGCCGGAAAGCGTGATGCCGGCGGCCTGCATGCGCTCAGAAAAGCGCGGCCGAATGCCGGTCGCCGCAAAGCGCCCCTGCACGTTGCCCTCGCGCGAGATGCCGCGCTTTTCGAACACGAACAAGTCCTGCAGGGTGACCGTCTCGCCTTCCATGCCGCCGACTTCGGTGATCGCCATCACCTTGCGGGTGCCGTCGCTCAACCGCGAGGTCTGCACGATCAGATCGATCGCCGAGGAGATCTGGTGGCGGATCGAAACCAGGTTCAGGTTCGAGTTGGCCATCGTCACCATCACCTCCAGGCGGCTGATCACGTCGCGCGGCGAGTTGGCGTGGACGGTGGTCATCGAACCGTCGTGGCCGGTGTTCATCGCCTGCAACATGTCGAGCGCCTCCTCGGCGCGGCACTCCCCGACGATGATGCGGTCCGGACGCATGCGCAGCGCGTTGATCAGCAGCTCGCGCTGCCGCACCGCGCCGCCGCCTTCCATGTTGGGCGGACGGGTCTCCAGCCGCGCCAGGTGCGGCTGCTTGAGCTGCAGCTCGGCGGCGTCCTCGATCGTGACTACCCGCTCTTTGGGCGAGATGAACGCCGACAGCCCGTTGAGCAGGGTCGTTTTGCCCGAGCCGGTGCCGCCCGACACCACCACGTTGAGCCGCGCCTTCACCGCGCCCTGCAGCAGTTCGAGCATGCCCTGCGTCATCGACTGCTTTTCCACCAGGTCTTGCGGCATCAGCTTGTCGGTGCCGAAACGGCGGATCGACACCAGCGGCCCGTCGACCGCCAGCGGCGGAATGATCGCATTGACGCGCGAGCCGTCGGTCAATCGCGCGTCGACCATCGGCGAAGATTCATCGACGCGCCGGCCGACCTGCGAGACGATCTTGTCGATGATGCGCAGCAGGTGGTTATCGTCCTTGAACGTCACCGAGGTCAGCTCGAGATGGCCGCGGCGTTCGACGTAGACCTGGTGGTGGCCGTTGACCAGAATGTCGGAGATGGTCGGATCCTGCAGCAGCGGCTCGAGCGGCCCCAGACCGAAAACCTCGTCGAGCACCTCGGCGACGATCTGGTTGCGCTCGACCGCGCTCAGCAGCGTCTGCTCGGAATCGACCAGCGCGGTCAGCGCCTGGCGCACCTCGTTGCGCAACTGCTGGGTCTCGATCGAGGCCAGCGCGTCGAGGTTGATCTTGTCGAGCAGCTTGCGGTGCAGCGTGAACTTGAGGTCCTGATACTGCTTGCTGAGCGGGCGCGGCGGCCGCGTGCCGCCCGCGGTCGCACGCTGCTCCCACGGGCGCACCGGGCTGATCGCGGTTGTTTCGGTCGGCGTCATGAATCCTCCCTGCTGGGAACTTTTCCCCTTTTCTTATCGGCCGGCCTGGCGCGAACCTTTGGTAAGCGGCCCCGCAAGCCTGTCCGCTCCCGAACATCGCCCGGTGGCGCGGGCCTCCGGCCGGCAGCGCCGACCTGAGGTCGGCGTCGCTGCGGCCTGCGGTCGCCGTCACCCCGGCCTGCAGTCGCCCTTGCTCCCCGCGCAGGCCGCCCGCCCCACTCAGATACCGCTCAACAGCTCTTTGATCACCCCGATTCCAAATGCCTTCGACTCGCTGGCCTGGGCGCCGGCGATCTCTTCGGAAAAGCGCGCGATCGACTTGCCCAGATCGCTGCCCTCGGCCACCGCCTGGCCCTCGCGCAGCGCGTGCATCACCGCTCCGGTGTCGACCGGAAACGTCGTATGCACCTTGGCCCGGAAAATCTTCTCCATGTCGCCGGTCGCCAGGTCGCTGCGGCGGCTGACGCGGTTGACCAGCACGTGGATATGGTCGCGGCTGTGCCCCATCTCCTCGAGCAGCGGCAAGGTGCGCCGCATCATGAACAGCGAGGGCATCTCGCAACTGCAGACCATGAAAATCTCGTCCGCCACGGTCAGCGTCGCCATCGCGATGCTGTCGCAGACGCTGCCCAGATCGACCAGCACATACTCATAGACCGAGCGGGCGTACTCGAGCACTTCCTGCACCGGATAGGGCTCGATGGGGGCCGGCTCGGGGCGCTCGGGCGCCGACAACACGTCGAGCCCCTCGCGGCTGCCCACCAGCGACCCCCACAGCGAGGGATCGAGCTGCCCGGAGTGTTTGAGCGCGTCGAGCACGCTGTAGGGATGGTTGATGCGCAACAGGAAGGCGGCCACCCCCGAAGTCATGTGAAAGTCGGCCAGCAGCACCTTGGAGCCGCTCTTTTTCTTGAGCTGGAAAGCGGTGTTGGACACGATGGTGGTCGCGCCCGAGCCGCCCTTGGCCGGTGAGAACGCCAGGATGCGGCCGCGGCCGGCGTCCTGGGTGCGCGTCTGCAGACCCTTGCGGCGCACCATGCGGTCGAGCGCCTGGGCCACGTCGTTGGACGGGAACGGGCTCGAGAGAAACTCGGCGGCGCCGCCGCGCAGGCACTGCAGAATGGTCTCGGGGTCGTTGGAGCGGTGCAGTGCGACGATCGACAGATGCGGCCAGGCGTGGCCGGCCTGGCCCAGCAGCTCGAGCGCCTGCTCGCGCTGCGAGCCGACCTCAATCAGCAGCGCGTCGGGCTGCCGCTGGCGCACCTGCTCGGCAAGATCCCGCGCGGCGGGATAGTCAGCCAGTTCGGCCAGGGTGATCAGCCGCTGCGCCAGGCCTCCAACCGCCGCCTGAAACTGGCGCTTGAGATTGCCGTCGGGGCAGATCAGGATCGCCGTTAGCTGTGGCTGTTCGCCTTGTCGTGTGCGCTCGCTCACCCATCAACACTCCCGATGCCTGCAACGCCGCGCTATCCGGCGCTGGCTTGGCCGCGCGCGGCGCGGCGGCGGACTCAACGCGAGACCGGCGTGAACGACTCGACCGTCCGTGCCGTACCGCGGATGACCTCGACCTGAATCGGGGCCGGCGGCGTGGCCGACGGCAGCGCCAGCGTCGCCGCCGGGGCCGCCTCGCGATGCGGCCCGGCCTTGTGGGGCGGCTCCCAGTCCATGGCGAAGATCTGGCGCTCGCGCACGCCGCGCGTCTCGACCACGTCCTCGTCGCGCATATTGCGCAACACCAGCTGCAGCCTGCCTTGCGAGGAGGCCAAGGTCAGCAGCTCGGCCTGCTCGGGCGACACCAACAGCGTCACCACTGCCACCCGCTGCGGCTTGCCCGACGCGTCGGGCTCCAGGTTCTCGCCCGCCGACAACACCCGCGCCTTGCTCAGGATGGTGCGCGTCATGCGCCCCGCCTCAGGCGACGACAGCGGCGTGCCGGTCACCAACACGTCGACCTGCGCCTCGGGCAGCACGAAACCGGCCAGCCCGGTCACATCGTCGACCCGCACCGAGATCGCCCGCATGCCCACCGGCACCTTCGGCGAAAGCCCCACCCCCGAGCCGGGCGGCGCCAGCCGCCGGCGCATCACCGGCTCGCCGGCCAGAATGCGCGCCACCGGCACGCCGTTAACGACCTGATCGACCTCGTTGAAAGCGTCCTCGGGGACGTGATTGGCGGGCCACTCCTCCAGCCGCAGATCGGCCGGCTCGACGGTCGCGCCGATGTCGAGGTCGCGCGTGGCGACGACGATCTCGCGTAGCCCGGTCGGCTCGGCCGGCCCCGAACGGCCGCGTACGGCGATCTGATAGAACACCGCCGATACCAGCAGCGCCATCGTCGCCGAGATTCCCAAAGCGAGTACAAATCTTCGATTCATCGAAACTCCTATCGGCATGAACGGGGTGGAGTCTTAGGTGGCGGTCATAATTCCCGTGGCCGGCGGGCCGGAGGCCGTTGATCGGTCGGCCGTTGATCGGTGGACGTGGGCCCCGGGGGTTGCCCCAAAAAACAAGGCGTCGCCGGGCGGCTTCGTGCTGCGCCTGGCGACGCCTTGGCTTGGCGGCGCCCGAGGCGGGCCGCCGTTACGGCGGCGGTCAACCGCCGGCCTGGATCAATTTCGATTTCATGCGCGAGTAGATCGTGGTCATGCTCTCCTGCAGCCCGGGCAGAAACAGTCCCGAGGCCACCGCCACCAGCGAAGCCAGCAACGCAAACTCGACCATGTCCTGCGCATGGCTGTCCTTCCAGATGCGCCAACGATAGAGCCAGTCAACAATGGTTTTCATTCCGAATTTCCCCACGGAGGCTGGAGCGGTCCTCTAGTCGTGCACTCGAGGACCGCCCTCCCTCGTATGGTCCCAGCGGCCCGCTTTAGGATGCCGCGGCGGACAAGACGCTCCCCATGTGGGAGAAGATCGTGCTGATGCTGGTGCTGATGCCCGGCAGCAGGGCGCCGGCGGCGACCGCCACGAACCCGGCCAGCAGAGCATACTCGACCAGGTCCTGACCTTCGCTATCGTCGATCAGCAACCGCAGCCTGTTGCACAGCAATTCCATCTTGTGTGTCATGTGTCCTCCAAAAAAAAAATTGAAACGTAGTCGCAGCAGCGTCGAGCGGCGGATCGCGGACCCCGTCCCTTGGAACGTGGAATCGCGGTCTGGCCATGGCAGTCCACGAAGGAGCAAGTCGTACCAACCGCCTACAAGGCCCTCTTCGACCAAACCCGCCAAGGTTTAAGATTTTTTTCCCGCCGCGCCCCATACGCCGGGATTTACACACCGCCGGCGCCGGGGTTTTGGCCCAGCAGCCACGAGGGACAGGGCGGAATGGGCCGGCGACGGGCAGAGATTTTCCCCACCCTGCAGAAATCTGAGGCGCCTGACGATCAAGCCCTTAGCGACCCACGCGCCCCGCCGCCGCGAGGGCCAACACGAGGAAAGCGTCGATGATTGCTGTTTGCCTCTGCGATCCGCAGCCGATTGTTCAGCAGGGCCTCAAGGCCATCCTGGAATCGAGCGACGACCTGCACTTCGCCGACTCGGCGGCGACTCTGGAGGACGCCTCGACCCAACTCGAGCGTCTCCACCCGGCCGTACTGATTGTCGACCGCGGTTTTGGGATGCACCCGCTTCTGGAATGGATCGCCAAGGTCCGCCAGCAGCACCCCGCCACCGAGATCGTCGTGTGGGCCGCGGCGATTTCCGATGTCGAATGCTTCCGGGCGCTGCAAGCCGGCGCGCGCGGCATCATGAAGAAGACCGTCTCGATCGCGGCGCTGCATCACTGCCTGCGCACGGTCGCCAAAAAAGAACTCTGGACCGAAAACCTGTTCCTGTCGAAGGATCAGCCGCTGGGGCGGCCCCGCAACCGGCCGCTGACGCCGCGCGAGCAGCAGGTCGCCTCGCTGGTCGCCAAGGGCATGAAAAACCGCGAGATCGCTGAAGCGCTCGAGATCGCCACCGGCACGGTCAAGATCCACCTGATGCACATTTTCGAAAAGACCGGTATCCGCGACCGCTTCGAGCTGGCCTTGCACGGGCTGCGGCTGGCGACCGCCCGCGACGGCGACATCGAGCAGCAGCTTGGCGAGCGTGAGCGCCCGCAGCACCTGATCCCGGTCGATTGAGCAAAGGCACTCCACGCCGCGGGCCCGAGTAATCAGAGCCACGCGCCCGGGCACTCAAGAGCCGCAGGCCAAGCACTCAGAGCCACGGGCCCGGGCACCCGGAGCCGCAGGCGTCAGCCTGCGCTCAGCCGCCGCGGGCCCCTCTCGCAATCCACAGATCGGCGCCGCATCCGGCGTCCGTGCGCGGGCTCACGCCTGCGGCTCTGAGTGCGCACGACGCTTCGCTGCGGACGCAACGCGCGAGCAGCAACGCCCCGGCGCCCAGCAGGCGCCGCCAGCAATTCGCCGGCGCACGCAAGGCGCGAGCGGGCCAGCCAGTTCGCCCCATCGGACAGTCCAGCAAACAATCCCGCTACAATGAGTATTTTCCCGAGCGCCGCAAACCGCTATGCGGCCTTCTTCTGCGGTTTTTTCATGCCTTTACAGCCCACCAACGGCCCCGAACCCGCCGTCTTCGACGCGCTGGTGGTCGGCGCCGGCCCCACCGGCCTGGCTTGCGCCATCGAGCTCACCCGCCGCGGCCTGCGCGCCGTCGTCGTCGAAAAAGGGTGCCTGGTCAATTCGCTCTATCACTACCCGGCGACGATGACCTTCTTCACCACGCCCGAGCTGCTCGAGATCGGCGATCTGCCGATGACGTCGGTACGCGAGAAACCCACCCGCATCGAGGCGCTCAAATACTACCGGCGCTGCGCGCAGCATTATCGCTGCGATGTCCGCCAATACGAGCGCGTGGACGACATCGAAGGCTCGGACGGCGATTTTCTGATTCGCACGACCACCCGCGAGCAGCTCCGCAAGCAATACCGGGCGCGCAAGGTCATCATCGCCACCGGTTACTATGATCTGGCGGTCCGGATGGGCGTTGAGGGCGAACACCTCGACAAGGTGCTGCACTACTATCAGGATCCGCACCCGTTTTACGACTGCGACCTGGCCATCGTCGGCGGGAAAAACTCGGCGGCGATCACGGCTCTGGAATGCTACCGCGCCGGCGCGCGCGTAACGCTGATCCATCGCAGCAAGAAGCTCAGCTCACGGATCAAGTACTGGATTCTGCCCGACATCGAGAACCGCATCAAGAACCGCGAGATCGAGTCCTACTTCGAAAGCTCGGTCGAGGAGATCACCGAGCGCGCCATTCGCATCCGCACGCCGCAAGGCGAGAAGACGCTACCGAACGATTTCGTGCTGGCGATGACCGGCTACCAGCCCGACACCGATTTCCTGGCGCGCGCCGGCATTGTCTTCGAGCAGGAAACCCTGCGGCCGCGCACCGACGACAAAACGCTCGAAAGCGACCGGCCGGGAGTTTATCTAGCGGGAGTGATCGTCGCCGGCATGCACACCAACGAAATTTTCATCGAAAACGGCCGCTTTCACGGCATCCAGATCGCCGACGACATCGCAAGCAAGCTAACGGGCAAGCCCACAGCCAACACGAGGGCATAAGAATTAACGGCCCAGCACCCACCGAAGCAAGACCACCGAAAACAGAGCCGCAGGCGTAACAGGCTGCGGAAAAAGTCTGCCGGAGGGGGACAGTCACCGTGTTTCGCACCCTGCGAATCCCGTAAACCCCTGAAAAATCGAGGTGCGAAACGCGGTGACTGTCCCCATGAAGCATCGCTGCCGGGCCAGGCTGGAGTCTTTCCGCAGCCTGGTAAGCCGGCGGACCAAAACGGCACACCGCCCCCCCAAAGTCGCGAGCCGCGCCCCCACGCTTTCCAGCCACCTCGGCCCGCCGGCTCACGCCTGCGGCTCGGTTCCCCGACTTCGCGGCGACCGCAGCGCAAACCCAGCGGCGGCAAGCTAACCCTGCAACCCCTCCAACACGTCGTAGAATTCCGGAAACGATACCGAGGCCGATTCCGCGTTGCGCATCGTGCTGGGACCGTCGGCGGCCAGAGCGGCGATCACGAATGCCATGGCGATGCGGTGATCGCCAAACGAATCCAGTTCGGCGCCGCGAAACTTCTGACCGCCGGGAATGCGCATACTGTCGGCGGTCGTCTCCACCGCCACACCCATGCGTCCCAGGTTTTCAGCCACCGTGGCAATGCGGTCGGTCTCCTTGACGCGCAGTTCGCTGGCGTCGCGAATCTCCAGCCCCTGACGGCTGACGGCACCCAACACGGCGAGCACGGGAACTTCGTCGATCACGCCCGCCGTCATTTTTCCAGCGATGACACCGCCCTCGAGAGCGGCGCCGCCCGGAGGCGATTGGACCCGCAGATCGCCGACACGCTCGCCGTTGCGCACTTGGCTGCGGGTAATCTCGATGCCCGCGCCCATCGAGCGCAGCACGTCGAGCACAGCGGTGCGCGTGGGGTTGAGGCCGACGCCTTCGATAGTGAGGTCCGAGCCGGGCCGCATCAGTCCGGCGGCGAGAAAGAACGCCGCGCCAGAGAGGTCGGAAGGCACCGCCAGCGGTCGCCCGGTCAAGCGCGGCCGGCCTACGATCTCGACGCGCAGGCCAGCGACGGAAACCTCGGCGCCCAACTCGCGCAAGGCAATCTCGGAATGGTTGCGCGTGGCGACCGGCTCGGTGACGCTCGTGCTTCCCTCGGCGAACAGCCCGGCCAGCAGCACCGCCGACTTCACTTGCGCGCTGGCCACCGGCGAGACGTAATCCATCGGCTTCAGCTTGCCGCCGCGGATCGTGAGTGGCGGAAATTCGCCGTCGCGCGCGTCGATGCGGGCGCCCATGGCCACGAGCGGCGTCATGATCCGCCGCATGGGCCGGCGCGACAAGGATTCGTCGCCGAACAGCGTCGTCTCAAAAGGCTGCCCGGCAAGGATCCCGGAAAGCATCCGAATCGTCGAGCCGGAATTACCCGCGTCGAGCGCCGCGGCGGCCTGCCGCAGTCCCTCGAGCCCGGCGCCTTCGATCACCACGCGATCACCGTCGCGCGTGATCGAAACGCCCAGCGCGCGCATGCAGCCGAGCGTCGAAGCGCAATCGGCGCCGCTCGAATAGTTGCGGATCTCCGAGCGGCCCTCGGCAATCGACGCCAGCATGGCGTAGCGGTGCGAAATCGACTTGTCGCCCGGCAGATGGACGACGCCGGAAAGCGGCCCGGCGGGCAAGATGGTGCGATCCATGATCTCGATTAGCCTGTGCGCGGCTTAAGCCGGCATCGCCGGTGCGTTTTCGGTTAAGCGGACATCGAAAACCGGCGAAGAAGACAGTTCCATGCTGGCGGTCGCGATGCGGATGCGGCCCCCGGAGTTGTCGATCTCTTCCAGAATACGCCGGAACAACTCATCCTTCGCCATCCGCCTTTTCTTGTAGTCGACAATGTAGCGAACGGTGAACTCGATCCAGTTTTCATCGGCGCGCAACGTGACCAGCGGCTCGACGCGCGCTTCCTCGATATTGAACTTGCGCGCGAACTGCCGCCATGAATCCTTGGATTTGCTGGCGTATTCGCCCATCACTTCCTCGGCCACATGCGTCAACATCTCGCTGGCGGCACGCCAGTCGCAGCCGTAGCGGATCGGAAAAATGATCTCGTCCCACAGAAACGGAAAATCGCCCGAATAGTTGAAGACCGGCTCCTTGAATACGTAGCTGTTGGCGATGCGCACGACCCGGCCGTTGTAAAGGTCACCCTTGACCCAGTCGCCGGTTTCCATCAGCGTCGTGCGCAGCACGCCGATGTCGATGACATCGCCGCGAATGCCGCCCAACTGCACGCGGTCTCCGGTGCTATAGAAACCGCCGAACGACAGGGCGATCCAGCCGGCGACGCTGGCGATGACTTCCTGGAGGGCGAAGGCGACGCCCGCGCCGGCCACTCCAAATGCGACAGTCAAGCCGGCCAGGCGGTCGCTGAAAATCGAAAGCAATAGCGCAGCGCCCGCCACATAACCCAAAAACGCCACGAACTTGCGCGCCCGGTAGCGGCTTCCCGAGTCCGCCACGTAGCGGCTGATCGAACGCTGCAAGAACCGGACCAGCAAATAGACCACCGCCACTGCCGCCACGGCCGCCAATAGCTTTCCGACAACGGGGTCGTACAACCAGCGCTCGATAACTTGCTGCATGGTGTTCCTCCCGGAAACAGACTACCGACAGTCTAACCAGCCGGACGATGCCGCGGAGGTGCGTTTATGAAAACCTTCCCGCGGCGAGGTCGCGGACAAAGTCGATGTCGCCTTCCAGGAAATCGTAGGGGGGAAGCTCGGCATGCCGCACCCATGCGACCTGGTGGAACTGACCGTAGTCGGGCTCGCCCGCGAACTCGGCTACCCGAAAGAAAACCAAACGAATCGGCTTCCGCCCGGCATAGCGATATTCATAGCGGGTGATCTCGGGCCCGATCACCGCCTCGATGCCCAACTCTTCGCGCAACTCCCGGCGCAAGGCTTCGGAGGGCTGTTCGCCGAGCTCGAGTTTGCCGCCGGGAAATTCCCACTTGCCCCCATGGTCCTGGTCGAGCCGCCGGCGGCAGATCAGCACGCGCCCGTCGCGTTCGATGACGGCGGCAGTCACGGTCGTGATGGGAACCTCGGTCAAGCGGCGGGTTTCTCCAGCGAGCTACATCACTTCCGGAGCGGGAATGCCCATCACGCCGAGAACGTGAATCAGCTCATCGCGGAAAAACCGCGTCATCCACAGCAGAAACACCTTCTTCTCGCGATCGGTCTCGCTCAGGATGTGGTGCTGGTGATAGAAATTGTTAAACGCCTGCGCGATCTGAAACGCGTAGCGCGCCAGATGGGCCGGCTCGCCGCCCTCGATCGACTTTTCGATCGTCCAGTCGCAGCGCGAGGCGCCCAGCAAGATCTGCCAGAAGTCGTCGTTTTCGAGCTGCCGCGCCAGGCTTTCAGTGGTCATCTCGCGGGCGAAGTCGGGCAGCGCCTCGCCGCGCTCTTCGAGCTTGCGCAGAATATTGCGCGCCCGCACCACGGCGTATTGCACATAGGGACCGGTTTCGCCCTCGAAACTCAGTGCCTCCTGCAAGTCGAACGCGATGACCGTCGTGCGCGTAAAGCGCAGCATGAAATACCGCAAGGCGCCAATGGCGATCTGCGCCGCGATCTGGCTTTGCTCCTGTTCCGACTGTTCGGGATGCCGGCTGCGGACCTCTTCCAGGGCCTTGGCGATCAGCCGGTCGATCAGATCGTCGGCTTTGACGCCCAGCCCCTTGCGGCCCGAAACCTCAACATAGGGCCGGCGGCGGTCCTCCTCCGACAGCTCAATGCCCAGGTCGGCGCAACAGCGCGGCGAAAGCGCCACCATCTCGTAAGAGAAGTGCACGGAGCTGTCGGCCTGCTCCTGGTAGCCAAGCGCGCGCAGCCCGGCCCGCACGACGTCCTGCAAATACGACTGGCGCACGTCGATGACGTTGAACACCTTCGAGCCGCCGCCAAACTTCGGCGCCTGCCGCTCGCCCGGCGTCACCGTCGACACCCACAACGTGCGGCCGTCGGCATAAGCGCGCAGCGGCGCGTAGTGAAAATCCCGGTCAAGCAGCCCAAACTTCCAAAGCTGATAGGCGATGTCTTTGCCGACGTAGGTAACCGTGCCGTTGGAGCGCACGATGACTTTCGAATCGTCCGGCGCCGGCGCCTCGGCGGAGGCTTCGCTTGCGGCTTCCGCTTCCCCGCCCTCGGGCGCGGCGTCGTCCTGGCTCTGCTGGAACATGTGCGCCGGCATCACCCAGCAGCCCTTGTTCTTGCCCTCGGTTTCGAGATAGATCGCCTGCCGCTGCTTGAGCAGCTCGAACGCGGCGGACCAGAACTGCAGGTGCAGGATCTCGCTTTCGCGCGGCAACACGTCGTACTCGACACCGATACGCAGCATCGTATCGAGGTGATAGTTGACGATCGCGTCGGCGACGATGCGGCCCAACTCGGCCAGTTCGCCCTCGCCGGACTCGATCGCATGCAGCGTCTCGGCGCGCCACGGCTTGGCGGCGGGCTCGGCGGCGTAGTGCTGCGACGTTTTCGCGTAGAGATCCCAGCAATAGTAGTCGAAGCGCACCGCCGGATCGTCGATGAGCTGGCGCACCTCGGCCGGCGACTTCTTTTCCAGAAAGTGAAACCCTGCGACGACATCGGCCACCTGCACGCCCGTGTTGTCGATATAGTTTTGCGCCTCGACGTCGTTGCCCCGCTCGCGCAACATGCGCACCAGCGTATCGCCCAACACCGCGTTGCGCAGGTGGCC
Organism: Terriglobia bacterium; assembly: GCA_963824095.1. GTDB lineage: Bacteria > Acidobacteriota > Terriglobia > Bryobacterales > UBA6623 > JBBDWJ01. Next base: position 63,224 of record CAWGNS010000009.1, on the reverse strand, counting down.
GATGTGGGCGGCCTTATTGGGATTGATATTGGTGTGCTCGACGATGATCTTCTCGGCCGGCGGCGCCGAAAGCACTTCCGGCGAGGCGCGCAGCGCGTCCGCATAGGCGGCGCGGTCGAAGCGCACGTTGATGTAACCCGCTCCGGCCACTTCGAGCGCCGCGATGCCGGGAATCGGCTTCAACTCCGCGACCATCTCGTCGGCGATCTTGCGCGGGGCTTTCTTGAGTTGCTTGGCGAGCGTGAAACAAACCGGCAGCGCCAGCTCGCCGAAGCCGGACTGCCGCGGCAGCTCGACCACAACGGGCACGTCGAGCTGATAACGCTCGGCGATATGCCGGGCGACAGTTTCCCGCAAGCGCTGTTCCAGGGTGAGAAACACGCTGAACCTCGAACCGTTTCAGAAAAGGGAAGCGACCACTCAAACGTGGCAGGATAAGGAGAACTTAACTTCGGAGTTTATCACAACGCGTCGGGGGCGGAGTTGCGCCGCCAATCAAGCGTGATAACCAGTCCGTGGCGTCGTTGCCAAACCGTGGCACGCACCACGGCGGCTCGCCGTGCTCAGGCCAGAATATCCTTCACCACAACCCCCTCGACATCGGTCAAACGAAAATCGCGGCCGCTATACCGGTAGGTCAGCCGCTTGTGGTCGAGCCCGAGCTGGTTCAACACCGTCGCCTGAATATCGTGCGGATGGACCGGCTTATCCACCGCCGCAAAGCCGAAATCGTCCGTCGCGCCGTAAGCCATCCCGCCCTGGATCCCGCCGCCGGCCAGCAGCAGCGAAAACCCGTGGTTATTGTGGTCGCGCCCGGCGTGTACCTTGGCGATCGCGCTCACCTCGACCGACGGCGTGCGTCCGAACTCGCCGCCGATCAGCACGACCGTCTCGTCGAGCAACCCCGACGCCTTGAGGTCTTCGAGCAGCGCGGCCATCGGCGCGTCCGACTGCGCCGCCAGGTCGCGATGCTTGAGAATGTCGTCGTGGTTGTCCCACGGCTGGCTGTTGCCGTAGTACACCTGCACCATGCGCACGCCGCGCTCCACCAGCCGCCGCGCGATCAGACAGCCGCGCGCGAAATCCCCCTCGCCGTACCGTTCGCGCACCGCCGCCGGTTCCTGGCTCAGATTGAAGGCGTCCATCGCCTCGGCCTGCATGCGATAGGCGACCTCCATCGATTGAATGCGCGCTTCGAGCTGCGGATCGCCGCCGTTCGCTTCCAGGTTCAACTGGTTGAGCCGGTGCACCAGGTCGAGCTGCCGGCGCTGCTCGCTCTGCGACAGCTCGTGATTGCGCAGATGCTGGATCAGCTTCTCCGGCTCGCTCTCGTTGTTGGGCAGATGCACGCCCTGGTGGATGCCGGGCAGATACGCCGAAGTCCACAACTGCGGCCCGATCACCGGCAGCCCCGGGCACAGCACCACGAACGCCGGCAGATTCTGATTCTCGGTCCCCAGCCCATAGCTCAACCACGAGCCCATCGAAGGGTGCCCCGCGATGGTATGGCCGCAGTTGAACATGAACAGCGAAGGCTCGTGATTGGGCCGCTCGGTGTGCATCGAGCGGATGATGCACAAATCGTCGGCATGCTCACCCAGCTTGGAAAAGATCTCGCTGATCTCCAGGCCGCTCTTGCCGAACCGCCGGAACTCGAACGGCGACTTCATCAGATTGCCGGTCTTGCGTTCGGTCTCGAGGTTGCCGCCTGGCGCCGGCTTGCCGTGATACTTGGTGAGCATCGGCTTGGGGTCGAAGGTGTCGACGTGCGACGGCCCGCCGTTGAGAAACAGGTAGATAACGTGCTTGGCGCGCGCCGGAAAGTGCGGCTCGCGAGGCGCCAGCATGGCGTCGCCCGAGCTGGCGCCCAGCAACGTCCTCAAGCCCATCACGCCGAATCCGGCGCCGGCGCGCGCTAACATTTCCCGACGTGTGATCGCCATAGCGGCCCTCAATCGATAAACAGCAACTCGTTGGACATCAGCAGCGCCTGCGCGTATTGCGGCCAGGCGTCGTCGCCCTTCCCCAGATACTCCAGCCCCAGCGCCGTTTCCTCTTGGCTCGGCTTGCGCTGGAACAGCAGGCCATAGGCCTTCTCGATGCGCGCCCGCTGGTCCCCGGCCGGCGCCACCCGCCGCGCCAGCGACCGCGCCCGCTGCTCGATGAACGAACTGTTGAGGAAGAATAACTGCTGCAGCGGCGTGGCGGTCTGCACGCGCTCGTCGCTGGTCGCCATCGGGTTCGGAAAATCGAACAGCGCCAGCGTCCCTTCCAGTTGCCGCCGGCTCACCAGACCGTAAACGGTGCGGCGCAGGTTGCACGGCTCGCTGAGCTTCTCGGCGGGCCCGCCCTGCGTCTCATCCAGGTCGCCGCTGACGAACAGCAGCGTATCGCGCATCGGCTCGACGTCGAGCCGCCGGCGGTTGGCGCGCCACAGCAGCTTGTTGTCGGCATCGACGTTCTCGTTGGCTTCGAGCGTCCCCGCGCCCAGCGCGTAGACCTTCGTCAGCAGGATCTCGCGGTGCAGCGCCTTGAGCGACCAGTGCGACTCGATCAGCCGCGCCGCCAGGTAGTCCAACAGTTCGGGATGCGTCGGCTGCTCGCCCATCTTGCCGAAGTTGCCCGGAGTCGCCACCAGCGGCCGGCCGAAGTGATACATCCAGACGCGATTGACGATCACCCGCGCCGTCAGCGGATTCCGGTCGCTCGCCACCGCCTCGGCCAATTCCAGCCGCCCGCTGCCTTGCGTGAACTTCTTCTGCTCGCCCTGACACAGAATCGCCGGAAACTCGGGCGGCGCTTCCTCGCCGGGATTGCTGGCGTCGCCGCGCACATAGACGTGCATCGTCTGCGGCTTGGCAACGTCCTCGATCGTCATCACGTAGGGATACTGCTCGGGCACTTCCCGCCGCCGCCGTTCGCGCTCGGCGCGCAGCGCATCGAGATGCCGCTTCCAATACGGAGCCAGAAAACGGTCGATCTTTGCCTTCTTGAAATAGAGGATGCCGGACTCGAACTGCGACGCGCCCTCGCTCGACACCAAATCCCGCCACAGGAAATATTTATCGCGCTCGAGCGATTTGACCTCGACGACGCGCACCGTGCCGTCATCGTCCTTGCCGCCGAGCAGGATCAGATTCTCCTGATCGATCGCCTTTTTCTCGGCGATCACGTCGAGCAATTTTTGTTGGAATGCCGCGTCGTTGAACGATGCGTCGCGCCAGCCGTCGAGGAATGGATGCTCGCGCGATTTCAGCGAGAGATAGCGCAGCCAGCGCTCCAGTGTGATCGGATCGAGGTCGGCGTCCTTGGCGGCGGCTTCGATCTCGGCGTCCTCCGCCGGCAGCTTCATGCCGCGCGCCGTCCGCAGATAGCGCGAGGTGTCGGTCGCGAGAATTTCGGCAAGCTGCCGCGCCTGCTCGTCCTCGAAATCGTGAACGATCTTATCCTGCTGCTTGGCGCGCTCGCTGAGCCGCTCGTACTCCTGGACGGTTTCGGCTGGCGCCAGCGGGAACTTGCCGAGTTCGGTGTTCTCGAAAATGCCCAGCAGCGAGTAGTAGTCGCGCGTCGGAATCGGATCGAATTTGTGGTTGTGGCAGCGCGCGCAAGCCACGGTGAGGCCCATCATGCCCCGCGTCAGCGCATCCACCCGGTCGTCCTCGAACGAGGGGCTGTAGGCGAAAAAGCCCAGCCCGGCGATGTAGCGTTCCTTGGGCTGCATCAGGTCGCCGGCGATCTGCGCCTTCAGAAACTGGTCGTACGGCATATCGTCGTTGAACGCGCCGATGACCCAGTCGCGGTAGCGCCACACGTTCGGCGCCGGCTCGTTCTGCGTGGGGTTGAGCTTATCGTCGGAGTAGCGCGCGGTGTCGAGCCAATAGCGTCCCCAACGCTCGCCGTAGCGCGGCGACGCCAACAGCCGGTCGACGGCGGCCGCGAAGGCCTTCGGCGAGGGGTCGCGCTGGAAGGCCTCGACCTCCTGCGGCGTCGGCGGCAACCCGGTCAGGTCGTAGTAGACCCGCCGCAGCAGCGCGCGCGGCGAGGCGGGCTCTACCGGGCGCAGCTTGTGCTCTTCGAGCTTCGCCATCACGAAGCGGTCGATGGCGGTCTTCGCCCAGGCCGCATCGCGTCACCTCGGGCGGCTCGGGTTTGCGAATCGGCTGGAACGACCACCAGGCGCGCTGCTCGGGCGTGATCGTGTACGTCGAGCTGCTCGCCGCGCCCGGAGCTTGTGCAGTCGTCGGCGCTTGTGCCGCGGCCGGAACTTCGGGCCACACCGCGCCATCCTTCACCCAGCGCGCCAGCGCCTCAATGTCCTTGTCGGCCAGCTTGCCGCTGGGCGGCATCTTGATCCGCTCGTGCGTCTGCCGCACGGCCTGCAGCAGCAGACTGTCGTCGGGATCCCCGGGCGTGATCGCCGGTCCGGAATTCCCCCCGCGCACCAGCGATTCGCGAGAGACCATCTGCAGCCCGCCCATCTTGGCGTCGGTGTGGCAGGCGAAGCAGTTCTTGGCAAGAACCGGCCGCACGTTATTTTCGAAAAAGTCCGCCGCCGAGTCGGCCCACACCGCCGAAACCGCCAGCAGCGCTAGAACAAAAAGACGCACGCGCACAGGGATATTCCTGGCGGGATTCTATCAGACCCCGGGAAAAGCCTCAATCGGTAAAGCTGCTGAAGAGCGGCTGGCTCTTGCGCCCAGCACGGCAGCCAGGGCCGCGCACAACAGCCTCGGCGCCACTGCCGGTCCTACGGAATCCGCGGCGGCGTGCGGGATCCACGCTACCAGGTTTCCATGTAGGCGTATTTCTTGTGCGGCGCGGCCTGCTCGCGGCGAATGGCCCGGGCCGGGTAAATCCATTCGAGCATCGGCGTCGTCATGAACGTCGTGGTCAGCGCCATGATGACCATCATCGAGAACAACGCCGGCGAGATGATCCCCAGGTCCAGACCGATGTTGAGAATCACCAGCTCCATCAGGCCGCGGGTGTTCATCAGCACGCCAAGCGCAGTCGCGTCGAGCCGAACAGAAATGCGCCAAACACAGCCGAATGCGGACTACAGCCGCCACAACCACCAGGATGCCCAGAAACAGGCTGCCGGCCAGCATGCGTGTGACGTAGACGTCCAGATCCCGCTCCCGCAAGCCCACCTGAGCGCGCTGATCCTGCATGTTGGCTGTGTTGATTGTGGCTCGGACGTTTGCGCAGTCGGGTCACAGGCCTCGTTCCGCTTAAGCCTAGCGCCGTCCACCGCGCCGCCCCATCCGGTAAGGGGGTTGCCGCACCCCCAGCCCCCTCCCGGCGGCGTCTCGCCGCGCCCGGATGCTACCCTGGGAAACGCTGCTCCTCACGCCGTTTCCGCCCGGAGAACCCGGTGCACCCCGAAAGCTCATGCCGCAAACCGCCGAATACGGATTCTGGAAATCGCCCATTACTTCCGATCTGATCGTGGCCGAGTCGATTCGCCTCGGCCAAATCGTGCTCTCCGGCCGCGATATCTATTGGACCGAGGGGCGGCCACGCGAGGGCGGGCGCAACGCCATCGTGCGTCGAACTCCCGACGGCGCAACCCACGAGCTGATTCCTGAACCGTTCAACGCCCGCTCGCGCGTTCACGAATACGGCGGCGGCAGCTTCTGGATCAACGGGGAGGCCGTTTTCTTCGCCAATTTCGCCGACCAGCGCCTCTATCGCGTTGAGCCCGGCCAGCCGCCGCAGCCGATCACTCCCGAGGCCGCTTGGCGCTATGCCGACGGCGTGGTCGACCGCGCCCGCAATCGCCTGCTCTGCGTCCGCGAGGATCACACGCGTCAGGGCCAGGAGGCCGTCAACACCCTCGTCGCCATCGATCTTTCGGGCGATCGCGGCCAGACGGTATTGGTCTCCGGCGCCGATTTCTATGCCGATCCACGCCTCAGCCCCGACGGCACGCGCCTTGCGTGGCTTGAGTGGCGTCACCCCAACATGCCCTGGGACGGCTGCGAGCTGTGGGTCGCCGAACTACAGTCCAACGGAGCGCCGGGCGAGCCGCGCCGCGTCGCCGGCGGCCCCCAAGAGTCGATCTTCCAGCCGCAATGGTCGCCCGGCGGCACGCTCTATTTCGTCTCCGACCGCAACGGTTGGTGGAACCTCTATCGCGATAGCGCCGGCGCCGTCGAGCCCGTCGTCGAAAGGGAAGCCGAATTCGGCATGCCGCAGTGGATCTTCGCGCAGTCGGCCTACGCCTTCGAGTCGGAGCGGTCCGCCGTCTGCGCCTACACGCAAAACGGAACCTGGTGTCTGGCGCGCCTCGACACCGCCTCGAAGACCCTGCAAGCGATCGAAACCAGCTATACAGACATCGACGAAGTCCACGTGGGCATCGACGAACCTGGAACCGGCGCCGCCGCGGGCCAAACCGCAGCCGGCGAAGGCCAAACCCACTCCGGCTTTGTCGTCTTCAAAGGCGCCTCGCCCACCGAGCCCACCTCCATCGTCCGGCTCGACCTGGCCACGGGAAAAACGCAGACCCTGCGCCGCTCCTTCGAGCCGCGCGAGGAATGGAGCCGCTATTTTTCCCTTCCCGAGGCCATCGAGTTCCCGACCGCCAACGATCAGACCGCCCACGCGTTTTTTTACGCCCCGTGCAATCCCGATTTCACGCCGCCGCCCAGCGAGAAGCCGCCGCTGCTGGTGATCAGCCATGGCGGGCCGACCGCCGCCACGTCGAGTGCGCTCTCGCTGTCGATTCAATACTGGACCAGCCGCGGCTTCGGCGTCGTCGACGTCAACTATGGCGGCAGCACCGGTTACGGCCGTGCTTACCGCCTGCGCCTCAACGGCCAATGGGGCGTCGTCGACGTCGACGACTGCACCCACGCCGCTCTCTTTCTCGCCGAACAGGGCCGAGCCGACCGCGGCCGCCTCGCGATCCGCGGCGGTAGCGCCGGCGGCTATACCACCCTCGCTGCCCTCACCTTCCGCGACGTGTTCCGCGCCGGCGCCAGCTACTTCGGCGTCAGCGACATCGAGGCCCTCGCGCAAGACACCCACAAATTCGAGTCGCGCTACGACCAAACCCTGGTCGGAGCCCGCGAGCTCTACCGCCAGCGCTCGCCCATCCACGCCGTCGACCAGCTCACGGCGCCGGTTATCTTCCTGCAAGGCAGCGAAGACAAGATCGTGCCGCCCAATCAGGCCGAAAGAATGGTCGACGCGCTGCGCAAAAAGGGCGTGCCGGTCTGCTACCTGCTGTTCGAGGGCGAGCAGCACGGCTTCCGCAAGGCCGAGAACATCAAACGCTCTCTCGACGCCGAGCTCTATTTCTACGCCTCGGTTTTTCTCAAGGGACTACGTTTCTAGCCGCCCCCACCCGGTTGTACGGCAACGCCCCGCCACGCTCCCGGGACCCGTGCGTGCCCGCCACCCGCATTGGGTGAAATGCCTCACCGCGTTCGCCGCCCCCCCCAAAACACCTTCTTTTGAAGGATTTGCGATTGGCTGCCGAAATGCTTTTGTGAATGCCAGACACAGGAGGGTGTTGCATGTCGGTCCCTAAGGTAGCCATCGATGGCAATGAGGCGGCGGCTTCAATCGCCTACCGCGCCAATGAAGTAGTCGCCATTTATCCCATCACGCCGGCGAGCGCGATGGGGGAGTGGGCCGACCACTGGGCGGCCCAGGGCAAGCCGAACCTGTGGGGCACCGTACCCAGCGTCATCGAGATGCAAAGCGAGGCCGGAGCGGCCGGCGCCTGCCACGGCGCGCTGCAAACCGGTTCGCTCGCCACGACCTTTACCGCTTCGCAAGGGCTGCTGCTGATGCTGCCCAATATGTATAAGATCGCCGGCGAGCTCACCCCTACCGTCTTTCATATCGCCGCGCGCACCCTGGCCACTCATGCGCTTTCGATCTTCTGCGACCACGGCGACGTGATGGCGGCACGGCAGACCGGCTGGGCGATGCTGGCGGCTGGCTCGGTGCAGCAGGTCGCCGATTTCGCCTTGATCGCCCAGGCGGCCACTCTCAAATCGCGCATCCCGTTTCTGCACTTCTTCGACGGCTTCCGCACCTCGCACGAGATTCAAAAGATCGAGCTGCCCACCGACGGCGACATCCGGGTGATGATCGATCCGCAACTGGTCCGCGACCACCGCGCCCGCGCGCTTTCGCCCGACCACCCCGTGATTCGCGGCACCGCGCAGAATCCCGACGTATTCTTCCAGGCGCGCGAGGCGATCAGCCCCTACTACGAAGCCTGCCCCGCGATCGTCAGCGACGCGATGGAGCGCTTCGGCAAGATCACCGGACGGCACTATCAGTTGTTCGACTACTACGGCGACCCCGAGGCCGAACGCGTCGTCGTGCTGATGGGCTCGGGGGTCGAGACTGCGCTCGAAACCGTGGAAAGCCTCAACCGCTTCGGCGCGCGAGTCGGCGTACTCGCTGTGCGGCTCTACCGGCCGTTCGCCGTGCGCGCTTTCGTCGAAGCGCTGCCCCGCACCGTGCGCTCGATCGCCGTGCTCGACCGCACCAAAGAACCCGGCGCAACCGGCGAGCCGCTCTACGAAGACATCGTGATCGCATTGAGCGAAGCCGCCGGACAGGGCTGGGGTTCCTTCGAAAAGGCTCCGAAGGTCATCGGCGGGCGCTACGGCCTTTCCTCGAAAGAGTTCACGCCCGCGATGGTCAAGGCAATCTACGACGAGATGGAACGCCCCGCACCCAAAAATCATTTCACCATCGGCATCAACGACGACGTTTCCCACTCCAGCCTCCCGTTCGACGCCAGCTTCTCGACCGAGCGCGACGACACCTTCCGCGGCGTGTTCTTCGGCCTGGGCTCCGACGGCACCGTCAGCGCCAACAAGAGCTCCATCAAGATCATCGGCGACGCCACCGACAACTACGCGCAGGGCTATTTTGTCTACGACTCGAAAAAGGCCGGCTCGGTGACCGTGTCGCACCTGCGCTTCGGGCCGCGACCGATCCACTCGACCTACCTGATCAGCTCGGCCAATTTCGTCGCCTGCCACCAGTTCAACTTCCTCGAAAAATTCGACATTTTGGACAAGGCCGCCCCCGGCGCGACGTTCCTGCTCAACAGCCCGTTCGGAGCCGCCGAGGTGTGGGATCACCTGCCGCGCAGCGTGCAGCAGGAAATCCTCGACAAAAATCTCAAGTTCTTCGTCGTCGACGCCTCGAAGGTGGCGCGCGAGGCGGGCCTGGGCACGCGCATCAACACCGTGATGCAGACCTGCTTCTTCGCGCTTTCCGGCGTGATCCCGAAAGACGAAGCGACCGCGCAGATCAAGGCCTTCATTCAGAAGGCCTACGGCGGCCGCGGCGAGATCGTGGTCCAGAAAAACTACGCCGCCGTCGACCAGGCGCTCGTCCATATGGAACAGGTCACCCTGCCCGGCACGGCGACCAGCACGTTCGAGCGCCAGCCGATGGTGCCCGCCGACGCGCCCGATTTCGTACAGAACTTCACCGCCCGGCTGATCGCCGGACACGGCGACTTCGTTCCGGTCAGCGCGCTGGCGCCCGACGGCACCTTCCCCACCGACACCGCGCAGTGGGAAAAACGCGCCATCGCCGCCGAGATTCCGGTCTGGGACCCCGATGTGTGCATCCAGTGCGCCAAGTGCGCCATGGTCTGCCCGCACGCCGCGATCCGCATCAAGGTCTACGACTCCACCGCGCTCGAAGGCGCGCCCGAGGGCTTCCTCACCAGCGACTACACCGACAAGGACTACGCCGAGCACAAGTTCAAATACACCATTCAGACCGCGCCCGACGACTGCACCGGCTGCAACCTCTGCGTGCACGTCTGCCCGGCGAAGAACAAGCAGGAAACGCGCCTCAAGGCGATCAACATGACGCCGGTCGCCGATATCCGCCAGCGCGAGCGCGGCAAGTACAGGTTTTTCCTCGACATTCCCGAGGTCGACCGCAGCAAGGTGCGCGTGGCGACCATCAAGGGCTCGCAACTGCTCGAGCCGCTGTTCGAATATTCGGGCGCCTGCTCCGGCTGCGGCGAAACGCCCTATCTCAAGCTGCTCACCCAAATGTTCGGCGACCGCCTGCTGGTCGCCAACGCCACCGGCTGCTCGTCGATCTACGGCGGCAACCTGCCGACCACGCCCTGGGCGAAAAACGCGGAAGGCCGCGGACCCGCCTGGTCGAACTCGCTGTTTGAAGACAACGCCGAGTTCGGGCTCGGCTTCCGGCTGACGCTCGACAAACAGGCCCAACACGCCCGCGAGCTGCTGCTCAAGCTGTCCGGCGAGGTCGGCGAGAGCTTTGCCAACGATCTGCTGAACGCCCCGCAAGCCGATGAAGCCGACTTGGCTGAGCAACGCCTGCGCGTCGCCGATCTGAAAAAGCGGCTGTCCGAGATGCCCTGCGCCGACGCGGAAAACCTGCTGAGCCTCGCCGATGCCCTGGTCAAGAAATCGGTCTGGCTGGTGGGCGGCGACGGTTGGGCCTACGACATCGGCTACGGCGGGCTCGACCACGTGCTGGCCTCCGGCCGCAACGTCAACATCCTGGTGCTCGACACCGAGGTCTATTCGAACACCGGCGGCCAGGCCTCCAAAGCCACGCCGCGCGCGGCCGTCGCCAAGTTCGCCGCCGACGGCAAGAAATCCGCCAAGAAAAACCTCGGCCTGCTGGCAATGATGTACGGCAACGTCTACGTCGCGCAGATTGCCATGGGCGCCAGCGACGTGCAGACCGTCAAAGCCTTCGCCGAAGCCGAGCAGTACGACGGCCCGTCGATCATCATTGCCTACAGCCACTGCATCGCCCACGGCATCAAGATGGACCTGGGCATGGACCAGCAGCGCGCCGCGGTGCGTTGCGGCTACTGGCCGCTGTATCGCTACAACCCCGAGCTCGCCAAACAGGGGAAGAATCCCCTGCAGCTCGATTCGCGGGCGCCGAAAGAGAAGTTCGTGCAGTACGCCTACAACGAAACGCGCTACCGCATGCTGGCGCAGGCCAGGCCCGCCGAAGCCAAGCGCCTGTTGCGCGAAGCCGTCCAAGACGTCGAACGCAGTTGGCGGTTCCTGGAGCATCTGGCGGCGTTTCAGCCGGTTCCGGCCGCGCCCGACGCGGACAGTCCGCCGGCGGCCACGAACGGGGATACTCCGAAAGCCCCCGACGTGCACAAATCGAACACGCCGACGACCCAGCCGGTCGGCGCAACCGCTCAGCAGGAGGAGAGGCAGTGAACCTGAAAACGCACTATCTGGGGTTGGAGCTGCGCAACCCCCTCGTCGCCTCGGCGGGTCCGCTGACTCACGAGGTCGAGCAGATGCAGCGGCTCGAGGACGCCGGTATCGGCGCCGTCGTCATGCCTTCACTGTTCGAAGAGCAGTTGCGGCTCGAAGCCGAAACGCTCGATCACTACCTCGAGCACGGCGGAGAGAGCTTCGCCGAGGCCCTGAGCTATTTCCCCGACCTCAACAACTACAACACCGGCACCGACCAATACCTCGAAACGCTGTATCGCGCCAAGCGCGCCCTGCGCGTGCCTCTCATCGCCAGTCTCAACGGCTTTTCCTCGGGCGGCTGGATCGATTTCGCGCGCGAGATCGAGCGCGCCGGCGCCGACGCTCTCGAGCTGAACATCTACTTTCTGCCGACCAACCCCGACGTCAGCGGCGGCGAGATCGAGCAGGTCTATATCGACATCGTGCACCAGGTGAAGCAGCAGGTTTCGATCCCGGTGGCGGTGAAGCTCGGCCCTTACTTCAGCTCGGTCGCCAACATGGCCAAGCGCCTGGCGCAGGCCGGCGCCAACGGCTTGGTGCTGTTCAACCGCTTCTACCAGCCCGACATCGATCTGGAAAACCTCGAAGTCGTTCCCAACCTCAAGCTGAGCAATGCCATCGACGCACGCCTGCCGATGCGCTGGATCGCCATCCTCTACGGCCACCTGCAACTCAGCCTGGCCTCCACCAGTGGCGTTCACGCCCCCGAAGACGCCCTCAAGATGATCATGGTTGGAGCCGACGCGGTGATGATGTGCTCGGCGCTGCTCACCCACGGCCCCGGCTACGTCTCGGAGATGCTGCGCGGCATGACCCAGTGGATGGAGGAACACGAATACGAATCTATCGCGATGATGAAAGGCAGCATGAGCCACCGCAACTGCGCCGAACCAGCCGCCTTCGAGCGAGCCAACTACATTCGTGTGCTCGACAGCTACAAAGTAGCGGAGCTCTACCGGGCCGGCTAGCCCCCGCGGATCCAACACCGCCCGGCACAAGAGCGGCAACCCAAGCCACAGAGCCGCGGGCGTAAGCCGGCAGGCCGAAGCCGCACAACTCCAGAGGGAAGGATAACCGGCCGCAAACAAACGCCCGCCCGGCAACCCCACATCGCCGCATCCTCAAAAACAACCGCCGGCGCAACTCTTCCGCCGCCTCGGCCCGCCGGCTCACGCCTGCGGCTCTGTTCCGCCCGCTCGCGGCCAACCAATCCACCACCCCAAATTCCGCAACCTCGCTAAGATAGAGCAGAAAATCCAAGCCAGGAGGCTTTCGATGAGCAGCTCTTTGTCGCGCAGAACCCTAATGCAACTCGCCGGCTTGGGGGGCCTCGCCGCCCTCGAACCCGCCGCCTCGCGCGCCGCGCAAACCACGTGGCCGCCGGCCCAGGGCAACGGCACTCCCAAAATTTGCGTCGGCGCGGGCCGCAATACCGACGAAGCCGGCATGCGCCTGTGGAAGCAGGTCGGCGTCGACTACGTGTTGATGGGCGGCCCCAAGATGCCCTGGCAGGAGTCGGAGCTGCGCTCCATCATGGACCACTTCCACTCCGCCGGCATCACCGTCTGCAACATGATGATCTCCGGCTTCAACGACGTCATCTATGGCCGGCCGGGCCGCGACAAGCAGATCGAGCAGTTCATTCAATCCATCCGCGCCGCCGGCAAAGCCGGCCTTGCCGTCATCGAATACAACTTCTACGCGCATCGCCTCATCGAGGGATACAAAGAGCAAACCGGCCGCGGCGGCGCCGGCTACACTGCCTATGACTACGAGTTATCCAAAAACCTGCCGCCCGAGGAAGGCGTCGGAACCCACACCCGCGCCGAGCAGCTCAAGAGCGCCGAGTATTTCCTGAAAGCGATCGTCCCCGAGGCCGAAAAAGCCAACGTGCGGCTGGCGCTGCATCCCAACGACCCGCCGGTGCCGCTGAGCCGCGGCAACGAGCAGATCATGGCCAGCTTCGAGCAATGGAAGGCCTACCTCGACCTGGTGAAGAGCCCCTACAACGGAATGACGTTCGACTGCGGGGTGACCCGCGAAATGGGCGAAGACCCGGTCAAGGTCTGCCGCTACCTGGGCGAGCGCGACTGCATCAACCACGTCCACTTCCGCAACGTGATCGTGCGCAAGCCCTACATCGACTACACCGAGGTCTTCATCGACGAAGGCCAGGTCAACATGTTCGCCGTGATGAAAGAGCTGGTGCGCCAGAAATATCCGCGCGGGCTCTATCCCGAACACCCCCGGGCCCTCGACATCGACCGCGAGCGAGGCATCCAAAACCAATACCCCGGCGGAGGAGGGGTCGTCGCACAGATCTACAACGTCGCCTACGCCAAAGCGATGCTGCAAGCCGCGCTCTCGTCGTAAAACCCGGCGTCCGGCGGCTAGCTTTCAGGCGCCGCAGCCACAAAGCGAGAAACAGAGCCGCAGGCGCAGGCCGGCGGGCCGAAGCGAGACCAAGCAGAGGCAAACCGCATCGCCCAAAGAACCCGGCCTCAGTCACAAGCCGCTTCGTGGGGACCGTCGCCGCGCCCTCCCGGCAACTCCTTCGATGTTTGCGGCCATACTCTGCTAACCTAATAGATTCCCCTTCAACATGGCTAAGACAACTCGTGATCGTAAAAACACCGGGCGTGACGTCGTGCGCACAGTCCTCGAAAACGGCGTACGCGTCTGGAGCGAGCGCCTGCCCCAAGCATCCTCGGCGGCGGTGGGCGTCTGGGTCGACGCCGGCTCGCGCTACGAAGAGCTGAAGGAAAGCGGCGCCACCCACCTGCTGCAGCGGATCGCTCTCGACGGCACCGAAAACCGCTCGGCCGACGATATCGCCAAGGCGATCGACGCGCTGGGCAGCGACGTGCAGTTCAAGACGACGCGCGACGCGGCCGCCTGGACCGCGCGCACCTCCAATAACGGTGTCGCCGACGCCCTCAGTCTGCTTGCCGACCTGACGCTGCGCCCCAAAATCAGCCAGGCCTCGCTCAGCAACCAGCAGAAGCTGTTGCTCGAAGAGCTGCGCGGCGACGAGAAAGACGCCGACTTCAATCTCGACCACATGTTTCTGCGCAGTTTCTGGAAGGGCCATGGACTGTGCCGCCCGCCGCACGGCCGGCTGCTCACCGTCAACGGCAAGGTGCGCCTGGAAGACTTCAAGGTAAAATCGCTGATACGCTTCCATCGCGAAACGCACCACCCGCGCGCCATCACCGTCGCCGCCGTCGGCAATGTAGCGCACGCGCGCGTCGCCGACCTGGCCGCCGAGCTGTTCGGCAAGCTCGAGGAACCCAAGAAGACGGCCTCCAGCCCCAGCCCGAAGCCTTATCGCTTTCTGGCGCTGCGCAACCGCCCGCAATTTCCCGGCGTTCGCATGCAACTGGGCGTGCCGGCCTGCGGCGCCAGCGACGAGCGCCGCCACGCCGCCATGTTGCTCAATGCCGTCATCGGTCGGGGCACCGGGTCGCGGCTCGCGCGCATGGTTCGCGGCAAGACGCTGCCCGCCGCCGAAGCTTCCTCGTCACTGCTGCTGTTTGCCGATACGGGAGTTCTTTCGGTGCGCTTTCGCAGCACGCCCAAGCACGCCGCCGAAGCGCTCGACGACATCGTGACCATCCTGCGCCAACTTACGCTCGCCCCTCTCGAGGAAGAGGAATTACAGCGCGCCAAGGCCGCCTGCAGCACGGCGATGCTGGCGCGCCTCGACAGTCCCAAGACCCGCATCGAAGATCTCGCCCGCCAGGAGCGCTATTTTGGCGGCCCGATCGATCTGCAAACCGAGCTCGAAGAACTCAATCAGGTCTCGCCCGCCGGGCTGCGCCTGCTCGCCGCCGAGTGGATCGTGCCCCACGACCTCTCGATGGCCGCGCTAGGCAACCTGAGCGGAGTCACCATCCGCCCCAAAGCCCTGCGCTGGTAGCCAACAAACAGAGCCGCGCGCGTCAGCAAGCGGTGGCGGGAATCTCTAAATCGGTAGGGGATTCGGTTGCTCGTTCCCCGGGTCCAAGCCCGAGCTCATTATTCCTGGGCCCAAGATCACTTCGACCGCGGATAATACCCCACCCGCGAAGAAACCTTGTACTTCCCCTCTTTCACCTTGAGGGTAATGCGGCGAAATTCCTTCGAGCCGCTCTCGTTGGTCGACGAATAGCCGATGCTGTATTGGTTGCGCAGCTCTTGCTCGATCTCGGCGAGCACATCGGCCAGCGTCATGTCACCGGTCAGCCGGAACAGCCGTCCGCCGGTCTGGTTGCACAGCGTCTCGAGAGCGTATTCGCCGCGCGGCCGCCAGCCGTCGGGAGCCGCCCCGGGGCCCGCCTGCATGCGATAGCCTTCCTCGTCGGCATAGTGGATCGCGTAGATCGCCGTATCGGCGCGCTGCGCGGCTTCGATCGCCGCGTTGTCGTCCACCTTGCTGCCCATGTCGACGCCGTCGGAAATCAGAATCATCGCCTTGCGGCCGGCCTGATCGTGCAACACCTCGCGCGCGGCAAGATAAACCGCGTCATACATCGAGGTGCCGGTGCTGCTCGAGTTGGGCGCGGGCGCCGGAGAGCCGCCCGGCCAGCCGCCGCCGGGTCTGCCCGGGTTGCGCCGCCCCGGAATCCCACCCGGAAACGGGTCCCCCGGAAGCCCTCCGCCGGGAAACTGCCGATTGTAGGGCTCGACGCGAAACGGCTTTGTCCCGCCACCGGTGTCGGTATGAAATACGTGGTCGCCCGGCAGCCGCAGGTCGCCCAACGCCTGCTCCAGCAGCTTTTTCGAACTGGTCAGGTCTTGCAGCAGTTCGACGTCGAAGTCGAAGCGGATCACAAACGCCTCGTCCTTGGTTTCGTCCAGCACGCGCGCCAGAAACGCAGAGCTCGCCGAACGCTCCTGCTCGAGAATACGCCGCTGGCTCAAGCTGGTATCGACCAGCACGCCGACAGTTAGCGGCAGGTCGGTCTGGCGCGAAAAATAGCGGATCGTCTGCGGCTTGCCGTCCTCTTTGAGCACGAAATCGTCTCGCGTGAGGGTGCTGACCAGCGTGCCGTGGCGGTCGCGCACGGTGGCGAGCACGTTGACCACGTCGACGCCGCTGGTAAACACGGCATCGTCCTGGCCGAGCGCCACGGCGGCGAAGGACGCCAGCACCAGAAGCACGGGAAGCGGTTTTTTCAATGACATGGAAGGCGGGCCTTAGCCGTGAGACGTAAACGGCTGCATTCGGGTTCACAATTTGTAAACCCAACCCAACCACGTTTGAAAGGCCGCAGGTCTCTTCGAGCCCTGCGCTACGGGACTCGACGCCCACGCCGACCTCGGGGGAAATTCTACCAGACGCGGCGCGTCTGCCGTCCCCGTGGTTCGTGAAGCAGGTTATCCCGGCAGCGGCCCCCCCCCGGCCGCCTCATGCGGGACCGGCTGGGAACGGCGCGAGAGCGCCGAGCCGCCTACCCCTTGCGGAAACTAGCCCCCAGCGTCTTCTTCCGCAGCCGGATCGCGTTGGGGCTCACCTCCACCCACTCATCCTCTTTGACGAACTCGATAGCCTGCTCGAGGTTGAGCAGCCGCGCCGGCACCAGCCGGATGCCTTCATCGGCCGTCGAGGCGCGCATGTTGGTCAGCTTCTTCTCGCGCACGATATTGACGTTGAGGTCGTTCTCGCGCGAATTCTCCCCGACGATCATTCCCTCGTAGACTTCCTGCCCCGGCTCGACGAAAATCTCGCCGCGCTCCTGCAGGTTGAAGATCGCATAGCCGGTCGTCTTGCCGTTGCGGTCGGAAACCAGCGAGCCGGTCGGGCGCATCGGGATCTCCCCCTGCCATTCGATGTAGCCCGCGAACAGCGAGTTGAGAATCGCGGTGCCCTTGGTGTCGGTAAGAATCTGGCTGCGCAGTCCGATCAATCCGCGCGAAGGAATCGAAAACTCCATGCGCACGCGGCCCGAGCCGTGGTTCACCATCTTCGTCGTCTTCGCCTTGCGCGATCCGAGCTGCTCCATCACGACCCCGATAAACTCCTCGGGACAGTCGACGGTGAGATGCTCCAGCGGTTCGTGCAGCCTGCCGTCGACCTGCTTGGTCAGAATCTCGGGCTTGCCCACCATCAGCTCATAGCTTTCGCGGCGCATCGTCTCGATCAGGATCGCCAGTTGCAGCTCGCCGCGCCCCGAAACACGAAACGTATCGGTGCTATCGCCGTCCTCGACGCGGATCGACACGTTGGTCATCAGTTCCTTGTCGAGTCGTTCCCGCAAGTTGCGGGAGGTCACGTAGCGCCCATCGCGCCCGGCGAACGGCGAGGTGTTCACCGCGAACGTCATCGCGATCGTCGGCTCGTCGATCTGCGTCTTCGGCAGCGGACGCGGGTCTTCGGGATCGCTCACCGTCTCGCCGATCGTGATGCCTTCGACGCCCGCAATCGCGAGAATATCCCCCGCGCGCGCCGCCGTTTCCTCCACCCGCTTGAGTCCCTGGAACGAATACATCTTGGTGATGCGCGTCTTCCTGATCGAGCCGTCCAGCTTGCAGATCGAAACCTCGTCGCCCTGCTTCAGCGTTCCCGCAAAGACGCGCCCGATCGCCATGCGCCCCAGATAATCGCTGTAATCGAGATTCGCCACCAGCAGTTGCAGCGGTGCCTCGGGATCGCCTTGCGGGGCCGGCAGGTGGTCGACAATCGTTTCGAACAACGGCCGCAGGTCGGTGGAATCGTCCTCCAGACTGCGCTTGGCGACGCCGTCACGCGCCACCGCGTAAAGCACCGGAAACTCGAGCTGCCCTTCGCCCGCGTCGAGATCGATAAACAGGTCGTAGATCTCGTTGAGCACTTCCTGAATGCGGGCGTCGGCGCGGTCGATCTTGTTGATCACCACGATTGGCGTCAGCCGCGCTTCGAGCGCCTTCATCAGCACGTAACGCGTTTGTGGCAGCGGCCCTTCGCTGGCGTCGACCAGCAGCATCACCCCATCGACGACCTTCAGCGCCCGCTCCACCTCGCCGCCGAAATCGGCGTGCCCCGGCGTGTCGACGATGTTGATCTTGACGCCCCGAAACCACACGCCGGTGGTCTTGGCCAGAATTGTGATGCCGCGCTCGCGCTCCAGCTCGCCCGAGTCCATCGCCCGCTCGGCAACGTGCTCGTGCTCGCCATAGACGCCGCTCTGGCGGAACATGGCGTCGACCAGCGTCGTCTTGCCGTGGTCAACGTGCGCAATGATGGCAATATTTCGAACCGAATCGTTTTGCATACAGGAAGAACTCAGATCCGCGGCGGATACGCCGCTCAAGTCTCAGAAAATGGGGCTGACGAGAGAAGACAGAGGCAGGAAAACCGGGCGGCCTGCGGCCGCACAACGCAGCTCAACTCTTCTCAAGATAACATGAGGCCCGTCGCGGACGGGCCCCTGTAACAGGCGCGAAACCGGGTCCCCAGTGGGGCAGGGCTCCGGCCTGCCCAAAACTGCCGGAACGACTCCAACGCAGCGCCCTTCAGCCGGGCGGCCTCCAACCGGACGCTTGAGAAATTGGCTTCGTTCCTTTTGCCGAAGTGTTGATAACAAACGAGATCATTGGGTTCGTTTGTTCATTTTTTCTCGTGTGGGACAGTCCCCGACTGCCGTCGCCTGTCCTGACTCAGAATAGCAGGGGGCTGCAAGGAAAGACCCCGTCCGGGCCGGGGCTGTTCGGTGGGCTGCGCCGCCGGCTACCCCAAATGAGCCGGGCTGTCGTCCCTTTACGTCCGACCCAAAAGCCCCAGCCGCTTCATCCACGCGGCCAGCAACTCGGTCCAGACATCGCACGCCTTACCCTTCTTGTTCATGCCGAAACCGTGCCCGCCGTCGCTGAACACATGCAACTCGGCGGGAATCTGCGCCTTCTTCCAGTTGTCGAGCAAACCGGTGGCGGTGCTGGTCATTCTCGGGTTGTCGTCATCGGCCACGGCGATGAACAGCGGCGGCGCGTCGGCAGGCACGCGGTACCCCTCGGGGGCGACGGCGTAGACCGAAACCGCAAAGTCCGGACGGCTCGCCGGCTCATATCCGGTCGCCACCCCCACCGCAAGATAGCCTCCGGCGGAGAAACCCATCACCCCGATGCGCCGCGGGTCGACCTTCCACTCGGCGGCACGCTTGCGCACGGTGGCGACCGCCAGCAGCCCATCCTCGATGGCGGCCTTCTGGCTGGCTTCGCGGCTTTCGAGACCGCAGCGGTAGCGCAGCACGAAGACTGTGACGCCAACGGTATTGAGCCAGCGCGCGACATCGCGGCCCTCATGCTCGATGGCGAGGATCGAGAAGCCGCCGCCGGGAGCCACTACGACTGCCGTGCCATTCGGTTCGGCCGCCGGATACACTTCCATCACCGGGCTTTTTACGTTCCGCACCCATTTTTCGTCCGCGCTCTTGCGGTGCGGATTGTCTGCCGGAGGCGTATACCATTCCTCGCCCGCCGGAAGATCGGGCCGTAGCCGGATTTCCTGCTGCGCGTATGCGCCCGGAACCAGCAATAGGATGCCGAGGATGAGTAGGGATTTCTTCACGCTGTCTCCTTGGTGACCGCCGCATTCGTGCCGTTTGTGGCGCCGGCAACAGTGTACACCTGGAGCGCCGGCAACAGGGTATGCCGGGAATCGTTCCTCCGCGCGCCCGACGCCCGGGATAGGCGTAGACTGACAGGATAGCCGGGGAATTCGCACACAGGAGGTTCCTATGCCCGTGAGCATTAGCGGATCCGTGGGCAAGTTCGGTGTCAACCGCCCGGCGGATGTGAAGTTGATACAGGAATTGCTGAACTTCATCCCGGAACCACTCGGTGGTCCGCTCGTTCTCCTCGTCGTCGATGGACTCGTCGGGCCGAAAACGATCGGCGCGATCACGCGACTCCAGACGGCGCGGTTTGGCCGGGCAGACGGTCGAGTCGATCCCAGCCAAAAAACGCTCGCCCTGTTAAACCAGCTTTCTCCGAAGGATCCCAAAGCGCAGGCCGAAGCCGACAAGGCTCAATCGGTCCAATGGGCGATGGGCGCGGGAATGATGCTCGCCTACTACGACGTCCTGAGACTGAGTCCCGTGCCGGACCCGTTGGGTGACAAAGCCTTGATCGAGACTGCCTTGAACACACACTTTCATGTCAACAAACAGCCAAACCTTCTAACGTCTTTTTTGGCATCGATCAAGTACAATTACAACCGCGTACTTGCGGCGCTGAACTCCAGCGCGACCATTTTTCGCTCCCGCAACCTGGCTGAGGCGCAGGCAGATAAGGGAGTGGACAAGAACGGCGTCCCTTATCCCGCCTACACGTTCTTCAATCAGAGCGTCAACTTCACGCAGACGTTCCTGAAATTCGGACCGCTGTGCCGCGCGGCGATGGTC
This sequence comes from Terriglobia bacterium, assembly GCA_963824095.1. GTDB lineage: Bacteria > Acidobacteriota > Terriglobia > Bryobacterales > UBA6623 > JBBDWJ01. The sequence continues at coordinate 42,607 of CAWGNS010000009.1, read as the reverse complement.
TTGCACGAACCCGTTCATTACGTGGATAGTCGCGCCAATAACGCCAACGATTTTTATGAGCACGGCGCGCAATATGCCTACATCACGCCGCAGCAGGCCATCCACAACCCGTCGAGCTACGTCTCGTTTGCGCAGCACGTCTTCTACAAGAAAGACGTTCGCTATGGCGCCGGCCGCCCGAACGAGTAGCGGCTGCCTCGGGGGATAGGTCCACCAATCCACGTGGTGACGCGAGCCGACGGGTCTAGCGCGACGCTCCTGCTCGCCCCTGGCCGCCTATCTCTATCGCGCCGTATTGCGGACCTGTCCCCGAATGGCCCACGCTCCACCGGCCCTTCCATCGTGGCAATCCGATTGCTTCCCATCGAGGTGGGAAAGTCCGCCCGACAAGGAGGCCCTGCCATGTCGCCTCAACGCCCTGCCTTGCCGCCAAAACGCACCGCCACGGCCGCAACGAGCCGCGGCACACTCGGCCAATTGCCATTGGCCTTGCTGCGCATCGTCATCGGCTGGCACTTCCTTTACGAAGGGTGGACCAAGCTGCTCGACCCGGGCTGGACCTCCGCCGGGTATCTCAGCTCCGCCAGCGGCCCGTTCGCCGGCTTCTTTCACACCATCGCCGCGAGCAAAGCGCTGCTGCCCATCGTTGATCAGCTCAACATCTGGGGTCTGACACTGCTCGGCATCGCGTTGATGCTCGGGCTCTTTACACGAGCGGCCTGCGTGGCGGGCATCGCCTTGCTGGGCCTCTACTACGCCGCTTATCCGCCATTGTTTTCCATCACCAACGGTGTCAGCGAGGGCCAGTACCTCATCGTGAACAAGACTCTGATCGAACTGTTCGCGCTGGCGGTGATTGCGGCATTTCCGGCCTCTGTTTTTGGTTTCGACGGGTGGCGCTCGCCCAGGCGCGGCTCATTTCCGCAGACCGAACCAGCCAGGAGCGCGCCTTCCGGCAGCGACCAGCCGCTGCCTCACTACTTAGGCCCTATGTCGCGGCGTCAAGTGGTCACAGCCCTCACCGGCGTCCCGTTCCTGGGAGCATTCACGCTGGCTGTGCTCAAAAAACACGGCTGGCAGAGCGTTGAGGAACTGCACCTCGCCGCCCGCGGCGAGGCCGTCGACGGCCTCAGCGGCGCCACCCTCAAGACCTTCCAGTGGAGCAGCCTGCGCGATCTGGAGGGGCATTTGCCCCAGGGACAGATCGGCGACCTGCGTCTGAGCCGCATGATTCTGGGCGGCAACCTCATCGGCGGCTGGGCTCATGCCCGCGACCTGATCTACGTCTCCAAGCTCATCAAGGCGTACCACCACCGCGACAAGGTTTTCGAAACCTTCTCCATCGCCGAAAGCTGCGGGGTCAACACCGTGCTGACCAATCCGTTGCTCTGCGGGGTGATCAACGACTACTGGCGTCAAGGCGGCAAGATTCAGTTCATCTCCGACTGCGGCGGTCAGGATCTGCTGGGCCTTGTCCAGAAATCCATCGATAACGGCGCCTGTGCCTGCTACATCCAGGGCGGCATCGCCGACCGCCTGGTCGAAGAAGGCCGCTTTGACCTCATCGAACAGAGCCTGGATCTGATCCGCAAGAACGGCCTGCCCGCCGGAATCGGAGGCCACAAGCTACACACCATCCAGTCCTGTGTCGAGAAAGGCTTCACTCCCGACTTCTGGATGAAAACCCTGCACAAGACCGACTACTGGTCGGCCAAACCCCAACCCGAATGCGACAACATCTGGTGCGAAGACCCCGACGCGACCATGGCCTACATGAAGAACCTGCCGCAACCCTGGATCGCCTTCAAAGTCCTCGCCGCCGGCGCGATTCATCCCGAAAATGCCTTCCGCTACGCTTTCGAGAGTGGCGCGGATTTCCTCTGCGTCGGCATGTACGATTTCCAGATCGTCGAAGACACCAACCTAGCGCTCAACGCCTTGAATACCTGTGGCAGCCGGGAACGGCCCTGGTGCGCCTAAAGGCTTGCCCGATCTTCATCCGCGCTTCTTGCGATGCGGATTGTCGGCCGCGGGGTATCCATTCCTCGCCAGCCGGAAGACCGGGCCGCCGCCCCCTCAACCGTCCGCCAGGGGCCCAATCCCCTGCCCTACTGCCCCCCGGGGCGTATCGAAACGAACCCAACCCAACCCCCACCCGCCCCTTTTTTGCAAAGACCGTTTCCGTTCCGTGAAGAACTCGTCAAACTGTGTTCAACAGCGCCGGACCCCCACCCCCCGCGTGCTACGATTCGCCTTATGTCAGTCGATGATCTGCGGCGGCGAACGTTCCTGATGCGCAGCGGCCAGTGCCTCGCGCTGACGCTGGCTTCTCCCTATTGGGCCCTGGGGCAGCAAGCGCCCGGCAAGGACCCCTTTACGCTCGGCGTATCCTCGGGCGACCCGGCCCCCGACGGCGTTGTGCTCTGGACCCGGCTCGCTCCCGATCCGCTTCACGGCGGCGGCATGCCCAACGAGCGCGTCGAGGTCGAGTGGCAGCTCGCCTCCGACGAAAAGATGACGCGCATCGTCCATCGCGGCACCGAAGTGGCGACGCCCGACCTGGCGCACTCCGTACACGTCGAGGTCCAGGGCCTCGAGCCCAGCCGCTGGTATTGGTATCAGTTCAAAACCGGCCCGCACACCAGCCCGATCGGCCGCACGCGCACCGCGCCCGATCCGCGCCAGCCGCTCGACAAACTTTCGTTCGCCTTCGCCTCGTGCCAGCACTATGAGGCGGGCTACTACACCGCCTACAAGCACATGGCCGAAGAGGACCTCGACGTCATCGTGCACCTGGGCGATTACATCTACGAAGGCGGCATTCGCGACGACCGCCCGCGCCGCCACAACAGCGACGAAATCGTCTCGCTCAACGACTACCGCAATCGCTACGCGCAATATCGCACCGACCCCGACCTGCAAAAAGCGCACGCCCTGTTTCCCTGGATCGTCACCTGGGACGATCACGAGGTCGCGAACAACTACGCCAACGATATTTCGCAGCACAACGACCCGCGCGAGCACTTTCTCGAACGCCGCGCCGGAGCCTACCAGGCCTACTACGAGCACATGCCGCTGCGGCGCTCCTCGATGCCGCGCGGCTCGGCGATGAAGATCTATCGCCGTCTCGCCTTCGGCGACCTCGCCGAATTCGCCGTGCTCGATACGCGCCAGTACCGCACCGACCAGCCCTGCGGCGACGGCAATCATCCGCAATGCGCCGAGGCCCTCTCGCCCCACGGCACCCTGCTCGGCGCCGAGCAGGAGCGCTGGCTGTTCGACGGCCTGCGCCACTCCGAGCGCCGCTGGAACATTCTGGCGCAGCAAATCCTGATGGCCAAAGTCGATCGCGGCCCCGGCGCCGAGAAAGCCTACTCGATGGACCAGTGGAGCGGCTACGAAGTGGCGCGCAAGCGCCTGCTGCGTTTCCTGCGCGACAGCAAAGTGTCGAACCCGGTGGTGATCTCCGGCGATATCCATTCCAACTGGGCGGCCGATCTGAAGCTCGACTTCGACGCCGAAAAATCGCCGGTCGTGGCCCCCGAGTTCGTCGGCACCTCGATCACCTCCGGCGGCGACGGCAGCGACTCGCGCCCCGAAGTCGACGCCTATCTGCCCAAAAACCCGCACGTGCACTTCTACAACAACCAGCGCGGCTATGTCCGCTGCCAGGTCACCCCCGAGCGCTGGACGACGGACTACCGCGTGGTCGAATACGTCGAAAAGCCCGGCGCCAACGTGCGAACCCGCGTAAGTTTTGTCGCCGAAAACGGCCGCCCCGCCATGCAAAAGGCGTAGCCCCATCGCCAGCGCCGCAGTGGTAGAGACAGGCACGCGTGCCTGTGCGGCCGCTTGCAGCGGCCTCTGGAGTTTGGCCGGTCCCGTGGCACAGGCAAGAGTGCCTGTGCCGTCTCGCCTGACCGCGCCCGCCGGGTCTGGAAATTCGCCGGCCGCCGCGGATATACTGCACCAATAGGCATTGCCGAGGAGGTTGGCCCATGAGTGACAAAACTCCCGTGCAAGGCGACGCCAACGCAGCGGCCGTCAGTATCACCCCCGACGAGCCGCCAGACCGGCTGCGGGGCAGCGCCCCGCGCTACCGCAGCCGCCCGCTTGGGGAAACAGCAGCCGGCGGTCTCCTGGCGCCGTTCGACCTGCCCGGCATCTCCGTTCCCGATGTCGCTTTCCAGTTCAAACCGTGCCTGCCGTCTTTGGAAAGCAATATCAAAGAGGCCATCCGCGATGCCGTTCCGGCCGCGGCGGATGTGCGCGTCGGATGCTTCCACAACACCGACCGCATCGGCATCTGGATGCGCCCGGTCGGCGGCGCCGACGACGACGCCGCTCGCAATGCCGGGCTGCAGAGCCTCGATCTGCTCCGCAGCGGCGAAAACTACGCCGCCTTCATTAACGCCACGCTCATCCGCAGCCAGGCCGCCGACGCCTTCGCCGACCAGCCAAAACGTCTGAACGGCGATGGCCGTCCCGATCCGCACGGGCCGGTCCACCTCACCGGCCTGCGCCTCGAGTTCAGGGCTCCCCAGATCGTGGTCACCACCGTGGATGGCTTCGACGAGCGCCCCTGGCCCGATGTCGATTTCCACCTGATTACAACCGATAGCCTCTTCGCCTCCGCCGGCCAGGTGCAAAGCCACAGCGCCCATGATTTGGACACCGACACGGGCGCGTTCCAGATCCTGGAGGGCATCATGGCCGTACTGGCCGTGTTCGTTTCCGGTTGGTTCGTGCTGCCGGCGCTGCTGTTTTTCGGCGAGGGCGTGATCATCGCCGGCAAGGACGCCCCGGACACGGGCGCGGGCGCCGGCGCATCGGCTGTCGGCGCCCTGCCAAGCGAAATCATGATCCCCTCCAAGATGAAGGTGGTCATGAACTATGAGCGCGTCGAGGTTTCCGCGGGAGGCATCTTTGCTGGAGGATTCATCGTCCTCGCCCTGCGTGCGCCCTCGGTGGCCATCACGGGCCCGCGGCAGCTTGCCGTGAAGGAAGGCTCCACCGTCGCCCGTCACTCCTACTCGCTGACCACCGAAGACCTGCGCGGTCCGCTGAGCTTCCACTGGACCTCCGACGGCATCACCGGCAACCCTCAGGTAAAATCCACCCTGGTGACGTTTCCGTTGCACAATCCGACGGTAGGCCAGGTATTTTCCAAAGACGTGCACGTGCTGGTGACCGACGTGGACGGGCTCACCGCCGAGGCGACCGCCACGGTCCAGATACACATCGTCCCCGCCGACCTCGACGACGGATTGCCGCCGATCTGCCACGTCAAGCCGTGGCTTCCCCAATGCCAGCCGTAAACCGGGCCGAATCGGCGGTGACTCACGGCCGAAAACGTGACAGCCTCAATTTCGTGCAAGTGACTTCTAATTCATGACTTAGCCGGAAAGCACATGAGGATGACGGGCGGCTTGCGCTTGGGCTTGAGCCGACGCAGCGGCCGCTCGACGGCCCGCTCCGACCGTTCCACGAACGCAGGCTCCCCATACGGCAAACCGGCATAGGTTGCCGCCCCCCAGTCCCGCTGGGTCCTGTTCGCGCTGCTCCAGCAACGTGGCCCAGACCGAATCCGTAGTCGCCTTCAGGCGGCTTCTCCCCGACGCTAGTCGGGTTTAGGCCGGTCGTTTACGGCCGGTTTTGCGGGATAATGGTTCTCTCGTCAGGCCGCTTCAGCGGCCTTTCAGCGGGGCTTTAGCCATGGCCAGGACCATCTATTCAGAAATCAACCTGCATATCACCTGGCACACCAAACATAGCGCTCCCGTAATCACCGGCGTGATCGAGACACAACTCTACCGCTGGCTTCGGGGCCGGATTCTGCAATCGCCCGGGGTGTTGCTCCACGCGATCGGCGGAACCGACGACCACGTTCACCTGGCCGTGACGGCGCCGCCAACCCTGTTGGTCAGCGAGTGGATCGGGGAGTTAAAGGGAGCGAGCGCCCACTACGTGAACCACACGCTGGCGAATCGCAAGGTCATCGAGTGGCAGACCGGCTATGGCGTCGTCAGCTTTGGCACGAAGGCTACGCCGTGGGTGGTTCGCTATATCGAGAAGCAGCGCGAACATCACGCGAAGCGCACAACCTACGAGCGGTTGGAGCGCGTCGAGATCGAGAAGCGGAAGCCCGTTGAAACGGGCTCACTGGAGATGTGCGGGGATCGTCGTACCGGCCGTAAACGACCGGCCTAATACCCGACTCTGTCGGGGAAAGCCCCGTGGAAAGTCGGGACAGCCTCGACTTAATCAGCTGATCGTAGCTCAAATCACAGTTCGGTGGCCACGAAGCCGCTTACCCAGCCGCCGCGGTGCGAGTTTTGGGTGGGCGGCCCATCGGCTTGGGCTCCAGGTTTCGGGCGAGGCGGAGTTCCAAAGCCTTGAGGAAGTGGGCGTCGCCGAACGGATGGCCCCGGTAGGTAGCGGCGCGCAGGCTGGCGGACTCGGCGGCGTCGAGCGCCCGAGTCTGTAGCAGTTGTTTCCAGTCGCCGTCGGGGTCGACTTCGCTCCACTCCCTCACGTCCAGCAGGCCGGCTATATCGCGTTGGTTGGCGTGGGCAGCCGCGCTCGACCAGGGGTAGGCAGTCGGATCGCTCAGCATGCCGGCACGCACTGGGTTCAAGTCCACGTACAGCAGGGCGCGCCACAGATGCGACGGCCCCAGCGGACAGGAGTAGAAGCGGTTTTGCCACAAGTGTCCGCTGCGACGGTAGCGGCGGTTGAAACGCTGCGCGTAGGCGCCGTGGAGTTGCCCCAGCGACAGGGCCAACCCCTCGGGCCGCTCGGGCACAGCAACCAGGTGGACGTGGTTGCTCATCAGCCGGTGACGAGAAGAAACTCGCCCCTGGGACCAGAAACCAGGGTTGGTTTCTGGAGAGACAATAGCCCAGCAATCGCACGCCGTGGCGGCGAGCTTGGAGGCGCAGGTTGTCGAGGTAGAACCGCCGGTCTTCGTCGAGCAGGAAGACTTCCTGGCGGTTGTTGCCGCGTTGGGTGATGTGATGCGGAACGCCCTCCGCCACCACCCGCGCTTGGCGGGGCATGGGGTCAGCGATAGCTTAGCATGAAAGTTGAGGCTGTCCCGACTTTCGCCGAGGCTGTCCCGACTTTCGCCGAGGTGTTCGAAGACAGCGACAAGCAGCAAGCCCGACGTACTCTCGGCCTAGAGTGAAAACCAACAGTGCCTGATATCGACGCACTCAAGTCGAAGGTCACAGATGATATCCGCGTGCTCAATCGCCGATTGCTCCAAAAGGTTTCCCAGGAGCTCGAAAACAACTCCGGAAACACGAAATTTCACGAACGCCGCCAGGCAGAATTTTACACGGGATCTTCAATAAAGCCGTAAGCACTTTCCACGGCATCGAGACACTCAAGCGGGAGAGTCTAATCGAAGAGGGTTGGGTCCTGCTCCGCGTCTTGCTCGAATCGCACGTAAACTTTGTCTACTTCGTCCAGCATGAGCCCAAAGATATGGTTCAGCGGTGGCTCGATACGATGATCCTCGACAAACTCAAGTACTTGAGGGAAGTCGGCTTCTTTAAGGGCTCGGAGCTGGAGTCCATGTTTCGCGAAACCAACTATCTAAAAACCGAGGCCGAGATCGCAAAGCGCTATAGTACGGAGGATCTGAAGGCACTCAGGAGAAACGGGTTTAGTGGGCTCAATTTCGAAGCGCGTGCCAAGGCCGTCAACCTGGGCAGCATGTATACAAACTGCTACCGCATCGCATCGCGGAACGTACACACGTTCGATCCTGCAGAGTCGCTGCTTTACGACGCGGACATCCTCCCTGCTGCAATGAAGAAGGAACTCGTGACGAGGAGGCGCGCCACCCTTGAGTCGTCACAAAATATGTTGATGGGCCGTGTGGCGTACCTGGTGGATGCCGTGGTGGAGCATCCGTTCACTATCGAGTTGATCAAGATCGGCATCGGCTACGAAAAGTTTCGGGACAAGACACCGGTGGACGTCAGCGCTGACACCAAACTCGAAGCTGTGAAGACGGACGACCTCTACATCTGGCGTGAGTAGGATCAGGCGCAATCACGGCCCAGGCTGATAGTACATTTTGCCTCGACAACGAGGCTGACGGCTGGTAGTCAGCCAATTGTGTGTGGCTGTACTGAGGTCCTGAAGTTGACCGTGGCTGAGTCCGAGGTCAGTAGCGCCCCGGCTAGGTTCCGGTTCGGACTCGTGTTGTCCATGACGAACGTGCACTTAACAAATGCCACATTCTCTAGTATTATCGGTCCGCCAGCGTACCGGATCTCTACTCCCTCGTGGGGAAAGTCGGGACAGCCTCGACTTAATCAGCTGATCGTAGCGCAAATCACAGTTCGGTGGCCACGAAGCCGCTTACCCAGCCGCCGCGGTGCGAGTTTTGGGTGGGCGGCCCATCGGCTTGGGCTCCAGGTTTCGGGCGAGGCGGAGTTCCAAAGCCTTGAGGAAGTGGGCGTCGCCGAACGGATGGCCCCGGTAGGTAGCGGCGCGCAGGCTGGCGGACTCGGCGGCGTCGAGCGCCCGAGTCCGTAGCAGTTGTTTCCAGTCGCCGTCGGGGTCGACTTCGCTCCACTCCCTCACGTCCAGCAGGCCGGCTATATCGCGTTGGTTGGCGTGGGCAGCCGCGCTCGACCAGGGGTAGGCAGTCGGATCGCTCAGCATGCCGGCACGCACTGGGTTCAAGTCCACGTACAGCAGGGCGCGCCACAGATGCGACGGCCCCAGCGGACAGGAGTAGAAGCGGTTTTGCCACAAGTGTCCGCTGCGACGGTAGCGGCGGTTGAAACGCTGCGCGTAGGCGCCGTGGAGTTGCCCCAGCGACAGGGCCAACCCCTCGGGCCGCTCGGGCACAGCAACCAGGTGGACGTGGTTGCTCATCAGACAATAGCCCAGCAATCGCACGCCGTGGCGGCGAGCTTGGAGGCGCAGGTTGTCGAGGTAGAACCGCCGGTCTTCGTCGAGCAGGAAGACTTCCTGGCGGTTGTTGCCGCGTTGGGTGATGTGATGCGGAACGCCCTCCGCCACCACCCGCGCTTGGCGGGGCATGGGGTCAGCGATAGCTTAGCATGAAAGTTGAGGCTGTCCCGACTTTCGCCGTCCCGACTTTCGCCACGCCTACCCCCTCATAACTGGCCCGCCGCTCTGAGCTCGGCTCCAAACGTCGCCAGCGAAATCGCCAGCGTCAGATGTATCATGATTTTGGCCCTGAGGATCGAATGGCGAGGCGGATCGACAAGGAGCCCGGAGGCCGGTGAGGCTAATCTTCCTTGAGGCTGCGGAGTTGATTCGCCGCATGGTTTCCGGCCGCAGTCGGCCCGGTCTCTTTCGATGCGAAACCCAAGAAGGTGAGTCTGCCGGCGAATATGTGGTCAAGCTGCGAGCCTCGCTGGAGGCGGGTGCAGTCGCTTTTGCGTTCGAAGCGCTCGCATCGATGCTTGCGCAACGGCTGGGGTTGCTGTCACCGCAACCTGCGGCCATTCACATCGGCGCGGAGCTCGCTTCGGCAATCGAGCTTATTGATTCCGAAACAGCGCGACTACTATCTCGAAGCGAAGGATTGAATTTCGGATCGCGATATCAGGCTGGCCTTCCAACATGGGGAGCCGACGAGCCGATTCCATCGGAACTTAGAGATCTCGCATTAGAGGTTTTCGCCTTCGACGCCTTGATAGAGAACCCGGATCGTCGCCATAGGAACCCCAACGTCTTGGTTGGATCGTCGGAGATTTACTTGATCGATCACGAAACCGCCTTTTCCTTCTGCCTTGACATCAGGGGGCCGCGACCCCAGCCTTGGAACGTCGCGGAGTTACCGTTCTTGCGGGATCACATCTTTTTCAAAAGGTTACGGCGTCAGGACGGCTCGCTGGAGCGCTTTCGGGAAAGGTTGACGGCAATCTCAGACGCAGACCTGGACGAAATGATGGACAGCATTCCGCCGCAGTGGCACGACAACCGGCTTAGGATGATTCCCGAGCACTTGCAAGCCGTGCGCGGCCATGCCCAAGAGTTCGTGGAGCAGGTGAGAGGGGCGTTGCGATGAGAACAAAGACACCATACAACTACAGCGTGCTCCGTTACGTGCACGACGCGGCAACCCGCGAGTTCGTGAACGTCGGGGTAGCATTGTACGCACCCAAGGAACGTTTTCTAAAGGCGCACTGCACGGGCCGTTACGGCCGTGCGGCGGCCCTGTTCGGGCAGAATGTCGATGGCAAAACCTTCCGCCGTCTCACGCACTTCGTCGAGCGAGAGATCAACCGGGTTGGCGAGCAGTTGAAATCAGATTTGCCACTCACCGGGAACCGCATCGAAACCATTCTTGATCGTGTGCTGCCACGAGACGACAGCGCGTTGCAGTTCTCTGAAGCAGGCACGGGGGTGAGCGCCGATCTTGACCGCACGCTTTCAGAGCTATTCGAGCGCTTCGTGGAGCGATATGAACGCCATGAGCGGGAGCGGCGAACGGAAGAGGACGTGTGGCGTGTTTTCCGTGCCCCCCTCGTTAGTCAGGATGTCATCCAGTATCTGCAGCCCAAGAAGGTCATCGCTCCAAGCATTGAGTACGAATTTCAGCACACCTGGAAGAACGCACGCTGGCACGCCCTGGAGCCGATATCTTTCGACCTGGCGGACGCGGAGCACCTGTCCGAGAAGGCCGCCCGCTGGGTCGGGCGGATGACCGGCTTGCACGAGGCCCGCGAGAAAGTCGAGCTACATGTCCTGCTCGGAGCCCCGCAGCTGGCAGCTTTGGGCCAAGCCTTTATCAAGGCGCAGAACCTGTTGCACAAGATGCCTGGAAAGCATGACTTTTACCAGGAGAGCGATGCTGAAATTCTGGCAAAGCAACTCGCCCAAGAGATTCCGTCAACATGCGGAAGGTTAGTGGATCCCGAGCGGGAGCCCATCCGGCCATCGGACTGTACCCTGGGGAGGTCTGCGAGATTCGGGAACTGGAGGGACATCCCACCTTTCAGCGCGCGCAAAGCCACCCCTCCCGAGCCGCGAGACGATGAAGAAAGCACCCAAGAGCTAGCCCCGGCGGTCGAAGCCGTCCGGCATCCACACTGAGTACCATTTCGACTACGCCAAGGCGCGGCCGAACCGTTTTGCCGCCACGATGAAGGAAAACACCGTGGAAACCGTGGAAACGTGACAGCCTCAATTAGGGGCGAGGTACTGGAACGAATTCTGGGTTGCGGTTTACACTCAGTAATGCCGACGGGAGCGCAAGAATGGCAGGGCTTTGATCGATAATCCCGTGGCGACCCCGAGATCGGCGAGACCGGTGCCTGTCACTGAACCGTCGAGAAGCGAAAGCGACGATGATCCTTAACTGAACAAACGGACGATCCCCTTTTTTCCCCCGACCACCATTAGACTTGGACAAATCCATTGGTATCTGCTCAAGGCTGCGACTTTGATGGATTCACAGAGATCTGTGAAGACAGAAGAAGGGGGATGGATTGTCAAGTCCGAGAACACGGCTCTTGGTAAGGAAGTTGGACTGGATGAGATTAATTGGTGGGTATTCAAGAAGGAGGCAGATATCGAGGCATTGCGCAAGAGGACTGAATCGGCACTTAAGGCCGTGCAGGTGCTGAAGCAAGCGGCAGTTACCCTCCAAAACCAGAGTCCCCTGACATACATCGGCCTGCTCGCCACGTTGAGACAGTTTGCCGAGGACCACAGTCAAGAGATTGAGGCACTACACAAGTATGTATGCTGGCTTCATGCGCGAGAGCTGATGGCACCCCATATTCTGTTTACGTACCGAGTGTGGGGCTCCACCCGAATGAGTGACCGATGGCTCGGGCTTGACAAAAAGTCCCTTCGGGATGTTGAAGCGAAGATCGAAGATGCCAGGGAACTTGCAAGACTTGTCCTCGGCCTCCGAGACCATATATTGCACACGTTTGTGAGGGCCAGCTTCGATATTCAGGAGGAGGTCTACAACTCCATCGATCCGGACGCGGGCATTGAAGAAATCGAAATCCCTGAAAGTCGCGTGATCCAAAGGGCAGCCCGACTCGCATACGACAAATGCGCCACGTATTTTGAATACATTCCGAAACTCACTCAGAAACATCTTACTTGACATCGACAAATCCATCGAACAGCAGGACCTTCTACACGACGACCGATTTTGGCGAACATTCATCGCGAAAGCTACTCGTACGAAGGTAGCAGAGTCTCAAGTCTGGGATCTTAAGAGGACACTGAACATCTGGCACGTGAAGGAGAAGAGGGCCAAGGAACAAGCGAAGGTGACATTTGCGGAAGACGTGGCGAGTCTAGCGAATGGCAAGGGTGGTGTCCTCGTTGTCGGTGTTAGTGATCGGCGCGAGATCGTCGGAATTGCGGACTCACCGCGAGAACTCGAAAACCGCCTAAAATCCACGCGAGAAGCTATTGAGAAACATGTTGAGTATGATCGCGATCTTGTAACATTCCGACAAGTCACTTTACCGAACGCCCAAGGGGAAATAATCTGCTTGGCGATCATTGTTGCACAAGCTTGCGGTGTTGTCGGAGTTCGTGACGATCAGAACAATTACACGTACCCCGTGAGGCTGGAAACAGGAATCAGCAGAGTTGCGAGAGAAAAGCTTACTGGCAAGAAAATGCATCTTAAGAGTGACAATCGTGAATTTTTGAGAGTAACTTCAGCAATTTACCTCGGATAGCTAGTTAGAGTTGCGGCCGCGACTGTCTCTGGAGATAAGAGAACGAGCGAAAAGGGGACGCAGCCCACCCAACTCCTTTATTTCAATACGCTAACGCCCTCCGTGGCAAGCAGTCGCCTCAAGCCAACGGCAACCGCTTGAGCTTGATGCGCCCGGCGGGGACTTGCGCCAGATCATAATGCGCCTGTTGGGTGAGCCAGCTCGCCGCGCTGCCTCCGAACACTTTCGACAAACGCACGGCCATTTCCGGCGAAATCCCGCGCTTGCCGTTCACCAGCTCCGATAACGTCGTGCGCGTCACCCCCAGCGCCTCGGCGGCCGCCGTGATGGTCAAGCCTAAAGGCTCGATGCACTGGCGAAACACAACGCCGCCCGGATGCGGGGGATTCTTCATGGGCATCGCTTCATCCTCCCTAGTGGTAGTCTACGTAGTCCACGTCCAGCGCATCTCCGTCGGCGAACCGGAACGTCACGCGCCCATTCGCCCGGACCCTCACCGCCCAAAAGCCCTGCCGATCGCCCCTGAGCGCGTGCAGCCGAAAGCCGGGCAGGTCCATGTCCGCGGCCGTGGCGCCGGCGCTCACCGAAGACGAAGCCGACATTCTCTACGCAGAGAAGCACAAGCACGAAAACGGCATTCCCTGGGACCAGGTGAAAACCCAATTGGATGCCATGGACCGTTGAGGTTGCTCCAAGGGAACGGACTCGCCTGCACATGCACGCCGGCGCTCGACCAACGGCAGTCGACGGACTGCCTCTCCCCATCGGGCCCTCCTCCCTCCCAAGCCGTCACAACACTTTCACAAAATCCCTCGCTGATTCCAAACGACTTACGTCCCCGGAACCGCGAAACCCCTTCCCCGTGGAGTTATCCTATTCGTGGGATGCCAGGTCCTGAAATAGACAAGGATTTCCGGAAAAGCGGCCGTGGCGTCCAAAACGTTCTCCCGGATGCAGACCGGATAACAAAAAACGACAAAACGAACCCAATCCCATTTCCGACACACCCCCCGCCATCTCACTCGCGAGCAAACAGATAGGAGCCAAACTCGAGGTGGATCGGGAACAGGCACCGAACTGGGGAGACCGGAGTTCGAGGGGCAGGCGCAAGAAATCACTCGGTGTGCGCCCTTTGCTGGGCGGCGTCGAGGCCTTGGAGAAGTTCGAGGCTTCGCCGACGCACTGAGCGAGCCTCTCGACATCCAGCACGGCCTGCGGCCCAGCCGGCGGTTCCATTCCGCCGGGCGCACAATATGCGACCATAGCTTCCGTGAATTCCCGGCTTTTCGTCCCTATCGTTGCGGGATTGCTGTTGTCGGTCCCGGCTGCGGCGCAGCAGACTCCCGAGAACTACTACAGCGTTCCCGCCCTGGACGCTCCGGAGCTGGCCCACCGCGGACCGCATGGCGTTGGCGTCCGCACGGTCGAAGTGGTTCACGCCAACCAGGTCGACATTCTCCAGTTCAACCGCGAAACCGGCAAGGCGCCGCTCTATGACCGGCCGCTAACGCTGGAAGTCTGGTATCCGGCAACGATTCCCGAAGGGGCGAGCGAGCACACGGTCTACGAAAGCGCCATGCCCGGCAGACCCGGCCGGATGCCGGAAGGAGTTCCCGCATCGTTCCGGTTCGCGGGCAAAGCGTTGCGCGACGCGCTGCCTGCGCCCGGCGGCCCGTTTCCGCTCGTCATCGTCTCCCACGGCTACCCCGGCTCGCGCACGTTTCTGACTTACCTGACCGAGAACCTCGCCTCGAAGGGATACGTGGTGGCGGCGATCGACCACACCGATTCGGTTTTCGGCGCGGTGCGCGGCTTCAGCAGCACGCTGCTCAATCGCGCGGCGGACCAGCTTTTCGCGATCGAGGCGATCGAGGAACGGTCCCGCCGGCCCGACGATTTTCTGCACGGGATCGTGGACGCCTCGCGTGTCGCCATCGTCGGCTACTCGATGGGCGGCTACGGCGCGCTGGCGAGTGCCGGCGCCGGCTACAGCCCCAACGGCCCGGCCGCCCACATCGTGCCCGGGGGCTACCTGGAGCCCTGGACCGCCGGCAATCCGAAGTTCCAGGCCCAACGGCACGACAACCTCAAGGCCATCGTGGCACTCGCGCCGTGGGGAGCCGGTCCCCCGGCCAGCAATTGGAATACCGAGGCGCTGGCGGACATCCACATTCCTTCGCTGTTCATCGTCGGCGATCAGGACGACGTTGCCGGATTCGATCCCGGAGTCAAAACCTTGTTCGACGGCGCGGTCCACTCCGAGCGCTGCATGCTGGTCTACGAAAATGCGCGCCACAATGTTGGAGGAAATCCTCCGCCGCCCGAAGCGCTAGCCAACTTCACGGCCCGCGAGTCGTTCGACGAACCAGTGTGGCGTAAGGACCGCATCACCGCCATCAATCAACATTTCATCACGGCGTTTCTCGACCTGCATCTCAAAGGCAAGGAAAGCCGCCGCGCCTACCTGGAGCTTGGGGTGGTGAAATCCAACGACGGCCAATGGCCGCTGGCGCGAGGCGAGTCCGCCGGCGGCGGCTATAGCGACGGCGACGCAAAGGAAGGGCAGACCTATTGGAAGGGCTTCCAGCGGCGCTGGGCCGTGGGGTTGGAGATGCATTGCGCCAAGCCCGAATAGGAGACTTGCCGCCAAGTCACGCCCGTTTCCGGAATGCGGAGCAACTAGCCACATCCACGTTACAGCCGACTGGCGATCAGCTTCGCCAGACGAATCGTTTTCTCTTTCTCGCCGGGAATCATGCGCATGTCCATTTCGACTCCGGCGTCGCCCTTCGAAAAGGCCAGATAGGAGGCCCCGGGAGCCATCCAGGCTTCGTCGCCGATTCCCTCGAGCTTTTCGAACCCGCTCGAATCGCCGCCGAGCAACTGGCCGGCTGTGCGGGTCGCCAGGATGGCGGTTCGCCCGTCGGTCCAGTGGACCTTGACTTCGACGAAGGTCTCGCCGTCCTCCGACTTCGTCGCGCCCGACGTACCCGGCTCGAAGTGGAAGCGGCAAGTCACTTCGTCCATGATTTCCCGCAACTCCGACTTGACGCCCAGGATCTCCCCCACCTCGGTGGGAAACAGAATGGAACATGGGTCGTCCCGGCTCACCTTGACCTCCGCCGTTTGGGAAGCCGGCTTGCTTTGCGGGGTCTCGGCCTGCTGGCCGCCCGAGCCTCCGCAATGGCTGGCGGCCATGGCGAAGAACACGCCGAAACCCAACTGGAAGATCCGCTGTTTCGTCATGATGACCTCCGCGGGCTCCGAGAACGCGCCCGTTAGACAGATTATGGCTGGTTTGGCGGGGCGAATTCGACACAAACCAGAACGCCCAGAGAAGTCGCGGCAGTCTCCGTTGCCGATGTTCAACCGCCATGCTTATTCAGCGTGAGACGCCTGGGTGGCCGACCCACCATGTCGCGAACCGGCCCCGCGATACGTTATCCTTCCCGTCAAGAGAGAATAAGAGGTATCGACCAGTAGCCCGAGAGACTTTCCGCATGATCCACGACGCAACCAACAAGCCGATGTATCTCCCCGGAGTGGAGAACAACCCCAACGGCACGGGCGCCTACGCCGATCTGATTCGAATGATGCGCTCCACCGGGCAGCCGCTGTCGCAGATCTGGCACCTGTTTGCCTTCCGGCCCGAGGCAACCCAGCATCTGGAACGGTTCACGCAAGCGATCATGCGCGGGCCCGGCCCGATCAGCCCGGGTATGCGCGAGCTGATTGCGGCCTACACCTCGGTGCGCAATCATTGCCCGTTTTGAACGAACGCCCACGCCGCAGTTGCGGCGGAATTATTGCAGGATGAACCCCTCGTACGGGCCGTACTCGAGGACCCGCAAACTTCGCCGCTGCCGGAAGCCGAGAAAGCTCTGTTCGGCTTCATCGACAAGGTCAACCACGACTCACCGCGTATCGGCCCGGCGGATATCGAATCGCTCCATGTCGCGGGATGGAGCGATGAGGCGATTTATCTAGCCATCACGGTCTGCGCGTTGTTCAACTTCTACAACCGCTGGATTGACGCCAGTGGAGTGCAGCCACAGTCGCCGGAAACCCATCGCGCGTCCGCCAAAAAGATGGCGCAGTTCGGCTACATTCGCACGCCGCCCGAAGAGTAACGGCGCTTGACGATCGACCAACCCACGGGCAGCTATACCATCCCCAGGTTTCACTGTGCTTGCGTGGCCTCAGGGTACGCATTTCTGACAATAATGCCGGGTGACTGCCTAAACGACGGTCCTACGGACTGTCCAAGTGGAGGGCTATGACCTACGACGGTATCATTGTCGGTTCCGGCCACAACAGCCTGGTGCTGCAGGCCTACCTGGGCAAGGCCGGCCTCAAGGTCGTCTGCCTGGAAAGCCGGCATGTCGCCGGCGGCGGGCTGGCGACCGAGGAGGACCCGCGGCACCCTGGATTTCTTCACAACACGCACTCGTTCTACCACCGGGCCTTGACCCACATGCCGTGGTATCGCGACCTCGAGTTGGAGCGGCGCGGCGCCGTTTACCTCGAGCCCGAGCTGAACGTTGCCCTCATTCTGCGCAACGGCGAATCGCTCGAATGGTGGACCGACTTTGAAAAAACAGCGGCGTCGTTCGGCCGCTTCAGCGCCAACGACGAAGCCACGCTGCGGCGCTGGCGGAACGACTTCCTGCCGATCGTCGAGCGCATTCTGATCCCCGAAAGCCAATCGCCGCCGATCCCGGGCGAACGCCGCATCGCGTTGCTCGAAAAAAGCCGCGAAGGGCGCAAGCTGCTCGAAGTCAGCGCCCTTTCGCCCCTCGAATTCGTGACGCGCGAGTTCGAGCATCCCACGGTGCAGGCCGGCCTGCTGTTTTTCAACGGCCTGCGCGAAGTGGACCTGCGCTGCCGCGGTTTCGGCCACCACATCGCGGCGCTGCTGGCGAGCACCGGCAAGGCGCAAATGTGTCTGGGCGGCTCGGCGGCTCTCGCCCACGCCTTGGTGTCGGCGGTTACCACAAGCGGCGGCGAAATTCACCTGAACAAGACGCCCCGCAAAATCCTGGTCGAGCACGGCAAGGCGGCTGGCGTCGAAACCACGGACGGCGCCGTGTACCGCGCCCGGCACTTCGTCGCCTCCGGGCTGAATCCGCAGCAGACTTTTTTGGAGCTGATCGACGCGGACCTGCTCCCCGGCGAGTGGCGCGAAAAGGCGCGGCGGTTTCAATACAATCTGATCGCCCCTCTGTTCGGGCTCTACGCTGGCTTGCGGGAACCGCTGCGTTACAAAGCGGCGTTGCAGAATCCCGAGCTCAACAGGGCGTTCATGGTGATCCTGGGGCTCGAGGACGCGGCCCAGTTTCCCGACATCGTGCGGCATCACGAAGCGGGCAGCATTCCGCCCACCGTGATGTGGGGCAGCACGCCCAGCCTGTTCGATCCATCGCAAGCACCGCCCGGCAACCACACAACGTTCATGTGGGAGAAACTCCCCTACGCGCTGCGTGGAGACCCACAGAGTTGGGACGCGCACAAGGACGAACATGGGCGCGCGATGCTCGACCTGTGGACCGAGTATGCTCCCAACCTGAAAGACGCCGTGCTGCACTGGTTCACGCGCAGCGCCCTTGATACGGAACGAACGCTGCCGAACATGCGCGGGGGGGATTTGCTGGTGGGTGCGTTTGCCGGCGGCCAGGTCGGCTACAACCGTCCTTTCGCCGGAGCGGGCCACTATCGCGGTCACTTTCCCAATCTCTATCTCTGCGGAGCAAGCTGCCATCCCGGCGGGAATGTGACTGGCCTGGCCGGATACAACTGCGCGCAGGTGCTGTTGAGTGATCTGGGCGTGAAGGCGGAGTGGGCGCCTGCGCCGCTTGAGGGCGTTCTGGGCGATCTGTAGGCAGGGGACAGACCGCGATCTGCGGTCTTACCTGCCGCCTCCGTTTGATTCCCGAGCTATCCTCGAAGTCGTCAGTGTTCTTCTGCCGTCTCCGGAAGCACAGGACCCGCAAATCGCTCGGCCGCCATGAAGATCTCCAGCCGGTTCCCGCTGGCAGGGTCATCCAGTTGGGCGATCTGCACTTCGGGACCCAGCGGGACAACAACGGCCGTGTGCACACGGATGCTAGGGGAATCAGGCCGAGCCTTGGCTCGGACCGGGTACCGGCTCTCATCGCAGGCGATTAAACTCCCGTTCCACTCCGCCCTGCGTTTCGGGCTGTGGGTCGGTCAGGTCGCGAGCCTCGCATCGCGCTCCCGCCGGCGTCACCCCGGCGCAGCCCGCGATGTGCGAGTTGAAAGTACACTTGCCCGCCTCGCCGCTCGAAATCTCGACCACGCCGGAATTGATGTTCCCCGGCTCCACCGCGATCCGCAGCACGTTCGGCTTGTACGAAAACGTCATGGGTTTCGAATTGTCGAGGTCTGGCGGAGGCTGCACGCGACAAGCACTCGTGGGGAACACCGCAACCTCGACATTGCCGCTGCGGCAACTGGTGCTCGTGGCGACGAAAACGCGCATGAGCACCAGGCCGTCCTTTTGGTCATCCGGCTGTCCCACCTCATTGCTGAGAACAGCCACCCTGCAGACCTGAGCTGGGGTGGAGTCATCCTGAGCCAAAGCCGGCCGCATAAGACAAGAAGCGACGAGCAGTATGATAAGCCGACGCATCCGGACCTCCTTTGCCCAACGAAGTAGCAGGCAACCCGCGCCCGTAGGGCGAATCATTCTGAGCGATTCCCTAGTTGATTACGCGCCGACACCCGTGTGCGTTACTTCGGAGACATGAGCGCCAGCCCGCGGTACGCGGTCAGGAATCAAAGCCAACGCCGTACCCTCGACCGATACTCGTCGTACCTGGTTCCAAAGACCTTCTGCAATTGCCTCTCTTCGATGGGGATGATCGTCCAGTTCAAATAGGCAAGCACCAGAGGCAAGAGGCCCACGGGCCAGAGTTGGTGAAGAATGCCCGCCTCGCCGAGGTAGGCGAGCGTCAATCCGACGTACATCGGGTTCCGGGTGAACTTGTAGGGGCCCCATGTGACCATGGCGGTCGAAGCTTCGCCCGGCACACGCGTCGTGTGTGCCTTTTGAAAGATCACCCAACCCCAGCCGGCGAGCGCCGCTCCGATCGCGAAGAGAACAAGCCCCACTGTGCCGATGCGGCTATCAGACCAGGAACTCCGGCTGGGAAGAAAGTGTTCCAATCCGACGCCGAGCACATACCCCAACACGAATGTCCAAGGGACGGGAATGTAGGTCAGCGGCCAGAGCGCTGGCCGGCGGGGTCCTGGATTCGGGGGACGGTCGGGTTGTCGGTTGGAGTTCATCTTGGCGCCGAAGCAGCAGTTTTCCGCAGGGCGGCGTTCCGCCAGAAGCGCCGAGATCATCGGCAGTCTCCTAGGGCAGCACGCGGGTGCGGAGACGGTTGACGACAGGAACTGAAGACGCTCCCCACACGATCGCAGCGGCCGTGGCCAACCTTTGGTCCTTCTGCCAGGGCGGGCCGAGGTCCTTGCCGATCTCGCGAAACCGTCCCGAAATGTCTTCCAGTCCCAGCGCTTCGGCAGCTTCCTGCAACACGGTTTTCGCGTTGTACTCGCGCACGGACCAGCCCCGCGCCTGGGCGGCCTCGGCGAGGACGTCCCGGTACATGACCGAATCGGCCACGCACTGCGCCCGGTAGTTCGTGATCCGCTCCGCGGTGGTCGGCGGCAACGCCGGGCGCTTGCGGATCGCGATCGCCACGACACCTGCGGGAAGCGCATCGAGCGCGTTTCGCGCGCACAACGCCGCCGATGCGCGCACGCGCTCGATGAGAGTAACCGCCTCACCCATCGGCAACCCCTGCGCTTCATGGTGGTGCGGAAGGCTGGGAAGCCCGGGACCGATCAGCGCGATCCGCCGCCGATCGAGCACCTCGCCGTTCGAGACGCATACCACCACGGCCCAACCGGCGTGGTCCGATATGCCCGCAACCACCTTTGCGCCTGACACCGTTTGCGACACCAAGCTACTGATTTTGGCAGACCCGCGTTCACAGTAGGTCGGTACGCCCAGCGCTCTGCTGCTTGCATCTTTGCTGCTTGCATCCTTGGGACGAGGCGCCGACCATGACGGCCATCGCAGCCGGCGGCGGGCGAAGCACAATCCTGTTCACTCAAGGAGCCTCGTTGGACGAGGGCGTGGAAAACGGGTTCCGTCTGCCGCCGCTCTTGACGTCTTAAATATTTACTGATATACATATACATGTCTATGCATCTAGACGCCTTCCAAGCCATCGCCGACCCCACTCGCCGCCGCATTGTCGAAACCTTGCGCGGCGGCGAGCAGCAGGTGAACGATGTGGTGGAGAGGCTGGAAATCCATCAGTCCGGCGTCTCGCGGCACCTGCACATCCTGCTCGATGCGGGCTTCGTCCAGATGCGCCCCGACGGGCAACGCCGTCTCTACTCGCTGCGTCCCGAACCCTTCCGCGAAATCGAGGGATGGGTGGCCGCCTACCGCAGCCTCTGGGAGGCGCGCCTCGATCGTTTTGGAGACGCTGTCCAAAAAGAAACAAGCCGCCCGCGCAGCGAGCCAGAAGGAGAAGAAAAGATGACCGACAAGGCAACGTCAACGCGACGTCAGCCGCTCAAGTTCGAGCGCAGCTACGAAGCCCCGCTCGAGGATCTTTGGGATCTATGGACCACGAAAGAAGGCTTTGAATCCTGGTGGGGCCCGGAGGGCTTCCGCGTCGAGGTCCACAAGCTGGAGGCGCGCGTCGGTGGCGAGTTGCTCTACGACATGATCGCCGCGGGCGCCGCGGAAATCGCGTACATGAAGAGCGCCGGCATGCCGGTCTCCCACGAAACGCGCGGCACGTTCGCCGAGATCGAGCCGCGCAGCCGCCTGAAGCTGCGGCACCTCATCGACTTCATCCCGGGAGTGGAACCCTACAAAAACGACATCCTCGTCGAGTTCTTTTCCGAAGGCCCGAAGGTCCGCATGCTGGTGACCATCGAGCCGCACCGCGACGACGAATGGACGCGGCGCTCGGGCGAGGGCTTCGCGAGTCAGCTCAAGAAGGTGCCGGCGGCCTTGGCTGCGCGCCGCAAGTAGGATAGCGGGCTAGGGCCTTGGCCTGACTGTGGATTTTCATTCCAAGTTGCCAGGCCCCGGCCCCCTGTGCTACCTTCCTGTTTGAGCTTCGGCCGCGTGCGTGGGAATGTTCCCTTCGCGTACGGCCGGCGAGAAAGCCTGCCGCGGGCTTTGGAACTCCGCACTTGGTTCCGGGCCCTCCCTCCACATATTCCTTCCTGGAAGTCCGCCGCCAGAGGACTGCGCGGGAGTATGCCTTGCACACCATCCGGATTCGGGACGCTCTGCGCCCATTTGCGTCCGTGCGCCGTCGTCCCCGTTCTTGTATCGCTGTTTCGTTTGGCCAGCGAAGGTTGAGCGGCGTCCATCGGCATGGCGCCCCCTTGCGGAACACCCACGGCCAACGACGACCCGGCCGCGACGCGCCTGCGGTCCGTTCCGTTTGCAGTTTCGTTGGGACATCAGCGCCGTTGCCGATGGGTTTCTCTACAGCGATCTGTTTGAGGGGGACTCACCCGGTATCCGCCATTTCAGCCTCTGTCGCTGACAAATCAAATATTGCAGCGCCGATCGCAACGACTCGCTTGGCAGGTTCACCGAAGTGAAGCATTCAACCGTGAGGTCCATCTCGTGTTCTCTGTTTTGCGTCCTGTTCGCATGGCTGGCGGCGCCCGCGAACGCGCAGCAGGCCCCGGAGCTCTTTGAAGCCGCCGACGACATTGCCGTGCAGGCGCTGCGCGCGGCGACGCCCGGGCCACAGGTGCTGCGGCGGCAATTCGTCCGGCTGAACACGCAGGCGCTCGATGCCGACGCCACGTCGCCATCCGACCGCGTGATCCTCAACCTTTTCCCCGACGCTCGCTATGAATTCCGGCGCGTCGGCCGCGCGGAAGCGCTGCCCGACGGCAATTTCCTTTGGCGCGCCGTCGGCGGGGATGCGGATTCCGGCCACGCCCTGCTGGTGATTGGAACGCATGGCGTGCGCGGAAGTGTCACCGACGGCGCGGGCCACTATTTCAAGATCGTGCCGGCCACCGGGACGGAGCAGGAGATCCGCGAAGTATCCGCCGACTTGCCCGCCATGGGCGACGACGCCGTGCTGCCGCCGAACCTGCCGCAGGAGCAGGCGGCGCGCCTGCCGTTGCTCGCCGCCGAGGCCGCCGCCCAAAGCGCTCCGGCCACCATCGACGTGCTGGTGGTGTATTCCCCCAATGCGCGCCAGGCCGCGGGCGGAGCGGCCAACGTGCAGGCGCTGGCGGACCTGGTCTTCGCCGAGATGAATCAGGCATTCCTCACCAGCCAGGTCAATGCCCGCGTGCGGCTGGTGAAGCTCCAGGAAGTATCGTTTCCCAGCGGCGAAGCCATCACGAACGCTTTCCTCGACTCGCTGACGAGCAATTCGACGATCCGGTCCCTGCGCGATCAGTACGGCGCCGACCTGGTGAGCGTCTGGATCGACGGAACCGGGAACACCGTTGGACTGGGCTATGTGATGACCCAGGTCAACTCCAGCTTCGCCGACGCCGCCTACAGCGTTGCGTTCATCGATTGGGTGGATGGTCCGGCGTACGCCTTCGCCCACGAAGCCGGCCACAACCTCGGCTCCGGCCACGATCGCAACAACGGCTGCGACCTCCACGCCTACAGCTATTCCTGCGGCTACCAGCAGATGACGCTGGAGCCGCATTTCCACACCATCATGGCCTACCAGAGCGGCTGCACGCAGTGTCCGACGATCAATCAGTATTCCAATCCCAACGTCAGCTACCAAGGCATCCCGACCGGCATCGCTTCCGGATCCCAAGCCGCCGATAACGGGCGCACCTTCAATCAAACCGCCCCGGTAGCCAGCCAGTTCCGCGCGACCGTAGTCCCCGAGGTCTCGTGCGACGTCAGCGGCGACGGATCCGTGAACGTCGTTGACGTGCAGCTTTCGATCAACCAGGCGCTCGGCGCCGTGGCCTGCGGAACGGGCGACGTCTCGCTCGACGGCGCGTGCGACATTATCGACGTGCAACGCCTGGTCAACGCCGCGCTCGGGCTGGGTTGTCACGTGGGGACTTAACGGTACTGTTGGCCGGACGGGGTACGCGCACGGGATTTGACCACTGGTGAGTGTCCCCCTGGCCTCCCGTCCCCGATCTCCCCGGCCGCCGCTCGGATGAGCCGATCAACCGATCAACCGATCAGCGGAGGCATCGAATTGGTGCGGACTGCGCCCCGGCCGAAACCCATAGGAGAATCCTTTGAAGTCCATCTCATATATCGCATTGAGAATCGTCACCGCTGCTTGTTGAACGATCTTGTCCTCCAAACTGGCGATGCCTGACGGCCGTTGCCGGCCGGCGGCCTTCGGAATGTAGACTCTCCGCGAGGGTTGTGCCCGGTACGGCGGCGTTCAGCAAGCTCCTTCCGAGATGGCTGATCTTGTCGGGGCTGGTGCTAGCGGGGACAGGGGAACTCAGCGCTCTGAGCTTGGTTATTCCCAATGCTCTCCTTCTCATCCCGTTAACGCGATTTCCAGGATTTGTTTGGCTCATCGCGGCGGGCTTCGCGCTGCCGGCAAGCAAGTCGGGGTCGGCATGACGCGCCGCAGCGCCCAGGGCCTGCTAGAGTGGCGGAGCCCTAAGCGGCAGATAGCCATAAGTGACTATTTCTAAATGAGTTAGATGGTGCTGGAGGAGGGAGTCGAACCCCTCAGGCCCTCTGAGCAACCGTAAGTTACTGATTCTACGACAGGGCAGAAAGGGCAAAAAGGCCAAAGAAGCTGGCCCGTGGCACATTTCTGGCACACGGATTAGCGAGCCTGGGCGACACTGCCGCTTGGCCCGCTTTTCAGCAGAGGAACGCAACGCTCTTTCGACCGCAGGGGGTGCCTCATGAAGGTTGCCCTCTACACCCGCGTGTCCACGCCAGACCAGAACCCCGAGTTGCAACTCCAGGAACTCCGGGACTACGCTGCCCGCCAGGGTTGGGAGGTAGTCGAGCCCTACCAAGATGTGATCTCCGGGACCAAGGCCCGCCGTCCTGGACTCGACCGTCTCATGGCCGACGCCCGGCTCCGAAAGTTCGACTCTGTCCTGGTGTGGAAGCTGGATCGCTTTGGCCGATCGCTGGTGGAGTGCCTCAACAGCATTCAGGCATTGGACGGCTACGGAGTCCGGTTCATCGCCGTTACCCAGGCGCTCGACACAGACCAGCGGAACCCTGCCTCCCGACTATTGGTGCATGTCCTGGCGGCAACAGCCGAGTTCGAGCGTTCTCTCATTCTGGAGCGGAGTCAGGCTGGGCAGGCGCGGTATCGCCGCGACTACGAGGCCGGAAAGGTGGGCAAGACTGTGCACAGTAGGTCAGGTAAGAATCTGCCGCCGCACCGTCCGAAAAAGATCTTCGATCGGGAGGAGGTGGTTAGGCTCCGGCGACAGGGGTTTTCCCTGAGGCAGATTGCCGAGAGCCTGAACCTCGGTCTCGGCACCGTGACGCGGGCGCTTCAGGAGCGCTCCAAAAGTCCGCAGCCGAGGATTGGAACACTGCTTGAGCCACGTCCTTGCTCGGAACGCCGGTGCCAACCTGGACCCCACCGCACCGGTTTTTTGGAGTGTACTGATTCGCCCCATCAGTGATCATTGACAGGAAAGCCCGGTTTTGCGGCCCCCTGGCGAACCGCGGTGTGCGAGCTGTGGCTTGCCCTGGATCTCTACTCGAACCGTTACTCCACAATGCAGGATCGTACGTGCTTGCGTCGTGTTCCGGCGGTTGGTGGCGGTTTGGATTCCACGAAATATGGCCCCTTGGTGTCCAACGTGAGTGCAGCACCGCCGACGGCTCCAACTCATTCGTGCCAGAGTTCCGCGAACGCCCGTATCCCGCCACGGCACTCACCGCCTCTTGCGCCAGCAAATCGGGCTTTGTTTTCGTATAATGTTGACGCTCGATCGAGGAATGGACTGGCCGTGGACTATATTATCAAACGGCTGCGGAAATATGATTTGAGCGATTCCACTCGGCAGAAGTAAGGGTGTGGCGATTCGTCATCTTGAACCAGGGCCGCACTGATTGCCCCCACCTGCCGCCAACGCCAGTCGGATCTGAGGGACGTACGAGCCGCGTTGAATAACAGGATTGGAGGGGATCGAGCGATTGGTGCTGGGCCGGTTCAGCTGGCCCCCCTCTCAATCCTTGGGCGCACCAATGCTGGTGATCCATTAAACCCGACGAGGCTTCCGGGAGTTGCACTCGGAAGGTAGCTGGGCTCTCTCCAAGCGGGGCCGCTGACGTACTCGATGCGGGTGGCGGGTTCAGGCACGGGCTCCGTGGCGCTTGAGGCTTTCGATGTGCATTTCGATGGCCTCTCGGATGAGTTCTTGCGGTTGTTCGAGCGAGCAGCCGACCGCCACGCAGCCGGGCAGGTTGGGGACCCAGACGCTGTAGAGGGCAAAAATACAAAACATACAATATGCAAAGTGATGTCGTTTGAACACTTTTTCAATGCTGCGACCGCCGGACAGGTACCGTTTCCGTTTCAGGCTCGTTTCGCGACCGGCCCATCGTTGCCAAGCTTGGTTAAAGTCCCAACTGGTTTGGGGAAGACTGCCATGGCGGTGCTCGGTTGGCTCTGGCGTCGGCAGCATTCCGAGCAGTCGGTGAAGCAACTAACACCGCGACGGCTTGTCTATTGCCTTCCCATGCGTGTTCTCGTCGAGCAGACCCGGGATGAGGTTCAGGGCTGGCTTGAGAACCTCGGACTCACGAAGCAAGTGAAGGTCTGCGTCCTCATGGGTGGCGAGGACGCGGACGACTGGGATTTGTATCCGGAAAAGGACGCGATCCTGATCGGAACACAGGATATGCTCTTGAGCCGCGCGTTGAACCGAGGTTACGGTATGAGCCGCTACCGCTGGCCGATCCATTTCGGCCTGCTCAATAATGACTGCGTTTGGGTCTTTGACGAAGTGCAGTTGATGGATGTCGCGGTTGGGACAAGCGCTCAGATGGAATCGTTCAGACGCAGCTTGGGAGTATTCTCGTCGAACCATTGCGTCTGGATGTCCGCCACGCTCGACGAAGCGTGGCTGGAAACGGTGGACTTCCAGAAGGAATGGCTCGGTGATCCGCTCGATCTTCGAGACGAAGACAAGCAAATCAAGAGGGTCCTGGACCGGAATGGTGCCGTCAAGCCGATCCAAAGGGCAGAGGCCGTCATGGGCGACACTACAGCCTGCGCCGCTGCCATTCTAGAGAGCCATCAGCGCGGTAGGTTGACCCTCGCGGTGTTCAACACGGTCCAACGCGCGGTTGACGTTGCCAGCGCTATCGAGAAGAGAAACGGTGGGAAGCCCGTATTGATCCACTCGCGGTTTCGCCCACCCGATCGGAAGGCCGGGCTCGATCGCCTTTTGGCCAATCCTCCCGAAGAAGGAACAATCGCCGTCACGACCCAAGTGGTTGAGGCTGGTGTAGATGTTTCGGCGAAAGTCTTGTTCACGGAGGTGGCGCCGTGGGCATCGCTCGTGCAGCGCTGTGGACGGTGTAACCGGAAAGGCGAGTTCAATGCGGCGAAGGATACTCAGGTCTGGTGGTTCGGCGTGCCAGATGAAGAAAAAGACCGAGAGCGGGTGGCAAGGCCCTACGAGCTAAGCGATCTGGTCGAATCGGAGGCCGTTCTGAGCCAGTGTATTGATGCGGGACCGGCTTCGCTGGCCCGAGTTAACGCCCAGATGCGCCTCGTGCGGGATCATGTGATCCGCAAGCGAGATCTGGTGGACCTGTTCGATACGACACCGGATTTGGCGGGCAACGACATCGACGTTTCGCGGTTCATTAGAAGCGGAGAGGACCGAGACGTTCAAGTTTTTTGGCGCGACGTACCCAAAGGACAAAAGCCTGATACGGAGCGAGGCAGCGGCAAGGCGGCTCATCACAATGAGCTATGCGCCGTGCCAGTGGGGAGCTTTCGCGAATTCTTCAAGAAGAACCGCGACAACGTCTTCTGCTGGGACGGTCTGGAGCGGAAGTGGCGAAGGCCGGAAGAGCCCGAGATTTACCCTGGGCAGACCTTCATGATACGCGCGGAGGTGGGCGGTTACGATTCGACCACGGGTTGGAATCCTCAAAGCAAAGTGGCGGTTCAACCTATCGAAGGCCCCGGCCAGGAGCTCGATGCACAGGGACGTGATTTCGAGGCGGGAGGTTGGCAGTCGATCGCCGAGCATACCGACGACGTGGTCGCGGAACTCAAAGTGATCCTCGCGGATACTCCGCTTGATGAGGACGTTAGGGCAGTTCTGTTGGATGCAGCGCGCTGGCACGACCGAGGCAAGGCACACTCTCAGTTTCAGAAAGCCGTCAATGCGGAACTCCGACCTGCTCCATGGACAAAGAGAAACGATGTGGCGAAGGCGCCGCGTGAGTTTTGGAGCCACTACGAGCGTACGGGATTCCGGCACGAGTTGGCTTCCGCTCTAGCCATGAGCCAGGCTGGGAAGACCGACCTGGCCGTGTACCTAGCTGCCGCACACCACGGCAAGGTACGTCTGTCGATCCGCTCGTTGCCGAACGAGAAGCCGCCGCCTGGAGAGGCTGGCCGGCTGCACGCGCGCGGGATCTGGCATAAGGATTGCCTGCGTGAAGTCAACCTTGGTGCCGGAGTAGTCGCTCCGTCCGTCGAGCTGTCGCTCGAATGCATGCAGCTTGGACGCGCACCCGATGGCAGTCCAAGTTGGGTCGAGCGTGTACTGCGGCTACGGAAAACGTACGGTCCGTTTCAACTTGCTTATCTTGAGGCTTTGTTGCGAGCCGTCGACATGCGCGCTAGCCGTAAGGAAGCTGCCAAGGCGGAGAATGCGGAAGGATGAGCGGAACCCACGTTATCGAACTGGCCGGCTGCACTCCCGAACCCTTGATGAGCTATCTCAAGGCACTGGGCATCCTGCGTTTGGTGAGTGAACAGGCTGACCCGGACGCGAGAGGCTGTTGGAGGAATGAGCAGTTCGTGCTGGAGTCGCGGCTCAACGAGGACGATCTGTTCGATTTTTTCATCCTCCGCTATGCTCCAACATGCATCCTAGGACCGTGGGCGGGTGGCTCCGGATTTTTTGGCAAGGACAACACTTCGGCCGTCGAAGCAATTCGAGGCAGCCAATCGGTGCGGACGGATAGCTATCGCCGTGCAATCGGCCGAGCACGGGAGATTCTGGCGTCGGAGAAGATCACTGAGAAGCCCAGTGAAACCGTCAAAGCGCACCTGATTCGACGCTATCGTCGCGAGATGCCGGATGACTTCGTCCAGTGGATGGACGCGGCGATGGCTTTGCAGACGGAGGGCCAGTCGTTTGCACCCGTGCTCGGCACCGGCGGCAATGACGGTCGACTTGATTTCACTCAGAACTTCATGCAGCGCATCGTCGACATGAAGCTCCATGAGGACCAGCCGAACTCGATAGTTGGTCCGATCTTGCGGGCAAGCCTTTTCGGTGAACCTGTGCGCGGTCTTGGAAAGGCTGCGGTTGGACAGTTTGCGCCCGGCCGGTCGGGCGGACCAAACGCGACGCAGGGCATGGAAGGAGGTTCGACCGACAACTCCTGGGACTTTGTGTTAGGCCTGGAAGGGTCACTGGTGCTCGCTGGAGCGGCGGTTCGGCGCATGGGAGTGAATTCGACCGATCGCGCTGCTTTCCCTTTCACGGTGCGTTCCAGAGCGGTCGGAGATGCCGTATCCAGTGAGGAAGAAACCGGGGCCGCTCGTGGCGAACTTTGGCTGCCTCTGTGGAGTCGATTCGCAAGCGCCTCTGAGATCGACATTCTATTTTCAGAGGGTCGAGCCGACCTTGCCGGCCGTCCCGCCCGGGACGCTGTCGAATTCTCGCGCGCTGTCGTTGGGCTCGGAATGGACCGAGGTATCGAGTCCTTTTGTCGTTATGGCTTGCTCAAACGCAGTGGAAAGGCCTTTCTGGCGGTAGCTCAGGAGCGTTTCAAGGTCCCCACCGATCGGCGCGAGGCGGCGGATCTGCTCTTTCAAATCGATTTGTGGCTCAATGACTTTCGACGATCTTGCTCGGCGCGCGAAACCCCGCAACGTCTGAAAACCGCTCTTCGGCGCACCGAGTCCGCAGTTTTTGACTACTGCCGTCATGGCCGCGGAGCTGACCTTCAGACGGTCCTGATCGCCCTTGGGCTTGCTGAGCGCGAACTGGCGGTTACCGGTGGACAACGTGGAGGCAAACAGATCTGCCGTCCGGTCCCGAAGCTATCGGCGGAATGGCTCCGAGCTACCAATGATGGGTCGCCCGAGTTTGAAATTGCTCTAGCCTTGGCGGGAACTCACGACGCGGGAAACAACCTTCCTCCGATTCGAGCGAACCTGGCGCCCGTTAAGCTCGACCGAAAGCGATGGGTTTGGGGCGAAGCTGGAAGGAGCGTCGTCTGGAAGAGCGCCCACTTGGCTGACAACCTGGTGGCGGTTCTAGAGAGGCGGCTCCTGGACGGCGGAGGTAAGCAATCCGATCAATCACCAATCGACTTCCGCCGAGGTGTTCGACTCGACGTCGTTGCTCTGTTTTTGGGTGGTTCTGACTACGTAGATGACCGTCGAATCGACGAGCTGCTTTGGGGCCTTTCGTTCGTGGATTCTTCACGTGGCACTGAACTCCCCTTCCAAAGCATAGCCCAGGCTGCTCCTTTACCCCGCGCGTACGCGATGCTCAAACCCCTGTTCCTCCCCCGTTCACCAATGCGGGATAGGACGGGTCACTGGCAATATGCTCAGTGGGCTAGTGGGAGCATCGTGTCGGAACCCAACCTTCTGCCGCTGTTGCGGGCCGGCCGGGTTGCCGAAGCCTGCCGGATCGCCGTTAGACGTATGCGTTTGAACGGGCTCTCTCCATTGCTCCAAGCGAATCCTGCCGACATGCTCTGCGAGGTCGGCGTCGGACTCGATCCCCTCCGGCTCGCGGCAGCCCTTCTACTGCCTCTTAGACCGGACGAGATCGGTACTCTTCTGGATCTAGTTACGAGGGTGTCCACCGAAACCCAGCCTACGAAACCCAAGGAGTCGCGCAGCCATGAACGAAACAAGTGTCAATGATGTGTACGATGCTCTGAGCCAACCCTCACGGCTGTTGCTGGAAGCCGATCTTAAACCACTTCAGGGCCACCGTTTTCAGCCCACCGGCTTCCCTGACCTGGGTCCGGCACTTTACACCGCGCCGGATGGCAAGAAGATGCTCCTCGTAGAGTCTCCGCAGTCGGTCGCCAACCGTATGGAGATGGCCTGTTGGGATTCCGCCCGACAGGACCTGATCGCTGGGCTAGATGGTCTGCCCTACGTACGAATCCTCGACGACAGCGGACGCTCGGTGAGCAATTCCTTACTAGATGCTCACCGCATCAACTCCGAGTACATCATGAAGAAGTCTGTCCGCATAATTCGGGACAACGGCACACCCAAACCGACGAATCTAACCTTCAACGAGGAGTTCAGTGCCGAAATCGGCTATCAGAAGGACGGACAGGTGGACTGGAAAAGGTTCCGCGATGCATTGCTGCGCTACGACGCCAATAGTTTGATTCACGGCTGCTTTCTCGAAGAGATCGGCGGTCGCCTGCGGGTCACACGTGCTCTTTCCGGTTTCGTCGAAGCTTCAGGCGTTGGAGTTGCAGAGAGTGGTGGGGTCAAGAACAACATTGTTCAACCGGACTTGAAGGGTGGAGAAGGCAATGTTCCCTATCACCGCACTGAATTCACTGCTGAGCGAATCGTCGCCTACTTCAACCTCGACTTGGCCTTGTTGCGCAGCTACGGCTTGCCCGCCGAAGTCGAAAAACTGCTGATCACTTTAGCGCTGTTTAAGATCCGGCGGTTCCTCTCCGCCGGGCTCCGCCTGCGGACAGCATGCGATCTAGAGCTCTCCGGGGAAGGTCTACGCGTGACGCGACCTCAGGGTCTGGCCATGCCGTCGGAGGAGAGCCTGCTGGCGGAATGTACGCGCCTTCTCCAAATCGACGCATGCAAGCAGCTTTTCGCCGACCCGGCCGTCACGGAGATCCAGTGGACCAAATAGGAGCCTTGAGGTGGTCGTTATAACTCTGCGGTTCCCGGCCGGACGATTCCACTCCACTCCGTGGGGGCGGCACGTCAATGAGGGCGCACCCGAATGGCCGCCCTCACCGTGGCGGCTGCTGCGATCCCTCGTCGCTGCCTGGAAAACCAAGCGCCCCAATCTCCCGGAAGATCAGGTTCGTCCGGTGCTTGAGGCGTTGTCCATTGCGCCTGAGTTCGGTCTGCCCTCGGCGACGCTCGGTCACACACGCCACTACATGCGCTGGTACAAGAAGGGACCGGAGGATCAAACGCTGGTTTTCGATGCTTTTGTGTGCGTCGAGCGCCAGAGTGAGGTCATTGCCTGCTGGCCTGAAGTTTCCCTCAGTTCGAGCCAGCGCACTCTGCTGTCGTCTCTGCTCGATGGGCTCGGGTACCTTGGCCGCGCCGAGTCGTGGTGTGAGGCGCGGCTGGTCGATGAAGCGCCCCAACTCGATGCGCTGAATTGCCGTCCGCTCGTCGACCAGAGGCCGGTTGAATCGAGCGAAGAGATGACGCGCGTGCTTTGCGCCGATCCTGCCACAGCATTCTCCGATGAGCACGTACGACCAATAACCGGAAGGGGCAGGAGCGCAAAGAACTTGCGGCCGCCCTACGATCCGGCTTGGCATCTGGCTATCGAGACCGGACAGCTTCATACCGAGAGGTGGTCCGACCCGCCAGGTTCGCGGTGGTTGACCTATGTTCGACCCGCAGACTGCTTTCATCCGAAGACTGTAGCCACTCGGCGCAAGATCGACAGGCCGGCAATGCAAATCGCGCGCTATGCGCTGGACTCCGCAGTCCTGCCTCTCAGCACCGAGGCGTTGCCCATCGCCGAGCAAGCCCGGGCTTATCTGATGGGTATTTACGGGCGGATCGTCGAAAGGCGGACCGGAACCAAGGGTAGGTCAGAAGTGTTTTCTGGTAAATGCGCCGACGGACACCCTCGCGAGGGCCACTCGCACGCATTCTACTTGCCCACAGACGAGGATGGTGATGGTCGCCTCGATCATCTGACAGTCATCGCCGAGGCCGGCTTCGACGCAGACGAACTACGAGCACTTGACCAACTTCGCCGCCTATGGCGGCCCAAGGAAGCACCAGGGGTGAATCTGCTGCTGCTCGCCCTCGGCCGTTGTGATCAGCTTAGCGCCGGGCCGCTGGCCGAGGCGAGGACGTGGGTCCCCTCGACCCCGTTCCTCGTCACGCGCCACCCGAAGAAGAATGGCGCGCGCCGCGACGCGCCAGAGTTGCTGGCGAATCGGCGGCTTTATGTCGAGCAGGTTTTGAAAGAGGAGCTTGCACGGTTCGTTGAGCGACGCGGCTTCGCCTGGGCGGCTGCGGACATCAAGGTCGAGCCCCTGATCGACGGTGAGGAAACGTTCCGGGTGCTGCCGGAACTGTGGGCGAACCTCGCGACAGGGCCGCCCCGCCGTCCGCTGGAATTCAAGCGCTTCCGTACGCGCAAGCGCGACGATGACGGAGGCCGGCGTCTCTCGGGAACATTCCGGCTGACTTTTCCGCAGAGAATCCAAGGCCCAGTTTGTTTGGGCCACTCGTCTCACTTCGGTCTAGGGCTCTTCCTACCCGCGCGAGAAGCTTGACCATGCGTAACTCCTACATCGTCTCCTACGACATCTCCGACCCCAAGCGGCTGCGGCAGGTTTTCAAGACGATGCGGAACTGGGGGGATCATTTGCAGTTTTCGGTGTTTGAGTGCCAGTTGACGCGGACGGATTTGGTGCGGCTGCGGGCGGAATTGGCGGGGATCATCCATCATACTGAGGATCAGGTTTTGTTTGTCGATCTGGGTCCGGCCGAGGGGCGCGGGGACCGGGTGATTACGGCTCTGGGTAAAGCGTACACGAATGTCGATGCTCCTTTGATTGTAGTGTGACGTTGATCCGTTGATCGGTTCATCGGTTGATCCCATTCCCGATCTTGGGTGCAGAGCCGGCTGGACTGTGCCACGGGTAAGCAGTTGGCCTAAGTACGGTCTATTTCTGATCGGCCTGGCCGTCGTTTGCTGGTAGTTTGTGTCTTGTGGGCAGGCGGGAGCGCCTACCCAACCCTGGGGCGCGGGAGCGCCTATCCTACTTGCGGGGACTTCATGGGCGCGCAACTTTCCTCCATTCCGGACCAAACTCGCCAAACGCTTCCCGACTATCTGCCGGCCCGGATGATCAATGAGTTCGTCTATTGCCCGAGGCTTTTCTACTTCGAGCAAGTGGAGGGCGTGTTTGTCCACAACGAGCATACGGCTGAGGGGGAAGCGCAGCACAAACGGGTGGATCAGGAAGGGAAATCGGCGCCGAAGCCGGGGGAAGAGGGTGAAGAGCCGGTTGTGGTCCGCTCGATGACGCTATCCTCGGACGAGCATCGCGTGATTGCGAAGCTGGATCTAGCCGAGTTTGCCGAGGGCCGGGCGACGCCGGTGGACTATAAGCGCGGGCGTCCGATGGCGGGCGAGGAAGGCGTCGAAGCTTGGCTGGCCGACCGTGTGCAGCTTGCGGTGCAGGCGCTGGTGCTACGCGCGAATGGCTATCGCTGCGATGAGGGGGTGGTCTTTTATCAAAAGACACGGCAGCGGGTGCGCGTCGTGTTCGGCGATGAGGTGATTACGGAAGCGGAGGCGGCGATCGAGGAAGCCTGGCGAACGGCCGCGGCGGCGCGGATTCCTCCGCCGCTGGTGGATTCGCCGAAGTGTCCGGGCTGCTCACTGGTTGGGATCTGCATGCCGGACGAGGTGTCGCGGCTGCAATCGGACTCGGACGCTGGCGAGGCCGTGCAGCTTGGGTTATTTGACGACGGGCGCGGGGAGGTCCCCAAGAAGGAGCCGAGGCGGGAGACGCGGCTGCTGGTGGCGGCGCGGGTGGATTTGCGTCCGCTGTATTTGAACTCGCAGGGCCTGCGGGTGGGCAAGAGCGGCGGCGTACTGCGGATCAAGGAGAAGGACAAGGTTGTCCAGGACGTGCGCATTGGCGAGATTTGCCAGGTGAACCTGATGGGGAATATTCAGATGAGCACGCAGGCGGTCCAGGAGCTTTGTCAGCGGGAGACTCCAATTTGTTATTTTTCGCAGGGCGGCTGGTTTTATGGGGTCACAACGGGGCTGAATACGAAGAATGTGTTTCTACGAAAGTCGCAGTTCCGGCTGGCGGACGAGGCTTGGTTTTGCTTGCGGCTGGCGCGGAAGCTGGTGGCGGGAAAGATTCGCAACCAGCGGACGATGCTTTTGCGGAATCATATCGAGCCGCGTAAGGTGGATCTGCGGGAGTTGAAACGGCTGGTGGCACGGGCCGAGGGGGCGGCGTCGCTGGAGCAGCTGCTGGGAATCGAGGGCGCGGCGGCGAGCATTTATTTTGGGCGGTTTGCGGGCATGCTCAAGCGGGATGGGGAATGGGACGGCGAGCCGGCGTTGGCGTTTGATTTCCAGTCGCGGAATCGGCGTCCGCCGCGGGACGCGGTGAATGCGCTGTTGTCGCTGGCGTATAGTTTGCTGGCGAAGGACCTGACGGTCGCTTGCTATGCGGTGGGGTTTGATCCGATGATTGGCTTTTATCACCAGCCGCGGCATGGGCGTCCGGCGCTGGCGCTCGATCTGATGGAGCCTTTGCGTCCGCTGATTGCGGATTCGGCGGTTTTGAGCGCTGTGAACACACGGATGGTGTCGGAGAAGGATTTCGTGCTTGCGGGGGAGGCGGTTTCCCTGACAGCGGCCGGGCGTCGAGGGTTCTTCCGAGCTTATGAGCTGCGGATGGACACGTTGGTGACGCACCCGCTGTTCGACTATCGGGTCAGCTATCGGCGTTTGTTGGAGATTCAGGCTCGGTTGCTCGCGAAGTCGTTGGAGGGAGAACTGGGTGAGTACCCCGTGTTTGTGACGCGTTAGGAGGTGCGAGCGGCGAGGCGGTGCGGGAATCGCAAGGACCGCTCGCGGAAGTAGAAGTCCCATGAATAGAAGGCTGTTCCGCCGCCGAGACACCGAGGAGCAAAGTGGCTGGATTCGGCCGTGCCCGGCGCTCGCGGATGTCTTCACAGGTCTTTGATATCAGAATAGTTAGAGTGTGGGCCGATTCCGCGGTCGATGGACCGCGGCCCCATTGAAGCTGAATGTCGGTCGATTGCGTATGCCGATGGCTCGATGCGTCGCGATTCCGCGGTCGATGGACCGCGGCCCCATTGAAGCGCGAGCGTCGTGTCATGGCCAGTCCGGATTCCGCGGTCGATGGACCGCGGCCCCATTGAAGCA
Source organism: Terriglobia bacterium (assembly GCA_963824095.1). Lineage (GTDB taxonomy): Bacteria > Acidobacteriota > Terriglobia > Bryobacterales > UBA6623 > JBBDWJ01. The sequence continues at coordinate 6,515 of CAWGNS010000009.1, read as the reverse complement.
AGGCTGACCAGAAGCAGGATGCGGACTATCAGGTTGATTCCGCGGTCGATGGACCGCGGCCCCATTGAAGCAGACGTTGACCGTCCAAAAACTCCCGCAGCTCGGCCGATTCCGCGGTCGATGGACCGCGGCCCCATTGAAGCTGGACGCTGATCTTACGCAGCAGGTTGACGCGATTCGATTCCGCGGTCGATGGACCGCGGCCCCATTGAAGCCACCCCATGGCAGCCAAGTCCGGGAAGGCCCCGTCGATTCCGCGGTCGATGGACCGCGGCCCCATTGAAGCTGAGCTGTACAGGAGCTACCTGGATGACCGGCTTCGATTCCGCGGTCGATGGACCGCGGCCCCATTGAAGCGAGGCTACCCAGAGCCCATCGCAGTTTCCGCCGCTGATTCCGCGGTCGATGGACCGCGGCCCCATTGAAGCCTGTGACTGCGAAGCGCTGGCGTCCTGCGCCCACGCCGATTCCGCGGTCGATGGACCGCGGCCCCATTGAAGCCATGGCAGTAGCAACACGGTCCGGGCTCTCCTACCGCGATTCCGCGGTCGATGGACCGCGGCCCCATTGAAGCTTGACGATGTGAAAATCTGGACCACGACTATACCCGATTCCGCGGTCGATGGACCGCGGCCCCATTGAAGCCTTGCGCGAGGTGCAGGGAGGCCCTGAATGCCGCCGGATTCCGCGGTCGATGGACCGCGGCCCCATTGAAGCGAAGGGTTCATCCGCACGCCGGTTTTCAGCGAGAGGGATTCCGCGGTCGATGGACCGCGGCCCCATTGAAGCGAGCACGGGGAAGTCCCGCAGCAGTTGGATCATCAGGATTCCGCGGTCGATGGACCGCGGCCCCATTGAAGCTAGAACAAGGGGATCGGCACGCCCATCGTCTGGTAGTGATTCCGCGGTCGATGGACCGCGGCCCCATTGAAGCCGGGAAGCTCATCGTCGACGTGAGCGAGGCCCCCTAGATTCCGCGGTCGATGGACCGCGGCCCCATTGAAGCCGCAGTGATACCGGCAGCGGTGGAGCAGGAAGCGGCGATTCCGCGGTCGATGGACCGCGGCCCCATTGAAGCTTGTAAACGTGGATGCCCGACACAGGGGCGTAGTTGATTCCGCGGTCGATGGACCGCGGCCCCATTGAAGCTCGACCCGCCCCTCCCCCGGCCCGCACTCTACCTATCGATTCCGCGGTCGATGGACCGCGGCCCCATTGAAGCATCGTGTCACCCAGCATTGATACGCGGCGGCCGCGATTCCGCGGTCGATGGACCGCGGCCCCATTGAAGCGCTCTACGCCGGGGGCGGGTGGATGGACCTTAAGCCGATTCCGCGGTCGATGGACCGCGGCCCCATTGAAGCCAGTATCATTGGAACGCCTCAGCACCAGGAGACTTTACGATTCCGCGGTCGATGGACCGCGGCCCCATTGAAGCGACCACCAATCCGAGAACTCCTGTGGCGACGAGAAGGATTCCGCGGTCGATGGACCGCGGCCCCATTGAAGCAATTGGGCCTTGTCGATGTTGATGGTAATGCCGTTGATTCCGCGGTCGATGGACCGCGGCCCCATTGAAGCGTGACCCCTTGCTGCAGCCGCTGCTCGTGCTCCAGCGATTCCGCGGTCGATGGACCGCGGCCCCATTGAAGCGTGCTGGGCCCGTACCGGATTGTCGATGCGAGCGGCGATTCCGCGGTCGATGGACCGCGGCCCCATTGAAGCGAGAGCAGCTCGTACAAATCGGGCTGCGAAACCCGCGATTCCGCGGTCGATGGACCGCGGCCCCATTGAAGCCAGATTGGGACGCTGCGGCGTGAACTGCCTTATGGTGATTCCGCGGTCGATGGACCGCGGCCCCATTGAAGCGTTGGATGGCTGATCCCATACGGTGGGTCGGTCAGGATTCCGCGGTCGATGGACCGCGGCCCCATTGAAGCTCGACCCACCCCTCCGTGTGCGCCAAGATCAATGCGTCGATTCCGCGGTCGATGGACCGCGGCCCCATTGAAGCGGGTTCGACGCCGGACAGGAGAACTCCGTCAAGCTAGATTCCGCGGTCGATGGACCGCGGCCCCATTGAAGCGTTTGCGATCTGGGGCCCCTACCGGCGTAGCACGACGATTCCGCGGTCGATGGACCGCGGCCCCATTGAAGCTCGACCCACCCCTCCCCGGCCGGCGCGGAAGTGAACGATTCCGCGGTCGATGGACCGCGGCCCCATTGAAGCCTGGGCTGGGGCAATATGTCGGACATGGTCTGTGACCGATTCCGCGGTCGATGGACCGCGGCCCCATTGAAGCACGCATGTGCTCAGCGAGGCCGATGCGGTTTGGGCACGATTCCGCGGTCGATGGACCGCGGCCCCATTGAAGCATGGAACCTTCCTGCCTCACATCACCGACCACTTGCCGATTCCGCGGTCGATGGACCGCGGCCCCATTGAAGCTAGGTACCGATGACCATCCACTCAGGGGCGCCGGTGATTCCGCGGTCGATGGACCGCGGCCCCATTGAAGCTGGGAGATGCCTCGGCTACGCGGAGCGCTCAAGCGGGCGATTCCGCAGTTGATGGACCGCGGCCCCATTCGCGGCATCGCGCAACGCCTAGACAAGAAGCCAATCGTGGCGCCCGTGGAACCGATAGCCCGATAGAGGTAACGCCAGCGGCCCTTCACCCGAAAATAGGTCGCATCGACACGCCGGGATTTGTTAGTTGGCTTGAGATGTATAGCCGAATCGGGGAAGAATCTTCCGCCCCACCGCCTCAGGAAGATATTTGACCGGGAACAGGTCGTTAAGCTAAGGCACCAGGGGCTAGCTACGCAAGATCGCCGAGCGAATGGACCTGGGGCTCGGCACGGTGATACGGACCCTTCAGGAGCGTTCCAAAAGCTTGTAGCATTCCGCTGGGACGCTCGGAGCACCAGAGCTCAGAGCTACCCGGTTCCGCCTGCGTTTGTTTTTGCGACAGAAATTCCCGACGGCCCGCCTGGAACAGGATCGGATGCTCTCTATCAACCCTTCCCAATCACCCTGGTACATTGGCACGGCGAGTTTACGACGACCGCAGTCCAGTCGGAGAAATCAGTGAGAACCGGAGCATTGCCCTGGGTCCGTCCTACGCCTGGACTGTACTCGACCAGAGCGAGCCTCTTGCGTGTCCAGGGGTCGAGCTTGGCGAGCGCGCGTCGAAGTCGGTCGTCCACGGAAAAGTTTACGATGGCCGTAACCAGCCGGCAATCGGAGGTGTGCCTTGCCCGATCTTACGGGACATGTTTTTTGTACGTGCGCAAGGCACTCAGCAGCTTTTCGAGGCTTGCCTGGGACTCCTTATCGTCTTGCGCACATCCGCAAAAGTCACCTACGACCTTCGCAAGTACGTCGTCCCTTCTCGGGTGAGTCCAGCCGTCGAAGAGGAATCTGTCGATCATAACGGGGAAGAGCACGTCCCTCTTCTCACGGTCCTCTCGGACGAGAGCGCGCTCGATCTCCCTGAGGACGGGACCACTCTCCAACGAATGGCGAGAGCAGACGAGTAACAACCTGTCATAGGCATAGATGGCGCGGATGATCTCGTTCCACGCGACCTCGCCCCATTTGGCGTCAGACGGCGCCAACGCGCGAAGGCACGCAACGGCTGCTTTCGATTTGGCCAATGAAGTTCAGCACAAACGTACCGCGACGTTTCGAGATGCCGCACTGTGCGCCGAGGTTGCCCTATCAGTGGTCCGAATCTTCGCCATTCTGGCGGGCCGCCGCGAGCGAATCAATTTGGAATATGAACGGTGCGATGTCGAAGATCTCCCGTGGGGTTTGGGTACGCCGTTTTGCGACGATGTCCGACCGGGTACGGCGGCCCGCGTCACCGTTGCCGTCAGGTCGGTCGAGGCGCGCCACGAGGTCGACGTGTCGCGCCTTCGAGAGTGGCTGGGCAGCAACGGGAAGTCGCCGCGCGAGCAGGCGCTCAAGCACGAGCTGCGGAAGCTGCTCGGCTGGGACGCAAACTAGTCGAGTCTGCGCTAGAATCTTACCCGATGGAAGACGATCACGCGCGCGAACTGACCCAACCGAAAGCGCCCGAGATATTTCGAGGACACGAGTTCGAGGCTCTCAAGTGCCGCTTCGAGAACCAGACTGAGCACCTCTACCGGCTGACGACGATAGACCTTCGCGCCTTCTCCGGGTATGTCAGCGTGCAGCTCGCGCTCACGGCCTGGCTCGCTACGCACCAGAAAGACCTAGCCGGCGAAGCTGCGAGAATCGGCGTGATGGTCGTCGACCTCGTGCTCGCGTCAGTCGCCGGCGTGCTGCTGTACAACAATTTCAGGCGTCGTAGAGAGGTCGCGGGAACCGTGCGCAGGTGCAACGAGGCCCTCGGCTACGAGACCGAGGGCGTCTACCTTGAGGGACGGAAGCTGAACCATCCGACCGACTTTTGGCCTTGGGGCAAGGTGTACTTCGTGGGACTCGTCGCCGCCGTCGCCGGCGTCGCGATCGTGCTGTTCGCAACCTAGACGCATGTTTCGAGGAAGCCGCAAGCACGTCTTGGACTGGACGAGCAGGCCCGAGTTCTGTGAGGAGCTGTTGCGGCTCGTTTCTCCGGTCGAGGCGCGCCTTACTCCGAGTTCCATATGGACACCCAAGGGCTACGACGCGCCGAAGGAGGCGGAGCTCAAGACGTTCGGCCCCGAAGCGATGCCGGAGAGCGAAGTATGGCCTCTGCTTCGCCGATGGTGGCTCGTGCACGAGAGAGGCGCGAATACGCCCAACTGGGACATCGCGTTCTCCTGTGACATCGAAGAAACGCCCGGTTTGATCCTTGTAGAAGCCAAGGCCAACGTGCCGGAGCTCGTGCGTTCCGGCAAGGGCCTGAGGGCGGACGCCTCAGACAATAGCCGGGCGAATCACGAGCGAATCGGAGGCGCGATAGACGAGGCGTGCGCGGCGCTTCGTCTTGTCGCGGGGGCGACCGCGATCAGGCGCGACTCGCACTTCCAGCTCTCCAATCGCGTGGCGTTCGCCTGGAAGCTCGCCAGCCTGGGCGTCCCGACCATACTCGTCTACCTCGGGTTCCTAGGCGACCGCGGCATCGCAGACGCCGGGGAGCCGTTTCGCGACGAGGCTCATTGGAACGACTCGTTCGCCGCGTACGCTCACTCACAGGTGCCGCGCGAGCTCTTCGAGCGTCGGCTCGACTGCGGAGCCGCGCCGTCGTGGTTCCTCGCGCGCTCGCGGCCCGTTCTGAGCGTGTCCGAGCCGAAGGTATCGAGGGCCGAGCTGAAGGCTGCCCGTTTTGGCCACAGCGCCAAATAGCGCAATAGCGAGCCCGATCGGTCGACGACGCTCCTCTCGGCGTGGGCATGGCCAGGGCGGCGGGCGAAGTTCCGGGGGAAGATCAGCAGATTGGAGAAAAATCCGTATAGCAGCTTTCAAAGGCAGCGAGGGGAGACAGTTCCCTGCTCGACTGATTTGCGGGGGAGAAGTGTCGCGTCAGAGCGAGACAAGATCCGAGCGGCACATTCAACAAGCGATCGAGCAGAAGCTTGGAGAAGTGTTCGCGGGATTGACTCTGCTGGGCAGTGAAGTCCCTCTTCCTGGTCGACGACGTGCGGATACTTTGGCGATTGACGACAAAGGCCGGCCCGTGGTGATCGAGTACAAGAGACGCCGCGGCGATCCCCAGATTGCCCAGGCGCTCGGCTACGCCGAAGCTCTTCGCTTGCCCGAGGGCGCGCAAAAGTTCGCTCTGTTGGCGCAGCTCAGAGGTTTCAAGAAGATCAACGATTCGATCGTACGTATCATTCTTGTCGCTCCCTGGGAAGGTCCGGACCTGCAGAAGTTCGCTCGCAAAGGGGTTCACCTGGAATGGAATCACCACACATGTTTCGAGAACGGGTGCCTCGTGTTCAGACGGACCGGAGAAGGTCTCGGCGAGGCTAGCGAGCCTACCAGCCGAACCGGCGCGCCGAGCCCGGCTGACGCAGACTGTTTCTGGACTGCGCTTATCCCAGAGTTGATTCGAGAGTTGCGGTTCGATAGGCTCCGCCTCTTCGCAGGGGACTATTTCTGCTGCCCCGTATTCCCCGACCGGCACTGGTGCTTGAGCTACATGCTTTTTGTTGTCAAAGCGAAGGCCGAAGCGTGCCTGGATTTTCGCAATACGGCCGCCGACAAGGCTTCGTACCGCTGGGGTGAGCGCAAACGTCGCTTCGATTTCCTGACTAGCCGCCCCGATTTTCACTCGATCAAGGAGAAGCTTGGGGGGGGTTCGTGTGTCTCGCCCCGTCCGAAGGGCGCTGGGGTCGTATAGGGGCGGGGTACCGCCAAGGCTGGAAGTCGACCGACCCCAAGCGCCAGGAAGAACTCCGTCTCCAAATGGCTGCAGACCTGCGCGCGCTAGCCGACTGGCTGGCTCCGCATTTGAACGAGCTGCGGCAGTTGTTTGGCGAACGAAGGGGAGCAGCCCCTTGCGATTAGAGAGCCAGGTAGCGGCTAGACGAATCCTTTAGCCT
>CAWGNS010000008.1:2450000-3168298 GCA_963824095.1 Terriglobia bacterium | reverse complement strand
CGCGATTCATCCTCGTCCTGGATGCTTACTGCGGTCTGACCAGCGCCTCGAAGCCGGAGATCACGTCGAACAGTTCCTCGTCGATGCCGCTCTGGCGCAAACGGTGGAATGTGCCGTGGAGGTCCTCCAGCAGTTCGTCGATGTTTTTGTCGGCGCGTTGCATCGCCGCGAGGCGGCTCGCGTTCTCGCTCGCGAGGGATTCGGCGCATGCCCGGAAGAGCGAGACGAAAAGATATTCGCGGATGAGCGCCCGCAAGGTCGCGGTGCCGCCACCCATGACCTCGGGCAAGTTTCCCGTCGGCCAGGGAAGTTCGGCCAGCTTGCGTCGCCAGTTTTCGTCCAGCGGTAGCAGTCGCTGACTGACGGGCGCATAAACCGCCCCGGACGTGGGGCGGTTGTAGAAGAGGTGGAGTTCGGTGACTTCACCCTGGCTGTGGCGCGTCTCGCTCTCCACGAGAATCTGCCCGACGAGCGGGGTGATGGCCTTGACGGAGTTCGGCACGGCGAAGAGTCCCATCAGCGGCAGGCCCGCGTCCGCCAGGCGCGCATGAACGCGCTCACCGACGGCCCAGACCTGGGGCTTTGGCCGGCAGAGCCGCCAGCGTCTTGATCGCATAATCGGCCACCACGTCATTGAACTGGCCCACCAGTCCCTGGTCGGAACCGAACACGACCGCGCCAATCGCGCCCGCATCGCTGTTGTCCTTTCCGTTCTGCAATCAAGGCCGCCGGCCCGCTTTCCCGAAAACAGGCGCCCAACCCCAGCTCCACGGTGCGATAGTAGTCAGCCAACGCGCGCACCGATTTCTCGTATTGTCCGATGCTCGAGGCGGCCACGGCCTTCATCGTGCGGACGACGGATTGGAGATCTCCGGCACTGCCGATCTTTCGGCGCAGGCTCGCGGTGGTGTCGCTCATGACCTCTCCTTGGCCTCGGGTTGGCAGGCTCGGCTTCGGGCTGGAAGCGAGCGAGCGATTTGGCGGGCGATTTCGATGATCGTTTCCCGATCCTCATCGCTCAATTTGTCGGCGGTTTCCAATCGCTCGCGCACCTCCGCCGGGATGTCCGCCGCCGCCTCGTGCACGGCGCGCTCGGCGTCCGTCATCTGGTCAAGCGGCACGCGGTCGAAGAGTTCCGCGGTCAACGCCAGCAGCACGGCGATTTGTGCGGGCACGGACACCGGGGCGAATTCCGGCTGCTTGAGGCAGGCGCGGATTCGCCGTCCATGCTCGATGATCTTGCGCGTGTCCTCATCCAGGCGGGCGCCGAACCGGGCAAAGGTTTCGAGTTCCTCGAACTGCGCGTAGGCGAGCTTGAGGTCGCCCGCCACCGCGCGGTAGGCCGCCCGTTGCGCCTTGCCGCCGACGCGCGAAACGGATTTGCCGACATCGACCGCAGGCAGCACGCCCAATTCGAACAGCGACGGCGAGAGGTAGATCTGCCCGTCCGTGATGGAAATCAGGTTGGTCGGAATGTAGGCGGAAATGTTCTGCGCTTCGGTTTCGATGATGGGCAGGGCGGTGAGCGAGCCGCCGCCGAGTTCCTTGCGCAGGTGGGTGGCGCGTTCCAGCAGCCGCGAGTGGATGTAAAAGATGTCGCCGGGGAAGGCTTCGCGACCGGGTGGGCGGCGGAGCAGGAGGGAAAGCTCGCGATAGGCGCGGGCGTGATGGGTGAGGTCGTCGTAAACGATCAGCACGTCGCGACCCGCTTCCATAAAATGCTCCGCGATGCTGGTCGCGGCGTAAGGGGCGATGTAGGCGAGGCCCGGCGGGTCGTTGCCCTCGGTCACGACCACGACGGTGTAATCCATCGCGCCCTTCTCCCGCAAGATGGCCACGGCCTTCGCCACGGCGGAAGCGCGCTGGCCAATGGCGCAATAGACGCACACGACATTCTGGCCCCGCTGGTTGAGGATGGTGTCGATCGCAATGGCGGTTTTGCCCGTCTGCCGGTCACCCAGAATCAACTCGCGCTGGCCGCGCCCGATGGGAATGAGCGCATCGATGACTTTGAGGCCGGTCTGGAGCGGCACGGTGACGGGCGCGCGGTCCATGATGGGCGCGGCGGGGCGTTCGATGGGCAGGCGCTCGCTGGCGGCCACCGGCCCGTTGCCATCGAGTGGCCGGCCGAGCGGGTCGATGACGCGTCCCAGCAATCCGTCGCCCACGGCCACGTCCATGACCCGGCCCGTGCGCTCGACTTCATCGCCTGCGTGCAGATGCCAGTATTCGCCGAGCAGCACGACGCCGATTTCGTCCTCGTCCACGTTGAACGCGATGCCGAACACATCCGCCGGGAAACTTCACCAACTCCTCAAAGCCCACGCCGGGAAGGCCGGAGACCTTGGCGATGCCGGTGGAGACGCTGGTGATCGTGCCCACCTCGCGCGGCGTCAGTTGCGGCGTGAATGCTTCCCGCACCTGGCTGATTCCGGCAAACGCGCTGTCGAAATCGCTCTGGAGGCTCTCGGGCTCCATATTCATTGGCTCTTTGCCACGCGGCTTAGGTTCTTCGGGTTTAGGCTCGGGTTTGGCTTCGGGTTTGCTTGCTCTTTCATCAGTTCGTCCGACGCCCTTTTCCAGCGACGCGAGATAATCCGCGATGCTCCAAGCCACTTTTTGTCCATTCGTGGCGAGTTCGATCCCGCTGATCAGGTCCGGCGCGGTCTCGAACCGGATCTGAATTTCAGCCGAAAATGTTTCGTTGAGCGCATTTTGTATTGCCGCGCGTTGCTCCTCAGGCAGCTCGAACGCGCTGCGCACGACGCGCGGGGTCAGACGCTGTCTTCAGCGCCTCGGCGAGGCCTTCCTTCGCCTTGCCGTCCATCTCTCGCAAGCGGCGAGTGAACACCTCGCTCAGGCGTTCTTCCAGACTCGTCCCGGCGAGATCTGTCAGCGCCTTTCGCGCGATGGCAAATACTTCCTGCTGCGTCCGGCGACTGATCGCTTGATTGAGCTTGCGAGCGTCGTTTCTCACTTTTCCTGTGCTTGGCGCTCACGGCGTCGGCCGCCTTCCGCGCTTCGTCGAGAAGCCGCTGACGTTCGGCTTTCGCCTCGTCCGTCGCCTGGCTCAAAAGCGTGGCGCGCTGCTGGTCGAACTCCTCGTTCTTGTGCTGGAACTCGTCGCGCTCCTTTTGCGCTTCGGCCTTTTTCGCGTCGGCGTCCGCGAGTTCCGTGGCGATCCGCTTCTCCCGCTCATCGATGGCGTTGAGGATAGGCTTGTAAAGGAAGCGCTTCATCAGCCACACCAGGATGAGAAAGTTAAGCGCCTGCGCAACGACGGTGAACCAATCGACTAACATGGCTTACTTTCCCGCAGCTTGCGCGATGACGTGGTTCCAGAACGGGTTGGCGAAGATGAGAATCATTGAGACCACGAAGCAGTAGATGGCCGTGGACTCGATCATCGCCAGGCCCACGAACAAGGTCCGCGTGATAGTAGCGGAAGCATCGGGCTGCTGGGCCAGCGAACTCAGCGCCGTCGCAACCGCCTTGCCCTCCGCCAGCGCAGGCCCCATGGTTCCGAAACCGGTAGTGATGCCGGCGATGACAATGGATGCCACCGCAATAATAGTCAGGTTATCCACAGTAACTCCTTTTGTTGTCGTAGTTCATGATTCAATGCTCTTGAACGGGTTCGGGCTTGGGCTTACGGACTCGCGTGGCGGCCGCGATGTATACCGCCGCCAGGATACTGAAGATGTAGGCCTGCACCATGCCAGTGAGCAGACCAAGCACCGTCATTATGATCGGGAAGAGGAAGGGCGTAATCGTAAGCAGGATGCCGATAATCATCGCCCCGCTCATCATGTTGCCGAACAAACGAACGGCCAGGGCCAGCGTGCGTGACAGTTCGCTAATGATGTTGAACGGCAGCATGATGAATGTCGGCTTTACATAGGACTTGAGGTAGCCGCCCAACCCTTGCTCCTCGATGCCAAAGAACGGCACGGCTACAAACACGCACAGCGCGAGCGCGGCCGTGGTAGAAAGCGAGCCAGTCGGCGGCTCGTAGCCGGGAATGATCGTGCATAGGCTGGCCGCGGCGACAAATAGAAAGAGCGTGCCCAGAAAGCCGAGATATTTCCGCGGCTGGCTCAGCCCTACCTCTTTAATTTGCTCCACCATGCCCGTGACGACGATTTCCAGAAGGTTCTGCCAGCGGGAACGTTTCAAGCCCGTCGAAAGCTTACGCGTGATGAGTTTTGAACCGAGAGCCAGCACGAGCATCAGTCCCCACGTGAACACAATGGTGGCGTTGAGTTTGAGAAACCCCTGTTGCCAGAAGATCATCTCGTCGGGACTAAGGCGCATGGCTGCCCTCCAGTGCCTGGGTGGGGCTATTCTCTCGCGAGGGCCGCGTCAACCACGTTACGACCAGGCGCGCCACGACAAATCCGAGCAGGCATAGCAGCAGCCTCTCCCAACCGCCGCGCGCGATAAGATAGAAGCCAGCCAGAGTAATACTCATTCGCAGCAACAGGCTGCCGAAGAACCAAAGCGCCGGTTGTTCGGATGAAACTCCTTTACGAATCGTCCACCAAAGGCCGCCGAAGAACAGCAAGCCGAGCAAAACGCCCGTCACCAGAGCCAGCGCCAGACTCAAAGTTTCATTCATCACCGTTCTCCTGTTCCTCCCGCATTTCCTTGTCTTCCTTGGCTACCCAATGCCAGGCATTCAAACAACCGATTGCCAGGCCGAGGATCAGCAAAGTCAGCGTCCAGGAATGGCTTCCTGGATAACGACCGTCCAGCCAGATGCCGAGCGCCGCGCCGAGCAGCGTCGGAATCGTCACCGACCAGCCGATCAGCCCCATCATGCCCAAGCCGAACCAGACGCCCTGCGCGGAATGACGCCGCGCCTTGAGCTTGCGCGCCGCCTTCGTGCCGACCTGCTCGGCGAAGGTTGGCCCGCTTTTCGGAGTTTTCGTGACCGGCTTGTTATTCATGTTGAAAGGTCGCGAAGCGACGCAGGAATCCCGTTTCCAATTTCGCCATTACCGTGCGCACGCTTTGCTCTTGCTCGTCCAGGGTCAGAAACTCACGCTCCACCGAATCGCGCAATTGGCCGAGGTCGGTTCCGCCCAGCGCCCGGCGTACGGAAACGAGGACGTCCGGGCCGGTCTTGACCAGCACACCTTCATCCACGGCCACGTAAACCTCGCCCTCCCCGGCGGCTTCGTAGATCAGAATTCCTGGCGCCAGCGCCGCCACGCAATCGAGCCGATGGGGCAAGAGTCCAAACGAGCCCTCGCGCGTCTCCGCGACGATGCGCGACACGCCGGTTTTCTCGGCGAAGATTTGGAAGGGCAGCAGAATCTTAAGATTCATGAGTGTCGGCGGCATGTTCGAGCTCCGGTTGAGGTTTCGCCTTAGGCTTCGGATGCGGCTCGGGCGTAGCTTTCGCCGCGGACGCGGCGGCGGGCTTCGAGCCGGGCTTACCTTCAGTCTTTGACTTTGGTTCGGCTGGGGCTGCGGCAGGGTCGGGTTTTGCTTTGCCCTTCGCTTCGTCCACCGTCCCGATCATGTAGAGCGCGCTCTCCGGGTAGTCCTTGAATTCATCGCGGAGGATTCGCTCACAGCCGTCCAGTGCGTCCTTGAGGCTGACGAGCTTTCCCTTGAGGCCCGTGAACTGCTCCGTCGTGAAAAAGGGTTGGGTAAGAAAGCGCTCCAACCGGCGGGCGCGCGCGACCACTTTGCGGTCCTCGGGCGAAAGCTGCTCCAGGCCGAGCATGGCAATGATGTCCTTGAGTTCCGCGTATTGCGCGAGCGTCCGCCGGATTTCCTGTGCCAAGCTGTAGTGCCGTTCGCCGACGATGCCTGTCGTGGCCATCTTGGAACTGGATTGGAGCGGGTCGATGGCTGGATAAAGACCTTCGCTCGCCCGCTTGCGCGAGAGCACGATCGACGCGGAGAGATGCGAGAAGGTGTGCACCGCCGCCGGATCGGTGAAATCATCCGCCGGCACGTACACCGCCTGGATGGAGGTGATGGCGCCGGAATCGGTGTTGGCGATGCGCTCCTCCAACCCCGATAGCTCGGTGCCCATGGTGGGCTGATAACCCAAACGCGACGGCATCTGTCCCATCAAGCCGGACACTTCCGAGCCGGCCTGAATAAACCGGAAGATGTTGTCGATGAGCAGCAACACATCGCGGTGCTCGTCATCGCGGAAATACTCGGCCATCGTCAGCGCCGCATGGCCCACACGGAAGCGGCTGCCTGGCGGCTCATTCATCTGGCCGAAGACCATCACCATGTTCGGCAACACGCCGGCTTCCTTCATGTCGCGGTAAAGCTCCTCGCCTTCGCGACAACGTTCGCCGATACCGCAAAAAATGCTTACGCCCTCCTGGTGCCCAACCATGTTGTGGATCATCTCGGTGAGCAACACCGTCTTGCCCACGCCCGCTCCGCCGAAAAGTCCCGCCTTGCCGCCGCGCTCCAGCGGCACGAGCACGTCGATGAGCTTGATGCCCGTTTCAAAGATTTCCGACTTGGTGGAGCGCCGAGCCAGCGGCGGCGGATCTCGATGCACGGAACGCCATTGGACGTCGGACAGCGCCGGCCCACCGTCGATGGTGTTCCCAAATACGTCGAACATCCGCGAAAGAATCCCTTTGCCCACCGGTGCTTTTAACGGCCCGCCGGAGTCCTCCACCGCCGTGCCGCGAGCGAGACTTTGCGTGGGCGTCAACGCAATGCCGCGCACGCAACGCGCATCCCGCTGCGCCAGCACTTCGATGACGATCTGCTTTTCCGCTCCCGCGCGCAGCACCGAATAGATGGGCGGCAGATGCTCATCAAACCCTATATCCACCACGCTGCCGCGCACCGAGACGACCACGCCGGGATTCGATGAACGGATTCCGTATTCCATGTTTGGTTCCGCTAAAGTTGTGTGGACAGGTGCCTTGCCGGGGCTCCCATGACTTGTTCTGGAAACTGCTCCAGGAGTTGAGTCAGCGTCCGCCCCTTGAGCGGTCCATTGGCAACCTTGCTCGCATGGTCGTCGCGATCGCTGAGTACCCACGCTTCGCCGACCGGGCCGTCGCCCGGTAGCGGTGCGGTGAGCAGATCGGCCAGACACCTCCCGCCCCAAAGCCGATACTGATAGATCGGTTCGAATAGCAGCGGATACAGTGCTGTTTGAGGTTGGGGATGGCTCATCCTTTTGTCCTCAGAGCTGTTTGCGAATGGACTCCAATTCCCGGCGGCGTTTTGGTGTGGTCTTGGGATAGGCCATCTTAAGCTCGTCGAACGTATCGAGGATGATTTGGGAAATAATCAGCCGGGCGTTCTTTTTGTCGTCAGCGGGGACAACATACCAGGGCGCGTTGGCGGTGCTCGTGCCACTTATGCAAGCCTCGTAGGCCTGCATATAGAGTGGCCAACTTTTTCTCTCGTAAATGTCCGAGGCGCCGAATTTCCAGTTCTTCTCCGGCTCATCGATGCGATCGCGGAAGCGCTTTGCCTGTTCGTCTTTCGACAGGTGGAGAAAGAACTTGATGATCCGCGTGCCGTTGCGGTGGAGATGCTCCTCCAGGTCCACGATGGAACGATAGCGGTCCTTCCAGATGGTCTCCGCGTCAGGCAGTTCATCCGGTAGTTGCTGGCTGCGGAGAATCTCCGGGTGCACGCGAACGATGAGTACTTCCTCGTAATAAGAACGATTGAAGATGCCGATCCGGCCGCGTTCCGGCAGACAGCGCGTTGTACGCCAAAGAAAATCATGTTCCAGCTCGTCGGCGCTCGGCTGCTTGAAGCTGAACACCTGGCAGCCCTGCGGATTGACTCCGGACATGACATGCCGGATGGCGCCGTCTTTGCCCGCGGCGTCCATTGCTTGAAAGATCAAGAGCAACGCATAGCGGTTGGACGCGTAGTGCATGCGTTGCAGGGAGCTCAATTTCTCAACGTGTTCTCCCAGGAGTTTCCGATACTGTTTCTTCGAGTCGCAAAAGGGCTTCACCTTCGTCGGCCAATCATCGAGCTTGACCTTCTCTCCGGACTGCACCCGAAATTTCTCCGTGGCGATGCTTGTTTTCATGCTCTCTCCCCTTCCACGGTGGCAGTGTATTCACCAAGGGCGCCACGCGGATGCACATTCATTTGGCGTTGCCCCACTTCCAGTTCCGAATCTCCGGCATGTCCTGGCCGTATTTATCGATGTATTGTTTGTGCTCGACCAGCTTGTCCTTGAGTTGCTGCTTCAGGTAGACGCCCTTGTCGCCGGTCCGCGGCAGGCGGTCGATGGCGTCCATCACGAGGTGGAAGCGGTCCAGATCGTTCAGCACTGTCATGTCGAAGGGCGTCGTGATGGTGCCCTCTTCCTTGTAGCCGCGCACGTGGATGTTGTCGTGGTTGGTGCGTCGGTAGGTCAGCCGGTGGATTAGCCATGGATAGGCGTGGAAGGCGAAGATGACCGGCTTGTCCTTGGTAAATAGCTCGTCGAAATCTATGTCGCTCAAGCCGTGCGGATGCTCGGTCTGCGGCTGCAGTTTCATGAGGTCGACGACGTTGACCACCCGGACTTTCAGCTCGGGCAGATGCTCCCGCAGGATCGAAACGGCGGCGAGCGTCTCCAGCGTTGGCACGTCGCCGCAGCAGGCCATGACCACGTCGGGTGCAACGCCCTGGTCGTTGCTGGCCCACTGCCAGATGCCGATGCCCTCGGTGCAGTGGTTGACTGCGGCTTCCATCGTCAACCACTGTGGCGCCGGGTGTTTGCCCGCGATCACGACGTTGACGTAATGCCGGCTGCGCAAGCAGTGATCCATCACCGACAGCAGGCAGTTTGCATCCGGCGGAAGGTAGACACGTACGACCTCGGCCTTCTTGTTCACGACGTGGTCGATGAAACCGGGATCCTGGTGGGTAAAGCCGTTGTGATCCTGTCGCCAGACATGCGAGGCCAGCAGGTAGTTCAACGAGGCGATCTTTCGCCGCCACGGCAGGTGCGAAGTGACCTTCAGCCACTTGGCGTGCTGGTTGAACATCGAATCGACAATGTGGATGAACGCCTCGTAGCAGTTGAACACTCCATGCCGCCCGGTGAGCAAGTAGCCCTCGAGCCAGCCCTCGCATTGGTGCTCGCTGAGCATTTCCATGACGCGCCCGGCGGGCGCGAGAAATTCGTCGTTCGGCACGGTCTCGGCGTCCCATTGGCGCTTGGTCACATCGAAGAGGGCTTCGAGGCCGTTGGAAAGCGTCTCGTCGGGACCGAAGACGCGAAAGTTGCGTTGACTCTGGTTCAGCTTCTCCACATCGCGCAGGAACGGCCCAAGCACATGTGTGTCGCCGATGCCGTGCGCCCCCGGCGAGGGGACGGCGGCCGCGTAGTCACGAAAATCCGGCATCCGCAAGTCGCGAAGTAGGATGCCGCCGTTGGCGTGGGGATTCGCGCCCATCCGCCGCTCACCCTTGGGCGCAAGTTCGGCCAGTTCCGGTTTCAAGCGGCCCTGGTCATCGAAGAGTTCCTCCGGCCGGTAGCTCCTCAGCCAGTCTTCCAGCAGCTTGAGGTGTTCGGGGTGGGTGGCCGGATCGGAGAGCGGCACCTGGTGCGACCGGAAGGTGCCTTCCACCTGCAGGCCGTCGACCACCTTCGGGCCCGTCCAGCCCTTGGGTGAATTGAGGACGATCATCGGCCAACGCGGACGCTCGAAGTTACCCTCGGAATCGCCCCCGGAGTTACCACTGTTGCGGGCGTCCTGCTGAATTTTCTGGATCTGCTCCACCGCCGTGTCGAGCGTCGCGGCCATGGCCTCATGCATCAGCCCGGGCTCGTAACCCTCGACGAAGTACGGCGTCCACCCGTAGCCGCGCAACAAGTGCTCCAATTCCTCGCGGGTGATACGCGCCAGAATGGTCGGGTTGGAAATCTTGTAGCCATTAAGATGCAGGATCGGCAGCACCGCGCCGTCGGTGGCTGGATTGAGAAACTTGTTGGAATGCCAGGCGGTCGCCAGCGGTCCGGTTTCCGCCTCGCCGTCGCCGACGACGCAGGCGACGACGAGATTAGGATTGTCGAACACCGCCCCAAACGAATGGCTAAGCGAATAGCCCAGTTCGCCGCCCTCGTGGATCGAGCCCGGGCACTCCGGCGATGCGTGGCTGGGAATTCCTCCAGGAAACGAAAACTGCAGAAAGAGCTTCTGAAGCCCGGCCTCATCCTGGCTGATATTGGGATAGATCTCGCTGTAAGTGCCCTCGAGATAAGTGTTGCCCACGACGGCCGGGCCGCCGTGGCCGGGGCCGGAGACGTAGATCATGTCGAGGTCGTATTTCTTGATGACGCGATTCAAATGCACGTAAATGAAGTTCTGCCCGGGAGTTGTGCCCCAGTGTCCCAGCAGCATGTGCTTCACATCCGCGAGTGTCAGCGGCCTCTTGAGTAGCGGATTGTCGTAGAGATAGATCTGTCCGACCGAGAGATAGTTCGCCGCGCGCCAGTAGGCGTCCATCTTGCCTAGTAATTCCGGGTTCAGCGTCTTTGTTTCTATTTCTGTGTTTTGCAACTGAATCACCTCTTCCTTGGAGCTTTGCTTTTCGCGGCCGTGTGGGGCCTGGGTCCTACTGCGGGCAGAGCCATCTTCAAGGCGCCGTCAGAGATCATGAATCACTTTGGGAGAGAAGGCGGCCCGCAGGGCGTTCAGCACGGCCAGAACGTCGATGACTTCCTGCGTGATGGCGCCGCTCACGGGACTCAAATGACCGCTGGCTGCAAAGACCATGCCGATGACGCTCAGCGCCATGCCACCCACCGCGCTCTGCAGAGCGATGAATCGCATCCGGCGGCTGATATGCATGAACTCGTCCACTTTCTCGAGGGAGTTATCCATGACCACGACACCCGCCGCTTCCGCGGTCACGTCGCTGTTCTGTCCAATCGCCATGCCGACCGTGGCGGCCATCATCGCCGGGGCGTCATTGATGCCGTCCCCCACATAAAGGGTTTTGGCGGCGGCGGTTTCCTTGCGGACGATGGCAAGTTTGTCTTCAGGGCTCTTCTGGGCGTAGATTTCGGTGATGCCCACCTGCCCGGCGAGATAGCGCACCTCCGACTCGCGATCCCCCGACACGATCATCACGCGTGAGAACTGATGCTTCGGCCCCAAATGGCTCACGAAGGAGCGGCTCTCCGGGCGCGGCGCATCGCGAAAGCGCAAGGCCGCCGCATAGCGCTGGTCAATCGCCACCACGCACTCGAGCCCACCGGCGACCGGAGGAAGCTGATCGTCACCCGCAACTGGTTGCGCGCCTAGTTGGCCGCGGCTGGTGATTTGCACCTGGCGGCCGGAAACGATGCCGCGCAGACCCTGGCCGGGCGCCTCGCTCACCTCGGTGGCCTCCGGGAGCGGAATCCCGTCCGCCTTCGCCGCCGCCAGAATGGCGTGCGCCAGCGGATGTTTCGAATAGCGCTCCAGACCCGCCACGAGGGTCAGCACTTCCTCTTGGGCGAAGCCCGGGGCGATGAGTTGTTCAATCAGCTTAGGCGCACCATAAGTTAGCGTTCCGGTCTTGTCGAAAATCGCGGTACGACACTCGGCGATCTGCTCGAGCACGACGGGGCTCTTGACGATGATCGCCTGGCGGGCGCAAAGGGAAATCGAGCCGATGATGGCGATCGGTATCGCGATGAGCAGCGGGCAAGGCGTGGCAATCACCAGCACTGCCAGGAAGCGAATGGCTTCCCCGCTGATGGCCCAGGCGAGCAGGGCTACCGTCAGCGCCACCGGAGTATAGATCGCGCCCAGGCGATCCCCCAGACGCCGCAACTGCGGTCGCTTCGCTTCGGACTCGCGCATGACTTCCATGATCTTTGCGTAGCGCGAATCGGCGGCTCGCTTGGTCGTGCGGATAGTCAGAGCCGATTCTCCGTTGATCGCGCCCGAGATCACCGTCGAGCCGGAGGTCTTGGTAATCTGGAACGGCTCGCCGGTCAGGTAGGATTCATCCATCACGCCATGTCCCTCGATCACCACGCCGTCCACCGGGCAGATGTCATGCGGGTAAATCACGAGCGTGTCGCCCACGGCGACCTCATGCAGCGCCACGTCCACGATTTCAGACTCCCGTTTCCGGTGAGCGATCGAAGGCATCCGCTTAGCCAGCGCGGCCAGCACCGAAGAGGCGCTGCGCAACGCGTAACTCTCCAACGCTTCACCCCCCGAGAGCATTAGGACGATAATCGAGCCGGCCAGGTATTCGCCCAGCAGGATGGAAGTGATGATGGAAATGCCGCCAAGAAGATCGGAACCAAACTCCCGCTTCAGGAGCTTCCCAAGCAGGTCATAGAGCAGCGGCAGACCGCCGAGAACGAGCGTCGCCAGCAAGGGAATCTGGTAAGTGCCCGGACTGGCATGGAAGCCGAAGCGGAGCACCAGGTGCACAAGGATGGCCGCGATCGAAAGCGCCGCGACGACCGTGGTCTTGCGGTGCCACAGGCCGGCCGGCGAGTTCCAGGACCGACCGGCCGGCGGCTCTTGACTCAACTGTGGCGCCGCCCCCTTCTCCGAACCGCTGGCGGGTGGATATTGCAAAGTAGCCTTCATGCCGAACCTCCGCTTTGCAAGCGGTTAGGAGCAACGAGGGCGGAGCCTCGACCTGAATTCATCGCCGGTCGTTAGCTTCAGTGGAACATGCCAAGCATGTAGGCGATGAGTAAGATCACCAATACTGTGCCCACTCCTGTGCCAGCCCCGCCACTGGGACCCCAACGGCTATGGCCGTAGTACCCTCCACCGACGCCAAACAGCAACACCAAAATGATGATGAGTAAAAGCATTGTCGTTCCTTCTTTCTTCTCAATCCTAAAGCCCCGGCTGGCCGGTCAGAAGTTAGCCCTTCCGGCGTGCTACCAAGAGCACGATGCCGCCAATGACCGCCACCGCGCCCGCGATGGGAGGCAGCGTGACATTGTGCGTCTCGTCATGAGTAGCGTGAATCGGTCCGATGTCAACGACCTTTTCCCTGGTCGTGTACGCAAAACCTCCCCACGCAAGACCAAACAGACCAAACACAATCAAGATTATCCCTAGCATTCTGTTCATAGCAGCCTCCTTCGGCGGCGGTAGTTCGCAGCAACGGGGCACTCCCTTCGATACCAACGATCGCGCCCAGAACCTGCGAGGACGAGGTGAGTCAACGGCCTCTATGCCCCTTAAGCTAGGCAATCTCGTGCCCAATCCTAAGGTGGACTGACACATTCCAAAAGAACCGCCGCGCCACGCGCGATGGGGCTCTTTGAAGAACCTTCCAAGAGTCGTCGAGGTCGGACTGAGACCGTATTTGGTCACCTGACCACGGACCGTCAACGGGATGGATAGGGGGGCGACCGCTGGCCGCCGGGTCCCTTAACCTTCCGGCCATTCAGTGAACCTGTAGACGAAGTTCAGTCCCAGCCGCGTGCCTCAATAGCCGAGCCACAGCGGTTTAGCATCCCAAGCTTCGACGGCGTCTCCAACAGTGACTGTGCAGACTGAGTGTTATTTATCTATTCTCAACAGCCGCGCATTGATGGCCACAATGATCGTGCTAGCGGACATCAACACCGCGCCCAAGGCCGGAGTAAGCAGTACCCCCCACGCATAAAGCGCGCCGGCGGCCAGCGGCAGGGCGAAGGCGTTATATTCGTCGCCCAAAAAAGGTTTTGCACCATCTTGCGGTAGGTGGCACGGGAAACGCCGGCTCTGTTTCGGGTTTGCTGCCATTCATTGGGAACCAACCATCGGGAAGTTGAAAGGCCAGGCAATCAACGTGACGCTGCTTCCTTCATGATTTTGGCAATCGTGGTTTCCACTTCCTGCGCCACCTCTGCCAGTTGCGGCGCGTTGAACATCGCCAGAAGCGTGGTTGGCTTCAAGGTAGCCAGAATGGTTTTACTGCCCTCCTCGTAAACGGAGATCCGGCATGGCAATGCGGTCGAGATGCTCATGTTCTCATCGAGGACCTTTTTCGCTTGTTGCGGTTGACAGACCTCGAAGATCAAGCATTCGTGGGCGAACTCCACGCCTTTCTTCGTCATGGTCTCTTTGAGGTTGTGAACCTGCATGACGCCAAAGTGATTGGCCTGGACGGCCGCCTGCAAGGCAGCCGCGGTCTCGCTCACCGTCTTGTCCGTGGATAATTTGACCAGCATCGGTTGTCCTGTCGTGATTGCAAGTTCATTTCGGAGGCGGGCTGTCAACGCAATGGCTATTTCTTGGACACCTTGTTAATCAAGACGACCAGCAGGACCACCACCAGCACGCCGATCACTGTCCATAGCCACATCCCTCCGCCCATCCCACCCATCCATCCGCCCATCCATCCGTCATGGTTCATGATCAAGCTCCCTTTCTTGCCCAGCGACCAGATCAGCCGTGGACAACCCAGACCGTGAGCGTAGGCAGCCGTGTCATGTGAAGTAGCCGCCACAGGACCGCAGCAACGGCTCCCGCCACCTGGTCGAGGCTCGCGTCCATTGCCGCACGCGGCGTACCATCTTGCACGCCCCGGGGTTTGCAGCGTTCACAGGGATCCAGAGCGACCCTGGTTGCCCGACACGCTGACCGAGGCTCGCCACATGACCAAATACGGTCATTGGACTTGAGGCGAGACCGCCTCGCGCGGCGCAGGAGGCAGCCAGTCCTCAAATCATCCAGGATCGTAGTTCGTCGCTTGGCCAGAGTTCGTTGTGATGGGTTCGGGTAAATGCGGCTCATCCCACCATGCGACTCCTTTTGGGTCATCGCATTCCATTCAGGTTGTTCTCATCACCGAGGAGACGGCAGACTTCCCGGGCAATCATCCGTTCTTCATCGGTACGGATCACGCGCACGGCAACGCGGCTTGCGTCGGTGGAAATCAGCGGCGCGTTGGCGGCGTTGCTGGCCTCGTCCAATTCGATACCGAGAAATCCCAACCCGCTGCATACACGAGCTCGCACTTCCGCGACGTTCTCGCCGATCCCGCCGGCGAACACCAGCGTCTCCACTCCGCCGAGCACGGCGGCGAACGCCCCGATCCATTTGCGGGTTTGGTAACAAAACAGCTCGACCGCCTCGGCGGCGCGGACATCGCTGGTCTGCCGCTCGATCAAATCGCGCATGTCGGAACTGGTTTCAGAAACGCCCAGCAGGCCGGACTCATGATGGATGACGCGGTTGAACTGTTTGGGTGTCAGATTCTCGGAACGCATCATGTACCACGCGACGCCGGGATCCAAGTCGCCCGGCCGGGTGCCCATCGGCAACCCAGCGGCTGGCGTGAACCCCATGCTGGTATCGATGCTCCTGCCGCCTTGGACCGCCGCCAGGCTTGCTCCGCTGCCCAGGTGAGCCAGGATCACCCTTCCTTGGGCCGCCTTCGCGCTGGCCACGCGGGCCAGTTCCTCCATGAGGTAGGCATAGGACAGGCCGTGGAAACCGTATCGTCGAACGCCCAACGCGTCGAAGCGGCGTGGGATCGGCAAGAGCCGGGCCACGCGCGGCATGCTGCTGTGAAATGCCGTGTCAAAGCAGGCCACCTGAGGCAGCTTCGGATGACGCTGCTGGAGCGCCTCGATCAGTAGGATCTCCCGAGGCAGATGGTCCGGGTCGTAGGGACTGATGCGGCGAAGTTCCTCCAACAGGTCCTGCGTGACGCGCTCGGGCTCGGTATGGTTCATACCGTGGACCACGCGGTGTCCCGCTGCCCTGAGCGAAGCAAAATCAACATGGGCCTCGAGCCAATCGATGAGGAAATCCGCGGCCGAGCCGTAATCGGAGGCTTCCATGGCGCAAGGCTCCTGCTCGTTCCCGGCCTCATCACTCCATATCAGATTCGTGCCGGGCAAGCCGATGCGGTCGACCTTCCCATGAAGCCGCCGCTTGGGCGGTTCCTCCGTCTCATAGAGCGCGAACTTGATGCTCGACGAGCCGCCGTTGATGGTCAGAATCAGCCGTGCGCCCCGGAGCCGGTGGATCGGTTGGTCATTCACGCAATCGGATCTCCCGTCCCGTCAGCCGGTAACTTCCCTCGATCATCACCGCCAGTGCCATCAGCGCCGCGAGCACCCACAACTTGGCGGGCGCAGTCCGCGCGGTCTGCCAAACCAGCGCGGCCAACGCAGCGAGGCACGCGACCGCCCCGGCAGCCGAAATCCAACCACGACTATTCGTATCTGGCGCGTGCCTCGCATTGGCGGTGTTCACTGCGGCGAAGATCAACAGAAACCCGGCGCTGCCCAGCGTCGAGATGCTGGTTAGGTCAAATACGTTGGCCACGATCAGCGTCAGCCCGGCGGTGATCAACAGTCCTTCCACCGGCTCACCCCACACTTTTCGCTCCAGCATTGCCGGCAATTCGCCGTCGCGCGCAATGCAGTAACTTGACCGCGCTGCGCCGTAGAGCGTGGCGTTGATGGCGGAAGCGGTGGATAACATCGCAGCGACCGCGATCAGCGTGAAGCCGGTCTGCCCGAGGATGGGTCGAGCCGCTTCCGCTAACGCGTAGTCCTTGGCCGCCACGATCTTGTCCACTGTGAGATTACCCACTGTGACGAGGGAGACCAGCACGTATAACCCAATCACGAATCCGACCGCTATGAAGTACGCCCGCGGCAGCGTCCGGGCACCGTCCCGCACATCGTGCGCGGTGTTGGCGATCAACTCAAACCCCTCGTAGGCCAGAAAGATGATCATCCCGCCCGCCGCCAATTGTAGGGGCGGCGACCAGGAACCTAGCGCGATTTGGGAGGTCTTGACGCCGGCAAGACCGGCGCCGACAAACAACAACAGGATCGCCACTTTTATTCCCACGATCCAGTCTTCCGCCTTGCCGATCAACTCGGCGCTGAGCAGGTTTAGACCGGTAATCATGATCACGCTGAGACTAATCAGCACATGTTTGCCGGTCGACTGCCACGCCTCCGGCAAAAACGCTGCACCGTAACTGCCAAACGCGAGCGCATACAGCGACAGCATCACCACGTAACTCAGCCACAACAAAACGTTTAGGCTGCCGGTGAACATGCCAACACCGAACGCGCGGTTGAGGAAGGTTACTGTTCCACCGCGACTCGGATAAGCGACGGAAAGTTTCGCGTACGAATACGTCGTCAGCAGTGCCACCGCGCCCGACAGAGCAAAGGCCACTGGCGTGCCGCCGTGCGCCATTTGCACCGCCAACCCCAGTACCGCAAATATCCCGCCCCCGACCATCCCGCCGACGCCGATGGCAACCACCGCCCACAGCCTAATTTTGCCGTCACCTGTTTTACCCATGTGCCGTTGGTCTTCTGTTTAGCGGAACGAAGCCTCCTCCAACGTTGTTGATTCTGAAGCGGATCAATGATTGGGAAGCCACGTTCATCATGGCACCTGCCGATGTGTAGGAACATGCGGTGATTGGCATTCTTCAGGTCCCCAGTTCTCGCAGCGTGCGCAGGAAAGTGATGACGCCGTCCCGGCTCAGCATGCCGACGACGTGGTCATCCCGAGTGACGGGCAACTGGTTGACTCCATCGCGATCCATCTGTTGGAGGGCGGTCCATAGCTGGGTGTCGGGGTCGGTGCGTTTCAACTGCTCCAGGGGAAGCATGACTTGCGCCGCACTCGTCGTTGCCCAGTCATGCCGCGGCACTTCCTTGATCCGGTGCAGAGTGATCATGCCAACGGTCTTTGCTTCTCGAGTGACCAAAAAGCAGCGCTGCCCGCCACCAAGAATGTGTTCGTCCACCAACTGCTGCAGGGTTAGGTCTGCCGGGACGGTCTTGCAGTGAGTGCTCATGGCTTGCGAAACGGTGTGGCCAGCCAACAGACCCTGGAACATCACCTGATGCACCTGCTGTGAAGCGGCATTGTCAAGGAACCAGCCGATGAAGGCAATCCACAGCCCCCCACCAAAGTTGCCGTTGAGCATGTTCCAGACACCGAAGAAGATGAACAGGAAACCAAAGAACCGACCGCTGTTGGCGGCGATGAGCGTGGCCCGGCGCATGTCCTTGGTGGCGGCCCAAACGACGGCCCGGAACACGCGGCCGCCATCCAGAGGGAAGCCGGGAATCAAATTGAAGAGCACCAGCGCGAAGTTGATGTAGGCCAAGTACTTGACCAGACCCGACAAGGGCTCGACGGCGGCGACCAAAGGTTGCACCACCGTAAACGCCACCGCCAGAGCCAGGCTTACGATGGGCCCGGCAATGGCGATAAAAAACTCAGCCATGGCGCTCGGCGGCTCCGTGCCAATCTGGGCCACGCCACCAAACAGAAACAGCGTGATGCTGCGCACCGGCACCTTAAACCGCAAAGCGACCACCGAATGTCCCAGCTCGTGGAGCAGCACGCTCCCAAAGAGCAGGATCGCCGTGGCGGCGCCCATGAACCAATACAGCAGCGGCGGCCAGTTCTTGTACTCGGCGGGATAGTAACTGCCGGCCAGCATCCAGGTGAGCAGCGCAAAGATCAGGAACCAGGAATAGTCCAAGGCAATTGGAATTCCAAGAATCCTGCCTAACGGAACATTGGGTCGGGTCATCAGTTTTCTCGTTTTGCGTGTCCTGCTAATTCCACCGGGCCCGGGCGCCGGTCAACTGTGCCCTGTTGACCCAGCGGACCTTGCCCATTGGAAGTCCAATCAACGCTGCCACAGGATGCGCGCGGTTTCCAGGGGAACGGCGACGCCGTCAAAGCGCGGCATCACTCGCGCCGTATAGTCGGTAGCCGGGCGAGTCGCGGGCACGCCTGCCCGATAAACGTAGCCTTCATACGCCCCTGCCAATTGGCGAATGCGCTCCATCTCGAGTCGCATTGGACCGTCGCCGTTGACACCGTCGGAATACAGCTCGACTCGCACCGCGTTCGGCTCGAGATCGTCGAGATAGATCTGGACCTCAAACACGTGCTGGTCCGCGTTGGTCTCGACCTTCATTTCACCGAAGCGCAGCGCGGGCCACTCCTTGTCGATGGACTGCCGCCAACCGGCCATTTGCTTTCCCAAAGCGCCCTCATCGGCCGCACGCTTACGGTAGGTTGCCGCCGCCGGGAGGTAGTGTTGCTCGGTGTATTCGCGCACCGTGCGGTTGGCGGAGAATCGGGGCGTCAATTGCGCCATGCTTTCCCGCATCCGCCGGATCCATGTGCTGGGAATACCCTGCTCGTCGCGGGCATAAAACTCGGGGATCACTTCCCGCTCGAGCAGGTTGTAGAGCGCGTCGGCTTCGACCGCGTCCCAACCGGGATCGTCGCCATGTTCCTGCCCGTCCCCCAACGCCCAGCCGATTTCGGGCGTGTAGGCCTCCGCCCACCAGCCGTCCAACTCCGACAGGTTGAGGCCCCCATTGACGAGCACCTTCATACCGCTCGTCCCGCTGGCTTCCCAGGGCCGCCGTGGCGTGTTGATCCAGACGTCTACTCCTTGCACCAAGTGCTCGGTCAACAGCATGTCGTAGTCACTGAGAAAGATCGCATGCGGGCGCGTCTCGGGCCGCCGGATGAAATGCATCCATTCCCGAATCAGGGCCTGTCCAGCCTGGTCCGCCGGATGCGCCTTGCCCGCGATGATGAGTTGCACCGGCCGCTGGGGATTGCTCAACAGCCGAAGCAGTCGCTCGGGGTCGTGGAGCAGCAGGTTCGGCCGCTTGTAGGTCGCGAAGCGGCGTGCAAAGCCCAGCGTCAGCGCGTTGGGATCAAACAGATGCTTGGCGGCTTCGGCCTCCTCGGGCAGCGCGCCGGTGGCGGCCAGGTCCAGCGACAACCGTTCGCGAGCGTACTCTACAAGAGACTTGCTGGCGTCGATGCGGAATTGCCATAGCTTGGCGTCGGAGACCCGGCGAATGTCCTGGTCCAGAGTCTCCGTCGTCCCCAGCCAGCGGTCCTTTCCACTGCTTTCCGTCCAAAGATCGTCGGCCGGGGCCGAGTCCCAGGTGGGCATGTGGACTCCGTTGGTGACGTGTCCGATCGGAATTTCGTCCTCCGGCCAGCGCGGAAACAGGGGCAGAAAGAGGCGCCGGCTCACCTTCCCATGCAAACGGCTCACTCCGTTGGCCGCCCCGCTCCCGCGGATTGCCAGATACGCCATGTTGAAAGGCTCCGACGAGTCGGCCGGGTTCTGGCGGCCCAAGGCCAGCAAATCGTCAATTCCGATGCCGAGTTTCTTTTCGGCATACCCCCCGAGGTATTGCTCGATGAGGGCGGGAGCAAAACGGTCGAAACCGGCGGCCACCGCCGTGTGGGTGGTGAAGAGATTACCCGCTCGCGTGACCGCCAGTGCAACTTCGAAGGGCTGCCCTGTCTCTTCCATGAAACTTCGGGCTCGCTCCAACACAGCGAACGCCGCATGTCCTTCATTCAGGTGACAGATTTCCGGCTGGATGCCGAGCGCGCGGAGCAGCCGCCATCCGCCGATCCCGAGGAGCAGTTCCTGCTTGAGGCGCAGCTCCGGCCCGCCGCCATAGAGCTCGCTCGTAATCCCCCGATGAGCGGGGAAGTTCGCCGCGTCATTGCTGTCCAGAAGGTAGAGCTTCACCCTGCCGACCTGGACCTGCCAGGCGCGCAGCCAGACCGAGTATCCAGGCAGCGCGATCTCCAACCGCAACCATTCCCCGTTGGGTTGGCGCAATGGCGTGATCGGCAACTGTCCGGGATCGTTATACGGGAAGAGGGCCTGTTGCCCTCCGTTCTTGTCGATCACCTGGCGAAAATAGCCCTGCTGGTAGAGCAATCCCACGCCGACGACCGGCACGCCCAGATCGCTGGCGGCCTTGAGCTGATCGCCGGCCACGTTGCCAAGCCCGCCCGAGTAAATCGGCAGAGCCTCGCTCAACATGAACTCCATGCTGAAATAGGCGGCGCAGGTGAGGGAAGTCCGCGGATGGCTCTGCTGAAACCAGGCAGGCGCCCTGGCTGCTTGGCGGCTGGCTTCGACCAGTCCATCCACGTTCTTGCGGAAAACGGGATCGGCCAGCAATCGCTCGATCTGGTCGCGCGAGACCGTCTGCAGGACGACCCAGGGGTTGTGCGTAATTGCCCATAGCTCGGAATCCAGCTGCCGCCACACTTCGTCTGTAGCGTGATTCCACGACCAGCGCATATCCAGGGCGAGTTCCGCGAGGGAATCGAAGCCCTCGATTTCGGTGGGTAGAAGGTTGTAGATCGGGTGGCTGACGCGGGTCTGGTCGCTCATCGTTTCTTCCTCGGTTCCGACGCTGTCAGGGTATCGCCGGCGATCGCCTGCTCGCTCCAGGATGCGTTGGAGATGATCCGCCGCGGCTCTCCTCATGCTCGCTCTCCTCCAACGTCGTCGCGGGACGCTATCTCAATCCATCGTTCCATCTCTCACCCGACTCTTCCGCCAAGTCATCCCCATCGGCGCCGCCTGTGGACGTGGTTTCTCCCGACTCGAGATGCAGTAACCGCGCGTCGATGTCCGCGAGCAATCTCTCTTCGATGGTCTGGTTGAGGCCGCCGTGGTGAAAGGCATCAGTCACCACGCCTTTTTCGACCAGCAGCAAGTGCCGTCGAGCCCACTGTGCCTCTTCGGCACGGAGTTGCTGTTTCTCAAGATGCAGCTCATCCAGCGCCGCACTGTCGCGCTCAACCTTTTGCTCATATTCGCGGCGGAGACTGGCGAGGACTTCCGGATTCGTAAAATGGACGCGCGACATTCGGTCGATCTCGTCCAACGCGGCATGGGCTGCCTGCAGCTTGCCGCGCGTCAACTCGTACTCGGTGTGTTCTTGTTGTCCGCGTACGATGCCCAGCCATCTCAGCAGGGGCGACATCGTCACCCCGTGGACAACAATCGAAAGAATGACAACCCCGAAGGTCATCGAGACCAGCAATTCCCGATGCGGAAACGCCTCGGGCAGGCTCAGCACCAGCACCATGGGCAACCCACCACGTAACCCGCCCCAGGTCAGGACTGCGCTCCACGCCCAGGGAATTCGTTCTCGCGTCCTGCGCAGCAGTGACGAGGCGCCGAAGATGATCAGCGCCCTGCCTCCCGTGACCACCAGATAGGCGATCAGGATCGCCTGCCATGCCGCCAGCAACGCCTGGAAGTTCACTTCGAGGCCAATGAGAAGGAAGACGATCGAGTTGAGAGCGAAGGCAACGTATTCCCAAAACGTCTCCACCGCGATGCGGGTGGATGGGGACATCCCGACCCGGGCGCCATAGTTTCCGCAGAGCACACCCGCCGCGACGGTTGCAATCACTCCGGAGTAGTGGAAGTGCTCGGCAGTCAGGAAAGAACCATACGCGGCAATCGTCGTCAGCGTGATCTCAATCATCGGATCATCCACCTGCCGGATGACTTGCGAAACAGCCAGGCCAATCCCCGTCCCAACCAGCGCGCCGATGCCGACGATCTTGATGAAATCGAGGGCCAGTCCACCAGGCGTCACCACGCTCCCTGTGACGAGCGAAACGCTGAGAGTAAACAAGACTATCGCCGTGCCGTCGTTGAGCAGGCTCTCGCCTTCGAGCAGCACGGAGAGACGTTTCGGGACACCCAGGCTCTTGAAGATCGCGACGACGGCGATCGGGTCGGTGGCGGAGATGATTGCGCCAAAGACCAGGGCGTGTTTCCAGGTGAAATTCTGCACCAAATGCAGCGTGTTGGCGACCGGTGTCAAAATCACGGCGGTCAACGCGATCGCCGCCACCACGCCGGGCAGGGCCAGCGAATTGATGGTGAGGCGGTTTCGCCAGTATTGTTTGAACTCGATGTAAAACGCGGCCTCGAAGAGCAGCCCCGGCAGGAAGACGCTAAACAGCAGAGCCTTGGTCAGGTGGGGTGCTTCGAAAGTGTGCAGCAGCCCCAGTACAAGGCCGGTAAAGACCAGGGCCACGGTGTAGGGAATGGCCAGACGTTGCACCACGATCGCCACGGCCGTGGCCACAACGAAGAGCAAAACGAAAATGGTTTCCGTTTCCATTCCTCAACGTTAGCTCCGCTCCCGCGTCTCCGTACGATAGGCCGCGATGAGGCTGGGCACGTTGACCCCAGGCTCCCATGGCCTTTCTGTAAGGGACTTACTGTTCATGCTCTCTTGTCAAATGCCGCGGTTTGCGGACTGATCGGATTGTGCCGGAGAAACCGTATCCACAATACATAGGCCATGGGCGCGGCACCTGGGGCAGGCCCGACGGGCCGCCATGGGCCTGTTGGACGGCATCAACGGATAAGAAGCGGACGGTATGGACCGGCAGTCACCGGATCGGTGTGTTGCCGCTTCACCCGTTAGAGGACCTGTGATCCGATTCAGAGGTAGACCTTCAAAAGACTCTAAATTGAGCGGCTTGGTCCGGCTCCCGGGACCTGAAAAGCTACCGTCCTCCGGCCGCTTGCAAGGCTTCGCCCGAATGCATCTCGATCTTTTCAGACTGAGTCGTCTGCAGAATGTCCTGAGCCTTGTGGACCTCTTCCGCTGTGCCGTGAGCCAGCAGCACGAACTTGTCTGACTTGAGCGCCGTCTCGTATTGAAGGATGCTGTCTTTCGGAATGCCGATACTGTACAATCCCGCTCCTACCGCACTGAAGCCGCCAACAACGACGGCGCCTTCCAGCGCGCCGACGATCCACGCCACAAGCGGACCAGCCACGAGGACGGGGCCGATGCCCGGGATAGCGAAGAAGGCGGAGCCGAACAGCAAACCCCAGAAGCCACCCCAGAAAGCGCCCATCTTGCCCCAGTACTGCATGCGATCGCCAGTATTGTAGTAACCCACCACGTGCTCTTCGGTGTGATAGTCCTTACCAACAATAGAAAGCTGTTTCAGGTTGTAACCCGACTTCTGGAGCTCCTTGACGGCTTCCTCGGCGTCTGTGTGGGTGCGGTAGATCGCCACCACAGCATTCTCTTTAGGGGACATGGCTCTTTCTCCATTTCTGTACGCGACTGTTTCCGACGGTCGCGGAGTAACTTTGTCCTCGCCGCTTTGGACGGAGGAAACTCCGCGACCCGAATGCCCATTGCACGAGCCGGACCAACCGCCGCAGGGGCCCCCTCTGCGGAGACCTCCGGGCTGTGTTGTGCCTGTGGGCGTCCCAACACCAAGCTGGAAGGCACGGCGAGTTTGGGCAGTTCCAACCATATGTGGTCATCTGACCGGATATGGTCAAAAAGATGTGTTGCAACTTTGAAACACAGCAAACAGACGGACTTGGTCGAGTCGAAGGGGCACCATCTCAGGTAGCCCACCTCGCCGGCCCATTCCGGATCATGTGCGTCGCCTCATATTCCTCAATCGTTCGCGCCGCGTGGAATTCATGAAAACCCCGCTTGGCCTTCACTCGTCGTTTGATCGCTCGATGATCCTGCTCTAGGATGTTGTTCAAGTCTTCGACCGGCCGGCGGCGCTGGGTTCCTTCCTTTTCACGGCTGGAATCGCCGGGCCGTAGAGGGCCGCCGCGGCATCGCGTAGCGCCCAGAGCACGAGGTCGTTGGTGGCGTCCGTGGAATCAGTGAAAAGGAACTGGCTAGACCATTGACGAGAGCGCGTGATTCTGCTGGATCTTCGATCATGTTAGAAGAGAGCAAACCGAAGCGGGCCGGATGGTTGCAATTGGTTGCACTTTGAGCCGGTTTTCCCCGGGTCCAAACCGGCTTATATTGTTCTGATCCAATGAGATAGGATTGGTCGTTCGCAGCCCTGAAAAGGCTGGCGTCGGCGGTTCGATTCCGTCCCTAGCCACCATTTTCAACAACTTCCGGGCTGCGCTTTTCGGTCTTGGGTGCAATTGGTTGCACTTCCGACGACGTTCCCACTCCAACAATCACGGGTGCTTCTCGTTTCCACTTCCGATCGGCATCATGCTGGATGAGGATCACCGGCGGGAGAGCCGCTGCATCCGTTGTCGCACCCGCGACGGATACCCGTGCCTGATCCCGCGAAAGCCAACACCGAAACCGTCTCCGTGCAGCCGGCGTTAGCCCATCCGAACGCCACCTTGCTGACACACGCCCGCGTCCGCCGTCTCGAAACCGATGCCTCCGGCATTACCGGGAAAACAATCTCGAGGGCCACGACCGGCTCATCGCCACGCTCAAGGGCCTGCTCCGCAAGATCACGCGCGGGAACGCATCGGTTCCCCCCGTCCTCAATCTGCGGAAGAAGATCCCGCTATCCGGCGCAATGCACCAGTGCGGGACACTCCGCTTCGGACACGACCGCAAGACCTCCGTACTCGACAGAAACTGCAAGGCCCACGACCTGGACAACCTCTATGTCGTCGACGACAGCTTCTTCGTCTCAAGCGCCGCGATGAATCCGGCGCTGACCATCGTCGCCAACGGCTGCGGGTCGCCGATCATCTGAGAGAGGCTCGGCTGACGAAGAGCAGCAGGAACCCAGGAAACATCCGAGACAGCTCAGGAGCAGAGAAGAGAGGAAAAAAGGAAGAGTCGTGCAGGGGCCGGCCACCTTGCGGTCACCCGCGTGTCGGATTTGCGTCATCCCCGCGCACGGCGATCTCGCAGGCGCGAGCGGTCAGCGCCATGATCGTGAGCGTCGGATTCTGACAACCCGTGTTTGGGAAGCACGACCCGTCGGTGACGAGCAGGTTGGGAACGCCCCACACCTGGTTCCGGGCGTTGGTCACCGAGGTTTCGGGGTTCAGCCCCATGCGCGCGCCGCCGGTCTCATGGATCGCCACGCCCAGGTGCATTACGCCCACCATCGGCCCCACCGCCTTCCACAAGATCCCTCGCAGGAGCCGCGGCATCGGCATCTTGATCCGGAGATCGGCAGCCTCCGTGATCAGCTCGACCTGCCGCTTCTGGGCCTCGATCATGTGCAGGTCGTTGTCCCGGCGGTGCAGACAGATGTTGACGACGGGGATACCGAAGGCGTCCTTCTTGTCGGAGAGCGTCACCCGGTTGTCGCGGTGTGGCAGCATCTCGCCGAAGACTCCCATCCCCCATTCCGTGGGCGAGATCCTGCCTTGAATGCCGAAGCCCCGCGTAAACGACCGGTCGTGCAAGCTGGAGGAGAAGTCAGGGATGTAAAAGTCGAGTTCGCTACTCAGATCGAGAGGCGTGAACGGCCGGGGCTTCCAGGAGGACGCCAGCTCCCGATACTCCTTGCCCGTGGGCCCTTTCGCGACAACGAGGTTGTGGTCCAGCACGTAGCGGCCGAGCTGATTGTGATCGTTGCCGATTCCTTGCGGGTGCCGGCGGCTGCCTGAATTCAGCAGGATCCGTACCGACTCGATGGAGGAGGCGCAGAGCAGCACGAGATCCGCCGAAACGGTCGACAAAGCTTGGGTTTGGGCGTCGACGTATTCCACTCCCACAGCGCGGTCGCCAGCGTCGTTCAACAGCACTCGCGAGGCGGGCGCCTCGGGGATCAGCTCGATCCGGTTCGTCTGCAGCGCGCAGCGTAGCGGCGCGGGGATCGGGTCGATGCCGTACTTGAGGGTGCGCGGAATAATCACGCGCCGTTCCGGCCAGCGCTCCTCGACCTTCCGCTTGAACAGAGCGGCGGGTTCTGTGAACGTACCCGGCTCGCTCACCTGCCCATCGGGGAGATTTGGCAAACCGTCCCGCGAGCCGCGGAGTCCATGGAACGCTTCGATCCGGTCGTAGTAAGGGGCGAGGTCCTGGTAGCGGATCGGCCACGACTGCCCCTGGCCATACGAATCGCCCCTCGCGAAGTCGGCCTCGGAGAGGCGCAAAGCCATGCGTGCCCAGGTGTGCAGACGGCCGCCAACCTGCCGGCCGCGGATCCACAGGAACGTGTCCCCACCCCGTGTGCTGTAGGGATTGCGATTGTCGTCGATGTAAAGGTGCCGGACCTGGGGATGGAACGAGATGCTCCGCGACTGGACCCACTTGCTTCCGAACAGGATCTTCCGCCAGTGGCTGGTAGGCTTGACCTCGAATGGAAGGTCCGCCCGCGAGAGCATCCGGCCGGCGTCGAGGGCGACAACCCGCATGCCGTTCTCGGTGAGCACCTTGGCCGCCCAGCAGCCGGCGGCGCCGAGGCCGACGATCGCAGCATCGAAGTGCTTATTGCGCGGCTGCACGATCACTGTCGAGCTCGATCTCTATCTTGAGGTTCACACCCAATTTGAGGCGTCTTGTGGCGGTTTTGTCAAGCCAACGAGTGGGGGCCGATCCGGTCCGACAGGGCGCACCGTTTCAGCATGTACTTCATCCAGGAAACGCCGGAACACAGACTCGCCGTATCGGGCCGCTGGTCGACCAGTATCCGGAGCCGCGCCTGGAGATCCACCCGCGGCTCGCCCGGCAATTCGGCATTGAACAGGGCGACTGGGTGATAGTCGGAAAAGGTCCACTTTCCGCGCTTTCTTCATCGATCTGAATCAGGATGGGCATCCCGAGCTGGTGGAAATCGGAACATCGAGCCAATACGCGACACCAGAGCGCCAACCTTGGACATGATCTTGGATCACTTTGCGGGCGGCTGCTGGAACCCTCACGA
The DNA here is from genome assembly GCA_963824095.1 of Terriglobia bacterium. GTDB lineage: Bacteria > Acidobacteriota > Terriglobia > Bryobacterales > UBA6623 > JBBDWJ01. Next base: position 3,140,888 of record CAWGNS010000008.1, on the reverse strand, counting down.
AGGCAACCGCTACATTCGGTTTGGGCAAACATGTAGCTAGGCTCCGACCAGGCGCCGCCCAGACATCGAAACCCGAAGGCCTCGTCGCGCTCGAAGGGTGAGCGAGCGTGCCCCGGGCAGCGGGGCCCTTGCCCGCGAAGTTGCTCAGCGAAATGACGTCGGAAGAGATGGGAATATAGAAGGCGGCCTGCTGCCAGTGATACACCGTGGGCAACTCTTTGCCCATGAACTCGGCATACGCGGCGGCCTCGAACCAACTCACGCCAGCCACCGGCAGATTCGCGGCTCCCTCAGGATACGAGCCGAGTTCCTGCGGGGAGCCGGACGGATCGGCGGGTTTGTAGCTGCGGGAAAATATGGCTGCGTCAGAATAACTTAATCGACCAAAAGTTGCTGAAGGCGGCCTGATCGACAAACGCGAGACGCTGACCGTTGGAGAGGGCACGCCCCAAGTGGAGCTTGGACATTCCTGTAGAAGCTGGAATCGCCCACTGCGATCGATGTGCAGCAACTTCACTCCCCGCGACGAAGTGGCAGAAGCGAACCATCCAGCTCCCTTGGCGTCGGCTACAAGCTCAAGCAAGTCGCCTAGCCCCGGAACTTGAAGCTCGCTGGTCGCTTGGGCACGACCAGCTGGAGCATCGAGACCGATCAAAAGGACCCGCGCTTGCCGTGGATCATGATTGGGCATGGCCACTTCCGCACCATCGGCGGACAGCGTCCAATCACCCAGAATCGACGGAGTCCAGGCGGTGCGTGCGAGTTCCTTGCCGCGCCCCCTTACCGGATCCAAGTCCCAGTAAACATACTGCCGGTTCTGAATCGTTCTCAGCACGCAGCGCTTTCCTGGTGTCAAGGCGCAGCGGAACTCATCGAATGGACCGGTTGGTACGAGTTGCTGTGGGCCGCCCCCAATGGGAACCCACATTAGCTTTTGATCGGCTCGAGCGGCCGCGGAGCCATCCCGAAAGGAGCTATAGAGCCCCCCTACCGTCGGGAGACAACTGCGGCATTGTTTTCGAGCCATTTTCAGTCGCTAGCGGGTATGCAAGAGGCTCATCGATCCCTTGGATGTATAGATCCCATCTGGTCTTACCAGGCTTCTCGAAACTCACTGCCCGGTTGTCGGGGGTCCATGCGTGCGGATATTCGACCATACCCTCCTGAGTCAACCTTAGAACGGCTTGCAGCGAGCCGCTCGTAAGTTTCGCAACATAAATATCCGATTGGTCTCCTTGGATGAGAAAGCCAACGAAGTTCCCGTCGGCAGAACAGGGGCGCGCGCTGCGGCTACGCTGAATCATCCGACGATCTGCACGGTGTACGAGATCGATGAGAACCTCGGCTTCCTCGCGATAGAGTATGTCGACGGGGAAACCGTCGAGGAGAAGCGGAACCGCGACCCGCTTGCGATCGAACAAGCTCTCGACATCGCCATCCAGACCAGCGAGGGTCTGCAGGCGGCGCACGAAACAGGGGATCGTGCACCGCGACATCAACCGCCCCAACCTGATGGTGACCGACAAAGGGCGGGTCAAGATCACGGATTTCGGGCTGGCGCGGCTTGCGGAGGAACTTCAGCGCAACCAGCCTGCCGAGTCTGGTGTCCTCGGCTTTATAGACGACACCCATGCCGTCCTCGCCGAGTTTTTCGATGATGCTGTAACGCGACATGGCCTGGTCGATCATCAATCCCACCGCCTCACCCGAAACGCGCGGAGGTTTCGGAAGGTATTGAGGTCCGTCTGTGCCCCCATCGTTCAGAATCCCTCTCGAGCGAAGAAAACTGTAGGCAACCCGTAGGGAGATTCCGGTACTAGCGGGGCAAATACCTTGCTGACAGCTTCGCCCGCTGCCTATGATTTCATTTCCCTTTTGATTATTCGCGCTCTTCGAATCTCCTCTAAGTTGATTTCGGCAACGTGATAGCCGTTCTTGCTAACGTCGCCGCCGACGCCCCTCATGAGGCCGAACGACACAGCTCGCCTGCCGGGGCCGGCTTTGCGACCCCGGCCTGGTGCGGCGCCTGGTTCGGCCCTAACCAATCGAGCGGTCAATACTCCCAGGGGCCCGGTACCCAACGAAAGACGTCGCCGGCGACCGCCACATGGCAGACGGACGGGAACGACAGGTGAGTGGCCACCAGCGACTCGCGGTTCGCCGCCAGCTCCCGCAAAAGACCAACCCGGACACGGGCCGCCTCCTCGGGGTCGTGTTCGAAGCCGTTGTACCAGTCGGGGTGCTCGAACCCGACCTGGAACACGGCGTCGCCGGCGAACGTCAGCCGGTCGCCGCCGGACGCCAGGCGCACCACACTGTGCCCGGGGGTGTGGCCTCCGGTGCGACGGACGAGCACCCCTGGCGCCACCTCGTACTCCCTGTCAAACGTCCGTAACTGGCTGTCGTACTCGTTCAAGAACCGCTTGGCCGTCCGCTGAAGCGCGTCCGGGAACCCCGGCGGCATGTGGACGCGAGAGAAATCGGGCCGCCCGCCCCAGAACTTGGCCTCGAAGGCCGCGACGTGGATCCGCAGGTCCGGACGCAGCCGCTCCCTCACACCGTCGACGAGCAACCCGCCAATGTGGTCCATGTGCATGTGGGTAAGCACCACGTCGGTCACGGAGGCGAGATCGATGCCGGCGGACTGCAGTCGCTGGACCAACTTCCCGGCGCGCGGCAAGTTCAAGCCCGGGTCCGCCCCTATCCCGGCGTCGATGAGTATGGTCCGACCGCCGCTACGCACCACGACCGCGTTCAGCGCCCACTCGAACACGTCCGGCGGCAGGAACATGTCGTCCAGCCAGGCCGCGCGGACGGCCGGGTCGGCGTTGTGGCCCAACATCGCGCCTGGCAGCGATAGCACCCCATCGCTGACCACCAGCACATCAATCTCGCCGACACGCAGCCCGTAGCGCGACGGAACCAACTCGTCGGGCCCCGGTCTACCGGGGTGTGAGGTGTTGTCCAAGCTCATGTTTGTATCTTCCTGCTGACCAGAATCAGCAACAACAATTTTGTTCTTTATCATGAAAGAACCTCCTCTCCTACCTCTATGCAACTGTGTCTCCAACAAAAAGTCCGCAACAGTAGTGAGTCAACTTCAGCTCTGTTTGTGGCACGCTACGGAAGCCTGGATTGGGAACCTTGGCGTCGAAGGCTCTTCTTCAGTAGTGCTTGCACGTGGACGAAGGTCGGAACATCCGCTGTACTGGCAAGTTCGCGTCAGAGAGACCACAAAGGAGTAGAAAACGAGATGTCGTGAGGGATTCGAAGCGAGGAGTCGAGGCTTACGAGATAGCGTCGACGCTCGGCAGTATGCTCTGTCGAGCATGCAACTTAGCTAAATTCACTCTTCGCTTCCAACGTAAGCGAAAGACCACCGTGACCCGGTATTCCTGGTCGGGAAACATCCGCGAATTGCAGCACGTGATCGAACGAGCAGCAATCTTGTCGCGGTGACGCCTCGCATTTCGCTTTGAGGGAACGGGCAACTTCCGGCGCAACGCCGCTGTCAGAGTCCCCGCGTCCCGCCTTTACGCGCCGGCGATTCGTCGAACTCGAACGTCAGAGCATTGAGGAAGCGCTGCAGAAGAGTGGTAGAAAGATCCATGGGCCGGGTGGGGCTGCCGAATTGCTTGGGATGCGTCCAACGACGCTATCCTCCAAGATTGACGCCCTGGGTATTAAGCGGCGCTAGCCCTCGTCCTACCACCTGCGTCGAACGTGCTCAGCCCGGCTCCTTCTGGACAAGCCGCCTGTCCTGATCTCGCCTGTATCGCGCGGGACTGTGGGATTCCGGATCAGCCAGACAGTTCTTGCATCGAGGCACTTCCGCCCGTAGGGGCGAAGACTTGTGTGGGTTACAACGAGTGAGAAAGTTCCTGCGGCAACATTCCCGCGTTGTTTAGGACATCGTCCGCTGTTGCAGAATGGCGTGCAGAGCGCCGAATTCCCAATCTGTCCATCAAACTGCGTAGTGTGTTGGGATGCAGGTTGAGGACGGCACCGGCGCCGTTGGGGCCGCTGATCAGCCCGCCCGATCTCTCCAGCACTCGCAGAACATGTCGTCGCTGCACCTCTTCGGGCGAATCGGTGAATACCGGCTCGTGCGCCGCTTCAGGTTCTGTGTTCCTGTGAGATTCGTCGATGGGCAGGAGGTCCGCTCCGAGATGGAGAACGGAGCCCCTGGAGAGAACGATCAACCACGATTTGCCGGTTTTTGCCTAGAGTACGACATTCTGGCCCGGCGACGATCCCGCAGCGGTCCCTTCAATAGTGTCGTTGTTTGCCGATCCGGCCGGATCCGCTTGCGGTATGCGGGTGAACTCGATCGAAGGGGCGTTGCTGTCTTCACGCCGGCATGCCTGGCACAGCATGGCCGGGACGATGCCCAGCAGGCGCCTGCGGCTAAGCGCCGGGCGCGCGAAGTTGGCACAATCTGTGCCCTTCACTCTCGGCCTCTGACTCACACATCGTACTGGATTCGAGCTTGGGACACCCGCGCCGGGAGCCGAGAACAAACAACCCAATTGCGCGAGTGACTCTGTGGCGAGGATGCCTGCTTGTTTCCTGAATCAGCCTGGCCGCAGTGGCCCCGCCCGGCGGAGGCGGGGCCACCTGACCGGCCTATCGCCGGGCGGCCATGGTGGGCCTGAGCCAGTCTTCGAAACGGACCTCACCGAGTAGAGCCTCACCATGAGGAACCAGATCCAGCTCGGTAACCTGACCGCCATAGTAGGGGGCTTGCGGGTCAGCGATAACCTCGCGCGGATCATCGCGCGCGCGCAAAGCTTGCCGGATGAGCTCGTCGAAACGGAACCGTTCGGGGCCCGCCGTTTCGACCGTCCCGTTCAACGGCGCGCCGGCCGCGACTTTCGCGACCGCATTGGCGACATCCTCCGACGCCATGGGCTGGAAGAACACATGCGGCAGGCGAACGGCGTTGCCGACGGTCGCGGAATCGGCGATGGCGTTGACGAATTCGAAGAACTGCGTCGCGTGGACGATCGAGTAGGGAATCGAGGACTCCTTGATCAGCTTTTCCTGAACGATCTTGGCGCGCATGTAGGGGATGTTGGACAGAAGCTCCGTTCCCACTATCGACAACGCAACGTGATGTCCAACGCCGGCGGCGGCTTCATAGCGGAGCAGGTTGCCGGTGGATGTTTGGAAGAACTCCATCACGGCTTTTTCCTCGAAGGAGGGGGAATTCGAAACGTCGACGACGACCGAGGCGCCCTTGAGGACCTCGGCCAGTCCCTCGCCGGTGAGGGTATTGACTCCCGTGCTGGGCGCCGCCGCCACAGCCTCGTGGCCATGCGCCTTCAGCTTGGCGACGACCTTGGAACCGATCAGCCCGGTTCCACCAATGACTACAATTTTCATGCTCATATTGAACCTCCTAGATCGGAGCCACTAGGGCTCTTGTTGTTTGGTATTGTTACCACTGGCGTTGAAAACCTGAACGGCATATTCTGCGGAAACTCCTTAGAACCCGGTCAGCCATTCCCGCCAGATGATGATTCGCCGACACCCGGTGAATTTGCGGCATCCCGAGGTGCCGTTCTGTTCTACTGCGACCGATCCGTTCAAACATCGCATTCGACAAATCACTCCGCCGGCGGGGTCAGCCTGCTCGAGCATGTCAGCGCCCTGCACTGACTCGAGCCATTTGGGACTAGGCCCCTGCCGGATGAGGGTGAACTAGGACTCGGCCTGCACTTCCAAGATCCGTCCAACCCGATACTGTGTCCCGAATCACCAAAAGCGTTCACGTACACCGCTGCACAAACTGCAATGCAAGCCTCAAGGTTTCGCCGGCCATGGCGCGTTGCTGGGGTTGATACTCACCCGGAACCAACCGAAATGCGATCGCGAGGCGGTTCCAGCCGTTGATTGCGACCACGGCCAGCGTCAGATTCACCAGCGCTTCTTCGGTGAACTGTTGCCGGACGGTCTCGTAGGTCGTGTCGGGAACGTGGTGCTGGCTGATCAAGGTGACGTACTCGGTCCACAGCAGTGCGGCTCGCTCCCGAGCGGTGTAGAACGGTGCCTCCCGCCAAGCGGAGAGCACATGCCGGCGCTGCTCGTTTTCCCCGAGCGCTCGAGGATCCTTGGAATGCATGTCGAGGCAATAGGCGCACCCGTTGATCTGCGAGGCTCTCAAGCGCACCAGTTCCAGCAGGCCGGGATCGAGACCCGAAGACTTCCGTACCCAGGTATCAAGGGCATACAGAGCGCGCGATGCGGCGGGCGCAGCGGCCATGGAGTTCATGCGAGGTTTCATATAAATCGACTCCCGCCGGCCTTCATTGCACGTGCCCAACCAAATCTGCGGACCTCGGGGAACACACAGAAAACACGACACCGTTGCCCGGAGACGAACGGTGCCGTGCGTCCATCGTCACGCGGGGTCGTGATTTCCAAGAGGGCGGGCACACTCGTTTCACGAAATACGGTCAACGGCGTTGAGCCCCGTTCCACACGGGTGGCAATAAGCCTCTTCTTTTCGAACCAGATGGCGCCCGGGCAAAGTTGGCGAGCTACGTGCACTGCCAGGAACAGGGAGACACACACATGAGTTCGGTCACAACAAAGGACGGAGCGAAGATCTTCTACAAGGACTGGGGAGCCGGGCAGCCGGTTGTCTTCAGTCATGGCTGGCCGTTGTCGGCAGATGCCTGGGACGGCCAGTTGCTATTTCTTTCGCAGCACGGCTACCGCGCGATCGCACACGATCGCCGTGGGCACGGACGGTCCACCCAGACTTCTTCGAACAACGACATGAACGGCTATGCGGATGATCTCGCCGCGCTGATCGAAACGCACGATCTCAGAGACGTTGTGCTGGTGGGGCACTCCACCGGAGGCGGCGAGGTCGTGCGTTACATCGGCCGGCACGGGTCCAAGCGTGTGGCCAAAGTGGTCCTGATCTCGGCCGTGCCCCCCATCATGCTCAAGACGAACGCGAATCCCGAGGGCCTTCCGATGGAAGTGTTCGACCAAATCCGCGCCGGTGTTGCCGGCGACCGTTCGCAGTTCTACAAGGACCTGGCTGTTCAGTTCTATGGGGCCAACAGGAAGGGCGCAAAGGTCTCCCAGGGCATGCTGGATCAGTTCTGGCTGTGGAGCATGCAGGCCGGCGCGAAGGCCGCCTATGAATGCGTCAAGGCGTTCTCGGAAACGGACTTCACCGAAGATCTCAAGAAGATCGAAGTTCCGGCTCTCGTGCTGCACGGAGAGGACGACCAGATCGTCCCCGTCAAGGACTCGGCCAAGAAATCGGCCAGGGTCATCCAATGCGCGAAAGAGATCTACTATCCGGGCGCGCCTCACGGAATAACGGCAACACATCAGGACCAAGTCAACGCCGACCTGCTGGAGTTTCTTTTGAACTAAACCGGTTGGATCAAACCGGCTTGAACAAGGATGTCTCACACGACAAAGGAAAGGAACAATCATGACGAACAAGAAACGTCTGATCGCTTTGCTCTGCGTCATGGCCGGCGGATTGATGGCTCAGGACGCCAAGGTGACGCCGCTCCTGTCGAAAGACCTGCCCGAACTTCCTGACAAGGAAGTTTCGATGCTCACAGTGGAATATGCTCCCGGCAACGTCGACCCCATCCACCGGCACAACGCACGCGCGTTCATCTACGTGCTGGAAGGGACCATTCTGATGCAGCTCAAAGGTGAAAAGGAGGTGAGGTTGACTGCCGGCGACACCTTCTATGAAGGACCCGACGATGTTCACTTGGTTGGACGAAATGCCAGCACGACCATGCCGGCGAAATTCGTTGCGTTCCTCATCAAGGACAAGGGCGCTCCTATTCTCACGCCTGTAGATGCGGGGGAATAGTCGCCACGCGAGATAGCGGTCGGTCAAAAGCGCGACTTCGCGATCGTTCGCTTGCCCTTCAACCATGGGGTGTTTACGGTCCGCTAGAGGAGAACTCCAATGCATATTGCAACGAATAGCAACAGGCAGTCAATGGACGAATCGCTCGGCCGCGGAGTCTGCCCTACCACTTTCGGGGTAGAGATGATCCACGCTCCAGTCACCGATCGTTTCCAATACCCCGATCGTGTTAGTGCAATGTGTAACCAGAGTGGTACCGAGAAACTATCCGATCTCGGGATGTATTCTATCCCGCCGAGCCGGCATAGTCTGGAGAGACCGCAAAAGCCATGTAGTTCAGGCCCCTGCATCGAGAGGGACAAATGAAATTCCATCAGCGATTCTTCGCAACCACCCTGAACATCTCCCTCTCTTTTCAGTATGTCGGTGTTGACAGAATGGGGACCCTGAATTCTTCTCGGCGCCGTTGTGGCTGCCCTTCCGAAGCGCCTTTTTGGACCCGACTCGCGGGCTGGAGGCCTAACCTCTGGCGGCTGGGCTTACAGATTGCATTCTCGACGGCGTCCTTGCTGCTCCCGACACATTTGCAGGCGCAGCTCCCCCATCGGAATGACCTGCTGGAGCAAGAGCGCGCCGGCAGAATGCAGGAAGTGACGCCCCCACAGCGCACCAACATCGAGCGGGGAATGATCATCATCCAGGAAGCGTCGGAACGTTTCAACAGCGTCAGAGGAGATGAGAACGGTTGGCATTACTCGAGCGGACACTTTCCGGCCGGGGCCGGATTTGGGTTTGGCGCGGGATATTCGCACACGGGGAAATGGGTGGATGGGTATGCGGAACCGGATCGGCCCAACCGGCTGGACTTTCGTTGGAATGCGGCCTACAGCACCCGCGACTACTACGAAACGACCGGTGGTATTGAGTTGATGAACATTGCCGGTAGCATCTTCAACGTTGGGCTGCACGGCAAGTACTTTGAAGACCCGGAAGACGACTTCTTCGGAATCGGCCCGGATACCCGCAGAAAGGATCGCACCAACTATCTGTACCGTTCGCTGGAAGGTGGTGGTGACGCCTGGCTTTCGCCTATCCGAGGCTTTCGCGCCGGGGGTGGTGTCTCTTACCTCAGCCCGAGTGTCGGCTCGGGGCGAGACTCGCGGTTCGCCTCTCTGGAGCAAGTCTTCAACCCCTCCACGGTTCCCGGCTTTGACGAACCTTTGCCTGACTTTCTCCGCGTGGACGCCTTTGTGGACTATGACCGCCGCGACGATCCCCTGTATCCTCGCGCTGGAAGTTACTGGGGCGCCAAGTTCTCGAACTTCCGCGACCGTCATCTGGACAAGTACAACTTCAGGCGATGGGAGTTCGATGCGCAACAATACCTGCCCTTCGACAACGGGTACAAGGTATTGGCCTTGCGCGGCAATGTGGTCATGACGGATGCCGGGGCCAACGACTCGGTCCCCTTCATCTACATGCCGGATCTGGGAGGCGCCCAGCGGCTGCGCGGGTTTCGAGAGTTCCGCTTCCGCGACCGCAACAGCGTGCTGGCGACCGTCGAGTACCGCTGGGAGGCCTGGTGGGCGCTGGATATGGCCGTCTTCGTGGACGGGGGAAAGGTGGCCACTCGCCGGTCGGATATCAACCTGAAGGGCTGGGAAGGGGCTTACGGGTTGGGTTTCCGCTTCCACAGCAAGAAAGCCTTCACGTTCCGGCTGGACCTGGCGTTCAGCCGCGAAGGATTCATCCCCTTGTTCAGGGCAGAGCACGTTTTCTAAGGAGCACAAGCCATGTCTTCCCCAGTAGCTCGTTTTCAAAACCACATTGGAGCGGTGAACTTCGTCGCGCAAGCACTTCCTGTTCTGGTATTCCTCGTGCTTTCGACGATGGTCCATGGCCAGACGATCAGCAAAGGCGGGGATGGCCGGCGGTTCTATCCGGACGATCCTCTGGCGGAAGACCCGGACACGACGAACATACCCGAAGTCGCCGAATTCGAGCTTCGGAAAGACGCTGATTTTCTGATCAATTCCTTCGCGCACCCGGGAGGAGACGCCGGTCCCGCCCTCAACGTTAGTACCGTCGGTGAAGTTCCCAACTCGAGCTGGTTCACCAACCGGGTCGGGCTCGGGAAAATGAGCGTCCAGGACATCGTGCGCGGCCCCGATACCGTGGACGGCCCCGCACCGGGTATGTGGGTTGTCGTCGGGCGGCCCGAGGGCGGTATCACGCCCAAGTTTACGATCCGTGATTCTCGTGGGGACCGCTACATCTTCAAGCTGGATCCGATTCATTTGCCGGAGCTGCCCTCCTCGGTCGAGGTGATCTCGACCAAGATCTTTCACGCCCTCGGCTATAACGTGCCCGAGGACTTCATCGTTTATGTAGACCGGCACAACCTGCGGGTCGATCCCAAAGCGGAGTGGCGGGACGAGCGGGGGAGAATGCGAGCGGTGACGGAGCAGGATCTCGATCGCTGGCTGGGCAAGATGGCCCGCGTCCGCCCCGACGGTACGGTGCGCGTCCTGGCGAGCCGCTATATCAAAGGCAAACCGGTTGGGGAGTATCGCTACTATGAAACGCGGTCAGACGACCCCAACGATATCTTCCCGCACGAGAAACGCCGGGAGTTGCGAGCGCTTCGGGTTTTTGCGGCCTGGCTGAATCACGACGACTCGCGTTCCCTGAATACCTTCGATACGTTCGTGCGGGAAGACGGCCGGCAGTTCGTCAGGCACTACCTGTTGGACTTCGGATCCAACATGGGCAGCGGCAGCACCAACGTCCAGGAACCGCGCGCGGGATATGAATACTACGCCGAAGGAGACAAGCTGCTCAAAGGCGTGTTCAGTTTTGGCCTCTGGACAAGAGACTGGATGCACGTCAAGTACCCCAGCTATCCCGCCATCGGCAACTACGAAGGCGACTTCTTTGAGCCTTGGAAATGGAAGCCGGAATATCCCAATCCCGCCTTCGACCGCATGGACGAAGCCGACGCCTTCTGGGCGGCGAATCTGCTGACTTACTTCACCGATGATGTCATCCGGGCGATCGTGGCAACCGGGCAAATCAGCGATCCGGACGCAGCCGCGTATCTTGCAAAAACGCTGATCGAGCGCCGCGACAAGTGCATTCGTTATTGGATCCGCCAGACCAACCCGCTGGACCGCTTTGCCGTCAGCAGCGACGGAAGCGAAGTGACTTTCGACAATGCCGCCGTTCGCACGGGCGCGGCGCCGGGTGGGGCCACCTACCGGGTGCGGTGGTTCGCTCTGGACAACCTGAAGAACCAGGAGCGCGCCATGGGTCAGGAAGTCGAGTTGTCGGAGCCGAAGCTCCAGATCCCACGACAGGCATGGGGTCCGGCCGATGATGCCGGCTTCCGCTATGCCATCGCTCGGCTATCCACGATTCAAGAAGATAGCCCGCAGTGGCGAGAACCGGTCGTGCTGACGCTGCGGGAACGGGGCGGCCGGTATGACGTGGTCGGTCTGGAAAGACCGCGCCACGATGCCGCGATCAGGAGAAAAATGGAGCAGCAAGAGTTGAGCAAGTACGATTCGAAACAATCGTCCGAGTGACCACGAAACCGCCCCGTTTGCGGGAAGTCGAATCTACTTGGTGGTGTGGTAAAGAAGCCCTGAACCCTCGAGGGTGCAGGGACCTCGAGGATGCGCGTGTGCCAGTTGCCGGCACGATCGGAAATCCAAACTCGTTGCCGCCGTCCACTGCCGGTTCGGAAGCGACAAGCATTCGCCGGTCGGGCCACGCCAGAAAGGATTGACCGTGCCACGAATGGTTTTTGGAATTCGGGTTCCCATTGGAATTCTGTTGATCGCGAGTGGCCTCGCTGGCCAGCAGTCAAATTCCTTTCAGGGCAGTGTTCCCGATGAAAGCTCGCCCACCCCAGTGGCACTTACCCTGGCTGGCGCCATCCAGCGCGGCCTCAAGTTCAACCTCGGGCTATTGGAGAGCCAGGAGGCCAGCCGGACCGCGCGGGCCGAACGGATCCGGGCACTCTCGGTCTTACTTCCCCAGGTTACCGGCAGCATTGGCGAGACCGTCGAGCAGCTCAACCTGAAGAACGTCGGCATTCGGGTTCCGCCTAACCCTATTTTTTCCATTCCTTCGATTGCCGGACCTTTTTCTTTTACTACTGCGCAAGCGAATGTGTCCGCCAAAATCTTCGACTGGAGCGCGCGAAAATCTTTCCAGTCGGCGAAGGCCGGCGAGGAGGCCGCGAGTCTCTCGGTTGACGATTCCCGCGATCTAGTGGTGGAGGCGGTCGCCAATGGCTATTTGCGGGTGATCGCCGACGCCTCGCGCGTGGACTCGATCAAGGCGCAGGTGGACACCGATCAGGCGCTCTACAACAGGGCCCAGGACCGCAGGACCGCAGGAGTGGCCGCCGGAATCGACGTACTGCGCGCCCAAGTGCAGCTCAAGACCCAACAGCAGGCCCTGCTGGCGCAGCAGAACCAGTTCGACAAGGACAAACTGGCGCTCGGCCGGATCATCGGCTTCCCTCCGGCGCAGGTTTTTGAATTGGCCGACACGGCCCCGTTTTCGCCGCTGAGCGGGATGACCCAGGAAGAAGCGTTCCAAACGGCCCTCACCGAACGGCCGGACTACCAAAGCTCGAAGAAACGCGTCGAGGCCGCCCAACGGGCGGTGGACGCGGCCAAAGCCCAATGGTATCCCACGGTAAATCTCAGCGGCTATTACGGCGACGCCGGCCCCACCATCGGCAACTCCCACGGCGTGTTCGCCGTCACCGGTTCTCTCAATTTCAACATTTTCGACGGCGGCCGGATCCGGTCGGAAGTCGAGAAGGCCCGCGCGGCGCTCAAGCAGCGTTCCGACGAGTTGGCCAACCAGGGCGCCCAGATCGAAGTCGAAGTGCGCGACGCCTTCCTCGATCTGCAGTCCGCGGCGCAGCAGGTTTCGGTCGCGCGCGACAATCTGGCTCTTGCCAACGAAACCCTGCAACAGGCCCGCGACCGCTTCGACTCCGGAGTCACCGACAACATCGAGGTGGTACAGGCGCAAGGAGCCGTGGCGGGCGCCAACGACAACCTGATTTCCGCGCTGTATGCCCACAACCTCGCCAAGGTAGCGCTCGCGAAAGCCATGGGCACGACCGCGCAGCGAGTCAGGCAGTTCATCACGTCAAGCAATTCATCGAGGTGAAGTGATGGCCGACACCGTTGTTTCCGAGCAAAAGATCGAGTCCGTTCCCGTACCCCGGCGCAGAAGGCCGAGACGCCGGCTGCTGCGCATCGTTGTGGCAGCCGTCCTGGCCATCGCGCTGGTTGCCATTGCCTACGAGCTATGGGAGTACTTCGGAAGTTACGAATCGACCGACGACGCTCAGATCGACGGGCACATCCAGGCCATCAGCGCCCGCATCAGCGGTCATTTGAGCGAAGTTCTCGTCGAGGATGCACAACTCGTCAAGGCGGGCGATCCGCTTGTGCGAATCGATCCGAAGGACTATCAGGTGGCTGTCGCCAAAGCCGAGGCCGACCTGGCCGATGCCGAGGCCGCTCTCGAAAGCGCTCGTAGCGACGTACCGATCGTCTCCACCAACACCGCCAGCACCCTGGCGACAGCCCGGTCGGCTCGCGCCGATGCCGATGCGGGCCTGCTCGTAGCACAGCGGCAGTTGAGCGCGGCCCAGGCACGGCTGGAGACGGTGCAAGCTCAGGTGACCGAGGCGGAAGCCCTTTACAAGAATGAGGCGGACGACGTCGAGCGCTACCATCAGCTCGTCGTCAAGGACGAGTTGCCGCGGCAGCAATACGATACCGCCGTGCAGACTGCGGCGGCGGCCAAAGCCACGGTGGCGGCCCGCACCGCCTCGGTAAATGAGGCGCGTCAGAACATCACGGCCGCGGAGGCCGCGGTCGAGCAGGCGCAAACCCGAATCACGCAGGCCGACGCCGCCATCCAGGCCGCCATGACCCGGCCCCAACAGGTGGCCCAAAGCCAGGCCCGTGTACGATCGGCCGCCGCCAAAGTGGCGCAGCAGCGCGCCCTGCTCGACCAGGCCAAACTGAACCTGAGCTACACGCTGATCACCGCTCCGGTGAGCGGCATCATCGGCAAGAAAACGGCGGAGATCGGGGAAAACGTCGCGCCGGGCCAAAGCCTGATGGCGCTGGTTTCTCTCAACGATATTTGGATCACGGCGAACTTCAAAGAAACGCAGCTCGAGCACATCAAGCCCGGCCAGAAGGTGGTCTTCAGCGTGGACGCCTACGATCACGAGTACCACGGCCATGTCACCGGCATTGGAGGGGCCAGCGGCTCGCGCTTCAGCCTGCTGCCGCCCGAGAATGCCACTGGCAACTACGTCAAGGTGGTGCAGCGGATTCCTGTCCGCATCGACCTCGAGCTGGGTGAGAACAAGGACCTGCTGCTTCGCCCCGGCATGTCGGTCGATCCCGAGGTATACATCAACCAATAATCCCCATGGCCGCCCCCGATCAGACGATTCCTCCGCCCCCGCCGCCCGCTCAGCCGTGGACGCCGAAGTTCAACCCCTGGCTGATCGCCGTGGTAGTGGCCATGGCCGCGTTCATGGAGGTGCTCGACACCAGCATCGCCAACGTCGCGCTCCCCCACATGGCCGGCAACCTCGGCGCGAGCAACGACGAAAGCACCTGGGTGCTGACCTCCTATCTGGTGTCGAACGCGATTGTCCTGCCCATCAGCGGCTGGCTCGCGGGGCTGTTCGGACGCAAGCGCTTCTTCATGCTCTGCATCATGCTGTTCACGGTGAGCTCTGTGCTTTGCGGTGCAGCGCCCAGCCTCGGCGTCCTGATTCTGTTTCGCATAATGCAGGGAGCCGGCGGCGGCGGGCTGCAACCCATGGCGCAGGCCATCCTGGCCGACACGTTCCCTCCGCAAAAGCGTGGCATGGCCTTCGCGCTCTACGGCATCACCGCGGTGCTGGCGCCGACCATCGGCCCCACACTGGGCGGTTGGATCACCGACAACTATTCCTGGCGTTGGATTTTCTACATCAACCTGCCGGTCGGAATCCTGGCGCTGTTCCTGGTCCTTCGCATGGTGGAAGACCCTCCCTATCTGCGGCTGTTGCGGGGCGCGGGCGTGCGCCTGGATTACGTCGGCATCGGGCTGCTGATACTGGGCATCGGGGCTCTGCAGGTGCTGCTCGACCGCGGCCAGCAGGACGACTGGTTCGGCTCTCCCTCTATCGTCGCGCTGGCCGTCGTTGCAACGGTCTGTCTGATAGCGCTGGTGGTGTGGGAGTGGTTCCAGAAAGCCCCGATCATCGACGTGAGGATGTTCAAGAGTTTCAACTTCGCTCTGGCCAACCTGATGATGTTCATGCTCGGCATCCTGCTGTTCAGCAGCCTGGTGATGATGCCGCTGTTTCTGCAGACGCTGATGGGCTATACGGCCGAAACCGCGGGCATGGTGCTGTCGGCCAGCGGCGCGGTTCTGTTGTTCGAAATGCCCCTGGTGGGGCAACTGACAACCAAGATCCCCGCCAAGTACATTATTGGATTCGGCTGGCTGGCCTTGGCGGTCGGAATGTATTACTCCACGCGGCGTCTCGACTTGCTGATCAGCTTTCCGTCGGCGG
The DNA here is from genome assembly GCA_963824095.1 of Terriglobia bacterium. Lineage (GTDB taxonomy): Bacteria > Acidobacteriota > Terriglobia > Bryobacterales > UBA6623 > JBBDWJ01. Next base: position 3,125,412 of record CAWGNS010000008.1, on the reverse strand, counting down.
CGTCGCTTCGCGTGGTCCAGGCAATCGGGCTGGGCTTCCTGTTCGTTCCCATCAACCTGGCCGGCTACATCGGCGTTCCGGCTGAAAAGAGCAACAGCGTGGCGGGTATGATCAACTTCATGCGCAACATGGGCAGCAGCGTGGGAACATCGATGGTAACGACGTTGCTGGCGCGGCGGGCGCAGTTCCACCAGTCCGTGCTGTCGTATCACACCACGCGGTTCGATCCTGCATTCCGTGACCAGGTGGCCGGCCTGGCGCACCAATTGACGCGCTCCGGCGCCACCCCGCCCGACGCCCACGCCGCCGCGGTCGGACGCCTCTATCATTTGATGCAGGTGCAATCCCAGACCTTGGCGTACCTCGACACGTTCATGGTGCTTGCTGTGGGCGCCGCCATCATGTTTCTGCTGTCGTTCATCGTGCGGCGAAACGATCCCTCCGAGGGGGCAGAGGTGGCGGTTGGCTGAAGAGCCATTCGAGTGAAAGAAGGAGCCATGATCAGACTGGTTACCATCGAACGCGAATATGGAAGCGGCGGCGCGGAGATCGCCGCAAAGGTGGCGCAGGCGCTCGGCTGGAAGCTCTGGGACCAAGCGCTCACCGACGAGATCGCCCGCCTGATGGATTGCCCCAGCCGGACCGTCCAGGCGCACGAGGAGCGCCGCGATTCGTTGACCTACCGGCTGTTCAAATCGTTCATGCGGGGCAGTTTTGAGGGGAGCTTGAACGCGCCGCGCCTCAAAATGGTGGACGCCGAATGCATCCGCGATGTGGCAAAGAAAGTGGTGGCCGGCGCCGCCTCGGAAGGGAACGCCGTCATCGTCGGCCGCGGCTCAGCGTACTACCTGCACGACCGCACCGACGCGTTCCACGTCTTCGTCTACGCGTCGTTTGCCGACAAGGTCCGCCGCCTGCGCGAGCGCGGGAACTCCGAAAGCGAAGCCATCGAGCTGGCGGAGACCGTGGACCGTGAACGCGCCGAGTACATCAAGAAATACTTCGATGTGGAGTGGCCGGCCCGCGAGTTCTTCCATCTGATGGTCAACACCGGCCTGGGCGACGAAACGACGGTGGAGACGATCGTGCGCACGGTTGCGATGCTGGAGAGGTAACCCGCATAGCGCCCGGGCCGGCCCGTTCCTGCTGAACCGGTAAAGGCGACAGAGTGCGCTGGCCGAGAGTGAGGCGCGGCCAGCAGGACATAGTCCGTCTGCGGAGACCGTACGACGATGCCAATCGGAGGGTCGTCGAGCGGCTCACCGCTCTGGTCGAAACGGCGCGCGTAGTGTAGTAGCGCCGTGGTTTTTGGAGTGGGAACGTCGTCGGAAGTGCAACCAATTGCAACCATCCGGCCCGCTTCAGTTTGCTCAGACTACGTGATCCGACAACAAGAATTGGACTTTTGTCGAGGTTCAACTGTTCCTGCTCAGTGAGGGCGGTGAAATGATCGTGGACCACCTCGTGGAAAACCCATTGAGGTCACCATCTGCCGATTGCATTTCTCCGAAGGCTCCCTTGTCTAGCGGTCGATGGCGCTAGTGATTCCGCAACCTCGCTCACTCAACATGGGACACCGGTGGGTCTGTGTCGCGGTTCCTGGGTGATAGGCACGGGCCAACCGCTCTGCCAGTCGCGAGGCTCCAGAGCTGACCACAGGCGTAGCTGCGAGCGTTAGCTCCTCCGGGAACTGGTCATCCGCCTCCACGCTCATCCAGTAACTCTTTCGGCGCGAACGATAAACCTGTTTGGCGCTGGACCAACGAAGTAGAACGGATGGCAGGTGACCAGGGTTAGGACCTCGCTGCTGGTGGGATTCAACACTTCGACATCATTCGGGTTCACCACTCGCCTAGACACGACGCGGTAGCTGTATTCGCCCCCTGGTGTGGTCAGTGTGATGATGTCGTCCACCTGGATGTCTTGCAAGGGCCGGAAGAACGTGTCGCGATGGCCGGCGATACCTACGTTGCCGGATTGTCCCGGCAGAGCCGTCCCAGGAATATGGCCGACAGCGCGACGCAGAGTACGCTTGTCGATTCCTTCGACGACGATCGCCGAGAGGCCAAGACGCGGGATCTCCATGCGGCCGATCAACCCGTCGGCCGCGGCTGCCAACGGGGCTTCCGGCGCAGCGAGGGGATCAGCGGGCGGCGCTCCAACGCTTGCCGCGCTGTCGTCATCCAACAGGCGGTCGAGGTCGCGGCCTTGTTGTTGCTGAAAATTCCAGGAGTCCAGCAGAACGAATGCACAATAGCCCAGCAGGAAGACGCCGCCGACAACCAAGGCACGTTGAGCCCAGCGTAGTATGCGCCTCAGCGATTCTTTGTTGAGTACCAGCCTCACGGAGCGCCCTGGCCCTTGCCGGGCCATTACCCGCCACCGGCAATGTAGCCGGCCCGAGTGCGTACTACGAGCTTGCCGTGGTCCGCTGCCCGGGCGACCACTCGAACTTTGCGGTAGGTTCCCTTCGGCGTCGCGTTGGTGGAGACGTATCCGATGGTGTATTGATTGCGAATGTCATGGGCAATGCTTTCACAAACGGCCACTACATCGCTGAGTTGGCTCGGGAAGAAGGCTTCGCCGCCCGTCTCCCGTGCCAGGCGCTTGAGTACGTTCGGATTCCGATCGGGATCGTCGTCGTCAAACAGGCCGATCGTATAGAAGATCGCGCGGGACTGCCCGGCGAGCTTCAGGACGTCCCGCAAGTCGTGCTTACTCGCGTTGTCGCCGCCGTCGCTGATGACGAGCAGCGCCTTTTTGTTCCGGCCATCCCCCTGCAATTGGTCGATTCCCTCGACGACCGCGTCGTAAAGCGCCGTCATGCCGGCGGCCGGCGCATTGGCGATGGCGCTTTCGAGTTCGGTGGAGCTGTTGGTAAACGGGACCGCACGCGGCAGGCCCAGTGAAACATGCTCGTTGAAGTTCACGACGAACATCTGATCCTGCGGGTTGCTGGACCGCACAAAAGCCCGGGCGGCGGCCGTCACCTGGGCCAGTTTCGGCAGCATGCTCCTGCTGTGGTCGACGACCAGCCCTACGGTGACCGGGGTGTCTTCGTAACGGAAAAGGCGGATCGACTGCCGGGCGCCGTCCTCGTAAATTTCAAAATTCTGCTCCAGCAGGTCGGAGACAAAGCGGCCTTTGCGGTCGCGCACGGTCGGGTGCAACACCACCAGCTCGACGTCCACCGCGATGCGGTACGATTCGGGGTCCTGAGCCACGCTCGGGGTCGAAAGCTGACCTCCGCTGGAGCTTCCGGCAAACATCAGCAGCAGGATAAGCTTCGCGCGGCTCACATTCATCTCCCGTTACGTCCCCTCGTCTGCCCCCCGGATGGGCTTCTCCCGCCTCTCCCGGCGACATGCCGTGAGAAAGGCAGGCTAGCTTTTCTTCTTGACGGCGATCATCAGGCCGGCTCCACCCAGAATCATTGCCGCACTGACAATCGGCGACACTTTATCACTGTGCCGCGTTTCGACACCGATGGACACACTACCGATGGTGAGGCCATCTTGTTGGTTGCGGGGAATCGGGACCAACAGGGAAGTAATGCCCAGCATCACGACCACCAGCCCGGCCCAAAACATAGCTTGCATCCGTTTTTTTCTCCGTTCGATTCGAAGCGAACCGCTTGCCCCGTCACGATGCGCGGAGCCGGCAATACTCCGGCTGCCACATGGCGTCTTGCACCTGCCGCACGATGTCGCTGAGCTCGACGCCGGCCAGGCCCTCCTCCAGCGCGGTTTCGGCGACCGCCAGAGCCACCGTCAGCGATACGCTGCGCAGGTTGTCGAAATGGGGGAGCAACGACGCGCCAGGCATGCGCACGGCCACCAGGCTGGAAACGGCGTTTGCCGCTGCCGCGAACATGCCGTCGCTGATCCGGCGGGCCCGGGACACGATTGCGCCGAGGCCCAAACCGGGGTACAGCGTGGCACTGTTCACCTGGCCGATCACGTAGGTGATTCCCTTGTGAGTGACCGGGCCGAACGGGCTGCCTGAGGCGATCAAAGCGCGCCCATCGGTCCAGGCGATCAGGTCGGCCGGCGCCGCTTCGGCCATCGAGGCCGGACTCGATAGCGGGAAGATGATGGGCCGTTCGGTGTGCGCGGCCATTTCGTGAACGATGTCTTGCGTGAAGGCGCCCGAGACCGTCGACGTACCGATCAACATCGTCGGCCGCACCCGGTGCACCACTTCCTCCAGGCTGATGGCGCTTCCCTGGCGAGGCCACGCCTTCACCTCGGCGGCCGGGCGCGCGTAGTTCGCCTGGGAGGCGTCGAGTACGCCGCCCAGATCGTCGGTGAGCAGCCCGGGCAGGTCCACGAGCCAGAAGCGCCCCGCGGCATCCTCGCTGGGCAAGCCTTCACGCACCATGGCAGCGCGGAGCTGATCGGCAATGCTGATGCCCGCCGTACCCGCGCCAAAGATGACCACGCGCTGATTTCGCAAGGGCGCTCCGCAGATTCGTGACGCCGAAATCGCCGCCGCCAGCGCGATCGCGCCGGTTCCCTGCAAGTCGTTGTTGAACGTCGGGATCTGATCCCCGTATTTCTCGAGGATGCGGCGTCCGCTGGCAGGCGCAAAGTCCGCCCAGTTCAGCACCGCTTTCGGAAACAGCTTCCTCACCGTGGTGACGTAAGCATCGATGAAGGTGTCGTATTGCTCCCCGTTGACGCGGGCGTGGCGGTTGCCGACGTACATCGGATCCTGGAGCAGGCTTTGACGGTTGGTGCCAACGTCGAGCATCACTGGGATCGCCCGCAGCGGGTCGATACCGCCCGCCGCCGTGAAAATCGCCAGCTTGCCGATCGAAATCTCAATGCCGCCGACACCCCAATCGCCGACCCCCAGAACTCGCGCGGCGTCGGTCGCCACGATCAGGTCGATTTCCTCGGGGCCGGCGTGGAGATTTTCAAAAGCCTTCTCGACGGCTTCGGGGTGGTCGATCGAGAGATAGACGCCCCGTGGACGGCGGAACTCGTGGTGGTACTGCTCCATCGCCATGCCGACGGTGAGGTCGTTGACGATCGGTATCATTTCCCGCAGATGATCGGAGAGCAGCCGGTAGAACAGAACTTCGTTGCGGTCGTGCAGGGTAGTTAAGAAGACGTTCTTGCTCAACGGGTCGGGCAGCCGCTGGTACTGGAAGTAGGCGTGTTTCGCCTGGTCCAACAAGGTGCTGATCATCGCCGGGAGCAGGCCCGTGAGGCCCAGCGCTTTTCGCTCCTCGATGGAGAAGGCGGTGCCCTTGTTGAGCAGCGGCGTCGTGAGCACGGCCATTCCCCGTGCCTTGGTTTGGTGCCGGTTCTGCCCATTCGGCCACCGCTTCGGCTTCGGCGGGACCCCTGGTGGAATCACGATTTGCGGCATGCTTCTTACCCTGACCCTTTTTGCCCTGCTGTCTCCGGGATGGCGACAGCAGCGTTCGAAAACCGTAGCGCTGCGCCCTCGCAACCTTCGACGGGCGCGGCACACCGCCCTCTATGCAATCGGTGGGCCTATTCGACCGCACCCGCGCCGGGCCAAGGCGCAACAAGCGCACTCGAAGACATGCCCATCCGGCGCGCCCCGACGGCGCGCCGGATGGCACATCAGACCCACACAAAACCCCAAATCAATCCCTTACAGAATGCGCTTTTGCGCAAAACGAAGCAGCGAGGCTCCGCCCAAAGCCAACATTCCCAACAGCCCTGCCAGCGGCAAGGGACTTCCCGTGTTCGGAAGAGTCGGGGGCATGTTCTGGGCAACCTCCCGCGGTGCGGGGGCGGGCTCTGGGGCCACTTCCCGTTCGCGGCGAGGGGCCGGGGCCGGAGCAGCCTGGGCCAGTTCGACCTCTTCGCCCGAGGGCTCAATGGTCATGACAGGCACCCGCTGCAGTTCCAGCACCTGGGGTTCGTCCGCCGCCTTGATCGGCTCGACTTCCTTGGCCGCGAGCTCCACCGGCGTGAACAGAACAGGTTGGTTGGTCGCCTTCGCGAGTTCCATCGCCGTCACCTTCGGATAGACGAATTCCTCGCCGAAATTCGCGCCTGGATAGAACCATGCGCGCAGCGCGTCGGGCTGGCCCGCCGGCCGCTCGCTAAAGGTGATGACCGTCTTGTCGGTCGCCTTGAGGCGATAGTTGGGGATCGCCAGCACGGTGGCGTAGACGATCGACTCGTCTTCGCTGAAGATCTGGACGATGTGACGATTGGATTGCGAGTCCAGCAGCCGGAACACATAAGTGCCGGCGGGCAGCACGGCCTGTTCGGGACGGTGAACGCCCGGGGTTGCCACAGGAGCGCTAAACGTGACTACGGTTTTGTTGTCCCATGTATCCGCGCTGGCGCTCGGCGCAATGATGCCGCCGAGAAGCGCCACGCAAAAAACCGCCGTCATTACTATTCTTAAAACTTTCATATCCATTGTTTTCCTTTTCTGAGTGTGCGAGAGCTGCTGTTTGCGGCCCGGGGTGCTGCCCCAATTTCCAGGTCGCGCCAAGCAGGCCGCACGCCTTTCCAGAGGGCATTCTCGGGGCCATCGCCGGGCAGGCTCTGGGGCCGGACCGGGTTTTGTTTCCGTAGGGCTGTGCTTGCCGTAGGTTGCAAGGCAGGGAGCAGGGGAGAATGCAGGTTGCGCGGAAGTGGTTTGGACTCGGGGAACTGACCGCGTGGGGTCACATGACCAAGTATGGTCAAGGGTCTTGTCCGGGAGAGAAACGACGTTCTGCCGGCGCACCCACGGCACGGACGCAGCCGCCCCCGAGCAGCCCGTGGTGAAAGTGACGCGGGCCGCGTTGCGCGCTTTTCTGGCTACATAGCCGACTGGGACATAGACAACGACTTGTGCGCCCAGCAACGATTCCTAAGTCCCCTGACAGCGCGCAACCCGTTGGGCGGCGGACATTTGCGGCCGTCGGCGTTGTCGTTCGTCGGAGAAGATCGGGGCGGATCGCCGTCCTCCTCACTCCTTAGCCGAACGACCGCAGAAGCCCGCCGCGCGACCCACGGCACTTTCACCACGGGCTGCTAGGTGATCGTTTCGAGAATACGGCGCCGAGCCCGCAACAGGCGCACGCGCACGGCGACGGCCGTGCAGCCCCTCTGCCGCCCGAGTTCCTCGCTCGTGTAGCCGGCCAGATAGTGCTTCTCGAGGATTTCTCGATCGGCTGGCGCGCAGTTCGCCAGGGCCCTGTCGACGTCAATCCCGCGTGGACTAACGCCCGGTGGAACCGGGGTATCCGCCGTCAGCTGGCCCGTCTCGCGGCGTCGAAACCAGTTGCGGAATACATTCAGAGCGATCGTATTCACCCAGGTCAAGACCTTTCCCGGGTCGCGCAGCTTGTCGCGATGTTCCCAGCCCTTGGCCCAGGCGGCCTGGGCCGCCTCCTCAGCTGTTTCGACGTTGATTCCTCGCGAGACCAGGAACTTCATAGTCATCGTAAAACCATTGTCGTAAGCCTTGGCGTATTGATCCCGTGTCATGATTGTGCCCTCTGGAGAGAACGATGCGGCGAATCCGGGTGTCCGCCTCGCAAGAGGGGCCGCCGCTCCGACTGGCTTCACAAACAATTCCATTCCGATTCCCTTCCTCGATTCGCAGCGTCGCCACTGCTACAAGCTCAAGAGCCGCGAAGCCCCGCCGGCGTCACGACTGCCGCTGGGCCGGCATCAGGCCTAACCCAGCCGCTTCATCACGCGGTTATCTCTTCGAACTGCGCGGAGTCATTCGCGAGACTGGGGCCGTTTTCGGAGCTGAAAAGCCCCTGACAGGCGACGCAACGCACAGCCCAGGGAATCGCATCGAGGCGGGCGCTGGGAATGGTGTTTCCACAGTCCAGGCATACGCCGTATTCCTCGGAGTCGATGCGCGCCAGGGCGGCCTCGATCATCTGGAGCTGCAGGTAGTCCAGGCTGTTGATGCGGAGCGCGATGAATTGGTCGGTAAATACCGGCGCCAGGTCTTCCAGGGCAGCGCCACTGGGTCCTGTCAAAGTTTCGAGCTTGGCCCGCAGGCTCGAAGACAGCTCCGCCTTCTTGGCAAGCAGCAGTTCCCGGTAGTTCGAAGGCGGTTTGGCCCGGGCATGTACTTTTTTCACGTTTTTTTCGGCTCCTGTGCATTCATGGAGAGTGATCCGGACCGGTCAATGCGAGAATCGGAAGCTGGTGATGCTCGCCCACAGGCCCACGGCTTGCAAGACCCAAATACAAACGGCAACCACCACGACGATGTTCAGAATCGACTTGATGCTCGAGGCCATGGGGATGAAGCGATTGATTAGCCACAACCCAACGCCGACCACAATCAAGACGAAGACAAGATTGATTAGAGGCATGTGCTGATCTCCTATTCATCCGACTAAGTACGCAATCGCTTGCCCAATGGTCGGTGCGCCGAGATCCTGCGTCAGAAAACACGGGCGCACGCGCCGAAACAGCCAAATGGCGCGGGCTTGGCGGCCGGCTCGAGGCTGGGGCAAACCAAGGGGTGGCCCCGAGAGTGGTTCAGGTCACAATGGAGGATTCGGACGAACTGACCGCGCGAAGTCGCGTGACCAAATACGGTCAACCACCTACCCTATGGAGCAATCCGGGGTTGCCGCACATCGTTCGACGTGCGGTCCTCTCCCCCGGCAGAACCTGCGACCCGCGACAGCTCGGGCTTCCGAATGCCGAATCTTGGGGAGGTCATCGCGAGCCCGTTCGTTCCAGGGCTGGCGTGGTCCATCGCGAACGCAGCCTAGGTCCTGGGATTGCGGCGACAAGAGACAGGGCAGCCAGGGGACCTGCAAAGACGCTCCGCCCAACGGGATGGCCCGCAAGAAAGTCAATCAAACCAGACAACGCATAGGGGAAAGGAGCCTCTCGCGCCCACAGCGCCAGGAGCGTTGCCAAGGCCATCGAGATCGAAATCATGTTCTTGCGTACCTTCCCGAAAGACTCTCTACCGGGACTCGGCGATGAGCACCGCGGATCGTAGCTCAAAGACCAGCACGGTCTCGCTGGGAATGACCGCCGGATCGCCGGTGGTGGCCAGCACGACGCCGCTCCCGGCCCCCGCGCCCGCTGCGGCGCCTATGGCTGCGCCCTTGCGGCCTCCGGCGATGGCCCCCACGGCCGCACCTATGCCGCTGCCGATTCCGATTTTCGCGGCGTCCTTGCCCTTCGTGGCGCTCGCCTCACGCGAAATGCTATTGGTCGAAATCTCGAGGAGGTGACCGCCGGTTGTGTGCAATCCGGTCAATTGAACGGTGAGCCTGGCTCGATCCTTCACACGCCCACCTTTGTCGGCCTCGATGATTTTGCCCTCCACCTCCGCGCCTTTCGCGGCAATCTCGCGGCCGCCGTAGACCAGGGGAGCCTCCAGATGCGCGCCGAACGTTTGCCCGGCCTGCTGGGTATTCGTGGATAAGGCGATCGTTGTTCGCACCGTGAGCTGGGTCCCTTCCGGCAGGGTCACCGTATCCGCCTCGGCCTGCGCCGCTGCGGTGGTCGTCTCGGGCTTCACGCCATCCTGGCTCAACGCGCTCTCTTTGCCACACCCCGCCTGGGCCAAAACGGCCGCGACGGCCAAACTTACGCCTATTAGCGTGCTTGCTCTCATGTCAATTGTCTCCCTCTATTGCTATTGCTCACGCCGATTGGAATCGGCGGAGACCCCATCCCGTAACCGATGTATTCCGGGGCGGCCAAGCGCCGCCCCGTGGTGGATTTAGACAAGCCCCGCCACTAACCGAGCGCTCTGCGGCCTTGCAGCACGTTGATGACTACGATCAGCAGCGCAAGGACCAACAGGATGTGCACGAAGCCGCCCATCGTGTACGAGGACACCAATCCCAAAGCCCACAGCACAAACAGAACGACAGCAATTGTCCAAAGCATGTTCTTCTTCCTCCTTTCGATCAGAATTTCCGTCCGAAAGCCCCGCGTTGTCTTCCCTTGGGGCTCCGCTACCACTACTTCCTTGCCAGGCAGGCCAACGTCAAAGAGCTGCTGTTCCGTGCCGTCCGGCCTGCGAAAACAAACAGCTCGTTCCGGGGAACCCCGCGTCAGGCAGTCTCGGCAGCCCGCTTGGGTCTGGAAACCTGCCGCAGAACCTTGCCGACGGCCGCGGGTCTCTCCAGGTGCATCGCCAGGTCCGCTTGGGAAATGATCCCGACAAGCCGGCCCTCATCGAGCACCGGGATTCGCCGCAACTGACTCTCGGACATGGCATTCAGCGCGCGCTGCAGATCGTCCTGAGAGGCGCACGTCACCAGGTCTTGCGCCATGACGCCTTCGACGCGAGTTTGGCGGGGGTCGAGCCCTTCGGCCACGACTTTCAGTGCCAGGTCACGGTCGGTGACGATACCAACCAGTTTCCTGGCGCCCTCGCTGTCGACCACGGGCAAGGCGCCGATGTCGTGGCGTCTCATCGATTGCGCCACCACATCCACGGTGTCATCCGCAAGACAACAGGTGGGGGCGTGGGTCATTACGTCGCTGCATTTCATTCCCCGCATCAATTTGATTTCTCCTTTTCGAAGCTTGGCACCTCTTCCCGCCGGGTTACTGCTTCACGCGAACGGAGTACAGCATCTGCTGGAAGGCTCTTTCGTAACCCTGAAAGTCGCGCTCCGGGGCTGTGAATACGATGAACAGCAGGCCTTGCGGCCGCGGCAGCGTGACCAGCCAGTTCGTCTCGCGGCCGCCGCCCGCGACGGGCGAATCGTTGGAGAGGTAGGTCGAAAGCCCGTGCTGGCCGCCGAAGTCGATGGGCTCGTGGGCGCGAAGCACGCGCATGTTCTGGTTGGACTGGCGGAGGTCCTGGATCAACTGGTCGGTGGCTTCTTCGGCGGGCATGCCGCCCTGCCCAAAATCGGGCCCCTGCAACCGCTGGCCGTAACGGTCCGAATGCGGCTCGTAGATGTTCACCAGGACGCCGTATGCCAGGGCCTGATTGCCGTTGCCGTCGTTCACCATCCCGCCCTGCGGCGCCACCGTCATTGCGTCGCCCTGTCCGTAGGCCTGCCAGTTGTCGGGGTGGTCCATGCGGAGCACGGAATTCTCGAAAGGTCACGAAACGATTCGAGATTCCCTCCGGTTGGCCAGGAGCGTTCTGCTGTTGCTGGCCGCCCTGGAGCTGATTCGGTTGCGGCGCGGGCAGCGACTGGACGTAGCGCTTGATCTGGTCGAAGTCCTTGGAATTGTTGTTCGAATTGCGCTGCGAGCCGCCGAGTTTTGCCGCTTCCTCGTTGACGCTGTCGATGCGGTGGTCGGGGTTGGGGTGGTCGCTGAAGAACGCGATGCCATTGCCGCCCTGGAGCTTCCCGAAAAACTGACCCATGGCCCGCGAGTCGTAGCCGGAATCGTACAGGATCTGCGTGCCCATCAGGTCGGCTTGGCTTTCGGCGTCGCGCGAATACTTGAGCAGGATGGAGTTCACCGTGAAGCCCGCGCCGAGCTGCGCCAGAGCGGTCGCCGTGGAGTTGCTGCCCAGCAACCCGCCCAGGATGGCCAGCGGCATCTGCGCCACCGAGGCCTTGCTGGCTTGGTTGGTGCCGTGGCGCAGCGCCACGTGTGAAATCTCGTGCGCCATCACGCTGGCCAGTTGCGCTTCATTGTCGGCGGCTTCGATCACACCGCGGTTGATGTAGACGTGCCCGCCGGGAAGGGCAAACGCGTTGATCCCGCGGTCGTTGACAGTCTGGAAGGCGTACGGATACTTTTCGCCGGGGGCGTGCGCCGCAAGCCGTTGGCCGAGGTTATTCAGGTAGCTGTCCACCCGCGAGTCGTTCAGCAGGAGCACTTGCTTGGCGACTTCGCCGGAAGCCTGCTGGCCCAACTCGACGTCCTGTTGCGGCGAAAACATGTTCCAGCCGGGCGTCAACACGGTGCGGCCGCCCCCCGATGGGTTGGAGGGCACCGTATTGGAGGGCACTGCAACCGGGTAGTTGGGGCTCGGGTTGCCGCCTGAGCCGCCGCCCAAGTTGGCCGACACCCGGCGAAGAGTAAACCGCTGGTTCGAGTCGCCGTTGACCTCGTAGATCTGAACCAGGGCGCCGTCGCTGGTGGAGCCGCCCGGAATGTCCAGCGTCTTGCCCAGGCGCGAGACGATGAGCGTGCTGCCGTCCTTGGCAGCATCAAAGTGCCACTGCTGGCTGGAGCGGCCGTCGTAGCGCGTGGCCCGCACCGGCGTGCTGTTGCTGTTGCCCACGGCTTCGAGCGCGTTTCCGTTCCTCCCGTTGCGCAACGAATACAGGCCACCGCCGGCCGCCTGGATGTCCCAAGCCTGGTTGGCGGTTCCCCGCGAGGAGAACTGCATCACCCTGGTCTGGTCGTTGAGGTCCAGGTCGAGCACCTTACCGGATTTCGAATTGGTGATCTCGTATCGGCCCGGGCCATCAAACCCGCCTTGCGCGCCTGCCGAATAGGGAAGGCACAATGCCAGGGCGATTCCGGCCACTACAGCGACCGATTGTCTTGCCTTGCGAACTGCGTTTTGGAGCCTGCGACTGCTAGCCATATTTCGTCTCCCAGACTGTTTCTAACGGCGAGTGGCTCTTCCACCCGCCAAGCGAACCTGTGCCTGCCTATTGTTGAGAGGGGTCAATCGAGATGTTGTTCTCCCCGCTCCTCCACCACGAGGCAGCAATCCCTAGCCCAATCGTCAGTCAGGCGACACCTTGCGTTGGAAAGGCCTGGCCACCGCACGCTGAAACGCCCTGCTGGCGCGGTTTTCGGCGGCCGAATCGAGGCCGGGACAAATCCAAGCGGAGCGCCTTGAGAGCGGTTCCGATCGCAGTAAGGAGTCAGCAAGACTGACGGCGTGAAGTCGGATGACCAAATATGGTCAACCCGTGGTGGTAGAATAACGAGTCACCGCGATTCTCGGCTTCCAACCTGTTTGCGGGATATTTTTCGGCGTGCGTTGCCGCCGTCTCTCAGCGGCCTGGGCTCCCTGGATCGACGGGGCCGGAAAAATTGCATGGAGGCCGCCAGCATACAAGAACGAAACGCCAACTGGCTCAGCGAAAACGGCCCTCGCGAACTCGAGCGGCTGCTGCGGGCTGTCCTCTATCACTCTTCCCAACCGATTCTCATTGCCGACAACGAACGCCATTGCCTGGACGCGAGCTTCGGCGCCAGCAAGCTGCTGAAGTTGTCGAGAGATCAGATCATCGCGCGCACGATGGATGAGCTTGTAGCGCCGGGTTTGCAGCCGAGCATGGCGGACCGCTGGCAGGCCTTTCTGGAAACAGGAGAGCAAGAGGGCACGGTGCCGCTCTTGTTGGCGGATGGAACCACCCGCGAGGTCGGGTATCTGGCGCGAGGCAGCGTGCTGCCCGGACGGCATCTGGTCGTCTTGCAACCGGGGCCGGCGCGTCAGGGATCCGGCGAGCCTGCCTGGGCGGCGGAGCGCGTGCCGTCGTGGGTAAAGGACTCCGCCCTGCTCTTGCTGGACGCCGACGGGCAGATCGCCGCCTGGTATTCGGGCGCCGAGCGGATTTACGGCTACAGAAGCGCTCAGGCTGTCGGCCAGGATCTGTCTTTCCTCTATCCAAGCGAAGACGCGCAAAGCGCCGGGCCGCGCGGAGAACTGTCGAGAGCCGCGGCGGTGGGCCGTTTCGGAAGCCAGGGGTGGCGGCAGAGAAAGGACGGCTCACGCTTGTGGGCCAATGTGCTCACGGTTGCGCTCCGGGACGACCAGGAGCAGTTGCGGGGCTTTGCCAGAGTGGTGCGCGACTTCAGCGACCGTCAGGAAGCGGATCAGAAGCCCGCTCACCGCGGCGAGCGCGCCCCGCAATGCAAGCCTCAAGGGGGTGTCGTCAGCATCGTATCCGGTGAGTTTGATCGCATTACCGACGCCAGCGACGCGTTTCTCGAGATGGTCGGCTACGGGCACGACGATCTGGTTGCCGGCCGGCCCTACTGGCCCGATCTCACGCCCCCGGAGTATGCGCTGCTGGACGAGCGAGCGCATGAGGAAGGGTTGATCCACGGGGCCTGCACGCCCTTCGAAAAGGAATACCTTCGCAAGGATGGCACGCGCGTCCGCGTTCTGATTACCGGCGCTGTCTTGAGCCTCTCTCCGTTTCGATGGACCACGTTTGTGCAGGACCTCAGTGAGCGCCAGGAAACGGAAAAGGTCGAAGACGAGGCCGCGCCCGCGCATACCTTTGAGGAGATCGTCGGCGACAGCGCGGCCCTACGGCGGGTTCTTGGGCAGGTGGAACTGGTTGCGCCGACCGACGCGACCGTGCTGATCCTGGGGGAAACCGGCACCGGCAAAGAGCTCGTGGCTCGCGCCATTCACCATCTCAGCGGGCGCCGCGAGTATCCGTTTGTCACCTTGAACTGCGCCGCGATCCCCACCGGGCTGCTCGAAAGCGAGCTGTTCGGCTACGAACGGGGGGCGTTCACCGGCGCGTTATCCCGCAAGATCGGCCGCTTTGAGATGGCCAACAAGGGGACGCTGTTTCTGGATGAAGTCGGCGACATTCCGCTCGATCTCCAACCCAAGTTGCTGCGGGCTCTGCAAGAGAAAGAGTTCGAAAGGCTGGGCGGCACGCGCACCATCCCGATCGACGTACGGCTGCTGGCGGCCACGAACCGCAATTTGACCCAGATGATGGGAGACAAGCTGTTCCGTAGCGATCTCTATTACCGCTTGAAGGTTTTCCCGGTCACGGTGCCTCCGCTGCGCGATCATCCCGAGGATATCCCCTTGCTGGCGCGGCACTTCACGCGCAAATACGCCAGCCAGATGAAGCGCAACATCGAAGCGATCCCGCCGGAAACCATGCGGGCGCTGGTGAGCTGGCCGTGGCCCGGAAATGTCCGCGAACTTGAAAACTTCATGGAGCGGGCGGTGATCCTTTCGGTGGGCCCCAACCTGCGCGCGCCGTTGGCGGAAATTCGGGCGGATGCGGTGGAAACTCAAAGCAGCAGCACGCTCGAGCAGGTGGAGCGGGAGCACATCCTGCGTGTTTTGCGCGAGACCGGCGGCGTCGTCAGCACGGCCGCCAGCCGGCTGGGGATGCCGCGCACGACCTTGAACGCCATGATGCGCAAGCTCGGCATCTCGCGCAAGGACTTCTGACCATACTCGGTCAGTCTGACCGCCTGAGGTTATCGCACGCGCTCCCACTTCCGGGAGGAATCCCCCGCCTCTTCGTGAACCGGCGGCTTGCAACCGCTCCTCCAGTTACCCGCGCCGCCGCCGGAAACGGCTCCCCCATTCGGCTCGGAAGCCTTTCATAACAATCACATCACCTGCCACGGCGCCGGGAGCGCCGCCGGCCTCTTGCCCGACAAATCGCATCGCCGAGAACGGCCGATGCGGCGGAAATATCCGCTGCCCAGGGGCATTGGCGGTGCTCGTGCACTACACAAGGCGCCGCCAGAACCGTTTCGAGGAAAAGGGCGGAGGAGAAAAAATGTTTTTGAAACACACAATTCCGTCCCGTTGGCTCGGCCGGACTTTCCTGGCAATCGGAATGTTGGGCCTGGGCTCAACTCCGGTGCTTTCCGCGGCCGATGCCGCGAAAGTGCAGCCGGTTTTGCACCAAAAGGACATCCAGGAAGTTCAAAAGAGCCTGACCGACAAGGGGTTCGATACAGGCCCCGCCGACGGTCACCTGGGCCCCCATACACGCGCGGCTATTCGCAAATACCAGGAATCGGAAAAGCTGCCGGTGACCGGACGCCTGGATGCGGAGACGGCCGGCAAACTGGGAGTAGGCCCCGAATCGATCGGTGGCCAATTCTCCGGCGCCGGGCATGACGTTGCAGCGGGAAGCAAAGAGCTTGGCCACGAGGTAAAGCAAGGCAAGCCCGTCGCAGCCGGCAAAGAGTTCGGCAAGGGAATCGGCCGCGCCGCCCAAAAGGTCGGCGGAGGCGTCGTGGACGCGGTGAGTCCCGACAGCGACCGCGGGGACCGCGAAGAGCAGCAGAAGAAAGAACAGAAGCAGCCGTAAGTGTCGCCACGGAAGAACAGCAGGTTTTCCGCCGAGCGGTCGCACGGCTCCCGGTGCTCTCGCGGAGGAGAGTCCGACGCGAGAGCGCCGGAGGTGTCAAATCTCGAAAAAGGATTGAGACGAAATCAATGAAAAAGATAAAGATGATCGGCGCGTTCCTGAGCGCTTTTGGCCTAATCGTGTGTGGACTCTTGCCGGCTCAAACGACAGAGGCCCCCGATACGGTCCAGCAGGCGGAAACGATGCCTGTGTTTCGGGTGACCGCGGTGGCGCGGACAGCCAAAGCGATCAACTATCAGCACCGCAATGGATCGACTACGATCGATTTTGCCGGAACCTCCCTGATGCCCAAGGCCCGCGGCGAGGCCAAAGTCGAAAGCAAACAGGGCTATATCGAGATCGAGGTCGAATTCGATGATCTCCAGCCGGCCACGAGGAACGGCGCGGAATACCTCACCTACGTGCTGTGGGCCATCAGCCCCGAAGGCCGTACAGCCAACCTGGGCGAGATCCTCCTTAACGGAACCAAGAGCAAGCTCAACGTGACCACCGACTTGCAGGTGTTTGGTCTGGTAGTGACCGCGGAACCCTATTTTTCCGTCACCCAGCCGAGCGACTTGGTCGTGATGGAAAACGTAGTGCGCGCCGACACCAAAGGCAAGATCGAAGAAATCGACGCCAAGTACGAGCTGCTGAAAAGAGGCCAGTATGAGACTCTGGCGAACCCGCTGGTGCTGAAGTTGGACCGGAAAGTGCCGCTGGAGCTCTACGAAGCGCGCAACGCGGTTCAAATTGCCAAGTCCATGGGCGCCGAGCAATACGCCTCCGATACGTTTCAGAAGGCCGAGACCAGCCTGCAGCAGGCCGAGGCCTACCAGGCGCGTAAGGCCGGGAAAAAGCCGGTCACAATGACGGCGCGCCAGGCCGTGCAAACGGCGGAAGATGCCCGCGCAATTGCCGTGCAGCGCCAGCAGGAAGAGGCACTGGCCAATGAACGCCAATCGGCGGCGGATCGTGAGGCACTGGCGCAAGATCAACGCGACGCCGCACAGTTGGAAGCCCAGCGCGTCACACGCGACGCGGAAACGGCGCGGCTTGACGCGCAGAACCAAGCCGAGCGCCTGAAGCGGGACAACGATGTCCGCGCGGCCGCTGCCCAGACCGAGGCCGACCGCCTGAAACAGGAAAACGATGCCCGCACGGCCGCTGCCCAGGTCGAGGCCGACCGTGTGAAGCGCGACTACGAAGCGCAACGAAGCGCCGCCCAGGCCCAAGCGCAACGCCTGCAAGAACAAAATGCCGCACAAGCGGCCGCAACCCGTGACGAAGCCGCCCGGCTGAAGCAGGAAAACGACGCTCAACGGGCCGCCGCGCAGGCAGACCTCGATCGCGCCGCCCGAGAGAGCGCGCAAGCGGAAATCGAGAAAATCGAACTGCGGGCTCGGCTCTTGCAGCAGTTCAGCGCGATTCTGGAAACTCGCGATTCAGCGCGCGGCCTGATCGTCAACATGTCGGACGTTCTGTTTGACACGGCCAAATACACGCTGCGCCCGGCGGCGCGGGAGAAGCTGGCCAAGGTTGCCGGCGTAGTCTCGGGGCACCCGGGCCTGAGGCTGGCCGTGGAAGGTCACACCGACAACGTCGGCAGCGATGAGTACAACCAGCGGCTCTCGGAACAGCGCGGCGAGGCCGTCCGCGACTATCTAACCAGCCAAGGCGTGCCGCAAGACTCGGTGACTTCACGCGGCTTTGGAGAAACCCAACCGGAGGCCTCCAACCAGAGCGCCGCCGGGCGGCAGCAGAATCGGCGCGTGGAGCTGGTGGTTTCCGGTGATATCATTGGCGGCCAGGTGGGATCGCCGACCGCGGCGGTGCGGTGAACCTGAAACGAGGTTCGGAATGCGCGGTGCTGATTGGTTCGGATGGATGCGAGGGCCGGTGCGGTTGCAGTTCGTGTGCGGTTGTTTTGTCTGGTTGGCCCTCGCGGCCTCGGCGTCGGCTCAGGGCGCGCCCGTTCGGGGCGCGCCTCGGGGAGCAGCGGGGCAGGGCGTGCCTCAGGGAGCAGCAACCCGGGGCGCGCCGGTTCGCGGCGCAACGATTCCAACCCCACTCCCAACCGTGGAGACCATCCTGGAGCGCATGGCGCAGGCCCGGGCTGAGAACCGCGAGCGCTTCCGGTCCTACATCGTCACGCGCGAATACACCCTGTTCGGCAAAGACCGGGACAAAAGCAAGGCCGAGGTGACCGCGGAAGTCACCTTCGTTCCCCCGAACTCCAAGCAGTTCAGCATTCAACAGAGCACCGGCAGCGGGTTGGGCGAGCGGCTCGTGCGCCGCATGCTGGAGGGGGAAACCGAGATCGTCGAGGACTATGGCTCCACCGATATCTCGCCGGCCAACTACGATTTTCGTTTTGCCGGCGAACAGCTGCTCAACAACCACCGCTGCTACGTGCTCGAACTGCTTCCCAAACGCAAGAACAAAACTCTCATTCATGGGAAGGTCTGGGTTGATGTGGATAGCTACCTGCTGCGCCGCCTGGAGGGCGAACCGGCGAAGAGTTCGTCCTGGTGGCTACGCAACGTGCGCATCGCGTTCACCTACTCCGGTGTTGCCGGAATGTGGTTGCAAACGGCCTCCGAATACACCACCAACGTCAGGATCTTTGGCCAATACGCCATGACCTCGCGCGATGTGGGATATGAAACCGCCGGACCTGGCGGCGCTGGGCCAAGAACCCCTCTGGAGTCGAGCTATCAGCAGCAGCAGGACTGCCCGACGCCGTGCGTCTCCGCTTCCGAGAACGTCCAGGCGGGCGCGTATCCACACGGGGCGAAGTAAGCGCGCGTGAGTTCCGCTGGCGACCCGGTTTCCGCGAGTGGACTTGCAGATGCAAGGGAGGGAGTGGCGCCCCCCGCGAAGCACAGCGACCTGGAGAGAAAGAGAAGGTGTCCCATGCAACTGGACAAAGCGTTTGAATTTGCCGTGGTCCTTGCTTGGCGAGACTTGCTCAAGGTCGTGGCTCCCGCCTCGGTGAGGGTGGAGTATTGCCATGAACCCAAGAGTTCGTTGGATCACGTGACCCTCTGGGCGGACAAGGGCAAAGGCTACTGCGACCGCGTGTGCGACTACTGGACCTGGGCATCGGAGGCCCATCCCAACGGGATGCACTTCTGGAGAGGCCATGACTCGGAGCGCCTGGCCCGGTCGCTCGACTTCATCATGAAGCACCAGGACCATTTCACCGGTCCCGGCGCGGCCCGCGATGGCCTGGTGCTGGTCTATCCACCCGGAGATGCCGAACGCGCGGAGGCCGCCGGCTGGGCAGCGGCGCTCCCAGGAACCGCCGCCGCCAGTGAGACCCAATACAGTCTCGCGTCGAGCAACTGACCGCCTGAGGCCACTTGACCATATACCGTCAATCCTCTTGACGGGAGTTCTACGTCGGCCCTGCCCAGCGGGGTTCCTTCCACCACGGATAAAGCACTTCGGGGCGTTTTCGGCGCTTCCGCCCGCCGGGCTCCGCGGGAAGCTCAAGGGCCATCAAACTGCACTCTTTCCCTTTGTGGCACGGCAGGAAAAGGGCTGCGACCAACGGAACCAGAGGCTACAGGAGACAACGATGAAACTAAGACCATTGCACGACCGGCTGATCGTCGAGCGAATTGAAGAAAGCGGGCAGGCCAAGGGCGGGATCGTGATCCCCGACTCGGCGAAGGAAAAACCCCAGCGCGGCAACGTGATCGCTGCCGGCAACGGCAAGCGCCTCGAGAACGGTACGGTGGTCGCGCTCGACGTCAAGGCCGGCGACCATATTCTGTTCGGCAAATATGGCGGCAACGAGATCACCCTGGATGGTTGTGACTATCTGATCCTGCGCGAAGACGAAGTCTTGGCGGTGCTGGAAAGCACCAAAACCTCCAAGAAAGCGGCATAAGGAAAAAGGACGAATACCATGGCTGCGAAACGCATTATGTTCGGAGAAGATTCACGGCATACGATTCTTGCCGGGGTTAATAAACTGGCCAATGCCGTCCGGGTGACCTTGGGGCCGAAGGGCCGTAATGTCGTTCTGGAGAAAAAATTTGGCGGCCCGACGATCACCAAAGACGGTGTGACCGTGGCCAAAGAGATCGAGCTGGAAGACGCCTCGGAGAATCTTGGCGCCCAGATGGTGCGCGAAGTGGCGTCGAAAACCAGCGACGTCGCCGGGGACGGCACCACGACTGCGACCGTTCTGGCGCAGGCGATCTATCGCGAAGGCGCAAGGAGCGTCGCGGCCGGCGCCAACCCGATGGCGTTGAAACGAGGCATCGAGAAGGCCACAGCCAAGGCGATCGAGAGAATCCAGCAGCTTTCCAAGCCCGTCGCGGGCGCGGCCGTTTCGCAGGTGGCAGCCGTGTCGGCCAACAACGATCTGGCGATCGGCAAGATCATCGCCGAAGCGATGGAGAAAGTCGGCAAAGACGGCGTCATCACCGTCGAAGAAGGCAAGACGATGCAGACCGAGCTCGAGGTCGTCGAAGGTATGCAGTTCGACCGCGGGTATCTTTCGCCGTACTTCGTGACCGACCCCGAGCGCATGGAATGCGTCCTGGAGAACGCCCTGGTCCTGATCCACGAGAAAAAGATCGGCAACATGAAGGACCTGTTGCCGCTGCTCGAGCAGATCGCCGGCGCGCGCAAGCCGCTGCTGATCGTTTCCGAGGATATCGAAGGCGAAGCGCTCGCCACGCTGGTGGTCAATAAGCTGCGCGGCTCGCTGACAGCCGCCGCGGTCAAGGCGCCTGGCTTTGGCGACCGCCGCAAGGCGATGCTCGAGGATCTCGCCATTCTGACCGGCGCCAAGGCGATCATGGAAGAGACCGGCATCAAGCTCGAAGGCGTCAAGCTCGAGGATCTGGGCAAAGCCAAGCGGATTGTCATCAACAAAGACAATACGACCCTGATCGAAGGCGCCGGCAGCAAAAAGGCCATCGACGGCCGGGTCAAGCAACTGCGGGCGCAAATCGAGGACACCACCTCCGACTACGATCGCGAGAAGCTGCAGGAGCGGCTCGCCAAGCTCGTTGGCGGCGTGGCCATCATCAAGGTCGGCGCGGCAACCGAGACCGAGATGAAGGAAAAGAAAGCCCGCGTCGAAGACGCCATGCATGCCACCCGCGCCGCCGTCGAGGAAGGCATCGTTCCCGGTGGCGGTGTTTGCCTGGTGCGGGTCGCCGGAGCGCTCGACAAGCTGACGCTCGAAGACCCCGACGAGCAGACCGGGGTTCGCGTCGTGCGCCGCGCGCTGGAAGAGCCGCTGCGCTGGATCGCCCAAAACGCCGGAGTCGAGGGGGCCATCGTGGTCGAGAAGGTCCGCGCCAGCAAAGATCCCAACTACGGCTTCAACGCCGCCACCGAGGTGTACGAGGATCTGGTCAAGGCGGGCGTTATCGATCCGGCCAAGGTGACGCGGACAGCGCTGCAGAACGCCGCCTCCATCGCCGGGCTGATGTTGACGACCGAAGCCACTATTTGCGAGCTCGCTGAAAAAACGCCCGAGCCGGCCATGCCCTCGGGTTACGGGGACTAAGCGTTCCCAGGACCGCTCGGGGCAGCAGGGGCTGCCCAGGGCCATCGTCGAAAGAATAAGAAAGGTTTTGCAGATGTTACCGATAGTGATGAAATGGATCGCCAGCTCCGCCTTGCTGCTGGCGACGGTTTTTTGGGGTGTCGCGCTGGACTATGAGCTGCTGCTCACGGTCGTGGTCTTCCTGGGCGCGATCGTGGTTCTTCAGCAGGCTGTCAGCGAACGCAGATTCATCTGGGCGGGCGGCTTTGCGGCAATCGCGCTGGTGTTCAATCCCGCCGCTCCCCTATTCCAAGCCTCGGGCGGTTGGTTTCGGATGACGGCTTTGGCCTGCACCGCCCTTTTCGCGATCTCGCTGGCCGCCTTGAAGACGCGGCCGGTGCTCTCCATCGCCTCGATCACCGACCGCACCCCCGGGAGCGAATCCCTTTAACCAGCCGGGCCGCCGGGAAGAAGCCTCGCGGCCTGCCGCTGGAACAGAACGCAGGAGGACTCCATGATCAACACTCGCACCGTCGCATTCGCATTTTCCTGGCTGCTGCTTTGTGGATTGTCCCTTTCGGCTCGGGACCTTTCGCAGTATCGCGAGTTTCATCTGGATTCCGACCTGAGCGCGCTGGCGGCGCAGGCGGGAATGAAGCCGGCCGAGGCCAAGGTCGTCCACCAACGGCCGGCGGAAATTCAGTTGCTCTCCTGGCGGGCCACGCCAGGAGACTCTGTCAATAGTATCGCCTTCCGCTTTTTCAACGGAACCCTGTATTCCATGGTCGTGGACTATGACCGCGAAAACACCGCCGGGCTGACCGCCAAAGACATGATCGAGGCTATTTCCGCTACCTATGGCGCCGCCGTGGATCCCTCCGAGGAGATGATCGCTCCCTCCATCTACGGCAACGATGAAACCGTAAAGGTCCTGGCGCGATGGGAAGACTCCGAGTGGTCTTACAATCTCGTCCGCTTCAAATATGAGACCAGCTTTTCCCTGGTCGCTGTTTCCAAGCGGCTTCACGACGAAGCACGGGCAGCCATCGACGAGTCCGTGCGCTTGGACAGGCAAGAGGCGCCCCAAAGAGCGCTCGAGAGTCGCCTGAAGGAAGAGCAGAACGAGCAGAAGCAGCAGGAAAAGTCCCGCCTGGAGAACAAGCCGGGCTTTCGCCCTTAACAAGGGTGAGAAACCGCAATCAATAGAAAGGAGAAAGACATGAATTGGGATCAACTCGAAACCAAGTGGAGAGAGTTTGCCGGTTCGGCACGCGCGCATTGGAGCCAACTCACTGACGATGACTGGAAAGCCATCACGGGCAAGAAGGAGCAACTGGTCGCGCGCATCCAGGAACGATACGGAGTCGCCAAGGAGGAAGCCGCAAGGGAGGTGGATCGCTGGTCTGATGCCTTGCAGGACATTGTCGAAACATCGAAAACCCACTGATCCGCCCAAAGACGCCAGGCGCCCTCGCTGGCAGGTTGCCGTTTGGGTGACGTGACCTTGTTTACCAGGTGAGGTTGGGCACCCGCATTCAGAACGGCAACACGCAGATGCGGACCTAAGACGATGCCGCAGCGCGCGCCCACACGTCGGCCTTCAGCGCACCGGCAACACTACATCCGTCGGCCATGCAGAGCGCCTTGCCGAGTACCCGGAAGCATTCGGGAACCTACGGCGCAGTCCTCGGCCGCAACCAAGAGCTGCCGCGGTGCATCCCGAAGAGCAAGATTTTCCGCGCGCACGGGGGATCCTGTGACCAGCACCAAATCTTCCCGGCAGGATCGCGGAATGTCCCATACCTGTTGTCGGGTGAATCGGAAAAAGGCTCGTCGTTGCGTTGGCTGGGCGTGACAAAGGGCTGAGGAGAACAAAAAGGATGAACGAAGGCTCAAGAGTCCGAAAGATCGCTTTTGTTGCTGACTACGTGCCTCGCAAATGCGGCATCGCGACTTTTACCTCGGACCTGCTCGCCGCCGTCGCGGCCGGGAACCCTCAGGCTCAATGTTTCGCAGTGGCCGTCAATGATATCGAGGGCGTCTACAAGTATCCGGAAGAAGTTCGCTTCGAGATCGAGGAGCAGGACCTTTCCTCTTATCTGCGCGCGGCCGACTTTCTGAACATCGGCAACGTGGACATGGTCTGCCTGCAACACGAGTTCGGCATTTTTGGTGGGCCGGCCGGCGGCCACATCCTGGCGCTGCTGCGTGAACTCAAAATGCCCGTTGTCACGACGCTGCACACGGTCTTGTGCGACCCGAGCCGCGACCAACGGCGGGTCATGGACGAGTTGATCGCGCTGTCGACCCGGCTGGTCACGATGGCGGAGCGCGGCCGGCAGATCCTGCAGGACGTCTATGAGGCGCCGCCCGACAAGGTGGACGTCATCCCGCACGGTATTCCCGACATTGGCTTCGTCGACCCGGCCTACTTCAAGGATCAGTTTGGGGTCGAAGGCCGCACGGTGCTGCTCACGTTCGGACTGCTGTCGCCGAACAAGGGCATCGAGTTCGTGCTGAACGCGCTGCCGGAGATCGTGGCCGAGTTTCCCAACCTGGTTTACATTGTCCTGGGCGCCACCCATCCCAACGAAGTGCGCGATCAGGGCGAATCCTACCGCCTGAGTCTCGAGATTCTCGCCAAGAAGAACAAAGTCGAAAAGAACGTCATTTTCTACAACCGCTTTGTGGAGATCGAAGAGCTGAAAGAGTTCATCGGCGCGGCGGACATCTACGTCACGCCTTACCTCAACGAGGCGCAGATCACCTCGGGCACGCTGGCCTACACGTTCGGCGCCGGCAAGGCCGTGGTGTCCACGCCGTATTGGCACGCCGCCGAATTGCTGGCGGACGAGCGAGGCGTGCTCGTCCCGTTCAGCGACGCCGCGGCCATCGCCCGCGAGGTGATCGGCTTGCTGCGCGACGATCAGCGCCGGCAGGCGATCCGCAAGGGCGCCTATAAGATGGGCCGTGAAATGGTCTGGAGCAACGTGGCCGGGCGGTATATGGGCTCCTTCGAGTCGTCACGGCTCGAGAGCGCGGGGTCGTCCAGAAAGTCGCTTGCCGCGAAAACGCTCGACCAGAACCCCCGGGAGTTGCCGAAGTGGAAGCTGGATCATCTGTCGCGAATGACCGATTCCACGGGGCTGTTTCAGCACGCCATTTTCAATATCCCCAATTTTTCCGAAGGCTACTGCACCGATGATAACGCCCGCGCATTCATCCTCGCTGTGCTGCTCGATGAGGTGGGAGAGGAACCGCAGTTGGTGCGGGCCTTGGGCACAACCTATGCGGCGTTCCTGCACTACGCGTTTGATCATCGGGCGCAGCGGTTCCACAACCATCTGAGCTTCGATCGGCGCTGGCTGGATGAGCAAGGTTCGGAAGATTGTCACGGCCGGGCGCTGTGGGCGCTGGGCGTGGCCGTCGGACGCTCGCCATATCCGAGTTTTCACGTGACGGCCGGGCAGCTTTTCGCGCAGGCCCTTCCGGCGCTGACGAGCTTCAGTTCGCCTCGCGCCTGGGCCTTTGGGCTGCTGGGCATTCACGAATACTTGCGCCGCTTGAGCGGTGACAGCCTGGTCACTCAGACCCGGGAAACGCTCGTTGTGCGGCTGATGGATCTGTTCGAAAGAACCTCGCAGCCCGATTGGCCCTGGTTTGAAGACGATCTGGCTTACGACAACGCGAAGCTGGCTCACGCCTTGATTGTCAGCGGGCGCGATACGGGGCGGGCGGCGGTGTTTGAACGAGGCCTCGAGGTGTTGCGCTGGCTGGTGGAAGTGCAAACCTCCGAAAACGGCCATTTTCGGCCGATCGGCAGCAACGGATTCTACCGGCGCGGCGGCGTGCGCGCCCATTTCGACCAGCAGCCGATCGAGGCGCAGGCAATGGTGTCGGCCTGCCTCGAAGCCTACCGCGCCACATCTGATACCTCGTGGTACGAACAAGCGCAGCGCGCCTTCGACTGGTTTATCGGCTGGAACGATCTGGGATTGGACCTGTACTCGCCAAGGTCCGGAGGTTGTTGTGATGGATTGCATGTGGACCGCGTCAACCGCAACCAGGGGGCGGAGTCGACACTGGCATTTTTACTCTCGCTGGCGGAGATGCGCCAGACACAGAATATGCTGACCAGCTTCCGGAAACTGATCACCATCGAAGAACCGGCGCGGTTTTCGATCCTTGGAGCTTGAAGTAACGGTTCATGAGCAACACATCGGTTGACGTCCGACGTACCACAACTCTGTTGGGTCCGGATCGGTCCAGAGTCCTTCTACGGCCCTTCCATCCCGGTAGCCGCAAGCGCGCCGAGAGAGTCGTCGCGCGGATCATGGCGATTCCCGAGTCCCGTGTCGGCCCGCTGCTCGAGGCGGTCATGGCGGAGTTCTTCGGGCGGCACCGCCAGATCAGCAGGCAGCTACTGGACCGGTTCGAAAAAGTTCGCTATCTGCTGGCGCCCGGCGACGCGCCTTCCGAACAAAGGCGGTTGCTGATCGGATCCTATTTCGTCGCCGAATTTTCCCTGGAATCGGCGGCCCTATTCAATCCATCCATCGTGCCGCACCCCGACCAGTCCGGCATGCCTCACGGCGCCCTGCGCTTCATCCTGAGCCTGCGCGCCACGGGCGAAGGGCACATCTCCTCGATCACTTTCCGAACCGGCATGATCCATCCCGATCATCGGATCGAGGTGAGTCCGCCAAGCGGCTTGCTCACCGAGCCGCGCCAGATCCCAAACCCTTCCTACGAAAAGCCCCTTTTCATGCGAAAACTGCTCGAAGTGGGGTTCGCCACCGACTTCACGCGCCGCGTCATGGGCATGCTGGACGAGGTGTTCGGACTGGAAGCCCTGCGCTCCGGGCTCGACGCGGAGCTAAAGAAGTCGCGGGAATCGGATGAAGAAAAGGCGCACCAGACCGTTGCCGAGGGAATCTGGATGGTCGCGAAATCCAACTACGAGGTCCAGTTCGAACCGGATCAGAACCTGTCGGAGCGGATTATTTTTCCCGCCACGCCTTCGCAGCGCAATGGTATTGAAGACGCCCGATTTGTCCATTTCCAGAACGATGACGGCACGCACACCTACTACGCGACCTATACCGCCTTCGACGGCAAGTTGATTTTGCCGGAGCTCGTGGCGACGTGCGACTTTCTCCATTTCCGGTTTGCAACCCTGAATGGCCCGGCCGCCCAGAACAAGGGCATGGCGCTGTTTCCCAGAAAAATCAATGGCAAGTACGCCATGTTGTCCCGCCAGGACAACGAGAGCATCTACTTCATGTTCTCCGACAACATCCATTTCTGGAACGAGGCCAGACTGGTCATGAAGCCAAAGTTCCCCTGGGAGCTGATTCAGATCGGCAACTGTGGATCACCCATTGAGACGGACGAAGGTTGGCTGGTTCTCAGCCATGGGGTCGGCCCGATGCGCAAGTACTGCATTGGCGCGTTTCTGCTGGATCTCGACAACCCCGCCAAGGTAGTCGGCCGCCTCAACCAGCCCCTGCTCCAGCCCAATCAGAGCGAACGCGAAGGTTACGTGCCCAACGTCGTCTATACCTGCGGCGCGCTGCTCCACGGCGGTGAGTTGATCGTGCCCTACGGCTTGGCCGATTACGCCACGAGTTTCGCGACCGTTCCGCTCGACGAACTATTGGCTGCCATGCACTAGCAGCCGGTGAACGAGAATCCGAGCCGCGCGCGTAAGCAAGCGGTGGCCGGTACGGTTCCATCTCTAAATGAGTTGCAAAGATATCTTTGCAACGGCCCATTCCTTCGATGAAGACATGCATCAGCCTGGCAAGAAAATAGCGGTCCTGTCGCCGGTTGCCTGGCGGACGCCGCCCCGGCAGTACGGCGCCTGGGAAACCGTGGCCAGCAATATCACCGAAGGTCTGGCCGCGCGAGGCTGGGACGTCACCTTGTTCGCCACCAGCGATTCGCTCACCCGCGCTCGCCTTCACGCCGTCGTCGATCAAGGGTATGAGGAGGATCGGTCGATCGATCCCAAAGTCGCCGAATACCTTCACATCTCGGAAGCCTTCGAACACGCCGCCGAGTTTGATCTGATTCACAGCCACTATGACTTCATGGCGTTGAGCTATACACGGCTTGTGAAGACGCCGGTCCTGACGACCATTCACGGATTCTCTTCACCGAGAATCATGCCGATCTATGAAAAATATCGCGACGGATATTTTGTGTCCATCAGCGACGCCGACCGAGCCGCGGGACTGAACTATCTGGCGACGGTCTACAACGGGATCGATCTATCGCTCTATCCGTTCCAGCAATCCGGCGGGCAGGACCTGATTTTTCTGGGCCGCATTCACCCCGACAAAGGCGTTCACCTAGCCATCGCAGTTTCTCAGCGCAGTGGCCGGCCGTTGATCATTGCCGGGATCATCCAGGATGAGGCCTATTTCCGCAAACAGGTTGAACCCCACCTCAACAGCAAAAGCATTCGCTATGTCGGCCCGGTCGACGTAGCCGGCAAGAACGAACTTTTCTCCCGGGCTTACGCGCTGTTGCATCTGAATACGATCCCCGAGCGGTTCGGGCTCGTTCTAGCCGAAGCAAACGCTGCTGGTGTCCCTGTGATCGCCATGGACCTCGGCTCCTGCCGTGAGGTAATCCAAGACGGGCAGACCGGCTTCCTCGTCGACAACGTCGAGCAAGCCGTTTCCATGCTGGGCCGCATTCCTGAAATCGATCGCCGCGCCTGCCACACCCGTGTCCAGGAACGCTTTTCCGTCGACACCATGGTCGAGGCGTACGAGCGAGTCTACTCGGCCATCTTTTCGTTGGAAGCGGGGAAGCAATCGTGAATGGAGCCGTCATGAATCAAGCAAGCCTGAATCAAGCAGGCCTGAATCTCAATATGGTCCGGCGATACCCACACAACCCGATTCTCACCAAGTCCGATATCCCCTACCCGGTAGAAACCGTTCATAACGCCGCGGTCGTGAAGCATGATTCCGAATACATCATGCTCTTCCGTTCGCACCTCCGCACCGGACGTTCCATCATCGGCCTGGCGCGTAGCGCCGACGGATTCCACTTCACCGCCGATGCGCAACCCTTCCTCGTTCCCGACCAGAAAGGTCCTTTTGCTGCCTACGAAGAGTTTGGTGTTGAAGATCCGCGCGTGACCTTCCTGGAAGGCGAATACCTCATCACCTATAGCGCCTATTCGAGCCATGGCGTGCGCATCGCCCTGGCCAAGACCAAGGACTTCCGCCAGGTCGAGAAATTCTCTCTCATTACCGAGGCAGACTATCGCAACGTAGTCATTTTCCCGGAGCGATTCGACGGACTCTACGCCCGGCTCGACCGGCCGCACTCTGAAATTGCGCCCTGGTCGATCTGGATTTCCTATTCTCCCGATCTGCGGTTCTGGGGCCAATCGCAGCTCATCATGCGACCCGTACCCTATCACTGGGATGAAATGAAAATCGGCCCCGGCGCGCCGCCGATCAAGACTGCCGAGGGTTGGCTTTCTATCTATCACGGCGTTTTTCAAACCATGGATGGCTCCATCTACCGCCTCGGCGTGGCTCTGCACGACCTGCACGACCCCGCGAAAATCCTCGGAGTGGGAGACTCCTGGATTCTGCAGCCGGAAGATCCGTGGGAAGTAACGGGATACGTCCACAACGTGGTCTTTAGCTGTGGGGCTGTGCTGGAACCCGATCAGACGGTCAAAATCTATTGGGGCGGCGCCGATACCGTGATGTGCGTAGGCGAAGCCAACCTGAGCGATCTCGTCGGACTGTGCGTCGACCACTCCAGAGCGGCAAAGTGAGATATCCGCACCACTCTCGTACAATGGGCATCCAAGGGAAGCCGAACCCGCGCCATGCTGGTGCGGCGCACGACAACCCTGGAGCGCCCGAAAGGGGCACACATGCGAAAAAAAGTGACCGGTCCTACTCCGGAAACCATACCGCCGGGGGACCAAGGCTGGTTGAACCTGGAAGAGGTGGCAGAGGTCGAGGTCACGTCCGAGGAACCGGAGTATCCCGTCGAAGCCGCATTGATTCCCGGCAGGGAGTCCGGCTGGCGGGCGGCGCTTTCCGGGCAGCAGGTGATCCGGCTCGTTTTTGACAAGCCGCAGCGGATTCAAAGAATCTGGCTGCGCTTTGTTGAAAAGGAAGTCGAGCGCACGCAAGAGTTTGTGCTGCGCTGGTCGTCGGATGGCAAATCCTTCCAGGAAATCGTACGCCAACAGTGGAACTTTAGCCCCAACAGCTCGGTCCAAGAGTTAGAAGATTTTCATGTTTCGCTCTCCGGAGTTGTTTTGTTGGAGTTGAGCATGGTTCCCGACAAAAGCCATGGCGACGCACGCGCTTCCCTGGCCGGCTTTCGCGTCGGATAGAACGCAGCGTCCGCCGATCGCAGTTGCGCAATACGATTCGACGGGTTGAGCCGTGCTCAATCAATCCTCGACCCGCGTACACAAAGGTATCTTGCTATGCAGTTTCGGATAGGCTACGAACTGATTTATAGCTTTCCGCAGGCCACGCCGATGATCCTTGTCGTGAATGTGCACGATTCGCGGGCCTCCGATGTCGTCGTGCCCGATTGCCTCGTCACCCAGCCGTCGATTCCCATCAACACTTACCGTGACGCCTTCGGGAACCTGTGCAGCCGGGCCCTGGCGCCGGCGGGCCGGCTCCGCCTGGCGGCCGACGGCGTGATCCGCGATAGCGGCCGGCCGGACGAGGTCGCGACCGCCGCGGGGCAGAACTCCGTTCAAGATCTGCCCGCGGAAACCCTCATGTTCCTGTTGGGTAGCCGCTATTGCGAGACCGATCTGCTGTCGGACAGGGCCTGGCAACTCTTCAGCGGCACGGCCCCGGGTCACCCCCGTGTGCAGGCGATCTGCGATTACGTGCACCACCACATCGCCTTCAACTACGAGACATCCCGCGCCACGCGCAGCGCCGCGGAGGCTTTCAACGAAAGGACCGGCGTCTGCCGCGACTACGCGCATCTCGCCATCGCCTTCTGCCGCTGCATGAACATCCCGGCGCGATACTGCACCGGCTACCTGAGCGATGTCGGAACGCCACAGCCCTTCCCCCCAGGCGATTTCGCGGCGTGGTTCGAGGCATGGATCGGTGGCCGCTGGCAGTTGTTCGACCCGCGGAACAATGTGCCGCGTATAGGCCGCGTCCTGATGGCGCGAGGCCGTGATGCGTCCGATGTCGCGATCACCACCACGTTCGGACCCAACACGCTGGAAAGCTTCCGGGTTTGGGCCGATGAGATTCCAGACGGCAAGCTGGCCGGAACGGCCGACTAATGTCGTTTCTCACCGTGCACCACACCACGGTCTACCGTTACCGTGAGCCCGTCGTCCTCGGTGAACATCGCATGATGTTCCGGCCCCGCGAGGGTCACGACCTGCGGTTGATCCGGACCAACTTGGTCATCACGCCGAAGCCCGCGCGTCTGCGCTGGCTGCACGATGTGTTCGATAACTCGGTCGCGGTTGCCACCTTCGAAGGCGCCACACTCGAACTCCGCTTCGAAAGCACGGTGACGCTGGAACACTTCGAGAATGCCGTGCCGGAGTATCCGCTCGAGGAACATGCTCGGACTTATCCTTTTCGCTACTCCGATGAAGACTTCCCCAATCTCGAGCGGGCTCTGGCGAGTCACCACGCCGGCAAGCAGGTAGATGATTGGGCGCTACAGTTTCTCGATCCCGGGGAGAGTACGGGCACGATGAAGATACTCCGCGCCATGACGCGCGGCATTCGCAAACAGTTCGTCTACACCCGCCGAGAGGAGAAAGGTGTGCAGACTCCTGAGGAAACCTTGCGGAAAAGCCGTGGTAGTTGCCGGGATTTCGCGGTCCTGATGATCGATGCGGCCCGGTCGCTCGGCATAGCGGCGCGGTTTGTCAGCGGTTATATCTTCGAGGCCAACAGTTCCGGTTTCGCCGGCGGCGGAGCTACACATGCCTGGATGCAGGCCTATCTGCCCGGCGCCGGCTGGATCGACTTCGACCCGACCAACAGCATCATCGGCAACCGCAATCTGATTCGCGTCGCCGTCGCGTGGGCTCCCGATCAAGTGCTGCCCTTGTGGGGCACCTACGAGAGTTCCCCCCAAGCCTTTCTCGGTATGGACGTCACCGTGATGGTTACCGAGGCGGACGGATGAATTGATATACCGGTATTGCAAATACATCCTTCCCGTTTACCGTCCAAGTACTCGATCTCTTCGAAATCACATGACTTGCGGTGCCTGATCCTCAGCAGATGCGATAGCGGCTAATGAATCTGGATGACGTCGACCTTCGGCTCGCTCGACGTAGGGCGCCATCGTTTCACCTTCGTGAACATGGCCGCGGACAGTTGATGAACCTGCCGAACGCGATCGATGAGTACATCAGGTGGCTCGCCCCGCGGACGGCCTGCGACCTTCAACTTGCGAACATGATACAGCAAAGGCCGTAAAGCCACAGCCGCATCGCAGAACATTCTGGATTCCCGCCGGAAACGCACGGCTGCATTTGGACCTGGAGGTCCTCCGGACAGTTCACAGACAATTTCGAAAGGTGCCTTCGTTCGGAGAGGAACTTCGCTACGGGTGTCACATGGACTAGGCCACGGGGATGTCCGCCACCAGCGCCACCATATTTACTCTCGACGTGCGATAAAACAGTCGTTGCCCCGGACGGTGAGTTGCGGTCAGGATATTGCGGCGGGTGGCCGTCTTTCAGGGCCGAG
The DNA here is from genome assembly GCA_963824095.1 of Terriglobia bacterium. GTDB lineage: Bacteria > Acidobacteriota > Terriglobia > Bryobacterales > UBA6623 > JBBDWJ01. Next base: position 3,093,170 of record CAWGNS010000008.1, on the reverse strand, counting down.
ACCGGCCGTCGTTATCTGACTGATTCCGCTCAGCTTGCCAACCATCAAAGCCCCGTTTTCCGCCCTTTTATTGGAACAGTAATGGAACAGCTTTTCAGTGGACCAGATTGGAACTGACAAGCCGATCCAAGCTGTCAACCACCCGGCGCTGCGACTCGGGTACGAACTGCTGGTAGAAGTCCAGCGTGGTGCTTGCCCGCGAGTGTCGCATGAGCGCTTGCGCGCCTTTAACGTCGGTACATGATGGTGAGGGTGGCGAGTTTCGCTCGATACGAGCGGAGGTCGATCTCGGAACGTGCGTCAGCGGCCCTCATTTGACCGATCCATTCCACTCACTGCGAGATTTACGGGCGCTTTCCACGATCATGCGGACCTCCGCTACGCGCGTGGGCAAGGGGCTTGCATCACGACGTGCTTGCCTTACGTTGCCTCAGCGGGCCTGAAAACCTGTCCGGAATCGCGAGGGAGATTGGCAAGAAACGTGCATCTCCAATTGCAAAGGAGAATCGCATGCCTGTCTTGGCTGAAAACACAAGACCTTCCAAAGCCGCCGCCAAAACCGGAGTGATGAAAGCGAACGTCTTTCGCGCCCCGGGGAAGTTCGGCCTCGAAGAAAAGGCCATTCCGAAGGCGGGTTTTGGCGAGGCAATCATCAAAGTGGGCCTGACCACCGTCTGCGGCACCGACATCCACATTGTCCGCGGGGAATACCCCGTAGCCCCGGGACTGACGATCGGCCACGAGGCCGTCGGAGTAATTCACGAGTTGGGACCCGGCATGACCGGCTACGAAATCGGCCAGCGCGTTCTGGTGGGCGCCATCACACCCTGCGGCCAATGCGAGCCGTGCCTTTCCGGGCAATTGTCGCAGTGTGGCGGCGCCCTGGGGGGATGGCGCTTTGGCAACACGATCGATGGCGTACAGGCCGAATACGTCAAGGTGCCGTTTGCGCAAGCCAACTTGGCGATGATACCCAAAGGTCTGTCCGACGAGGCCGTTCTGCTTTTGAGCGATATCGCCTCCACCGGATTCTCGGCGGCGGAAAGCGGCCACGTTCGGCTGGGGGACTCGGTGGCGGTTTTCGCCCAAGGCCCCATCGGGCTGTGCGCCACGCTGGGCGCCAAACTGATGGGCGCGGGCAGAATCTTTGCCGTCGACATGGATACGAACCGACTGAAAATGTCCGAGCAGTTCGGCGCTACGACGACCTTGCTCGCTGATCAGAACCCCATCGAGGCGATTCGGGATGCAACCGGCGGCCGTGGCGTCGATGTCGCCATAGAGGCTTTAGGCCTGCAGCAGACCTTTGAGAACGCACTCCGCGTGCTGCGGCCCGGCGGGACTCTGTCGAGCGTCGGTGTCTACTCCGGGCATCTGAGAATCCCTCTCGAAGCTTTTGGTGCGGGCCTGTCGGACCACAAGATCGTGACAACATTGTGCCCTGGCGGCAAAGAGCGCATGTATCGGTTGATGCGCCTGGTCGAAGCGCACCGAATCGACTTGACGCCGCTGCTGACGCACACCTATTCCCTCGATCGAATCAGCGAGGCCTACGAGTTGTTTGGGTCGAGAAGCAATAGCGTGTTGAAAGTCGCCGTGCGCGTCGCCTAAGCGGGCCTGCTGCTACTATCCGAACGTAAGGAGGCGCGCCGGCATTAGGTGAGCTGACACACCGCTAATAGCAACCGCTCGCAACATACCAGCAAGCCGAATTGCGGCGGCACTTTGCCGCAGGCCGTACTCCGACAACCCGATTGCGGAGTTCCCGTCTGGTCCTCCGGGCTTCCCGGATCACCGCGCCAAGGGAGGATATGTGCCCCGTTTCACGATCGGATTTCTCGTGGGCGTCGTCATCGACTCTTTGGCCGCTCAGACGTTCCAAGCCATAGCCCTGGATGTCCTAGTGCCATGCCTGCTGCTTCCGCTCACCGCAGGGATCACACTCGCGCAAGTAGTGCCGCAGTTCCAGGACCTGAGCTCCACCGATGGCGCGCAGATGTATTTCTCTTCCGTTCTGCGCGAGCGCGGGAGTACGCAGTCCGGGCATGAAAAGCTGTTCCGGCTGGTCCCTTCGGGTTTCCAACTGTTCGAGGAGCGCGAATACCACTTTCCCGAAGGCGGCGGAAATACCAGAAACTACAGCCTGCTGATCTGATCGAGCCGAACGCTAGCGGCGACGGCACGGTACTCAGCTTTGTCGCGCGGCGCGACTGCATGGCGCCCTCCGCTTCCATGGTGGGATCTGGCCCTGGCTTTTCGCCGCGCTCTACGCACTGCACGCTGTTCTGGTCATGGCGGGTGCGCCCATTCTGTTCGGCGGCGAGTGGCAATCGTTGAACATGCTGTTGCCGGTGGGTGGCTATGGCATCCTCAGCGCCCTGGTTGCCCATGCCTACAGCCGGCGAGCCCTGCGAAATCTCAAGGTGCTGGCTGCGGTTCCGTCCGGGACCGCAGCCGGCGAGGAGGATCGCGAGCCTTAATGGAGCTCGACCGCACCATTCACGAGCCGGCACGGCTACGGATCGCAATGATCCTCTCGGCGGTCGATCGCGCGGATTTCAACTTCCTGGTTTCCACCCATCTGATGGCTCGTTCGTGGGCCGCTACTTCCTTCCCACTCCATTCGTGGCGCGAACCTGATCCAAAGCCGCCCAGTATTCGTCCAAAGCCTCGCGCCCCACGAGCGTCAGCGCGTATTCCGTATAGGGCAACTTGCCCCGGAAGGTTTTATACACGTCCACATAACCGGCCCGCTCCAGGCGGTTCATGTGAGAGTTCAGATTCCCTTTCGTCAGGCCGAGAAGCACCTTTTCCCCAGATTTTTCGGGCCGACTCTACGGACGGTTGGCCCCTGCTGTGGCGAGAATCTGGGCAGCAGGCCCGGTCAAGCGAATGTGTGGGAGAAACCGAGCACCTATTCACGATCCATCTCGTCGAGCAATTTCTGAACCTCGTCCTTCCTCTGCTGCAAATCCGCAACCCTACGGACGTCGTTCATATGCCAGACAGCGATCCAGGCACCTAGTATCAGTCCAAAAGGAAGTAAGATGCCCTGGATGAGCTCGGCGCCGGCCTTTCTCACTGATGGGCCGGCGGGAAGCCCCACAGAGCCGTTGAGCACACTCGTGTGAAGGTGCCCTAAGGGCGGCCTCCGAGGCAGGCAGCGCGGGGCCTGCGAAAGGACAATCCATGATCGAAACGCTTCGAGTGATGGCACTGGTTGAAAACTCCGTATTCACGCGAGGCCTGTTGGCGCAACACGGCCTCTCCTTCCTGATTGAGGCGGATGGCCGCCGCGCCCTGTTCGACACCGGCCAGGGCAGGGTGATCGTCGACAACGCCCGCCAACTTGGTGTTCCCCTGGACACGGTAGAGACGATTGTGTTGAGCCACGGCCACTACGATCACACCGGCGGGCTGGCGGACGTTCTGCACGCCGGCGGCGGCCGCAAACTCCTGCTGCACCCCGCCGCTCTCGCACCGAAATACGTGCGCCGCCAAAATCCGCCGCACTCCGAGATCGGCATTCCCGAACCGAGCCGGCAGGCGCTCGAATCGAACCACCAGGCCATCGTGTGGACGCAAACACCCACCGAGGTGCTCCCCGGCCTGCACGCCACGGGCGAGATTCCCCGACACAGCCTGGAAGACGTGGGCGGCGCTTTTTACCTCGACGAGTCGTGCCAAGATCCGGATCCGCTCCGCGACGATCAGGCTCTCTTCGCGGAGTGCGCCGCCGGGCTGGTTATAATTTTCGGATGCGCCCACTCCGGCGTGATCAACACGCTCGAGTACGTGGCGCAGCTTACCGGCCGCGGCAAGGTCCACGCCGTGTTGGGCGGCATGCACCTGTTGCAGGCTTCTTCGGAGCGCATCGAGGCCACCGCCGACGCCCTGGAACGCCGTGAGGTGGAGAGGATCATGCCCTGCCACTGCACCGGATCGCAGGCGCTGAGTCTTTTCCGGGCCCGGTTCGGCGACCGCGTCAAAGAGTGTCCTACCGGGACGAGTTACTGCTTCGAGAGTCCGGCCGGCCTGGCGCACTGATCCTCGATGGCCTGGTTGGGGAGACAGCCTCAGAAATTGGCCCTACTCCAGAAGACCAGCAACAGCGCACCGCCAACCAAGGCGGTGCTGACATAGGGGATCACCCAACGGAATAATTTGGCGCCGCCGATGGCGAAGACCAGGCCAGTCTTAAAAACCAGATTCGCCAAGGCGCCCACCAGAATCATCCTCCACCCCGCATCGGCCGTGAGCGTGCCGGAATGAATCAATCGTGACGTCGATAGGGTAATCGCGTCCAGGTCGGTTAGCCCCGACACGGCGGCCACGGCGTACAGGGCTCCCTGGCCAAAGTGCTGCCTCGCCGCGGCGACCGCCAGCAGCACGACGGCATACAGCAATCCGAAGGCGATGGCGCTTCCCAGCGAAGACGGCGGTTTTCGATCGAGAGTGGGGAGTGGCTCGCGGCGGCTGCGGCCCAGTGCCGCCCAGGCCAGTCCGGCGATCACCGCCGTCATCACCAGCAGCGGAGGGGCGACCTGCGGCAACACCGCCGGCGCGACCGCGGCAATCTCAAACAGAACGCGGCCGAACACGGAGGCGGAGGCCAGCACAATGACAGCGCCGCCGAGGGCGGTCTGCGCGCTGTCTTTCCTTGCCGTTTGGGAGTAAGTCAGAGTCGTTGCGGTACTCGAGATCAATCCGCCAAGCAGGCCGGTTATGAGTACACCCGCCTTGGAGCCGAACAGGCGATAGGCGGCGTAGGCGGCGAGACTGATCCCGACGATCAGCACCACCATCAGCCACACTTCAAACGGATTCAAGACTCCATAGGGTCCGAAATCACGGTTCGGCAGCGCTGGCAGGATCACCAGCCCGATCAGCACCAACCGCGAAACCGCGCGCAGCTCTGCCTCTTCGATGAGCCGCACAAAACCGTGCAGTTCGCGCTTCCATTGCAGCAGGACGGCCACGCCGCCGGTGACGACGATCGCCGGGCCGACCAATCCGAGTGAAACGCTGACTCCGACGGCAAACGTGACCAGCACGGCCGCCTCGGTGGTGAGGCCCGGGTCCGCTGTACCCGCGCGCAGCCCGGCCAGATTGGCGATCACGAGCATGGCGCCCACAACCAATAGCCCGGCGGCCACGATCCAGCCTCCGGTGCGGTCCGTCAGCACGCCGGTGAGCGCCCCGAAGACCGCAATGAGCGGGAAGGTGCGAATGCCGGCAATTTCGTTTTTGCTCCACTCCCGTTGCAGGCCCACCAGAAGCCCGAGCGCGAGTGCGAGCAGCAGGCTGAGGACGGTATCGGGATACATTGCGGCTGGTTCCCTTCCAACGGTAACTCTTTTGCAATCGTGAAACCGCTGGTATAGGGCCGGTTCAGCCCCCCCGGGGGCGGGGGTTGCGCCCTGCCATATCGGGGGATTTGCCTGCGCAGGCTCGCTTCAGCAGCATCTCGGCTTGGACGTACCTTTGGCGGTTGATATCCACGGTGGCAAGCCCCTCCAGGCTCGTGGCCAACTCGGGGTGATCCGGGCCCAGTTCCTGTTCCTGGATACGTATCCCTTCGTTGTAGTAGGTTTCGGATTCGTCCAGCCGCTTCTGCAAATGCATCATGAAGGCTAGGCTGAGATTCACCTTAGCCAGCTGCAGTTGGCCAGGACCACCCGAGGCCTGCTCGATCGCAAGGAGCCGCTTCAGCAAGTTGGACGCCGCCTCCAGGTCCCCACAGTCGAACGCGATGCGAGCCAGAGTTCGCAAAGTCTCGCCGCAGACGCGGTGCTGGGGAGAGATTGCGACCGTATTGTTGTGCGAAGAGGATGAGCCCGGGCGGTAGCGGCCGCTGTACTCAGCAAGCCATTGCAAATTGGGGTCCAATAACACGCTCTGCTTATGAGACCTGCCAAACGCTTTTCTTGGAAGTCCCTATTTGTTTGCACCTGGTGTAAACGCTGAGGCTTTTCCGTCCCGCCCCCGGCCGGGATGGTGGGTGATTTACACCACCAGGAAGTTCCATATGCCGATGACTTGACGCAGAATACGGCTCCTGGGCTACCTGCCGCGTGTAGAGCGCGCCTTGGCCTGGCGATTCGGTCACCGCTCCCCCGCGACGGTGCCGGAAAATGCGCGAGGCGGGCGGAACCAGATTCGGCATCCGAATTGCTGAATAGAGCCTCGAGTGGCCCCTGCCACGGCGCTAGGGGGATCGCGATCCTCGACGGTGTCTTGTGCCGCCGCGGACAAGAGCCGGGGCTCGAATCCAGCACCCGGAGGTCCCCGGAAAGGAGAGCGGCCATGAAGGCTTGGGTCGTTGCACTGCAATGCGTCCTATTTGGGAGCGGCCTTGTCGGTGGCATGCTCCCTGGACTCCAGGCGCAGATCACGGGGGACATCGACGCGGATATTCCCTTTGCATTTGTGGTCGCCGATAAGACGCTCGGTCCCGGCAGCTACACGATCCACCCTCTGGGCGGAGACGATCCCGCCATGGAAATACGCTCCCAGGGCGGCCGGGAATCGGCGGTTGTCCTGATCACAAGAAGCGTGGGAGGGAGCATGTCCCCGAAAACCGAGCTGCTGTTCCTTCGCTACGGTGATCAGGAATTCCTGTCCAAAGTCCTGATTGAACATAACAACGAGAAGGCGGAGATCGAACGCTCCCGCGCGGAGTCGAAATTAAGGCGGGAAGGACAAAAGGCCGAGATCCATTTGCTTCCCGCCAGGTACCGCAGGGCGGGGCCGGATCCAACCTAGGGTGGCCCCGAGCTCGTGGATTGGCTCGCCGACCATGCCGTTGCGCACCCAACGCGGGCGGCCGATGCGAAAGGCAGCCTTTTCCTGGCCTGCGCCCGTCTGCTCGTGGGACTGGCGCAAAGGCGGTGTATTCCTAACGCGACCAACAGCCGATCATAACCCTGGCCCCGGCCCACGGCGGTTCCCCCCTGATAGCCGTCGGGAAGGGGCGAACGAGCCGGTATTCCGGAGCCTTCGGCCCGGAGCCCCCGAAACAGGCAGGCCAAATGAAACCCGTACGTGTCTTCTCCGTTACCGCGTCGCTACCGCCGGCGCTCGAACCACTGCGCGAGCTGGCCCGCAACCTGCGATGGGCTTGGAACCACGACGTCATCGAGCTTTTCCGGCGGCTGGACCAAGATCTTTGGGAGCTGACCGGCCACAACCCGGTCGCGATGCTGGGCCGCATCGATCAATCGCGGCTGCAGGCCGCCGCCGGCGACGACAGCTTCCTGGCCCATATGGAGCGGGCGCTCGACGAGCTGCACGCTTATCTGGAGGGTAAATTCACTTGGTTCCGGCGCACCCACGCCAAGGGTAGCACGCCGCTGATCGCCTATTTCTCAGCCGAGTTTGGCATCACCGAGTGCCTCTCGATCTTCGCCGGAGGGCTGGGCATCCTGGCCGGCGATCATCTGAAGTCGGCCAGCGACCTGGGCGTACCGCTGGTGGCGGTGGGGCTGCTCTACCAGCAGGGTTACTTCCGGCAATACCTCAATTCCGCCGGCTGGCAGCAGGAGGGCTACGTCGTCAACGATTTTCACAACCTTCCGCTGGAGCTGAGCCGCGGCGCCGGCGGTGAGCCTGTCACGGTGGAACTGACCTACCTGGGACGAAACGTGCGGGCGCAGGTCTGGAAGGCGACGGTGGGGCGGGTCAGCCTGTTCCTGTTGGATACCAACATCGCCGGGAACGAGCCGAAGGATCGTGATCTCACCGACCAGCTTTACGGCGGCGATCACGAAATGCGCATCCAGCAGGAGATGCTGCTCGGCATCGGCGGCTGCCGCACGCTGGAAACGTTGGGACTGCAGCCGACGGTGTACCACATGAACGAAGGCCACTCCGCCTTCCTCGCGCTGGAGCGAATCCGGCGCCTGATGGAGCAACACAAGATCCCGTTCGCGCCGGCCCGCGAGCTGGCTTCCGCCAGCCTGCTGTTCACCACGCACACGCCGGTGCTGGCGGGGCACGACTATTTCCCGGCCGCCATGATGGAGCGCTATTTCGGGGACTACCGCCAGGCTCTGGGCCTGTCGCGAAACGATTTTCTGGCGCTGGGCAGACGCAACGCCGAGGATGAGAATGAGCCGTTCTGCATGACCGTTCTGGCGCTGCGGCTGGCGGCCTCGAGCAACGGCGTGAGCGCGCTGCACGGCCAGGTCAGCCGCGACATGTGGCAGAACGTCTGGCCGGCGATCCCCAGCGACGAAACACCCATCGGCCACATTACCAACGGCGTTCACTTCCGCTCCTGGATTTCTCTCGAGATGAACCGGCTCTACGACCGCTACCTCGGCCCCAATTGGCCCGAGGAGCCGACGGACCGCGTCCGCTGGCAGCGCGTCGAGGCGATTCCCGCCGAGGAGCTCTGGCGTGTTCACGAACTCCGCCGGCAGCGTCTGGTCGCGTTCACGCGCCGCCGTTTGCGGGCGCAGTTGCAGCGCCGCGGCGCGCCGTCGGCCGACATCCAAGCCGCCAACGAAGTTTTGGACTCCGGCGCGCTGACGATCGGCTTCGCGCGACGGTTTGCGACCTACAAGCGCGCCACGCTGCTGTTGCGCGACCCGCAGCGCCTGGCTCGACTGCTGAACGACCCGCAGCATCCCGCCCAGATCATCTATGCCGGCAAGGCGCATCCGCAGGATAACGAAGGCAAGGAACTGATCCGCCAAGTTGTCAGCCTGGCGCGCGAAACGGAGTTCCGCCGCAAACTGGTGTTTCTCGAAGACCACGATATGGCCGTGGCGCGCTACATGGTGCAGGGGGTCGATGTCTGGCTGAACACGCCGCTGCGTCCCCTGGAAGCCAGCGGCACCAGCGGCATGAAGGCGGCGGCCAACGGAGCTTTGAATCTGAGTACGTTGGACGGCTGGTGGGACGAAGCCTGGAGGATGGGAGAGTCCTCCGACATCCGGCCCGGCTGGGCGATCGGCCAGGGAGAGAACTACGACAACCGCGACTATCAGGATCAGATTGAGGCCGAAGCGCTATATGAGCTGCTGGAGCATGACGTGATCCCGACCTACTACAAGCGCGGGGCCGAAGGCCTGCCGCGCGGCTGGATCGCGCTGCAAAAAAAGTCGATTGCCACGCTGTGCCACCTCTTCAATACACATCGTATGGTTCAGGAATACACGGATTCCTGCTATCTGGGAGCCGACCGCCGCTACCGGGACCTGGCGGCAGAGGGGGCCGGGCGAGCGGTGGCGCTTTCCGGCTGGATCGATTGGATCCGCGGCCAGTGGCGTCATGTGCGGGTGGAGGCCGTCGACCCGGGACCGTTGCAGGGGGTAGCCGTCGGCAATCAAATCAGCGCCTCCGCCCACATTCACCTCGGCGAACTGGCGCCCAAAGACGTCTGTGTCCATCTCTGCTGGGGCCGGCTCGATCCGAATGGCGAAATCGTCAATGCCAAGGTGGCCGTGATGACGCCGGCGAACCGGCAAAGCGCCGGCACCTATGGCTTTGAAGCCTCCATAGCGGTGTGCTGCGAAAGCGGGCCTCACGGGTACACCGTCCGCGTGCTGCCGTCGCATCCGGACTTGCTCTTGCCAGCTCGCCTGGGGCTGGTCGCGTGGGCAGCGAGCGAATAGACGGGTCGCCGGCCTGCCGGCTTGCGGTTCCCTCTGCGGAGAATGACGGCGCGCGCCAGGTCCCAGGCGTGCCCTTCCCCCGAGCAAGCCTGCCTTGTGTTCAATTACGCCGAACTTGTACTGCGAACGCCGGCAGCGCGCTACGATCCACGCCACGGCGGTCTGTGGTCTCGACGCTCTGTTTCGTGTTTGGCAGGTAAGGCGCGCCCGCAGGGCAAAAATGCGGGCCGGTTCGTATGAACCGGCCCGCGCAAGTTGCAAGCTAGAAGTAGAACTTCAGAGCAAACTGAATATTGCGCTCACCCTGGCCGGAAGTGATCTCGCCAAAGGTAGCGCTGTTGACGGTACGTTGCGCCGCGTTGAACGCCGGCGTGTTGGTCAGGTTAAAGAACTCGGCCCGGAACTCCAGCCGCTGCGCTTCCTTGACGGTGCAGCTCTTCTGAAGTGAGAGGTCGAAATTCGTCAGACCCGGGCCGCGCACGGTGCCGACGCCCGCGTTGCCGAGGGTGCCGGTGACGGGTGCGCGGTAGGCGGTCGTATCGAACCACTTTGTGCCGGGCCCGACATCGCCGATGACATTGTCGTTTCCAACGTGGTCAGCCCGCGCGCCGCGGGAGCGTGTGCCGCTGACATCGGTCGCACGGATCGTCCACGGGAAGCCGCCGCGGAGTGTCATGCCGCCCATCTGCCAGCCTCCCAGAACCCCGTTCAACACCGGATTCCAGTTGGAGCCGAAGGCGCGGTTGCGTCCGAACGGCAGTTCATAAACGTAGCTGTAGGTGAACAGGTGAGTGACGTCGAAGTAGGTCGGACCCCACTCCGCGGGGCGGTCAAACAGATATTGCCAGTAGGCGGATTGTGAACCGGCCTGGCCGCCCTCGCCGTAGTAGCCGATGGCGTCGCTCATGCCTTTCGAGTAGGTATAAGCGAGTTGGTATTCGAATCCCGAGCTCAGCCGTCGGCGCGCCGTGACTTGCAGAGAGTCATAGCGCTGGTTGCCGTTGGACTCGGTGCCCGAGATCTGCGCGATCGCGGAAAGCTGCGGGTTCCCCGAGAGGTAGCCGCTTGGCTGCGTGGTTCCATCGGAAAGCAGCCGGTATTGGTAGTAGGGCATCGGTACGACCAGATGCGTGCCGTGCTGGCCTACATAGCCGACCGTCACGACCGTATCCTGCGGCAGCTGGCGCTCGACGATCAAGCTCCATTGCTGCACGTTGGCCGGCCGCACGTTCGGATCCCAGAGCCGGATGTTGACGCCCTTGAACGGATCGAGCGCCTGCAGGACCGTGAGGCCCTGCGAAATGCTGGACTGCGGAACGAGCAGCGCGTCGCCCTTGTCGTAGAGCGTCTCGAACTCGACGTTGAACGGCGGGTTGAGCGGGAGGCGCAGATTGGTGCCCGTGCCTTCCATGAATGAGGAGATGGTGTAGGCCCCGCGCAGTACCGTCTTGCCGCCCTCGAGGAAGCCCGGCGTCCAAGCAAACCCGACGCGCGGCTGGAAGTCTTTCCAATAGCCGTTGTAAAGAGCGCGGCTATTGCCGTCCTGGCCAGCCAAGAGCAGCTTGCCGGTGAACGGTTCGAAGTTGGACTGGCGGTCTTTCACCTCGTAGAGCGGTCTATGGTATTCCCACCGCATGCCGAGGTTCAGAGTCAGGGTGTCGGTGGCGCGCCAGTCGTCCTGGAAGTAGGCACCGACGATGTTCTTGCGGTGCCCCCAGGTGCCGGTGTTGACGCCCCGGCCGAGCCGGAACGGAGCGCCCAGGAAGAAGTCAGCATCCGCAAGTCCGTTCGATCCCGGGCCGCTGGTGTATTGGCCATTGAACTCCATCAGCCCACTGCGGCCGTTGTTGCCCGCATAGAAGCTGTTGATCTGCTGCCGCAGAAGCTGGAAGCCGGTCTTCACCAAAGCATTGGCAATCTTGACTAGGCGGGCGGTCCGGGTCTAGGGCCCCAGGGCGAGCGGCATATCAGCCAAGAGGCGGCTTTGCGGCGGCCCGCAGGCGATGCATGCCAACCACCGGCAGCGGCCGTGAGTTGCGGATTCGGCGGCGGCTGCCTGCCGGGAACAGGACGGTTCGAAGATTGCAATTTCTCCTGCAAGGAGGTGGAGAGATGAATCGTCTCCAACAGAGCGGGCTGGCGCTGCTAACAGTTCTGCTTGCCGCGCCGGGACCGGCAAAAGAACCGGATATCCAAGTCGGGGCCACCGACGAGTCCATCGTCGTGATGGAGGTCTCGGTCGAGTACCGGGGCAGCGGGGTGCCCGGGCTGTCGGCGCGAAACTTTCGCGTCTTCGAAGATGGGGAGCCGCGCGAAGTGGTCTCGGCTGAGGTGGCTGGGCCGGCGTCGGTCGTCCTGCTGATCGAGAACAGTCTTCACTCGTGGCGGTTCCTCAACGATGTGCGCAGCGCTATGCGGGGTTTTCTGCGGACCGCTCCTGAAGAGAAAGGACACTCCTACGCCTTGGTCACCTACGAGCGGGAGCCGGTGGTGGAACAGAGCCTGACCCGCGAGATCGGCCGGATCCGGGCAGCCTTCGCCGGCGTCGAGCAGTCGGCATGGGGCAGGACCGACACGTACGATTCGATCTATCGCGTGTTGGAGGCGATGCGATCATTGCCCGGCCGCCGTGTGCTGATTTTCATCGGCGTGGGTTATGACGCGTTCAGCCGACACACCTTGGGCGAACTGGCAAATCAGGTCGAAGCGGAAAACGTTCAGGTGTACGGATTCGCGACCGGGTCCGGCCCGCGGCAGAACGCGGAGCAGAACTGGACGCCGGATCTGCCGGATTTGCAGCAGGGGGAAATGCTGATTCGCATGCTCGCGCAGCAAAGCGGCGGCAGATGGTTCTGCCCCAGTTGCGAAGCCGACTACGCGGATTCGATGCGGGACACGATGAGGACGCTAGACCGTCAATACACCGTGACGTACGAGCGCCCGGCGCCCCTGGAGCCCGGCTTCCACAAGTTGAAGGTCGAGGCATTCGACCTCGTCGACGACGCCCGCCGAGACTATCGGGTGCGCGCCCGAGAAGGCTGGCGGATCGAGAAGCCCGCGCGTTGATGCGGCGTCCTGGCTTCCCGACCCGGCAATGTTGCCTTGGTCCTGTGCACCGGACGGGGTTGGCAGCCGAAGTGCTATCCCGACCGCCATAGGAAGGAGGGACCATGCAACCCATCACACGCAGAAGTCTGCTAACGGGGGCCTCCGCGGGCCTGGCGTCGATGTCGGCCCAAACGGCACTGCGAGCGAAGGCCAACTCGGCCGTATCGCTGGGCATCATCGGCACCGGCGGACGCGGCCGCCACGTCGGCTCCTATTTCGCCGACGATCCGCGCGTGCGGTTGGCCGCGATCTGCGATATCTACCCCGATCGCATCGACGAAGCCAAGACTCAGATTCCCACTGCCAACAACGCGAAGGTCTACAAAGACTACAAAGAGCTGCTCGCCTCCCGCGAGATTGACGCGGTCTTGATCGCCACGCCGGTCTTTCTCCATCCCGAGCATTTCGAGGCGGCGGTCAACGCCAAAAAACATATCTATTGCGAAAAACCGGCCGGAGCCGACGTGGCCGGCGTCAAACGGCTGATCGCCGCGGCCAAGCGTGCCGAACCCTCCCGCAACATTGCCTTCGGCTTTCAACAGCGTCACAGCCCCGAGTATCTGGAGGCGCTAAAGATTCTGCGCTCGGGAGACAACGGCGAGACGCTGATGATTCGCAGCGACTGGCTGCTGGGCGGCGCGAGGCTGACGCCGTTCCAATCCCCGTATCCCCCGGAGCAGGAAAAGATTCGCCACTGGGGGGCGTGGAAACAGTACTCCGGCGACTTCATCGTGGAGCAGGATTGTCACGGCGTGGACGTGTTGAACTGGTGGGCCCAGGCGCACCCGACCGCGGCCACGGGCCAGGGGGGCCGTCGCAAGCGGGCCTACGGCGACAACATGGATCATCTCAGCTTGCTCTACGAATATCCCGGCGGTTTGCCCGGCTACCTCAACGCCACGCAGCTTGGCGTCAAAAACTATTGGGACGTCAAGGAACAGGTGTTCGGCACCGAAGGGGTGTTGACCGTAACCCGGCAATACTATGAGTGGTTCCGCGGGCGAGATAACATCCAACGTGTGGACAGCCAACGGGATGTCACCATCGATGCCGTCAAGCTCTTCGTGGATCGGGTCGTCGACGGCCAGCCGGGCAACGAAGCGCTCAGCGCGGCGGAAAGCACACTGACGTCGCTGCTGGGACGCATGGCGATCGAGAGTGGCAGGCGGGTAACTTGGGAGGATCTGATGGAATCCGCCTAGCGCGGCTTCCGAAGCGCACATCGCAACCTTGCGCTGAGGACTCTACGCCGGCTCGCAAGAGGGTGGGCGAAATCGCCCGATTGCGCCACAACACCGCTAGCAGATTCGGCTCGACAGACGGAAGTGTGAGTGCCTACGGAATGGCGTAAAACGCCACCAAGCCCGGCCGGGCGGTGGGAAACGGGCGACTTTCTTCTGGCAGGTGGCGGTTGCCGGTAGGGATGGGCAGTCGTACCTGGGGTCTTGAGCCTTCTGCCGCCCCGGCTCACTCCCAGGCCCGTGGCCATTGCGTTGGGTCGACCCTTTCCTTTCAGGGGGTGTGGTCGGGTTGACCCCGCTACCGGCTCGATGCAGGATCGAGCGAGCTTGTGCGCGGCCGGCCGAGGGCGAAACAGATCAACGGGACAACGTTGACCAAAACCAGCCGTAGCACGGCCCACTCACCGACAGTGAGGGCAAACCCGGCGCTCCCCGCTATCGTCAACAGGGAACCCGCCCTTCGCCACCGGAGCATCAAACCCAGGCCAACCACCATCGCCAGATGAAACCCTTGGCCGATCCAGACCCACGTCGGCGGAAAACCGGTTGCTGGTTGCGGGAACCATTCACACAGGTGCTCGAAAAAGAAACCGCCCCAGAAAACGAACAACAGCGCGGCGAAGAGCCGGCCAAGCCACGGAAAAACTACCTCCAGGGAGAAGGGGACCCTAGTGAAACGAAGTTTACGCATCGCAAGCCTCCCGCGGTGGAAGCTACCTTCGATCGTTGGTTGGCAGGCACCCCGGCGGCGCCCAGGAACGGAGGAGACTCAGAAGGAGCGCACTCGGCTGTCAGCGTGTCAGGCGGCGGGCTCGTCGGCCATCTGAATTTCGGCGAGACAGCCGGTCGCCCAGCGCAACCGCTGTTGGGCCACGGCTGCGTTGGCATCGTTGCCGCACTTGTGAAAACAGAGTGCCGCTTCCTGGAAGCATGCCATGGCCTGTTTCGAATGGCTTTGCTCGTTTCCGTCTTTCAGCGCCAGAAGGGCCTGGCCCCGGTTGAGTTGTGTTTCCGCATAGTCGCACGGATGATCGGCTCGGGTACGTGTCTTCAGGGCCCGTTCAAAATGCCGCAGAGCTAGCCGGATATGGCGGTTTTTTGCTGGTTGACTCATGCCCGGGAGAGTAAGAAAGGCGTTCCCGAGGTTGTTGTGCAGACCCGCGTTTTCGAGCGGAAATATCCGAGCGCTATAGATCTGCAACGCGCAGCGATAGCAGCCGATGGCCTTGCGGATATTGCCCGCCCGGTCGCCCTCAGGCAGCGCCCGGTAGGCTGTCCCAAGATTTTGCAGCGTGGCGGCATACTGTTCCGGTTCCCTCTCACGCCTGCGAATGCACAGCGCGTTCTCGAAATGGTCGATGGCGTCCTTCCACTTCTCCGGCAAGCCCTTCTCGGCAAGCTCGCAATTGGACAGACCCAGGTTGTTTTCCGCGCGCGCCCAGTCGTCGAGCCTGCCTGCCGCGAGATACAAATCGGCGGCTCGCCGCGCACATTCGATAGCCGCCAGGACACGGGCCTTCGGTGCAATCGCTCGGGAGTACGTGTAGGCATTGCCGAGAGCATCCAAAATCTGCGCTCGTTTCACGGGAGCGGCTGAAGGGCCGGCATGACGTAGCGCGGAACGAAAGTGTTCGATCGCGAAGTCAGGAATGATGAGGGAGTGCGACCGGCAGGCTCCGCTGTAGCAGATCCCGAGCTGATAGTGAATCGCAGCGGCAGCCGGGTTGGATACAAGCAGTTGCTCCATCGCTGCGATGGCTTTCTCACACTGATGGCTTGTGCAACACGCTGATGTCAAGATGCGCAGGTGCTCGGTTTCCGACATGCTCACCTCCCTTCCGCCGAACCCCCAACCGCCAGGATGCCCGTAAAGGCTTGGCGACCGGAACGCCCTGTCGTGGCGCCTGGAGCGCCTCGACTTCTACCCCTGCAATCCAGGTTCCGCCAAGAGCCACAAACAGGAGCCCTTCAGGCCGGCCTGGGAGCCTGGCTGGTTGGGTGATTGCCCCCAGGTCCACCGAGCGATCTGAGCCACTGCAGGGCGCTGCGCGGGTCGAGCTAGCAGAACGTGGAGGCCGCGCCAGCCAAACTGCCCAGAGTGCGCTTGGCGGTTGATGGATCTCGTGGCCGAAATGGCGCCGGCGAGAAGGCGACTGTAGAAAACCTGTACACCCGAGCCGATCGGGATCTACTGGAAAAGGGATTGCAACTTGTCAGGGGTTAGCCCTAGCCACACCGGAGGTGTGTAATGCGAAGCGAGCCGACAGGAATCATCCCGCCTCTGACGACGCCTTTTACCGTCGAAGGGGATGTCTACGAGAAAGGTCTGCGAGAGTTGGTGGAGTTTCAGATCCGGAATGGATCTCATGGTGTGTTCATCTGCGGAACTTACGGTTCGGGTCCGATCATGACCGCCAACGAGCGCCGCAGAGTCCATGAAATCGTGGCCGACCAAGCCAAGGGCCGCATTGCGGTCATCGCCCACGTTGGATCGGCCTCAACGACGCTGTCGATCGAACTGGGCCAGCATGCCGCGGCTGTAGGAGCGGACTGCATCGGCGCGATCCCGCCCTATTACCATCACCATGACGAACGCGCCGTGCTGGAGCATTTCCGGCGTCTGGTGGAAGCGGTCGACGTGCCGGTGTACATCTACAACAACCCGAAAACATCGGGCTTTGAGGTGGCTCCCGCCTTCTTGCGTCGGCTCGCCGATGTAGGAGTAGCTGGGATCAAGGACAGCAGCTTCAGCTTCATCGACTTCTCACACTTCGTTCTGGCTCTGGAAGACCGGCCGAAGTTTCGCCTGCTGGTGGGCTCGGAGGCTCTGGCTCTGCCTTGTTGGATGATCGGCGCCGTCGGCGCGGTCTGTGGTCTGGCCAATGCCTTCCCCGAGTTGACTGTCGCGCTGTGGGAAGCCTTTCAGAAGAGAGACTATGACAAGGCGGCGCAACTACAACTACGAGTCAATCGCGCTCGACAGATTCTGCATATCCCGTCGTCGACTAACGCCGCCTGCTACTACGCGCTGCGCGCCCGGGGCGTGGATGCCGGCTACCCCAAGGCTCCGATCTTGCCGGTCGAGAAGGAAAAGGGAGAGCAGATGGTGGCCGCATTCCGAGCGATGGGACTGCTGGAGCCTGCTGCCGCCTATCGCAGAACCGCATGATGAACGAAGGTCATTGTGCGCTGTCTCTAGGATGGTTATTCTCGCCTTGGAGGACCCTATGGCATACGTCATCATCGACACCTGCACCAAGGATGAGCTCTGCGTGGACGCTTGTCCGGTCGACTGCATTCATCCGAAGAAAGACGAGTCGGAGTTTGACGGTGCACGCCATCTTTTCGTTGATCCCGAAGCCTGTATCGATTGCGGAGCCTGTATACCGGTTTGTCCAACCAATTCCGTCTTCGCGCTCGACGACTTGCCGGCGGAGTTCGCGTCCTTCGCCGAGGAGAATGCCGCCTACTATTCGCACTAGGGTCCGCCAGAGGCGGCAGGGCGAAGTTATATACCATTTGCCCTTCGTCGGCGCTATCGCCGAAGTAGGAGGCGTTTTCGTTGTGTGGGACGTTGGTCTCGGTAACCAGCGCGACGCTCGGCGCCGCGATGTTTGGGAAAGGCTCGCTCCCGAGGTTCCTAACTCGTCCCACAGGTAAGTCACCGCGTCCAGACGCAGCAGGTCCGCGCCGTGCCAGACGTAGAACAACAACGTGTCGATGACGTTCAGCAGGACCTTCGGGTTCTTGTAGTTGAGGTCAATCTGGTCCGGCGAGAATGTCGTCCACCCCCAAACCGGCCCGTCGAGGGAACCGTATTGGGTCAAAACGTCCGATGTCCGTGGGCAGCGCAAGAGCTTGCGATGCTCCGGCGAGAATTCCTTCTCCGACTTGAACGACACCGCGAAGTCCCGATAGTCCGGATTGCCGCTCAGCATCTCGCGAAAGGCCATGCTCTTCGAGGAAGCATGATTCACGACACCGTCGAACATCATGCGGTACGATTCGCCCAAGCGATTGATGTCTTCCCAACTCCCCAAATCCTTGCTAACCACCCGGAAATCGGTGATGGAAAAGCCGCGGTCTGAGCTGTAGGGAAAGAAGGGCAGCACATGCAGCGTGCTGAACAGGCGTGTCCGATGCTGGATGAGATCGAGGAAGGAAGCCAGCGCCGACAGGCCGGTTTGTCCCTGGCCGTGAATGGAGTCGCCATAGGCGATCAGCAGGACGTCGCGTTGCGTAAAGCGATGATGCGGCTCGAAGCCGGCCTCCGCTTCACGCAGTTGCGGGGGCTTGTGCGCATAGGGGACCTTCATCGATCGCAGCAATTCCGGCAATGTTCGCTGAGCCGTGTTTGCTCCATAGAGGCAGCGCAGCCGCTCCAGCAGGGGCGACTGGCGATCTAGCGCGATTTGGAGCAGCGGCTGGGAAAAATCGGGCTCTTCCAGGTGGTGGATTCTCTCCCGGGCAGGAGGGGTTCCAGGCATCGGAGTGTTCGGCATGTTCGGGACCTCCGGCCTACGGCCAAGTCCTGAAGGATCAATGCCTCACTCCCTCCTCTCATCGTGCACCCCGGCTCATGTTTGGGGCCCAGTTACGTCTGATCCGACTCTGACAATTTGACCGCAGGATGAGAACGAGGCGTCCCGCCAACTCCACGTTTTCTCGCAAGGCAAGTTGTAGTAGACTGCAGTGGGTTTGGCCTATCCGTCCCGAGAGCTGCGATTGGGCCCTGGAAAGCCGCCCGGCGTCAGCCAACCGACGCAGGCATCGCTCGGCCCAAAGAACGAGGCTGGATCATGACGCATCACACGATGTTCGCCCGGGTGAACGCATTCGGTTTTGTTGTGGGCTACTCGAAATTGCGAAGAAGTCATCTATCGGCCGGCTACCTGCTCGTCATGATGCTAGCCGGCAGCGTGAGCGGGTCTGGAGCGCAACTGGCAGCGCGAAAAGCGGAGGAATGGGTAGCCGCGCTCGAAGGACCTCACCGCATCGCCGGACAGAAGATCGACGAGGTACTGTCGATGCTTTCCTTGCACCCCGGAATGGTTGTGGCCGACATCGGCGCCGGATCGGGGATCTTCACCCGCCCGCTGGCGAAAGCTGTGACTCCGGCGGGCAAAGTATACGCAGTGGACATTGAGCAGGGTCTGCTGGACTACATCAACAAGCGCGACCAAGACGAGGGCATCCAGAACGTCCAGACGGTTCTCGGCGAGTTCGATGACCCCAAACTGCCGACGCGGGAAGTCGACCTGGCCTTTATCAATGACGTGCTACACCATATAGCGCATCGCGAGGCGTACCTGCAGGCGCTGGGCGGGTATGTGAAAAGCACGGGGCGGATCGCGATTGTCGAAATGGACAAGAGCGACCCGGATACGCCGCACAGGAATCAGCCGGAGTTGTTAGTGGGACGCGGCGAGATTCTTCAATGGATGTCCGACGCCGGGTTCGAGCTGGTCGAAGAGCATGCCGATCTGTTTCCGGGTAAAAGGTGGTTTCTGGTATTCGGCAGGAAGTAGCCTCGGGGGCGGCGCTGCCGTACTCTTTCCCTTCAGCATCTGAGGAGCCGCGTCATCGTCAGCGATCGATCGGCGGCAGCCACGGGATGTCCTCAAGTCGCGAATAGGGCGAGGCCGGCCTGGCCGAAGGCCGACCTATACGATCAAGACTTTGCGGGGAAACTGCGCGTTGTCTTCGAGGAATGTTTTCTTGCGCACCAGCTCGGCCGCTGTGGGTTGCACGGCGCCTTCGGCATCGGTGGCGCGCGAAACCAGGGTATGTTCGCCCGGCGTGGCGCCTTCCCATCGATAGGTGAACAGTTTCCACGAATATCGGGTATTGGTGGAAGCGAGTGTGGCTTTTTGCCAGGGTTCGTTGTCGACCTGAATTGCAACGGACTTCAAGGGCGTGCCATCGCTCAGCGCGAAACCAAGGATCTGATGCGCGCGGCTCGGGCATGGTTTCCTCCTGGATTCGATCGACTCCGGATTCCCCCAATCTTACGAGCATTGATCGACGCCATCTATGCCTTTCAGGCGGGCGTCCGCCACGGGAGTATTGCCACAAACCGGCTGGGGATCAACCCTTCGGCCGGCATACCGACGCTGGGCTCGATCGTCCTTTACGGCCAACTCGTGGGAAGATGGAGCCTAGTCGCCCTGGCTGTTCATTCCCGTGTCGATGGTCCCGTTGTGGATGGACAAGAATACAACGAGGCGAAGCTACTGGCTGGCGACGCGCTGCAAGCGGCCCCGCAGGGGTCTGGGGCGGCAGGAATTGGTGTCGGAATTCTCGCGCTCGTGATTCTGAGCGCTTCCGAAGGTGCATGACGAATGAATAACCCCGGCAAAGCAACCGAACAACCGGCCACGACGCCGGAAGCCGAAGACCGGACAGACCGCAGTTCCCGCTCCGAAGACGTCGAGTTGTTCGACCACATTTCGACCAACCTCTACACGGCCGTGCTCTCCGACGCGCTCGACGATCTGGGCTTCCGCAACCAGGCGATGCGCGAATACCTGCGCGCGCTCGATACTGGCTCTGTGTTTGCCGGTTGGGCCCGCACGATCTCCTGCATGGACGTCTTCGAGGAGTCGGACGATCCCTACAGCCTCGAGATCGAAGCGATTGACAGTATGCTCCCTGGAGAAGTCGCCGTCGTCGGAACCGGCCAGTCGAAACGAAACGCCCCCTGGGGGGAACTTCTCTCCACGGCGGCAAAAGCCCGCGGAGCGCGCGGGGCGGTGATCGACGGGCTCGTCCGCGATGTCGACAAGATCAACGCGCTGGGGTTCCCTGTGGTGGCCGCCGGCGTGAAGCCGATCGATTCGCGAGGACGCGGCGTTGTGGTCGCCTACAACGTAGCGGTCGAATGCGCCGAAGTCATCGTGCGGCCGGGCGATCTAGTCGTCGCCGACCGCGATGGAGTGGTCGTGGTCCCTTCCGCCGCCGTCCAGCAAACCGTGCGCCTGGCGTCCGACAAAGCCAGCCGCGAAAACAGCAGCCGCGAGGAATTGAAGCAGGGCCGCTACCTGCGCGATGTCTACAAGAAATATGGCGTGCTCTGAAGGCTCTGTCGCGGACGATTCGAAACCCGATGCGTGAGGCGAGCGGTTACCCAAGATAGCCCAATCATCCACAAGGCCTCGTAGCGCAGGGCTCGACGAGACCTGCGGCTTTCCAAACAGGCAGCATTCCGGGCGTGGACCGCTTTGATAAGAAATCGCCTCTCCGGAAAGGCCCCAACCCCGCCACGAAGCGCGATAGCCTGCCTACGCCACCCGATACCGCGCCAGGATCTCCTCATCCACCTCAACGCCCAGCCCCGGCCCCAGCGGCACGCGCAAGCACCCGTCCGCCTCCAGAGCCAGAGGGTTTTTCGCCATCTGCCGGCTCAGCGGGCCCTGTGACGTATTGAACTCGACGTACGGACCGCGTCGCTGAAACGCAACCAGGTGCAAAGACGCCGCCGTCAGCAGATCGGAGCACCACGAGTGCGGGATCACCAGGACGTTGGCGCGCTCGGCCATGTGCACAATCTTTCGTCCGACGGTCAGCCCGCCACAGCGCGTCAAGTCCGGCTGTACAACGTCGATCCGAGCCCGCTCGATGAGCTCCTGGAACCCCCACTCCGTGGCTTCCTGCTCGCCGCAGGCAATGCGCGCCTTGGCTCTCGCGCGCGAGGCGCTGGTAGCCGTCATAGTCCTCGGGATGCAGCAGCTCTTCAATAAAAAAAGGATCAAACGGCTCGAGCGCTTCCGCCAGGCGAATCGCCTCCTTAGCCGTCCGCTCGACGAACCAGCCCGTGTCGATCATCAAGTCGCGGCCGGACCCAAGCTCTTCGCGCGCGGCTTCAACCAGTCGCAGGTCTCGAGCCGCATCCTCGCCAAAAACGCCCCAGCCGAACTTCACCGCGCGAAAGCCCTCAGCGATATAACGCCGGGCCGCCTCGCGCATCGCTTCCGGCGTCGGCCGAAACAGCGTGCTCGCATAGGCCGGGACGCGATCGCGCCACTTCCCTCCCAGCAACACGTGGATGGGCTGGCCATAGAACTTTCCGCAGATGTCCCACAACGCGATGTCAATCGCCGACATCGCCTGGATCGCGGCCCCGCGGCGGCCGTAGTAGATGCTGCCGCGATACATCTTGTACCAGAGCCGTTCGACTTCGAGAGGGTTCTCGCCGACCAGCAGCGAGCGCAATCCGTCGAAACACTGGTCCTGCCCTTCGCTCCACTGCGGCGCCTCGACCACCGCCTTCGCCACGCTGGCCGAAGTCTCCATGTCGGAATAGCCGGTCAAACCCTCATCGGTCGTCACTTTGACGACGCCCATCCAGGTCGGCCCCTGCGGCTCCTCGCCGCTTTCGGGACGGTTGTACAGGCCCGGCGACTTCAGAACCAGCACTTCGACGTCGCGGATCTTCATCCCTGCTCACCGACTTCCTGGGCGATCACAAACAACGTCAAGCCCTTGCGGCAAACGGCCGCGTTGTAAAGCGCGATGACCACGCCGCTCCGATGGGCGCGAACGTCGAGCGGCGTCGAGCTATGGTCGCTGAAATCGTGAATGCGGCCCAGCAACTCGTTTTCCGCCACTTCGTCGCCCGGACGGACCAGCGCTTCCCAAACCCCGTCGCGCGGCGTCGGTATATAGTCGGGCAGATGCGGCGCGGACACAAAACGCGGCGGCCTGCCGCGCTTGGCATCGACCGGAACAAACTCGCCGTCGAGATGCCCGTACCTCCGCAAAACGTTCATCGAGCCCTCATAGATGTGCCGGACTCCGGCGGGATTGACGGTCTCGCCCGCGCCAAATTCCCCGCCGAGAGCGATCTTACCGGCGTGCTCGGCCTCGTCGGTGAGCAGCCCCGAAGCCATCTCGCTGCTGTAGACGAACACGAACGGCGTATCGAAGCACTTGGCCACCGCAGCCATCTCCGCGCGCTGCTTTGCGTCGCCGACGGGATGAACCGAAGTGCACAGCGGAAAAACCGCCTCGCGGCCCCCAGAATGAAAATCGAGCACCACCTCGACCTGCGGAAAGATGCGGCTCGTCACAAAATGCGCGATGCGCGACGAAAGCGTCCCGCGCTGGGCGCCCGGAAACGCGCGGTTCATGTTCACGCCGTCGAGCGGAGAGCAACGCGTGCCCGCGACGCATGCGCTTTCGCTGAGCTGCGGGATCAGGATCACGCGCCCACGCAGCTTTTCCGGATCGAGATCGGCGCACAGCCGCTTGACCGCAACTTGCCCCTCATATTCGTTGCCGTGCGTGCCACCGAACAGGACGATTCCAGGCGGTTGCGGGCCGCTGCGAGTCCCATTAACGACAGTGAGCGGGACCAGCGAATAGCCCCAGGCCGAATCCAAATGAAAAGCAAGCTGATAGTGCCCCTTGCCGGGCCGCTCAAAGTCGACCTGACTGGGATCGTGAACCACTTCTGCCGTCATCGTAAACTTCCTGGCGTGCTCACTTCCGCCAACACCGAGCACGGCGCGCTATCGAGCTCTTCGACGAGCCAGGGGACAATGCGAACCTGCGTGGGTACGGTCAGCCCGGGGGAGAGAAACATATCCTCAATCAACAGCACCTCGCGCTCGCTGTATCCGGCGCACCCCAGGAAGACGCGGTGCGCTTCAGCCCCCTCGCGTTGATGCTCCAGAGCCGAGATCGACATGAAGTCCACGCCGAGCACGCGCAGTGCAGGACACCGCCGCAAGATCGCCTCGGCGCCGCCGCGGTCAAACCCCGGACCCCGAGCGACATAGGCCGCGGGATCGTCGCGCCGCAGCCGTCCGAAGCCGGTTCGAATCAGCAAAATGTCGCAGTCCTCCGGCTTGATTCGCATCGCCTCGACGCTGGGTGCGTCGATCAACCCGCCCGGCTCCACCTGCCAATCCACCAGCGCCGGCTTGCGAAACAAGAGCTCATCGAGTCCGTACTCGGCAATACTGCGCCCCGACGCGTTGAAATGGCGTGGCGCGTCCACATGGGTGCCGGCGTGATTGCTCGTCGTCAGGTAGTAAGAGTTGCAGTCGTGCCCCGCCGCGAGCGTATACAGGCTCTCCACCCGCGGACCCGCCAGCCCGCTGTAAAAGGGCGTCTTGTGCGACAACGGGTACGCCAGATTCAGCAACATCGTAACGGGGATTATAGACCCTTTCGCGCCTCTCGCCCGGCCGGGCGGCCCGCCCAAACGACGCCTCTTCCAAGCGGTTGGAATTGTCGGTTCAAGAGCCCGCCGTGTCGGTGATCTCGCGGTTGGGATCGATAAACACCCAGCACAGCGACCCGGCCGCGTAGATGCCCGCGACCAGGTACAGCACCTGGTTCCAGTCGCCGCCGCTGCGCTCGATGTCGCCGACCATGTAGCCCACTACGATCGGGATACCGATGCTGCCCAGCGTGCCGGCCATGTTCGTCACCGCCATCACAATGGCCGTGTTGGGGCCCGCAATATCCATGGTCGCCGCCCAGGTCGCCGGATTGCCGCTGCCGGAGAAAATCGCCCCCACTGCGACCGCCGCGACCAGCATCTCCGGCGACGAAGTCCAACTGGCCGAAAGGGTAAACAAGCTGCACAGTCCGAGCGCGCCCAATCCAACCCAGCAGCGGCTGATGGATCGGCTGTTAGTTCGTCCCAGCAGCCAATCCACCACCGTGCCGCCCACCATGGTCCCGACAATCACTGCGATCAGCGGCGACATCGTGAGCAGCCCGGCGTTTTCCCGCGTGACGCCGTATCCTTTTTCCAGAAACGCCGGGAACCAGGTCACAAATAGCCCGTAGCCGGCGGCCCGGAACAACGACTGCAGGCAGATCGCCCACATCGTCACCGAGCGCCCCATATGCGCAGCAAGTTCCCAACCCCTCGCAGGCTTGTCGTCCGGTTGCGAGGCCTGCCGTGAACCGGCGTGTCTGGTGGCGGCGGCGGAAGTGTCGTCGTCTGGCCGCCCCGGATGCCCCCGGCCGCGGATCAGCAACGTCTCGGCCTCGTTGACCCAAGGGTGCTCATCCGGCTTCGTGCGAAACGCAAACATAAAAGCCGCCGCCCAAACGATGCCGACCACCGAATACAGTAACAGTACTTCGCGCCACGAGAACCGCCCCAGATCGAGCAGCGTCGCCGTGGCGCCCATGGTGATCGTGCCCCCGACCGACATTGCGGCGCCGATCGTAGCGCTGCCGAATCCCCGGCGATTCAGCGGTAACCAGTCGTTGAGCGCCTGAGCCGAGTTGGGCACCAGCCCCGCTTGCGCCGCGCCAAACGCGATACGGGACGCCAGCAAAGACACAAACGAATAGGAAGCCGCGCTCCAGACAGTGAACACAGACCACAGCACGCACAGCCCGGCAAGAATGCCCCTCGTCCCGAAGCGCGTTCCCAGCCAGCCAGTCGGCACTTGAAAAAAGAAATATCCGATAGCGTAGGCGCTGAGAATCCAGCCCATCTGTTCGGTGCTCAACTGCAGGTCTTGCTGAATCGTGGTATTCAGGACCGCGAGGCAATGGCGCGTCAGGTAAGCAACGGCGGAGGCGAGAGCAATGAGCAGCAGAACCAGCCAACGAACCGAGGTCGCCTTTTGCCGGTTTGCGGGATGCTCGTCGATCGTCGGCCCGTCCATCTCAAGCTGCGGCATGAAAGAGCATCCTACGGTAAGTGGGACAGGGCCTGCTAGAACCAATCGAATTTCTTGAGCATCGTGAGCAATGCCGCCGTCGCGACCACCATCAGGCCGACCGCCATCTCAGCGCCATGGGGGGAGTCGACCCACGGCAGGCCCTTCGTGTTCATGCCGTAAAAGCCCGAGATCACGATAGCGGGAAGGGCGATCGTTCCCAGCACCGTCAGCACCTTCATCACCTGGTTCGTACGATTCGCGACGCTCGATAGGTAGATATCCATCGCCCCGGTCAGAAGATCGCGCTCCATTTCGACCAGGTCCAGGTTGCGCGCCAGGTGATCGTATACGTCCCGCAGAAACGGCCACAGGTCCCGCTGAATCAATTCGGTCTCCAGCCGCTGCAAGTGACTGGCGACATCGCGCATGTTACCCAGCACTCGCCGCAGTTCGATCAAGCCGCGCTTGGCCGCAAAGATGCGCTGCAGCGTCTCGGGAGACGGCGTTTCCAGAACGATATCCTCAATGCCGTCGATGGCCTCATTGAACCAATCCAGCGTCGGTGTGTAGGCGTCAACGATGCCGTCCATCACCTTGTGGAAAAGTTGGTCCGAACGCGATGGATTGGCTGCGCCGTGAAGCTGGTCCAGGTACGCCCGCAGCGTGGGGCACTCGCCCCCCTGAACCGTAATCAGATACTCATGGCCAAGGAACATGTCGAGATCTGATATCTGCACCTCCCCGCCATCGGTGATGTGCACCGCCTTGAGCACGACGAAAATATAGTCTGCACCCTCTTCGACCTTGGCGCGCTGCCCCCCGTGGCGGCAATCTTCGACATGCAGCGGATGAAGATGAAACCGCTCGGCCAAGGCGTCCAACTCCGGATCGTGCGGATCCCGTAGGTCGTGCCAGATCACGGAATCCATTATAGGGGTCGGCTCACCCGTGCGCCTTCAACGTCGGCTCATCCGGGAAACCGTGCTGCTTTTGGCGTGTGGGCACGGCGGCAGGGCATGCAAACAAGCACCCCCATGAGCGGTTGGCACGACAGCGCCACTTCGTTCCATCACTGTATGGACATCAACGCAACCGGGCTTTTCCTGGTGACGCGCGCTTTCGGAGAGGAGCTGGCTCGTCAGGCCGGCGGGTCGATCATCAACATCGCTTCCATCCACAGGGAACGGTCGGTCCCGACGCCACACTCTATGGCGAGACGAAGGCTCAGGGGTTTCTTCCCGACTATTTCTTCCACAAAGGGGGGATGGTTAATTACCGGCGTCAATCTTCCCGTGGATGGCGGCTATACCGCGCTTTGACCGCCTGGTGCCCGCGGCAGCCCGGAGCGAGCGGCAAGAGTCCTTGGTGGATCAGAGATACTTGAGGCTTTCCTCAATCAGGTGCTGGGTACCCTCATAAGGACCGCCGTCGCCTTCCCACTCCATCGAAAAATAGCCTCGGTAGCCGGCCGCTTTTGCGATACCAAAGGTCTTGCCCATATCCACTTTATAGAGCTTCTTGCGATACACCTCGGAGTCTTTGACGTGCGAAATATTGAAGGCGTGCTCGAACATGGCCTGAACGGCCTTGTAGTCGAAATCGGGATCGCCTTTCAGCATGGAATTGCCGAAGTCGGGCAGCGCCCACAGGCCGGCGTTGTTTGCCTTCTCCACCACCTTGACGATGAAGAAGGCGTCTTCGCTCACCAGGTCGTCGTTTTCGAGGTTCACGAGGATACCTTTCCCGGTGGCAAAATCCGCAACCGACAGCAGGCTCTCTGCCGCAAGATCCACATCGGGTGGCGCGTTGCCGGCGCGCGCGATATGGATGCGGACGCTGGGCGAGCCGATCTCCGCCGCGACATCGATCCAATGGCGGGCTTCGGCGATCGCCGCGGCGCGATGCATCGCGTTGGGATCGTAAAGACTGGCCTCGATGTCGACGGGGATATTGACGATGTGCGAACCGGCCTGCTCGACGGCCTCGCGGAACTCCGCGAGGTATGCCGGCTCGGTCGACGGGAAGTGCGAGCTGAGCGGCTCGATGTTGTGGATGTCGAACCGATCGCGCACCATGGCGGCGAAATCCTTGAGCGCAAGGGCGGGCTGCGACGGGTCGCGGCTTTCGTTGCCCGGCGTGTCGATCGATCCACGAAACGGATAGGACGCTACCGCGAGACGGTCGCGCGGGGCGGTCGGGAACTCCGGGTTGGGCATAGCCGCGGCGGCGGCGAACGCAAGGCAGGAACCAGCAAATTGACGGCGGGTTAGGCTTCCCATAGTTGCTCCGTAAGTTTATTTCTGGCGGAAGGTGTCGCAGCCCGGCGGGCTGGGGTAAAAGGAGTTTCCCTTGTAGTCGAGTTCGTCGAGCCCGGCGCGCGAAGTGTAGAAACCGTCGATCGCCATTTCCTTCAGCCAGGAAAGGAAGCGCCCGCCGGGCTCGGTGGAGACCGCGGGCCCCTCAGGTGTGTCGGCGGACGCTTTCGCGTCTCCGAGGACGGCGGTCAGAATAGCCAACTGGCTGGCCTCTTCCAATTCGTTAAACGGCTTTTGGAAGCGGCGCTGGGACTCGGCGCCCAGCCAGGCGAGGCCTTCGCGGCAAAGGGCCGGCAGGTCGGTCTTCGCAAGTTCCGCGAGTTCCGCCTCACCATGATAGGCGGCGGCCACGATGCGATACTCGGGCGCGATCGACCGCGCGGCTTCGCGAACACCCGGCGCTTCGAAAACGCGCAGGTCGATCCATTCGGCGATCTCCATCACCACGGCGGCGTCGGCCGGTTCGTCCAGGATCAGTCCGATCAGGCGGCGCAACGTCGGAAACTCCGCGGCCGAAAAAAAATGCGGCTCGAATGGATCGGCCGGAACCTGTCGGTACTCGATCTCGCAGCCCGCGGGAATGGTCACGAACGGATCGCGGCTGGCCAACGCATGGCTGATGTGCTCGTAAGAAGGCAGCCATACGCCCGGTGGAAGGGCGGCCGCGTCGGCGGTGGTTTGCGCCGAAACAAGATCCACCCCGCTCAACGCAATCAGGGCGCCACCCTCACCGAGCCGCAGCAGCCATTCGCGGCGTGTCACCTCGGCGTCGGGCTCGTCTTCGCGGCGGCGATGTTCGTTGTCATTCACAGTTCGTTCTCAAAATCACGGCCCGCGGCCGGAGGCCCTCTCCGGGCTGCGGCATCAAAGATTTCCTTTGCGCGACTCCTCCGCGATGTAATCCGCCGCTCGCGCGGAGAGTGCCATGATCGTCAACGTCGGCTCCGAGCAGCCCTGCGTTACAAATGCCGCCGAGTCGGTGACGAACACGTTCTTGGCCTCGTGGAGCTGATTGTGGGCGTTCAATACACTGGTCTTCGGGTCGTTCCCCATGCGCGCCGTGCCGCATTCATGGATGTTCTTCCCAAAAATATTCAGCCCCTCTTGCGGCGGTTTGCGGTCAGCGAGGCGCAAGGCGTCGAGCGCGTTGCCGAGATCCTCGCGCATCGCCTTGGCCATGTTGCGCTCATTCTCGCCATAGCTGGCGCTGATATGGAGGACCGGAATCCCCCAGGCGTCCTTCTTCTCCTTGTCGAGCGCGACGAAGTTGTCGTGGCGCGGCAGGCATTCGCCCTGCGCATACATTCCAAACGTATAGGGAATGTCCTCGCGTACCCGGCGCCGGAACTCGCGGCCCACGCCGCGCCTGGAAAACGCTTGCGAATACAACTGCTGGCTGCCGCCCGCGAAAAAGTAATAGCCGCGATGAAAATTCTTGTTCTCGTGCCCCGCGATGGTATTGACGTACTTGGGGATGATCGTGCCGCAGGGGCGTCCCTCGGCTTCGCGGCGCGACGACTGCAGTTCCGGGATCAACCCGCGAGCCCCCTCGACGGTGAAATGGTCCATCAGGTAATGGCCCAGAACGCCGTGAGCGTTGCCGACGCCGCCGGGGAAACGCCGCGATCGCGAGTTCAACAGAATGCGCGTCGACTCGAGTGAACCCGCCGCCAGCACAACCACCTTGGCGCGCGCCTCGCCGGCCGCCCGCGTCGTGCGGTCGATGTAGGCGACGCCGTCGGCGGTACCCTCGTCATTCATCAGCAGATGGCTGACGACCGCGCCGCTGGTGATGGTCAGCCGGCCGGTACGGGCCGCCGCGGGCAAGGTCACCGAAGGGCTGTTGAAATACGACGCTGTATAACAGCCGCGCTGGCATTGGTCGCAATAGTGGCATGCGGGGCGGCCGTTCAGCGGGGCAGTGAGATTGGCGGTACGATCCGGCATCATGCGCCAGCCAAACTTCCGTTCCAGCTTCGGCTTCGCCCAGAGCTCTCCGCAGGTCAGGTTCATCGGCGGCAGAAACTTGCCGTCGGGAAACTGCGGCAGATTTTCGTAGCTCCCGCTAACGCCGATGAAGCTCTCCACCTTGTCGTAGTACGGCGCGATTTCCCGGTAGCTGATCGGCCAGTCCTGCCCATAGCCGTCGCGGCTGGCGGCCTTGAATTCGAAATCACTGAAGCGGTAGCTCACGCGCGCCCAGCAGTAGGTACGGCCGCCGATCTGCCGGCCGCGAATCCACATAAAGGGCTTGTCCGGCGGGAAGGTGTAGGGGCACTCGTGGTCGTCCACGAAAAACTGACGGCTATAGTCGTCGCAGGCGTAGCAGAGCCGCTGGATGGGTTGGTTATCGAGCAGCCGCTTCTGGTTGCCGAAGCCGCGGTAGCGCAACTGATAGGGCCAGACGTGCTCGCTGAAATCGCGGGCGGGCACCCGCGGCGGGCCGGCCTCGAGCATCAGAACTTCGATGCCTTTTTCGGTCAGTTCCTTGGCGACCCAGCCTCCGCTTGCTCCCGAACCGACGACGATGACATCGTAGACGTGCATGGCTCGCACGACCGTTGCGCGTACCGTAGTGTATCAGCAAGAATGAGGGCACGCGCGTCTCTCATGTTCACTTTCTGATACTCAGCGCCGTCGCCTGGGCGGCGGCCTCCTTGCCGCTTTCTTCCCAGCAATCCCCGCCCGCCGGGAAAGCCGCCGGGATTCCTGTCGCCTTCACCGATATCACCGCCGCAGCCGGCATCCGTTTCCAGCATGCCGCCGCGCCCGAGAAGAAGTACATCGTCGAGTCGATGAGCGGCGGGGTGGCGCTTTTCGACTTCAACAACGACGGCTGGCTCGACATTTACTTCACCAATTCCCCCACCGTCGCTACGGCGAATCAGCCCCACGGCGCGCCCGGGGCGCTCTACCGCAACAACCGGGACGGCACGTTTACCGACGTGACCGAAGCCTCGGGCCTCGCCTACCCCGGCTGGGCGATGGGCGTCGCCGCGGCCGATTTCGACGGCGACGGCTGGCAGGATCTCTACGTCACCTGCTTCGGCCCCAATCACCTTTACCGCAACCGCGGCGACGGCACCTTTGCCGACGTCACCGACGCGGCGGGGGTGGACGACACGCGCTGGTCGTCGGGCGCGGCTTTCGGCGACTATGATCGCGACGGCCAACTCGACCTGTTTGTGGCGAATTACGTAGATTTCAAGCTGTCGGACTTGCCCAGCTTCGGCAAAGGCAAGTTCTGCCAGTACAAGGGCATCGAGGTGCAGTGCGGCCCGCGCGGATTGCCCGGCGCCGGTGACTCGCTCTTCCACGCCATCGGCGGCGGAAAGTTCGCCGACGTCGGCCGCCAAGCCGGGGTGGCCGACAACGCGGGGCGTTACGGGCTCGGCGTGGTCTGGAGCGACATCGACGCCGACGGTTGGCCCGACCTTTACGTCGCCAACGACACCGGCCCCAACTTCCTCTATCGCAACAACCACGACGGCACGTTTTCCGAGATGGGCTACGAGGCCGGCGTGGCCGTGGGCGAAGACGGCCAGGAGCAGGGCTCGATGGGCATCGCCGTCGGGGACTACCTGCACACCGGCCGCCTGGCGCTGTTTGTCGCTAACTTCTCCGACGAATACAATGCGCTCTACCGCCATGATGGTCCGCTGGAGTTCAGCGACGAATCGCTGGCTTCGAAGGCCGCCCCCGGCACGCTGCCCTACGTAGGCTGGGGCACGGCCTTCTTCGACTACGACAACGACGGCTGGCCCGACCTGTTGGTCGTCAACGGTCACGTCTACCCGCAGGTCGCCGGGCTCGCCGGCGGCGCCGGCTACCAGCAGCGCGCACTGCTCTACCGTAACCGGGGCAACGGAACCTTCGCCGAAGTGACCGCCGCCGGGGGCTCTGCCCTGACTGCCCCGCTGGTCGGCCGCGGAGCCGCCTTCGGCGACATCGACAACGATGGCGATATCGACGTGGTCGTCAATAACCTCGACGGAAAGCCGCTGCTGCTGCGCAACGACGGCGGCAATCGCAACCACTGGATCGCGATCCGCTGCCGCGGCCGGGGCCCCAATCGCGACGCCCTGGGCGCCCGCGTCAAGGTCGTCGCCGGCGGCCTGGAGCAGTGGGATGAAGTCCGCGCCGGCGGAAGCTATCTCTCGGCCAGCGACCTGCGCCTGCATTTCGGCCTGGGGCCGGCCACCCGGGTCGATACCATCGAGGTCCATTGGCCCGACGGCGCCTCGCAGACCACTCAGAACGTCACAGCCGACCAATTCCTGACCATCGAGCAATCCTCGGCTCGCTAAAGGCCCGCGTCTTCCGGTAATCCGGGCGTAATTTAAAAGACGAATATCCGGCATTAAAGTCTTGCTACCGCCCGGGAGGTGGTGCTTAGATGGGGTGTCGTCTCAAGGAGTCGAAAATGCACCCTTATGGTTGGGGTCGTGTTTTTCTATTTTGGGGCGTTGTTTGGACTTGTATTTCCCTCAGCCCCCTGTCCGGCCAGGAGATCACTGGCAATATCTCAGGCAGCGTCAGCGATCCGAGCGGCGCTATCATTCCCGCCGCGAAGGTAACGGCAAGCAGCGTCCGTACCGGAGCGAGTCGAACCACCGAAACCACCAACCAAGGCATCTTTTTCTTCAACAGCCTGCCTATCGGCGAATACACGCTCGATGTCGAAGCCCCCGGGTTTAAGAAATCCAAAACGACCGGGATCCAACTCAACGTCAACGACAAGCTGAATTTCCCGATCGTGCTCGAAATCGGCGGCGTCGCCGAAAGCGTCACCGTCGTCGCCGAGGGCGGCCAACTGCAAACCGAGTCGGCCGAAGTCTCGAACCTGATCGGCACCAAGCAAGTGCAGGAGCTGCCGCTTAACGGCCGCTCCTACAGCCAATTGGTCGAGCTGGCGCCCGGCGTGACACCCGAAAGCGGGCGCGTCGGCGGCGGCACCGGCATCAACAGCGACACCGGCGTCTCGATCAACGGCAACCAGACCAACTCGAATCTGTGGCTGATCGATGGGCAGAACAACATGGATATCGGCTCCAACGCCGGCAATGTCGTCACGCCGTCGGTGGATTCGATCGAAGAGTTCAAGGTACTGCGCAATAACTTCAGCGCGGAGTTCGGCATGGTTACCGGCGGCGTCGTCAACGTCGTCACCAAGGCCGGCAGCCAGGCTTTCCACGGTTCGGCCTACGAATTCTTACGCAATGATAAGCTCGAC
The DNA here is from genome assembly GCA_963824095.1 of Terriglobia bacterium. Classification (GTDB taxonomy): domain Bacteria; phylum Acidobacteriota; class Terriglobia; order Bryobacterales; family UBA6623; genus JBBDWJ01. The sequence continues at coordinate 3,060,020 of CAWGNS010000008.1, read as the reverse complement.
GCCACCGACTTCTTCCTGAACTCGAGCGGAGCGGAAAAAAGCAAGCTGCGCTACAACGACTTCGGGTACACCGTCGGCGGGCCGTTCTGGATTCCCGGCAAATACAATCGCGACCGCACTAAGGACTTTTTCTTTGTCTCACAGGAGTGGCGCCGCGAAGTGCGCGGTGAGGTGGCCACCGACAACGTCCCGACCTTGCGGCAAAGGCAGGGGATTCTCGACCCGGGGTGCGCGGTAACGGCCGGGCCCTGCATCGCTCAAGGCTTCGACCCGCAGGAAGTCCCGCTGGGCGAGGAGAACGTTCCGGCCGCGGAGATCGATCCCAATTCCACCGCGATCCTCGACCGCTATCCCTTGCCGAACGCCAGTTACGTCGACAACGGCTTCAACTGGATCGCCAGCCAGAACAAAGGCACCCAGGACCGTCAGGACATGGTGCGCTGGGACCACAACTTCGGCGAAAAAGCGCTGCTCATGATCCGCTACCTGGGCGAGGACCAGGGCCTGGACGGCATCAATTCCCAGTTGTGGGGCGACGACAATTTTCCGTCGGTCAACAGCGACTGGACCTTTGGCGCCCACAATTCCGTCATCAAGCTGACCTCGACGCTATCCCCACGGCTGGTCAACGATTTTCAGTTCGGGTACACCAATAACAGAATCGTGTTTGCAACCGGAAAGTCGTCGGATCCCACGCTGGCTTCCCGCGCCGGGTTTACCTATACCGAACTGTTTCCGCAAACCAGCGGATCGTTTCCGACCATGGGAGGCGTGGAAAGCTTCGGCTCCATTCAGCACACGGCGCCGTTTTTCAATCGCGAGGATCTGTTCCAGTTCAAGGACGATATCGCCTACACTTTCGGCAGCCACAACCTGAAAATGGGCTTCTTTGGCGGTCGCAGCCACAAACGCGAGCCCGCCAACGGCGGTGAAGACGATACGGCGGGAAGCGTCGAATTCGATAGCTTCCAGGATCTGCTGTTCGGCAATCTCACGACTTATCAGGAAGCCCAGACCCTGAACGAGGTTCCCGACCGCTGGCGCGATGTCGCCGTCTACGTGCAAGACACCTGGAAACTGCGGCCCGGCTTCACGCTCGACATCGGCCTTCGCTGGCAGTTTCTGGGCCAGGTCTTTTCGGCGCACGACAACATCGCCAACTTCTACCCGAACCTCTACGATCCCTCCCGCTGCTCCAGCGGCGCGTTGAACGAAGACGGCCTCGTCGACCCGACCGCGTGCGACGTTCTCAACGGGATCGTGACGCCCAGTTCGCCGAACGCGCCCAACCGCGCGCTCGTCCAAAACCACTACGGCGACTGGGAGCCGCGCCTTGGGTTCGCCTGGGACGTGCTGCCCAACCACAAGCTGATCGTGCGCGCCGGCGGCGGCGTTTTCCACGGCCGCGATGCAATCTCGCAAACCAGCGCGCTGGGCCTGCCGCCGCCCAATAACCGCACCGCTTCGCTCAACAACGTCAGCTTCTCACGACTGGTCTCGGGCGATCTTTCGCCGTTCAATCCGGAAACGCCGCAGGCCCCGGTGCTGCTGCAGGTGCTCGACCCGGTCTATTTCAACCCGCAAAGCTACCAGTACAGTTCCGGTATCCAATATGCGCTGAACCCCGACACCGTGCTGGAGATCAACTACGTCGGCAGCCATCAGATTCACCAGGGCCGCAATCGCGACATCAACCAGATCGCGCCGCAATACCAGCCCGAGGTTTACGACGGCACCCTCAACCCCGACGTCGTACGCCCCTATCTGGGCTACAGCCAGATCTATGTGAACGAGCGGGCGGCGACCACGCGCTACAATTCGCTGCAGGTTTACGTGAACCGCCGCCTGGCTCAGGGGCTGCAATTCCAGGCCGCCTACACCTTCTCGCGGCTGATTTCCAACACCATCAACCGCGACAGCGAGGGCCGGTCGTCTCCGGTGCAAGACGCCTTCCATCCCGAGCTCGAGAAGTCGCTGGCCAACCAGGACCAGACCCATGCGCTGACGTTGAACTACACCTATGAGCTGCCGTTCTTCAAAGACACCGACGGCCTCAAGGGCTCGCTGCTGGGCGGCTGGGAGGTCGTCGGCATCACCACGTTCCGCTCGGGACTGCCCCAGACGGTCTGTCTCGATCACGACGTCGCCGGTACGCGCGGCGAAGAATGCCAGCGACCCGATCTCGTCGCCGCCGCCAATCTCGATAGCGGCGACCGCACTCTGCGCCGCTACTTCAACACCGACGCTTTCGTGCTGCAGCAGCCGGGCACCTTCGGCAACGCCGCGCGCAACGTCGTGCGCGGCCCCGGAATCAACAACTGGGATTTCTCGATCTTCAAATCGTTCGACATGCCCTGGCTCGGGAAACGCTCCGCGCTGACCAGCGAGACGGCCAAAGTGCAGTTCCGCGCCGAGTTCTTCAACCTGTGGAACCACACGCAGTTCAGCGATCTGGATACGACCTTTGTTCCGGCGGAAGACACCGCCGGATCGCCCGTCGATTCCGGGTCTTCCTTCGGAACGATCACCGGCGCCCGGGCGCCGCGGGAGATTCAATTCGGGCTCAAGGTCATTTGGTAGGACTCGTTCGGCTGATCTGCAGGCGCGCCGGGATCCTCGGCCTGCTCGTGTTGTGCCTGGATCTCGGCGCGCAGCAGCAACTGCAACGGGCCTACGAAGCGGCTCAGGCGCTGTTCGCGCAACAGAATGACTCCGCTGCCCGCGAAGCTTTCCAGCGGATCCTGGCGCAGGCTTCGCGGGAGTTGGCCGCGCTCAACGCCGCTCAGAGTGCGGCCAAGGGCGCGTCCGCGGACTTACCTGCCGGGCAACGGCAACTGCGCTCCACTTACAACCAGGTTCTGGCCAGCGCCCACAATTACCTGGGGCTGATTGCCGGCCGAGGGCAAAAGTTTGACGAAGCGGCCCGGGAGTTCGCCCAGGTACGTAGCCTGCAGCCCGATTTCCCCGACGTCGCTCTCAACCTCGGGCTGGCGCTTTTTCAAGCAGGACAATACGACCAGGCGGTAGATCCGCTGGAGCAAGCCGTCGGCCAGGATGCTTCCCGCGTCGGGGCCCGCAAAGCGCTCGGCCTGGCTTATCTCGAGAAGGGCGAGTACGAACAGGCGGTCGGGCAGCTCAACGAAGTACGCCGCCAGCGTGCCGACGACCCACAGGTTCTGTTTGCGTTGGGCACGGCGTTGCTTCGAGCCGGGCGGGCACAGGAAGCGCAGAGCGTCTTTGTCGAGTTGATCAAAACGCAACCTGATTCAGCGCCGCTGCACTTGTTGTGGGGCCAGGCCTACGCGGCTCAGGCGCAGCCTCAGCAAGCGGAGAAGGAGTTCCGGCGCGCGCTCGAGCTCGATCCCCACATCGCTTCGGCCAGTTTCTTTCTGGGCAAGTTGCACCTGCGCGAGGGCCGGCTGGACGACGCCGCGCGCGAATTTGCCGCGGAACTTGCGGAGCATCCCTCCGACAGCCGCGCCCGCTATGACCTGGCCTTCACCCTGTTGTCGCAGCAGAAACCCGAGCAGGCGCTGCCCCTGCTCGAGCAGGTCATCCACGACAATCCCAACTACTCGGAAGCGCACTACAGCCTGGGGAAGACGCTCCTCGAGCAGGGCCACGTGGAAGAGGCGACGAAGCAACTCGAGACCGCGGTCGCGCTCGATCCATCGAAGGCCTATAGCCACTACCAGTTGGGCCGGGCCTACCTAAAATCGGGCCGGCGCGAAGATGCCCAGCGTGAGTTCAAGCTATCCCAGCAAATGAAGCAGCAAGCCTCGCCGGAACCCGCCGCCGCCCCCTCGCACTAGTCTCGCGGCCCGTGCCCCCTGCCTCGCGGGAATCCTCCGCCAGGGCACGCTGAGGACCACCTGAAACCCGCACGAGCCCAGCGCCCGCGGCTTCAGGTGGTTGACCCGCGCCACGAGAAGGAGAACAATCTAGGCAGGCTGGACGCCCCTACGATAAGAGAATCGGCGCGCGGGGCTTGCCCGGCCTGGCCAGGGGGGCTCGACTCGGGAGGCTCAAACTCGAATGTTGGACATGGTTAACCGTAGAGACTTTCTCCGTGCTACGACCGGGGTGGCTATCGCCGCCGCCGCACGAGCGCAGGCCGCGCCCATCCCCGTCATCGACACGCATATCCACCTCTTCGACCCGACCCGTCCCCAGGGCGTGCCGTGGCCGCCGAAGGACGGCCCAATTCCTTACGTCCCTACCTTGCCGAGCCGCTTTCGTCAGGTGAGCCAATCCTCCGGCGCGGTGGGAGCGATCGAGGTCGAATGCAGTCCCTGGTTGGAAGACAACCAATGGGTTTTGGACGTCGCCGAAAAGGACCCCATCATGGTGGGAACCGTCGGCAATCTGGACCCCAGCGACGCAGCGTTTTCCCGGAATCTGGAACGCTTTCACAAGAACCGCCTGTTTCGGGGAATCCGCTATGGGTACTTGTGGGGCCGGGACTTCGGAGCAGGCGCAGCGAAGGCCGGTCCGATCGCCGGATTGAAGCTGCTCGCCCAGGCCGATCTGGTTCTCGATACCGTCGGCCCGAGTGTTGAGTTCCTCGAAAGCGTGGTGCGCGTCACCGACGCGGTTCCCGAGCTGCGGATTGTGATCGACCATCTCCCCAATATTGCCCGTCCGCGGGAGCCGCGGCAGCGCGAGGCATACGACGCCGCCATGCGGGAACTCGGACAGCGCCGCCAGGTTTATGTCAAGGTTTCCGAAGTGCTGCACAGCGTCGGAGGCCGCGTTCCCCGTGAGTTGAGCGTCTATCGCCCAAAACTCGACGAGTTGTGGGAGACGTTCGGGGAAGACCGCCTGCTGTTCGGCAGCGATTGGCCCAATAGCGTTCCGGTGGGAACCTACGAACAGGTGTTCGGTATCGTGCACGAGTACTTCACCGCCAAGGGATCGGTGGCGGCGGAGAAGTACTTCTGGAAGAACTCGGTGGCAGCTTACCAGTGGGTGCGGCGCGCGGAGAACCAACCGTCGGCTGACGCGGCATGAGTCCGCAACCGTCGAAGGCCCGAAGAAAGCGGCCTATGCACAACAGACCTGTTCGGCGGAGTAGCGTGATCCGGCGAAACGCCTACATCCATTGGAACAGTTACGTTCGATGCCTCCTGACCCTCGTGCTGGCCGCCCGCCGCTTCCGGACAGCAGCTCAGCCCCGCACCCGGTGCCGCCGCCTATCAATCGCGTTGCGCGCTGTGTCATGGCGGTGACGCAAGCGGGTCGGATCGCGCCCCGGCGATCGTCGACTACGTCGCCTCTAGCCGGCCCGAGGAAATTGCCGCGCTTATCCGCAATGGGGTCCCCAAGAAAGGAATGCCCGCCTTCGACATACCCGATGGCGAACTCTCGCAACTACTGGGTTATCTGAAAACCTTGGCGGGCGGGTCGCGCTCCGAGGTAAAGGCCGGCGCACCGTCGGCCCGAGCCTCGGAAGACCGCCCGCGGCGGGGTGGTGGCGTCCCCGGAGAGCATCGCCCGAGCGAAGGGCCGCTCATCCACACCGGCAGTGTCACGCTTGCCGATGGACGAACTCTGCAAGGAACGGTGCTCAACGAAAGCGGCTTCGACCTGCAACTGCGCACGAGCGACGGCAAGATCCATCTGCTGACACGCCAGGGCGGTACCTACCACGAGGCTCCTCTGGAGCCGAAACGAGACTGGCTCTCCTACCATGGCGGCTTCGACGGCAACCGTCACAGTCCTCTCGACGAGATCGACACGAAAAACGTCGCATCGCCTCGCTCTCCGCTGGTTTTTCCCCATTTCCGACGTGCGTTTTGTCGAAGGTACGCCCGCGGTGGCCGACGGTATTCTCTATCTGACTTCGGTCAACCAGGTGTACGCCCTCGACGCCGCCAGCGGCCGCGAGATTTGGCGCTATATCCGTCCGCGTAGCGAGGGCTTGATGGGCGACGCCGCGATCGGCTTGAACCGCGGCGTGAGCATCGCCGGAAACCGCCTTTTCACCGTCACCGACGACGCCCACCTCATTGCGCTCGACCGCTTCACGGGCGAGTTGCTGTGGGATACCGAGATGGCGGACTCGAGCGATCACTACGGCGGCACGGCCGCGCCGCTCGCCGTGGGCGATCTCGTCATCGCCGGTGTCTCGGGCGGCGACACCGGAATGCGCGGCTTTCTCGATGCTTACGATGCCTCAACGGGCAAGCGCGCCTGGCGCTTTTGGACGATTCCCGCGCCGGGTGAGCCGCAATCGCAGACCTGGGGCGACAATCCAAAAACTCTCGAGCGAGGCTGTGGCGCGACCTGGCTCACGGGCAGCTACGATCCCGAACTGAATTTGCTCTATTGGCCCGTTGGAAATCCGTGCCCGGATATGAACGGCGACGTGCGGCCGGGCGACAATCTCTACACCGATTCGGTACTGGCTTTGAAACCGAAGACGGGCGAACTCCAGTGGCACTTCCAATTCACGCCGCACGACACGCACGACTGGGACGCCGAAGAGCCGCTGCTGCTCATCGACCAGACGTTCCAGGGCCGGCCGCGCAAGCTGCTGGTGCAGGCCAACCGCAACGGCTTCCTCTATGTTCTCGACCGCACGAGCGGAGAGTTTCTCCTGGGCGAGCCGTTCGCGCATCAGACCTGGGCGAAGGGAATCGACGCGGCAGGCCGGCCGATCGTCCACCCCGAGTCGACGCCCACGGTCGAGGGCTCCCTCACCTGCCCGGCGATTCGCGGCGCGACCAACTGGATGTCGACCGCCTACCACCCCGGCACGAAACTCTTCTACATGCTGGTCCACGAGTCGTGCAACATCTACTCCAAGGAACCCGAACACCAGCCCTGGCAGCGCGACCGCGGATACATGGGCGGTAGTTTCCGGCTGGCGCCCGGCACGGCCAACCAGAAGTTCATCCGCGCGCTCGACATCCAAACCGGCAAGCTCGTGTGGGAGTACCCGCAGACCGGTACCCGGCAAACCTATTCGGGTGTGCTCTCCACCGCCGGCGGTCTGGTCTTCTTTGGAGAGGATAGCGGCGCGTTCGCCGCCCTCGACGCTACAACCGGCAAGCTGCTCTGGCATCTGCAACTCAACCAAGACTGGAAAGCCTCGCCGATGACCTATATGGTCGGCGGCAGACAGTACGTAGTCATCGGCGGACTCAGTGGTTTTTGGGCCTTCGCGCTGCCGGAGCCGTTCTCGGATCCATGATCCATATCGCATGACGCAGCCTAGGCATCTCGCTCAACCGCCTCACTGAAATCGTGCTCGGCAAGCGTGGCACGCGGCCGACACGGCTCTACGGCTGGCTCGCCTGTTCAAGATGTCCGCGCGGTGCTGGATGCATTTGCAGACCGACTGGGATCTGTACCAGGCCGTCGAACGCCAGCGGCAGCCAGGCTTCGTGACTTCGACTGCACGTGGGTACCACGTTCGTGGTATCGGCTTGCTATCCAACCGGGTTACCCGAAAAGCACTCCATACCGGGACGCTTCCGTGGCTAGACGCTGTCACACTCCAACTGTGAGATCGGGCGCGACCACGGGCCCCAATCGATATCTCTCAACGGCGAATAGGCGTGAGCACGCGACGGGTGGTCGCGCATGAGGCGGCTATGGATGGCCCGTCACGGCGCCTGTCAGGAAATTTCATGATCAAACGGTATCTCGTCACGATTGCGTTCAGTATCGTGCTGTCGGCGGGCGCCGCTGTTGCGCAGCCTTCGTTACCCTCGTCGTTTCAATCTCGGACCGTCGCCAGCCCCGAGGGCGCCGACATCTTTGTTCGCTCCGCCGGTTCCGGGCCCGTGGTCGTGCTGATTCACGGCTACGCGGAAACCAGCGATTCCTGGGCTCCGCTTGCGGCCGAGCTCGCCAAAGACTACACCGTCGTGGTGCCGGACCTGCGGGGTATCGGGCGCTCGTCCCGCCCGCCCGGAGGCTATGACAAGAAAACCCAGGCCGCCGACATCCGCGCAGTCATCACCTCGCTTGGCTACGACCGGGCATCGCTGGTTTCCCACGACATCGGCATCATGGTCGCCTACGCCTATGCGGCGCGCTACCCCGACAAGGTCGAACGGCTCGTCGTCATGGACGCGCCGATCCCGGGCATCGCACCTTGGGATGACATCGTGCGAAATCCGGCGCTCTGGCATTTTTCCTTTCACGGTCCCGACGCGGAGCGCCTCGTCGAGGGACGCGAACGTATCTACCTGGACCGCATCTGGAACGACTTCTCGGGCGATCCCGCCAAGCCGGACGAGGCGACGCGAGCCTACTACGCTGCGCAGTACGCTCAACCCGGGGCGATGCGAGCCGGTTTCGCGCAATTCACGGCCTTCTCCCAGGACGTCGAAGACAATAAGATCTTCCAGCAAACGAAATTGACGATGCCCGTGCTTGCCATCGGCGGCGAAAAATCGTTTGGGGCGACCGAAGCCGCTGTCATGCGCAATGTCGCAACCAATGTGCGCGAGGCGGTCGTCCCCGGCGCCGGACACTGGCTGATGGAAGAGAGCCCCGCGGTCACCGTCGACCTGATCGAAAACTTTCTCAAGGACCGGCTTCCGGCGGCAGCCCCGCAGCCCGTCGCTTCGGCCGGCGAGCGCCGCGTCACCCCGGGCGAATTCCAGTTTCCCGACGCCGCGCCCGGCGCGGGCACTTCGGGAGTCTCCGGCATCCAGACCGTTGTGCTGAAGGGCGATCCCAACCACGCCGGCCTCTACACGATCATGCTGCGCATTCCCGCGCACACGCGCATCGCCGCCCACGAGCATCGCGACGATCGTGTCGCGACCGTCGTCTCGGGAACCTGGTACATCGGCTACGGCGACGCGTCGAACATTGATGAGTTGAAGGCTCTGCCGCCGGGCAGCTTCTACACCGAGCCAGCGAATCGCTCGCACTTCGCCGAGACCCGCGAGGAGGCAGTTGTCGTGCAGATTACCGGCATTGGCCCCTCGTCGACGCGCTACGTCGACCCCGCTTCGGACCCGCGGCTTGCTAGGAAGATGCCGTAGCCGCGGCTACGGAACGGGCGACCATGCCGCGCTCGCCCTAGCCCTCCCTCCTGCGCGACTCCCGTTCAGGAGCCGGTCCGCGCTACTCCCTTTCGTCTCCAATCAGCTACCCTGGTCAAGGTCGAGGCCATGGCATGCCGCAAAAATCCTACGACGTTTGCGTAATCGGCTCGGGCGCGGCGGGCGGGACGCTCGCCAGCCAGTTGGCGCTGCTGGGGGCCAACGTGTTGCTGATCGAGGGCGGTTCCTACCGCGACCCTGGCAAGTTGCACACACATGCCTGGCCCTATGAACCCCATGTCGAGGAAGTTCCCCGCGTGGGCGTCGATCCGCTCAAGGAACCCTACGAGGTGGTCGGCGACCCCAACGTCGATGTCAGCCGGGCGCGGGTTCTGGGTGGCCGTACCACGCATTGGAACGCCGTCGCGCTGCGCTTCGCCGCGAACGATTTCCGCGAGTGGTCGGTCAACGGCATCGAGGAAGACTGGCCGATCTCCTACGCCGAGTTGGCGCCCTACTACGACCGTGCCGAGCGGCTCATGGTCGTTTGCGGCACCCAAGAAAACCTCGAAGTGCTGCCCGACGGGCAGTTCATTCCTCCTTTGAAGCTGCGTTGTTCGGAAAAGATCCTGGGCAGCGCTTCCGAAAAACTCGGTTTGCGGCTGATTCCGGTTCGCAAGGCGCTGGCGACCGAACCCGGCCACGGCCGCCTGCCGTGCCACTACTGCGGCCACTGCATGTCGGGCTGCGGCGTTTCTGCGATTTTCAATTCCGCCGAGCATGCGATTCCTCGGGGCCGCGCCACGGGACGCCTCGAAGTGCGCACCGGCTGGATGGCTCACCAGCTCTTTCACGATGCCGAAGCGCGCGTTCGCCGCGTCCGCATCGTCGAGCGCGAAGGCCGCCGCGACGAAGAGATCGAAGCCGATGTGTTCGCGGTGTGCGGCGGGAATATCGAGTCGGCGCGGCTGCTGTTGCATTCGCGATCGTCGCGTTTCCCCAACGGCTTGGCCAACGGCAACGACATGGTGGGGCGATACCTGCACGGCCACGTGACGGCGATGACGCTGGCCTACCTGACTCGCCTGGTCGGCCAACGCCCTTCGAATCAGGACGGCGCCACCGACCACGCCTACATTCCGCGATTCCTCGCGCCGCGCGACAAACCCTATCGCGGCGGCTTTGGCTTTCAGATGAACTTCCTCAGCTATATGAGGCCCTATCAGGCTTCGTACCTGAAAGGCTACGGCGCCGCCTTCAAGCAGCGCGTCCGCGAGCTGCAGCCGGGGCACTCGATGATGACCGGCTTCGGCAAGGTTCTCGGCATGCCGGAAAATCGCGTCACGCTCCATCCCACGCGCAAGGACGCCAATGGCCTGCCGGTGCCGGTGGTGCACTTCCGCTGGAGCGACAACGATCGCGCCCTGCACGCCGACATGCGGCAGACCGCCCGGCAGATCTATGAAACGGCCGGGGTCGAGTTGTTGGAACAACCCGGCGCCGAAACGCCCAGCGGCTTCGCCAGCCACGAAGTGGGCTGCGTGCGCATGGGCAAGGATCCCAAGACTTCCGTGCTGAACGAAAACAATCAGGCGCGGGAGGTGAAGAACCTGTTCGTGGTCGATGGCAGCAGCTTCACGACGTTCCCGGAAAAGAATCCGACTTTGACGATCGTGGCGCTTTCCTTGCGAACTGCCGACAAGATCCTCGACCTGAAGCGGCGCAACGAGGTCTGACGAGAGGTCCGGGGCGGAACCGGAACGAAATGAGGCGACACCGATGAATCGCAGAACGATCCTGAAACTCATCGCCGCCGGCGTACTGCCCGGGCCGGCCGGTATCGTTTCCCTGGCGCAGGTGAGCGATGCCTACCGGCCTTACTTCTTCTCCGCCGCGGAGATGGCCCTGCTTGATCAGCTATCGGAGATCATCCTTCCAGCCGACGAACATTCCGGCGGCAGCCGGGCCGCCAGGGTGAATCGTTATATCGATGTGCTGGTGTCCGAATCCGGCGTTGACACTCAAGACCGCTGGCAGGAAGGACTGCACGAGGTCGAACGGCAAGCCACGGACTCCTTCGGCAATCCGTTCGTTTCGTGCACGCCCGAGCAACAGCAGACGCTCGTCGCCAGGCTGGCTTCCGGTGAAGAGCATCCAAAGACCGCCGGCGAGCGCTTCTTCGTGCTGCTGAAGCAGGCCACCGTCGATGGTTACTACAGCTCCAAAATCGGCATTCACGACGAGCTCGAATACCAGGGCAACACGGCGCTGGCCGAGTTCACCGGCTGCACCCATCCCGAGCATTGAGGCGTGTGTGATCGCCGTGTTCAACGCTCGATGACCGGGGCCGACGCGAGATCTGTTTCGCAACGTCGGATGCGCACAATGGGATGGGTGTATTGCGCGGGCCGCAAGGGGCGATGTTCGTTCCAGCGCTCCGGCTCCCGCGCCCCCTCCGCAAACAGCAACGCTGCCCTAACTCATCCAGATCCCGCCGTTGACCTCGATCGACTCGCCGACCAGGTAGCTCGCATCGGGCCCGGCCAGGAACCGGATGACGCGCGCGACCTCCTCGGCCAGCCCGGCACGACACAGTGGAATACCCGCCACCATGCTCCGCATCCGGTCCGGAGGCGTGAAACGCTCATGGAAGGGGGTGTCGATAATTCCCGGGTTGACGCCGTTCACGCGCACGCCGGAACCGATCAGTTCCTTGGCCATGGACTTGGTCATGCAAAGCAGCGCCGCCTTCGCCGCCGAATACGCCAGAACGCCGGGGCTGCCGCCGTTGCGCGCCGCCACCGAGCTCACATTGACGATCGTACCCTGACGCTTTTCGACCATATGCGACGTGACCGCCTGTGTCACCCACAGCGCGCTGCTGATGTTGGTGTCGAGTACCCGGTACCAGAAATCCTCAGTGATTTCGGGGATCATCTTACGCCCGATCATCGAGCCGGCATTGTTGATCAGTACGTCGATGCGTTGCATCCCCGCCAGAACGCGGTCGACCAGTTGGACACACTCCTCCCGCTGGCGCAGGTCGGCCTGAAACATCTCGACTTCCCGGCCGAGACTTCGGATTTGATCGGCGACGGCGAGCGCCGCATCCCGACTACTGTTGTAATGAAGCGCGATGTCGGATCCGCAGCGTGCCAGCTCCAAAGCGGTCGCCGCCCCGATCCCGACACTGCCGCCGGTAACCAGCGACACATGTGGCGATGGAAAAGACCCGTTTGATTCAGCCATTTTTGTGAGCCACAGCTTTCTTGCCTGTTAGCTGGACCGGGCGGCGCAATGCCGCAAAGCGGCACAGCCCACGAGACGTCACGGCCACGAAACGGCATGAACCCCGGCAGCCTGCAACAGGCACCCCCATGCCATTCGCCCAATCCAAAATGAACCCTTTCTCTTCGAGTGAAATACCTCTTCCTCCAGCCGCCTGAAGACCGTAGTCGGTTTCCCTACTGGGCCGCCGGCGTCACCCTCACCACGTAATACGGAGTCGACGTCAACGGATCCGGTTGGAACCATCCGGTACGCTCCGTATTGAGTACCTCGAAGTAATAGAGCAAGTCCCAGCGGGAAGAAATATGCTCCCCGGGAATCGTGAAGGTCGCGCTCGGGCCCTTGGCATCGAGCACATGGAAATCGTCCGCGTAGCTGATCCCGCGGTAGTGAATGCGGATGCCGGTCACGTTGCCGGCCGGTTCGACGCGTACCGTGACCTTCAGCGGTTTCCCCTCCACGATGCTCTGGGGCGGCGTGCTCGCAACGATCTTGGGGCGCGGCAGAGTTTTCGGCAGCTCCAACGCGGCCGGCTGTGGCCGCTTGCCGTTGGTATTGCGCAGCAGCAGAGCGGCCACCTTCCAGCTCCCCTGGGGGAAGGCGACGTCGGCGACGCCGTTGACGGCCCGCACGGTTTGCCGCGTGGACGCTCCGTCGGGCGCGACCAGCGTCGCTTCGAAAGAACCGTCGCCGGTGCGGATCCGAAACGTCTGCGGCCCGCTCCCTTCGACGTAGTCGCCCAGCAACACGTTGTGCGGCAATTGCTTCGGGTTGGCGATCACCGACGACACTTCCAGATAGGGCGACAGCGGAATGGCGTGCAGCGTGCGCTGTCCGTCGCCCGCCCAACCGTAGGCGGCACCGTCGGCAAAGGTCGTGTCCGCCGCGGCCCGCTCAAATCTCGGCTCGAGGTTGTTGTTGCGAATGAAATGGCCGTCGCGATAGTCGCGGTAGGGCACGCTGTCGGGCTCGAGAGGCGGCCCGCCAAAGTCGATCCGGAAATCGTTTTGCCCGAACTTCTCGGCCGTCTTCTCGAGTTCCTCGAGCCAGGTGACGTCGTGTTGCACGTACGGCAGCTTCTCTTTCCAGGCGCCGACGTCGGCCGGACCGTAAGCCATCTGCTCGGGATAAACGCCGTCGGTGAGCTTCACCAGGCCGTTCCAGATCGAAAGACCCTGCTTGACCTCGGCCTGCGCGGCGCGGATCGCGTCCACGTTGCCCGTCTCGTAGAACCAGGTCAGATCGTAGGCCGCGCGCTGCTTGCGGGCGTGATAGCGCGCCATGGCGGCGAGCACCTGCATGTCGATTTCCGACGATTGCCACTCGGCGCTCGATGTGTCCACTTTCTTTCGGGCCCGGGACAGCGCTTCGTCGGTTTCCGCGGCCAGCCGGTCGAGCAGCGCCGCCGTATCGAGTGGGCTCTGCTTGGCCGACGCGCCCTTGTCGAGCCGCGTGCGCACCGCCTCCTTGACGCGCGCGATGTGGCTCCAGTCGCTGGGCAGCACGTCTTTATAGGCGCTGATCAGGCCGCCCGGATTGATCTCCGGCCAGATGTACATATTGGGGTCGGCGAGGTGCGCCGCGACGATCTCGGAGATCACCTTGCTCGAAGCGCGCAGCGCCTGGTCCACGTCTTCGGCGGCCGGCCCGAAGCGACGGCGCAACTCGGCCATCCATCCCGTATCGGGCAGCGCCGGGTTGTAGCTGAGCTGCCCCCAAAGTTGGTAGAACGCCCAGTAGCGCTCAAACTCGTATTTCCAGAACACCCGCTTGGTTTGCGAATCGCTGAAAATGCCCCACTCGCCCGGCGCGTTGCCGTAGCCCTTTTGTGACAAGGGCGCGTCAATCTCGAATCCCACCGCGTCGCCCAACGAAAAAGTCGAAACCGTGCGCCGCACGTAATCCGGGTCGCCCCACAACAGCAGGCGGTGCGAGCCGAGTCTCCAGATCTCCCAAAGAAACTGGTAGCGGCGCGGCTTTTCCAGAAAAGTCATGTAGCTGTAGCGCGGAAACGTCTCGCCCGGTTGATAAGGCCTGCCCATGAACTCGGCCCAATACTTGGTGGAAAGCCGCATCGGAAGCTTGCTGTTCACCGCCGCTTCCAGCAGGCCCGGCGCCATCGTCCATGCGCGCAAGTCCAGCGCCACTTTTCTCCCCGCCTCTTGCATCGCGCGAAAAACGTAGTCGCGAAAAAATTCCAGTTGCTGATCGGTCGGAATGCCGGACTCAACATTGGTGCGAAGCTGCACGCCCTGAATCGCCGGGCAGTGCTGCAGGACCGCTTTGAGCGCCGCGTAGCTGTAGGGGCCGATGTTCTCGCGCGTCAGGCCATCCACCGAAGGCTGCATCGGCGGCTTGCGGTACCACTGAATGTTGTGTTCCCACAGGCCCAGTATGAAGTCGATGCCATACTCATTCGCGGTATCGGAGATGTACTTCAACATCTCCAGGTTCTGTTTCTTCTGAGCGTCGGAGACTCCTTTGGCGCGAATCTGCGGGAACTCCGGAAGATCCAGCCAGAACGGATAGGGCGGCGCCAGGTAAGCGGTCTGGTGCGAGAAGACGAGGTTGAAGCGGTTGTAGCGGTCGCGCGCCAGCATGGCGAAATACCTTTGCCAGTGCTCGCGCGAGTAATACCAGCCCTTTTCGAGGTCCTCGTTATGGAGAAACATGCGGATCCCGCGGACTGCGACGGCGGGACTGCCCTGGCTGGCCGACACCTTGCCCGTGGCGCGAATCTGGTCGGCGGCGTCGAGCAGGCCGTACATCACGCCCCGTTCGTCGCCGCCGCTGACGCTGCCGGGCCGCACCCTGTACGACTCCGCCGGCGCGTTGGTAATCTCCGTTTTTACGGCGATCGGCTGTAGGCCGCGTTCGGCCACGGCCTGGTTGAACTCGGCGAGGCCAAACTCACGAGGGCCGGCCAGCATCGGAAGGGCGAACGCCAGCAAGGCGATCCCGCCTGTTGCAAAGAATGGAGAAAGAGGCAACATTTTCTTCAGCATGGTCGGGCCCTCGCTCGTTCAGATCGTCAGAAATGGAACTTCACGGCAAATTGCATGATGCGCGGATCGTCCGCGCTGCGGATCTGACCGTATGTTGACGACCTGATATTGGTGGATGGGTTCCCAAGCCGCGTGTGGTTGAGAACGTTGAAAGCCTCGATGCGCGCCTCGATCGCACGCCGTTCCCCGATCGGAAAACGGCGCAGCAGGGCGGTGTCGAGAAGGAACGCGCTGGGCCCCACGATGATATTCCGGCCGGCATTGCCGATCGTACCGATCGCGTTGGCTCGCAGCGCGTCCGTGTTGAACCACTTGTTGAGCGAACGATTGTCGATGTCGAGACTGGCCACCAGATCGGGCCGGTTGGAGAGGCCATTGCGGGCGTTATCCAGGCCGGCGCTGGGGGCGATCCATTCGCCGCTATCCCAGCGGACAATCCCCGACACCTGCCAACCGCCGACGATGCGGCGCATCGCGTTATTCCCCACCTTCGGGGTCACCACCACGAGCGAGGAGTTGAAAATCTGCCGCCGGTCGGCGTCGCAGTTCGACTTCTCCGCCGCGCGGTTGTTGGGGTCCTGATAGCCGCCCGTCAGCTCGCTGTTGAAATCCAGCTCGCTGAGACAATGCGACCAGGTGTAGTTGGTCATCAACGTGAAGTTGCTGCTGAAGCGGTGGTTCACCGAAAGCAGCAGGCCGTGGTAGCTGGCGTTGGCGCCGTCGTCGGCGTGCACCATCGAGCTGATCTTGGCGCCCTCGTCGGGGTTGGCCAGCGACAGCACGCGCCGCGCCTGGGTATTGCCCGTGGTGGAGCAGGGGCTGCTGCCACAAGTCCCCGGGATATAGACCGCCGGGTCGAGTTGCTTGTTCACCCAGCGGTGCGTCGACTTGCTGCCAAGATAGGTGGCCGACAGCAGCCAGTTGGCGCCGATCTGCTTCTGCAAGCTCAGATTCCACTGCTGCTGATAAGGCACCTGGATGTTCAGCGGCAGATCGATGAACTGCGCGCCCAGCGGAAACACGGCGTCGGCCGGCGGCGGCGAAGGCGAGGGGAAGGGGTTGCCGCCCGGATAGTCCGCGTAGGGATTCGCGAATCCGCCGCTGGGGTCGTTGATCGAGATCACGCTGGCCCACGGCGAGCCGAACCCGAACCGATCGACGTACTGCGTATTCATCTGGTCGAAGGTGATGCCGTAGGACGCCCGCACGGTCAGCTTGCCGTCGCCGCGCGGATCCCAGGCCAGGCCCAGCCGCGGCGAAAATTTCATCCAGTCCGAATGCGTGCCCGCCCGCGGAATGCCGGGATCGCCCGGAAAGAACAGACCCGCCGGCGCGTTGTCGAACACGCTGCTCTTTTCGCCGCGCAGGAACCCTTCCATGTCGAAATGGGTCCGGCGGTCCTGCCTGTCGTACACCGGCAGGAAGGGCTCCCAGCGCACGCCGGCGTTGAGAGTCAGGCGCGGGGTGAGCCGCATTTTGTCCTGCACGTACAAGCCCCAGACGTTCTGTACCTGGTCGGTTTTGGTCAGGTTGCCCTGCTGAAACAGCGACGGAACGCCGAGCAGGAAGTCCGCCAGGCCGTCGTTGGTGAACTGCGAGTTGAACGAAAACGAAGCGTTCTCCTGCGTGCTGGTCTGGTAGTCGGAGCGGTACTGCATCGCGTTGATGCCGAATCCGAACTGGTGCCGTCCGCGGACCAGGTTTACGTCGTCGGCGAACTGATAGGTCTGGTTGTGCACGTAAGCCTTCGAGCACGTGCCGCAGAACGTGTTGAATCCGCCCGTCACGCTGAGAGCCGGAAAGTTGCCCTCCGAATGGGCGATTTCGGTGATCCCGATGTCCTCGGCGCTCAGCACGTTGGGAGCCGGACCGCGGGTCAGCCAGCCGCGCGTCCAGGTCACGTGGATGCTGTTGATGGATTGCGGGTCGATGCTAAAGGTGTCGCCGAACGTCGTCGATTGGACGCGAACGTTCACGCCCGGGCGGGTCGTTTGCAGCAGGTTCTTGCCGTCGAACACGCCGGGGTTCGAGTTGTCGTTGAAATAGTACCTACCGAACAGCTGGTGCCGCTCACTGCGCATGTAGTCGGCGCGGCCGATGAACTGGTCTTCCTGCGAGTCGTTCGGAATGCCGTAGACGATCTCGCCACAGGGATCCGTGGTGGCCGGAACGTAGTCGAGAAAGTTCAAGGCCTGCGGGCTGAAACGCGACGTCGGGATGGCGTTGTTGGGGAACGGCGCGTGCGTGGTGGGGTCGATCAGCGTGCGCGCCGTGCCGCCCCAGCAACCGGCGGACTCGCGGCTGCTAAAGTCGCCCGCCAGCATCGCCGCGTTGGGCACGTAGCTGCGCGTCGTCGGCGGCGCGGTCGTCACGCGCGTGCCCTGGTAGCCGCCGAAAAACAGCAGCTTGTTTTTCACGATCGGGCCGCCCAGCACGCCGCCGAACTGGTTGCGTTGCAGGTGATCGCGGTCGGTGCCGAAAAAGTTGCGGGCGTTGGCCTTGCCCGTCCGGAAAAACTCAAACGCGCTGCCGTGAAACTCGTTGGTGCCCGACTTGGTGACCGTGTTCACCGTCGCCCCGCCGCGCACGCCGTAGTTCACCGACGTCGTGCTGGTCTGCACACTGAACTCCTGCAGCGCGTCCGGGAACGGCATCGGCAGGTTGATGGCGCCGAACGTGTCGTTGTGGTCGCCGCCGTCGAGCATGTAGTAGGTGCCGATCGATTGCCCGCCGGCCACCGAGATCACCTGCGAGCTGGGATGGTTCTTGCTGCTCTTGATGCCGCGGCTCGGCGGCACCACCGCGGCGCCCGACAACAGCACCAGCTCGGTCACCTGCCGCCCGTTGAGCGGCATGTCGAGAATGCGGGTGTTGTCGATGACCTCGGAGACGCTCATCTCCTGGGTCTCGGTCATGGTCGCCCCGGCGGTCACTTCGATCGCCTGCGACACGGCCCCGATTTCGAGCGAAACATTGATGACCGGGTTGGTGTTCACCTGCAGCACGATGCCGCGCTGCACGTGGGACTTGAATCCCTCGCTCGTCACCTCGAGGCGGTAGGGACCGACCGGGAGGCTGGCCAGAATGTAGTGGCCGTCGCTGCCGGTGGTCGCCGTGCGCGCGAATCCGGTGTCGGTCTGGGTCGCTTTGACTTCCGCCGCCGGGATGGCGAGCCCCTGGGGATCGGTTACCACGCCAACAATCTGCACCACCGCCGACGCCTGAGAGAAAACGGGCAGGGCCACGGCCATGGTGGCTACGACAAGGAAAACGATTCGACAGTACTTAGTCATTACTTTCCTCCGGGATACTCAACTCGCGTACTCAAGTACCTCATTTCGCAATTTCAAATTTCGGCATCACGAAGCTGTATGCCGTGTAACGCATTTCGCTCCAGCCAAGGTCCCCCACCGGATAGCCCGGAAACAGTGGAATGGCGACGGGCGTGAACTTGACGCGAATGCGGATGGCCGAACGGCCTTTTGTCAGCTCGAGCGGGATCAAGAACTCGTCGTCTCGAAACCGCCGGTTGGATGTTTCCACAACGTGCCGCGCCGCGCCGAGTTCGTTGCCCCGGCCCAGCGGATAGGAAAATACGCACGTGTTCGAGCCGGCCAGATACCACGTGCCGGCCGGTTTCCATTTCGGTTTTTTCGACTCCGCGTCGCTGACGAAAATCTCCGCGCGCTGGTTGGGAAAGGCGTAGTCCAGCTTGCGGCGCAGCATCACGCCGACGTTGTTGGGGTCGATGTTCAACGTAAACTCGGAGCCGGTCTTGGTGACGCGCCCGCGGTCCATGGTTGCGGGGTAGATCTCCTTCCCCTCGAGCGTGTCCACGCCCCACTCGTAGCGGGAACTGAGTTCATACACCGCGGAAGCATCGGGGGACGAATAGTGGTGCTGCTGCTCGCTGTCTTCGTCGCCGATCTTCAACTCGTCGCTCTGCACCAGCGACGCCGCCGGCAGACCGTACCAGTAAGTCACCGTCTCGTAGTGCTCGACCGATTGGTTTTCGCCGCCATGCTCCAACCGGATCAGCGCGTTCTTGCCGAACGGCATCAGGTCGGCCAGCAGAAAACGGTAAGCCGATTCGATCTTGTCCAGGTCGTTCTTGGCCTCCTCGGCGTTGCGGGCCCCCACCGGGTGGCCGGCGAAAGGCAAGGTCATGTTGCGGCCGCCCCAATAGTCGCCGCCGCCGCCCCACTCCTCGGTCCCGGTGCCGTGAGCTTGCGGCGTCTGGCTGTCGTCAAAGAAGAACCGCGGATCGGCTTCGAGCGTCCGAAGCACCGCGTTGTGCGAAAAGATGAACGAGGTGCCCACCAGGCTGCCCGACCAGTCGCCGCCGCCTTCCGCCTTGGTGGTGTCGAGCAACACCAGGTCGAGCCCGGGCTCGGGCGTCGGGTGGTCCTTGTAGGTCGCGTGGAAGTAGCCGACCTGGTTGGCCGCGCCCTGGAACGGCTCCTGACGGACTTCCCACTGCACGCCCGCGATGGCCTCCGAGCCCGTGCCGCCCAACTCGATCCGCGCCGACCGGAAGAACGGCATCGGGAAGTAGCAGCGCAAGTACACGCGGTCGCCCTTGTACTGAATCGTGCTCGGGAACGACTTCACCAGGTACTCGCGGTCGTCGCGGTTGTAGAGCACTCCAGCGCCGTAGAACAACGCCACCGGCGCGTCGACCGAAGGCTCGGGCCGCCCGTCCCAGGTGATCCGCAGCCGCGCGTTGGAAAAGGCCACGGCGTGCTCGCGCGGCACCGAGAACTCGATCAGGCGGAGCTGCGCCGGCGCGCTTTCGCTCGACCAGATCGGCGCCCAGCCATTGGCCGGCAGATTCACCTCGCCCTTGGCGGCGGTGACGCCAGCGGTTCCGGCCTGCGGCGCGATGTCTTCGCCGGAGCGCCCGATCAGGTCCAGCACATCCTGACCTGGCGCTGTTTTCCCATCCCAGCTCACGATCGGCTGCGACAGCCTCGCGCCCTTGATGTACTGCTGATAGATGTAGTAGCCGGTGCCGTAGTAGGTTCGCGAATACGCCATCCGGAACGACTTTTCGAAGGGAATCGGCACCCAGGTCAAATCGGCGCCCTTGGTGATCGACCAAGTCGCTGTTAGCGGAAAGGGGAACACCTTCTCCGGCAGGAACACCGAGTTGTCCGCGGGATGGAGAGGGTCGGCCGTGCTGGTTTCCTGCACGATGTGATCCTTGCCGTCCACTTCGTAGTGCCACGGGCTGCCGTGCCAATGGTTGTAGCGCGCGAAGTACAACACGCCCGGCCCCGCCAGGTCGAGCGAGACGTTGAAGTTCTCGGCCGTCTGGTAGAGATAGTGCGACGAATCGGCCCGCTCGTTTCCTCCGGCGCGATCGTAGGTGCTGCGCATATACGCACGGGCGCCGATGCGCTGGTAGGCCCAGTGGTCCCACATGCGATAGGCGTCCAGCCCGATCGGAATCACGGGGGGCTCCTGCGCGGCGGCAATCCCCACGCCAACCATCCAGGCGATCAACACCAACGCCGCATGTCCGCTGGTCAACTTACGTGTCACGATGAATCTCCTCGCAAGGGTCGAAATCATGCCGCAATCTCCTGTTGAACGGGCCCTTTCACCGGCTCGATGCGGCGCACAACCAACAGCAGAATCACGAACGACGCCGGGTGAAGCAGCCCCGAAATCAGAAACACCACGGGATAACCGTAGCCGCCGGCCAGCAACGCGCCGACCAGCAGGTTGAACAGCATGCCGCCAAACGAACCCACCGCGCCTTGAATCCCCGCCACCGAGCCGACCACCTGCGACGGAAAAAGATCCGCCGGAAGCGTCTGCATGATCGTCGACCAGAACTGGTGGGCGAACATCGCCATGCCAAAGAAAACGATCGCCAGGCTGAGCGGCGAAGCGGCGATCAACAGCGTTGCCGGCATGATCCCCGCGCTGACGCCCAACGCGATCTTGCGCGACATATCGACGGTCAGGTTGCGGCGGATCAGGTAGCTGCTCAGCCAGCCGCCGATAAAGCTGCCCGCGCCCGCGAACGCATAGGGAATCCAGGCGTAGTAGCCGATCGCCTTGATGTCGAGTCCGCGGATATCGGCGAGATATTTGGGCAGCCAGAAGATGAAGAAGAACCAAGCGGAGTCGGAAAGGAATTTCGCCGCGATCAGGCCCCACACCTGGCGATAGCGCAACAGGCTCAGCCAGGGAGTCTTGGGCGGCGTGGGGGCGGACTCGGCGGCGCCCAGCGAGTCGCGGATCATCTCCCGCTCGGCGGCCGTGATGAGCCGGTGCCGGCCGGGCAGCTCATAGAGCCAAAGCCACGCCGCCACCCAGACAAATCCGGCAATGCCGGTCAGAAAGAAGACCCAGCGCCAACCCAGCCCGAGCACGATCGCCGCAATCAACGGCGGCGCCACCACCGCGCCCACGGCCGAGCCGGTGTTAAAGATGCCGAAGGCGAAGGAGCGCTCCTTGGGTGGGAACCATTCCGAAACCGCCTTCGCCGAGCCGGGAAATCCGCCGCCCTCGCCAAGACCCAGCAGGAAACGGGAAACGCCCAGTCCGAAGGTGCTGTTCACCGTGCCGTGCAGCAGCGTTGCGGCCGACCACCACACGATCATCAGCGCGTAGCCGGCGCGGGTGCCGAGCAGGTCGATGATCCTGCCGCCCACCGCGTACATGATGCCGTAGGCCAGCAGGAACAGAAATTGCAGTTCCGAGTACTGCTGGTCGGTCAGCGGGATGCTTTTCTGGAGTTCGGTGACGACGACGGGAAGGCTCTGCCGGTCGAGGTAGTTGAGGGCCGTGGCCGTCGCCAGCAAGGCGGCGATCCACCATCGTAAATTTCGGATTCCGCTCATGTTCGGCGTCACGGCGAACAGGCTCCCGCGTGTGTGATTCTCGTCAGCAGCAGTTGGCTAGCTGGCACGACGGCTGGGTTCGAGTGGCGGTTGCGGACGACTTGGCCCGTTAACGTGCGGCTGATACGATTCGAAATCCCCGCCTCCGAGCGCGACCCTCAGCTCAACGGTTCACCGTCACCAACCGCTCCGGGGCGGTTGTAGCAGCCTCTCTGAACCTTTTAGCCCTCACGGCGACAAACAGCCAAGCACACGAATGTGCCAAATTTCTGCCCAATCCTACATGGCATCTTCCGTTCATGTCAAGAGTTAAATGAATCGTTTTGAAATATTTCTAAACAGGCGTGCACCTGTCCTGCTTGGTCGGAACGGGGGGCTGGGCCGCGTTGGAGATGCATGGCTGAACAACCCCGTGTGGCGTCGATCCACGATGCCGATAGCGGCTGCGCCAACAGCTCGTCTTTGAATGTATCCTATTGATTAGATGATTGTTCTAACAAATAATACGGCGGGAACAGGCGCTGGCGACCGGATCGCCACGGCGACGCCGGGCGGCGCGCCAGCGGGCCAGGAACGAGCCTTTAGCAGGCGGCGCCAGGCGCGTCACTCTGGCTCCGAAATCAGCGAAAAATAAAAAAATCTAACCGATTCAGAAAATATTTTCCGGCACGCCAGGAAGGGGCCGAATCACCGCCGCGATCCAGCTGAGCGACGCCCGGCGACCCGATGAGGGCCCAGGGCCGGATTGTCGCGGGCAGCCGGCCGTACCTGCGTCCTGGTACAGGCTGCCCTACTCGAATTGACGGTTTTCCCCTCAGCCGGAGCGAGCACGGCCCCCCGTCTCACCCGGCCTGCGAAACGAATTGCACGATCCCCGCGGGGCGGGCGTTCCACACCTTCGACCGGCCTCAACAGATAGACCGGTCACACCAGACGCCCACCCTCGGCCAGCCGCACCCCTTGGACGGCCTGGTCCCTCCATCACAGCCCTGCCTGATGCGGCGCTCGCCTGCCGGCGCCGCCAGGCCCGTTAGCCGCTGGTCTCCCGCAACAACCCCTTCGGCCCGGAAGCACTCACCAACGGCGCGAACTCCCCCGGGGCAGGGACGCGGGCCGTGGACTCCCGTATCCTCAGTTCCGCGCTCAAGAGCACCAGCTCTCCCTCGTTGCCGGGCGTGCCCTCCTGGGCGGCCCGGATCTTCGAAAGCAGCATCTGCGTGCCGACTTTCCCGATCTCATACACCGGTTGCGCCACGACCGTCAGCCGCGGCGCGAAATGCTCGGTCCACACATGGTCATCGAAACCGACCACGCTGATCTGCTCCGGGCAACAGATCTTGAGTTCGCGGATCGCCCGCATGAAATCGAGCAACATTTTGTTGCTGCTGGCGATCACCGCGCTGGGCGGTGAGGCGAGCTGCAAGACCTCCATCCCGAACTTGTAGGCGCTTTCGGGGTGCTGGTCGCCCTTGCACATATACTCTTCCCGGATCGGCAGGCTCTTCTGCTGCATCGCCCGGCGAAAGCCCTCCAGGCGGTCGGCGTGCGGTGAGAGCCGCAGCCGCCCGGCGATGAAGGCGATCCGCTCGTGGCCCAGATTAGTCAGGTGGAACGTCGCCCGATAGCCGGCGTCAACGTTGTCGGTGGAAACGCCGCCGCAGGTCAGCCCGCGCGGAATACGGTCGACGAAAACCACCGGCGAGCGGCGCCGGATCAGGCTGTCATAGACGGTGAAATCGTCCGAGCAGGCGATCAGCACGCCGTCCACGCGCCGCCCAAACAGCGTGCTCAAGTGCCGCTGCTCCTGCTCGGGATCCTCGTTGGAATTGCACAGGATGACCGAATAGCCGTGGGCGCGCGCCTCGTCCTCAACGCCGCGAATCACCTGCGGGAAGAATTCGTTGGTGATGTCGGGCACGACCATGCCGATGACGTCGGTCTTGCCGACGCGGAGGCTCCGCGCCACATGATCGGGGTGGTAGTCGAGCGCCTCCATCGCGTCGCGTACACTCTGGGCCCGCTGCTTGCTCACCGTGACGCTGCCGTTCACCACGGCCGAAACCGTGGCCACAGAAACACCCGCCAGCCGTGCAACGTCGCGCATCGTGTACCTAGGCATGGTCTCATTCTAATCGATTCAAACGGGATCGATTTGCGATTTCTGCGGTCTTCGCGTGGAGCGGCCTCGCCGGACGCAAACGTCCGCCGCACCCCGGGAAGTCGAATAGATTGACGGATTTTCCCGGGACGCCGTCGGCCCCGCGGTGGCAGAACGCATCCCGTTTTGCGCTTTGAAAGGGGAAACTGCCTGCGCGCGGTTGCCCAGTGCTTTCAACCACTTCGGCGGCCTTCCGTGGACTCTCACTGGCCGATCGATTCTTGTAAGGACCCCCGCCGGCCCTGTTCGCCTAATCCTCCGAGCGTCGAGCTGGTGGCTGTGGACCGCGAACGGCCCCCCGGTGTGCGGCCGATTGGGCTGCCGCACACGTCCGCCCTTCTTTGTTGACGGCGCACTCCCTGGCCGCTGCCGAGGGCCTCTTCGAGCTTTTGCTTCGGGTCGTCGCTTTCGCTCCGGTTCAGTTACCAGTCGCCGCTGAAATGCGCATGATCCGGGGCGATGGCAAAAGCCGGCGGCATCAACGTCAACGCGGCTACTGCGGTCAGCCAGCCGGAAAAGGCTGGATCGCGTCGCGGCTTCGGCGGCTGGCTCGCGAGACACGGCGCCCACTTGGAGGCGGTTCTGTTTCCGAACAGCAGACCCGCCCGTGGCGCCTCGTGTTTCTCGATCGAAGATGTGCTTCAGCCTACCGGCGTGGCCGCAAGCAGCCCGCGGATTTCCTGGAAGATGGCGCGGGTCGCGGTGGAGCGGTTGAGGGTGTAAAAATGTAGTCCGGCGACGCCTTCGGCCAGCAGTTCGGCGCATTGCCGTGCAGCGTGATACATGCCGAGCTGCCGGACGGCTTCGGGGTCGTCCTCGACGCCTTCCATCTTACTGAGCAGGTCGGCTGGAATCGAGGCGCCGCACATTTTCGTGAAGCGCTTGATCTGCTTGACGTTGAGGATCGGCATGATGCCGGCCAGAATCGGCACCTGGATGCCGCCAGCCACAGCCCGCTCGCGAAAACGAAGGAAATCGTCGTTGTGGAAGAATAGTTGCGAGATCAGGAAGTCGGCGCCGGCGTCGACTTTGCGCTTGAGATTGGTCAGGTCGGTCGTGGCATCGCTCGATTCCGGATGGCATTCCGGGTAGCACGCCGCACCCAGGCAAAACGGATAGCTCCCGCGGATGAACTCGATCAGCTCGTTGGCGTAGCCGAACCCCCCGGCGGTCTTGACGAATTGTTCTGCGCCCTTGGGAGGATCACCCCGCAGCGGCAGCACGTTCTCGATGCCGCCCTGCCGCAGGTCGTCGAGCACATCTCCGATCTCCTCGCGCGTGGCGCCGACGCAGGTCAGGTGCGCCATCGCCTCGATGCCGATCTCGTGCTTGATGCGCTTGACCAGGTCGACCGTCTTACGCCGGGTACTGCCACCCGCCCCGTAAGTGACCGAAACGTAGGTCGGCTCCAGCGGCTTGAGCGCCTCGATCGTGCGGAACAGATCCGCGAACCCCTCGTCGTCCTTGGGAGGGAAAAACTCGAACGAGACGCTACGGCGGCCGCTGTTGAGGATGTCGATGATTCGCATTACAACTAATCCAGCCTAACACGGACCCTTCGAGCCGGCCAGCCGGGAGGTTAACCGCAGTTGAGGCCCGAATTATCACCGATCCTTCCCGTCTCGCGTGTCGACGGCGCCGGCCGCTGAGGTCGCCGCACACCGCGTGAGCCTGGAACTACAGCGCCAATAAGTGACTCTCAGTCTAAAAGTTAAGGAGGTCGAAAAGAGAACGCCTCAGCGCGGCCGTTTTTTGGTTCCCGATTTCCCGAGCCTCCATTGGTGGAGCTTCAGCCGCACGCGCGACCCGGCAAAGATAACCCCTTCGGTCTGCAGCCGCAGGCGCTGGTCGAGGCCGTCGGCGCCCGGCAGAGCGATGCGTCCGCCGGCCGCCAGCACGCGATGCCAGGGCAGCGCCAGACCGGGCGGGACCTTGCGCAGCGCCAAACCCACTAGCCGCGGATTGCATGGCGGACGCACCAAACCCGCAATATCGCCATAGGTGGCGACCGAACCGCGCGGGATCCGGCGCACCAACCGCCAGATTTGAGTGAGGCGGCTATCCGGCGCCGGCTGGCTGCTTTTCTGTCTCTTCGATGGCTTCAGCAAGGGCTTCGGTGGGCTCCGGCAAGAAGGATTCGAGCAAGTGGTCGAGTTCGACCGCGTCGACCGGCTTGTGCAGCGCGACGCAGTCCTGGCCCGGAAAATCCCCATTGTCCACCGCCAGGGTGGCAGGGGCAAGGAAGAAGAAGCGGCTGACGCGGGAACGCATGCGGTCGTAGACGTCGAGTCCACCGCCGCTCGACCGCGCGTCGCAGAACACACAGTCGAATTGCAGTTGCTCGCACAGGTCGAGGCCTTCTTCGACAGTCGAAACCGGGACCACTCGATAGCCGCGCTCACTCAGCATGTAGAGCAGGGCGTCTTGCACACTGATATCGGCGTCAACCACCAGGGCGGTAAGATCGGTCGAGGGCGAGCCATCGACACGGTGGCGCGGCGCGGCCGGTTGCTTGCGCCGCAGCGCGGCGCCGGCCAGCGGATAACCCAGCTCGATCCGGAAGCCGCGTTTGGCGCGGTTTTCGACACGCAGCGTACCGCCAAAACCCTCGATCAGATTCTGGCAAACGGCCAGCCGCAGCAAGGATTCCGGCTCGAGCAAGCGCTCGTCGTCGGCCATGTGCGGCTCGGGCTCGCCGCGTTCGGAATCGTCGCGCGGGCCGATCGAGATCAGCAGATTGCGTTCGAGCAGATTGGTGCTCAGCTGCAGCTCGCGGCCGCCAATGCCCTCCAGCAGTTGCTCGCCGTGCTGCAACAGGTTCCACAGCACTTGATCGAGATGGTCGGGGTCGGCGGTAACCCGGGCGGGCGCGCGCGACAGGTTCAGTTGCAGGCTGCGGCCGTCTTCGGTCCAGCGATCGCGCAAGCCTTCGAGGAACTGCTGGACGTCGACCTCCTGCGGATGGCCGCGGCGCGAGCGCGCCAGACTCGCCAGCCGCTCGACCGTCGCCACGGCGCGGCGCGACTCGCGCGCCACTGCTTTCAGCCTTGCAACAGCCTCAGCCGGATTGTCGTCGCTGGGGCCCGCCGCCAGCTCGCCCAGCCTCCGCAGCGGCGTTACCAGGGTTTCCGCGACGGCCTCGATCAGCTCGCTGACCGCCGACATTTTCTCCGTACGGTGCAGATTGGTCTGAACCGTGCGCTGATCGCCAAGCCGCAAACCAAGCGCGGCCAATCGCGCCACGTGCCGCACCCGTGTCTTCTCCTGGCGCGAGAAGATCCGTTTGCGCGAGCGGTCCTCTACCTCCAAAACGCCCAGGCAGACCCCACCGGCGATGATCGGTACGTAGAGTAGGGCTTTCTGGCCCAACCGGCGCACGACCTCGGTCTTCACGAAGGGACAGTTCTCCGCGTCGGGAACTTCGGTCAAAGCCTGACTCCGGAAACACGTCACCGCTCCCGAGATGGCGCTGAGCGAAACCGTGGACAGCGGCGGCGAATCGGTTCCGGCCACATACTCGAGATGTTGCGCGGTTGAGTTGAGAACCAACACGTAGCAGTGCGTGCCGTCCGCCACCAGCCGGCCAACTTCGGCTAGCTCTCTCTGAACCGTGTTGGGATCGTGCGACTCGAGAATGATCT
The DNA here is from genome assembly GCA_963824095.1 of Terriglobia bacterium. Lineage (GTDB taxonomy): Bacteria > Acidobacteriota > Terriglobia > Bryobacterales > UBA6623 > JBBDWJ01. The sequence continues at coordinate 3,032,069 of CAWGNS010000008.1, read as the reverse complement.
CGGAAAGCGTGTAGAGGCGGTGCAGGTTTTCCTGTTGCTGCAGAATTCTGCGCTCGTAGAGCCAGCGCACCAGATAGTAAATACAGCCGGCGCTGAGCAGAAACGCCAGCACCGACCAGAAGGTGGCCGAATGAAAGGCCCACCCGGCGGCGTCGACCGCGTGACCAAATGGGTTGGGTTCGAGCAGCGTCCAAGCAAAAACGGGAGTGAACCCCCAGCGCCGACCAGTGCGGGCTGGCCGATCGGTGCCAGCGGTCGTCGAATTCGCAACGAGACGGCCAGTCATGTGTTTGGGCCAATCGGCCTGAGGAGCGTCTTCCCCGCGTGTGCACAAGCCCGCCGCAAGGCCGATTAGGTTGATTATCCACAAGATACAGGCCGCCCCCGGACGGCGTCAATAAGCGGTACCTCTTACTGGGATTGGCGCAAGACCGGGTTCGGGGCAAGGAAACAGGCCGATGGGCCCCACCGTGCTCCTCCGGGACCGCACCCGAACGATCCGCAGAACCGTGGCGCGGGCCTTCGGCTGGCTGCGGTCGACCTGGGGTCGACGTTCGCCGCGGCGTGCAGGGAAAGCAACGAGTTGGGGGCCCGGCAACATTCGGACTGCCTCCGGTCAGCCGCGCGGGAATGTGGACGATTCCCGGGGCTTGCTAGGCTAGAGGGAAGGGTTTAGCGCGGATTCCTATGGCAAAACAGCTCACCGTGATGAAGTTCGGCGGGACCAGCATGGGGTCCCCGGAATGCATTGCCCGCGCCGCGGATCTGGTTGCCGCCACCGCCGCGCGTAGCTCGGTCGCGGTCGTCGTGTCGGCAATGTCCAAAGTAACCGATACGCTCATCGATACGCTACGGCAAGCCGAACAAGGCCAGGAACAGGAGTTCGAAGCGCGTCTGGGGATGCTGAGCGAGCGCCACCACGAGGCCTGCCGCGCGCTGTTGCCGGAGGCCCGCTGGGCGCCGGTCGAGGCCAAAATCGACGAACTGCTCGGCCAGTTCGCGCGCATCGCCCGCGGAATTCTGCTGCTCGGCGAGCGCCCGCCGCGTTCGATCGACGACGCCATGTCGGCCGGCGAGAAGCTTTCGGCGCTGTTGCTCAGCGAGTTGCTGAACAGCCGCGGAACGCCGGCCGAAGCGGTCAGCGGCGCCGAAGTCATCGTCACCGACGATGTGTTTGGCAACGCCTCGCCGTTGATGGACGAGACCAGCGTAAGAGCCTGCGAGCGGTTGTTGCCGCTGATCGAGGCCGGGCGCGTTCCCGTCATCACGGGATTCAATGCGTCGACCGCCGACGGTCGGCCGACCACGCTGGGTCGCGGCGGCTCGGATTTTTCGGCGTCGCTGGTGGCCGCCGCTGTCGAGGCCACCGAGCTGTGGATCTGGACCGACGTCGACGGCATCCTCTCCGGCGACCCGCGCCTGATTCCCGACGCTCGGGTGCTGCCCGAAGTGACCTTTGAAGAGGCCGCTGAGCTGGCCTACAACGGCGCCAAGGTGCTGCACCCCAGAACGCTTGCTCCCGTGATCGACAAAGAAATCCCGGTCTGGATCAAAAACAGTTTCGACCCTGCCAAGCCCGGCACCCGGATCGTTTCCAAACTGGAGGGGGCCTGCGGCGTGCGGGCGATTACCTCGCTGCCCCACGTGACCCTGGTTTCGATCGAAGCCGCCAGCGCGTCGATGTCGGGCGCGCAGTTGATGGCGCGAGCGCTCGAGGCCGCCGCGCGCGCCAACGTCGAAGTCCTGCTGCTGACCCGCTCGAGCTTCCGGCAGAATTTCTGCATGCTCGTGCGGACCCAGGAGATCGACGGACTTCTCGAAAGCCTGCAGAGCGAACTGGCCCTCGAACTCGCTCACGGCTACGTGCATCCGGTCCGGGTCGACCATAGTGTCGGCCTGCTGGCCGTAGTGGGCGAGGGCATGCGCGGCACGCCGGGCACGGCCGGCCGCCTGTTCAACGCAATTTCAGGCCGCGACATCAACATCATCGCCATCGCGCAAGGCTCGAGCGAGCTGACCATCGCCGTTGTCGTGCGGCAGGACGCGCTCGAAGACGCCGTGCGCGCCATTCACGCCTCCTGCGGCCTCGGCCAGCCCGAACCCGTCTCGGCGCAGGCCGCCCTGTAGTTCGCGCCGGCGGCAAACTCGCAACCAACCCAGCGCCGAAAGCCAGACCAACGGCATCAGAGCCGCGGGCGGAAGCCCGCGGGCCGCGGGGAGCGCAACGAGAGCCGGCACTTCCTTCCCCGCCCTCCTCGCCACAACTCGCCCCGCCAAGTGCCATCACCGCCACGGCCCTTCCCCCAACGCCCGGCCAACCAGGGATCAACGGCAGCCCGCACCCGGGCGCGGCTCTGTTTCGTGCTCCGCGGCTGCATTGCCAACCGGGCAAACCCGCCTCCGCCCCTCGCTTTCGCGAACTACGCCGGGACGCCCGCGGGGAACCGGCTCCCGTTCTGGCGCTTCCCCGCTGTGCTACGGTGTCCGGCTGGAGGGTCCTCCATGCAAAGACGCAGTTTTCTGGGCGGTACGCTGGGTGGCGGATTGCTCGCCGGCGCTCCCGCTGCCCTGCCCCAGGTCCCCGAGCGCAATCGGAACGTCCTGGGCGAGATCGTCATCGAGCGGGACCAGCCGGGGCGGCCTCATGCGGGCAAGGTGCTGGCGGCGATTCAACCGCATTGCGACGATGTGCCGATTTTCGCGGGTGGCACCGTGCTGAAGTTGATCGCCGAAGGCTACACCGGATTTCTGATCCGCACCTCGAACGATGAGATGGCTGGCAGCGGCGCCACCACCGGCGAAGTCGTGCTCAACAACGAGCGCGACACGCTGGAGGTGACCCGCCTCCTGGGCCTCAACAAGCTCTACAGCCTCAACTACCGCAACCACCTGATGGACGGCGTTTCGCGCCTCGAACTGCGCGCGCGCCTGATCTTTCTGTTCCGGCTGCTGAAGGTGGACACCGTTGTCTGCTACGACCCCTGGGGCCACTACGAGGAGAACCCCGACCACTACGTCACAGCGTCGTGCGTCGAGGCGGCCTGCTGGATGGCCGCCAGCCCCTGGGACTACCCCGAGCACTTCGAAGCCGGGCTCGCGCCCCAAACGATCCACGAAAAGTATTACTTCGCCCGCGGCCCACAACTGGTGAACCGCGTCGTCGATATCGGCTCCTACATCGACGGCAAGGTAGAGGCGAACCTTGCCAACGTGACCCAAGGGCCTGCCGGCAAGACCGGCTCGGCGCTGCGCGCGCGGTTGGCCGCGCAGGGCCGCCGGCTGCCGCTGCTGGGCAACGACGACGACACCGCCGACCGGCAATACATCAAGCATTTCGTGTGCGGCGAAAACGCCGAGCTGGGCCGGCAGCACGGCCTCGAGTACGCCGAGGCCTTTCACTATATCGGGCCGCCCCAAGATACCGTCGGCGAATACATCGAGGCCAACGCCGTTCCACTGTGAGAAGCACCGTTCCTTTGCCAGGCGAGCGTCACCGCATGCAAGGGTTCGCCGTCCGGCGCTGCGGATCCTGAAACCGATAGCCCCCTGGCGTGTCTTCCTGGAGAAGCGTCCGGCTGGGCTGACAAGCCGGCAGCCCAGCGGAGTAGCGCGGGCCTCCGGCCGGCGGCGGCGTCCTCCAAGGCCGACGTTCTCCAGGGCCGTCGCACAACCGTAGCTCCGCCGCCCGCCAAGCTGGCCCGGCCTCCACCGACCAAACAGCAATGCCCCTGGCCGGCCCACAATGCTTGACCGGCTGCGGCAGGGGTGCTCTGATGAGATCAGGGGAGTTTGTGTTTTTCTGAGAAGGCCCCCGCCTGCGGAAAAGGCAGCGGGGAATCACCCATGAGCAGAGGCAGCAGTTGGCCCGGAGACATGAACCTGGCGTTCGTCGAGGGTCTGTTCGCGGACTATCTGAAGGATCCGCAGTCGGTCGCCGAAGAATGGCGGCGCTATTTCCGCAAAGTTTCGTCGGAAAACGGCGGCAACGGCAACAGTCGGCAGGCTTCCAAGACCTGGGATCCGGGTGCCTGGCTGGCCGGCCCCACCTTTCAGCCCCCGGGATTGTTTGAAGCCCGCGGCGCGGCGGTGCGTGCCGACGGCGATCAGCTTGAAAAGGCCGCCGGGCTGCAGGGGCGCGTCGACAAGCTCGTACGCAACTACCGCGTGCGAGGCCACATCATCGCCAATCTCGATCCGCTGGGCCTGCCGCGCCCCAGCCCGCCCGAGCTCGACCCCGCCTACTATGGGCTCACCCAGGCCGACATGGGCCGGCCGGTGTCGCCGCGCACCTTGAGCGGCTGCAGCCCCAGGACCGTCGGCGAGGTCATCGAGTGTATCCGTAATACCTACTGCCGCTCGATCGGCGCGCAGTTCATGCACATCGACGACATCCAGGTGCGCGACTGGCTCCAGGAGCGCATGGAGGGCGTGCAAAACCGCCTGCGGCTCGAACGCGAGGAGCAGATCCGCATTCTCACGCGGCTCACCGACGCAGTGATCTTCGAGGAGTTCATCCAGAAGAAGTACGTCGGGGCAAAGAGTTTTTCGTTGGAGGGTTCCGAGAGCCTGATTCCGCTGCTCGATCTGGCGATCGAGAAGGCCGGCACGCACGATATTCGCGAGATCGTGCTCGGCATGGCCCACCGCGGACGCCTCAACGTGCTGGCCAACATTCTCGGCAAGAGCCCGCAGCAGATTTTCCGTGAGTTCGAAGACGTCGACCCGAAACTGCAAGCCGGCCGCGGCGACGTCAAATATCACCTGGGGTATAGCGGCGACTGGCGCACCTCGCGCGGCGAGAACATCCACCTGTCGCTGTGCTTCAACCCAAGCCACCTGGAGTTCGTCAACCCGGTAGCGGTCGGCCGCATGCGGGCCAAGCAAGACCGCGCGCGCGATCTCGAGCGCAACCACGGCCTGGTCATCCTCATTCACGGCGACGCCGCTTTCGCCGGCGAGGGCATCGTTCCCGAGACCATGAACATGAGCGAGCTCGAGGGCTACGGCATCGGGGGTACGATCCACGTCATCGTCAACAACCAGATCGGCTTTACGACGACGCCCGAGCAAGGCCGTTCGAGCGTCTACGCTTCCGGGCTGGCAAAGATGCTGCAGATCCCGATTTTCCACGTCAACGGCGAAGATCCCGAGGCCGTGGCGCAGGTGATCCGCCTGGCGATGGATTTCCGGCAGAGCTTCAAGCGCGACGTGGTCATCGACATGTATGGCTACCGCCTGCACGGCCACAACGAAGGCGACGAGCCGTCGTTCACCCAGCCGCTGCTCTACCGCGCCATCGCCGAGCGCAAGTCGGTGCGCGAAGGCTACCTCGAGCACCTGCTGGCTCTCGACGGCGTGACGCGTGAAGAGGCCGACCGCATCGCCGACGAGCGGCGCAAGCACCTTGAAGACGAGCTTTCGGCGGCGCGCAGCGACGAGTATGTGCCCCGGGAACATCGCTACACCGGCATCTGGAGCGGCTATCGCGGCGGCCCCGAGTCGGAAGTCGAGGACGTCGACACCGGCGTCAGCCGCGACCGCATCGAAGCGCTGCTCGAAAAGCTGAGCCGCACGCCCAAGGAGTTCCACCCGCACAAGCGCCTGGCGCAACTGCTCAAGCAGCGCCACGAGATGGCCGAAGGGCAGCGACCCATCGATTGGTCGGCGGGCGAGGCCCTGGCGTTCGCCACGCTGCTTTCCGAAGGGCTGCGGGTGCGGGTCAGCGGGCAGGACAGTGAACGCGGCACATTCAGCCACCGTCATGCCGTCTTGCGCGACATCGAGGACGGCTACCGCTACGTCCCGCTGGAGCACCTTACCCCCGGGCAGGCGCCGTTCGAGATCGTCAACAGCCCGCTGTCGGAAAGCGGCGTGCTGGGGTTTGAGTACGGCTACAGCCTCGACTGGCCCGACGGGCTGGTCTGCTGGGAGGCGCAGTTCGGCGACTTCGTCAACGCCGCGCAGGTCATCGTCGATCAGTTTCTGGCCAGCGCCGAAGATAAATGGAACCGGCTGAGCGGCCTGGTCCTGTTGCTGCCGCACGGCTTCGAAGGCCAGGGGCCGGAGCACTCCAGCGCGAGGCTGGAACGGTTTCTCACGATCGCCGCCGAAGACAACATTCAGGTCGCCTACCCGACCACGCCGGCGCAGTATTTCCATTTGCTGCGCCGCCAAGTGGTGCGGCCCTGGCGCAAGCCGCTGGTCGTGATGACTCCCAAGAGTCTGCTGCGACATCCCCATGTGGTTTCGCCGCTCGAGGAGTTTGTCACCGGCCGCTTCGAACGCGTGCTGGCGGACAATACCGTCGATGCCGCCGCCGCAAAGCGCGTTCTGCTGTGCTCGGGGAAGATCTACTACGAACTGGCCCAGGCGCGCGAAGACAAGCAGCGCAATGACGTCGCCATCGTCCGCGTCGAGCAGCTCTACCCGCTGGCGCCCGAACGGCTGCAGGCGGCCTTGAAGGACTACGCCGACGGCACGCCGGTGTTTTGGGTCCAGGAAGAGCCCGAGAACATGGGGGCCTGGCGCCACATGTTGGTTTGCTTCGGCCAAAGGCTATTCGGTAAACTGCCGTTTTCGGGTATTTACCGCCTAGCCTCGGCCAGCCCCGCCACCGGCTCAACCAGTTGCCACAAGCTCGAGCAACAGGCCATTGTCGACGAAGCCTTCGGCGACTAGCACTCACAAGTAACGGGCCACGTAGCGCAGGGCTGGCGTTTCGCCAAGCCTGCGGCCGTTCCCCAAAACGGCCAAGAACTGCGCGCCTTGTATCAAGCCAGGTTCGGAATTCCGCCGGCTCTCCACCAGGCGCGGTGAATCGTCCGAAAAAGCCGCAGGTCTGGAAAAACACGAGCCCTGCGCTACGGGCGGGGACCACGGGACGAGAACCGCGGGCCACCCGCCCGAACCACGAACCACGGGACCCGAACCCAGTCCACTAAAATCAGAAGGATATGCGCGAACTGAAAATCGGCGCGGCGCAGTTTGAAGCGCGCGACGCCGACAAGGAATACAACCTCGGCCGGATCGCCGACCTCACTGCCCAGGCCGCCGCTCGCGGAGCCGACTTGGTCTCGTTTCACGAGTGCTCGATTCCGGGCTATACCTTTTTGGAGAATCTTTCGCGCGGCGAAATCGAAGCTCTGGCGGAGCCGGTCCCGTCGGGCCCCTCGACCCAGCGGCTCGTCGAGATTGCCCGCGCCAATGGCGTGGCGGTGGCCGCCGGTCTGGTGGAAAACGACGCCGGCAAGCTCTACAACTCCTACGTCGTCGTTTCGCCCGAGGGCTACGTCGCCAAGCACCGCAAGATCCATACCTTCATCAGCACCCTGCTGAGTTGCGGCGACCGCTACACCGTGTTCGACCTGCTTGGCTGCAAGTTCGGCATCCTGACCTGCTACGACAACAACCTGGTTGAAAACGTACGCCTCACGGCGATGCTGGGCGCCGAGATCATTCTGATGCCGCACGTCACCGGCTGCCTGCCTTCGCCGATGCCGGGCCGCGGCACCGTCGCCCCCCAGATCTGGCACAACCGCGAGCGCGACCCCGTACGCTGCCGGCAGGAGTTCGACGGGCCTAAGGGACGCGGCTGGCTGTTGCGCTGGCTGCCGGCCCGCGCCTATGAAAACGGCGTCTTCGCGATCTACACCAACCCCATCGGCGTCGAAGGCGACACCATCAAGCCCGGCGGATCGCTGATCCTCGACCCCTTTGGCGAGATCCTCGACGAGTGCCGCTCGCTGGCCGACGAAGTCGTCGTCGCAACGCTCGATCCCCAAAAGATCCAAGTGGCGTCGGGGCAGGGCTACATTCGCGCGCGCCGGCCAGAGCTTTACGAGCCCATGACGCAGCCGAATCCGCATGTGAGCCCGGACGGCCGCCCTGAAGTCTGGTGGCAGAAAATCCGCCAGAAAGCCGGCTAGTAGAGACAGGCGCTCCCGCCTGTCCGCCGCTGCGTAGCATCGGCGCCTCCCATGCTCGGCTACGACGGCAAGCGCGCAGCGGTCAGCCGCCCGATTCGCGATTGCCTTCAACCAATCCCGGCCGGGCCGCGTCTACCGTTTGTGAACGCCATTCGGCATCCTCAAAGAGCCATCCGGCACTCTGGGAAAGCCGTCCGGACATTCCGCGCCCGCGACAACGGGCATTCGGCGAAAACCAACCTGGCCGCCGTCGCGCCGGCCCTGGGGCCGTGGAATCGGCCGCCGCTACCGCTACAATAAGCACAGTCGTGAGAGCGGTTTACAGCCTCGTTCTGGCCTGCCTGCTGGCGGCCCCTGCCACGAGCGCCGAGTTTCTGCCGCTGGCCAGCGTTCGCCCTGGCATGAAAGGCGTGGGACGCACGATCTTCCTCGGCCAAAAGATCGAGGAGTTTCAAGTCGAGATTCTCGGGGTTCTCAAAAACATCGCCCCTAAACAGTCGATCATTCTGGCGCGCCTCAGCGGAGCGCGGCTGGAAAAGACGGGCGTCATCGCCGGCATGAGCGGCAGTCCGGTATTCATTGACGGCAAGTTGGTCGGCGCGGTGGCGTTCGCGTTTCCGTATTCCACCGAGCCGATCGCCGGCATTCGACCCATCGAAGAGATGGTAGACGCGCAGCCGGCCGAGAGTGCGAGCGATGCCCGGGCGCGATGGGCTGCGCCCGGAGTCAACGAGGCGCTGGCCACAGCCGTGACGACGGCCGCGGCGACGGCTAGCGCGGCGAAACAACCGGCGGCCGCGGAAAGCCAAGGCGCTGCTCTGCCCGACGCCACCTTGCAACGTCTCGCCGCGCCGCCGCATTTGCCCGCGCAACTGGGTCGGCCCGCGCCGCTCGACCTGATCGCCTCACTGCGCCAGCCCGATCGCCAACCCGAATTTCTGCTGCCGCCGGCGCCGCGCGCCATCGGCCGCGATCCGCAACTGATCCCCATCGCCACCCCGGTGTCGATGGCCGGGTTTTCCGAGCGCACTCTCGACCTGTTCGGCCCGAGCCTCGAACGCCTCGGGCTCAGGCCGATGCAAGGTGTGGGCGGGCAATCCGCGGCCGACCCCGAAGCCGGCGCGCAGCCCGCCATCCAGCCCGGCTCGATGATCACCGTGGGCCTGATCCGTGGCGACCTCGACCTCAGCGCCGCCGGCACGGTCACCTATGTCGACGGCAACCGGCTGTATGCCTTCGGCCATCGCTTCCTGTCGAGCGGCCCCACCGAAATGCCGATGATGAGTTCCTCGGTAGTCGCCGTGGTGCCCAACCTTTCGACCTCGTTCAAGATCGCCGGCAGCGGCGAACTGCTCGGCAAGATCGTGCTCGACCACAGCACCGGCATCGCCGGGACGTTGGGCGAAAAGCCGCGCCTGCTGCCGCTCGAGGTCGGCGTGCATTCCAGCCACGGCCAATACCACTACAAGCTCGAGATGGTCGACGATCCGTTTCTGTCGCCTTTCCTGCTCCAGATGGCGCTGTTTTCCGCCACCGACGCGACCGAGCGGCAGGTCGGCGCCGCCAGCTATCGCGTGCAGGGGGCGGTCGAGTTTTCGAACGGGCTGCCGCCACTGCGGCTCGACAACATGTTCTCGGCGCCTTCGATGGCCTCGTTTCAACTCGCCACCAGCACCGCGGTTCCGCTGGCGTTCCTGATGCAAAGCGGTCTCGACAACGTCGACGTGAGCGATATCCGCGTCGACATCGAGGCGCTCGACGAGGAAAAGAGCCTGGAGATCGATCGCGTCTGGGCCAGCCGCACGCGGCTCCGCCCCGGCGAAACGGTGCGGCTTACCGCGGCGCTGCACGGCAACAATGGCGAAGAGGTGCTGCGCAGCGTGGACTACCAGGTGCCGCTCGGCATGAAACCCGGCGAGCTCAACATCGACTTCTCCGACGCCGCCACCCTCAACCTCGCCGAATGGCAGAGTCTGCTGGGCACCGGCCGCGCCCGTGAGCTGCCCGAGCTGGTGCGCGCCATCAACCGCCTGCGTCGCAACGACCGGCTGTATGTGCGGCTGTGGCGGCCGGGCCGCGCGCTGCAAGTGCATACCGAAAAGTTGCCGTCTCCACCCGCTTCGGTGGCGAGCGTTCTGTCGCTGCCGCGGGCCGCCGGCGGGCGCGATGCCCAGGACTGGCAATCCACGGTCGGCGAATTTGACCTCGACGGCCTCTCCAGCGTCGTCGAAGGCAACATCTCGATGAAGGTCACCGTAATCGAATGACATTGAGGGTTGGAAAAGCCGTTGCGGCCCTGACCGGCGCCGCTCCCGTGGTCGCCGCCGCGTTGCTGGCGGCGGCTTTCGGCGCCGCGCCGCCGCTGCGCGCCGCTTCCACCAAGGTCTGGGAGGTCAGCGAGTTCAAGGATTTCGCTCCCGGCAAGTTCGAGAATCTCTCGCTGACGTACGAGGGCCGGCTGACGATCGGGCCCTCACTCGATCCGCTCTATTCCTCCGACCAGCCGGTGATCTGGGACACCGCGGTTGCGCCCGGCGGCGCGATCTACGTCGCCACCGGCCACGAAGGCCACGTCTACCGTGTCGACCCCAAGGGCGAGAGCAAGTTGTTCTGGGACGCCCCCGAGATCGAGGTCTTTTCGATCGCCGTCGCTCCGAACGGCGACCTCTACGCGGGCACTTCGCCCAACGGCAAGATCTATCGCATCACGCCGCAAGGCGAGGCCAACGAGTTCTTCAACCCGGGCGAGACCTACATCTGGTCGCTCGCCTTCGGGCCTTCGAAAGACGGCGGCGACCCCTCGAAATTCGGCGGTCCCGAAGCGCTGTTTGCCGGGACCGGCGACAAGGGCAAGATCTACCGCGTCGACCCGTCCGGAAAAGGCGAAGTCTATTTCGACACCGAGCAGCGCCACGTAATGAGCCTCGCCTTCGACCCCCAGGGACGGCTGCTGGCGGGAACCGACCCCAACGGCATCCTCTACCGCGTCGACGCCAAGGGCAAGGCCTTCGCGCTCTACGATTCCGACCTGCCCGAAGTGCGCGCCCTGCAAGTGGCGCCCAACGGCGACATCTATGCCGCGGCGATGGGCGGCGGTGTTTCGGAAACGCCACAAGCGGTGCCCTCGGCGATCACCAGCCTGGGCTCGTCGGCGGTCACCACTGTTACGGTCAACGCCACCTCCGACGAGGACCCCGGGCCGAACGATTTTCAGAAACCGCCCGCAGCCGGAGCCGCCGACCGCCGCCAGACGCCGATCGTCACCGTCACTCAGCCCGTGATCACCTATGGCGGTATCGAAAAGGCGGCGCTGCTGCGCGTCCGGCCCGGCGTCGCCGTCGAGAAGCTGTGGAGTTCGCAGGAGGAGAACATCCTGGCGCTGAGCCTCAGCCCGACGCCCGAACCCGAGCTCCTGTTCGCCACCGACGCCGCCGGGCGCATCTATCGCCTGGGAAAACAGCGGCGGGTTAGCCTTGTCGCGCAGGCCGAGCAGGATCAGATCACGAGGCTCAGCGAGACGCCCGACGGCGTGCTGCTCTCCACCGCGCACAGCGGAAAGCTCTACCGCCTGGGAGAAACGCCGCGCGAGGGTTCGTACCAAACTGCCGTTTTCGACAGCGGCGGTGTGTCGCAGTGGGGCCGGCTGAGCTGGATGGGTGAGGCGCCCGAGGGCAGTAGCGTCCGTTTCCAGACCCGCACCGGGAACTCGGGCCGTCCCGACGCCACTTGGAGCGATTGGTCGAAACCGGCCACTCCGTCGGAAGGCAGCGACGGCGAAGCCATCGCATCGCCGGCGGCGCGCTACATCCAATGGCGCGCCGTGCTGCACGGCAACGGCAACGGCCCGGTGACCATCGACAAGGTCGGCGTGACCTACCTGCCGCAGAACGCGCCGCCGGTGATTCACAGCGTCGACGTGGCGACCTCGGCGGCGAAAGATTCCTCGGGCTCGGGGTCGTCCTCGAGCGGCTCTTCCGACGCCTCGGCCTCCTACAGCGTGACTGTTTCGGCGTCGGGCAACGTCGCCACGCCCGCCAGCGGGTCCGAGACGCAGACGCTGGGCGGCGGCGGGCGGCAGGTGCTGACGATTAGCTGGCAGGCCGAGGACCCCGACGGCGATCCGCTGACGGCCGAGGTTCATTTCCGCGGCGAGGATGAGACCGCCTGGAAGCTGCTCAAGGAAGACATCCGCGAAAGCAAGCTGGAAATCGACAGCGATGCGCTAGCCGACGGCAGCTACCGCTTCCGCGTCACGGTGTCGGACCGCCGCGCCAATCCGCCCAGCGTGGCGCAATCGGTGAGCCGCGTCAGCCGCACCATTCTGGTGGACCACACGCCGCCGCGGGTACGCGCCGTAGCTGTCGACGGCCGGCAATCGGTGCGCTTCGAAGCTTCCGACGAGGCCTCGCTGCTGCAACAGGCCGAGTACTCGCTCGACGCCGGTTCCTGGCAGCCGGTCTATCCCGACGACGGCATTCTCGACTCCCGCAGCGAGTCGTTCACGATCCACCTGGCCGACCTGCCGCCCGGAGAGCACCTGGTCACCCTACGTGTGCGCGACCGAACCGGCAACGCCGGCCTGAGCAAAGCCGTCATTCACTAGAACCGGAAACGAACCCAAGCAAATCTCGACCATGTCCGAATACACCGAAGACCATGCCAAGGCCGGAATCGACGCCGAATTGCCAGCCATCGAAACCTGGCCCAACCAGTTCAAGGGCTACCGCATCAAAATCGAAATTCCGGAGTTCACCTCGGTGTGCCCCAAAACCGGACAGCCCGATTTCGGCAAGCTGACGATCGAGTACGAAGCCGACGCCCTCTGCCTCGAGCTCAAGTCGCTGAAGCTCTACATCCTAGCCTACCGCGACCTGGGCATCTTCTATGAAAACGTGGTCAATCGGGTCTTGAAGGACATCGTCCAGACGCTGAAACCCGTCTGGGCAACGGTCGAAGGGAAGTTCACCCCGCGCGGAGGACTGAACTCAACGGTAACAGCAGAGTACAACCGCGAAAGCGGAGGGGTCGGAGCCGGTTTCCGCCCCATCAAAAGCTAGCGCGCACCAACCCCGCACAGAAGCCACGAGCCAACACAGCACAGAAGCCAGGCCCGCCGCCCGTGGCGTGAACCTCCAGGTTTGCCGCGTCGCGATTCGTCGCGACGTATGGCCCCGACCCACAACCGCATCCCCGCCGGGCATAACCAGAGCGCCCCGAAGTTCCAAAAGCCCACCAATCAAATCAAAGCCTGCCAGGGCTCCCGGAACGCGCCGTCCTCAGCCTGCTCCCACATCGCCAGCGCTTGGATCGCCATCGCCGTCGTGGCCGGGTTGACGTGCGGGGTCAAGTCCCCGTTGCGGCGCGCAAACGCGAACCCGCCGTCGATTTTCGGATCGGTCGACTGATGCTGAAACTGCTCCAGCATCAGCGCCTCTTTCTCGCCCTCGCCGAAATCCAGCTCCATGATGCCGATGCGGTCGGCGTAGAGCCGCAGCCGCAGCAACTGCGCCACCACGTCGCAGCGCTGGTAGCTCGCCGTCACTTGCCGCATCAGGTTCTCGACGTCGAGTACGCCGCGCTGTAGCGCGTTGCTGGCCTTCATGTCCTCATGAGCGGTCGGCAGCAGCCCTTCCAGGAAATAGCAGTAGGCGTGCAGCCGGTCCATGACGGCTTCCGGGTTGTCGTCGCCGCGCACGAAGCCCTCGTGCGTTTTCAGGCACCAGTTCAGCATCAACTGCATGGAGTTGTCGAACTCGCGGTTGCCGGTTGCTTCGCTCAATTCCAGAAACGAGAGCGAGGATTTGAGTTGGTAAACCTCGGCCTCGACCGACCAGGAATCGGTCCCCGTGCTCGGTTCGCCGCTTTTGAGATCGAGCAGCGGAAAAAACGACCCGTCCACACGCGACATGCGCGCGCGCAAGGCCACGCCGCAACGCTCGGCGCGGTCGAGAAATACCGCGTCGGAGGTCGCCTGCCAGAGGTGCAACAGCGCGCGGGCGGCGACGCAGCAATCGAAAAAGCGCGCCTCTGTCGCGGCCGGCCCGGCGTTGTCGCCGACCTCGGTGCGGAAGAGCTCGAGATTGGGTTCGAAAGCCTGCTCCGCAAGAAACGCACCTGCTTTGAGGGCGTGGTCGAGCGGACCTTTATCGCCGTTGCCGTTGTTCTTCAACAGCGCGCTGATAAAGTAGCCCGTATTGACGGTGGAGAGGTTGCGGTAGCGCTGTTCGTCGGCCAGGTAGTAGCGGGCAACGCCGCCGGATTCGTCTTGAATCCCCGAAGTGATCAACCAGCGCAAACCCGAATAAATACACGAGTTCATGCGAAGCCTACAGCGTACCACGCAGCCTTCCCGTCCCCGCTAGGAAAGACGCCCGAAGATGCCCACCGAAAGGACCCTGTGACTCTGCGCGGCCGGGGAATAGCTCCGCCGCTGCCGAACCCCAGGGTGGCGCTGCGGAGCCGAGACTCAGTGGCACTGCCCGCTGCCCGCATCCCGGAACTCGCCGTCCTCCTCGGGCAGAAACTCCCAGTCGTAGCTGTCGGGGTGGAGACTCAGCTTGAGCACCCCGAAGCTCGATCGGTCGCGAACTTCGCTATGCGGCGCGGTCTTGCGGAACTTGCGGTGCTCGCGTCCGCCGGTGCCGACAATAAACTGCCGGATGCCTCGGGTGGGCTCGAAATCTCCGCGCGGCGTCTGCGGCGCAAAGCGTTCATATTCGTGCTCGTGGCCTGCCAGCATGACTTCGGCGCCGGAGTTGTACAGCGCCTGCACCAGCGGCCGGATCGCGGTCTCGCCGCGATGCATGCCCGACGAAAAAAGCGGATGGTGCATGTAGGCGAGCGTGCAGCGGCTGGGGTGTGCCTTGAGATCCTCGACAAGCCACTGGTATTGCCGCGAACCGGCGTCGCAGCCGCCCACTTCGCCGCAAACCGTGTTGAGCACGACGATGTGCCAGTCGCCAAGCTCGTAGCTGTAATAGCCTTTGTCGGGATCGCCCGCCGCCTTGCCGAAATATTCGAAATAGGGCCGCGCGCCGCGCGTGCCATAGTCGTGGTTGCCCACCGCCGGACGCGTACGTGCCTTGAAGCGGCCCCAGGTCGGGTCGTAGCATTCGGCGAACTGCCGGGCGGTGCCGCGCGAGTAGGCGTTATCACCCAGCGTGTACACCACTGCCGGTGTCGACTTTTCCAGACCGGCGTCCGCCGTGTACTTCGCGAAGAACTTGTCGAGGACTCTTGCGGTCGCTTCCGCGCCCGGCAGCCGGCTACCGCACTTGGCGATATCGCCGGCGCCGATCAGAATCGCTTCCGCCGCGCTCAACGGCGCCGGGATGGCCGCTGGCAGCAGAATCAGCGCGGCGAACAGCAGCTCGACGCGGCGAGGAGACAGCTCGGCCCGACACGGTTTTCCAATGGGTTCTTGCACGCCTGTGTTTCCTCTCCCCTACCTCCATCGTACACAGGCACCGTGAAGGCTTCGCGGAAAAAGGAGAGGGTCAGGTGAGCTCTTGGACGACGCGGCCGCGGAGCTGCGTGAGCCGTTCGTCGCGGCCCAGGTGCAGATAGGTAAGCTGGTCCTGGTCGAGGCCGAGCTGGTTGAGCATCGTGGTGTGCAGGTCGCGGAAATGGATGGGATTCTCGACGGCGTGCAGCCCGATGGCGTCGGTCGCGCCGACCACCTGGCCGCCTGGGACGCCGCCGCCGGCGAGCCACATCGAGAAGCCCAGGTTGTGGTGGTCGCGGCCCTTTGCCGCCCTGCGCCTCGGGAGAGCGCCCGAATTCCCCGCCCCACAGACACCAAGGTGGTGTCGAGCAGGCCGCGGCGCTTGAGGTCCTGCAACAGCGCCGCCACCGGCTGGTCGGTCTGCGCCGCCATGCGCAGGTGATTTTCCTCGATGTCGTCGTGGGCGTCCCACTGCAAATTGCCGGGACCTCCGCCGGAAACCACGCACACAAACCGCACGCCCTTTTCCACCAGCCGCCGCGCCAGTAGACAGCGCCGGCCGTAGTCGTGCGTGGGCTCTTTGCCGACGCCGTAAAGGTCGAGCGTCTCCTGCGGCTCGTTGCGAATGTCGAGCACCTCGGGCGCCTCGGTCTGCATCTTGAACGCCAGATCGTAAGCCTTCACGCGCGCGTTGAATTCATCGTCGCCCGGATCGAGCGTCGCCTGGTTGAGTTGCCGGATCAGATCGACCGTTTTGCGGCGTTCCTCGAGCGAAACGCCCGGGGGCAGGTCGAGGTTCAGCACCGGCCGGTTGCCGGGCCGAAACATCGTCGGCTGATAGACCGCCGGCAAAAACCCGTTGCCATACATCGGCTGGCCGGCTTCGAGCGCGCCGTCGGGATCGGGCATCACCACATACGCCGGCAGCGACTCGGTCTCGGTACCCAGGCCGTAGCAAACCCACGAGCCCATGCTCGGAAATCCCGGCACGATGCGCCCGGTCCAAAGCTGATATTGCGCCGCCGAGTGGACCACCATGTCGCCGTTGCAGGAGCGCAGCACGGCGATGTCGTCGATGCATTTCGCGGTGTGCGGAAACAGATCCGAGACTTCGATCCCCGCTTTGCCGTACTTCTGGAAGGTGCGCTTGGTGCCGAGCAGTTTCGCGTCGCTCTTCACGAACTGGTACTTGGCCTCGCCGAATTCCTTCGGCCGCGGCTGGCCGTCAAGCTGATTCAACAGCGGCTTGGGATCGAACGTGTCGATATGGCTGGGGCCGCCGGCCATGAACAGGAAAATCACGGCCTTGGCCTTGGCGGGCAGCGGCGGTTGCTTGGGAGCGAGCGAGTTTGGGCCCGAGGCGGCGCGCAACGACTCACGCTGCAGCATGTCCGCCATCGCCAGCGATCCGAAACCGCAGAAGGCGTCCCGCAGGAAATCCCGCCGGTTGCGCGTGAAGCGAACGTGCTCAGACATGGCGTACTCTCCGGTCAATTCACGTACAGAAAGTCGTTGAGGTTGAACATGGCCAGCGCGAATTCGCTCAGCGGCTGGGTTTTGACAAACGCGACGGCCGGCTTGAGCTCGCCCGGCGTCGGCATGCGCCCGGCCGCCAGCAGGTAGGCGCGCTCGACGAGCTGTTCGGGGTCGCCGCCGACCTCGTTCCGCAGGCGCTCGGCGAAGTCTTTCGCCAGGCTGTTCGCCAGCGTGCCGTTCATCAGCTCCAGAGCCTGCGGCGCGTGCGTGCTCGACTGCCGCCGCGCGCAACTGGTCAGCAGCGCGGGCTGGTCGAACACTTCCATGAAAGGCAGACGCAGGTTGCGCTTGGCGATCAGATAAATCGAGCGGCGGTTATCCTCGCTCTCGTCGTCGGGCACTTTCCACTGCGCCGGCTTGTAAAGCAGCTCCACCAGTTGCTCATCGACCGGCACCATGATGCTCTTGCCGCCGGCCTTCTGGTTCAGCTTACCCGAGACGGCCAGCATCGCATCGCGGATTTCCTCGGCTTCGAGACGGCTGCGGCTGAACTTCCACAGCAGCCGGTTCTGGGGATCCTTTTGCGCGGCCGCCGAGGCCAGCGCCGAATGCGAGGATTGCCGGTACGCCTTGCTGAGCAGGATCATGCGGTGAATCGGCTTCATGTGCCAGCCGCCTGCCACGAACGCGTTCGCCAGATAGTCGAGTAGCTCGGGATGGCTCGGCCGGTCGCCGTTTCTTCCGAAATCGTTCGGCGTATTCACGATGCCGTGGCCGAAGTGATACATCCACATGCGGTTGACCATGACGCGTGCCGTCAGCGGATGGCTGGGATCGGTGAGCCAATCGGCCAGCGTGACCCGCAGATTCTTGCGGTAGGCGTCCAGCTCGGGAGCACCCTCGGGCAGCAGCACGCCCAGCAGCCGCGGCGCCACCTGCTCCTTCTTCAGGCTGTAGTCGCCGCGATCGAGAACGTGTATCGGCGTCTGGTGCTCGTAGTCGTCCGTGACGGTCGCGATCGTCGGCAGCGGCTCGGGCAGGCTCACTTCAAGGTTGCGGATCTTCTGATGCATCCGGCCTTTCTCTTCCCCCTGCAGTTTCTCGAGCTGCTTGGTGAGTTCCTGGATCTCGTCTTCTTTTTCCTGGACGCGCGCCTTCCAAGCTTCCTGCTCTTGGTCGCTGGCCAGGACGATGTTGTTCTCCTCGGTTGACGCCAGGAACGCCTGCAGGCGGTAGTAGTCCTTCTGGCGGATCGGGTCGAACATATGGTCGTGGCAGCGGGCGCAGCCGACCGTCAGCCCCAGGAAGGCCGATCCAATGATGTCGGTCCTCTCGGTGAGCACCTCGTTGCGGCTGCTGGCGACTTCCTGATTACCGGCGTTGCGGCGGACGGCGCCGAGCCGGTAGAGGCCGGCGGCAATCAGCGTTTCGTTGTTGTCGGGAGCAATCTCATCGCCGGCCACCTGCTCGCGCACGAACCGGTCGTAGGGCTTGTCTTCGTTGAACGCGTTGATTACGTAGTCGCGGTAACGCCACATGCCGGCCATGTGCCGGTCGTACTCGAAGCCCTCGGTCTCGGCGTAGCGCACGACGTCGAGCCAGTGTTGCGCCCAACGCTCGCCGTAATGCGGGCTGGCGAGCAGGCGGTCAACCAGCTTTTCGTAAGCGTCGGGGCGTGGGTCGTTGACGAAATCGGCAACGTCGGCGGGCGAGGGAGGCAGCCCCCACAGGTCGAAATACAAGCGCCGGATCAAGGTGGCGCGATCGGCCTCGGGAGCGGGCTGCAGATGGTTTTCGTGGAGCTTGCGAAGAACGAAAGCGTCGATCGGGCTGCCGGCCCAGGCCTGGTCGTCGGCCGTCGTAAACTCGGGCACGGCGGGATGCGAACGCGGCTGCAGCGACCAGAAGCTGCGCTCGCTTTCGCCGTATTCCGCCTTGGGGGCGGCGGCCGCGGCCAGCACCAGCCCGCCGATCAGCATCGCAACAACACCACTTGTCTTCAGCACAGCCACTCCGAATCGGTCCGATTTCACACCTATCTTAGGCCAAAGACGCGAGTGGGTCAAAAATAGCTTGGTGAAAAGGGGCGCAGCCCAGCCTCAACCGGCAACCCCGTTGAGGTGGTGCGGGACTCTGGCCCGCCAGCGTCGGCCTGCCGTCGACGTTCCCGGACTTTCTCGCGCCGCAACCAACCTCGGCGCCTACGCCGGCGCTCTGTCGCCCGGGGCTCGATGCTGCCCACCAAGCCGGCGGCACAAACGCGCAGCGTCCTGGGACGCGTGCGCCCCCGCCGGAACCCTGCCCTGCGGTTGCTTTACAATACCCTACGATACGGGTGGAAACGCCTGAATCCGACGACGGCCCGCCCACCGGCCACTCGCCCTTGGACACGGCCAAACGGCTCGAAACCGGAAGCCGGTCCCCAGGGTCGAATCGTCCGAGATCAGTAGTCATGAAGAGGAGCACAGTGGCAGGACACGCCAGCGACCCGGCCAACGGTATCGCGCCCGACACGCTGCTCGACGCGCTCTGGGAGCGCGGCCTCATCCTGCTCGGCGACCGCGTGATGGAGGAATACGCGCTCCATACGCCGATCTTCATCGACCTGCGTCACAAGCTGTACGACGACGTCGGGTTGCTTTCGGACCTCGGCGCGGCGCTGCACCGCAAGTTGCTCCAGATACTCGCGCTCGAAGGAACCCTCGATCATCGCCAGCAGGTGATCGGCATTCCCGACACGGCGACGCCACTGGCGCTGGCCACGGCGATGGCCGCGCGCGCCACGTCCACCCCGCTAATCTACAGCCAGATGCGCAAGCAGCCGGCCGCCTACCCGGGCGGCGAATGGGGCCTGAGCTCTTACATGGGAACCCGCGATCCCAGCCGTGACATCACCCTGATCGACGACGTGATGGCCTCGGGCCGCACCAAGCTGTGGGCCATGGAAGAACTGAAGAAAGACGGCCTCGCGATCCGCCGCATCCTGGTGGTCGTCGATCGCGAGCAGGGCGGCGACGAGATTCTCGCCGGCAAGGGCCTGCCAACCCACAGCCTCTACCGCGCCTCCGAAATGATTGCCTACTACCGGGACACCGGCAAGACGGACGCCGAGACCGCCCGGAAAGCCGTTGAGCATCTTCGCTCGAAGCGCTTTCGCTGACGTCAACCCCTACGCCCCCGCAACCCCGGTAGCGCAGGGCTCGAAGAGACCTGCGGCCTTCGAAACGCCGGGGTAGAGACGATCTAAAGGGGATGCCAAAAAACCGCAGGTCTGAAAAGAACATCCGTCCTGCGCTACAGGCTCACCGCCAGACCCGCCACTCGGAGCCACAGGCGTCAGCCTGTGCTGCAATCGCCCGAAGCCACTCGCCCCGCTGCGCTTAGCGGTTGAACAAAAACGCGTTGCTATTCACCAGCGCCCACAGCAAATCCTGAGCGCGCGCGGTGCGGCTGGGGCCTTTGTTCAGGTAGGTAAGCGCGCTATCCATCTCGGCCCCGGTGGGCATCCGGCTCAGCGCGCCCAGGTAGAGATTTTCAACGAGCTCGCGATTCGTCTTGCCGGAGAGAATCCCCTGCGCCACCCGCCCCTTCGGGTCGGCGATCGCCTCGGCCAGTGTCGGGCCGTTGACTAGATTCATCGCCTGCGGCAGGCTCATGTCGGCGCGCCGCTCGCACTCACACGAAGACTGCCGCTCGGGCCGTCCGAACATGTCCAGAAAACCGCCTTCGCCGACATGCGGGTCGGGCAGTTCCTGCGCCGTAAAGTCGGGCGGCACTTCCGGAAAATCGGGCCGCGAGCCGGTCGCGATGGTGATCGCGTCGAGAATCGACTCGGCCGTCAGGCGCCGCGGCACAAAGTGCGAGAAATTCGTCGTGTCGGTCTCGTTCCACTGGTTGGTGTCGATGCTCGCCTGGTAGGTGCGCGAATTGACGATCGTGCGAATCACGTATTGCAGGTCGAAGTTGTGCTTGACGAAGTCCGCGGCCAGCGCCTCCAGCAGCGGCGCGTTCACCGGCGGGTTCGAGGCTCGGATATCGTCGACCGGGTCGATGATCCCGCGGCCGAAAAAGTAGCTCCACATGCGGTTGACGATGGCCCGCGCGAAGAAGGGATTCTTCTCCGAGGTCAGCCAGTCGGCCAGCGCCTCGCGCCGGTCGGGGAACGAAGCGATCGGCGGCGCGTCGGCCGACGCCACCAGGTATTGCGGGGCGACCACGCGGTTGTTCTTGGGATGCTTGATGTCGAAGCCGTCGCGTTTGAGATAGACGATGTCCTCGTCGCTGTCGAAACCCGGCTTGACGCCGACCGCCGCAAAGAACGCCGTGAGCTGGTAATACTGATTCTGCGTCCACTTCTCGAACGGGTGGTCGTGGCACTGCGTGCAGACCATCCGCACCCCCAGAAAGAGCTGCGTGGTGTTCTCCATCGCCACCTTGGGGTTGTCGTTGACGCGGAAGAAATTCGCCGCCGGATTCTGATAGGTGCTGCCCTTGGCCGTGATCAGCTCGCGCACCATCACGTCGTAGGGCTTGTCGCCCGCGATCGAGTCGCGGATCCACTGCCGGAACGCCCAGGTGCCTTTTTCCCCGAGATGCTTGCGGTTGCTCTGCAGCAGATCGCCCCACTTGAGCGACCAGTGGTCGACGAATTCCTTGCGGTCCATTAACGCATCGATCAGCCGCTCGCGCTTCTGGCGGGACGACGTAGAGTCCGCGAGAAAGGCGCGTGCTTGTTCGGGCGTGGGCGGAATACCGATCAGGTCGAGATACACGCGGCGCAGGAACGTGGCGTCGTCGGCCAGCGGCGCGGCCTGGATCTTGAGCCGCTCGAGCTTCGCGTCGATGTGCTTGTCGACGTAGTTGTATTGCGGCAGCGCGCTCCACTCAAAACCGGGCTCGGGATTCAGTACCGTCACAGCCAGGGTCGTGAACTTGCCTTCGTAGCGCACCAAGAGAGCCGCCTCGCCGACGCGCTTGCCTTCGATCACCGCCCCGGCGCCCACCTCGGCGATGCTGGTCACGCTGCTTTCGACGACCGCTTCACTGGTGACGTCGCGCTCCGAGCCGTCGGGATAGTGCGCGATCACGATCACCTGCTGCTTCAGGCCGGGCTCGTGCATGAAAATCTCCGCGGGCAGCACTTCGAGCGTCTCGACGCGATCTTGCGCCATATCGCCGAACTGCGTGCCTTCGGAAATCCACTGCGAGATGATCTTGTAGTAGCGCGAGCCGGGCTCGATCCGCAGCCCGCCCTCGTGCGGCACGGCCTGCGTCGGTTTGGCCAGCAACAGGCTTTCATCGGGATTCACGCGGTTGAAGCGGCGGCCCGAAACGTCGAACAGCAGCGCCTTGTAGTCGAAATCGGGATCGTAGCCGCGCAGCGAAAGCTTGAAGCCGTTCTTGCCCTTGGCCGAGCCGTGGCAGGTTCCCGAAGTGCAGCCGACCTTGTTGAGCACAGGCATCACGTCGCGCACAAAGCTGAGCGGGTGCGGGCTGCCGAGGTCGCCTACCTTGACGGGAAGCTCGACGGACTGCCCGCGGGCGCTCACCGCGACATTCGTTTCGCCTTGCTGAACGGGATAGAGCAGGCCTTGGTCGACTTTGACGCCGTTGCTGGCGGGTTCCAGGCGGGCCTCCGAGGTGAGATCGATGCGCTCGCCGGCGGCGGTGAGACCCGTAACGAGCACGCGGCGGCCCTGATCGGCCGACAGCAGCACCAGCGACGACGGCTGCACTTCGATACGCGTGATCGCGGTCTCTGCGGCCGGGAGAGAAGCCGCCGCGCACCCCAGCAACAGCGCGGTCCAAACAACGCGAGCCTTCCTGCTGCCCATAGCCACCCCACCTTCCCCGCACCCGCGTGCAGAGTGGGACAGACAAACCTGTCTGCCCTTTCTTCCTCTTGCTTACTTCTTCCTACTTCCTCACTCTGACTACTTCGAAGCCGCCGCGCGCGTCTCGCCAGCTACCAGCATCTTCGCGCTCACCGGCGGAATCGAATACGGCACAGCCTCTTTATCGCGTCCGGCCAGAGTCGACGCCGCCGCTAATTCGATTTCATATTCCCCGGGATCGACCGCGGGCCCCGCTTCACACTCTAGATGATACATCTCGGCTTCGCCGATCTCGGCGGTCGAACAACTCACCCCCAGCGGCAAATTATTCGCTTTCACGGTCACCGGCGACGAAAATTCCGGTTGGCGGTGGAACACGCCGCCGATCACGGCCTTGCCGCCGCTGGAAATTCGCACCGGCTCGCCGGGGGGCTCAACATCGTAGCCCTGCACGATCTCGTAGGTGATCGCCGGCGAAGGAATCGTGATCTCGCGGCCGTCGACTTCCACGTCGCACGCCAGCGTCATGTCGAACACCATCGCTGGCGTTCCCATCGTCGTCTGCAGTTGGAAAACGCCGCTGGTGTCGCCGGTTTTCACCTGCGCCCCGCCGTTCACGCGCAGGTTGCCGACGGCCGGCTCGTTTTGCGTCCGCACCTTGCCGGTTTGAACGACTCCCGGCACGCGGCTGTGAAAAGCCCAGCGAATCTCGTGCTCCATGCCCTGAATCAGGCGCACCCGCAGCGGCGAGGTCACCTCCAGCACGGCCGGTTCGGGCTCAACGACGCGGGCCGGCAGCGCCGCTTCGAGCCACGGCGCCGTCACCGGTTCCTGCCGCGCCCCGCGCACGCCCACCAGCATGCCCGGCGCCTGCGCGTCGCGGCGAATCAGCTCGCCCTTCTCGGTGCGCCCTTCGCCGTACACCTGCAACCGCAGCGAGCGTGGTTTGGCCCCGGGCTTGGGGGTCAGCACCAGCAGACCGCGGCGCGAAGTGCGCCCCGTCGTCATGCCGCCGAATTCCGCCGGAATATGACCGCCGTGTACCGTGACATCGTCGGGCAGCCCGTCGACCTTTAACTCCACCAGACCCGCATAACCGCGGCGATCCAGCGTAACCGGCACAATCGCGCTGCCGTTCTCGGGAATGTTCACGTAGGGTGTCGTCAGGGTCAGCCGGAAGTCCGGCGGCTGGCGCCAGGCGGCGAGGCGGTAAACATAGCCCGGACCGCCGCGCTGCAGCAGGTCTTCCACGGTGATGCGCATCTCGCTGACGCCTTCGGGCACTTGGAAACCCAGATGCGGGTCCCCGAAGGTTTCGCCGGTCGAGGAGATGAACGACAGCGCTTCGTCGGGCTCCTTGTCACCGGCCGAGGCAAGCTTCTTCCCCTTGCCGTCGTAGAGCGTGATCAACGTGTAGAGCTGCGAAGGACCCAGGCCGGCCGCCTGCGTCTCGATCAGCCACGACTGTCCGGCCTCGACGGCGAGGCGGTATTCGTCCACTTCGGCCGGCTTGGCGATGCGGCCGTTGACGACGGTATCGGGCGGCAGCGGGTGCGGGCCGGCACCCGCCGGCTCGAGGCTCTCCTCCCTGTCAGTTACCGCCATGCGAAATGGCAGGCTCACCACGTCGCCCGGCAGTGCCACGGCGGCGTATCCCGAGGCGGTCGCCGCGGCGGAGAGGTCCGGCCGCACTTTCACGGGCGCGGGCAGGTTGCCACCGAACAGCTCGACCTCAACCGATCCGCCGCGCTTCCAACCCAGCGGAAACATACCGTCGGCGTATTGCAGGGGTCCCGCCTTCAGGCGATAGAAATTCTGCTCCTGCGCGCTGAAACGGGCGTCGAGCACCTCCAGCGAATAGGCGCCGTCGGCCGGAAAGGTGACCGTCATGCGAGCATCGGGCCAGATGCCCGCGGCATCGTTGTTGCGCGCCACCACCTGCCCCTCCGGGTCGCGCAAAACCAGCTCGGGATCGATCGCCGAGCCCAGCCGGCGCGCCTCGACCTCGAACACGATCGACTGACCCTTGACGCCCGAAATGCGGTAGAAATCGCGGTCGGCTTCCGCAAGCGTGCCGTTGACGGTAAACGGCGCGGCGACGGCCTGCGCCTTCTCGGGCGAGTCGTTGAGGTGCTCCTCCATCGCCGCTTCCGATTCGTCCTCGAGCAACTCCGGAAACGGACCGACGCTGAACAGCAAGGTGTTCGAGAGCCCGTCGGAAGTCTCCACGCGGATCGGATAGGCGCCGATAGCGGCGTCGGGGGCCAGCTCCAGCAGAAACGGCAGCTCGCGGCCGTTTTTCTTTTCGGGCGTAAGGGGAGTCAGCGCCCCGGGGATCGAGGTCAGGATTTTGGTGTTTTCGGTGAGCCCGTAGCCGCGCAGGGTCAGCTCGACCGCAGCGCCACGCTGGCCGCCGTGGGGATGAATCTGTTGCAGAACCGGCTCGGCGGCGAACGCGGCCGCGCCGAGGGAAAACAGCACAAGCAAGTTGCGGATCATATTTCTCCTTAACAACTTGCCGGATTTTCAGCCCGGAAGCGCCCACTAGTATCGCAAAGTCGGGCCAGCGCGTCGACAACAAACCCAAATCGAACCTGGGGTACAAAATCGGTTTCCGAGGGAGCCGGACGCGCCAAAACCGCTGCCCCAAGACCACCAAAGCCACCCACCAGAAAACAGGGCCGCGGGCGGAAGCCTGCAGGCCGTAGTGGCACGAAGCCGGGGAAAACGGGAGCCCGGTCACAAGCCGGAATCCTCCGCGCGTCTGACCGCCCGTCCCCGTCGCGCAGCGAGCCACCGCCCTCCCGACCCGTCGGCGCAATCCTCGCCTCGCAGCAGCCCGCAGGCTTCCGCCCGCGGCTCTGTCTCGCGGTTCGTGGCGAAGGCACCAAGACCCCAGGCGAGCTGGTGTTAGCAGTCCCTCCTGGCGGTTGCGCCCGGGAACGTCTTTATGTCTGTTGGTCGTCGATTGAGGAAATTTTGGGGGGAGAGTGCGGGCCCGCTGGCTAGTCGGCCAGGCGCTCGCACCGTACCAAAGCCAGTCCGCGGCGTTCGATACCCAGTTTGCGGGCCGCCGCCAGGCTCAGGTCGAGGTCTCGTCCGGCCACAAACGGGCCGCGATCGTTGATGCGCACCAGAACGCTGCGGCCGTTTTCGAGGCAAGTTACCTGCAGCCGTGTCCCGAACGGCAGCTCGCGGTGAGCGGCTGTGAGTTGGGTCATGTCAAACACTTCCCCGCTGGCTGTGAGCCGGCCGTTGTAGCCGGGCCCGTACCAACTGGCTTCCAGGTTCTGGCTCGCTGATGGGGCCTGGTCCGCCAGGGGCTGAGCCGCGGGTAGCGTCTGGCTGACCTCAAGGCCCTGAAGCGCTCCCTTGGCGGCCGGTGGAAACTCGATTGGGGCCGCCGTGGCAATCGACCAGGCCAACATCATGTATAAAAGGCGAATACAAAGAATCACCATAGGGAAAGAAATCTCCTCCCGAACCCACCGGAAAGGCGGGCGCAGTCCTGTCTCAGTTTGTGATGGATGGGGTTCATCCGCCGGTCGGGTGGTTGGTAGTGCTTTGTGGCCCAGTTAGGGCCGAGCGCTCCGGCGGATCAAACGAACTTCAGATGGCCTCATTATACCCTAGGTCTCGTAAGGTCACCACTTATTTGTGGTGTATATCACAATCAAACCCATTGGCGGGTGAATACGAATCGCCTCGACCAACGGATTGGTCAAAGGTTGTGGACCGCGGGGTGCGTGCGGACGAAGGCGTGAAGCCCCGGCCCACAGCTTGGGTTCGATCCACAACGCCGCCTCCCGGTTATGATGGAATGTGGCGGAAATGAGTCCCTTAGCGGTGGTCTTGCTCAGCGGCGGCATGGATAGCTGTGTCACGGCGGCGATTGCCTCCCGGCAGCACCGGCTGGCCTTGCTGCACTCTTCCTACGGCCAGCGCACCGAGGCGCGTGAGCGCCAGGCTTTCGAGCAGCTCGCCGGCCACTTCGGCGCCGAACATCACCTCCAGATCGATCAGAGCTACATGACGCGGATCGGTGGATCGGCCCTGACCGATGCCTCAATCGAGGTCCCCGACGCCAACCTGGTGGCGGCGCAGGAAGGCCAGATTCCAGTCACCTACGTGCCCTTCCGCAACGCGCATTTCCTGGCGGCGGCGGTCTCGTGGGCCGAGGTTCTGGGTGCGGTGAGCGTCTTTATCGGCGCGGTCGAGCAAGACAGCTCGGGCTACCCCGACTGCCGGCCCGCCTACTACCGGGCCTTCGAGAAGCTGATCGACCTGGGGACGCGTCCCGAAACGCGCATCGCGATCGAAACGCCCCTAATCGGCTGCTCAAAGACCGAGATCGTGCGGCGGGGCATCGCCCTGGGAGCACCGTTGGGGCTGACCTGGTCGTGTTACCGCTCGAGCGAGGAAGCCTGCGGCGTTTGCGACAGTTGCGCGCTACGGCTGCGGGCCTTCGAGCAGGCCGGGGTCGCCGACCCGATCCGCTATGCGATTCCGGCCGGAAAAGCTCGCCCCGTGTGAAACTTGCGGACGGCTCTGTACGCCTCTATAAACAGGGTAGATCGTTGGCCCCCGGAGGCCTCGATAGTGTATCCTGACGTGGGGAAATGAGCTTACGCGCCAAGGAGTGGATGATGCAAGTGAAGATGGTACGTACGGCCCTGTTGACGTTTGCTTTTTTGCTGTTCAGCGGTGTGTCGTTCGCCCAAGTCGGCTCGATTGCGGGAAAAGTAACTGGCGAGGATGGCCAGCCGCTCAAAGACGCGCTCATACACATTGAGCGGCAGGACGTGCGCGGCAACTACAAGGTCAAAACCAAGAAAAAAGGCGACTACTTCCACGCCGGCCTGCCGATCGGCACCTATAAGGTGAGTGTCGAAGTCGACGGCAAGGTCCTGGACAGCGTCAACGGCGTCCGCGTGGGCATGGGAGACCCGAGCAAGGTCGATTTCGACCTGGCCGAGCTCAAGAAGAAACAGGAGGCCGCGGGAGCGGGCGGCGGTGCGCCCACCCAGGAGCAGATCCGTTCGATGTCGGAATCCGAGCGCAAGGCCTACGAGGAAGCGCTGAAGAAGCGGCAGCAGCAGATCAGCAAGAACAAGGAACTCAACGAGGCCTTCAACGCCGGCATGGTGGCCAAGGAGATGAAGGACTACCCCACCGCGGTCGAGAAGCTCACAGCCGCCTCAGCGATCGACCCCGAGCAGCATGTGGTTTGGGCACAACTGGCCGACGCGCAGCTTTCGCTGGCGCAAACCAAAACCGGCGACGAGCGTACCCAGGCCCTGGACGGGGCAGTGGCCTCCTACGACAAGGCGATCGCGCTGCAGCCCACCAACGGCGCCTACATGCACAACAAGGGCTTGGCCCTGGTACGCATGGGCAAGCTGGATGAAGGCAAGGCTGCGTTGACCAAAGCCGCCGAGCTCGATCCGGCCAACGCCGGCAAGTACTACTTCAACCTCGGCGCCGTAATGATCAACTCCGGCAACACCGAGGGCGCCATCGAGGCTTTCAGGAAGGCCACCGAGGCGGACGCCAACTACGCCGAGGCCTACTATCAGTTGGGTACGGCGCTGGTGGGCAAAGCCGAGATGAAACCGGACGGCTCGATTGTGCCGGTTGCGGGCACCGTCGAGGCATTCCAGAAATACCTCCAGCTGACGCCGACCGGACCCAATGCCGAGGCGGCCAAGAGCATGATTTCGTCCCTGACGGGAACCGTATCGACGTCGTTCCAAAACGAAAACGACAAGGGCAAGAAGAAGAAGTAGAACCAACGCCGTCCACTTCCGGTCCGCTCCGGAGCGAAGTTCGTTTCTTACAGGCAAGGGCGTCGGGGCATCCTCGACGCCCTTTGTCTTGCGCTTATGTTTCGAACCCTATTTTTCGTCCTCGCTCTGGCGCTGGGGCTCTCGCTCCTGCTGCGGCTGGTGATCTCCATCGCGCGCAGCGTACAAGCTTTGCTGGGGCTGAAAAACCCGTCGGGCGCGCGCGGTCGCCCAGCGACCGGCGAAGCGACACCGTCCGGACATTTTGTGCGCGACCCCGAGTCGGGCACCTACATCGACCAGAACCTGGCCATCAAGACCGTCATCGACGGCCAGACCTATTTCTTCGAATCCGAGCAGACCCGCGACGCGTTCCTGCGCAAAGCCCAAGCGAGCGGCTAGGCTTCTTTCTGCACAGCGTCTGCTGATTCCCCTAGTGCCGGCAACGTCTCAGGTGGCCACATCTACCGGGGACCAGCATGTGGCGCGGGCCTCAGCCCCCCAACCGAGTCGACGAGCCGCTTCGGCGCGAGAATCGGCCAGGTTCAATCAAGCTCACGTGCGGGAAAACGGACGGGGAATGGACGTGAGAGAGGGAATGGAAGAGGAAATCGAGGTGGGATAGGCAGTGCCGCAAACAACCGCGAGGAGAGCGGCCCAGGCGAGCCGCCACCGAGAATCCACCAGCCGCGCCGGCGTCAATCCACCCGGCCCACCCGGTCAGTGGCGCTCTTTGAGCCGCTCGCTGGCTTCCAGGCGGGCCTGGGCGCGCTCGACGGCCCGCTGGGCGCGCTCGACGTCGATCTCCATGCTATGGCTGCGCAGCAGATCGTTGGCGCGGCTACGCGCTTTTTCGGCGCGCTGGATGTCGATTTCCTCGGCCCATTCGGCCGTGTCGGCCAGCACGCGAACGTGATCGGGCAGCACTTCGACGACTCCGCCGTTGAGGGACATATAACGTGTCGCCGAACCGTCCTGGAAGCTCAGCACGCCGGTCCCGAGCTTGCTCATCAGCGGCGCGTGGCCCGGCAGCACGCCCAGATAGCCGCCAAACGCCGGAATCTGCACCTGCTGGACCGCCTCCCGGATCAACAGCCGTTCGGGAACCGCCACTTCGAGCGTCAAATGGTCAGGCAAACTCATGCTCAGGCTGCCTTCTGGATGCGTTCGGCTTTCTGGCGCGCTTCTTCGATCGTGCCCACCATGTAGAACGCCTGCTCGGGCAGATCGTCGTGCTTGCCCTCGACGATCTCCTTGAAGCCGCGAATGGTGTCCTTCAACTCGACGTACTTGCCTTCCAGGCCCGTAAACTGCGCCGCCACGAAGAACGGCTGCGAAAGGAAGCGCTGGATCTTGCGGGCGCGCGCCACGGCCTGGCGGTCTTCCTCGGAAAGCTCCTCGACGCCCAGAATGGCGATGATGTCCTGCAGTTCCTTGTAGCGCTGCAGCACGCCTTTTACGGCCTGCGCCGTGTTGTAGTGCTCTTCGCCGACGACGTTGGGGTCGAGAATGCGCGAGGTCGACGCCAGAGGATCCACCGCCGGATAGATCCCCATCTCGGAAATCGAGCGCGACAGGTTGGTGGTGGCGTCGAGGTGCGCGAAGGTGGTCGCCGGAGCCGGGTCGGTGTAGTCGTCGGCGGGCACGTAGATCGCCTGCACCGAGGTCACCGAGCCCTTCTTGGTCGAGGTGATGCGCTCCTGCAGCTCGCCCATTTCCGTGGCCAGGTTCGGCTGATAGCCGACGGCGGAGGGCATGCGGCCCAGCAGCGCCGAAACTTCCGAGCCGGCCTGCGTGAAGCGGAAAATGTTGTCGATGAACAGCAGCACGTCCTGCCCGGCGACGTCGCGGAAATATTCGGCGACGGTCAGACCCGTCAGGCCGACGCGCAGCCGCGCTCCGGGCGGCTCGGTCATCTGCCCGTAGATCAGCGCCACTTTCGACTTCTTCCAGTCGTTGGGGTCGACGATGCCGCTCTCCTGCATCTCGAGCCACAGGTCATTGCCCTCGCGCGTCCGCTCGCCCACCCCCGAGAACACCGAAACGCCGCCGTGCTTGAGGGCGAGGTTGTGGATCAGCTCCATGATGATGACGGTCTTGCCGACGCCGGCGCCGCCGAACAGGCCGATCTTGCCGCCGCGCAGGTAAGGCTCGAGCAGGTCGACGACCTTGATGCCGGTCTCGAACATTTCGAGTTCGGTCGACTGGTCTTCAAGCAGCGGCGCGGGGCGGTGAATCGGGAAACGCTGCTCGGTCTCGACCGGGCCGCGCTCATCGACCGGCTCGCCGATGACGTTGAGCACGCGGCCGAGGACCTGCGGGCCCACCGGCACCGTGATCGGCTCGCCGAGATCTTCCGCCGGCATGCCGCGCACCAGGCCCTCGGTGGGCTCCATGGCGACCGTGCGCACGCGGCCCTCTCCCAGATGCTGCTGCACCTCGCAAATCAGGCGGATCGGGTTGGGGACGTCATAACCCTCGCTGGTGATCCGAATCGCGTTGAAAATCTGCGGCAGGTTACCGCCCGTGAATTGCACGTCGACGGCGGGGCCCGCCACTTGGATCACTTTTCCGATGTTTTTCGCCATTTCGATTCCTTGGTCCTGGCTGGTGCTTACGGGGACAGACACCACGTTTCCCGTTCGTTGGTTCATCGCGAGTCACCACGGCTCCGCGCGGCGCGAAACGTGGCGGCTGTCCCCCCGCGGCAACTCCCTGCGACACTGTTCAGAGCGATCACGCCTCTTCCAGGGCAGCCGCGCCGCTGACGACCTCGATGAGGTCGTTGGTGATGCTGGCTTGCCGCACGCGGTTGAGGTGCAGGGTCAGTTTTTCAATCACTTCTCCGGCGTTACGCGTGGCCGCGTCCATCGCGGTCATCCGCGCGGCGTGTTCCGACGCCGTCGATTCGAGCATCGCCTGGTAGACGCTGATCTCCACGAACTTCGGCAGCAGAAAGTGGAAAATCTCTTCCGGAGGCTGCTCGTAAATGTAGTCGACCGTGGCGTGCGACGAGGCCGCTCCCTGCGGCTCCCCGGTTTCGATCGGCAGCATCCGGTGCAACGCGATCTTCTGCGTCAGCACGCTCTTGAATTCGTTGTAGATCAGAAAAACCGCGTCGAGCTCGCGATTGCTGAAGCGCTCGATGATGCGGCCGCTGATCTCGCGGGCGGAGGCGAACTCCACCTTGTTGAGCACGCCGACCCATTGCCCGCTGATCTCGACCGGGCGGCGGCGGTAGAAGTCGCGGGCCTTGCGACCCAGCAGCTCGAGCTCGAGCTTGGCGTCGCTGTGCTCGGCCAGAAACGCCTGAGAAGCGCGAAACACGCTGCTGTTGAAGGCGCCGCAGAGGCCTTTTTCGCCCGCCAGAACGACCACCAGGATGCGTTTTTCCTCGCGGCGCTCGAGCAGCGGATGCTGCCGCACCGGCGAGTCCTCGGCCAGCTTGCCGAGCACGCTGGCCATCATCTCGCGCAGCATCTGCGCGTACGGCCGGCCTTCGAGCGCACGCTCCTGCGCGCGGCGCAGCCTCGCCGCCGAGACCATCTTCATGGCCTTGGTGATCTGCTGCGTGTTGTGAACCGAGCGAATCCGCCGGCGCAGGTCGATCAGGCTGGGCATCTTAGTTGGCGGCCGCCTTGTCGCGGTGCGTGGCGACGAAACGTTCCTTGAATTCCTTTAGCGCCGCGTTCAGCTCGGCCTTGACCTCGTCGTTGAGCACTTTCTTTTCGCGGATCTTGGCCAGCACGCCGCCGCCGGGCTTGAGGTCGAGCGTGCGGTAGAGCTCTTCCTCGAACGCGCGGCACTGCGAGATCGGCAGATCGTCGAGGTAGCCGTTGGTACCCGCGAAAATGATCGCCACCTGCTTTTCGACGGGAATCGGCTGGTACTGCTTCTGCTTGAGGATCTCGGTCAGCCGGTCACCGCGCGCCAACTGCTGCTGCGAAGCCTTGTCGAGATCAGAGCCGAACTGCGCGAACGCCGCCAGCGAGCGGTATTGCGCCAGATCCAGGCGCAGCGTGCCGGCGATCTGCTTCATGGCCTTGATCTGCGCGTTGCCGCCGACGCGGCTCACCGAGATGCCGACGTTCACCGCCGGGCGCACGTTGGCGTTGAACAGGTCGGCTTCCAGAAAGATCTGGCCGTCGGTGATCGAGATGACGTTGGTCGGAATGTAGGCCGAGACGTCGCCGGCCTGCGTTTCGATGAACGGCAGCGCCGTCAACGACCCGCCGCCGTTGGCGTCGCTGAGCTTGGCGGCGCGCTCCAGCAGGCGGCTGTGCAGATAGAACACGTCGCCGGGGTAGGCTTCGCGGCCCGGCGGCCGCCGCAACAGCAGCGAGATTTCCCGGTAAGCCGCGGCGTGCTTGGAAAGATCGTCGTAGATGCACAGCGCGTGGCGGCTGCTGTCGCGGAAGTATTCGCCGATGGCGCAGCCCGAGTAGGGCGCCAGAAATTGCATCGGCGCCGGGTCGGACGCCGAGGCGACGACCACGATCGTGTAGTCCATGGCGCCGTAGTCGGTGAGCGTTTTGACGACCTGCGCGACGGTCGAGCGCTTCTGCCCGATCGCCACATAGACGCAGATCATGTCGCCGCCCTTTTGGTTGATGATGGTGTCGATGGCGATCGCGGTCTTGCCGGTCTGGCGGTCGCCGATGATCAGCTCGCGCTGGCCACGGCCGACAGGGATCATGCCGTCGATGGCCTTGATGCCGGTCTGCATCGGCTCGGTCACCGGCTGCCGCGCGATCACGCCAGGCGCAATGCGCTCCACCGGCAGAAACTCTTTGGTTTCGATCGGCCCCTTGCCGTCGAGCGGCTCGCCGAGCGCGTTGACCACGCGCCCGATCAGTGCCTCTCCCACCGGCACCGAAATGATCCGGCCGGTGCGGCGCACTTCGTCGCCTTCTTCAATTTCGGTGTAGTCGCCCAACAGCACGGCGCCAACCTGGTCTTCCTCCAGGTTGAGCGCGATGCCCTTCACGCCGTGCGGGAAATCGAGCATCTCGTTGGCCATGACGCGTTCCAGGCCATGGAGGCGCGCCACGCCGTCGCCCACCGAGATGACCGAGCCGACTTCGTTGACCTGTACGGCGCTTTCGTAGTTCTCGATTTGGTCCCGGATGAGCCGGGAGATTTCGTCGGCGCTGATTTGAGCCATGAGCTTTTTATGTTCTCCGCTGCTTCAGGCGTGCTGCGCAATGGCGCGGTCGAGCGCCTGCAACTGGGATCTCAACGAGCCGTCGTAGACTCGCGAGCCGTATCGCACCACCAGCCCGCCCAGCACGGCCGGATCTTCCCGAAACTCGGCGCGCACCTCCCGGCCGGTCACCTCGTGGAACGTCGCCGAGAGCCGGGCGCGTTGTTCCTCGGGCACCGGCAACGCCGAGATCACTTCGATGCGCGCGATTCCAAGCCGTTCGTCAAGCCAGTCCCCGAGGGCCTCGATCAATTCGTCGAGGATGTTTAGGCGGCGATGGTCGATAACGACAAACAGGAAGTTGCGCAGCGGCTCGGGATAGTCGAGACGCTTGCCGAGTTCACCGACGATGGCCCGCTTCTGGGACGGTGAAACGGCCGGGGAAAGCAGGATGTTCTTCAGCTCCGCCTGGGCTTCGAGCATGCCGTGGAAATCCACAAGCTGTTCGAGCACGGCTTCGGGCTTTAGGCCTGCGGCGGGTTTGGTAACTACCTCACCCAGAGCCTGGGCGTATCGTTTGGCAACAGCGAGCGACATCAGTGCGACTTGGACGTGACCTGAGCCAGGGCCCCTACAGCATGGAGGGCCCAGCCTCGGAATTGTCGGAAGACGTGTTCAGGATGATGGGGATATCGCCCGCAACACCAGGGGCGAACCAAGCTCTCAAGCTATCACAGCGCGAAAAAAGGCGTCAACCAAGCGCCGGAGCCAGGAGGAACAGAATCACGCTGCTGAGACGTGCCCGCACGGCCGATCTCTCCCCCAAGGAGGTGCCACAACCGAACCCATGACCCGCGACCCCTCGGCCCATAACCACAGCGCAGCGCTCCCCGTGGGTGGGCCCCCCGTAGCGTGGGCTGGCAGAGACCTGCGGCCTTGCCGGCCCCATGGCCCGCCAAAAGATGACCCCGCTGGAAACGCAGTGCCCCCGGCCGGCCTCTACAGGATGGACCCCGGGCGCAACCCGCGAAACGCGGCAACGGGCCGCGCCGGAGGCCCGGGCAACAACAGACCGCAGGTTGCCGGAAAGCCCCGCGGCACGGCTATGGCCGCGGCCCCGAAACTCGGGCCTCGGACCCGATTTACAGCCCTGCCAACTGGATGTGACACGCCATGCGCAACATTGCTATACTAAATGTTTGCAAGCTGCCTAGCTTGCTCTCGCCGCAGTACCCGCAAACTGCGCATTTTCGGCCGGGGCGTAAGCCCTTGTCGCCGAGTCTGGCTTTTCCCGCAAGCCGACGAGCGACCCAGCAAACTGCTTTGCTTGGCTTGGGCCTCGTCAACTTCGCTGTGCTGGAGGGGCCATGATCTGTAGCCACTGCGGGTTTTCCAACGACACATCCGAACATCGCTGCTCGCGTTGCGGCCGGCCGCTGCAACTGCGCATGGGCGCGTATTGGCGGCGCTCGGGGCTGGAGAGCGACAGCCTGCTGGCGTCGTTGCCGGCCGGCGGATTGAGCGAACCGCCGCCGCCCCGCCAGCCGCTGTGGAAACAAGAGCTCAACAAGAAGCTCGAAGGCTATCGCGACCGCCAGAAGCAGAGCGAGGCCGAACGCCAGGCCACGGTGCCCGAGGCGCAAGCGCAGCCCACGAAGACCCGCTCCGAGTCCGTGCTCGGGCGGATGGCGGCCGCGGCCGGGGCTGGCGTCTCGCGCAAAAAACCCTTGCCGAGCGCGGCGCGGCCGGTCGGCCCAGCCGGTCCCAAGCCCAAGGTCGAGGCAAACTGGCGCAGGGTGAACCCTCCGGGCGAAGCCCCGACGCTGCCCCCGCTCCCCAAGAACGGCGACGCGGTTGCCGGCCTCAAGCTGTCTTCGCGGCCGGAGGCCCGTAACGGCGAATCCCTCGGCGCCGCCGCTTCCCCGTTACGTTCCCAGTCACGTCCTCAGCTCGGTTCTCAGCCAACTTCCCAACCGCGCCCAAGCGCACGCCAAGGCGGCGAGGTAGCCGCGGCCGCGCCGATTGCACCGCTGGCGATCCGCGCCGTAGCCGGCGTGCTGGATTTCTCCATCATTCTGGTCGCCCTGGGCATGTTCCTGGCCGTGTTCTACCTGATGGGCGGCGTAGCGCTGACCGACCTCGAAGGGCTGCGGTCCATCTCGGTCGCCTTTTTGGCGATTGTCTGCTTCTACTGGATCTTCTACGTCGGCTACCTGGGCGGCACCAGCGGGATGAACTGGCTGGGTCTTCGCGTGCTCAACTTCGACGGCGACCCGCCCAACACGGCGCAGCGCCGCACCCGAGCCCTGGGCACCATTCTCAGCACTCTGTCGCTGGGGCTGGGCTTTGCCTGGTCGATCGCCGACGAAGAAAAGCTGACCTGGCACGACCGCATGTCGAAAACCTTCGTGACCCGCGACGGCTCGATGGGCTTCCGCAACCGCTCGCCAAGGCTGGAAACCCAGCCCGGTCCCGCGCGGGCGCCAGAAACCGCCGCCAAGCGCCTGCCCGAACTGCGCAGCCCGTCGAGGGCCTGAGAAACCGGCAGCGCGCCTCCGCGCCGCAAGCCAAAGCCAGCGTTGCCGTGCAGAGCCGGAATTGCCACTCGGAGCCGCGGGCGTCAGCCCGCACTGAGCTGCGCGATTCACCGTTGACCTTGTAAGAATAGCGATCGTTCGAAGCGCCTCGGCGCGGGCTGACGCCCGCGGCTCTGCGTGGCGATCTCTCACAGCGGCGATCATCGGCTCCGAATAGCGTTTCCGCCCCGCGCCCTCACTTCGACGACAAGGCCGCGCGAACCCGCGTCAAAGCCGTAAACCGCCCTCCCGCCGCCTTCCGCAACACGACAAAATCGGCGACCCCCTGCAAAAACCCATAGCCGAAGCCGAACTGATAGACGGCAAACACCAGCGGCATCACCGGCAAATACCGCCAGCGCGAACGGCTGCTGCAAAGGGCGGCGGCAAACGCCAGGTTGGCGGCTGTATACACCGTCACCAGCCCCAACAAGCATCGCCAGGCCCAGGCGCTGAACGGCGACGCCGCCGCCAGCGCCAACAGGCAAGCCAGAAACCCGCCCGGCACGAGCTGCCGCACCGAGGCCGGAAGGCGGTGTTTGCGGATCACCCGCACCTTCCAATAGCCGTACTGTACGTACTGCCGGAACAGCAGCCGCAGCGAAGGGCGCGGCGTGTAACGCGACCGGATCCGCGGCGTCTGAAAGATTTTCCCGCCGCCGCGCTGGATCCGCAGATTCAGCTCGTTGTCCTGGCTGCGCACCAGCCCTTCGTCGAACAAGCCGAAGCGTTCGAAGGCCTCGCGGCGCCAACAGCCGAGATAGACCGTGTCGAGGCAGCCCTCGTAGCGCGGGTCGTGGGCGCGTCCGCCGCCAGAAACGAAACGCGACGCGAAGGCCAGCGCGATGGCCTTGGAGAGATAGCTCGATCCAGCGGCGATCCAGGGTCCGCCGACGTTATCGGCGCCGCTATTCTCGAGGGCGCGCAGACACTCGGCGATGTAGTCGCGAGCGTAGATGGTGTGTACGTCCATACGGACGATGACCTCGCCGCGGGCCTCGCGGATCGCCGCGTTCAACCCCGCCGAGACGATCCTTTGCGGGTTTTCGAGGATGCGCAGCGCAATGCCCGCCCGCCGGCGTCGCTCGACCCGCGCCCGCGTGCCGTCGTCGCTCGAACCGTCGGCCAAAAGTACCTCGAGTCCAGTTCCAGCGGGCAGTTTTTGACGGAACAGACACTCCAGAAACCTGTCGATGTGATCGACCTCATTTCGACAGGGAACAATAACGGAAACCAGCTTTACAGGTTGCATGATTCTTCGCATTTCGAAGGAGGAATCGACCGCGCGCGGGACCCCGTCACGCGGTCACGAGACGGCGATGCCACAGCCTCGCCGGAATCCAGATGGAGGCTGGAGGGCGTCTGGTTGGCGACGGAAAGGGGACTAGATCGAGTCCGCGAACGGCGGTGCGTCTCGCCGGGAACAAGCAGGTTCACACCGGCACGGCCCGCTCGGCACATTCGCGGCTGTCGGCGGGCCGTTCGGACGGCGGAATCTCACAAAGCACTGCCCGGAACTTGCCGTTGGGCCCGCGCGGAATCTGTTCGAGGGGCTCCAGAGCCACCGCGACCGGGCCCATGCGCGCCCGCAGGGCCCGACAAATCGCATCGCCGTCGGCCGGGGTGTAATCCGCCGCCGGCACGAATCGAACCACCACGCGATCGAGCGAAACCTGGATGATCTGCGCCTCGCGGACCGCCAGGTTGCTCTTGAACACCGGGTCCAGTCGCCCGATGCGGCGGCCGTCGGCGGTATAGAGAACGTCGTCGGCGCGGCCCTCGATGTGGTCGAGCAGCGGCAGCGTACGCCCACAGAGGCACTGCGCCCCGGGCGGGCGGCGTGCGCCGCGGTCGCCGAGCCGGTAGCGGATCAGCGGCATGTCGGCGTCGAGCAGACTGCTGCAGACCAGGTCACCGGTTTGGCCGTCGGCCACCGGCGAGTCGTCTGCGAGGATCTCGGTCCAGCCCATCTCCGGCCAGGAATGGAGTCCGCCGAACTCGCACTCGCCCGCCGCCGCCACCAGTTCGACCATGCCGTAGGTTTCCCGCAGCGCGCAGCAAAACGCCGCCCGCACGGCCCGGCGGTGCCGTCCCGCCACCGGCTCGGCATTGGCGACCGCTACCCGCAGCGTTCGCCGGAAACCGCCCGCCAGGGCCGCTTCGGCCAGCGCGTAGAGCGACGAGGGATAACCCCACAAATAGCGAATGTCGTAGCGCTCCAGCGCCTCGAGGATCGCGCCGCAGTGCCGCGGCGCCAGGTGGTAGGACGAAACATAGAGCTGCCGCATCGCCGCGTTCCAGACCCAGAACGGAGGCTTCGAGCGGCGATACGGCACGACCAGTTGACCGCCCAGCATCGCCCACCGGTCGCGGCGCGAGACGCCGTACCACAGCCGGTGGCGCGCTTCGTAGAGAGCGTAGCGGGCGCGCAGCGTCTGCCGGCTGCGCCACAGCCGCAACGGCCGGCCGCTGGTGCCGCTGGTGTGGTCCCCCACCATCTGGCGCGGCCGGCAGTCGTCGGCCACAAACGCCAGCGGCCACGCGCGCAGCGTCTCGCCTTCGAGGATCGGCCAGTTTTCGAGGTATTCCCAGGACCGATAGTCGCCGCGGCGCCGCCGCCCGGCCCAATGCTCGCGATAGAACGGCACGCGCGTGGCGGCCCGCTGCAGAACCTGGGTGAGGCGTTCCTGCTGCCACTGTCGCCAACGGGCGGCGCTCCAATATTCGCGCTCCATCGCCTCGGCGACGAGCCGGTCGGTGCCGGGGCCAAAGCGCTGCCGCCGAAGCTGCGCGCCGCGCAAGGTGGCCGCCGCCGAGCGCGCCCAGCCCGGCAAACGGTGGTAGAGTTCAAGCCATTCGTTCATGTCGCTTCCGCCGCGTTCCGAAACAGCCGCTCCCACAGGGGAAGAACGGCAGACCAGTCGTAGGGCTCGACGTTGCTTCGCGCGTTGTGCGAAAGCTGCTCGGCAAGCGCCGGCTCGTGGAGCAGCCGCCGCACCGCCGCCGCCATCTCCAGGGGACGGCCGCAGGCGGTCAGCAACGCGTCGCGTTCGTGGCTCAGCAGGTAGGGCATGCCCCCGGCGCTGGTGCTCACGATGCACAGCCCACCCGCCATCGCTTCGAGCACGCTGACCGGCGTGTTATCGACCCGCGAGGTGTTGAGGAAAATATCGCCGCGGTCGAGCAACGCCGGCAGCGACGATTTCGCGGCCGCGCCGGCGAAGTCGACGCGCTGAGCCAGCCCGCGGCGTTCGGCCAGCCGCCGCGTACGCGCCAGGCTGCCGTCGCCTTTGTCGGGGCCGATCATGGTGAGCCGCGCGGCGGGGAATTCGCGAACCAGCTCGCCCAGTGCCGTCACCGCCAGTTCGGGGTCGTAGATGCGATGAAATGCGCGCAGCCAGACCAGGCGCGGCTCGGCGGCGCGCCGCGGCCGGAAGCGATACGCCTCGACATCGATGGGATTGGGAATCAATTGGAACGTCGAGGTTCCCCGGACCGGCTCCCCTGCCCGCCCCAGCCGCCCAAGAGAATCCACCGCGGCGGTTGGCGAGCGAAAATCTTGGGGCGGCAAAAAATCGGTTGGCGAGAAATTCTCAAACAGAAAGCGCGAAGGCGTGGTAACGGCCACGGCTCCGCGAAGCAGCTTTCCCATCCGGCCCGAACGCCGCCGGGCGAACCGCGCCAGATTGCCGCCCCGCAGCGTAACGACATAGGGCTTGCCGGCAAGGCGCAGCAGCCGGCAGACCGCCTCAGCCCAAACAAACGCACGGCCGCTGTACACATCGACATGGGCCAGATCATAGTCGTGGCGAGCCTGCCAAACCGTGCCCAGCATGTCGCACAGCCGAGCCACACGCCCTGCGCAATGCGAGGTCGTCCGCACCTCCCAGCCGCGCTGGCGCAAGCGCCCAGCCAGCGATTCGCAAACGCCCGGGTTGAAGCCGGCCCCCGAAAGATGGTTTCCAACCAGCAGAATCCTAGGTGTGTGAGTCATGGAATCAAACGCACTCCCGATCGAAAGAAGCCGCAACGCCACCCGGGGCGCGAACCTCCCGGTTTGCCGCGTCGCGAATCCTCGCGACGCAGGGCCCCGGAGCGCAGAGGGTCGGGAACGCCACGAACCCAACCCTCGCCACCGGCAGCCCCAATGAACAGCCGGGAGACGCCACTAGACCATGCCGCAGAACACTCAGCGCGGGCGAACGCCCGCGACTCCGAGTGCCAAGTCGCGCGCGGAAACCAGCCCCTGGCCGGAAACCAATCGATCCATCCCCAACATCCGCCGCACCCGCGCCACATAAGCCTCGTAGGTGAACTCCCCCGCCGCGCGCTGCCCACAATCGGCCATCCGCCGCCAGGCCGCCGGCTCGCGCGCCAGCCGCTCAATGTGACCGGCGAACCCACGCACGTCGTCGATCGCCAGCGCTACCCCGGCCTGCCAGGTGTGCAGCACCTGCGGCACGCACGAAACCGCCCCCGCCAGCGGCACCGCGCGAAACGCCATCGCCTCGCCGAGCACCTTCGGCCAGCCCTCGGTCGAAGACGGCAGCAGGAAAAAATGAGCCTCCCGATAGAGCTGCCGCAGCCGCTCGGAAGAAAGCCAGCCATGGAACCGCACGCTGCCCGAGAGGCCCCAGCGCTCCACCAGCGCTTGCAACTCGCCCAACTGCGGGCCGTCGCCGGCGAGGTCGAGCGTGGCGGGCAGGCCGCGGCCGCGCAACTCGGCAAGAATGCGCAGCGCCCCGTCGGCTCCCTTCGAGGCGCGCAGGCGGCCCGCGAACAGCAGCCGCAGCGGCTCGCCGATCTGCTTACCCCGGGTCGACGCATCGGCATCCCGCAACTCGGCCTCGCTCAGGCACGGATTGTGCAATGAGCGCACATGGGCCGGCTGCTCGGGCCATTCGCCATTGATGCTGACCACCCCGCCGTGCATCCCGCTTTCGAGCAAATGCCGCTGCAGCCGGTAAAAGAAAGGTTCGCCGCCATGGGGACGCCAGTTGCCCGCGTACTTGAACCAGCGCAGCCGCGGCCGCCGAACCACGCAAAGCAGCAGCAGGGCTTCGAGGCCGACCTGCGCCGGGCAGCGGACATGCACCACGTCCGCCCGCCGGAACTCGCGCAAGCAAGCTCGCACATAGCGCGGTGAGCGCTTCAAAATGCCCAACTTGCCCCGCCAGCCACGCCCGCCCGACGGTTCCAGCGGGATAAACGACACCCCCGGCGAGGAATAGGCCAGAGCGGTCGGCGGCGCCGGGCCCGGGTGCAGCATCGCCAGGTGGCGCACCTCGCCGAAGGCGCCGGCCAGACGGTCGATTTCACGCACCGCAGGCCCCCAGCCGGCCACGCGGCCGGCGTCGAGATAGTGGGCCATGTTGGAAACGATCAGCAGCTTCATCGATGTCCTCGCCCCGCCGCAAAGGGAGATCGCGGAAGGAAAGCCGTGAAACGATCAATTCCGTGGTTCGCGGACCAGAATCCACAACAGGTGCAGAAAGCACCACGACCCGAAAAGGCAGGAAACAAACGAGCGATCCAAAATCCCCTTGAACAAGAGGGCGAACAGCAGCCAAACCGAGCCGACGGTCACAAACAGCGGGAACATAGCGCTACACCTCGTCGCAAAATTGGAAAATCAAAGGAAGCCGCGGAAGCGGCAACCCCAAACCGTGGCGCGGGCACTCCGGCCGGCGGCGTCGACCTGAGGTCGACGTATTTTCAAAACGCCCACGCCCCGCACCTCAAGCCGCCACGGAATCGCTGCGAGCAACAAACGGCTTGCCGCAAACCTCCTCGTACACCCGCCGCCAAGCCGGCATCACCACCCGAATATCGAAGGAGCGCAAGGCGATCCGCCGCCCCCTGCGAGCCCGGGCGGCGCGCTCGCAGGCACTGGCGGCGATCAACTCGTCGAGCGCCAGGGCCAGGGCATCCGGGTCGCCGGGCGGAACAAACCCCTCGACGCCCAACTCCTCGGCGCGGCGCGCGATGCCGCCCACGCGCGTACAAACCAGCGGCAGCCCCGCCGCAAGATGCTCGATCACAGCCAGCGGCCCCGATTCCAAACGCGCCGCGTGGACCGCGAAGTCGAACCCGCCGAGCCAACCGTCGATGTCGCCGCGTTCCCCGGCGAACACGATGTCGTTTTGCAGGCCGAGACGCCGGGTTTCCCGCAGACAGTGACGCCAATACCCTTCCTCGCGCACACCGCCCACCACCACGATCCGGAACCCGCCGCGCCGGCGGCTGCGGGCGGCCGCCGCAAGCAGCGTGTCGATGCCTTTTTCGGGCCGCACACCCCCCAGACAAACTCCTGCCAGCACGCTGGACGGAACGGAAAACTCTTCTCGCGGCAGCGGCCTCGCGGGTCGGTCCTGAACCGCGGTCTCGCTAACCACCGTCTCGATAGCGGCCGCGCCGCCCGGCGAGCTTGCCTGCAGAGCGCTCGAAAGATTGCGCAATCCCGGCAGACAGCAGCCCTCCGCTTCTCGGAAACGGTCGCGCAAATCGAGAGCCCCAGGGATCACGCTGCGGCGCCCGGCCGGAATACCCGCGCGGGCCGCCCAGCGGTCCGCCTC
The DNA here is from genome assembly GCA_963824095.1 of Terriglobia bacterium. GTDB lineage: Bacteria > Acidobacteriota > Terriglobia > Bryobacterales > UBA6623 > JBBDWJ01. Next base: position 2,989,313 of record CAWGNS010000008.1, on the reverse strand, counting down.
GGCGCAGACTCCGACGTAGTGCGCCGCGTGGGTTCGCGCCCACTTCCGAAACCACAGCGGAACCGCAACATCGCGCCCCACCCGGCCGCTGTGGTCGTGCATCACCAACGGCCCGCGAATAACGGCGAGAGTCTTGAGCAGCGCCAGGAAACGGAACGTCGTGCGCCCGTGGGCGTGAATCACATCGACGCCTCGCGCCTCCACCCAGGCCCTAATGCGGCGCATGGCGGCGCAGTCGAGCCGGCGGGTTCGCTCGAGCGCCAGCACGGCTATGCCGGAGTGCAGCGTCGTGGCCATATCGAGGCCGTCACGGGTAACGCACACCGATACCGCCGCGCCGGCTGTGTGAGTTTGATTGGCGATCTCCACCAGCGCGCGTTGCGCGCCGCCGGGCCGCAGTGTGTCGATGACGTGCAGAATGTGCATGGTTTTCTCAACGCGGCGAGTTCCCGCTCGGCCGGGCCAGCGATGTTCCAGTCGCAGACCTCTCACCGGCGACGCACAAACCCCAGGCGGCCGCCGCCACCGCTTCGTCCGCGCGCGCGGTTTCCCTCGATGACGCCAGCCAGCATGCCGCACAGGAACCACGGCGCCGTCCCGGTGAGCCCCGAAAGCGTCCAGAAGTGAACGCACATCGTCAGGAAACCGGCAAACACCGGAATCCCCCAGGTCTCTCCATCGCGCGCGCGGACAAGCGTCGCCGCAAACCCCTGCCAGGCCAGCAGCGCGAACAGACAAGACAAGCTCGCGGCGCCCAACAATCCCGTCTCGGCCAGCACCTTCACGTAGGAGTTGTGGGGCGTCTTGCGGTTGAATTGCTCGATGGAGCGGTAGTGCAGCGCGCGCGGGATCTCCAGCGGCACCAGCGTTTGCGTGAATCCGCCTGCGCCGACCCCAAACACGGGGTTGCGCTGGAATAACGCGATGCCTTTGCGAACCAGCAGCCGGCGCGCCTGGAACGGCTTGTCGCGGTCGAGTTGACCCAGCGTTGCGCCGCGCTCGACAACGGGATCGCGCAGCCAGGACGGCGCCAGCCAAAGCGCCCCCACCAGTAGACTCGCCAGCACGACAAACCCGAAGGCCAACCCCGCGGCCCGCGGCGACCGCGCCAGCCCCAAGAGCAAACAAATCAGCAACAACCCCAGGACAACCGTGATCCAGGACGAGCGCGAGCCGTTGCCGAGCACCGCGCCGAGCAAAGCCAGCCAGCCGGCGACCGCCAGCAGCCTCTTCCAACCGCGGCTCTCGATGGCGGCCCAGGTGGCAAATGGCGCGAACGCGGAAAATCCGAAGCCATAGTCGTTTTGCGACAGAAATTGCGGATTGCCGTCCCCCCAGTAGCCGAAGACCACCGCTTCCACAAGCCGCAGGAGTCCCAGGGCGAACACCCCGGCGGCGAGCGCCCGCGCAAGGCCGGGCCCCAGGTGGAAGCGATCGACCAGCATCGCGGTCACCACAAACACGAGCATCCAATAGGCGAACCGCGCCAGCAGGCAGACTTGCTCGCCGCTGACGGCGGTGAGGTTGCCCTGAAAGACATTCGCGGTCAGCGAGAGCAGGTGGGCCGCCCAGAACAGCGCGGCCAACACGATCCATCTGCCGTACGGCCGCCAGCTCAGGGGCCGCAACAGGCAATCGAGCGCCACGAAGCAGAACAGCGGGGCCGACAGCGACAGGCCGAACAGCGGTACTTCAAGGACCGGAACCGCCAGGTAGGCGGCAAAAATCAGCAGCACGGGCCGCGCCCAAACAGGCAGCGCGGGGCGCTTCGTCGACGCGCCCTGAGCCAAACAGCCGGCGGGCAGTGAGGAAGTCAGCGAAGCCATACCGAAGCCCTGTGCAGCGTGCGAGTTTGCGAAAGCGCAGCCTCGGCGTCGGCGCGCCAATCGACCCCGGGGCACAGCCGCCCGCTCGTCGGGGTCCGCCACAGGCCGCGTGCGGCTCCGAGCGTGTAACCGGTCGCGAACAGGCCGGCGCGCAGGTCGGCGTGGCTCAGGGCGCGCAGCCAGCCGAGCAGCGTGTTCGCGGCGTAGCTTTTCACCAGCGCCAGACGGTCCGCCGGCCGGGGCGGTTCAAATCCCCGGTAGTGGTCGTTGAGCAGGCGGCGGCTGTAGGCGGTCGCAAAACCGCGTCCGAACGCCGCGTGGTGGAAGGCCACCGTGCGCTCCCCAGGCGGATGCACCAACCCGGCGCGCAGGGCGGTCAGCAGAACGCCGTGCGAGCCGGCCCGGCGCGACAGCAGCGTATCTTCACCCAGGCCCCAGCCGCGCTCGCTCATCGCGAAAAGCGCGTCGCAAAAACACTCCGGCGTCAGCGCGCTCATCCGGTAAGCCATGGCGCCGCCGCGCAGGCAGCCGACCACCGCGTAGGGTTTGTCGCGGCCCGCAAGCGGACGGCGGTGCCCGGCGGGGCTGAGGTCTCCGGCCCTGGTGCGGCGCGAGCTTCCGAGACGGCCGGCCAGCCTGGCCAGCGCGCCTTGCGGCCGCGTGCTGCGGGATGCTTTGTCCGTGCCCGGAGCCAACGGAGATGCCTCGAACTCGGCCGTGATTCCCACCACGCGGCCGCGCCCGGCGCGCAGCGGGCGGACCAACCGCTCGGCGCAGTCGGGCTGCGTCAGCCGCAGGTCGTCGTCGAGATAGAGCAGCCACTTCGCCCCGGCTGCCGCCCGCCAGCCTAGGAATCGCTGATAGGCAAGGTTGGCGTGGTTGGAGGGCACGTAGCAGAGTTCCCGGCCGCAGCAAGACGCGGCGTGCAGCGCCTCCCGAACCCCAGGCGAGGCAGGGTCCCCGTCCACAACGATCAAACGGTCGATCACGACGGTCTGGCGCCCCAGATCGCGCAACAAGTGCCGCAGCAGTTGCGGCCGGCGGAATGTCGGAATGCAGACCGCGAGTTGGATGGCTTCTTCAGGCATGAATGGTGTGTTGCCATCGAAAGCGACTGGCAAGCCGCGCGTAGAAAGCGGCATTGCGGGCGGCCATGTCGCGCAGATTGAACTGCTCGAGGATGCGCGCCCGCGCGGCGGTTCCCAGCCGGCGGCGTAGCCCCGCGTCGCCGAGCAGCCGCAGCACCGCCGCCGCGATGGCGCCCGAGTCTTCCGGTTCGACCAGCAGGCCCGAGACGCCATGCTCGACCAGTTCGGGGCCGCTGCCGCGCACCGTCATCACCACCGCCGCGCCGCAGGCCATCGCCTCGGCGCAAGCCAGCCCGAAGGCTTCGTTGTGGGACGGAAACACCGCCACAGCCGCACGCGCGTAGAGAGCCGCCAAGTCCGTTTGCGGTACCTGCCCCAGGAAGGCGACGCGGGCTGCCGGGTCGGCGCAGTCCGTCTTCCAGGAACCTCCGCTTGGCGCCAGACCCGCCAGCAGGGCCCGCGGCGAGCACGCATCGGCCGGGTCAGAGGGATAGCGGCCCGCGATCGTAAAACGCGCCAAAGGATACGCCGCGAGAATCCGCGGCATCGCCCCAAAAAGGTCCTGGATGCCTTTCTGCCGCTTCACCGTTCCGGCGAACAAGACCTCGTTGGAGCTGCGCGGCGATAGGCCCGGCCCGAACCGCTCTGTGTCGACGCCGTGGTGGAGAATCTGGAACGCTTTGCCGCGCAGCCGCAGCGCTTCGCCGGTGGTTCGCGCGATAAACCGTGAGGGCGCCACGATGGCGTCGGCCATCAACAGATTGCGGCGTTCGAAAAATCGCAGCACGCGGCTGGCCCGCTTGCCTCCCGACCAGGCGTGCACGCTGCTTGCACCGTGCAGCCGCATCAGAAAGGGCCGCGCCGGACGGGTCCACAACGGCCCGCTCCAATCATGCGACTCGACCACATCGGGAACGAACCCGGCGGCGAACCGCGCCACTTCCTTCGACAACGTCATGCGGGCCGCCAGCGCCGTCGAATCGAAACGCCAGCCGCCCAGCCGGACCACGTTGCGGCCCCGCGGCCACGCCAGCCGTACGACGCGAACTCCGTTTTCGGTTCCTTGCATCGTTTCTCTCACGTGTGAAGCGAAGCCCACGACCGCCACCTCGTGGCCCGCCGCCGCCAGTGTTTCGCCCAGCGAGCGGACGAACGTTCCGATTCCGCCGTGAATCGCGGGCGGATATTCGTTGCAGACGTAAAGCACACGCATGGTGGTCAGGGAGAAGTCCGGGTTCCAGGACGCCCGCATCAGTGCGGCCGCCCGCGCCCAGGCCCGGAAATCAGGAGTAAGCCCGGAAATCAGAAGTAAGGGTGTGGCGTGCTACGCCCTGTTGCGCTGAGCCGGACAAGCCAGGGCTGCCAGTCCCGGCGACGCAAGCTGCCTCGTGGATTGCCTGCGGGCGGGCGAGGAGGGCGCAGCACGTCACACCCCTAAGACGGCAGCCTCGACAAACGCCAACGCCCCCATGCGTCGCGCGGGCGGCTTCCCGTCTTCGCGGCCAGCGCCGCGCAGACCAGCTTTTCCGCTTCCTCCACCGGGGAAGCGGCGCAGCGGCGCGGCGACAGCCTCCAGGCGCCCGGTTCGCTGAGACGGCAATCGAGTAGCGCGCGAAACTCTGCCGCCGAAAAGGCGCCGGCCACCAGCGGCGAGGTGCGGATCTGGCGATAGAACGGGGCATCCCAATAGCGCGCATTCGACGCCCCCGGCGGCTGCGGCGCCGCGTCAAAGCAAACATTCAGAGTCAGACGCCCCATCGCGGCGAACTCCAACGTGACCGTCGAGGGGATCGAAACATTGAACGCCGCGTGGTGGACCGTCGCGATCCAGGTCTCGAGGTCTTCGGGCAGCGGCGCGTTCCAGTCGTTGGCGGCGTCCCACTCCCAGCGCGGCCTCTGCACTACGCAATGGGGCGCGCAACGGGACACGCAATGGGAAAAGCGAGCCCGCAAGGCCCGAAAGCGTTCGCCGTCCTCGCGCGGGTTCAGCCGCAACAGGACCTGCGGCCGCGCCGGGTGATGTGCAACGGTTTCGAGCAACGCGGCGACGATCGCCTGTTCGCCGCAGACCGCCTGGGGCGAAGCCGCGGTGTAACAAATAAACGGTCGGGCCGGGTCCAGACCAGCCTGGGCGCAAAACTCGGCGCGGTCGGGGATGCCGCCGGGCTTCAGAAAGCGCTCCAGGTGCAGCGAGCCGACAACGGCAATACGGCCGGCGCGCAGGTGCGGGCTCGAGCGGCGAAGATGGTCGGCCTCGGGCTGCCCCGGGACGCCGATCCAGTCCGGCGGCGTATCGACGTTGGGGTGCGCGTACACATCCTTCCAGGAATTGGTCAACACCACCGTCGCGACATGGTTGCGCGCGGCGCCGGCCAGGGCCATGGACGCGGCCGGGCTGGCGTAGTCGGCCGCAACCAGGCAGTCGAGCCCCAACCGCTGGCAGAGGCTCTTCCAGTCCTTACCGCCGCCGGAGAGGAAGCTCAAGGAGCGTTCCAACTGGTGCGCGTTGCGCAGCCACAGCGGACAGCCCGTTCCCGGTCGGACGGTTCGCGGCACTGGCCCGCTTGCCGTGAGGCCGGGCGGTGGTTGGTTTCGCCAGCGGGACTCCCCTTGGGTATTCATCCAGGCGTCTTGAAGCCGGCGGTTCCAACCGCGCAGTCTCCTGACCGCATGCGGTGGCGCCTCGCGTGGAGCGGCCTGCACCGCCCCGTCACCAAGCCGCGAAAAGGCCGCCGAGGCCGGATTAGTGGTGATCACCGAAACCCGTCCGTGTCGAGCCAGCCGTGCGGCCAGCCCGGAGTAGAGGAAGGCGCGGACCTCGGGGCCGAACAGGACCAACAAACCGATATGTGGCCGCGCGGCCTCGAACGCCGGGCACAGCGGCCCAGCCAGACTCCGCTGCCCGTCCGGAAAAGCGGCGGGCTCGGCGTCGACGAATGTGCGCAGCATCGTCATAAATGACCTGGGTGGCCGGCGAGACCGCGAAGGTCCCGGGCCGGTTAGCTCGTGGTTCTAGCCCGGATATTTCACAAGGGGTCGACGCGAGAGGCGTCAGAAGCCCCCAGGATCAACAGCGGAAGGAAAACAAGGCGCGCGAAGCTTGGCGCGCGGAGGCGTACTGGAACAGTACGGTGAGCACGGCAAGCGAGCGCAACGCAGTAGACGCGGGCTGATCACGCCTCGCAGCCGACTCCTGGTGAAATACCCGGGCCAGCGCCGTGACCGAGGCTCCGGCGTGGCGTCCTTCACAGGCTGCGGAAAAAGTACTCTGGAGGCCAAGCCTGGGTTCAGCTTGAGCCGGCGGACCGAAAGGGCACAGAGGCAAGAGACCGCACCCGTGGCGCGAACCTCCAGGTTTGCCGCGTCGCGATTCGTCGCGACGCACGGCCCCACACCACCGAAGCCGTGCTGGAAACTGCCACGGTTGGACCGGAATGCCCTTTTCCCGCAACCTGTTCAGGCAACCGGCGCAAGTTTCTAGAAAAGTTTCTTGCGGTTGATCCCACGGCCCGGGGGTGGCGTGATGCTAGGGGGGACCACCCGCCGGGCCGCGGCTCTGGGGGGAGCAAGGAATTTGCAGTGTCGAAGGGGAATCGCCGCCGGGGACCCGGGGGCGAGCTTGGCTAGCGGACGCCGTCCGTCTTGCCGGCCAGATAGATGTCGTGAATCCGGATCAATCCCGCGCAGGCGCCGTCTTGCCGCACCACCGGCAGCACCGAAATCTGCGACGGGCGATCCTCCATCCGGCGCAGCGCTTCGCGCAACCCCGCCGTATTCGAAATCGTCACCGGTCGGCGGGTCATGATCTGCCCTGCGCTCAGCTCGCGAATGTCGTCGCACGTTTCCAGAGTGCGGCGCAGATCGCCGTCGGTGATCAAGCCTTCGAGGCGGCGGCCCGGGGAGACCACGCAGGCGGCGCCCAGCGTGCTGCGCGTCATCGCGATGACGACCTGCTTGAGCGGGTCCGTTGCCGAAACCCAGGCCACCGCGTCTCCGCTGTGCATCACGTCCTCCACCGCCAGCGCCAGCGTCTCGCCGAGATGGCCGGCCGGGTGTCGGCGGTGAAAATCTTCGGTCGTAAAACCGCGCGCCGTCATCACCGCCAGCGCCAGTGCGTCGCCAATCGCCATCGCGGCCGCGGCGCTGCTGGTGGGGGCGATGTTGGCCGCGTCGGCTTCGCGGCGCACCGAGGCGTCGAGCACGATGTCACTCTGTCGCGCCAACGGCGATAGCGCGTTCCCCACAAGGGCAATCAGCGGCGACTCCAGCCGCCGCAACAGCGGGACCAGCTTCAGCAGCTCGGCCGTCGCGCCGCTTTTGGAAATCAGGATCGAGGGGTCCCGGTGGGAATACACCCCCAGGTCGCCGTGCAGCGCATCGGTCGGATGCATATAAACCGCGGGGGTGCCCGTGCTGGCCAGCGTCGCCGCGATTTTTTGGGCCACGTTCCCCGACTTGCCCAGGCCGCTGACGATCACCTTCGCCGGCCGCCCGGCCAACAGCTCGACCGCGCGGGCAAACGAGGCGTCGAGCCGGCCGGCGGCCTCGGCAATGGCCTGCGCTTCGGCTTGCAGCACGGCGCGCGCCATGGCCAGGCAATCCGTGGAATCGGCTTGCGCCGCCGCGGCGGGTTGCGCAATCGGCGCGGTCTTTGCAGTCTGACTCATAAAAGATTCCAAAACCGCGTTGGAAGGCGAGGCCTTCATTATCTCGCAGCAACGGCTCCCTCCGCCCGCGGCAGGCCGCACGAAACATCGAGCCGAGGTTGCTTGCGCGCGACGTACAACGGGTTGTGAAGGCCGAACGTCCGCCGGCGTCGCACCCCGCGGGGCAGCAGACTCCACCATCGCTCCAGGCGGATCGCGCTGGTTGCCGCCAGAATTTCCTTGCGCCATCGCGCCACCGACACTTGCGCAAAGCCCGCGCCGGTCAGCAGGCGGCTCAACTCGGCGATGCTGTATTCACGCAAGTGGAACCCTTCGGGGCGGTTCGAAAAGAACCGCGAAACATCGCCCGGCCCGGCCCACTTGTTCGGCGTCTCCAGCAGATATTGCCCGCCCGGCTTGAGCACGCGATGGGCCTCGCGCAGATGCGTTCCGGCGTCGTCGGGGTGCAGGTGCTCGAAAAGCTGAACGCTGATGATCACAGCGAACGAAGCGGCGGCAAACGGCAGCCGCGTTCCCTCGGCCTGCCGGAACCGCAGTTTTGGATTCTGCCGGCGCTGCAAACGCTCGATGCGTTCTCGGCTGACATCGATTCCGGTGCAATCGTAGCCGAGTTGCGCGAGACCGCTCAAGAGCTCGCCCATGCCGCAACCGATTTCGAGAATCCGCGCCTCTCGGTCGCGCGGCAGAAAGGGCAGCAGGCTTTGCGCCCGCCGTCGCTGTTGCCGCGGCGTGTCGGAATCGGCCGCTTCCGCCAGCGCCGGGTGCCACGGGCAGCGCGCGAACAACTCGTCGTAGACGCTGAGGAATACCTCCGCCCGCCGCTCGGGCGGCGCCGCCAAAAGGCGCCTGCGCAGCGATCGTTCCACGTCGTAGAGCCTCTCCACCAGCGCGGGTTCTAGGTTGCGGTAGCGCGCGTCGGTTTGCATCTTGACCGGCACTGTCTTCCAATACCCTTTCTTCCAACACCCTTCCTGGTTTCCCGTTGGCCCTAATCCGCGGCGGCGCTGGCCCCGCTGAGGACTTCTCTGCGCCGCGGACGCACAACCGCCGCCACCACCCAGGCCATCAGCCCGGCTTTGACCCAGGGCTCGACGAGCATCGCCCACATCAGCGCCACTCCCCAGATCGCCGCGCACAGCGCGCCCGCGGCCGCGCCACCCAAACCGCCAACCGACGTCGCCGCGGAACGGCCCAGCCAGACGGCCGGCAACAGCAGCAGCGCGAACACCGCGAGCTTGCGGCATGTTGCCTGCAGTGCGCAGCCATCGGTCCCAAGCACGCGCCGCGCCAGCCGCGGCAAATACCAGAACGATGTCGCCAGCGCGGCGAGCGATGTCGATAGGATCGTGCCCAGCAGCCCCCACCATGACGTCAGCCACAGCGCCAGCACGAAGTTGAGACCGCCCTCGACCAGCCGCGCCAGAGTTTGCGGCCGTACCGTCAGGTGCGCCGCCAACACCGCCCGGCTGGGCAGAATCGCCAGCGCCACAACGCAATTGACGCCGAGCAAGGCGTCCAGTAACGCGCCGCCGTATTGGCCCGGGCCGACCCAGGCCCCGACAAAGGCTTCGTTGGCGGCCCAGATCGCGCCGGCCGCCACCAGCCCGACGCCGCTGACGCCGCTCAGCAACTGGCGATAGGCGCGCGCGACAGCCGCCGGCCGCCGTTCCCCAAATAGCTGCCCGAGCGCCGGGCGCGCGTTGTTCACCAATTGGCTCAACGCCGCCTCCGCGAATACGTAGGCGCTGGCGGTGACGCTCAACGTCGTGACGGCTTCGAGCGAAACCAGCTTGCCCGCCACGATGCGGTCGGTGCCGCTGATCAGCAGGCCCGCGGCGGCTCCCGCGCTGAACCACGCTCCCACCCCAGCCACCAGCCGCAGCTCGTTGCCGCGGCGCAGCGAAGGCCGCAGGCGCAGCCCCGGCGTGAAGCGATAGGCCCAGTAGACGTTGAGTGCGGCGGACGTGCTCACCGCGGCCAGTTGCGCGAACCCAAGAGCCAGCAGCGAATCGCCACGCCACAACAGCACGACGATCAGCGCCGCCCGCACGGCAACCAGCGCCAACCGCGCCGAGTTGTCCCGCCGGAATCGCTGATGCGCCACCAGCACCGCGCTGAACGATTGCGTACCCAAAGAAACCGCTAGCGACGCCGCCAGCAGCAGCGTGAGCCCGGCGGCCTGTTCCGCCAGCGGCCCCGAAACCCGGAAGAAAGCGGGAACCGAGCTTGCCGCCGCGCCGCCCGCGACCAACACCATCAAGCCCAGGGCGAGTTGAGGAAAGAACGTGGCGCTGACCAGGCGGCTGTCCCGCTCAGGATCCGGCGAAGCCGAGTTGCGCGCCAGGTGCGCCTTCAGACCCGGAGTCAACCCGAAATCGAGCAGCGCCATCCACCCGATCAGGCTCGAAGCCAGCCCATAGAGCCCAAACGCCTCACGGCCGATATGGCCAAGCACGAACGGAGTCAGCCAGAACCCCACGACCACGGGCAGAAACTTGGCGGCCCAGCCGCTGCTCACGCCTTCCAGGTAGTTCCGAGTCCGCGAGGGAGTCGCCGGCGCCGCCGCCCCGTGTCTTCTCCACAAAGGCTCGGCAAGCCTCCGCGGCAAGCCCTGGCCCCGCGACTCTCCGCCATCGAGAGGAGAGTCGCCGGCAAGACAAGTCGCTTTGTGCAAAGGACGATCCACAGCCAATCTAACGAGCCAACCGAACACTCGACCACCCAAACATCCGCCGTCCGCTCAAGCCCAAACGGCCAACAACGTGGCGCGGGCCTCCGGCCGGCCGCGTCGACCTGCAGGTGCGACGTCTCATCTGATCGGCCCTTCTGAACGTAGAGACAGGCGCTCCCGCCTGTCGGCCGCCAGCGGCGGCCCTCCTGCGTCGACCGATCAGGAAAAGCGCCAGCCCACCCTCAAGCGCTCGCCGCCAGACTCTTCTCCTGCGAACCCTCCGCGGCCGCCGGCCCATACTCGTACCGCCCGCTGTAATATCCGTTCGCGCCCGCCCGCGGCTTCCAGCCATTGAGCACGACCCCCAACAGCCGGCTGCCATCCGAGAGAACCTGCTCGACCGCCAGCCCCGCCTGCTCGCGCGTCGTCTCGTCGAGCCGCACCACCAGCACGGCCGCGTCCGCAAAACCAGCCAGAATCCGGGCGTCGGAAACCGCCAGCAGCGGCGGCGTGTCGAGCACCACGACGTCAAACTCGCGCTCCAACCGCCGCAGCAATTCCCCGGTACGCCCGGCATGCAGCAGCGCCGGCCCTTCTCCGTTCGCCGTGCCACTCGGCAACACGCTCAACGCCGGAATCGAGGTCTCGCGCAGAAAATGGTGCAGCGGCAGCCGGACCGGCGGTTCCGTCGCCCGCAGCAAGTCGCTGAGACCGCGGCCGCCGCCGAGCCCAAACACCTCGTGCAGCCTCGGCTTGCGCAAGTCGGCGTCGACGAGTAAGGTGCGCCGCCCGGTTTCCGCCAGCGCAATCGCCAGATTGCAGGCGATCGTCGACTTGCCTTCGCCGGGGCTCGGGCTCGATACCACCAGGCTCTTCAGCCCGGCGCGTCCGCCGTGAAACAAAATGCCCTCGTGAAACAAGATGGAGGTGCGCGCCGCTCGAAAACATTCCGCCCAGCGCGAGTTCTTGCGCTGCCAGCAGCCCAACTCGATACGCGGAGGCGCCCCGGGCTCGTGGGTGGAGGGCACCACCGCCGGTGGCGTTTGGTTGTCGTGCCAGGCGATGCGCAAGACCAGCTTCGAGCCGCCGTACAACCCGGCTCCGGCCAGCCGCGCGGATTTGTAGATTACGCCGAGTTCCGGCATACCCAGGTGAAGGGCCGCGTCGCCCGGCCGCCGCAGCCGGTGGTCGGCCTGGTCGCGCGCAAAAATGAAAACCAGGCCCACAAACGCCCCCGTCAGCAGCCCCATCGCGGCGCTCAGCGTGCGGTTGGGCTTGTAAGGCTCGCTGGGCGCAGCTGGCGCGGTCGACGATTTGCGCCGGGCTCGCCGTCATCGCGGCGGCGATGCCCGCCTCCTTGACTCGCTGCAACAGCGTTTCGTAGATCTGCCGCGCGGTCTGCACTTCGCGGTCGAGCAAGTTGTATTCGACCGCCACGTCGGATTGCCGCAGTACCAGCTCTTTCTGCTGGCGGTAACTTTCGGCCAACAGCCGTTCGCGGCGCAGCGCGGCTTCGAATTCATTGTGAATGCGGCTGACCGCATGCGCCCGCTCCCGCTCGACAACCGGTTCGAGAGTCTTGATTTGCGCCAGCACCTGTTTCACCCGCTGGTGCTGGTCGGTATAGAGCGAGGCCAGTTCGGCGTATTGCCGCCGCAGGTCGACCAGCGTCGTCTGATACTGCCGCAGCGCGCCGTCGTCGAGCACTTCGGGCAGCGCCTCGGGGTCGCCCCGCACCGCCAACTCGTTCCGCGACTGGCGCACCACGCGTTCCTCTTGCGCCCTCGAGAGCGCCTGCTGGAACTGCCGCAGCTTGTCCTCCTCGATGCCGTGCTGCTCGGGGGTAAAGAAAAGGCCGCGCCGCTGGACGTAGCCGCGCAGGTTGGCTTCGGCGTCTTCGAGCTTCGCCCGCGAGCCGGCAAGCTGGCGGTTCAGCCAGTCTTCGGTCTGCTGGGCTGTGTCCCAACGCAAACGCAGGCTGCGCGCGATGAACTCGTCGACCACGGCGTTGGCGAACCCCGCCGCGCTGCGCGGATCGGTGGAATCGCAAACAACCTCCAGCACGCGGCTGGCGTCGGACGAGCGTACCCGCAGACTTTGCACGGCCGTATCTAATGCTTGGTCCCGAGCCGCCTCGCGCGCGGCATCGGGATTCGCCGCCCTACCCTTGAGCCATCGCAACAGCCCTTGCGGCGCGTTTTCCGGCGGCGGCTCGGCGGCCATCTGCCGCGCAAGCCGCGTACGGGCGGCCTCACTCACCGAGCGGCTGCCGAGAATCTGCACGTGCGTCTGCAAATCGATGCGCGCCTGCGAGCCGTTGCCGTTTCCCGTGGCCGCGACTTCCTGCATGTTCAGAAAGTTCTCGTTCAAGTCCTGGATCTCGAGCAGCGCCTTGGCCTGGTAGAGGGTCGGCTGGACCCAGGCCGCCAGCAGCCCCAGCGCCGCCCCGGCCGCGGCAAAGGCGACGACGGCGAGCTTGTGCCGCCACAGCAGGTTCACCAGATCGATCAACCCGCCGCCGGCCGGCTGTGCCTGCGCCGGCCGGCCAGTCTCCTCCGCGAACGAATCGCGGGCAACCGCGCGCGCCGGGCGCGGCGGGTTCAGAGGTTCCCGAGGCTGTAGTTCCTGAGGCAACGTCGAATCTCCGATCGTTCCGTTCGCAAACTACCGGCGTATTCGGCTTTCCGGTTCAGGCGCACGGGCAGTCGATCCAGGTGGTGGTACAGTCGAAAAGAATTTCCGGCATCGTTGATGCACGGCGCCGGAAAGACACGCGCCGTAGCCGGGAGACCAGGCGACGCTAAACAATTCCGGGCAGCCCACGCGGTTCGATCCCGTGCCCGTTGCGCGATTTGCCGGCCGGGGCGCGTAAAGCGCCGAACCCCGGCGGCACCAATTCCGGTGGCACGACGACGTTCCGTTGCGGATACGCCGGCTCCCCTCGGCCGCCGCGACAGGGAAAAACGTTCCCGCGAAGCGGCTCGCGCTCAACCGGACCAACCCGGCCATCTTCGAGCTCATACGCGGGGCTGATCCAGTCCTGCTCCACCTCGACCGCAATCGAGCGTCGCAGCAGGGTGATCGAAACGACGAAGCGGCTCTGCCCCTGGCTCTTGAGCAACAGCCCGCTCAGCCCGCTCAGCGGGCCGCGGTCGATGCGGACCGCCTGGCCGGTTCGCAGGAACGGACACGGCGAGGCCGCCAGCCCCGCCCGCATCACCGTCTGCAACGCTTCGATCTCGTCTTCCTCGACGGGGACCGGTTTCGTCCCCCAGCCAACCACCTTACGGACCCCCGGCGTGCTGAGGATGTGCACCTTGTCGCAGGACTCGAAGCGGCAAAAGGCATAGCCGGCCAGCAGCGGCATCTCGACCACCTTGTAGCGGTCCGACCATTTGCGGCGCACGCTGCGCAGCGGCAGGAACACCTCGTAGTGTTTCGAGCGCAGCGCCGCCGAGACGGCCTTTTCGTGCCGCGGCTTGACCAGCAGTGCAAACCAATACTTCATGCCGTGCCTTTCGTTGTGGCGTGCCGTTTGTCGTCGAATCGCAAATCCGGCAAAGCTTGCGCCCTCTGAGTCCCACATACGGAGAGACCCGAGACACACGAATCCCCGTCGGGATTCGCGCGGTTTCGATTTTCGGGGTGGCAACCCGGTCGCCTTCCCTGGGCGGAAGTGCTGCCAGGAAAGCTTCGCTTCGGCAGGTACGAGAGCTCGCTTCCTGCCTTGGCAAGACCAGGAAACGACACTCAAAACGTATCACGGCCCCGCAGGCAGTGTCAACAGAAAGATGGACAATTAATAAGAAAAGGACTTATTTAAAATCATTTGTAAAAAAAATCTTGGATTCGAGTGACAGGAATACCTGAAAGGGGCACAGCTATGGGCGTCCGGCTTCTGCTTACGAAAGGAACTCAAGGCTGTGACGCCGCTTCGCGAGGCTTGCTCAACGGCTATCGCTCCCCGCGTACCGCCCGCCGCCGGTTCCTCGGCGGCCATCGCCCCCGGCAAGGCCGTCTTCCTGGCGCCAGCCGTGAGACCGCGGCCGGCCGGTCCACAAGACATAGTTCGCCGAGCTAGGCCCTTTCGCCCTCCGCCTGGCTCGCAGCGGCGGCCCTCGGCTCCTGCTTGCGCCCCTGGGTGGCTTCCGCAAGAATGAAGAGTCCCAAGCGCGCACCGTTCGCCCCCATAAGGTCGATGTTGCGCACGGCGGGTTCGTCGTCCCGCGTCCACGCCAGTCGCATGCCGTCCAGAATTACTTCGTATATCCTGTTGCATCCCGGCCGCACGAGCGGCTTCTGGAGGAGCCGCGCCCGCTGGCGGCGCTTGGCGTGCGCCGGTTGCCTGTGTGCATGGCTGGGCTGTAGTACCCCCTCACGCCATCCCGCGGAGGCGGTCTCGCAATCCGGAATCTTCCGCGAAGCCGCCGCCGCCACGGGCCTCGACTTCGAGCACTTCACCGGCTCCACCGGACAGTACTACTTGCCGGAGGTGATGGGCGCCGGGGTGGCGCTGTTCGACTACGACGGCGACGGCGACCTCGATGTCTACCTGCTGCAAGGGACCATGCTCGATCGCTCCAAGGGCGTCGACCAGGCCCGCTTCCCGCCGCCCGGGAGTCACTGGCCCGGAAACCGGCTGTTTCGCAATGACCTGATCCCTTCGGGGAAGCTTCAATTTCAAGACGTGACCGAGCAGGCCGGCGTCGGCTTCCAGGGCTACGGTATGGGAGCAGCCGTCGGGGACTACGACGGCGACGGCGACCTCGACCTCTACGTGACCAATTTCGGCTCCAACGTGCTCTATCGCAACAACGGCGACGGTACCTTCACTGACGTCACGCGGGAAGCCGGCGTCGACGACGCCCGCTGGTCGACCAGCGCCGCCTTCGTCGACTACGACCGCGACGGCGACCTCGACTTGTTTTTTGCCAATTACATCGATTTCACGGTGGCCAATAACAAGGAGTGCTTCGACCCCACCGGAGCGCGCGACTACTGCACGCCCAACACGTACCGGTCGGTGCCGGCGCGGCTGTTCCGCAACGATGGCGGCGGCAAGTTCGTCGACATGTCTGCCAAGGCCGGGCTTGGCGCCCGCTTCGGCAACGGCCTGGGGGTGATCTGCGCCGACTTCGACAACGACGGCTGGGTCGATTTCTACGTCGCCAACGACGGCACAGCCAACCAGCTTTGGCGCAACAATCACGACGGCACCTTCGAGGACACCGCATTGATGGGCGGCGCCGCCTACGACGCCGACGGCCGCGCCCAAGCTGGCATGGGTGTGACGGCCGCCGATTTTGACGGCGACGGCGACGAAGACCTCTTCATGACGCACCTCACGCAGGAGACCAACACGCTCTATCTCAACGACGGCCACGGCGTGTTTCGCGACGAAACCGCCCGTTTCGGCCTGGGCACGATCAGCATGCCCTACACCGGGTTCGGATCGGAGTGGTTCGACTACGACAACGACGGCCGGCTCGACCTGTTCATCGCCAACGGCGCCGTGACCATCGTCGAAAGCCTGCGCGGCGAGCCCTATCCGTTCCACCAGAAGAACCTGCTGCTGCGCGGCGGCGAGGGTGGCCGCTATCAGGACGTCAGCGCCCAGGCAGGGGCGGCGTTCGAACTCTCCGAGGTCAGCCGCGGCGCCGCGTTCGGCGATATCGACAACGACGGCGACATCGATATCGTGGTGACCAACAACAACGGTCCGGTGCGGTTACTGCTCAACGAGGTGGGCTCGGCGAAGCCCGTGCTGCGAGTTCGGCTGCGGGGCGCCAAGGCCAATCGCGAGGCGATCGGAGCGCGATTGGCGCTGCTCCGCAAGGGCAAGCCGCCCGTCTGGCGGCGCGCCCATCGTGACGGCAGCTACCTGAGTTCCAGCGATGTCCGCGTGCTGTTCGCGGTCGAGGGTGAAACGGTGGAAGGCATCGGCGTGATTTGGCCCGACGCGACCCAGGAGCGTTTTGACAGCCTGCCGCCCTCGGGTGACGTGGAACTGGTGGAGTCCAAAGGACAGCCCTGGAAGGCTTCGTTCTAAACGGTTGCCGTTGTCCTGGGCCCGAACCGGCCAAGCAGGCGCGTCAGGCGTTAAGTACCCGTACCAGGCGGTCGTTGAAGCTTTGCAGTTGTTGCGCGGCGCGCGCGGCCATCTCGGGGTTTACCTGGCCTTCCAGCAAAGGTCCGACGTTTTGCGTCTCGCCGCTGCGTGAGAACAGGAACCCACCGCAAGCCAGACACGCGATGTAGAGCACCATGCTGACCATGTCGCGAATCGGCCGGAACTCGGGGCCCATGTAGGTGCGGATCACCATCAGGGCCGCAAAGCCGGCAAAATAAAGGCCAAACGTCGTGAAGATCAACTGCACGTTGCGCGAAACCGAGAGCCGGAACACGCGCCGGAAAGCCAGCAGCACAAACACCAGCAGCGCGATTCCCATATAGACGCCCTGCTCCTGCTTGAGCCAGAACGATTTCCATTGGTTGAGGTCGGGGATCCGGTAGAGGTTCATGTGCAGCAGCACGCCCAGCACCACGGCCAACCCGCCCAGAGAGCCGTAGAGCACCATCCGCCCCAGCTTGCGTACCCCGGCGTAGCGCTCCACCATGTGGTCGTAGACCTCATAGACCACGCCAAACCAGAGCAGCCAGCAGACCGGCTGCACAAACACCCAGAACACGTTGTAGGCCTTCTGACTGCCCAAGCGGAGGTGAGAGTTATATAGCCAGGAACCGGCTACATCCACGATGATCGTTACGAAAATGAGGTAGGCGAAAAGGACGGGATAGCGGCGAATCAGGCCAAGTCTCCAGATCCGGACGGCCCACATCGCTCCGAGGACTAACTTGGCCAACCAGAGCAGCTCGAGAGCGGAAGGCATAGGCGGCGCGGGGTACCAACTCCTAGTACCGAGAGGCTCAGTACTATCGTGATCCTAGCACTCTACGCCGCCTTTTGCCAATACCGTGTTTGCGTGCCGTGATTAGACTAGCACTCGCAATCGGGAGGCGCCGGCCAGGGGCAGTCGGGCTCAGGCATGAAGTTATTCGCCTTCGCCTCCTTGACCGTCGAAATCCCGAACTTCAGCAACAACAACGAAACAACCAACAATGCGCGAATCATAGTTTTTTCCTTTCGCTCGAACTTAAAACGCGGGCTTCCGAGCTTGTTGAAGCCCGGTGTCTAGCACACTGGTACTACTCAACACGAGCCCAGGTAGGACTTCGCTCAGGCTAGCCATCGACGAAAACTTCCCCTTGCTCTTGGTTGCGCAGCAGCTTTCTGGCATATGACCCTAGGACTCAGAGAAATATGACCAGGTACGGATATGGTAGCATTAACAAGTAGTAAAGTAAACACCTTATAAAGATTTTTTACCGTCGGCCGAGCGCTTCCCAAAACAACCATATCGATTCCTGTAAGCTATTGATTCTAAATGCAATATGGATTCGTCCAAGGTCATTCCAGTAGCACTGGTCATCCCCCGCCAAAACACACCACCCCCTTTTTGTGGTGTATCGTTGCAAAATTTTGGGAGATGATCGTCGGTCCCCGTCCTTAGCCGGGTTTTCCACAAGCGGCGGTGGTACCAAAGTTTCCCTCAGGCAAACCGGGCCTGGTTTCTGCAAACTCCGGCCACGTTGCGGTTTTACGCACCTTTATTTGAGGATTCGCGAGACCTTTTCCGGCGACGGCCCCGGAGATGTGTGGGCTGAGAGAGCAGACAGGGCGGGGATACGGACTTGGCCGCGGGCGGATCCCGCTGGGGTTGAGGTCCGGCTTGCGGGCCCTAACTGCAGCTCGCTCGCGGGCGTTGTCTTCGAAAGAGGCTTTTTGGATGGTCCATCGCCGCGTGATGCGGCGCGGGGGCTTGCGCGGAACGGGAGGGTCCGCGGCTGTGCGTTGGCTTGGGGATGGCCGCCGGCGGTGCCTGGCTAGGCGCCGGGGGCGCTGGAGAACAGCTTGCTATCGATGCCGTTCCGCAGCATCTCGGTGAACCTGACGGCGTCAAGCGGCGGGCTGATCACATGCCCTTGCACGTCATCGCATTTTCTGCGGCGTAGAAACTCGAGTTGTTCCATCGTCTCGACGCCTTCGGCGGTCACCCGCAGGTCCAGGCTGTGGGCCAGCGCGATCAGTCCCGAGGCGATCGCGGCGTCGCCGACATCGGTGATGATGTCGCGCACAAACGAAGAGTCGATTTTCAGCTTGCTGATCGGGAAGCGGCGCAGATAGACCAGCGAGGAGTAGCCGGTGCCGAAATCGTCGAGCGAGATCTGCACACCCCGGGCGGAGAGTTCGACCAGCGGCTTGATCGTCTGCTCGGTGCTTTCCATCAGGGCGCTTTCGGTGAGTTCGAGTTCCAGCGAATCCGGGCCCAGTCCGGTTGCGAACAGCACATGCGACACGGTTTGGAACAGATTCTCCTGGGTGAGTTGCCGCGGCGAGATATTCACCGCCAGGCGGATGCTCGGCAACCCGGCCGCCTGCCAGGCCTTGACTTGCGTGCAGGCGGTGCGCATCAGCCAGGCACTCATCGGGACGATCAGCCCGGTCTCCTCGGCCAGCGATACGAATTCGCCGGGCAGGATCAAGCCGCGCTCCGGGTGCTGCCAGCGGATGAGCGCCTCACAACTGGTAATCTCGCCGGTTTCGAGCGAAACGATCGGCTGATAGTGTACCCGCAGTTCGTCGCGCTCCAGAGCGCGCCGCAGCGCCGTTTCCATGCGCAGGAAGTCCACCGCCCGGGTGTGCATGCCCTGCGTGAACAGTTGGTAGCGGGCGCGTCCCTGGGCCTTGGCGCGATACATCGCCGTGTCGGCGTCCCGCAGCAGATCTTCGGCCGAGCCACGCGCGGGACGATTGAGCGCAATACCGATGCTGGCGGAGGTGAACACGTCCTGGTCGGCGACCCGGAACGGTAACTCCAACTCGCTCTGGATGCGCTCGGCGATGTGGGTCGCGTCGTCGACGCTGTTGACGGCTTCGACCAGCACGGCGAATTCGTCCCCGCCCAGGCGGGCGATCGTGTCCCCGGGCCGCAGGCAGATTTTGAGCCGGTCGGCGATCGCCACCAGCAACTGGTCGCCGATCAGGTGCCCCAGGCTGTCGTTAACCAGTTTGAAGCGATCGATATCGAGGAAAAGAATGCCGAAGGTTCGGGTACCGCGTCGCGACCCTTCTTTGGCGGCGCGCTCCAGTTGCCCCATGAAATAGTTGCGATTGGGCAGGCCGGTCAGCGGATCGTGCAGCGCGTCGTAGAGCAACTGGCGCTCGGCCTGCTTGCGGGCCGTGATGTCGGTTTGTGAGCCGGCGACCCGGATTGGCCGGCCCGAGTCATCGCGCACGGCGATGCCGCGGCTCAGCATCCAGCGGTAGCTGCCGTCGCGGTGCATCGCGCGGTACTCGCTCTCGAAATGGCTGGTAATGCCCTCCAGATGCTCCTTCAGATTGGCCTGCAGGCGCGCTTGGTCGTCCTCGTGCACGCGGTGAAACCACACTTCGGGCGTATCGACGACAGCGCTGTCTTCGATGCCGAGCATGGCTTTCCAGCGCGGCGAGTAATAGATGCTGTCGGTGCGCAGGTTCCAGTCCCACAGCCCGTCGTTGGCGGCGCGGGCGGCCAGCGCATAGCGCGCCTCGCTTTCGCGTAGCGCCTCCTCGGCGGCTTTTCTCTCGGAGATGTCGCGTACGATCGCCGTGTAGAGAATGCGGTCGGTCGTCTGCAGCCGGCTGATGGTCAGCTCGGCCGGAAAGGTCGCGCCGTCCTTGCGCCGGCCCATGCACTCGCGCCCCGGCCCTTGCATCAGGTGACGCGCCCAGGGCGAGACACCGGCCGTGTGGTCGCTCGACGGCCGTGGATGGGAAAGCAGCAGATCTTCGATGCGCACTCCCTGGGCCTCGGCCGCCGACCGCCCGAACAGCCTCTCGGCCGCCGGGTTGAAGGTGTGGACATGTCCCGTCTCATCAAAGGTAATGATGCCATCCAGCGCGCAGTCGATCACCGCCCGTACGCGTCCCTCGCTCTCACGCACCTTGTGAGTCATCAACTCGGCAATCGCCAAGGCTCGCGAGCGCGTCGAGGAGAGCACCAGCGCGATATCGAACAACAGCACGCTGATCGCCAGCCCGCCCACCAACACCTGCGCCGGATGGTTCTGCGTGATCGGCAGGTCGAAGCCGGAAATCGAGGAAAAAAACAGCGTCCAGGGGTGGCCGCCCACATCGACGCGCAACGCCTGCTGAAAGCGGCTGGAGTTGCGCTCGATTTCGTTCTGCGACGTGCCGTCTTGGTCATAGAGCAGATAGCGGCGGTCCAATTTGGCGCCGTCGAACACTTCCAGGTCGATGTCGGCCAGCGACGACGAGGCCAGATTCTTGATCATTTCCGAGGACCGCACGAACGCAGCCACCCAGCCGACGAGCGCCTCGCGGCGGTCGGAGCGCGTTTCGGTCTCGGCACCCGCCCGGTACACCGGGTCGAGCATCAGCAGCCCGGTCTCGCCGCCGCTGAGCGCGGTTTCCTCGACAATACCGCTCAGCGCGGTTTCGCCCGTATCGCGCGCCCGCTCGAGCACCGCCCGCAGCGCCGTCGACGACCCCAGGTCGAAGCCGACCGGGTTGCGCGAAGGCCCCACCGGGGCAACGCACAGAATCGAGAAACGCCGGGGCCCGGAACCGGGCGCGTAGCCCGCGTAGGGCGCCACCAAGCTCGCCGGCGCCGCGCCCGTCAACTGCGGCGCTTGCTCCGCCGGTACGCGCTCAATGAACGCCAGATAGCCGAAGCCCGGAAAGGTCTCGGAGAGATTCAGAGACCCCACGAAATCGTCCCATTCGGCCGGCTGCATGGTGCCAAACGCTTCGAAGCTAGCGCTCACCGACCGCAATAGCTCGGCGTAGCGGTCGATGCGCCCCAGCAGATCGTCGCGGATGCGCTCGGCCTCCTGCTCAAAACGCGTTCGGTCGTACTGCTCCACCTTCGATTTGGTGGCCCACCAGGTAACTCCGGTGGCCAGCACCGAGACGCCCAGAATCGCCCAGGCGGCGGTATTCCGGGCCGAGGAACGAACCATGGGAGCGGCTACCGCGCCTCCCGCCGAGGTCTGGTTCAGAATCGCTAGCAGCAATCCGAAGCCGAGGATCATCGCCAGGCCGATCAGAGTCCAACGCGAGCGGCGGACAGAACGGTAGGCGGCGCCGCTGTCGAGTTCGACCAGCAGGCCGACCCCGATCTCGGGTACCGCGGCG
Source organism: Terriglobia bacterium (assembly GCA_963824095.1). Taxonomy (GTDB): domain Bacteria; phylum Acidobacteriota; class Terriglobia; order Bryobacterales; family UBA6623; genus JBBDWJ01. Next base: position 2,967,804 of record CAWGNS010000008.1, on the reverse strand, counting down.
GCGGCTCCCACCACCCACTGGCCGTCCAGGCCGCCGTACCCGTCGACATTGAAAAAGGGGCGCTCGTGCAGCAGTGCGGGGGGATGCATCGAGGGAAGGCCGGTGTCTCCCGCCCAGATGCGCGCCAGCAGGTCGCCGACCGCAGGCGACGTAGCCGGGCTGTCGCCGAGCCGTCCCTGCCGCGGGTTGGTGTTGGTTACCCACGCGCCGCTGGAGGAATATGCTTCCAGGGCGGGTCCTCGGCCATTGCGCGCGGTGATCAGACCCTGGAGTGCATTGCGTACGCGGAAGCGGAACGCCAGTGCCGCCAGCACCCGCCCTTCGCTGTCGCGCACCGGCACGGCGGCCAGGATGCAGCTTTCCCGTTCCGCGTCGTCCAACACCAGGTTCAGGTCGTGCGTTCCCAGCGGGTTCAGTGCCGTTTCGCCCTGCAGCGCCAACCGCAGAACCGAGCCCTGTGGTAGTGGTAGCAGGGCGCCCACACGCTGGCCGAGCGAGTCCGCAACCACCCGGCCGCCGGGCGCCACGGCTACGAAGCCGTCAAAGCGGCTCGAAAACCGTTCTGAAGGCCCTTGAAGAGTGTTGAGGGTCTGGTTCAGGAGGGATCGGTTGGCGTCTCGTTGGGTTCCCTCGGCCGAGCCCTCCGGGGCCGCTGCCAACGCCACCAACCGCCGGACCTCGGGGTCGGAAGCTCGGGCGACCACTTCGGAGCGCAGGTCGGCGGCCCACGCCTGCAAAGCGTCTTGGGCCCCTTCGAGTTGCACGCTCAGCAGGTCGCGCAACTCCTTCTCCCTGTCCACACGGTTGCGGGAGAGCGCCCACCACTCCGGCAGAATCAGGCAGGCCAAAGCCAGCGCGGCGCAGACCAGCTCCGGCATCCCGGGCCTTCTCAGCCGCCAGGGCCACTTCGGCACCAAACTCGTGAAAAACCGCCGCATGCTGGAGCGCTCCAAGAGGTCTTAGCGCCTCCTGAGACGGCGAACAGGGGACCCGTCGAGGGCGAGCAGGGACGACAGACGGGTCGCGGGCGCAATCTCCCCGGGGGACTTCACGATAAAGTTCTCCGCATTGTCCGAACCGCAACAGGCCAGCCTGCGCAGCCCATGCGGACAGCCCGGTCCGGCCCGGGCCCGCACACAAAACGAACCGGTCCAGGCCACCTGCTAGAGACCTGGCCGGACAGGCCAATCGGGTTGGCTGCCGCGGCGGAGGGAACGCAGCCGGCCGGACGCCCGTGCGTCTGCGTATGACCGCTGCTGTCAACGGCTTAGGTTACAGAATACCCTTGCACCCGCCGACAATTTGGTGGGGAGAAGCCCTAGTTCGGAGTAGCGTTTCACGTAAGCCGCAATCGGGAAACGAGGGCGGATACGGCCCCCGCCGCGCCGCAAACAACCCAGCCCCGCGCGCACCACGCGGGGCGCCCGCCCGCCGAGTCTGCCTTCCCGACCCCCGCCGCAGCAGCCGCTCTCCACCACCTCGCTGCGGCGCGCCGCCCAAGAAGACCCTAGCCACCCCAACCAGCCTCGTCCGAGAAATCTAGACCGTCTCAGGCGGCAGAGGTGTGAGGTTCTGTATCTTTCAGCCGATGAATAGTAAGTGGAGTGTGGCGAGCATTCGCGGGTCAGGGGGACATCTTGACCCAAGGCGCGATCGTCGTGCGTCCTAGTGGCCTGGGCGATTGCGGAGTCGGCTTCCGGCCGCCGTTTGGATCGAGCATCGCGGCGAGGGGCGGCGGAAGCCCGCCGATACAAGGGTGGGCGTTCCATCGAAGCGGAAAGGCGCACTGCGGCAGTGCCGTGTGTGGGCCAAACAGACGTGAGTGGACCAAACAGAAGAGGGCTGGCCCGGCGGTTGCGAAGGTCCCCTAAGCGAGTAAACCGTGCCCAACAAGAAGGTCCTCATCGTGGACGATGAAGCGGATGTCATTCAGGCCCTGAAGCTACGCCTGGAGACAGCCGGCTACCACGCTGTCACCGCTTCCGACGGCGCCGAAGCCCTAAAGATGCTTCATGACACCGAGGTGGGGCTGATTCTGGCCGATCTGATGATGCCCCATCTCGACGGGCTCGAGCTGACGCGGCGCATTCGCCAGAATCCGAGCTGGCTCCCGATTCAAATCCTGTTGTTTTCGTGCCATGAAGACCCCGTCGCCCACCGCCTCGCCCTGGAGTTCGGCGCGCTCGACTATCTGTCGAAAACTCTCGGCGCCCGGGCGATCGTGGCGCGCGTTGACGAGGTTCTGGCCGCACCGCCCTTCGAGGCGGCAATCAGGCCCCGGCCCGGCTACGGTGAGGCGGAAAACACTCTGATGGCCCAACTCCGGGCGATCTCCCCAAATACTGCCGGCACCCCGCCGCTCAGCCCGGAGATCGCCGCACCGCGGCCCGAGAGCTCGAAATCAGCGGTCGGCAGCGTGATCGGGGACCTCCGCAATCTAGCCAAAGCCCTCAGCCGCCGTGTGAAGCTGAGCCCGATCCAAAGCTCGGATTCGGAAGCCAACCTGTCATAGAGATGTCGTAACTGCGGGGTTAGACCGTAGCTGCGGGCCCCAGCCGCGTGGGGTGAGCGAGCGGTGCCCTTAGGGTCCACTCCGCAAGTGTTTTCGCCGAATGCAGCGACTTTCGCCGAATCCCCCAACCCCCGAAGTACCATCGGATCGCGGCGATGTTGGGGAGACCGGCAGCTAATCTTCCAGGATGGCGCGGACCACTTCAATCTTCTCCGGAAGAACCGCCAGCACCTGCTGCGCATCAGCCGCCGTCAGCTTCAGCGTGGCGAGGACTTCGGGCGAAACATCGAGGGACCGTGCCGGGATACGGTCCGTGTGCATCCTCGCCAACAAGACACCTACGTGCGCGATCGCCAGGTTGCAGCGCAGTGGCGAGCCGCTGGGCTCACTCAGCGGGTCGGGCCAGCGGGCCGTAACTTCGCAAAACAGGGCCGGGAACCGCCAGGCCTCCAGAACCGCCCGTCCGACCTGCAGCGAGTCAACGCCAAAGAGGGTCCCCTGAGCGGCCCTGGTCGGACCTCCGCCCGGTTGTCCCGGCAGCAATTCAAACTCCCTGGGAAACGACCAGCAAAGCGCCAGTTCCCCGATATTGCAAAGCAACCCGGCGACCAGCATCTCCTCGGGTTCGGCGAGTGCGCAGCGCTGGGCTAGCTCGTGAGACGCCGCGCTGGCCGCCACGGCGGTTTCGCGGATTCTGGCGGCCGCCGGACGCCCCCGGGAAAGCAGCTCGATCAGCCCCGAAATCAGGATATGACGCAGCAGCGAACACAGCTTGCGGTCGCCGATGATACGGACCGCCATCGAGACCGTGCGCACCTCCGCCATGACCCCGAAATAAGCCGAATTGGCCAATCGGAGGATGCGCGCCACCATCATCGGGTCCGCCTGCAGAATGCGCGCGAATTGGCTGGCCGATCCGTTGGGATTTTCGAGCACGGTGAGGCCTTTTTGAACCACGGGGAGCAGCGCCGGAAACTTTTCCAGATCTTTGACGACCTTGCGCAGAACGTCCGCCGGCTGGGGCGCGGAATGTTGCTCGAATGATCGGCTAATTTGGGCCACGTGAGCTCCCGGTGGAGTCTCTATCGGCAGTTTTGCCGCTAATTTGCAGCCCGCCCGCGTCGTCCGCTTCATTTATCGGCCTGTACACTGAAGGGACCCTGGAGCAAATAGTCGGAGGCAGGCGAAAAAAGCACCACCGGCCCGCAGCCGATGTGGAGAACCCAAGTTGAATTCGCCCAGCGAACGGTTACCCATTCACACGCTGATTCTGTGCGCCTGGATCGCCTTGATTCTGTTTTCGTCGACCGGTGTGGCGGGCCGCTGGGCCCACTTGCTCTACGCCGCGTTATCTTCTCGCGTCGGACTGGGCCAAGGCGTCACCATGTTCCTGTTCCAGAAGGGCTATCATGTGTTTCTCTTCGCCGTGCTGGGCGGGTTGCTCGCCTCGGGCACTTCCTCCCGGCCCCAAGCGTTTTCCCGGGTGGTCCTGTGGTCGTTTGCCATTGGCGCGCTCAGTGAGGCGCTACAGCTTTTGTTCGCCAACCGCGGGCCCTCCTGGCACGACGTGTTTCTCAACGGCGTCAGCGGCTCGGCCGGTGGCTGGGCCTGGCTGCGGACGTTTGCCGCGCGGCGAAGAGCGGCGCCGGGAACGGTTCCCTGAACGCCGCGGTGCGCCGCCGATAAACCCAACCGGAACAACTTCTTGCCGCCCCTTTCGTGTCGCGTTCGGGGTTAGCGGCCCGGCGACCGGCGTAGGGCAAATACCGCAGCGGCGTGAATCGTCGGTTTTGGCGCAAAAAAGGGGACTTATTCTATGGGCGGCGGGAGCGATTTGAGCCACGATCGGGACAGATGGGACCGCCGGTGGACATGAGCTGCCTCACCCCGCTGGAACGGGAAATCATGTACCGGGTCGGCCAGGGTTTCCGGGACTGGCAGATCGACGAAACGCTCTGGATGACGCGCCAGACGCTCAACACGCACCTGCGCTCGATTTTCGGCAAGCTGGGCGTCGCCGACCAAACCGAACTGGCGCAACTGGCGGCCCGCCTCCGCCCGCCCTGTGGCTCTGCTTCTTTTCGCCTGCTACAATGGGCTTCCTCGAAGACTCATCACCACTCGCAGGCAGGTTAGAGCTTCATGAGCCCCCAGTTTCTGGTTCCCGAAACGACCGTCACGGAAAAAGGGATCGGCGAGGCCATCCCGTTGGACGACGCGGCCGGCGGCATGATGCTGCTCACTCTCGGTATCACCGACATCGTCGAGCAGGAAGCCCTCGACATCGCCATTCAGGGCTCCCCCGACGGCGAGCAGTGGGAAGAAAAGCCGCTGCGCGCGTTTCCCCAAAAGTTCTACCGCGGCAGCTCTTCGATCCTGTTTCACCGCGGCGCACACGAGGGCGTGAAGTTTCTGCGCGCCAAGTGGGATGTGCAGCGTTGGGGCGTCGGCTCACAAACCCCGATGTTCCGCTTCTACCTGTTCGTCGAACCGTTCCCGGAATCCTAGCAACCTGCTCCCACGGACCCGCACCAAACACCAGGCAAGGCCCGCCAGACCTAGGCTGTCAAACTCCCCCCAACGACTCGATACGCGGAGCGCCGAAGCAGCCAACCGAGCCGCGCGTGTAACCAAGCGGTAGCAGCGAATCGCTCAATCCACGGGACAAGCGGCAATGCAGCCAACGGACTGCGCCCCCCGTGCTACCATCGCCCGGTGCGTCATCGAGCCGCCTACATCCTGGTGGGAGGAAAAAGCTCGCGCTTCGGAAGCGACAAAGCCCTACTCGATATCGAAGGCCGCCCGCTCGCCGTGCATCTGGCCGATACTGCAAGCCAAGCCGCTGGCTCGGTGACGCTGGTCGGCCCGCCGGCCCGCTACGAACACCTCGGGCTGCCCGTCATTCCCGACACGCAGGCGGACAGCGGCCCGCTGGCCGGCATTCTCGCCGCGCTCGAACACACCAGCCAGCCCTGGAACCTGTTGCTGGCCTGCGACATGCCCCGCATCACGCCGGTTTTCCTCGACTGGCTGTTCACCCAAGCCGAGCAAGCTCAACAAGACGCCTGCCTGCCGGTCTCGCCCGAAGGCCGCGACGAGCCGCTCTGCGCCGTATACGCAAGGCAAGCCGCCGCGGCGATCCGCCGCCAGATCGAAGCCGGAACCAGAAAAATAACCCGCGCCCTGGATGCCCTGGAGGTACACCGCATCGAGCCCGGCCGCTACGCTCACCTCGACCCCAGCGGAGCGCTCTTCACCAACCTCAACACCCCGGCCGACTGGAAAGCTCAAGGCAACAGGCCGTAGAAAGCACCCGCCTACTCGTCCCGCATCCGGTTCCCGCAGGCCAGCATCGGAGTCCCGTCCTCGGAGCGATCGTCCCCGGTCAAATCCCGCAGCCGCTCCATCTCGGCCAGCAACTCGTCGGCCTTGGCCTTGTACTGCGCCTGGCCATACAAATTCTTCATCTCGTGCGGATCCGTCTCCAGGTCGAACAGCTCAAACTCCTGGGGCTCCTGGATGTAGTGAATCAGCTTCCAGCGCTCGGTCCGCACGCCGCGCATTTTCCCGGCGCAATGCACCGCCGGATACTCGAAGTATTCATACAGCCACGACTCGCGCCATTTCGACGCGCCCCCTTCGAGAAACGGACGCCAACTCGCCCCGTGCGGCCGCGTCACGCGCGGGCTCTCGACGCCGGCATAGTCGACGATCGTGTGGAACACATCGTTGTTCAACACCATGTGCTCGCTGTCGACGTGGCCCGGCTTGATCCCCGCCGGATAGCGCGCCAGCATCGGCACGCGGATCGAGGGCTCATACATCAGCCGCTTGTCGAACATTCCCAGCTCGCCTAAAAAGAACCCGTTGTCGCCCGTATAGATGATCAGCGTGTTTTCCGCCAGGCCCGACTGGTCGAGGTAGTCGAGCACGCGCCCGACGTTTTCATCCACGCCCAGCAAGGTGCGGTAGTAGTTCTTCATGAACACCTGGAAGTTGCGCTTCTTCCGCTCTTCGGGCGGCAGGTCGCGGGGCACGCCGCGCTCGCGAAAATCGGGCATGTCGCCCACTTGCATATCGGTGTTGCGAATCGCGTACGGCCGCCCCTCGAGCGAGGTGTGATAGGTCGGCGGCTCGGGAATCTCGATGTCGTCGTACTCGTGCGCAAAACGCTCGGCCGGCTCCCAGGAGCGGTGAGGCGCCTTGAACTGCAACTGCATGCAGAAGGGTCGGTCGCGCGGGCGCGTCTTGAGCGCCTCCAGGCCCTGGTCGGTGATCACATCGTCGACGTAGCCGCGAAACGTCGCCGGCCCGTTGTTGATGATCATCTCCGGGTCGTGATAGCGGCCCTGGCCCGGCAAGATCGCCCAGTGATCGTAGCCCTCGGGGTTCGTCTTGACGTGCCACTTGCCGATCATCGCCGTGTAATAGCCGGCCTGGTGCAGCAGCCGCGGAAACGTCGTCACGTTCGAGCGCAGCACGCTCGTGGCGTCGAGCGTCAGCGCGTCTTCGACACTGCGTCCCGAGCGCTGGTAGGCGAAGCGCATGTGCGAGTTGGCCGGCGGCCCGCCGCCGTTGGTCGTCACGCCGTGGGCGTGCGAGTAGAGCCCGGTCAGAATCGTGGCGCGGCTGGGCGCGCACAGCGAATTCGATACGAATCCATTGGTGAACCGCACACCGCCCTCGGCCAGCCGGTCCATGTTCGGCGTCTTAAGAATCTTGTTGCCGGCGCAGCTCATGCAGTCCCAACGCTGATCGTCGGTCATCATGAACAGAATATTGGGCCGCCGGTTCTGCGCCCGCCCAATATAAGGAAACCCGCCCGAGGCGGCCGCTGCCGCCGCCCCGCCAAGCGCCGTGAGAGCCTTGCGTCGATTCATCCCGTCTCCTTCACCCGCCGCGAATCCAAAACCGCCCAACAGTCTAACGCGTGACGGACCAAATGCGAAGCCCTCGGCCCGTTGTGGCGGGCTTAGCTCAATCTCGCGCGGGTCTGCTCTCGATGTGGCGTGGGCCTCTGGCCGGCAGCGTCCACCTGGTGGTGAATGTTGTTGGGCCTTGCCGTCCTTTCCCCCGTCCGGCAAGCAAACGCCGCCATGGACGCCGACGCAGCGGGCCGACTGGCGCCGGTACCCAACTGAGACGCTAGCGGCTCTCGAGCCGGGTAATGAGGGGAAGCAGCGGGGAAGGTTGCGGATCGAGCGAGGCGGCCTTTTTCAAGTAATCGAGCAAGCCAGAACCCGAGTCGTCCGGAATCGCCAGCTTCTCGCCGCGATGCAGGCAATAAAACTTACCGTTCTCCACGATCAGGCAGGCCAACCGCCTCCCATAGGCCGCCGAAAGGCCCACGTCAATGATCAGGACGCGGCCCCCAAACCGCGGAATCACCGTTCCCGCCGTGGGCGTGTGGCCGATCACGATGCGTTTCACCCCGAAGTTGCTCAGCACCGCATCCACGTTCGCCGCTTCCGACGCTTCCGGGTTGGTGGCCAGGCCGCGGTACCACAAGGGGCCGTCGGAATCGACCAGAATTCCGCCGTGAACACGGTTGAAGTCGCGGAACGCTTCGCGGGCCTGCTCATTGATGGCGCGCACACTCGAATGCGCGTACTTCGGCGCAATACCGCCGTGAAGAAACAAAATATCGTTGATCTTGATGATGACGTTGTGCGCGATGATCCACTTGCCGTACTTGCCCGTGGGGCTGAAAGCCTGGCGGTGCTCGACCCACCCCAGAGGATGGTTCTTGTCCCACTCCTTGCGGTAGGCGCCGTCGAAGTCGGGCCACTGCCCGCGCGGTTGGCTGGATTGGATCTGCCGCACTTGTTCCTGATAAGCGCGGTCGCGCAACTGTTCCGAGCGCGGCGTCTGAAACGCGGCGTATTCGCCCGGGTGCACGTAGCGCAGGTCCCCGTACACGTTCATCGCCTCGTGATTGCCGATCAGCGCGTGCACGTAGCCCTTGCTTTTTCGGGCTTGCTTCTCGAGCTTCATCAGCAGGTCCATCGCCTGGCGCGAAGTGGGCCCGCGGTCGGGGATGTCGCCGGTCTGCACCAAGTGAGTCGTGCCGCCGATCCAGTCCTCGTTCTCATCGATCAGGCCGGTCTGGCGCAGCAAGGTCACCAACTGTTCGCAGTCGCCATGGACATCGCCGATGGCGACAATCCGCTCGACGTTTTCCCAGCTATCCTCGGCCCGCGCCGCCGGAGACACAAACCCGTAGGCGGCAACAATCAAAATGACCACCGGCGCCAGCCACCGGATCCGTCCTGGAAGTCTCATTCGCACGGCCCTAATAGTTTGGACCAAGAGCCGGACCGCCGCGTTGCGGGGTTTTTCGCACACGCAACCCGTAGGCGCAGGGCTGGAGGCCAGACCTGCGGCCTTCCCCAACCAGGAAACCGCTTCATTCCCCGACCGAAGGCAGCCGCACAAGAAAAAAGCGCCCTGGCCGGAGGAAGGACCAGGGCGGAGGTTGTTTCAAGGGAGTTGCTTCAGGAAACTCGGATGGAGCCAGAGACCGCCGCGTGGCCAAGGCCCGTCAAGGGCCGGCCCCGCCGTGGCGAAATCGTGCGCGGCGGAATCTTGCTAGGTGCGGCCCACGCTGACATATTCAAATCCAGCCTCGCGGACTTGCTCGCCTTCCAACAGGTTGCGCCCGTCGAAGATCAGCGGACGCAGCATCGTTTCGCCCACCGTGCGAAGGTCAACCGCCGCGAACTCCGGCCACTCGGTCAGAATCAGCAGGGCGTCGGCGCCCACCGCGGCCTCTTCCGCCGAAGTGCAAAAGTCCACCCCCGGCAGATAGCGCTTGGCCTCTTCCATCGCCCGGGGGTCGAACGCTCGCACGCGTGCCTTTTCTTCCAGCAACCGCTGCACAACCGCGATCGCCGGCGAAAAGCGCAGATCGTCGGTATGCGGCTTGAACGCCAGCCCCCATACCGCGATCGATTTGTTCTTCAACACCCACAGCTCGTTCTTGATCTTGCGCAGGAAATTGTCGATCTGCTGCAGGTTGACCCGTTCCACCTCGCGCAGCAGCCGGAAATCGCAGCCGCTCTTTTCCGCGATGCGAATGAAGGCCTGTAGATCCTTGGGGAAGCAGAAGCCGCCGAAACCGATTCCCGCGTTCAGAAATTGCGGACCGATGCGGTGATCCTTGCCCATCCCTTCGGCGACTTTCTGGATGTCGGCGCCCACCGCGTCGCACAGGTTCGCGACGGCGTTGATATAGGAAATCTTCATCGCCAGGAACGAGTTCGAGGCGTGCTTGATGAGCTCGGCGCTGTTGCGGTTGGTCACCAGCAGCGGCACCTCGCGCCCCGTGCGCGGGCTCTGGCCTTCAAGATTCCACGGAAAGTCCTGTTGCACGATCGGCGCATAGACCGCGCGCAGCAGATCTTCGGCGCGCTTGGTTTCCACGCCAACGACGATGCGGTCGGGATACAGAAAATCGAGCACCGCCGTGCCTTCGGCTAGAAATTCGGGATTCGAAGCCACATCGAATTCCGTATCGCCCTGGCGGTTCTGGTAGATCTGCATCGTCTTCGAGATACGGTCGCCGGTGAGAACCGGCACCGTGCTCTTTTCGACGACCAGCTTGTAGCCTTCGGAAAGCGTGGCAATCTGGCGGCTAACGCGCTCCACCATCGATAGGTCCGCTTCGCCACCCGGAAGCGGCGGGGTCCCTAGGCACAGGAAGATCACCTCGCTGTGCCGCACGCCTTCTTCGAGTTCGGTCGTGAAGCGAACGTGCCCCTGTTCGAGGTTCCGCTTCAAAAGCTCCGGAATGTTGGGCTCGTAGAAAGGCGATTCGCCGTCTTTCAACTTTGCGATCTTGTCTTTGTCACTATCCAGGCAAACAACTTTGTGTCCGATTTCGGCGAAGCACAGTCCCACCACAAGACCAACGTGCCCCGTTCCGATAACGGTAATATTCATGAACCTCTACTCCTCGAGCTTCGGTTGTGGGAAAGAAGGGATCCGGCTCGGGCCGGCACACGGATTCCTTACCGTTTGCAACGCAGCCAGACTCACCCGTCCTGATCGTCCAGCCAACTGCGGAATCGGAAACCGTCCTACGCGAACTCAACTGTACTATCGGCTTCCCTGCCCCTGCTGCAAGGAATCCGACCTATCCCTTATTGGTTTGAAGCCTTATTTCGAGATCCGGAGAAGTAGTACTAGCTTGGCTGGCGGCATTGGCGCTGACTCACGCTCAAGGAAGGTTGTGGAAGCGGCGGCTGTCGGCGATAAGAGAATCTTCGAATCGCCCCGTGAGGAGTGGGTGGCGAACAGATGCTTTGCCGACACACACGCGAATGGCCGGCACACACGTCGATAGACGGCTCCGACAGACATAAACGGCCAAGCTTCTTCAGGATTCGTCTCGGGAAACGTATCTGCTACCCATGCTGGCGATGCTTTGTTATCGGTTGTAGGCCGGCGTCGGACCGTGAAGTTTCTGCCAGACCTTGTCGCATTCCGCCAGGACCTCTTGCTCCAGGGGCGGGCCTTGCGCCGCGGCAAGATTTTCCTGCAATTGTTCCAGGTTCGAGGCTCCCAGAATGACCGCCTGCACGCACGGTTGATGAACCACCCAGGAGAGCGCCAGTCCCGCGAGGCTTCGGCCGCACTGCTCCGCCAGTTTCTGCAGCGTTTGCACGGCGTCGAAGTATTCCGGATGCCAGTAGCGGCTCCGGTAATTCTCCCGGGTGTCGAAACGCGTTCCCGGTAGCGGCCCGCGCGCCCAATCCTGCTTGCCGGTCAGCATGCCGCCCGCCAACGGGTTGTAACAGATACAACTGACTTCAAACCGCCGCGTGAAGGGAACGTACTCCTGCTCGATGCCGCGGGTCAGCGCGTTATACATTGGCTGAGAAACCCACGGCGGCACGATATTTCGTTGCCTGCAAATGTTAAACATGTCACAGATCTGCCACGCGGCAAAGTTGGAAGAACCCAGGTAGCGTATTTTCCCCTCCTTGTATAGCTCGTGCATCGCTTCCAGGGTTTCTTCCACGGGCGTATCGTAGTCGGGCTGGTGCAGGTAGTAAATGTCGAGATAGTCGGTTTGCAGGCGCTGCAGCGTTTCGTCGATCGCCGTGCGAATGGCTTGTCGAGATAGCCCCCGATAGCGGGGCGGATCGCCCATTACACCGCAAGCCTTACTGGCCAGGATAATATTGGATCGCCGCGACGCCAGGCACTTCCCTAATATCTCCTCCGAAAGACCCTGCTGGTACACGTTAGCCGTATCGAAGAAATTCATGCCGGCGTCGAGACAACAATCCACCATTCGCCGCGCTTCGTGCTCGTCCACTTGAGCGCCGAAGGTCATCGTCCCCATGCATAGATGAGAGACTTCCAAGATAGTATGCGGCAGTCGGATCGTTTTCATGGACAGTGCAATGGGTCTGTATGGTTTATACAAACCTTATATAGAAAAAAATTGGCATTCTATGTTACCATCGAGGTCATGCCTGATGTCTTAGCAATGTTGATTGAAGAACGTGATCGCCTGAACCTCGCGATCGCAGCCCTGCAAAGAGGCGTTCGACGCAGAGGCCGCCCGCCGGGATCCGGCGCATCGGCGGCAGTCGTCAAGCCGGCGGCAAAACGCGGCCGTAAGAAGATGACCCCGGCGGCCCGCAAAGCTGTTTCCGACCGCATGAAGAAGTATTGGGCGGGCCGTAAGAAAGCAAAGAAGTAGGCCCCTTCCGGAATACTGCGGCGCTTTATCAAAGGGGCGATACAGTCGACCGGTTTCTTTCTTAACTGTGGCGGCGGCGGTTGACGAACCGTCCGCTGGCATGGTTGTATTTTCTTCTTACTCGCCGATTCGCCGTTCGGTCCAATTATCCGTCTTCTAGGGGTCTCGCACCGGGCGCGTCGCAACTTCCGTCACGCGGTTGACGGAAGGGTTGTATCCGCGACGTTCCTACGATGTTGTGATGAAACATCGTTGCGTCCTCCCTCGGCGAGAGATCGCGTTTCGTGGGCGATATTCTATAGGCGGCTGGCCCGAACTCACCCCAAAAAGGTCAAACGCAGCACGCCGCAACCGAACCGCTTCAAAATCCACAACGGCGGCGAACCGCGAAATCAGAGTCGCAGGCCTAACAGGCTGCGGAAAAGGTACTTTGGAGGCCGAGCCTGGGTTCAGCTTGAGCCGGTGTACCGAAAGGGCACAGAGGCAAGAGACCGCACCCGTGGCGCGAACCTCCAGGTTTGCCGCGTCGCGATTCGTCGCGACGTAGGGCCCCACACCACCGAAGCTGTGCTGGAGGATGCCACAGCCGGACCTCAATGCCCTTTTTTCGCAGCCTGCTAAGCCCGCGGGCTGGCCGCTCTCAACCTGGGGCGAAGCTCCTCCACCGCACCCGCAAAACTCACGCCCGGCGGCTGGCAACGGGCCATACCGACCCGTCAAACAACGATGGGCTCCACGTACTAAATCTTACTTGAGGACCGCAGGAAGCATCCTGGAACCAAACCAGCCCACCCCAAAGGCCACTCTCGTTTGATTTATCAAAGTCACTGATAACAAATAGCTTGGCTCAGGATAAACATCCCTGGGTCGGGTCCATCCCGAAAAGACCGCAACCCCAAACCGCCACATGCATCTAAAAGTATGCAAGTGCTTACTAACGGATTGAGAAAACAGAGGAGGTTCGCATGAGGACGAAAATTCGCAATTTCAGTTTGGTGCTGGTTCTGGGCTTGGTCGCGCTACCCCTGGCGGCCTCGGCTGCCTATTCGCAGCCTCAGATGTCGAGGCTGGAGAACAGCATCCGTCACGAACTGGTGACGCTACCGTACTACAGCATCTTCGACCACTTCACCTACCGTGTCCATGACGGCAAGGTCATCTTGAGCGGTGAGGTGACACGACCGACCCTGAAGACGTCCGCCGAGCGCGTAGTTGCGCGGATTGAGGGCGTTCGATCGGTCGAGAACCGCATCGAAGTGCTGCCGCTGTCGAACATGGACAACCGGATCCGCTTCGGCGTTCTGCGCGCCGTCTACGGCAACCCGGTGCTCAACCGCTACGCGCTGCAGGCCGTGGGTCCGATTCACATCATCGTCAAAAACGGTGATGTGACGCTCGAAGGCGTTGTGGCGCGCGAGATGGAGAAGAACGTGGCCTTCCTTCAGGCCAATTCGGTGCCGGGAGTGTTCTCGGTGACGAACAACCTGCACGTGGAGAACCCGAAGCGCTCGTAACCGGCGGCGGTGCCGCACGGTAATTCGGGTTCCTCATGCGCCGGGGGAGCAGATGGACCCATCATGACTTCCCTCGGGCCCGGGCGGTCGCTGATCCGCCCGGGTCCTTTCTTTTTGGGAGAACCCACGGCCTCCAATGCTGCCTTGCGGCTGGTTCCCGGACCGGACACCGGTCCCAGGGCGAAAATTGCCCAAGGATTTCCAAGTCCGCCAAACCGGGCCGTTTTCCTCGCTAGCGCGCGTAGGGATGGCTATTGAGGATTGTGAATGCGCGGTAGAGCTGCTCGACCAGCACGACACGCGCCAGCTCGTGGGGCAGCGTCATCCGGGAGAGGCTGAGCAGACGCCCGGCGCCCGCTCGAAAGGAGTCCGAAAAGCCCTCGGCTCCACCCACGAAAAAAGCGACGTCACGGCCGGCTTTCTCGAGTAGCGCGGCGAGGGCTTGCGAAGTGATTTGCTCCCCGGCCGGATCGAGCACGACGCGTAGCGCGCGCTCATAGCCGCCTGCCGCACTCTCATCGCGGATCTGCCGCATCTCGAAGCGGCAATAGCGGCCGAGGCGCAGCGCATACTCCTGAGCCAGCACGTTGGCCTCGCGGCTGCGCGGCTTGCCGATGTAGAGCAGGTGAACTTTCAAGGCGAAGTCGAGATGACGCCGATGCGGTCTTCGCGCCTCGCCTCGTTGTTTTCGTTGGCGTTCGGCAGGGGAACCCGCGTTGCGGTCTTCCAAAGCCGCTCCAACGCGTAGAATTGGCGCGATTGCGGGGAGAAGATGTGAACGACGAAATCGCCGTAGTCCAGCAGGATCCACTCGGCGCTCGAATAGCCTTCGATGCCGATCGGCCGGACGCCTTCGGCCTTGAGCGTGATCTCAATCGCGTCGGAAATCGCCTGACATTGGCGCGGGTTGCTCCCGGTGCAGATCAGGAAGTAATCGGTGAACGAATTCACCGGCCCGATCTTGAGGAGCACGATATCTTCCGCTTTTTTGGAACGAGCCTCCTGGACCGCGATTTCCCATTCAGTCATCTAGGTCCCTTATCTTACCAGCCCGGGATGACAGTGGAGCAGGCCTCCGGCCTCCGCAAGACAATGCGCCAAAGCAAAACAATACGGGGAGTCTCGTCTATACCTGGGTAAAATGATGGGGAGCCTCTGGGAGCGACCAACTACGGTGCGGTTTGGTTACGGCTGCGTGTGGGCAATGACCGCCCTCGCCTGGGTAGCGCCGGGCCGGGCGGCGGAGTCCGTGAAATCGGAAGCGGAGCTCGAACGGGTGCGCGCGCTGGTGGAAGCGGGTGCGCTGCCGCGGCGCGCCGTCTCCGACGCCGAGCAAAGCCTCGAGAAAGCGCACCTGATCGAGACCCTGCAAAAGACACTGCTGCAACGCGATATTACCGAAAAAGATCTCCCGGCGATGCTCGACGCCGCCAAGCGGCTGCGCGATATGGCCCGCGATCAGCTTGCTCTGACGCAGGCGCGGGTAGATGCCGGGGCCTTGCCGATCCAGCAGCTCCAGGCCGACAAAGACGCTCTGGACGCCGCAGACAAGCAGTACAACCTGGCGGAGACGCGCGCCCGCCTGGTGCGCGAGCAAGCCACCATCGCGCGCACTGAAGCGCGGCTCGACGAGCTCGAACAGGAGGACCTTGCCTACGTTTCCGAAGGCAATGGCGATCCCTTCCTGGACGACGATATTGCCGCTGTCAACGAAGCGTTCTACGAGGCCTTCGGCGTGCCGCTGCCGATCAGCGCCGACGGCTACACCGCGCTGCACGAATCCATGGGGTTCGACCACACGGGCCGGCTCGACGTGGCGGTGAACCCCGACGACCCCGAAGGGCTGTTCCTAATCGAGTTGCTCGAAACCTGGAACATTCCCTACATCGCGTTCCGCAGCGCTGTGCCGGGGCAGTCCACCGGGCCGCACATCCATATTGGGCCGCGCAGCGAGCGGATTCCGCCAGGCGGCGTTCACTGACGCGGTAGAGTTCCAGCCCCCAACATCTCCCGCCAACCCCCTGAAAACTCTGGTATAGTTGTTGGCGATGCCGCGCGGCTACATCCCGATCCTAATCTTTTTGCTGATCGCGGTCGCGTTTCCGGTGGTTACGCTGCTGGCCGCTGGGCTGGTGCGGCCCTCCGCGCCGAGCAAGGCGAAAGCCGACGCCTATGAATGCGGTATCGCCGCCGAAGGAGACGCGCGCGGCCGCTACTCGATCCGTTTCTATCTGGTGGCGATCCTGTTCGTGATCTTTGACGTCGAAACGATCTTCCTGATCCCCTGGGCGATCCAATATAACGCCCTGGGAGTATTCGGGCTGATCGAAATGCTGGTCTTCCTGGCGATCCTGATCGTGGGCTACGTTTGGATCGTGCGCCAGGGCGCCTTGAAGTGGGTCTAAGCGTTTCCCTCTGCCTTCCCCGCCACAATCTGCCTCTTTATCGCCGCGGTTCGGGAAACCTGTCCGCAGCCGGGTCGGCCCTATTCGCCCATCGGCCGGACAACACGCCGCGCACCCGCTCCCCATTTCCCGCGCAACCGCGCCGTAAGACCCATCCGAACCGGCCAAGCCCCAACGGGCCTTTGCAACCGTTCGCCCTTTGTTGAGAAAGTAGGTTGCTATGAACTATCGCAGTGGGCCACAACGGGCGGCATGGATTGCGCTGGCGCTTTGGGGAATCGCGGCGGGCGTCTGCTCCGCGGCCGAGCCCGTCAAGGTCTTGATCGCCTACTCCTCCCAAACGGGCTACACCGAAAAGATGGCGCAGGCCGCCGCCGAGGGCGTGCGTCAGGCGGAAGCCGAGGCCGTGCTGCGCCGCGTCACCGCGGTCACCAAGCAGGATCTCGAGCAGGCCGACGCCATCATGCTGGGTTCGCCCGTGCACATGGGAGACGTTTCCGCCGAAATGCGTTCCGCCCTGGTGGCCTGGAGCGGCGGCGAGTTCGGTTTCTGGCGCAGCCGCGCGCTGCAGAACAAGGTCGGCGCCGTGTTCGCGACGGGCGGCGCCCCGTCCAACGGCAAAGAGTTCACGATGATGAGCATGGCCCTGGGGCTGTTGCAATACGGTATGGTGCTGGTCACTCCCTACGGCGGGCTGGGCGCCTCGGCAACGACGGGAATTCCCGAATCCGACAAAGGCGTCGACGAACGCGAGTTGACCGAAGCGCGGGAGTTGGGCAAGCGCGTCGTCGCCATCGCCTCCCGCCTGAAGAACGCGCCGTAGATCGGCTCCTGGGACAGTCGGTACGATTCACGGCTACTGCAAACTGCAACGATATACTGTTAGCTGTCGCGGCTGAGGCCTGTCCGGGCAAGCGGGATTCCCGCAGCCAACCGCTGCACGACGAAAGATTCAACGACGATGGCGAAAGTACCTTTGGAAGATCAGCCGGAATCGTGCGCCTTGTCCGTTGAGGTCAACAACAAGAGAGGCGTGCTTCATCAGTTGACCGGCGTGATTCTGCGCCACGAAGGCGATATCACCGGCATCAGCATCCTCGACAGCCAAAGGCCCGTCGAAACGGTGTTGTTCGAAGTGCTGGGTGTCGCGGCGGTCGAAGATTTGATCGGGGAACTCAGCGCCCTGCCCGACGTACTTCGCGTGGAAGAGAAAAAGACACTCAAGCGGGTCTTCGGCAAACGCCTCATCATCATCGGCGGCGGAGCGCAGGTCGGGCAGGTCGCCGTTGGCGCCGTGATGGAGGCCGACCGCCACAACCTGCGCGGCGAACGCATCTCGGTAGACACGATTCCGCTCGTTGGCGAGGCCGCCATCGCCGAAGCCGTTCGAGCCGTCGGGCGGCTGGCGCGCGCGCGGGCGCTCGTGCTGGCCGGCGCTTTGATGGGCGGCGACATTGAAGAAGCCGTTCGCGAAGTGCAGGCCAAGGGGCTGCTGGTGGTCTCGCTCAACATGGCCGGCTCGGTTCCCGACGCCGCCGACCTGGTGGTGAGCGACCCGATCCAAGCCGGCGTGATGGCCGTCATGGCGATCGCCGACACGGCAAAGTTCGACGTGACGCGCCTCAAAAAAACCAGGTATTGACGTCCTTTTCGCCCTCGCCCGTTGTTCGTCGCGCGGCGAAGGCCTGGCTCAAGGAGCGACTCAATTCGATGCCCGCCCAGGAAACTCAAAGCCCGGATGCGCCGCGCAAACCCAAGGTGGTCGCCGACGGACCACTCGATGCCGCCGTGCACGAGTTTCTCGACGGCCGCGTCGAACTATTGCCCTGGGACGTGGCTCTGGAAGGCAGCAGCGAACCAGTCGACGGCATCTATACCTACGGTCATGTGCGCGTCGACGGCGCGGTGCTCGATCGCCTGCCCGGCGTGAAAATCATCAGCAACTACGGCGTCGGCGTGGACCACATTCACGTCCCCGACGCCGCCGCGCGCGGTATCCCGGTGGGGAACACGCCGCACGTTCTCGACGGCGCGACGGCCGACATGGGCATGACTCTGCTGCTCGCCTCGGCGCGCCGCCTGGTCGAGGGCGACCGCTACGCCCGTTCGCCCGAGTTCCTCCGTCACGACCCGGGTTACATGCTGGGCAACGAAGTCCACGGCATGACGCTCGGCATCGTTGGGCTCGGCAACATCGGGCGCCAGGTGGCGCGCCGCGCGCTCGGTTTCGATATGACCGTGCTCTACTACGCGCGGCGCCGCCGCGAAGACGCCGAGCGCGAGTTAGGCGTGCAGTACGTCTCGTTCGACGACCTGCTGGCGCGTTCCGACTACGTGATGCTGTGCTGCCCGCTCACCGCCGAGACGCGCAACCTGATCGACGCCGCGGCGTTCGCCAAAATGAAGCCCACGGCGACGCTGGTGAATCTGGCGCGCGGCGGCGTGGTCCATACCCAGGCGCTTTACGAAGCGCTTCGCGACGGCCGCATCGCCCGTGCCGCGCTCGACGTCACCGAGCCCGAGCCGCTGCCGCGCGATCATCCGCTGCTGCGGCTCGACAACCTCACGATCGTGCCGCACCTGGGCAGCGCCACGGTGGAAACCCGCCGCAAGATGGCCGAGAACTCGGTCATCAACCTGATGCGGGGCCTGCAAGGAAAACCCCTGCTCCATGAAGTAAAACCCTAGCCCGGATATTTCACAAGGGGTCGACGCGAGAGGCGTCAGAAGCCCGTGGATACAAGGCGCGCGAAGCTTGGCGCGCGGAGGCGTACTTGAACAGTACGGTGAGCACGGCCTGTGCTTCCGGTGCGCAGTCACGTACACCTCGCAGGCGCTTTGCGGGAAAGCAGGCCCCCAAAAGCACCAATCAGCCCGCTAGCTCGTCCCGACGCGGCTCAAGCCGCGCTCCCGGTAATCGCGAGTGGAGATCCGCACGATCCGGCACATGCCAAACAGCCGCGAAACGGCGCGAGCGCCGATGCGGTCCGCCAACGTGTCTTTGATATCGTGGCGGCCGGTGACGGGGTTTTTCTGGGCCCAGGAGTCGCCCAGTTGAGGAATCGGCAGGTTGGTCGTAGCGATGATAGCCCGGCGCGCGTTGTAGCGATGGTTGATCAGCGCCGTGATGGTGTCTTCCACCCATTCGCTGTAGCGCTCCGAACCCAGGTCGTCGAGCAGGATCACATCAGCATCCTGAGCCCGCCCCAGGACGACGCGGTGCTCGCCGCCGGCGGTGGCGTCATAGGCCCCGCGCATCTGCTTCAACCACTGCTGGTAGTCGAAGAAGTAACCCTCCAACCCGCGCTGCATCAGCTCGCGCAGCACGGCCACCGCCAGGTGCGTTTTGCCGACGCCCGGGGGGCCTTGCAACAAAAGCCCGCCGGGGCCTTGCTCGCTGTTCGGCAGATAGTCGGCGGCAAATCGCTTGGCCGTGACGATGGCGTTGGTCAGGTGGTCGTGCTCGATCGGGTTGTCCTGCCGCCGGCCGGCGCTGAAGTTGTCGAATCCGGCGTTCTCGAAGCGCGGCGGGATTCCCGATTGCAGCAACAGCTCTTCGGCGGCGGGGGGCTGCACGCAGCCGCAACGCGCCACCGCGGTGACGCCGTCGCGGCTCACTTCCTTCCAGCCGGTGCCGCCGCAAAACGGACATTCGGATTGGGCAGGCATCTTGTTCCTCAATCGTGGAATCGGCGGGCCGTCGCGGGCTCGCACCCGGCCGTGCGGCGCTGCTCTATTCGACCACGAGCAAGGCCTGGCCGGCGCTCACCGAGCCGCCCTGCCGCACGTGCAGCGTCTTGATCACTCCGGCCTTGGGAGACTTGATCTCATTCTGCATCTTCATCGCTTCGACCACCAGCAGCCCTTGGCCGCTCTCGACGCTGTGGCCTTCCTCGACCATCACCCGCACGATCTTCCCCGGCATCGGGGCGCTGATTTTCAGCGGACCATCCGCAACCAACCCGACCCCGCCGCGCGCCAGCCGGCGCGGATCGCGCACCGCGATGTCATAGCGGCGGCCATCGACAACGGCCAGGTAGCCGCTCTCCCCAACTTCGATCTTAACCTCAAAGCTGCGGGCACCAAGCAAGATGGAATACACCCCCGCGGCGATCTCGCGGATATCGGCCCGGCCCTCGTCGCCGTCCAGCGAAAACGAGCAACTTGCCCCTGGATTTTCTTGCCTTTGCAGTTCCAGGTGGCGCTCTGTGCCATGGATCACCGTGGTGAGTTTCATGAGTAGATCGTCGGGCCGGGCGCCAGGGTGCAACACCCCGGCCGCGGCGGAAAGCCTCAGCCGGTCAGTCTCCCAGCATGGCGCGCTTTCCCGCCAGCTTCCAGGCGCTTGCATCCATCCGCCGCGCCGGCTCCTGGCCGTTAGCCTTGCCGTTGCTCAGGAAGTGCATGCCGGCAGCCAGAATGGCGGCCTGTTCCTGTTCGGGCAGCGGCGCCCCGTCCGAGCCGCGGCGTTCGAGCCAACGCGCGATAAAGCCCGTGTCGAAGGCGCCGCGCTGAAAATCCTCGTCGGCGAGCACGCTCTGAAAAAAACCGATCGTGGTATGGATGCCCCCCACATGGTACTCCCGCAAAGCGCCGCGCAGGCGCGCGATCACCTGTTCGCGGGTCGGCGCCCAGGCAATCAGCTTGGCGATGAGCGAGTCGTAATCGAGCGGCACCGTCCAGCCCTCGTAGGCGCCCGAGTCGACCCGGATGTAGGGGCCGGACGGCCGTTCGAGCGCCGCGATGCGGCCCGGCGACGGGAAAAAGTTGTTGTCAGGGTCCTCCGCGTAGATGCGGCACTCCATGGCATGCCCATGCGAACGAATGTCGGCCTGGCGGTAGGCCAACGGCTCGCCCGCCGCGATGCGGATCTGCTCGCGAACCAGGTCGAGGCCCGTGACCATCTCGGTGACCGGATGCTCCACCTGCAGCCGCGTGTTCATTTCCAGGAAATAGAAGTTGTGGCCGGCGTCCATCAGAAACTCGACCGTTCCCGCATTGGCGTAGTTGGCCGCCCGCGCGGCCTCCACCGCCGCCGCCGTCAGGTGCTCGCGTACCTCGGGCCGCTGTTCGACCCACGGCGAAGGCGTTTCCTCGAGCACTTTCTGATGCCGCCTCTGCAGGCTGCATTCCCTCTCGCCGAGATGAATCACCTGGCCGTGTTCGTCCGCCAGAATCTGCACCTCGACGTGCCGCGGCCCCGCGATGGCTTTCTCGATGTAGACCGCCGCGTCGCCAAAGGCGTTGAGGGCCTCCTGCTGGGCCTGCTCCAGCGCGGCGGCCAAGTCGGCTGCGGACGACACCAGACGCATGCCCTTGCCACCGCCGCCGGCCGCCGCTTTGAGCATCACCGGAAAGCCGACCTGCCCTGCAACTGTCAGCGCTTCGGCGGCGGAGGCTACCGGCTCCGAAGTGCCGGGAACCACCGGCACCCCGGCGGCCTGCATCGTCTGCCGGGCGCGCGTTTTCGAGCCCATCAGCTCCATCGCCTCCGGGCTGGGCCCGATGAACTTGATCCCCGCCTCGCGGCAGGCCGCGGCAAAACGAGCGTTTTCGCTGAGAAAACCGTAGCCCGGGTGAATCGCATCGGCGCCCGCCGCCCGCGCGGCCTCGAGCACCCGCTCGATCGAGAGATAGCTTTCCGGGGCCGGCGCCGGGCCGATCGGGATCGCCTCATCGGCCAGCCGCACGTGCAGCGCCGCGCGATCCACTTCCGAAAACACCGCCGCCGTGGCGATGCCCATTTCGCGGCACGAGCGGATGATGCGGGCGGCGATCTCGCCCCGGTTGGCGATCAGAATTTTTTGAAACATCGCGAAATGCTGCAGTGTGCGGGCAGACGGGTTTGGGGCGAGGTCACGGTCACAAAGCGTTCCAGCCCGGGAGTCGTGAGGTCAACATAGCATGCGCCAAGCCTGGGGGAAAGCCCCAACCGAACCCCATAACCGCGACCGAACCCCGTAGCGCAGGGCTGGGCGCGTTTCCCAGACCCGCGGCCTTTTCCCTGTATGCCCCTCGGTTCGCGAAAACCGCAGATCTGGAAAACGCGCCCTGGCGCTATGGACATGGTACAGATCAGCGAAAACCCGCTCCCCGCAGCCCTTACCCCGTCCGGTAACTTCGCGTCACCTCGCGGACGTCGGGGACTTGCCGCATGGCCTTCATGATGCGCTCGAGCTGGCTGAGGTCCTGGATCTCCACGCGCAACTCGATGCGGGCGGGGCTGGTGCGGTCCGAGCGCGACTCCACCGCCACGATGTTGACGTTTTCCCCCGAAAGGATGCCGGTGAGGTCGTTGAGAATGCCGGGCCGGTCGTCGACGTAGATCTGCAGTCGCGTGCGGTAGGTGGTGTCCTCGGCTTGGGCCCAGGCTACGTCGATGCGCCGCTCGGCCTCATACATCAGATTCTGCACGTTGGGGCAGTTTTTCGAATGCACCGCCACGCCCTTGCCGCGCGTGACGTAGCCCACGATCGGCTCGCCGCGAATCGGGCTGCAACAACGCGCGCGATAGACCAGCACGTCGTCGACGCCTTTCACCAGCAGCGCCCCCAGTTCGACCGGCTTGGGCGGCCTAGCCGTCACGGCCGGCGAGTCCGCGGACACGCCCGGCGACCCGCCATTGCCGGCCAGCTTCGCCGCGATGCTGCGCGCCGAATAGCGCCCATAGCCCAGCGCCGCGTAGAGGTCGGCGACCTGCGCGCAACCGTGGTCCTGGCACACCTGCTGCACCGCTTGCGCCGAGATCTTCTTCAGCGGAATCTTGAGCCGCCGCGCTTCCTTCTCCAGCAGCTTTTCGCCGATCTCCTCGGCGCGCTGGCGGCGGTGCGCATTGAGCCACTGCTTGATCTTGTTGCGGGCCCGCGAGGTCTTGGCCAGGCTCAACCAGTCGGGGCTGGGGTGGTTGCCTTGCTGCGTGATGATCTCGATGATGTCGCCGTTACGCAGTTGATATTTGAGCGGAACGATGCGGCTGCTGACCTTGGCCCCGACGCAGGTGTGACCTACTTCGGTATGGATGGCGTAGGCGAAATCGATGGGAGTCGCGCCGCGGGGCAGCACGATCAGCTTCCCTTTCGGCGTGAAGACATAAACCTCTTCGGGGTAAAGGTCGATCTTGAGGGTGGAGAGGAAATCGCTGGAGTCCTTGACCTCGCGCTGCCACTCGACTAGTTGCCGTAGCCAGGCCATGCGTCGGTCGTCCAGGTCGGCCCCGCTGCGACCTTCCTTGTATTTCCAGTGCGAGCAGATGCCCTCTTCGGCCATGTGGTGCATCTCTTCGGTGCGGATCTGCACTTCGAAGGTCTGCCCCTGGTCAGTGATGACGGAGGTGTGCAGCGACTGGTAGAGATTCGGCCGCGGCATCGCGATGAAGTCTTTGATGCGGCCGGGGACGGGCCGCCACTGCTGGTGGATGACCCCCAGCGCCGCGTAGCAGTTCTTCACCGAACCGGTGACCACGCGCAGCGCCAGCAGGTCATAGACCTCGTCGATGCCGATCCCTTGGCGTTTGAGCTTCTGGTGGATCGAGTAGGCCCGCTTCAGCCGCCCCTCGACCCGCGCCGGGACCCCGGCATCGGCCAGGCTCTGGTCCAGCGCCTGCTTGATACGGGCCAGGAATTCTTGGCTGGCCTCGCGCCGCGATTCGATTTTGTGCGTGATCTCGCGGTATTGTTCCGGCTCCAGGTAATAGAACGATAGATCTTCGAGTTCGCTGCGAACCTTGCCCATCCCCAGCCGCAGCGCGATCGGCGCGTAGATCTCCAGCGTCTCACGCGCGATCGACTGCTGCTTTTCCGGGGACATGTAGCGCAGCGTCCGCATGTTGTGTAGCCGGTCGGCAAGCTTGACCAGCATGACGCGGATGTCCTCGACCATCGCCAACAGCATCTTGCGGAAATTTTCGGCCTGGCGGGCTTCCGAGGACTGGTAGCCGAGGCGGCCCAGCTTGGTGACGCCGTCGACGCAGCGGGCGATCTCGGGGCCGAATTCTTTCTCGATCTCCTTGACTGTGACGCCGGTGTCTTCGACGACGTCGTGCAGCAGTCCGGTGCACACCGAGACCAAGTCGAGGCCGATGTCGGCCAGCAGGTGAGCGACTTCGAGGGGGTGAGAGAGGTAGGGCTCGCCGGACTTGCGCTTCTGCGGGCCGTGCTTTTCCGAGGCGAAGGCGAAGGCGCGCCGCAGCAGCGAGAGATCTTCGCGCCGCCCGCCTTGCTGAACCTTCTCCTCGAGCTGTTGAAAACGCAAGTAGATCGGGTCTTCAGGCAGGACCGAGGCAACCGGCAACGGCTCTGACGACATGGGCAATCCCGAGGACCGACCCCCTAAAAAAGAAAAAGTCTGAGGGGGCGGGCTGTTCCTCCCAGGCCCCCTCAGACTCATTATAAGTGCGGTGAAGCTATTGGTCGGCGCGAACCAGGTCGCGAGAGCTGGCCTCGGCCAGCCGTTTGCGCGTATCCAGCGTCTTCTGAACCCACTCGTCGGCGACCGACGAGAGGTGCTCGTACTCCTCTTTGGTCGGCGCCACCTCGGCCATCTGGCGATAGGTGAGGTTGATGTAGTTCATGGCGTCTTCGTAGTCGGGGTCGAGTTCGAGGGCCTTGTTAAACATATCCAAAGCCTCTTTCTGGAGCGGCCCCAGTTCCTCCGCCGTCGCGGCACGCTGCTTGGCATCCTTGATCGGACCCGGGTCTTCCTGGCGCATGCCAAGATCGGCGCGTACTTCCTGCGTACGCTTATAGGATTGCCCCCAATCGATGACGCCGATGGTGTAATAGGCTTCCTTCTTGTTGGGGTAAGCCTCGATCAGCTTGAGGTTCCACTTTTTGGCCTCTTCCGCGTTCTCCATGTTGTAGTAAAGCGAGGCGATACTCGACATGGCGAGCTGATTCTTCGGGTCCATCTCAAGCACTTCCTGGAAGCCCTTGAGCGCATCCTCGGCGATGCGGACATTTTCGGGCGAAGACGAACCCGGCACGTACTGCATCATGTAGGACGAAGCGCGGTAGGTGCGCGCCGCCAGCAGGTTGGGGTCGTACTCCAAAGCGGCGTTGAAGTGCTCGGCGGCGTTGACAAAATTTGCCGCCTGAAAAGCGCGGACCCCCCGATTGAGCTCGCTTCGCGCCCTGAGGAAATTGATCTGCTTCGAACACCCAAACGTGGCGCCGAGCAACACCACCAGCCCGGCGCAAAGCAGTTTCATTGACTGTTTCATAACTCCCACTCCCATCGGAACCCGGCGCGCCAGCAGAGCCAAAGCCGGGGCGGGCCCCGCTACCAGCTTCCCTCGAGTTGTTCGGTGAGCAGACCGATCTTATCCACGCCAGCCCCTTTACCGATGTCGATGATCTGCGCGACGTCCTGGAAATCCAGGTCCGGATGCCCGCGCACGAACATGACGCGCTCGGCGCGCGACTTGAAGATCTCGCGCAGGCGGTCTTCCAGGCTGCCCAGAGGTTCCGGATCACGGTTCACCATGATGCTGCGATCGGCGTTGATCGAGACCACCACCGTACGCACGTCGGCCGGCTTCTGCTCCTGGTTCTCATTGGGCTGCGGAACCAGCGCCTCGAGACCCTTGGGGGTCAACGGGGTGATCACCATGAAGATGATCAACAGAACCAACAGCACGTCGATCAGCGGCGTCATATTGATGTTGGTCATCGGACCGGCGCCGTCGCCACCAACTGCCATCCCCATAACAGATACCTCCTCTCCCGCCTGACGCGGCGACCCTACGGGGTCACGACGCCAGCGGGCCCTCCTTCTTCGAGTTTTTCCGTCAGTAAGCCGACCTGGTCGACGCCCGCGCTACGCAGCACGTTAACCACTTCCACCACCCGCTCGTAGCGGGCGCGCGAGTCGCTCTTCACATACACGGTCTTGTCGATGCGATTGGAGACCACGTCGCCGACCTGCGTGCCCAGTTGGGCGTTTTCGACCGGCGTGCGGCCCAGGAAGGCGCGGCCGTCGCGAGTGATCGCCACCACCACGGCATCTTCCTTCTCGGCTTCGTCCATCCCGACCGGATTGCGAGCGCGAACCATATCCACGCTGACGCCCTTGCTCAACATCGGGGTGATGACCATGAAAATGATCAGCAACACGAGCATCACGTCGACCATGGGCGTCACGTTGATATCGACGATGGCTTGAAGTTTCTTCGCTTTAACGGCCATGTTTCAACTCCCTTCGACGCTCCACCGCTGGTATCCAGCGGCCCGTCCGGCCGCCGAATACCCCAACAGCAGAAGGCCTTGTTTACTTCGCGGCGGCGCGCTGCGTCCGCTTCAGGAAGTAGTCGATCAACTCCGAGCTGGAGTTGTCCATCTCAACGTCGAAGGCTTCCACCTTGTTGTTGAAGAAGTTGAACATCCACACCGCCGGGATGGCCACGAACAGACCGATGGCGGTCGCCACCAGCGCTTCGGAAATGCCGCCGGCCACCGCGCCCAGACCGGTCGATTTCTCGGTCGAAATACCCTGGAACGCGTTGATGATGCCGACCACTGTGCCGAACAGGCCGACGAACGGAGCCGTCGAGCCGATCGTCGCCAGGCCGCTGAGGCCGCGCTTCAGCTCGGCGTGCACGATCGCCTGGGCACGCTCCAGAGCGCGCTGCGACGATTCGATGGTCTCGCCGGGGATCTCCGTGCTCATCGAATGCGCCTGAAACTCCTGCAGACCGGCCACCACGACTTTCGCCAAGTGGCTCTTCTTGTGCCGCTCGGCGATCTTGACTGCCTCATCGAGCTTGCCTTCGCGCAATGCGCCGGCCACGGCCGGTGCAAACTCGCGCGACTGGTTGCGGGCCGCGCGAAACGCCAGCCAGCGGTCAATCATGACGCCGATCGACCAGGCCGACATCAGGAACATGATGATAACCACCGTCCGAGCGGGCAGTCCCATCTGGTTCCACATCGAGACGACGTCGAAACCGACCTCTTGCTGCAACAGCAGCATGCCGTAAACCGAAAACTGAGCCAACATGAATCCTTCCTCCTGTGTCAATCACAAATCACTGGCAAACAAAATCCCGATTGACTTCTTCCCGTTATGCGGGGCGCCTTTCGGGTCACCGTGAACCGTCCTCAGCCACTGAGGGTGAAGTTCACGTCAATCTGAGTCAAAACCTCTACCGCCTGGCCGTTGAGCAGCGTCGGCTTGTATTGCCACTGCTTCACAGCCTGCAGGGCCGACGGAATGAGCAACGGGTGGCCGCTGATGACGTCCAATTTCTGGATTGAGCCGTCTTTGGCGATGACCGCGGTCAACTTGACGGTGCCCTGGATGCGCGCCTGCCGCGCCAGCGCCGGGTAAACAGGCCGCACTTGCTTGAGCAGCCGAGCCTTTTGCACGGCGCCGCCGACGCGAATCCGCTTCGGGGCCGGCGGAGCTTTCTTCACCGGCGGAGGAGGCGGCGGCGGAGCGACATTGGGCGTGTTGGAGATGATCCCGCCGATCACACCGCCCAGCGTTCCACCTGCCGAGCCGCCAGGCACGCCACCCACGACGCCGGCGATGCCGGCCGATGGCGGAGTTTCGTCTTCTTTGATGATGGCGACTTCGTCGGGAATCGCGGTCGGCTGCGTCAGCGAGCCGTCGAACTGTTTGGGAATCACTTTCTGGATAACCGGCTGACTCGGCGGGGGCGGCGGCGGCGGGGGGGGCGGCGGCGGTGCCACCAGGAACGTCATCAATTCGGTTGCCGGCAACTCGTAGTAGTTGAGCAACGGAATCACAATCGCGATGCCGACCAGCAAGCACTGCAGCCCGAAGGAAATCAGCACGGTCCACGAAGTTTTCGTTTTGACGTGACCGTCCAGTAGAGCATCTTCAAACATGATTCACACCCCTTTCCCGCCGGCGGCCTGCTTGCTGCCGTCGCCGGGTCGATCTCATCTCTTCATCCTTGGCGGCCGGCCGCAGCCGGTCACCGCGCTCGCCGCTGGGCGCTGCGCGCCGTCAGAATATTCTCCCACCACAACAATAGCGGACTGGCCACAAAAATCGAGGAGTAGGTGCCTACCATCACCCCTACGACCAGCGCGAACGAGAAACCGCGCAACACCTCGCCGCCGAATAGGAACAGGCTCAAGACGGCGATAAAGGTCAGCCCCGAGGTCAGCACGGTTCGCGACAACGTCTGGTTGACGCTGTCGTTGAGCAGCGCTTCCAGGGGCTGCTTTCGCGTCAGCTTGCGATTCTCTCGAACACGATCGAAAATCACGATCGTATCGTTCATGGAGTAGCCCACAAGCGTGAGTAGAGCCGCGATGACGGTCAGCTCGATTTCCCGGTCGAACAGGGAAAAGAACCCGACCGTGATGAGGACATCGTGAAAGACAGCCACCACTGCCGCCACCCCGTAAATCCACTCGAAACGAAACGCGATGTAGAGCAGCATTCCGCCAAGCGCGGCAAGGGTGGCTTCTACTGCCTGCCATTGGAGGTCGCGGCCGATCTTCGGTCCGACGACTTCCACCCGGCGAATCGCGAAATCGCCGAGATAGGTCTCCTCCCGGAGCGCCGATATGATATCAGGAACAACCCCCGGAACGGAAGTCAATTCTGAAAAATCCTTGACGATGCCGGCCTGCGGCGCCGCGTCGCGAAAATCGATCAGCGCCTTGGCCGCCTTGTCGATGTCGTCCGAGCTCACCGGCGAGTTCGCCAGCCGCTGTTTGAGCCGGTCGGCCAGCGTTTCGTCCCCGGCATTATTGAAGTCCAGCTTGCCCTCTTCGGGCGGGTAGATGCTGTGCAGCGTTTCCGCAATCTTGTCGCGGCCGATGTTCAGATCCTCTTCCGAACCCAGGTCCAGATCGATCTTGAGCTCGTGGCTGCCCGCCTCGGCGAACGGCTGCATCGTCGCCACGTTGATCTTCTGGCTCTCCAGGGCGCGGCGGAGGCGTCCGACGTCAGGGCTTTCTTTGAATTTGATGTACAAGAGTGTGCCGCCCTTGAAATCAATTCCTAGACGTGGGCCACCGCGTAGCACCAGGCTGACTATGCCCGCTAGCATCAGCACGACCGACAGGCCGATGAAATAGCGCCGCCGGCCCAGAAAATCGATCTTCGTATCGGTAAGTATTTGCATCGCTCGGCATACGCCGGACCCGTTGCCTTCTGACACCGGCGTTCTGCAAAAAGTTCCTGTGCGCGGCGTGCCGACGTGAAGTTTGTGGCTTTTGTCGTCGGCCGGGTCACCGGGGCGGCACTGGCCCGGGCGCTGCGGGATGACCCTAAATGCTGAGTTCTGTTACCTTTTGCTTCCCCGCCAGGCCGACATCAAAGATCAGCCGGGAGACAAACACCGAGGTAAACAGGTTGGCGATCAGGCCGACAGCCAACGTCACGGCAAAGCCACGGACCGGCCCGCTGCCGAACAGGAACAGAAATGCGGCAGCGATGATCGTGGTCAGGTTGGTATCGATGATGGTGAGAAAGGCTTTGCCAAAGCCCGCGTTGAGAGCCCCCACCACCCCTTTGCCCGCCCGCAACTCCTCGCGGATCCTCTCGAAAATCAAGACGTTAGCGTCGACGGCCATACCGATGGTCAAGATGATACCGGCAATGCCGGGCAACGTCAGCGTCGAATCGAAGTAACTGAGCACCGCCATCAGCAGCAGCAGGTTCAACAGCAGCGCCACGTTGGCGTTGATTCCGGCCTTGCGGTAGTAGACCACCATCGCCACGGCAATGATCACCAGCCCCAGCAGAGCGCTGCGGACGCCCTGGCGGATCGATTCGGCGCCCAGCGAGGCGCCCACGGTGCGTTCCTCGAGAAACTTGACGCCGGCTGGCAGCGACCCGGCCCGCAACACCAGCGCCAGGTCCAGGGCCTCCTGTTCGCCGCTGAGGCCCATGATCACGCCTTCTTCGGAAATACGGTCTTTAATTTCAGCAACATTCTTGATGCGGTCGTCAAGCACCACCGACAGCCGTTTGCCGATGTTGGCGCCCGTAAACTGCGCGAATCGCGCGCCGGCCTCGGGCGAGAGCACGAAAGCCGTCTCCCAGGTCGAGTTCTGCGTGCTGCGGGTGGCCCGCGCGTTGCGCATATCGCGGCCCGTCACGACCGCCATGCGGTTCAGAATATAGTACTGCTCGGAGAATTGCCCGCCCACGCCCCGCTCGGGGTAGCTGAGCACCTCGCTGTTGGGCGGCAGGATCCCGCTATGGGCCGCCAGCGCCGCCTGATAGGTGGCGAAGGGGCCGTCGAGCACTTCCTTGATCTGCAACTGCGCCGTCATCTGCAAAATCTGCATCACGTGCGCCGGATCCCGTACGCCGGGCAGTTGCACCAGAATTTCGTATTCCGCGTCGGCGCGGCCCTGCTGGCGAATGTCGGGCTCGGTGAGGCCCAGGCCGTTGACGCGGTTTTCAATGGTGGCGATCGATTGCGTGACGGTGTCGCGCTTGAGCCGCGCCAGCGCCGCCGGCTTCAACTTCAGCCGCCAGTTCGTGGAATTGGTAGCCTCGGCCAACCAATCGGGAAACGCCTGCTCGACCGTCGACTTAAAATCGCCGACCCGGTCGGTGGGAATGCCCGTCACGTGGACCTCGATCGAGTCGGCTTCCTCGATGGTCTTGGGATCGTTGCGGTCGATCTTCTCCACCGGGATGTTCTGACGCGCCAGATCGGGCCGCAGCCGCGAGATCAACTGGTCCGCCTCGGCTTTCAGGGCGTCCTGGACCTGCACCTGCAGGATCAAGTGTGTGCCGCCCTTGAGATCCAGCCCCAGACGCACCCGTTGCCCCAGGTGCGCCACCACGTCGTTCCACGACGTCGGCAAGCCGATCAGGTAATACAGACAACCGAAGGTCAACGCCAGCGTCAGAAGGACCTTTTCCCACAATGTTCGATTCATACCGTTCCCAAGGCGCGTGCCGCGGTCCGCGTCGGCCTATTTCTTTTCTGGTTCCTCTTCCACCAAGCCGGTAATCGAGCTGCGCGCAAACTGCAGCTTGATGTTATCCGGCTTGACGCGGATGGTTACGCTATTGTCGTCTCCCACGGCCACAATGGTGCCCAATAGCCCGCCATTGGTCACCACGCGGTCGCCGTTTTTGAGGCTGTTCAACATCGCTTCCAGCTTCTTCTGCCGCCGCCGCATCGGCAGAAACAGGACCAGATAGAAGATGACCACCATCAAAATGATGGGCATCAGGGGGTTTTGCAGCGGGCTGCTGGTCTGCAGCCAAGCCGCTGGTAACACGCATAGGGCTCCGCTCAGCGGCCCGCTACTGGAAGCCGATAGATCCATATTCTTCCCGGATCGACCTGTTTTGACAGGGTTTTCCTGCTACAGCTTACCCGATTGGACGTATCAGGGAGTAGGAACCCGTGCGCGAACGGACTGTTTTGCCTTAGTCCGACAGGTCGTCCGCCTCATGCGCCGCGCGAATTCGGGCTAGAAAACCGGCGAGGTCTCCAAGCAGTATAGCTTCCCTGATCCGCTTCATCCTGTCAAGGTAGACCGCCAGATTGTGCAGCGTCGCCAGCGTCGAATACAAAATCTCCCGCGCCAGAAAAAGGTGCCGCAGGTAGGCGCGCGAAAAGTTACGGCAGGTGTAGCACCCGCACTGCTCGTCCACCGGCCGCGGATCGCGCGCCCAGGCCCGATTTTTGATGACGATACGGCCGCTGGAGGTGAACAGATAACCGTTGCGGGCGTTGCGGGTGGGCAGCACGCAGTCCATCATGTCGACGCCCCGCGCCACGTATTCACCCAGCTCGTGGAGCATTCCCACACCCATCATGTAACGCGGCCGGTCGCGCGGCAGCAGGTCTTCGACCGCCTCCATCATTTCGTAACTCAGCGGCCGCGGCTCGCCCACCGACAGCCCACCAATGGCGTAGCCGGGGGCGTCGAGCTGCAGCAGCCGGCTGGCGCACTCGCGCCGCAAGTCGGGGTACATCGAGCCCTGAATAATCGGGAACAGTTGGGTCGCGCCAGCCGCCGGTCCATCGGCCGGAACTTCGCCGTTCTGCTCGCCGTCAGCCGCCGCGCCAGCCACCGTCCCGCCATTCACGACGCCGTTTGCGGCCCTGTCCAGAGGCTCGCGCCGCCAGTGCGAAACAGCACGTTCAGCCCAGCGCACGGTCATCTCCATCGACGCCCGCGCCGCCTCGTGGCTGACTGGATAGGGCGTGCAGTCGTCGAGCGCCATCAGGATGTCGCTGCCCAGCGCAAGCTGAACATCCACGGTCGATTCGGGCGTGAACAGGTGCTGCGAACCGTCCAAATGCGAGCGGAAAACGACCCCTTCCTCGCTGATCTTCCGCAGCCCGCTGAGGCTAAAGACCTGGAATCCCCCCGAATCGGTCAGAATCGCCCCCGGCCAGCCCATGAAGCGGTGCAACCCGCCCAGTCCCTGGACCGCCCCGTGCCCCGGCCGCAGGTAGAGATGGTAGGTGTTGCCCAGGATCAGCTTCGCGCCCAATTCCTCGGCCAACATGCGCGGCGTCAACGCCTTGACCGTGGCCTGCGTGCCCACCGGCATGAACACCGGGGTCTCGATGGTGCCGTGCGCGGTATGCAACAACCCGGCCCGAGCCCGGGTCTGCGGGCACTCGCGAACAATCTCAAATACAGGGTTTTGCGGCATTCAGTGGCATTCAGTGGAGCAGGCCTCCGGCCTGCTCAAAGCAGAATCAACATTCTGGCAGGGTAGGGGGGACAAGCACACAGCCAGGAACAGGGCAGGCTTCACCCCGTCTGCGCCTCAGACCGCCGCCCGCGGCTGGGGGGATCATGCTCCAGTACGCCTAGCCTTGTTGGCCGAGACCGTCGCTTCTCAGATGTCTCACTGCGAATTTGAGCCGGTCAGAGGCCTGCTCCACTTCACAAACCCGCTACCCGTGCCGGATCACCAGGACATCGCCGTCCTGAACGACGTATTCCTTGCCCTCCAGCCGCAGATCGCCGTGCTGGCGGGCCTGGGGGTAGCCGCCGTAGTCCACCAGCTTCTGCCAGTGAATCACTTCGGCGCGAATGAACTTCTTCTCGAAATCGCTGTGGATCGCCCCGGCCGCCTTGGGAGCCGGCGAGTTCTTGGGCACCGTCCAGGCGCGCACCTCGGTCTCGCCCGCCGTCAGGAACGACATCAGCCCCAGCAGCGAATAGGTGGCCTGGATCAGCCGCTCGAGCCCCGGCTCCTTGAGCCCGTAGCTATCCAGATATTCGCGGGCGTCGTCGGGGGGAAGCTGCGCCAGCTCGGCTTCGATGCTGCCGGCCACGGCCGTCACCTCGACGCCCGTGCGCCCCTCCAACCATTGCTCGCGGTATTTCTGTTCGAGCGCGTGGAGCTGCGAAGCCTGCGCCTCGCCCAGGTTGAGAACCAGCAGCATCGGCTTGGCCGAAAGAAACTGGAAGCCCTTGATGCGCTTGGCGTCTTCGGCTTCGAGGCTCAGCTCGCGCAGCGGGCGCTCGGCCTCCAACGCCTCCTTGCACACCAGCAGCAGCTCTTTTTCACGCTCCAGCTCGGGGTTCTTCATGCGGCCGATGTCTTTTTCGATCTTCGGCAGGCGGTTTTCGACCACCTGCAAGTCGCTCAGCACCAGCTCGAGCTCCAGGTTGCGCCAGTCGCGTTCGGGGTCGAGGCTGCCCTCGACGTGCATCACCGTCTCGTCCTCAAACAGCCGCAGCACATGGGCGAAGGCGTCCACCACGCGCAGGCTGCCCACATAGGCGGCGTCGCGCAGCGTCTCTTTCGAGAGCGCCGGCATGTCGACGTATTCGACGCTGGCGTGGGTGACCTTGGGCGGTTGGAAGATCTTCGCCAACTCGTCCAGGCGCCGGTCGGGAACCTTGGTGACGCCGACGTTGACCTTGGTGCTGCCCACCCGCGATTCGCTGGCGGCGCCGGTCAGAATGGTGAATAGCGAGGTCTTTCCAACTTGGGGCAGACCGATAATGGCTGTTTTCATGGAACTTCGAAGTTGTTTGCGGACGGAAGCCTAACGGGCCGGGAACGGCTGTGGCAGGGGACAGTCGCCCAACCACGCGTTTCGACATGTCGTTGAATCACGGACCGGGGGACCGTACCCGACCGGCCGATTCCGGTAGGCGGCGGCGCCCGCCGTTACCTACAGCGGCACTTCCACCGAACGCAGAATCTCTTCCAGAATTTGCGCCGTGCGGTCGGTCCCCACGCCGTTTCCGCCGTAGCGCGAGTCCGGCGCCACGCGATGGGCGAACACCGGCACCACCAGCCGCTTGACGTGATCGGGCGTGCAATAGTTCAGCCCTTCCATCAGCGCTAGCGCCTGCGCGGCCCGGTAAAGCGCGATCGAGCCGCGCGGGCTGCTGCCCAGCGCCAGGTGCTCATGCGCCCGCGTCTTTTCGACAATCGCCATCAGGTAGTCGACCACCGCCTCGTCCACGCGGATCTCGCCGGCCAACTGCTGCAGCTCCGCCACCTCGTGCCCGCTCAGCACCGGCTTGAGGTTCTGGGAGGCGTCGTTCTGCCCGTCGGACCGCAAAATCTCGCGCTCGCTGGCCGGGTCGGGGTAGCCCATCCGGATGCGCATCAAAAAGCGGTCCATCTGCGATTCCGGCAGCGGGTAAGTGCCGTGATACTCGATCGGATTCTGCGTCGCCACCACCATGAACGGCCGCGGCAGCGGGTAACAGTGTCCTTCGATCGTCACCTGCCGCTCGTTCATCGCCTCCAGCAGCGCCGACTGCGTCTTGGGAGTCGTCCGGTTGATCTCGTCGGCCAGCAGAATGTTGGTAAACACGGGGCCGCGCTTGAAATCGAACTCCTCCTGGGTCGAGTTGTAAACCGTCACCCCCAGCACGTCGCTCGGCAGCATGTCGCTGGTGAACTGGATGCGGTGGAAGCGGCAGTCGAGGCAGCGCGCCAGCGTCTGCGCCAGCGTCGTTTTGCCGACGCCGGGGACGTCCTCGATCAGCAAATGCCCGCGCGCCAGCAGGCAAACCAGGGCCAGCCGCACGGCCTCGGCCTTGCCGCGAATGACCGAGCCCAGGGCCTCCTCCAGCGCGGGAAGTTTTTCCAGCGATCCGACCGCCGCTGTGTGCCGCGAGGTCATGACACACTCATGATACGGAAGACGTTGCGGTAAAGCCACGCCCCGGCCACCGCGCGCCCGCCAAAGCCGTAGAGACAGGCGCTCTCGCCTGTCGCCGCCGCCAGGCGGCCTCGGAGCCTGTTTGTACCACTCCAGGCCACCGTCTATACCAATCCAGGCCAGCGAGGCCAATCCTTGGCGGCGGCCCCGTCTGTACGACAGCCCGGGGCAAGACTCCATGCAGGCCCGGCAGCCGCGCCCACCACCTGGCGGATGGAAACCCGTAAGCTGGGGGTGCGGGCGGCGCCACGACGCCCCGTGCGCGCCGGCTCCGACAGCAAATATGGCCTCCAAACAACTCTCCGGCTGGATCCGCGGGCCCCTTGTTGTGGGTTTCTGCGCCTGGATCCTGTGGCGCGAGTGGCGGACCCCGGCCCGCCGCCAGGTCGAATCGAAAGCGCTGCGGGATACGCGCAATCTGGCGATCGCCAGCATCGCCGGCGCCGTGGTGCAACTCGCCGAGCTGCCCGTCGCCCTGACCCTGTCGCGCTGGGCGGTGGCGGATCACTGGGGTTTGCTGCAATGGCTGCAACTGCCTTCCTGGCTCGAAGTCCCGCTGGCCGTGCTCGCCCTCGACTACACCCTCTACTGGTGGCACGTGCTGACCCACCGCAACTCCCTGCTGTGGCGCTTCCATCAGCCGCATCACGTCGACCTCGACATGGACGCCAGCACGGCGCTGCGGTTTCATTTCGGCGAAATCGGCCTCTCAGTCGCCTGGCGCGCCGCCCAGATCTCCGTCATCGGCGTCTCGCCGTTGGCCTTTTCCATCTGGCAGACCGGCCTGTTCCTGTCGATCGTGTTTCACCACTCGAACGTACGGCTCGACCCGGCCACCGAGTGCCTCCTCGGCCGCGTGCTGATCACTCCGCGGATGCACGAGATCCATCACTCCAACATCGAGGACGAGGCCGATTCCAACTGGTCGAGCGGCCTGTCGATCTGGGACCGTCTGCACGGCACGCTCCGTCTCGACATACCCCGCGAGCAGATCACCATCGGAGTGCCGGCCTACGCCGAGCCCGAAGACGTCACGCTGGGAAAAACTCTGGCCATGCCCTTCAGTGGGCAAAGACCCTCCTGGCAAACCCCCGCCGGCTTGCCACACCGAACCCGCCTGACGCTCGAAGCCCCCGAAACCCCGTAGCGCGGGGCTGGCGCCGCGCCAGACCTGCGGCCCTTTACCCCAAGCCGTGCCCGTGCCCAATCGCGGCGGTTCAAGAACCTGGGCCTCCGAACCCAGTCCGGCCGCAGTCGCGCCGGCAGAGGTGGCGCGGACCTCCGGCCGGCGGCGTCGGCGCGCACGCCAACGTTTCCCTCCCAAGGCGGTGAAACACCTACAACGTCCGCCACAGGCGAAAGCTGCCGGCCAGAGGCCCGCGCCACATTACCGCCACCCTGCCGTTTCCAACCGCCCGATCCGATAAGTCTTACAGCCGGATTGGTACAATCGAGATGCTGGAAGAGCGCTAGTTGTCCCGCGATCTCCCCTTTTTTCAGCCCCTTAAAGAATGCAGCGAGCCCTCTCCACCCACCTATTCGCCAACCACCGCATGACGGTGGCGCTGCTCGACCGCATTCTGCACAGCGGGGTCAGCCAGGTTGAAATCTTCTGCGCGCGGCAGCACCTCGACTACCGCAACCGCAACCAGATCGACGAGCTGGGGCACTGGTTTCGCGACTCCGACATGAAAGTGCACTCGATGCACGCCCCGATGTTCAGTGACGATTGCTGGGGCCGCAGCGGCCCGCAGTCGGTTATCTCGATCACCGAGCGCTCCAAGGCCAAACGCATCGCCGCCACCGACGAAATCCGCCGCGCCGTCGAGGTCGCCGACGTGATTCCGTTTCGCTACCTCATCCAGCACATCGGCGTTGGCGAGGAAGAGTTTGACCCCGACGGCCGCGACGCGGCTTTCGCCAGCCTCGACGAGCTTTGCGTTTTTGCCTCGCAGCTCGGCGTGCAGGTGTTGGTCGAAAACATCCCCAACGGCTATTCGAGCGCCGACCGCCTCAAGGGTTTTCTGGAAATGACCCACCTGCCGCTGAACTTCTGTTTCGACACCGGCCACGCTCACATGGGCGCCGGTATCGAAGGCGAATTCCAGCGCATGAAAGATCGCATCCGCTCGACCCACGTCCACGATAACGACGGCGAGAACGACAGCCATTTGTTCCCCGGGGTGAGCGAAGGCGGCAGCATCGACTGGGCCAAGACCATGGAACTGCTGCGTACCTTGCCCGAGCCGGCGCCGCTGTTGCTCGAGCTGCGCGAGGACGCCGCCATGGAAAAGCCTCTCGACGAAGCGCGCCGCTCCTTCGAGCACTTGGAGAGCCTTTGATGGCCGAGACCGCCCCGACCGTCACCATCGAGCGCGCCGGCGAGTTCGACGGCCAGACCGTCGTGCTGCAAGGCTGGCTTCATAACCTGCGCCGCTCGGGCAAGATCCTGTTCCCGATCTTCCGCGACGGCACCGGCTTCATGCAGGGCGTCGTCGTCAAGCAGGACGTACCCGAGGACGTGTTCGAACGCTGCCGCCACCTGACGCACGAGTCTTCGGTGCGCGTGACCGGCAAGCTGCGCGCCGACGAGCGCGCCCCCGGCGGCTTCGAGATCGACGTCAGCGACATCGAAGTGCTGCAGCAGGTTCCGGCCGAGGATCCCTTTCCCATTACGCCCAAGGAGCACGGCGTCGAGTTCTTGATGGACCGCCGGCACCTCTGGCTGCGCAGCCGCCGGCAGCACGCCGTGATGCGCGTCCGCCACGAGCTGATCCGCGCCGTCCGCGATTACTTCGACGACCACGGCTTCACGCTGGTCGACACACCGATCCTGACGCCGGCCGCCTGCGAAGGCACCACGACCCTGTTCGAGGTCCCCTACTTCGACGAGGGCAGCGCCTACCTGGCGCAGTCGGGGCAGCTTTACGGCGAGGCCACGGCGCTGGCCTTCGGCAAGACCTATTGCTTCGGACCTACCTTTCGCGCCGAAAAGTCGAAAACCCGGCGGCACCTCACCGAGTTCTGGATGGTCGAGCCCGAACTGGCTTACGCCGGGCTCGACGAGATCATGGACCTGGCCGAAGATTTCCTGGTCTGCATCGTCGGCCGCGTGCTCGAGCGCAAAGCCGAGGAGCTCAAGGTGCTGGAGCGCGATACGGCCAAGCTCGAAGCGGTGAAAAAACCCTTTCCGCGCCTCAGCTACGACCAGGCCGTCGAGGTCTTGAAGAAAAAGGGTAGCGAGATCGAGTGGGGCGGCGACTTCGGCGGCGCCGATGAGACGCTGATCAGCGAGGATTACGACCGCCCGGTGCTGGTCCACCGCTTCCCGATGGCGATTAAGGCCTTCTACATGCAACCGGATGCGGTGAGGCCCGAGTTGGCGCTGGGCGTCGATGTGCTGGCGCCCGAGGGCTATGGCGAGGTGATCGGCGGCGGGCAGCGCATTCACGATTACGAGCTGCTGCTGAAAAAGCTGCACGAGCACAACCTGCCGCAAGAAGCCTTCGAGTGGTATCTCGACCTGCGCCGCTATGGGTCGGTGCCGCACGGCGGCTTCGGTATGGGCATCGAACGCGCCGTGGCCTGGATCTGCGGCCTGGAGCACGTGCGCGAAACGATTGCCTTCCCGCGCATGATCTACCGCATGCGGCCCTAGCGCTGAGCCCGAAGCGGAGGTGGCGCGGGCCTCGGGCCGGCCGCGTCGACCCGCGGTCGACGTTCGCTGGTCCGCTCAAAAAAACCGCCGGAGCACCCGCCGGCTGCTCCCGGCCCCAAGCCCGCCCCACCTCCGGCGGCTACCGGGCCGGGCCATCAGGAACGGACAGAATCGGAGAACCCCCATGACAGACAAATCCCGGAGCATCGAACTGCTCAACAAGGCCGTGGCCGACGAGCTGCAGGCCGTTCACCAGTACATGTACTTCCATTTCCACCTCGACGACAAGGGCTTCGCGCCACTGGCCGGCCTGTTCAAGAGAATCGCCGTCCAGGAGATGGGCCACGTGGAAAAGCTGGCCGAGCGCATTCTGTTTCTGAACGGCGATGTCGAGATGGAGCTCGCCGGCAAGGTCGAAAAGATCACCGATCCTGAAAAGATGGTGGCCAAAGCCGCCGAGATGGAAGAAGAAAGCGCCCGCGTCTACAACGAATGGGCCATCGCGGCCAACAAGAACGCCGACGCCGCCACCAAGCAGATTTTCGAGAGCCTGGTCGGCGACGAAGAGGGCCACTACGACGAGTTCGACAAGCAGGTCGACCACATCAAGCGTTTTGGGCCCAGCTACCTGGCCTTGCAGTCGTTCACCAAAACACCGGAAGGCGGCGAAGGAGGCGAGGGCTAGACTTCCGGCAGCGAGCCCCGATGGAACCCCGATGGGGACAGTCACCTCGTTTCGCACCGGCGTGTTTCGCGTGAGCGGATAGCGCTGCCGGAAGGGCGAAACGCGGTGGCCGTCCCCAACCGCAGCCAACAATCTCTTCATGCCCCGAAAACGAATCGCTGTCCTGTTCGGAGGCCGCTCGGGCGAGCACGAAGTCTCGATCCGCTCGGCCGCCTCGGTCATCTCGGCGCTCGACCCGAGCAAGTACGAGGTGATCCCCGTCGCGATCACCCAGCAAGGCCGCTGGCTGCCGCCCGCCGAGTCGGTGGCGCTGCTGCCGCCCGATTCGCGCCAGTCGACCTCGACCGATACCGCCGTTACCGTTTCGCAGGAGCCCGGCTCGGCCGCGGGCGTCGACGTGGTGTTTCCGGTGCTGCACGGCACTTTCGGCGAAGACGGCACGGTGCAGGGCTTTTTGGAGCTGGCCGACGTCGCCTACGTCGGCGCGGGAGTGCTCGGCTCGGCCTGCGGCATGGACAAAGACGTCATGAAGCGCCTGTTCCGCGAGGCCGGCCTGCCCACCGTCGAGCACGTCGCGGTGCTCCGCCGCGACCGCCGCGAGCGCATCCCCGAGCTGGAGCAGCGCTTCGGCTACCCGCTGTTCGTCAAGCCCGCCAACCTGGGTTCTTCGGTGGGCATCAGCAAAGCCCACGACCGCGAGGAATTGCAAAACGCCCTCGACCTCGCCGCGCAGTTCGACCGCAAGCTGGTCGTCGAGCGCGCCGTCGTCGGACGCGAGATCGAGTGCTCGGTGCTCGGCAACGACGACCCCAAAGCGTCGCTGCCGGGAGAGGTCGTTCCCGCCAACGAGTTCTACGACTACGACGCGAAGTACATCGATGAGAATTCGCGGCTGCTGATTCCGGCGCCGCTGACCGCCGAACAGACCCGCGAGGTGCAGCGGCTGGCGGTGGGAGCCTTCCGCGCGGTCGAATGCTGCGGCCTGGCCCGCGTCGATTCGTTCCTGGAGGATCAAACCGGCAAGGTGCTGCTCAACGAGATCAACACCATGCCGGGCTTCACCTCAATCAGCATGTACCCCAAGATGTGGGAAGCCAGCGGGCTCGCATATCGCGATTTGATCGACCAGTTAATCGAGCTGGCCCTGGAACGGCAGGCCGAAAAGAAGGCCATCCGCTACGAATTCTAGCTGTGCAAAGTAGGTACAGGCGCTCCCGCCTGTACCGGGTCGCAAAGCGACCCGCTCCTCTCAGAGCACCCGCACCTCGGCCCGACAACCATCGCGCCAAACCAAACCAAAGGCGCCAGCGCCGGCCCCCCGCCCTAATCTTCGGTCGGCCCGGTCGCCAAACGGTTGATCACCGAAAGATCCTCGAGCGTGGTGATATCGCCCGTCACCTTGTCGCTGGTGACGATCTCGCGCAGCAGCCGCCGCATGATCTTGCCGCTGCGGGTCTTCGGCAGCGCCTCGCTGAAGCGGATCTGCTCGGGCCGCGCGAATTTGCCGATCTCGCGCGAGACCCACTCCCGCAGCGTCGCGGCCAACTCATCGGTCGGCTCGATCCCCTTCTTGAGGGTCACGAACGCCACCACCGCCTGGCCGGTAATCTCGTGCGGCTTGCCGATCACCGCCGCCTCGGCCACGGTTTCGTGGCGCACCAGCGCCGATTCCAGCTCCATCGTGCTCAGCCGGTGGCCGCTGACGTTCATCACGTCGTCCACCCGCCCCAGCACCCAGATGTAGCCATCTTCGTCGCGCCGCGCCGCGTCGCCGGTGAAATAGATGCCCGGCATCCGCGTCCAGTAGTTTTCCTTGAAACGCTCGGGGTCGCCCCACAACGTGCGGAACATCGACGGCCAGGGCTTGCGGATGATCAGGTAGCCCTCGCCGCCCGGCTCCACCGGATTGCCCTCCATGTCGACCACATCGGCGATGACGCCCGGCAGCGGCTTGGTGCCCGAGCCGGGTTTGAGCGGCGTCGCTCCGGGGATCGGCGAGATCATGATCGACCCGGTTTCGGTCTGCCACCAGGTGTCCACAATGGGGCAGCGCCCTTTGCCGATCACCTCGTAGTACCACTCCCAGGCCGAGGGGTTGATCGGCTCGCCCACCGACCCCAACAACCGCAGGCTCGAAAGGTCGTGGCGGTTGGGCCAATGCTCGCCCTGCCGCACGAACGCCCGCACGGCCGTCGGCGAAGTGTAGAAAATATTGACCCGGTATTTTTCGATGATGCGCCAGAAGCGGTCGGGCTCGGGAAAGTCCGGCGCGCCCTCGTACATCACCGTTGTTGCGCCGCGCAGCAGCGGGCCGTAGACGATGTAGCTGTGGCCGGTGACCCAGCCGACGTCGGCCGCGCACCAGTAGGTGTCCTCGTCCTTGAGGTCGAACACCCACTTCATCGTCATCGCCACCTGCAGCGCGTAGCCGCCGGTGGTGTGGACGATTCCTTTGGGCTTGCCGGTCGTTCCCGAGGTGTAGAGCACGTAGAGCGGGTGCTCGGAATCGAGCTTGACGGGCTCGCAGACATCGTCGGCGTCGGCCACGATGTCGGTCCACAGGTGGTCGCGGCCCGGCTTCATGTTGACCTTGTCGTTAAGCCGCGCGTAAACGATGCAATGCTTGACGCCAGGACACTCGGCCATCGCGTCGTCGGCGGCATCCTTGAGCTTCACCGGCTTGCCGCGGCGGTTGCCGCCGTCGGCGGTGATCACCAGCTTGGCGTCGAGGTCGAGAATGCGCGTCTTGAGCGCCTCGGCCGAAAACCCGCCGAACACCACACTGTGGATGATCCCCAGCCGCGCGCAGGCCAGCATCGCCGTCGGCAACTGCGGCACCATCGGCATGTAGATGATGGCCCGGTCGCCTTTTTGTAAGCCAAGCGCTTTCAGCGTATTAGCGAACCGGCAAACCCGCCGGTAAAGCTCCTGGTAGGTGAGCACCAGAATGTCGCCCGGCTCGCCTTCCCAGATGATGGCGGCCTTGTTCTTGCGCCACGTCGTCAGGTGCCGGTCCAGGCAGTTGTAGCTCATGTTGAGTTGGCCGCCGGTGAACCACTTGGCGAACGGTGCATCGGACCAGTCGAGCACCTTCGACCACTTCTGGAACCAGTCGAGCTCGGTCTCGGCCAGCTTGCCCCAAAAGGCCTCCGGGTCTTCGTTGGCTTGCCGATAGAGCTCCTCGTACTGCTCCATGCTGCCAATGTCGGCTTTCTCGGAAAAATGCTTGGGCGGGTAATACAGCTTTTCTGCGGCCATTCCAAATAACTCCAATAGCGCGATGGAGATCCTGCGGGAGGGACCCTCGTCGGGGAGGTTCAAACACTATACAACAGCCCTCGAAAGCCCCGCAGCAGGCCGGGTCGTTTCTGCGCGCATCGTTTCAGTGTGCCAGATGCCCGCCAACCCATGACGTGGGACAGACAATCTTGTCTGTCCTGTGTAGAGACAGGCGCTCCCGCCTGTCGCCGCCGTCAGGCGGCCTTAGCTTGTGGACCCGTCCAGGCGCAGGCGACGAGTCCATGGCGTATGCGCGGCCCAATCCCGCCCGTGTCCCGAGCCACTGTGTCCCGAGTCACCGTCCCGTCAAAGTACAGGACCAGGAAGGCCTCCGCTGCGCTGCGGCCGACAGGCGCGAGCGCCTGTCTCTACCTTCAGAAAGGTTTCAGAAGGGCCAAACCGCGGGCGTCCACCTGCTCCTGGCCGTATCTCCCCTAAACGGCCCGTCTTCCGCGAAAATGGGTTGGAAGAAACATTTCTCTCACGGGCCTCGTACTCCCAATGGCAGGCTTCCCCGCGCACGGGGGGCGCCTCGCGGGCCGCGGGGAGAAAAGACCAAACTGCGCTGGTTCCTGCACGTCCTAACAGGTTGGGCGTTTCCGCCGATCGATCCCCGGGATGCAAGCAACGCTGGGACTGCTCTCCGCGGTGATCGGCCGCGGCCGGCGAACCAGCAATGTCCCGGTGGAACCCGGCGGCGGTCCGGCCCATCGAACACCCATGCATTTCCCGGCCTTTCCCGGGCGGCTTCGGTCGCGCCGCCAGGGTATCCGGCAGCCGGGCGTCGAACGACCACACCAAGGAGATCGCTGATGTTTCGCAAACTGCTCCGACCGCTGCTGTTTTCCGGAGCCCTTTCATTGTTTTCGGCCGGACTTCCCGCCCAGATCACCCAGCAGTCGTTCGACCTGACGCGCAGCGCCGGCAGCTTCCCGAACTTCAACATCTATAAGCCGCGCGAAATCGGCCCAGCCAACCTGTCCGACACCCAGCGCCTCGACCAGATGATCCGCGACGGCAAGCTCTATCTTTCCCTATCGGACGCGCTGGCCATTGCGCTCGAGAACAACCTCGATATCGCGGTCTCGCGCTACGCGCCGCTGGAGGCCGACACCGATATCCTGCGCGCCCGCGCCGGCCAGAACCTCAGCGGCGTGCAGACGCAGATCAGCACCCTTTCGACGCAATCGTCGGCGCAGGGCGGCGGCGGAGGCCAGCAGGGGGCCCCGGGCCAGGCCACCGGCATCTCGACCGGGGCCGGCGACGCCGCGTCGGCGGCCTCGGGCGGCAGCGGCGGCACCGGCTCGGCCAGCTCGTTTTTCGGCACCCAGGTCACCGCGCTCGACCCGGTGGTCACCACCAGCATGTTCTGGACGCGCCAGAGCAACCCCCAGATCTCCAACTTCGTCACCGGCACCAACACGCTGATCCAGAACTTCGGCAGCTATCAGTTCAACCTCTCCAAGGGTTTCACCACCGGCACCACGGTCAATCTGGGGTTCACGAACTTCAACCAGTCCGACAACAACCTGCGCAACAACCTCAACCCCACCATCAGCAGCGAGTTGAACCTGTCGGTGCGGCAGCGGCTGACCCAGGGCTTCGGGCGCGCCATCAACGAGCGGCAGATCCGCGTCGCCAACAATAACCGCGAGTTGCAGGACCTGCAGTTCAAAGAGCAGGTCATCACCACCGTTTCGCGAATTCAGAACCTCTACTGGGACCTGGTCAGTTTCCTGCAG
Organism: Terriglobia bacterium; assembly: GCA_963824095.1. Taxonomy (GTDB): domain Bacteria; phylum Acidobacteriota; class Terriglobia; order Bryobacterales; family UBA6623; genus JBBDWJ01. The sequence continues at coordinate 2,923,198 of CAWGNS010000008.1, read as the reverse complement.
ACCGCCGAGGCGCGCCGCGCCGACCTGGCCCTGGCCGAGCAGCTTGTCACCGACAACCAGAAGAAGGTGGACCTGGGCCTGCTGGCGCGCATCGAGGTCACCCGGGCCAAGGCCGAGGCGGTCAACTTCCACCGCCAGCTCATCCAGGCCGAAAACACAGTCAAACAACAGCAGGACATCCTCAAGAACGCGCTCACCAAGAGCGGCCCCACCGGCGCCACGCTGGCGCTGGTCGAGATCGTGCCCACCGATCACGTCGACATTCCCGCGGTCGAGCCGGTCCAGCCTTTGCAAGACCTGGTGACGATGGCACTGCAGTCGCGCCCGACGCTGACCCAGCAGCGCATCGGACTCACCAATAGCGACCTCAACCTCAAGGGCATCCGCAACGCCATGCTGCCCTCGGTCGACATCGTCGGCTTCGCCACCAACAACGGCCTGGCCGGCTCGCTCAACCCCAACCTGATCGGCTCGGCCGACGTGCCCCCGCCCGACTCGTATTTCGTCGGTGGCTTCGGCAACGCGCTCGGCCAGGTGTTCCGGCGCAACTTTCCCGACTACGGGATGTCACTGCAGTTGAACATTCCTCTCAAGAACCGCCAGGCGCAGGCCGACATGACGCGCGAGCTGCTGCGGCGCAGAAAGGCGGATATCCAACTCCGCCAAGCCGAAAACAGCATCAAGCTGGAAGTGAAGCGGGCTCTGACGAACTTGCAGGACGCGCGCCAGACCTACGAGGCGGCGGTCGAGGGACGCAAGCTCCAGGAAGAGATGCTCGATTCCGAGCGCAAGCGCTTCGATCTGGGCTCGTCGACGATTTTCCAAATCGTCCAGGCGCAGCGCGACCTGGCCACCGCGCGAACCGCTGAAATCGACTCCATGCGCAGCTACATCAGCGACCGCGTCGAACTCGATCGAGTCACCGGCCAGACCTTGGCGAAGAACAACGTATCGGTGGAAGAGGCCTACGTAGGAAAAGTCTCGAAGCAGCCCGACCCGCCGCCCCCGGCTTTGCTCGAGCACCAGTAGCACGGGCAATCCTGCCTGTGTCTCTCGCGGGCCCTGCGAAAACACCCTGCCGTCACGGGATGCCCGCTCGTAAGAGGCTGCCGTGCCGTAAGAATTGCCGGCGGTTCACGGAATGCCGCCGCCTCAGCGCGCATCATGGGGATAGGCCAAACGCTGCAGACAGGCGGGAGCGCCTGTCTCTACCTACGAAGCTCCCGCCCGGCGCTAGTCGCCCGCGGCGGCGGCTCCCGACTGCGGCTCGTCCTCGCCCTCGTCGCCGCCGAACGGCAGCGTCGGCTCCGACGATTTGCCCTCGCCTTCCAGCTCCAGCCGCTCGATCTTCCCGAACCGGCTGGTGATCTTCCGCGCCGAGGTGTGCACCTGGTCGACGTCCTCGTGAGCCTGGCGGATGTGCCGCGCCAGGGCCTCCATGCGCTCCTGAAAGCGCTCGAAATCGCGCGATAAGAACGTCAGGTGTTCCTGAATGATGTGCACCTGCTTACGCGTGGCGGCGTCTTTGAGCACCGCGCCCGCCGTCGTCAGAATCGCCCACAGTGTCGTCGGCGAGGCCATCATCACGCGCGCGCGGTGCGCCTCTTCCACCAGCTCCGGATAGCGCGCGTGAATCTCGGCGAAAACCGCCTCCGCCGGAATGAACAACAGCGCCGCCTGCGAGGTTTCACCCGCCAGGATGTATTTCGAAGCCACGTCCTGCACGTGCGTCCGCACGTCGCGCGCGAAATTGCGCTCCGCCGCCTTGCGCTCGTCCTCAGGGCCGTCCGGCGAGGTCATGCGGCGGTAGTTTTCCAGCGGAAACTTCGAATCGATCGGCACCTTGCCGGTCGGCTCGGGCAGAAACAGCATGCAATCCACGATCTTGCCGTTCGACAAGGTGTATTGCATCTGGTAGCTCGCCTCCGGCATCAGGTTGCTCACCAGGGCGTGCAACTGCACTTCGCCGAAGGTACCTCGCGAAGTCCGGTCCGCCAGCACTTCCTGCAGGCTCACCACGTTCGTCGACAGCTCGGTGATTTTCTTTTGAGCCTCGTCGATGAGCTGTAGCCGGGTCAGCACGTTGTGGAAGGTCTCGGTGGTTTTCTCGAATCCTTCGGTGAGCCGCCGCTCGACCTGCCCGCTGATCTCCTGGAGCTGCTTGTCGGTGGATTGCGTCAGGGTTTCCATGCGCTTGCCCAGATCTTCCGAAGCGCTCGTCAAGCGCTCGGCGACCTGGCGCTGCACGCGCTCGACGCTGTCTTGAAAATTCTGTTGCATCGCCTGCTGCGCGTCGCCTTGACGCTGCTCGAGGCCCTGCTGCAGCACGCCAAAGCGCTCGATCAGCCCTTCGCGCAATTGCTGGATGGATTCCTGCTGCTGCCCGCGCATGGCGGCAAGCTGCTGCAGCAAGCTGTGCTGGGCGGCGTTCTGCTGCTCGCGCAGGTCGTGATCGAGACGGCGCACGACTTCCTCGGTCGCCCGCGAGCTGACGGCCAGCGTCGACGACAACGCGTCGGTGCGCTTACCCTGCTCGTCGAGGCGGGCGTCGAGGCGGTCCAACGCGCCGTTGATCTCGCGGCGCCGGCTCTGCAGTCCGCCGGCGAGCACGGCCAGCAGCAGCACGCCGATCGCGAGCAGGGTGAGAATGGTGAGGTCGATAATCAGCACGTTCAGGTCGCGCCAGAACCCGTGTGGTTCCCACGCGCAGGCGCCAGGGACGCTCGTGGCCCTGTGGGCCCAGGATATTCGGGCCCGCCCATCCGCCGGGCGCCGCCGGCAGAGTTGGGAGGAGGGGGTCGTCGCCAACGAAGCGTAAACCCGCAATTATACCGAATGCCCACCAGCGCCTCCCCGGGGCCACCCAGTGGGGCAGGCCTCCGGCCTGTCCAAAGCCAAACGTAGAAGCTCGGTCAGCGACGCACTAAGGCCAAGAAACGTCGGCGTATGCGCCGACCTTGGGTCCACTTTGCCCTTCGGAAGGTAGAGACATCCATGATAGGAATATGTCAAGGGAAAACGGAGATTTCCCTGGACGCCGGAACAGGGTTCTGCTGGGGCGCCGAAAGCGATATCGTCGGTGCCACGGTTTGCCAGCGAGCGGTTCGCAAACGGGTCCACGCGTCAGCGGGACCAGACATCCATGTGCGGGAACAGCTCGACGCCGTCCTCGAAGATTGAGTGAGAGCAAAGCGGCCGGCCTCGAAACAGGCACAGGGGCAAAACGGGAGTCGGAACTCCCGGTTGCAGTCGCTACCCGGCGAGGACCGGCCGCTCGTTCGCTGGCAAAACGTTGCTGTGTTTTCCCAACCAGTCGGCTGGGGTTGTTTTCCCGCCGGAGCCGCCCGTCGCGGCGTCTTGCTTTGCAGAACGGCCCGCAGCTGTCCAGGGCGCGCCGTGTTGTGGCGCGGCGCAGCGTACCCTGGACAGCGAGGACCGTTCTGCTACGCCGGGCGCGACGACGGGCGGCTCGGCGAGGAAAACAACCTTTCCCGCTGGTGAGCTCAGAGCGGCTTACGCCGCCTGGCCGCTGGGCGCCGGCTCGCTCAGTGGGCCGCGGCTGTGAAACGGCTGCCGCGACTTGTCCACCGCCAGCAGATACGCCACCAACTTGCGCGCCACCACCAGCGTCGCCCGGTTGCGATGCCCGCGCTCGAGTTCGCGCTGGTACACCGCCGCCAGTGGCTCGTTCCAGCGCGGCGCCAGCTTGGCCGCTTCGATCAGTACCGTCTGCAGATGCGCGTTGCGCTGTTTGGAAAGCGGGGTGCGTTGCTGGCGTTCGCCGGAAGATCGCAGCGCCGACGTCAATCCGCAATAGCTCACCGCATGCGCAATCGAGGCGAAGCGTTCGGGCTCGCCCACCTCCAGCGCCCACGTCAGTGCCGTCACTTCGCCCACCGCCGGGATGCTCCGCAGCAGCCGCACCCGTTCGGCCAACAGCGCATCGTGGCGCAGTCGCGCCAGCAGTTGCCGCTGCGTCCCTTCGAACAGCTGCAGCGCACCCCGGCTCAACCGCAGCAGATCCTTCACCGACGGCGGCACTTCCTCCAGAGTCTCGAGCAACTCGCTGAAATATTTGCGGCCATACAGCCGCCGTTTGTTGTAGCTCGCGCCTACTTCCATCAGCAAGCCGGCGATCTTGTTCTTCTGCCGCACCGCCTGCCGCACTACCAGATTGCGGTAGCGCAATAGCCGCCGCAACTCGCGGATCTCGGCCGGCGCCACATAGCACGCCGGCAGCAGATCGCAGCGCAGCAGGTCGGCAATTTTGCGCGCATCCAGCCGGTCGGTCTTCTTTTTGCAGGCGGCGATCGCCTGCATCATCGCCGGATGGCCCATCTGTAGTTGGCTGGCGTAGGGCTGCAGCGTATCGTAGATCCAGCCGCTGAACAGCGTCGCCTCCAGCGCCGCTTGCCACGGCTCGCCGCGCTGCTCGGCCCACTGCCGCAACACTTCCCGCGTCGCCGGCAGCTTGCCTTCCTCGACGATCTGGCCGTCGCCGCGTTTGACGCAGTAGCTGATGCTTTTCTTGTGGACGTCGAATCCGATATAGTGATTGACGCTCATTGGGTTCTCCTGTTTGTGGTTTCTGAGCCGGTTCGTCTAAACCGGTCTCGGCATTGTAGCCCTCAGGAGAACCCTTTCTCATCTCCACCCCTATACATTCAAACAGGCGCTCTCGCCTGTCGGCCGCAGCGAAGCGAAGGCCCCTCCCGGTCCTACATCTCGACTCGACACCAGGGCCTGAGCAGATACACAAGCTCAGGCCGCCTAACGGCGGCGACAGGCGAGAGCGCCTGTCTCTACTACCTCTCGCGTACCTCTCGCGTCCCTCTCGCGCTCCCGCGGTCAAGCCGCGCCCGGGACCAGGCCCCTTCCCGGCTCCAAACAGCCCACCCCAAGCCACGCTAAGCTAAACGGAGGTCCCCGCCATGCCTCTTTCCGGTTTCGATCCGCTGGTCGCCGAGTGGTTCGAAGGACGCTTCGGCCGCCCCACCGAGCCGCAGGTGCTCGGTTGGCCGGAGATTCGCTCCGGCCGCGACGTGCTGATCTCGGCTCCCACCGGCTCGGGCAAAACACTCGCCGCCTTCCTGATCTGCCTCGACGGTCTCATCCGCCAGGCGCGCCGGGGCGAGTTGCCCGACGAAACCGTCGCCGTCTACGTCTCGCCGCTCAAAGCGCTGAGCAACGACATCCGCAAGAACCTCGAAACCCCGCTTGGCGAAATCTACGAGTTGGCCGCCCGCCGCGGGATTCCACTCGCGCCGATCCGCACCGCCGTGCGCACCGGAGACACCAAGGTCTGGGAGCGCCAGCGGATGGTCGAAAAGCCGCCGCACATCCTGGTGACCACCCCCGAGTCGCTGTTCATCCTGCTGACCGCCCGCCGCGGCCGCGAGGCATTGCGCACCGTGCGCACCGTGATCGTCGATGAGATTCATGCCGTCGCCGACGACAAACGCGGCTCGCACCTGGCGCTCTCGCTCCAACGGCTGGAGTGGATCACCGCCGGGCAAACCGCCGGAACCGCGCCCCGTCGCTTGCAGCGCATCGGGCTTTCGGCGACGGTCAAACCCATCGACGAAGTGGCCAGGTTCCTGAGCCGCAGCTTCGAGCCGCAAGCCAACGGCGCCGGCGACATCGAACAGGACGGCCATGCGAAGCCGACCGGCCACATCGTCCAGATCGGCCACCGCCGCGCCATGGAGCTCGCCGTCGAGGTCCCCCAAGACGAGCTGGGCGTGGTCGCCACCAACGAGATGTGGGAGGAGATCTACGACCGCCTCGCCGCGCTGATTGGCGAGCACCGCACGACGCTGCTGTTCGTCAACACCCGCCGCCTGGCCGAGCGCGTCACGCACCACCTGCAGGAGCGCCTCGGCCCCGACGTGGTGCTGCCCCACCACGGCAGCCTCTCGCGCCAGCTCCGCCTGACCGCCGAGGAAAAGCTCAAAAACGGGGAACTGCGCGCCGTCGTCGCCACCGCCTCGCTCGAGCTCGGCATCGACATCGGCACGGTCGACCTGGTCTGCCAGGTGGGCTCGCCGCGCTCGATCGCCGTCAGCCTGCAGCGCTTCGGGCGCTCCGGCCACTGGGTGGGGGCCACTCCCAAGGCGCGCCTGTTCGCCACCACGCGCGACGAGCTGATCGAGTGCGCCGCGCTGATGCGCGCCATCCGGCAGGGCGAGCTCGACCGCCTCGAAATTCCCGACTCGCCGCTCGACGTGCTCGCGCAGCAGATCATCGCCGAGACCGCCTGCGAGGAGTGGGGCGAGGACGCTCTGTTCGAGCGATTCGCGTCCACCTACGCCTATCGCGGCCTCACCCGCCAGCGCTTCGACTCCGTTGTCGAGATGCTTTCGGAGGGCATCAGCAGCGCGCGCGGGCGCAGCGCGGCGTATCTGCACCGCGACCAGGTCCACCACCGCCTCAAAGGGCGCCGTAACGCGCGCCTGGCGGCGATTACCTCCGGCGGCGCGATCCCCGACACGGCGCAATATCGCGTCGTCGCCGAGCCCGAGGGCTCGACCGTTGGCTCGCTCGACGAGGATTTCGCGGTCGAGAGCATGGCCGGCGATATTTTTCTGCTGGGGACCACGTCCTGGCGCATCCGCCGCGTCGAGTCGGGCGTAGTGCGCGTCGAGGACGCTCACGGCGCCGCTCCCACCATCCCGTTCTGGCGAGGTGAGGCTCCCGGCCGCACCGTCGAGCTGTCTCGCGAGGTTTCCCGCCTGCGTGAGGATGTCGTTGCCTGGCTCGACCAACATCCGCTGGCATTCAACGCCACAGAGAGCCCGGAGGCCGCCGAAACCGCGCCCGCCGTGCCGGAATTTCTGCTCGAAGACTGCCGCCTCGATGCGGCCGGAGCCCGGCAAGCCCTCGCCTACGTGCAGGCCGGCCGCAAGGCCCTGGGAATCCTGCCGTCGCAGCAGACCATCGTCGCCGAGCGCTTCTTCGACGAATCGGGCGGCATGCAGCTCATCCTCCACGCGCCATTCGGCTCGCGCATCAATCGCGCCTGGGGCCTGGCGCTGCGCAAGCGCTTCTGCCGCTCGTTCAACCTCGAGTTGCAAGCGGCCGCTACCGACAACGGCATCAACATCTCGCTCACCGAGCAGCACGCCTTTCCGCTCGAGATGGTGTTCGAGTTCCTGCGGCCGGCGACCCTCGATCACGTGCTCACCCAGGCCCTGCTCGCCTCTCCGATGTTCACCGCGCGCTGGCGCTGGAATCTTTCGCGGTCCCTGGCGGTATTGCGTTTCGCGGGCGGGCGCAAAGTTCCACCGCCGTTGCAGCGCATGCGCGCCGAGGATCTGTTGGCGGGGGTGTTTCCCGACCAGGCCGCCTGCGCCGAAAACCTCAGCGGCGAGATTCGCGTCCCCGATCACCCGCTGGTCAACGAAACCATCGACAACTGCCTGCACGAGGCGATGGACCTCGATGGGCTTCGCGCCCTGATCGAGGGGATTCTGAGCGGCGCCATCCGCACCGAGGCCCGCGAAACCGCCGAGCCGTCGCCGTTTTCGCACGAGATTCTCAACGCCAACCCCTACGCCTTTCTCGACGATGCGCCGCTCGAGGAGCGCCGCGCCCGCGCCGTGCAGATGCGGCGGTCGCTGGGCGGCGAACTGGTCGACGGGTTCGCCGCGCTCGATCCGGCCGCGATCGCGCAGGTCGAGGACGAAGTCTGGCCGCTGGTTCGCGACGCCGACGAGCTGCACGATGCGCTGTTGACGTTGGGCACAGTTCCGCCACGGCCGGAGTGGACGGAGTTTTTCGCGGAGTTGGTGGAGAGCGGCCGGGCCACCGTGCTGGAGGTTCCCGCAATTGGCGGCGAGGGAACTCTGGCTGATTTGGGTGGAGCGGTGCCAGGTTTGGACGAACACGCACACGGTGCGGGCGAACCCGCATACGGTGGGGGCGAACCCGCACACGGTGTGGGCGAACCCGCATACGGGGCGGGCGAACCCGCATACGGGGCGGGCGAACCCGCATACGGGGCGGGCGGGCCGCGGCTAGATTTGGGCAGGCCGGAGCCCTGCCCCACTGGTCAGCCGGCGTCCCGCTGCTTTTGGGTGGCGGCGGAACGGGTCGCGCTTGCCCGCGAGCTGCACCCCTCGGCCGGCTTCCGGCCGGTGCTACGGGCCATCGTTTCCAGCAAGCCCCTGCCCGATTCGCGGCAGGGCTGCGTCACCGAGATCCTACGAGGCTGGCTGGATTCGACGGGACCAGCGACCGCGGCCGAGTTGGCTCATCGGCTCGCGCTGCCCGAGTCCCTGGTCGACCATGCGCTGCTGCAACTCGAGTCCGAGGGCCAGATCTTGCGCGGGCGCTTCCGGCCCGATTCTCCGGCGGCGGCATCCGCCATAGCATCACCGGCAGCCGCCCATCGCGATTCACGAGCGGTCGAATGGTGCAACCGGCGCGTGCTGGCCCGCATTCACCGGCTCACGCTGGGCCGCCTGCGCCGCGAGATCCAGCCGGTCAGCTCCGCCGACTTCATGCGCTTCCTGTGCCGCTGGCAACACGTCGTCCCCGCCCACCGGCTGCATGGCGTCGACGGCGCTTTGCAGGTGATCCGCCAACTGCAGGGCTACGAGATTCCGGCCGCGGCCTGGGAAGCCGAAATCCTGCCGCGGCGCGTGGCCAACTACACGCCCGACCTGCTCGACCGCCTGTGTCTTTCGGGCGAAGTCGTTTGGGGACGCCTCTCGCCGCACCCCGCCTTCGAGCCCGCGGCGGAAAATGGACACGGCGGCGAGCCCGTGGCGCAGGACGCCCGACAGCGGCGGGTGCGACCGACGCGGGTCGCCCCCATTTCTCTGTTCCTGCGCGACGACGGGCCTTCCCTGCTCGCCGAAGCGAAGTGCCTGGCGGCCGGGCCGCCGTCAGCGCCGGTGTCGCGCAACCGCAACGGCAACACCCCGACCTCGTCCGCCGCCAGGCGAACACCCGCGGTGGGCCTGGCCAGCCAAGCCTCCCCCCCAGAGAATGGCGCCGCCGCGCCCCCGTCCTCGCTAACGCACCCGGCCGGCGACGTTCTGGCCGCCCTGGAGGCCCGCGGCGCGTCGTTCTTCACCGACCTGGTGCGCGCCACCCGGCGGCTTCCCAGCGAAGTCGAGGATGGCCTGTGGGAGTTAGTCGCGGCCGGCCTGGTCACCGCCGACGGGTTCGAAAACCTGCGCGCCCTGGTGGACCCCAAACGCCGCCGGGGCGAAGGCCGCGGACGCAGCGCCCGCCCCCGCCACGCGGCGGGCCGCTGGGCGTTGCTCGCCGAGGTCATCGCCTCGGAAGACGAGTATCAGCCGGACTTGGACGCCGCTGGCGCCGAAGGGGACCGTCACCGCGTCTTCGCTCGCCCCAGCATCGCCAGAAACCGCCAGTTCGCCGCAAGCGCGAAAAACGGTGACTGTCCCCGAACGCAATGCTGACGACGATCCAGAATCCATTACGGAGCAACTCCCGAGCCGTCCCCCCGCGACCCCGGTGGAAGCCTTCGCCCGGCAACTGCTGGCGCGCTGGGGAGTTGTCGTGCGCGACATCCTGCAGCGCGAGACGCTGGCCCCTCCCTGGCGCGATCTGCTGCTGGTCCTGCGCCGCATGGAAGCCCGCGGCGAGATTCGCGGAGGCCGTTTCGTGGACGCCTTCCGGGGCGAGCAGTTCGCCCTGCCCGAGGCGGTCGAAGCCCTGCGCGCGGTCCGCCGCGCCGAACCCGCCGGCGAAGAAATCGCCGTCAACGCCGCCGACCCGCTCAACCTGATCGGCATCATCCTGCCCGGCCCCCGGCTCAACGCCGCCGGCGGCGTCAACCTCCGCCTGCGCGACGGAGTCCTGGTCGAACAGCCCCCCACGGAACTGCTCGCGCAAATCGAAGCAGGCTATGCCCGGCCGCGCGCCGGCACCGCCGCGTGAAGAACGCCATTCAGCGCCGACCTCAAGCCGCCAAAGAGGCAAACAGGCGCTCGTAGGCGTCCACAATCGCCTCCCAGTCGTAGCGCCGGCGCGCCGACTCGAGCGAAGCGCAGCCCATCCGGAGCCGCTCGTCCTCGGGCAGGCCCGCCACCGATTCGATCGCGGCGGCAAGCGAGGCCTTGTCGTGACGGAACGCCAGCCCCACCTCGCCGGCCACCTCGCGATTTTCGGGCGTATCGAGAAAAAGCACGGCGCATCCCCGCCCCATCGCCTCGATTAGCGCCGGGTGTGTGCCGCCCACCTCGGTCGCATGAATGTAAGCGAAGCAATGCGACTGCAGCTCGCGGTACCCCTGGCCGTACACCGCCCCGGTAAACAGCACGCGAGGATCGCTGGTCTGCCGCACCTGCCGGATGTAGTCCTCCGCGTACGGAGCATCGCCGACCATCACCAGCTTCTTGCCGGCGCGTGTCGCCTCGAACGCCCGTACCACCAGCAGCGCGTTGTTTTCGGGCTCCATGCGGCTGACGTAGAGGAAGTACTCGCCCGGCCGCAGCCCCCAGCGCGCCAGCGTCTCGGCCGAGTCGACCTTGCCCGTTTCCGCGCCGTAGGCGATGCAATGGGTCGACTTGCCGTAGGTCTCGGCGTAATACCGCCGGATGACCTCGGCGTCGCTGACGACCGCGCTGGGAAACCAGGTCGATAGCCGCTCCGAGAGGCGATACCAGCCGCGCGCCAGGGCATTCCACTTGCGGCGCTGGCGCTCCAGGCCGTCCACGTTGAGCACGGTCGGCATGCCCAGCAGCCGCGGCAAAGGCGTGAAGACGGCGTTCGCGCCGTTGCAGTAGAGCACCACGGAGAAACGCCGCAACAGCAGATGCAGCGTCGAGAGAAACGTATGCGCGAGAGTGTCGAGGTACTTGTGGGGAATCGTCGGCAGCACCACCAGCCGGACGCCGCGATAGGGGCTCGCCACGCGGCCGACGTTGTTGCTGCGGCAGTAAACGGTGACCTGATGGCCGCGAGCCGCCAGCCGCGTCGAGAGCTCCTCGGCGAACGTCTCGAAGCCCCCGTAGTTGGCGGGGATGCCGCGCGTGCCCAGCAGGGCGATCTTCATGGCTGGAAACGAGCGCTCCAGCCCGCCGTCGCCGTCCGGCGGCGAGCCTCTTTGCGATTCCGGGGGAACGGGCAACGTGCTAAGAGCTGGCGCCCTTGGCCAACCGAACCGGCGCGGGCTGCTCCTCGGGAACCGTCAGCGGCAGGCTAACCGGGCGGAAGCGGAACCACTGCTTCATATAGACGTCGTCCACGCGGCGCCGCTGTTGGATCACGCGCCGCTTGGCCAGCACCCGCTGCCCGTCGCGCAATAGGAGGTAAAACGCCTTCAGCGACGAGCGCTCCACCAGCAGGCAGTAGCCCAGAATACCGGCGTCGCGCAGCGTGATCGGCAATAAATTGCGCAGGTAGACGCCCATGGTGATGTTCTTCAACCGCATCAGGAAGCGGTTCTTCACCGAGTGCATGTTGATCTCGGGCGGCAGAAAACGCCGCATGCCCGGCCGCAGCTTGCGCACATGATAGCCGCTGGCATTGGGGTCGTAGAGGCACTTCCAGCCCAGCAGTTGCGCCCGCCAAGCGACATCGGCGTCCTCGCGGTAGGTGAAAAAGTCGGGGTCGAAAAACTCGTTGTCGACGGAAATATCGTCGATCATTTTCCGGCGGTAGCAGGCCGCGGCGGCCGTCGCGCCAAACACATACTCGTATTCGCGGAAATGACCGTTGTAAGTCTGCAGGCAGCCGCGGTCGAGGTGGCGCATCGTGGGCGTAAAGTAGATGCCCGTCGAGTCGACCACACGCTGGTCCGGGATCTGGAACGAAGCGTCGATCATCAGCAGCTTGCCGCAGAGCGTGCCCACCGCCGGGTCGAGCTTGGCCGTGTCCATCAGGCTGGCGACGAAGGTCGGCAGCAGCAGCACGTCGGGGTTGAGCGTCAGCACCCAATCCCCGCGCGAGAGCCCGATGGCCTGGTTCTGTGCGGCGGCAAACCCGATGTTTTCCTCGTTGTAGACTACCGTGCAGAGCTTTTCGAATCGCTCCAGGATGTCGGGTGTGCCGTCGGTCGATGCATTATCGACGACGATCACCTCCAGCCGCGGGTAGCGTTGCTCGAGCACGGACTCCAGGCAGCGGCGTATAAAACGCCCGCTGTTGTAGGTGACGATCGTCACGGAGACGAGATCTTTTTCAGCCATGAACTTCAACTCGATCAGGATTCAACAATCGGCGCGGCGCCCACATTCGTTCCCAAGTCGCGGGCCGCCTGTGATCCCATCACCATTCTCAACGCGCTCCCATAGGCCTCCCGCTCGTCGCGACCGCCCGCTCCCCACCAACAGGCGCTCCACCGCATGCACAATCCGGCCGCGGTGGCTGCCTGCAGCCCACGGTACGTCCCAGCGGAATAATGTTTGTGACAAAACTGCAAAAAACTACCATACCAAGCAAGCTGCCGAAATTGCACCGGCGTTGGCCGGACCGAGTGGCCTCCGCTGTGCCTCGCAACAGCCCCGGGGACGTACCGAATACGCAGCCCCGCCTGCCGGATGCGCAGACAAAAATCGACGTCCTCGAACCACACCGGGTGGAACGTCTCGTCCAGGCCGCCGAGCTTCTCCCAAACCTCGCGGCGAAACATCAAAAACGCCCCCGCGGGCTGATCCACATCCTGTTCGCGCTGCGGGTCGAAGCCCAGCAGGCGATAACGCCGGTTGACCGGGTTGCCCGGCCACAGCCGGTTGGCCAGCAGCACTTCCAGCGCCAGCGCCCCCGGCGTCGGGAACGCGCGCACGTTGAAACCGCGCTGCCACTGGCCCGAAGGGTCCAGCAACCGGCCGCCGGCGGCACCCACCTGCGGCGTTTCGAAAACCCGCGCCAGCTCGTCGAGCCCGGTTTCCAAGATCGCGTCGGGATTGAGCAGCAGCACCAGTGGGCTCGAGGTCGCCCGCACAGCCTGGTTGACCGCCGCCGCAAATCCGCGATTCGACCCATTGCGGATGAGCCGGGCGAAGGGCGCTTGCGCTTCCACCGTCTCGCAACTGCGGTCGGCCGAGCCGTTGTCGACAACCACAATTTCCGCCGCCGGGCCCGCGCCGTCTTTCCAGGCGTACTGTCGCAGCGCGGCCAGGCAGGGGCCGAGTTCCCCGGCCGAGTTGTAGCTGACCACGACCACCGCGACAGATTGGCTCATGCGCGTTTCTCCGCCAGCGGCGCCAGCCTGAAATACCAGCGCCAGTACGTATCCCAACGCGTCGCCTGCTGCACCCGGGCGATCTCGGCCTCCATCGCGCACAGCACGCCGTCGAGCCGCTCGCCATGGCTGCGGATCGACTCCGAAGCCCGCCGCAGCCGCGAAAAACCCCGCAGCCCGCGCCAGAAGCCGCGCGCCCAGTGCGCCGTGCGCCCGCGCGACATCGCCAGCGTCGCCCACAGCAGTTGCGCCGCCAGGATGGGCCGCAGAAACCGCAGCAACAGCCGCGCCGGGTAGAACTTGGCCAGCAGCAGTAGCTGGTGGCAGGTCATCCATTCCACCGACGGGCCGCTCCACACGCCCGCCGTGGCGCTGCCCCGATGATACGCCACCGCGGCGGGCACATAGAGGCCCGGCAAGTCTTCGATGGCTGCGCGCAATCCCAAGTCGATATCTTCCAGATAGGCGAAAAACGCTTCTTCCAAGCCGCCGATCCGCTCAAAAAACTCGCGCCGGAACAAGGCCGCGGTGGCCGACGGGAAATAGGTCTGCCGGGCCGCGTCGAACAATGGCCCATCGGCCCGGCCATGGCCCAGCCGCCAGGAAGCGCCTCCCCGGCAGATGGCGTCACCGGCACCGTCGATGAAGCTGCGGTTCTGGTCGTTGAGGGTTTTGCCCGTCGCAAACCACAGCGTGCTTCCCGAAGCCGCCTCCGCCGAAGACAACGCATCGAGCAGCCCCACCGTCCACTCGGGTTCCAGCTCCACGTCGTTGTTGATCAAGCCGATCCATTGCCCTGTGGCTGCCTGGATACCTCTATTGAGCGCCCGGCTGACGCCTTCGTTACTACCCAGTTCCAGGACCCGGCAGCCAGCGCGGCGGGCCGTCTCGACCGAGTTGTCCTGCGAGCCGTTATCGACGACCACGGTCTCCAGAACCACTCCTTCGGGCAGACGCTGCGCAGCGATACTCTGCAACAGCCGTTCCAGGAGGACACAGCGGTTCCTATGGGGAATAACGATGCTGACCGTCATTGAGGATTCGCGGCGCGCAACCGACGCGGTTCTGTGGCGGGCTCTTAACAGATAACACACCCCCCTATGGGGAAGCAAGTCGTTTGTTATGAGCAAGTCACGGGAAGTTCGGTTTTTTAGTACCGATTCCCGCCCCAGCGGCCGGCCTAGCGGTCCAATCAACCGCCGCCCATCATGGCCCGCCCACCCTGCTGCCCTCCCCGCCTCCGGCCGGCTTTTTCGGCTCGGGCCGTGTCGAATTGCCGCAAGGCGTGGCGAGCGGCCTCGGGCAAACCCGCCGGCCCCGCTTGTGAGACCCGCTCGAACCGGATCCCCCCGGCCAGGTTCCTTGCCCGCGCGGTCAGCGCCCCGGGTAGAGCGAGCGGACTGCCAGAATACGGGCATGCCCCGCACCCGGACTGTTGTCCGCATAGAAGCCCACGGTCGCGTTCATGCGAATGAAATAGGCGTCCCCGGGCGTCGCCGGATGCCTGCCCTCGACCCCATCCACGCCGCCGCCGGCGACCATGTCGCCCTTGCCCTCGAGCAGCAGGTAGATCTCCTCTTCGTGGGCATGGTGGTGCGGATGGTTGGTCCCTCCCGGGGCGATGTCCATCAGAAACAGGCTGGTCACGACATGCCCCGCGGCGATCACGTCGCGCTTGCTGTTCACGTCGCCTACCAGGAGTTGGTAGAGCGAGGAAGACGGGTGGCCGCCAACAGTCTGTTCTTTCGCCAGCCGGGTGTTGGCGATCCGCACCTTGTCGGCAGAGGTGATCTTGTCGCCCTTGGGAATGTGATAGCCCATCACCAGAATGCGCAGCGGCCCGCCCTGCGGGTTGGAGACGCTGTGCTCGACGCCGGGCGGCAGGTAGAGGAAGTCCTCGGGCTCCAGCGGGTGCTCCTCGGAGCCATAGTGCAAGATGCCGCGCCCTTCCAGCACGAAGTACAGTTGCTCCTCGGCCGGATAAGCGACGCGGGCGCTCGCGCCGCCGCCATCCACATCGATCTCGCCGAAGCGCGCGATGCCCTTGAGCACACTGGCCTGGGAGTCGCCGGCTCCGAACAGCGGCTTGTAGCGGCAGGTCGCCGACGTCAACTCCGAGGCGGCGGGCGACACTTGATCCAGACGGCGGTAGAGAAACGTCGGGTCGACCGAGTCGTCGGCGGCGCGCAGAGTGACCCAGCTTGTTGCGGCCATAACGGCCACACTCAAAAACGCCAGTCGCAGACAAATCCTGAACATGCCGGTTTCTCCCGCTGCCAATGCTACAGGATTGATCCCGGTGCGGCAAGGGTTCGGCGGCGGCGTCCGTCCCCGGCGGGGCCGAGTCGCCGCTGCGTCCGACACGGGCGGGAAGCACCTAGCGCGCTATTGTCGCGGGCTTGCGGGCGCGCACAAACGCGCTCATGAACTTGCCATCCACCTGTTCGGCGAACGGCTCGAACGCGATCCCCGCCGAGGTCAAAAACTCGCGGGCGTCCTCGGCCTGGTAGACGCGGGTCGGCTCGATCTCGATGTCGCTAAACCCGGCGGCGACAAGCTTGGCGCGGTAGTCCGATTCTTCCAGCGCCCCGGCCACGCAGCCCATCCACAACTCGACGTTACGGCGGATTTCGCCAGGCACCTCGCCGCGCACCACGATATCGGACACCGCCAGACGGCCGCCCGGCCGCAGCACCCGGAAAGCCTCCGCCAGCACACGGCCCTTGTCGGCGGCTAGGTTGATGACGCAATTGGAAATGACCACGTCCACCGCCTGGTCGGGCAACGGAATCTCCTCCATCTCGCCCTTGAGAAACTCGACGTTCGCAACGCCAGCTTTCTTCTGGTTCTCGCGCGCCAGTTCGAGCATCTCGTCGGTCATGTCCAGACCGTAGGCCTTGCCCTCGGGGCCCACGCGCCGGGCCGACAGAAACACGTCGATGCCGCCGCCCGAACCCAGGTCGAGCACCGTTTCGCCGGCGTGCAACTCGGCCAGCGCCGTGGGATTGCCGCAACCCAGCGAGGCCAGCAGCGCCGCGGCCGGCACCTCCGACGCCTCATCGGCGGCATACAGATTTCCCGTAATCGAGCCGATCTGAACCGTAGCCAGCGACGGCCCACAACAACTGCCGTGAAACTCCGACCCGTCGCAGGTGGCGGCCTGCCCATCGCGAACGCGCTGCGCCGCCTGGCCGTAGCGCTGTTTGACGCTGTCTTTGAGGCTTGCCGCATCTTGGGTGCCAGCCGTATCTTTGGTGGCAGCCGTGTCTTGGGTGTCAAAGGTGCTCATGGAGAATCTCCTGTTTTCCTGGTTGTCGTTCATCACTCGCCGAGACGGCGCTCAATCAACCGGGCCCCCGGAATCGGCCGGACGCGGCCGCTCGATCACATGCACAATCGACGACGGCTCGATGGCCCGGTTGCGCGAGCAGCATTCGGCGTAGAGAAAACTCAGTAAATCGGCCAATGCCAAGGTGTTCGCCGAGTACCACAGAAACTGGCGCTCGCGACGAACGTTCACCAGCCCTTCGTTTTTCAGCTTGTCGAGGTGATGCGACAGAGTAGAGGCCGGGATCTCTAGTTCGCTCTGGATGTCCCCCACCACCATGCCCTCCGGGTGCGCCGACAGCAGCAGGCGCATCGCCCGCAGCCGCGCCTCGGTGCCCATCGCCGCAAACATATCGGCGTAGCGGGCAACGGCTGTGTCAGGCACTTGCGTTTCCATACTTCTATATTTACAGAAATATAGAATCGCAGTCAAGCAGAAAGTGCAGGCGAGGGCGTGAAGGGAACACGCGGGACTGCGTGCAATCGCACTCAGAGCCGCAGGCGTGAGCCTGCGCTGAGACGCGTGGGGAAAACACCAGGCACCTGGGGCCGCCCAGAACAACCATGGGCCGCGCAGCCTCAAGCTGTGGAAACGGGGCCAAGCCATGCGCCGCTCTCCGCGGCGGGCCGAAAGGCACAGAATCAAAAAACCGCACCCCGTGGCGCGAACCTCCAGGTTTGCCGCGTCGCGATTCGTCGCGACGTAGGGCCCCACGCCACCGAGGCCTTGCAGCAGGGGTACATTGCCGGGCCTGAATGGATCCGCAGCCTGTCATCCCTGCGGCTCCGAGCAGCGATTCCGGGCGCACCAGCCGGCCACCGCGCTCTCCCAGGCCAACCTCACAGCCAAGCGCCTGGGCAAACTCCTCAGCGCCTGACGAACACCTCAGCCGTCTCCGGCGCGAGCATCCGCAGTTCCTCGGCGATCCCCCGGTATTTCAACAGGCGGGTATGGCCCAGCAGGGTCTCCAGGGGTAGCTTCACCGTGTAAACGTCTGCCTGGTCGGAATAAGAGTAGCGCTGATACTCCGGGCGGACGGAATCCACGAGGGCCAGCAGGGCCTCCCAAAAGCTCCTCCGCTGGAACAGGCGGCGCCGGGAGGCGGTTTCGGCCTCCAATTCCAAACCTCCGCGGCGGCCCTGAAAGACCACCTTGGTGCAGCGAGAGGCATCGAAAGTCCGGCCGGGCTCATCGTCGGGAAAGCGCGCGAGCAGCGTGTCGAGCTCGGCGCTGTTGGCCTCAAACCCTTCCCAGCGGTACCGCGAACTGCCGCTGGCGAACGAGCCGCGCGAAAGGATGTCGCGAATGCGCGAGGGCCGCTTGCCGGTGACACCCAGGATTCGCTCGACCAGTTCGCCGGGGTCGAGCTCCTGGCGCGCAACCGGCGTAAAGCTGATGTAGCCGGCCGCTTCCGAGCTGATTTTGACGGGAATTTTCCGCGGCAGGGGCAACGCCCCGTATCTTAGCGAATCGGCGAGGGGCGGCTATTCGACGAAGCCGATTTCACGCAGCTTCGCGCCCAGATCGGGCTCGTCGAAAAAGTGCAGTTGCGCGACCACCTTGCCGTCCTGCAGCGCTACGCCGTAGGGAACGTCTTCGAACGGAAACACCGCCTTGAGGCGGTCCAATTCGGGCGAGAGTTTTACGTCCTTCAAGCTGGCGTCACTGACGAACTGCGGCCCGAAATCGAAATCTTGGGTAGGAATGCCGACAAAGGTCGCCTTCCAGTGGTACTTCGACATGGCGATGCCGGCGTCGAGGCAGTGCATGCACGTGGGGTTCAAGAAATAGAGGAAGACCGGACCCTTGCTGATGTCGAGCTGGCCGCCGGAGACCTGGATCACGGTGGGCAACTCGCCGGCCGCGGACGGCGGCGCCGCCTGCTCCACGGCGAACGTCACTCCGGTCATGGCGACGATGCCGGCCAGCGCCATCGCGGCCTGCCGCAGCCGGGCAGGAGGCCGTGAGCACCACGCCGCCAACAAGGCCAGCGCCACCATGGCGCCGTCGGTCCAGAAGAACACCGGACCCACCGCGCGCTTGACCCATGGGAAGCAACTGCAGTCGGCGCCTTGCAGCGGGCCGTAGTTGAACGCCACGTAGGCCATGAACACGATCAACAGGGCCGCCGAAAACAGCCCGCCCAGACGGCGCCAGGCCGGCACCAGCAGCAGAATCCCGGCCGTCAGCTCGCTGACCACCAGCGCCAGCGTGGCCGGCATGCTCAGCCCGACCGGCACCAGCATTTGCGTCAACTTGACCTGAAATCCGCTCAAATCGCTGAGCTTCCACGTTCCTGCGACCAGCCAGAGCGCGGCCATCAGGATGGCCGCCGTCCAGCCAACCCAGGCCCTCCAGGCTGGCGCAGATCGCGTTTCGGGGGAGGAAACCTCCATGGCGGACACCTCGGATTGCATATCTGTATGGACGGCGGCTGGAGCCGGTTGGGTAGGTCCACTTCAGTATATAGAACGACCGCGCGCCGCAAAACAAGACCAGCATCAGCGGAGCCGCGGGCGTAACAGGCTGCGGAAAGAGTACCCAAGAGGGTTAGCCGAGGCCAAGCTGAGCCTGCAGGACCACCAGGCAGAGAATCCAAGAACCGCAGCCGTGGCGTGAACCTCCAGGTTTGCCGCGTCGCGATTCGTCGCAACGTAAGGCCCCAAGCTACCGAGGCCGTGCTGCTGGGGTACCGCCGCCGGGCCCGAATGAAGTCTTTCCGCAGCCTGGTAAGCCGGCGGGCCGAATCAACACCAAAGCCAGGGAAACCAGGTCAGCCAATGCACGGAAACCCGCCGAGCAAGCCCGTCGCTTGCAACAAACTCGGCGCTAGTAACGAGGCAGGTTCTTCAACATCGACGCCGTCGAACCACCGCTGGGCAGCTTGGCGGTGTCCAGAATCTGCCGCGAAGGTTCGTGCAAAGCCCCGATATAGTGCGATTCCGAACGGCTGGTCCCCATCATCACGACCGTATAGGAACGCGCCGGGTAGTGCAGCAGCTCGAACTGAATCTCCGCCCCTTCCGACGAGATCCATTGCTCGGCTTCGGGCTTTCCCAGCTTGAGCAGCACGTCGTGATAGCTGTCGGAAACGCCCAGCCCGAGATAGCGTTGGTCGCTGGTCTGGGTCGAGGGCCGAAACCATTTGGGAAGGGCGAACGGGTTACCACCGGAGGCGAATACCACCACGAACAGGCAGGCCAGCACGCCCACAACCAACGAACTGGCCAGGAAGCGGCCGACATTCGATTCCGCGGCACCCAGGCCGGCGGTGGGCTGGCCCGGCGCCGACGAAGGTTCCGGCGGCGCATCGGCGGGACGCTGCCGCGGCCCGGGCATCTCGATCACGGTACGGCGATAGGGCCACACCGCGCCCGCCTTCACTTCCAGCTCGCGGTTCAGGCCCACAATCAGCACCGGCGAGTCGGAACTGCTGATGCTACCGACGTAGTTGCGCGGAATCCAGAGCTGGTAGCCGTCTTTGCGATTGGCTACGCGCAGCTCCGACCAGTTTTCCTCGTCGAGCGTCCATTCGTTGTGCTCGATGTTGCGGATCGCCGGGTAAAACGAGAAACTTCTGCCTCGCAGCGCGTCAACCGATACCTGGCCGGGAGCAGAAGCCATGGGAGCCATTCCTGATTGGAGTATAGCGGGAATAGTGGAGTGGACAAACCATGCAAGGCCTGCTCAACGCCGAGACTGTTTGCTTGCGGAAAATTGAACCAGCCTCGGCCTGGGGAAGTAAGAATTCCGTGCGAACCGGAACTCTAGCCGTTGGCGGTCTTTTTCAGAGTGAGGTCGGACGCCGCTTCGGACTGTCCTCGCGCTCGGCCCGAGCCGATCGTTTCCGGCCGTGTCAGGTACTCGATCCACCAGGTTTCCTGCCCGGCGGCGTCAAACGTTTCCCGCCAGTGGCGCAGAAAGTTGCTGCGCTCCTCGTCCCCGCGCTTGCTGAGAAACTCCAGGAACTCGGCGCTGCCCGGCGCCTCCGCAAGGCTGGCCTGCACCAGCGCCGTCGTCGCGCCGCAGTCGTTCATTGCCCCGAGGTGGTCCTGCATGCGCTTAAGGGCTTCCAGGCGCTGCTCCAGGCCGCTGCCGTAGCAGGGCCGGAACAGCTCCAGCGCATACCGGAAGCGCTTGACGGTCAGACGGAGCTGATGGAGATCCTCGACCGAGGGAGCAGATCCGACGATGGTGCGTCCCTGGTTGAAGAAGTCGGCAGCAAGCTTCGGCAGCACTTGCCGGGCGCATTCCGCCGCCGGCTTCGACTCATCCCACAACAAATCGGGTTTTGGTGCAGCCATACGTTGTCAAGACAGGCAGAGCTTGCGGCGCCACTTTGGAAAGACGCTGCGCTTGGACCACGGTTGCAGACTCCCCGTCAGCCCTTTCGCGGCTTGCTTTCGTTCCCGGCGCAGTCCGTCGATCACCGGACTATCCTTGGGCAGATCCGCCTGTTTTCCCAGATGTAGAGCGATGTCGCGGTCGCGTACTTCGCCCGCGGCCTTCATCACCTTCTTCAACCGCTTGCGGATCTTCTTGGATTCCTTGGCGGGAAAAAACTGTGGATACACGTGCAGGCAGCCCATGAATCGCCGGATCGCCACGCGCAACTCGTGCACCGTCTCGGGGCTCTTCGATTTGCGCAATACGCCCATCTGGTAGGCGACCCGGTCCAGCCGCGTCGCCGCTTGCAACGACGCGTACTCCGCGATGTTCTTGGCAGCCTCGGGCTTCATCATGAGGGCTCCCCGTTGGCAACCATTGTGCAACATTCGCCGTGGAACTGTCACGCAAAACCGCGCGATTCAGACCCTTTTCGTAACACAACCAGGGGCTGCCCGAAGGTCTGCTGGAAGGCGCCTCCGGCCTGCTGCGCGGCCCATACCTCAAGGTCCGTCTTTTCAGTCGATTCCAGGTAAATCACGACGCCGCTGGGGCGGCTTTTTACCTCCACCGAGCGGACTCTTTGCTGGTGCCCGCGGTCCAGACTGTCAGCTATTCGTAACAGCGGAGTAAGGCAGCGTACAGTCTTCTTTTCGGCCGCACTGAGTTCCTTATAGCTGGCATGCTGCGGGCCTGGCAGCGACTTGCGATGGTAGCGGCAAAGATGCGCGATAACCAGCCGCTCGCGGTCGGTAAATCCCGGCAGATCCGAGTTCGCCACGACGTAGTAGGAGTGCCGGTGGTGGCGGGTATCGCTGATGAAATGACCAATGTCGTGCAAGTAGGCAGCCGCCTGCAGCAGCTTGCCGTCGCTGGCGGGCAGCCCGTGGCAGGCGCCGAGCCCCGCGAACAGTTGCCGGCCCAGCAGCGCGACGTTGTCGCCGTGCTTGAGCGAGACGCGGTAGCGGCGGGCCATCTCGCGCACGACGCGGAGCTGATCGCCGTCAAGCTGCGGCAACTCGCCTCCCACGCCGCGAAGCGCCAAGTCGGCGATGATCCCGTCGCGCACACCGGCGCGCGAGTAAAACAGCGACGGGAGGTGGCAGTCGTGCAGCACCCGCCACAGCACGGCGCAGCCGGGCACGATCACCTCGGCGCGCCGCGGTCCGATCCCGGCCACCTGGCGGCGCTGTTCAAGGGTTTTCGAGGCGAGGTCGCGGAATAGCTCGCGCAGTCCCGACCGCGCAATGCGCAGCCGGTCGGCCAGGTCGCGCTGCGCTCGCGGCACGCGGTGCAGAGCGCAGGCCACCGCCGCCGCCGTCGCCGAGGTGGCGATCGTGCGCTGCGGCCGCTGCTCGTCGAGACGCCGCGCGATCGGCGCCAGCTTTTCTTCGATGTATTCCTCGAGCTGGCGCAGCTCCAGGCGGCTGGGCGGATCCTGTTTCAAAAAGACTTCCGTCAGCCGCACCGCCCCGATTTTTTGCGAGTAGGCTTCCTCGATCTTGCCGCCCCGGCTGACGATGAACTCCGCGCTGCCCCCGCCCACATCGACGATCAGAATGGTCTTTTGCGGATGCGGCCAGCGGCTTTGCACACCGCTGTGGATCAAGCGCGCTTCCTCCTGGCCGGAGATGACCTCCACCGCCGAGCCCAACGCCCGCGAAGCCTCCTCCAGGAAAGCGTCGCGGTTGTAGGCGTCGCGCACTGCCGCGGTCGCCACGGCTCGCACCGCGGCGACCTGCTGCCGGGCGAATTGCCGCGCGGCGCGGGCCAAGAACTGGAAAACGATCGCCGTGGCTTCGGGGGTTAGCTCGCCGCCGCGGAAAACCCCCTCGCCCAGCCGCGTCACCTGGCGGCCTTCGGCAAGGATCTGGTGCGGGCCGCCCGACGAGGCATCGGCAATCTGCATGCGAATGGAGTTGCTGCCGATGTCGACAGCTCCGTATCGCGGCATAAGTCAGATGATATACTAGCGGTTTCTTCCTGACGGTTCCTGATGGCTTCTCCTCTCGCCCCCAATCGCTACAAGGGAAAGCTGATCGTTGTCGAGGGCATCGACGGCTCCGGCAAATCGACACAGCTTTCGCTGCTGAGCCAGTGGCTGCGCTCACAGAACCTCGCGGTAGCCTTCAGCGAGTGGAATTCGTCGGAGCTGGTGCGAGGCACCACGCGGCGGGGCAAGAAGAAGCAGATGTTCACCCCGACGACGTTCAGCCTGATCCACTCCACCGACTTCGCCGACCGTCTGGAGCGCTACATCATTCCGCTGTTGAAGGCCGGCGCCATCGTCTGCGCCGACCGCTACGCCTATACCGCGTTCGCGCGCGACGTAGCGCGGGGCGTCAGCCGCAAATGGGTTCGCAACGTCTATCGCTTCGCTGTGCGGCCCAGCCTGGCGTTTTATTTCCGCGTACCGCTCGACGTGGCGCTCAACCGCATCCTGGGCGGGCGCGCGGCCCTCAAATATTACGAGGCCGGCATGGATCTCAACCTCAGCCGCGACGTCGAGGAGAGCTTCCGCATTTTCCAGAGCCGCATCCTCGATGAATACGAGGCAATGAGCGCGGAGATGGGCTTTCACGTCATCGACGCCACCTTATCGATCGAAGACCAGCAGCAGCAGATGCGCGGCATCGTCGTCGAAACCATCGGCGAGTCCCTGCGCAACGACATTTTGCGAGTTCCGGTGGCCGCTCCCCATGAGTTCCCCCACACCGCTACAGTTCTATGACGACCCGCTGCCCGGCGTGGAAACGTCGGAGTTGCAAGGGAAGTTGATCGTCGTTGAAGGGCCCGACTCGGTCGGCCGTTCGACGCAGGTGACACGCCTGCGCAGTTGGCTCGAGGCGCAGGGCTACGCCGTGGTGCAGACCGGCATGGCGCGCTCGGCGCTGGCCCGCAAGGGCATCCAGGAGGCCAAGCGCGGCCATACCCTGGGCCCGGTCACGATGACCCTGTTCTACACCACCGACTTCGCCGATCGCCTCGAAAACGAGATCGTCCCGGCGCTGCGGGCCGGCTTCGTCGTGCTCACCGACCGCTACATTTTTTCGATCATCGCCCGCGCCATCGCCCGCGGCCAGGACCGCCGCTGGATCGAGGACGCCGCCAGCTTCGCGCTGGCCCCCCACGCCGTCTACTACCTGCGCGCCCCCGTCGAGGATCTGGTCGCCCGCGTGCTCATCGGCCGCGGCGCCTTCGACTATTGGGAAAGCGGCATGGACACGCCGTTCGGCCGCGACCGCTACGAAAGCTTCGTCAAATACCAGGAGCGGCTCATCCGCGCTCTCGACAGCATGGTCGATACCTATGGGTTCACCGTAATCGACGCCTCCAAGACCCCCGACCAGATTTTCACCCGCCTGCAGCAATCCATCGGCAAGCTGCTGGGCAACAAGAAGAACAAGGTCGCGCCCATCGACCGCCCGGCGCCGATCACCGAGTCGCAGCCGGCCGCAAAGCCTACACAAAAATAATCGGGAAACCGGCTCTGCGCCGGCGCTTGTCGCATACGTTCCAGCCCGGGACTAGCCCGCGGTGGCCCGCTTCTTGCGCCGCCGCGCTTGCTTCGCCGGCTGGATGGTCTGCCCGCTCGCGCCCCAGCGGCCCAGCTTGAACCGTCGCAAGTAGCCGCCGCTGTGGTTGGTGATCGTCACCGCCAGCGATCCGCCCGCGTCGCACGTGTAAGCCTCTTCGATATGCTGGCCAGCGGCGTGTTGCGACCGCGTCACGCCGACCGCTTGCAGATCGGCGCACCCCTGCAGCCCGGGGTCGAACGGAAAGCGGATCTCGTCCCACAGCGTAATTTCGCCGGTGGGCTGGCCGTACTCGGAAAGGTGGCTGCACTCGAGATAGCGGAAGTGCCCCACGTCGTGCACTGGCACGTAGTGCCGCCGGATCGCCAGCGGCTCTTCCCGCGGCCCCGGCAACGGCGTCTCCTTGGTGAACAGCGGGTCGAAGGCGATCTTGCTGCCGTCGTCCCACTCCCTCCAGACTCCGAAGTAACGCGTGAAGCGATCGCGCAAGACGTACCCGGCCGATTCGTCGGCTTGGATCGCCAGGCCGATCGCCGTGGTCAGATGGCCGTGGACCGAACGCCGCACGCGCCGCCCGAAGCGCTCGCGTAAACCACGCGGCACCAGCGGCAGTTCGCTGCCGCCTCCCGCCACATACACCGCATCGAGCCGCTGGCCTTCGGATTCGCCCGTCCCCGGGTGAAAGCCCCGCCGCGAGAGCAGGTCCTCGACCACCCTCAGCGTTTCCTCCACCAGCGGCTGGCAGCGCTCGTAAAAGTCCTTCACCGGCACGGCGACCTCGCCCCAGCCTTCGCGCACACCGTCGAGCTCGATCACGATCTTGCGCGAATTCGGCGTGACCGCTTCCTTCTTTTCGCGGCACTGCTGCTCCAGCCGGAACAATTCCGACTGCGTCATCTCCTCGCGTTGTTGGGAGCCCACGCCGCCGGCGTCGAGCGCCATCTCAGCCAGAATGTCGTCGAAATCGTCGCCCCCCAGGGTCACGATCCCCTCGCTGCCGAGCACGGTGTGGGTATGCCCTTCCAGCCGCACCAGCGAAGCGTCGAAGGTGCCCCCGCCGAAGTCGTACACCACCAGCACGGCGCTTTCCTTCGACGCCAGCGTCTCGCGATGGCGGTGGCTGAACTCGATGCTCGCCGCCGACGGTTCGTTGAGCAGGCCCAAAACCTCGAAACCGCTGGCCCGGAACGCCTCGGTCGTCAGAAAGCGCTGGTTGCTGTTGGCGTTGGCCGGCACGCCCAGATAAATCTCCAGCGGCGTGCCGGGGCCGCCCGGCGCGTTCGAGCGCGTCAGCAGGCTGTCTTTGAAGTTGGCGGTCAGTTCCTCGAGCAACTGGTGCAACGGCCAGGCGTGGCCGGCCACCTCGATCTGGGTGTGCGGGCCGCTTTCGGAAAGCAGCTTCTTGATCGAGCGGATGATGGTCCAGGCGCGGTCCCCCTGGCGTGCGAAAGCGTCCCAACCGTAGAGCCGCTCCTCGCCGCACACCGCGATCAGAGGCGGGTACCAGTCGGTGATCGCGTCGTCGCAGGTTTCAAACTGGATTACCGGATAGTTGCCGCGGTCGACCGCCGCGGCGACAACCCGGGTCGTTCCAAAATCGATGCCAAGTTTCATGGTGGACTGGTGTCTAGGTCGAATTCTAACCGAATTCCCCCCACGAACCTAGACTGCCGCCGGTTTGTGGGGCGTCGGCGGGGCGCGGCCGGGCATCGCGGCCGGCATGCGGCTTGCTCCAACCCGGCTCGGCCTGTTGGTACCCTAGACGGCATGAGCAGACGGCTAGGCGTATTCACGGGGCTCGCGATAGCCATGTTGCTGTCGTGCGCGGGGCCCGCAGTCGTGCCCGAGGTACCGAAGCCCGAGCATCCACGGCCCCAGTTTCAGCGCGGCGATTGGCTCACGTTGAACGGCCCCTGGGAATTCCGTTTCGACGATCTCGACGAAGGAGTCGCCGGAGGCTGGTGGAAGCCCGCCGCCGCCGGCTTCGACCGCCACATCACGGTGCCGTTCTGTTGGGAAAGCGAGCTGTCGGGCATCCACGACACCAGCGGGCATCAGATCGGCTGGTATCGCCGCCAGATCGCGGTCCCCAGCGGCTGGGGCGAACGCCACGTCTGGCTGCGCTTTGAAGCCGCGGACTGGGAAACCATCGTTTGGATCAACGGCAAGGAGGCGGGCCGTCATGAAGGCGGCTATACGCCGTTTGCGCTCGACGTCACCGATTTCGTCAAGCCGGGCGAAGAGGCGACCGTGGTGGCGCGCGTCTTCGACCCCACCGACCGCAACCTGCCGACCGGCAAGCAGGTGGCTCGCTGGTACACCTTCACCAGCGGCATCTGGCAGACGGTGTGGCTCGAAGCGCGCCCGGCGAGCTACGTCTCGCGGTTGTCGCTGGTGCCGGAGCAGCGCGGCGATTCCTGGCTGGTGCACGTATCGCTGGAAGCCGCCGGCCCCGACGGCACCGCCAACGTGCGCATTTCGTCGCCCGATGCGTCGGTCGCGGCGCAACAGGGCGCGCTGAACCTGAGCGGCGGCAGCGGCAGCTTCGAAACCGACCTGGCCGTCGCCAATCCGCGTTTGTGGACGCCTCAGGATCCGCAACTCTACGACGTGCATGTCGAGCTGTCGGGCGTCGAAGGCCCGGCGGATGCGGTCGACAGCTACTTTGGGCTGCGCACGATCGGGCGCGGCGTCTACGGCGATCTGCCCTACGAGTCGGTGCTGCTCAACGGCAAGCCGGTCTATCTGCGCGGAGCGCTCGATCAATCGTTCAATCCCAAAGGCATCTATACCGCGCCCAGCGACGCGTTCATGAAGCACGACATGGAGCTGGCGAAAGCCGCCGGCCTCAACTTCCTGCGCATTCACATCAAGCCCGACGAGCCCCGGCGGCTCTATTGGGCCGACCATGTCGGCATGCTGATCATGCAGGACATGCCGAACACCTGGGAGCAGAACGCCGGAGCCCGCCAAGCCTGGGAGGCCACCATGCGCGGCGTCATCGAGCGCGACCGCAACCACCCCGCGATCATCGCCTGGTGTCTGTTCAACGAGACCTGGGGACTGGGCAGCGGACGCGACTACGGCCAGGACTACGCGCAGAACACCGACACCCAGCAGTGGGTGCAAGCGATGTGGCACGAAGTGAAAGAGCGCATCGACCCCTCGCGGCTGGTGGAAGACAACTCGGCCGACAAACGCGACCACGTCAAGACCGATCTGAACTCCTGGCACTTCTACATCGACGACTACGAGCGGGCGCGCGCCCACATCGACGAAGTGGTTGAGAATACGCACCCCGGCTCGCCGTTCAACTACGTGCCGGGCCATCAGCAAGATACGGCGCCGTTGATCAACTCCGAATACGGCGCGGTGTCGGCCGGCGGCGGCGACCGCGATATTTCCTGGGGCTTTCGCTACCTGACGACGCAGTTGCGGCGGCATCAGAAGATTCAGGGCTATATCTACACCGAGCTCACCGATATCGAGTTCGAGCACAACGGCCTCTACAACTACGACCGCTCACCGAAGGAGTTCGGCTATGACGCCTTCGCGGCGGGCATGAAGGTCGCCGACCTGCAAGGCGAGGATTTCGTGGGCTTCGACGCGCCGCCGGTGATCGTCGCCGAGCCTGACAGCAAGATCAGCCTGCCGGTTTTCGTCAGCCATTTTTCAGACCGCGAAGATCCGCCGACGCTGAACGCTTCGCTGGTGGCCGTGAACGACCTGGGCGGCGAAGTCAACATGCAGGCCGCTCCCAAACCGGTGCGCTGGCAGCGCTATCGGGTGGTCGATCAGGAGCCGATCCGCATGACGGTTCCCGCCCTGCGCAACCTGGCCGGCGCGATCGTGATGGAGCTGGTCGACGCCGACGGCAAGCGCATCGCCGCGAACTTCGTCAACCTTGTCGTGCGGCCCGCGGATCAAGAGGGGCCGCGTGGAGAGCCAAGCCCGCGCCGCGAGATCCTCGCGCCGCGCCGGGTCGCGCTGCGCGTGGCCGCCGACAATTTTTCGGCCGTGCCGTGGAAGGGCGTGGGGCCGAACTATCTTGGCCGGCACGGCAAGTTTTGGGGGCAGGGCGCCGGCTCGGTGGAATATCGTTTCGAGGTGCCGCAGGACGTGCTCGACGCCAAGCCGCAGAAGATCGAGTTCGTCGCCGAGCTGGCCAGCAAGGCGGGCATCGAAAAGCTCGACTGGCCGATCCGGCGCATGGACATTGACTACCCGCAAACCGACGGCAAGAAATTCCCCGGCATCGTGCACATCAACATCGGAGGCATCGACGTCGACCCGGTCGACCTGCCCGACGATCCGGCCGACGCCCGCGGGCTACTGTCCCATCAGGCGTATTTTCACCATGGCAGCTACGGGTATCTGACGCGGCGCGAGATCGATCTGACGGCGCACCCGGATCTGGTCGAGCGGCTGCGGCGCCGGCCGACGCTGCGCGTGATCCTGACCGTTCCCGATGGCGATCAGGCCCACGGATTGAGCGTCTACGGCGAACGGACGGGGCGCTATCCGCTCGATCCGACGATTCTTATTGAGACATCGGACGCCGTCGAACCGACCGAAGCGGATCCGCAAGGCCTGGGCGCGCAGGGCCGTTGAGCCCATTGGCCGGCTCGGTGGTGGTAGGAACGTCGATTTTTTCTCTCTGCCTGTCGCGTTTATTTCCCGGCGAATGAACGAGACTGTGCGCAGCGTCCCGGAAATGGGATTGGGTTCGTTCTGTCACTTTTTGCTTATTTGCGCGCGGGCTTTATTGCGAGTGTGCGCCGGGGAGGTTCCATTCGGTTGCTCCGCGGAAACCCGACGGGTCGGCCGCTGCTCATTGGGGTTTGCATCGGTACCAGGGTAGCGCGTATTGTTGCGGCGCCTGACCGGCGGAGGGGATAAGTCTTTCGGAATCAAGGGAAGTTTTTTTTCGAAAGGCGGTGAACGAAGCCGGCCCCCGGGCCCTGAGAGACTGTGGTCCCGGGCCGCGTCCGAAACCCGCGCCGCTCTGGATAGAGCTACTGATACAGGCCGGTTTTTTCGCGGACGAGCTTCATCGTCGATGCAGCGATGGGCGCCACGCGTTCGGCGCCCTGGTTGAGAATCCGGCGCAGTTCACCGCGGTCGGCCATCAGCTCTTCATAGCGTTTCTGAATCGGCTCGAGCTTTTCCACCACCATCTCGCCCACCTGCTTCTTCAGATCGCCGTAGCGCATGCCGGCGAAGTGGGCCTTCATTTGATCGTCGCTCCATTCGCTGAAAGCCTGGAAGATGGCCAGCAGGTTGGCGACGCCGTCGCCGAGATCGTCGAAGTCCACGCCGGGCTTGGAATCGGTGACCGCGCGCGCCAGCAGCTTGCGGATGCGGTTGGGCGGATCGAGCAGGCCGACGGCGTGGTTCGCCCCCGGGGCGGATTTACTCATTTTCTGCGTCGGGTCGTCGAGGCCCATGATGCGCGCGCCGATGGCGGGAAGCTTGGTTTGGGGGACGATGAACGTCTCGCCATAGAGCGAGTTGAAGCGCTCGGCAATGTCGCGGGTTAGCTCGAGGTGCTGCGCCTGGTCCTCGCCGACCGGCACGATCGAAGCCTGGTAGAGAAGAATATCGGCGGCCATCAGCACCGGGTAGACGAACAGGCCGGTGCCGACCGAGTCCTGTTGCGCGGCCTTGGCCTTGAACTGGGTCATGCGACCAAGCCAGCCGAACGGGGTGACACAGGTGAATACCCAAGCCAGCTCGACGTGTGCGGCGACCGACGACTGCACGAACACCACCGAGTGCTCGGGGTCGATACCCGAGGCGATGTAGAGCGCTGCGACCTGCTCGATACGCTCGCGAAGGTCCTTTGGGTCCTGAGGAATCGTGATGGCGTGATGGTCCACGACGCAGAAAATCGGCTCGTAGTCGTACTGGATCGACGCCCAGGTTTTCAGGGCGCCCAGATAGTTGCCGATGTGGAGGTTGCCCGAAGGCTGCATGCCCGAGAAGATGCGCGGCTTCATAAGTGGTGGCTATCGTGGTGAATACGTCATTCTATCGGCCGGTCGCGGGTACAAACAACTGGGGGTGGCGAGCGGGGATCGTCTCAGAGGGTCGCGGAGGAACGCCGACCTCAGGTCGACGCCGCCGGCCGGAGGCCCGCGCCGCGTGGAGGGCCTGTCCCCTCAGAACTATCGGCTGGCAGTTTGCGTGCCGGGGGTGGTCCTTCAGATTTCCAGCAGATATCCTTTTTTGCCGACGTTGTGGGCTGCTGTTGCTCCGATGTGCGTCGAGCGCCCCTCCGCCTCGTGGATGTGCCCGCAGAAGAAATACTCGGGCGCCTGCTCTTCCAGGAACGCGCGCACGGCGGGGCTGCCGAAGTGCCCTCCGCCGCCGTCGTCGAGAGGCGTATCGTGCGGCGGCGCGTGGCACACCAGCACCAGCGGCTTGAGCCCCGCGAACTTGGCCAGATGCGTGGTCAACTCCTGCTCGCTGTATTCGCCCGGGGTATTGAAGGGCGTCGGATTCGAGTAGCCCAGACCCGCGAAATGATACCCGCCGGCCTCGAAATGCTTGCCGTGAAAGTCGTGGAACCCGAACTGCCCGCAAAAGGAGGCGATCTGATCGGCGGTTTCGTGATTCCCCGGCAGCACCCAGAGCTTTTCACCCAGCGGCGCGAGAATACGTCCGCAATCGGGCAGGCCGCGCTCCCAGCTCACCAGGTCGCCGGCCGAGATGTAGAGATCGGCCGGTGTCGTGGCAAGCGCTTCGAGGCGGCGCAGGTCATTGTGCATGTCGGAGAAGATCAGTATTTTCATGAACAACCTTCTGGCTTGCGGCCCTGCCTACGCGACGGGCCGGCTCTCGGTTTTGTAGCCGAACAACCAGCGCGCGGTGGTCTCGCCAATGTTGCGCGCCGAGTGCAGCGCGCCGGCGGGGATCAACAACTCCTCCCCGGCTTGCGGGTGGTGAACCTCGCCTTCGATCTCAAACTCCACGGCGCCTTCGAGCACGGTCACCAGCTCGTCGGTGGCGTGGCGAAAATCCTCCCAGCGCTGGCCGGGCGGGTCGGTCCAGAGCTCGCAACTGAAACCGCGCCGGGCCCAATCTTTCTGAATGTTGTTTTGGTTCATTTTGTACCTCGGCGAGCCTGGGAGCGTCCCCCGCTCCGGCGCTGAGACTGCGACCAACCCATCATTATGCCGACACGCGGCCGGCGCTGGTGCTTGATCCGCGATGTGTGGATGGGCCCGCTGTCTCCCTGACGCTTGCTTGATGCGGGAGGGCCGCCGCTTCGCGGCGGCCGACAGGCGAGAGCGCCTGTCTCTACTTATTGTGGGGCCGATGGCGGGAGGACAGACAGGGTTGTCTGTCCCACGTTGTACGTCGAGGTGTTTGATACGATTCGGACGTGCAGATCGAACTCGTCAAACGGCACGAAGCCAAGATTACCGTCATCTGCATGGCGCTGCTCGCGTTTGCCGCGGGCTACGTGTTTCTGACGCGGCCGTTCCACCGCATCGAGGGCGATTTTCTGGAACGCGAAGACCGCCGGGCGGTCGATGAATGGCTGCTGTCGCAAATGCAAACCAGCGTCGCCGAGCAGCGCGCGCGGGCTTGTCTGGCGTTGGGGCGCATCGGCGACCCGGCAACTCTGGACGTGTTGCGGAAAGCCTTGCAGGACCAAGCGGCGAGCGTGCGCGCGGCGGCGGCGTTCGGGATCGGCGTGATGGAAGACGCCCAAGCGCTCGCCGACCTGGGCCGCGAGCCGCGCCGGGAGGCCGCCGACGCGCTGCTGCCGCTGCTCCAAGACGACGAGCGCGGCGTCGTCGCGGCCGCCGTCGAAGCGCTGGGCAAGCTGGGGTTCGCGGACCTGGCCGGGCGCCTTACCGAAACCGCCGCGCCTTACCCGATCAGCATGACGGCGGTCGCCCGCCTGCGCGCGGTGGAGCTGGCGCCGTGGATCGCCGAGCGGCTCAAGTCCGACGACCAGGACAATCGCTGGGCGGCGGCGCTGGCGCTAAACGCTCTGGGTGTTCCCTCCGACGCCGGTATCACGCGCTCGTTTCTGAATCTCACCAAGGACCGCGACCCGGAGGTACGTGCCGAGGTTGTCGCCGGGCTTGCGCGAGCCGAGCCCTCGCAAGAGGTGTTTGAAGCCCTGGCGCGCATGGGCGCCGATCCCGACCCGAAGGTCCGCATCGCCGCCGCGCGGTCGCTGGGAACGTTGCGGCTTCCCGGTACGTTCGATGTGCTGGTTCAGATGCTCGGCGACCCGAACGAAAACGTCATCGCCGCTGCTGTGGGGGCGCTGGGAAAGCTGGGCGACCGGCGGGCCGCCGCCGTACTCGAGCCGCTGCGGTTTCACGCTTCCGTCGTTTCCTATCGCACCGAAGAGGCGCTCGCGGCACTGGCGCAACCCGACGGCGGCGACGCCGCGTGGATCGCCGGGCTGCATCCACTGCCCGAAAGCTACCGCACTCCGGCTGGAGTGGAAGCCGTCGCCACGGCCCTGGGTCGCGCGCCGTCGGCGGAGAGCCTCGAGCTGTTGCGGCAGATGTGGCGGGACGCGACGCCCCAAGTTCGCGCCGAACGAACGGCGTTGCTGCGGGCGCTGCGCGAGCGGGCGGTTCCCGATCTCGACCGGTATCTGTCCGAGGCGCTCGAGTCGGACGACCCGGCGTTGCGTGCCGCGGCTCTGAGCTGGACGCCGCAGCCGGCGGTCGCGCTCTGCCGGAGGGTTTTCGAAAACGCCGCACAACAGGGAGCGACGGCGCTGCAACTCGCCGCTTTGGACGCCGCGGGCAACACGGCCGTGGCCGGGACTGCCGTGGGGCAAACCGCGGCGGCCGACGGCGGGGAACAGGACGCTCACGCCCTGTTCGTGGCGGCGCTGGAGGCGCCCGACCGGCTGGTTCGCATTCGCGCCGTGAAATATTTGCGGCAGATTTTTCGGCGAAGACCACGGCGACCGGATCGGCCCGGCCCAGACGCGCTACGACAGCCAGGACTATCAACGCATCGCGCGGACGGTCGGCCACCGCATTCGCATGGAAACCACCGTCGGGACGATGGAGATCACGCTCGACTATCGCAACGCAGCACTGACGGCGGAGAACTTCGTGGAGTTGGCCGGGCAGGGCTTCTTCGATAACCAGCGGTTTGTGGAGGTCGTTCCCGGCAGTTATCTCAAGGCAGGAGTCCCCGCGGGGCAGGGCTCGGGCGTCCTCGAACACGGTTCGCCGGGTTCCAGCGAGGCTCAAGCGCCGCCGGCGCCGGCCGCCGCTACGCTGGGAGGCCCGGGGCACACCATCCGCTCGGAGATGAACACCCAGCCCTTTCTGCGCGGCAGCCTGGGCATGGCGGTAGAGACGCGCGATTCGGGGGGCAGCCAGTTTTTCATCTGCCTATCGCCGCAGCCCCTCGCCGACGGCCGCTACACGAACTTCGGGCGCCTGCTCTCGGGCGACGATTTGCTCGATAAGATCACGGTCGAGACGCGCATCGTGCGGATGACGGTCGTCGAGTGATCGCTTGCCGGAGCGAATCAGAAGAGCTTTTTCGAATCGAGCAGGATCGTCACCGGCCCTTCGTTCAGCAGCTCGACCTGCATCATGGCCTGAAAGACGCCGGTTTCGACCACGAGACCCTTCGCCCGCAGCCCGGCGACGTAGCGCTGGTAGAGCGCGTCGGCCCTCTCGGGCGGCGCGGCCTGGTCGAAGCTGGGCCGCCGGCCGCGGCGTACGTCGCCATACAAGGTGAATTGCGAAACCACCAGCAGCGCGCCGCCGGTGTCTTCGACCGAGCGGTTCATCTTCCCGGCGTCGTCCTCGAAAATCCGCAATCCGGCGGTTTTTTCGACAAGGTAAGCGACGTCGGCGTCCGCGTCGTCCTCGGCTACGCCCAGCAATACCAGCAAGCCATCGCCGATCGCTCCGCGGACGATGCCGTCGACGGTGACCTGGGCCCGGCTGACGCGTTGGATGACCGCTCGCATAAGTTCAACCATTTTCGCAGAGGGAGCTTTGAAGTCCGCGGTCCTCTTGCTGGCGCAACCAGAGAACGCCGGCGTGCACGCGGGCGCTGCCGGCCGGAGGCCCGCGCCACATCGTCGGGGCGCCCAACGGCGACACAGGACTGGTGAGTTGCAGCCTCGTCTGGGTTCACAGCGCCCCAAAGCCCCAGGGCCCCGACACCGAAAACATCGCCTTGCGCCCCGGCTTCGGCTGCGTTAGCCTCAGAGCGATATGTTTTGCTCAAAATGCGGCTTTCCCATGGAGGAGGGCTTCGTCTACTGCGGCAAGTGCGGGCACCTGTTGACAGAGGGCCCGGATTTGCGGCCTTTGCGGCGGACGGCCGAACAGAAGAAGGTGGCCGGGGTCTGCAGCGGCGTCGCGAAGCATTTCCGCGTCGATGAAAGCCTGGTGCGTGTGGTTTGGGCCGGCTCAGCGATGCTGCCGTTCACGCCCGGACTGGTGGCTTATCTGCTGTGCTGGGCGGTGATTCCGCCCGAACCGGTCAAGGTTGCGGCGAAGCCCGGCAAACTGCAGCGGCTGGGCGGGTTGATCCCCGGCCGCCGCCGCGCGCCGACCGCCAAGGCGGCCTAGCCCGACCCGTCGAGATAGCGCCGGCTCCGCCTGCGGACGGTAGCGTTCGCCTCGGTTTCCGTCCGGCAACGTTGGCCGGCGGGTTCATGTTTCCAGCCTGGTTTCCAAACTCGCGCCTGTGTGGCCGGGCAGAGGTCCGCTCCAGGGCCGAGCGCCATCGATTGGCAGACGCTACGAATCCCTCACCCCCGCGCGGATTCGCTATAATCTCGCTCACCAACGCAGCGGCGCCCGTGGCGGAACGCTGCTTTTCCTTCCTGGCGGCCCGGGTTCGCCCGTCACAGTGAGTCCATGCAGCTCCACTTCATCGACTATCTCATCCTAGCGGCCTACTTCGTCTTCGTCCTCGCCATCGGCTTCTGGCTGCGGCGCCGGGTGCGGTCGAGCGACGAGTTTTTCCTGTCGGGCCGCTCGGTTCCACTCTGGATTACCGGCCTGGCCTTCGTCGCCGCCAACATGGGCGCGCAGGAAATGGTCGGCATGGCGGCCTCGGGCGCCAAATACGGCATCATGACCGCCCATTTTTATTGGGTGGGGGCGATCCCGGCGATGATCTTCGTCGGCGTGTTCATGATGCCGTTTTATTACGGCAGCAAGGCCCGCTCGGTGCCGGAATATCTGAAATACCGCTTCGACGAAAAGACGCGCACCTTCAACGCCGGAACCTTCGCGGTGATGACCGTGTTTTCGTCGGGAATTTCGATGTACGCGCTGGGGCGCCTGCTGCAATTGCTGTTCGGCTGGAGCTTCACCGCGTCGGTGCTCATTTCCGGCGTCGTGGTTTTGCTCTACATTTTCTTCGGCGGGCTCACGGGGGCGATCTACAACGAGGTGGTGCAGTTTTTCCTGATGGTGTTCGGATTCCTGCCGGTGGCGATTCTGGCCGTCGATGCCGCCGGCGGCTGGCAGGGGCTGACGGCGCGGCTGCAGCCGGAGATGGTGCACGCCTGGCGCTACATGGGCAGTCCGGCCGATAACGCCATGGGCGTCGACACGTTCACGATGGTGGCCGGGCTGGGGTTCGTGCTCTCGTTCGGCTACTGGTGTACGGACTTCTTGATCATCCAGCGCGCCATGGCGGCCAACTCGATGTCGGCGGCGCGCTCGACGCCATTGGTCGGGGCGCTGCCGAAGATGTTCATTCCGTTCATCGTGATCGTGCCGGGGATGGCGGCCCTGGCGCTGCATGGCATCGCCGGCAACGGTTTTCAGCTTCCGCTCAAGCCCAACGGCGTTTTCGACTACGACATGACCCTGCCGACGCTGCTGACGATGTTCTATCCGTCGGGAATGTTGGGGATCGGCATCACGGCGCTGGTGGCGGCGTTCATGTCCGGCATGGCGGGGAACGTCACGGCGCTCAACACTGTATGGACCTATGACATCTACGAGTCGCACATCCGCAAGGGCGCCAGCGAGCAGCACTACCTGATGGTGGGCCGCTGGACGACAGTGGTTGGCACGGCACTGTCGGTCGCAACGGCTTACCTGGCGACACGCTACAACAACATCATGGACCTGCTGCAGTTGGTTTTCGGGTTCGTCAACGCGCCGCTGTTCGCCACTTTCTTGCTGGGCATGTTTTGGAAACGCGCCACCGGCCATGGCGCTTTCTGGGGCCTGCTGTCGGGTACCGTGGCCGCCGCCGCCACCCATGGGCTGACGCTGGCCGAAGGCAAAGGCGCCTGGATCGGCAATCTGCATGAGTTCCCCTCGACCATGGCTCAGAACTTCTGGCTGGCGATCATCGCCTGGACGGTCTGCTTCTGCGTCACGATTCTGATCAGCCTGGCGACACG
The DNA here is from genome assembly GCA_963824095.1 of Terriglobia bacterium. Classification (GTDB taxonomy): domain Bacteria; phylum Acidobacteriota; class Terriglobia; order Bryobacterales; family UBA6623; genus JBBDWJ01. Next base: position 2,886,407 of record CAWGNS010000008.1, on the reverse strand, counting down.
GCCGAAGCCGGACGAGGAGATGGTGGGTCTGGTCTACAGCCTGACGCCGAAGCTGCGCGAAAATCTTGGCCCGTGGTATTTGCGGCCCGACACGTTGGCGGTGGTGGTGGGAGTGGCGTGCGTGATTCTCAACTTCATTTTCTATTGATCGCCGGGACCTTTTGGCGGACCGTTTTATTGACGGGGTGACATGAAACTTGACTTGCGATATCCGCTCGGCATGCTGTTCACGGCTTTCGGCGTTTTGCTGGTGGGCTACGGTTTGCTCCGTCCCAACGAGCGAGCCCCGATGGAAGCGGTGAATGTGAACCTTTACTCGGGCCTTTCGATGCTGATTTTCGGTGTGGTGATGCTGTGGCTGGCGCGGCGCGCGGAGTCCCGCGACAAGTCCGGAGCCGGTTCGTGATCCGTACCTTTCGAGCCCCAGGGCGAGTCAACCTGATCGGCGAGCACACCGACTACAACGGCGGGTTCGTGTTTCCCGCGGCGCTCGATCTGTTCTGCGACGTGCGGGCGGAGCCGGCCCTGGATGGCAGGCTGGCGGCGCGCTCGTGCAACCTCGGCGAAGAGCGCTCGTGGAGCGTCGAAGAGCTGCCCGCCGCGCAGTCGCGGGGCGATTGGGGCGACTATGTGGCCGGAGTGGCCATCGAGCTGATGCGCCTCGGCGTGAAGCCGCCGCCGGCGCAGCTCGAGATCAACAGTAGCGTTCCGATCGGCTCGGGCCTCAGCTCTTCGGCGGCACTCGAAGTGTCGGTGGGCGCTGCGCTGGCGGCGCTGGCCGGGGCGCAGGTTTCGCTCAAAGAGCTGGCTCTGGCCTGCCAGCGCGCCGAAAACGATTTCGTCGGCATGAAGTGCGGCATCATGGACCAGTTTGTCTCGGCGTTCGGCGAAGCCGGGCACGCCATCCTGATCGATTGCCGCAGTCTGGAACACCAGGTGGTGCCGGTGCCGGCAGGGCTGCAATTGCTGGTAGTGAACAGCATGGTCCATCATGAGCTGGCCTCGAGCGAATACAACACACGCCGCCGCGAGTGCGAGCAGGCCGTCGAGATTCTCGGCAAGCCGCTACGCGATATTTCGGTCGGGGAATGGCCCGCGACTGCGCCCAAGCTTCCCGAAACGCTGCGGCGGCGGGTGCGGCACGTGGTTCACGAAAACGCGAGGGTGTTGGGGTTTGTGGAGGCTTGCCGCAGGAAAGACCCGCAACAGATGGGCCGCTTGATGGCCGAATCTCACCTCAGCATGCGTGACGACTACCAGATTAGCTGCGAGGAGATCGACTATCTGGTCGAAACCGCAAGCCGGCAAGAGGGAGTTGCCGGCGCGCGCATGACCGGCGGCGGCTTTGGCGGCTGTACGGTCAACCTCGTGCGCAGCGACGCGGTGGCAAGCTTCCGCGAAGCCGTCGTCGCGGCCTACCAGGAACGCTTTGGGATCACGCCCGAAGTCTACGCCTGCCAAACCGCCGACGGCGCCCGCGAATTACGATAGCGCGAAGCGTAGCCGCGGCGCGCAGCGAACTCGTCTGCGTCGTTCGTCCACCGGCTTGTGTGACAAACCCACCCTCGCGGCCACTCAGAGCCGCGGGCGTCAGCCCGTGGTAACCGCCACGCCGCCCCACAAAACCGGCCAGCCGCCGCTGACATCTCACGCCGCTCAACGCAAGCTGACGCTCGCGGCTCCGACGGCCGAAAGCCGGCGGTGGCCATCGGTTCACAACGAATAACCGCCGCTAAAATGCTCGGGTAGAAGTGTCTTGTTGGTGGGCCCTGCTGGATTCGAACCAGCGACCGACGGATTATGAGTCCGCAGCTCTAACCGCTGAGCTAAGGGCCCTTGGTTCTTGCCTGCCTCTAGCCTAGCATGGGGCTTTTCTCGCTCAGGCGGGGTTTTGCGCGTGTTGGTTCGATGTCCCCGGGACAAGCACCCGGGCCCGCGGATCGATCGTCAGGGGCGGCTTCAACCGCGGCGGCAGTTGTTCGACAATGACAGGGATGGGTGCGCCGCGTCGAACGCCGGGGATCAGCGATCCACCTGTTCCTGAGACCCCACTGGGGGGCCCGGCCAGGCAGCGCGCCAGGAGAGCGCACGAGCCCTACCGCAAGCTCGCCCTCGACCTGCAGCGGAAGGTCGACGCGATGCACAACTCGCGCACCTGGCAGTTTGTGCTGGCCTGCGGGCTTGCCGCGCGCTCGTTTCGGGAAGCGCTGCGGCTTCCCCAGCGCGTCTGGCGAATCCTGAGCAACCCGCCGCGTTCCGGGGCCGCGGCCGAGGCGTTGGCCGGACCGGCGCCGCCGGCGGCACTCCGTAAATCCAACCTCAGGGGTTGGCCCGCCGATGCGCCACTGGTCAGCATGGTGGTGTGCTCGCAGGGCGCGGCTCACGAGGCTGTCGCATCGACCGTCGCCAGTCTGGTTGCCGCATCGCTGCAGGATTTCGAGATTCTGCTGCTACGCGACGCAAACGCGGCTCCTGCTGGGCTTCTCGCAGGGCTTGCCGGCGCCGATCGCCTGCGCACGGTTGAGGCGACGGAACCCGACTCCGCCGCCGGCCGCAACGAGGCCGTCCAGAACGCCCGCGGCAAATACGTCGCGCTGTTGCGCGCGGGCGACCGCCTGGATCCTACCTTCCTCGAAAAAGCCTGCTGGGCCCTCGAAGATGACCCACACCTCGGATTCGTGTATGCGCAAGCGGCTTCGAGCGATTGCGAAACACCAGGTCCCGTCGAGCCGTTCGGTCTCGACCGCGCATTGCGCTACAACCATGTGCCCGATAGCGCGCTGTTCCGCCGCGAAGCCTGGACCGACGCCGGCGGCTTCCACCTCGGCAGCGAGCTGGATCTGTGGGATTTCTGGGTGACGCTGGGGACGCTGGGCTGGTCCGGCCGGCTGCTTCTCGAACAACTGCTTCACCAGGGCGAAGAATCGCGGGCATCCGAACAGCGGGCGCGGCAGGCTGCGCCCGAATCCAAAGCGGCGGAGGAAATCCGCCGGCGCTATGCTGCCTTGTCGGAGGCCGCTCGCCCCGTGGGCTCTGACAGCGTCGCATCCCAGACGCAAACCCACCCAGCCTCCGCGGGCCCGATGCTGCCGTTTTCGCGGCGGCGTTTTTTGCAGTTCGGAACGGAGCGACCTGCAATTCTTTGCGTGGTGCCCTGGCTCGACATCGGCGGCGCCGAACAGGTGGTGCTGCAACTGATCCGCGGGCTCTCGGGGCAGTTTTCCTTCGTCGTGGTTGCGACTCTGCAGGCCGACCACAACCGCGCGGCGGAATTTCGCGAAGCCACGCCGTGGGTCTATCATCTGCCGGAGACCGCCGATCCAGGCCGTTTTCTGGCCGAATTGGCCGCAATCCATGGCATTCGAGGGGTTCTGGTGTCCTCCTCGGAAGCCGGCTACCGCGCGCTGCCGGCGCTCAAGCGAAGCGGGCTGTGGACGGCGGACATCGTTCACAACACCGCGCCCGAAGGTCATCTCGACCAATCCATCGGCGGCGACGGGCATCTCGATTTCCATTTTGCCTGCGGCCGGACGCAGGCCGATGCCTTGCGGCAGGCGGCCGGCGTTGCCGAGTCGCGCCTGCGTACGGTGTGGACCTCGGTCGACGCCGCCGGCCGCTTCGACCCGCGGCGCGATCCGTCCCACAGCGATGAAGCCCGCCGCGAGGCTTTGCGCGCCGAGTTCGGCCTCGACGGCCGCGACGTGGTACTCGCCTATGTGGGGCGGTTTTCGACGGAGAAAGACGTGCCCTTGTTCGTCGCCGCAGCGGCCGAAATCATCCGGCGCAACCCGCAGCTCCGCGTACGGGCGTTGATCGCCGGCGACGGGCCCGAGCTGCTGCGAGTCGAGCAGGCGATCGAGCGCGAAGGGGTGTGGAACGAGGTGCGGCTACTGGGCGATTCGCGGCGCGTGGCCGAGATTCTCGCCGCTTCCGACTACCTGTTGCTGACCTCGAAAACCGAAGGCAGCCCGCTCACCGTTCTCGAAGCGATGAGTCTCGAGCGGATCGTGCTCAGCACGGCGGTGGGCAACGTTCGCGAGGTCATCGACGACGGCGTCAACGGGTTTGTGATCGAAGGCCGCGCCCCCGCCACGTTTGCCGCGCGCTTCGAGGAGATCCAAGGCGACACCGAGCGCCGCCGTCGCATGGGCGAAGCCGCGCGCCGCACCATCCTCGACCGCTTCGAGGAATCGCGCATGTTGGAGGCGTATGCGGAGGTGCTGCGGGACGCGCTCGCGCCGGGCGACCGCGGCGCTCCCGTATAATGGCAGCAATGACCTGCCCCGTCTGTAACAAGCGGAAAGGAAAGCGGTTCTGCCCCGCCATGGGCGGCAAGATCTGCACCACCTGCTGCTCGACCCAGCGCGAGGAAACCATCGACTGCCCGTGGGACTGCCCCCACTTGCAACAGAGCCGTCTGCACGAGCACAAGAGCCTGCTCGATCCCGCCGATTTTCCCTACAAGGAGGTCCGCGTCGGCGAGAGCTTTCTGCGCGACCACGAAGATCTTTTGATGGTCTGCGGGCGTGCGATCTTCGCCGGCGCCGCGCAGAGTCCCAAGGCCGCCGATCGCGACATCCGCGAAGCGCTCGACGCGCTGATCCAGACCTACAAGACCCTCGACAGCGGTATCTACTACGAGACGCAGCCCGACTCGGCCTACGCGCGCGAGATCATGCGACACATCCAGGAGCGGCTGCAGCAGTTCCAGGAAGAGAAGGCCCGCCAGACCGGTCTCCACAGCACGCGCGATGGCGACATTCGCACCCTGCTGGTGTTTCTCTACCGTATGGCGCTTTCGAACGACAATGGACGCAGCCGCGGCAGGGCCTTCCTCGATTTCCTGCGCGGACATTTCCCCTCCGATGAGGCAAAGCCGTCGCCGGCGCCTTCGTTGATCCTTCCGGGAGCCTAGCCCGCATGTTTCAGGTTCGCGCGGAAATCCAGGCGGGTATTTCCGGGATCAGGCCGAGCAGCCTTTCCCAGGTGTAGATCCCGGTGCTGTGGCCGTCGCTGAAATAAATCTGAATGGCGTAGTGGCCGATGGGGTAGATGGACGAGGGATGCACGTCTTTGGGGAGCGAGTTTTCCTGTAGGCGGCGCTCGCCGGTCATCTCGTCCTGGCACATTGCGCAAGGGCAGTGGAAGCGCAGGAAGCGCGCCGGATAGACGACTTCCTGGCCGTCGGTCCAGCGGATCTTGACGTCATGTTCGTTGGCGCGCCCGATCTCGACGGGGCGTAGTTCTTTGGCGGTGGGCATGGGTTTGCGTCAGATCGTTGTTGTTGCGCGGGGCACTTGGGCAGGCTGGAAGCCTGCCCCACTGGTTTCGTGGCGGGCCCGGTGGAGCGTCCTGGTGATTTGGGCAGGCTGGAAGCCTGCCCCACTGGTTTGGACAGGCCCCGGGAGCGTGCCCTGGCCGGGGGACGCAGTCCGCTAGAACGTAATCTTGACCAGGTCCTCGGCTTCGGCCTTCATGTTGCGGATGCTGATCTGGGCCGCCAGGTTTTTCGCCACGAACGAAAACGCCTGCGCGGCGGGCGAGTCCGGATCCTCGAGCACAATCGGGCGGCCGCCGTCGGAGGTCTCGCGAATCGTCGTCGCCAGCGGGATTTTCCCGAGCACCGGCATCTCCCATCTCTCGCTGATCTTCTCGGCGCCGCCGCTTCCGAAGATGTACTCGCGTTCGCCGGTCTTGCGCGACTCCCAATAGCTCATGTTCTCGACGATGCCCAGCATCGGGCACTTGAGCTGCTTGAACATGATGATGGCCTTTTCGGCGATGTTGACCGCCACCGGCTGCGGCGTGGTCACCACGACAGCGCCCGTCAGCGGAATGCGCTGGCACAGCGTAAGCTGCACGTCGCCGGTGCCGGGGGGCAGATCGACGATCAGATAATCGAGTTCGCCCCACTCGACCTGGCCCAGAAACTGGTCGATCATTTTGGCCAGCATCGGCCCGCGCCAGATTACAGCCTGGTCGGGGCGTACGAAGAATCCGGCGGAGATGACTTTGACGCCGTGCGCGACGACCGGCAGCATCCCGCGGGCTCCGGGGCGCGGCTGCTCGGTCGTACCCATGATGGTCGGGATGCTGGGTCCGTAGATGTCGGCGTCCATCAAGCCGACCTTCGCGCCGGTCTGCGCCAGAGCCACGGCCAAGTTCGCCGACACGGTCGATTTGCCGACGCCGCCTTTGCCCGAGCCGACCGGAATGACGTTGCGAACCCCCGGGATCATGTCGCGCCCGACGGCGCCGGGGTTGGCCCGTACGTCGGAGGTCATCGTCACCTCAACGGCGTCGACGCCGCCCAACGACTGGACCGCTTCCTCGGCCTGGCGCTTGAGGTCTTCCTTCACGGGGCAGGCCGGCGTGGTCAATTGGATGGTGAACGCCACGCGGCCATCGTGCACCTGGAGATTCTGCACGAACCCCAGCGAAACGATGTCGCGGTGCAGGTCGGGGTCCTGGACCCTTCGCAGCGCATCGAGTACTTGTTCCTGATTCGGCATGTGGTTCAGTCCATCTTTCCGATCGCTAGGGCAGACGCTCCAGACGGGGCCCGAGGGCGGCGGAGGAGGATCCCGTCAGCACCACGAGGTCGTTGACGAAAACATCCATCGCCTGCTCATTGCGCAACAGATCCTTGAGGGTGGTCTTGCTCAGCAGTTGGTCGACCACGCGCTGCACCGCCCGCCACAGCGAGCGGATCGAGCAGTTGATCGAATGCATGCACTGGTCTTCGTTGCCGGCGAATTTCTCGCAGAACTCGCCGGTAAACAGGCGGCTGCCGAGCACCGAGAGGACCTCGCTGACGACGATCTGGTCGGCCGGCCGCGCCACGCGATAACCGCCCGAGGCGCCGCGCTCGCTCGTGATCAGGCCCCCTTCGCGCAGCGAGCGCAGGATTTTGGCGACGTAGGGGACCGAGATGCCCTCGGCCTGGCTGATTTCCGGGATCGTCAGGCTGCTTGCGGGGCCGGCCGCAGCCAGCCTCAGCATGCAACGCAGCCCGTATTCTTCTTGCGCGCTAAATTGCATCACTCACCGCCTTGGCCCAAGGTTTCTGCGTCCGCCGCCGGCGGCAGCCGCCACCCGAAGATGACGGCCACTTCCCCGCTCCGGCATGTTGCCTCACAAAATATTCAAAACGAGCTTCGCCGAATCCGACATGTTGTTGGGATGCCACGGCGGGTCGAACACGATCTCGACGCTGGCCGTCTGAATCTCGTCCATCGCTTCGATCTTGTTCTTGACCTCCGCCGGCAACGACTGCGCCGCCGGGCAGTTGGGCGCGGTCAAGGTCATCTTGACGTGCGCCTCGCGTTGCTCGTTGACCTTGACGTCGTAGATCAGGCCCAGCTCGTAAATATTGACCGGGATCTCCGGGTCGTAACAGGTCTTGATGATCTCGATGACCTTCTTTTCGATCTCGGTATTTTCCCGGGCGCCTTGAGGCGAATTCTGGCCGGAAGCGCCCGCTGCCGGCGGTGTTGGCAGAACTCCGACCGCTGGATTCTGGCCTCCAGCGGCCACGGCATCGCCGGCGCCTTGCGGATTCGGCGTAGCCGTCGGCGGGCCCTGCGGGGCGCCTGCCTGCGGGACGCTCTGCTGTGATTCGCCCTGCTGTGACTCGGACCTTTGCGGCTCAGCCGGGCTCGACGGCGTTTCAGGAGCCCGAGCGTCGGCCGATTTCCCCATCCAGCCTGTTACCGATTGCCAAAGGCTCTTCGTTCCCATATCTACTCCGCAGTCCTCGAAAACCGTCGCGTCCGGGCCGCTCGCGCGATCCGCTCAAACGGCGGCACGGCCAATCCTTCCAGCCACCCTCCGCAAGACCTCACTCCGTCTTGGCGGTCCTCTCGCCGTGCAATGCGCTCTTCAAGGTGTGCCAGGCCAGCGTGGCGCATTTGACGCGCGCGGGAAATTCGTTCACGCCGGCGAACACCGCCAGTTTTCCCATGTGCATGCCGGCGTGCGCGGGATCCTTGGGCCCCGTCACCAGCGTGTGGAACGTTTCGAACAGGCTCTCGGCCTGCTCGACCGTGCGCCCCTTGAGCGTCTCGGTCATGATCGAGGCCGAGGCGGTCGAAATGGCGCAGCCGGCGCCGACAAAACTCGCGTCGCGGATCACCCCGGCGTCGTCCACCTTGAGATAAAGCTTGAGACGGTCGCCGCACAACGGGTTGTAGCCCTCGGCGAAATAGTTGGGATCGGCTATTTCGCGGAAGTTGCGCGGACGCTTGCTGTGGTCCACGATCAACTCCTGGTAGAGATCGCGCAAGTCGGACATTTCAGCCAAACAGCTCCTTCGCTTTGCCGATCGCCTCCACCAGGCGGTCGATCTCCTCGCGCGTGTTGTAGAAGGCGAGCGAAGCCCGCGCCGTCGCCGCCACGCCGAAAAAGTCCATCACCGGCTGCGCGCAATGGTGGCCGGCGCGAATCGCCACGCCCTCGCGGTCGAGAATCGTGCCGAGATCGTGGGCGTGCACGCCCTCCAGCAGAAACGACAACACGCTGGCTTTCTCTTTCGCCGTGCCGATCAGCCGCACGCCGGGAATCGCGCCGACAACCTTGGTCGCGTAGGCGAGCAGATCGTGCTCGTAGGCGGCGATGCGGTCAAGACCGATCCGATTGAGGTAGCGGACGGTTTCGCCGAGACCGATGGCGTCGGCGATGTTGGGGGTGCCGGCCTCAAACTTGTAAGGCAGCGTGTTGTAGGTCGTTTTCTCGAACGTCACCGACGCGATCATGTCGCCGCCGCCCTGATAAGGCGGCATCGCCTGCAGCAGCGCGCGCTTGCCGTAGAGAATGCCGATGCCGGTGGGGCCGAACATCTTGTGGCCCGACAGCGCGTAGAAATCGCAGTCCAGCTCGCGCACGTTCACTTTCATGTGCGGCACGGCCTGCGCGCCGTCGACCAGCACCGGAATGCCGTGGGCGTGGGCCAGCTCGATGATCCGCTTGAGCGGATTGATGGTGCCCAGGGCGTTCGAGACATGCGTCACGGCGACGATCCGCGTGCGCTCGGTGAGCAGCTTCTCGTACTCGTCCATCAGCAGTTCGCCGGCCTGGTTGATGGGGATTACGCGCAGTTTTGCGCCGCGCTCCTCGCAGAGCATCTGCCAGGGCACGATGTTCGAGTGGTGCTCGATGGCCGAGATCAGCACTTCGTCGCCGGCCTGCACGTGCGCGCGGCCGTAGCTGTGCGCGACCAGGTTGATCGACTCGGTGGTGCCGCGTGTGTAGATGATCTCCGACGAATCGGCCGCGCCCAGGAAGCGCTGCACTTCCACGCGGGCGTTTTCGTAGTCGTCGGTGGCGCGCTGGCTCAGCTCGTGGACGCCGCGGTGCACGTTGGCGCAGTCCTCGAGATAGAACTTGCGGATGGCGTTGATCACGGCCAGCGGCGTCTGCGAGGTGGCAGCGTTGTCGAGGTAGGCGAGCGGCTTGCCGTGTACCTGCTGCTCGAGCGCCGGGAAGTCTTTGCGCAGCGCGGCTGTGTCGAGCGGTTCCATCGTGGCGGCGCCGTCGACCGGCGCGGAGTGGACTGTACTCATCGCTCCTGCTCCTTCCCCCCGCGCCGCTCGGGCGCTTGCCCGATTTCGGGCACGCGCGTGAGCCAGTTCATCAGCTCGGCCTCAAAGTGCTCGCGAATCGGCGCGAGTTGGATGCGCTCCAGAATGTCCGCCGCGAACGCATAGGTCAGCAGGTTGCGCGCTTCCTTGCGGTCGATGCCGCGCGACTGCAGGTAGAACATCGACTCTTTGTCGAGCTGGCCGACCGTGGCGCCGTGCGTACAGCGCACGTCGTTGGCGTCGATCTGGAGCTGCGGCTTGGTGTTGACGTTGGCTTCCCGCGACAGCAGCAGGTTTTTGTTGTTCTGGATCGCGTCGGTCTTCTGGGCGTCGGCGCGCACGATAATCTTGCCATTGAAGACGCCGACCGAGCGGCCGTCGAGCACGCCTTTGTAGAGCTGATGGCTGGTGCAATGCGGCTTGGCGTGGTCGATCAAGGTGTGGTGATCGACATGCTGCGAGCCGTTGACGGCGTACAGCCCGTTCAGATCGCAATGGCTGCCTTCGTCGTTGAGCAACACGTTGATGTCGTTGCGTACCAGGGCGCCCCCGAACGAGAGCGAATGCGTCGTGATGGTCGTGTTGCGGCCGGCGATCAGCTCGATCAGGCCGGTGTGAAACGCCTGCAACTCTTCGTGCTGGATCTTGTAAAGCTCGATGTGGGAGTTCTCGCCCGCCAGCACTTCGACGACGGCGTTCGTCCAGTAGACATTGCTCCCCAGGCCGTAGTAGCTCTCGACGACCGAGGCTTCGGCATGGCTGCCGGCTTCGATGAGTAGCCGCGGATAGCTGACCTGGTTGGGCTCGGCCGCGCTGGAGAGAAACAGCAGATGGATCGGCTCGGCGACGACGGTGCGGTCGGGAATGCGAATCAGCGCGCCGTCCTGAAAAAACGCCGTGTTGAGCGCCGTCAAGGCGTGATTGTCGGGATCGGCGTGGCGCGTCAGATGCTTTTCGAGCAGCTCCGGCTCGTTGGCCGCGACCGCCGCCAGGCTTTCCACGCGAACGCCTTCGGGGAGCGAGCCGGGCTTTGAAAGATCGGCCCGGTAACGGCCGTCGACAAACAGCAGCCGCGTGCCCGGCAGGCCCAAGGCCAGTTCCTCGACGGTGGCGGCCGGAATCGCTGCATCGCTCGACGCGGCCAGCCGGAAATCGCCGCGCGCGATCGGCGCGAGGTTGGTGTACTTATACTCCTCGTTGCGCGGCGTCGGAAATCCGGCCTGGGTAAAACGTTCGAAGGCGAAATTACGCCGCTCGCGCAGCCACGCCGGCTCGACGCTGAAGCGCTCTTTGAGACCGGTGAACTGCTCCAGGTAAGGGCCGATATTTTTTTCGGTTGCAACTACCATCTGCGTCCGCCCTTTCTCAGGAAGCCACCAACTGGTTTTTGGCCGGCTGATCTTCGAGCCAGCCATAGCCCTTCTTCTCGAGCTCGAGCGCCAGGCTCTTGTCGCCGGACTTGACGATGCGGCCGCCGGCGAGCACGTGGACATAGTCGGGCACGATGTAGTTGAGCAGCCGCTGATAGTGGGTCACAACGATGGTGGCGCGCTCGGGGCCGCGCAGGGCGTTGACGCCGTGAGCCACCAGTTGCAGCGCGTCGATGTCGAGGCCGGAGTCGGTCTCGTCGAGAACGGCGAGCTTCGGTTCGAGCACCGCCATCTGGAAAATCTCGTTGCGCTTTTTCTCGCCGCCGGAAAACCCCATGTTGACGGCGCGCGTCATCATGGCGTCGTCCATCTTCAGCAGCGCCATCTTCTGCTTGACCATGGTCATGAAGTCGACCGCGTCGAGCTCGGATTCGCCGCGGTGCTCGCGGATGGCGTTCAGCGCCGTACGCAAGAAATACATATTGCTGACGCCGGGGATCTCCACCGGGTACTGAAACGCCAGAAACACGCCTTCCTGGGCGCGCACCTCGGGGTCCAACTCGAGCAGGTCTTTGCCTTCGAAAGTGACGCTGCCGCCGGTGACTTCATAGGCGTCGCGCCCGGCCAACACACCCGCGAACGTGCTCTTGCCCGAGCCGTTGGGGCCCATGATGGCGTGCACTTCGCCCTTCTTTACCGACAGGCTGATGCCCTTGAGAATTTCTTTGTCTTCGACTTTGACAGTCAGATTCTTGACTTCGAGCATTTTTCTTCCCTTGATTGCTTTGTTGTTCTGCGAGCCCGTGCGCCGGGCCGGGCCAGTGCCGGCTGGCGCTGCAGCCGATTGGCGCGCCCCTGCGGGCGCGGGACAGGCGAGAGCGCCTATCCTACGCTGCCTTCCAGGCTCACGCTCAGCAGCTTCTGGGCTTCGACGGCGAACTCCATCGGCAGCTCGCGGAACACTTCCTTGCAGAAGCCGTTGACGATCATCGAGACGGCGTCTTCGGTCTTGATGCCGCGCTGGTTGCAGTAGAAAATCTGGTCTTCGCCGATCTTCGAGGTGGTCGCCTCGTGTTCGACCGTGGCCGTTGGGTTCTTCACTTCCAGGTAAGGAAACGTGTGCGCGCCGCACTTGTCGCCCATCAGCATCGAGTCGCACTGCGAGAAGTTGCGCGCTCCCTCGGCGCCTTTGAGGATCTTCACCAGGCCGCGATAGGTGTTCTGACCGAAGCCGGCCGAGATGCCTTTCGACACGATCGTGCTGCGCGTGTTCTTGCCGATGTGGATCATCTTGGTGCCGGTGTCGGCCTGCTGGCGGTTGTTGGTGACCGCCACCGAATAGAATTCGCCGACCGAGTTGTCGCCCTGCAGGATGCAGCTCGGGTATTTCCAGGTGATTGCCGAGCCGGTCTCGACCTGCGTCCACGAAATCTTCGAGTTGACGCCGCGGCAGGCGCCGCGCTTGGTCACGAAGTTGTAGATGCCGCCCTTGCCGTCTTTGTCGCCCGGATACCAGTTCTGCACGGTCGAGTACTTGATCTGCGCGTTGTCGAGCGCCACCAGCTCGACCACGGCGGCGTGCAACTGGTTCTCGTCGCGCATCGGCGCCGTGCAGCCTTCCAGATAGCTGACGTAGGCGCCTTCGTCGGCGATGATCAGCGTGCGTTCGAACTGCCCGGTGTTGGCCGCGTTGATGCGGAAGTAGGTCGACAGCTCCATCGGGCAGCGCACGCCCTTGGGGATGTAGACGAACGAGCCGTCGCTGAAGACCGCCGAGTTCAGCGAAGCGAAAAAGTTGTCGGTGTAGGGGACCACCGAGCCGAGATATTTCTGAACCAGCTCGGGATGTTCCTGCACCGCTTCGGAGAACGGGCAAAAGATGACGCCCATCTCGGCGAGCTTGGTGCGGAAGGTCGTCGCCACCGAAACGCTGTCGAACACGGCGTCGACCGCCACTCCGGCCAGTAGTTCGCGCTCCTGCAGCGGAATCCCCAGCTTCTCGTAGGTCGCCAGCAGTTCGGGATCGACTTCGTCGAGGCTCTTGGGGCCGTCCTTACGCTTCGGGGCCGAATAATACGAAATGTTCTGATAGTCGATCGGCGGATAGTGGACGTTGTGCCAGGCCGGCTCGTGCATCGTCGTCCAATGGCGGTAGGCCTTCAGACGCCACTCCAGCATGAACTCCGGCTCGTTCTTCTTGGCCGAAATCCAGCGAACGATGTCTTCGCTCAACCCCGGCGGCGCCGAATCGGCTTCGATGTCGGTCACGAAACCGTACTTGTAATCCTGCCTGGTTAAAACTTCCAGTTCGTTCGGGGAAGTGCTCATGAGCGACTCCTTCTTTCCGCTTGTTGCCGGGCCTCTTGCCGGAAAGGCCTTCTCGAGGAAGACCGCTGCCCGCCCACCGGCGGGTCGGGAGAATTCGCTCCCGGCCGCTGCCTGCGATCCAAACAACCGGGCCCCCGGAGTGTTCCGGGCGAACCAAACCTGTGGCCGACAATCTGTACCCGGTTGTATGGATTGGTCATTCGTTAGGATAGCGAATACTGTACTGGGTCGTCAAGATTGGCGGACGGCGGAATCGGATTGGAAAACCATTGAAAACAAAGCATTAGTCCACTTATCCCCGGAGGCCGAGGGTCGATTCTTTTGTGTGGACATCGGGGACCTTCCTGGTAAGGCGTCGACCGCTCTCGAGCCTCACCGCCGCCCCCGTCGGACTGTTTCGGAATTGGCGCGTCGAACCGGCACGGCGGTCCTCTGAACCCGGGCGACGTGCTGACGCGATTGAGGGACGGCGTTACGGAAACCTGCGCGGCCGATGGCGAAGTGTTCGATGAAGGCCGCTTGCTCGCCCTGTTGCGCACTGGCCGCCATCTTCCCCCGGAGACGCTGGCGGCGAGAATCCGCGATGCGGTTGTGGAGTTCGCCAACGGCTGCGTTGGGGGACGACCTGACGGTCGTGGTAGCTGCATTCACACGAAGCCACGCCGCGTGCGCACTAACCTCGCCCCTTTTCGCACCGCGCCCTTCCACGCCGCTTGTTCGTGGAAGCCGCGCGGCGGCGAAAGCTCGGCCGCGGGGCACGCGCGAAATCAAAGGCCGTCAGAAATGTCCCAGCGCGGCACGCGGCCCGGGATGGCCGCCTTTTCGGCCCCTTACGGCTGCGATTGAGCGCCATCCGCCGGTCGTTGTCGAACGGCTTGCTTGCCCATGAAAAGCTCGTTCGCTACCCTGTCTGCGTTCATTGTTCCCCGACTCCCACGGTGATATACTTTGGTCGGCTTGGCGAAACCACTTTGTAATCCTGACACTTATTTGGTGACTTGTTTCGGCCCCCTATTCCCGTGACGGCAAGGAGGTTCGATCGTGACGGCAGATCTTTGGATCGTACGGAGTGCATTTCTACTTGTCTTCGGTTTGCTTTCCTTCCAGATGCGCCCGTTCGGCCTGAGCCCGGCCGTTGCGGTGGTTTTTGGCGTCGCGGTGGGCTGCGCGGTCGTCGCCTTTGAGGTGCGACTGCGCAAGGTCACGCTCAAGCGGCTGATCGGCGCGGCGATCGGTTCGGTGCTGGGGATTCTGGGCGCATTCATGATGAGCCTGGTGCTCGGCTCGAGCCTCAATTCCCCCAGCGCCTCGTTCCTGCAACTGAGCGTCCTGCTGCTGATGGCCTATATCGGCCTGGTGGTGGGCGGCGCCAAGGGCGACATGCTCAATCTGGGCGCGCTGGGCGGGTTGTTCGGGGGCGAAAAGAATCAGCGCAAGTCGCATAAGATCCTCGACACCAGCGTGATCATCGACGGCCGCATCGCCGATGTCGCCGAGACCGGGTTCATGGATGGCGTGCTGGTGGTACCGCAGTTCGTGCTGTGGGAACTGCAACTGGTGGCCGACTCGGGCGATTCGCTCAAGCGCAACCGCGGCCGCCGCGGCCTCGACATTCTGCAGCGGCTCCAGAAAATCGTCAGCCTCGACGTGCAGATCGTGGAAACCGACTACCCCAAGATCAAGGAAGTCGATCAAAAACTCATCCAACTCGCCCGCGATACCGACGCGAAAATCGTCACCAACGATTTCAACCTCAACAAGCTGGCCCAGTTGCAGGGCGTGCAGGTGCTCAACATCAACGAGCTGGCCAACTCGCTCAAGCCCATCGTGCTGCCCGGCGAAACCATGAAGGTCTTCATTCTCAAAGAGGGAAAAGAATACAATCAAGGAGTCGCCTATCTCGACGACGGGACAATGGTGGTGGTCGACAACGCCCGCCGGCACATTTCCAAGACCATCGAGATCTCGGTGACCAGTGTGTTGCAGACCACCGCCGGCAAGATGATTTTCGGGCGTTTCGACGAACGGCTGCAAAACGGCGGGCAGGAACGCCATGTAGCTTTCGGCAAGGGCCCCGGCGGACAGCAACACGCGCCACAGAAAATCGAGCAGACCGCAGGGCGCTAACTCAGCATGAAAGTTGTCGCGATCATTCCGGCCGCCGGGCTCGGGACCCGGATGGGCAAGGCGTCGGTAGAGCACTCCGGCATGAGCCGAAAGCAGTTCATGTTGCTGGACGGGGACTCCATCGCCATCCACACCATTCGCAAGTTTGCCGCCTCCAGCAAGGTCGACGCGATCCTGGTGGCGATGCGCCCCGAGGATATGGCTTCGTTTCGCGAGCGGCTCGACAGCGAAAAATACTCGAAGCCCATCCGGCTCGTGGAAGGCGGGCGAAACCGCCAGGAGTCGGTAGGCAACTGCCTGGCGCAGATTTCCGAGCAAGACGCGGATCTGGTGACGGTTCACGACGCCGTGCGGCCGTTTGTTACGGTGGCGCAGATCGACGAGAGCATCGAGCAGGCCGGCCGGGACGGCGCCGTGATCCTGGCGATTCCGCCGGTCGATACCATCAAGCAGGTCTCGCGCACCGTGATTCGCTCGACGCTGTCGCGCGAGCGCATCGTGCTGGCCCAAACGCCGCAGGTCTTCCGCACGGCGTTGCTCAAGCGCGCGTTCGCGCAGGCCGAGCAGGAGGGCTTTACCGGAACGGACGAGGCCAGCCTGGTCGAGCATCTCGGCGAAGACGTCCAGGTCATGATGGGCAGCGACCGCAATATCAAGATCACGCGCCCCAGCGATATGGCCCTGGCCCGGCTGTTTTTCGAAGAGGAACGCCAGCAGTTGGGCGAAGCCCGCAGCAGCCAAGCCAACTGACCGCTTGCCCGCACCCGCTTACCCGGCAGACAATACGGCAACGGCCAGCGCATCCAAAACAGAGCCGCGCGTGTGAGCCAGCGGTGGCCCGGCAGGCTCCATCGGCGGCCTGCCAGGGAAACGCGCTGCACCGGTCCAAGCTATCCCCCAAGACATCATGAATCACGAATTTCGCACCGGAATCGGCTATGACCTGCATCGCCTGGCGCCGGGCCGCAAGCTCATCCTGGGAGGGGTCGAAATCCCGTTCGAAAAGGGATTCGAAGCGCATTCGGACGGCGATATTCTGCTGCACGCCGTCACCGACGCTCTGCTGGGAGCCGCCGGCCTGGGCGATATCGGCGAGCTGTTCCCGCCCAGCGACCCGCAGTGGAAAGACGCCGACAGCACGGTATTTCTGACGCAGGCCCGGGAGCTGGTCGAGAGCTACGGCTATCGCATCACCAACGTCGATACCGTGGTGGTCATCGAGCGCCCCAAGATCCTGCCCTACCGGGACAAGATCCGCAAACGCATGGCGGAAGTTCTGGGCGTCCGAGCGGACCAAGTGGGGATCAAGGCGAAAACCGCGGAAGGCACCGGACCCATCGGCAGGGGTGAAGCGGCCGAAGCGCACGCCGTGGCGGTGCTCTGGCGAGCGGCCGAGCGGCAGGTGATGTAGCGGGGCGGTCGGCTGATTCCCCGGAGCGGGGTGGGTGTGGTCGGTTTCCGGGTTGGATTTCCAGGGGAGCGCCCTGGTGGCATGGGGGCTGGCCGGACATCGCGAGGATTCGCGATGCGGCAAACCTGGAGGTTCGCGCCACGGACGGGTCGTCGGGCTTCTTTGCCGCGGCGGCTTCGGATCGCAGCGTGACCGCTCGGTCCGCCTACCCGAAAAACATCCTCTTCTGCGCCGCCAGCAGGGTTTTCTTGCTGGGCGACCGCTTGCTCTCCTCGGCCAGATAGGCGCGAAACGCCCGCCCCACCAGCAAGCGTCCATCGGGACCGTAGGGCTTCAACTGCTCGTCGATCCACCGCCCGGTTGCGTCCACATCCATCTCCGAATTCACGACGGCGCGGGCGCGGCGCTCGAACTCGGGCACAAAGACTTCGCCGAAGTGCTGTTTCTTCTCCAGCGCCACCAGGTCCGAGATTTCCAGCGCGTAGTCGGGTAGGGTGACGTCCACCAGCGCCAGCATCTCTCTCATGAAGGCGTTCGAGAACTGCAGCACTTCCTCGTCGACCTTTTGGCGCGAAGCCGCGAACTCCTCGTCGGAGGCCCAGGCGCCCAGGGGTTCGGAAGGCTTTTCGATGTAGACCTTGTTTTTGGGCTCGGTGCCCGACGGCCGGATCGTCGTGCGCAGACCACCCTCAAACAGGAAGGTGATCAGGTTTCGCGAAGCGCGGTCGGTTTCCGACTTGAACTTGCCGAACGCTTCTTCGTCCCAGTAGTCGATCACCGACTCGACCTTAAGCCCGCCTACCGAGCCGGGCGGATTCAGGCGCATCTGCTGCTGGATGTGGCGGATCGCCGCCGTGCCCGCCGCGCCCTGCATCACCGTCGAGCGCAGATAGTTGCGGAAATAGCCGTAGCGTTTGTAGGTCTCGATCAGGTAGCCGTAGAGCGTCTTGCCCTCGTCCTTAAGCTCGGATAGCAACTCCGCCACGACCACGGCCGCGCCGGCGGCGTCTTTGTCGCGAATCTGCGGGGTCAGCAACACGCCGTGGCTCTCTTCGGCGGCGACAACGAAATCGCCGAGCCCGGCAACCACTGTGTCGAACTTTCCCGTGCGCTCCAGGTGATCGAGAATGTCGCCGATGTACTTGAAGCCGACCAGCAAATGGTCGATGACCTGCGCTCCGTACGAGCGGGCGATACGCGCCATCAACTGGGTGGTCACCTGGGTCTCGACGACGACGGCCTTCTTCGGCAGCTTGCCGGCCCTCTTGAGCGACTCGAGGCGATAGCGCGTCACGATCGCCGCCAGCTCATTGCCGGTCATAAAAACGAAATCGCCGTTGTGGGGCAGCGCACCGCCGATGCGGTCGGCGTCGGGGTCGGTGGCCAGCACCAGGTCGGCCCCCACTTCTTTCCCTGTTTCGATGGCGAGATCGAGCGATTCGGGAACCTCGGGATTCGGCGAGCGGAACTTCACGTTGGCGAAATCGCCGCGGAACTCGCGTTGCGCCGCCACCAGGAAATAGTCCTTGCCTTCCTCGAAACCCATCCCCGTGAGGCAGCGGCCGACGGTATTGATGCCGGTGCCGTGCAGCGGTGAAAACACGATCTTCGCGCCGCGCGGCTTGGCGCCCAGCCGCAGGCTCAGGTTGAGGTCGATGTAAGCCTGGCGATCCTCCACCGTGATCGGCCGGATGAGGCCCGTTTTCTGAGCCTCCGGGTAAGTCATGCTGTCGATGTCGGTGATCGTCTCGACGATCTGGACCATCTGCTCGTCGTAAGGCGGCACTTCCTGGCCGCCCTTGTCGTTGTAGAATTTGCCGCCGTTGTCGTCGGGATGGTTGTGCGAAGCGCTGACGTTGAGGCCACCGTGCGCGCTGTAGCGGCGAATCAGAAACGACAGCTCGGGCGTCGAGAGGTAGTCGTTGAGGTCGTCGGGCAGCATGTAAACCGTGACGCCGGCCTTGCAGTAAACCGCGGCGGCAAAATGCGCGAAGTCCTTCGAAGAGAGCCCGCGCACCGGGTTGGGGACGTCCGCCGGATAGAGCTGCCGCAGGTCGCCGTAGCAGCGCACATCGTACGCGACGACCACCTTGAGTTCCTTCTCGCCCGGAAAGCGCTGCCGCAGGTACTGGACGTGCCCCTGATTGGACGAGGCGATGGTGTAGGGATTGATGCGGTTGGGGCCGATGCCGACCGGGCCGCGGCGTCCGCCGGTGCCAAACGGAATCACCTGGTAGAAGCTGTCGAGCAGCAGATCGAACTGCCCGGCCTCGACCATCCACTCAATCAGCGGCACGTAGCTGCCCTTCGCGCCCGGCAGCAGGGAGGCGAATTTGGGGTGCTCGAGCCAATCCTCGAGATGCTGGACAGCGGACCGCTTGACGGCCTCATCGACTTTGATGGGCGCAAAACCCGCGCTGGCTTTCGCCAGCAACTCGGCACTAGACTTGGCCACGAACACGAACCTCCCCAAAGAGCCCACAGTGGCGCAGGCCTCCGGCCTGTGCAAACACAGCCACAAAAAGCCGCCGGAGCCAAGCCGCAAGGCGAACCACCCCAGCCCAAGCCCTCTGCTCAACTCAAGGCTATCGAACTAGTCCGCGCAACCCCAACTCATGGAACGTTGCACCGATACCGTTCCTACAAGATATCGCTACCGCTACACCGATGCACTTGGATGAGCCAGCACGCGTACGAAACACGTATGGATTGGACCCTGCACACCACCACTTGCCGACGCGCGCTGCTCGCATCCCCGTACGGCGTTTCCGCGACAGTCCACTAGTTCTTCTTCTCGCCCTTGTCGTCCTGGGCGGCGGGATCGGTCTCAGGCGGCGGTTCCCCGTCAAGCACCGGCGCCGGCCCGTAAAGGTAGCCGGGGCGCGCGCGCACTTTCAGCCGCTCGTAGGGCGTTTCCACGCGGATATGGTGAAAAACGCCGCCCTCGTTGCGGTTGTTCGGCCGGTAGCTGAGCAGGTATTGGCTGCGGATGTCTTCGCCGATCTTGGCGATCGATTCCTGCAAACCGTCCTCGGTGCGCGGGCTGTAATCCATGCCGCCGGTGCCTTTGGCCATCAGCTCGAGCGGGTTGTCGAAAATCAGGTTCTTCACGCCGCGCACCATGTCGATGATGATCGGGATGACGTTCGGCGTCGCCTGATAGCCGTAGGACTGCTGCATCGTGGTCGGAGTGGCGACTCCGCCCGGCGCGATGGGGCGCGGCTGAATGCCCGCCGGAAAGGGACTCTGCTTTTGCTCGGGCTCGCGGCGCAGGCGCGCCGACAACGAGGAGAGCCGCACGGCGTAGAACATGATGTCGTTGAGCTGCGCCGTCCGCAGCACTTCGCCCAGGCCGATCTCGCTGCCGTTGTTTTGCGATTCCGAGATCGCCACGATGATCTTGCGGTGGTTCGCCGGCCGCCGGTTGAGCATGCGTACCGCGTCGTAGAGCGCGTCGGCGAGGCGCGCCGATTCCGGGCCGACCGTAATGCTCTTGAGGGCCTTATCAATGTCGTCGGTGCTGGCGGTGAAATCCTGCAGCGTCTTGACGCGGCTGTCGAACGAAAGCACGGCCGCCTGGCCGAACTCGCCCAGCACCAGGTCGGTGAACAGCACGGCGGTCTTCTTGATGTCGGGCAGCAGCCCCTCGACGCGCGCGCTCGACTGCACGCACACCACCATCGAGATCGGCAGAAAGGCCACTTCGAAGCTGTCGATCTGCTGTTCGACGTCGTTGTCGAAGATGTGGAAATCGGTCTTTTCGAGCCCGGAAACGTATTCGTCGTCGGGACCCATCACCGTCACGGGAACGGTAACCACCTCGACTCCCGAGACGAAGCTCGGCGTCTGGTCGACGGTGAGCACTTCGTCGCTGTCGGTCGCTGCGGCGGCGGCGGGCTTGGTCTGCCCGGCGGTTTCGGCCGGCTTGGTCTGTCCGGTGGTTCGCTGGGCAAAGCCCGACGGCGCCGCCAGCAGCGCCAGTAGCACTCTCCGGGTCAGGAGCTTTTTTGTATAGGGGGGCATAGGGAAGTCTTTCCGGCGGGTTGCGCGGCCTGATTCACCTGTGTGATGATCCCTGCCGCTTTCTTGTTGCGGCTGTCTTAGTGATTAAGACGAGTGAGCCAGGATTTTGGGTTCCTCTCCGCGCCACCTTCTCAACTGGACCGGTGGTAGGCGCCGCTTTTGCCTCCGGTTTTTTCGAGTAGATACAAATCGCTGATTTCGATGGACTTATCCAAAGCTTTACACATGTCGTAGATGGTCAGCGCGGCAGTCGCTACCGCCGTCATCGCTTCCATCTCGACTCCGGTCGGCCCGGTCGTGGTCGCCGTCGAGACGATCCGGGCGCCTTGCGCTTCCAGCTCGATCTCTACGTCGAGGTGCGTCAGTGGCAGCGGATGGCACAGCGGAATCAGCTCCGAGGTCCGCTTGGCTCCCTGAATGCCCGCGATACGGGCGATTTCGAGTGGATTTCCCTTGGGATTGTCGGGGAGGCGCGCCAGCACGTCCGCCGAAAGCTTGACGAAGGCGTGGGCGCGAGCGGTGCGTCGGGTGGAGGCCTTTGCGGTGACATCGACCATCCGCACCGAGCCGCTTTCGTCGTAGTGAGAGAGCTTGTTCACGGCAAGATCGAGATCCACTCGCCCGCCTTCCAGCTTGACTGCCCGGCCGCGGCCACCAGATAGCAGTTGCCCCGCGCCGCCGCCGCCAGATCCCCCGACCCCTGCCATTTTACCGGATTGACCCTGGCCTCGCCGTATTCGCCCTCGAGCACCGCGGGCAGAAAGCGGGTGAGAACGGGTTTGTGCTGGAAGTCGGAACCCAGCCGCGCCTGGACGAACGGTAGCGGCGATTCGGGCCGGCCGGCGAGACGGTCGAGAGCGATGCGAGCGAAGACCTCGAAGGTCACCATGGTCGAGATCGGGTTGCCCGGCAGGCCGAAAACGGGGGTCGAGCCCACGCGGCCGAACACGAGCGGCTTGCCGGGCTGGATGGCGACCTGCGTGAAGAAAAACTCCGCGCCCAACTTTTGCAGCACCTGCTCGACGATGTCGTATTTGCCCATCGAGACGCCGCCGGAGAGCAACAGCAGGTCCGACCGCAGGCCCTGCTCGATCAGCTCGCGCGTACGGCCGGCCTCGTCGGGAGCGACCGGCAGCACCACCGGCTCACCGCCCCGCCGGCGCACCTGGGCCGCCAGCGAATAGGCGTTGGAGTTGCGAATCTGGAACGGCTCGGGGACGGCATCGAGCGCGACCACCTCGTCGCCGGTGGAAAGGATCGCCACGCGCGGCTTGCGGTAGACCGCGACCCGGGATTGGCCGATCGACGCCAGCAGCGCGATCTGGCGGTAGTCGAGGGGTGTTCCCGCTTCGAGCAGTATGCTGCCGGCCGACGCCTCGCTGCCCTGGGAAACCAGGTTGCCTCCGGACGGCACACTGCGCTCGAGCGTCACGGCATCGCCTTCGCGGCGGGAGTGCTCGACCATTACGACCGCGTCGGCGCCCTCGGGGCCGGGAGCCCCGGTCATGATTTCCACCGTCTCGCCAGGCTGCAGGTGGAAACGCGACGGCTCGCCGGCTCGTGTCTGGCCGATCAGCCGCAACCGCGCCGGCGTTTGAGCCACGTCGGAGGCCCGCACCGCGAAGCCGTCGCGCGCCGAGCGGTTGAAGGGGGGATAGTCGCGGTCGGCCTGGACCGCAGCGGCGAGGACACGGCCGGCTGCCGCGTCCAGATCGACGGTTTCGGTGGCGGGCGTCGTCGAGGCCAGGCGATCGATCTGTTGCTGGACAATCTGGCGGGCGGTTTCGAACGGTAGGGGCTGAGGTTCCATGGCGGTATGCCCGATGGCTCCGGGGAGGCCCGATGGCTCCTGTGGGGACAGTCGCCGCTCGGAGACGAGTCGTGCCCTGTCCCTGGGCCTCGCCGCTGCGCGGCTCGGGACAGGCGGGAGCGCCTGTCTCTACCTGCCGCCTGCGCGGCTGATTCAGGCGGCAGGCTGATCCATAGTGGCGCGGCTGACCGGCGACGCGGCTACTTGAGCAGCGCTTCGAGCTTCGAGCCTTGGCGCACGATGGTCTGGTTGCGCTCGGGGCCGGTCGAAACGCAGCCGACTTCGACTTCGGTCTGGTCTTCCAGGTATTTCAGGTAGTCACGGGCCACCTGTGGCAGCTCGTCGAACTCGGTGATGCCCTCGGTCGAGCACTTCCAGCCCGGCCGCTGCTCGTACACCGGCTCGATCTCTTCGAGCACGCGCGACAGGGCCGGCATTTCGTGCAGTAGCTCGCCGCGGTAGCGGTAGCCAACGCACACCGGGATGGTTTCAAACGGATCGAGCACGTCGAGCTTGGTGACGACCATCGAGGCGAAATAGTTGAGGTCGTGGGCGTAGCGACACAGCGGCACGTCGAACCAGCCGCAGCGGCGGGGACGGCCCGTCACGGTGCCGAATTCCTGGCCCTGATCGCGAAGCCGGTCGCCGGTCGCGCTGTGATCCTCGGTGGGAAACGGCCCGCTGCCGACCCGGGTCGCATAGGCCTTGGTGATTCCGATCACCGCGTTGATGTGAACCGGCGAAACCCCCAGCCCGGTCGCCACTCCGCCCGCCGTGGCGTTCGACGAGGTCACGAAGGGGTAGGTGCCGTGGTCGATGTCGAGCATCGTCCCCTGAGCGCCCTCAAAGAGCACGCGCTTGCCCTCACGAATCGCATCGTTGAGGTACTTCGCCGTATCGCAAACGAATGGGCGCAGCTTTTCGGCGTACTCCTGGTATTGGGCACAAATTTTTTTGAGGTCCCAGGGCTCGTGGATGCCCAAGGCCGTCGCGATGATGTTTTTTTCCTCGGCAAGCGCCTCGAACCGCTCGCTGAAGGTGGAACGGTCGAGCAGATCGGCCAGACGGATGCCCCGCCGCCCGATTTTGTCCTCATAGCAGGGGCCGATGCCCCGCGAGGTGGTGCCCAGGCGCAGTTTCCCCGGAGTATTCTCGCTGGCCCGTTCCATCATCTGGTGGAAGGGGAAAATGACATGGGCGCGATTGCTGACGAACAGATTGTCCACGTTGACGCCCAGGCCGCGCAGCGTGTCGATCTCCTTGAGCAGCGCCTCCGGGTTGATGACCACGCCGTTGCCGATCACAGCCTGGGCGCCCGAGCGCAGGATGCCGCTGGGCACCAGCGTGAGAATAAACGTCTTGTCTTTGACGCGGACCGTATGGCCGGCGTTGTGGCCGCCCTGCTGGCGGGTCACGACATCAAAGCGGTCGGCGAAGAGATCGACAATTTTGCCTTTCCCTTCGTCTCCCCACTGGGTTCCCAAGATCACCACATTGGCCATAGCTATCCCTTTGGTTCCCCGGGGAACGGCTGCGTGCGGCACGTTTGCTTTTCCGGCAGGGGACTGGAATGAAAAGGCGAGGAAGTACTCTAATCTCTTCCCGATTCTACCGGTTTTCCGGCAGTGTGTAAATCCGGCGTAAAGCCGGCCCGAGACGGAGGAGATCCAGCCTGATACTCAATTGTATCAATAATTTAAGTCCGCTCCAAAGAGCCGCAGACGCCGCGGCACAAGCCCGCTGCCCGGGTTGGTTCCAGCGGAGAGCCGCAGAGCCCACAACCGGCTAGAGCTTCGGCCGGTAACCGCTGCGCGTCCGGATGCGGTGCTTTTTCAGGGCATCGCCCACCAGATCGACCGTAATGCTGCGCCAGCCGGAGTTGGGATTGGGCTGCGGGTAGTAAGTCAAAGTGTAGGAGCTGGCCAACTCTTCCTTGATCGAGGTAAACGCCTCCGACTGCCGCTGCCAGGTTTTGGCAAAGTAGGCCTTGCCGCCGGTGCGCGCGGTGAGGCGGCGAAAGACGTTGCTCGAAATCGGATCCTTGTTGAGCTCGTTGGTGCTGATCACGTAGATCGGAATCCCCTCGTCTTCGGCGATGGCGCCGACGTCGTCGGGGGCGACGGTACTGGCGTTGTCGGGGCCGTTGGAGAACACGATGACCACCTTGCGGCCGGGGACCAGGGCGGCGTCGCGCAGCGTGAGCAGCAGGCTGTTATAGAGAGCTGTTTCATCGCCGGCCACCGACAGGCGCAAAGCCTTGATCGCTTCCAGACGCTCGGAGGTGAGGCCGGTGTGCCGCGTCAAGTTACGGCTGAAGCCGTAGACAGCGACCGAATCGGCGCCGTCGAGCCCGCGGATGAAGTCGGCGATGGCGTCCTCGGCATACACGAAGCTGCGATACATGAAGTTGCTAGTGTCGTAGAGAACGAAGACGTTGGTGCCGACAAAGGTATCGTCCACGGGAGCGGCGGGCGTTTCGAGCTTGGCCTCCGTTGTGGCGGGCGCGCCCGGCGGCGGCGCTTCCGCGGCAGGCGCCACCGCGCCGCTCACCGCGCGCGGCGCTTCATTGCCCTCGGCGAAGGTCGCGATCTGTTGCGGAATGCCGTCCTCGGACACACGAAAATCGCCCGGCGACAAGTCGCGAATGTAGCGGCCGCGCCGGTCGGTGACCGCGACGTTCAACACCACCAGATCGACCTTGACGCGGAACAACGGAGAATCTTCGCGCGTCGCTTGACTGGATCCCGGCCGCGGCGTGAGCAACACCACCAGCGCTACGCCGGAAACGAGGACCGCAGAGGCCAAGAAACTACGCACGGTTCGCATTCTTTCGTCTTCCTCAACTCATGTTTCTATGTGGTACCGCCCACCTGCCATTATTGCGCGTCTGGCGCCCCCAGGGACGCGGTGACGCGCCCGGATTCGGGGCGTACCTGTTGCCGGTAGTGGTCGCCGACAAAGCGCATCGAGCGCCACAGCGCCGGCCAATCCTCCAAGTGCGTGGCGAAGATGCGCTCCAGCGAGCGCTGCGTCCACTCCGGCACCAGCAGGTTGAGTTCGGCCGGCGGCAGATACAATTCATCCGCCAGGGTCGCCCAGTGGATGTTGGTCGACTCCCAGCTTTCGGCCATGATGCGGCTCGAATAGCCCATCATGGTCGGGAACAGCGGCAGGTGCAGCAGTTCCGGACGGTAGGAGCCGGTCAATTCGGGGTGGGGGGTTCCGAAAATCGAGGCCATGCGGTCGTAGCTGAGCTTGGTGGAATCGGCCTGACGCAGGCGTTCGATTTCCGCTGCGTAGGGGCCGCCGATCCGCTCCAGCAGCGGGTCGTGTTTGCCGACCAGCGTCGCCGACAGCTCATAGAGCTCGGCCGGGGTGAATTCGTCGATGCCTTCCTCGACGTGGCCGCTGGAAAACAGATGACCCACGCGCCACAGGCGCGCCGGCTCGACGCGGCGCCCCAGCACGGCGAACAGCGCCTTTTCGGCCTCGCCATTCAGGGCGGCCTCGGCCAACATTTCCTGGCCCATCCGCACATGCAGCGCGACGAAATGCTGCGCATCGTCGCTGACACCCCACCAGCGCGGCACGGTGGCGCCGATCAGAATCTGCGGCGCCAGATCTTGCCAGATCAGCGCCTGACGCTGCGAAGGAATCAGGAAGTTCTGCTCGGCGTCAGCCAGGCTGTAGGGCAGGTTGATCAGCGAGCCCAGAATGCGGCCGCCGCCGCTGTTGGGCCAACCCGACCCTTGCACGCGGCCGGCCGTCCAGGCGCGCTTGCCGTCGTAGCCGAGAAAGTTGTGGCTGCGCACGAACAGCGGATTGGAACGGATCAGCTCCGCGCCGGGCGGGGAATAGTAGACGTAGTTGAACCCGACGATCGAGTCGCGCAACACGCCGACCAGCTCGCCGCGAATCTCGCGCAGTTGCTCGGGGCGGCCCTGGGCGCGGTCCACCTCGCGGCGCAGGTTCATGTCGCGCTGTTCCTGGATGTGTTTCTCGACCCAGTGACCTTGCGCAAACGCGTTGGCCTCCACCGAGGAAAGCGTCGAGCGCGGCAGCCGCACCTCGGAAATGCTGGCCGCCAGGCGATTGGCCATCGCCACGTTGAACGCCTCACCGCGCGACACGCGTTCGAGGTGGTCGGCCAAGTCGAAGATCGTCTTGATCGACACCAGGCGCTGCTGATTGAACAAGGTGTTGATGCGATCGACCATGCGGCCGTGCGCGGAACCTTCGTTGGGGCCGGGGCTGCCGGCGAGCAGGTCGACGAGGCGGTCTTGCGGCGACACGTCGGCGGCCGAGCCGGTTGCGGCCAGCAAGGCGCGAACCCCCTCGCGGCCGGCGTCAAACAGGTTTTCGTCGCCGGAAATATCCCAGAACGCCGTGACGATGGCGCGCAGCGCGGGGTCGGCCTGAGCGTCGGGGATCTGGCCCTGGCGACGGAAAATCTGCCACAGGCCCGTCAGGCCCTGCACCATGCCGAGCACGTCGGAGCGCCGCACCAGGTTGCCCATGCCATCGATGCGCGGCAGCAGGTCCAGGTAGGCCCCGATCGTCTCTTCCGAAAGCATCGGCGCGTCGTTGAACAGCGAAAACTGATCCCCGTAGTCGGGATAGTCGAGGATCATCTTGTTCACGATCGCCGCGCTCAACCGCTGCGTGCGGTAGCGGTCGACGTTGCTGATCGCCAGAAAGATCTTCAGCGGCTCGTTCTCGATCGCCTTGCGCGTCAACCCGAACATGGCCTCGACGACGTCGTCTTCGGTCGACCAGCCGTTGGCGGCCTTGGTCAGTTTGCCGTCGTATTTGCCGTGCGGGTGTTTGGTGAACAGGTCCTTCCAGGGGTCCAGCCCGCCGGGAACCTGCGGCTTGCCGTCGGCGCCGACCTGCAGGCTGGCGGTCAGCATGAGCAACTCGGCATTGGCCCGGAAGATGGGCCGCGCCGGACCGGGGCTGGTCACCTTGCCGCGCACGGCTTCGTAGAAGCGCTTCAAGCGCCGCGGCTCGGTGAAGTAGTCGAAGGCCGGCCCTTCGACGCGCGCGATCGAGTCGAAGTAGGACGCCAGCCAGCCGTCGTCGGCTTCCATCAGCTTCTGGAGAAACTCCGCGCCTCGCGACGGCGGCAAGCCCACCAGGTCTCCCCAGGCGGCTTCGGTGCGGGCGCCGCCAGGCACCAGCGCCTTGCCGTCGCGAATCTCGAACATGCCGCCGAAAAAGTCCAGCACGTTGGCGTAGTTCTTGAGCCGCTCGATCGAGATTTCCTTACGCAACAATTCGGCGGTGGGCGGGTGCATCCGCGACAACGCCACGTACAGCCGCGCCGCCGCCGGGTCGTTGAGAAACTGCTCCAGAAAATCGCCCTCGCCCTTCTTACGAAACGCCTGCCGCCAGAACTCCTGTCCGTACAACAGCGGCAGTTGGGTCGAGGGATAGGGCAGCCGGACGGGTTTGCCGGCGCGAAACGCCGACTCGACCTCGGCCAGCGGGAAACCGGAATCGATGGAGAGAAAAGCGCGCGAGGGGTTGACGGTTTCGAGAACCGCGTCAGGGCCGCATTCGTTGCGCAGCCGGAATCCGATGATCTTGAGAAGCTGCGCCGTTTCCTGCGATTCGCAAGCGGGAACGTCGATCACCTGATCGGCGCCGGCAAACTCCACCAGTTCGCGCGCCTGCGACAGGTATTGCAGCACCAGCTTCATGTACTCGGTCTGCTCCAGCGTCTCGGCGCCGCGCGTGGCGCGATAACCGCTGGTCACCACGTTGCGCGCCAGGGCCGGAAACAGCTCGTCGTCTTCCTGATCGCTGGAGAGCGCCGCCATGCGCCGGAACGAGAACAGCGGGCCGGGTATGCTCACCCAGTCGTCGGCGGTTTGTTCGTTGAGCTTGGGGGGATTGAGCACCGTGTCGGCGCCCTCAAAGCCGCTGCCGCCCGCCTCGCGGTAAGCGGCCACGTACTTTCGTGCGGAATCGACGTCGTCGCGCAGCAACGCAATGATCGTCAGCCGCCGGGCGATATCGCGCTTTTGCTCGGCGTGAGTCGATCCCAGAGCTTTGTAGGCCTGCTGGTAGGCTGCAAATCGCGCCGGATCGCCGTAGCGATCCAGAAACGCCGCGTAAGCCAGCAGCGAGTCGACGTCGGCCGATGACGCCTTCGCCTCTCGCTCCAGCAGCTCGCGCGCATCCGCCGGCTGTCCGTCGCGCTCCATCTGCAGTGCACGCTGGACCGCCTCCGATGGCGGCGCCGCCGACAGCGCACTCACGGCAACAAACAGCACGACCAAGAAACGGCACATACGACCTCCCCAGAGTAGAGCCCGCTGCGATTGCGGGCTTACCGGTCCGAGCGCGGGCCTAATTGTACCCCACGAAAGCCAAACCCCAACGCGCCCGATTGTAGTGGTTCGCGGCCCATCTGTAAACGTTGAACGGTATTCTGCGGCCCCAACGCCACTGTAGCTGTATGAAATTTTACATCCCGATCGGGACCACAGCCAGCCCTACCATGCCGGAAGGCGCTAACGTAACGCTGCCGACGCGCAAATAGTTTATCGGCAGCGCCGCATTCCGGCGGAAAACCTGAGCTCGAAAGCGAACGGAACTGTTACTTTCCAGCTACAATCGCGTGCCTTCCAACCACACTGGCGCAGATTCCAGTGACACGGGCCAATTTGACGGGCCGACTACACTGGCCGGCCGGTCCAACGACACCGTCCGCGGCCGGCGCAATGGGCCGGTGCAATGACGGGTGTCGTCCGGTTTCGCGGCCGGGCCGGGTGACGTCCGGATATTGCCGAAAAACACCACAAGCGACGTCCGCTCAACGGCAAGCGGCGCGATTGTGGTCCATCCGCAGTGGCTGTGGTAGATTAAAAGCCAGTTCCGGCCGGTTTTTTCCCGCCACGACGGAGAGGTGGCTGAGTGGTCGAAAGCAGCGGTTTGCTAAACCGTCGTAGGGGCTTCAACCTCTACCGAGGGTTCGAATCCCTCCCTCTCCGCCAGCTCCTCTAACACCATCCCGCTGCACGGCAACGGCCCCGACCGGGTGAGCCGGTCTGCACCCCCGAGCGCCGGATTGCACCCCAAATCGCGCCAGCCCTAGGTGAGTCTGCGTCTTGTGGCTTTGCGGTTTTGGGTTTAATCTGAGAGCGGGGTGAATATCGTGCTGAAACCGGCGAAAACGTTGCTCGTGGCAGTGGGTTTGTGCGGTTTCCTGGCCGCCGGCCTGCCCGCGCAGAGCGGATTGGGAGCGCCGCCCGGCCAAATGGGCGGGGGCGTCCGTGGCGGATCGAGCGGCCGCGCGGCGCAGCCTTCGGGCCAGATTCCCGGCACCGTGCCCTCCGGCGCCCAAGACTCGGGCATTTCGGGGCCAGGCAGCAGCGCCTCGCGCCCGACCGGCAGCATTCTTTACCCCGGCACGCCGGGAAACTCCAGCCACGGCAGCATTCTTTCTCCCGGACTTCCCGGCAGCACCGGACAGGGCAGTATTCTCTCACCGGGAACGCCGGGAGCTTACCGGCCAGGCAGCATACTCACCCCCGGCACGGCTCCGTCATCGACATCTCCCGCGGCTTACCCGGGAGGGCTTTATTCGAGGCCCGAAGCAGGCCGCGACCGTCCCGGCGACCGGGGACCCGGCCGAGGCGCTGACGGGCGAGGAAGCGGCCGGCATGGCCGCGGCGCCGTCGCCTATCCCTATGTCTATTTCGGGTACCCCTACGGCTATGGCAACGGCGGCTATGCGATCGACACCGGAGGTATGACCGCCGGAGGCGTAACGCGAACCTCCTCCAGCGCCCACTACATCATCGAAGGCCCTCCCGACACCGCCTCGCAGCGGGAACCGCATTCCCGCATTTATGAGGTGGGCCCCGGCGCGGACGGTGGTGTGACTGCCGCAGAGCAAGAGAACAGCGCACAGCCCGACAGCACGTTGCAGCCCGGTAGCACCGCCGCCCCGGACGAGGCAGCCGACGCACGCCCCGGCGAGCAGCCCTTCTACCTGATTGCTCTCAGGGGGGGCCTGATCTACGCCGCGAGCGAGCATTGGCTGCTGGGGAATACGGTCCATTTCGTGACCCTGCAGGGCGATCACTACGTGGTTTCGCTGCCGGAAGTGGACCTGGATCTCAGTGCGCAACTCAACCGCGAGCGCGGCCTGAAGTTCGTGCTGGAAGTTCGCGAGCAAGGCGGCGCGGCGGGCGCGACTCCCTAAGCCCCTGGTCCGGGAGACGCTTCCGGCAACTCGGGGAGCCCATGGCCTTCAGTCTCAGCACATCCGCATTCGCCAGCGGCGGCGCCATCCCGCCGCGGCACACTTGCGAGGGGGCAGACGAATCTCCGGCCCTGAACTGGAGCGGCGTGCCCGAGGGCGTGCAAAGCTTCGCGCTGATCGTCGAAGACCCCGACGCGCCGGTGGGCACATGGATTCACTGGCTGCTGTGGGATATCCCCGCCTCCACCCTCTCGCTCGCGGCGGGGTTTGAGCCAGGTTCGCTGGGCGTCAGCGGGCGCAACGACTTCGGCCGGCGCGGCTACGGCGGCCCCTGCCCGCCGCGCGGCCACGGCCCCCATCGCTATTTCTTCCGCTTGTACGCGGTGAACAAGCCATCGCTCGGGCTCGCCGAAGGCGCCAATCGCCAGGCTCTCGAAAACGCGCTGGCCGGGCGCGTGGTCGCCAACGCCGAGTACGTCGGCACCTACGAGAGGTAGGTTCCGCCCCGATTTCAGCCCAATCCGCCGACGGCGGCACTCCCTAACGACTACAATCGTTCCCGTAGGACTGCAAGGCGGACGAACAGGGGGACACATGAGCGACGCAGCCGGCGATCTGGTCGTCGATCATCTCTACAAGGAATACCCCACTCCCGGCGAGCCGTTGGTGGTGGTGCGCGACGTTTCGTTCTCGCTCGGGCGAGGCCAGGCGTTAGCCGTAATGGGTCCTTCCGGGGCGGGCAAGAGCACGCTGCTCTATGTGCTGGGTACCCTCGAGCCACCCACCCGTGGCACAGTGACTCTCGACGGGGCCAATCCTTTCGCGGCCGGGGAAACCGAGCTGGCGTCGTTTCGTAATCGGCGGGTGGGCTTCGTGTTCCAGGACCACCATCTGCTGCCACAGTGTTCGGCGCTAGAAAACGTCCTCATCCCCACGATGGCGCCCGGCTCGGCTTATAGCGGGGCTGAGGCGGAAGCGCGCGCCCGTGATCTGCTCGACCGCGTCGGCTTGAGCGGCCGGCTCGAGCACCTGCCCGCCGAGCTTTCCGGGGGCGAGCGGCAACGCGTCGCCATCGCGCGCGCCTTGATCAACCAGCCGCCGCTGATTCTCGCCGATGAGCCGACCGGCAATCTCGACCGACACACGGCCGACAAGATCGCCGACCTGCTGCTCGAGCTGCATCAGCAGGAAAACACCATCCTGGTGCTGGTCACACACAGCGCCGAGTTGGCCCGGCGCCTGCCGCAGCGCGCCGAACTGCTCGACGGCCAGTTCGTCGCCGCGGCAGAAGCCGCCCCAAACTAAACCACCCCAACAGTGAGGCAGGGCTCCGGCCTGCCCTCGGCGAAGCGGACGAACCCCCACCCCCGTAGCGCAGGGCTGGCGCTTCGCCAGAGCTGCGGCTTTGACCCAGCCGGCAGCGGCACACTGCCACGCATCTCAAAAAAAGTGAGATCGATCCCGCCCAAAAGGGATCCGCTCCAAAAAACCTGCCGCGAATCCACTGCATCCGGCGCAGGGATACTAGACTGTTAGCGGGGAGGAGCCTGATGGCGAACGAGTTTCAAGTCCTAGGCATCGTTTTGGCGGGCGGAAAGGGTCAGCGGTTGTCCCCGCTCACGCGGGAACGCAGCAAGCCCGCCGTTCCGTTCGGGGGCAAATACCGCATCATCGATTTCGTGCTCAGCAACCTGGTGAACTCGGGGATCTACTCGATCTACGTGCTGACGCAGTTCAAGAGCCAGTCGCTGTTGCAGCATCTGCGCGACGCCTGGCAGTTCTCCAACATGCTCAAGAACCAGTTCATCATTCCGGTGCCGGCGCAGATGCGCAAGGGCGAACACTGGTACGAGGGAACCTCTGACGCCATCTTTCAGAACATCCACCTCATCGAGCTTTCCAATCCCGACGTGGTTGCCGTTTTCGGCGCCGATCACATCTATCGCATGGACATTCGCCAGATGCTGGCCTATCACCGCGATCAGGGCGCCAAGGGCACCGTCGCCGCGCTGCCGATTCCCATCAGCGAAGCCAGGCACTTCGGCACGATGGAGGTCGAAGCCGACTGGCGCATCGTGCGGTTCTACGAAAAAATCAGCGATCCGCCGGAAATTCCCGGCCGCCCCGGCTGGACGCTGGCTTCGATGGGCAACTACCTGTTCGACAAAGACGTGCTGGTCTCGGAGTTGCGCAGGGACGCCACGCGCCCCGACAGCGACCACGATTTCGGCAAGAACA
This sequence comes from Terriglobia bacterium, assembly GCA_963824095.1. Lineage (GTDB taxonomy): Bacteria > Acidobacteriota > Terriglobia > Bryobacterales > UBA6623 > JBBDWJ01. Next base: position 2,853,307 of record CAWGNS010000008.1, on the reverse strand, counting down.
TGCTCCCGGAGATGGTCAATGAGCTGCCCATCTACGCCTACGACTTCGACACCAACGTGGTGCCCGGCGAGCTGCCCGAGAATCGCGGCTACTGGCGCGACGTCGGAACCATCGACGCCTACTACGAGGCCAACATCGATCTGCGCTCCATCAAGCCCGCGCTGAATCTCTACAACTACGAGTGGCCGATGCGCACCGCCGAGTACTCCGAAGGCCCGGCCAAATTCACGTTCGAGGAAGAAGGCCGCCGCGGCGTCGCGATCAACTCCATTGTCTGCGAGGGTTGCATCATTGCGGGCGCCGAAGTGCGCGGCTCGGTGCTCGGACGCCGCGTCTTCGTCGACAACGGCGCCGAAATCCTCGACTCCGTGGTGATGGACAACTGCCACATCGGAGCCGGCGCGCGCATCCGCCGCGCGATCGTCGATAAGAACGCGCGGATCCCCGACGGAGCCCAGATCGGCTACGACGCGGAGCAAGACCGGGCGAGATATGAGGTCACCCCAAGCGGAATCGTGATCGTCGAAGGCCACCGCTCGCCGATCGCCCTGGCGGCCGTGGGCGTGTAGCGCGCTCCGGGCCTACGCTCCCGCCCGCTGCTGGCCCTCCCGGCCCAATTGGGAGAGAACCTTTCCCGCCGCCGCGATCGTCGCGTCGATTTCCTGATCGGTCAGCTCGGCCGACAAGAACGCCGCCTCGTATTGCGAGCAGGGCAGGTAAATTCCCTCGTCCAACATGCCGTGGAAAAACCGGCCGAAACGCTTCGTATCGCTGCGCGACGCCTCTTCGAAATTGCGCACCGGGCCCGGGTGGAAAAAGAAGGTGATCATCGATCCGACGCGGTTGATGGTGAGCGGCACTCCGGCAGCGCGCGCCGCCTCGGCCACGCCGTCGGCCAAACGCTTGCCGCGGCTGTCGATCGCGTCGTAAATCCCCGGCAGCTTGCGCAGTTCGCGCAGCATCGCCAGCCCGCCGGCCACCGCCAGCGGATTGCCCGATAGCGTGCCCGCCTGGTACACCGGCCCCAGCGGAGCGACTTCGCGCATCACGTCGAGACGCCCGCCATAGGCGCCCACGGGAAGCCCGCCGCCGATCACCTTGCCGAGCGTGGTGAGGTCGGGCGTCACACCAAATAATTCCTGCGCGCCGCCGAGGGCCACGCGAAAACCCGTCATCACTTCATCGAAGATCAGCAGCGTGCCGTGGCCCGTGGTGATCTCGCGCACCGCCTCCAGAAAACCCGGCTCTGGGGGTACGCAGCCCATGTTGCCGACCACCGGCTCGAGAATGACGCAGGCGATCTTGCCGCGATGCTCTTCAAAGCAGCGCTCGACCGCCTCGATGGAGTTGAACGGCAGCGGGATGGTGGTATCGGCAAACGCCCGCGGCACGCCCGCCGAATCGGTGATTCCCAACGTCGCGACGCCCGAACCCGCCTTGACCAGCAGCGAATCGACGTGGCCGTGGTAGCAGCCGATGAACTTCACCGCCAGGTCGCGCCCCGTGAACCCGCGAGCCGCCCGCAGCGCGCTCATCGTCGCTTCGGTGCCCGAGTTTACCAGCCGCACCATCTCGATCGAAGGAACCAGCTCGCAGATCAGCTCGGCGATCTCGACCTCGCGCTCGGTCGGCGCTCCGAAACTGGTGCCCACCTCGAGAATGTCGCGCAGCGCCTCGATCACGCGTGGATGGCGGTGTCCCAAAAGCAGCGGACCCCAGGAGCCGACATAGTCCAGGTAGCTGTTGCCGTCGACGTCGTAGAGCCGTGCGCCCTCGCCGCGTTCGATGAAGACCGGCGTACCGCCCACCGAACGAAACGCCCGCGCCGGAGAGTTTACGCCCCCCGGGATCGACGCCTGCGCCCGTTCAAACAAATGCTGTGATTTCTCCCGATGCATGAATACTCCAAGAAAACCGGGCCAACCAGCCGTGCGCTTCCGCAAACGCGGCGCGCGCCACAAATCCATCCGCAACTTGCCCGACTCAAGCCGTAGCGCACTGAGCGCACTTCGAAAAATGTTGACGCGGCGATCCGGACGGCCGCCGCGCGGCAAAGCCCCGGCTCCCTACCGCTGGCCCCCTACTGTTGAGTGGCAGAACCGGGCTTCTGGCCGCTTACCGGAGGATGCCCGGGAGGCAGTTCGCTCGCCTCGCTTCCGTTTCCACTGCCGCCTTCCACCGCGGGGTGCCCGGGAGGCAACTCACTGCCAGCCCCGCCCGCGTCGGGCATCGGAGTTGCCCCGCCGTGCGCACTGGCCGCACCATTCTGCGGCGGTTCCACTTCCCAACCTTCGCCGGTCTTGCGCAGGTGATACACCATCTGCATTTTTGCCTTGGCGTCCTGGCGCGCCGCGATCGTCACCGACGCCGTAGCGTGGTCGCCTTCGAAGCTGACCTTGTCGACCACCACCTGGAGGCTGGAGGGGTTTAAGTCCGTGCGAACCGCGAGATGCTTTTCGACGGCGCGCTGTACGCTTGCCGTATCGTCGGCCTGATTCGCCGAAGAGCAGCCCAACCAGGCCGCCAGAGCCAAACAAATGCACGCTAACAATAGTTTTTTCACGTTGATCCCCATGGCCCACATCCCTCAAGCTCCAGGATAGTACACCCCGCGAATGGACCATCCTCGGCCCATGCGGGCGGGCCCGCTCCGCCCCCTTGCGGGCGGCTATCCCCTGCCCCCGACCCACCGGGCGGGCGGATCGCCCTGCGATACACTGGGGATTCATGCTCGACCTGAACTACTTGCGGCAGCATTTCGACGAAGCCAAGCAGCGGCTGGCCGGCCGTGGCGGCGAAGACTTACTCGAACAATTCCAGGAAGTCGACGCCAACCGCCGTACCGCCGTAACCGAGATCGAGGGCCTCAAGGCCAAGCGTAACGGCCTGAGCGCCGAAGTCGCCCGCGCCAAACGCGAAGGCGGCAACGCCGAGCAGGCCATCCTCGAAAGCCGCCAGATCGGCGAGTCGATCAGATCGCTCGAAGAGAATGTCAAGAACCTCGACGACCGCCTGCAGCAGGTGCTGAGCGGCATCCCCAACCTGCCGCACGCCGACGTGCCGCGCGGCCGGAGCGAGGCGGACAACATCGAGGTGCGGCGGGCCGGCGAGCCGCGCGCCTTCGACTTCGAGCCCCAAGCGCACTGGGACCTCGGCCCGGCGCTGGGCATTCTTGATTTCGATCGCGCCGCCAAGATCACCGGCGCCCGCTTCGCCGTCTACTGGAACGCCGGCGCCAAGCTCGAGCGCGCCCTGCTGAACTTTATGCTCGACGTACACACCCGCGAGCACGGCTACACCGAGGTGCTGCCGCCCTACATTGTCAATTCGAACAGCTTGTACGGCACCGGCCAGCTCCCCAAGTTCGGCGCCGATCTGTTCCGCCTCGCCGATACCGACTACTGGCTGATCCCGACCGCGGAAGTGCCGCTCACCAACCTGTTCGCCGATGAGACCCTCGAAGCGGCGCAGTTGCCGATCCGGCTGACGGCCTTTACGCCATGTTTTCGCAGCGAGGCCGGCTCCTACGGGCGCGACGTGCGCGGCATCATCCGCCAGCATCAGTTCCAGAAGGTCGAGATGGTCAAGTTCGCCTTGCCCGAGCAGAGCTACGACGAGCTGGAGTCGTTGACCGCCAACGCCGAGGACATTCTGGCGCGGCTCGGCCTGCCTTATCGCACGGTGGTGCTTTGCAGCGGTGACATGGGCTTTGGCGCCTCCAAAACCTACGACATCGAAGTCTGGCTGCCGGGGCTCAACGAATACAAGGAAATCTCTTCCTGCAGCAACTACGAGACGTTTCAGGCCCGCCGCGCGAAGATTCGCTATCGCGATCCGGCGGTGAAGAAATCGCAGTTCGTTCACACGCTTAACGGCAGCGGTCTCGCCCTGGGGCGCACCTGGGTCGCGATCGTCGAGAACTACCAGCAGAGCGACGGCAGCGTCGTCATCCCCGAGGCGCTGCGGCCTTACCTCAACGCCGAGCGGATCGTGGCCGGCGGCGAGCTGAAGTAGGCTGCCGTATGCCGAACCAGCCGGCTCAACAAGCACCGCGGCGGGTGATCTTCGACACCGATCCGGGCATCGACGACGCGCTGGCGCTGGCGCTGTTGCTGCGTTCGCCCGAATTGCGCCTGGAGGCGATCACCACCGTCAGCGGCAACGTCCACGTCGACCTGTGCACCCGCAACGCGCTGCTCGTGCTGGAAACGCTGGAACTGGACGACCCGCCGCCGGTGGCGCGCGGCGCCGACCGCCCGCTCCAACGTCCGCCGGTCGATGCCTCGCACGTACACGGGGAAGATGGGCTGGGCGGCATCACTACCCTGGCCGGGCCCGGCGGCAAGCCGCGCTACCCGCAGCCCCAGACCGCGTCGAGCGGCCGGCACGCGGTCGATGTGATCCTCGACATCGTCGGCAACCATCCCGGCGAAATCACGCTGATCGCGGTCGGCCCTCTCACCAATGTGGCGTTGGCCGTCGAGCGCGACCGCTCGACGATGCGCCAGCTCGCCGAGCTGATCCTGATGGGCGGATCGCTGTCGGGAATCGGCAACGTCACGCCGTCCGCCGAATTCAACTTCTACGCCGACCCCCTGGCGGCCCGGCAGGTGCTGCTCGCCGGCATCGACACAACCGTGGTCGGCCTCGACGTGACCCAGAAAACTCTGCTGCGCAAGGCGGACCTCGAAACACGCCTGGCTGCCGCCAAGGCCGCCGGCGCCGGGGTTCGGACCGCCGAGTTTGCAGCGGATGTCGCCGGCCACTACTTCTCGATCGCCGAGAGCCGCACCGGCCAGGCAGCCTGCCCGCTCCACGATCCTCTGGCCGTGGGCGTCGCTATCGACCCCAGCTTTGTGCGAACCGAGCCGTTCGCAGCCGACGTCGAGACCGAGGGCTCCTTGACCACGGGAATGCTGGTCGCCGACCGCAGGAAGGTCAACGCGCCGAGCGAACTCCAGGGCCGCATTCAGGGCAGCGTCGAGGTCGACGCCGACCGCTTCGTCCGTTTCTTCCTGGACCGGCTCGCGCCGTCAACCTGAAATTCGAGCCACGCGCCTCGTGTAGTGCACCGCTCGCGGTACCGCCCGTCGGAACGTGGAGACGGGCGCTCTCGCCTGTCGGCCGCAGCGAAGCGAAGGCCCCTCCTGTGGTCCCGCATTTTGACTCCGGACACAGCCTTAACTCGGCACACAGACTAAGGCCGCCGAAACGGCGGCGACAGGCGACAGCGCCTGTCTCTACACAGGACAGACAAGATTGTCTGTCCCACGTCAAAGGGCGCCGTCACGCGGCTTCAGCGAGCCATTGGCGCGCCGTCGCCACATCCCTCTGCACGTCGCGGCGTTCCTGCTCGACCAGAAATTGCCGGAACTCGGGGCTGTCGGGCGCCTTTCCGGCCGGACCGGACGGCACCTTGGTGTAGGCGCTGCCTTGGCGCGCGCGGCTCAGGAAACCGGCGAACACCCAGGCGGGCACGTCGCGATAGGCCGACCAGAACCGGGGATCGAGAAAGTCGAATGAGCGTGGGCTGCGCACGTCGATGATTTCGAGCGAAAGCGCCTTGCCGGGGCAAAGCTCGACAAAGCGGCGGGTCCAGCCGCGCAGATCGACATTGCCCTCGCCCAGCGGCACCCACATCACGTCGGTCCCTTTGTCGGTCAACCAGATGGCGGAGTCGCGCACGCCGGTGGAAAGCGCGTAGGGGGCAAGGGTTTCGAGAGTGTGGTGAGGATCTTCGAGGGTCCAGGCGGCGTTGCCGGCGTCGAGCAGGGCCCCGACATAGTCCTGGCCGGCTTCCTCAATCAATGCCTTGAGCTCCAGGGACTGCAAATCGCCGGCGTGGTTCTCGATGGCGATCTTCAAACCCATGTCGAGCGCCTGGCTGCGCACGGCCTTGCAGCTCGCAATCGTGTTTTCGATGTGCTGTTCGAGCGGGATCTTGCCGCTACGCTCGTCGGCGCTGCCCATGTAGCAGCGCACGAACGGCGAGCCTAAAATTTTGGCGACCTTGAACATCCGCAGAAGCTGCTCGGCCGCCGAGCCGTCTTCTTTCCGGAAGCGGGTCGAGGTGGGGCAGATCGAGCCGAAGCCGACTTCAAGCGCCAAACCGAGCTGGTCGGCATGTTCTCTCACCTTCTGGAGATGGGCGTCCTCGAGGTTGCCGAGAAAGCGCGGTTCGGAAAAATGGGCGACGGCGACGCCGAGCTTGGCCGCGTAGTCGAGCAGCTCAAAAGGGGTCCAACCCTGCGAACGGAGGCTGAATAGGTCCAAGCCGACCTTGGGGTGGGGATGGCTGGTGCCTTGGGGAACGGCGGAACCGGCGGCAAGGGTTAGGCCCGCCGACATGCCTCCACCGGCCGCCATCAGAAAGCCCCGGCGGTCGAGATCGGAAGCGGAAGCGCTCTGGAGGGCCGGCATGAGCCCCATCGTAGCGAATTGGGCAGGCCGGAGCCCTGCCCCACTGGTTTGCCGGGTTTCTTGGGGACGGCCTAGTGCTCCGGGACGAAGGCGAAGTGGCTCAGGCCGACTTGGTCGCGGCCCGGGATGCGGAAGCCGAACTTGCCTTCGGTGAGATGGCCGCCGGGCTGCTTCCAGTTGTCGAGCTCGACCCACTTGTCGTCAACGAGCACGCGGTGAACGATCGAGTCCGCCGTCACGCCGATGTCGACGCTCAGAAAGTCGTCCCACTTCATCTTATGCGGGATTTTGATGGTCCGGGACTTCTTACCCTTGCTGACCTCGGTGCGGTGGAGATAGTCCTTGCCAAGTTGATAGTAAACGTAGTTATCCGAATCGATGTAGTCGACCACCCACTCCAGGCGGCGGCCTTTTTCCAACAAAGCCGTGAAGGTGTAGCGGCCGGCCCCGCCCGAGCCTTCGGCTATCGAGATGTCTCCGCCGTGGCGGACCAGCAGCTTCTTCTCGCGGTGCCAGCCCGCCTTTTCCCAGTCGGCCATCGAGACCGTGGGCTGTGGCGGTTTTGGTGGCTCGACCTTGCGTAGAATCAGGCTGGCGGTCTTGGTCTGGTTGATCGCGATGCGAACCGTCGCAGCGTAGTCGTGGAAACCCGGCGCGACGGCATGAACCGTGTAGGTGCCCGGCGGCAGCTGCAGCGTCTTTTCCTTGACCGGCCGGGGCGCGGTTTCTCCTTCGCGCTGCAGGGTAACACTGACGTCGGCATCGGGCGGATTGACTTGAATCTCCAGGGTCCCCACCGCGCTTTCGAGCGCTCCATCGACGTCCACCGTCGTGCCGCGGCCGAATTCGCGCTCGATCTCGGTGGTCTTGTAGTTCTCGTTTTCCAGCCGGATGGTGTGCTTGCCTGCTTCCAGAGTGGCCGTGAACGCGCCCCCGCGCACCACGCCGCGCGATTGGCCGTCGATCCAGACCTCGGTGCCCGCGATTCCGTTGGCAATGCGCAGGGTCGCGGTTTGCGGCAGCGGGGGCATCTCGAACGAGAGCTGGATCTCTTCGCCCTGGCGGATCTCGGCGGTTTGCGGCGGCGGCGAGCGGAAACCTTCCTTCTCCACCCGCACTTCGTATTTCTTGGGATAGAGATAGATCAGGCGGCGGCCGCGTAGCGTCTTACGGCGGTACTCGGTGCCGTTGAGGAAGATCTTGACGCCGTCTTCGCCCGTAACGATCCGCAGCGTTCCGACGTTGCGCTCGGAGCTGAGGTAGGCCGCCAGCAGCGGAGCGGGACCGCTGTCGAAGACGTACTTGCGCTGTTGCTTTCCTGTCCCCAGGGTCAGCTCGTGAGTTCCTTCGCTGAGGTCTTCCAAGACCAGGGAGTCGCCGCCCAGCTTACCCACGGGGTGGCCGTCGAGTCCGACGGTTTCGCCGGTCTCGGTGCCGTAGACTTGGGCCACGCCAGCGAGGCTGGCGATCACAACGCCTTTGAGACTCTTGACGCTGGGCGGCGCGGTGAACGTGGGCGGCCCGCCCGCCGGGATTTCAAAAGTGATCGCGGCGGAGTTTCCGGCCCCTGCCAGACGCAGCGTGTGCTCGCCGGGGCCAAGCTCGCCCAAATCGCGGTCGAAACCGCCGTCTTCCAGTTCGCCAAGCGGGTTGTCGTCGAGGGTCAGCTCTCCCGAGTCGAGGTCGGAATTGATCTGCAGCACCGGCGTCAGAGGCAGCAAGGTCACCACCACCGGTTGAGCGGCGTTTTCCGCGGTGAGGTCGAACGAGACCGCGGCGGGGTGAAATCCGGCCAGGCTTGCCTGGACACGATGCGGGGCGGCGGCCAGGCCGAGCTGGCAGGGCGACGGGCAGGGCTTTCCGTCCACCGTCAAGGCGGCCCCCGGAGGCGAGCTCTGAATCGTGACCGCCAGCTCGGCGGCGGCCGGTGAGCCCGGAGCTCCGCGGGTCAGCTTCCAGATCAGCACGGTTCCCAAAATGCCGAGCAGCGCTATGCCGGCGGCCACACCCAGCAGAGTGGGCATCACCGGCCAACTGCGGCCGATGGCCGTGAAATTCTTGCCCTCCAGACGCCGCCGCAGCTCCGCGATCATCGCCGTGCATTTCTGCCTGAGAGCGTGCAGCGTCGACGGCTTGGCGGCTTGCGGCCGGGCCGTGTTGGGACGCGGTTTGCCGGACTTGGCCGTCGCGCTGTCGCTGGCAAGGCGGCTCAGCAAATCCTCGTCTTCCTCGACGGGGCCCGACCATCCCAGCCCGGAGTCCGCCGACCGCGGCGTCTCGGCCAGGTCTTCCAGGGCAGCTTCTTCGCCGACGAAGGGGAGCATTGCCGGGTTCAGTCCACCGTCGTCCAGATTGCCGGCGTCTGCATGGTCAGGGTCCAGACTATAGGCCGCCCGGTCGTCGATCTCGTCTTGAATCGGGGCGTCGCCGGAAGCCGGATAGGCATCCTGCCAGGCGGCGGAATCGCCGTACGCTTCGCCTTCATCGAGAGCGCCGGGCGCGTAGTCTTCGCCCGAATACCCTGCCTGGTTCGGACCTACCGGCGCGCCATCCTGCGGCAGCCCGGCATCGGCGCTCGGCACGGCCGCTTCGGGGCCATAGCCTTCCGCGGCCTGGTCCCACTCCGCAGCGGGCTGGTCCTGGTAGTCCGCCGCAAAGTTGTCGTCGTATCCGGCGTCCGGGTCTCCGCTTTCGTCGAGCGCCTGGCCGGCCGAAGATTGCATCTCCGCGACCAGCGAAGGGTCCAGCTCTTGCGCCAGCGTCACTTCGAGCTGGAGCAGACGATCCTCTTCGGGGTATTGGCGCAGGTGGTCGGAAATGAGGCCGTAGGCGGCTTCCAACTGGCCCTGGGCCCGCAGCCGGCGCGCCTCCACCAGACACCACGAAATGATTTCCTCGCGCTTCTGTCGGCCGGCCTGCTCCAACAGGTGCACGGCCACAGTGTGGTTGGGCTCGAGCCGCAGAATCTCTTCCACCAGGGGCTCGGCCGAGGCCCAGTCCGTTTCCACCTGATGGCGGGCCAACTCGACCAGGGCGTTCACCAACTCGCCGCGCACCAGGGTGTTGCGGGGGTCCAGCTTGTGAGCCTGCCGCAGCCGCTCCAGGCCTTCCGTACGGCGGCCCGCATGCCATAGCTGCTGCGCTTGCCGCAGGTGGTCGCGGACGGTGTCGACGCGCTGCAAACCCTGTCCGGCTTCAAGCTCGAGCTGACGCAGCTCGGAATCGTCGGGGCACTCCTCGAGAGCGTTGCGCACCAGATTCAAGGCCTGCTCGTAATCGCCCGCCTGCAAACAGCGTTTCGACTGGGCGACCCAGCGTCCGCGGGCTTCCTGATGGACCCGCTGTTCCTGCAGGCGCTGCTCGAGCCGCTTGACGTTGCCCTGCAAACCGGGCAGTTGGCAGTGCACCGATTCCATCAACTGCCACTGGTCCAAGGCTTCGCGGAAACGCTGCGACTGTTCCAGGGCGCTCGCCTTGTCGACGATGGAGCGGACCAGTTGCTGCTTTTCCCGGATCAGCCCGATGGCCTCTTCGAAGTGCTTTTCGCCCGGGTAACGCTGCAGGGCCTGTTGCAGAATCTGGATGCGGCGGTCCAGGTCCGGCTCGGCGTCGGCGCGGCGGTCGGTATCGCCGATATAGGCCAGCGCCTCCTGGCGGCGGCGCTCTCCGATATCGAAACGCAGCGCCTGGAACAAGGCGTGGTTGGGGAACTTGGCGAGATAGCGGTCGCAGATCGTCAGGGCGGCATCGAGGTTCTCTTCCGCCATCTGCGCGCGGGCTTCGGCGTAGGAATTGCTCAGTGCCTCGCTTTCCGACTGCACCTGCCGTTGGAAGTCGTGGTAAATCGCGCTACGGCCGGGCTGGGGGCAGGGCCGCTCCTGTTCGAGGGCCAGCAGCCGGTCCAACTCGTCCCTAGTGGCCTGCACATCGCCGCTTTCCCACTGTTCGCGGGCCCGCTGGTAGTACCAATCCTTTTGCGCCTGCAGTTCCTCGTCGGCCAGCTCACCGCGTTCGATCCGCTTGGCTTCGTGGACCATGCGCAGCGCCTCGGGGTCGTCGGGACGGAGTTGCAGGGCCGTCTCCAGCGAGTCCAGTGCGTTGCGAACGGCGGCGTTCTCCAGGTGCTGCTTAGCCTGGTCGAGATAGGTCCGGATCTCGTCGCCGGAAACCTCGCCTTCCGGGCGCTGCAGCGTGCCGGTTAGTTCCCGCAACGCTTGATCCGGCGGCACCGTTTCAGCTCCCGCCCCCGACGGATGTACGCCGTTGGACGAACTATCTTCGGAGGACGATTCGCCGTTTGTGGCGGCAGCGGCATCGCCCGCGAGACCGGTGGCGCCGGCTGTGTCGTGGCCGGCGCGAGCGGATTCCTCAGCCGGTTGTTCGGCAATCGTTGTCGTGAGAGAACGGGAGGTCTCCGCCAGGCTTGCACTCTCCGGGGTTGCAGCAGGTCCTTGCGGCTCGCCGCCGGTCAATCGGGCCACTTGACCGGACTGGGACGAGGAGACGGCGCCGTCCGCCGCATCGCGGGCCTCCGCCAGCGGGCCATCGGCCTGCATCGTGGGCTGCATCGAGGCGGGCGGTGTGTCACCGGCCCGGACGATGCCAGCATCCCAGGTGCCGTGCGGCGCCTCCAGAGATCCGCCGGCCGCGGATCCCGGGACTGCAGTACCGGGCGGCGCTCCAGCGGGTTCCGATCGGCTCGGCTGGCTTGGCGGCGTGTCGAGCGGCCCGGGCGGGCCGCCCATCCTTTGCTTCACCCAAAGCTCGAGGTTGGTGAAGGGTTCCAGGATGTCGGTGACAACGTAACGTGTTCCGGCGAACTCGCCGATCTTGAGTGCAGCCGACGATTGCCCCATCAGCGCCTCGACGCGTTCCAACAGAGACTTCTGTGCGTCGGGGGTCAGCGCGCCGGTGAGGAGGTGCAGAAATACCGCGCGGTCGCTGGCGATTTCGCGAGCCCGTAGCGTTTTCGTCGGGCCGTCGTGAACCAGACCGAGGAGTTCGTATTCCTGATAGAATCCCATTCGTTAGGCACACCCAAAACGCCGGTACGTCAATGATTGCAGATAGTCCTCGAAACGTTCGACAAAATCAGCGTTTATAGCTCCGCATATCAGGTAATTGACGTAGGGGCCCGAGGATTGCGGCGACCTCGGGCGGCGCACCGGCGCCCACGCTAACCTACTGATCCTCCAGGCTATTGCCACTCAGGGGTCGATTTCGGGCTGCCGCAAACCGGCCATCGTCGCAAACGAATCGAGAGGATGGTTTACGGCCCAGGCGGGCCGTAAAAGGCGTTCAGCGACCACAAAATGGGTCCGCGCGACGGGATCACGAGATGGGCCGGCCCCAAAAAGAAGCGCTCCCGGCGCGGTGGGCGCATCTGGCGCTTGGGGTCGAATTGATTCCGAATTCCGTCTGTTGCGGGCGGTTTTGAGGGGAGTCCCGGTTGGGGGAGCAAAGCAGAGGCCCACTCCCCCTCTCTGCAAACCGACGGCCCTGGTAGTCCGGGTGGCTTGCTTGGGCGGCCTTCACCACCGGTTCCCCAACGCCACGGCCGTGTGCGAGGCAGCACCATGCCCATGTTGGCATGCCTCCCCTTCCCTCCCGTGCGCTGAGCCAAGCGAACGATGTAGGCCCGGGAGACGGGCTGCCACGGCGCTTTGTCAGGGGTTCATGCGAGACTCTCAGAGGGTCAACTACCCTTTGTCCTGTTGCTACCGGGCCATAGGCGAAGGGAGAGGGAAACCCCGAAGCCTGAGCCATGTGGGAACCTAGACGAGGCCAACCTGCCGAGTCCAGTTGGAGGCATCTTTTGACGGACACGACAACGATTGAAGACCGACACGTCGTCGAGCACAAGCAAGGCGGCATCGGAGAACTCGCGGCAACGGCGATCTGCGGAAACGACATCACTTCGTCCTGCCTATACGTCTCGGCGCTGGCGATTCTCTACGCGGGCGTCTGGGCGCCGGTTGTGCTGCTCGCTGTCTCGTTCGTGCTGTTCCTGTTTCGCTCGATCTACGCGGAAGTCGTCGGCGCTCTGCCACTCAACGGCGGGGCCTACAACGCCTTGCTGAACACGACAAGCAAGTTTCGAGCTTCGGTCGCCGCCTGCTTGACGATCCTTTCCTACGTAGCGACAGCTGTGATTTCGGCCAACGAAGCGATGCACTACGCCCAAGGCCTGTGGAAAGGGCTGCCGGTGATGGAATCGACGATTCTGTTGCTTGCTGGTTTCATGGGATTGACGATCCTAGGAATTTCCGATTCCGCTCGCGTGGCGATCGGAATTTTTTTGATCCACCTGAGCACGCTCACGCTGTTGTCCATTGTCGGCATTGTCGGGTTTCTGCGCCATGGGTTCGCGATCATCGAGGCGAACCTTGCCACGCCGGTAACGGTCAGCGTTCCGCATGCGCTCTTCTTCGGTTTTTCAGCGGCCTTGCTCGGCATCTCAGGTTTCGAGAGTTCCGCAAATTTTGTGGAGGAGCAAGCCGAAGGGATCTTTCCCAAGACGCTGCGCAACATGTGGGCGGCAGTCACGGTTTTCAATCCCGGGATTGCCCTGGTGGCGCTCGCGCTTGTTCCCTTGGCTGAGATTTCCCAGCATCAAGAGGCATTGCTCGCTCACATGGGCGAACTCTCCGGCGGGCCTTGGTTGGCGTCGCTTGTCTCTCTCGACGCGGTGCTCGTTCTGAGCGGCGCCGTGCTGACGAGCTTCGTCGGCGTCAATGGACTCATGCGGCGAATGACGTTGGATCGCTGCTTGCCGCAGTTGTTGCTGAAGCCAAATTCCCGTGGGACAACACACCGCATCTTGATCTCCTTCTTCATCCTGACTGTCTCGATTCTGCTGATCACCGGAGGCGATCTCAAGGCATTGGCTGGGGTCTATACGATCTCGTTTCTGAGCGTCATGGTCTTGTTTGGACTGGGCAACATCCTGTTGAAGGTTCGAAGATCCGGCCTGCCGCGCAGTACGCGCGCGCCCTGGTATGCGGTCGGTCTGGCGATTGCCGCGGTCGTCGCCGGCTTGGCGGGCAACATCATCATGAACCCGGAGTACTTTCGGGTTTTCCTCGAATACTTCTTGCCAACCTTGCTCGTCGTATCGATCATGTTGGGCCGCATTTCCCTGCTCAACGCGGCGCTGTTCGTTGTGCACGAGGCTCTAGCCTATGTCGATCGGAAGATGGGCGGGCTCTCGGCCGTTATCAGCCAGAAGATTGACGAGATCAGCGCCCAAAAAATCGTGTTTTTCTCCAAGGGAGACGACATCGCGAAGCTCAACCACGCGATGCTTTATGTCCGAAACAACGAGCACACGAATCGCATCAAGGTCGTGACGGTGTTGGACGAGGGCCAGGAACCGCCTGCCAAGCTTGCCCAAGACCTAGAGTTTCTGGATAAGGCCTATCCCGAGATTGTGATTGAGCCCGTCGTGCTGCGGGGCGCTTTTGGACCGCATCTGATCGACCAACTCTCGCAAGAATGGAAAATCCCGAAGAACTTCATGTTCATCGGGTCGCCGAATGGTCACTTGATGTACGGCTTGGCTGAGTTGGGAGGGGTTCGCGTAATCATCTGAGTCTTAGTATGGGAGTCTCCGGGCAGGGCCGAGCCGGTCGGAGCCCCGCTTCATTGGTTTCGGCGAACAACTGGCGGCGCTGGTACCCGGGGTGGGACTCGAACCCACACGGCCCATAGGGCCAAAGGATTTTAAGTCCTTTGCGTCTGCCGATTTCGCCACCCGGGCTCGATGTTCTTGGGGCCCGTCAGGCCGCCTGAAGCGGTTCCTGGCGGAAGTCGAGGATGCGGGGAACCTGTCGAAAATGGGCCCCCAGCCTCGCCCGTATTGTAGCGAAGCGAGGTTGACGGAGTGGGGTTTCCGTGGAATCGCCGCCCTCGCCGGTTTTGCGGATCGGAGCCTCTCGCGCCTGGATCGTAGCGCTGTAGAGAGCAGCGGCATCGCTAGCAGCGCCGCCGCGAGCAGCAGGGGAGCAAGCCGTACCCGACACGAAGCGCGCGCCGCCCTCCCGGCGGCGGCCCCCCGCAGCCGGCCGAACGCGTTCTCAGGCGCGGACAAGCGCGCCCGCGGTTTCGTCCATCACGGTTCCGACCAGGGCGGCGCCCGCCTCGCGAAGCCGCCGGCTCGCGGCCTGAATGTCCCGGACGCTGGTTTGCTGGGGCTGAACCACGAGCAGGACGGCGTTCGGAACCGAGAACGGAAACGAACCGCACTCGGGGTCGGTGGCCGAAGGCAGGGTCACGATCACATTGGGGAAGCGGCCGCAAAGCCGCTGGAAATGGGATCCGAACGCGGCGGCTAGGGACTTGCGCGTTTTCCCCTGTAAAGGGCGCCCCGCGGGCAGCAGGTTCAGCCGCGCGATCCGCGTCGGGTGAACCACCTGCTCGACCGAGACCTCGGGGTTCAATAGGGTGTCGGCCAGGCCGGGTCCGGTGGGCGCGTCGAGCAGGGCAGCAAGCCTCGGCCTCCATAGGTCGGCTTCCACAACGAGCACCACGCCGTCGGAGGCTTGCACCATCCACTCGCCCAGTTGCGCGGCTGAGACCGCGGCGTCGGCGGTGCGGCCGGCGGCGCAAAGCCCCAACGAACGGCAACCGGCCAACGCAGAATTGCCCAGCAGATCGGCGAAACTGTGTCCCCAGGATGGCTGGCTCACGGCGAGGCGCCCGCCGCGGGGCTCGTCGCGCGCGTCGCGCGGGGTGCCGCAGAGGCGGGGATCCCTGGACCGCGGGTCGAATGACCCAGGGTCGAGTGAGCCGGGCTCGACTGGATCGGGATCGAACGGACCGGGATTGAAGGAGCCGGGAGCCAAGAAGGCGGATGGGTCCGAGTCAAAAGGATCGGGGTCGAAAGCATCCCGGCTCCGGTCCGATTCCAAGAGGCTGTCGAATTCGTGCGACACGAAACCTCCGCGAACGTCACTGAGGGCGGCGTCCCACCGGACAAGCGCTCACGCCTCGCTTGCCATCCACTTCGCAAAACAAACGGCAATGAGGGCGCACTCGTCCGGGGCGTCGTGGCCGTGGAACGCTGGGCCAGACTCTCCGGGAAACAGGCGCGGGTCTTGCTTGTGGAGCCAAGACCCGCCACCCCAACTTCCGGAGAGCGACGCATGCGGCAGCCGGCCACTGCACGGTCCGCCGCATCGCCCAAGTGAGATGCAATACAGACACCAAAGCCGGGCAGCCCGCGGCAAGACCGGGTGAAACCCAAAAGCCACTGAAAGGAAAAGCGTTAGGAGACGCGACCAGAACGAGAAGCGGGACTAAAAAACGTATCCGCGCTGATGTGTTCGTCTGGAAAGTCTGACGTTTCCATCAACCGCGACCGGTCTCGTATCCGCAGCCTGCCGAAAGTACCGGCCAAGAAGTTAGCCCGACGGGAAGACGGAGATTGAGGGCACCCGGAAAACGAGGAGGGAAAGCGACCGCAGGCCGCCGTCTAGTCGTCGGAAGGACCTTTGGACGGGGTGTGGTTCCGGAACGCCTTTGCCGAAATCCCGTAGCGTTTGAGCTTCTCGTGGAAGTTCCTCTCGCTGAGGCCGGAGTAGTCGGACGCGCGGCTGACGATTCCCCCGCACTTGCGCAGGATGTTGGTCAGATAGACGCGTTCGAATGTTTCGATGGCGCGGGCCTTGGCGGACTGAAAATCGTCGAGGTCGGCCTGCTCGGGGTTTTGAACGGCTCCGCGGACCTCAGGCGAGAGGTGCTGCGGCTCAATCTGGTCGCCGCGGCAGAGAATGATGGCCCGGCGGATGATATTTTCCAGTTCGCGAACGTTGCCCGGGTACTCGTAGCTCAACAGCAGATCGCGGGCCGCAGGGGAGAGCTGCAACCCCGGTTTCTGGTAGTCGTTACCCAGCGCCTCGATGAAGTGCTCGCACAGTAGCAGGGCATCGCCCTCGCGTTCCCGCAGCGGCGGGACCTCGAGATGGATGATGTTGAGCCGGTAGTAGAGGTCGCGGCGAAACTCGCCGGCATCGACCAAGTCGAGCAACTTGCGGTTGGCGGCGGCCAGCACGCGGACGTCGCAATAGCGGGTTTCAGCCGAGCCTACCGGCGAGTACTCCCCCGACTGCAACGTGCGCAGCAGCGCCACCTGCAGCGATTTGCACATCTCGCCGATCTCATCGAGAAAGATGGTCCCGCCATCGGCCAGCTCGAGCTTGCCGACCTTGCGCTCGGTGGCGCCGGTAAACGCGCCCCGCACATGGCCGAAGAACTCCGACTCCTGGAGCGACTCGGGAATGGCGCCGCAGTTGACGGCAACGAAGGTCTTGTTGGAACGCGAGCTGTGTTCGCGAATGAGTTGGGCGATCAGTTCCTTGCCGGTACCACTTTCCCCGGTGATGAGGACGGTAGCAGTGGTATCGGCTACCTGACCGACCATGTCCAGCAGTTCGAGAACGCTGGGGTGCTGTCCGATGAAAGGAACCGGAGCGGGGGCGCGACGATCCCGGCCGTCTCTCACGGAGCCAACGGCTGGGCCTCGTCCACTCAGAGGGCCCGTCGAGTCCAGAACACGTCTCAGTCCGGGGCTCGCACTCATGACTGCCTTCGCTCCTTCCCCCCAAAATCGACACGGAGACCCGCGACAAAGGGGTACAGCGAATTCCCCACCGACGCTGCCGTACTTCGCGTCAAGCTCCGCCGGCGCCCTCGGTTGCCGGGTACCTCCAGGCTGGTACATCGAAACGAAGGGCGATTTTCTTGCACGCGACGACGCCCAGTCCGAAAGCCTTGCCTAGCAACCGGCGGCACGGCCTCTCGAATCGGAGTTCGCGCCCGGTTAGCCCACAAGCTAGACACCCATTCTCGCGTTGTCTGGAGCGCAAACCAATAGACTATCCGGTTCAATTTGACGAGAGTACTAAATGCGCGCCTCGGGCAGGACCGAAGTGCCAAAAAGGGCGCCCTGGCCGGGGAGGCAGCCCGGCCGTTGGGACTGCCCGGAGCGAGGGGGACACCAACCCAACACCGTGGAGGGAGCATTCCCTATCTGGCATATTTCCACAGGGTAAGTACAAGATAGAGTGGGGTTGTAGCACGCCAGAGCGCATCACCTGACGGTGCCTGGAATCGACGCGGCAGAATTCGATTCCAGGCCGGCTGTCTCCGGGCAGAGGTACTGGCGGCGGCTTGGGGAGGATCTCCAACGGCCGGCCGCGGCGGTATCAGTACTGTCTCAATGTCCGCTCTATACCGGCCGTCGCGACCCATTGGGGGCCGGCCGGGGAGAGAAAGCTGGTGCGTTTGCGGACACCGCCCAGCTCTATTGCAGATACTTTTTCAGGTCGGGATGGAGCACCTTGTCGATCTCGGGATCGGTCAGGTTTTCGAGGGTGACCACGTGAGCCGGGGAGTCGATGCGTTTGGGCGGGGTCTCGCCGTTCATCTTGGCGAGGATGGTCTTCACGGCGGAGTAGCCGATGTTGAAGGGATCCTGAACGACCAGCGCGTCAATCACACCGGCCTTGAGATCGGCCTCAATGGTGTCGCTGGCGTCGAAACCGACGAACTTCACCTTGCCGCCCAAGTCGCGGGCCTTGAGGGCCTGCGCGGCGCCGACGGTCGCCGGCTCGGCCGAGGCGAACAGGGCATCCAGGTCGGGGTTGGCGGTGAGCATGTTCTCGGAAACCGTCAAGGCCCTGGCGCGATCCGACATGCAGTACTGTTCGGCCACCTTGACGATACCGGGAAACTCCTTGGCGAGGGTCTCTTCAAAGCCGCGCTCGCGCTCCATGGTCGAGGAACTGCCCGGCACCATCTTAACCATCGCGATCTTGCCCTTGCCGTTGAGAATCTCGCCGAGCTTGCGGGCTCCCAGGACCCCGGCGTCGTAGTTGTTGGTCGAAACGTAGGAGACGTACTTGTCGGTGTTGATGCCCGAATCAAAGATGGTCAGAGGGATGCCCTGGGCGGCGGCCCGCTCGACCACCGAAACCAGCGAGGTGGCTTCGGTCGGCGCCAACACGATGCCATCCACGCGGGCATTGATCATCGAGTCGACGATCTCGATCTGGCGCGAGAAGTCGGTTTCCTGGGGCGGCCCCTTCCACTCAATCTCGACATTGCCCTCGCGGCCCGCGGCGACCGCGCCGGCATGGACGCTTTGCCAGAACACGTGGGCCACGGCTTTGGGAACGACGCCAATTCGTTTCTTGGTCGAGCGATTGCAGCCCGCGGCGCCAACCAGGCCCAGAATCAAACAGACGGCGAGGGAATACTTTCTCCACATGACAGGGTTCCTTGCAAGGTCGCGGGGCGGGAGCGGCGGGTGGTTCAAGGGCTGCCCTGCCGCGTAAACAACGACTCGGTCCTTTTCGAGAGCAAAACCCACAAGCTGTATAGCCCAAGCAAGGTGCTCAACGGCGCGAATTTCGCCAACCCGCCGAACATGGGGACCAACAGCACGAATCCCGACAGCAGGATGGTGACGATCCGTGCCCACGGCCGGCGACGCAACAAGCCCACGCCGGCCACGAGGGCGGGAATCGAGAGCAGGCTCAGCAGCAAAAAGACAATGCCTCCGACCGCGCCGACCAGTGAGACGACCACGCCCGATCCATCCTGTTGCTCGGTTCCGGTGAGGGCGGCGCCGCCGAACAAGAACAGCACGCCCACACCCAGCAGGATCAGCGATGCGCCTAAAAAAACATAGAGCAAACCAATAATGCGGACATGGCGCTCCATCGAACCTCCCCCCTGGGCAGAGTTATTGTATCTCGAAATACCGCTGGCGGCAGCCGTTGCCGGCGGTGAGCTCAAGGCGTTGCCCAAATTGAGCCTTGCCGGCGCCGGTCGGCCCAACGCGAAGGCAGCGGCAGTTCCCGGCCTCTCGGGTATTTCCCCGACTGAATACAGGTAATCGAACGATAGGAGAAATCGCCGAGAGCGTAGTACAGTCGGTTGCAAACCCAGGCGCCGGCCTGCTCCAGGGCCGTGCCTTGGGCAGAGATCCCGCCAAACTAGATATGAGCACAACGAAAGAACGAAGACGGTCGGCCCGCCGCAACGAAGGGTCGCCGGGCGAGATCCACATTGGCGTGATTCGGCCCAATGGCGGCTTGCAGGCAGTGAAGGCCCGCCTGGTGGACAGCAGCGAGTGGGGTGTCGGGATCGAGACCGCGCTACCGCTCGAGGTCGGTGTGGAGGTGGCCATCCTGGGGCCGGCGAGCATGCTGAGCGGGCTGAACGGCAATAAGTACGCCCGCGTCGTCCATTGCCGGTTACGGGATGAGGGCGCCTATCGAACCGGCTGCGAGTTCGACGCCACGCAGCAATCCAAGGGACGCCAGCCAGCGGCCACGATCGAGAACCAGGTGGAAGACTACTACGAGATGCTGCAGATCAGCCCCAACGCCGACGGCGAGACGATCCAGCGCGTCTTCCGCATGCTGGCGCAGCGCTACCACCCCGATAACAGCGAAACCGGCGACGAGAAGGTGTTTCAACGAGTGCTCAACGCCTACCGGACGCTCAACGACCCCGAAAAGCGCGCCGCCTACGACGTGCAGCATCAGGCTTCGCGGGCGCTGCGCTGGAAGATCTTCGACCAGTCCAAGTCGTCGCTGGGAGTCGAGGGTGAAAAAAGGAAACGCTGGGGCGTTCTATCGCTGCTCTATACCCGCATGATCGAAGAGCCGCGGCAGCCGGGGATCATGGTGCGGGATCTCGAGGAGCTGCTGGGGTGTCCCCGCGAACACCTGCAGTTCACGTTGTGGTATTTGAAGCAGAAAAGCTGCATCAGCAGCTCCGACAATGGGCGCTACATCATCACCGCCCAGGGCGTGGACATGGTGGAAGAGTTGGGCGACGCGGTCAAAGACGGCGGTCACCCGCTGCTGCTCGAGGCGGCCACGCTGAGAGCGTCCGCTCCCACGCAATAGCAATAGCCTAGTCGGACAGACCGAAATCCTGCATGACCTTCTCGGCCAGGTAGTTCTGGACGTGCGCTTTGTTGCGGGCCACTTCCAGATAGGCGGCCTTCAGCAGTTGATCCTTGCGGTTGATCAGCGTTTCGCGCAGGGTCTGCTGCACGCGCGGGTCGGAGAAGTCCCGCTGGCCGGCGGGCTCGATCGAAATCAGGCGGATGATGCGGAAATCGCTGTCGGTCTTGATGACCGGCGAGATTTCGCCCGGAGAGAGGGAAGCGACGACGCGCCGCAGCGTCAGATCAGCGCGCTCGAGCGAGGACTGCGGGATAAAACCCAGGTCGCCGCCGCTGGAGGTCGAATCCACATCCTCGGAATAATTCTGCGCAACTTCGGCAAAATCGGCGCCGTTTTGCAGCCTTTGCGCGATCATTTCGATCTTCGCTTTCGCCGTTTCGAGGTCGCGAGCGTCGTCGTTGAGTAGGTTGGGCACCGGAACTTCGGCCTTGGGCGTCACGACAATCTGCGCCAAATGGAGCTGCTGCTCAGGAAGGTTGAAGCTGGCCTTGTTTTCCTCGTAGAACGCCTTCAGCTCGGCGTCGCTCACCGCGATGCGGGAAGTGACCTCTTTGTTGAATAGCTTCTCGATCGTGAGAGCGCGGCGCAGCTCGGTCTTGAGGTCCTCCAGCGTCATGCTGCGGGCTTTGAGGCTGGCCTCGAAAGCCGCGTCGGTATCGTAAGGGGCGCGGTATTCTTTCAGGCGCGCCTCGACTTCCGAATCGACGGCCATCAGGCCGAGCTTTTCGGCCTTCTGCAGCATGATCTGGCGGTCGATCACCTCCCGCAGCAGGTTGAGACGCAGCATCTGCTGCTCATCGTCGGAGCGCGGGGCCCGCGTGTGGTCGACCTGGCTCTGGTAGTACTGCTCGAGCTCGGCCTGGGTGATCTTGTAGCCGTTGACGACGGCGGCCACGCCATCCTGGGAGGCGTGCTGGCAGCCTGCCGCGATGAACGACAAAGCGAGCAGCAGGGCGAGCGCTAAGCCTGTCCCGGGAGCCTTCATTGTTCTATTGTAAGACGAAAAAGGACGGCATAAATGTCCAAAACCGCTCACAAATGCCGTACTTTCCCAGGCCGGCGCGGAAGGGGATTCGTGGAGTAACCGTATTCCGGAAAGCGCTGCTACGACGTGAGAGGCCCACCGTTCGGGGGCCCCTCGCCGTCTATACCAGGTACACACGTAAAACCGGGCGGTTGCCTTGGGCTATTCCGACTTGGCGGCCGCCTGCTCGGTTTGCTCCTGAGTGCGTTTGAGGCGATCTTCGCGGCGCTTGCGGCGGTCGGCGGCGCGCTTCTTGACCTCGGATCCAAGCACTTCGATCATGGCCTGTTCGGCGCCGTCGCCGGGCCGCGTTCCGAGGCGAAGAATCCTCGTGTAGCCGCCGTTGCGCTCGGCGAAGCGCGGGCCCAGCGTGTCGAAAAGCTTTTGAACGGCGCCGGGAGTCTGCAAACGGGCCGCCGCCTGGCGCCGCGCATGCAACGTGTCGCGCTTTCCCAGTGTAATGATTTTCTCGACGAACGGACGGACGGCCTTGGCCTTCGCAACCGTCGTCACGACGCGGTCGTTGAGAATGATGCTGGTGGCCAAGCCGCGCAGCAGCGCCTTGCGGGCCCCGCTATCGCGTTGCAGCTTGTAACCGCCTACCCTGTGTCTCATGTTCTATTCCCCTGGTGGTCAGCCGAGGCTGACTTCAGCGGTCTCGTCCTCGGCCGCGATTTCATCGTCGCCTTCGCCGATGCCCACCGCGCCGGGCGGCGAAACCAGACGGCCGTGCTCATCGAACCGCATGCCGAGCGACAGGCCCATCGAGTTGAGAATTTCCTTGATCTCGTTGAGGGACTTGCGGCCGAAATTCTTGGTCTTGAGCATGTCGGCTTCGGTGCGCTGCACCAGATCGCCAATGGTCTGAATATTGGCGTTCTTAAGGCAGTTGTAAGAGCGGACGCTGAGCTCGAGCTCTTCCACCGAACGGTTGAGGTGCTCGTTGAAGCGGTCGGCGGCGGCCTCGGTGGGCGCCTCTTCCGCGGCGGCCTCTTCCTCGAAGTTGATGAAGATCGTCATGTGATCTTTGATCAACTTCGCGGCCAGCCCGATGGCGTCCTGCGGCGTGACGGCGCCGTTGGTCCACACCTCGACGCTCAGCTTGTCGTAGTCGGTCATCTGCCCCAGACGGGCGGCTTCGACCGAGTAGTTGACCTTGCGCACCGGCGAGTGGACCGAATCGATCGGGATATAGCCCAGCGCCAGATCCTCGTCGAAGTTCTTCTCGGCGCTGACGTAGCCGCGGCCGGTCTTGACGCGCATTTCGACGTCAAGCAGGCCACCCTCGCTGACCGTGGCGAGGTAAACCTTGGGGTCGAGAATCGCGACATCGGAGTCGGCTTCGATCTGACCGCTGTAAACCGGGCCGGGCTCGGTGGCGCGCACCCGAATCGTTCGGGCGCCCTCGCCGTGGAGCTTCAGCGGGATCTGCTTGAGGTTGAGAATGATATCGGTGGCGTCTTCCACGACGCCCGGAATCGGGCTGAACTCGTGGGAGATTCCCTCGATCTTCACGGCGGTGATGGCAGCACCTTCAATGGAGCTAAGCAGCGCGCGCCGCAGCGAATTTCCGATGGTAGTGCCAAATCCACGCTCGAATGGTTGAGCGGTGAACTTGCCGTAGACCTCGGTCAGCAAATCACCGTCGACGGCCAGCCTTTTCGGTCTTTGGAAACCTTTCCACATACTTTTTCCCCTCAGGAAAACTGGGATTCAGCGCCTGCCCGTGCGGGCTCAGCCGGGACTCGGCTACCGGGAGTAGAGTTCCACGATCAACTGCTCGTTGATCGGGATCTGCACGAGCTCTTCGCGCCGCGGAATACCAATAATCTTGCCTTTGAAGTTTTCGCGATCCCACTCGATCCAACTGGGCGTCATGGCGTGCGACGCGGCTTCCAGAGCCGCCAGCACACCGGTGTGCTGGCGGCTGGCCTCGCGCAGCTCGATGAGGTCGCCCGGCTTGACCGTGAACGACGGGATGTCCACCTTGCGGCCATTGACCTGGATATGGCCATGGCGCACGACCTGACGCGCCTGGGCGCGGCTAGCCGCGAAGCCGATGCGGTAGATCACGCTGTCGAGGCGGCGCTCGAGCAGGGCCAGCAGGTTCTCACCGACGACGCCCTTCATGTGCACCGCTTTTTCGTAGTAGTTGCGGAATTGCTGCTCGAGAACGCCGTAGATACGGCGCACGCGCTGCTTCTCGCGAAGCTGCGTGCCGTAGCCCGACAGTTTCTTCGGGCGCCGCGTCTTGCCGTGCTGGCCGGGCACGTAATTGCGCTTTTCAATGGCGCAATTCGCCCCATAGCACCGTTCGCCCTTAAGAAAGAGCTTGATGCCTTCCCGCCGGCATAGCCGGCAAACAGGTCCTATGTATCGTGCCATGTCGTTTTCGAAAGCCTTTGTCGTTAACCGAATGTTCCGCTCCCGGCCGCGGCGCGATGCGCCGGCCGGAGTTCCTGCATCAAACGCGCCGCTTTTTGGGCGGCCGGCAACCATTGTGCGGTATGGGCGTCACGTCGCGGATATGGGTGACGTGAATGCCGGCGGTCGACAGCGCGCGCACCGCCGATTCGCGTCCGCCGCCCGGCCCTTTGACGCGCACCGAGACCTGCCGCAGGCCGTGATCCTTGGCGGCGTTGGCCGCAGTCAGGCTGGCCTGCTGCGCCGCGAAGGGCGTTCCTTTCTGCGAGCCGCGGAACCCGAGCGAACCCGAGCTCGACCACGACAGGACGTTGCCTTCCTGGTCGGTGATCGTCACGATGGTGTTGTTGAAGGTCGCCTGAACGTGGACGATCCCCACCGACACCGACTTTTTGGCGCGGCTTTTGAACTTCTTTTTGCCGCTCTTTCCCTTCGCTGCTTTGGCCATAATCGTCTCGTCTGCGCTCCGCTACTCCTGCTACTTCTTGCCGGCCTTCTTCTTGCCGGCGATGGCGCCCTTGCGGGGGCCCTTCCGTGTGCGCGCGTTGGTATGCGTACGCTGGCCGCGCACCGGCAGCCCACGGCGGTGGCGTAGGCCGCGATAACAGCCGATCTCCATCAAGCGCCGCACGTTCATGGAGAGTTCCTTGCGCAGGTCGCCCTCGACGGCGCCTTCCTCTTCGAGCAGCTTGCGCAGGGCGGTGATCTCGTTGTCGTCGAGATCGCCGGTCTTCTTGCCGAAATCGATGCCGGCGCGATAGAGCAGCGAACGCGAGCGGGTCAACCCGATTCCGTAGATCGCCGTCAGGCCGATTTCGGCCCGCTTGTTGTTTGGTAGATCGACGCCTTCCAATCGTGCCATCAGATGTCTCCCGGCAGCGCCTCAGCCCTGCCTTTGCTTATGCTTCGGGTTGATACACTGCACGCGCACGACGCCCTTGCGCCGGATGATCTTGCAGTCTTTACACAACCGTTTAACTGACGCTCTTACCTTCATGTCTTACACCGTTCGGTGATGCGTCCCCGCCGCCGGTCGCTGGGGGAAGGCTCCACCTTCACCCGGTCGCCCGGCAGCAGCCGCAAAAAATCGTTGCCGCGGCGCGCTCCCACGTGCGCCACAAGCGTGCTGTGATCCTCGAGCCGCACCCGAAACAGATCGTTCGGCAGACTCTCGACCACAACGCCCCACACACCCGGCTGCCGCTCCGAGTCGTTCGCCATGAGGCTACGGTTCCGTGAGAATCCACGGGCCGTTTTCGGTCACCGCCACGCAATGCTCAAAATGCGCGGCCCGCGAACCATCCACGGTCACCGCCGTCCAACGGTCGGAGAGCACCCGCGTTTCGGGCGTCCCGGCGCAAACCATCGGCTCGACGGCGAGCACCACGCCCGGCCGCAGCCGCGGGTTGCTCACTTTCGGGTCGACGTAGTTGGGCACGTGCGGCTCCTCGTGCAGCTTGGTGCCGATCCCGTGGCCGACAAACTCGCGGACCACCGAAAAGCCGTTCTTCTCCACGTGCTGCTGGACGGCGCCGCAGACGTCGAACAGCTTCTGGCCGGCCCGCATCTGCTCGATCGCCCGCTCCAGCGCTTCGCGGGTCACCTTCATGAGCCGCTCGGCGTCGGCCGAAATCCTACCCACTGGCACCGTCGTCGCCGAGTCGCCGTAGTAGCCGTTCAGCTCCACGCCGATATCGATCTTGACGATGTCGCCCTCCTTCAACACGCGCTTGCGGGAGGGAATGCCGTGGACCACTTCTTCGTTGATCGAGGTGCACAGCACGCAGGGGTAGCGCTTGCCGGCCGCCGGCACGTAATAGCCCTTGAACGCCGCCCGCGCTCCGGCGTCGGAGACCATTTTCTCCGCGACGACCTCGAGCTCGTGGGTCGATATCCCCGGCTCGACCTTCGAACTGAGCTCCCGCAGGATCTGGGCGACCAGACGGCCGCTGACCCGCATCTTCTCGAGTTCCGAAGGGCTCTTGCGAATAATCATGGCTACGTTCACGCGCCGCGCGGCCCGCCCGGACCGCTGCGCCGCCGGGCCGTTCCGGCCGCCCAAAGCGGCCCATTCGTCCGACGAACCCAAACAACGTCGCGCAAAGGCGGCAGAGAAAGCGTCGGCGGTCGTAGAGTCACAGACGTTCCTCATCCCCTCGGCGCGATCCTCAGTGCGGAAAGCCACGCGCGATTGGCAGAGATTACAAACGTCGGAGAGCTTCGGCGGGTTCGGGTGTCTGTTCTAGCTGGCGCCACAGCTCGGGCACGATCACCGGCCCGTAGTCCGTTTGATAGATTTATTATAGCCAATCGCACTTTCGATGACCGTCAAGGGCGCCGCTGCCGGCCCGACCACCTCAAACCGCACCCCCCTCGGGGGCCTTCCGGGAAGCACAAATGCCCGGAAACACTCCGCCAGACAGCCATTTCTCCTGGCCACCCGCGCCGCTATGCAGAGGCCGAACGCCGGCCCCGGATGCGCCCCGAGCGCGACGTAAACCCTTCATAGTGACGCATAATCAGCTGCGCCTCGATCTGATTGACCGTATCCATCGCCACGCCAACGACGATCAGCAGAGACGTGCCGCCGAAGTAGAACGTCACATTCAGTCCGTCGAGAAACCAGCGTGGCAGAGCCGCGTCGGCCCAGTTGCCGATCAGCGGCAAGTGGTGCAACTTGATGCCGCTGATCATGATATCGGGAATGATCGAGATCAAAGCCAGATAGAGGCCGCCGACCAGCGTGATCTTGGTCAGAATGTCATTGATGTGGTCGGCCGTCGGACGACCCGATCGAATTCCCGGAACGAAGCCCCCGTACTTGCGCATGTTGTCGGCAACCTCGTTGGGATTGAAGATGATCGAGACGTAGAAAAAGCAGAAAAAGACAATGCCAACCACATAGAACAGTTCGTAGAGCGGCTCGCCAAAGGCGATCGAGCGCAGCAGGCTGCTCAAATACGGGCTTTCCTTGACGGCCGGCAGCAGCGCCAACGTCTGCGGAAAGGCCAGAATCGAGGAGGCGAAGATCACCGGGATCACGCCGCCCGAGTTGACCTTGAGCGGCAGGTGGGTGGACTGGCCGCCCATCATGCGTCGGCCGACGACGCGCCGGGCGTATTGTACCGGGATGCGCCGCTCGCCGCGCTCGACCAGCACGATGAACGCCACCACCACGACCATGACGACCAGAATCAGCACCAACTGCAGGACGCTCCACTCGCGGGTCACGAACACGTTCTCGTAAAGGTTGGCGACCGCGTGCGGCAGCCCGACCACGATGCCGGCGAAGATGATCAGCGACATGCCGTTGCCGATGCCCCGCTCGGTAATCTGCTCGCCCAGCCACATGATGAAAGCCGTGCCGGTGGTCAGCGTGATGATCGTCATCGCGATGAACCCGAACCCGGGATTGTAAGCCAGGCCGCTGCCCTGCACGCTGAGAGCGATGGTGGTCGACTGCACGATGCTGAGCGCGATCGTCAGGTAGCGGGTCCACTGCGTGATTTTGCGCCGCCCGAGCTCGCCTTCCTTCTGCAGCTTCTCGAGGGTCGGTATGACCACGGTCAACAACTGCAGGATGATCGACGCGGTGATATAGGGCATGATGCCCAGCGCGAAGATCGTCAGGCGCGCCAACTGGCCGCCCGAGAACAGGTTGACGAAGCCCAGCGCCGTGCCGGCCGCCGCCTCGAACATGCGCGCCAACTCCGCCGTATTCACTCCGGGCGTGGGGATATAGCCGCCGATGCGGTAAACCCCCAGCAGCGCCAGAGTGAACAGAATCCGCTTGCGCAGGTCCGGAATCCGGAAGACGTTGACGATGGACTCGAACAGTTTCATGCTTTACTGCTTCTGATCGTCGCCGCCGGCCTTGCTCTTGGGCGCCTTCTTCGGGGCAGCTTTTTCTTTCGCCGGCTTGGCCGGGGGCTTCGCTGCGGCGGCCTTTTTCGGGGCCGTCTTGGGCTTGGGCTCCGCAGCGGACTTGGCGGCAGGTTTGGCGGCAGCTTTGGACTTGCCGCTCTTCGCAGCGGTGGCCTTGGCCGGAGCAGACCCGGCCTCGGGGGCCGGCGATTTGCGGGCCGCCGGCTTACGGGCCGGGGCGGCGCCCGCCAGCAACTCGACTGTGCCGCCGGCCGCCTCGATCTTTTCGCGCGCCGACTTCGAGACGCGGTGCGCCGAGACCTTGACGGCGCGCTTCAGCTCACCGTCGCCGAGGATCTTCAATCCGTCCCGCAAGTCCGAGATCACGCCACTCGCCAACAGGCTGTGTGGGGTGACCTCACCGGCCTCCAGCTTGTCGAGCCGTCCGACGTTGATGATCGCGAACTCCTTGCGGAAGATATTGTGGAAGCCCCGCTTGGGCACGCGGCGGATCAGCGGCATCTGGCCGCCTTCAAAACCGCGCTTGCTGCTATAGCCGCTGCGCGACTTCTGGCCCTTTTCGCCGCGCCCGGAGGTTTTTCCCAGGCCCGAGCCGGGTCCGCGGCCGACCCGCTTGCGGCGGTGGCGCGATCCGGCCGGAGGGTGCAGTTGGCTCAAATTCATTTCGATACCTCGACCAGGTGCGGCACCTTGCGGACCATGCCCCAGGTCGCCGCGTTGTCGGGCCTCTCGACCGTGTGATTGATCTTGCGCAGACCAAGCCCCTTGACGACTTTCCGCAGTTTCGCGGGAACGCCGATGATGCTTCGAATCTGCCGGATCTTCAACGTCTGCGCCATGAAATCCTCTATTGCGCCTGCGCGTCGATGCCGCGCATGGCGGCCACTTCATTGCGGTCGCGCAACTGTCTGAGGGCCTCGAAGGTGGCCTTGATGACATTGTGCGGGTTCTTCGAGCCGATTGATTTGGTCAGCACGTTCTGAATCCCCGCCGCCTCGACGACCGCGCGCACCGGGCCTCCCGCGATAGTGCCCTTCCCGACGCGAGCGGGCTTCAGCAATACCTGCCCGGCGCCGAAGCGGCCGAGCACCACGTGCGGGATGGTGTGCTCCAGGGTGTGCACGCGCATCAGGTTCTTCTTGGCCTTTTCGATGGCCTTGCGAATCGCCGCCGGCACTTCCTTGGCCTTGCCCTTGGCATAGCCGACGACGTGCTTTTCGGGATCGCCCACCACGACCAGAGCCGAAAAACTCAGGTTCTTGCCGCCTTTGACGACTTTGGTGACGCGGTTGATGCTCACCACCTGGTCTTTGAGGTTCAACTCCGATGCGTCGATTTTGTGGACTTGTATCATGCTTATCCTCTAAAAGCGCAAACCCGCCTCGCGGGCCGCATCCGCCAGAGCCTTGACGCGGCCATGATAGCGGTGGCCGCCGCGGTCGAAGACAACATCCTGAATGCCGGCCTGGATCGCCCGCTCGGCGATCAACTTGCCGATCTGCTTGGCCGCGGCGACGTTGCCGCCGTAAGGCCCGTCGGCTTTGTCGCCGCTGCGTTTGGCGAGCGTCGCGGCCGAGGCCAGCGTACGGCCGGTGGCGTCGTCGATGACCTGCGCGTAAATATGCTTGAGCGAGCGGAACACCGTCAGCCGCGGCCGCTCGGTAGTGCCGCTGACCCGGCTGCGGATGCGGCTGTGAATCCGCAGCCGCCCCTCCCGCTTTGTCGTTTGATGATACATGCTGGCCTACTCCCGCTACTTGGCGCCGGTCTTGCCTTCCTTCTTGCGCAACTGTTCGCCGGCGTAGCGCACGCCTTTGTTCTTATAGGGCTCGGGGGGCCGCAGAGCGCGGATATTGGCCGCCGTCTGCCCCACCAACTGGCGGTCGATGCCGCTCACCTGGAGCTTGGTCTGGCCGTCGACCTTGATATCGATGCCGGCCGGCATCAACACTTCGATGGGGTGTGAATACCCCAGGCTAAGGACGACGACGCGGCCGGCCACCTGGGCGCGATAGCCCACGCCGACGATCTCAAGATCCTTGCTGAAGCCCTTGGTCACGCCGGTGATGGCATTCTGCGCCAACGCCCGCGCCAGCCCATGCTCGGCGGCGTGCTCGTCGCTGTCGCGTTTCACCGCCAAGCTGCCGTTTTCGAGCTGGAACTCGATTCCTTTGGGAATCGGGCAACTCAGCTCGCCCTTGGGCCCTTTGACCTTGAGCTGGCCGGAGGCAAAGTCCACTTTCGCCTCGGAAGGGACGGGGATCGATTTAATTCCTACTCTCGACATAAGCGACCTAGTAGATACAGCAGACGATCTCGCCGCCGACGCCGGCCTTGCGGGCCTGCTTGTCGGTCATCACGCCGTGCGAAGTCGTCACGATGTTGATCCCCATCCCACCGATCACCTGCGGAATCCCCTTGGAGCCCGCGTAAACGCGGCGGCCGGGCTTGGAGACCCGCTCCAGACGGCTGATAACCGGGGTGTGATCGGGCTGGTACTTGAGGTAAATCTTGATCGTCCTCTTGCCTTCCTCGTCCGCCACGCGGTAGTTGGCAATGTAGCCTTCCTGCTTGAGAATTCGCACGATATCAATCTTCAGCCGCGAAGCTGGAACTTCCACCTTCGACTGCCGCGCCCCGAGCGCGTTGCGAACCCGCGTCAGCATGTCGGAAATCGGATCAAAAAACATGCTTCATTCCCTCTCGCGCCGCCGCGCGGCAACCACCTACCAACTGCTCTTCATCACCCCAGGCAGCTCGCCCAACAAGGCCAGCCCCCGAAAACAGATACGGCACAAATGAAACTTGCGAATGTAGCCGCGCGGCCGGCCGCAGCGCTCGCAGCGGTTCCGCAAGCGGATCTTGAACTTCGGCTTCTTATGTTCTTTGGCGATTTTCGCAGTAGTAGCCATGGTTTATTCCCTGGACGAGACCGCTTAGTTTCGGAACGGCATACCGAGGCCGCGCAACAGCGACAGGGCTTCGGCGTCGTTGCGGGCCGTAGTGACGATCGTAATGTTCATCCCTTTGACGGTATCGACCTTGGAGTAGTCGATTTCCGGAAAGATCGTCTGCTCTTTCAACCCGATGGTGTAATTGCCGCGGCCGTCGAACGACTTGGGCGAGACGCCCCGAAAGTCGCGGATGCGCGGCATGGCGACGTTGACCATGCGGTCGAGAAACTCATACATCCGCTCGCCGCGCAGCGTCACCGCGCAGCCGATCGGCATGCCCTGGCGCAGCTTGAAGTTGGCGATCGACTTGCGGGCCTTGGTGACCACCGGCTTCTGGCCCGTGATCATGCCCAGCTCCTTCGCCGCCGCATCGAGCAGCCGCGGATTCTGAATCGCCTCGCCCAGACCCAGGTTGATGTGGATCTTGACCAGCTTGGGAATCGCCATCGGGCTGGAGTAGCTGAACTGTTTTTGCAACTCCGGCGCAACCTCGTCGCGATATTTGTCTTTCATCCTCGACATCGCTTGGAACTCCTGGTCCCGGCCCTAGCCGAGATCGATCTCCTCGCCGGCGCGGCGGCCGATCCGGGTGCGTTCGCCCTCGGCGTCGACCCGCGCGCCGATGCGCACCGGCTTGCCGGCGGCCACCAGCATGACGTTCGAGATATGGATCGACGCTTCCCGCTCGGCGATGCCGCCCTGGATCTGCTTGGCCGGGTTGGGGCGGACGTGCTTTTTGGCGAGCATGACGTGCTCCACCAGAATGCGGCTCTTCTTGCGATCGACCTGCAGCACGCGGCCCTGCTTGCCGCGGTCGCGGCCGGCGATCACTTCGACGATATCGTCCTTGCGTATCTTGATTCCCGGCATCGAGTTGAATCCTTTATCCGTCGGCCTGCATTGGCCGGCCGCCTGCCGGCCGCGCCGCGGGCAGCCTCAAATCACTTCCGGAGCCAGCGAGACGATCTTCATGAACTTCTTCTCGCGCAGCTCGCGTGCCACCGGCCCGAACACGCGGGTCCCGATCGGCTCGCCCAACTCGTTGATCAGCACCGCGGCGTTGCTGTCGAAGCGGATGTAGGAGCCGTCGCGCCGCCGCGTCTCCTTGCGCATCCGCACCACGACCGCCCGCACCACCGTGCCCTTTTTGACGTTCGAATCCGGCGTGGCTTCCTGCACCGAGGCGGTCACCACGTCGCCGAGCCCGGCCTTGACGCCCACGTCGCCGCCGCGCGGCAGAATACATTTCAAGCGTCGGGCGCCGGAGTTGTCGGCTACCTCGAGCCGCGTTTGCATGCCAATCATGGCTTGGGTCCTTCCTGATCAGCCCTGGCTGGAGTCCGCCGACTCCCCGCCGCTCAAGTCCACCTGCACGGCCTTCCAGACCACTTCGGCCAGCCGCCAGCGCTTCAACTTGCTCAGCGGCCGCGATTCGACGATGCGCACGCGGTCGCCCAGCTTGGCCAGACCTTCTTCGTCGTGGGCGTAGAACTTGCTGCGCCGCGAAATGATACGCCGGTAGAGCGGATGCGAAACGCGCCGGCTGACTTCGACCACGATCGTTTTCGCCATCTTGGCCGAAACGACGGTGCCGATTTTCTCGTTCTTGTGGCGCTTGGCCTGCTGAGTTTCCGCCATCTTGATTTCCTTACGACTTCCCGGCAAGCTCGCGCTCGCGTTTCTCGGTCAGCACCCGCGCCAGGTCCTTTTTGAGCGCGCGGTACTTCTTCAAGCCGTCGACCTGGCCCATCTGAATCTGGAACCGCAGCCGGAAAAGCTGCTCGCGGGCGTCGCGCTCCTTGGCCGCCAGCTCGACGCCGTCGAATTCGCGAATCTCTCTCGCCTTCATAGCAGTCCTCCGGAGTGACGGCTGATGAACTTGGTCGGGATCGGCAGCTTCTGCGCGGCCAGTCCCATCGCGGCGCGCGCCAGCTCCTCCGGCACTCCTTCCACCTCGAACATCATGCGCCCCGGCTTGACCACCGCCACCCACTGGTCCGGCGCCCCTTTGCCTTTTCCCATGCGGGTCTCGGCGGGCTTCTTGGTGATCGGCTTGTCCGGAAAAATCCGGATCCACAGCTTGCCGCCGCGCTTGATGTGGCGCGTAATCGCCACGCGGGCCGCCTCGATCTGACGGTCGGTAATCCAGGCCGCTTCGAGCGATTTCAATCCGAAGTCGCCAAAGTCGAGACCCGAGCCGCGCCAAGCCTTGCCGCGCCGCTTGCCGCGGTGCTGCTTGCGGAACTTGACTTTTTTCGGCATCAACATCGTCGTTTTCCTTTTGCCGTCGCCGGCTCAGCGCCGCGGACCGGCCGCGGAGCCAGCTACGCCTGCCCGGCCTCAACTGGCCCTATTCGCTACCATCCTTGTCGGAGGCCGGCGGCGCAGCGCCGGCTTCGGGAGCGCTGCCGCTGGCCGGCTCCTCGGACGCTGCCAGGGGCGGCCGAATCGGAGCCCCCTCGGCCGGTTCAGCCTTGCGCTCCTCGGCGCGGGGAGCGGCCGGCGCGCTGGGCGCCATGCTCTCGCGGTGCTCGGCCTGGCGCGCGCGGATGCGTTCGCGCTCGCGCTCGGCCACCGAACGCGCTTCGCGGCGCCGCGCCGGTTCCAGATCCTCGGCCCCGGCCGCGAGCGGCGAGCCGTGCTTGTGCTCGAGAATGTCGCCCTTGTAGATCCAGCACTTGACGCCGATCACGCCGTAGGTGGTGAAGGCTTCCGAAAAGCCGTAGTCGATGTCGGCCCGCAAGGTCTGCAGCGGCAGCCGCCCCTGCAGATACCACTCGGTGCGCGCGATCTCGTGGCCGTTCAAGCGGCCGGCGACCCACACCTTGATTCCCTTGCAGCCGAAGCGCTGCGCCGAATCGACCGCCTTGCGCATGGCACGGCGGAAGGCGACACGCTTTTCGATCTGCAGCGCCACCGACTCGGCCACCAGTTGCGCGTCGAGCTCGGGGCGGTGGACTTCCTGAATGTCGATATAAACTTCGCGGTTGGTGCGCTTCTGCACCTCGCTCTTGAGCTTTTCGATTTCCGAGCCGCGCCGCCCGATGATGATCCCCGGCCGCGCCGTCCGAATGGTGATGCGCAGCTTGTTGCCGGGCCGGTCGATCTCAACCGAGCTGATGCCGGCGGCCTTCAAGCGCCTGCGCAGTTCGGCTTTGAGCTTGAGATCCTCGTGCAGCAGAGTGGCATAGCCATGGTTGGCAAACCAGCGCGAGCGCCAGGTCTTGGTGTAGCCGAGCCGGAATCCGTAGGGATGTACCTTTTGACCCATCGTGGTTTCGCTTTCCTAGCTGTTTTCCGCGTCCGGCTCGGCCGCCTGGCCGTCGCCGACGATGACGACAATGTGCGCCAGCCGATGCACGTAACGATAGGCGCGGCCCATCGGCGCCGCCCGGATGCGCTTCATCCGCGGGCCTTCGTTGACATACGCCTCGGCGACTTTCAACTCGTCGACATCGACGTCGCCGGCGTTTTCGGCGTTGGCGATCGCCGAACGCAGTACCTTGGCGATCTGCGGCGCCACGCGCTTGTTGCTGGTGGTGAGGATCGCCAGCGCGTCGCCCACGCGGCGGCCGCGGATGGTATCGACCACCAGGCGCGCCTTTTGCGGCGAGACCCGCACGTAGTTCATCTTCGCGGTTGCTTGCATCGCTATCCGTCTCCGCCTCAGGGCCGGGCCGCTTTGGCTCCCGAATGACCCTTGAAGGTCCTGGTCGGCGCGAATTCGCCGAGCTTGTGGCCGACCATATTCTCGGTGATGAACACCGGGATGAACTTGCGACCGTTATGCACCGCGATCGTGTGGCTGACCCACTCCGGAATGATCGTCGAACGCCGCGACCAGGTCTTGACGACCTTCTTGTCGCCGCCGGTGTTGAGCGTCTCGATCTTGCGATTCAAGTGCTCGTCGTAAAACGGTCCCTTTTTGAGCGAACGGCCCATGGCTACCTCGTCTACTGCGTCTTCTTCTGGCCGCGCCGGGCCACGATGAACTGGTCGGTGCGGCGGTTGTTGCGCGTCTTGTAGCCGCGCGTCGGCCGTCCCCAGGGTGTCACCGGATTGCGTCCGCCCGAGGTCTTGCCTTCGCCGCCGCCGTGGGGGTGATCGACCGGGTTCATCGTCACGCCGCGGTTATGGGGGCGCTTGCCCAGCCAACGTTTGCGGCCGGCCTTGCCGAGCGAAATGTTGGAGTGCTCGACGTTGCCCACCTGCCCGATCGTCGCCATGCAGTCGACCAGCACGCGGCGCACTTCCCCCGAAGGCAGCTTCAGCAGGGCATAGCCGCCCTCTTTGGAAATCAGCCGCACGTCGGAGCCCGCCGCGCGCGCCATCTGGCCGCCCTTGCCCGGTTTCAACTCGACGTTATGCACCAGCGTGCCCGGCGGAATGTTCTTGAGCGGCAGCGCGTTGCCGACCAGAATGTCGGCCTCGGGGCCCGACATGATCTTCATGCCGACCTTGAGGCCCGCCGGCTGCAGAATGTAGCGCTTCTCGCCGTCGAGATAGTGCAGCAGCGCCAGATTCGCCGAGCGGTTCGGATCGTATTCGATGGTCGCCACCTTGGCCGGCACGCCGATCTTGTCGCGCTTGAAATCGACCGCGCGGTAGCGCCGCTTGTGGCCGCCGCCGCGGAACCAGATCGAGATCGAGCCCGTGCTGTTGCGCCCGCCCGAGTTGCTTTTGCCCTTCACCAGCGACCGCTCCGGCCGCTGCCGCGTGATCTCGTCGCGCAGCACGGTCGACTGGAACCGCCGCGTCGGGGTCGTTGGCCTGTAGCTTTTGATCGGCATCGCTTTTGCCTCTTCGCGTTATCCCTGGCGCCCGAAAATCGCGGGCACCTTAGATCTGCGCGTACTCCACCATGCGCTCGCCCGGCCTGAGTTTCACGTAGGCCTTCTTCCAGTCGGGGCGGTGGCCGGCGAAGCGGCCCCTGCGGCGCAGCTTGCCGACGAAGCGCGCCGTGCGAACGCCTTCGACCTTGACCTTGAACACGTGCTGCACGGCGTTTTTGATATCGGTCTTGGTGGCCGACGGATGCACCCGGAAGCACAAGGTCTGCTCCAGAGCGCGCTTGCCTTCGCTCTTTTCGGTAATCAGCGGGCTTCGAATCACCTGGTATGGACTCACGCCAGCACCTCACCGCACTTTTCGACGGCCGCCTGGGAAAAGATCACCTGCTCGTGCCGCAGCAGGTGATAGGGATGCAGATCGCGGCCGCGCATCAGGGTCACACCCGGCAGATTGCGGCTCGACAGCGCCAGATTGCGGTTGTCGCCGTCGTCGACCAGCAAAACCGTGGTGCGCTTTTCAAGCCGTCCCAGGATCTCGCTGAATTCGCGCGTCTTGTGGCCTGCCAGATCAAACGCCTGAACGACTTTGACCGCGCCGTCGGCCACCCGCGCCGAAAGCGCCGAGCGCATCGCCCCCAGCAGCATCTTTTTGGGCAGCCGGTAGCTGTAGTCGCGCGGCACCGGGCCATGCACCGTGCCGCCGTGCCGCCACAGCGGCGAGCGGATCGAGCCGATTCGCGCCCGGCCGGTCCCTTTCTGCCGCCACAGCTTCTTTCCCGAGCCGGAAACCTCGCCGCGCACCTTGGTCTTGTGGGTACCCGCGCGCCGGCCGGCCTGAAAGTGATGCACGGCCTGGTAGAGCAGCGCCTGGTTGACCTCGGCGCCGAACACGGCGTCGGGTAACTCGACCGTACCCACCTTCTTGTTGTTGAGATCGACTACATCCACTGTCAACATGGCCCACCTACACGGCTCGACGCACGACAACGTAGCTGCCGTTGGGTCCCGGCACGGCTCCGCGCACCAGAATCACATGATCGTCGGCGTGCACCTCGACGATCTCGAGATTGCGCGCCGTCACGCGGGCGTTGCCCATATGGCCGCCCATGCGCGTTCCGCGGATCACTCGCGAGGGGTACGAACTGGCTCCGATCGAGCCCGGCGCGCGGTGCGACATCGAGCCGTGCGTGTCGGGGCCGCCGCGGAAATTATGCCGCTTGACCACACCCGCAAAACCGCGGCCCTTGCTGCGGCCGACCACGTCCACCTTTTCGCCCACCTGAAACTCGCCGGCCAGCACCCGGTCGCCCGACTTCAGATCGCCGCCCAGATCGCCCTCCAGCCGCAACTCGCGCAGCAGCCGCCCCGGCTCGACACCCGCCTTTTTGAAATGCCCGGCGGCCGGCTTTTTGACCCGCGCCGGCTTGACGAACTCGACCAGGCCCAGCTGCACGGCTTCGTAGCCGTCCTTTTGCGAGGTCTTGCGCTGCACCACCACGCAGGGACCGGCCTGCAGCGCGGTCGCCGGAACGACCCTGCCGTCAGGCATGAAGAATTGCGTCATGCCGATTTTTTTTCCCAGAATTCCTGGCGCCATCTTGCTTCCTGCCGTCGTGTCCCTTGCGCAATAACAATCGGCCGTCGGTCCTGCGGACCCGCAGCGAACTAGCTGCCGAAGGCCTTGATCTCGACGTCGACGCCGGCCGGCAGATCCAGCCGCATCAGCGCGTCGACGGTTTCCTGCGTCGGTTCGAGAATATCGAGCAGCCGCTTGTGCGTGCGGATCTCGAACTGCTCGCGCGAACGTTTGTCGGTGTGCGGCGAGCGCAGCACCGTGAATTTCTTTTTCACCGTGGGAAGCGGGATCGGCCCCGCCACCTGCGCGCCCGTGCGGCGCGCCGTGTCGACGATCTCACCGGTCGACTGATCGAGCACCCGGTTGTCGTACGCCTTGAGCCGAATCCGTATGCGTTCCCTAGCCATGATCTTTACTCGACAATCTCGCTGACGGTGCCGGCACCGATGGTGCGGCCGCCTTCGCGGATCGCAAACCGCAAGCCTTTCTCCATCGCCACCGGCGCGATCAACTCCACCGACATCGTGATGTTGTCGCCCGGCATCACCATCTCGGTGCCTTCGGGCAGATGCGCCACGCCCGTCACGTCCGTCGTCCGGAAGTAAAACTGCGGCCGGTAGCCCGTGAAGAACGGCGTGTGACGGCCGCCCTCTTCCTTCTTGAGCACGTACACTTCGCCCTTGAACTTGGTGTGCGGCTTGATCGAGCCCGGCTTGGCGACCACCTGCCCGCGCTCCACATCGTCCTTTTCCAGTCCGCGCACCAGCAGCCCGACATTGTCGCCCGCTTCACCCTGGTCGAGCAGCTTCTTGAACATCTCGACTCCGGTGATCACCTTCTTCTGGGTGTCCTTGAAGCCGACGATCTCCATCTCCTCGCCCACCTTCACAATGCCCCGCTCGATGCGCCCGGTCACCACCGTGCCGCGCCCCGAAATCGAGAAAATATCCTCGACCGGCATCAGAAACGGCTTGTCGCGGTCGCGCTCCGGCGTCGGAATGTAGCTGTCCACCGCCGCCATCAGCTCCTTCACCGTCGCTTCCCACTTCTCTTCGCCGTTGAGCGCTCCCAGCGCCGACACCTTCACCACCGGAATATCGTCGCCGGGGAACTGATAGCTCGACAGCAGCTCGCGCACTTCCAGCTCCACCAGCTCAAGCAGCTCGGGGTCGTCGACCGCGTCCACCTTGTTGAGCGCCACCACGATGTAGGGCACGCCCACCTGACGCGCCAGCAGAATGTGCTCGCGCGTCTGCGGCATCGGCCCGTCGGTCGCCGCCACCACCAGGATGGCGCCATCCATCTGCGCCGCACCGGTGATCATGTTCTTGATGTAGTCGGCGTGGCCCGGGCAGTCGACGTGCGCGTAGTGCCGGTTGGGCGTTTCGTACTCGACGTGCGCCACCGCGATCGTGATCCCGCGCGCTTTCTCTTCCGGCGCGTTGTCGATCGAGTCGAACGAGCGAAACGCCACCTGCGAGTTCTCTTTCTGCAGAACCTTGGTGATCGCCGCCGTCAGCGTCGTCTTGCCGTGGTCGATGTGACCGATCGTCCCGATGTTGACGTGCGGCTTGTTCCGCTCGAATTTCGCTTTTGCCATCCCTTGATCCTCTCTGTCGCCTTGCGAAACACCGCCGCGCCGGGCGGCCTGAATCCTCTAGCGCGCCACCTTGCCCTGCACGCGGCTGATAATTTCCTCGGCCACCTGCGCCGGCACTTCTTCGTAGCCGTGCAGGTGCATCGTGTAGCTACCGCGGCCCTGCGTCCGGGAACGCAGGTCGGTGGCGTAGCCGAACATCTCGGCCAGCGGCACGAACGATTTGACGATCTGCGTTCCGCCGCGCAACTCCATCCCCTCGATCCGCCCGCGGCGCGAGTTGATGTCGGAGTTGACAAACCCCAGATACTCCTCGGGCACCACCACCTCGACCGCCATCACCGGCTCGAGCAATACCGGCTTGGCGCGCGGGGCGGCGTTTTTGAACGCCATCGAACCGGCGATCTTGAACGCCATCTCGGAACTGTCGACGTCGTGATAGCTGCCGTCGTGGACGGTGGCCCGAACGCCGGTCATGGCGTAGCCGGCGAGCACGCCCGCCTCCATCGCCTCGGCGATACCGCGGCGGATGGGCTCGATGTATTCCTTGGGAATCGTGCCGCCCGTGATGGCGTTGACGAACTCGAACTCGCCGCCGGGCAGCGGCTCGAGCTTGATCTTACAGTGTCCGTATTGGCCGCGGCCGCCGCTTTGACGCACGAAGCGGCCTTCGCCTTCGGCGGCATGGCGAATCGTCTCGCGGTAGGCCACCTGCGGCTTGCCGACATTGGCCGAAACGGCGAACTCACGCAGCAGGCGATCGACCAGAATCTCCAGGTGCAACTCGCCCATGCCCGACAGAATCGTCTGGCCGGTGTCGGGGTCGGTGTTGACGCGGAAGGTGGGATCCTCTTGCTGCAGCTTGTTGAGCGCCATGCCGATCTTCTGCTGGTCGGCTTTGGTTTTGGGCTCGACGGCGAGCGCCAGCACCGGGGTCGGAAAGTCGATCTGCTCGAGGATGATCGGCGCCTTCTCGTCGCAGATCGTGTCGCCGGTCTGCACCGTCTTGAGGCCGACCACGGCGACGATGTCGCCCGCGCGGCACTCCTCGACCTCTTCGCGCTTGTTGGCGTGCATCTTGAGCAAACGGCCAATGCGCTCGCGGCGCGACTTGGCGACGTTAAAGACGCTCTCGCCGGCCTTCAGCGTTCCCGAGTAAACCCGAATGAAGGCCAACTGGCCGACAAAGGGGTCGGTAAGAATCTTGAACACCAGCGCCGAGAAGGGCTCGTTGTCGTCGGGCTTGCGGATCAGCGTCTCGTTGCCTTCGAGGTTGGTGCCATCGACAGGCCGTACGTCGAGCGGCGAGGGCAGATAGTCGATCACCGCGTCGAGCAGCCGCTGCACGCCTTTATATTTGAACGACGAGCCGCACAACACCGGCGTGATCTTAATCGCCGCGGTGGCGCGGCGGATGCCAGCCTTGAGATCCTCGACGCTGATCGCGGCGCCTTCGACGAACTTCTCAAACAGCGCATCGTCCTGCTCGGCAACTCGCTCGATCAACTGCGCGCGGCGCTTTTCGGCTTCGGGGCGCAACTCGTCGGAGATTTCCTCTTCGTCGTAGGTCGCGCCCAGCGTCTCGTCGCGCCACAGGATCGACTTCATCTCGACCAGATCAACGACGCCCTTCAACTTGTCCTCGGCGCCGATCGGCAGTTGCAGCGGCACGGGATTGGCCTTGAGGCGGTCGTGAATCGTGCCGACGGCGTAGTCGAAATCGGCTCCGATGCGGTCCATCTTGTTGATGAAGCAGATGCGGGGCACGGCGTATTTGTCGGCCTGGCGCCACACGGTCTCCGACTGCGGCTGCACGCCGGCGACGGCGTCAAACAGCGCAATGGCGCCGTCGAGCACGCGCAGACTGCGCTCCACCTCGGCCGTAAAATCGACGTGGCCGGGCGTATCGATGATATTGATCTGATAGTCGCGCCAGAAGCAGGTGGTGGCGGCGGAAGTGATCGTAATGCCGCGCTCCTGCTCCTGCTGCATGTAGTCCATCGTCGCCGTGCCTTCGTGCACCTCTCCCATCCGGTGCAAACGGCCGGTGTAATAGAGAATGCGCTCCGTCGTGGTCGTCTTACCGGCATCGATGTGAGCCGCGATACCGATATTGCGATATTTTTCCAAACTTACGGCACGGGACATATTGCCTCGCAGTGACCGCCACTGGATGAGATCTCGTCAGGGAGTCCCATCTCGGAGCGCGTCAAATTACCCGCCACCACGCTGGTGCGAATCCGCTTACCAGCGATAGTGAGCGAAAGCCTTGTTGGCCTCCGCCATGCGGTGTACATCTTCCTTTCGTTTGATAGCGCTGCCACGACCCGAAGCCGCATCCAGCAGCTCGGCGCACAGCCTTTCCGGCATACCCTTTTCGGGGCGGCTGCGCGCGAATCCGATCAACCAGCGCAGCGCCAGGCTGGCGCGCCGCGCCTGCGACACCTCGACGGGCACCTGATAGTTGGCACCACCGACGCGCCGCGACTTGACCTCGACAATCGGCTTGCAATTCTCGACAGCCTTCTTGAAAATCTTCAGCGGATCCTCGTTGGCGCGCTCGCGAACCAGATCCATCGCCTTGTAGAAAATCCGCTCGGTGACGGCCTTTTCGCCGTCCCACATCATGCAATTGACGAATTTTGAGACCAGCGTCGAGTTATACACGGCGTCCGGCGACGGCGTCCGATGCGGCACTTCTCTGCGTCGTGGCATGCGTGATTTCCTCCGCTCCTACTGCTTAGGCCGCTTGGCGCCGTACTTGCTGCGGCTCTGGCGGCGGTCGTTCACGCCGGCCGTATCGAGCGTGCCGCGAATGACGTGATAGCGCACACCGGGCAGATCCTTGACGCGGCCGCCGCGGATCAACACCACCGAGTGCTCCTGCAGGTTATGGCCGACACCGGGGATATAAGTCGTCACCTCGATGCCGTGCACCAACCGCACGCGGGCCACCTTGCGCAAAGCCGAATTCGGCTTTTTCGGCGTCACCGTATACACGCGCGTACACACGCCACGCCGCTG
Source organism: Terriglobia bacterium (assembly GCA_963824095.1). Taxonomy (GTDB): domain Bacteria; phylum Acidobacteriota; class Terriglobia; order Bryobacterales; family UBA6623; genus JBBDWJ01. The sequence continues at coordinate 2,811,631 of CAWGNS010000008.1, read as the reverse complement.
CGGACAGCCCACCAGGGCCGGACTGTCGGTCTTAAACTTGGGCGTCTTGCGCCCTTTGCGCACTAACTGATTAAACGTCGGCACTCGTTCTCTCCGCCGCGGGGCCCTGCCACTCAGACGGCACGCGCACGCCGCACAACGCCCTCCCGCGGTCCAGGGCGCAGGCACACATCGACGCCGCAAGCTAGAAATGTTGAAAAGTTACGCCGTCGCCCTACGGGACACCTCATGAGAGGGTCTTATCGGCGACGGTGATTACTTAGGAGCTTTCCTCCGCTTAAGGCGCTCCATGCACCTCAGTTCGCAGGCCAAGCCTACTTCGGGCGATCCGAAACCGTGGAGCAGATCCCCCAGGCGCGTTTCGAGCCGGCTGTCACAAGACGCTGTGTTCGTAGGAACGTAAAAGCGGACAGCAGTAGAACGTACCAGCTTTCCACTCAATATATACAACGCTTTGCAGGCATGTCAACCGGAGCGGAGGTTTCCGCGCCAACTCGCCGCGGCGGCACCGCTGCGCGGGGGGCGGCCGGCTCGCCCTTTTGATCCTTCCGCAAACCTATATCACTGAAAAAAATACGCTTGCCGGCCAGCCCGGGAAACCTACTCCTCGGAATGGCCGTGCACCACAAAACCGACCGGCTCGCCCGACACATCGAGATCGAGCACCCAATGTTCGGAATCGTCCTGCCAAAGGTGCGGTGTGTCACTGCTGTCGGCCATCTCCAGGCGCACTATCGTAGGGTGCGGGTTGCCGACGGTCTTCGCCAACGCAACCAGGTCGTTAAAGGCAATATTCTTGGCCGGCTCGGTATCTTTGTCGATCGGCGTAAGCACGGCAAAGTCCCGGCTGGAGGCAACACCCATGTGATTGCCGTCCTCGGGATGCAGCGCGTAGCGCATCGTATAAACGCCGGCCGGAACCGACTGCTCGCGAAAATCGTGACCGCCATCGGGAAAGTTCACGACGCCGATCAGCGCGCCTTCGGGAATCGTCTTCATGCGGATGCCGAAACCCGAGGCCGGGTCTCCCTCGAACGGCGCTTTGCGGACCCAATACTCGGCATTGACCTTGCCGTCGGGGCCCTTCACGGTGATTCCTGCGGGGTTCACCAACGCTTTGACGCCAGCGGGAACGGCGTCGGGTAAAGCCACACCGGGCTCGGTCGAAAAATCCGCGGCCGCCAGCGGCAGCGCCAACAACAGACAAATCGCCGCAACCAGCGGCAGCAGCTTCGTTCTTGCGGCCATTCGTTTCACCTCAAAGAATCGGTTCGGGCCCAAGGTCCTGCCAGAAAAAAACTCCCGACTTGGGCATCCACGGGAAATCCTCGGATCGTCCGGTCGAAACCGTGTCCCCAATTCGCCCCAAGGGACGCAGGTCCAGTGGCATCTCGTCAACAGACTCTCTCTGAAGAGAGTGACGCCATTTGCGGGCCAGCCGTTACGAAAACGGCCGTCGGCCAGGACCAGCGGTCCGGGGGCAAACCCGACCAGCAGCGCCACAGCCTCGCCCGCAGGGCTCAAAAAGGAGAGGCAGGGGAGCCATGGGCCGGCGCCCCTGCCCTGGAGAGCTTAGGCAGAAACAATCTTCAAGCAGCCCGATTTAGAACTGTTCGCAATCCGCCCCCGGCGACTCCCGTCCGCGGTGGATGCGGTGCGAGCGCCGCCCGGGGCCGGTAAACCTTAGTCGGTGACCGCGCCGGCGCCGCCGACCGAGAACGTGCCCATCCAAGCGTTGCTGCGATTGACGCCGTCGAACCGCGTGTCGAGCCCTTTACCGTGGAAGCGCGTCTGCGTCGAGAACGCCGCCATGGCGTGGTCGAGCTTGACCAGCGGCCCGTAGTAAACGTCGTCCATGTGGCACAGCGAATCGGTACCACGGATCGGCCGCGTGGTGATTGTGACCAAGTCGCCCGCGGTCAGCGTCGCGCGGCGCGCATGCAGGCCGCCATCGAAGCTCAGCCGGATCGGCGCCGCGTCGGTGCGCACCACGGTCTCGAGCAACCGTCCGCCGGCTTCCTGCGCGAAACTTTCCAGGGCCGCGCGCTGCTCGGGGTTGGCCCGCTCGTCGACGATCAATACGGCCTTGGCCGGGTAGGGGCTATTGAACGGATCGCCGAGGGTGGCGCTGGCGTGCACCACCGCGATCACGCTCAGTCCGTCGAGGGCCACGTCATTGACGCTGCCCTTATCGATCTGCCAGGCCATCACCGCCAGATTGCCGCGCAATCCCAGCTCGGAGTTGGCGTAGCAATGCGAGGCGAAGACCTCGGCATTGCGTGCCTCCAGATATGTGCCTTGAATCGGCGCCGCTTGGGCCGCGCCTAGCGCCACAACCAGCGCCATCACCGCCAAACCTGCCCATTTCATACCCTTCATTGCAATTCTCCCGTCGATTTATACTTTGCCCGTTGCTTTCGCCGGATGCAGTGCCCTTCCGGATACAGTGCTCTCATTGTACAACTCCACCGCAGGCGGCCCGGGGAACGCAGTCGCCGACCGCGCTCCCCGCCGGCGCCAAACCAGAGCCTCAGAGCAGTTTGTAGCAGGAACGAGAAGCGGTGCAGGTGTTTTCGTCGACCACGTCGCCATCCGGACCGAGGCATTGCTGGGTGTAAACACACCAGTAAATGCGACTGTTGGAATTGGGCACCGTGGGGTCCTCTTCGCCGGCGGCCTCGATGAACATGCCTTTCCAGCGAAGTCCCTCACACCGTTTGGTGAGTACCTTCGTTCCCGCGCCTCGCAGACGCATCGCTCAGGCCCTCCCGGCAGCGGCCAGCACGGCTCGCTTGACCGCGACACTGGCAAGCTGCACCTTGTATTTGTTCTGACTAAGAGGCGTAGCGGCAGCCACGGCCGCTTTGCCGGCCGCCGCGGCAACATCTTCACTGATCGCCTTGCCGGCCAGCGCCTGCTCGGCCTGGGACGAACGCCACGGCGTCGGCGCCACGTGTCCGAGTACCACGCGGGCGCTCTTCACCGTGTTACCGCTCATCTCGAGCACTACCGACGCGGCCGTCAGCGGCCAGTCGAGCAACTGCCGCTCGCGCACCTCGTAAGTCGCGCTACGCGCCTTGACGGCAGGCAACACGATCTCGGTAACCAACTCGTCGGGCTTGAGCTCCAGCTCCCGCTCGTTGTCGCTCGCCGGCGCGCGGTAGAGCTTCTCGACCTCGATTTCCCGCGAGCCGCCCTTGGAGACCACCTTGACCCTGGCGCCCAGAGCGATCATCGCCGGCGCGAAGCCGGAAACGTTGACGAAATAAGCCGGTCCCTTATTGCCCAGGATGGCGTGATAACGGTTTTCGCCGTTGGGAACCAGCGCCTTGCCGCTGCTGTCTTTGGCGAGCAAGCCCATGCCGCCGCGGAAATACCAGCAGCGCGGCCGCTGCAACAGGTCGCCGACCACCGTGCCCATCGAACGCATTTGCGGACTGCTGATGCCCTCGGCGGCTTCAAGCAGCGCCGGATATTCTTTCTGAATCTGCTTGTGGTCGGCCAGTTCCTGAACGGTCACCATGGCGCCGATACGCAGGTCGTGCCCGGCCTTGGTGATGCCGTGCAGTTCCTTGATGCCGCGCAGGCCGACGACCGTCTTCGGCGTGTGGATCCGCTCTTTCATCAAGCTGAGCAGATCGGTGCCGCCCGCCAGGATATCGGCCTCGCCCCAAGTCGAGGAGAGGTGCTCGAGTGCTTCCTGGACGGTGGTGGGTGATGCATATTGAAAAGCCTGCATTACGCCATACCTCCCTTCTTCTCGAGGGCCGCGAGGACCTTGTCGGGGGTCATCGGCAGAACCGGGACACGCGCGCCCAGCGCGTTGAACACGGCGTTGGAGATTGCCGATCCGGGCGAAATCGCCGGCGGCTCGCCGAGCCCGATCACACCGCGGTCGTCGTAGGTGTAAGTGTCCATGTGGACGACCAGCTCGCCGATATCGCCGATGCCGGCCAGCTTGTAGAATTCCATGTCGGGGTTGAGCATCCTGCCGGTCATCTCGTCGTAGACGCGCTCTTCCCACAGCGACCAGCAGATGCCCATGATCATGGCGCCGTAGACCTGGCTTTCGGCGGTTTTCAAGTCGATGATCAGGCCGCAGTCCTGCACGGCGACCATCTTGTTCATTTTGACAATGCCGGTCTCGAGATCGACCGAGACATCGGCCATCTGAATGCCGCCCACGCCCTGGTCGGCCAGCTTGCCGCCGTCGCGCATGGGCTGCTCGCCGACCTGCGAGATCGTCTTCGAACCCAGCTTGCCGCAGGCCTGTTTCCAGCTCAACGACTTGCTGGGGTTGGCCTTGATGCGGATGGTGCCGTCTTTGGCTTCGAGCTCGTCGGCGCTCACGCCCAGGTCGGGAGCGACCGCTTTCTTGAGCTCATCGAGCGCCAGAACCGCGCCGCGCCGGGTGGACGACGACACACCGCCGGTGGTCGTACTGCCCCCCGAAGCGCCGGAAGGCGGATAGCGGCTATCGCCGATGTTGACGGTGACCTGCGACAGGGGCAGCCCCATCGTTTCGGCCAACACGATACCGATGACGGTGCGCGAACCGGGGCCCAGATCCTGACTCCCGAGCGTCGCCGCCACCTTGCCGTCGGGCTCGATGGTCACCCGGCATTGGCTGTCGTGCGGGCGCCCGCCCCAGGTGTGCATCGACAGGCCCACGCCGCGGCGCATATAGCCCGAGCCTTCGCCGGGCTTATGGAATTTGCCCTTCCAATCGATCAGCTCGGCGCCCTTGTCGAGTTGCGCCCGGTACACCTCGGGGCGCGCGGTCAGGCCGGCGTTCTTCTTGAAGAACTCCAGCGGATCGATGTCGAGCTTGCCGGCCAGATCGGTGAGGGCACACATCGTCAGCACCGCCGACTGCGGGTGGTTGGGAGCCCGCCAGGCGCGCGAGGGGCCGGTGTTGGTGGAGATGTTGATGTGCCGCGTCTTATTGTTCTTGGGATCGAACACGTAGGGCAGCGGCGGGGACCCGCGGCCGCTGGGGCCACCGGTCGACCACGTTTCCGACTCATAGCCGGTCAGCGTGCCGTCCTTCTTTGCCGCGACCTTGATGTTGCCGTAGAACGACGGCCGCGAGCCCGCCATCAACTGCTCTTCGTTGCGGTCGAGCATCAGCTTGACGGGGCGCCCGGTCTGCTTCGACAACTTGGCGCAGGCGATGCCCCAGGTGTCGATGGCGAACTTGCTGCCGAAACCGCCGCCCATCACCGGCGTGAGCACCACGACGTTCGACGGGCTGACCTGCCCGATCGCCTCGTCGGTCGACAGGTTTTTGGCCAGATCGGCGCCGATGCGTCCGACCGCCTGAGTCGAGGCGTAAACGGTGATCTCGTCGCCCTTCCAGTCGACAACCTGGCCGTGGGGCTCGAGACAGCAGTGATTGATCGTCTGCGTGCCGTAGTAGCCTTCGTGCGTCACCGTACCGGCGGCGCTGAAAGCGGCGTCCGGATCGCCGTCGGCCTTCTCGTCGGCCGGGGTCACGTGGTTGCCGGCCTTGGAGACGTCTTCCTCCTTCACCAGATGGGGAAGCACTTCGTATTCGATTTTGACCGCCGCGGCCACGTCGCGCGACTGCTCTTCGGTATCGGCGGCGATCGCCAGGATCTCCTGGCCCATCCACTGCAACTCGGCGCCGACATCGTTGATCAGCACGGCCCCGCGGAAACCGGGAACTTTCTGCGCCGCACTGGTGTCGATTTTGGTAATGCGGGCATGCGCGTAGGGGCTGGTGACCAGCCGTCCGAACAGCATGCCCGGGAGGTTGCGGTCGTAGGAGTACTTCACCGCGCCGCGCGACTTCCAGGGGCCGTCGATACGGCTGATGCGCGTACTGATGAGGCTGCGGTCTTCCTTGGCAGGCCAATCAAAACTAGGCACGTCGACCTCCCTTCACCTCTTTGGCGGCGTCGAGCACCGCCTGGCGCACGCCGACGTAGGTTCCGCAGCGGCAGATGTTGCCGCTGAGGCCTTTTTCGACCTGTTCGAGCGTGGGGTTGGAGTTGGTGTTCTTATCCAGGAACGACTTGCAGGCCATCACGAATCCAGGCGTGCAAAAGCCGCATTGCTGCGCGTCGTGCTCGACGAAGTATTTTTGGACCGGGTGCATGTGGGCGTCATCGGTCGAAATCGATTCGATCGTCTCGATGTCGCGCCCCTGCGCCTCGATGGCAAGCACCGTACAACTGTAGACGGGGTTGCCGTCGACGATGGTGGTACAGGCGCCGCACGTCGCGCGGTCGCAAACCTTTTTGGCACCGGTGTAATCCAGGTGGTTCCGCAGAGCATCCAACAAGGTCACCCGCGGCTCCAGGCTCACCTGGTGCGTTTTCCCGTTCACCCGCAAGGTCATCGGCACCGGGCCCGGGCCCACCGCTTCGGAGGGCGGTGCCGCCGCTGCCTGTTGGGTGAGTACAGCCGTGCCGACCACGCTGCTTCCCACGCCGACTCCTTGCATAAAGGTCCGGCGCGAGAAACCACTGCGGCGCTGCTGAGACTGCTCCTGCGTTTCGGGAGTCTTCTTAGAACTCACCAGACACCTTCCTTTTCTTTTTGAGTCTTTGCCGGGGAGTTTCCCACTCTCCTCCGAAGAAGCAAACCGGTACCACTATATCAAAACTGGCGCTTGCCGCAGGGTGGCGGAAAACCCGGAAATCAAATAGAACCACAGAGTTGGCTGAATTACACCGCGCCGCCGCGGCCGTTTGAGCGACGCTGCCGGGAGCGGGACGGCTCGTCTGAGCGGTCCGCTGGGCTGCCCGCGGCATCGGCCCCATAGGGCAAACGAAGCCCGGTGACCTGCCGCCGCGGGGCAGAACGCCACGGGGTACGATCCCGTACATCGCCCGTTGCACCCTTGGAATCACGGGCTTGCACCCGCACCGGGGTGGGCGCGGGTGCGCGAGCCGGCGTGCAGGTGCGCACGTCGGACGTGGGCAGGAACGGGTCATGCCCGGGCTCCGGCCGGACGCCGGAGTATTTTGGGCAGGCCAGAACGCTGCCCCCATTGGTGGGGATTCCAACCGCCGACGAGTGCGCCGGGGCGGGGCAAACAATTCCCCGCGCACCCCCGGAGGGTGCTTTGGGGAACGCCGCAAAATCCCGGGCTAGTTCAGCGATTCGCGCACGAACTGGTAGCGATCAATCGTCGCGGCTACACCGAGGTTGCCGTCCTCCGCCGTTCTCTCGGCCCGGGTGATCCGGCCCAAGCAGCGCAGGCGAACCTTGGACACCGACGATATGCCGCCTTGCAATGTGACGAAGAACTCGATTGGAGTACCTTCGTCCAGCTCCGCATTGACGACGAAATACGCGCCGCCAGAGCTGACGTCACGCGTTCGCCCGACGAGACTGACGCTTTTCTCGCTGAGGCGCACTACGTGAATGGGCAGGGTCAAGTCGAACCGCTGCGACTTCCTTCGTTCCGAAACTCCCGCAAATGCCACATCACCACCATGACCACTCCCCAAAAGAAATGTTTAAAACAGTTTGCCCAGACATTGTATCTCACATTGCAGTTCTAGAGAGCGCCAGCAGACAGAATTTTTCGAGATTGCGGCGGGCCCGGCTCTGCGGGTTGCCTCGCCGCCGCCGCGCCCGATATCATCAGCAGATCCACCCGGCTGCCAGGCCGTTTTTCAGTGAATCCAAGGAACTCATGCCCACTACTCAACCCGCCGTACTGCTCGAAACCAACATGCCCGACTGCGCGCTGCTGGCGCGCGGCAAGGTCCGTGACGTCTATAGCGTCGACGACAAATTGCTGATCGTCGCCACCGACCGCATCTCGGCCTTCGACGTCGTGCTGCCCACCGGCATCCCGCGCAAGGGCGAAGTGCTGACCCAACTGTCGGTGTTCTGGTTCGACTTTCTCAAAAACGATGTTCCGACGCACTTCCTGACCGCGAACGTCGACGAGTACCCCGCGGCGCTGCAGAAGTATCGCGAGCAGCTCGAAGGCCGTTCGATGCTGGTCAAGAAGCTCGAAATGTTCCCCATCGAGTGCGTCGCCCGGGCCTATCTGTCGGGTTCGGGTTGGAAGGAATACCAGAAGACCGGCCAGGTGTGCGGTATCGAACTGCCCGCGGGGATGCGTGAGAGCGCCAAGCTGCCCGAGACCATCTTCACGCCGGCCACCAAGGCGCAAACCGGCCACGACGAGAACATCAGCGCCGGCCAGGCCGGCGAAATCGTCGGCAAGGAGATGATCGCGGAGCTGCAGCGGCTGACGATCGAGATTTTCGACAAGGCGAGCCAGCACGCCCTGGCCTGCGGCCTGGTGCTGGCCGATACGAAGTTCGAATTCGGCCGCAGCAACGGCGAGATCGTGCTGGCCGACGAGGTGCTGACGCCCGACTCCTCGCGCTACTGGCCGCTGGAGACCTACCAACCTGGCCGCCCGCAGCCTTCCTTCGACAAACAGTTCGTCCGCGACTACCTGGAATCGATCCAGTTCAACAAGCAGCCGCCAGGCCCGGAGCTACCGCCCGAGATCGTCGAGAAGACCTCGGAGAAGTACCTGGAGGCCTACTACACGATCACCGACCGCGAGCTCTGAGGACGGATTGGGGAGTGGCGGGGCCCCATCGCCCACCGGAGTTTTGGCAGCGGCCGCAAGCGGGTAGTCCCGGAGGGACGGCCCTAATGAATAGCCACTGCTTCCAGCCGTGGGCCGGCGTTCTACACGGGCTTCCGCCCCGCAAGGGCCGGGTCAGCTGGATACGTAATCCCTGCATGATGCGACCAGGGCCGGGCCTGTTTGTCCCTTCCAGGGCTACCTCCACATTGGGAAATTTTCCACGGCTGAAGCCGTGGGCTATGGATGGTGAGTCGCCCCTTGCGGGGCTTGGGAATCGCGCTGCGTCCGTAGCTGGCAACAACCTGAAGCCCCGTGTCGGCGTCTTATAATTCTTGATAGTGTCCCGTGGCCTGCTCTGCTTATCGCTGGCGGCGCTCTTGCTGTGCGCGGGGCGCGTATATTGCGCCGACCTGAGCGGCCTGCCCGTGGGAGAGATCCGCTTCTCGCCTGACCGCGGCCTGCTGCTCAAACAACACCGCAACAGTCTGATTCTGGTCAAAGAGGGTGAGCCGCTCGATCGCCGCCTGCTGGGCCAGACGATCCGCAACCTGTTCGCCACTGGCCGCTACGCCCGCATCGACGCCGACGCGACGGTGGAAAACGGCGAGCTGGTGCTGACCTTCGTGGTCGAGCCCAGCTATTTCATCGGCCAGGTCAACGTGGTTGGAGTACCCAGCCCTCCCACGATCAATCAGCTCACCAACGCCACCAAACTCTCGGCGGGCGAGTTGTTGACCCAACGCAGCATCGACGACGCCGAGCAGGGCGTGCTGCAGTTGTTGCGCGAAAACGGCTTTCCCGACGCGCTGGTGCGCACTGAGACGCAAAAGCACATCGACACCCAGCAAGCCGACGTGACGCTGGTGGTCGAGCCTGGGGTTCGCACCGGTTTCGGCGGTGTTTTCGTCACCCCCGAGCCGGTTCTGAGCGAAGCCGATGTCCGCCACATCACCGGCTGGGAGCTCGGCAAGCCCTATACCGAACGCACCGTGCTGCGCGGGCTCGAGCGGCTGCGCAAGTACTATCAGAAGCAGGACCGCTGGCAGGCACGCGTCAACGCGCTGCCCGGCGGCTTCAATCCCGACACTGGTGAAACCGACGTCGTGCTCAAGCTCGAGCCCGGCCCGCGCGTGCGGGTGACGGTCGAGGGCGAGAGTTTTTCCGACAGCCAGTTGCGCACCTATATCCCGATTTTCGACGAGGGCGTCGTCGACGACGACCTGCTGCAGGAAGGCGCGGACAATCTGCGCAACTACCTGCAAACCAAAGGCTATTTCAACGCCGCCGTGGAATTCCAGCGGGTTCCGATGGGGCCCGACGAGATCCGCATCATCTACGACGTCAACCGCGGCGAGCGTTTCGCGCTGGTTCACATCGAGATCAACGGCAACCAGTGGTTCGACCTGGAAACGATCCGCGAGCGCATGTTGATCCGTGAGAAGAGTTTCCAGATGCGCCGCGGCCGCTACAGTCAGAGTCTGCTTGAAAGCGACATTGCCGCCATCGAGGACCTCTACCGCTCCAATGGTTTTCGCGACGTGACGATCAACCGGCGCGTGGAGCAGAACTACCAGGGCAAACAGGGCGATCTGGCGGTCTTTATCAACATCCAGGAGGGTAAGCCGACGCTGGTGGAAAAGCTGGTCATCAGCGGCACGCAGCATATCCCCGCCGACCATTTCCGTCCCATGCTGGCCTCCATCGCCGGGCAGCCCTATAGCGAATCGAGCATCGCCACCGACCGCTCGCTGATCCTCGCCGAATACTTCAACGCCGGCTATCAGGACGCCAGTTTCGAATGGGAAGCGAAGCCAGCCGACGAGGAAGACCGCGTCAGCATCGAGTACCACGTGCGGGAGGGCGAGTCGCTGTATACCCGCGACACCATCGTCGCCGGGCTGGTGCACACCAAGCCGCGGCTGGTGGAGCAACAGATCCGGCTGACGCCCGGCGAGCCTCTGTCACAAAGCTCGATGTTCGAGACTCAGCGCCGGCTCTACGATCTGGGATTGTTCTCGCGGGTCGAGGTCGCCTTGCAAAACCCCGAGGGCGAAGAGCCCGCGAAAAACGTGCTGCTGCAAGTCGAGGAAGCGCGGCGCTGGGTGGTGGGTTTCGGAGGCGGCGCCGAGTTCGCCCGGCTGGGCGGCAACACCAGCGACGTCACCGACCCGGTGGGCGGTGCCACCTTCAGCCCGCGGCTCACGGTCGAAATGACGCGCCTGAATTTTCGCGGCATCGGCCACACGCTCAACGTGCGCACGCGCGTGTCCGACCTGCAGCAGCGCGCGCTATTCACTTACGAAGCGCCGCGCTGGACCGGCTCGGAAAAATGGAGAATGACGCTCAGCGCGCTCTACGACACCTCGCGCAACGTGCGTACGTTCCGGGGCACGCGGCTGGAGGGAGCCTTCCAGTTGCAGCACCGCCTCAGCCGGCCCTCGACGGCGCTCTACCGCTACACCTTCCGCCGCACCACAATCGACGAGAATACGCTGCAGATTTCTCCTTCGCTGGTGCCGATCGCATCGCGGCCGGTTCGTGTGGCGCTGCTTTCGGGCACCTATATTCAAGACCGCCGCGACGATCCCACCGACGCCTCGCGCGGCATCTACAACACCGTCGACGTCAGTTTTGCGAACCACCTGTGGGGCTCGCAGCGCGATTTTGCGCGGATTCTGGCGCAAAACGCCACCTACTACCGGCTGGGATCGAAAGTCGTGCTGGCGCGCTCGTTCCAGATCGGCCTGATGTTCGCCCACGGCACGCTGTCCCCCGACGAACAAGCCGCCAGCGGGCTGACCGTGCGCCCGATTTCGAACCCGGATGAGCGCATTCCGATCTCCGAACGCTTCTACTCGGGCGGCGCGAACTCGCTGCGCGGTTTCCCGGTCAACCAGGCAGGGCCGCGCGATCCGGTTACCGGCTTCCCCATCGGCGGCGGCGCCTCGCTGGTGAACAGCGTGGAACTGCGTTTCCCCTTGATCGGCGAAAACATCCGCGGCGTGTTGTTTCACGACGCCGGCAACGTCTATTCGACCCCCGGCGACATCAGTTTCCGCACCTCGCAACGTTCGCGCGTCAGCCTGCCGCCCGAGGGTCTGCCGCCGCGCTCGCGGGTTCTCTCGCTGCTGCAAGGCCCGATCACGGTCTACGATTTCGACTACATGGTCCACGCGGTCGGGTTGGGCGTGCGCTACCGCACCCCGATCGGGCCGATCCGCTTCGACCTTGCCTACAGCTTGAATCCGCCGCGCTTTGTCGGCTTCGAGGGCACCCGCCAGCAGCTCCTCGAAAATCGCGGCACGGTGAGCCAGCAGCGCATCTCGCACTTCCAATTTCATTTCTCGTTAGGACAAGCGTTTTGAAACGGGACTCGACAGCGCGGGGGCGCGGCCGGAAAGGCATAAATCTGCCTCCAACCGGATGGCTGTACCTGGCGGCCGGATTGCTCGCCCTGCTGGCGGCGCCGGGCCAGGCCGAGATCATCGACCGCGTGGTCGCCGTGGTCGGCCAGCAAGCGATCACCGCCAGCGAAGTCGAACTGCAATTGCGGTTGGAAGCGATGTTCAACCGCGAGCCGTTCGAGGCCACCGACGCCAAACGCCACGAGGCCCTGCAACGGCTCATCGCCGTGCGGCTGATTCAAAGCGAGGCGCTGATGACGGGATTTCTGAAAATCAGCGAGGCCGAAGTGCAGCGGCACATCGCCGAGTCCAAGCAGGAACGCTACCTCAACGGCATCTCGTTCGACGACGCGCTCCAGCTCTACCAGTTGCGCGAGCAGGACGTCACCGCCTTCTGGCGGCAGGTGATCGGCTACGAGCGCTTCAAGGACTTTCGCTTCAAGACCGGCCTGGAGGTCTCGCGCGACGAGGTCTCCGCCTACTACCAGAGCCACATCGTGCCGGAATTCAAGGCCGAAGGCAACGGCTCGCCGCCGCCGCTCGACGACATCTACGACAAGGTGGAGCAGGCCGCCATTGAGGATCGCGCCAACGCGCTGCTCGAGGAGTGGCTCAAGGAAACGCGCCCGCAAACGCGTATAGTGATCTTGAAAGAGGAACCGCAAACGACGCCGCCGCAACCAGACCAGCGGCAGCCGGCGCGGCAACAGACGGCGCCGGCCGGCCCGCCCGCGAGGCCCACGGGAGACGCCCCGCGCTAGGCGCGCAAAGCCGGTAAGCGCCCTGGCCGGCCGATGCCCATCATGAAAGCGTTTTTCTCCAAACTCGGCCGCATTCGCTGGGGACGCTGGGTCGGCATCCCGGCGCTGGCCGCCATCGTGCTGGTCATCGCGTTTCAGGCGACGGTGCGCACCGCCTGGTTTCAGAACAAGGTGCGCCAGCGGGTGGTCGCCGAGCTGGAGCGCGCCACCGGCGGGCGTGTCGAGATGGGCGCGTTTCTGTTCGACCCCTCGATCATGACCGTCAGCATCACGCGGCTGGTGGTCCACGGAACCGAGCAGCCCGCCGACCCGCCCCTGCTGCAAGTTTCCGCGCTGCGTGTCGAGCTGAGCCTGCAGTCGCTGCTTACAGCCCAGGTTTCCTTGCTCGCGCTCGATGTCGAGTCGCCCGAGGTGCACGTTACCGTAGCGGCAGACGGTTCGACCAACCTGCCCGGCGGCGCCCAGGCGGCCGCTTCCCAAGACAGCGTGCAGTCGCTGCTCGATCTCGCCGTCGAACGCTTTTCGCTGCGGGATGGCGAGGTCTACTGGAACGACATCCCCTACCGCTTCTCGGTTCGAGGCCAGGGCCTGCGGCTCGGGACGCGCTACGAACCCGCCGGCGAGCGCTACGCGCTGGCGTTCCGGCTCGGCGAGTTTGGTGTGAAGCTCGCGGGAAGCGAGCCGTTGCTCTCCGAGGCCGAAGGTGAGCTCTACATTTACCGTGACCACGTCGACGCTCCGCGCATCCTGGTGGGGGCCGGCGGCGCGAGCCTCGAAGCGCAGGCTCACCTGCGCGGCTGGCAGCAGCCCGAGATCGACGTCCAATACAAAGGGCACGCCGACATCGCAGCCTGGAAGCAACGGCTCGAACTGCCGTTTCTGGGTCAGGGAACGGCGCAACTTTCCGGCAAACTGGACTGGCGCGGCGGCGGGGCGGGCCTGAGCTATTCCGGAAACGTCGCGCTGGAGAGCTCGATCGCCGGGGTCAGCGGCGATTCGCCGCGCGTGCGCGCCGGCGCCGACTACTCCGGCGACGCCAGGCGCGCGCATCTGCGCGACGTCGACCTGGCGGCCTTTGGCGGGCATTTTCGGGGCGAGGCCGAAGTCGACATTACGCGCGAAACCGCCCCGGGCTGGCAGCTCAGCGGCGACTTCGACGGTTACTCGATCCGCTCCGTGCTCGAAGCGCTGCGCAGCACCCAACTCGCCAAGGCGCCGCCGACCCCGCCCTGGCGCAGTCAGCTCAGCGGCTGGCTTCGTGCCCAGGGCTCGGGCATGGCTGACGCCGTCGTGGCGGCCTCGCTCATTCTGACGGCTCCGCAGAACCCGCCGGCCGGCGATCAGCCGCTCGGCGGCGTCGTCGACCTTGCCTATCGCGGCCGCGACCGGTTGCTGCAGTTCTCCCGCGTGGACCTCTCCACCAACGCCTCGCGCATCGCCGCCAACGGCAGCATCGCCGCCGACGACCGTTCGATTCTCGATCTGCGTGTCGCTCTCGACGACTTCACCGACCTGCTCGCCGCGGCACGCATCGCCGGCATCGAAACCAAGGAACTTCCGGTCGATCTGCGGGGCGAGCTGTCACTGCAGGGAAAATTCGCCGGGCAGCTCTATCTCGACCGGCCTCCGCGGGCTCATTTTGCCGGTCGGGTCGAAGCCAACGGCTTCCGCGCGGCGGGCTACGAATGGAAACGCTTCTCCGGCGACGTCGAGCTCGATCCCGATCAATTGCGCCTCGAGCAGGCCCGCCTGGAAGACCCCGACGGCAGCGCGCAGATCGCCCTGCAGATCCCGCTCGACGACTACCGGCTCCCCGCCGCGGGTCCGCTTACGGGTAACGTCCGGTTCGACGGCTTTTCCGTGCAACGCCTGCTGCAGGCGCTGGGACGCAACGAAGACCTCACGGGCCGGCTCCAAGGAGAAGTTCAGCTTTCCGGCGCGATCGAGGCCCCCGTTTTCGACACCCAGGCGACCGTGCGGAATGGCATGGCCTGGGGCGAGCCGTTCGAGCGTGCTACCGCGACCGCCCACTACGCGGCGGGCCGGCTGCAGGTCCCGCGCTTCGAAATTGTGAAAGAGGGCAGTAGCACGGCCGCCGCCGGGGCGGGGACCCAGGCTGGCGCCGCCGCAGCCACCCAGACCGCGGCCGACAGCGCGCGAGTCCAGGGGCAGGGCGAGTTCACTACCGCCGACCGCCGCTTTCGATTCGACCTGCAAGCCGACGACTGGCGGCTGCAGCAGTTCGAACGATTCGCCAAGGCCAGCCGGCCTCCCAGCGGCGATATCCAGGCCGAGGTGCACGCCGCCGGCCGCCTTTCTCAGGGTCCCGAGTTGTTCGAGGAACTCGACGTCACCGGCAACTGGAACCTTCGCAACGTCTCGCTGGGCGATCAGGCCCTCGGTTCGCTCAGCGGCAACGTCGCCACGCAGGGCAAGCAGGTCCACCTCGATTGGAAAGCGGATCTGCTGGGCGGCGAGGTTCACGGCAAGGCCGAGTTGCAGCCCGCCGGCGATCAATCGTTCCAGGGCCAGATGGAATTCGTGCGCGTGCAGGCGCTGGGCGTCGCCGAGCTAGCGCGTTTACCGCTGGAACGGCTGCAGGGCGAGGTGGATGGCAGCTTCACGTTTTCCGGCAATCTCGACAAGCCCAACAGTCTTCGCGCGGAAGGAACGATTAACCGCCTGGAAGCGGGCCTGACGGACCTGGGTGACACCAATCAGGCCTACTCGCTCTGGAACCCCTTCCCGATGCGCTGGTCGTTGGCCGACGGACGCCTGCACCTCGACGGCATGCGCCTGCTGGGGCAGGGCACCGACATTGCCATCGACGGCACCATTCCCTTCTCGCTGATGGAGCCGATCGACAACAAGCTGGAGGTCTCGGTCGAGGGCGACTTCAACCTTTCGGTGCTGGAGAGTTTTCGTTCCGGCATCCAGACCAGCGGCGTCTCCAGTGTCGAGGTGGACATCCGCGGCACGCTGCAGCAGCCCCAGCTACGCGGCCGCGTCCAACTGCGCAACGCGGCGCTGCGCTCCGATGAGCTGCCGCTCGGGCTCAGCGACATGTCGGGGACGTTGACCTTTAACGGCCAGCGGGTTCGCGTCGATGAGCTGAAGGCAACCTCGGGCGGCGGCACGGTGCGCGTCAGCGGCACCGCGGTCTACGAGCAGGGTTCGGCGTCCTACCGCCTCAGCGCCGAGGCGCAGCAGGTGCGCGTGCGCTACCCGACCAATATGACGAGCACGGTCGACGGCCGGCTGACCTTTTCGGGCAACGATCTGCAGACGCTGCTGACCGGCGAGATCATCGTGGAGCGGCTTTCGACCTCTCCCGACGCCAATCTCGGGAACCTGATCGCTTCCCTGGGCGAACCGCAGCGCACCCCGGCCGGCGGGCCGTTTCTGAGCAACACGCAGCTTAACGTCCGCATCGGTTCCATCCCCGACCTGCCGGTGCAGACCACGATGTTTCGCAACATGCAGGTCGAGATCGACATGCGCGTGGTGGGGACCGCCGTCAGCCCGTCGCTGCTGGGCAATATCAACGTCACCCAGGGGGAAATGCGCTTCCAGGGGACGCGCTACGTGATCAACCGCGGGGAAATCGATTTCACGAACCCGTTCCGGATCGAGCCGGTCCTGGACTTCGAGCTGGAAACGCGCATCCGCGACGTCGATATCGCGCTGAACGTCTCGGGCCCGGCGCGCAACATGAACCTGAGCTACCGTTCCGATCCGCCGCTCGAGTTCAACCAGTTGGTTTCGCTCATCGCGGTGGGCAGAAGCCCCACCACCGACCCCGTTCTGGCGGCGCAGGAGCGGGTGGAGGCCCAGCCGCTGATCCAGGCCGGCGCCAACACGCTGCTCTCGCAGGCGCTCTCGCGGCCGTTCAGCAAGGGCTTGCAGCGCTTCTTTGGCGTCAGCCGTCTGCGGGTCGATCCGCAGGTCGGCGGCGCGGAAACCGTCCCAACGGCGCGGATTTCCACCGAGCAGCAGATCACCAACGACCTGACCCTGATCTACAGCTACAACCTGGCCGATTCGGAACAGCAGAGCGTGCGCGTCGAGTGGGCGCCCAACCGCCGCCTCTCGTTCATCGTGACGCGCGACGAAAACGGCCTGGTGGGCGCCGACGTGCTTTACAAAAAGAGGCTGCCCTGAATGCTGATGCTGACCTGGGAACAGTTGCGGCTTCGCATGGTCGAAGAACAACTGCGCCGCCGCGGTATTCGCGACCGGCGGGTACTGCGGGCTATGGAGACCGTCCCGCGGCACGATTTCATCCCCAAGCCGCATCGCCACTTGGCATACAACGACGAGCCGCAGCCGATCGGCGCCGAGCAGACGATTTCGCAGCCCTACATGGTGGCGGCGATGGTCGAAGCGCTGGAGTTGCGGGAAACCGACCGGGTGTTGGAAGTCGGCGCGGGTTCGGGCTACGCCGCGGCGGTGATGTCGCTGCTGGCCGCGCACGTCTATTCGCTCGAGACCGAACCGCCGCTGGTCGAGCTGGCCCGCGGGAACCTCGATCGCGCCGGGTTTGGGGACCGTGTGTCAGTGATCGCCGGCGATGGGACCCTGGGCTACCCCGCCGAAGCCCCCTATCAGGCCATCTCCGTGGCCGCCGCGGCCCCGCGCATCCCGCAAGCTTTGCTCGATCAGCTCGACCCCGAGGGCGGGCGGCTGGCGATCCCGGTCGGCTCCACCCAGGACCAGGAACTGCGGCTCATTCACAAGCACGGAGAGCACTTCAAAACCCGCAACGTAGCCCACTGCCGTTTCGTGCTGCTGCGCGGCGCGCAAGGCTGGTAGAGGCAGGGCTTGGTAGAGACAGCGCTCCCGCCTGTCGGCAGCGGCGAAGCTGCGGCCCGGCGCACCCCTGGACAGGCAGGATTGCCTGTCCCACCCTCACTGCTTCCCTACTCGCTCCCGAATCCAGCTCGAAATGGCCTCCAGGGCCGAGGGCGCCATGGTCTCGGGGATGCGCGCGTACTCCAGCGGCAGGCCGGTCTGGCTGGTTTGTAGCAGGTGGTTCAGCTTCGCCGGGCGCATGACGCGGAAATCGGTGTTGCCGCCCTGCCGCAGCGCCTGCTCGATCGGCGGCAGATTCTCGGCCGGCGGCACCTGCAAGTCGTTGTCGCCGATGATCACCAGCACCGGAACCTTCACTTTGGCCAGAGTCGGGACCGGATCGTAGGTCAGGAAAAATCGGAACCAGGGCGTCAGCAGCATTTCCGCCTGCTCGCCGATGGGCGACTCCTCCGACAATCCAGCGGCTTTGCGCTGCTCGGGGGTCATCCGTTGCAGCATCTCCTTCTGGAGCGCCTGCAGCCGCTGCCGCGCCTTTTCGTCGTCGGGCTCCTCCTTGACGATGGCGAACATGCGCTGCTGCAGGTCGCGGTTGGCCGCGATGGCTTCCTCATCTCCGCCCATGGCGCGCAGCAGCGCCTCCGACTGCAGGTAGATGATCTGTTCGCCGGTGAGCCCGGGCGCCGCCAGCAGCACCAGGAAGGCGACATCCTTCGATGCCACGGCGGCCAGCGGCCCCACCAGCGCGCCTTCGCTGTGGCCCACCAGGCCGATTCGCTTGGGGTCGATCTCGGGCCGCGATTGGAGATACGCCACCGCCGCCAGGGCATCGCCGGCAAAGTCGCGCGTGGTGGCGTGGGTGATGTCACCTTCGGAGCCGCCGACGCCGCGGTCGTCGAAGCGCAGCACGGCGATCCCCTGGCGCGTCAGATGGTCGGCCAGCACCAGAAACGGGCGGTGCCCCATGATCGCCTCGTCGCGATCCTGCGCGCCCGAGCCGGTCAGCAAAACAACCGCCGGATGAGGCCCTTCGCCGCGCGGCGTGGTCAAGGTCCCGGCAAACTTCAGCCCCGCCGTCTCGTTGCGAAAGGTGACTTCCTCATCGTTGTAGGGATAAGGCTTGTGGGGGTCCTGCGGGCGGCCCAGTTGGGGCTCTTCGCGCTGGCGATGCAGCGTGAGCGGGACCGACCCGCCCGCCTGCCGCCATTCTCCTTCCAGCTCGGACCGCGACTCGTTGAACTTACCCGCAAACACCGCCGCCGGCCGCTTCAGCTCGAGCCGCACGGTGTCGCCTTCCACCTGAAACGACTCGATCTTGAGCCCCGCGGCCCCCTGATCGACGCTATCGAAGGTGCCGCTGTAGCCGCCGTCGCCGGTCTTGGAGATCCGCGCGATCAGGCGCAACTCGATCGCCCCCGTATCGAGCATCCCGAGCCAGATGCCGTCCAGCGCTTCGCCCGGCACGCCCGGCTGCGTGAAGGCCGACGGCTCGCCGCCTTCGGTCTGCTTCCGCACGGACCGCCGCAGATGAAACGTCAACTGCGTGACTCCCTGGGTAAAATCGCCCGCGATCGTCTTGCCATCTTCGGCCAGAGTGCCTCCAAACGCCGGGTTTCCAGGGACCCCCGCCATCGCGAAAGCCACCTCGCGGCCCTCGATCATGACGTTCGCCAGCGGGACACCGCGGGCGTTCTGCGCCGGAATATCGATGGTGCCGCTCCAGGCTCCGGACGCATCCTTTTGGAACTCGACGGCGATATCCATCGGATTCCCGCGGATTTCGAGAGCCCCTTCCCAATAGCCTTCGGGGGTCAGTTCCTGCGCCGCCGCCGGAGTCCATAACAGCACGACCAGGCATGCGCCGCCCAGGAGGGCCAGGAATCCGCCCCGAGTCCATTTCCATAGGGAATCGAATAATTCCACGCTCGACCACGAACCTCGCATCGCGCTGGGTCTCATGATTTGCCTCGCCAAGGCCCTCGCCAAACCCGAAAGGGTGCCAACATTCGCACTATAGACGCAGCCCGCCGCCCAGGATTTCAAAAAATCCGCCCGGCCTCGAAGTCCCGCCAAGAACCGCCAACAGCGCCACGCCAAAAACCTCAGCTGGCCGAAAGCACCACCCGTGGCGTGAACCTCCAGGTTTGCCGCGTAGCGATTCGTCGCTACGTAGGGCCAGCCAGCACGACTGCACGCCCGCGGCCACAAAACCGGCAACAGGCAACCTCCCCGAACCAGCGCCGCAAAACAGCCCGCGTCTCCACAGACGTCATCGCCCCCTCGCCACCTCGCGCGCCAGCAGGTCCAGCCAAGCCCGCACCCGCCGCCGGTTCACGCCCAGATCCCCATACCCATAGTGCGACCGGCTATACACCGCAATCGTACTCTTCCCCTCCCCCACGCTCAGTAACCGAACCGTAACCGCATCCGGAAAGTGAATTACCGGAGTCAGGGCCTGATACTCATACTGGTCGCGCTCGGGATCCGTTGACAGCAAGGTCACCCGCGGCTGCCGATGAATCACGCGCTGCCAGGCCGCCCGCAAATCCTCCAGGGGTACCGCGAACTCGGGGCTTTGCTGATCGGCCCGGGCGTGGCACAGCCCAGGAGGGCAAACCAGGTATTGATTCGGCGAAGGTTTGAGCTCCAGGGTGGCAAAGTCCACGGGCGAGCGTTCGATCGGGCCAAACACCTTTTCCAGCAAGCCAACGCGGCCGTAGATCATCGCCAGCGAGACATAGAGAACGACCGGGATCGCCAACACGACGGCGCCAACCTTCCAGAGCATAGCCCCAGGATGACCGATTTTGAAGAAGCGGACCACGGCCTCTAGCTTTGTAGCCCCGAATCGCCCATCACGCTACCGTGGCCCGCTCACCGCATTACATGTCGCGCTGCGAAACACGGTGAGCCTCCCCACGCCCCCCAGTCTCGCCCGTCCATCAGTTGCCGCCCCCAAAGCCGCTACACTGAAAAGAATGATTCAGATCTCCGACGGCGCCATGCGCTATGGCGAAAAGGTCCTTTTTACCGGCCTGAACTGGCTGGTGTCGCCCCAGGACCGCCTTGGCATCGTCGGCGCTAACGGGACCGGCAAGACCACCCTGCTGCGCATCCTGGCCGAAATCGAGCACCTCGACGAGGGCCGCATCCAGCGCCAAAAGCAGCTCCGCATCGGCTACCTGCCGCAGGACGGCCTGTCGCTGTCGGGCCGCACGATCTTCGACGAGTGCCTCTCGGTATTCGACGAGGCCCTGGCGCTCGAGAAGGAGCAGGAAGAGCTGACCACCAAGATGTCGGAGCTCGACCACCAGAGCGAGGAATACCAGGCCGTCATCGACCGCTACGAATGGGTCTTCGACCGCTACCACGCCCTCGACGGCTACACCAAAGAGGCCCAGGTGGGCACCGTGCTCGGCGGGCTGGGATTTCCCAAGGAAGAGTGGTCGCGCAAGACGCAGGAATTTTCGGGCGGCTGGCAGATGCGCATCGCGCTCGCCAAGCTGCTGCTCGAGAAACCCAACCTGCTGCTGCTCGACGAGCCCACCAACCACCTCGACCTGGAAGCCCGCAACTGGCTGGAAGCCTATCTGAACAGCTATCCGTTCGCCTTCGTGCTGATTTCTCACGACCGTTATTTCCTCGACAGCACGGTGCGGAAGATCCTCGAAGTCTGGAACAAGCAGGTACACTTCTACACCGGAAACTACGAGAAGTACCTGACGTTGAAGCAGCAACGGCTGGAGCAGCTCGAGGCGACCTACAAGAACCAGCAGGACCGCATCCATCACCTGGAGACCTTCATCAACCGCTTTCGCTATCAGGCGACCAAGGCCTCCCAGGTGCAGAGCCGCGTGAAGGAGCTCGACAAGATCGAGCGAATCGAGCTGCCGCAGGAAGAGAAGGCCATCCACTTCAAATTTCCGCAGCCGCACGCCAGCGGCCGCAGCGTCATCGAGTTCCAGGGTGTGGCGAAAAGCTACGGAGACAAGCGTGTTCTCGAGAACGTAAACTTCACCGTGGAACGCGGCGACCGCGTGGCGCTGGTCGGCTACAACGGCGCCGGGAAATCCACTCTAATCCGCATGATGGCGGGCGCCGAACCGCTGACCGCGGGCGATATGAAGCTCGGCCACAAGGTCGAAATCGACTACTTCGCGCAGGACCAGTACAAGGAACTCAACCCCGACGCCATCCTGTTCGAGGACCTCTCCAAGCATGCCGCGCGCATGACGGTCACCGAAGTGCGCGGGCTGCTGGGCTGCTTCCTGTTTTCCGGCGACGAGGTTTACAAGCCGGTGCGGGTGCTCTCGGGCGGCGAGCGCAACCGCTACGCGTTGGCCCGCATGCTGGTGCAGCCGCACAACTTTCTGCTGCTCGACGAGCCCACCAACCACCTCGACATGCGCGCCAAAGACGTGCTGCTGCAGTCGCTGCTCGACTTCACCGGCACGGTCGTATTCGTCTCACACGACCGCTATTTTCTCGACCGCCTGGCGACCAAGGTGTACGCCGTGGGCAGCGGCGAAGTCCGCGTCTACGCCGGCAACTACGAGGACTACCTGTGGCTCTCGCAGCGCCAGAACGGGAAACAGGACGGCGCGCCCTCCGACGGGAAAGCCGCGGCCACGGGCGTCAGCGAATCGCTGCAAGCCGCCCTGCAAGCGGCCAAGCCCGACGAGCCCGCAAAAAACGGCGGCGAGCAGCCGCGCGGCAAGCGCATGAACCCCATCCAGGCGGAAAAACTGCGCAAGCGCATCACCAAGATTGAGGAAGAGATCTCCCGCCTCGAATCGGAAACCCAGAACCTGCAAGGCGAGTTGACCGAAGCCTTCAGCGATCACGCGCGCTCGACCGGAATCCTGCAGCAGATGGAAGAGCGCAAGAACCGCATCGAAGCCCGCGAGCGCCAATGGGAAGAGCTGGCCGCCCAGCTCGAATCCGAAGCATAGACGCCGCCGGCTGGGTAGAGACAGGCGCTCCCTCCTGTCGCGAGCCGCAAAGCGGCGAGCAACCGATGCCCAGCACAATCTATTCGTGAAAAGAAAGCCGCGGGAGGCGAGACTCCGTCGCCAGCTACTCGTCGTCGCCGAAAGAATCGCGCTCGTTAGGGTCGTCGGGAGCGCCGCGGTAGCGGTAGGTCAAGCAGATCATGCCGACAATGATGCTCGCCGGAGGAATCGCCAGCACGATAATGCCGCGGTTGAGCGCGTTGATGGCCTCCTGGCGCTGGTAGGAAGCCGTCTCCTTGCACATCGCGCACTGCGCCGCCAACGGGGCGCAAACGATCAGGCCGACGGCGGCGGCCAGCAAAAAGCGGCTGCATCGTTCGATCAACGTTCGTGCCTTGCTTGCCAACATGTTCGTCGGGCGGCTTGCCGCCCCTCCTGTCTGGCGAAGGTCGCCTGCGTTGCGCGCGCTTTCCATCATCGCACCAACCGCGTCGAGCCGGCGGCGCACGCCGGGCCTAGGAGTGCCACGCCACCAGCCGGAAGCTGTCGGGGAAGAAATAGCCCATCATGATCAGAATACACGCCACCAGGGGCGGCACCAAAACCCAGCTCAAGCTCGGCTTGTCGTATTTGAGATGCATGAAGTAGGCCATGATCAGATAGGCCTTCACGATCGAAAAACTCATCAGCAGGGTCAGCATGACGTGGGTGCTGAACTGGATGTAGCCCAGAATCACCTCGATCAGCGTCAGCCCCAGCAGGCCGATCCAAACCTTGAGGAACGTCGCGTTGTGAGAAGAACTCGCCGCCGTAGCCATGTATTACCCCTCCACCCAACCAGCCGGATCCCAAGTCAGCAAGGCCGGCGTCACTTCAGTTGCACCGACATGATGTAGATCAGCGGGAATACGAACATCCACACCAGATCGACAAAGTGCCAGTACAGCCCGGCCACCTCGACGTCTTCGGAGTCGTATTTGCCGCCGCCGAAGCGCAGCGCGATGACCGAAAGGTACACCACGCCGATGGCGACGTGGGTCATGTGCAGGCCGGTAATCAGGAAGAAGCTCGCCCCAAACAGAGGTGTGCCGAATGGATTCGTAAACGGCCTTACGCCCTCGTGAATCAGGTGATTCCACTCGTAAAGGTGCAGCACGATGAAGGTCAGCCCGCCCAGCGCCGTCAGCCAGACCCATTTCGCGGCCGCCTTGCGGTCGTTATGCGCGGCGGCGTCGACCCCGAACACCATCGTCAGGCTGCTCGACAGCAGCACCAGCGTCATCACCGAGGAAAAAATGATCGCCGGGTAAAAGGCGAACGGATGCGGCCACTCGTTGACCACCCGCACGTAGCTGTAGGTCACCAGCAAGGCGGCGAAGGTCAACGCGTCGGAGACGATGAACAGCCACATCCCCAACTTCTTGTCGCCCACCGCGAACGGCGAGGCGCCGCCACCCCAGGTGGCTTCGACCGCCGCGTGTGAGTGCGAATCCGACATCGATCACCTCCAAACCGTCATCAGAACCAGCAGATAGACCCACAGCCCGTCCATGAAGTGCCAGTAGAGCGTGGCGGCCTCGACCGCCGCGGCGCGCGTGGGCCACAGCGACGACCGCCAGACGCGCACGGTCACGTAGCTCAGCGTGAGCAGTCCGCCGAACAGGTGCAGGCCGTGCGCCGCCGTGAGCAGATAGAAGAACGAGCTGCTGGGGTTGGTCGCCACGAACACGCCGTGCGAAGCCAATTGCTGCCAGGCGACCAGTTGCGACGCCAGGAACAGCGCGCCCAGCCCGGCGGTCAGCGTCATCCAGCGCTGCAACTCGGCGTTCTCCTGGCGGCGCATCGCGCGGCAGGCCTTTTCGATCGAAAAGCTGCTGAGCAGCAGAACGGCCGTGCTGAACCACAGTACATGCGGCAGCTCGATCGCGCGCCAGTCTTCGCTCAGCCCGCTGCGGACCACCATCGCGCTGGTGAAGGCCGCGAACAGCATCACGATGCCGCCGATGCCGATCCACACACCCAGCTTGTAGCGTTGGACGGCCGAATCGGGGTCGCGGCCCGAGCCGTCGCCCCAGCCACCCCAGCCGCGACCGCCGTCGACGGGGCGAAAGATACCGCCGCCGCCCGAGGTCGGCTTGGGCCGGCCTACAGCCCGTCTTGGTTTCGGAGGTGTAAGGGTTGTCGCCATAGCAACGGTTTGACGCCACAACACCCGCCGGCGTTGCTGAATCAGTCGCCCGCCGGCGCCGTCCCAAACGCCATTTCGTCCGAATTGGTCTGCATCACGAAGTCCCGCTTGGCCTTAGGCACCGCAAACTCGTAGGGCCCCCGGAATACGGCCGGAATCCTGCCCGCGAAATTGTCGTGCGGCGGCGGCGACGAAATCGTCCATTCCAGCGTCGTCGCCTCCCAAGGGTTATCGGTGGCTTTCTTGCCTTTAAACATGCTCCACAGGATGTTGAACAGGAACAGGAACTGCGCCGTCACCGTGATCATGGCCGCGATCGTGATGAAGTGGTGAACCTCGGCCGCCCCGGCCCGCGCCAGGTAGTCCACGCCGGTGATCTCGGCATAGCGCCGCGGGTGCCCGATCAGCCCCAGGTAGTGCATCGGCCCGAAGATGCAGTAGACGCCGACAAACGTCAGCCAAAAGTGCGTCTTGTTGATGCCCTCGCTCATCATGCGGCCGAACATCTTGGGGAACCAGAACGACAGGCCGCCGAACATCCCGAAAATCGCCGCCACGCCCATGATCAAGTGGAAGTGCGCCACCACGAAGTAGGTGTCGTGGAAGTACAGATCGATCGTCGGCTGCCCCAGGAAGATGCCGCTCAGCCCGCCGGTGACGAACAGCGACACGAACCCGATGGCATAGAGCATCGGCGAGGTGAAGCGGATCTTGCCGCCCCAGATCGTTCCGAGCCAGTTGAAGGTCTTGATCGCCGAGGGCACCCCGATGCACATCGTCAGCACCGAAAACACGAAGCCCGAATAAGGGCTCATGCCGCTGACGAACATATGGTGGCCCCAGACGACAAATCCCAGCACGCCGATCGAAAGGATGGCGTAGACCATGGCGCGATAGCCGAACACCGGCTTGCGCGAGAACGTCGACAACAGGTGCGACGCCACGCCCATGCCGGGCAGGATCGCGATATACACCTCGGGGTGGCCGAAAAACCAGAACAGGTGTTGCCACAGGATCGGCGAGCCGCCGTTATGGTTGATCGCCACATCGTTGACGATCAGTCCGGCCGGCACGAAAAAGCTGGTGCCCAGATTGCGGTCCATCAGCAGCAGCACGCCCGCCGCCAGCAGCACGCCAAACGCCAGCAGGCCCAGCACGGCGGTCACGAACCAGGTCCACACCGTCAGCGGCAGCCGCATCATCGTCAACCCTTTAGTGCGTAACTGCAAGGTTGTGACGATGAAATTCAAGGCCCCCAGCAGCGAGGCGATACAGAAGAACGCGATGCTCAGGATCCACCAGTCCTGGCCGGTGCCGCCCAAGGTGGCTTCGTTGAGCGCGCTCAACGGCGGGTACGCCGTCCAACCGCTCATCGGCGCGCCGCCCTGCGCGACGAAGGCCGTCATCAGGCAGCAGAACGAGACAAAGGTGGTCCAGAACGACAGCATGTTGAGCCGTGGAAAGGCCATGTCCGCGGCCCCGATCTGGATCGGAAGAATATAGTTGCCGAACCCGCCCTGCGGCGCCGTCGTGAGCACCATGAACACCATGATGGTGCCGTGCATCGTCAGCATCGATAGGTAGAATTCGGGGGTCATGATCCCGTCGGGCGCGCCGACAGGAAACAGCGTTCCCAGCAGCGCGATCGGTTCGCTCGGCCAGACCAGCCGGATCCTCACCAGCAGCGACAGCCCCATTCCCACAAAGGCCGCCACCAGCGCCAGCAGCAGATACTGAATGCCGATCACCTTGTGGTCGAGGCTGAAGATGTACTTCCAGATGAAGCTCTTCGGTTCAGGGTGCCGATGAACTTCGATGTACTGTGCGACCTCTGACATGGAGATTTGCTCCTACTGGGGTCCTACGGGGAACCGCGCCCGAATGTGTCACAAACTTCCGCCGGAAAGCAACTCCCGCCGTCACTGCGGCAAATATTGATACTGCGCCTCGAGCCATTTGTCGTAATCGGCGGGCTCCATCACGTCCACGAAGCTTCTCATTTTGTAGTGGCCCAGTCCGCACAACTCCGAGCAGGCGATCTCATACGTGCCCACCTTCTCGGCCTTGAAACGCAGCTTGCCGATCAGGCCGGGCACGGTGTCGAGCTTGATTCTCAGCTCGGGAACGAAGAAATCGTGGATGACGTCTTTGGTGCGCAGCAGGACTTCGATCTGGCGATTGACGGGCACCGCCATGCGCGGAACCATGATGTCGTCTTTGCCGTCGGGATTGCTGCGGTCCACGCCCAGAGGATTCCCCATCGCGTCGTTGATGAGCTTGTTGTCGAGCGGGCCGAACTTGCCGTCCCGGCCGGCATAGCGCATGTTCCAGACGAACTGCTGCCCGGTGACTTCCACCACCAGGGTGTCGGAGCCGGGCTCGTCGTGGACCGGAAGGAAACGCGCCTCGGCCCACACCGAGTAACCCATCAGGGTCAGCCCCACGAAGGCCACGGTGGTGGCCGTGGTCCACAGCACTTCCCAGCGGTCGTTGCCGTGAACGTAATCGGCCGGCCCGCTGCGCTTCCGTCCGAAGCGCCACACGGCGTAGCCCAGGGCTCCCTGGGCGGCCAGAAAGATGATTCCGGTACCGATGAGAGTGAGATGGAATTGACTGTCCACGGCGCGGCCGTGGGCGGTGATGGTCGCCGGCATCCACCACCACTGGGTGACGAAAGGAATCGCAAGCCCTACCGCAACCAGCCACACAACAAGGGCGACAAGAAAGGCCATGAATCCCCCGTTACGGCGCGCAGTTTCCATGCACGCCGCTGCTCAAGTCCCTACCCTCTCGGGCTGGGCACCCAGATTGTTGCAAATGTCGCCTCCGAGCCGCAACAGGAAAATCTGTCGAATTTCGAGGCGTAACCGCGTCTGGCAGGAATTTTTGCAGAAATCTGATTCGGGCGCGCCGGCCGGCGGCAGTTTGAGGTCGGCGCCGCCTCTACCTGGCATTGATACGTACTATACACGCCTACGATCGGGGCGACGGGGAATGAAGTTGACGAGGGGCGCAGCCGCAGCGCGCCGCAGGAAACCGGCGCGGAAGCCGCCTTCCTGAAGGCAGCCCCGCCCTGTGGTCGCCCCACCGCCGGCCGCGGCTCGTCGTATCCGGGGGGCTTGCCGAAAGAGTCACCGATGTCGCGCCGGCAAAATTCCCAACGGCAGCGGGCCGCCGGCAACCCCGGGTTCCTCACGGAACGCCTAGCCTCCATTTTGCCAACCTCCCTCAACGCACCCTAGAATGAACCGGTGATGACGACCCGGCTTTCGACGCTCCTGCTGATTCTTGCCCTGACGCTGTCGGCGGCGACGCGCGAACCCGTCCACACGCGGCACGCCATGGTCGTCACCACCGAGCCGCACGCCACGCAGGTCGGGGTCGAGGTTCTGCGCAAGGGCGGCAACGCGGTGGACGCGGCGGTCGCAGTGGGCCTGGCGCTTTCGGTGACGCACCCGCAAGCGGCGAGTTTGGGCGGCGGCGGCTTCATGATGATCCGGCTCGCCGACGGCCGCTCGACCTTCATCGACTTCCGTGAACGCGCCCCGGCAGCCGCCACGCGCACCATGTATCTGGACGCGGCGGGCAAGCCGACCCAAGACAGCGTGGTCGGTTATCGCGCTTCCGGCGTGCCCGGCTCCTGCCGCGGCTATGCCCTGGCGCTCGAAAAATACGGCTCCTGGCGCTGGGCGAAGCTGGTCGAACCGGCGATTCGCCTGGCGAAGAATGGCTTCCCGATCACCTACCAGTTCGCGCAAGACCTGCGCGACAACGAACGCCTGCCGCAATTTCCCGAGTCCAAGCGCCTCTTTCTGCGGGGCGGAAATTTCTATGCGCAAGGCGACGTGCTGCGCCAGCCCGAGTTGGCGGCCACGCTACGCCGTCTCGCCAAGCGCGGCCCCGACGAGTTGTACACCGGGGAAACCGCCCGCCGGATCGCCGCCGACATGGAGCGCAACGGCGGCCTGATCACCCTCAAGGATCTGGCCGACTATCACGCGGTCGAGCGCCGCCCGGTGGTGGGCTCCTACCGCGGCTACGAGATTCTGGGCGCGCCCCCGCCCAGCTCGGGCTCGGGGGTGATCCAGATGCTCAACATGCTCGAGGGCAGCGGTTATGAGAAAAGCGGGCCCGGCTCGGCGGCGGCGATTCACTACGTCACCGAGGTGATGCGCCGCTTCTTCGCCGACCGCGCCGAGTATTTCGGCGACAGCGATTTCGTCGACGTGCCGCTCGACAAGCTATTGAGCAAAGACTACGCCCGGCAACGCCGCGCGACCATCGACCCCGACCGGGCCACGCCGAGCAGCGAAGTCCACGCCGGCCTCGGCACCGCCCACGAAAGCGGCGAAACGAACCATTTTTCCGTGGTCGACCCGCAGGGCAACGCCGTCGCGGTGACCTACACCATCAACGGCTGGTACGGATCGGGGGTCACGGTGGCCGGCACCGGCATCGTGCTCAACAACGAAATGGACGACTTCACGGCCAAGCCGGGCGAGCCCAACATGTTCGGGCTGCTGCAAAGCGAGAAAAACTCGATCCAGCCCGGCAAGCGCCCCCTCTCGGCGATGAGCCCGACCATCGTGAGCCGCGACGGAAAGCTCGTGCTGGTATTGGGATCACCCGGCGGGCCGACTATCATCAGCACCGTGCTGCAGGTCATCACCAACGTGCTCGACTTCGGCATGAACCTACAACAGGCGGTGGACTTCCCCCGCTTTCACCATCAGTGGATGCCCGACGAGCTACGCATGGAGAGCTACGGCTTTTCGCCCGACACCATCGAGTTGCTGCGCAAGCGCGGCCACCACATCCAGTTCGTCGAATCGATGGGGCGCGTGATGGCGATTCAAGTAGGCGAGGACGGCCTGCTGGGGGCGGACGACTCACGCACCGAAGGCCTCGCCGCCGGTTTCTGAGCGCTCCGGCGGGCGGCTCACAGCGTTCGGCATTTTTCCAGCGCCCCGAAGGGGCGATGCCGACGAGACGCCCCTGGATCGTTGCGAAGATTTCCTACGCCGGCGGCTGCACGCACACCTGATCATAGGCGTGCCGCCGCGTGATGGCGCCGCCAAAGAGGAAGACCTCCAATGCCTGGTCGTAGAGTTCCTCTGGAATCGCCAGATCCCCATCCCAGGTTCCCAGCCGCTGATAGCGCCCGATGGTCGCCGCCAAGGTCGTGCGGTGGATTCCCGGGAAAAAAGACGCCTCGCGGTCGGCAATCTCCTCTGGCGGGGCCTCGCGTGCCCACTGCCGCGATTTGCCGTAAGCCCGTACGAACGCCTTGGCGTTGGCGGAAGCCAGGAACCCACGCGTGGCCAGCAGGCTGCTGAAGGCCACCTCGGGCATCGCCTCGCCGACCGAGGCGACAACGTAGCCGGCGCCGTCGGTCTCCAGCTGCTGCGGGGCCGGCCCCTGCTGGTGGATATAGTCCCCTTGCCCGCCGCGAAACAGGCGGTCCATCTCTTCGACGCTGCCGGCATCGATGAGCTGGACCTTGCTCCAGTCCACTCCTTGAGCGTGAGCGGCGTAGCGCAGCATCAGCAAGGGCTGCCTGCCATGGTCGGCCAGCAGGGTCGCCCCTTCGAGTCTCTTCCACTGGAAGTCGGGGCCCGGCTTCCGCCCGGCAAGGAAGAAACCGTCGCGGCGGTTGATCTGGGCAAAGTGTACCGGCAGACCGGTCTCGCCCTGCTCGAGCGGCCCCCAGTTGGAGCCAACCGCCGACTGCATCACGTCCACGGCGCCGCGAGCGAGCATCTCACGCGAGCGCTGCCCCGGCTGCAACACCGCATAGTCGGCCTCCAGCCCCTCTTCCTTGAGAAACCCGCCGGCCATCACGCCGATCAGCGGACTATAGAACGCGGAGTGGCGCGAGGCCATGATCCCAATCTTGGTTCGTTCCGGCACTTGCCCGTATCCTCCTGGGAGCTGAGTATTCGCGTGGACGCGACGGCGCGAACGCGCCGCCACTGGCGCCGACCGCCCTCCTCTCCAAGGAGGCTACCAGCCGCCGACCCGTTACAATCGCCACACAGGACGGCCCTACCGCGGAGCCGCCGCGGCCTCACGATGATCTCTCGACATGGCCGCTGATCTTCTCGATACCCGGCCGGAATCGCCGCGGTTCGGTCAGCAGGCTGACGACCAGAAACCCGTCGCGGGGAAAGCCGAAAAAGTGCCCCGGATGGACGTAAACGCCCTCGGCCTGGAGGAGTTGGACCGCCCATTCCTCGTCGCTGCGGATGTTCGGAACTCGTAGAACCGCATACCAGCCGCCATCGGCGGCAAGCCGGTCGACCGCGCCGCCGCGCCGCAAGGCGCTGTCGACAAAAGCGAGATTGTCGAGCACGCGTTCGAGGATCTGACGCCGCGGACTCTCCCCTAGCTTCAACAACGCTCCTGCGGCATGCTGCACTGGCGTTCCGACCGATAGAAAAGTGTCTGCGATCACTTCCAGGCGCCACAGCGCCTCGGCCGCAACGCCCGTCGGGCCGCTGACCACCGTCCAGGCGAGCTTCATCTGGGGCAGCGCGGCCAGTTTCGAAAGCCCGTTGAGAGTCAACGTCAGGCACGAGCCGGTTCCCGCCGTGGAAGCGACCGCGGCCGCGCCAGGCCCGGAAGACGGCTCCCAAGCGGGTCCGGCCGGCCGGCGGGGCCAGGCGTAGTCGCGAAACACTTCGTCGACGATCAGCGCGAGGTCGTGGCTCTGCGCCAGTTTGGAGAGAGCCGCCAGTTCGTCGCGACTCAGGTACGAGCCGGTTGGATTGTTTGGGTTCACTACGGCGATGGCGCGGGTGCGGGCGCTGAGGCCGGCACGCAACCTCTCCAGATCGATCCGCCAGCCGTGGTCGTAAACCAGCGGGTAGGGAACGAGCTGTACGTCGTTGATATCCGCCAGAAAATCGAACAGCGGATAGCTCGGCGAGGGGCACAGAATCTCATCGCCGGGTCCGGCGAGCAGCCGCATGGCGTGCGAATACGCTTCGCTGGTGCCGGCGGCCAGAACGATCGACTCGGGGTCGACGGGAATGCCCGACTCGGCATAGTAGCCGGCGATCGCCTCGCGCGCCTGGAGCAGCCCGCGCGGATGCGGCTCGTAGCGCATCGAGGCGGCGCTCGCCATCGCATCAAGGATGGCGTCGCGGGGGTAGTCGAGCCCGGTGCAGGTCGGGTTCGATTCGGTGAGGTCCACCACGGGAAGTCCGCTGGCGCGGCGTTCGTCGAGCGCTACCGCCAGCGGATTGGGGGTCTTCGGCCAGTTGGTGCGCGAGCTGAACATGAGCGCCGGCGGGGGCGAACCGCGTGAAGGCCGCCGAGAAACCATCTTAGCCTGCGCGGGGATGTCGACCGCAGGTCGTACGCAGACGTCGAATCGCAGATCGACGCTGGGACGGACGATCTTGTCGGTCCTGCACAGGCAGGTTTGCCTGTGCCGCGAACTGGCCTACGGCGTCCGCACCCAGGGCAGTGATGCGGGACTCGCGAAAACAGACCGCAGGCGTGAGCCGGCGGGCCGCAGCGCGGCGGGAGTTCGGGGGAACGGGAGGAGCGATTCGATGCAGGCCGTCGGGGCGGAAGGGGCGTTTCGGCGGCGGCGATGAGCTTCACCCTGGCATTCAGCGGCTTCGGCCTGCCGGCTCGCGCCTGCGGCTCTGTTGTTGGGATTCGGGGGCGGCTCGGCTGCGGTTGCCTGTGCAACGTCGGCGTGCGCGCCGACGCGGCGTCGTCGCAAGTTGACGCTGCGGCCCGGAGGCTCGCGCCGCCGCGCGGCGCGCTCCCGCGGCAGGCGAGGGATCTCCCGGTATACTCAGTCCGGGAGACAGCTATGACGACATTGTTGCGAACAAGATGCGGCGAACAACATGGCTGCGAACAATGCTGCTCGCCGCCGCGGCCGTCGCGATCTGGTCGGCGTTGTGGGGGCAGCAGCCTCCACAAACCGGTCAGACTCAGGCCCAACCGACACAAGAGGCCCAGCAGTCCCGGCAGACCGAGGCAACGCCGGCGACCCTCGAGCAGCGCTTGGATGCTACCGATCAACGACTGGCGGCTGTCGAAAAGGCGCTCCAGACCGCGGGGAAGCGCCCGCGCGGCTCAGCGATGCGGCGCTCGAAAGCCGCCTGAGCCGCTTGGAAAGCCGGGTCGAGCGCCTGGAGGCGCAATCGCTGCGGCAGCCGGTCGGCGCGGCTTCGAGCAGCTACGACCGCATGATCGAGAGCCGCGTCCGCATGCTCGAGCAGCAGGTCGCGAGGCTGAGGCGGTAGACCACGCCCACTCGCCCGTCCGGGGCTCGTAACGCTCCGCGGGCAACACACGGCCGCAACCAACCGGCCGGGATTCGCGGATCCTGTTTACTCGGTCTTGTCCGCTGACTCCGCGGCGCCCTGCTTCGCCTCGGCCAGCACTTCCCGGATCGCCTGCTTCAACTCCTCGCGGCTCGAACCCTCCAACTGCAACTTGATCGGCTTGCTGGCTTCCCCGAAATAGAGACTTTGGTGCGGGAAGGGGATCTCGATGCCTTCCTCGTCGAAGCGCTTCTTGATGCGGCGGTTCATTTCGCGGCCCACCTGCCATTGTTTGCTTGGCATGGTCTTCAGGCGTACCTTGACCACCACCGCCGAGTCCCCGAACTGGTCGACGCCCAGCACATCGAGCGGCTCCAGGATCAGCAGACGATAGTCGTCCTCCTGGCGCATCTTCTCGGAGATGTCCTTGAGAACCTCGACAACGCGGTCCGTGTCTTCCTTATAGGCGACGCCGACGTCGAAGACGTAGAACGAGAACTCGTGCGTCATGTTGGCAAGGCTGGTGATGGCGCCGTTGGGGAAAACGTGGACGGTGCCATCGAGGCCGCGCAGCACGGTGGTGCGCAGGTTGACCTCTTCGACCAGGCCGCCGGTGCCGTTGATGATGGCGACGTCGTTGACGCTGATCTGGTTCTCCATCAGCATGAACAGCCCGGTGATGACGTCGCGCACCAGGTTTTGCGCGCCGAAACCGACCGCCAGGCCGACGACGCCCGCGCCGGCGAGAATCGGCGCAATATCGAAGCCCACCTCCTTCAGCGCCATCACCAGGGCCAGTATCCAGATCACGCCGCCAACCGTCTTGCGGATGATCCCGCCGATGGTGGCGGCGCGTTTTTCGAGCTCCAGCGTCGGTTCGGTGCCGCGATGCCGCTTCATCATCTCGACGATGCGATTGCGCAACACCCGGACAAAGCGGCTGGCCAGCTTGGAGGCAACCAACGCGGCGATCAGAATGGCAATGACGCGCGCTAGCGACAAGACAAACGGCGTAAGGCGCTCGACGGTAAAGAAGTCACGGAATTGGTTCAGGATTGGGTCCATAAGGGGGTCGCTCTCTTCGACAACAATCGGTTGGGGTAGGGCTTTTGCGGGAGGACCGTGCCGGCGCGTGAGGCTACCCGAAGCGGGACCAACGCCGAGCTGACGAGGACCAACAACCGTGGATGCCCGTTGGCGGGAGAGGAAGCTCCGGTGGATATTGCCCGGAGAACCGGAGCGGGCTCAAAGCAAGAAGCTTGCAATCGCCAACGTCGTCCGCCGCGCGGCCCCAGGAATGAAACGTTGAAAACAAACGACGAACGGGTTCGTTTTGTTTCTTTTTGTTGCGAGCTGCCTGGGCCCCTGCCGCTACCCGGCGCGCCGGCGCCCTTTGGAGGTTCGCCAGCTTCTTTCTATTGTAACGTCCCGTCCGAAGGTTCCCAAACGCAGGCCTTTTTTGCTGCCATCCGGGAACAGCAACGCTGGGTGGCGCGGGCCTCCGGCCGGCAGCGTCCGCCTGAGGCGGCCGTTCCCGGGCTTTCGGACGCAGAATAGGCTGGTGGCAGAGCAAGCCGGCAGCGAGGTAAGCGGGTGGCCGGTTGGCTGTCGCGGCCCCACCAGCAAAGGTCCGCGTGCACGCCGACGCGGCCGGCCGCAGGCCCGCGCCACCGGGTTGATGCCTAGTGCGGTTGCGCCTCGTGGGCTGAGGCTAGTGAGGGCTGCCGGCGGTTCCGCTGGGCGGCGGCAAGGGCATCTGTTCGCTGTCGGGCTTTCTGCCGGGCTCGAAAGCGCGTAGCGCGATGGACGAGCGGAGCTGCTCGAGCCAGAACACGCCGTCGTATTTTCCGCTGTTGCCGCGGGTGGATACGAAGTCGATATCGCCGTCGCCGTCCATGTCTCGCGCGATGAATGCGTCGTACATGCCGCGCTTGCGGCGCGAGATGTCGTAGCGCACCCAGACGCCGGCCGGGTCGCCGGGATTTTCGAACCAGGCCAGGCGGCCCAGCGCGTCCGACACCTTCACTTCCGGGGCGTCTTCATCGCGCGGGCCAGCGCTGCGGGCGCCCGTCATCACATCGGCCTTGCCGTCGCCGTTGATGTCGGCGATCGCAAACCCCGCCAACTCGTCCGGCTGCAGCGTTCCGATGGGATGCAGCTTCCAGGGCTGGGCGAAATCGGCCGGCTGCTCGAGCCAAACCAACCAGTTGGAGGCCACCACGACGACGTCGAGCCGCCCGTCGCCATTGAAGTCGTGAAAACCCAGGTTGAAGCCGTTGACCTTGATGTCGCCTGGCGGAAATTCGCCCGCCGCGACGATCGAGATGGAATGCTCGCGGAAGGAGATCTCGCTGCCGCCGAGATTTTCGAGCCAGAAGATCCGGAACTCGTCGCGCGAGCCCCCGAAAATGTCGAGGTCGCCGTCGCCATCCAGATCCACCGGCTGCGCATTGATCGGCACCTTGACGGAGGTCAGCGCGTGTTCTTTCCAGGCGGCGCCATCGAGCGGATTTTCAGGCACTTCGAACCAGGAAATCGGCGTTGGAGGGAGATCCTGGTTCGGCTCATATCCCTTGGAGGTGCCTTTGTTGGCGGCAACGACTTCCAGACGGCCGTCGCCGTTGAGATCGGCGGTAAAGGCGCGAACCCAGGAGCCGCGGTCCCGGGATACTTCCGGAATCACCCGCTCCCAGCGAAAGCCGCGCACCGTGCCGCCGGGGTTCTGGAGATAGAGCAGGTGGCCTTCCTCGCAGGCAATGACGGCATCGAGAAAGCCGTCGCGATTGAGATCGCCCAATGCGGCGTGCTCGGCCAAGCCGGCTTCAAAGCCTTCGGCAAGCGAAAGGCGGAACCAGTCGCCGGGGTTGCTGGACCCGAAGGCGACACGGACGTGGTCGCTCTCTTCGTGGACGGAAACGATGTCGAGATTGCCGTCGTTGTCGAGGTCGCCCAGTTGCAGGCCATCGGCGCCGCGCAGCGGTACGCCGCCGGCATGTGCTTCGTCGTCGATGATGTGCTCGACCCAGGCAATGTAGGCGCCGTCGGCGGAACGGGCCGTAGTGGGCTGTTGCGCCAGGGGGCGATTGGCGTTGGAGCCGCAGGAGACCAACAGGCCCAAGGCGGCGGCCAGCGTCGCGGCGGTGGTAAATCGTCGCTTGGACGGTGCCATCTCGTCCTACTGTAGGGCGAATGGGGGGGTGTACGCCACGCCGAAACAGCCCTAAGCGGGCCCGCGGGAAAGGCTGAATTGCGTCGCGGAGTCACCCGCCGCAAGGCCGGGCGGCCCCCCTCACTGGAACTCGGCTGCCCGGCAGCTTTGTGGGGCGCCGCGGCTTCATCCGCGGCGAGAGGGCCATCCAGAACTACGCCGCGTCGCGCTTCACGCCCCCCAACAGCGCCCCCAGCCGGTCATCCTGCGGGTAAGGATGCCCGACGTGCTGCCGGAAGCCCTCGGCGTACTCCACGCCGATCTCGCGGCCCAACGCCGCGCTCCAGCGCCGCATCTCTTCGAGGTATTCGTCCATGCCGTGATGCGCTTCCAACCAGGCGCGCTGGCTTTCGTGGCAAGCCAGGATGTCGGCCTTCAACCCGATCACGTTCGAGATGTCGATGAACAGAGTGGAGGGAACCGGCCGCCCGAAGATGTCGATTCCCGCCGCCGGACTGGCGTAGTAGAGATGGGGAATCTTTTCGATGAAGGCATGCGACGGCCTGCGCCCGGTGTCGAAGTTCGGCGCCGGGGCACCGAAGCAGGCGTTACGCGTGACCAGGCTGGTGAACTCGTGGTCGGGCATGTAGTCCTGCGGCGAATGCGTGATCACGATGGTCGGCGCGACCTCGCGCAGCAGCTCGACGGTAGCCTCGATCGTGTCGCGGTCGTAGGCAACCAAAAGGTCGCGGCGGTCCAGGCAGTGGTAGTGCCCTCGCAGCTTGGCGGCGGCCTTGCGTGCTTCCTGGATGCGGATACCCGCGATGCGCTCGGGTGGATGCTCGCGGCTTCCCTTGTCTCCAGGCGTCATGCTGGCAATGTGAATTTCGAAGCCCTTCTCCTGCAACAGGGCCAACGTGCCGGTACAGAAGAACTCGGCGTCATCGGGATGAGCCATCACGGAAAGAACAGTTTCAGGCATGATGAAAAAAAATCGTCTCCCTCTGTCGTGTAGGAATCACCGCTTCCCAAACAGGCTGGCGCGCCAGGTGGACTCGCCCTCCGCCCTTCTCTCACTATCGCGAAGTCGGCGCCGCGGATGTAGGAAGCCATCGCATGGTATGGCTCGAATCGATCGCGGAAGGCGGCCGCTCACGGCCCGGTCCGGCTCGCAAACGGCCTGCCCGGGCCCGGGCGGCGCACACCAGGGAAGCTGCGCCGTCGTAACCCACTAGCCCCTCGGCGTTGCTTCCCCGGCCGGATTCGCGGCCCGCTCCAGCTCGGTCACGGCGCGGTCCAACTCTTCGACCAGCGGCGTTGTTGCGGCACGGCGTAGTGCATCGGTAACCGCGCGATAGTACCACAACGTGCCGTCCCGGCCGCCTCGAAACCGTTCCCAGAGCCGCTCTCCGACACGACGATAGTCCGCCAGCAGACAGCGCGCGTTGTGTAGCTTGTCGGCGGCGCAGACCAGACGAACCGAAGGCGTCGCTCGCGGCAGACGCTCGAGGAAGGCCTGCTTGCGCTCGCGCCAGGGCGGCTTGGGGATGGTGTCGCAGTCCGAGCAGCCCTCGACGATCGCAAGCACCCGTTCGCCGAAGCGGTCGTGCAGTTGCCCCCGCAAGCTGTCTCCGCCGATGTCTTCGATCGCATCGTGCAGCATCGCCGCGATCGCTTCCTCTTCGTCGCCGCCATGCTCGAGAACCAGCGACGTCACCGCCAACAGGTGCGACACATAGGGGATGGCCGACCCTTTGCGGCGTTGTCCGCGATGCAGGCGGGCCGCAAACTCGAGCGCTTGTTCGAATGGCTCGGTCACGGCAGGCCTGGGAGGAGGTTCGTGGCGCGAGCGCTGAGGACCGCGCCGGCCGGACGCCGCGGCGGGGCCGTCAGATGGGCTGCGGTCATCACGAGGCCTCGCCCCGCGGCGAGGGACAGGCGGGAGCGCCTGTCTCTACCTGCTCGCGGTACCACTGCAAAGTGCGCCGTAGGCCTTCGGCGAAGTCGATGGCGGGCTCGAAACCCAGTTCGCGGCGCGCCAGGCTGATGTCGGCCTGCGAATGGCGCACGTCTCCGCCGCGCTCGGCCGCATGCCGCGCCGGCAGTTCGACGCCCGCGGCCGCCTGCATCAGGCTCCAGGTCTGCCGCTAGGCTGTGGCGTCGGCCCGTGCCGGCGTTGTAGACCTTGCCGGGCGCCTGCTCCGATCGGGCGGCGAGCAGGTTGAGCCGCACGATGTCTTCCACGTAGATGAAATCCCGCGACTGCTCGCCGTCGCCGAAGATCGTCGGCGCGCGGCCTTCGAGCAAGCAGGTGCTGAAAATCGAGAGCACGCCCGAATAGGGCGAAGCGGGGTCCTGACGCGGCCCGAACACGTTGAAGTAGCGCAGCGAGACCGTCTCGAGCCCAAATGCCTCCCAAAACACGCGCCCGTAGTATTCCCCGGTCAGCTTTTGGACGGCGTAGGGCGATTTGGGCTGCGGCGGCAGTTGCTCGGTCTTGGGCAACTCGGGCGAGTCGCCGTAGGCCGACGACGAAGCCGCGAACACCACCCGGCGCACGCCGCCGCGCTGCGCGGCAAGCAAGACATTCAGCGTGCCGCCGATGTTGATGTCGTGCGCCAGCACCGGTTCTTCGATCGAACGCGGCACCGAGGCCAAGCCGGCTTCGTGGAACACGACGTCAATGCCCGCAAACAGCGGCTCGATGGCGTCGTAGTCGCGAACGTCGAGACGGTGAAACTCGATCGGGCCCTCCACATCGGCGAGGTTTTCGCGCTTGCCCGAGAGCAGGCTGTCGACCACAACTACGCGCTCGACGCCCTCCCGCAGCAGCCCTCGAACCAGGGCGGACCCGATAAAGCCGGCGCCCCCGGTGACCAACGCGGTTTTCATGCCTGGTTGAGCTGGGCGATCTCGCCCCGCAGATACTGGATCGAGTCGTTGACGATCGCGGCGGATCCCGGCGTGAAGTCGAACACTTCCATCGAGACCCAGCCGTCGAAATTGCGGTCTCTGGCGACCTGCAGCACGGGCTTGAAGTCGTAGCCGCCGCCGGGACGCGGGTAGCTGCCGTCGAGCTCGTTCACATGAATATGGCGGATGAGGTCCCAGTGCCGCTGGACCAGCGCGCCGTGCGACTGCACTTCGTCGATGGCGTTGTGCGAATCGAACATCGTCCGCACCGCCGGGCTGCCCACCGCCTGAACCACCTCGACGGCCTCGTCCAGCGTCAGAATGACGTCGCATTGCGCCCGCGGCAGGGCTTCGACGCAAAGCGTGACGCCGCGCGCTTCGAGATGACCCGCGATGCTCTTGACGCCTTCGATGAAGTTGGCTTTGGCCTGCTCGGAAGTCAGTCCACCGCTGGTCTTGCGCTGGTTGGGCGAGCCAAAAACCATGACGCCTCCGGTCTGGCCCTCCGGCCGCAGGTCGGCGCACAAATCGACCAGCCCGCGGACGTATTCCCAACTGCGGCGGCGCACGGTCTCGTCGGGCGTGGTGACGTGCAGGCCCGTCGGGCCAACCGTCAGCCAGTGCAGCCCGACGAATTCCAAGCCTTCGGAAACCACGATGTCGCGCACCTCGCGGCGCCGCCCCGCGGGCAAAGTGGTGGCGTCGGTTTCGAGTGTAAACGGGGCGATTTCAATGCCTTGCCAGCCAGCCTTGTGGATCGCGCGGCATTGCTCGACGAAAGGAGTCTTTTCGAACAGCTCGTTGCAGACGGAGAGTCGGAAGCGGTAGTCGTTTGCCATGGCCAAGCGGTCAGTTTAACAAGGTTGCCGGGCTGCCCGAGGGCCGCGTCGACGGGCGCGGAGCGTCGAACTACAATGGGTGCTGCATGACCAACGCAACGAATCCCGAGCGCGAGTCCGCCATCGAGCTTGGCACTTCCAGCATTCGCTTCGGCCCGGGCGTGACCCGTGAGATCGGTATGGATCTGGCCGACCAGGGGGCCCGCCAGGTGCTCGTGGTGGCCGACCCGAACCTGGTCGACCTGCCGCCTGTGCAGAACGCGCTCGAGGCGCTGCGCGACGAGAAAATCGCCTACCGCTTGTTCGATCGCGTGCGCGTCGAGCCGACCGACGCGTCGTTCCAGGAGGCGATCACTTTCGCCACGGCCGAGCCGTTCGACGCCATCGTAGCGATCGGCGGTGGCTCGACCATCGACACTGCCAAGGCGGCGAATCTCTATTCGTGCCACCCGGCCGATCTTCTCGACTACGTCAACCCGCCGATCGGGAAAGGCCTTCCCGTTCCCGGGCCCGTCAAGCCGCTCTTCGCCATTCCCACCACGGCCGGAACCGGTAGCGAGACGACCGGCGTGGCGATCTTCGACTACCTGGAAATGCACGCCAAGACCGGTATCGCACACCGCCGCCTCAAACCCACGCTGGGGCTGCTGGACCCCGAAAACACGCGCTCCATGCCGGCCGAGGTGGCGGCCGCAACCGGCCTCGACGTGCTTTCGCACGCCATCGAGTCCTACACCGCGATCGCCTTCAGCGAGCGGCCCGCGGCCCGAGCGGCCCCTGCTGCGGCCGGCCTACCAAGGCTCGAACCCGATCAGCGACGTGTGGTCGCTGGAGGCCCTGCGGATGGTGCGCGACTATCTGCCACGGGCGGTCGAGGACCCCGGCGACGACGAGGCGCGCGGCCGGATGCTGCTGGCGGCGGCGTATGCCGGCATCGGGTTCGGGAATGCCGGCGTGCACCTGCCGCACGGCATGTCGTATCCGGTTTCGGGCGGCGTCAAGAGCTTTCGCCCGGCCGGTTACGCGGTGGACCATCCGCTGGTGCCGCACGGCATCTCGGTGATTCTCAACGCCCCGGCGGTGTTCCGCTTTACGGCCGGGGCTTGCCCGGAGCGGCACCTGGCGGCGGCGGCGGCGCTGGGCGCCGATGTATCGCGCGCCAAGACCAGCGACGCCGGCGCCATTCTTTCCGACCAGATCACCGCCATGATGCAGCGCCTGCGCGTGCCCAACGGGCTGCGGGCGTTGGGTTACTCCGGCAGCGACATTCCGGCGCTGGTGGCCGGCACGCTGCCGCAACACCGCGTCACCAAGCTGTCTCCGCGGCCGGCGGGCGAAGAAGACCTGGCGCGGCTGTTCGAACAGGCGATGGTCGCCTGGTAGGGCTCTGGCGCCCGACGGTCACAACAACCTCTCGCCGCCTCCGCTACGGACCTCCTCCTGGATCTCCCTTCGGATCCCTCCTGGACCTTGCGGGCCGCCCTAGCTCTGTCGGGCTCGCGCCATAC
Source organism: Terriglobia bacterium (assembly GCA_963824095.1). Classification (GTDB taxonomy): domain Bacteria; phylum Acidobacteriota; class Terriglobia; order Bryobacterales; family UBA6623; genus JBBDWJ01. The sequence goes on along the minus strand of CAWGNS010000008.1, from coordinate 2,770,231 downwards.
AGCCGATAAGGGGAACAGGTGCCCCATTCGGCCCCAGCACAGATGTTAGTTCCACTCGAGCCGGACCCCAGCCGGGTTCGCGAGGCCGTCTGGCGATTGGAATCGTTGCCCGCGTTGAGCCCATCGGTTCAGAAGGCGCTGGCGATGTGCGGCGATCCATTGTGCTCCAGCCGCGATCTGGAGCGCGTGCTGGAGACCGACCAGGCGCTGGTGGCGCAACTGCTCAAGATCGCCAACTCGGCCTTCTATGCGCTGGACGGCCGAGCGACCACGGTGGCGCGCGCGGTCACGGTGATCGGGCAAGAGAAGCTGCAGTCGTTATTGCTCCAGGTGATGTTAGCCGGGGCGTTCCGGCGGCTCAGCTCCCGCCACCCCGAGGGGAAGCGTCTGGTGGCGGTATCGGTGGCGGCCGCGGCCGCATGTCACGCCATCGCCCAATACGTCCCCGGGCAGAACGAGGAAGAGGCGCTGGTGGCCGGGTTGCTGCACAATGTCGGCGAACTGGTACTGCTCACCGCGTTTCCCGGCGACTATCAGGCGGCCTGCGCGTTAACGGCCAAAATGTCGGAGGGGGCGGCCCAGCGGGCCATCTTCGGCGTCGACGCCCAACGCGCCGGGCGCTGGCTGCTGGATGCCTGGGGCCTGCCGGCGTTGTTCGCCGAGTCGGCTCAGTATTGGGACGACCCTCTGAACGCGGGATTGCGGGCCTGCCCTCGGGAGTTCGTCTGCCTGGTCCACTTGGGAGTGTATCTGGGACGCTGCTGGGAGCGGCAGGCGGATTGGCGGGACGCCGCGCTGGCGGCCGTTCCCGAGGCCTTGGAGAGGATCGCGCTCGACCCGGAGATGGTGCCCGACATCTACGAGAAAATCTCCGAGCACGTCGGGCGCGTTCAGATCCTGCTGGAATGAGCGGCGGAAGGTTCCTATGGCGTGGCCGGCGGCGGCTCGACTCCCTTGCGGCGCAGCTCACTATCGATGACGCGTGTGAACTCTTCGAGGGGTTGGGCGCCGGCGAGCACAATACCGTCGATGACAAACGTGGGCGTGCCGGTGATGCCCAGGTCTTGCGCTTCCTGGCTGTCGGCCTGCACCGCATCGCGGTATTTTTCCGACTGCAGGCATTTCAGGAAAGGTTCGCTGTCGAGGCCCAGCGATTCGGCCATGCCTTTGTGCATCTCGCGGTTGATCTGGGGAGCCTGGAACAGCGCGTCGCGGTATTCCCAAAACTTGCCCTGTTCACCGGCGCAGCGGGCCGCCTCGGCCGCCGATTGCGCGCCGGGGTGGATGCTGATGAGCGGCAGATCCTTGAAACGCCAGTTGACCTGTTTGGCGTAGCGGCGCCGCAGCTCCTGAATCACCGGCTGCACGCGGTGACAGAAGGGACATTGGAAGTCGGAGAACTCGACGACCGTGACCGGCGCGTCGGCGGGGCCGCGCAGCGGAGCGTGGCTCAGATCGACGGGGACCCGCAACGGCTCCAGCCGCATCTCCACGTCGGCCTTGGCGCGCAGGCTCGCCACCAGGTCGTCTTGCAGCTTCCCGGCCTTGAGCGTTCTCAGGGCTCCGGCGAGTTGCGGTCGGATCTCTTCGAACGGCCTCCGGATGCGTTCTTTCTGCTGCTGGTAAAAGTCCTCGACCTCTTTGTCGGTCGGCTCGACCACTTTGCTTTCGACCTCGGTCTTGAGCAGCGCCTCCAGCGTCACGCCGCGGCGGGCGGCTTCTTCCTCCAGCAGTTTCTGGGCGATGGCGTTGTCCAGAGCGTGGCTGACGATTTCGTAGCGCTGCTGCTCGACTTGCAGCAACTGGCCGGCGATGTCGAGATCGTCTTCGGTGATCGGCTGTCCGCCGACCACAGCCAGAACCTTGGAGTCCTTCGATGCGGGGGCGGACGCGGATGCGGGCGCAGCCGTCGAAGCAGACTGCGAACAGGCCGGGAACCAGCCCGAAAGGACCAGCGTGAGACACACAGACAGCGGGAGAGGTCGCATGGTTTGTCCTAGCAAGTGTACGTGCTCATTGTACGTGCAGACGCCTGTAAGGAAAAGGACAGGGCAGGACAAAGGTTACCAAGGCGGCAACGGGGTTGGAAGGCCTAGCCGCGCGCTGGGGTACGGCCTTAGGTGGCGGCCGCCTGCGCGGCTTTGGGACGAGCCTCGTCCCCGGCGGGCACCAGTTCGTAGCAGCTCGGGTCGCGCATGATGCGGTGAACCAAAGCCGTGTGCATGGCGTGTCCGGCGCGTTCGGCGATCACGTGGCCCAGCAGCGGACGGCCAAGCAGCGCCAAGTCGCCAATCAGGTCGAGCACTTTGTGGCGGCAACACTCGTCGGCGAAGCGCAGTCCTCCCGGGTTGAGAATGCCGTTCCCGTTGAAACAGATGGCGTTCTCGAGCGTGGCGCCGCGAATCAGGCCCATGTCGCGCATGCGGTCGAGATCGTCGGAAAACCCGAACGTCCGCGCCGGCGCGATCGAGCGCGCGTAGTCCTCGGGCGTCAAATCCAGCTCCAGCGTCTGGCGCCCCGCCAGCGGATGGCCGTAGTTGGTCTCGCAGGTGATCCGAAACGTCTCGTGCGGCAACACGGCGATGCGCTTGCCCTTGTCTTCCACTTCCACCGGCCGACGGATACGCAGGAAACGGCGCTGCCGCCGCAGCCGCTTCACGCCGGCCTGTTGCAACAGGTCGACGAAGGGCTGCCCGCTGCCGTCCAGAATCGGAACCTCCAGATTGTCGATCTCCACGCGCGCATTGTCGATGCCCATGCTGTAGAGCACGCTGAGCAGGTGCTCGGTGGTGGAGAGCAGCACCCCCTGCCTCATCAGGCTGGTGGCGTAGCTGACCCGGGCCACGTATTTCCAATTGGCGGGAATCGAGAAACCGTCCAGGTCGGTCCGTACGAAAACGACGCCTTGGCCGGCTCGCGCCGGGAGAATACGCAGCGAAACGGGGACGCCGCTATGCAGGCCAACGCCACTGACCTCGACCGGCTTGAGGATGGTGCTTTCGAATGTCAAATTCACGGGTACTCGAGAAAGGACGGAGGTTTATTTAAGCATCCCAAAGACCAATCGCAAACAGTTGATTCTAATAGAACAGCGAGAGGAATAGCGTGTCTTAATTGCCACACGCCGCGAATAATTTGTGTTCATACCGCAATGATAAAGCGCCCGGACAAGCGAGCCAGACGGCCGGGCCTGGGCCTCTGCGGTATTGGCAGGAACCTTACGGTTTGACTCGGGAGACGCGCTTGCAGATTGAGCCGCTCACGGCTACTGCTCTCCTGGCGCCTGGGTCGGATGGCCCGGCTCGGATGGACGATTCAGGGGGCCGCTTCGTCAGTAGGAGACCACGGCGACATTGGCGGGCTCCAGGCGGATCTGGCGCAGGTTGTTGGCCAGCGGGAAGGGCTTGCCGACCTCGAAATTGGGCAAGTGGGGCTGGACGGTGCTGGCGATCAGATACTCCACCAGGAAGTCGGGCAGCACCTGGCCATCGACCTCCACTTTGTCGACCTCGACCTTGCCGTTGCCGTCGGCGGACACGAAACGGCAGGTCGCGCGCAGCTTGCGCTCGCCGCGAAACAGCCGGGCGCCCATGGCGGCCAGCGCGCTGCCCTTGATGGAGGGCAGTTTCTCCAAATCCACCAGCGCATCGGCGACGCCGTGGTCCTTGAGCAGCGTCACGTGGAGATCGCGGATCCCTTCGGGGATTTCCTCGGCATAGTCATATTGGATGTAGGAGTTCAGCTCGTCTTCGCTGAGAGTGACGGTTTCACCGGGCTTCAGCTTTTCGGCGCTGATCCGCTCGATCTTCTGGGTGGCGACCAGGCTGGCGGCGCGGCTGGCGGCCAGCAGGGCGGCGCAGCCGAAAGCCAACGCCACAATCGAACAGGCCAAGGTGGACTTGCGCATAGTGCTATCCAGGCGGGCCGCGGACCCAACCGCTGCGCGGTATCGCCACACGCCCCTGCCCTAATTCTACGGGCGCCGCGAGGGCGGCGTTACACCTGATGTTGTTTGCTCTGGGTTTTGGGCTGGCCGTCGAGGGATTCGCGAAAGTGCCGCAAGGCGATCCGGGCGGCTTCCTGCTCGGCTGCCTTGCGGGTGGAACCTTCCGCCGTGGCCCGAAACAGGTCGCCAACCTTGAGCTCGATGGTGAAAATGCGGCGATGGGGCGGGCCGGCCTCTTCGGCGATGCGGTAGGCCGGCGAAGGCAGCTTCTCGCCTTGCAGCAGCTCCTGCAGCGTCGATTTATAGTTGTCGGCCTCGAAGTTCAGGTCGGCCTGGTGGACGGCGGCCGAGGTCAGGATGACACGGTCGACAAATTGCGCCGCCGGGTTCAAACCGCCATCGAGGTAAATGGCGGCGATCAGCGCCTCCAGGGTGTTCACCAGAAGCGCCTTCTTGCCGCGGCCGCCGCTGAGTTCTTCCCCTCGCCCCAGATAGAGGTAGGTGCCCAGATCGAGCTCCTGAGACACCTTCACCAGGTTTGCCGCGCTGACCAGGTAGGCCTTGATTTTGGTGAGCTTGCCTTCGGGGTAGGCCGGAAAGCGGTCGATCAGCCGCTCGCTGACGACGAAGCCTAACACGGCGTCGCCAAGGAACTCGAGACGTTCGTTGTGCGGCTTTTCGACCGGCGATTCCTGGGCGTGCGAACGATGTGTCAGCGCATGCTGCAGGTGGGCCAAAGACCGGAAACGGTACTCGATAACGTCTTGCAGCGTGCTAAGATCACCGCTCATCGCACAAGCAGGACCTCGCGCCCAGTCCTGTTCTGGGTGAACACCATCGCACCGCCGGCCGCCCGCCTGCATGTTGCTCGCTTGCGGCCGCCCGCGGCTAGTTGGCCTTCTGAATTTCGGCTTTCAGCGTCGCGGCGGCCGGCCGGCCGTCGCCCAGCTTGAAGTCCCCATGCGCGATCGCCTGGTCGAGCGCGTTGATGGCTTCTTCCTTCTTGCCCTGCTCCTTGAGCGCCTGACCCAGATAGAAGAAGGTCGTGGAAGCCTGCTCGGCGCCGACTTCCAGAGACTTGCGGAAGTTCTCTTCGGCGGCCGGGTAGCTCTTTCGCTTCATCGCCACCAGACCGAGAGCCTCATAGGCCGAAGCCATGAAGTCTTTCTTCGCCATCAGCCACTGGTCGTCGGGCATGTCGGGATTGGGCTTGTTCAAGTTGGGAATCACGGTCAGGGCCCGTTTGGCAAAATCCTCGGCCTTGGCCAGCTTCTCGTCCTTGTCGAGATCGAATTCGCGGGTCCGCATGGGAATGGCGGTGGCCAGCGAGATCAGCGTGCCAGCATTGTCGGGATTGATGGCCAGGGTGCGTTCGCCGTAGAGCAGCATGTTCTCGAAATCGTTTTTCTGCTGGTAGGCCAGCGTCAGGACGTAGTTGGCGAACTCTTTGAAATCGGTGTCCTTGAAATCCGTGAGCAGCTTCTGGGCGGCGGCGATGCGATCGTCCGCCGTCTGCGCGTTCTGGATCGCCATCAAGGCGTCCACTTCCTTTTGCGACTTGGGCTGCTGGCTGACGAGCGGATGGGCCAAGAACAAGGCTAGGGCTGCAAGGGCAACAAAGGATTTCATCGGATACTCCCGGGATCCCCGCGATCGATTGGGACTCCCTATTCTAGTCGGTTTTGGACGCCATGGGTCGGCAACACAAACAAATTCCCCAATTCCGGCCAGCGGCCGCATCGAGGACGCCATCGGTTGGAGACCTGACGTTGTTAGCGGGGCGCCTGCAGCCCTCATTGTAGCGATTTGGGGGTCGGCGCTTCCGCCGGTTCTTCGGAGGGCTCGTCCTGATCTTCCTCCGCCTGTTGTTGCTGGCGGGGCGACTGGAACGGTTCGAGGAGGCCCTTTTCCGCCAATTTGCGGGCGGGGGCGGGAATGCCGGGCACTTTCAGGGCCAGTTGGTAGTGCCGCTCGGCGTCCTCGCGATTACCCATGATGTCGTCGATCCGACCGATGTAGACGTGCGACATGGCCTCGATAGCGGCGTCGGGGGAGGAATCGAGCGCCTGCTGGAAATATTCCAGAGCCAACTCCGGGTCGGCCTCGGTGACCGCGACCCGCGCCAGCCCGTAGACGGCTTGAGCGTTGTGCCCGCCCGATTTTTCAAGCGCTTCCTGGAATTTCGAGCGGCTAGGGTCCAGTTGGTCGGCGCGCAGCAGCGATTCGGCCTCCTGCAGCAGCCTGTCGCTTTCCGATAGCTTGGGGCGCACCGCCTGTTGCACCACCGGCCGGCTGGGCGCCGGCGCGAACTCGACCTTCTGCAGCCGGGCCTGCTCGCGACCGATGTTGATGCCCTTGATCAGATCCGGGTAGTAGGCGCTCATGGACAGCGCCTGCTTCTCGTAGTCGGGCAGGTGCTCGTAAAAGTAGGGCGTCAGAATGAACCCTTCACGCAGATCGCGGTCAATGCGCTCCTGTTTTTGGTCTTCGGGCAGGCGCGAGAGTTGCACTTCCACGGCCTTGACCAGCGATTTGGTCACCAGCAGTTGAAAGTCGGTTTTATACATCTCGTCGAGCGCCGGGGCAAACATCGCCGCGCGGGCCAGCACGTCTTTCTTGGCGATCTCGTCGGCGTAGCGAATCGAAAGCGGATCGAGCAAATGCACCAGGTAGGCCTGCCGGATCTCGTCGATGTGCGGCTGCGGGGAATGGTGCACCACGACGTAGACGACGCCGCGATAGCTGCGGGTATTGATGCTGTTGGGCGCGCCCAGCAGGTCGAACAAGACCCGGAATTTCTGGCTTTGGAGGCTGTTGGGAGGCTCGCGCAGATACCCGCCGGCCCGGAACAGGGCGCGGATCAGCGGCTCCTGATAGCGTGCGATCTCGTGCTCGAACGCAGGCTGATAGCGGGTCCACAGCGCCTCGATGTCGGCCTGCTGGTAGAACTCGGAGAGCAGCCGGCTCAGGCCCCGGATGCGGCGCACGTCGGGCGGCAGGTCGGTGGGCAACTCCGCCTGCAGCGCAAAGCTGGGCGGGCCGTCGCAGAGCAGCGCGTAGGAAACGTATTGCGAAAGGTTCTCGCCCGGATCGGCCAGCTTGTTCTGCTCGTAAAAATTGCGCAGCAGCGTCAGGCTGGAACCGTCGAAGTCGGCCAGCGCTTCGCGCACGGCGTTGCGCACCGGGCTGTCAGAGGGCGAGTTGTAACCGTCGTTGTAGCCGGCGGCGTTGATGGCGGCCAGCACCGTGAACAGCCGGACATCGGCGTCGAGCTGATTCTCTTCAGCCCTCAGGACGGGCACACCCAGGCACCCGCTTAGCAGAACCAGCGACAGCAGTACCTTGAAGAATTTGTGTTGGAGCATGCAGAATCCGCCTGGGTGGCGGGCGCGCGAACCGTAGTTTAGTGTACTGCAGCCTTTTTACGAGCGTCCACGCGGAAAGGTTTCAGGGAACGAGGGTGCCTGGCGAAGCTGGGCAGTGTGATGCAGCCGTGAGCCCGGCACACGCCGGCGAGCCCCACGACCTGCGCAGCCGATGGGGTGGCACACGGCGCGGGTCCGGGTGGCTTGGTCCGCCGGGCGGCTTCGCCCGGCGGCCTGATCCCCAAGCTCCGTCCGGCGGTTTGCACAGGCCGGAGGCCTGCGCCACTTGGGGCCACCCGGCGCCAATGCGCGTCGTGTGGCCGCCTAGCGAATCGCCAGCAGCGTTTTGTTGCTGGTGATCCCGTTGCTGATGATCTGCAGTTCCTGGTTTCCGCTCGGCAGCGACGACGGCAGCGTCACGTTGATCTGATAGAGCCCTACGAAACCGGGGGCGAGTCCCGAGAAATACACGGCGCCTTGCTGGCCGGCGATGGTCACCGTGGGCACGCTGCTGGTACGGATCAGGCGGTCGCCCGGGGCGGCGTAGCCGGTCGTCTGCGGCGTCTCGACGGGTCCGGTGCCGGTGGCGTAGACGACCACGGTTTCGCCGGAGCTGGCCGGGTTGCCGGGGCTCACCAGGCTGCCGTCCGCGTGCGTCACCGCGCCAAACTGCGTGCCGCCGATGTTGGCCTCAAAGATGCCCGGCGCGTAGTCGGAAAGATCCAGATCGAAGACCTCGCTGACCGAGTCCTCGATGCGCACTTTGACGAGCGCGAAGTTGAACCCGGCGACTTCCCAGGGCACCTGCACATTGAGTTGTTGCGGGCTGGCGTAGGAAACCGCCGCTGGAACGCTGATGCCCTCCTCCGGAAAATCGAAGCTGACGCTGACGTGCTTGAAGGCGATAGGCAGGGGTAGGCGGCTCGCCAGACCTGGAAATTCGTTCAGGAAATTGCCGAAGATCGAGATCAACGAACCCGCCGCGACGGGCTTGCCGGCCGAGAAGCCCGCCCCGTTCACGATGCCGCTGATGTGCGGCTTGGCGCGCGCCTCGTTGTAGAACGGCACGGTCAACCCACCGGCGACGGCCTTGAAATCCTGGAAACCCACGTCCGGACCCATCGAAGTGTCTGCCGCCGCAATTCCGAACAGGTCGGTGGTCGGGTCGGCCGCGTTGATCGTCCCGCCGCCGTCGGTGACGTAAAAGTTGACGGGCAAGGCGGGAATGGGCTGGCCGAATTGGTCGATGACCCGGAAAATCAGCAGCTCGGGGTGGAGCTCGTTGACGGTGCCGGTCACTCCGTAGCCCGAAATCACGAACGAGTTGAACGGAATGCCGTCACCGCGCACATAGAAGTAGGGGACCACCAGATCGACGCCGCCCGAGACGGCGCTGACCCGCAGGAAGCCCTCGTAGGAGCCCGGCAGCGGCGTCGCGCCTTCCAGCGAGACCGTCAGATCGGTGGAGTCGCCGGGGGCCAGCGTGACGTTGGCCGAGGCCCCGCCCTGCACGCGCAGCGCGGCATTGGCATCGGTGTCGCGCGGCTCGACCGTAACGCGGTAGGTCTGTTGCCCGCTGCCGGGGTTGCGTAGCCGCAGGGTGCGCTGCAACGGCAGGGTGACGCCTTCGACCGACGCCGAAGCTCAGCGTCGCCGGGGTTACGGTGGCGATGGGATCGAGGGCAACCGGAATATCGAGCAGCCCCGCGCCCGCCGAGTTGACTCGCGCCGGCTGGCCGTCTTCGACGATCTCGGGACCCGCGGTGTTGACCAGCGCCGACTTCACTTCGGCGACGCTGAACTCGGGATGCCGCTGCATCACCAGGGCCGCGGCGCCGGCGACGATGGGGGCCGAAAAGCTGGTGCCGTCAACCGAGGTGTAACCGCTGGGATCGTAGGTGTCGCCGTTGGGATCGAACGTCTGCGCTCCGGTATAGATGAATTCGCCGGGAGCCACCAGATCGGGCTTGATGTCGTTGGAGGGGCTGGGGCCGCGCGAGCTGAACGGCGCCAGCAGATCGAAACCGAAGGCACGCTCCACCGGCGTTGGGTCCATGGTGACGAACACACGCGCGCCGCCGCCCAGCCTGGCGTGCAGCGTGTTGCCGTCACTGTCGCCGATCATAAACGCCGGAATGTCGGTCCATTCCAGCCCGGACATCAAGAACGGCTCGTCGTCGCCGTCGACGTTGGTGACCACCACGCCCACCGCGCCGGCCGCGGCGGCATGGGCGACCTTGGGTTCAAAATCGCAGTCTCCGCCGCGCTCGATCACCGCGATTTTCTGGTCGAGCGAGCCGTTGGGGAACGGCTGGCAGCCAAACGCGTCGCCGAGCCGGGCAACATCCACCGCCTCGCGCTGCAGCGGGCTCTGGAGCTTCGGCCCGGTGCCGGCAATGGCGAGCACGTTGAAGCCGGCGAACTGCACGCTCTGCACGAATTGCCGGGCGTTGACCGAGGCGCCGACGGCGATCACCGCGGGCGCCGAGGCCGGCGTCGCGATGCTGTTGTAGGTCGGAAAGCTCTGCTCGCCGTAAGCGCCGGCATTGCCCGCCGAGGCTACCACCACCACGCCCAGCTCGGTCGCGGTCTGCGCCGCCAGCGCGGCCGGGTCGCACAGCACGTCGGGATTGTCCGAGCACACGCCGCCCTGCGCGTCGAAGGGAAATTGCGCCACCGCGCCGAAGCTGATGCTGATGATGTCCATGCCGTCGGTCACCGCGTCGTCGATGGCGGCGATGACGGCGGCGGTGTTGCTGAAATCGTTGATGCCGGGCGAGCCGAAGATCTTGTAGTTGCCCAGAAAGGCCTTGGGCGCGATGCCGGTGATGGTGGCCGCCGGAGCCTCCACGCGCCGCCCGGCGGCGATCGTCGCCACCGCGGTTCCATGGCCGACGCGATCGCGGGGCGAGTAATCGTCGGGGCTCGAATACGCCGGATCGGCGGAGGTGAGCAGGCTCACATAGCTGCGGGCCACAATGATTTTTTTGGTGGTGAACCTCAGATCGCCGGGACGGGCCTTGGGAAACCCGGGCGGCGGCGTCAGGTCGTCGTCAACGAGCGCCGGGTGGGTGGCCTCGATACCGCTATCGAGGATGCCGATGCGCAGCCCGGCGCCGGCGTTGTCGATGCCGCCCAACATGTCCCAGGCCTGCGGCGCCCGCACGATCTCGCCGGCGCGGTTCAACAGCAGCTTGAAACGGGCGTCGCGGACCACGCGAGCCACTCCGCCCAGCCCTTGAATGCGGGAAGCCTGGTCGGGCGTGGCGCGGATGAAGATGGCATTGAGCACATGGCGCACCGAGCCGACGACTTCGGCGCCCTCGTGCTCAATGGCGGCGCGCACCGGCTGCTGGGAGAGATCGACGCTGTGCTCGAGATTGCGCAGATCGGCCTGATTGGCCGCGCGCTGGAAGTCGACTCGTCCGCCGCGCGTACGAAGCCGGTTGGGAATCTGCTGGCCGACCGACGGCTCCCGCAGCACAACCGTGTAACCGCGGATGCCCTCGGCGGCGGAAGCGGAATGGAGCAGAGCCAGCCCCAGCAGCAAAGCCAGGGCGAGAGAACGCAAATGATCCATCTTCATCTATTTTTTCCGGGAATCGAGTTTCGAGAAGCGCTTCCGTGAGAGGTGGGACGCGTCGAGGGCAACAGCCGTTTCAGGCTGTGGCCGGCTCGGGCGCACCCTTTTCCGCGGTGGCGCATCCTTATTGAATGGGGCCTGCCGCGGCAGCACGGGCCCCCGGCCGGCGGCGTCGGCCAAAAACGGCCCAACGGGGCCGGCCGATGCCCCCGCAAACCGGCTGCCGCCCCGGTGAGCCGAAACGGCAGCCAAACAGGCAAATGGCCCGTGCTATCCTGAGTTTCATATCGAGGAAACAACCATGAAGGCAGAGATCCATCCCGCTTACGAGACCGTGACGGTCAACTGCGCTTGCGGGAACACGTTTGAGACGCGCTCGACCCACAAAGGGGATATCCACATCGAGATTTGCTCGGCCTGCCACCCCTTCTTCACGGGTAAGCAGAAGCTGGTGGATACCGCCGGCCGCGTCGAACGGTTCCGCCGCAAGTACGGCACCAAGACCGCGCCGCGCAATTAACTTTTTCAACGCAGCGCCTTTTTCGACCCGGTGAGGCAGGGCGGCGGCCCGCCCGCCGGGCTCGTGTGGCGCGTCTGAGTCCGATTGGCTGCCAGGCTGGTGGCATGGGGTATGTGTGTACCCAGGCCAGCCGGCAGCCAGCGCGCCTGTGTGCGCGACGCGATTTGTTGCGCACGTCCGGCACTTCGCTTTTCCGATCGACCATGGCGAATCGCATGTACTTCCTGGGGGTCTCCACGGCGGCCTCCTCGATCCAACGCATCTTTCCCGACTGGGCCCGCCTCGCTGGAGTGCCCGATGCTGTTCTGTGCGGTCTCGATATCGCCGTGGGAGCGCCTCCGCCTGTTTATCATGACGCTGCCCGGCGCATGAAAGACGATCCGGACTGCCGCGGGGCGTTGGTCACTACCCACAAGGTCTCGCTCTACCGCTACGCCGGGGATCTGTTCGACGCTTTCGACGGCGACGCAAAGCTGCTGGGAGAAGTGAGTTGCGTGGTCTGCCGCGGCGGACGCTTGCAAGGGCAGGCGATCGATACGCTGACCGGCCAGCTCAGCCTGCAGGCGTTGCTGCGAGGCGAACCATTTGCGGGCGAGGCGCTGATCATGGGCGCCGGCGGCGCGGGCCTGGCGCTGGCGGCGGTGCTGCGCCGTCACTACCAGCCGTCGCGCCTCGTGCTCAGCGATATTTCGCCGGCCCGGCTGCACGAAATCGGCGGCCTGGTCGATGCCGAGTGCATCGCCGTCAACGCACCCTCCGATCACGACCGCCTGGTCGCATCGCTGCCGCCGGGCAGCCTGATCGTCAACGCCACCGGCCTGGGCAAGGACCGTCCGGGCTCGCCGGTGACCGCAGACGTGCGATTCCCCGAGCGCGCGATCGCCTGGGACCTCAACTACCGCGGGGACCTAAAGCTGCTCGAGTATGCCCGCCAAGCCGGCGTCGAAACCGCCGACGGCTGGGAGTATTTCCTGCACGGCTGGAGCCAGATCATGGCCCGTGTGCTGGGCTTCGAGGTCACCCCAGGGCTGCTCGACCAGATGCGCGCGGCCGCCGCCGAACGCCGCTGAGTTCTCCACCGAAAACCGAAACAGGGTTGCGAAGGCAGGCCGCCCTCCGAAGGAAAGCCGCGGGAATCCGCGCTCAACGGGCCACGGTTCTGCCGCGCAGCGCCCGCTCCACCATGCCGATGCCGATCACGATCAGAACCACGGGCCAGAGCTGCCACAGCCGGAGCGCAATCAGGTCGAGCATCGAGAGCTGGAAATAGACGCCGAGGACCAGCAGCGACAACCCCAGTGTGAGGTTGCGCGCGCGGCCGGTCACCAGTTGACCGACCCCCGCCACAACCAAAATCAGCGGCCAGAACCGCCACACATCGCGCAGCCGGACGTGGATCAAGTCGAGATTGACGAGCTGAAAAAACGCGCCGATCGACAGCAGCAGAATGCCGCCGTTCAAGTTTTTGCGATTGGCGTCGAGCACCTGCGCCATGCCAAAGGCGATCAGGATCAGCGGCCAGAACCGCCAGATGCCCTGAATGCGGATGACATTCAGGTTGTGCAGCGTGAGGATCAGACCCGCGGCGGCGACCAGCAGTCCGGGAACAATCCGGGAATTGAGGGAAAGGGTTCGCGTGGCCACGGTGGGGATGGCTGGCCGGGGAGGATTCGAACCTCCATTCCAGGCTCCAAAGGCCCGTGTCCTGCCATTGGACGACCGGCCAAGATCGTCCTCATCAGGATAGCACTTGGCTTCGGCTTACCGACAGTTGCGGCGGAAGTTCGTCTATCATACAGAGGGCTGCGAGCCAGCCCGCGTTTGGGATTTCCGCTTCGCCCCGGATCCGCGAAGCCGGCAGCGGAGGTTTTGTCCGATGCAACCCGTCCTTGCAACAGCCGCGTGCTTTGTCCTCTACATCGTCGTGTACCGTTTTTACGCCCGTTATCTGGGAGCGCGGATTTTCCGGCTCGACCCGGCGCGGGCGACCCCGGCGCACACGATGACCGACGGCGTCGACTACGTGCCCTGCCGCCGGGTGGTGCTGTTCGGACATCACTACGCTTCGATCGCGGGCCTGGCGCCGATGCTGGGGCCGGCCATCGCGGTGATCTGGGGCTGGCTGCCGGGCATGCTGTGGGTCGTGTTGGGCACGCTGTTCATCGGCGCCGTCCATGATTTCAGCGCGCTGGTGGTTTCGATGCGCCATCGCGGGCTGAGTATCGGCAAGGTCGCCGAAGATTTGATCGGCCCGCGCGCCAAGATCATTTTCCTATTCATCATCTTCTTCCTGATCTGTCTGGTCATGGGCGTGTTCGTGCGCACGGTCGCCGGGCTGTTCACGCTGCAGTATTACCCCGAAGCGGTCTTTCCCACGTTCTTCCTGATGGGCGTAGCCGCGGTGGTTGGCTGGCTGGTCTATAAGCGTTCGGCCGATATCACCCGCTCGACGATCGTCGGGTTCGTGCTGATGATGGCCTCGATCTGGGTGGGGCTGGTGATTCGCAAACCCGACCTGGGCACTACGCCCTGGATCTTGATCCTGCTGTTTTACGCGTTCCTGGCCTCGGTGCTGCCGGTGTGGGCGCTGCTGCAGCCGCGCGACTACCTCAACTCGCTGCTGCTGTATCTGGGGCTTGCTTTGAGTTATCTGGGCTTTTTCTGGCTGAGCCCCTCCTTTGACGCTCCGGCGGTTGCCTGGCATCCCGCGGGCGCGCCGCCGATCTTTCCCTTCGTATTCATCGTGATCGCCTGCGGCGCGATTTCCGGTTTCCACGGCCTGGTCTCTTCGGGGACCACCGCCAAGCAGATCGACAAAGAGACCGATGCGGTTCCCATCGGCTACGGCGGCATGGTCGGCGAATCCGTGCTGGGGTTGATGGCGGTGCTGGCGTGCACGGCCGGATTCCGGTCGGTGGAATTGTGGTCGCAGCACTATGCAAGCTGGACCGCGGCCGATTCGCTTTCGGAAAAGATGCGCGCCTTCATCGATGGCACCGCAATGTTCATCTCGAGCCTTGGCGTGCCGCTGCATGTCGGCCAGGCCTTCGTGGCGCTGGTCGCCGTTTCGTTCGCGCTCACCTCGCTCGACTCGGGCACGCGCCTGCTGCGCTACAACATCGAGGAGCTGGCGGATTCGTTCCATCTGCCGCTGGTGGGCAATCGCTACGCTGCCTCGATCATCGCCGTGGCTCTGATCGGGTTCTTTGCGTTCTACCAGGTCAACGGACAACCGGCGGGCCTGGCGCTGTGGAGCCTGTTCGGCAGCACCAACCAGGTTCTGGGCGGGCTGACCTTGCTGGCCGTCACCGTCTACCTGCGGCAGCAGGGGCGCAACTATTGGTACACCTTCGTGCCGATGGCCTTCATGATGGTGGTCACCATGGTCGCGATGGTGATCGATCTGCAGAAGTATTGGAACGCGGGCAACCTGCTGCTCACCGTGGTCGCCGCCTGCATCTTTTTGCTCAGCGTCTGGCTGACGATCGAAGCGATCCTGCGCTTCCGCGCCGACTCGATCACGGGCGTCGCGATCCCCGAAGCCGCCGACGGCGACTAGCTGGGCGACCGCCTCCGGCAATCCGCCCGTGCCGCGCAAAGCGGCGCGATTTCGGCCGTTTCTCTCCGGAAAAACCGGCTCATACGACCCCAGCCCTCCGGCAATACTACCTTCTTCGTAAACAGCGGGCCTTACGCCTTGGGGTACTCGAGTTTGGCTCAAAAAGGTACCAACGCTCCATTGGCATAAGGCGGCCCCTAGCGGAGAATAAGTGTAGTGGCAACGCTTTCCAACCGAACAAAGACTAAGATGGACACGGGCAAGAAGATCGCCGACCGCCGCCAGCCGCGCAGCGCGCAATATCAGGCGGCGAGCGTGCGCATTGAGCCGCAGTTTGCGCAGGCCTCGATTTACCGGGCGCCCGACCCGGGTGGAAGCCGCCCCAGACGCTGCGACTTCATCGAAACGAAGCTCGTCGACGTCAGCAAGGGCGGGCTTGGCGTCGAGAGTCTCACTCCTCTTCCTCTGGCAACGCTGGTCAACGTGCAGGGTGAGTTGCACAGCCTGGATTCGTGCGTCGAGTTTCGCGGCACGGCCTGGGTGGTTCACTGCCTGGCGCGGGAAGATGGCGTCTTCCGCATCGGATTGAACTTCGAAAAGCTGGACTGTTGGCCGTTGGAATGCGAACACGAAGACGGCTTTACCGTAGATCCCTATCTGTGATCCCGGGCGGGGGCGGGCTGAGCCCGTCCCGCGCCTTCCTCTCCACCCTGTTCCCACAAAGCCCTTACCTGCTAGCATAGGCGCGAGTAGCTCCAAATACCGGCACGCCCGACCGCGCCGCGATGCGGTTGCGTTTCCCGGCACTCCCCCGGTGCACACCACCGGCGGCGTGCTTTTTTCTCTGCCGGCAGATGGACTTCGATGTCGTCCCCCGCCCCTGCCCAACCCGATTCCGCGCGCCCTCGGGCGAATCCCTCGCAAAGCGGAGCCCTGTCCGCCGATCAGATCCGCTTTTGGAACGACACACGGTTTTCTGGTGCTCGAGCGATTCTTTTCGGCCGCGGAAATCGATCGGCTTGGTCCGTTCTATGAGCGGTTGTGGCGCGAGCTGCCGGCGCGAGTCGTGGTCGACAACCTGACCACGGGCCGCCGCGGCCACATGAACCGCGTGACCGCCGAGGAAAAGAATCACCCCCACAAGGTGAACGATCTCTACCTCGACTACGATGAGATTCGCCGCATCAGCCTCGACGCGCGTCTGGTGGCGATTCTGAGCGATTTGCTGCCCGATACGCCGGTGCTGTGCAACACGCTGAGCCTGGACTACGGCAGCGAGCAAGGGGTTCACGCCGACTCGCTCTACATGACGCCGCGCACGCCCGATCATCTGGCGGCGAGTTGGATCGCGCTGGAAGACGCCCCCGCCAGTGCCGGCCCGCTGGTCTACTACCCGGGCAGCCACAAGATCGCGCCTTACGTGTTCTCCAACGGAAGGCGGAGCGAGATTGCCGCCGAACACGGCCGTTGGAAGGCCTACGTCGACGCCGAGATCCAGAGCCGCGGTTTGCAGCTCACGAGCTTCGTGCCCCACCAGGGAGACGTTTTCCTGTGGCACGCGCAACTGCTGCACGGCGGCGGCGCACGCAGCGATCCGCGGCGGACCCGCAAGAGTCTGGTGAGCCACTATTTCACCGCCGGCGATTGCCGGGCGGAGGGCTACAAGCTGGTACCCTTCCAAGGAGCCTACTGGATGGACCGGCCGCCGCAGAGCTGCCCGGGAGAGTCCGTTGGGCTCGGCAACCGGATGGCGCGAGCAGCCCGCGCCTGGACCTATCGCGTCCGCCAATCTCTTCGTCGAGAGAACTCAGAATGATCACACGCAGACAACTGATGCAATACGGAGCCGCGGCGGCCGCCTGGACCGCTGCCGCTCCCACCGGCCGGGCCCAGGGGCCCAAAACGGGCATGGGGATCGGCAATTCTTCCTACAGCCTGCGTTCGCAAGCCGACCGCCGCTCGGGGACCAAAGAGCCGCTCACCGATCCGTTGAACATGCTCGAACATAGCCGCGAAATCGGCGCTGGCGGGGTGCAGGCGCATCTGCCGTCCAACGACCGCGGCTACGCGAACAAGCTCCGAGGCCTGGCGGAAAAATACGGCATGTATGTAGAGGCCGCGGTTCAGCTCCCGCGCGAGCAAGGCGACCTGGACGACTTCAAAAAGGCCGTCCAGGCGGCCAGGGAGGCCGGCGCGCTGGCGCTGCGCGCGGTGACGCTCAGCCGGCGGCGCTACGAGACCTTCGACACGGTCGAAGCCTTCACGCAATTCTCGCAACAGGCCTGGAAATCGCTAACACTCGCCGAACCCATCGTGCGCCGGCAGCGCATGAAGCTCGCCATCGAGAATCACAAGGACTGGCGCGTGGATGAGTTGGTCGAGCTGTTGAAGAGACTCAGCAGCGAGTCGGTCGGCGTGACGCTCGACACCGGCAACAACATCGCGCTGCTCGACGACCCGCTGCGCACCGTCGAGGTCCTTGCGCCCTATGCCTATTCGGTGCACCTCAAAGACATGGCCGTCGAGGAATACGAGAACGGCTTTCTGCTCTCGGAAGTGCCCTTTGGAGAGGGTTTTCTCGACCTGAAAAAAATTGTCGCAATCATCCAGCGGTCGCAACCCAATACGCGGTTCACCCTCGAAATGATCACCCGCGATCCGCTCGAGGTGCCGGTGTTCACCGACAAGTATTGGACGACCTTCGCCGCGCTGCCGGGCCAGAACCTGGCGAAGACGCTGGTGATGGTGAGGAACAACAAGCCCTCCAAGCCGCTGCCGCGCATCGGCCAGTTGAGCCCCGAGCAGCAGTTGAGTCTCGAGGAAGAGAATATCCGCAAGTGCATCGCCTACGCGGCGGACGTTTTGCGGATCTGACGGCAAGCCCGGCAAAGGCTGGGGTTCGGCCTGCGGAAGGTAGAGACAGGCGCTCCCGCCTGTCGGCCGCCCCGAAAGGGCGGCCCGCTCCCCGCTATAGTTCGACGGCAAGACCCCGCGCCGGGGTCACGGACGCGCCGACGGCCTAAGCCCGCCGCACCGTTTCAATCACAACCGGCTCCTGCGGAACGTCGTTGTGCATGCCGTGGCGGCCGGTCTTCACGACGGAAATCTCATCCACCACGCTCATCCCATCGATCACTTCACCGAAGGCACAGTAGCCCCAGCCTTGAGAAGTTTTTCCGGAGTGGTTGAGGAATTCATTCGCTTTCCCGGTGTTGATGAAAAACTGCGAGGTGGCGCTGTGCGGGTCGGATGTGCGCGCCATGGCGATAGTACCGCGGCCGTTCTTCAGCCCCTTGTCGGCCTCGTTTTGGACCGGGGGCATCGTGGGTTTCTGCTGCATTTCGGGGGTGAAGCCGCCGCCCTGGATCATGAAATTGTCGATCACGCGGTGAAAGATCGTGCCGTCGAAAAACCCGTCGTCGACGTACTTCAGGAAGTTCTCGACCGTTTCAGGAGCCTTGTCGGCATGCAGCTCGATCTTGATGGGGCCTTTGGAAGTCGTCAGGATGACGACGGGGTTGGATGCCTCAGACACGTTGATTTCCTCGCAATGTGATTTTTATGGGATGGTCCCGGGAGCGATGCTCTCCGCGGGGGCCATGGCGCGAGCCAATCGGGGCGTTTGCGCGGCGAATCAGGGCCCGCCGCCGCGCGCCGGGGAGGGGCGCCAATGCCGGTCCCCGCGCCGCCGCTAGTGTTGGCGCCGCTACGTTGCCGAAGCCGAGACCCGGCGCACCGACTTGATGACTACCGGATCGAGGGGAACGTTGCTGTATTGACCCTTGTTGCCCGTGGGGACTTCCGCGATCGCGTCCACGACATCGAGCCCGTCGATGACTTTCCCGAACACGCAATAGCCCCATTCGTCCCGCGCGCCGCGGTCCAACGTCCCGCTGTTGTTGACGTGGTTGATGAAGAACTGCGAAGTCGCGCTGTGGGGGTCGGCGGTGCGGGCCATCGCAATGGTGCCGCGAAGATTCGCCAGGCCGTTGGCGGACTCATTCTTGATCGGGCCGCGGGTCGCCTTCTCGTTCATATCGGGCGTTAATCCGCCGCCTTGAATCATGAATCTCTTGATAACGCGGTGGAAGATGGTGCCGTTGTAGAACCCGTCGTCGACGTAGCGCAGGAAATTAGCCACGGTTTCGGGGGCCTTGTCGGGATAAAGCTCGATCTTGATGGTTCCCTTGGAGGTCTCCATCGCCACCACCGGGTTGCCGGCGGGCTCGGCCTTCTTGCTCTGCGGCTCAGCCTTCTTTTCGGCGGCCGGCGGCGCTTCCTTCTTCTCGGCCGGAGCTTCCGCGGGGGCTTCCTCGGCGGGCGGCGGCGTGGCCGGCTCGGCCTTGGTTTCCGGCGGGGCCTTTTCCTCGGGCGGCGGAGGCGAGCCTCCACAGCCGGACGCAATCAGCAGGCCGAGTACGGGAATCAACAAGAACAGAAATCGCAGCGCTTTCATTCGTTACTCCTACCTCAATTTGAGGGACTAACCGCAAGGTCTAGTTTAGCAGCGCCCTGGCCGCTTTCAGGCGACAAATCGTAGCGTTTTGTTCGCCGGCGAACAACGGCCATCGGGTGGTTCGGGCCCCCGGCCGGCCGCTACCGGACGTGCCGCAAAGGGGCTCAGAACCCTTCTTCCCGAAGCCGCTCGACACGCAACCGGGAGGCGGGCGACAAGTCGAGGTGCTGCAGCAAACGTTCGACGTGCTTGGCGATGATGTCGCATTCCAGATTCACGCGGGAGCCCGCCCGCAGGCCGGCCAGCGAGGTCTCCCGATAGGTGTGGGGGATCAGCGCAACGCCCACGACGTCGTCTTGGAGCGAGGCGATCGTCAGGCTGATGCCGTCGATAGCGATGCTGCCTTTGTAGACAAAATAACGCAGCAACTCGCGCGGCACGCGGACCCGCAGCCACCAGTTGCCGTCCCCCAATTCCTCGAGCGCGAGGAACTCGCCGGCGCCGTCGACGTGCCCCTGGACAATGTGGCCGCTGAGGCGCGAGGTCGGCGCCAGCGGGCGTTCCAGATTGACGCGCGAGGACGGCCGCAGATCGCCCAGATTCGAGCGCTCCAGCGTCTCGGGCGACAGATCCGCGGCGAACGAGCCCGCGGTAACCTCCACGGCCGTCAGGCAGACGCCGTTGACCGCGATGCTGCCGCCAATCGGCAGGTCCGACAAAACCTCCGCGGCCCGCACCTGCAGCCGGGAGCCGGCGCCGAGCGCGGTGAGTTCCGCGACCGTGCCGACTTCTTCAATGATGCCAGTGAACATGCGATGAAAGGGCCGCCGGCTCAGATTTGGCCCGGATCGGCCGAACCCATCCGCATCGGCCGCCAAACGCAACCGGTGAGCTTCGCGGGGCGCGCCCCAGGGCTTAGGATACCTCCACCCAGGCGCCTTGTTTCGAGCTGGCCAGCACCGCCTCGACGACACGCAATTGCCGCAGTCCGGCTTCGAACGTAGGTAGTTCCGAGGCCTTCGAGCGGTCGCGAATGGCGGCGTAGAAGCGGCGGAAAAACTGCTTGAACGTGTCGCCGTAGCCTTCGGCGTGGCCGCCGGGCAGGTCGGCGAATGTGCGCGCCTGCTCGTCGAGCAGGGAAGGATCTTTGATCAGGATTTCGTTGTTGGCCTCGCGCCGGCCGATCCACAGCTCATTGGGGTTTTCACCGTCCCAGGCCATGCCGCACTGGGTGCCGTAAACCTCCATCAGCAGGCGGTTTTTGCGGCCGGCCGCGACTTGGTTGATAGTCAGCGCGCCCCGCGCCCGCCCTTCGAAGCGCAGCAGGATCGCACCGTAGTCTTCGGTGTTGATCGGGCGGTCCTCGTAGTCCTCGGGCTTGAGCAGCTTGCCAGCGTAAGTCTCGATGGCTTTCTTGGGCTTTTTGCGGACCGGGTGCCAGGTCGCCAGCTCGGCGCAGACCGCGGCGATCTTCATGCCGGTGACGTGCTCGACCATGTCGCACCAGTGCGAGCCGATATCGGCCATGGCGCGCGAATTGCCCCCGACCTCGGGCTCCAAACGCCAGTTGTAGTCGGTCGCGAAGAAGAGCCAATCCTGCGAATAGGTACCTTGCACCGCCAGTACTTCGCCGGTGGCGCCGGTCTGAACCATGCGGCGCATCTGCTGCACGTTGGGGTAGAAGCGCAGGTTATAGCTGGTGGCGTGAACCACGCCTTTGGCCTTGGCGGTCTCGACCAGCCCCGCCGCCTGTTGGACGCTCATCGCCAGCGGCTTCTCGCAAATCACGTTCTTGCCGGCCTCGATGGCGTCTTTCGCGATGGCAAAGTGGGTATTGTTGGGCGTGCAGATGTGGACGGCCTGAATCGAGGGGTCGGCCAGAAGTTCCTTATAGTCCCCCACGGCACGGGCGATGCCCAGTTGCTCGCCGAACTGTTTTGCCAACTCGCTCGACTGGTCCGCGATGGCGGCAAGCTCCACGTCGGGCTGCCGGCGAATGTTTTCCACGTGGACACGGCCGACAAACCCGGTACCGATGACAGCGGTTTTGATCTTTTCCACCTTCTTGTTCCCCTAGCGTCTCGAAAAGGACTCGCAGCGCGGCGACCGCCCCGAGAGGCGAACCCCAGTGTATCAAGCCGACTGCAAGGCGGATGGCCGGCCCTGGAATCCCCGCGCCAGGATCCGGAGGCAGACCGTAGCGCAGGGCTGGGTTTCCCAAACCTGCGGCCCTTTGTAACCGGCTGGGCTATTCGTGCTGCCACCGCCCATGTCCCCGCCACCACGTGCCCAACCCCATTTGCCAGAACGGTTTGAATCGGTGAGTGTGGCCAATCCGCCCTTTCCCAAGCCCCAAATAGTTTTTCAGGCTAAAGATTTATCTAGTACTCCGATATAGTACTTCTGTGGTACTTTTATGATGATGCGCGTGCTCGTTCGGCTGCGTACTTCGCCGGAACGAAACCTCGTTACGGGGCGGCGCCCCAACCGCGGCCAGGCGCTGATGTTCGCGCTGATTCTCGCCGGCACCGGCCTGTTGTGCTTCGGCATCTGCCTGTGGCGCTGGTGCTTCGACCTGGAACTGGTTGCATTCTTTCCCCTGCACTACGGTATGCTCGCGCGCTGGCAGGTGTGGTTCGGCCTGGGCCTGGCTTTGCACCTGATGGCGTCGCCGCTGGTCAGCTACGCGGTCGGAGGCGACCGCGGCGGGGTGCTCGACCGCGATCTCCCCTTCCCGGGCCGGCGCGCGCACTGACCCCCTCCCTCGGCGGTCCTGCGCCGGCTCCAGAAACATCGCCGGGCCGGCAGCGCTTGTGATCCTCGACCCGTCAGACGCGGCTGCGCGCCGCCACCCGCGAGATCGCGTTCACCAGCTTGCGGTAAGGGATGCGGTCGAGCCGGTCGACGAGCACGATTTCGCCGTCCCGCCACGAACTGTAATACCAGCGCCGCAGCAAAGCCAGGTGGTCGGCGCGCTCGGCCGATGTGCCTCGGGAAAACGCCATTTCGCTGAGCGCTTCGCGCAGCCGCCGGTCGAGCGAAACCGAGCGGCCGTCTTCCACTCCAAAGCAAAACGGGATGCGGGGCTGCAGGAAGCCCTGATTCACAAACCACAGCTCCACCGTCTCGGGCCGCAGCGACTTCTGCACAATCACGGCGAACAGCGCGTCGAGGTCGCGCGCCAGTTCCTCTTTGAGTTTGAGCGCCTCGCGGACCTTCTCCAGGCGCTTGTGCTGCCGGGCCGCTTCCTCGAATTCCAGCCCGCCGCTGGCCTCGTCGCGGGCCTGCTCGATCTCGCGAACCAGCGAATCGCCCTGGCTTCCCAGAAAATCAAGCACGCGCCCCACCTCGGTTTGATATTCGGTGTCGCTCGAGCGCGCCTGGCAGGGCCGCAGGCACATTTCCATTTCGCCGTAGATGCAGCCCGGGTGATCCGGCCGCGGGTCGAGGTCTTCCTGGCAGCGGCGAATCTTGAACAGATCCAGAAACGCGCTTTCGAAGCGCTCGGCGGTGACGCGGTTCACAAACGGCCCGAAGAACAGGGCCCGGCTGCGGGTCAGTTGCGTGGTGACGTAGGTCCGCGGGAAGCGATTGTTGAGATGCACCTTGACCAGCGGCGCCAGACGCAGCTTGAGGAAACGGCGGTAGTCTTCGGGTAGGTATTGCCGAGACAGTCCATAGAGCACCAGCGTTGACTCGAACGCCGAGCCGGTCGGTTGGTAGGAAACCTCGCGCGCCGCCGCCGCCAGGTTTGCCAGCCGCGAGCCTTGCGCCCGCGGCCGCAGCATGCGCCTCAGCCGCCGCCGCAACAGGCCGCTGCGGCCCAGGTAGGGGCGGCCCTCGCCAAAGCGCAACAGGAAAACCCCCGGCGCGTCGGGAACCTGGTCGAAGTCCGGCTCCCGATCCGCGCTCAGGGGCAACTGAAAAGGTAGCTCCATGCCCGTCCTTACGAGGGTAACGTACCGTGTCGGTAACGCGGCGAAACACCGCCGGGGAAAGCACGGTGTAAATTGAACTCGTATGGTGATCCTCGGACTGGTGTTCACGGCAGTCACCGTAGTCTGGCTCGCCGCGCTGTTCTTCAAGGCGCCCCGAGCCGCGCCGTTTGCGGCCTATGGCCTGGCCGGGCTCGGCATTATCGCCGTCGCCGAGGTGCTGCTTTTTTCCGGCGTGCCCTGGGTGGCCACCTATTTCACGCCCATTTGTTGGACCGGGTATATCCTCGCGATGGACGCCGCGGTGTTTCGCGTTCGCGGCCGATCCTTGCTGCGCAGCGAGCCCCAAGCCTTTGTGTGGATGGCCGTGCTTTCCATCTTCCTGTGGCTTGTATTCGAGGCCTATAACCAGCAGTTGGGCAACTGGGTCTACATCGGCCTGCCCCGTAACGAGCTGGTGCGCTACGCCGGCTACGGCTGGTCGTTTGCGACCATCTGGCCGGTCGTTCTGGAAACCGCCGACTTCCTGCTGGCGACCCAGTTTCGAGCGCGCGGGCCGGCCCCCGCCCCACCGGAACCGCGCAAATCCGCCGGCGGCTGGATCGTGGCCGGCCTGTTGATGCTGACCGTTCCGCTGCTGGTTCCCTTCGACGTGCAGGCCTATCTGTTCGCCCTGGTCTGGCTGGGCTTCATCATCGTCGTCGATCCACTGAACTACCGCGCTCGCCGGCCGAGCCTGTGGGGCGACCTGGCGCAGGGCTATCGAGCCAGGCTGTGGGCGCTGCTGCTGGCGGGCCTGGTATGCGGCATCCTGTGGGAATTCTGGAACTATTGGGCGTCGGCGAAATGGATCTACCTGTTCCCGATTCTGGAGCAGTACCGCATCTTCGAAATGCCCGTGCTCGGCTTTCTCGGTTTCCCCGCGTTTGCGCTGGAGATTTTCGCGATGTACATTTTCGCGGTCTCGGCGCTGCGTCTCGAACACTACGAAGTGAAGTGAGCAAGAGTCGAATCCACGAAGCCGCGGCCGCGTTTCTCTCGAATCCAAACGACAGAGCCGCAGGCGTAAGCCGGCGGGCCGAAGCGTCCACAGGGGTCGGCGTGAGCTAGCGGCCAATCGAGATGATGCCATCGTCGCCCCCTCCAAGGTAGGAATTCGGGTGCGGCGTTTGCCCACGGCCGAGGCCGTGGGCTATCAAGATGGAAACGCCCCTTCCCGGGGCTGACGCCGCCTTCTCGCGGGCTGACAGAGAACCATCGCCTGACTCCCCGACGCTAGTCAATTCCCAAAGAAAGACTGAAACTCGGAAAGAACCATCGAGGTTACATTCTCGAAAGCGGCGGCGGACGCCTTGCTGGCCACCAGGCCGTGCACGCCGCCTTCCACCAAAACCAGCTTGGTCTTCGCCGGGATCAGCTCCAAAGCGGCTTCCATTTCCGCGGGAGTTCCGAAAGGATCATTGGTTCCGTGGATGAAAAGCGCCGGAACGTGCAACTGCGGAAAATGCTCGGTCCGCTTCTTGTCCGGCGATTTCGGCGGATGCAACGGATAGGAAAGCAGCACGAGGCCATCGGCGACGGCGCCGGCCTCCGCCACCAGCATGGTTGCCTGACGGCCGCCGTAGGATTGCCCTCCGAGAAACATTCGCCCGGGAACCCGCGAGCGCAGCGCGCTCATCGCCGCGCGTAAACCCTGGCGGTCTTTGGCGGCGCCGGCCGGCCAGGGCGGTCCCTGACGGCGGTCCTGGCGGAACGGAAGATCGCAGCGCAACACACAGATGCCCGCGGAGGCGAACGACCGCGGCAAGGCCGGCCAGCAGGCGCGAGCCGCTGTTGCCTCCGGCGCCGTGCGTCAGCACCCAGCCGTCCCCGTTGCCCTGCTGCGGACAATGCAAAAAACCCCGCACCGCCGGGCCTTCGGGCGGGTCGTTGGCGAAAGCCTCACCGTGCTGCACGGTCATGCCCATTGCGTGTCTTCCGCCATGTTTTCCGCCCTCGCGTCCGCATCCGCCGGGAGAAGTCCGCTAGGACTTACGGTGACGCAGCCAGCCGTCGACCGAAAAATCTCCGCCGCCGTTGGCGAACAGGAACAGGAACACGAAACAATACAGCACGGCGAGCTCTCCGCCATTGGCGAGCGGCATCGAAGCCTGACGGCCATGCGCCATCCAGTAAGCCACCGCCATCTCGCCGCACAGCACGAAGGCTACCTGCCGCGTGAAGACCCCCAGCACAATCAGCATGCCGCCAACAAACTCCAGCACGCCGGCCAAGCCGAACAAGCTCATCAACGGGACGGCCTCGCGGCCCAAGATGCCAAATAGCTTCTGTGCGCCGTGCGGCATGTACGTCAGGCCCACCACAATCCGCAACAGATTCAGAGTCAGTTCGCCCAGTCGTTCACTCACTGCGAAATCGTCCTCGCTTCCCCGCGAAGCACCTCCCGCGGGGCCAATCCCTTCGAAGCCGCCGGCTCTGCCGCCCGGGCGGCTCGCGGATTCGCCGGATAAGATCCCTAGCTACTGGTAATGCCCAGCAGACGTTCGATCCGCTTCAGAACGTCGGCCAGGTACTCGCGGTCGCCGCCGCGAAGCTCCGCCGTCGCCACGCCCGTATAGCCGACGTCGGCGAATGCCTTGCGCACTTCCGGCCAATTGACGTCGCCGTCGCCCAGGTCGACAAAACCGCGTCGCCGCGAATAGTCCTTCAAGTGCACTTTCGCAATCCGCTTGCCCAAGGCGCGGATCCACTGCTGAGGGATTCCATAGTGCACGATATTGCCGACGTCGAAGTAGGCCTTGATGAGCGGATGCTTGAACTCGTCGACATACTGGACGAAATCGCGGGGCGTGAGCAGAAACTTATTCCACACCTCTTCCAGAGCGATCTCAACCTTGACCTTTTCCGCGTCCGGAATCAGCTTGCGAATCTGTGTCTGCGAACGCTCCCAAGCCTGCTCGTAGGTGGTGTCTTCGCGGACGACGGCCGGAACCAGCAGCACCGCGTCGGCTCCGTAGATCTTGGCTTGGCGCAGCGAAGTCCGCATGCCTTCCAGGCTCAACTCCACATCCTTGGGATCGGGACTCGACAAGGGATGGTCCCAGTGGCGCATATTCATCACCGAGTGAATACGCAGGCCGGCCTTGTCGGCCGCTTCCTTGACCTTGTGGGCCTCGCTGTCGTCGTCGAGGGTCTGCACTTCCATGTTGTGGAAGCCCACGTCGACCGCCAACTTGAAGCGATCGAGGTAGGGTAGCTGCTTGGGCAGCATGGTGATCAGCACAGCGGGCTTGATTTGCCCCTGCTGGGCCAGCCCGTCGCGGGCCGCTCCCGCCGCCGCGGCCAGCACGGCGGCTCGGGACAATAGATCGCGTCGAGACATCATGGCTTATTCCTCACTGCTCTGGCGGTTGCCGAACCGGCCCCCCGGCCCGGCTCCCCAGAAACACCGTATCATCCTTGGCGGCTCCGCGGCCACTGTCGGGGAGGGCTGTAAAATCCGTGTAAGTTTTACTCAATCGCGCAGTTTCGAAGAGGTTAACAACCGCCCGGATTTGCTAGTGAGTTCGCGGCAGCCCCTTTCAAATCAAAAGGATATAGTACCTTCGGCAAAATTGGCCCGCAGCGTGCAAATTTCTAGCTCGATAGCAATCTCCATTCTGGGAGAAGGAAGGGTAAATATGAGCACTCCACGAATGACCGTATTGACGTTGAGCGCCGCGGCTCTGACGATGCTTAGCGCCGGTTGCGCCACCAAGGGTTATGTAAACAAGACCTTGGATCCCGTCGACCAGCGCGTCGGCAAAGTCGAGCAGGCCAGTAACGAGAACCGTACCAGCATCGAAGGCGTCCAGAAGGACGTCGCCCGCGTTGAGGAGCGCGCGACTGCCGCCGACGGCAAAGCCGAGGACGCTTCGCGCCAGGCCCAGGAAGCCGGGCGGCAGGCTCAGGATGCCGGCAGCCGCGCCGACAGCGCGCGCAAAATTGCCGACAACAACGAGACGCGTGTCGAAGGCCTGAATCAGAAAATCGAGAACCTCGACAACTATCACCTCGTCGCCACCAAGGCGGTGCAGTTCGGCTTCAATCGCTTCGAACTGAACGATGACGCCAAAGCCGCCCTCGACGAGGCGACTGCGGGCCTTCAAGACCGCAAGAACTACGTCATCGAGATCCGCGGATTCACGGACTCTACCGGCGATGCCCACTACAACCTGCAGCTCAGCCAAAAGCGCGCTGACGCCGTAGTGCGATACCTGACCGTCGAGCATAAGATCCCGCTCTATCGGGTGCATGTGCTCGGTGTGGGTGACGTCGAGCCCGTGGCCGACAACAAGACTCGCGAAGGCCGCGAGCAGAACCGCCGGGTGGAGCTTCGGTTGTTTGCCGCCGCAGTCGACGGCGACAATCTCCAGGCTCGAACCGGGCAAGAGTAAGCGAAGCGATTTTTTGTACTAACGATTGTCCACGACGCCGCTAATGACCGCGGCCCAGTCCTTCGGAGGTTCCCTGGAACCTTCGGGCGAATGGGCCGCGGTTTTGTCTTTGGGGGCGGATGCCACTTTCCGGCCGCGTCCATGCTCCCCTACCCGTTCGGCGAGCCGCTGTACCCTGCGGCCGTCCCTAAAAACTATTACTATAGTTTTTCCCATAAAGACTCCAGGGTGAAACGGCCCAAGGTTGTGCGTCGGCTTTATCACAGCAGCAGGATATTCGGAAAATTGAGGGACTCTGGCAAGGGCAGCGGAGCCAGCGGGCCAGGGAAACGCAGGCCACTTGGCCCTATCGGCGTCGGCTCAATTTGGGGAGAGACGCCCGGCCCTGGTTCAATTCCACCGAAAAACTATGCATGTAGTTATTTGCGCAGGCTCGTCCGGGCATCCCCGACCCACACCGCGAGACTCCCATGAGGTGGCTGTTGACTGGCCGGTGGGTGCTCCGGGACGTCTCGGCCGCTGGTTTCCCGGAAATCGACTACCGGAATCGCTGAAAATCCGCTAAGCTGTTCGTCATCCCGGTTGTCGGTTGGTTCTAGGAATGGGGCCGAAGGCTGTGCGTCAACGACGAGGGTCTATCCGCCGGGGCGGAACGGCGATCTAGTGCCGCCGCTTCTTTTGATTCCTACCGATTCCCAGGACCGTTCCGGGCCTTGGCGCGACTCCGCTGTTTGGTGAGGCAATCGCTGTCTGAGGTGTTCTTGCTGGTAGGTCCCGCCTCCGGCGTGACATCGACCACTGAGACTCGTCCGGTGTATCACCTGCTGATTTCAAGGATCCGCATCGACCGCTCAATATGTCCGCCAACAAGAAATCCCGAACGGCGAAGAAGCAGACCGCCCCGCCCTTACCGTTGGACGGCATCCGGATTCTCGACCTGACCGAGCGTCTGCCGGGGCCGGCGGCGACGTTTCTGCTGGCAAACTTTGGAGCGGAGGTGATCAAGGTCGAGACACCGGGCCTGGGCGATCCATCGCGCCACACCGCGCCCATGATTCACGACGTTGGGGCCGTCTTCACGCTGCTGCACCGCGGCAAGAAGAGCGTCGCCCTCAACGTCAAAGACCGGCGTGGGAAGTCGGCCTTCCTGAAGCTCGTCGCCAAGGCCGACGTGCTGCTGGAGGGCATGCGCCATGGCGAAATGAAGAAGCTTGGGCTGGACTACGACAAGCTGTCGAAGCTGAACAAAGGGCTGATTTACACCTCGATTACCGGCTACGGCCAGGAAGGCCCCTATTCCAAGCTTTCCTCGCAAGACATCAACTACCTTTCGGTCGGCGGGCTGCTGGAACTGCTGGGCAACCCGGATGGGGCGCCGTTGATTCCGGGCGTGCAGATCGGCGATCTGGCCGGCGGGGCGCTGCCAGCGGTCATCGGCATCCTGATGGCGCTACGGGCGCGCGACCGGACCAAGCAAGGCCAGTTCGTCGACGTGGCGATGCTCGACGGCGTCATCGGCCTGCTGGCTGCCCCGCTGGCCAACTATACCGCCAGCCGGCGGGCGCCGCTGCGCGGCAAGGACCGCCTGTTCGGCCGCTACGCCTGTTACAACGTGTACGCCGCCCGCAACGGGCGCTGGATCTCGGTGGGCGCCCTGGAACCCAAACACTGGGCCACCTTGTGCAAGGAAGTCGAGCGACCCGACCTGATTGAGGACCAGTTCGCCGAAGGAGACCGCCAGCGGGTGATCATCGCCGAGCTGACCCGCATCTTCCAGCGCAAGGAAGCTCACGAGTGGTTCGAGATCTTCCGCAACAAGGACGCCTGCGTGACGATCGTCCAGAGCATCTCGGACGTGGTGCTCGACCAGCACCTGCAGACGCGGGGAACGATTGTTTCCGTGGAGCATCCCCAGGGTGGGACCTACGATCAACTCGGCGTGTACCCCAAGCTGAGCCGTACGCCGGGCCGGCTAGGGGCTCCGCCGCCGCAACTGGGCGAGCACACTCGTGCGACCTTGCTCGCCGCCGGCGTCGCCGCCAAAGAGTTCGAGCGGCTCAAGAAGGCGAAGGTTGTGCAGGAATAGACCGCGCCGCTGGCTCCCTTGGCCGCGCTGCCCAGTCAGTCCTGTGGGACCGGCTGAATCCGGAATCAATCGAGACAGAGTAGGGGACGACCGGCTCAGGCCCGGCTGGGGCCGCGCAGCAGCCGCGCCGGAAGGGTCACTACGGCCCACAGCAATTCCAACACGCCGCCCACCGCGATGCCGACCAGGCGGAACGGCAACAGCAGCAACCAGACCAGCGGGTAGAGAATCAGGGCCAGGATCGCCAGCGGCCAGCAGAACACCAGCAGAATCAGCCACAGAATAAACGTCAGCATTGCGCGCCACCTCCCAACCTTGGCCAGCGTAGTGAACGACCTGCTAAGAGCTACGAGATCGGAGTGCCGCGGGTTCCCCGGTGGAACCCGGCTTCCGACAAATCGGGCTCATCTCTCCTTGGAATAGCACAAAACGGCGAGGTGGGAGTCCGGTCGGCAGGGCCGACCTGGAGGGCGGCCTCGCCCAGACAGACAGAATTGTCTGTCCCACGTCTATCTGGCCCAGCGGCTCGTGGCCGTGGGGACATGTACGGGCGAAGGGACGGAAAACAGGCCGAACGGAACGTCGGAGGCTCGAGAAAAAACGCCCCGCCGCTTGGTCGCGACGGGGCAATTTCAGTGGGCAATCAGAGATTTCAAGAGTCCACGGCGGTGCCGGCCGAGGCATCCAAGCCTTGCCAACACGGCTCGGGACTTCCGTCTACCGGGGCGCTGAGTTTCCCCCAGCGAATTGGGGCTGCGGTCCGGTGGTTGAAATCTGTACGGTCCGAGTCAGGCGTTCAGCGTGCCGTCCAGCCAACCACGACGGCCAGGACACATCCCAACGTCCACTTCCAGCGGTGTGGGTAGGGAAAATGGCGGCGCCGGGCTTCGTCGGCAATACGGGCCAGAGCCGCCAAAAGGGCTAGGGCAAACGCCAACTCCATCGCCGTTCGAGGTTAGCAACGGTCGATTGCGTCCCCGTGGCTTTCCGGTGAATTTCCAGACAAGGAAAAGCTACGAATTTGTGACCACGAAGAAGGGAAAGCGGTTAGCTACCCAGATCGAGCTTCAAAGGACTCGGCTGCCGGTTTCGGCTCGCCTTGGTGTTCGACCCGGGCGTGGGGGATCAGTCAAGGGCTATCGCGGGCGCAGTGCGGGCGCTGTATCCCATTGAAATCGTTCGATGATCGACTCGACGTTGCCGCTGCCGGCAATGCGGCCGCGCTCGAAGAACACCGCCCGGGAGGCCAGCGCGCGCGCCAGGTCGACATCGTGAGTGACAATGAGCTTGGCCTGAGGCAAGGCGGAGAGAATTGACAGCAGTTGCGCGCGGGCGGGCGGATCGAGGAACGTCGCCGGCTCGTCGAGCGCGATGATTGCGGGGTCCATCGCCAACACTCCGGCGAGCGCGACGCGGCGTTTCTCCCCGGCGCTGAGGTGATAGGGCGCGCGCGAACCAGCGTGTTGCATGCCGACCAGTTCCAGGCATTGCTCGACGCGCAGCCGGACCTGGGCCGGAGACAGGCCCATGTTCAGCGGCCCGAAGGCGACATCCTCCTCGACCGTGGGCATGAACAACTGATCGTCGGAATCCTGGAACAGCACGCCTATCTTCTGGCGGGCCAGGCTCATGGTCGAGGAGTCCAGGTCCTGGCCGCAAACCCGGATCCTGCCGCTGCCTTGCAGCAGACCGACCAAGTGCAGCAGAAACGTGGTCTTGCCCGAGCCGTTGGCGCCGAACACGCCCACCGTCTCGCCGGCGTGGAGGGAGAAATCGACTCCCTGCAGAGCCGGAGTCCCATCGGGGTAGTTAAATCGCAGATCAACGGTTTCGACAACCGGCTCCATCTCGAGTCCTCATCCTGCTGCGGCCGGCGGCGCGATCAAGCGACGCGGCGGCGCTCGATGCCGCGCTATTTTCCGAGTTCAGGGCACGGTGCGCAACAGCGCCAGGAACCCCACGGTCAGCAGCAGTGCAGCCCAGTCGCGCAAGCCGGCCTGGGGCGTTTCGAGCAGTTCAAAATGCCCTTGGAATCCCCGCGCCAGCATCGCCTGATGAATGCGCTCGGCGCGGCTGTAGCTGCGTGCGAATAGCACCGCAACGGCTCCCGCCGCCGCCTGGAACAGGGACCGGCGCTGCCCCCTGGGGGCGCGGCAGCGGCTGGCGCGCCGCATGTTGTGCGCCTGTTCGAACAGAACGAACAAGTAACGATACACGAAGTGCAGGATCATGCCGAAGAAGCGCGGCACGCCCAACGACTCCAGCCCACGCAGCAGTTTCGGAAACGGCGTCGTCGCCAGCAGCAGCAAGACAGCGACGGCCGACAGATAGCCGCGGGCCAGCACGGCCCAGGCCCGCGCGGGGTCGCCCCCGGCGAGGTTGAGAACGACGACTCCCCCAACAAACGGCAGCACAATCAAGCCGCGCGCCAGCACCTTCCACCAGGGCAGGCGGGCGAACAGACAAACGACGCAAAGCAGCAGAAAGTGAGCCACGAAAAGAGCCGTATCGTAAGGCGGGGTCAGGTTGACGGACAACAGGACGGCCAGCGTGGCGAGGACCTTCGGGCGCGCATCGAGGCGATGCAGGGGCCCATCGAGGCGGCTCCAGCGATCCAGGGCTTGATGATGCACGCCTAGCCGTCCCCCTTCTTCTTGAGGGTCTTGCCCAGCAGGAGCGCGAACGCCCAGATCAGCCCGACACCCACCAGGCCGGCGGTGACTTGCGCCAGCCACGAACCTTTGACAAAAGCCGCCTGGTAGCCGGCAAAGGGGCTCCAGGCAGCCTGCGGCGCGGCTTGCCCGGCAAAGCCCAATATGCCGGCGACGTGCTCCAGGCCGTCGGGCAGCGACGACGCCACCAGCACCCCCAGCAGCACCAGGGCGGCGGTCAGGAATAGGAACAGACGTGTCGTCTTGGTCATGCTAACCGCGGATTGGCACTACGCGGGCCAGTCGTCCAGAAACAACCGTTATTGGCCCGTCACGGCGACTCGCCCGCCGGCCACCGATTTCTCAACCACGGCTCCAGAGTCCCCCGTGGGCCGGCCGTTGGCGAACACAAACCCGGGATTGAGCCGCTCAATGGCGGCCAGACTGGCGGCGGTGATGGCGCCTTCCGCTAAACCAGTGAGGGCATGGATTCCAATCATGGAAGCGAACAGCGGACCCGGAGGGGCGACCTGGGACAGCCACAGTTGGGTCGAAGCGAACGAGGCGCCGGCCACCAGCGAGAGCCAGCCGCCCAGGAAGGCGGCAGTGCGCTGCGACCCGGCCCGGCGGCGAAGCCAGATCGAGGGCAGGTAGCCGACCAAGACGCCGATGATCGCCATGTTGAATATGTTGGCTCCGAGGGCCAGCAGGCCGCCGTCTTGAAACACCAGGCACTGCACAACGAGGATGGCGGTCATGACCACCACCGCGGCGCTAGGGCCCAGCGTCAGCGCCAGCAGGGCCGCGCCCACCAGATGCCCCGAAGTGCCGGCCCAAATGGGAAAGTTGATCATCTGGGCGGCGAAAACGAAGGCTCCCAGAACGCCCAACAGGGGGATGCGCGACTGCTCGAAGGTTCGCTGCGTCCGGCGCAGGAAATAGCCGACCACCGGAATCGCGGCGACATCGAGGGTCGCCCACACCGGTGGCGCCAGAAAGCCGTCGGGGATGTGCATAGGCGGGTCCGCCTACACCTTAGCACGATCGTGACAATCGTGCCACCGGGCAGCGGGCCGAGCGTGGGGATCACGGGCCCGCTGCCGGACGAGGTCGACTCCCGCAGGATATCACTCGCCGCACCGATGGCTGGTTACGGTTTGGTTAGTGGAGCAGCCCCCCGTGGCCCAGGGCCGCGACCTCGCGCGCCGTGACGCGGTAGCGCGCCAGCAACGGCGGCAAGATCAGGTCGACCACGTTGGGTTTGGGGGAACGGAAGCAGCCGGGGGCGGTAACCACCGGCGTATCCCCCGCATAGCAGAGCAGTAGCAGGTTGCCGGGCTCGACCGGAGCCAGGAAGCGTTCGAGTTGGCAGCCGACGCGGCGTACCGCGCAGCCCACCACATCATCGGGACCGGCAGGGGCGGTGGTCGAGGCGACCAGAATCAAGGTGGGGCGGGCGCGGAGCAGACACTCCAATCCCCGAGCCACAGTAGCTTCCTCCTCCAGCGCGGAAAGCGCGAACGTGGCCGTGGTGTGCAGCCGGTCCAGGCGGGTTTTCATGATGCCTTCGAACAGCAGCCGCGAGCGCTCGGCGTTGCGCGGGTCGGTATACAGCACGGCGACGGTGGGATCGCGGATGGGACGCGCCTGCAGAATTGGGCCGCGCTGCCGGATGAGTTGGGTGACCCGCTGAAACTCGTCCCGCGGCACCGAGAAGGGCGCGGTTTTGACCGTCGCCACGCGTTGGCCCGCTCCCGCAAACGCCAGATTGGAGAGCGTCGCCAGGGTGACGCATCCGGAGGAGTTGATCTCCTCGAGCAGACTATCGTCCACGAGTAAACAGCTATCTTCGGTAGTGACCAGGTTGGCCCTGCCGCCGGCAGCCATGTGAATTTCCATGCTGCCACAGGCGCTCTCGGATGCCACCGCGAGCGCCGCCTCTTCCTCGGGAATGTCGTTTTCGTCCAGTTGGGCCACCACCACCTGGCGCTGCCCGACCGTGAGCAACAACCGGATATCCTCCTCGCGGATCAGGTGGCCCTTGGCCAACAGCTTCTTTCCCGATCCATTTTGAAAGATGGGGGCCGTCAACAGCCTCCCCACCGCCTCATTGAGTTCGACTACCTGGGTCCTCAAGTCCTTCTCCCTTCCCTGCTTCCAGCTCTTCCATGCCGGAGTTGTGATCGAAATTATATACTATTAGAAAAAATAGCAAGTGGTTTTATTCTAAAAATTAAGGCAATAATTAGAGAACACATCCGTCAAGGAACGGATACGAGGGACTGGCGGGCGCTCTGGTCCGATGCCGCGGCGAGCGGGCGGGGTAGCTCATTTCTGCGGTTTTTCAAGGACTTTTCCTTAAAAATACAGATTCGACCGCGACACTCGACGAAGGGCCGTACAGTAAACTGGATTACACAAGACAAGGGTCCGGCCAACGGCGCCCTACGGCTCGCCGCGAGGAACGAAACTCTGCTGGAAGGAGGTTGCCGAATCCGGCTTGGCGGTGCTCAGCGGTCGCGGACGAGCGCGGTGCCGACATCCTCGCCGGCCAGCACGCGCTCCAGGACCTTCGGCCGCGCACCGGCGACGATACGCACTTCGTGGATGCCTTGGGCCACGGCGGCGGTCGCCGCGCGCAGCTTGGCTTCCATGCCGCCCTTGGCCACGCCGCGCTCGATGAGCAGGCCGGCCTCGCGGCAGCTCAGTTGGGGCAGGCGGACGCCGTTTTCGTCGAGAACGCCTTCGACGTCGGTGAGAAAGATCAAGCGGTCGGCGAGGTAGTGCGCCGCGCACGCCACCGCCATCTGGTCAGCGTTGACGTTAAAGACGGACCCCAGGCGGCTGCCGGCGATACAGGCCACCGCCGGCACGTAGCCATGCGTAGTCAACAAATCGAGCAGCGCGGTATCGACGCGGTCGACCAAGCCCACCGCGCCGAGTTCGGGGGACATCTGGACGGCATGCACAAGGCCGGAATCAATGCCCGAAAGGCCGACGGCACGCGCCCCCGCCTGCTGCAGGTCGGCCACAAAATCGTGATTGACGCCGCCGGCCAGCACGCGCACCACGGCTTCGAGGATCTCGGGCGGCGTCACGCGAAGTCCGCCGCGAAATTCACTGGAAAACCCGCGCGTTTCCAGGTAGCGGCTGAGCTGCTTGCCGCCGCCGTGGACCACCACCGTGCGATGGCCCTTGTTGGCCTGGGCGGCGATCTGGAGTGACAGGAGGTAGCGGCTATCGGCGGAGTCGATCAGCGTTCCGCCAACCTTGATGAGCAGTTTCACGAGAGTATCTTCCCCAACAGGCGATCGAGAGGTGGTTTGTGGCGAGGAGTTCGGGTTTTGCCGTGGATACGTCACACGACCCGAGAGGCAGCGCGGCCGGGCTGGAGCCCGCCGACTCTCCCGTGCGCTAGCCGTTGCCGCGGCTAGAGCAGCGCGGTTGTCTCGGGAACACCCAACATCAGGTTCATGTTTTGCACGGCCTGGCCCGCCGCCCCCTTCACCAGGTTATCGATTGCGGCCACGATCACGACCCGGCGCGTCTTGGCGTCGAGTTGAATCCCGAGGTCGCAGTAGTTGGTGTAAGCCACCGACTGCAGCGACGGAAACTTCCCTTCGGGATAGACGCGGACGAAAGGCTCTTTGCCGTAGGCCTTGCGGTAGATCTCCTCGAAGTCCTTGCGCGTAGCGCCCTTGCGGGCCCGCGCATAGATCGTCTCGAGAATTCCGCGGTGCACCGGCAGAAGCTGCGCCGTGAAGCTGAACTCCTTCTCCTCGAGATCCGAAGTCAACAGCACCTCGGGCACGTGGCGATGCGTCAGCACGGCATAGGCGGAGAGGTTTTCGGTCACCGCCGAAAAATGCGTCTTGCCGGAGGCCTTCTTACCCGCGCCGCTCACGCCCGACTTGGCGTCGCAGATGATGCCGGCCTTATGATCGAGCACGCCGCCCATCACCAAGGGACGCAAAGCGAGGTTCGCCGCGGTGGGATAGCAGCCGGGGTTCGACACCAGCCGCGCCACCTTGGTCACCGAGCGAAAGAATTCGGGCAGCCCGTAAACCGCCTCGACGAGCAGATCAGGGCGTTTGTGCTCCAACCCGTACCAACGCTGGAAGTTGTCGGCGGTGCGCAAGCGGAAAGCGCCGCTCAGGTCGACTACTTTGACGCCGGCCGCGAACGCCGCCGGCACCAGATCCATCGAAACCTCGGGCGCGGTGGCGAGAAGCAGGACGTCGAGGCCGGAATTTTTCAGCTTCTCGGGCGCCAGGGGACGCCGTTTCAAGCGGTTGCCGTTCACGGTCCAGTCGTCGGCCGATTCGCTGCGGTGCTCGAGCAGAGTCACTTCGGCGTTGGGGTGGCGGCTCAAAATCCGCAACAGTTCGGCGCCACTGTACCCCGTGAACCCAACTACGCCGACCTGAAAGAGCTTGCCCATCGATCCACCTAAACGTTTGATGATAACAGGACGGCTACAGAGGCAGCATTTTAGCGGCAGCGTTGCGGGGAACCTTGCGGCCCCGGATGGGTGGCGGGGGCCTTGCTCGGCAGGAGATGCTCCCGCCGGTGGGCGACGGCGTCTTCGGGCGAAGGAACATGCCCCAGATGTGCCTCAGGGACGCTCACAAATGAGAGAAACCTGAGGGGTGCCGGCAGCGCCACTTCAACAAGGGGCGAGGTTGCGGGGCTGTGTTATCATGCCCCCACCCAACGGCGCCCGAGCAGCGAAATCGAGTGAAAAAGTCTTTTCAACTTGCTGGAATCGTGTTGGTGGCGGCCGCCACGGCCCTGATGGGTGGCGGGAGCGTGTCGAGTTGGCCGCAATGGCGCGGGCCGCATTTGGACGGCTCCAACCCGACCGCGAAAGATCTTCCGTTGACCTGGGGCCCCTCCCAAAACGTGAAGTGGCGGGCGGAGTTGCCCAGTTGGAGCGCGGCCACACCGATTGTTTGGGAGAACACTGTCTTTGTCACCTCGGCCGAACAGGGGTTCCACGAGCCGAGAATCTACCGCTCGGACCGTCCATCGTCGTCGCGCGACATCGACGATGCGCACATTTCGTCGGGGCAGCCCGACAAGATTCTGTTGCTCGCCGTCAACCGTAGCGACGGCAGTATCCGCTGGCAGAAAGCGGTGAGCCACGGCAACCGCATCTACCGCAAGCAGAACATGGCGTCGCCTTCGCCGGTCACCGACGGAGTCCATGTCTGGATCATGACCGGCGTCGGGATTTTGACCTGCCTCGACTACGAAGGCAACATCGTCTGGCGGCGCGATATCCAAGAGGACTACGGCCCATTCGGGCTCAGCCATGGCTACGCGTCCTCGCCGTTGCTGCACGGCAATCGCCTCTACGTCCAGGTGCTTCACGGCAAGCGAACCGACGCGCCCTCTTACGTGTTCGCGGTGGACAAAAGAACCGGCAAGACGGTGTGGAAGGTGGTTCGCCCCACCGACGCGCAGTTTGAATCGCCCGACAGCTACTCGACGCCGACGCTGGTGCGCGTCGAGGGCAAGCTGCAACTGGTTGTCTCGGGCGGCGACTACGTAACGGGCCACGATCTCGAAACCGGCCAGGAGATCTGGCGCATGGGCGGTTTCAATCCGCACCAGGAGCGCTTCTACCGCACCATCGCTTCTTCCCTGGTGGTGGACGACGCCGTCTACACCACCAGCACGCGCGGCAAGCCGTTCATCGCCTTCCGCGCCGGCGGCCACGGAGACATTACCTCGACCAACCTGCTTTGGAAAAACAACCTGGGCTCCGACGTTCCGACGCCGACCAGCGACGGCAAGAGAATCTACGTGGTGAGCGACCGCGGGATCGTAGTCTGCTTCGACGCCAAGACGGGCGCGACCATCTGGGACCGGCAGCGCATCGAGCCGGGCACCTACAGCGCGTCGCCGCTGCTCGCCGACGGCAGGCTGTATGCCACCAACGAAGACGGCGCGACGACGGTGCTGCAAGCCGGGGACGAGTTCAAGGTGCTTGCCGTCAATCGCCTCGACAGCCACACGCTGGCCAGCCCGGTAGCGGTCGGAAACGAGATCTTTCTGCGTACGGCCGATTATCTCTACTGCCTGTCGAAAAACTAGGCCGCGCTCCCCACACGCCGCTCCCCTTTGGAAGCCCCTCCTCGGAAGCGCGATGGCCGGTTTGCCGCGAAGCGATTTCCTGGGTGGTTCGGGAAGCGATTTCGCGGGCCGGCGGCCAAGAAATCGCCCGTTCTCACGCAAAAACGTGCGGCGGCCCTTGCGCCGTGTGAGATAATGTGGTCTTCCCCCGGGCGGTTCAGAGGTCACCTCCATGTCCGAGTTGCGCCTTGGCGACATCATCGACGACTACTGCAGCAAGTGCAGGTTGATCACGAATCACTCCGTGGTCTCGATCGTTGACGAAATTGCGTCCAAGGTGCAGTGCCGCACCTGCTACAACGAGCACAAATACCGTCACGCCAAAGCGGCCGCCCGGAAGAAACCCAACGAGAAGGCGGACCTGTTCGCGGCGGTGCTCGCGAAAATTCCTACGGCGGGGAACTCGGAAACCAACTCCAAAAAAAGTAAGTGAACGTCGTGGATCGTGGGCTGCGGCCGTATCGCCTATCCCCACCAGTATCCACTCACTAACCCTGACACGACCGCTGCGATCCCTCCGACCACCGGGAAAGCCAATAGGGCTCCGAACAAACGCCCGGTGATGCCCGCCGTTCCGGGCCAAAATGCAACAAGCGCCTGAGCGGCGACGATCACGCCGAACGCAGCATATCCGGCAAAGCCCCCCGATGCGCACCATGGACAATGCGGCACGCCGGCCATGTGGATGTTGCAGGAGTCGGCCGCGCCGGCCCACCACGAGCGGCAGCCGCACTGGAATACCAGGTGGCAGAAATTGATGAACAACAGCGAAGTGACGGTCGCCGCGCCGAAGAATACAGCCAGCCGCGCGAGCACAGCCCGGGGTGGTGGAAGGAGAGGCATGCTTCTCGCATCGTAAACGATGGGTCGGCCGGCCGCATTGGCCCGGGCGATGCACCATTCTGGGAGGCAGCGCAGGCAGGATTGCCTGTGCCACGGCTGTGACTCAGCGCGGCCGCAGATCTGGCTCGAAACTGGGGATAATGTGTCCCATGATGTTATCCGGCTGGGGTGTTTTCCGTCCTCTTTCGAAGTGTCGTGCAACACCGCGAGCGTATTGCACTGCAGTCGTGCTGGCGGCCGTTATTGTGGCGACACTGGTAGCGGTTGCCCCGCTTTCGGCGGCCGAACCTCTTCAGGAAGACCTTGGCGCTGTCGGCCTGTGGCAGACGCTGAAAAAACTCAGCACCACGGCGCGCGTGATGCACGTGACGGCTCACCCCGATGACGAAGACGGCGGCACGCTGACTCTGTTGAGCCGCGGGGATGGCGCGGAAGTGACCTTGGCCGCCATCACGCGCGGCGAATCAGGCGCCAACCTGGTCACCGGCGATTTCTTCGACGGCCTTGGCGCGCTGCGGACACTCGAGCTGGGCAAGGCGGCGCAATACTACGGCGCCCAGGTCCGCTTCAGCCGCTATGCGGACTATGGCTTCTCGAAGAACCTCGACGAGGCGCTGCGCACCTGGGACCGCGAAGAGATTTTGCGCGACTTCGTCCGAATCATCCGTGCCACCAAACCGCAAATCATTCTGGCGCGTTTTCGCGGTGGTCCACGCGACGGCCATGGACAGCATCAGGCGGCGGGCCTGATCGCGCAGGAAGCCTACAAGGCGGCCGGCGATCCGTCGCGTTTTCCCGAGCTCGCCAGCGAGGGGCTGCAACCCTGGCAGCCGTTGAAGCTTTACGCCGACAACCGGCGCGAGGACGAGGACTGGACGGTTGCGGTCGACGCCGGCGCTTACGACGCGATGCTGGGCCGCAGCTATGCGCAGATGGCGCGGGAGGGCCTGCGCTTCCAGCGCTCGCAAGGTTCGGGATCAGGAATCCTCGGCCCCGGACCCGCCGTGCGGTACTACAAGCTGCTGGCGTCGCAGGTGGGAATGCCCGACAAGGAGAACGGTTTTTTCGATCGCCTGGATGTTTCGATCGGGCAGTATCCCGAGATTGAAAAGCACGTCCAGGAAGCGCGGGCGCGCTTTTCACCCTCCGACCCGGCAGCTGCGGCGCCCGCACTGGCCGCGGGGTTGGCAGCGGTGCGCAAGCTACTTCAGTCGAACGACTCGCTGGACCTGCAGATCAAGGAACGCCAGTTTCTGCTCGCGCTCGGGCAGGCTCTGGGCATCACGTTTGACGCCCTGGTCGCCCCCGAACATGCCCCGTCCGGGCCGTTTGCTTCTTTCCAACCGGTCGAGACGTTTCAAGTCGCGGTTCCGGGCCAGACCTTCGAGGTGAGCTGCGATTTCTTCGCGGCGGCCGGCGCGGCAGCGGCTGCGAATAAGGCGGCCTTGAGCAAGACCGAACTGATCGCGCCGCCAGGCTGGAAGGTGGAGGCGGCGGGCGAAAATCGCTATCGCGTCACCGTCGCCGCCGACGCGCCGCCGACCAAGGCCTACTGGAGCCGCGACTCGGTTTGGGATGTGCATTACCAATACGCCCCGGATGCGAAACCGTTCGGCAAGCCGCTGCCGGCGGCGCCGCTGCGCGCGCGAGCGACCTACACGGTGGCGGGCGTCGAGGCGAGCGTCGAACAGGACGTGCAGACGAGCTTCGTCGATACGATCGGTGTGCAGCACCGCCGGACGCTGGTGGTCGGCCCGGCGGTCGCGGTGCGCATGCCCACCGAAGCGGGCGTTCTGCCGCTGGGCGGCCGCAACTATTCTGTTGCGGTTGTCGTCCGCAACAACGCCAGTCACGGTTCGCGTGGGGTTCTGCGGGTCAAGCTGCCCCCGGGTTGGAGTAGCGAGCCCGAGTCGGCGGAGTTCGCCTTCGAAAAAGAAGGCGAGGAGCGCGATTTCCGATTCACCGCCAAGGCCCCGGCCGGCGCCGCGGTGGGGGACTATCCGCTCGAGGCGGTGGCGGCATCGGGCGGGCACGAATACAGCGCCAGCTTCGAGCCGATCAGCTATCCTGGCCTGCCGGCGGTCTATCTTTCGCATGCCGCCCGGCACACCATCCGCGTCATCGACGTGAAGATGGCCCCGGGGCTGCGCGTCGGATACGTGATGGGCACCGGGGACGATGTTCCGCAGACCCTCGGGCAGCTCGGTGCCCGGGTGGAGTTGCTCGATACGGCCGCGCTGGCTTCGGGCGATCTGTCGCAGTACGACACGATTCTGCTGGGTATCCGCGCCTATGCCGCGCGCCAGGACGTTCCGACTTACAACGCGCGCCTGCTGGAGTACGTCAAAAACGGCGGCGTGCTGGTGGTGCAGTACAACACGCCCGAATACGATCACAACTACGGCCCCTACCCCTACGTGATGGGCCAGCGCCCCGAGGAGGTCAGCGAGCAGGATTCGCCGGTGGAGATCCTCGATCCGCAAGACCCGGTCTTCACCACACCCAACCGGATCACCGTGAAGGACTTCGACGGTTGGGTCGAACAGCGCGGCTCGAAGTTTCTGGAGAGCTGGGACCCGGCCTACAAGCCCCTTCTGTCGACGCACGATACGGGGCAGGAACCTCAGCGCGGCGGCTGGCTGGTGGCGAAATACGGCAAAGGGCTTTACGTTTACTGCGCGTATGCCTGGTACCGCCAGTTGCCTTATGCCGTTCCCGGAGGCGTGCGGCTGTTCGCCAACCTGGTTTCTCTAGGGGCTCAGGATGCTCCATGGCGGACCCGGTAGGCACCCCGCGCCGACTCTCACGCGACATCTGGCGGCGTCGCGGCGCAGTGCGGAGGCCGGCTGTCGCTTGCTGGGGAAAATGCCGACGAGAAGCTCAGGACAGTGCCTGAGGTGACGAGGCTCGGCGGCGCTCTATAATCGTAGTTCGGCGCGACGGTTTGGGCGGAAGCCCCTGGCATGGCGAACCAACAGCACGTCGACATCCTGCGGCAGGGCGTAGCCACCTGGAACCGCTGGCGTTCGCAGAACCCGCAGGAGCGTCCCGACCTGAGCGAAGCGGACCTGAGTAGGATGGACCTGCAGGGGGCCTCGCTGGCTTACGTCAACTTCAGCGCCGCCAAATTGCGCGAGGCGAACCTGACCTGGACCAACCTGGGCGGCGCCAATCTGCACCAGGCGGACCTGCGCAAGGCGCAGTGCCGCGGCGCAAACCTGATCTGGGCCAACCTCGGGGGCTCGAACCTGACCGAAACCGACCTGACCGGCGCCGACTTAGCCGCCGCCAACCTGTTTGGAGCGAGCCTGAGCCGCGCCTTGCTGGCCGGCGCGAATCTGCGCGAAGTCGACCTGGGGTGGGCCAACCTGCAGGGCGCGGTCCTCAGCCAGGCGAGACTGTTCCTGGCCAATCTTCGCGACGCCGTGCTGTCGGGCGTCGACTTGCGCGCGGTGGACCTCACCGAGGTCCAGAATCTGACGTCGCAGCAGGTGGGTCTTGCCCAGGGCGATCGCGCCACGAAGCTCCCCAGCGGCGTC
The DNA here is from genome assembly GCA_963824095.1 of Terriglobia bacterium. Classification (GTDB taxonomy): domain Bacteria; phylum Acidobacteriota; class Terriglobia; order Bryobacterales; family UBA6623; genus JBBDWJ01. Next base: position 2,727,174 of record CAWGNS010000008.1, on the reverse strand, counting down.
GAGCGGCCGCTGCAGTGGCTCAAGGTAGCCGAAGAAGCCTGACCCCTGGCCGCGATGCCCAGGAGCGTCCCGGGGCCGGGGCCCCATCCCGGCGCCGGCGCTTGTTGTTCTCTCCGGGGTGCCGGCCTCGCAAAATCCGCCAAACCAAGCCACGAGTTTCAGCCGGCGGTGGCCTGTAACCATTCCCTGAATGTGAGCATCCGCCAAGAGCGAACGGAGTCAACATGGACCGATTTGTAGGTAAAAGCGTTCTTGTCACCGGCGCCTCCACCGGCATCGGCCGGGCGGTGGCCGTACGTTTCGGCCAGGAAGGCGCAAACGTCGCGATCAATTACTCCCGCAGCGCGGACGAGGCCCAACAGACCGCGGCCCTGGTCGAAGACGCGCAGCGAGCGGCGGGCCACGGCTCCGCCAAGCACATGATCGTGCAAGCCGACGTGGCTCGGGAAGAATCCGTGAAAGGGATGTTCGAACAAGTGCTGGCCGCGTTCGGACGCCTCGACGTGTTGATCAACAACGCCGGCATTCAAAGCGAGGCCGCCAGCGACGAAAGCACGGTCGAGGACTTCGAGAAGATCCTGGGAGTGAACCTCAAGGGCGCCTACCTGTGCTCGCGCGAAGCCATCCAGCATTTTCTCGCGCGCGACGGCGGCGGCGTGATCGTCAATGACTCGAGCGTCCACGAGATCATCCCCAAGCCGCTCTATCTGAGCTATTCGATCTCCAAGGGCGGCATGCGGAACCTGACCAAGACGCTGGCGCTCGAATACGCCGGCCGCGGCATTCGCGTCAACGCGGTGGGGCCGGGTGCAATCGTCACGCCGATCAACAAAGCCTGGATCGACGATCCGGAGAAGCGCGACGAAGTCGAAAGCCATATCCCGATGGGCCGCGCCGGCAGGCCCGACGAGATGGCCGCGGTTTTCGCGTTCCTGGCTTCCGACGAAGCTTCCTACATTACCGGCCAGACGTTGTTTGCCTGCGGCGGGCTGACGCTCTACCCGGAATTCCGGCTGGCCTGGTCTTCCTGAGCGGCGGGAGTATTACGGATCGGAAGGATGGGGGCCCCGTTCAGGGCCGAAGTATGGAGCCACGGGTCGGACTCGAACCGACGACCTGCGGTTTACGAAACCGCTGCTCTACCAACTGAGCTACCGTGGCGAAAAGGGGTTTGTTTTTCGATTTTAGCACGCGTATGAGCGGGCCTGTCGCGGGGGCTGGCTTGGGCCGGATGGCGGAGAACCGACCGGGGCAGCGTGGGTCCTCCGGCCGGTACTCGGGGCATCGGCCGTCGGATTGGCGTCGTCTCCCGCCAGGGCAGCGGCGGGGTTCTGCCGCCACGTGGATCGGGTTTTGGAGTCGTCATTGGGGGCCCCGTGGCGTTTGCTTTTTTCACTTTTTGTTTGGGCAGGCCGGAGGCCCGCCCCACTTCCTATACACAAGTGGGAACCCGCGGCCGATAAGGTTTAGAGGTGCCTTGCTCGAGGTTGGTGTATTGTCCCGCGTCGGTGATTTCCATCTCCACGGCTTGCGGAGCATCGCGCTGGCGGTTGCGGTGCTCGCCCTGCTTTTCAGCGGATTTTTCTGGCTGGGTTATTGGACCGGCGTCGGACGCACTCTGGTGAAGCAGAGGGTCCTTGTCCCGGGTGCCGCTGTGGATGAGCCTGCCAGTAGCTCCCCCGTTCACCAAATCGAGGAATCGGACGAACCGGTCCGGCTTTGACCGCCCGCAGCACAGGCAATCCTGCCTGAGCTTTTTGGCCAGATTGGCCAGGGCGCTGCGGATCGATGGGACCAGGGTCCAGTACCGACAAAGTTGTCTGCCCCACGGAATTTGGCCTTCTCCAGGTGGAGACAGGCGCTCTCGCCTGTCGGCCGAAGCGAAGCGGAGGCCCTCCTGTTCCCGCGTTTGGACTCGCCACACAAGCGTGGGCCGCAGCCCAGGTACCAGCGGCGGCCCTGGATTGGGAAGCAGGCAAGGGCCGCCTGACGGCGGCGACAGGCGAGAGCGCCTGTCTCTACTTCTGGACAGACAGCTACTCGGGACAGGCAGGATCGTCTGTCCCACGCTCCGCGAACGTCTGTCGGTCTCTAGAAGATCAGGCGCAGGGAGACCTGGAAGGTGCGCGGCAGGCCTTCGGTGCGGACAATCCCGAAGTAGGGGCTGTCGATATTGGTGAAGGGAAAGTCCCAGTTTCGGTTGTTGAACACGTTGAGAAAGTCGACGCTGAAGTCGGCCGACAGGATTTCACTGGCGGGAACCTGACGGGTGAGCCGCAGATCCCACTGCTGGTACGGCTGCATGCGGAATTCGTTGCGGGTCGCGGTGCCGAGGCGCAGTTCGTTGAAACTGGTGGGCACGACCTCCTTGAATACGGTTGGATCGAACGCAAAGCGACCCGTGATGGTGCGGCCGTCCTGCAGCGTGAAGGTGCGGATCTGGCTCGGATCGAGCCGGCGGAATTCGCCGACCAGATCGGGCCGGCCGATGCGTTGAAAGCTGTAGGTGGGGTCCTTGGTCTGCTGGATATCGAGCGGCAAACCTGAGCGCCAGCGCCACAAACCACCGATCTGCCAGTTGTCGAGAAAAGCGAGCTTGCTGTTCCAACTGCGCGGCAGACGCGACTGGTAGAACCAGGAAGCGGTAAAGGTGTGCGGGCGGTCGAAGCTGGAAGCTCCCCAGGGTTCGGTGATCAGCTCGTCGCCGAAATCGTTGCTGCCATTGTCGCGCGACTGCGACCAGGTGTAGCTGAAATCGAAAGCGAGGCCGCGCGCAAGATAGCGGTTGGCGCGCAATTGCACGCCCTGGTAGCGCCCGCTACCGGAACTCTCGAACGAGCGGATGTTCTGGTATTGCGAAAAGCGGCGCATGTTGTCGATGAAAGTGAAACTTAGCACCGGGTTGCGCTCGAACACGTTCAACTCGCGCTGGCGCTGCAGCAACAAGGTCCGTGTGCCGACATAGACGGCGCTGGCGAAAACCCGGCCCGGCAACAGCCGTTGAAAGCCGATCGTCCAATGGTGCGCCCGGGCGTTATCGAAGTTCGGGTCGAACACCAGGATGGGATAGGAAACCTGATTGGAAATGATCTGGCCCGGCTCGAGCTTGGGCACGGTCGATAGCGGCGCCTGGAAGCTGCCCTTGGTGCCGAGGCGGCTAAACTCGAAGCGGTTGTCGGTGCTCCAGGGCGGATAGGTGGCGCTGAACAGCGCCGTGGCGCTCGAACCGGCAAACGTTCCGAAGTCGTAGAACACGCCGTAAGACGCCCGAAATACCGAGCGGCCCGATTCGCCCAGAATCCAGCGCGACAGCCGGTTGTCCCAGGCGGGAGAAAACGCGAGACCCACGCGCGGTGCCCAGTTGCGCCCATCGGTGCGCACCGTCGAGCGAGGCAGCACGCCCCCGAGAGGGTCCGAATCGCCGGGAAAGATCAGGTTGGGCAGGGTATTGGGAAACTTCTGCGTCGTGACGTGTTCACGGAAGGCCGCGATGCGATCGAAACGGTCGGTAGCGGGCGGCTGCGACTCAAAACGCATTCCCAGTGTCAACTGCAGCCCCCGCGCCAGGCGCAAATCCGCCTCCCCGTAGTAGGCGAACTCATTCCAGCGCAAATCGAGGCTGCGCGGGCTCTGCAAGCGGTAGCGCCCGGGAACGCCCAGCAGCAGGTTGGCCACGCTGTTGCGCGTTCCCTGAAACGCGTCGGCCGTAAAGTCGAAGCTGCCGGCGAAGTTTTCGGTGTTGGTGAACGGCCACATGCCCCGGCGGAACAGGGCGCCGCCGCGGAAGCGATGCCCGGCGTGGCGATATTCGAAATCGTTGCGGATCTGGTAGGTGGTCTCGATCGACGATTCCGAGGACACGAACGGCGCAATGCGAAAACGCTGCACGCCTTTGTTGGTAAACAGCGTGACGTCGGGAATTGTGCCGGGGTCGACGCCGCTGATCGGCCCATACTCGAATCCAAACGTATCGGCCGAGGTGTCGTGGTAGTCCAGATTGCCGCTCCAGTTGCCGATGGAGAGGCGCTGGCCCGAGAGCTGAACGACGTGCGTGATGCTCGGCGTCGGGGTGAAAGCGACGGAGATCTGCGCGTTATGGGAAAGCTGCCGGCGGCGGTCGACCGAGCGCGGCGTCGGCGTCAGGAATTCGCTGAGCGGATCGCGCACCTCGTTGCGAAAGGCGACGTGGCTGGCGTTGATCGACCACTTGTTCCGGTGGTAGTCGAGCCGCCCGAGGAACATCTGGCCGGTGCTTTCGAACTTGGTCTCGGTTTCGTGCAGCGCTTCACCGAACACGTTGGGCTCGGGGACAAACGTGTCGAGATAGGTCTGCATCAATGGGTCGAAGCGGCTTTCCGGAACGCGGCCGTTGACAAACAGTTGGCCGGTTTGCGGATCGAGCGGCGCAGTGGCCGGGTCGCTCGAGAAGTCGCCCAGGCGTTCGGGGAAAGAGAGCACCGGATATTGCGCCATGTGCCGCCGCTGGGCCCGCCAGGTCTCGCCGTCGAGCATGAGAAACAGGCGGCTGGTCAAGGGACCGCCCAACTGGCCGCCGCCGACAAGCCCTTCGACCGAATCGGACGAGTCGTCGAAGCTCTCCAGGCGGTTGCCCAGGTGCGGCCGCCAGAAACCGCGGGCCTGGCCGTGCCAGTTGTTGCCGCCGCCGCGGGTTACGGGGGCCACGACCGCTCCGGCGTTGCGCCCGTCGCGCGCGGAATAGGTGTGGGTGATGACCCGAAAGGTCTCGATCCCTTCGGGCGTGGGCCCATAGGTGGCGGCCTGCGAGCCCGTCAACCGGTTCTGAGCGTTGTTCGAACCGCCGTCGAGCTGGTAGTTGATCGCCGAGCGGCGGGACCCGTTGGCGGAAACCGAGGCGGCGCGTCCCGAGATCGGGTTGACTTCGAGCGACTCGACCGGGCTCATGCCCGGCACCAGCAGCAACAGCTTATCGAGCGCGGTGCGCCCCTCGGTGCCCACCAGAACGGGCACGGCCTCGATCTGCTCGCGCACCATGCCGTATTCGAGAGCAATGGTCTCCAGACCGGCGGTGGGGCGCGTCAGCGGGCGCGAGAGCCGCTCCAGTTGCACGACGACCTCGACGGGGCTGTCGGGCAGCACCTCGTAGGGGCCCAGCCGCTGCACCGCGTAGTTGTCCAGTTCAAACGAGAGCGAGTAGCGCCCGGTGCGCAGAGCGTCGAACGAAAACTCGCCGGCGATATCGGTGTGGTCGGTGATCGGTTTGGCGGTCGAGAGATCGATCAGGCCGACCTCGACGCCCCGCAGAGGAACTCCGCTGGCATCGTTGACGCGGCCATGGATCGAGCCAACCGAAAAATCCTGGGCGGAACCGCTAACTGCTGCCAGCAACAGAGCAGCTAGCGTCAGGCAGATCCACGCTTGACGCATGGGCACGACTACAAAGCCTGGGTGCGGGTTTTGATGCGTTGAATACGCGTGCGGATGCGATGCAACAGTTCGCCGCAGGACAGCTCGGGGTCCTTGGCGTCCAACGTGAGAGAGGAGGAGCCGAACAACGCCGTCAGATTGGAGTCGAGCTCGAGCGTATCCTGCAACAGGCCCTGGCTTTCGTCGCTCCAGCCGGCAGCCTCGCCCGAGTCGTCGCCATCGCCGCGGTGAGTCCAGACCTTGCGGGGCAAAGCCTCGGAGAGCCGGTCGTAGATCGCCGCTTCGCCTTCGTCGATGGCGCGCAGGTGGAAACGGACCAGGTCGCGAAAACGCCGCGTCGTCTGTGCATCGGCGGTCTCCAGGCGGGAGGCGTCGACACGGTCCAGAAAACGCTGCAGCGCGTAGGCGTGCGCCAGCAGATCCGATTGGCTGCGGTAGACCTCGCTGACGTAGCGCACCACTTCGGCCTCGAGCGCGGTCGGCTGCGGCGAGACGAAAGACTGTCGCGCGGCGTCGGAGAAGTGGCCGACCAGCGAACGCCGCACGGCCCCACCGGCCGGGCCGCTATACACGGCTCGAACCACGCGCGCCCGGCGGCTGGAGGATTCCTGCTGGGCCGGCACGTCATCGCGCAGGCTCAGCTGGAAAGCGGGCAGCTGAGAAGTCTGCCGCAGCAGGGCCGCTTCGATGTGCTGGCGGACGGCCGCGTCCTCCACGGTGCCTTCGATGACGAGGCCGCGCGAGGTCCAGACCGGCTGCAAGTCCTCTTCCCACACCTTCGCTTCAGTCAGCAGCCAGTAGCCCTCGATGACTTTCGAAAAAGCCTCGGGATCGGAAACCTTGGCCAAGGTCGAACCGGTGGATGCGGTCTCGCGGACAACGGTCCGGAAGGTCGGCACGGCCGGAGGCGGCGACAACGCCACTGGCGGAACCTGGGAAGGCAGACCGGAAACTCGGGGCGGAGCCGCCCAAGCAACCTGCCTGGCCGCGGTCCGTGGATTTGCCGAAGCCGCAAGCTCGAACCGCGCAAGCGGAGCGACGGCCGGGCCGGGCACGGAATCCGTGTTGTCTTGCAAGTCGGCAACAACCGGCGGCGTCTGCAAGGGTTCTGTCACCACGGAATCGGAAGAGCGCCCCGTGTCGGCAGCATCGATGTGGGTCACCCGGGTGTTGCTGGATGCATCGTTGGCGCGCTCACCAGGATCGATGGCGACGCTGGACGCCGCGGAAACCGGCGGAGCCGGAGACATCAGGCTCGCAGAGGGAACCGCCGCCTCACGCGAAATTTCAGGTGGGGGCGACACCGCCGCGAGTTCGGCCGGCTGCACCACGTTGCGGCGCGTGCTCAGATATCCGCCCAGCACGGTCAGGGTGAGTGCCGCAGCCACGCCGTAGACCATCGACCAGCGCAACGGAAACCCGGCGCTGGTTTTGGGCGGGTAGAGCGCGCGTTCCAGGCTGAGACGCGAGGCAATCCGCCGGTCTTGAGGCTCCTCGGCGACCGAACCGCGAAGCACCTCTTCGGCCTCGAACAATACGGCCTGCACCTGAAGCCAAGTGTCCCGGCAAGCAGGGCACTGATCGAGGTGAGACGCCAGCTCGGGGGCAAGCGTGCCGTCACAATGCAGCAGTAGTTCTTCTGTGGTGAGGTGTCTCACGACCCTCGTTCTCCGTTGCTCGCAGCTTCTTGACTGCTCTTGCGATATAGCTGACTACCGTGGAAACCGATAACCCAAGAACTTCGCCGATTTCGCGAAACTTCAGGCCCTCGGCACGCAACCGCAAGCAACCCAACTCCATCGGGCTGAGCCGCTTCCACGGCAGTTGCGAAAGTTGAACATGGACATCGGCGACAGGTCTCGCCAAAACACGATTCTCGATTCTGAGCCAACCATCGTCATCGAGAAGTTCGGGTTTCTTCTTTCTCCCTTGATCAACGAGCAGATTGTGAGCAACGCGGAAGATCCAGGCCCGTGGTTGCAGAATCGATTCGTTCTGTGTCCGGGCTCGGAAAAATCGGATGAAAGTCTCTTGGGCGATGTCTTCGGCCTCCGACAGATCGTCCAGATGATAGCGGAGGTAACGGACCAAACTGTCGCGGCACTCTGCGAAGAGTTCTTCTGTCTCCCAGGCGGCGGAGTTCGCGGTACCGAATGCAGTCACGAGTGTGATCCTCGTGCCGTCCGTGCCGCGGGGCCTGAGAGAGTAAGACGAATCAGACAGGCATTCTTACGGCAAGAACCGGCCTGTTAGTATTTTGCGCCGCCTTCGCAGGCTTGTCAAACACTAGTTTGCGTGGTCGATAGCGGGGTAGGCCGCTGTCGAATCGGTGGGCGTGAGGCAACCAGAGACAGCACCATATCCAGTATTAGCAAGTTGGTAATAATACTCCATATTGGATTTCAAGCCATACCTTGCCCAAAAGCCCAGCGGGTCTTCGAGGCCACCAGAATGGAAGCTCGATTGTGGCAAAGGCGCAACAAGTGTTTCGATCAAGATTTTTGAAGGCTTTGGGACTACTAGGACTGTTTTTTACCTTCCTCTCGAACAGAGCCGGCCGGCCGGCGCCAGCCACCTGTGGCAAACTGAGCCAGGGAACCTGCAATGGCCTTAGGGCGGCTTCTGATCGTAGTGGGACTGGGGATCGTCGCCCTCGGTTTGTTGGTAATGCTGGGGGCAAGAGTCGGCTTGCCGCTCCTTGGCCGGCTCCCCGGCGATCTGGTCTGGCGGGGCAAGAACTCGACCATCTATTTCCCGGTAGTCACCTGCATCGTGGTCAGCGTCGTGCTCACTCTGGTCTTCGCGTTGATCAACCGCCTGCGGTGAGCGCCGGCGACAGCCCGGAACAGTTCACCCCGAACCCTCGAAACAGCGCCGGATTCGGCGGATCAGCCCGCGGCGGCAGGCACAGCCGTCAAGCGTTCGTCGCCAGCTCTGCCCGGCTGGTATTCGGGCGCCAGGGCCGTCAGCAGAGCCATGGCGGCAACTTCGTCGCGCTGCTCGATGGCCAGCCGCACCTGGTCGACCCAAGCCGGGAGGTCGCAGGGGACCGCAGCGGGTCCGCGCAACTGGTGAATCTTGGGGTGGGAAGTCGGCAGCGCCCTCTCCCCACGGCCGATCAACTCCTCGTCGAGTTTCTCGCCGGGGCGCAAACCCACGTAGCGAATCTCGATGTCGCGGCCGGGCTCGAGCCCCCAGGAGAGAACCATCCGCCGGGCCAGATCGGCGATCCGCACCGGTTCGCCCATGTCGAGGAAGAACGTCCCCGAGGGCGCGGTCATGGCGGCGCTCTGCAAGACCAGGTGCACCGCTTCCCCGGTGGTCATGAAATAGCGCCGCACCTCGGGATGCGTCACCGTGAGCGGACCGCCCCGCGCGATCTGCTCATGGAAAACGGGGACGACGCTGCCACTGCTGCCGAGCACGTTGCCAAACCGAACGGAGGCAAAGCGCGTGCCACACCAGGAAGCGTCGGGCATGCCGGCCACGAGCCGTTCGGCGACCCGCTTGGTGAGGCCCATCGAGTTGGCCGGATTGACAGCCTTATCCGTGGAAATCAACACGAATCGGCCGACCCCGCGGCGCGCGGCGGCCCGCGCCAGGTTCCAAGTGCCCAGAACGTTGGTCTGAATCAGCTCGAGAGGATAGGCCTCCATCAGCGGAACGTGCTTATAGGCGGCGGCGTGAAAGACCGCGTCGAACGCATGGCGCTCGAGCACTTCTTCGACGCGCCGTACGTCGCGAATGTCGCCGATCCAGGGGACGAACCCACCCGGAAGCTCCCCACGCAGGTCCTGGTCGAGGTGGAACAGGCCGCTCTCGGCATTGTCGAAGGCGACCAGCAGCCGCGGCCCTAGAGCGGCGATCTGACGGCACAGTTCCGAGCCGATCGAGCCCGCCGCGCCGGTAACGAGGATGGCACGGCTGGCGACGGCGGGCCGCAAACCCTCCATCTCAAACGCAATCGGCTCGCGCCCCAGCAGTTGGGTCAACAGCGGGCCGGCATCCGCGGCCGGAAATGGCTTCCAGCTCCACCGAGGGCTCGCCAGCCGACGCTTCCCCCGGAGTTGGCTGCCCCAACCGGACTGGCCCTCGCGCCCACGATAGCGCAGGGAGTGGAGCGCGTCGGCCACCAACCGCCGGGCGGTCCCCACGAGCGGAAGGGCTGGAGCGCAAGGCGCCACGAAAGCCTCGCGGAATTCATCGCGGCGGTGGTCACGGGACGAACCCCAAAGCGGCAGCACCAACCCTGTGATCGGCTTGGCGGGAACCGCGCTTTAGTCGGGCGCGACAAAAGCTCGGCGGCCGTGGGGCGGATCGAATGGGTGCCCACCGGCCGGAGTGGCAATGGGGGCCGCGATTCCGCGAGGATAGAGAGCATGCTCCGGGGAGTTACCGTAGGCTGTGGCTTTTTCAGCCGGATCCAGATGGAAAGCTGGCAGCGCGTCACCGGCGCCCAGATGGTCGCCGCCTGCGATCTCGATGAGGCCAAGGCCGAGGCGTTCGCCCGCGACTTTGGGATGAAGGCCTATACCAGCCTCGACGCGATGCTCGACAGGGAAGGGCCGGACTTCGTCGATGTAGCGACGCGGCCGGCCACCCATGTCCCGCTCGTGGACCGGATCGCGGCGCGCCGCCTGCCGGTGTTGTGCCAGAAGCCCATGGCCGAGACCTGGGAGGAGGCCTGCCGCCTAGCCGCGATCGCCCGCCAGAGCGGCATCCGCCTGATGATCAACGAAAATTGGCGCTGGCAGGCCTGGTACCGCAAGATCCACTCCTTGATCGGCGCCGGCAGGATCGGCAAGCCGTTCTACTACAGCATGCAAACGCGACACAACGACGGTTTGGGAGCGCAGCCCTACCCGAATCAACCCTATTTCCGCGACATGCCGCGGCTGCTGGTGATCGAGACGCTGGTCCATCACCTCGATACGGCGCGCTTCCTGATGGGCGATATCGAGGAAGTCTACTGCCAAACCGGGAAGCTGAATCCGGTGATCCAGGCCGAGGATTTTGCATTGATTCTGGTGCGGCACAAGGGGGGCGTCCGCGGCGTGATCGACGGCAACCGCGCCACGCGTCCCGACGAGCCGGGGCCCGCCATGGAGATCGCGCGATTCGAGGGCTTGGAGGCCACAATCCGGCTAGGCTTTAAGGGCGACGTGTTTGTGGGCGGCGAGCGTATTTTTTCCTCCCAGGGCGTCGGCGGCTACCGCGGCGAAAGCTGCCGCTCAACCCAACAGCACTTCGTCGACTGCCTGGCCTCGGGCGATCCGTTCGAAACCGAAGCGAGCGACTACCTCCAACGCACGGTGGCCGTGGTGGAAGCCTGCTATCGCTCGGCCGCGGAGAACCGCCCGGTGCGCATCGAAGAATTCGCGGCGGGCGCCTGAGTGGGACAGACAATCCAGTCGGTCCCCCTACTTTGGCCCTTGCGGTGCTCTCAAGGTGTGGCGCTTCTTGAGCCGTAACACGAGATGAAGGCGAAACAAACCAAGCGGAGTTCGACGGGCCTGCGGGTCATTGCGGGGCGCTACAAGCGCCGCCGCCTGCAATCGTTGCCGGGCGAGGCTACCCGCCCCATGCTCGACCGCATGCGCGAGACGCTGTTCAACGTGCTGCAGGACCGCATCGAAGGCGTTGTCTTCGCCGATCTGTACGCGGGCACGGGCGCGGTGGGGATTGAGGCGTTGAGCCGCGGGGCTTCCCGGGCCATCTTCGTCGAAAGCAGCGCGGCGGCGGTCGAGATGATACGGGCGAATCTGCGGGCCTTGGAGGCGCAAGACGAGGCGCGGATCGTGCTTTCGCCCGTCACCAAGATCTTGCCCGGTCTGGAGGCCGATATTGCCTTTCTGGGACCTCCCTACCAGGCCGCCGAGGAATATCAGGCCACACTCGGCGCGCTGGGCGAGTCGGGCCCGCCGCTGGTGATTGCCCAACACGATCGCGCGTTCCGGCTGGAGCCCCAGTACGGCGGTCTCGAGCACTACCGCACCATCGAGATGGGCCGCAACGCCCTGAGCTTCTTCCGCAGGCGGGAGGAGCCCGCGGCCGAGCCCCAGCCGGCTTGAGTTCGCTATCCTTGATCTTCTTTTAGCTCGCGTTACCGGGAGCGCAAGAGCACTTACCATGTCTCGAACCACACCGAAAGCAACCCTCGCGGCGGCGCTGTTCGCCTCCAGCGCTTTGGCCCAATACGATCTGCTGCTGCAGCGCGGCCATGTGATCGACCCCCGCAACGGCATCAACGCGGTGCGCGACGTGGCGATCCAGGACGGCCGCATTGCCGCGGTCGCCGAGCACATCGACCGCGCACAGGCGCGGTCGGCGATCGACCTCGACGGTCTGTACGTGACCCCGGGGCTGCTCGACATCCATGTACACGTGTTCCCCACCACCGGCGTCACCGGCGCCTGGGCCGGGGACAACAGCATCCAGGCCGACGCGTTCAGCTTCCGCACCGGGGTCACCACCATGGTCGACACCGGCAGCTCGGGCTGGCGCAACTTCGAATACTTCCGGACCACGGTGATCGACCATGCCCGCACGCGGGTGCTGGCGCTGATCAATATCGCCGGATTCGGCATGGTCAGCGACGCCATCGAGCAGGACGATTTCGACCCCAAGGAAGTCGCGCGGCTGGCGAAGAAACATCAAGACGTGGTGGTCGGGGTCAAGACGGCGCACTACCAGAAACCCGACTGGGAATCGGTCGACCGCGCCATCGAGGCGGGCACGCTGGCGGGCATACCGGTCATGGTCGACTTCGGGTATTTCCTACCCGAGAGGCCCTACTGGCAACTCGTCACCGAAAAAATGCGCCCCGGCGACATATCGACGCACTGCTTCCGGGCTCCGGTGCCGTGGGTCGACGAAAACGGCAAACTTTATCCCTACCTGTCGCAGGCCCGCGAACGCGGCGTGATCTTCGACGTCGGGCACGGCGGCGGCAGCTTCGTGTTCCGCAACGCCGCGCCGGCCATTGCGCAGGGCTTCTATCCGGATTCGATTTCAACCGACGTTCACGCCGCCAGCATGAACGCGGGGATGATGGACATGCAGACGTTGATGTCGAAGTTCCTGGCGCTCGGCATGCCGCTCGAAGCCGTCGTCAAGGCGTCCACTTGGAACCCGGCGCAGGAGATTCATCACGAAGAACTGGGTCACCTCAGCGTGGGAGCGGTGGCCGACGTGGCCGTGTTCCGGCTCATGGAAGGGCACTTCGGCTATCGCGACGCCAGCAACGGCAAGATGGAAGGGCACCAGCGCCTGTTGTGCGAGATGACGCTCAAAGACGGCCACGTTTCGTGGGACTGGAATTCGCGGACGGGCACCGACTACAAGACTCTGGGACCCACCTACGGCGTGCGGCCGGGAGTTGACCAGGTAATTCCGCCGCCGAAATGAGCTGCGTCTAGCTTGAGGCGCGGCAGGGCGTCGAGGAGGGACGGCGGCAGCTACAAGCGGGCTAGCTCAGCCGCTGCAACTTGCCGTCGCGCAGAAGCCTATAGCGGCGGCCGCGCCAAACAATGGTGTTGCCGAAAAAGGCCAGGCACCAGACCACGAAGCTGGCGATATCTTGCATAGGAACCAGCCAGGCCAGGCGCAGGGTCCGGCGATCGTGCAACACGGCTGGACCCACCGCCAGCAGCGCCCCGAGACGGAACAGGACGCACGCCGCCAGCAGACAGCAGGTCCAGGCCGCTCCGCCCGCCCAGGCCGTCAGCAGCAGGGCCAGAGGCAGCGGGTTGGTGAACACTTGCCCGACATATCCCAGCGGTCTTGAACGCCGCGTGCTGCGGTACCAGCGCAGACGGTGGCCGAAGTTATCCGCGAAGGTCTGCGAGCCGATGCGGTGCTCGACGACGTGACGCGAGAGCACGACTTCGAAGCCGTTTTCGCTCGCCAGCCGGCCGAGCACGAAATCCTCCGCCAGATACTCGCGCACACTCTCGAAGCCGCCGATTTTCTCCAAGCAGGCGCGGCGGATCGCCATCGTCGGACCGACCGCGAAGTCCATGCCCCCGAGCATGCGGGCGACCAGCACGCCGCCCCAGAATTCGGTGTTCATCCCGAGTGCTTCCAGTAGCGACCAGAAGCTATGTCCCGGAACCGCGCGGTAGGGGCAGGTGGAGACGCCAACTTGGCCGTTGGAGAAATCGGCCGCGATGCCCCCCAGGTAGCCCTTGTCAGCGCGGATGTCGCTGTCGCTGATGACCAGTACTGCGTAGCGAGCCTTTTCCGCCATCCGCAGCAGGCTGAAGACTTTGGCGTTGGGGAAATCGGGGGGCGGTTCGCCGGTGACCAGCAGCTCCGCCGGCACCTGGGGGTATTTTTCGCGCAAACGGCGCACGACCGCAGCCGCCGGATCGGTAGCCTCGCGCACGGCGAAAAGCAGCTCGAACTCCGGGTAATCGAGGCGAAAGAAGGAGTCGAGATTGGCTTCGAGTTCCGGCTCGGGGCCGGACAAGGGTTTCAAGACGCTGAGGGGCGTAGCGGACTGCGGACCGGCTTGTGCGCGCGCGCCCGTCGTTCGGCGGCGGAAGCCCAAGGCCGCTACGATCACTAGGCCGTAGAAGACGATTCCGCCGGCGACAACCAGGGCGAGGGCGGCGGTCGGTAGCGGGGCAAGCGGCATTGTACGGAGCGCACGTCTATCGTGCGAGGCGGCGGAGCAGAGCCCCGGCACTCAGAGCCGCGGGCGTGAGCCCGCGCTGAAGACCACCCCAGCCTCACCCCTCGCGTAGCGGCGCATCCGTGGTGCGGCCACACTCCCCAGCGCAAGCTCACGCTTGCGGCTCCGAGTGGCGGGTCGCGCGTTGCCGCTGTGCTTCCCCTGCTTCTTGCGGGCTCGGCCCGCCGGCTTACGCCTGCGGCTCTGTTTCTTGCTTACTGCGTCAGCGCCCGCCGGTCTATCCCTTACTTGTTGGGATCGAGATTTACTTGTTGCCGTGCCGCTTCCCTTAGTCGGCGGTGTCCTTGGTCTCGATCAGCTTCTGGATGTGCTCCAGGAAGGCCTCCAGCGGCCGGGCGCCTTCGTTGCCGCGCTTGCGGTGGCGCACCGCGACTTCTCCCGACTCGACTTCCTTGGCGCCGACCACCAGCATGTAGGGAATCTTCTGGAGCTGCGCCTCGCGAATCTTGTGGTTGACCTTTTCGCTGCGGGTGTCGATCTCGACGCGCACGCCGGCTTCGTCGAGCTTCTTGCGGACCTGCTCGGCGTAGTCGTTCTGGGCGTCGGTGATCGGCAGCACGATCGTCTGCACCGGCGCAAGCCACACCGGGAAGGCCCCGGCATAGTGCTCGATGAGAGTGCCGAAAAAGCGCTCGACCGAGCCCCACAGCGCGCGGTGCACCATCACCGGCTGGTGCGCCTTGCCGTCTTCGCCGATGTATTCGAGCTGAAAGCGCCGCGGCAGATTGAAGTCGAACTGCACGGTCGAAAGCTGCCAGGGCCGGCCGATGGCGTCGAGCAGCTTGACGTCGATTTTGGGCCCGTAGAACGCGGCCTCATCGGGCATCACCTTGGCCTCGACCTGGCGTTCTTTGAGGGCGCTGAACAGGCCGTCCTCGGCCATCTTCCATTCCTCGGGCGAACCGGCGTATTTGCCGCTGGCGCCGCCGTCCCAGGTGGAAAGCTCCACCTCGAAGCGATCGAAGCCGAAGGTCCGCAGCACGTCGAGCGCGAAATCGAGGCAGCCGATCACTTCACTCTTGACCTGGTCGGGGGTGCAGAAGATGTGCGCGTCGTCTTGCGTGAACCCGCGCACGCGCAGCAGCCCGTGCATCACGCCGGAGCGTTCGTAGCGATAAACCGTGCCCAGCTCGCCCAGGCGCACCGGCAGCTCGCGATAGCTGCGCCGCTTGTCCTTGTAAATCAGGATGTGGAACGGGCAGTTCATCGGCTTGAGCTGATACTCGACGTTATCGAGCTCCATCGGCTTGAACATGTCGGCCGCGTAGAAATCGGCGTGGCCCGAGGTTTTCCACAGATCCAGCCGGGCGATGTGCGGCGTGTACACGAGGCCGTAGCCGCGTTTGAGGTACTGCTCGCGCAGCCAGTCTTCCATGGTGCGGCGGATGATACCGCCCTTGGGATGCCAGAAAATCAGCCCGGGGCCGGCCTCTTCCTGAATGCTGAACAGGTCGAGTTCCTTGCCCAGCTTGCGATGATCGCGTTTCTTGGCCTCTTCGAGCTGGTTGAGATAGGCGTCGAGGTCTTTCTTGCTGAAGAACGAGGTGCCGTAGATGCGCTGCAGCCGGGCGTTGTGTTCATCGCCCTTCCAGTACGCCCCGGCCACCGAGAGCAGCTTGAAGGCCTTGATGCGGCCCATGCTGGGGATGTGCGGGCCGCGGCAGAAATCCATGAACACGTCGCCGGTCTTGTAAACCGAGACCTGGTCGCCCTCGGCTTTGTCGACGATCAGCTCGCACTTCATCTCTTCGCCCATCTCGCGGAACTTGGCGAGGGTTTCCTGCTTGGGCAGCCAGACGCGGTGGTTGGCCGGATCGCGCTTGACGATTTCCAGCATGCGGGCCTCGATTTTCTCGAGGTCTTCGGGCGTAAACGGCTCGTCGCGCTTGAAGTCGTAGAAGAAGCCGCTGTCGATGGGCGGACCGATGCCGAGCGAAGTGTCGGGGTAGAGTTCGAGCACCGCCGCCGCCAGCAGGTGCGCGCTCGAGTGGCGGTAGACCACCAGGGCCTCGGGGTCGCGTTCGGTCAGAATACGCACCTTGGCGTTGTGGTCGATCTTTTCCTCGAGATCGACCAGCTTGCCGTCGATTTCCGCCACAACGGCGTCTTTGGCCAGGCGCGGGCTGATCGACTGCGCCACTTCGAGCGCCGTAGTGCCGACGGCAACCTGTTTGGTGCTGCCGTCAGGCAAGGTAATCTGGATCGGTTCGACGATAGACTCCATGGCGAATGCAACTCCCGGTCGAAAAGGTTCCGCGAAGGGGATCCAAAGGCTTGCAGGCTGCAGCGCGCCGCCGGCGCTCGAAACGGCAGGCGCGGCCATCCAGCGGTCTCACGCCTTGCCCTCGAGGCTAACCCCTCGGCATGAAACGGCGGTATCCCGACAGTGTAGCGGAGAGGGTTAGGTTTTCGAGGATTCCGTAGTGGCGGCCTTGGTGGATTCCGTGGAGGCCGCTTTGGTTTCGCCGCTGGTCTTGGACTCCGATTTGGACTCCGACTTAGACTCGGACTCGGCCTTGGCGTCCTTTTTCTTGTCGGATTTCCAGTCGGACTTGCCCGCGCGGGCGTAGTCGGTGACATACCAGCCGGTTCCCTTGAACTGGATAGCCGGCGCCGAAAGCAGTTTGCGCACCGTTCCTCCGCAACCGTCGTGCGTCTTTAACGGTGGATCGGAGAATTTCCGGATCTGCTCAAACCGCGTCCCACACTTGAGACACTCGTATTCGTAGAGAGGCATTGCGTCGTTTCCGAAATCCTCGGAGTCTTCGGGCGGTTGGGCCGGATTGGAGCCACGGCACCCTAATACCTGAGTATATCAGGCGCTGTTCGCAGGGCCTTGGGAGCGCGACTCCATTCGGCACCACGGACTGTGGCCCACACGAGCGTCTTTGGCCGGGCCATTAACCCGACCAGGCCACGGGGTGCTTGAGCCCTTCCGGCAGTTGGGTGGACTGATCGCCGAGCGACTCGGCGAGCTGCTCCTGGGTGAGGTCCTCGGCGGTGCGCAGGTCGGCGCCGCACAGGTTCGCCCGCTCCAGGTCCACGCCGATCATGCGCGCGCCCACCAGGTTGGCTCCCCGCAAGTCGGCGCCGCTGAGGTCGGCTCCCTTGAGGTTGGCGAGCACCAGGCTCGCGCCGCTCAGGTCGGCTCCGGACAGGTTCGCCAGCAACAGGTCGGCGCGGCTGAGGTCCGCCCCGGAAAGATTGACGGGCGCGCTGGGATTTTCGACCTTCCAGCGGTTCCAGGCATCCACGTCATGCCGCAACAATTCCACGTGTTTTTGATCGGCCATGTTTCTGTTCATCTTCACCGTCCGGATGGCGCGGCGAAAGCACCGGAAAGGAACTATCCTACACCGAAAGCAGTACCACGCTGCGACGCTGCGCGGGCGCACAACACGTGTGGAGAGCGGGCCCCGGCCTCCAAGCCGTGTGCGATGCCGCACGGCCGATGTCGCTGGCCGGCACGGCGGCCAACGCGCCCGCGCGAGCCTGAGCAGCGTATCGCCGCCGCAGCGGTGGGATGGTGCTATGATACCGACCCAGGTATCTCAGCAGCCACGATACTGCACAGCAGCCACGGCATATCTCACCAATCCAAGGAGACTTCCATGTTTTCCAGACGAGACTTCGGAAAGATCGCACTGGCCAGCCTGCCCGCGTCGCTGGCGCTGGCGGCGATCGATTCGAAGTTCAGCGGAGTGCAAATCGGCGCGCAGTCTTATAGCTTCCGCGACCGGCCGCTCGACGACGCGATCGCGGCGATGAAGGAGATCGGGATCGGCGAGTGCGAGCTGTATTCGGGTCACGTCGAGCCCAAAGAGCCCGAGCCCCGCGCAGCCCGCGGCAGCGCCGAAGCAAAAGCCCAGCGCGAAGCACTTCGCAAGTGGCGCCTGACGGTGCCGCTGCAGCAGATGAAGGCGATTCGCAAGAAATTCGATGACGCCGGCATCAACCTATATGCCTTCAACATGAGCTTCCGGGACGATTTCACGGACGGCGAAATCGACCGCGGCTTCGAGATGGCCAAGGCGATGGGTGTGAAGATCATTACCGCGTCGTCGACAGTGACGGCGGCCAAGCGCGTCGCCCCGTTCGCCGACAAGCACCGCATCGTCGTCGCCATGCACGGCCACTCCAACATCACCGACCCCAACGAATTCGCCAAGCCCGAGAGCTTCGCGCAGGCCATGGCGATGTCCAAGTACTTTGGGGTCAATCTCGATATCGGCCATTTCTTCGCCGCCGGCTACGACCCGGTCGCCTACATCGGAGAGCACCACGATCGCATTTACGTGCTGCACATCAAAGACCGCAAGAAGGACAACGGACCCAACATGCCGTGGGGCGAAGGCGACACGCCGATCAAGCCCGTGCTGCAGCTACTGAAAACGAAAAAGTACCCCATCCCCGCCAATATCGAGTACGAATACAAAGGGGACGATACGGTCGCCGAAGTCAGAAAATGCTTCCTGTACTGCAAGAACGCGCTGGCCTAGCGTCTCGTGAAGCCGAAAACACCTGAGCGGCGCCCGCCGGCGCGTCGCGCTGGCGCGCGTCCGCTCGAAGGAATCGAGTCGGAACCCGCGGTGTTTCTACCCACCCCCGCACGCAATTCTCGTCAGCATATTGGGCAGCGGAACCGCTGATCGGGCCTCCACGTCCAAAGTGTCATCCTGGCGGTTCATCCATGCCTTTAGCGAGCGATGATCGCCATTGAGCGCCGAATTCGGCACGATGGCAGAGAGGAGTGAACACGTGTTTCGTCCCCTGAAGTGGTTTTCACTCGTGGCAGGGTTTGTTGGAATGCTCGCAACGGCGCAGGCGCAAACGGCGCCGCTTTCTCTGGATGACTGCGTCAAGCTAGCCCTGCAAGCGCCGTCAGCGGCAAGCGTGGCCGAGCGCGAGACCGCCGTCGCCGCGGAAGGACAAACGATCGCCCGTTCGACCTTGCTGCCTCAGGTGAGCGTTCATAATGGCCTGGCGTACAACAGTCCACTGCTGAATGCCAGGGACCGCTTCAGCTTCGTTGCGGCAAACGGCCTTCGCGAGTATCTGGCCACGGTAGATTCGGCCTGGCAGATCGACCTTTCGGGCCGTTTGCGGGCTGGGATGGCCCTGGCACAGGCCGGCCGCGACTTGGCGGGAGTCGATCTGCGGCTGGCTCAGCGTGACCTGCGCAGGGCTGTTGCGGTGGCATTTTACGACGTCTTACTGGCGCGCAGGCTGGTTGAACTCGAACAAAGCGGACTGGACGAAGCCAAGGGGTTCGAATCGCAGACGCAGGCACGCCAGCGGCAGGGTGAAGCCTCCCTGGCCGACGTCCACAGAGCGGCCGCGCAGCGGGCACGGTTCGAACAGCGGCTGGGCCAGGCGCAGCTCGACGCGCGGCTCGCCAACCAGGTGCTGGCTTCGTTTTGGACGGCCGACGCAGACCGCGAGCTGACGCTTCATGACGACCTCGACCAACCACCCGCCCTTCCGGTAGCCGCCGCGGAATCTTCGCCCGATTCCGTGGATGCCTTCATCCGGCGCCGCCCCGAGTTCGACCGCTTGGCTGCGCTGCAGCGCGGCTTCCAGGCCGAGCGCAGCATCGCCCGCAAGTCGCTGTTGCCTCAGACCGACGTTGTTTTCCAATACGGCATCGATTCCAACAACGTCCGCATCGCCGACCGCGGCTACCAGGCCTTTCTCAACGTGAATCTTCCGGTTTTCGACTGGTTTCGCCTGCGGGCCACGGCGCGTCAGGCCCGTTATCACGAGCAGCAGACCGAGCAACAACAGTCCATCGCCGAGCGCACGCTTTCCCGCGAATACCTGGCTGCCCGGGCGCAGGTGCAGTCCTGGCACGAGCGCGTCCCGATGGCGCTCGGCGAGCTGACCGACGCGCGAGAGAGCCTGCGGCTGGCGCGCCTGCTCTATGAGAGCGGAGAAGGGCTGGCGCTCGACGTGGTTGCGGCCCAGACCGAGGTCACCGACGCCGGCACGTCTTACTTCAGCGCGCTGGCCGCATACCGCCGGTCCCTGGTCGATTTCGAGGTGGCATCAGGACAATGAAGACCCCAACCCTCGTTTTTGCCCTGGTTCTGATCGCCGGCGGATGCACGCAACCCGAGGTGGCGGAACCCGATCTTGTCGTCGAGGTACAGACCGCAGTCGCCGGCAGTGAAACCATTCAAGCCACGGTCGGCGCGACGGCTACGGTCTTTCCGCGCAGCCAGGCAAGCGTCACCTCTCCTCTAACCGCGCCCATCGAACAGCTCGAGGCGGGGAAAGGCGATGCGGTGCGCAAAGGGCAGCCGCTGGCGCGGCTGGTGCGCAACGATATCGAGGCGCAGCGCGCCGAGGCGGCCGCCCAGGTCGCCGATGCCCAGGCCAACCTTGAGAAGGTAACTTCGGGAACCCTGCCGACCGATATCGAGCGCGCCCAGGGACAGGTCGAGGCGGCCGCCGCGGCCCTCGCCGAGGCGCAGAAGGTGTACGAAAGCCGACAGGAGCTGTTCCGCGAAGGGGCCATACCGGAGCGCGAAGTGTTGGTGAGCAAGACGCAGTTCGAGCAAGCCCGCACCGCCCATCGCGTGGCCGAAAAGTCGCTCGATCTGCTGCGAAACCGCTCCGGCACGCAGGACACCCGCATCGCCCAAAGCCGCTTGAAGCAGGCCCAGGCGCGGCTCGACTACATCGATACGCAACTCGACTACGCCGTGCTGCGCAGTCCGTTTGACGGCGTCATCACCGAGCAGTTCCTCTACCCCGGCGACATCGCCAAGCCCGATTCGCCGGTGTTCACCGTGATGGACCTGTCGGTCGCTGTGGCGCGCGGCCAGTTTGCGGAAAACGAGGCCCACAGCCTGAAAGCGGGGCAGGCCTGCTCGTTCCAGCGGCTCGACTCCCCGGAGCGGACGTTTACGGGCAAGACCACGGTGGTGAACAAGGCGATCGACCCGTTGCGGCGGACGGTCGAGGCCTGGTGTGAAATTCCCAATGGTGAGGGCACGCTCAAGGCGGGCGCATTCGGGCAGCTCAGCGTGGTTACCGCCACGCGCCAGAATGCGACCACGGTGCCGGTCGCCGCCGTGCAGTTCGAGGAGGGCACGCACGCGGGCGTGGTCTGGGAGGTCGGCGCCGACGGCCAGGCTCACGAGCGCAAAGTGACCACCGGAGCCCTCTCGGACGGGCGCGTCGAGATCGTGTCGGGGCTGAAGGCGGGAGCCAACGTCGTCGTCGTGGGTGGTTATGGCCTTGCGGAGGGCACCAAGGTCCGCGCCACGGCGGCCGCCGCTCAGGAGTCTTCGCGGTGAATAGCGATAGCTTGGCCCGCTTCGTCGAATCGCACGCCAGGGCGCTGCTGTTGCTGGTGCTGACGATCTCTCTGGCCGGGTTCGCGTTCGTCTTTCGGTTGCCCGTCTCGCTGTTTCCGCAGACCGATTTTCCGCGCGTCGTGATCCTGGTCGACAACGGCATTGCGCCGGTCGACATCCAGATGCTCACCGTGACGCGGCGCATCGAGGAAGCGGTTCGCCTGGTGCCGGGCGTTACCGACATCCGCTCGGTGACGGCGCGCGGCTCGACCGAGATCAGCGTGTTCTTTCGCTGGGACGTCAACATCGTCGACGCTCTGGAGCTGGTGCAGGGCCAGATCGCGCAGATCACGCCGACCCTACCGCCCGAGACGCGTTTCTACATCAACCGGCTGACCTTCTCGGTGTTCCCGATGATCGGCTTCAGCCTGACCTCGGACCAGCGCAGCCTGTCGGAATTGTGGGAACTCGCCTACTACGACATCGCGCCGCGGCTCTACCGCATCCCCGGCGTGATGGAGAACCGTATCGTCGGCGGCCGCGAGCCCGAGTTCCATATCGTGGTCGACCCGGAGAAACTCAACGGCTATAACCTGCCGCTGACCAAAGTCGTCGATGCCATCCGCAACAACAACCTGCTGTCGTCCGCCGGCATGATTCAGGAGAACTACCACCTCTACCTGATGACCGTCACCGGCCTGATGCGCAAGCAAGAGCAGATCGAGAACGCGGTGGTCACCGTGGTGAACGGCACGCCGGTGAAGGTGCGCGACGTCGCCAAGGTCGTGCGTGGGGAGCGGCCCGTCTACAACATCGTCACCGCCGACGGCCGGCCGGCGGTGCTGGTCAACGTCCTGCAGCAGCCCGACGGCAACGCCATTGCCATCGCGGGCGCGGTCAACGACGAGCTCCGGCAGATCCGCAAGACGTTGCCCAGCGACATCCACCTGGCCACGTTTTACGACCAGTCGGAGCTGGTGAGCGAATCGATCTACGGCGTCCGGGACGCGATTTTGATTGGTCTCGCCCTGGCGGTCGGCGTGCTCATGATTTTCCTCAAGGACTGGCGCACTACCGTGGTGGCGGCCGTTGTCATCCCCATCTCGCTGTTGATCGCCGTCGTCTTCATGCAGCTCTTCAAAATGAGCTTCAACCTGATGACGCTCGGCGGCCTGGCCGCCTGCGTCGGCATCGTGATCGACGACGCCATCGTGATGGTCGAGAACATCACCGTGCACATGGCGCTTGGGGCAATCGCGCGGCGAGGCGGCGCGGAGTGCGATTACCGAGCTGACCCCGGCGCTGATCGGCTCGACGCTCACCCCCATCGTGGTCTTCGCCCCACTGGTGTTTCTGGGCGGCGTCACCGCCGTATTCTTCCGCGCGCTGGCGATGACCATGGTGACCGCGCTGCTCGCATCGCTGTTCCTGGCGATCTTCTTTACGCCGGTGCTGGCCCGAGGGCTGTTCCAGCGCCGCAAGGGACCCGCCTTGGAGGATCTGGCGGCCGCCGAGCAAGTCGGCGAAGGGCGCTTTCTTCGCGCCCTGGCGGCGCGTTACGAGCGCGCGCTCCATTGGTCGCTGCGCCATGAGCGCCCGATGCTGCTGGCGATCGTGCTGATCGTCGCCGTGTCCTTGGGGCTCTATACGCAGTTGGGCAGCGGTTTTCTTCCGGAACTGGACGAAGGCGCCTTCGTTCTCGACTACGTGATGCCCTCGGGCACCTCGCTGGAAGAAACCAACCGCGTGCTGCTGCATATCGAGCAGATTCTGCGCGAGACGCCCGACGTGCAGAGCTATTCGCGGCGCACCGGCGCGCGCCTGGCGCTGGCCATTGCCGAGCCCAACACGGGCGATTTTCTGGTGAAGCTCAAGCCGTTTCCACGCCGGCCGCTGGCCGAAATCGTCGACGAAATCCGCGCCAAAGTCGTCTCCAGCGAACCCGCCATCGAAGTGGAATTCCCGCACATCCTCGAGGACCTGATCGGCGATCTGGCCTGGTCGCCCGAGCCGATCGAGGTCAAGGTGTCGCATCCGGACGACGCGGTGGCGCTGCAGGTGGCCTCGCGCATCGAGGAATGGCTGCCCAAGATTTCCGGGGTCGTGGACGTTGTCAACCAAAACGTGATTATCGGTCCGGCCGTCAATTTCCGCGTCGACCCCGAGAAAGCCGAACGCGCCGGCTTCTCGGTGCAAGACGTGGCGGACCTGGAGTCGGCGATGCTCGACGGCGTGCGGGCCTCGGAAACGATCATCGACAATCGCCTCTACGGTCTGCGCGTGCGCTACCCCAAGGCCTACCGCTCCAGCGTGGAAACCCTGAAATCGATGCAAGTGACTTCGCCAACCTCCGGCGCGACGCTCCCCCTTTCGAGCCTCGGTTCGGTGGAACTCGAGCAAGGCCAGCGCGAGATTCACCGCTACAACCTGAAGGAGGCGGTGGTCGTGACGGCGCAGCTTTCCGGGCGAGACCTGGGCTCGGCGATGAGCGAGATCCAGGCGCGCCTGCCGCACGACATCGAGTTGCCAGCCGGCACCGACATCGAATACGGCGGCCTCTACAAGATCCAGCGCGAGTCGTTCGCCGGGTTGACGCAGGTGCTGCTGGCTTCGATGCTGCTGATTTTCATCATCCTGGTGTTCGAATTTCGCTCGTTCGCGCATCCGCTGGCGATCCTGGCGGCGACGATCCTGTGCGGTTCCGGCGCGCTGCTGGCGCTGTGGATAACCGGTTCGACCCTCAATATCTCGTCGTTTATGGGGGCCATCATGGTGATCGGCATCGTGCACAAAAACGGCATCTTGATGCTCGATTCCGAGCAGTATTTCCGCGCCCAGGGTCTCCCCTTGCGGGAAGCGATTTTTCAAGCCGGACGGCGCCGCATGCGACCGATTGTGATGACGGCGTTGGCGACGATTCTGGGCATGCTGCCGCTGGCGTTGGGCGTCGGCGCCGGTGCGCAATTGCTGCGGCCGCTGGCGATCGCGGTGATCGGCGGCGTGACGGTTTCCCTGGTCCTTTCGCTGCTGATTACGCCGGTTCTCTATTACCGGCTCCGACGATCCTTCGTGTAAAGGCGCCGTAGCGCAGGGCTGCGCCTGGGCAAACCTGCGGTTTTTCCACCGGCGCGGCACGCGGTGAACGGCGCGTCACCATCGTCAAGCGCAACCCAGGCAGGCGATGGGCGGGCCGGAGCCCTGCCCCAATGCCGCGAATCGTCCGGACTATGCCGGGGCGTATTGAATGCCAGGCATTCCCGCTATAGAATCAAAATGCCCTTGATTTGTGATCCTTCGCGAACGGGTTCTGGATGCCTAAAACGGGGCTGAGTCTCGGTCTGGCCGTTGTCTTCTCGCTTCTGGGCGGGCTGCATTCCCCTGCCCCCGCTCTGGCCGGCGAGCGGGAATGGGTCAAGATTCAGTCGGCTCATTTCAACTTGTACACGCCGGCCGGCGAGCGTCGAGGGCGTTCCACAATCCTCGATTTCGAGAGGATCCGGAGCTTCTTTCTTTCCGCCTCGAGTACAAAACTACCGCCAGAGCGCACCACGATCATCGCCTTCGACTCCGACAAAGACTACGAGCCCTACCGCTGGAACGACTTCTCCGTCGCCTATTACCAGAAAGGCTACGATCGCGACTATATCGTGATGGGGCAAACCAGCGGCGATGCGCAGGCGGTGGCCTTCCACGAATACGTTCACCTGCTGGTCGAACACTCCGGCATCGAGATACCGCTATGGCTGAACGAGGGGCTGGCCGATTTCTATTCGACGCTGACCCCCGCCGGCAAGAAAGTGCGGCTCGGGGAGGTGAAGAAGAACTACTTGAACGATCTTCGGGTCAGAACCCCGTTGCCCCTGGAGGAACTCACCGCCGTCGACCGCGATTCGCCTTACTACAACGAAAAGAATCGCGTCGGGGTGTTCTACGAGGAAAGCTGGGCGCTGACCCACATGATCAGCCTGTCGGACGGCTATCACGAAGGGGCGCGGCGATTCGTGGTGGAGCTGGCGAACGGCGCCTCGGCCGCGGAAGCCTTCCAGCGGGTCTACGGCAAGACGCTCCACCAGGTGCAGGTCGACCTCCGCGGCTACATCGACGGCTCGGTCTTCATGGCCGCCGTGGTGGACGTGAAGCTGGAAAAGTCGGCCGAGGATTTGCAGGTCACGCCCGCCGACGATCTCGAGACGCAGCTCCTGCTGGCGGAACTGCTGGTGGGCCGCCCGGGGAACCCGGCGCGCCAGAGGTACGAAGAGTTGGCGCGGGCCTATCCTCAAGCCGCCAGCGTCCACGCCGGTTTGGCTTACTCGCTGATCGAGGACGATCGTAACGCGGCCAAGAAGCAATTCGCCAAGGCCGTGGAACTCAACTCGACCAACGGCAAGGTCTACGACGACTACGCAAGAGTGCTGCGGCAGGACGGCGCTTCTAACGGCGAAGTGATCCCGCTGCTCGAAAAAGCGGTGCAGCTCGACCCGGCTCTTCAGGAGACCCGGCTGCATCTCGGTTTCCTGGTGATGGACGAGCAGGAGTACGGAAAGGCCCTGGCCATCTTCGCGCGGCTGAAGAACGTGACCCGCGAGCAGGCCGTGCCGCTGTACCGCGCGCAGGCCTACGCCCACCTGCGGCTCGGCAACCCCGAACTAGCCCAAAAGGCCCTCGAAATCGCCAGAAAATACGCCCGCTCACCGACGGAAATCTCGTCCCTCGACACGATGGACGAACTCATCCGCGGCCGCGAGACGCAGACGCAAGACTTCTCCAGCGCGGCGTTCGATTCCGAGCCCGACGCCGGGCCGCCGGACCTCAGCCGGGCCGCGCCGTCCTCGGGTTCCGTCGATGCCGGTCAGGCCAGCCCGGGCCGGGCTGACGCCGGCGAAACCGCCGCCGTGGAGCCGGACACGACCTTGAAGGTCAGCGGGACTCTCGAGTTTTTCGAGTGCGCCGGGGCCAAGGCCAAATTGAAAGTAGCGACTGACGGCAAAACCCAGGCCTTTGCGATCACGGACCCCGGCGAGGTCGTCGTGATGGGCGCGCATGCCGGGTCGTTCGAGTTTAAGTGCGGACCGCAGGATTCGAGACCTCTGACGATCGAATACGAGCCGAACGAAGACGAGGAGTTTGGAACGATCGGTGAGGTGCGGGTGATTTACCTGGAGTGAATTTACCTGGAATGAAGCTGGCAAAGGACAGACAGGATTGTCTGTCCCACGTTAGTTGGGCTCGATCACCAGCGTGTGGGCCGTGTTTTTCTCGACGGCTTCGCGCGTATAAACCAGCGGCGCGTACTTCCCCTCCGACCACAGCGGCAGAAGGTCGTCGTAGTGCGGGCTGCCGGGTTGGCCCGACTGCCCAGGCGTGCTCGTAAACACCGAGCGGTCCCAGTCGGCGAAATCGAGGATGTGGCGGTACGACGCGCCACCCGACTGATGGTAGTTTGCGCCAGAGGTCGCGTTTACGGTGAGGTTGTCTCCGCCGCGCGAAACCGGGCCACGGTTGAACACGCTAGCGCGGGCGGGCGTGTTGGCGAGCGGATGGCGGAAGGTGATCGTGTGGAGCGTGCCCCAGCGCCAGGTGGAGGGCTCGGTGCCCAGCAACGCCTTGGCCTGCCCGAAGGCGTCGGCCAGCGATCCCAGCATCACTTCCTTGCGAAGATCCTCGGGGGCTTCGCCCAGCATGCGGATCAAGGTGGTCGTGTCGAGGTTGCGGGCCACCAACTCGCGCGCCTCCGAGGGTGCCTGCTCATCGACGAAACGCGGCACGAGGATTTTCAGCCAGACTTCATACAACGCGGCCGCGGCCGAGTCGCGGCTGACCACTTTGTCCCAACCCTCGAGCATCTTGAGGGCCTGCTCGACCTCAAACGGACCCCACTCGGGCAGCTTTGCAAGCATCGCGATCAACTGCCGCGCCGGAAGCGAAGTCACGTCCTGCTGCAGGTGCTCAAAGTCCTCGATGGTGAATTTCTTGCCCGCGCCGAGCACCTCTTCGATGCGGTGAAAGCGATAGGGCGCCGCCCAGTCGAACGCCAGATCGTAAGGATAGCCGGCCGGCAGGATGTTGTGGTTGGCCGTCGCGATGTAGCGCTCCTTCGGATTGTGGCGCTGCGGCAAATCGCCGACGGTGCGGAACCCCTTCCAGTCGTATTTGCCGCTTTGGCCGGGCACCGGCAGCAGCCCCAGCGAGTTTTCGCGAATCGGCATCAGGCCGGCCGCAATCCAGCCGATGTTGCCGTCGACGTCGCCGTAGACCATGTTTTCCGAGGGAATTCGCCAGGCCTTCATCGCTTCGAGGAAGCCGTCCCAGTTCTCGACGCGATCGATCGCCAGGCTTCCCAGATAGCCGGCCGTTCCGGGCTCGGTGCCGGTCCAGCGAATCGCGACCGCGCGTTGCGACGAGGGATCTTCCCAGATCACCGGGCCGCTGCGGGTGAATTTCAGCTCCGCCTCGACCGGATCGCTGCCCTTGACGCGAATCGTCTCGTGCTCGACCTTCATGTCGAGCCACTGATCGCGAAAGCGGTAGCGGCCCGGGTGTTCGGGGTCAAGCGTCTCGACGACCAGATCGGCCACGTCGTAGGGAACGATGGTGAATCCCCACCCGACGCGTTCGTTATGGCCGATCGCCACGCCCGGCAAAGCGGGCTCGCCCGAGCCGATGACGTTCCAACCGGGCCCCACCAAATGCACCATGTAGCGCAGCGACGGCAGCACCACCGGCCGATGTGGATCGCTCGCCAGCAGCGGTTTGCCCGTCGAGCTGAGGCTCCCGGCGACCACCCAGTTGTTGCTGCCTTCCTCGCCTTCGAGCGTCGGGATGGAGATCGCCGAGCGGTAGCCGGCCAGCACGCGCCCATCGAGCCCCTGGAGATCGACGCCGGGGTCGGGCCGAAGTTTTCGCGGCGGGTCGGGCGGCATCCACTTCATGGCGCCCTCGACGCCGAGCTTGGCGACCAGCTCGGCGCGCGCGATCTCCTGGGTGACGTTGCGCGTCATCAGCAGGCCCGCGATCCGCAGCGCGACGTGCTCGGGTTCCCAATGGCCCGGCCGGAAGCCAAGCAGGGTGAATTCGATCGGCAGCCGGTCGCCGCAGTGGTCGATGTAGGCGTTCACGCCGGCGGTAAAGGCTGCGGCGATCTCCTTGGCATCGGGCGAATAGCTTTTCCATTCGGCGTCCATGTCGCCGCGGTAGCGCGCCAGCCGGGCGATACGGTCGCGCTCGACGAAGGCGGGGCCGAAGACCTCGGCGAGTTCGCCGGTGCCGGTCCGGCGCCAGATCTCCATCTGATAGAGGCGGTCTTGCGCCGCCGAGAAACCCTGCGCGAAAAACAGATCGTGCTTCGTCTTGGCGTAGATGTGCGCGACGCCCCAGCGGTCGCGGCGGATCTCCACCGGCTGTTCCAGCCCGGGTACGGCAAAATGGCCGTCGATCTGCGCCAGGCGGGCTTGCGCTTCCTTGCGCAGTGCGGCATCCGTCTCGGGTTGGGCTTGTTGGGCGCTCGTCGAGCAGGCGATGGATAAGACGGCCAGCGCGAGCAGGAGCGAAGCAGGCTTTGTGCGGGGCATGGCAGGCCCATGATACCCCAACCCGCCACAGAAACCCGTAGCGCAGGGCTAGGTGTTGTTCCCCGACCTGCGGCGTTTGTGGTCGCTGAGGTCGCGAGCTGGTTCCGATTGGTTTTGGGGGCGGATGCCGCGCAGATGCCGCAGGTCAGGCGCGGCGCCGGCCCTGCGCTACCGGCGCTGGTGGACCCACTGGTGAGGGCTGATATGGTAGGAGGGTTCCCGGCGGTGGTTGGGGGCAATTTGCGGGGATCGTTCTCAGGGGTCTCGATTCGATGGCTTTGTCTTCTCGTAAAGCGGCACTCTGGTTGCTGATCGTGTTGGTGCTGACGGCTCCGGCGGCGGCTCAGAGTACTCCGCCGGCGCTGCCAACTCCAGCGCAGTTTGCCGGGTTCCCCATCGGTTCCGACGGCAACCTGGTTCGCTGGGAAAAGATCGTCGCCTATTTTCGGCTCGTGGCCGCGTCGAGCGACCGCGTGCGCGTCGAAGAGCTGGGCAAGTCGACCAACGGCAATCCGTTCATCCTGGCGACGATTTCTTCGCCGCGAAATCTGGCCCGGCTGGCGGAAATCCGGGCCAACCAGTGGAAGATTGCGCATCCCGGCGAGCTCAGCGACAGCGAAGCCCAGCGGCTGATCGAAAACGCCCCCGCCGTCGTGCTGATGACGTGCAACATTCACGCCACCGAGATCGCTTCGTCGCAGATGGCGCTCGAGCTGGTGCACCGCATGGCCACCGAGGATTCGCCGTGGATGAACACGGTCCTCGACAACGTCGTGCTGCTGCTGGTGCCCTCGTTCGACCCCGACGGGCAGATCATGGTCACCGACTGGAACAACCGCGTGCGCGGAACGCCGCAGGTGTGGTCGGCGCTGCCCTGGCTTTATCATCCCTACGTCGGCCACGATAACAATCGCGACGCGTTCATGATGACGCAGGTCGAAAGCCGCTACGTCAACAAGCTGCTGTTTCAGGACTGGTTCCCGCAGGTCTACCTCGACCAGCACCAGCAGGGCAATCAGGGGATGCGGGTGTTCGTGCCGCCGTTCGAAGACCCCATCAATCCCAACGTCGACCCGGTGGTCTGGGCCGAAACGGGGGTCTTTGGGCTTTCGATGTTCGGGGCCTTGCACGATGCGGGCTTCGACGGCGTCGGCCACAGCCAGGCCTACACCGCCTGGTGGCAAGGCGGGTTCTTGCGAGGCGCCTGGTTTCACAACTCGGTGGGGTTGCTCACCGAAGTCGCCAGCGCGCAGCTTGCCACCCCGGTGTACCAGGAAAAGGCCACTCCGGAGCGGCCAACGGCTCCGCGGAAGAGCCGTTCCGAGTGGTTTCACGAACGCGCTATCGACCCAACCGCCCCCGCGCCGCCGCCGACCGACCTCGTCGCGCGCTCCAACTACCCGCGCCCCTGGCTGGGCGGCAAATGGACCCTGCGCAACATCATCGACGTGGAGCTGGTGATCAGCGACTCGCTGCTCGAGACGGCGGCGCATCGCCGCGACCAGACTCATCGAAGATCAGATCCATATGGGCCGCCGGGCCATCGAAGAAGGCCAAAGGGGCGATCCATTCGCCTACGTGTTTCCCGCCGGGCAACGCGATCCCGGCGCCACCTACCGCCTGCTCGAAACCTTGCACTACGCGGGTATCGAGGTCGAGCGCGCCAGCGAGCCCTTTCGCATCGGCGAGAGCGACTACGCCGCCGGCACATTCGTGATCCCGATGGCGCAGCCGTTTCGCGCCTACGTCAAGGACCTGCTGGAGGTGCAGCAGCATCCCGACCCGGAGCAACTGCCGCCGGGCATGATGGGCGACGAGCCCTACGACGTCACCGCCTGGACGCTGCCGCTGCAGATGGGTGTCGAGGCCGTACGCGTGAAAGACTCGTTCCGGGCGCCGGCTCGAAAGGCTCGACTGCGATTCCCCGGCCGCACGGCGAACTCGCCGCTGGCGCCGGCAACGTCGGGCTTC
This sequence comes from Terriglobia bacterium, assembly GCA_963824095.1. Classification (GTDB taxonomy): domain Bacteria; phylum Acidobacteriota; class Terriglobia; order Bryobacterales; family UBA6623; genus JBBDWJ01. Next base: position 2,696,233 of record CAWGNS010000008.1, on the reverse strand, counting down.
CTGATCTCGCCCGAGCCCAACAACAGCGCAATCGCCGCCAATCGCCTGCTCGAAATCCGGCGCCGAAGTGCGCTGGCTCAGCGAAGAGACCGAGGCCGGCGGCCGGGCCTTCCCGCCGGGCTCGCTGTGGGTCAAGCAACCCGCGGGCAATGAAAGCGCGCTGCGCGGCACGATCGAGGAACTGGGGCTGCACGGCGTGCCGCTGGCCGAATCGCCGCCCGGCCCCACGCTGCACCTGGCTCAGCCGCGTGTCGCGCTCTACCAGCCGTGGACGGCCTCCATCGACGAAGGCTGGACGCGCTGGCTGCTCGAGCAATACGAGTTCGCGTTCACGCCGATTCACAACGCCGACGTGCAGGTCGGCGGGCTCCATAACCTGTGGGACGTGATCCTGCTGCCGGGCGACCGCGGCGACGACAGCCTGGTCCGGGGAAGCGAAGGCGAATCGACGCCGCCGGAGTTTCGCGGCGGCATCGGCAAGAAGGGCAGCGAGGCGCTGCGCGAGTTTGTCTCCCAAGGCGGAACGCTGATCGCCATGGGCGACTCGACCGAGTTCGCCGTCCGCAGCTTCGCCCTGCCGGTGAGGGACGTGTTGGAGGGCGTCGGCCGGGCCCAGTTTTCCTGCCCCGGCTCGCTGCTCAAGATTCTGGTCGACCGGCACCACCCGGCGGCTTACGGCATGCCCAACGAGGCGACGGCCGTGTTCGAAAACAACAGCGCCTTCGAGCCCACGCCGGGCTTCTCGTACACCAACCTGAGGGTCATCGCGCGCTACCCGGGCGACGATGTGCTCGAGAGCGGCTGGATGCGCGGCGAGCAATACCTGCGCGACCGCATCGCCGCCGCCGAGATCACCTACCGCAAAGGCCGCGTCATCCTGATCGGGTTCCGGCCGCAGTTCCGCGCGCAGCCCCACGACACGTTCAAGCTGCTGTTCAACTCGATCCTCTACAGCGCCGCGCAGCCGTAGTCCAGCGGCCGCGGCTCGCCTTTGTGCCGGGTTCCGACACAGCACCGCACCCGTAGCTCAGGGCTGGGCGTTTTTCCCGGACCTGCGGCTTTTCGCCGCATCCGGCGATACCTGGCCGCAACAAAGGCCGCAGGTCTGGGAAAGCCCAGCCCTGCGCTACGGGCTCATCGCAGCGATAGTCCTCTAGAATGGAGGGCTGGGAAATCGGATTCACCCCGGGACGGGGCGCCGTGCCCTTGTCCCCGCCAGCCAAGGAGACTATCCATGCTTTCCCCCCGCATCCTGATCCCGTTTCTGGCCCTCGGGCTACTTTCGTCGGGCCTGCCGGCGCAAACCAAAATCGCCTTCGTTGGGTTGGTGCACTCGCATTGCTGGACGCAGCTTCGCAACGTCGGCACCATCCCGGGCGTGGAACTGGTGGGCATCGCCGAGCCCGAGCCCGAACTGGTCGCCGAAGCCAAAAAACTCGTTCCCAACACCGAGTATTTTTCGGATTACCGCGAGCTGATCGAAAAGAAGAAGCCCGATATCGTCTGGGCCTTCGTCGAAAACAACCGTCATCTGGAAATCGCCGAATACCTGGCGCCCCGCAAGATCAACATGATCTTCGAGAAGCCGCTCGCCTCGACTCTGGAGGACGCCAAGAAGATCCGCGACCTGGCTTCCAAGTACAACGTCCAGGTGATGACCAACTACCAGATGGCCTGGTGGCCTACCAATCAGGAGATCAAACGCCAAGCCGACGCGGGGGCGGTGGGGCAGGTGCTACGGATGCACGGCATTGTGGGGCATGGCGGGCCGGGTTCCGAGGGCCCGCGCAGCAAGTTCTTTTTTGCCTGGCTCACCGACCCGGTCAAGAACGGCGCCGGCGCGCTGGTCGATTTCGGCTGCTACAACGCGCTGTGGTCGTTGTGGATCAAGGGCCGCCCCGAGACCGTCTATGCCCGCGCCGATCACCTGCAGCCGCAGCGATTCCCCAAAGTGGAGGATAATGCCGTGCTCGTGCTCGGCTACAAAGACGGCGTGGGGATCTTCGAGGGAAGCTGGGACCTGCCGCGGAGTTTTCAGGATCTGGAAATTTTTGGTCGCAAGGGCAGCCTCTACATGACTCACCAGGTGCTCGATCTGCGCCAGGGGCGGGAGGAAAAAAAGGTCGAACCCACGCCGCTGCCCGACGACCGCAGCGACCCCATCCGCTATATGGCCAGCCGCATCAGGAGCGGACAACCCGTCGACAACATCATGGCGCTGGATATCAACGTCGACGTGGTCGAGATTCTCGAAGCGGCCAAGAAGTCGATCGCGACCGGCCGCGAGGTGAAGCTGCCCGCACGCTGAGCGCAAAGGAAAAGTGGCGCTGGGAACGATGCGGGTGAAATAAGCGGGCTAGTCCGGTCCGACATTGAACGAAAGCGCCGTCGCCAGCTCTTCGAGGTCGGTACGGCGTTTCTGGGTGACCGCTACGTTCCCCGCCTGGGTTTCCGCCGGCTGCGCTTCGCTCTGCCCCTCCGCCGGGGACGCCGTTGTCTGAACGGGCAGCAGCCGCCGATCGGACCTCAGCAGTTCCGCAAAACGTTCCGGGGGAACCGGACGGCTCGCCACGTAACCCTGGATCTTGTCGCACTGCTCGCGCAGCAGGAACGAGAGCTGGTCGCGCGATTCGACGCCGGTCGCCGTCACGCTGATGTCGAGGCTGTGAGCCAGGTTGATGACGCTCTTCACCAGCGCCGACGCTCTTTGGTCGTGCAGCATGTCGGCGACGAAGGTGCGCGAGATCTTGAGCGTGTCGAAGCAGACCCGCTGCAGCGAGCTCAGCGACGACGAGCCGTTGCCGAAGTCGTCGATCGACAGCCGCACGCCCATCTCGGCCAGCTCTCCCAGCGTCGAGGGCGCCGCGTCCATCGTTTCCATCAGCGCGCTCTCGGTCAATTCGAACTCCAGCCAGCGCGGCTCCAGCTTGGTCTCGGCGAGCACCCGCCGCACCGAATCGACGAACCCGCGCTGCTTGAGCTGGCGGACCGACAGGTTCACCGACACCCGCACCGGCGGCAGCCCCGCCTCCTGCCACTCCTTGTTCTGCTTGCAGACCGTGCGCAGCACCCACTCGCCCATGCGCACGATCACGCCCATGTCCTCGGCCAACGGGATGAAGTCCTTGGGTGTGAGCAACTCGCCGTTGGCGCGCTGCCAGCGCAGCAGCGCTTCGGCCTCGGTGATGCGGCCGCTCTGCAGCGAAAACGCCGGCTGGTAGTGGATGAAAAACTCGTCGCGGTCGAGGGCGATCCGCAGGTCGCGCTGCCGCTGCCACAGATTGACGGCGCTGCTGTGCATGCTCCAGTCGAATCGCTCGTATTGACCCTTGCCGCTGGTCTTGGCGCGGTACATGGCGATGTCGGCGTTGCGAATCAAATCCTCGGGCCGCTCGTAGCGGCCGATGCTCAAAGCGATGCCGACACTGGCGCTTGTGAAGACCTCGTGGCCTTCGATGTGGAATGGTTTGGCGAGCACTTCCTGCACTTCCACGGCGGTCTTTTTGACGTCGCCGGGGTCGCGCAAGTCTTCGATCAGCATGACGAACTCGTCGCCGCCCAGCCGCGCCACGGTACCCAACGGCGCTTTGCAGGAAAGCAGGCGCTGCGCCACCTCGTCGAGCAGCCGGTCGCCGACGTGGTGGCCCAGGCTGTCGTTGATCACCTTGAACTGGTCCAGGTCGAGGAACAGCACCGCGAACAGAAACGCTCCGTCGCGGGTCTGCCGCTCGATCGCGTCCCTCAGGCGCGACAGGAAAAACGTGCGATTGGGCAGCCCGGTCAGCCGGTCGTGCAGAGCGTCGTGCATCAGCCGCGACTCGACGTCTTTGAGGCGCGTGATGTCGGTCTGCGAGCCCACCAGGCGGATCGCCAGGCCGCGCTCGTCGCGCACCGCCAGCCCGCGCGTCAACACCCAGCGGTAGCTGCCGTCCTTGTGCCGGATGCGATGCTCGTTGCTGAACTGCGCCGTCTGGCGGCGCAGGTGCGCGTCCAAGTCGGCGCGCAGCGCGGTCAGGTCGAGCGGGTGCACGCGCTTGAGCCATTCGTCGGGGCTCGAGGTGATTTCCTGTTCCTCATACCCCAGCAACCGCGTCCAGCGTGGCGAATAGTAGATCTCCTCGTGAGCCAGATCCCAGTCCCATAAGCCGTCGTTGGTGCCCCGCAAAGCCAGAGCATAGCGGTCCTGGCTGGTCTTGAGCTGGCCGCGCAGCGCGGCGTCCTGCAGGCGCATGGCGTGGATTGTATGGAAAGCCCGCAAGCGCACGGCTTGCGCTCCAAAGGCCAGCACGGCGGCACCCAGAAACGTCAGGGCATAGTAGAGCCACTCCAGCGACGGCCGCGACAGATAGACCACGTAGCCCGCCGGTCCCAGCACCACCGCGGTCGAAAGAATCAGCCAGTTCCGCGACAGGACGACGCAGCCCATCCCCACCAGCAGCAGTAGGATTTCGGTGGAATGCCACGGCGCGGCCACGCGGTAGAGATGCAGCAGCGCGTTGATGAGCGCCACGCCGCAAGCCAGCGAAAGCACCGGATGGGCGAGGCGCGGTTGAATCTCGACGCGGACCAGCAGGGTCCACATTCCGAAGAAGGCGGCCGCCGAAGCCGCGTTGATAAAGGCGATCTGCGTCGATCCCGGGCTCTCCAGGCTGACCCGGATGGCGGCCGACGCCAGGTAGAGGAACCCCAGCCCCGGCAGGACCAATCGCAGCGACTGCAGCACCGCGTCGTCGAGCGTCGCTCGAAACTCGGGCCCCTCGCCTCGGTTGGCTTTCGTAGCTTTGGTCCTGAGGCTCACCTATAAGACACAGTTAACCGCAAGCACCCAGTTCCGCCAATAGGCCGTCGGATACATTTTCGATACCGCTGTTTACTCTAGAGAAACTTCAGGTGTTTCCCCCGCCCGCTAAGGCGCGGTGCTCGTCGATTCGTCGCCCTTTAGCGTCGTTGCCCTCCATGCTGCGCCGCGCTGCCCGTAGCCGGCCTCAAGCGCGGCTTTTGACTTGGCTCGCAAGCTGCTCCAGGTCCGTGACGGGCTCGGCGACGGCCGTCGCGGTCGCCGAGGCGGCCCTTGGCGGCGGCGCCGCGATCTGCTGGCGATCGGGCCTTGGCGGCGCGGTCGCGAAGTAGTCTTGCAGCAGCCGGCGATCGGCTTCGAGCAGGTCCGCAAAGCGGTCCAGCGGCAGCGGACGGCTCGCCAGGAAGCCCTGGATCTGGTCGCAGCCGTGCCAATGCAGGAACGAGAGCTGCGCCAGCGTTTCCACGCCTTCGGCGACCACGTCGAGGTTCAGGTTGTGCGCCAGCGTGATCATGCCCTTGGCCAGCGCCGCGGCATTCTCGTCGGTGGTGATGCCGGCGACGAAAGAGCGGTCGATCTTTAGCGTGTTGAACTTGAGCCGCCGCAGATAGGTGAGCGACGAATAGCCCGTTCCGAAGTCGTCGATCGAGGTCCGCACGCCCATGCAGGAAAGCGCGTGCAGCCCCGCCGGCGTGACTTCGGCGGTATCCATCAAGGCGCTTTCGGTCAACTCCAGCTCCAGCCACTCCGGGTCCAAGCCCGTCTCCTGCAGAATGCGTTTGACGGTAGCCGGAAAATCCTTCTGGCGGAGCTGTCGGGCGGACAGATTCACGGCAATGCGAATCGGCCGGAACCCGGCGGCCTGCCAGCGCTTGTTCTGCGTGCAGGCGGCGCGCAGCACCCACTCGCCGATCTCCACGATGAGCCCCAGCTCCTCGGCCAGCGGAATGAACTCTCCGGGCGAAACCAGTTCGCCGGTGGAGCGCTGCCAGCGGATGAGCACCTCCGCCCCACTGATGCGGCCCGTGTCGAGCGAGATCAACGGCTGGTAATGCAGCACCAGTTCCTGGCGCTCGAGCGCGTGCCGCAGATCGTTCTGCAGCGTCCAGAGGCGCACGGTGCGCACGTGCATCGCCGAGTTGAAGACCTGGTTCTGGCCCTGCCCGCGGCCCTTGGCGTGGTACATGGCGATGTCGGCGTTGCGCAGCAGGTCTTCGGGCCGCTCGAAATGCGAGGTGCTCAACGCGATGCCGATGCTGGCCGTGGTTACCACCTCGTGGCGCACCAGTTGAAACGGCGCCGCCAGCGATTCCTGAATGCGGTTGGCGATCTGGGAGGCCTCGTCGGCCGACTGCAACCCGGTCAGCAGGATCACGAACTCGTCGCCGCCCAGCCGCGAGATCATGTCGCCCTCGCGGTGGAACCCCGCCAGCCGCTCGGCAACGGCCGCCAGCAGTTCGTCGCCGATATGATGGCCGAGACTGTCGTTGATCACCTTGAAGCGGTCGAGATCGAGGAACAGCACCGCGAACAGGTAGCGCGGATTGCGCTTGCGGGCCTCCATCACCTCTTCGAGGCGCGCCATCAGCGAGTCGCGGTTGGGCAGGCCGGTGAGCCGGTCGTGGAAAGCGTCGTGCAGCAGGCGCGATTCGAAGCTTTTCAACTGTGTGATGTCGATTTGCGAACCGACGATGCGGACCGCCTTCTCGCGGCTGTCGCGCACGGCCAAACCGCGGCTCAGCACCCAGCGGTAGGAGCCTTCCTTCTGCAGGATGCGGTGTTCCTTTTCGAAATGGTCGGTCTGGCCGTTGAGATGCGCCGACAGGTCGATCATCATCTCGTTGAGGTCGTGCGGGTGGACGCGATTGAACCAGTCGTCGGGCGACTGGCCGATCTCGCTGTCCTCATAGCCGAGCATCGACTTCCAGCGCGGCGAAAAATAGAGCGTGTCGGTCTTGAGGTCCCAGTCCCACAGGCCGTCCATCTCGCCGCGCACGGCCAGGGCCAGGCGTTCCTCGCTGGCGTTGACTTCGCGGCGGCGGCGTTCTTCCTCCTGCAATTGGCGGCTGGTGCGAAACCGCGAGTTGCAGACGGCGACGACGATGATCGTGGCGCCCAGCAGCTCGAAACCGCTCGGCAGCCTTTCAAACCAGGGCAGGGGGATCAGTGTGAGCACTCCCCAACCCGCAAGACACCCCAGTAGCACCAGCACCGGCCAGCGCACCGCGATCACGATGCAGCCGATCGCCACCAGCAGCAGAGTCAGGATCGGGGCTTGGCGCGGCTCGGAGACCAGATAGACGTGCAGCAGGAGGTTGAGTAGGGTGACTACCGCCACCACCGAACCGACCGGCTGCGCCCACTCGATGGGAATGTGGTTACGGAACAGCGCCGCCCAAACCGAGAAGTTCGCGACGCACAGCAGGGCGCTGGTCCAACTCAGCACCGCCGCCGCCGGGCAACTCGACTGCCCCACATGAAGCGCGGAGGTAACCAGTTGGAGAATCACCAGGCCCGGCAGAACCGTACGCAGCGTCTCCACGACAACGGAGTCCAGCGTGGCCCGAAGCTGGCTCTGCGACATGGCGCCTTCCGCGCCGGCCTTCTGGGGGAGGGTCGTCACCATATCCACTGTTGCCCGGGGAAGGCGCCCGGGCCAATAGGTCATCGGGTACATTTCGGCGCTGTACGATGGTCCCATTGCCCCTAAGGGCCGCAGCCCATGTGTCGTAAGGCGGAGAACTGCCTTGCAGCGGAATTTGGCGGAAAGCGGCGCGCATTCGCCCAAAACTGTAGGGGGAGTCCCCTAGCGTTTGAGCCTCGGTGGGCCTGTGAGCGACTGGCGGCGTAGTACCTGACCTCGGAACGGTGGGACCCGGAGTACTCCTGGAAAAAGAATGCGCCCCACGCCGGTCCCTCGCACGTCAATCGTCGGGATCGTAGACGCCGCGGCGGTGTTCGGCCTCGCGAACTTCTTTTTCGTTCATGCCCAGGTGGTGCGCCAGCTCATGCCACAGGGTGTCGTAAACGATGCGCGGGATCTCGCGGCGGGAGCGGGAGGCCCGTTCGATGGGGCCTTGAAACAGCGTCACCTTGTCGGGCAGGGCCATCGTGTAGTTCCAGCCGCGCTGCGACAGCGGGATGCCCTGGTAGAGGCCCAACAGCGTGTGGCTGGGCGGCACCCCGGCGGCATCGAGATGTTCGCGGCGCGGCTCGTCCTCGACCGCCACGGTGAGGTTCGAAAAGCGCTCCCGGAAGCTCTCCGGGATCATCTCCCAGGCCTCCTCGACCAGACGCTCGAAGTCCTCTTGCCGCATGGCTGCTCTCAGTATGAGGCAGGCGATATGAGCCATGGCGGCCGGGTGGATACCCGCACCATAGCCGTAAACCCAGAGACAGAGCCGCTGGGCGGAAGCCTGGCGGGCCGAATCGCCTTCACCGCTTGGGGCTTCCGAGCACCTCCAAAGCAAATCCCCACATCGCCCAAATCCACTATCGGCCGCCCTATCCGGCCCTACCGCCCTTTGGCAGCCCGATTGCTCCCAGGAAACCGAAGTGAGGCCCGTGATGCAGAGCGTCGAGTTCCGTCCTCGGTTGATTTTCTGGGAGTTGACCACCGGTTGTAACCTGCGGTGTATTCATTGCCGCGCCTCGGCCACCGAGCTGATGTCGCCCGACGACCTGGACTACGAGGAGTCCTGCGCGGTGATCGACGACATCGCCCAGTACGCGCCCTTTATCCTGGTGTTGAGCGGCGGCGAGCCGCTGTGGCGCAAGGACGTGTTCGATCTGGCCCGGCGGGCGGCGTCGAAAAGCATCATCGTGGCGCTGGCCACCAACGGAACGCTCGTCGACGACGCCATGGCCGACCGCATCGCCGCAGCCGGCATCCGCCGCGTCGCCATTAGCCTGGACGGCGCCGACGCCGCCACCCACGACCATTTCCGCGGCCAGCCGGGCGCCTTCGATGCCGCCATCGCCGGCTTCCGGCGGCTGCGCGCGCGCGGTGTCTCGATGCAGATCAACACCACGGTCACCAACAACAACCTGGCCCAGATGGAAGCCATCTACCAGCTCGCTCTCGAGCTGGGCGCCGCGGCGTTTCATCCCTTCATGCTGGTGCCGGTGGGCTGCGGGCTGACCATCCAGGACGAGCAGATGGTCAACCCCGCCGAGTACGAGCAGGTGCTCAACTGGGTCTACGATCGGGCGCTGGAAGGCAAGATGGAGCTGAAAGCGACCTGCGCGCCGCACTATTTTCGCGTCGTGCGGCAGCGCCGCGCCGAGGCCCGCCGCGCCGGGCTGGAAGTCCCGGAGATCCCCACCCACGGCGGCGGCCGTCACGGCGACGGCGTCACGCGAGGCTGCCTGGCCGGCAGCGGCGTCTGCTTCATCTCGCACCTGGGCGAAGTCTATCCCTGCGGCTACCTGCCGGTCTCGGCGGGCAGCGTCCGACGCCAACCTTTCCGCGATATTTGGGAGAACGCCGCGATTTTCCAGGAGCTGCGCGATGTCGAGAGCCTGGAAGGAAAGTGCGGCGTCTGCGAGTTCAAAAAGCTGTGCCTGGGCTGCCGCGCCCGCGCCTACGGCGTCAGCCACAACTACCTCGCCGAGGAGCCCTTCTGCAGCTACCAGCCCGGCGAGCGCCACGGCCAGGAGCTGCCCGTGCTACAAAACGCCGGCGCGCACTAGCGTGCCGCTGGATGATCGGTTGGCCGGTCGCACCGTTCGGGGCGGTCGACCCGACAGCCGGTATTGCCCACGAGGCGGCGCGGGCCTCCGGCCGGCGGCGTCGATCTAAAGGTCGACGTTCCTGGCGGTTGGCCCATCTCGGGCCACCGGCCCTCCGCAAAGTAGAGACAGGCGCTCTCGCCTGTCGGCCGAAGCGAAGCGGAGGCCTTCCTGGGCCCATACTTAGACTTCGCGAAGAAAGGAACCGGGCCACGGACGCGTGGCGCGCCGATGAGGCGCCAGCCCCAAGCTGGATAGGGCGAAGACAGGTTTCGGGAGCCGCCTGACGGCGGCGACAGGCGGGAGCGCCTGTCTCTACACACCAGGTCATCTTCCAGGGACTGTTTCGGCAAACCGCGCTTTCTGGGCCATATGCCCCAAAATGCCTCCGTTCCCCTGATGGCTCGGGAGCCCTACCGCCGCCCGGGCGACGGGACTCAGCGGCTGACGTAGGCCCAGGCTTTGCGTGCCGGGTGGTACATCCAATAACAGTCGAACAGGCAGGTGGGGTCGGCGATCCTCAGTTCGTAGATGCCCGCTTCCGGCACCGCGCGGTATTGCACCTGGAACGGCGATTCCGGTAGCGGCTCGTCGCGGGCCAGCTCATCCAGAGAGTGCGGCAGGCGTCCGCTCTGGCCTTCGTATTTCTCGACCAGGCCGGCAATCTGTTGGCCGGCGGCCTTGGCCTTTTCGATCTGCCGGCCGGCATAGAACTTGCCCATCACGTTGCCGGGGATCAGAAACACCAGCACCAGCAGGCAGGAAGCCAGATCGCAGGCGATCAGCCGCCCGCGGTCGCTGTCGCTCTTCCAGAACGCAACCAGAGTCAGCGCGAACGGAATGCCGATGTAGATGACCGCATTGAGCGAGAACAGCAGGACCCAGATACTATTGGGGCCGCCGGATAGATACGCCACCGCCACGCCGCAGACCACGCCCAGGATCACCGGCAGCCGCCAGTTGAATTGGCGCTTGAGAAAGCTCGGCGGCCACCAGGGGTCCTGCAGCCACTTCACGAGCCTGGATCCGTACGATGCACTCTGGGCGTTGCCCGAGCGTTGAAGGACCGAGCGGACGTCAACCGCGCGGCGCGGCCGCCCGGGTGTTTTCACCTGCGGCATCCTTCTCCCTTGCATGCGGGCCGTCCCCTCCCGCGTGCTCTTATTAAAGACGAAACTCGGCGCGGCGCGGCCCGATCGATGGAGAACAATGCGCTGGTTAATGCAAAAAAGTTGCCGGCACTAGTGCGGATTGCCTAGCAAGACGGACCGGTCGAGGCCGTACGGACCCAGCCATGCCGCTGTCTTACAATGAACATTAGCCACTGGCTGGCTGGCTCCATGGAACCTCGTGCGTCTTTCCCCTCCGCCCCCGAAGCACCCCAACACGTTGTCTTGAGTGAATTGCGCCGCGTCGCCGGCCTCGATGTCCGCGAGTGCGTCGAGTTGAGCGAGCATACCCGCTTCGGCATCGGCGGCGTGGCCGATCTGCTCGCCGAAACCGCCGACCCCGAGGTGTTCGCGCGCGTTGTGGGGGTCTGCCGGTCGAGGGGTTGCCCGCTTTACGTGATGGGGGATGGCAGCAACGTCATCGTTTCCGACGCCGGTTTTCGGGGTCTGATTCTGCGCTTCGTGGCGCGCGAACTCTCGGGCGAAGGGCTCACCGTGACTGCCGACGCCGGCGCCCGGCTGCAGTCACTGGTCGATTTTGCGGTGGACGCCGGGTTGCGCGGCCTCGAGACGCTGGCGGGCATCCCCGGCTCGGTGGGCGGGGCGGTCTACGGCAACGCCGGGGCCTACGGGCATTCGATTTCCGAGCGGGTCACCTGGGTGCAACTGTTCGATGGCGAAAACGTGCGCGAGTTCTCGAACGCGGAGTGCGAGTTCGACTACCGCGAGAGCGCGTTCAAGCGCCATAAGGATTGGGTGATCTTTCGCGCAGGCTTTGCTCTGGAGCCTCATGACGCGGCGGAGTTGCGCGCCACGGCGACTGAAATCATGACGGTTCGCGACCGCAAGTTTCCGCCGGCGATGCACTGCGCCGGCAGCATCTTCAAGAACCTGCACCTCAAGAATCTGCCGCCTGCGGTGGCCGCCGCCGTGCCCGCGCAGGTCGTCCGCGAAGGCAAAGTGGCTTCGGCCTATTTCCTCGAGCAGGTCGGAGCCAAGGGCATGCGCCGCGGCGGCATCGAGATCGCCTCCTACCACGCCAACCTCATCTACAACACCGGCGGCGGCACCGCCGCCGACCTGCGTGCGATGATCCTCGAATTGAAAAGGCGCGTCCGTGAGAAGTACGGCTTCGAAGTCGAAGAAGAAGTACAGTACGTGGGCGATTTTGAAGCCGGCGACGAGCAGGCGTGAGCGGGATTTGCCGGAGGCCCATCGCGTGGCGGCGGCCTCCTGCCGGCGGCGTCGACCTGAAGGTCGACGTTGCTCCCCAGATCCCTACCTGGCCGCTCTGGTTGGCCTCCGGGAAAGTCGATTCTCACATCGAGGCGTACGTCGGCAGGATGCCGACGCGGCCGTCCGGAGGCCCGCGCCACGGCGGCTAAAGCAACACGGTTGAGCCCTCTGCCGGGCGCTTTAAAAAACAAAATACTGATTTATGTTCTAAACATTTTCACCCGGCCCACGAAATACTGATGTAAACATCAGGGGTTGACGGATGGAATCATCCGGTTTTCGCGCGGGCCGTGCCGGCGAATCGAGCCCGCGGGCGGACCACAAAACGTAGTTAAACAGTTGAAATCAGGTGGCCAACCACCTAGACTCGGGAGGCTCGGGAACGGCCCGGTGTTTGGCAGCCGCCGTGCGCTAGTCATCTCGTCCCCGCGCGGAATGGCCTCGCGGGGTCGTGGAGCGTTTCGATGCAAAATGGACCTGGGAAATTCGAACTGACCCTCAATCTACAGGAGGTGGTCGTCCTCTTCTTCGTGATGGTGGCCCTATTTACGGGATTGCTGTTTTTCGGTTACGGGGTGGGCTACCGGCAGAGCCTCAATACGATGCAGTCGCAAACGGGCGCTCTGGCGCCGACGCAAGAGAGACCGCGGGTCGAGAAACAGGCCCCCGCGATGGATATCGAGCCGGAGATCCGATTGGAGAACACGCCACCGCAGCCGGGCGTTGCGCCGTTCGGTTGGGCCGAACCCCGCCGCGCCGACCCCGCGCAAGGGCGGTCCGCCGAGAAACCGGTCGCGCAGCGCCTACACAACCGGCTACAGCGGCCGTGCAAGGCCGATGCTTACGTATCTTCTTTGGGAAAAGCGCGGCCGGCAAGCGACCGCTTCGCCGAGCAGCTATCGGAGTGGTTTGGCGCCGAGCCGTCTCGGGATATAGCCCGCTCGTGGCCGCAAGCGGATCAAGGATTGCCAGGGGCTACGACGCAAGACTCCGTGAACCGAACCATGCAGGACCACGATTCCGAAGCCACCGCCTGCGGCCGGTCCGATCCGCCGCCGGCGCGTTCGGTCTCTTGCTAGCGCCGCGGCTCCAAACCCCCATATCGCCAGGTACGGGCTACTCGAACCAGTGCGGCCGGCCCGTGTCAATGGGCGGCCCGTGTCGGTAGGCCGGGTTCGTGTTCGGAGCCGGTTGTCGCCCGACTCGGGCAACCTCCAAACTACAGAATCGTCTCGCTCCAGTTTTCAATCACGCCCTTGAGGTGCGTCACGAACTGGTCGGCGACCGCGCCGTCGATGATGCGGTGGTCAAAGCTGAGCGTGACGTAAGAGATCGAGCGGATCGCAATGGCGTCGTCGATGACGACCGGCGCTTTGTGCACCGCGCCGAGACCCAGGATCGCCGCCTGCGGCTGGTTGATCGCCGGCGTCGCCATCAGGCTGCCATAGCTGCCGTAGTTCGAGATCGAGAAGGTGCCCTGCTGGATCTCATCCGGCTTGAGCTGCTTCTTGCGGGCCCGCTCGGCCAGGTCGTTGACGGACCGCTGCAGGCCCAGCACGCTCTTTTCGTCGGCCTTGCGGATGACCGGGACGATCAGGCCCCAGTCGAGCGCCACGGCGATGCCGATGTTGATGTCGCGGTGGTAGATGATGTCGGAACCGTCCAGCGAAGCGTTGACGGTGGGAAACGCCTTGAGGGCGGCGGCGGCAGCCCGCAGGAAGAACGGCAGGAACGTCAGCTTGACGCCGTTTTGCTCCAGGAATTTGTCTTTCGATTTGGCGCGCAGGTTGGCGATGTTGGTGGCGTCGACCTGATGCACGGTGGCAACGTGCGGCGACAGGCGCTTGGTGAGCACCATATGCTCGGCGATGCGCTGCCGCATGGTGCTGAGTGGCTCGACGCTGTATTCGCCGAAGCGCGCTTCGGGCGCGGGCCGGAAGGCCGCGAACAGATCGGAGGCGGCGGCGCCCCCGCTGGCCGGGGCTCCGGTTGCCGCCGCGGCCGGCGCTGCCTTGGGCTTCTCGGAGCGCTGCTGCAGGTAGGTTTCGATGTCTTTCTTCGAAATCCGGCCGCCCTGGCCGGTGCCCGCAACCTGCTGAAGATCGACGCCCTGTTCCTTGGCGATGCGGCGGACCAGCGGCGAGGAACGGATCCGCTCGCCGGCGCCGGCCGCTTCCTGCACGGCCTGCCGCGGAAAACGGACTTCCTTACCGGGTGTGACGACCGGATCCGAGGGCGGCTCGGGAGCTTCCTTGGCGGGCTCTTCCACCGGAATGCCCTTCGCCTTGGCTTCCTGCTCGGTCACCTCGGGCTCGTCGTCTTTGCCGGCGCCGGAACCGTCGCCGATACGGGCCACCTTGGTGTTGATGGCAACCGTCTGCCCTTCGTCAACGAAGATCTTTTCCAGAACACCGGCCGTGGGCGCGGGGACTTCCGAATCCACCTTGTCGGTCGAGATCTCGAACAACGGCTCGTCGCGCTCGACTTTGTCGCCGACCTTCTTGATCCATTTGGTGATCGTCCCTTCGACGATACTTTCGCCCATCTGGGGCATTAACACATCGCTCATGGCTTTTTGTCTCTCGCTCGATCAGGTTGGGTTCGCCCAAATCGTGTTGGGTTCCGCGGGCTTCATGTCACGGCCAAAGACGCGGCCAAAGTGGCGCGCCAGGGCTTCCATCACGGCCGCTCGCGGCGGCGCCTCGCCCAGCAATTGCTCCATCGAGGCCACCGGCTTGGTGAGCCCGCAGGGAACGATATAACCGAAATAGCGCAGGTCCGTCGTCACGTTCAGCGCGAAGCCGTGCGAGGTGACCCAGCGGCTGACGTGGACGCCCATGGCCGCCAGCTTGGCGTCGCCGACCCACACGCCCGTGCAGCCCGGCAGCCGCTCGGCGGCGATGCCGAATTCGGCGACCGCGTCGATGAGAACCTGCTCGAGCCCACGCAGGTAGGCGACCACGTCCCGCTTCCATTCGCGGAGATCGACGATCGGATAGCCCACCAACTGGCCCGGCCCGTGATAGGTGATATCGCCGCCGCGGTCGGTTTCCCACAACGCGATGCCCAGCCGCTCGAGCTGCCCGGCCGAAACCAGCAAATGCTCACGCTTGGCGCCGCGCCCCAGCGTGATCACGTGGGGATGCTCGGCAAACAGCAGCTTGTCTTCGCTCGAGCCCTGCTTGCGGCCGGCGACCAGCTCCCGCTGCCGGCCCCAAGCGGCGCCGTATTCGACACGGCCCAGATCGGCCCAGACGCAGCCACGCCGCGCGGCCCCGGCCGGCGCCAGTTCGTTCGCCAACGGCCGCTCGGCCCGCATCCGCCGATGCGTCAACGGCTTCGGGGTGTCGAGCGCCGCGGTTGGGGACAAAACGGAGCATTGGTCTCAGTTTACGTCGATCCCAGTGAACAATCGCGTCTAGCGGCCCGCTCACGCATTGAGCGTCAGGCCGTAGATGTTGTTGAAAGCGTCTTGGACGGCTTCGGAAAGCGTCGGATGGGCATGGATCGTGCGCATCATCGACTCGACGGTCGCCTCGCTCGCCATCGCCGCCACCGCTTCGGCGATCAGGTCGCAGGCGTTGGGGCCGATGATATGCACCCCCAGAATTTCCCCGTATTTGGCGTCGGCAACGATCTTGACGAACCCGCCGTGGCTACCCACGATCGAGGCTTTGCTGTTGGCGGCGAAACTCAGCTTGCCAACCTTGACGTCGAAGCCCTTTTCGCGCGCTGCGGCCTCGGTCAACCCCACCGAGCCGATCTGCGGCTCGCAATAGGTCGCGCCGGGGTTCTGCAGGTAATTGATCGGCTCGACCGGCTTGCCGGATAAGTGCGCGACGGCTACCAGGCCTTCCATCGAAGCCGTGTGCGCCAACTGCGGCGTGCCGGCCACGATGTCCCCGATCGCATAGACGCCGGGCTCAGCCGTTCGCATGAATCCGTCGACGGCGACGAAACCGCGGTCGGCCTTGATCGCCGTGTTTTCGAGCCCGATCTTTTCGGTGTTGGGCTTGCGACCGATCGCCACCAGCAGCTTTTCGGCCTTGAGCTTCTGTTTCTTGCCGTCCGCGGAGGTGAACTCGATCGCCACGCCATCTTTGTCGTCGCTGACCTTGTCGACCTTCGCACCGGTGTGCATCTGGATGCCCCGTTTGCGGAAGGCGCGGCCCAGTTCGGCCGAAACTTCCTCGTCTTCCACCGGCACCGGGCGCGGCAGCATCTCGAGAATGGTGACCTCGGCGCCAAAGCTGCGGTAGATCGAGGCAAACTCGACCCCGACCGCCCCGGCCCCGATGACCGCCAGCGACTTGGGCACGGCGTCCATATCGAGAATCTCGATGTTGGTCAGGATGCGCTTGGGGTCGACCTGCAGGTTCGGCAGCATGCGCGCTTCCGAGCCCGTCGCCAGGATGATGCTCTTGGCCGTAATCTGCCGCTTTTCCTTGCCGTCGGCGACCTCGATCTTCCCTTTTCCGAGCAACTTGCCGAAGCCGGGGATCCACTCGATCTTGTGCTTCTTGAAGAGAAATTCGATGCCGCGGGCGTGCTTGGCGACGATCTCGTTCTTCCGCTTTTTCATCTTCGCGTAGTCGAACGAGAGGCCCTCGTAGAGGATGCCTACATCGGGGCCGTGCAAGGCATGTTCGTAGAGCTCGGCGTAGTGCAGCAGGGCCTTGGTGGGGACGCAGCCCACATGCAGGCAGGTCCCGCCGAGCTTGGGGTCTTTTTCGACAACCCCGACTTTTTTGCCGTATTGGGCGGCGCGAATGGCGGCCACGTAGCCCCCCGGGCCGCTTCCGATCACTATGACGTCGTAGGACATAAGGGAAAGTTTCAGTGTAACAGAGCAAGGCTTTGCGGCCGGTGGATCGACGCGTTTTTGGGGCTGCAACGGGCCTTGGCGTTGCAGCCGCCGGCACGGCAGGCTACGGATGGGCAGGCCGGGAGCCCGGCCCACTGGAGAGCCGGCCCGGCCCAGAGCGTGGCCCTAGGCGTGTGCTCCGGGGTAAACTGTCGGATTGCCGGCCGGCGAGTCGGCCGCGGAACGAATTCGCGGCCAGGAGTGCCGGGTCACCCACGTGGGATTTCCACGCAACCATTGCGATCTTCCAGCGTCCCCCGTTTCCAGGGGCTGGAGGTCCAAACGGTGTATACGTTAAAGAGAGGTCGCCCGGCGGCGCCAGGAACGCGTCTTCGGCGCCAACGGCGACCCAACAGGAGGTCATTCGGGAATTTCATGCCTCAGCGGGAAAAACGAGTCAAACATAAAATGCTCTGCGACTGTGGGGCCGAGTTGGAGATGACGGTCGTGGTGACCTGGCAGGAAGGTGCTCCGGAAACCACCGAGAAACGCATCGAGGGCAAGGAGTTCTGGCAGCACATGCTGCATTGCCTGGGAGAGTGAGAACTTGGCGAGAGTTGCGCGGCAGCGCGCCGAGGCTAGACAGATGGGGCGAGTGACGAACATCTACCTGCGGCCCTCGGCCCGCACGCCGGTGCGTGAAGTCGCCAGCGCCGAAGCGCGCCCGGGTGGCGGGCTTGAAGGCGACCACGCGCGCGGCGGCAACCGCCAGATCTCGCTGATGGAGAAGGAAGCCTGGCAGGCGGCTCTCCAGGAGTTGGGGGGCAAGGACCTGCCGCCTGGGCGACGCCGCGCCAACGTTGTGGTCGAGGGCTTTTCGCTGCGGGAGGCGTTTGGCCGGCGGATCCGTGTCGGCGATTGTGTCATCGATATCCTCACCGAGCTGGCCCCCTGCAAGCTGATGGAGGATGTGACGCCGGGGCTGATGGGCGCCCTCAAGCCCGGGTGCCGCGGAGGCGCCTACGGGCGGGTGGTGACGTCGGGAAGAATCGAAGTCGGCGCGAACGTCGAGATGCTCCCCGGCCCGGCCAGCGCCGCATGACGAGAGCGTCCGCCGGGCGCAACCAGAGATTGCCGGGTTAGAAGAAACATGTGAGGCCGCGCCCATGCCCGGGTGTCTCACCGCCCTTTGGTGTGCTGCCCCAGGCGGCTGCCCTTGGCGACAACCAGAAATCTCCGCGGCCCCAACCGGGAGGTCCAAGATGACTCGTCGATTCGTTTGTGTTGGCGCAATCATTGTGCTGGGCGCCTGCGGCGGCGCCCGCGAGGCCCCGGCCCCCAAGGCCGAAAAAAAAGAAGCCGCGCCCGTGGAGAAGCCGCCCGACGAGAGCCGGCGCTTTCCCTCCACCAACCGCGTGAAGATGGAAATCGTCGACAACCACCTGTTCGGCAAAGATTTTCTGCCGGGCGGCAACCTCGCCGACTACGAGCACGACGGCAAGAAACACCAGCTGTTCCTCATCTCTTGCGCTTCGCCGGACAAGGCGACGTTTCTGATGATGGATTTCAAGGACACGCTGCGTGACGCGAAGTTCCTGGGCACCTACGGCGGCTACTTTGGCTTCGACGGCGACACGCCTATCCTGATGTTTCCGCGCAACAACTATCTGGCCGGAGTGGCCGGGTTGCCGCAGGAGGAAGCTGACATGGTGGCTCGCGATTTTGCGGCCCGCCTGAATTAATCCGCCCGAACTGGGCGGGGGAGCGGCTCGCGGCGGGCCTCCGTTTGATCGAGGCTGTGGCGGCTCAGTGCTGGAGGAACCGCCGCCTGGGGTGCTGCGGGGGATTCGAGGTCTTGGGTTGGGCAGGCCGGAGCCCTGCCCCACTGTGGTACGCCTAGCGGGCGCGTTCGTCGCAGGTGCAGCAATCGCTGCACAACAGGCAGCGCTCACAGATGTGATTGTCGCAGGTGTCACGCGTGCAGCGCGCGCAGATTTCGGTGGACGGCTCGCCGCAGATGTAGCAGCGGAAAGCGGTCGTAGGTTCGACGCCCGAGGCGGCCTCCTTGGTGGGATGCTTCGGGGCTGACGCTATCTCGGACTCGATGGATGACTCCAAATATTCCATGATTCGCTCGTGGGCCTGCTCCTTCCGCTTGCTCCCTCAGTCGCGCGGTTGCGAGGCCAGGCGCTGGCGGCAGCGTTGGGCCTCGCTGTTGGCGATATCCATGGCCGCTTCCTGCGCCACGGCGACCTGCCGCATGTACTCCTTGAGAACCTCCAGAGCCGCGTCGCTCTTGACGCGGGCCGTGTCGAGCAGATCGGCGACCGGCGCATTCTGATACGAGCGCACGCCCCCGGCCATCGAGCCGACCATCGAACTGACCCGATCGAGCCACAGAAAGGTGTCGACCACCACCGAAAGCTTCTCGGGGTTGCGTCCCAGGGCCGCGGCGGAAAGCTGCAGGTTCTGCAGGTCCGTTTGCAGGCTTGCGTACTGGTCCACATAGGCGGCGGGCGCGCCGTTCTGGATCCAATCCTTGGGCCGCACCTGATCGAGCACGGTCTTGGTCTGGTCGACATTGGCGGCAAGCTTCTTGCTGAGCTCGACGACCTCCCAGCGCGGCAGCATCCCTTCGTTCTGCGCGGTCAGACAGCCAAACCCGCCGCACAACAAGCCGATCAACAGAAGCCTCATACAAGCCATGGTAGATTCCCGCCGAATGGACTAACAACCGGAGACAGCGCGCGGCGGGCGCTGAAAAGCACCCTAGGCCGGCAGCCTGGAAACGAGGCTGCTGGTCCCGCTGGCTCGTTCGGCAGAGTCCACTGCTTTTGCGAATTTGTGGATCTCATGCGTTCGCGCCCCGGGAGAACGTTGCCGACAGGCTCCGTTCCCGCACGCCGGCTCCGTTTTCCAGACGGCGAAGTTCCGGCGGGACACGGTCCCCACTCGTTACAGTACCCTATCGCCAGAGTACCCGACTGCGCACCCGGTCGTGACCGCAATCCGCCTGGGACGCCCGGCGCCTAGCCCCGAAACGCCGGGTCGGCCGAGACCGCGCCGTTCTCGAGTTGGAAACCGGTCGAGTGCATCACGTCGGCGGAGCAAACCAACTGCGGTTCCTGGGATTCGCCGCGCAGCTCCGGCTCCTGCTCGCCGAAGACGGCGTCGTCCGGACCGACGCTCCAAACCAGCCTGCCTCGGAACGCTACACGGACTTCCAACGGCGCGCCGCAAGAACGACAGCGGTAGAGCATGGCTTGGGGTGCGGCATTTTGGGCCACCGTTTCCATTGTAAGGAACTGGGCGGTGACAGCCGCTGCGGCACACAAAGCCCGCCCGGGTGGCCCTGGTCGCGTGTCCGGGCCGACTCATGCCCGGCCCAATCCGTAGGGGAACTCCAAAAGTGGATTCGCTACAGGGTGACCGCCTTGGTGCTGGCGACTTCCAGCGGCTCGCTCAGCCGGAACGTCAGCCGTGTTTCGGTCGGCACCACGGCGGTTTTGCCGCGCGTCACCAGAACGGTGCCCGCCCCCGCGCCGGCTCCGGCCCCGGCGCCGATCGCAGCGCCCTTTCCGCCACCGGCGATCGCGCCGATAATGGCCCCGATTCCGGCGCCCCAGCCGATCTTTTTCATGTCATCGGCCTGCGAACTCTCCGCCTCTTGACCGAACGGCGCCGTGCGGATATCCACCTGGCGGCCGTCGGCGGTCGTCAGGCGCACCAGATCGAACGAGAGTTGGGCGACGCCCTTGACGCGGCCTGCCGGGGAC
Source organism: Terriglobia bacterium (assembly GCA_963824095.1). Classification (GTDB taxonomy): domain Bacteria; phylum Acidobacteriota; class Terriglobia; order Bryobacterales; family UBA6623; genus JBBDWJ01. The sequence continues at coordinate 2,675,719 of CAWGNS010000008.1, read as the reverse complement.
GATTCCAGCACACGGCCTTCGACGCGGCTGCCCTTGGGAGCGACCAGCCAGCCATCGACGCGCAGCGGTTCCTCCAAGGTTGCCTCGAAGCTGTCGCCGGGACGATTGCGGTTCGTCGAAAGCGTGTTGACCAAGCGAACGACGATCGGAGCGCCTTCCGGAACCGTCACCAACTGTTGCTCGGGCGGCGCCACCGGCTGGGGCATGTCGACCATTGGCGGCAGATTGGGGACAACCGGCTCGTTGACCGGCGGGGGCAGCGACGCGGGTTCGGCGGCCGCAACTTGCTCGACAGCCGGCGTCGGGTCGGGCTCGGAAACGGCCTCGGCCGCTGGGGTCGGCTGTGGCGGCGTGGCGGGCCGCTGTTTCACGCGCTTGGAGGGCAGCGGGCTTGGCTTCGCCTGCGGCGCCGGGTCCGGCGGACCCTGCACGGCGGCAGGCTGTGCCGCCTGCGGTGGGGCCGCCTCGGCCAGTGCGATCGATTCAGTGGGCCCAAGGGCCTGTTGGGCTGACGCTGCCTGATTCACCTGCGCCTGCTCCGCTGGCGTCGCCTGCTCGGCTGGCATGGACTGCTGCCCGTGGTAGATGCCGAACAACAATCCGGCGATCACCATCAGACAGGCAAGAATGCCGGCTTGTAGGTATTTCATGGCGGTGTCCCCTTCGCCGCGAGGAAATCAACAAGAAATGGGGGTGAGGCCCAACCTTTGCGCTCGCTGTTTGGACGAGCCCGGCGAAACACCCGTTTCAAATTTCAGCCACGCCAGCCCGCGCCCCAGGCACCCGTAGCGTAGGGCTGCCCTTTCGCAGACCTGCGGCTCTATGGGAGGTGGGACCGATCTGTGGCGCGGGCCTGCGGCGGAACGTGGTGCGGGCCTGGCGAAGCGCCAGCCCTGCGCTACGGGCCAGTGGAGTCGCTAGGGTTCGCGGCCTACTTCGAAGGGCTTTGCGGCTTCGACGGTTCGGCAGGGGCCGAGGTCGCCGGCGAAGGCGCTCACCTTCGTCCACTCGCCGTCGACGAGGTGCTCGACCTCGTAGGTGGCGCTGGTGCGGTTTTCATGGAGCCGCCAAACCGGTTCCGGCTCGTTGGCCACCAGGCGGCGCCGGATGGTGGGCATTTCCTCTGAGATCTGCCGGATCGACCACGACAGTCCGCTGTTCATCGACTCGTACAGCTCGTAGGAATCGCCTTCCGGCGTGAGCCGGTCGACGATCACGAAGCCGTGCTGCGGATCGTCGAAGTAGATTTCGGTGACCACGCCGTGGCGGGCCTCGTCGCCGGCCCAGATGGGGCGCCGCACCCAGTTGCGGCCGCCGTCGGTGGTCACCAGCAGAAACGGCGAGGAAGAATGATCCTGGGTGGTCTGCTGGCCGCCGATCCAGCCGTTCTGGTCGTCGACCGTTTGGACCATTTCGAGACTGGCGGCATCGATGCGCTGGAAAGGCTCGGTCCAGGTCTTGCCGCCGTCTTCGCTACTCAGCAACACCGTCGCGATCGTGGCCGAAGGCGTGTGAATGTTGCCGAACAGCAGGATGCGGTTCTGGATATGAGTCATATCCACCAGTTCCAGGAACATGTCGCAGGGCGCTTGCTCGCTGCACACCAGCCCCGCTCGCAGGAACGCTTCGGCGCGGCACTCCAGCGGCAGTTTCAACGGCTCGCCCTGATAGGCCAACTCCGGCGCCTTCTCTTTTTCTTCTTCTTTTTTCTCTTCCGGCGGCGGCTGCGGTTTGAAAACGTCGGTGGAGGGCGGCGCGGCCGTGGGGATCTCAAACGTCGCTTGCGCGGCGAGGGGCACGGTCGCCGCAAGCGCCAGAACCCAGATCGTGACGAGTCTGCGCGGCCGGTTCATAGGGCGGGGGACCTCGGGACCCCTCGTATTCTAGCAGCGGCGCGGCGGCGCAGCTTCCCACGCGGTTCGCGCCTGCCGCAAACGGCCGCTAGACGCTGAGCTCGACCAGTTCGGCGCGGATCTCGCCGCCGTGCACTTCGCAGCGCACCACCGTAACGGGAAGCCGGAAACGGCGCGGGCCGGCGCTGCCCGGGTTGAGATACATCACGCCGCCTTCGTCGCGGATTCGCGGTTGGTGTGAATGGCCCGAGATCACGGCGCGATAACCTTCCGCCGCCGGATTCAGGGCAAGCCGGTGCAGGTCGTGCAGCACCCAGATGCGCGCTTTGCCGACTTGCACTTCCCGCCTCTCGGGGAGAGCGTCCGCCCACGCCGCCGTATCGATGTTGCCGCGAATGGCGTGCACCGGCGCGATGGCCTGCAAGGCGGTCAAGATCTCCTCAGACCCCACGTCGCCGGCATGGATGATCAGCTCCGAGCCTTCGAGCGCGTCCAGAGCCTGCGGGCGCAACAGCCCGTGCGTATCGGAAATGACTCCCAATTTCATCGCGCTTTCCGTCCGCTAAAACTCCATCGTCTCCATCTGCTCGTCCACCTGCCGCTGCCACTCGTCGCGCTGCTGTTTGCGTTGCGCTTCGCCGTCGCGCAGCGAAACCAGCTCGGCCTCTTGCTGCGCCAGCTTGTTGGCGTATTCCTGGACCTTGACGTCCTGACCCGGCACCGAGCGCAGCGTCGAGATGTTGTTGCGCAAGCGGTTCTGGTCTTCGAAGATCGCGCGCACCTGCTCCTCGCTCCGCTGCACGTCGAGGTCGGCTTCGGCGATTTGTTGTTTGAGCTTGGCAATCTGCTCGAGCTTCTGCCGGCCCTGTTCATCGAGTTGCTTGTTGCGCACGTAGGAGAACAACTGGTCGTGGGTGAGGTTTGCCACCGCGACGTCCTGGTTGTAGATGAATTCTTCGGTCACCGGGAACTTCTTAGTCTCGTTAGCTGCGACGGGAACCTCGAAGCGGTAGGCGTCGGCGGTCTTCTCCGGCGCTTTCATATCGACCAAATTGTACTGAGGACGCACGGGGTGCTCGAGGATCACCGTCTTCGCCTTGTTGTCCACGTTGTGGATCGTGAAGGTCTTGGTATCGAGCTGCGAGTTGCGGAAGGTGAGAATGCCGCGCCGCAAATGGAATTCGCTGAGCAGCTTGCTCTGGCTATCGAACGCCGTGGTGATGCGCGTGCCGAGGTCGACGGCGTAACTGATGAGGCGCTTATCGCCCGATTTGACGGTCTCGACCAGCGCCTCGCCGGCGTAGGCGCCCGCCTCGTAGACGGTGATCGCTCCGCCGTCGAGCGTGGTGCCGGTGGAGTTGGTCAGCTCGACGGCGTTGAGCGGATGCTGCGAGCCGTTGCTCTCTTCGTAGATCAACAGCCGCCGGGCCTTGACGTCGGACCGGAAGAAAGGCAGCATCGCCGACTCGCCGGCGCGGATCGTCACCGGGTGGTCGATGCGGTATTCAAACAGCTCGCCAAGCTCGGCCGGCACCGCGGTCGCCGCAATGCTCGACGCCATCTCCCGCACCGCGTCCTGCGCTGCCCCTGCCTGGCCGGGGGCCGCCTTGCGGAAGGCGCGGACGTCGCCGCCAGGAACGCCTCCCACGATGCCCCCGATCACGCCCCCCATGGCCGCGGCCCTCGGCGCCGGCGGCGGAGGCGGCGCATTGGCGGCGACCTGAGCTTCCTCGATCGTGCCGCCATGGATGGTGGGGCGCCAGGCGCGATCCTGCGCCAGTTGCACCACGGGCCGCTGGACGTAGCGCGGCTCGTAAAGCTTGCTGATGAACGAAACCGGCAGCCCCGACACCAGCGACAGATCTACCCCGGCCCAGTCCTCGCCGGTGGTGTTGTCGACGATCGCCCAACCTTCCAGCAGCGGCTGCGGATCCGACCCGAACACCAGCCGGTAGCTGCTTTTCCAGATCGGCGTGGGCACCACATAGCTGGCCGTCACGCGGCTGGCGCCGCCCTGCGACTCGATCGTGACGCCGCGCTTTTCGAGATCGCGCGAGCGGCTCACGATCTGCAGGTAGTCCTGGAACTGCGTCTGCAGCTTGGGGTCGACGAAACGCAAGCCTGATGCGGCGGCCGGGTCGACCGTCCGCATCTCACCGTCGGCCATCAACAGCAGAAGATATTCGTGCTCGGGCAGATTCTGCGTGGCCGGCACCGTGCGCGCGCTGACGATGGATCCCTGGATGCTGCCGGCGGTCAACCGCAGCTCGACCTGTGCGCCCTTGAACTGATCGAGCAGGATGCCCAACGTGGCCCGCTCTCCGATGCGGAACGGAAAGACCTCCAGGCGCTTCGATAGCGGGTCGCTCGAGTCGTAGCGGATCGCCGAGACACCCTGCCCGCCCTGCTGCGCGACGGTGAGCGACTTCAACACGTCGTCCATCTCGTCGGCTTTGAACTTGAGCTGCGCATTGTCTCCGGCGGTGATCTCGCCGCTGCGCTCGAAGAATCCGATGCCGTGTTTGTAGAGCACGACTTTGCGCACCGAGAGTTCGGCGGCCGGTAAGCCGGCGCTGAGCACCAGCGCCAAAGCCAGCGCGCCTGCCATACGTGTGTGCATGATCCCTCCTGGTCCCCTGTAAGAAGATACGCTGGCCATGGCCAAACCGTGCAGCCGGGTTTTTCCCCGAACCCGGCAAGCGCGCGGCCTGACGGCCCCCTTGGCCCGGTCGCTTAGGGCCGCCCGGGGCCCTCGTCTAAATTGGACACCGCCGCCCCCCGCGTCGGATCAAAGCGGTATAGAATAGAATCAAGTAACCCGCACTTTCCGCGTCGCAACTCCCTACCTGGAAATGAAAACTATGGCAAAGAGAATTTTCTTTGTATGTCTCAGTCTGCTCATGACTGGCTTACAGGCTGCGGTGGCCGCACCGACTTTACGCCTGACCGTCCCCGATACGTTGCGGCTCCAGAGCGGCGAGGTGCGACCCATTTGGATCGCATCGGGCACCAACGGCCCGAATAATCTCAGCTTCGAGGCCTGGAATTCAGGCAACGGAACGCTCAACCTCAGCGTCAACGGCGGCACCTCCGCCTGGTTGAAGCCATCCATCCAAGGCACACAGCCTTGCAGCACCAACACATCGACCACCTGCACGATCGTGCGGGTATTGTTTGAAACTTCCGACCTGGCCGCCGGCACCTACCAGGGTGAGGTCGTCGTCGAGGATGCCAACGCCGTCGACGCCCCCCAGAGCGTACCGATCAAAATCTACGTGGGCGGCGACGTCCCCGACGAGATCAACTTCTACCTGCAGCCCGCCGCGGGCAGCAGCCAGTGGCTGGAGTTCGAGACGCCCGAGGGGCCCGCGCCTTCGGTGACGGTGCAGGCCGGCAACTACCTGTCGGTCTCGTCTTCGGGGCTCGGCTCGTTCAAGTTCCTGCATACGCATCGCGTGACGGCAACCTACCGCTCGGGCATGGCCGTTGGCCAGACCGACGCCAACATCGTGCTGGCCGGGTCGACCTTCGCGCCCGATAACGGCACGATTCCGGTGCACGTGCACGTCACCAACGACCCGATCGTGCAGCCCAGCGCGCAGCAACTGCAGATCGTCACCGCGCAGGAGATCGACGCCCCCGTCTACTCGGTGGTGTTGGCGAATCGCGGCAACGGCACGCTCACCGTCAGCGGCGCCGAGGCGACCACCGATTCCGGGGGCGATTGGCTCTCGGTGGCCGCCAACGAGGCAGTGCAAGCCGCGGGCCCGGCACAGGCCGCTGCCCCGGTTTACCTGGTCACCGCCAACCAGAGCGGCCTCGAACCGGGTCTCTACACGGGCAAAATCGAATTTGCCACCAATGCGGCCAACAGTCCGACCGTGGTCAACGTGGCGTTCGAAGTTGCGGCACAGAAGGCGCCTGAGCTGCTCTACCGCGGCGCGGTCAACGGCGCCACCTTCGCCGACAATCAGCCGTTGGCGCCGGGCGCTATTGTTTCGCTGTTCGGAAACCAGCTCGCCTACTCGGTGGAAGGCGCCGCGGTGACGCCGCTGCCCACCGAGCTGGCCTCGACCAAGGTCAAGATCGGCGGCATCGAGGCGCCGCTGTTTTTCGCCTCCTGGGGGCAGATCAATTTCCAGGTCCCCAATGAGGTTCCCGCCGGTTCGACAACGCTGCAAGTGGTGCGCGACGGCCAGGCCGGCAACACCATCAGCGCTACGGTCGCCGGCCGCACGCCGGGCTTGTTCCGGCTCAATCCGGTTTATACCGGCGAGTATGGCGCCATCACCAACGCATCGCAGGGAAACAACTTCCCCATACCGAGCGACTTGGCGGCTTCGTTGGGCATCAACGGAGCGCCGGCGCGGCCCGGTGACGTGCTGACGATTTATGCCACCGGACTCGGGGCGGTGTCGCCGGCGGTGGCGACCGGTCAGACTGCTCCCACCCAGGAGCCCTTGGCGCGGGCCGTGGACGTGCCTTCGGTCAACTTCCTGGCCCGTTTCCTGTTCCCGCTGCGCCAGACGCCGGCGTTCATCGGGCTGGCCCCGGGCTTCGTGGGGCTGTTCCAGATCAATGTGACCGTGCCGCTCGACGCCCCAACCAACATGCGTACTCCGATCAATCTGGAGTACCCCGGAGGGCTGAGCAACACCGTGGAAATCGCGGTGGAGCAATAGCCCCCAACGCAACGTAAGCAAGGTTGGCGGCCGCCGGTCCGGCCGCCAACCACCATTTTCTAGCAAGAGCACGCCGGTTTTTTGGCGGCGACGCGCCGCCCCGGCGCTAGCGGACGGCCCAGGCCAACGAGCCTGGGGAGCAAGGCGGGCACGGACCCAGGAGGCCCGTCCCGGACAGGATGCCGTCGCGGATGGTGGCTGCCCCCCCGGCCCGCCGCTGGTCGGCTCCTCGGGTGGACCTGTATAATAATGGGGGCGTTGCCCGCCCAGGGGGCAGAGCCGTGTTCATTGACGTTAACCTACTGGAACGTCGAAGGTTAGCTTTCGACGAGCTGTTCCCGGCTGGATTCCTGAAACTCTCCGAGGACTGGAATCAGATCGGGGACGTCCGGGCGGAAGGTGACGCTGAGCTTCTCGACCGGGCCGGTTCGCGGACAATTCGCGTGCGCGGCTCGATCCAGGGTCGCCTGGAAGGCTATTGCGGCCGCTGCCTGGAACCGATGGTGCAGGCTTTCGACAACCGTTTCGACCTGTACTACTACCCGATGTCGCTGATTGCGCGGAACGAATCGGTCCCGATCGACCGCGACGATACCGATATTGGTTTTTATGAAGGCAACGGCCTGCCGCTGGCCGATGTCGTGCGCGAACAGTTGATGCTGTGGTTGCCGATGCGGGGACTGTGTCGTGACGATTGCAAAGGGATTTGCCCGAGCTGCGGCGTCAATCGCAACCACGAGCGTTGCAATTGCCTGGAAACGCTCGAAGATACGCGTTGGGACGCGTTGAAGAACTTGCATTTCAAAACGAAACGATAAAAAGCCATGCCGAATCCGAAACGTAGACATTCCAAGGCCCGCACCAGCAAACGGCGCGCGCACGACCATTTGCAGGTTCCCGGCACGACAACCTGCCCCAATTGCGGCGCCCGTAAGCTCCCCCATCGCGTGTGCTTGGAGTGCGGGACCTACCGCGGCCGAGAAATCTTAGAAGTCGAAAGCGAATAGCCGCTGGGCCCGCCCGCCCGGCCCGCCGCCCATCTGGTTGCGGGGCGGAAGCGGAGCGTGTATACCTTTAGCTTCCGGGGCGAAGATTTGCGCGAGAAGATCAAGATTGCGGTCGACGCCATGGGCGGCGACAAGGCGCCCGCGGTCGAGGTCGAGGGGGCGGTATTGGCCGCCCGCGAGTACGACGTGGGTGTCCTGCTGGTGGGAGACGAGCAAGTGGTGCGCGCCGAACTCTGCCGGCATCGCGCCGCCGGGCTGCCCATCGAGGTGGTCCACGCCAGCGAAGTCATCACCATGGAGGACAGCGCCGGCAAGGCGCTGCGCACCAAGCGCGACAGCTCCATCCGGGTCGCGGCGCGGCTAGTGCGAGAGGGCCGCGCCCAGGGCGTCATCTCGGCCGGCAACACCGGCGCCGTCATGGCCACCAGCAAGATTGTGCTCGGCGTGCTGCCGGGCGTCTACCGTCCCGCCCTCGCCCAGGTTTTCCCCACTTTGGAACGCACCTGGGCGGTGCTCATCGACGTCGGCGCCAACGTCGATTGCGAGCCCGCCATGCTGGCGCAGTTCGCACTGATGGGCGAAGTGTATTCCCGCCTGATCTGCCATCGGACGCAGCCGCGGATCGGCATTCTCTCGATCGGCGAGGAAGAATCCAAAGGCAATGAGCTGACCCGCCAGGCAACTCCCTTGCTCAAAGAACTGCCGGTGCAGTTCATCGGCAATGTCGAAGGCCGCGATCTCTACACCGGCAAAGCCGACGTCATCGTCTGCGACGGCTTCATCGGCAACGTAGCGCTGAAGGTGAGCGAGGGGCTGGTGCAGACCATCAAGCAGATGCTGCAGGAGGCGCTGGAGGCCAACCTGCCCCGCAAACTCGGCTACGTACTTTCTCGCGATGCCTACGACGAGTTCCGGCGCCGCGTCGACTACTCCGAATACGGCGGCGCCCCGCTGCTAGGCGTCAAGGGCGTCTGCATCATCTGCCACGGCAACTCCAACTCCAACGCCATCAAGAACGCGATTCGCGTCGCGGTCGAATATTACCGCAGCGGCGTAAACACCCAGATCGAAACCGCCCTGGCCGACCACATGCGCAGCGACGAGGCGGCACAGTCGGCCAGCTAAGCCGGCCGGCTAAGCAGTCTAGCCATTCCCGCGCGGCCTAACGGCCACTTCCCGGCGCAGAGTCGCCCGCACCAAATTCCCGCCATTTCGGGGGTTTGGCCCTTCTGCGCACTGCAAGGTACCGTGGCGCGGGCCCCCGGCCGGCTGCGTCGGCCTTTTGGGGGCCGACGTTTCTTCCTAAACCGGCAGACCGGAATAATCGGGTGTGAAGGAAAACAGCAAGGAAAGGCCGACCTCCAGGTCGGCCCTGCCGGCCGCAGGCCCGCGCCACTTCACGGCGTCACCCGGGCGCTACTTTTTGCGGTGTTTCCAGACGAAAAGGCCGGGGCGGCATGCCGTGCGAGAGACGGGGCGGCAGCCGGCCAAGGAATAGCCGGGCGCCGGCGGTTAGCAGGAAATCGCTTGCGACACGCCGGCGGCGAGCGCCACGTACTTCGCAATCTTGGTCATTAGCTTCTGCATGCTGTCGGACATCGAGGGCGACAACGCCATCGTGGCGCCGACGGTGACGGCCACCAGTCCTGCCAACAGAGCGTACTCCACCATGCCCTGGCCCGACTCGGAATTCTCACGGGCGCGGCGGGCGGCTTTGGCGAGCTGATAGAGGAGACTTGCGGTAATGCTGGTCTTCATCGGGATCTCATTTCCGGAGGCCTCTTCGTGTTTGTTTCCGGGAGGTCCTCCCACCACGATTGTGCCCCGGAGGCGTCCGTAACTCAATGGATCGGCAGTACTTTTCTGTGAGCATGCGGCGGTACTCCCGGCCTTCATGAGAACACCCGACCGCGGGCAGAACGCCGGTACCCCGGCGTCAACCGCAGGTACCCTCCCGGCTAAGGGGTAAGCCTGAAAATGGGTCAAGGAAACGCCCTCCGGGCTAGTCGAAGTAGGCTGGTCGAAGTAGATTGGGGCAGTCGAAATCCGCGCCCGAGATCCGGCCGGGCCGTTTATTTCTCGGCGAACCGGAACGTCATTCCCACCACCACGGTGGCGCCGTAGGCCGGGGTGGCATGGATGCGCTCGATCGGCGGCTGGCCGGGCAACTGCGATTCGAAGTAGTTTTGCGTCTCCCAGTATTCGCGGCCAAACAGGTTGTCGATGCCGAAATTCAACTCCAGGGTCCTGTTGATGCGCCGCTCGAGCGCCAGATCGAAGACGGTGTGTCCTGAGGCGACGATCGAGGGGTCCTCGCCATCGAGCCGGTAGTGGTTGATGGCGCGCATGCGCAGCGAGCCGTTCCAGCCGCGCCAATCAGCCAGGGTCAAAGCCGCATTAGCGGTGAGGTGCGGAGCGCTATCGACAAAGATGCGCGGCTGGGTGCCGCGGTAGTAAGCGTTCAGGACTTTCGTCATTCCCGCGTCGAGAGACAGTGTGCGGGTGAGGCCGATCGAGGTCTTCACCTCGAAACCGTAGGAGCGGCTGGGGTCGGTGAACTCGATCGAGCCGTCGTCGGGAATGTAGACGAGCTGATTGGAAGGCTGAATCAGAAAAAAGTCCGTCAGCAGCGAGAAGCGCTGCTGAAAGTGGTGCGAGGTGCCCACCTGATAGAAGTCGGTGGTGGTGATGTGCGGAGCGTCGCGCCGCCGCAACACACCCCGCGCGTCCATCGAGGCGATCCCCCGGCCGTAGTTGAAATACAGCTTGAGCGGCTTGGTGAGCCAGGGCCGATAGGCGAACTGCGCTTTGGGCTGCAGCCGTGCGTCGTATTGCACGCCGCTGAATTCGGGTTCGAGGAAGTCCTGCAGGGCGAAGCGGAAGAAGTCCCAGCGCAGGCCGCCGCCGAGCTCGATCCGGCCGTCGGCAAGCGTGATGTTTTCCTGCACGTATCCGGCGCCGTTGGTGACGTGGGCGTGCCCCGAGGTGAACAGCTCGATGGGATCGCGGTTGACGCTGTGCCGCAAATCGACGTTGGTCTGGGTGTCGAGATAGTTGGAGCCGACGGTGAGCAGCCCTACGCCGCCTCCAAACGCATGCGGCCGCAAGTACTGCGCGTTGGCACCTTCGGTCAGCCGCGAGTCGTGCTGCTGGATGCCGTCGCCATTCACCGGATCGTTCAGGAAAAACGTGAAGTCGGAGTAGAGGTCGAACAGCGAGCGTTCGGTAAAACCGTCGAGCTTGAGAATGCCTTGATTGGCATACTCCTTGGTGAAATAGGCGCCGGCGCGGCCGCTGTGGACCCGGCCGCCATCCGCGGGGCCCAGGTCTCCGTAGCGGTCGAGCCGCCCCGCCGTCACCTCGTCGGTGGGAATCTGGCCCGACGAGTTGAAGGTGTTCGTCCCGCCGTTCCACTTCAAGCCGAAACGCTTGTTGTCGTCGAGCACCCAGGTGTAGTTGCCAGTGATGTTGTGGCGCGTGTAGTCGAGCGGCCGGTCGAACGGACCGTTGGAGAACGAACCTTCGTAGGCGAAAACGGCGTCGCGGTTGTTGACGTTGGGGCTGAAGGCCAGAAAGCCGCGGTAGGTGTCGTAGCGGCCGCCCACCAGCCGCGCCGTCCACTTCTGGGGCAAGGACTCGCGAAGCCGGATGTGGACTACCCCCAGGCCACTGTAGTCGCCGTATTCGGCGGCGAACGGTCCGTTGATGAGCTGCACCTCTTCGACCAGCTCGGGCGTCAGGCTCTTGAGCGAGCCCAGATAGCCCTGCCCATGGCCTTGGGTGGACTCATTCTGCGGAACGTTGTCGACCATCACGCGCAGCCCTCCGTTGACGCCGCCATGGTCCATGTTGAATCCGAAGCGGCGCACTTCCAGGGATTTACCGCCGCCTTCGTGCTGCCCGGCGTCGATGCCGGCGTCGAGCAGTTGGAGCAACTGGTCGTCGCGGGAGAACAGCGTCTGTTCGAACACCTTCGCGTTGCGCCGCTCGATTTCGGGGCCCAGAGGCGTGGCGGTGATCACCAGGCTGTAGTGCAACGGTTTGAGCACGTCCGCGGGCTTGGTGTCGGTGTCGTTGGTTTGTGCGGTGTCGCTGGTGCTTGGTGTGTCTTTGGCGTCTTTGCCGGGATCCGCTGTTTGAGCGCGCCCGTGGGCCGCTGCCAACACAACAGCGATCAGGAGAATGGCCGATAGACGCATACGAAGTTTCAGATGGTAGCACACAACATTTAGTCGTGCTACCAAAAATCTCCGGGAATTCGGGGCAGGGGGTTCCGCACGGCGGGCGCTCCTTATCGCCGCTGGTGCCGCATCCCCGTCGATGCGGACCGGAAACAAAGTAGTAAAGTCCTGTGCCGGTGGGCTGATGCCGCGGGGACGTCAGTATCTGGTTTGCCGGCTAGTCCTTGGCGGCTGACGGGGCCGAGGCGGGGAAAGGCTCCGCAGGGAGCCATTGCGTAGCACCCTATCTGGAGGGGACCGGGAAGTTGGCTGGGAGAGCAGGCGCCTGGGAGAGAATCCGCTCCACGAGAGGAATGGTGCCTGCGGAGGTCAGCCGGTTCAGTCCGCGGGCGGCCCCACCGGGGTCTGACAAACGCGGCATTGGGTTCTGCGCTTGGCGTTGAGGCTGCCGCAATTCGGACACTTGTAGTACATACGGCGGGTAAAGGCGTTCGTCAGCAGGGCGCTCGAGCCCAGGATCGCCACGAGCAAGGCGGCGTTGATGAGGAAGTCGACCATGGTCCCCCCCGGGAGCGGTCCTAATAGGATGTCAGACCGGACCGGCACTGCGTCGCCCACGGCGCGCGGCGAACCCAAAAGACCCACGGCGGGGCCGATCCGGGCAATGGTGATCGTGACGCGGACACCGGTGGCGCGGGCCACTCGTTGCCCGTGCCACCCGCTAGACGCCACACCTCTTCAGGAGTGTTCGCCAGAGGGCGTTGATTTGACGCGATTCGCTAGCTTCCCGTAATCTCTAGTATGCCGATAGAGATTCTTCGTGGAAATCTCCGTTAAGAGTGAATACGCCCTGCGCGCGGTGTTCGAGCTGGCTTCCCGCGAGGGTTCTCAGCCGGTAAAAATCGCCGAAATCGCCGCCCGCCAGGGCATCCCGCAGAAATTCCTCGAACTGATTCTTTCGCAGTTGAAGCAAGGTGGGTTCCTGGGCTCGCGCCGCGGGGCCGAAGGCGGTTATTTTCTCGCCCGGCCGGCGGAGGAGATCACCGTGGGCGACATTCTGCGCCACATCGACGGGCCGATCTCGCCCTCTCGCAGACAGTTGCGCGAGGGTCTGCCGGCCGATTCGCCGTTTCCCGAGTTGTGGGGCGAGGTAGAGGAAGCACTGTCGGCCGTTCTCGACCGCACGACGTTTGCCGACCTGGTGGCGCGGTGGCGCGAACGCAACGCGCGCCAGGTTGCCAATTGGCAGATCTAGCACCGCGCGGAATCGAATGCCATGTCCCGATTCTTTGAAGACAACTCGCTGAGTATCGGCCGCACGCCGCTGGTGCGCTTCAACCGCATTACCGAGGGCGCGCGCGCCACCGTTCTCGGCAAGGTGGAAGGCCGTAACCCCGCCTATTCGGTGAAATGCCGCATCGGCGCGTCGATGATCTGGGACGCCGAGAAACGCGGCGTGCTGACGGCGGACAAAGAGCTGATCGAGCCCACCAGCGGCAACACCGGCATCGCGCTGGCCTTTGTCTGCGCCGCCCGCGGTTACAAGATCACGCTGGCGATGCCCGAGACGATGAGCATCGAGCGGCGGCGGGTTTTGAAAATGCTGGGCGCGAACATCGAGCTCACCCCCGGCGACGACGGCATGTATGGCGCGATCGCCCGGGCCGAAGATCTGATTGCCGCCCACCCCGACCGCTACCTGATGCTGCAGCAGTTCAAAAACCCCGCCAACCCGGCCATCCACTTCGAGACCACCGGGCCCGAAATCTGGGAGGACACCGCGGGCGCCGTCGACGTGCTGGTGGCCGGCATCGGCACCGGCGGCACGATCAGCGGTATCTCGCGGTTTATCAAGCAGAAGAAAAAGATTCTCACCGTCGGCGTCGAGCCCGCCCGCAGCCCGGTGATCACGCAGACCCTGGCGCGCAAGAGAGTCACACCCGGGCACACCGCGATCCAGGGCATCGGGGCCGGTTTCATTCCGGAAACGCTCGATCTGTCGATCCTGGACCGCGTGGAAACCGTGGAGGACGACGAAGCGCTCGAGTTCGCCCGGCGCCTGGCGAAAGAGGAAGGGATGCTATCGGGCATCTCGTGCGGCGCGGCGGCCGCCGTGGCGTGCCGCATCGCCAAGGAGCCCGAAATGGCGGGCAAGTTGATTGTCACCATCCTCCCCGACGCCGGCGAGCGCTATCTCAGCAGCAACCTGTTCGAGGGTATCGCTTAGGGTCTTGGCCTACGGCCTTCCGGGCATCCTTTCGCCTGCGGTATGGCGAAAACCTCGCAGCAGTGTTTGCTCCAGGGCTTTGAGACAGGCGGGAGCGCCTGTCTCTACCAGTCGATGTCTCCACCCATTTCCATTGCTGAGGCTCTCCGTCAGGGTGTCGCCGCCTTGCAGCAGGCGTGCGTCTTCGAGCCCCGTTTGACCGCGGAGGTGCTGTTAGTCGACGTGCTGCGATGCGATCGGGCATTCCTCTATGCGCACGGCGACCAGCAACTCGACCCCGGCCAGGCGCGACGTTTCCTGAGCGGCATCGAAACGCGCTGCGCCGGCACGCCGACGCAATACATTACCGGCGTCCAGGAGTTTTATGGACTGCCGTTCCGGGTCACGCCAGACGTACTCATCCCACGCCCCGAAACCGAGCTACTGGTCGAGCAGGCTCTGGCGCGGGCCTCGGCCGGAGACTGGATTGTCGACATCGGCACCGGCTCGGGAGCGATCGCCGTCGCGATCCGCAAACACCTCCCTCAATCCAAAGTGTTTGCCTGCGACATCTCGGCGGCGGCGTTGGTTGTCGCTCGTGAAAACGCGCGGCGCCTCGAAACTCCCCTGCCCCTGGTTCGGGCGGACCTGGCGGATGCGTTCCGGCCGGCGTCGTTCGATCTGGTGGTGTCCAATCCGCCCTACGTCGCGTTGACCGATCGGGGGGCGCTGCAGCGCGAAGTGCGCGACCACGAGCCGCACCTGGCGTTGTTTGGCGGCGACGACGGGCTGGATGCCTACCGCCGCCTGAGCGCCACGGTGTGCGATGCCCTGCGGCCCGGTGGCTGGTTCGTCATGGAGGTCGGCTATAATACGTCGGCGGCGATCAAGCCGCTGTTCGCGGCGGGGCCATGGGAGCCCCCGCACCTGTATCGCGATCTGGCCGGCTGGGAACGCGTGATGGCAGTGAGAAAAGCAGTGAGCCAAACGGAGACGGACGCCCGGGCCTGACCCACGCCAAAAGCGGCAAAGGGCCCTGGGTCCTTGCGCCCCCCAAGCGAATCCCGCAGCGCGGCCCCACATCCCCATCGCAGGAGTTTTTCTTGAAGATTTCGAAGGTTGAAGCTTTTCTGATGTCGTGCCCGCTGCCCGAGCCGCTGGTGATGCCGTTTTATGGCGGCGAGCGCACGATCCTCAAGCGCGACGCCATGCTGATCCGTGTCACCGCCGACAACGGTTTGAAAGGGTACGCGCCGGGGCCCGCTCATGAGCGCGCCGCGAAGGAGATTCGCTCGCTGATCGCGCCGTTCCTGGAAGGCCGCGACGCCAGCCAGTGGGAGACGTTCGATTTCCAGGCGGAGCTGGAGACGACGAAAACCTATCGCGCCGTCGAGATCGCTTTGATCGACCTGGCGGCCCGTTACGAGGGCGCGCCGCTGTCGGAGTTGACCGGAGGCCGCCGCCGCGACCGCATCAAGTGCTACGGCAGCGCCGGCATGTACATGTCGCCGGAAGGCTACGCCGAGGAGGCCGCCGCAATCGCCGCGATGGGCTTCCCCGCCTACAAGATGCGGCCCGCGGCCGGCCCCGAAAAGGACCTCGAAACGCTGGCGAAAATGCGCGCCGCGGTGGGCCCCGAGGTCGGCCTGATGATTGACGCCCACGGCTGGTGGCGCATGGGCGACCGCAGTTATGGACTGCAGGGCATCCAGCAGCTCGCGCAACAGATGGCTGTCTATCAACCGACCTGGCTGGAGGAACCGCTGCCGCCCGACGATCACGAGGCTTATCGGCAGTTCCACGAAACCATCCCGTTTCCGCTGGCTTCGGGCGAACACGAACCCAACGAAGAACGCTATCTCGATCTCATCAACACACGCGCCGTCGACTGGGTACAGATGGACGTCTGCTGCCAGGGCGGTTTCGCCATGGGGCGGCGCATTTTCGAGGCGACGAAGAACCAGGGCCTGCGCTTTGCCTTCCATAGCTGGGGCACGGCGCTCGAGGTGCTGGCCGCCGCGCATCTCGGCATCTGCTATAGTCCCGAAGTCGTCGAGTGGTTGGAATATCCCTGTTACTCCAATCAAGGCCGGCCTGGAATGTATCCGTTTGCGGCGGCCGATGAAATCCTCGCCGAGCCGCTGGCGCTGGAAAATGGCGATCTGATCGTACCCAAAGACCCCGGACTGGGAATCGCGATCGACGAAAGCGTGATCGAGCGATATCCGTTCCAGCCCGGACCCTGGTCGATCTTCCGCATCGATTCTCCGCCCGAAACTCTGGCGGTAAGCGGCGATCACAGTGTTCAATGGGTGGAAGCGGAGACGCCGTAGCAGCGTTGTCCGGCCGCCTCGAGAGCGATCCGCGTTGGTTGACGCCCCGTTCGACCCGCCGCTATCATCAGCATTGGAGATCCCTCGGCGGAGGGAGGTTATTAAAAATGGGCCCCATCGGCATTCCGGAAATGATCTTTATCTTCGTGTTCGCCCTGCTCGTTTTCGGGCCCAAGAAGCTGCCGGAGTTGGGCCGGCAGTTCGGCAAGGGGTTGGCGGAGTTCCGCCGCGCCTCCAACGAGTTGAAAAGCACCTTCCAGCGCGAAATGGATAATATCGAGGCGGAAACCCGTCAGGTGAAGGAAACCGCCAGCGAGGTCAGCCGGGACGTCAAGACCAGCTACTACGACGACACCAGCGACGACTACTACTCCGAATACGGCTCCTCAAGTGAAAGCCTCGAGAGCAAGTCGACGGACACTTCGGTGAATTCTTCCAGCCAGACCAGCACGGCGGAGTCGACCAAGACGGAGACCGTCAACGGAACCGCCACGCCGGCCGAAACCCGCAACGGCGTCACCGCCGACATCTCCGAGAGCAAGTCCGGCGCAAGCACCTAAATGAGTTCCGAGGAAAAGAAGACAGAGGGCGCGCGCGACCCCGGCGCGGCTTCTGAGGCGGAGAGGTCCGACTTCGAGACCGGCGGCGACCCCTCGGGCGAGCGGGCCGCAGGCGGCGATGGCGCGCGCGACGAGGCGGGCGCCGACCTGACGGACGATGGTGCAACGGACGCCGACGTGACCGGCGATGGCGCGGAACAGCAAGGCGGCAAGGGCTCCCCGGACGCTCCCAGTGCCGAACAGGAGCCCGCGGTTGAGCCCCAGCCCGCTCCCAACACCGAGCCGCGAACCCCGAACTACTACGACGATCACGAGTACCCCGACGCCGACCCGTCCGCGGTCGTCAAGGACACCGGGAAAGCCATTGTGCCGGCGAAGTCCGGCTCGAAGCCGCCGCCACCTCCACCACCGCCCACCGGAGGCGGAGGCGGCGACGGAGAGGATGACGACGAAGAAGGCATGGCGCGCATGTCCTTCCTCGAGCACCTCGACGAGTTGCGCACGCGCCTGCTGCACTCGATCTACGGCCTGGGCGCCATCTACCTGATCTGCCTGATTTTCGCCAAGCAGCTCTTCGAGGTCGTTGCGCAGCCCTTCTTGAGCGCCGTCAAGGGCTTCAACCCGCCCCTGATGCTGACCCAGCTCACCGTGATGGAGAGCTTCTATGTGGAATACCTCAAGGTTCCACTGGTTTTCGGCATCTTCGTCTCCGCGCCGTGGCTGATGTATCAGGCCTGGGGTTTCATCTCGCCCGGCCTCTACCGGCGCGAGCGGCGTTGGGCCACGCCATTCATCTTGAGCACGGCGCTGCTGTTCGTCATCGGCGGCGTTTTCGGATACTTCATCGCCTTGCGCTATGCGATCGCCTTCCTGGTGGGCGTCGGCGTCGATCTCGGCATCCAGCCGATGATCAGCGTCGATTCCTATTTCAACATGGCCATCGCGATCATCCTCGGGCTGGGCGTCGTGTTCCAGATGCCGGTGGTGATCTTCTTTCTGACGCTGATCCGGCTGGTGACGCCGAAGTTCCTGCTCAACAACGTTCGCTACGCGATCCTGATCATCTTTGTGCTGGCGGCGGCCATCACGCCGACCCCCGACGTGTTCAACATGATCGTGTTCGCCGGGCCGATGATCCTGCTGTTCTACGTCGGTATCTTTGCCTCGTATCTGCTGGTTCTCAGCCGCGAAGGCCGCAGGATGCCGATGCGCGTGAAGTTGACCATCCTGCTGGTGCTGCTGGTCGCGGCGGCGGGCGGGGTGTACTATCTGCACGCGATGCTGGGTTACCAGTTCATTCCCCAGTTCCCCTGGCTGGTCGCGCCGCGGTAGGCCGCCGCTGGCGGGTTTGTCATGCTGCGATCGGCGGGTTGCCGATCACGGCTGGGCCAGGGCGATTCGCGCCCATGGCGTTTTGCGGCATCCAGGGAGTGCGAGCAGGCCGGAGCCCTGCTCCACTGGCCCGCTCCACTCGAACTCAGCGCAGCTTGTCGGTTTTGCGGATGCGATAGACGCAGCGGTCTCCGCCGCTGAGCAGGTGCTGGGTTCTCTCGACCTCCACCCCGGGTCCCAGAGCTTCGCGAAACACTTCCAGCTCCGCCGTGCACAGGCCCGTGCAACTTTGGGCGGCTTCGCAGATCGGGCAGTGATGCTCGGTCAGCAGGAAGCTGCCGCGCCCTTCGGACGTGACCTCCGCCATATAGCCTTCGGCGCTGCGCCGAGCCGCTAGCGCGTCCAGGCGCTTCTTCAGCGGCGCCTTGCCGGCGGGCAGCAGATCGCGGTAGGCCTCCGACTGCCGCTTGGCGCGCACGCCGATCAGCCGATCCAGGCCCTCTTCGCCAAACGATTCCCGAACCGCTTTCACCAGATCGAGCGTCAAGTCGGCGTGGCGGTCGGGAAAGAGTTCCTGGGCCAGCCCGGTCAGCGACCACAGAACCGCCGGCCGGCCGCGGCCCTGGGGGGCCTTGGTCCGCTGTTGCACCAGCCCGCTTTCCTCGAGCGCGAGCAGATGCTGGCGGATCGCCACATCGGTCAGGCCCAGCCCGGCGGCCAGGTCGCCTGTGGTGACCGGGCCCGAGCGTTTGAGCCGCTCCAGGAGGCGGCGCTTGGCGCCGCTGAGGATCTCATTTGGCATGCCGTTGTCTTTCCGTCTCCAACCGGGCGCCCTCCAGGTGGGGCGGCGATTCGGGCCAGGCTTCACGATTTGCAAAAGAGTTTACTTTGCAAAATAGCCCGCCCGGGTATATATAGTAATTATAGCCTTTTAAAAAAGGAGTGACTTATGTTTCTCGAGCATGTCAACATGTCCGTGGCCGACCTCGACAAAACCATTGTGTTCTACCAGAACCTGCTGGGTCTGCAGGTGCGCTGGCGGGGCACGACGGCTTCCGGTCTGCCGGCCGCTCACGTCGGCGACGACCGCCACTATCTGGCGCTGTTTGAAATCGGCGAGCGCGAGCGCAAGGAGGCCGATTACGACGAGCTCGGCTTGAACCATTTCGGCTTTGTGGTGGACGATCTGGGGGAGGCGAAACGAAGGCTCGCGGCGCTCCACATCCAGCCCACCATGGAGGCCGACTACGAGCCGGGACGCCGCCTGTACTTCCTGGACCCGAACGGTGTGGAGGTCGAGCTGGTGCAGTATGGCCGCCCCGCCGACTGAGAGCAGGTAAACGCCATGGTAACTCCGCCCATCGACAACAACTCGCCGGAACCGGCCGCGCGACGGCCCACAGTGGTGGTCATCGGAGCGTCGTTGAACCCGGCCAGCCGCTCTTTCCGGCTGGCGCAGGCCGCCGCCGATGCCCTGGGTACGCTGGGGGCCGAGCCCACCCTGATTGATCTGCGCAAGTGGGAACTGCCGCTGTGCGACGGTGGGGCATGCTGTTCGCAGCCGGCAGTCGAGAAGCTCACGCAACTCATCCAGGACGCCGACGCGGTACTGCTGGCGGCGCCGGTCTACAACTACGACGTGAACGCCGCGGCCAAGAACCTGGTCGAGCTGACCGGCGATGCCTGGACCGAAAAGCCGGTGGGATTTCTGTGCTCGGCGGGCGGTAAATCCAGCTACATGTCTCCGATCGGGTTGGCCAACAGTCTGATGTTCGATTTCCGCAGCTGGATCGTGCCGCGTTTCGTCTACGCGACGCGCCAGGACTTCGACGCCGACGGCTCGCCGCTGCCGCATATTCTCGGGCGAATCGAGCAACTCGCCCGGGCGACGCTCGGCATCGCCCGCGCCCTGAAATCAATGAGAGAGCCGCAACCGGCGGGCGAGCCGGGCACGTAGGCGGCCGGCTTGCCACCCGACCGAAGTGGACTTACGAGGAACGCTGCCGCAGCCGCTCGAACGACGGCGGATCTTCGACGGCGCGCTGCCAGGTCTGCCAGCGCGGCGGCTTGGCGTACCACAGCCAGAAATACTGCCCGCCGGCGCCCGACGAACGCCGCAGCTCGAACCCGTTACGGTCGGCCATCTCCTCGGCTTCGCGTTCGCTGAAGGGCGCGCCCACCCACGTGTCGTCTTCGGTCGACATGGCTTTGGGGCTGCCCTGCAGCTGAAACTTGAAGACGGCGCCGGGCCGAAGCAGGCGCGAGACCTCGCGCACGTAGTTCTCGATGACGGCTTTGCTGGGGATGTGCTGAAAAACGATGAAGCTGAACGCGAAATCGAACCGCAGGTCGCCGAGCACGCGCAGGTCGGCGCCGCTATTGAGGTGCAGAAAAGCGTTGGGACAGTCGGCGAGCAGCCCGCGCCCGCGCTCGACCATTTCCCGGCTGACGTCGACGCCGTGCGCTTCACCGAAAAACGAAGCCAGGGCGCGGGTCATGCGGCCGGCGCCGCAGCCGATCTCCAGCGCCCGCATGGTCTTGGGGTCCTTGCCGCGGCAGATCGCATCGCGGTCGGTCACGATCAATTCCTGCACCGACTGCACGCCCGAGGCGAAAAACTCGGCCGGGGTCCAATCCTCGCGCGACGAAGCGATGTAGTAGAAAGCGTTTTCGCGGGCGCGCGCGTCCCAGTCGCGCCTCATTTTCTTTTGGATGTCGGATTTCCAGTGGGGGGGGTGGGGCAAAAAGCAGTCCTCCGTGCAAAGGGTCATCTTAATACGAGCGCCCCGATCCGGGCGACTGCTTCCGGCCTGTCGGCTGAGACGCCGCCTTGCCGGCCCAAGCGTCTGTTGGCAAACGGACGCGGCAATCGGGCACTCAGCGCCTCGGGCGTGAAGCCCGCGCTGCGAGGCCGGGCCTATGCGGCGATCCTTGCGGCTCGGCAGGTGGACGTGGATCTCAGCAACAGGCTCACGCCTGTGGCTCTGAGTAGCTCTCGCGGCGCCTCCTCGAGGGCGCCGGCGCCGCTGCTAACATGACTGCAGAACCGTGAGCTTTCAACTCGATTCCAGCGGTATTCTGCGCCTTGCGGCCTGGCGCGAGATCACCTGGCTGCTGCATGGGTTTACCACCCGGCAGACCGGGGATTTCGGCAACGGCACGCCCGAGGCCGAAGCCCTGCGCCGCGTCGGGGCCGAGGGCTTCGAGTTGCGCACCGTCCGTCAGGTCCATTCCAACCGCGTCTGCCTGCTCGACGCAGAGCGGCCCCGGGACGGGTCGTCGCGCCCCGAGGCGGACGCCCTCGCCACCGGCATCGCGGGCCACGTCGTGGGCGTTCGCACGGCCGATTGCCTGCCGCTGCTGCTCGTTGACCGGGCCCACCGAGCCGTTGCCAGCGTTCATGCCGGCTGGCGCGGCACGCAGCAGCAGATCGCCGCTCAGGCCGTCGAATGCATGCGGGAGGCGTTCGGGTCCGACCCCGAGGCGCTCGAGGCGGCTATCGGGCCCGGAATCGGCGTTTGCTGCTTCGAGGTTGGCCCCGAGGTGGCCGCGCAGTTTCCTCCGGGCCTGGTCGTCGTACCGCCTGTAAGTGCCGCCGACACAGCCGCTTCACCGGCCGGGGACAACACCAGCGAGGGAGCCCCAAAGACCCGCCCTCACGTGGACCTGATGGAGGCCAACCGCCAACATTTGTTGCAACAAGGAATTGCGGCCGGCAACATCTGGACGGCCAACCGCTGCACCTGTTGCAACGCGGACGATTTCTTTTCCTACCGCCGCGCCCAGGACACGGCCCGGATGCTCGCTTTCGCGGCCGTCAAAGCCGTCTAACCCAGCCGGACCACCCTGGGACAAGCCTCGGGCGGTCACAGCCCGCCAGACCGCCCACAGGGGCCGTTCCAGCGAAGTCTATCGGGTATCAGGAACGCGAAACCGAGAAGAAAGTGGTGCGCAAGAGAGGACTTGAACCTCCACGGGATTTAACTCCCACTAGGACCTGAACCTAGCGCGTCTGCCAATTCCGCCACTTGCGCAGGAAGAAAGGAAACAAACGAAGGGCCTACATCTAAGTTACGAGCAAGGCTGAATCCCTGTCAACTTCGACAAGCCGCGGGCAAAGAGCGCTCCCGGGCCGTGATAAACGGACCTTAGTCTTCTTTTTCCAATACTTTAGCGCCCAATGCGCCACCTAGCATGGTGAACCCAGCGGTGGCGATGAAGCGCAGGAAAAGTCCAACCATCATCATCAGGGCCAGGGTGGCCGGATTTTCGATCATGTGCAGGACACTACGCTGCAACTCCTCGGGCTGTCCCGATTGCTTCACCGCCTCGCTGAGAGCGTGCGTAAGGTCGGCACCGCCGCCAAGCGCGAGCCCGACTGTCAACACAAGCAACGAAATCGCGAACACCAGCAGACCGGCGATCACGCCCATCTTGGCGCCTTCGGCCGGCGTGAGATAGATGCCCGTGCGGCGCCGATAGAGATAGACCGCGGCGAACCCGGCGGCCGGATACCACACGAAGCAGAACAGACTCAGAGCCGGGATCGTGCCGAGAATCGCGGCCACGACGGCGAGCGGGTAGGCGGCGCGAATCACATCCGGGTTGGCGAAACTGACGCCGCGAGTGGGATGGAGCCTCTTATCGTCAGCCGGCCGCTCGGTTTCGGGTGCGTCGCTTTCTTCTTGTTCGTCAACGACCGGCGTCAGGTCCCGCTGCGGCCGGCCGCACATGTGGCAAAACAGCGCGTTGGGAGGCAATTCCGCGCCGCAGGTGCATCGTGAGGGCATCTCTAAAAAGGACTGCTTCAGTTTGCCTGAGCCCCGCAGTGGTTGGCAACAGGCGCTGTTGGCGGCCAGGCGAGCGCAGGCACGGGGCGGGCCAACACGGCACACCCACCGCGGTCCGGCCGTCCGCCTGTTCGTTTAAGCGGCGTCGAGGCTCTGGTTCATCAACTCGGCCTGGAAATGGGCCGTCAGCGGCTCCACGAGCGGGTCGAGGCGGCCCTCGACGATCTGATCCAGTTGATGCAAGGTCAGGCCGATACGGTGGTCGGTGACGCGGTTCTGCGGGAAGTTGTAGGTGCGGATTTTCTCGCTGCGGTCGCCGGTTCGGACCAAGCTGCGGCGCTCTTCGGCCTGCTTGGCGTGCTGCTTATCGTGCTCCAGCTCATAGAGCCGCGAGCGCAGCACCTGCAGCGCCTTGGCCTTGTTCTTGATCTGCGACTTCTCGTCCTGGCAGGAGACGACCAGGTTGGTGGGCAGGTGAGTGATGCGCACCGCCGAATAGGTGGTGTTTACCGACTGGCCGCCCGGGCCCGACGAACAGAAGGTGTCGATGCGAATGTCCTTGGGGTCGATCTGGATTTCGACCTCGTCGACCTGCGGCATCACCGCCACGGTCACCGCGGAGGTGTGGATGCGACCCTGCGCCTCGGTTTGCGGCACGCGCTGCACGCGGTGTACGCCGCTCTCGTACTTGAGCTTGCTGTAGACGCGGCTGCCGGTCACCATGGCGATGACTTCCTTGAGGCCGCCGCCTTCCGACTCGCTGGAGGAAATGATCTCGACCTTCCAGCGCTGCGACTCGGCGAAACGCGTATACATGCGGAAAATCTCGGCGGCGAACAGCGCCGCCTCGGTGCCGCCGGTGCCGGCGCGCACTTCGAGAACGATGCCCTTGTCGTCGTTGGGGTCGCGCGGCAGCAGCAGAACCCGGATCTCCGATTCGAGGCTTTCCATCTCCTGTTCCAGCCCCGCCATTTCCTGCTTCGCCAGCTCGACCATGTCGGCGTCGGAATCGGCGAGCATCAGCTTGGCCGACTCCAGCTCGGACTCTTTGGTCTTCCAGGAGCGGTATTTTTCGACGACTTCCTCGATTTCGGACGCCGCCTTGGCTGTCTTGCGGTAACGTTCGGGATCCTGCGCCAGCGAAGGGTCGGCCATTTCCGCCGACAGCTCGTCGTAGCGGCGTTCGAGATCGTCCAACTTGCTTTTGAGCTGCATGTGGGGGCTACCGGACCGGCGTCAGGCGATGATCAGCTGGCCGTCCTGCTCCTGCTCCAGGTCCATGGCCCGGCTCAGGGAGTGGATGGAGACTTCGACCTGGTCGTCGCTGGGATCCTTGGTGGTGATGCGCTGCAGCCAGAGGCCGGGCGCGACGAGGCTGGCGAACAGGCTGCTCTGGCGGCGCGCGGCGAAGCGAATGATCTCGTAGCTGACTCCGGCGATCACCGGCAGCAGCACGATGCGCGAGACAAACTGCATCGCGAAGCTACTGAAGGGCACCAGCGCGTAGGTCAGGATGCTGACCAGCATCACCAGCATCAGAAAGCTGGTTCCGCAGCGCGGGTGGAACGTGACGAATTTCTGCGCTTCTTCGATGTTGACGGGCTTGCCCGACTCGTAGTTGAAGACCACCTTGTGCTCGGCGCCGTGGTATTCAAAGACCCGCCGAATGTCGCGCATGCGCGAGATCACCACCAGGAAAGTCAGAAAGATCCCCAGACGGATCAAGCCGTCCACCAGGCTGAAGCTGAACTGCCCATTGAGCCAGGATACGTGCTCCCGGATCTGGGTGGCCACCAGCAGCGGGATGAACTTGTACAGGAAGATGAAAAAACCCAAGGAGAACGCCAGGTTCAAAGCCATCAGCCAGCCGGGGATCTCGGCGCTCTTTTGAACGCCCTCGCCGGAACTCTCGTCGACGGCATTGTCGGCCGAGAACTTCAGCGCCTTGATGCCCAGGCTCATCGCCTGGCCCAAGGTACCCAGGCCGCGCACCACCGGCAGCTTCCAGAAGCGCGACGTCTCCGACAAGCGGTGCGCGACGCCCTCTTGCCGGATGATCTCGCCGTTGGGGCGGCGGACCGAGATGCAGTAGCTATGCGGCGTGCGCATCATGACGCCCTCGATGACGGCCTGGCCGCCGATCAGAGGATCGTCGCCGCTTTCGAGAACGGGCATCAACTGCAGGTGAGCCGCTAAGCGAAAAAACTGTCGAAGCCGGTTTTTCATGGCTGTATCAGGCCGTTCCAAGGCCAGTTTCTCATTTTACGATAAAATGTAGGCGATGCTGACAAGGCTTTGGCGGGCCGTGCGCCCGGCTCTTTTGTGGAGCTACCGCCGCGGTTCCTGGCAATACGACCTGATCGTGGCCGGAATTCTGGCGTTCATTTTCGTGGCTCCCCAGTTCATCAATTTCGGCGATCAGCCGCGGCCGCCCGCCGTGCAGCAAATCGATTCGCTTTCGGACGACGCCGGCACGCTGTTGTTTTGGGTGGACCCTTCCGTGATTGACGAGACACCGGCCGAAGAGGTTCCCGACCGTCTTCGCGCGCTGCTGCGGCAGCGCACCGGCCGCACGCTGCAAGTGATTGAAACCAAACCAACTACGGACTCCGAGGGCGAAATCCGGGCGTACCTGGTCTATGCGCGGCCGTGACCGGCCGTCGGTGTTCGGGGACTTCAGCTGTGGTTCGGGACTTCCAACACACGCTCTCGTCCCTTGCGCCAGCCGTCTGGCGTTGCTGATCGGGCTTCCCCGCACGTCGGTTTTCTCTCGATCCCTCCGCGGCAACAAAAACGCAACCCATTTGATTCCAAGCGAATCTAGATTTTGTAGGGCGAGTACCGTGCGCGGGCTGGGCGCGCCGGAAGCCTAGTTTGGGGGACCATGCCGTTTCTACGAGCCGTCGTGTTGCGTACGCTGGCAGCCTGTGTCGGGCTGGCGCTGATTCCGACCCTGCCGGCGGCCGTCGATTTGCCGACGGTGCTCCGCAACATGGATGCCGCCGCGGCCAAGTTTCAAGGCCTCGAAGCCCACGTGCAGTGGGTTAAGTACACCGCAATCGTCGACACCAAAAGCGTCGAAGAGGGCACCATCCTCGCCCGGCGCAACAAAAGCTCGGTCGATGTGATGATCGAGTTCCAAAAGCCCTCGAACTATTTCGTGTCGGTTCGCGGCACCAAGGCGCAAATCTACCGCCCGCGCATCGCCACCGTCGAAGAGTACGACGTTTCCAAATCCAAGGACATTATGGACCAGGTGCTGCTGCTGGGCTTTGGGACCTCCGGCAGCTTTCTGGAGAAGAACTACGAGGTTACCCTGGATGGCGAGGAGACGGCCGCCGGCCAGGAAACCGTCAAGCTCAAGCTGATCCCCAAGTCCGAAGAGCTGTTGAAAAAGATTCCCCGCCTGGAGATGTGGGTTTCGAAGACCAAGTGGCACCCCGTTCAGGAAAAGCTCTACGAGGTGAACTCGGGAGACTACCGCCTGCACACCTACACCGATATTGTCTTCAACCCGCCGTTGAAAGATGCGCAGTTCAAGCTCAAGCTGCCCGGCAACGTGAAAAAAGTCAGCCCGCAGAAGTAGCAATCCATCACGCATAACCCATAACGCGGACCCCGGACACCATGGCACGCACACCGTAGCGCGCGGCTGGCGCTTCTTGCCAGACCTGCGCTACGGGCGCCGACATTCGGGCGACGGCATCCGGCACGCCCCGGCGGAGCCATCGTGTACAATCAGCGGGGCTTCAGCGCGTCGACCTCTCCCGCCGAGTGCGACACTTCCTTTTCCTGGACCGCCTTATGAAAATTGCCATCGTCTACAACCGCGAGAGCCGCAGCGTGATCAACCTGTTCGGCCGGCCCAACCGCGAAAAAATCGGCATGAAGACCATCCGCCGGCTGGAGGATGCGCTCAAGAAGGGCGATCACCAAGTGATCGCGCTCGAGGGCGACAAGGATCTGATCGAACGGCTGGGGGCGTTCATGCCGCGGGTGCTCAAGGGCGAGCGCCCCGGGATGGTTTTCAACGTCTCTTACGGCATCCAGGGCCAGGCGCGCTACACGCACGTTCCCAGCATCCTCGAAATGGTCGGAATTCCCTACGTGGCGTCGGGACCGCTGGCGCACTCGCTGGCGCTCGACAAGGTGGTCACCAAGATGATCCTGCGGCAGAACAATCTGCCGACGCCCGATTTTGTCGTGCTCGACAGCCCGGAAGCCGAGATCCCCGAGCTGACCTATCCGATGATCGTGAAGCCCAAAAACGAGGCGGTCTCGTTCGGTCTCAAGATCGTCCATAACGAACGAGAGCTGCGCGACGCGGCGGGGGTGATTTTTCAGGAGTTCCAGCAGGCGGTGCTGGCCGAGCAGTACATCGAGGGCCGCGAGATCAACGTCGGGCTGCTGGGCAACAATCCGCCGGAGGCATTTCCGCCGGTCGAGCTGAAATTCGGCGAAGGCGGCCCGGCCATTTACACCTACGAGGATAAGACCGGCCGCAGCGGACGCGAGATCGGCCACGAATGCCCGGCGCCGATCGGCCCGGAGCTCACCGAGCACGCCCAGAACATCGCCAAGAAGGCGTTCGTGTCGCTGGGCTGCTACGACTGCGCTCGCGTCGACATGCGGCTCGACAAGGGCGGCAACCTCTACATCCTGGAGATCAACAGCCTGCCGAGCCTGGGCGAGCACGGCTCCTACCTGGTGGGGGCGCAGGCGGTCGGTCTGGATTTCACGAAGTTCGTCAACCGCCTGGTGGAGGTCGCCAGCTCCCGCTACTTCGGCACGCCGCAGCCGCCGCAGCTCGACGACAAAGAAGTGGACAGCGCCACCCACGCCTTCTCGTATCTCACCGAGCGGCGCGAGCGCATGGAGAAGCGGTTGCGGGAATGGGTGAGCGTCTCGAGCAGGACGGGCGATCCGATCGGCGTGCAGCGCGCGGTGCGCCAGGCAGGCGAGCTGTTCGAAGACCTGGCGATGAAGCCGGTCGCGGAGTTCACCAACGATCGCGAGGTGTGGACCTGGGAGACCTCGCCGAAGATGGACGAGGGGACGCTGTTTATCGGCAACCTGGATGTGCCGCTGGACGGCTCGGCGCCGCACCAGCCGTTTCGGCGTGATCCGGAATGGCTCTACGGCGAGGGTATCGGGACTTCGCGCGCGCCGTTGGTGATGCTGGAGTTCGCCCTGCGCTCTCTGCGCAGCATTCGCCGCCTCCGCAAGCTGCCGCTGGGCGTGCTGCTCTATAGCGACGAAGGCTGGGACGCGGTGGGCAGTCGGGAGCTCATTGAGGCGGCCGCGACGCGCGCCAAGCAGGTGTTCGTGCTGCGCCCCGGCAACATGGGCGACCATGTGATCGTGCAGCGCCGCGGCCACCGCAAATACCGCTTCCGCGTCGAAGGGGAGCTGTTGCGCCCCGGCCGGCTGACCAAGAAACTGTCGCCGCTGCGCTGGGCCTGGAAAAAGCTCGAGGAACTCGCCGAGTTGACCTCTCACAAAGACCGCATTTCGATCTCGACGCTCGATATCCGTACCGAGCGGCACCCGATGCGGCTGCCGCACCGCGTGACGGCGACCGTTCTGGTGACCTACCCCGATCCGGCCGTCGTGGCACCCCTGGAAGAGCGCATGTGGCAGACGCTGGGCAAGACCGGCCCGCGCTGGGAGCTCGAGCTGCTCTCCGACCGTCCTCCCATGCGCGAGCGCAGCGGCAACCAGCGGCTGGCGAAATCGCTGACCGAGGTCGCCAAACAGTGGGAGATCCCGCTTTACAACGAGTCTTCGACCTTCCCTTCGGTGGCCGGCCTGGTCCCGGTGAAGACGCCTTGCCTGTGTGGCATCGGACCGGTGGCACGCGATTTGAGCACGCCCAACGAGGCGGTGCAGCGCATCAGCCTGGTGCAGCGGACCTTGCTGCTGGCCGAGTTTCTGGCCAACCAACTCGGAGAGAAGCCAACGGCCAGAAAGGCGGGGAAATAGGGGATGGTTTCCAAACTACGCCGCACTCAGGTCGATACCGAGCGGCTCGACATCGGCAACCGCAAGTTTCATTTCCCGCAGCGGGTGGGCGTCTCGCGCCACGGAGTGGTGGCCACCGCGCAACACCGCGCCACCGAGGCGGGCGTCGAGATGCTCGAGGAGGGCGGCAACGCCGTTGACGCCGCTGTGGCCGCCGCCTTTGCGCTCGGGGTCTGCGAGCCCGCCGCCAGCGGCCTGGGCGGGCAGACGATGATGCTGATCCACCACGCCGAGTCGCGCCGCACCTTTGCGTTGGACGGCTCCTCGCGGGCGCCCAACCGCGCCTTGCCGGGCTCACTCGACAAGCCGGAGCGCCGTTTGGGGTACCTGGCGATGACCGTGCCCAGCACCCCGGCGTGCCTGCGCTACGCGCTGGAGCAATACGGCACGCGCAAGCTGACGCGGGTGCTCGAACCGGCGATCCGCCTCGCCGAGCAAGGGTATGAGATCACGCCTCTGCAGCATTGGCTGGCGCGCCGCGAGTTGAAGCTGCTCAAAGCCGGCCCGGCGGGGCCGTTCTTTCTGAAAGACGGCGAACGGCCGTACGCGCCGGGCGCGTTGTTCAAGCAGCCCGTTCTGGCGGAGACGCTACGCCGGCTGGCCAAAAAAGGCATCCGCGATTTCTACTCGGGCGAGACGGCCCGGCTGATCGAGCAGGATATGGTCCGCAATGGCGGATTGATCCACAAGGACGACCTGGCGCAAGTGCCTCGCCCCATCGAGCGCCACCCGGTGGCGGGCCATTTTCAGGGCCACCGCGTATTCACGTTTCCTCCTCCGGCCGCCGGACGCACACTGATCCAGATGATCAACGTTTTCGAGCAGATCCCGGCCGCGCGCCGGAATTTCGACACCGCCGACGGCGCGGTAACGCTGGCCGAGGTGATTCGGCGGGCGTTTCTGGACCGCCAGGATCGCCCCTACGACCCCAATTTCTACCCGCAGATCAGCTCCAAGCACATGCTCAGCGCCAGCCATGCCAAAACGGTGGCGCGGCAGGTGCTCAAGCGGCTGCGGACGGCAGGAGAAACCACGCATCTCTCGGTGATGGACCGCTTCGGCAACGCCGTCGCGCTGACGCAGTCGATCGAGAACGTCTTCGGCGCCTGCGTGGCGACGCCCGAGCTGGGGTTTCTCTACAACAACTACATGAACGCGTTCGACTATTCGGACATTTCGCACCCCCACTACATGCGTCCCAACGCGGTGCCCTGGGCGAGCGTGGCGCCGACGATCGTGTTCCGTGGCAAGCGGCCGTGGCTGGCGATAGGCTCCCCGGGCAGCGAGCGCATCACGCCTTCGATCTTTCAGGTCTTGCAGCGGCTGCAGACCCATACGCCGTTCGCCGCGGTCGACGCGCCGCGGCTGCACTGCTCGCTCAACGGCACCGTGTCGCTCGAAGCCGCCCGGATGCGCGACGACATTCCGCCGGCGCTGCTGCGCCACGGCTTCCAACTCGATATTCGCGACCCTTATTCGTTCTACATGGGGTGCGTGCAGCTGGTGCTCCGCGACGGCGAGGAGTTCATCGGCGTCGCCGACCCGCGCCGCGACGGCTCGGCCAAGGGTCCGGCGCGGTGAAACTGCCGCTGCTGCTGTCGGTGCCGCACGCCGGCCTGCGCGTGCCCGCGGAGGTTCAACCCTACTGCGTACTCACGCCGCAACAGATTGCCGCAGACGGCGACGAAGGCGCGGCCGAACTCTACGCGCTTGAAACCCAAGTCGCCGCCTATCAGACCGCTGAGGTGGCGCGCGCCATCGTCGACCTGAACCGCGCGCCCGACGACCGCCGGCCCGACGGCGTCGTCAAGACCCACACCTGCTGGAACGTTCCGGTCTATCACCCGTTCCCCAGCGAGGAGATCGTCCAAACCCTGCTCGAGCATTACTACTGGCCCTATCAGCGGGGACTGACCCGGCTCGCCGGTGGCGACGCGATTCTCGCCGTCGATTGCCACACGATGCTCGCCAAGGGGCCGCCGATCGGGCCCGGTCCCGGCATCGAGCGCCCCTGGGTGTGCCTCAGCAACGGCGAGGGGACCTGCCCTGAACCCTGGATCGAATCGCTACGGCAGTGCTTTCAAGAGGTCTTCGACGGTCCGGTTCTCGTCAACGACCCGTTCCGGGGCGGCTACATCACGCGCACGCACTCCGCCGAGATGCCCTGGTTGCAGTTGGAACTCTCCCGCGCGCCGTTTTCGGCTTGGGCCGAGAAACGCCGCCGGGTGCTGACCGCTCTGACGAATTGGTGTCACAAGAACGGCTAAGCGGACGGCCCTCCCGGCTGTCAGGGCCACCCGGCCCGCGAAAGACAAACCGCGTGGTGGATTGAAGACTCGGGTACCATGCCTGGCCTGGATCTTCGCGCTATCCTGAACTCTCTTGCGTCCTGGGATGCCCTTTGTGCTGATGCGCACGTGTCTGTTCTCAGCAGCGACCCTCGCCACACTGCTCCTCACCGCCGGTGTCCGCCCCCTTGCGGCGCAAACCGCCAAAAACGTTCTGGTGGTGGTCAACAGCGACTCGGGCATTTCGAGCCGAGTCGGTGAGTACTACGCCGGCCGGCGCGGGGTTCCGGGAGCGAATTTTTGCCGCATCTCGGTCTCCGACCAAGAAGAGATTTCCTGGGAGGTCTATCGCGCCGACGTCGAGCAGGCCGTGGCTGGCTGTCTCAAAGCGGGGGATCTGACCGAACAAATCCTCTATATCGTGACGACCAAGGGGGTGCCGCTAAAGATCGCCGGCTCGGGTGGGCTTCACGGCGACGCGGCCAGCGTGGATTCCGAGCTCACCTTGCTCTACCAGCGTCTTCACGGCAAGTCGCCCTCGCGGGTCGGGCCGCTGCGCAATCCCTTCTACGGCAAGCTACCCGACAAATTTCAGCATGAGGCATTCCCGATTTATTTGGTGACCCGGCTGGACGGCTATACCTTCGACGATATCCGCGGCATCGTCGACCGTTCGCTGCAGGCGCGCAACCGCGGCTTCTTCGTGATCGACCTCAGCTCGGGCGGCAACGACGAGGGCAACCAGTGGCTGCGGGCCGCGGCCAAGGCGCTGCCGGCCGGGCGGGTCAAGCTCGAGCAGTCGCGGGCGGTGGTCTATGGCGCCGAAGACGTGATCGGGTACGCGGCCTGGGGCTCGAACGACGACCAGCGCCAGAAAGAGGGCCGGCGGCGGCTGGGTTTTCACTGGCTGCCGGGGGCTATCGCCACCGAGTACGTCTCCACCGACGCGCGCACCTTCCAGAAGCCGCCGGATTCCTGGACCATCAACGACGGGCACGGCCCCGGCGGCAATTTCGCCGGTTCGTCGCAGAGCCTGACGGCCGACTACATTGCCGAGGGGGCGAGTGGGGCTTCCGGCCACGTCTACGAGCCCTATTTGCAGTTCACACCGCGACCCCAATATCTGCTGCCGGCCTACTATTCGGGCCGCAACCTGGCCGAAAGCTTCTATCTGGCGATGCCGGCGGTGAGTTGGATGAACGTTGTGGTGGGCGACCCGCTGTGCCGCCTGGGGCCGCCGGGGCCGCGGAAGCAATAACCAAAGGACCAGGCCGCGATGGGACCGACCGGGACTAATGATCCATTGCCCGCCCACCTGGGAGGTCCCACAATGGAGCCATGGCCCGCGGAGTCGAGCGTCTGGTGCGGCTGTTCCGGCCGGCCGGAAAGCCCCTGAATAGGCTGGATTTCCGGCCAACCGAGCGCCGGCTGGCGTCGCGCGTCGGGGTCGAGCGGGAAGCCTTGCTGACCTGGAACGAGCGGCGCGTCGAACAACGCCTGGCGGTGCTCGTGTGCGACCGCTCGCCCGACGGGCTCGGCCTGCTGCTGCCGCGGGAACTGCCGGTCGGCCTGCTGGCGCATGTTCGCTGGGATAACGCCACGGCGATCCAAACCGTCATACGCCACTGCAGTGCCCGGAAAACCCATGGCAATGCCCCGGGACGTCATTGCAGCGCCCCGCAAGCGCAGTTCATCGCGGGCCTGATGCACTTGCCCGTGCAGCGGCGGACTTCCGGTCGAACGCCCGTCCAAAAGACCGGCAAGCTCTACTGGGACGATCTGTTCGCCGGCCGGCTGGCTTCCGCGGTCGAGCTTTGCGACGTCTCGATCGGCGGGCTGCGATGCTATTCGCCGCGTAGTCTGCCGGTGCCGCTGATCGTTTGCCTGGGCACCGCCGACTGGCAGTACTACGGCGTGACGCGCTATTGCGCGAAGGCCGGTTCCGGCTATGTTGTGGGCATCCAGGTCATCCGTGCCGAACTGTCGGAAGAACCCGGGCCGCTGCGGCTCTGATCGCCCATCGCCGGGTGGCCTGTTGCATTCCCCGCCGTGGTGCGCTTTGATGGGTTCATGCCAAAGCTTTCCCGTCGTTCTTTCGTGGGTTTGTCGGCCGCCTTGCCGTGGCTGGCGATCCCAGGCGATGCCCTCGCCGCCGCCAAAACCCACCTCGTCTATGTGGGACCCTATACAGGCCAGACCAGCAAAGGCATCTATGCGTACCATTTCGACGACGCCACGGCGAAGCTCGACACGATCGGGCTGGTCGCCGAGATTGGGAGCCCTTCGTTTCTGGCGATCCACCCCAGTCAGCGCTTTCTCTATGCGGTGAGCGAAGGGGCCCAGGGCTCCGTCGCGGCGTACACCATCGACCGCCCCAGCGGTAAGCTCACGCATCTCAACACCGTGTCGGCCAAGGGCGGCGGGCCGTGCCATGTGGCCGTCGACAAGACGGGCCACACAGTCGCGGTGGCCAACTACAACACCGGCAGCATCGCGGCGTTCCCGGTAAGCGCCGATGGAAGCCTGGGCGAGGCGACGGCCTTCGATCAGCATCATGGGTCGAGCGCCAACCCGCAGCGTCAAAAAGGGCCGCACGCGCATTGCGTGGTGTTTTCGCCCGACAACCGTTTTCTGATGTCGTGCGATCTGGGGCTCGACAAGATCCTGATCTACCGCTTCGATCCGGAGAAGAGCACGCTTGTCGCGAACGATCCGCCGTTTGGGACGGTGAAGCCCGGCTCGGGGCCGCGCCATTTCGCGTTTCACCCCAGCGCCCGATTCGCCTACGCCATCAATGAGATCGCCTCCACGGTCACGGTGTTCTCCTACGACGCCACGCGGGGCGCGTTGACCGAGATCCAGGACATCTCCACGCTGCCGGAAGGCAATTTTCCGGACAACAGCACTGCCGAGATCGAGGTGCACCCGTCGGGAAAATTCCTTTACGGGTCCAATCGCGGGCACAACAGTATTGCCGTGTTCGCCATCGATCCGAAAAAGGGCACGCTGACGTTGATCCAGAACGCTTCGACGCAAGGCGGGCCGCCCCGCAATTTCAAGCTCGGCCCCAACGCCAAGTATCTGCTGGCCGGCAATCAGGATACCGACACCATCGTGACGTTCCGGGTCGATGCACACACCGGGAAGCTGACGCCGACCGGCTCCAAGGTCGAAATCGACGCCCCTGTCTGCATCCAATTCGTGAATCTCTAGAAGCCCAATTTCGGGCGGATGGAGACGGTAAACAGCCGGCTTCGGTTTGCGGGCGCCTCCCCGGTGGAGGCGCCCGTTGTTATTCGAAGCGGCACCTTTTCGGGTTGCTACTGTGCCGGTTGCCAATGGCTGGGTTACCCCGGCGGTCGGCGGTAGCCGCAGGCCCGCTCCGTCGCTCTTCCTAAGCGCTCTCCTGGCCCGATACTAGCGATCATTGGCAACCGCTGAGCGGCCGTCCACACCGCAGAACGCGGCCAAACTTCTCCCTCTTGCTGCTCACCGACTTGGATGCGGTGCCGGTATGCGAGAGAATGACTGCATGATGAGGGATCGCATTCGGGTTGCATCACTGCAATACTTCATCCGGCCGGTGCATAGCCTGGCGCAGTTTCGCGATCAGGTGGAAGCCCTGGTTGAGACCGCCGAGGACTATAAGTGCCAACTGCTGGTGTTTCCAGAATACTTTACGGTGCAGTTGCTGACCTTGGGCGACACCAAGCGGCCGATGCCCGAGCAGATCCGCGATCTGGCGCAGCAGACGCCGCGTTTCATGGAGATGATGAGCGAGCTGGCGGTGAAATACCGCCTGCACATCGTCGCCGGCACCATACCGGTCATGGAGAACGGCTCCGATAAGGTCTACAACGAGAGCTTTTTCTTGAGCCCCTCGGGCGGTATCGGAGTCCAGGGCAAGCTACACATGACGCGCTTCGAGCACGAGGACTGGAAGGTCTCGCCACGCTCGAGCCTGCGCGTGTTCGAGACCGACTTCGGAAAGATCGCCATCGCCATCTGCTACGATGTCGAGTTCCCCGAAATCACCCGCGCGGCGGCGCACGAGGGAGCGCACATTCTGGTTGTGCCCAGTTGCACCGACGACCGCCAGGGCTATTTGCGCGTGCGTTATTGCGCCCAGGCGCGGGCCATCGAGAACCAGATGTACGTGATCCATTCCTGCACGGTGGGTTCGCTGCCGATGGTGCCCGCCGTGTCGCTGAACTATGGCATGGCGTCCATTCTTACGCCCAGCGATTTCCCGTTCTCCCGCGACGGAATCCTGACCGAGGGCAATATCAACCAGGAAATGATGCTGGTGGGCGAGTTGAACATGAACACCATCCTCGACGCCCGCACCACGGGAACCGTGCTGCCCCTGCTCGACAGCCGGAGATCGCGTGAAATCGCCTCCAATATCGAGACGATTGCTCTATGAAGCCAGAGGCCGGAGATATCACGGTTGTCAACACGCAGACGCAGCATTTCGCGTCGATCATCGAGATGTGCCGGGAGGTCTATTCCGACAGTATTCCCTGGAACGAGAAACAGCTCGGATCACACCTGGAGGTTTTCCCCGAAGGCCAGTTCGTGGCGGTGGAGTCGTCGACCGAGCGGGTAGTGGGGATGGCAGCCAGCCTGATCATTCTTTGGGACGACTACGAGATCGACTCCGACTGGCACGACCTCACCGAGCACGGCACCTTCGTCAATCACGACCCCGAGAACGGCCACACGCTCTACGGCGCCGAAATCATGGTGCGCCCCGGCCTGCAAGGCCGCGGCATCGGCAAGAAGCTCTACCGCCAGCGCCGCGAGCTGACCGAACGGCTGGGCCTGCTGCGCATCCGCGCCGGGGCCCGCCTGCGCGGCTATAGCCAATATGCCGGCCAGATGAGCGCCGCCGATTACGTCCACAGCGTCGTGCGCGGCGAGATCGGTGATCCGACCCTTTCGTTTCAGCTTCGACAGGGCTTTCATGTGCTGGCCGTGGTGCAAGGCTACCTGCGCAAAGACCACGAAAGCCTGGGCTACGCCGCCGTCATCGAGTGGATCAACGAAAACGTGGCGCGGCCGCAAGACTATGCCGGCCGCAGAAGTTCCCCCTTCGCCGACGACTAGGCAGCACGGTCGCCCCTACCATGGGCCGTAGCGCGGGGCTGGTGTATTTCCAGACCTGCGGCTCTTGCTTTCTACCTCTCTTGATGTCCTACCGCTGTTCCGCGGCGGTTCCACCGCTGCTCTACCGCTGAACGATCGTGCTAAAGCCGCAGGTCTGGCGCAGCGCCAGCCCTGCGCTACGGGTGGGTTGAAGCGATTGGGTGTGTTGAAGCGATTGGTTTACCAGGCCAGGGCGTAGGACTTATCCCGGCGCGGCCCGGCGGCCCCGAACATCACTCCGCGATCCGGATCGACCAGCAGCGCCGTGCCGTCTCCAATCGACCACTCGCCGGCGGGGCGAACGTCGTAGCCCATCCCGGTGAGCTCGTCGCGGACCTTTTCGGGGATCCGGGTCTCGACGCGCATCGCGCCCGGAAACGCGTCGCGCGGGTAGAACGAGGGCGGGACATCGAGGATCTGAAATAGCGGCGCGTCGACCGCCTGCTGAATATTCATCCCAAATTCCACGACGTTGAGGAAGACTTGCAGGTTGACCTGGTCTTGCACGTCGCCGCCCGGCGTACCCCAGGCTAAGAACGGCTTGCCGTCCTTGAGTGCGAGGCTCGGCGTCAGCGTCGTGCGCGGGCGCTTGTGGGGCTCGATGCGATTCGGCTTGTCGGGGTCGAGCCAGAAACTCTGGCCGCGCGTGCCGAGCACGAAGCCGAGGCCCTCGAGAATCGGCGAGGTGTAGAACCAGCCGCCGCTGGGCGTTGCCGAGAACACGTTGCCCTTGTCGTCGGCGACGCGGGTCCCGGTGGTGCCGGGTTGGTCGGGGCGAAACGGAATCGATCCGGGAATCGCCGCGTGCGCCATCGGCGCGGGTTGAAACGGGTAGGGGTTGCCGGGGTGCAGCTCGAGCGAGGGCGCAGTGGGTTGAATGAGCTTGCGCCGCTGGGCCGCGTAGGCTTTGGAAAGTAGGCCTTGTTCGGGCACGCCCACGAAATCGGGGTCGGCGTAATACCACTCGCGATCGGCGAACGCCAGCTTCATCGCTTCGCTGAGCAGGTGGATATAGGCCGCCGAATTGTGGCCCAGCGATTTCAGATCATAGCCCTCGAGAATGTTGAGGGTCTGCAGCAGGATCGGCCCTTGCGACCAGAAGCCCACCTTGTAGACATCGATGCCGCGGTAGGTCGTCCTTTTGGCTTCTTCGACCCGCGCGCGATAGCTGGCGAAATCCTCTTCGGTGAACAGCCCGTGGGTTTCGAAACCGGTCTCGTCGCGGGTGGTGAATTCGCGCTGGAAGCGAACGATTTCGCGGGCGATCTCACCGTTGTAAAACAGATCGCGGGCCGCCTGGAGCGCGGCGCTGCGGCCGGCGCCTTTGCCCAGGGCGTCCGCCTCGGCGGCGGCCAGGCGCTTGAGCGTCCGGGCCAGGTCTTTCTGGACGAACACGTCACCGACGTCGGGAACTTTCCCATCCGGAAGGAACACCTTCACCGAGCTCGGCCACTCGCGGCGCAAGCGCCCGGCGTTCTCCTCGATGTGCTCGCGAAAGGACGCATACATCGGAAAGCCGTTGTCGGCCACCGCGATGGCTGGGGCCAGCACCTCGCCGAGCGATTTGGTGCCAAAGCGGTCGAGCGCCAGAATCAGCGACTCGACGACGGCCGGCACCGTGGCGGGAACAAAGCCGTCGCCGGCGATGTATTCGACGCCGTGTTGCTTGAACCAGTCGAGGGTCGCCGCCTGGGGGGCGAATCCCTGGCCGTTGATGGCCACCACGCGATTTTCGTCCGCGAGCCGGATCAGGATCGGCACCTCGCCGCCGATGCCAAAGCGGTCGAACTCCAGCACGGCTTGCGCGAACACGGTGGCGACGCCGGCGTCGATGGCGTTGCCGCCCTGCTGCATCATGGCGATGCCGGCGGCGCTGGCCTGATGGTGCCCCGAGACGACCACGCCGTGCGTCCCCATGATCATGGGCCGCGAGTTGGCCGCGGCCGCCGCCGTGGCCCATAGCGTGCCCGCGGCGACGGCGAGGCAGGCCCGCTGGAGAACGCGGCAGCGCAAGACGATCCGCAACTCCTTGAGCGCCACGCTAAACCACTCCCAACGCCAGGATGGCATCCGCCACCTTCACGAATCCGGCGAGGTTGGCTCCGCGCACGTAGTTGACGTAGCCGCCCTGCTCGCCGTATTTCACACACTGCCGGTGGATGCGGTTCATCACCTCTTGCAGCTTCTGGTCGACTTCGGCGCGGCTCCACGACAGAAACGTCTGGTTCTGGCTGCGCTCGAAGCCGGAAACGGCGACACCGCCCGCGTTGGCCGCCTTACCCGGCGCATAGAGAATCTTCGCGTTCTCAAAGACCTCGATGCCGTCGGGGGCGGTCGGCATGTTGGCGCCTTCGGCTACCAGACGGACGCCGTTGCCGACCATCACTTGGGCGTCGTCGCCGCTGATCTCGTTTTGCGTCGCGCAGGGAAACGCCACGTCGGCCTTAACCGCCCAGGGCGTCCCTTCGTGGAACTCGCAACCGTACTTGGCGGCGTATTCGTGAATGCGGCCGCGCTTCACGTTCTTGAGCTCCATCACGTAGGCCAGTTTTTCTTCGTCGATACCATTGGGGTCGTGGATGAAGCCGCTCGAATCGGACATGGTGACGACCT
This sequence comes from Terriglobia bacterium, assembly GCA_963824095.1. Lineage (GTDB taxonomy): Bacteria > Acidobacteriota > Terriglobia > Bryobacterales > UBA6623 > JBBDWJ01. The sequence goes on along the minus strand of CAWGNS010000008.1, from coordinate 2,636,705 downwards.
TGGCGCCCAGTTGGATCGCCTTCTCCACCGCGTATTGGGCCACGTTCCCCGAGCCCGACACCAGGCAGACCTTGCCCTTGAGCGACTCGCCGGAGCCCTTGAGCATTTCCCGGGCGAAATAGACGCAGCCATAGCCGGTGGCTTCGGTGCGAATCAGGCTGCCGCCGAAGCTGGGGCCCTTGCCGGTGATTGCGCCGCCAAAGCGGTTGCTGAGCCGCTTGTATTGGCCGAACAGATAGCCGATCTCGCGCACGCCCACGCCGATATCGCCGGCCGGAATGTCGACATCGTCGCCGATGTATTTGTACAGCTCGGTCATGAACGACTGGCAGAAGCGCATCACTTCGCCGTCGGACTTGCCTTTCGGGTTGAAATTGGAGCCACCCTTGGCGCCGCCCATCGGCAGCGTCGTGAGGCTGTTCTTGAGGGTCTGCTCGAAGCCCAGAAACTTCAGCACGCCCAGATCGACGCTGCGATGGAACCGCAAGCCTCCTTTGTAGGGGCCGATGGCGTTGCTGAACTGCACGCGCCAGCCGCGGTTGGTGCGCACATTACCGTGGTCGTCGGTCCAGCAAACCCGGAAGATAATCACACGGTCGGGCTCGGTGAGCCGCTCGAGGATCTGCGCCTTGCGGTATTCGCGGCGCTCGAGCACAAACGGCACCAGGTATTCGGCCGCCTCGCGCACGGCCTGGTGGAATTCGGGCTGGCCGCCGTTCCTGCGGACCAGGCCGTTCATGAAGCGGTTGTATTCGGAACGGGCTGCGTCGGACATTTCGATCACGATCTGCGCTCCCTGCGAAAACCGGCGGAGACGGGTCAGGCTATCAGGTCCGCCAGGAGATCCAATATAGCCCAACTTGGGTATTGCTCAATGGATTCGGGCATATGCCAACGGAGAATGCCGCCCCGGCTCCGCGGCAGAGAGGGCGCGCAGAGGCCCCTTTGCGGAAGCCGCTGCAATCGAAAACCGGCGTGGAAGGATGAAGGAGGCTTCTTCCCCCCACGCCGGCAGAGGTGGGTTATCAACGGAGAAGAGCCGGAACGGAACGACGCGGCTCGTGCCGCGCCCCTCCCGGCGGTCCTCACTCTACGAGACGAATTCGGGCCTGGTTTTGATGCCACGGAGTTGGGGCGGGGCGTGCGGAACGTTACCCGAACCGCCCTGGGTACCATCCTCCGGCAACTTCGGCTCCTGGGCGGGATGCTCATCCGTTCCGTAGCCTGAGCTGCCGCCGGCCCGAGGCAAAACTGGAGAAAAAAGGCTTTCCGGTCAGCCGTTGAGCTCGGTCTGGTTGAAGAAGAAAGCCAGCTCGTTGGCTGCGGTTTCGGGCGCGTCGGAACCGTGAATCGCGTTGCGCTCGATGTCCGTTCCGAACTTGATTGCGGATGGTGCCCGCGGCCGCTTTCTTCGAGTCGGTGGCGCCCATCAGCTCGCGCAGGGCGGCAACGGCGTTGTCGCGCTCCAGCGCGATCGGAACCACCGGGGCCTCGGTCATGAAGCGAACCAGGTCCTTGTAGAACGGCCGCTCGCGGTGGACCGCATAGAAAGCCTCCGCCTGCGCGGTGGTCAAGCGCACCATCTTCAGGCCGAGGATTCGGAAGCCGGCCTTCTCGATGTCGGCGATGATTTCGCCGATGTGCCCGGCCGAAGCCGAGTCGGGTTTGATGATCGTCAATGTTCGTTCGATTGCCATGTTGGATTTTGAGTGCTGGAAGTCCCTTATTGGCGAAGTTTCCGATGGCCCGCTGCGTCTCTCCGCGGGCAGGGCCCTCACCCGGGTCGATCCGAGTAGAGCGGCCCGGCGTTTGCGGCCCAGCCCTTGGAGCCGGGCGGGCCGGCTTCGCAAAGTTCTTGTTGATCGATTTGTTTTCAGCCTACCCAAGGCCGACCGTGAGCTACAGCCGCTTTGCCAGCGTCGAGGCCATTTCGGCCGGCGACGGCGCGACGGCGATCCCGGCAGCCTCGAGAGCGGCGATCTTGTCCGCCGCAGTCCCCTTGCCTCCGGAAATGATCGCTCCGGCGTGGCCCATGCGGCGGCCCGGGGGCGCGGTTCGCCCGGCGATGAAGGCCGCCACGGGTTTCTTTACATTTTCTTTGATGTAGGCGGCGGCCTGTTCCTCGGCGGTTCCGCCGATCTCGCCGATCATGACGATGCCGTGCGTGTCGGGATCCTCGTTGAACAGCGTCAGCGCATCGATAAAGTTGGTGCCGATAATCGGGTCGCCGCCGATGCCGATGCAGGTGGACTGCCCGATTCCTAGGGTCGTCAGTTGCGCCACCGCCTCGTAGGTCAGCGTTCCCGAGCGCGAAACGACGCCGACATGCCCGGGCTTGTGAATGTAGCCGGGCATGATGCCGAGCTTGCACTTGCCCGGGGAGATGATTCCCGGGCAGTTCGGCCCGATCATCCGCGTCTTCCGGCCTTCCAGGTACTGCACGATCTTGACCAGATCGAGGGCCGGGATGCCTTCGGTGATGCAGACGACGAGCTCGATGCCCCCGTCGGCCGCTTCCATGACGGCGTCGGCGGCGCCGGCCGCGGGCACGAACACGATCGAGGCGTTGGGCTGAACCTTCTCCACCGACTCCTGGACGGTGTTGAACACCGGCACGCCGAGCTGTTCGGTGCCGCCTTTGCCCGGATGGACGGCGCCCACGATCTTGGAACCGTAGTCCATGCACTGCTGGGCATGGAATTGTCCCGCACGGCCGAAGCCCTGAACAATGATGCGGGTATTTTCGTCAACGAGAATGCTCATGGATGATTGCTGTTCGCTTGCGGAACGCCGCGGCTCACTTCGCCAGGGAGACGACCTTGGCGGCGGCTTCGTTCATGTCTTTGGCGACCACGAAGTTCATGCCGGAATCCTTGAGAATCTTACGGCCTTCCTCGACCTTGGTGCCTTCCAGGCGCAGCACGATCGGCACGGTGATATGGAGTTCCTTGGCGGCGGCCAGGACGCCCTCGGCCAGCACGTCGACCCGCAGAATGCCCCCGAAGATGTTGATCAGTATCGCCTTGACGTTCGCGTCGGAAAGGATGATGCGAAAGCCGTTCTTGATCTGGTCGGCGTTGGCGCCGCCGCCGACGTCGAGGAAATTCGCGGGCGAGCCGCCGGCGTACTGGATGATGTCCATAGTCGCCATCGCGAGGCCCGCGCCGTTGACCATGCAGCCGACGGTACCGTCGAGCTTGATGTAGTTGAGGCCGTGGTCGTGGGCGTCGGTCTCGAGCGGCTCCTCTTCGGCGAGGTCGCGGAAGTCCTTCAGCTCGGGGTGCCGGAACAGGCCGTTGTCGTCGAAATCCATTTTGGCGTCGAGCGCCACAGCGCGGCCGTCCTGGGTCAGCACGAACGGATTGATCTCGACCAGGCTGGCGTCGGTGGCCTGGTAGGCTTTCGCCAACGCCGTCATGGCCTGCACGGCGGCCGGCACCACGGCGGCGGGTACGCCGATCTTGTAGGCCAGACGGCGCGCCTGAAACTCGGCCAACCCGACGCCGGGCTCGATCACTTCCTTGAGGATCAGCTCGGGCGTCTTGGCGGCGACTTCCTCGATCTCCATGCCGCCGGCGGCCGAGGCCATGAAGACCGGCTTTTCGAGCGCCCGGTCGAGCACCACGCCGAGGTAGATTTCGCGCTCGATCGGCAGCGTCTCCTCGACGAGGACGCGCTTGACGAGGCGGCCTTCGGGGCCGGTCTGGTGGGTGACCAGGGTCATGCCCAGGATCTTGCCGGCGATTTCAGCGGCCTCCGCCGGGCTGCCGGCCAGCTTGACGCCGCCGCCTTTGCCGCGGCCGCCGGCGTGGATCTGGGCCTTCACCACGACTTTGCCGCCGAGCTCTTCGGCGATGGCCTTGGCTTCCTCAACCGAGAAAGCCACTTTGCCGCGCGGCACGGGGACGTTGTACTGGCGCAGGATCTGCTTAGCCTGATACTCGTGAATTTTCATGCGGACAGTCGGTGCGTGGTAGGATCGGGGAACTCAGAATACGAGAGGAATGTCTCAATATACGGTATCGTCCGACGGCAGCGCAAACAGATGGGAGCCGTACTCGAAGCATTGCACAAAGTCACCCGCCGCGAGGACCTCAGCGAGGCCGAGGCCGCCGAGGTGCTGGGCGAGATTCTGCGCGGCGAGGCGACGCCGGCGCTGATCAGCGGCCTGCTGGTCGCCCTGCGGATGAAAGGCGAGACGGTGGACGAGGTGGTCGGGTTCGCGCGGGCCATGCGGGCCGCGGCCGCCAAGGTCGAGCTGACCGCCCTCGAAGCCGCCGCGCTGGTGGACACCTGCGGCACCGGCGGCGACGGCCTGCACTCGTTCAACATTTCGACCGCCAGCGCCTTCGTCGTGGCCGGCGCCGGGGCCACCGTCGCCAAGCACGGCAATCGCTCGATTTCGAGCCGCTGCGGCAGCGCCGACGTGCTCGAAGCCTTGGGCGCGAAGGTGGCTCTCGAGCCGCAACAGGTGGCGCAGTCGATCGAATCGGTGGGGATCGGGTTTCTGTTCGCGCCGCTGATTCAGCCGGCCATGAAGCACGCCCAGCCGACACGCGCCGAGCTGAAGATGCGGACGGTGTTCAACCTGCTGGGCCCGCTCACCAATCCGACGGGCGCGGGGGCGCAGGTCGTCGGTGTGTTCGACGCGGCGCTGGTGCCTCTGGTGGCTGAAGCGTTGGCGCGGCTGGGCGTGCGGCGCGCGTTTGTCGTCCACGGCGACGACGGGCTGGATGAGATCACCACCACGGGGCCGACCATGGTGCGCGAGGTCGCCGGCGGCAAGGTCGTGGAGCGCACCTTTCGGCCCGAGGACTTCGGGCTCGCAACGGCCCGGCCACAGGATCTCGCCGGCGGCGACGCGGCCTCGTGCGCGGCGATTTTGCTGGCAATCCTGGCTCGCGAGCCGGGTCCGCGGCGCGACATCGTGGTGGCGAACGCCGCGGCGGCCCTGGTGGCGGCCGGCCACGCCCAGGATGTCCGGGAGGGCGCGTCCCAGGCCGTCGAATCGATCGATTCGGGCCGCGCTCGGGACAAGCTCGAACAGTTTATTCGATTTACGAGCCAGTTTGGCTAAACCAAACAGGCCGAAAGACGCTTTTCGAGGTTCGAAGCCATGGCAATCGGGAAGGAAGTTGCGCGGTCGGGGATCACCTTCGGGACGGCCCTGGCAATCGCCATCTCCTGGTCGGCCAATCATTCGATCTTTTGGGCCATCGTTCACGGGATCTTTTCCTGGCTCTATGTCGTCTACTATTGGCTGGTGTATTCCTGAGGCGGCGGCTGACTCAGCGATTGCGCGCTGACGCCGGGCAAGACCCCTCCCACGGCGAGCACGCGGCTGTCGGGGGGAGGCGGCGAGGCAGCACATCCGACCATGGTTGAAACTGAATCCAACGCCGGCCGCGCCTGGCGTTTCCTGTTGGGAACCGCCGCGTTTGTGGTCGTGGTCGCCGGCATCAAGGCCGCCGACTCGATCGTGATCCCGTTTCTGGTCTCGCTGTTTGCCGCCGTGCTGTGCGGGCCGCCGGTGTTCTGGCTGCGCCGCAAGGGCCTACCGCAATGGCTGGCCATGATGGTGGTGGTGGCGGCCATCATGGGCATCGGACTGGGCATGGCCGCCGTGGTGGGCAATTCCATCAACCGCTTCACGGTCGAGCTGCCCGCCTATCAAGACCGTCTGCAAGACCTGACAACAGCGACTATCTCCTGGCTGGAAGAGCACGGCATCCGCTTGACCGGTCAAGTCGTGCGCGACGTCGCCGATCCCGGGGCGATCATGGCGATGCTCGGGAGTTTGGCCTCCGGAATCGGCGCGCTGGTCGCCAATACCTTCCTGATCCTGCTCACGGTGGTCTTCATGCTGCTGGAGGCGTCCGGGTTTCCCGACAAGGTGCTGACCGCCATCGGGGAGTCTCGTTCGATCCGGCTGCCCGATTTCAGCCGCTTCGCGGGAAGCCTCCAGGGCTATCTCGTGATCAAGACCTGGATGAGCCTGGCAACGGGCATCGGGGCCGGGTTGTGGATCGCCGTGCTCGGTGTGGACTTCCCCGTGCTGTGGGGGCTGCTGGCCTTTCTGCTCAACTATGTCCCCAACATCGGCTCGATCATCGCCGCCGTTCCGCCGGTATTGCTGGCGATGCTGCAGTACGACGCCAAGACGGCGCTGCTGGTGACTATCGGCTACGTGATCCTCAACGTCGTGTTCGGCTCGGTCCTCGAGCCGCGCCTGATGGGCCGCGGCGTGGGACTTTCTACATTGGTAGTTTTTCTTTCGTTGGTGTTTTGGGGCTGGGTTTTGGGGCCGGTCGGCATGCTGCTGTCGATCCCGCTGACGATGGCTGTGAAAATCCTGCTGGAAACCAGTGACGACACCCGCTGGCTGGCGATTCTGCTGGGGCCTGCACTGCACGAAGGTGGCGGGGGGAAGCCGCAGGAGCGGCCCGGAAAAAGCTCGGCGCCGGCCAACGTTTAGCGCCCGTCGCTTCGAGCCGGGCAAAGCGCAGGATTTGGCGCCGGCTTTGCAAGGCCAGTTCCGCCGGCAATTCCGATTTGGCCAGCAACCCCAGCCCAGCCCGCATCTTTCATTCCGCAGTGGGGCGTCACTCGCCGCGGATCTGGTTCGGGGCCTGTGGCCCGGTCCACAGAAAGGGGATTAACCCAGCAATTTGGCGATCTCGGGGGCCTTGCTCAGAATGCGCCCGATCAGCGCCTGCCCGGCGCTGGACTTGGCGAAATCGATGAATTTCGAGACAAAGGGCCCCAGCTTATCCGAGGAAATTCCGCTGCCCTGCAACAGGTTCAGCAGCCCCAGGGCCGAGCCGGCTCCGCCGCCCAGCATCGAGCCGACCGCTCCGAGCGCTCCGCCCAAGCCACCGCCTGACTCGCCTGCCCCTGCCGATCCTTTGACGTTGGACAACAAGGCCGCGGCCCCCGGCATGCTCGACAGCAATTGCTGAAAGTCGCCCGGCTCGGCGCCCTGCTGCAGCGACTGCAGGACCGCCCCCACACCGGTCTTGGCGGCGTCCGGCGAAATACCAAGATCGCCCACCGCGGATTGGATGAAATCTTCGATTTGTGGCATGTTTTCTCCTTGTTCCAGGCGCGGCCCCTGGGTTCGGTCCGAGGCCCGTGCCGGGACGGACCGCCGCGGCCCGTTCGCTATTCCCAAGCGGGGTCGGTGGCGCCGGTCTTCGACCGCCAGTAAGGCAGCCAGGTCAGGGCGCAGAATCGAACGTCGATATCCGACTTTTTCGGGCGCAAGGGAATTCGCTCCAGTTCGCCGGCCTGCGAATTGACCGCCGATTCGATCGAGGTGCGATCAGCCTGAAATTCGGCCTCCAGCTCTTCGAGCTGTTGCCGCAGCGCGTCGCGATTCTCCTCGGCGCGGTGGATGTCGCCGGTTTCCTTGCCGACGCGGCTGATCGAGCGCATCGCCGAACCGGCCCCCCGCACGTTGCGGGCGCTGGCCAGCTTGCGGCCGAAAAACGCCCCGATCAGCGTCGCTCCGATGGAGATCGTCGACTGCAACTTCTGTTGCTGGGCCTGCTCCTTTTCGCGCTCGACGGCTCCCTCAGCGCGTCGGATGCGCTCTTCGAGGGCCGCTATCTTCGGGGCGTATTTCTTGCGGAGCTGTTCCACGCGCCGATCGCGCTCCTCGCGGGCGAGGTGTTCGAGGCGAATACGAAAGTCGCGCTCGGATTCCTCGGGCTGCGAAGTCTGCTTCAACTCGGGGCTGCTCAACAGCTCCAGGGGCTGCCCCGAGTAGACCCAGTTGACCAGGTCGCGCTGCCAACCCGCATAGTTGGTCTTGTTCAGCGCGGCTTGGGGTAGTTCGCCGTACTCGGCTGTTTCCGGGTGCGGCTCCGAGCCAAGATCGTCCGGCGCCAGGCGAATTTCGGTGGATTGCTCCCAGGAGACCTCGATCGGCCCGTCTTCGACCCGTGCCATCCACCGCGACTCGCGGACGTAGTCGATCTTTTGCCGTTTGTCGTCGTAGCGCGTGCGCACCATTGCCAGCAGCGCCGGATAGCAGACGAGCGCCGCGCCCTCGGGCTGCACCGACCGCACCGGGGCGAAGTATTCGCTGATACCGGCGGGCAACAGCGGCCGGGACGCTGTCTTCGCCTCGGGAGGCGGCGAGGAAGCAGTCCGCGTGGAACGCTCGGACTCAGCGTCCTGGCGGCGTTCCGACATCAAGCGTCTTGATCTGGGTCCGGGTCAACGGGCCACTCAGATACGACAGAGCCCAGCGCGTGTGGAACTCGCGGGGTGCGTCGTCGTGGACGTTGTGGAGCAGGAAAACGCGCTTGTCGAGCGCGGCGAGCTTGGCGGCGGCCGCCCGGCGGTCGAACACAGCGCCGCTGCCTGCGGCGGCTCCCTCCAAACCGTCCAGAACGCGTTCCTGATCGCGGTCCGTTTGCAGCCGCCCGACAAACCAGGTCCCGGTGTTCGACAGCGCCTTGTAGTCGATGTCTTTGGGGTTCTGGGTGGCCATCAGCACACCCAAACCAAACGCGCGCGCCTGCTTGAGAAGGGTCAGCAGCGGGCCCTTGGAGGGTGGGTTGGCGACCGGCGGCAGGAACCCGAACATCTCGTCCATGTAGAGCAGCGCGCGCAGAGTGGACGTACCCGGCTGTCGCCGCATCCAACTGACGGTCTCGTTGAGCAGCGTCGAAACGAAGAACATCCGCTCGCTGTCGCTCAAATGGGCGATCGAAAAGATCGAAAGCCGCGGCCGGCCCTCGCTCGTGTAGAGCAGCCGGTCGACGTCGATGGGTTCGCCCTCGAGCCAGCTCGCGAAGCCGGGCGACGCCAGCAGGTTATTGAGCATCATCGCCAGCGCGCCGCGGTCTTTTCCCGGGTAGTAGGACTCCAGGTCGAACATGCCGACCCGATCGAAGGGCGGCTTCTGGATCTGTTGAATCAGCTCGGCGAGGCTGAGCTCGCGGCCTTGCCGCCAACTGCGGTCGAAGATCATCGACAGCAGGATGTGGTCGCGGCTCTGCAGTGGGTCCGCGTCGATACCGAGCAAACCCAACAAGCCGCTGACCGTTGCCTGGACGCGCTCGCGCAGTAGTTCCTCGTCTTCCTGAACCTGAACCGAGGGCGGCTGAAACGACTTCAGCAGCGAGACCGACAGGCCGGCCGAGCTGCCGGGAGTATAGATAGCGCAATCGGCCGCATCGCGGAGCTTCTGGATGCGCTCGCCGCTCTGGCCCCAGCGCGCCAGGCCGTCGCGCCACAGCTCGGCCTGTTTCTTCGCGTACTCGGGCCGCGACAAACCTTCGCGCTGCGCCGCGCCGTCGGGAATCCAGGGCTCGAAGTCTTCGCCGCGCAATTGCGGAAAGGTCAGCAGCAGATCGCACAGGTCGCCTTTGGGATCGATGGCGATCACGGGGATGCGGTCGATCAATGCCTCTTCGAGCAGGCAGACGCACAAGCCGGTCTTACCGCTGCCGGTCATTCCGAAACAGACGCCATGCGTGACCAGGTCCTTGGAGTCGTAAAGGACCAGTTCGTCGAGCAATTTGCTGCCGGCCAGGTCGTAGCCGCGGCCCAGATAGAACGCCCCGAGCTTTTCGTAGTCTTCCGTCATCGCGCTCCCCAGTTTCGACCTTTTTTAGGGCGTCGCGCAATCGAATCGGGGGCTTTGGGCACCCTGTCCACCGAGGATCGCGGCAGCCTCCCGGCCCGGGGACTGGAGGGGCCGCGCTGCCGGCCGCCCGGGGCGCCCCAATGCGGCCCCTGGAGGAAATCCGAGGGGGAGTGGATTACGAACCAGGGCCTCCCGTAGAATCAGAGGAGAGCTGACCGTGTCGGGGCGTGGCGCAGCTTGGTAGCGCACCTGCTTTGGGAGCAGGGGGTCGTTGGTTCGAATCCGACCGCCCCGACCACTTTCCTCCCCCTTCCCTCCACTACGTGCCCTCGAGGGGCGAGGCCAGGCGTTGCGCGCGGCATCGCGCCGACGAGCCCTCTTCCCTGAATCCGCGACCCGGGCCCGAATCGAATCCGCCGTGGTTGGACATTCCCTGGTGGACATTCGGAGTCGGGCGAGAACGATCAAACCCGGCCCGCAGCCTGAGGGCTCCAGGCCGCCGCGGAACTTTTCGCCGACGCCTCGCGTCCAAACCGTTCTCCCCGTTGCGCGCCGGCCGAGACGTTGGATTTGGATTTGTGGGCAACAAGCTGTCAAAACTCGTCGCGGCCGCGGCGTTGTTCCTCTGCACGCAGGTCTTCTGTGCCCAGGCGATTCCCGCCCAAGACGCGCCGGCCGGCTCGCCCGCGGCGTTGCAGCGGTACCTGGACCTCGGCCAGCAACTTGTTTCGCAACACCGCTATGCCGCCGCCGAAGCGGTTCTGAAAACCGCGGTTACCGAAGCCGAGGCGCTCAAGGGTAGTGATGTCCCGCTGGGGACGGCTTTGACGCAGCTTGGCAAGCTCTATCAAGTGCTCGATCGCGGTCCCGAGGCGCGCCAGGCGTATCAGCATGCTGTCGCGGTGCTTGCGGTGGATCCGGACGCCGCGCCGCGGCAGTACGCTCTGGCGCTGGTCGGCCTGGCGGATCTGGCAGTGGCCGAAGGCCGCGCAGCCGACGCCTGGGGGCTCTATCAACAGAGCGTCGATCTCATCGAGACGAAAATCGGAAGCCATGACCGCATCCTGATCGAGCCGCTGCAAGGTTGGGCGCGGCTCGCCTTGCTGCGGGCCAACTACGCCGAAGCCGTGCACTTGGCCGAACGCGCGCTGGTGCTGATTCGCAGCCAAGCCGACCCCTCGCTGGCAGCCATCGTGCAAACCGTCGATATCGTCGCGACCGCATACTGGCGATCGGGAGAGCATGCCAAGACGCAGCCGCTGTTGACGATTCTGCTCGGCCTGGCGGCAAAGGTTTATGGCGAGAACGACCCACGCACGGCCCGGATCGGCGACAGGCTCGCGGATCTCTACCGCGAGCGGCTGCAGTTCGCCGAAGCCGAGCGCGTGCTCCGGCAACGGCTGTCAGGCTCCCCGGAAGTTCCCAGCGAAGCAGTTCGCCGGCACTCTCAGCCGCCTCGGCGAATACCTGCTCGACCAACACGCACCGCAGGAAGCCGAAGCCCTGCTGGTACGTTCTCTGCGCATGCGGCAGTCGATTCCCGGCCCGAACGCCCCGGGATTGGTCGAGAGCCTTTACAACCTGGCCCGCGTATACGCCAGCGACGGCCGCACTGCGGAGGCAAGGGAAGCGCTGGCCCAAGCTCTGCGCATCTGCGGGACGAACCTGCCGCCCGACGACGCCAAGGCGCTGCAAATCCGCCAGCTCGATCAAGAGCTAGCCGCGGCGGGCGGGCAGGCGGCGAACCCGTAGTCGAATCCGCCGCTCTCTCGCCGCTTGGCCAACAAAGGTAAAGGGCAAGTCCCGATATTGGGGGGATTGTGAGTTACGCGAGCACGGCAATTCCCTAAAAACCGGCGTCAAGGCGATTTCGAAGGCAAAAAGTGGTGGGCGGTACTGGGCTCGAACCAGTGACCTCCTGCTTGTAAGGCAGGCGCTCTAACCAACTGAGCTAACCGCCCTTTCGGGCCGATCTTCGGGGCCGATCGTTCGGGTGCTTCTCAGAGCCCTTCGATCAGGTGGCCCATCTTCTCTTTCTTGGTGCGCAGATACACGGCCGCGCGCGCTCCGGCTTCGACTTCACAGGGCACGCGCTCTTCGACCCGAATGCCGCCGCGTTCCAGCGCCTCGACCTTATCGGGGTTGTTGGAGAGAAAGCGCACGCGCCGCAGTCCGAAATGGCGCAGCACCGCGACCGCCCAGCGGTAATCGCGCTGGTCGGGTTGGAAGCCCAGCCGCTCGTTGGCTTCCACCGTGTCGGCGCCCTGATCCTGCAACTGATAGGCCATCAGCTTGTTGAGCAGGCCGATTCCGCGCCCTTCCTGAGGGTCGTAGATCAGCAGGCCGCGGCCTTCCCCGGCCATTTTTTCGAGAGCGAGCGAGAGCTGCTGGCGGCAGTCGCAACGCGCGCTGTGGAACACCTCGCCGGTGAGGCACTGCGAGTGCACGCGTACCAGCGGCGCCGGGCCGGGAGCCTCCAGGTCGCCCAACTTGAGGGCTACGATCTCCTGCGGGGTGTCGCCGCCGACTCCGCGAAAGCCGTAGATGCGGAATTCGCCCCAGCGGCAGGGAAACTCCGCCTCCGCCACCTGCTCGACCAGGGGAGCAGGGTCGCCGTTAACCGAATGTTTCATGAGGATTCCGCAGCACCGCGCGTGGACCAGCCGTCCCGCAAAGCCCGGACTGTTATCATCATTATAATTTACGCCTGCCGGTAAATATTCCAGCCGCCCGGTTTGCCGGCGCGGCGGAGCCTGATGGGGAACGATTCCGCACTTCTGGTTCAGCTGCTGGTGCGCATTGCCGTCATCGCGTCGATGGCCAGCATCGTGTTGCGCTGGTCGTTCGCCAAACGGCTGTTTTTGCGCGAAGAGCGCACCTTCCGGCAGCGGCTCGAGCTGGGCCTGGTGTTCGGGACGGTGTTCGCCGCCGGCACGGTCTTGCGTTTGCTGGCGAAATATGACGCCGCCGAGGTCGGCCTGGAGGGCGCCTTTGTGTCCGGGCTGGTCGGCGGCTACCTGCCGGGCGCGGTCGCCGGCTCGCTGATCGCCCTGCCGGCGCTGCTGGCGCCTCACAAGGAATGGCTGGCGCTGCCGCTGTTGGCCGGCGTGGGCGCGCTCGGCGGCCTGCTGCGCTTCTTCGCTCCCGGGCCCGAGGAAATCTGGCGTTTCTCGCCGTTTTTTCCGTTTACGATCCCCGGGGTGATGCTGGACCGCATCCGCCACCCCCGCGACACCGATTCGGGCTCCAACCGCTTCTCGTTCCAGTTGGTTCTGCTGTTCACCTGCCTGGCGATCGAGTTCATTCGCACTAGCCTGGGCCACACCTTTGCGGGACGCGACTGGCTGTTCATGCTCTACACGCCCGGCGAACTGCTGCACCCGGTGACGATCATGCTGGTCTACTACTCGACCGTCGCCTGCGTGGGCCTGACGCTGAAGGTGTGGAACAACACCCGTATCGAGTGGAAGCTCGAGGAACAGCAGCGCCTGCTGATGCAGGCCCGGCTCGACGCGTTGACCAGCCAGATCAACCCGCATTTTCTGTTCAACACGCTCAACTCAGTGGCCTCGCTCATCCGCATCGACCAGGACACCGCCCGGCAGCTCATTTTCAAGCTGTCGACGATCCTGCGGCGGCTGCTGCGCAAGCAGGAGGCCTTCACGCCGCTGCGCGAGGAGTTGGCGTTTATCGACGACTACCTCAGCATCGAAGTCGTGCGCTTCGGCGAGAAGCTGCGCATCGTCAAGGAAATCGACCCCCAGACGCTCAACGTGCTGGTGCCCAGCATGCTGCTGCAGCCGATCGTCGAAAACTCGATCAAGCACGGCCTGAGCCCCAAGGTGGATGGCGGCACGATCTGGCTGCGTAGCGCCCTGCGCGGCGGCCGCCTGCAGCTTGAGCTCGAGGACGACGGCGTGGGCATCGCGCCCGAGGCCATGCCCGGCATTTTTCAGCGTGGCATCGGCGTCAGCAACGTTCACGAGCGGCTGCGGGTGCTGTTCGGCAACGAGTTTCTGATGATGATTCACCACCGCCCGGGCGGGGGCACCCAGGTACGGGTGCAGATTCCCGAACTGCAGGACCCCACGATGGGCCGGGGAGAGCAGGGGCCGTCGCATGCCGCTGCCCCGGGCCCGGCGCAGACCGTAGCGGCCGGCCGCCGCGACTGAGTTCACAACCGCCCCCACCACCCGCCAGCGGTTACAATCCCGGAGATGGCCTCCCCCAAGCTCCTGGCCGCTGCCGCCCTGTACGACTACGCCGTCGCCGCCCTGGCGCGCCGTTCGCTCACCGTGGCCGAGCTGCGCAGCCGTCTGGAGCGCCGCGCCGCCCGCCCCCACGACGTGCAGGAAGTGCTCCAGCGCCTGCGCGAAATCGGCTATCTCGACGACGCCCAACTGGCCGACTCCTACGCCCGTTTTCGCCGCGACTACGAGGGCCTCGGGCGTCTGCGCATCGTGCGCGATCTCGAGCGCCGCGGCGTCGAGCGCAAGGTAGCCGAAAAAACCGTCGGGCAGGCATTCCAGGACACCGACGAGCTGGAGTTGGTGCGCCATCAGATCCGGCGGCGCCTCGGCAGCCGCGCGGACGAGCTGCCCCTCAGCGACCGCAAGCAGATTGCGGCGCTGTTTCGCGCCCTGCTTAGGGCCGGATTTTCCTCTGCTAGAATCGTGGAGGGATTGCAGGAAATCGCTTCCGACACCGACTGGCTCGAAGCCTTCGCCGAGCACGCATCCACCCAGGACGAGGTTATTGATTGACCGGTAACGACATACGGGAGAAGTTTCTCCGCTACTTCGAATCGCACGGGCATCGCATCGTGCCGAGCTCGTCGCTGGTGCCGGCCAACGACCCCACCTTGCTGTTCACCAATGCCGGGATGAACCAGTTCAAGGACGTGTTCCTGGGTCAGGAGAAACGCGACTACACCCGCGCGACCACTTCGCAGAAATGCGTCCGCGCCGGCGGCAAGCACAACGATCTCGAAAACGTCGGCTTCACGCGCCGCCACCACACGTTTTTCGAGATGCTCGGCAATTTCTCCTTCGGCGATTACTTCAAGCAAGACGCCATCGTCTTCGCCTGGGAACTCATCACCAAGGTCTACGGCCTGCCGAAAGAGCGCCTCTACGCCACCGTCTACGAAGACGACGACGAAGCCGAAGAGTTGTGGAAGAAAGTCACCGACATCGGCGCCGGCCGCATTTTCCGCCGCGGCGCCAAGGACAATTTCTGGCAGATGGGCGAGACCGGCCCCTGCGGCCCGTGCTCGGAGATTTTCTACGACTACGGCCCCGAAGGCCGCGAGCCCGATGAACCCGACGAGCCGTTCCCGAGCGACACCAGCCGCTACGTGGAAATCTGGAACCTCGTGTTCATGCAGTTCGACCGCGATGCGGCCGGCAAGCTGACGCCGCTGCCGCGCCCTTCCATCGACACCGGTATGGGGCTGGAGCGCGTCGCCGCGGTGCTGCAAGGCAAGCTCAGCAACTTCGAGACCGACCTGATTCGCCCCATCATCGACCGCGCCGGCGACCTGCTCGGCATCACCTACGGCGACGAGGCCAAGGCCGACACGACCCTGCGCATCATCGCCGACCACAGCCGCTCGGCCGCTTTTCTGGTGCACGACGGCGTGCTGCCTTCGAACGAAGGCCGCGGCTATGTGCTGCGCAAGATCATCCGCCGCGCGCTGCGCCACGCGCGCCTGGCAGGCTCGGAAAAGCCGTTTCTTTACGAGATGACCGGCTTTGTCGCCGAGTTGATGAAGCCCGCCTATCCCGAGCTGCTCGAATCGGCGCAGCGCGTGGCGCGCATCGTCAAAGAAGAGGAAATCCGCTATCAGCACAGCTTCGCCATGGCCGAGAGGATGTTCGAGTCTTCGGTCGAAAAGCTCGAAGGCGGCATGATCCCCGGCGCGGTGGCTTTCAAGCTCTACGACACCTTCGGCCTCTCGCTCGATGAGCAGGAGGACATGGCGCGCGAGCGCTCGCTGCAGATCGACCACGACGGCTTCGAAGCCGAAATGGAGCAGCAACGCACCCGGGCCCGTGCAAGCTGGAAGGGCGGCGAGGGGTCGGCCATCGCTCCCGCCTATCAGAAGCTACGCGAAGAGCATCCCACGCGCTTTGAGGGATACGGCAACACTAGCCTCGACGGATCGACGATCGTGGCGCTGCTGGTGGATCATCAGCCCGTCGGCGAGGTTCCCGCCCAGGCCGAAGCCGAGTTGGTGCTCGACCGCACGCCGTTCTACGCCGAGGCCGGCGGCCAAGTCGGCGACCAGGGCGTGCTGCTCCAAGGCGGCGACGTGGTCGCGCGCGTCAAGGACGTCGTGGCTCCGCTGCGCGGCCTCTCCATCCACCGCATCGTCGCCGCGGCGCCGTTGAAGGTGGGCGACATCGTCTCGGGCCGTGTGAGTTCCGAATTGCGCGAAGCGACCATGCGCAATCACACGGCGACGCACCTGATGCATGCCGCGCTGCGCCGCACCCTGGGCACGCACGTCAAGCAGGCCGGCAGCGTCGTCGCGCCCGACCGGCTGCGCTTCGACATTACGCACTACACGGCCATGGACCAGGCCGAAATCGACGAGGTCGAGCGGCTGGTCAACGAGCAGATTCTGCACAACATCCCCGTCGTCACCGACGTGATGGATCTCAACGACGCCGTCAAGACCGGCGCAATGGCCCTGTTCGGCGAAAAATACGGTGACCGCGTGCGCGTCGTGCAGGTGGATGGCTTCAGCAAGGAACTCTGCGGCGGCACGCACGTCAACCGCACCGGCGACATCGGCGTTTTCAAGATCACCGGCGAGAGCAGCATCTCGGCGGGCGTTCGGCGACTGGAGGCAGTCACCGGCGGCACCGCCTATGAGCAATACCGGGACGCCATCGGCCGCATTCACCGCCTCAGCTCGATCCTGCACGTGGCCGAGCCCGAGCTGGTCGACAGCGTCGAAAAGCTCACCGCCGAGCGGCGCAACCTCGAAAAGGAAGTCGAGCGCCTCAAGGGCAAGCTGGCGCAGTCGAGCGTGGGCGAGCTGGCCGAGAAGGCGCGGGTCGTGAAAGGCATCAAGGTTGTCTCCGCCCGCGTGGACAACATCGACCGCACCCAGATGCGCACCATGGCCGACATGCTGCGCAACAAGCTGCAGTCGGGAGTGATCGTGCTGGGGTCGGCCGAAAACGGCCGCGTGTCGCTGATCTCGGCCGTCACCAAAGACCTCGCCGGCAAGAAGATCCACGCCGGAAAGCTGATCGGCGCCCTGGCCGAAGCGGTCGGCGGCAAAGGCGGCGGACGCCCCGATCTGGCCGAGGCGGGCGGCAAGAACAGCGACGCCCTGCCCGGCGCGCTCGAGTCGGTTTACGCGCTGGTGGAAAAGATGGCTTGATCCCCGCGCCCGGACAGTTCTTCCAAACAACAGCCGCCCGTGGCCCATCCCGAAAACTACGACGAGATCGCCAACCGCGAACGCATCGTGCGCCTGCGCGAGTGTGGCGTCGATGTCTGGGGACCCGAGCGGGTCTATGTAGCCGCCGACGTGCCGCTCGAAAACATCGAGCCGGGCGCCTCCATCTGCCAGGCCACTCTCAGCGGCGCCGGTTTGCGGATCGGCCGCGGGTCACGCATCGGAACCTCGGGCCACGCCCGCGTCGCCGATTGTCAGCTCGGCCGCGAGGTCGAGTTGGGCGCCGGTACCTACGAGGGCGCGACCTTCCTCGACGGCGCGGTGGTACGCGGCTTCGCGGAGATCCGGCCCGGCACGCTGCTCGAAGAACAGGTCGACGCGGCGCACTCGGTCGCTTTCAAGAACACCATCCTGACCGCGACGGTCGTCACCGGCTCGCTCATCAACTATTGCGATCTGTTCATGAGCGGCGGAACTTCGCGCAGCGACCACAGCGAAGTCGGCTCGGGGGTGATCCACTTCAATTTCGACCCGCGCGGCGACAAGTACGGCAGCCTGATCGGCGACGCGCGCGGGGTGCTGCTGCGCTCGGCTCCGATTTTCGTCGGCGGCCAGTGCGGGCTGGTCGGCCCGCTCCATATCGATTTCGGATCGGTCGTCGCGGCCGGCTCGGTGGTACGGCGCGACGTGCCCGCCGGTGTGGTTCATTTCGAGAAGCTCGAAAACCAGCAGGCCGGCAGCTTCGACCGCGAGATTTACACAGGCCTCAAACGCAAGTTTCTGACGACGGCGAAGCTGATCGGAAACCTGCGGGCGCTCGACGCCTGGTACGAGCAGGTGCGGCTGCCGTTCGCCGACGACTACCAGAAGCCGCTCTATCGCGCGGCGCAACAGCAGGCGCGTGCGCACGTAGCCGAGCGCATCCAGCGGCTGGAGAAGATCATCGCGAAGCTGGAGCGGTCGATCGCGAAAACGACCGCGTCGGGGGCTGAGCCGCTCGCAAAGTTCCACGGCGAGCACCGCCGCTTGATCGAGTGCCAACCCCGGATCGTCGAGGTTCTCGCGAGGCCGGATTCCGGAGCCCCAGCCCCAGTGGCGTTTCTCGAACAGTACGAAACGGGTCGCGCGTCGATTGCGCACATCGATGCCGTGCGGCGGCTGGATGCATCGGCGGCGGAAGCCGCGGCCGGCTGGCTGGACCAGATTGCGCAAGAGCCGGTGAGGCTGCTCGATGAGATGCTGCGGCCTGGATGAGGTGCCACCTGGGGACAGTCACCGTGTTTCGCCCCATGCGAACTCCGCAAACGATCAATAGATCGAGCTGCGAAACACGGTAACTGTCCCCTTCCGGCACCACTGCCGGTTCACAACGCTCAACGCAAGCTTACACTTGCGGCTCTGGGTGGCCATGCGCGGCAACCTACCTTATTTCCCCTGCACTACTTCCTGTGTACTCCGGCTTCTTCGACGATGCGGCCGCCGGCGCCGACTTTCAGAGAGCGATTTCTCCAGTTGACCCGGCGGGTGAACAGACTGAACAGCCACGTCGCCAGCGACAGCGCGTCGGCCGGCAGCATCAGGTAAAGCCGCCGCGCGACCAGGGTCGCTCCCATGCAGCGGCCGCCGATCAGCCACGCAGTGAGTACACGCAGCAGCAACACCGCCGCGGGAATCGTTAGCGCGATCGGGGGGGCGCCGCAGGCCAACGCCGCCGCCAGGCACAACAGGCTCCAGAGCGAACCCTGCGTAAAAATCAGACCGAAATGGCCCGCCGGCCGGCAAGCGCGAACGGTCCTCGACCAGCGCAGTTGCCGCTGCCAGACTTCGCGCCAGCCGTCATTGCCCAGCACAATTTCCACGGGATACGGATGGATCGCCACCTCCAGGCCGAGAGCCGCGATGCGGTTTCCGAGTTGATAGTCGTCGGCGAGATACGGCGTGAGCGCCTCGAAGCCGCCGATGCGCTCGAGGTCGCGGCGGCGAAACAGCATCGTCGCACCCAGCGCGAAGCGCACCTGCCCCAGGAAGCGCGTCAACAAAACCTGGCTCTGAAACTCCGCCGAGATCGCCAGCGCCTCCAACCGCGACGCCACAGTGGCGCCGGGCCGCGCGCGGTAGGGGCAGGTGACCAGTCCCACACGAGCGCCATGCTCGGGGTCGACAAGCGGTGCGGCAACCTCGCGCAGGTAGTCTTCGTCCACGCGAATGTCGGAGTCGTTCACCAGCAGAAACTCGAAGCGAGCCTCTTGCGCCAGCCGCGCCAGGCGCTGCACCTTGCGGTTGCCCGGGTCCGTGCAGTCGCAGACAAAAGCCTCGATGCGCAGCGCCGGAAATTCGCGCGCGAGACGTTCGACCGCCGCAAGCGCCGGGTCGGCGGGGTCGGCGGCGCCGAACAGAAGCTCGAAGTTGGGGTAGTCCTGCAGGGCGTGCGTGCGGATGTTTTCGTAGAAGTCCGGATCGGCCCCATCAACGGGTTTAAGAATCGAGATCGGCGGGTACGCTTCGATGGGTTGGGGCTCAGCGGCCAAGGCGCGCGCACGGTCGTCGAGAAAACGCAGCGCCGCCAGGCAGACGGCGAAGTAGTAGGCGGCCGCGCAAGCGGTGAGGATCAGCAGCGGAAGCAGCACCCAGGGAAGCACGTAGCCGTTGCCGCTCACAACGCTAACCGCCGATCATGGCGACCCCGGCCGCCACCAGCGCCGCTCCCCACCAGCGCCGCCGCGAAACCTGCTCGCCGAGCACCGCGCGCGCCAGCACGGTTTCGACGACATAGCCGGCTGCCGTAGCGGGCACGGCGAAACTGAGGTCGGTGATCGAGACCAGCGCCATGAATCCAAAAAACGACATCGTGTAGCCCAGCAGGCAGGCGGCGATCCAGCCGCTGCGCGCGGCGCGCCCAAGCAGGCTCGCCAGCGACCCCGGCCGGAAATCGTCCACCTCGCCGAGGCGGCGCATGCCGGCAGCCTTGCACAAGTCGCCGGCTACAGTGCCGAACACAACCAACCCTAGCAGGAAATAAATCATGACGGCGAGGAGGAAGCCTTCGAGACCGCCGCGGGAGCCACCGTCGAAACGGGCGTCGAGCCCACCAGCATCACACCGGCGGTGATCACCACCGTTCCGGCCCAGCGAAGAGGGCTGATGGTTTCGCCCAGGAACTGGCGGCTGAGCACGGCGACCAGCACGTAGCCGATGGCGGTCACCAACAGCACGTAGCTCAGATCGGCCCAGCTCAACACGATGGCGTGCGCCACGAAAAAGACCAGCAGCAGCAGCACCCCGGCCATCACCCAGCCGTCGGTCATCGCCCGCAGCCCCGCCGTGACCAGCTCAATCGGCGAATACGAAGCGATGCTGCCGACGCGCCGCATGCCGTACGCGAGCAACAGGTTGCCCACCGCGTTGGCGACGACGATGATGAACAGGCAGACGCGGGTTTTCAAGGACGCAGAATCCTCGGGATCAGCTCAGAAGATGGGTGCCCAGCCGGGTAGAGACTGCCCCACTCATGCAGGCAGGTAACCACGATCGTGGCCCGGTGGGGCAGGGCTCCGGCCTGCCCTGCATGGATATGGAAAATGTCGAGGCTTGGCAGCAGGTCAACAGGCGCAAGCGCCCGTCTCTCCTCAAGCCGCTTGGCCGCGCCGCTCTTCGACGAACTTTTGGCGCTTCGAACGCAACGCCAGGTATTCGCGCGCCTCTTTGTAAAGCCGCCGCCGCTCGGCGCCGTCGAACACGGCCTTGCGCACGATCCGCCAGGCGACCTTTGGCCGGAAGTAGTATTCGTCGTAGAACTTCTCGACCCAGTCGAGGATCTCCGCTTCGTCCAGCTCGCCGTACTTGATGTTGGGCAACTGGTGGCCGGTGTCGTCGGTCATCGAGTCGAGCGTGATCAGGTTGTTCTGCTGAACGTAGTCGTAGAATTCCGTTCCCGGGTAAGGATGCGCGATCGAAACCTGGATGGTCTCGTTGTCCATGCGCTTGGCGAACTCGATGGTGCGGCGGATCGATTCGCGCGTCTCGCCCGGCAGCCCGATGATGTAGTCGCCATGGACGATCAGGCCCAGCTTCTTGCAGTTCTTGGTGAAACGCTCGGCCTGTTCGACAGTGGCGCCCTTCTTGATGTTCTTGAGGATCTGCGGATCGCCCGATTCGTAGCCGACGATCAGCAGCCGGCAGCCGGCGTCGCGCATCGCCTTGAGCGTTTCGTAGTCCACCGTCACGCGCGAGGTGCACGACCAGGTGAAGTTCAGCGGCTTGAGCTTCTCGCACAGCTCGATGACGCGCGACTTGCGGATGTTGAACGTATCGTCGTCGAAAAAGATTTCCTTGAGACCCGGAAAGTTTTCGAGCGTCCACTTCACCTCGCCGGCAACGTCGTCGGCCGAACGCGTGCGCCAGCGATGTCCCGACAGCGTCTGCGGCCACAGGCAGAAGGTGCACAGCGCCGGGCAGCCCCGTTCGGTGTAGAACGCCAGATAGGGGTGCAACAGGAACGGAACGTTGTAGCGCTCGATATCGAGGTCGCGTTTGTAGACTTTGGTGACCCAGGGCAGCCCGTCGAGGTCTTCGATCATCGTCGACTCGGGGTTGTGGACAAAGCCGCCTTCGGAGCGGAAACTCGCGCCGGGCAGCTCCGCCAGCGGCTTGCCGTTGGCGTAATCGACTACCTGGTAGTCGAACTCACGGCGGATCAGGAAGTCGATCGCCTTACCGTCCCGCAAGCTTTCCTCGGGCAGCGCCGTAACGTGCGGGCCGACGAAACAGACCTCCAGCTTCGGGTTGAGCTGTTTCATCTCCTCGGCCAGCCGGATGTCGTTCTGGAACCCGGGCGTCGAGGTGAACAGCACTAGAAACTCGAAGTCCGGCGCCATGCGGACCGTTTGCTCGGGCGTGATCTTGTGCGGCGGAGCGTCCACGACCTTGCTGTCGGGCAGCAACCCGGCCGGGTAGCACAGCCAGATCGGGTACCAGTAGGACTCGATCTCTCGCGTGGCCGGCCAACGGGAGCTTGCGCCGCCGTCAAAGCCTTCAAACGAGGGGGGATTGAGAAAAAGCGTTCGCTTCGGCATGAGAACTCAGCAGAGAATTTCAGAATATCAGATCGCGGCGGCTCCACTGCGTCGCCAAGAGCCCCGTGGGGCGGGGCTCCGGCCTGTCCTGGCCCTTCCACAAACGGAGCAGCCGGCTCCGTAACACAATCGGAACCAGCAGCAACACAATCAAAACCGATAAGCCGTACAACATTCCACCAGGCGTGGCTAGGAATCGCCGCCCGACTCCGCCGGCATCTGCGCCTGGTTCCAGGCGCGCCATCCGCCCTCTAAAGAATAGACGCGCGAATATCCCATTCGTTGCAAAGCATCTGCGGCCAGCGCCGACCGGAAGCCGCCGCCGCAGTAGAGAACCAGCTTGGCCGACGTGTCAGGCACCCGCTTCTCGATATCGCGCTCAATGACGCCTTTGCCGAGATGGATCGACCCGGCGGCGTGGGCGGCGGCCCATTCCGAATCTTCGCGCGTATCAATCAGCACAAAGTCCTCGCCGGATTCGCGGCTGCGGCGAACGTCCTCGACAGTGACTTCCTGGATGCGGGTTTTGGCGTCTTCGACGATCTGCAAGAATCGGGGTGAATGATCCATGGGGTATGACCTCCGGCGCAATACCGTATCGGGCTTCCTGGGTCGCGCTTGCCGGCGACTGGGAACGTAAGTAAGAGGAGTCCGGATTCCGGCCAGCCGCCGAAGTCCGGCGGAATGGGCGGCCGAGACGATTTTGTCGGGCCTGGAGCGGACAGGGATGCCCGTTCCGCGAAAGGCTAGTAGCTGAACTTGACGCCCAGGCTCCGCTCCACCTCGATGGTGGGCGTCATGTCGATCGCATCCCAGGGGCAGCCGTCGAGGAAGGTGTCATCGGGGCCCTTGCTGATGCACTTCTTGCAACCGATGCAGAGCTGATAGTCGACGTCGATGCGGCCGAACGGCGGATGATCCTCGTCGGGCACCCAAAACATGCACTCCTCGACGGGGCAGTAAGTGATACAGACCGGCGAACCGGCGCAACCGGTGCAGCACTCGTTGGTCACCGCCAGCTCCGGCGGCTTTTTTTTACGCGGAGTGGCAATACCTTCCGACCACGGTTCAGTCTTGATCAAGCCCAGATCGACGGTGGGCAAATCGATGCCCGGCCGAAGCTTCTTGGGTTTGGCGGCCACGGCGGGTTTGGGCGGCTGGGCCGGTAAGGTTTGTCCGCTGGACCCAGTGGCAGTTTCTTCTGGTGTTGCCATGGTGATCTCCGTCGGTTCGAATGGATTATAACAGACACGTTCTGCGGAATCGGCCGTCAATTTGCGCCGACCGGCCAAGGTAGCCGGGGGGCCTGCTACGCGGAATCCGAGCCGCGGGCGATAGCTAGCCGGCCACGGTAGCCCCCAGAATCGCCGGCAATCCTTTGGTGAAAGCGCCGCGGGTCAGCACTTCGTCGCAACCCACCTGGCGCGCCTGCTCCATCAGATCGCTCCGCTCGTGATTCACGAAGCCGACGACGCGGGCTGCGCGCAGAGCGGGGTCGGTTTTCAACTTCGCAATCAGTCCAAGCGGCTGGAGAGGGGCGGCGCCGAGATCGAGGATCACCAGGGAAGGCGAGCGCGAGGCCTTTTCGAGCACGGCCTCCGCGGACGAAGCGAACTCGACGGTCACACCAAGCTGGCGCGCGGTTTCGCCGATTTTGGCCGCAAAGAACAGATCCGGCACACCGGCTACAATCGTGCCGGCCTTTTCGTCGGGCATGGTCCCTTCCTCACCGCGGGGCCTGGGAACGGCGCCGGGATCGGCGGCCCCTGGCCTTCCCGCAAGCCGCGGACCGTCAGCAGCCCGCGTGCCCTTTTTAAGATACACGAGTGCCCGCATCCGTTCTGCTAAAGTAGATGTCTTGCTTCCTCCGGGGGGAAGCTTGCCCCGCCAATACTGGTCGACTGGCGCGCGGCTCGGAAAGAGTTGCAGGGGAGGCGACGGTCTGCCTGCCGGCACATGGCCCGCGATCGGGCCGCCAATTCTTTCCAGAATCACCCCTTTGCGTTGGTACACTCCATGGAAACGCCGCAGCACACGGTAAACATCGCGCACAGCCCGGATGCCGATGATGCCTTCATGTTCTATGCCCTGGCCACGGGGCGGGTTCGTTCCCCGCTGGTCAAATTCCATCACGTTCTCGACGATATCCAGTCTCTCAACGCGGCCGCCAAAGAAGGCCGCTATGAGATGACCGCGATCTCCTACCATGCCTACCCGTACGTTGCCGAGCATTACATCTTGACGTCGGCGGGTTCGAGCGTGGGGGATGGCTATGGCCCCATCGTCGTGGCCAAGGGCGCGCTGGCGCCCGCGGATCTCAAGGGCAAAACGATCGCCGTTCCGGGCCTGCTCACCACAGCCTATCTGGCTCTACGGCTTTATCAGCCGGACTTCGAGCCGCAGGTGGTTCCTTTCGACAAGATCCTCGACGCGGTCGCCAAAGGTCAGGCCGACGCCGGGCTGGTGATTCACGAAGGGCAGCTCAGCTACTACCAGTCCGGACTCCACCGCGTGCTCGACCTGGGCGCCTGGTGGAAAAAGGAATACAACCTGCCGCTGCCGCTAGGGGCAAACGCGGTGCTCCGCTCGCTCGACGAGGACGTGCAGTGCGAAGCGCGGCTGCGGCTGTCGCAGAGCATTCAATACGCCCTTGACCATCGCGACGAAGCGCTCAGCTACGCCATGGGCTTCTCACGCGGGCTCGACATCGAATCGGCCGAGAAGTTCGTCGGCATGTACGTGAACCACCACACCACGGAGATGCATCCCGAGGTCATGCAGGCGGCGCAGAAGCTGTTGGAGATGGGCTACCAGGCGGGGCTGATTCCCCATCGCATCGAACTCGAATACGTTTGAGGGACGCTCCGGGCCGCAGCCAGACCGGCGCCGCCGGGCCGGCTTTTCCCCGAGATGAGCTTATGGACGGGTTTGGGCCGGGCGATTCCCGCCCGCGCGGGGCGGCCTCGTCGCGGCGTTGGGGGCCCGCGGCAAGTCTTAGGTTCGGCGGAAATTCCCGGGCTGCCGGCGCCAAGCCGCTGCCCTTGCGTTGGGGTTGGGCCGGCACGGGTTACTCAATCGTAAACACCAGTCAATACGCCAGTTCCTATAATGGAAGGGATCGATACGCTTGGCGCCGGGGCGCGCCACTGAGGGTTGTGCTGCCATGAGATTTCTCTCCCCCGCCTTTTTGACGGTTGTTGTGACGTTGCTGGTGCTGGGGCCCATCGCGCGGGCTCAGGTCGAAGACCTCAGCCATCCCGAGCCCAAGCGGCGGATTCGCGCCGCCAAACAGCTCGCCAAGGCCAATGACGCGCGCTTCATCCCCGAGCTGGCGAAACTGCTGAAAGACCCGGTGCTCGATGTTCGGCTCGAGGCGGTCTCATCGATTACGCAGATCGGGACTCAGGACAGCCTGGCGCCGCTGATGGAGGCTACTCACGACGCCTCACCCGAAATGCAGGTCGCCGCCGTCGATGGGCTGGTGAATTTCTATCACTATGGCTACGTCCGGACAGGTTGGTTCAGCTCGGTCAAGGATTTCGCCAAAGACATCAAGGGCCGCTTCTCGCACCCCGAGCCGGTGATCATCGATCCCTATGTCCAGGTCAACCCCGATGTCATCAATGCCATCGGCAGAATCATCGTCGGCGGCTCAAGCATGGAAGCGCGCGCCAACGCGGCGCGGGCGGCGGGCATCCTGCGCGGCAAAGGGGCCGTGCCGCAGTTGCAGGAAGCGCTGCTTTCCAAAAACACCATGCTGATTCTCGAGGCCGTCAACTCGCTCAAGAAGATCGGCGACACCAGCGCCGGGCCGTCGATGGTCTTCCTGCTGCGCGACCTCGACCGCGATGTCAAGCGGGCCACCATCGAGGCGGTGGGGCAGTTGCAGGTGAACGAGGCCATCCCCGAGTTGGTCGGCATCGTCAAAGCCAGCGACGACAAACAGGCCAGGCGCCAGGCGCTCATCTCGCTGGCGAAGCTGCCCGATAACGGCCAGCAGGAGCTGTTCCGGCTCTACCTGCGCGATCGCGACGACGAGATGCGCGCCGCCGCCGCCGAAGGCATCGGGCGGATCGGCGATCCCAACGACCTCAAGTTGATCCAGGAGGCCTTCGCGCGCGAAAAGAGCGAGTCGGCGCGGCTGTCGATGGCGTTCGCGGCCGTTGATCTGGGCGATCTCAACAGCCTCAGCTACCTGATCGACGGGCTGAACTCCTCGATCCACCGCGGCGAAGCCCGGCCGTTCCTCATCGAGCTGGCGCGCAAACCCGAGGTCCTCGCCAAGCTCTACGAACCGCTGACCACGGGAACGATCGACCAGAAGCGCGAGCTCGCCACGGTGATTTCGTGGAGCGGCACGCGCGAGAGTCTGCCCTACCTCGAACGGCTCTCTCAAGACGCCAACAGCGAAGTGGCGCAAGCCGCCATTCAGGCGATGAAGAACCTGCAGGCGCGGCTGTAAGGCGTCGTTCACCACGCCGCCGCCACGCATTCTGCGGAGGAGCCCCGGCGCTGGGCGTCAGGGCTTCTTCGACCCGGCCCTGGGATTCCATGCCCGGGCCGAAACCACTCCCGTATTGAGTCCCAAAATGTGCAGCGCCCCGAAAAAGCGGGCGTGCTCGACCTTCATGCAGTGATCCATCACCACCTCGAGGCCGGCATCGCGGGCGCGCCGCGCGGCTTCGTAGTGGATCACCTCAAATTGCATCCAAACCACCTTGGCGCCAATCTCGATCGCCTCTTCCACAATCGGCGGAACGGCTTCCGGCGGCCGGAAGATGTCGACGACCTCGACCGGCCCGGGAATGTCCCGGAGACTCGCATAGGATTTGCGGCCGAGAATTTCCGGCTCGCGTGGATTGACCGGAACCACCTCGTAGCCCGCCGCCAGCAGGTACGTCGCCGCGAAATGGCTGGGACGGTAGGGGTTTGCCGAAAGCCCGACCATCGCGATGTGGGAATAGCGCTCGAGGATGCGGAAACGCTCGAACGGCGTGGTGGCGAACTCGCTCGACTGCACGGGCGAGTTCGCGCTGACGCCGCCGGCGCGCAGGCTGCAGACCAGCGGTGGATCGGGCATGATTCCGGCCTGGGAAGCGGACCCGGCCGCCCGGGTCACTGTTGCGAAGCCGCCAGGGCCTGATCCAGGTCCCAGATCAGGTCGTCCACATCTTCCAGGCCCACCGACAGGCGAACCATGTCGGGCGTGACGCCGGCGGCCTGCTGGTCGCTCTCGCTCAGTTGCTGGTGCGTCGTGCTGGCCGGGTGAATCACCAGACTCTTGGCGTCGCCCACATTGGCGAGGTGCGAGAAAAGCTGCAGCGCCTCGATGAACTTCTTGCCCGCTTCGAGCCCGCCCTGGATGCCGAAGGTGAAGATCGCGCCGCAGCCTTTGGGCAGGTACTTCTTGGCCAGTTCGCGATAGGGGCTCGACGGCAGGCCGGGGTGATTCACCCAGGTGACCGCCTTGTGCTTGCTGAGGTGCTCGGCGATCGTCTGCGCGTTCGACGAGTGGCGCTCCATGCGCATGGCCAGCGTTTCCAGCCCCTGCAAGAACAGGAACGAATTGAACGGGCTCACGCAAGGACCCAGATCGCGCAGCCCCTCCACACGGCACTTAATGATGAAGGCCAGTTCGCCGAAGGTCTCGGTGAAACGCAAGCCGTGGTAGCCGGGGCTGGGTTCTTTCAGTTGCGGGAAATTGCCCTCGTTCCAGGGGAACTTGCCGCTGTCGATGATGACGCCGCCGATGCTGGTGCCGTGCCCGCCGATGAATTTCGTCGCCGAGTGGACGATGATGTCGGCGCCGTGCTCGAACGGCCGGCACAGGTAGGGTGAAGCGAACGTGTTGTCGACCACCAGCGGGATCTTGGCCTCGTGCGCGATCTTGGCCACCGCCGCGATGTCCACAACGTTCATGCGCGGGTTGGCGATGGTTTCGATGTAGATCAGCTTGGTCTTCGGCGTCAGCGCTTTGCGAAAGTTTTCCGGATCGTCGGGGTCGACAAAGATGGTGTTCAAGCCGAGGCGCCGGAAGGTCGTGTCGAACTGCGTGTAGGTGCCGCCGTAGAGCGTCGATGAGGACACCAGGTCGTCGCCGTTCTCGCACAGCCCCGTGACGGTAAGCATCTGAGCGGCCTGGCCGCTCGAAAGCGCCAGCGCGCCGATGCCGCCCTCGAGCGACGCCATGCGCTCCTCGAACACGGCCGTGGTCGGATTCATGATCCGCGTGTAGATATTGCCGAAACGCTGCAAGGCGAACAGGGCCGCGGCATGGTCGGTGTCCTCGAACACATACGAGGTCGTCTGATAGATAGGAACCGCCCGCGCGCCGGTGGCGGAGTCGGGCCGCTGGCCGGCATGCAGAGAGCGGGTGTGAAATCCGAAGGTACGATCTTGGTCCTTTTCGGGCATAACCGCTATGGTAACGCGCCAGAGCGCCCGGCGGGCAACCTTTGGAAAGCGATCACGGCCCGGGTGGTGGCACGGCTGTTCGACCCTGTGGCGCGGGCCTGTGGCCGGCGCTCACGGCCCCAAGACCACCTCGCCCGCTGACGCATCGTACAATGGTCCTTTCTGTTCAACGGGAGCGTTTTTGCATGCGTGATGTGGTGATTCTGGGCTCGGGGTGTGCCGGAAATACGGCCGCGATCTATACGGCTCGCGCCAACCTGGAGCCGCTGGTGGTGGTGGGTTTCGAGGCCGGTGGTCAACTTTCGATGACGACCGAGGTCGAGAACTTCCCCGGTTTTCCGGAAGGCATCCTGGGGCCCGATCTGGTCGAAAACATGAAGAAGCAGGCCAAGCGATTCGGCGCCGAGTACAAGAGCGGGGCGGTCACCCAGGTCGATCTCTCCAAACGGCCGTTCACGCTCTGGGTCGAGCAGGAGACCATCGAGACCAAGACTCTGATCGTGGCCACCGGAGCCTCGGCGCGCTGGCTGGGCCTCGAATCCGAGAAGAAGCTGATCGGGCACGGCGTCAGCTCTTGTGCCACCTGCGACGGGTTCTTCTTTCGCGGTAAACCGGTGACCGTGGTCGGCGGCGGCGACTCGGCGATGGAGGAGGGGACGTTCCTGACCAAATTCGCCTCGGAGGTGACCATCGTGCATCGCCGCGACGAGTTTCGGGCCTCGAAGATCATGCTCGATCGCGCTCGCGAGAACGACAAGATCAAGTGGGTCACCGGCGCTACCGTCGATGAGGTGTACGACGTCTCAAAGAACGAGGTGTCGGGAGTCAGGCTGCGGGACCTCAAGAGCGGTCGCGTCTGGGATCACAAGACCGACGCCCTGTTCCTGGCGATCGGCCACATCCCGAACACGAAGGTCTTCCAGGGGCAGCTCGATCTCGACGAGCAGGGCTACATCGTCTCCCAAGGCGGGGCGCGAACCAACGTCGCCGGAGTGTTTCACGCCGGCGACGTGCAGGATCGCGTCTATCGGCAGGCGATCACGGCCTCGGGAATGGGCTGCATGGCCGCCATCGAGGCCGAGCGCTTTCTGGAAGCGCACGGACATTAGGCTGGCACTCGCGGGGACGCGGCTCGCCGCTTCAACGCGAGGACAGCCGGGAGCGCCTCCCTCTACCTACGACGAATACTTTTTCGCCAGCGCGCACATCTCCTTGAGGTGGCGCGGCACGGCCTTGAACGGATCGTCGTCCTCTTCGTATTCGAGCGAGACGTAACCCTTGTAGCCGGCGTCGCCGAACATCTTCGTGATGCGCTCCCAGTCGGAGTCCTGCTCCTTGCCGCCGTCGCGGATCTTCACCTTGTATTGCGAATTGACGGCGTAGGGAATGCACATCTTGATCTGCGCGTAGCCGTCGTCGTCGAAATTGCCCGTATCGAGGTTGATGCCGACATTGGGGTGATTGACCGTGTCGACGATATCGATGATGCGCTTGGCGTGCACGGTGATTCCGCCATGGTTCTCCAGTCCCAGCACGACGCCTTTTTTGCCGGCGTAGTCGGCCGAGCGCTTCAGGATCTCGACCACCCAGCCGGCTGCCTCGTCGTCGGTGGAACCCTTGGGAACCTCGCCTCCGAACACGCGGATATGCCCGGCGCCGAGCCGCTCGGCGACATCGATCCAGTGGTTCAACCAGACCGCTTGCTCCTGCTGGTCGTCCGGCCGCTTCTGGCACAAATCGGTGCGGATGGCGATGGCCGGAAGTTCGACCGCCGAGACATAGGCCTTGCGCCGTAGCGAGGCATAAAACTGGTCGGCGTTCTCCTGCGGGAACCAGTAAACCGTCACGTCGAGCCCATCGACCCCGTTCTCGACGGCCATGTCGACCAGGTCTTCATAGGTCATCTTGTGCGCGCCCAAGGCTTTGCGGAACGAGTAGGCGCAGATGGCGGTCTTGATGCGCGCTTTGCCCCCCGGCGCCTGGCGTGGCGCGGCCGCCGCCGGCAGAGCCAGCGCGGCGGCGGGTAAGGTCTTGAGCAATTCCCGGCGATTCATGGTGTGGAGCCTCCTGAGTGATTTCCCGTTTACGGATCGTTAGCGGTCCACCCGCAATTATATGGGATGGCCGAGGCGAGGTTGAAAACGGGCCCAAAATGCGTCCTTGGCCGGGTTGGTCCCAGGGAAAACGACCAGCGCGTCCCTCAGGTCTATACCTGTTTCCCACATGGAGGGAAACCCCAATTGGCAGATTCCGGTATCTGGGCCAAAATGAATGTGGTCGGCGTTCGCCTTATCCCGCGAAGGGTGGCTTACCCTTTCGTCCTCCCCTGGACACAGCAACGCACTCAGACAGGCTGGGGCCGACACTGCGCCGAGCAATGATCGGTCGCTTTGCCCGAGGAATTGGCATGCGCGAGACCGAAACAATGAGCACCGTGGACACGCCCAACGTGCCCGACGAAATTATGGAGAAGCGGCGTTTCCCCCGCACCCGCGAGTACGGGCCGCAACAACTCGACGTGTCTTTCCTCGGCCCCGAGGGCCGGCGGGAAACCACCACCGCCACGCTCTGGGATTTTGGGGAAGGCGGCCTGGGGATGGATACCCCGAGGTCGTTCGCCCATGGGGAGGAGATCCAGATCAGCGGCGAGTTGCACGGTCCCGACTATTCCATGCGCATGAAGGCCCGGGCGCGCGTGGCCTATAGCCGCGCCGTGGACGCTGAATTTTTTCGAGTCGGCGTGGCTTTCATCGAAGTGAGCTACCGCCGGCTCCCGGTCCCGGCCGAACAGCGGCCCGAATAACCGAACAGCGGTATCCCCGCGCCGTCGCTGCGCTGCGGGCGTCAGGCCGTTCGAACCCAACCACGCCTTGGGTCGTTCCGGCGTGGGCGGCTGTGTCGTCCGGGCCGCGCGGCCCGGCCCTCTTGCCAGCTCCGCCCTCTCACCAGCTCAAGTCGCGTCCCTCGTTCTGTTTCTTCAGGTACTCCATCAGCGGCGAAAAGTATTCCAGCATCGCGCGGGTGCTGAGCTCCTCGCCGGTCTTTTCGCGAATCACCTCGCGCCAGTCGCGCGTCGCGCCCAGCCGCAGAATATCCTCCAGAAACTTCCCCACCTCCTTGTTGCCGTAGTAGTTGCAGTTGCGCGGATCCTGCTTGAGGATGTTTTTGGCGATGTAGGTGTGCAACTGGTACTTGATCACGAACGCCATGGCGTAGTCGTAATACTGCGCCGGGTCGTCGCTGATGTGGGTCTTGGTGCAGGCGTCGCAAAACTCTTCGCCGCGCGGAGAGGGCGGTTCGATGCCCTGGAAGCGGCCGGCATAGTCCCACCAGCGCTTGTTGAACTCGTCGGGCGAGAGGTTGTCTTCGTAGAGATCGTGCTCCCAGAACGACATCGTCCCCGCCGAGAAGGGGATGAACACCACCGCCTGATCGAGCGCCTCGTCCAAAAGCCACTGCACCTCGTCGATCTTCGCGTCGGGCGCGAGCACGCCGATCTGCTTGAGATAGGCCGGCTGGTGCGCGGCGATGCCGATCAAGTCGCCGACGGCCTCGTGGAACGCGCGATTGGCGCCTTCGCGTAGCGTAATGGGGACCTCGGGCCGCGAATACGCCAGGAAATAGTAGATGTGGCCGAGCTCGTGGTGGGCGGTCTGGAACCAGCGGAAATTGGGCTCGACGCTCATCAGCGAGCGCACATCGTGGTCGAGATCGATGTGCCAGGCCGAGGCGTGGGTGTTCTTCTTGCGCGTCGCGCCGGGCGGCAACTGGTAGAGGTCGGATTTCTGCCAGAACGATGCGGGCAGCTCGGGCATGCCCAGCGACGTGTAGAAGCTCTCGGCCTGCTTCACAATCCACTCCGGCGACTTGTCTTGGAACAGCGGATCGAGGTCGACCGCCTCGGTGAGCCCGGGCCAGGCCTGCGCCCAGCGGTTACCGATCCAATGCGCGGGGATCCGCTTGGGAACCGGCTGCTTGTAGCGCTCGGCGAGCTTGTACTTGGCCCAGCCGTGGAGTTGCTCATAGAGTGGCTTCAGGTCGCGGTTGAAGCCCTCCATCATTTGCATCATCTCGTCGACGGTCATGCCGTAGTCGGCGACCTGCAGCCCAAAGAACGAGCTGTAGCCCATTTCCTTGGCTGTTTCGTTGCGCAGCCGGCGCAGCTCGATCAGGCCGGGCTTGAGCGCCGGGCCGCTCTGTTTGGAGATTTCCCAAACCCTACGCCGCTCGGCTTCGTTGCGCGAGTCGACCAGGATGTTATCGATTTCATTCGGCGTGATCGGCTTGACGCATTTTTCGCCGCGGCGGTCGGCGCAGAACTCGAAGCCATCGAGAATGGCGCTCTGCTTGGCCTCCTGCTCGACGCGCGCGGCAACAATGTCGGGGATCGTGCCGGGGTACTCGGCCGCCGACAGCAGAACCCGGTCGAGCTGCCGCCCGGTCAAGTCGTCGAGCTGCTTGCGTTGTTCGAGCAGGTTGCGGGCGTGCTCGATGACGTAGCGGCTGCCCGTAAACGCCGCCATGGTGCGTTCGGCGCCGATGCGCTCGCCGGTATGCGTGTCGGTGACGTCGGTCGACGCCTTCCAATAGGCGTCGCTGGTCACCGTGTAGAGCTTCTGGCTCATCGTGTTGTACATGTCCAGGAACTGGTTGGCACGCTGCTGCGCATCGGGCCCGGACTGGCACGCCCACAACAAAGCCAGCCCCAGGGCCGCAAAGAAAAGCAGGGGAAGACGTTTCCACGACATAACGCCATTCTAGTGGACGCCCGCGGGGAAATCGCCAAGGCAAAACCAAGCCCCAGCAAGGCGCGCCACCGGCCAAAGGCCTGCGCCAGAAACCGCCCCCCGTAGCAGGGCTGGAAATGCACCAGCCCTACGCTACGGGGTTCCGGCGACCATGGCAGGCTCGGGCTCGTATTCGATTTGCGGATGTTGGCGGCGGAAGGTATCGATCGAGAGCCGGCGGCCGTCGGTGGTGACGGAAATCAGGCCTTCCTGGTCGGTGCGCAGCACGGTCGCGTGCGCCTGGGCCAGCCGTTTCAGAACAGCCTCGTGGGGGTGGCCGTAGAAATTCTCGGGCCCGGCGGAAATCACGGCGAAGACCGGCTGAACCGCCCGCAGAAACGCGGCGTCGGTGGAGCTGCGGCTTCCATGGTGCGCCACTTTGAGGATGCCGCTGGGCTGCAACAATCCCGACGCAACCAGCGTGTCTTCGCGGTTGCTTTCGATGTCGCCGGTGAGCAGAAAGCGCTGCTCGCCGAAACGCAGGCAAAGCACGACAGACTCGTTGTTACGGCGCTTCGCGGGAGGCTCCGACGGCCCGAGGACGGCGACTTGCACCGCGCCGAAGTCCAGGCAATCACCCTCGCGAACATAGCGGACCCTGGTCCCCTGCTCCCGCGCCTGCCGCTCGATGCCGCGATATTCCGGCCGGAAGGTGTGCGCGCCGAGCCATAACTCGGCCACCCGGAAGTTGCGCAACACGGCCGGAATTCCGCCCAAGTGGTCCTGGTCGGCGTGGGTCACCGCGACGACATCGAGCGCTTGGACCGACCGCGACCAAAGGTAGGGCGAGACCACCGCCTCGCCGATGTCGATCGGCTGGCGGCGCGAGGGGGGATCGCTGGGATCGTGAAAGTCCGGCTGTCCGCCGCCATCGACGATCATCGTCTGGCCGCCAGGCAACGCCACAAAGATCGATTCCCCCTGCCCCACGTCGAGCAGGGACATTTCCAACTGCCCGGGAACGAGCTTGGGCGGAAAGGGATGCTCCACCAGCACCACCAGCAACCCGGCGCCCGCCGCCGCGGCCGCCAGCCGCCGCCGGCGCGTGGATTCGAACGAGAGCGCCAAAAAGACCAGCGAAAGGGCGATCAGCGCGGCCAGCCAAAGCGGCGGAGGAGGTACCCGCGCCTCGAGCGGCAGATGCTGCGCGTGCCACTGGACCGTGCGCGCCATCGCCCCGGCCGCCCAGACCGCCAGTTCCGCGGCCGGAACCCACTGCGTAAGCAGAGCCAACAGGCCCGCCGGCACGGCAATCGAGAGCAACGGCACGATCAACAGATTGGCCGAAATGGCGCTCCAGGAAACGCGCTGAAAATGATCGGCCAGGGGAAGCGCCAGGCCGGCCTGCACCACGAACGAAACCACCACCAGCTCGCCGGCCCAAACCAGCACGCGCAGTGTTGCCATCAGCGGCACGCTAACCCCCAAACGCGGCAGCCCGGTCAGCGCCACCAGCGGCTCCAGCCAGCTTCGGATCGCAACGCGGTGCGAGGCGACCTCCGGCCGGCCGTAGAGGTCGCGGTCGGTGTTCCAGATGTCCCGCAAGGCCAGCCGCCGGGGCTCCAAAGTAATCCGCAGCAGGGGAACTGCGATCGCCGCGATCAGTGCCACGGCGGCAAACGACAACTGGAAACCGGGGTCGAACAGCAGCCGCGCATCGGCAGCCAGGAAGAGCAGGGCGGTTCCCGCAATCACGTTCAGGGCCCGACGTTGGCGGTAAACCAGAATGGTGATCAGATAAGCCGTCAGCATCCAGGCCGAGCGCAGTACGGGCGTTCCCGCGCCCACCAATAGGGCATAGGCGGCCGCCAGCGCGATCGTCATTGCGGAAGCGATCCCCCGCGGCACGCGCAACAGACCGAGTAGGCGCAGCAGCACAAACGCCAGCAAGCCGATGTGGAGCCCGGAGATGACCAGCACATGGTAGGCGCCAGTGCGTTGAAAATCCGTTATGGTTTGGCGATCGAGCCCGTCGCGGTCCCCCAGCAGCATCGCTTGCAGGATCCCCAGCGCGTTGGGTGGCGATTCCAACGTCGGATCGGCTTCCGCCGGGGTTGCCGAGTCCTCCCCGGAGGTTGAGTGAGCCTGCGCCGCCATTGCCGGGCCTCGCGACGCCATCCAACGCGCCGCCACCGCTTCAAACCGGGCTCGGGCCCACAGCCGCGCCGCCCACACGATCCCCGCCCGACGCCAGCCCCGGCGGCCTTCCAAGGCAAAGATCGGCACCCCAGGGCGAACCGTGGCGCTGGCGAAAATCCCCTGCCGGTTGCGGTAGCCCACATAGTCGAAGCTGCCTGGATTCTGGAAGTTGTGCAGCCGGCGCAGGCGGGCCAGAAACTCGACGCGCCGGCCGTAGGAAAGCTGTAACGGGGGCGCGCCGGGAAAGCGGTCCACCGTGACGCGAATGCCGCCGCGCACCGGCGTATCACGAAAAATCGATTCGGTCTCGAGGACGAAGCGGTCGGCGTCGCCGAGGTCTTCGGGAGGCTCGCGCACCCAGCCGCGCAAGCGAATCGGGTCGCCCGGGTCGGCGTTTTCGTGGTCGAGTACCCGCGTGATCAAGAGCGGGTCGTCGGCCGGGTCGCCCGGGCGGGGCAACGACGCCAGCAGCGCGCCCGTCAGAAAGAAGCCGGCCAGGCAGGCCGCCGCACCGGCCGCAGCCGCGCGCAGGCGTACCGCAACCAGCGCCAAAACGGCCAGCAAACTGACGGAAAGCAGCGTTTCCCCGAGAGTGAATTCGGCAAAGCGCGCCGCCCCAATGCCCGCAGCCAGGGCCGCCAGCGGCGCCACCAGCGGCTGCTTCATCGCAGTATGACGGCCATTCTAGCAGCCGGCGGACCGTGCCGGGCCGGGGGTGAACCCCCGTTTTCGGGGCGCTGAGCACGCGGCCGGCGAGGCTACACTAAGAGTTTGCCGATGAAGATCCTGATTTCGGCCGGCGAGGCCTCGGGCGACCGCTACGCCGCCGAGTTGGTGGAGGCTTTGCGGGCCCGCATCCCCGACGCCGAGTTTTTCGGCTGCGCCGGGCCGCGGCTGCGCCAGATCGGCGTACGGCCGGTGATGCGCTCCGAAGAGCTGACCGTCATTGGCGTGTTCGAAGTCCTGCGACACATCCCGCGGATCTACATGCGGCTGCTGCACCTGACCCGCGAGGCGCGCCGCGAGCGCCCGGCGGTGGCCATCGTCACCGACGCGCCGGGCTTCCACATTCCGCTGGCGCAAAAGATGCACCGCTCGCGGATTCCAGTGTTCTATTACGTCGCTCCGCAGGTCTGGGCGTGGCGGAAATGGCGGATCCACAAGATCCGCCGCATCGTGAACCAGGTGCTCTGCATTTTTCCGTTCGAAGAAGACTACTATCGCCAGCGCCGGGTGCCGACGACCTTTGTCGGCCATCCGCTAGCCGGGCGTGCCAAGCCGGCGATGACCCGCGACGAGTTTTTCGCCCGCAACGGGCTGTCGCCCGAGTTGCCGCTGGTTTCGCTGTTGCCCGGCAGCCGGCAGGCCGAGGCCACGCGCCATTTGCCGGCTTTGGCCGATGCGGTCGCCCGGCTGCGGCAGTGGAAGCCCATGAACTTCGTACTGCCCGCCTCTTCAACGGTTTCGGGGGATTTTTTTCGGCAACGCATCGGCGGCGCCGCCGTCCAAATAGTCGAAGGTCAAACCGAGGACGCCCTGGCCCACGCCGACGTGTCGCTGGTGGCGAGCGGTACGGCAACCGTCGAAGCGGCCCTGCTGGGGGCGCCGATGGTCGTTTTCTATAGGGTGACAGCTCCCACGTGGTTCGTCGGAAAGTTTCTGGTCGACGTTCCCTTCTACAGCATGGTGAACCTGCTGGCCGGCCGCCGGATCGTGCCGGAGTTGATGCAGGACGAATGCACGGGGGAGCGGCTCGCCGCCGAGGCCAGGCGGCTTTTGGAAGATGAGCCGGCCCGTCAGAAAATGAAACTAGAATTGCAAAGCGTGCGAGACAGCCTGCGCGGCGACGTGCCGGCTGCGGAACGAGCCGCGGAGGTGATATGCGACAAGCTGCAGATCCGAGGAATTCCGGGTCGCATCGGTGTGGGGTCGGTGGCGGTCTGATGAGCAGGCTTTGCGGGCGCGCGTTCCAACCGTGGGTGTCTCGGCGCGCCGGCTGGGCCTTCGCGCTGGCCCTGATGTTCGCCGCTGCCGCGGCCGCGCAACAGCAGCAGCGCCCGCTCATCGACGTGCAGTCGTATGACATCGACGCCGTCATCGAGCCTGGCGCCCAGACTCTGGCCGCAACCACGAAAGTGCAGTTCATTCCGCGCGAGCAGACCAACCAGGTCATCTTCGAGTTGCACAACGGCCTGAACATCACCTCGGTGAAGAGCGACGACGGCACCGAGCTGCAGCCGCTGCGCTACCACCAGGATTCCACCGTCCGGCTCACCTTCCCCGACACGCTTCCCGTGGGCCAGCCGGTTACGTTGACGTTCCAATACGACGGCCACCTGGCAGGCCTCGAAAACTCGCCGGTCGAGGGCGTGAGCCTGGCTTCGATCGCGCCCGACCGCTCGTACCTGCTCTACGCGGGGCGCTGGTTTCCGGTCAATGGCTACGGGGCCGACCAGTTCACGGCCCGCATGCAGATCGCGGTTCCCGAAGGTTTCAACGTCATCGGCAGCGGCCTTTCCACGCAGGGAACTCCCGAAGCGGGGCGGGTTAAGTACAGCTTCGAGTTCAGCAAGCCGTCATTCCCCGGCAGCATTGCCGTTTTGCGCGACAAACCCGTCGAAGCGGAAACGGGTGGCATCAAGACCACCGTCTACTTCCCTTCGGCCAGCGCCGATCTGGCCCGCGAGTACGGCGAGGCTACCGGCGAAATCGTCGAGTTTTTTAGCGGCAAGTTTGGCCCACCCTACTCGTCGTCGCTGACGCTGGTCGAGACCGGCCAGAACGCTCCCGGAAGGCTATGCGGCGCCGGGAATTCTGTTCTTCGATCCCTACACCATCGGGTCGGTCGTCAACCGGCGCGCCCTGGGAACTCAGGTCGCTCACCAGTGGTGGCCGATGATCGTCTCGCCCGGCAATCGCAATCACCTGTGGCTCGACCAAGGGCTGGCGCTCTACTCGTCGCTGCTCGAAATCGAAGATTCGCAGGGTAAGGACGCCTTCGAGACCGCCGTCTCCGACGTACGCATCGAATCGCTCACCTACGAGGACATTCCGATCATTCAGGCGGGGCGTCTGACCGACTTTTCGCCCGAGATGAAGGCCCTGGCCGGCGCCAAAGGAGCCATGGTGCTGCACATGCTGCGCTGGACCATCGGCGACGACGCCTTTTTCGCCACCCTCAAGCAGTTCCGCGACAAGTTCGAATGGCGCTCGATGACCACCCGCGACTTTCAGGACATCGCCCACCAGATCAGCGGCAAAGACCTGCAAGCCTTCTTCATCGAATGGACCGAATCGACCGGCACCCCAGAGTTCACGCAGGAATACACGATCTATCGCCTGGGCCAGGGCAAGGGCTTTCGCGTGCTCGGCAAGGTGAAGCAGGATATGGATACTTTCCGCATGCCGGTGGAGCTGAAAATCGAAACCGAGGGCGAGCCCGAGTATAAGACCGTGGAGGTCTCGGGAACCTCGTCCGACTACTCCATCGATACCTTCGGAAAGCCCAAGAAGGTGATCCTCGACCCGAACAACCACATTCTGCGGTTCGATGAAAAGATTCGCGTGCTGGTCGCCATCCGCAAGGGCGAACAGATGTTCGAATACGGCTATTACAACGAGTCGCTGGCCGAATACCAGAAAGCGCTCGACATCAACCGCTACAGCTCGCTGGCGCACTACCGCATCGGCGAAGTGTTCTTTCACCAGAACAACTACCAGTCGGCGGCCAACGAGTTCCGCGAGGCGCTGAACGGCGACCAGGAGCCCAAGTGGACCGAGGTCTGGGCCCACATCAACCTGGGGCAGATCTTCGACATCACCGGGCAGCGCGAGCGAGCGGTCAACGAATACCAGCTAGCCATCCGCACCCGCGACAACACCCGGGGAGCCCAGGACGAAGCCCGCAAATACCTGGAGAACCCCTACGTTCGTCCCCGCCGCACCGAGCGGATCTACTAGCAAAACGTCGGGACAGTGGGGCAGGGCTCCGGCCTGCCCAATCCCTGGCAACAGAGCATCCCCTCGGGGTTCCCCCACAACATCCAAGGCCGGCCCGCGACGCGAGATAGAAACAGCGCGTCGCCGCCACACCCCAACCCTTAGGCCCCGCCTTCCCGCCGGTAAGCCGTGAGACTCCAGGTGTCGTCGCTGGTGTCGTGGCGCAGAATGTAAGTGTTGCCGTCGTCGGCGCGCACCCGAAAGTAGTCGTAATCGGGCCCGTACCACCGGTCGACCAGTTCCGTGACCTCGTAGCAGCGCCCGTCGATTTCGAAGGACATGGGGCGCTCATCGGCCTTGAAGCCGCTGTAGGTTTTGACTTGCAGCGCCATCCCGACTGCCTTCCGCCCCCCATCATCTCCCCGAATGGGTCACGGAATCAACAGTTTAGACGGCAACGGCCGACGGAAATAGCGGATCGCCCCAGCTTTAACCTAGAGTTTACGAACCGCCGCTAACCGCCCACTGAGGGCCTGCGTCCAAATAGATGTGAACGGCGAGAAGCACACCACCCTGGCAGTCCTGGCGCTTGCTGTGTTGTCTCTGATCCTGGCCGGCGCGTTCGAGCCGCGGGTCCCGCCGGAAACCCAAGCCCGGCTGGAATCGCAGTACGCGCTCGTAGACCTTTCGGGTTGGCTGTTTCGCTTGGCGGCCTGGCTGCCGGCGGAAACCGGGCCTGGCGCTGGCCGGCCCGATGCCATCGACGCTACGCCAATCCAGACGTCGGCCGTTCCAACCCAAACGGCGCCAGCCACGGGCTGGGGGCTTCTCTAGAACTACCAGGCTTCACAACGCGAATCTACAACGCAGAGTCCTGAAAATTCAGGGTTGCGCGAAAGTTACTCCATCTCGCGGTCCTGGCCCGCCAGCCTTCCCGTCTTTTCAAACACCAGATAGGCGTGCATAAACGGGGCCAGATCTCCGTCGAGGACGCGGTCCACGTCGCCGGTTTCGAGTTTGCTGCGCAGGTCCTTCACCA
This sequence comes from Terriglobia bacterium, assembly GCA_963824095.1. Taxonomy (GTDB): domain Bacteria; phylum Acidobacteriota; class Terriglobia; order Bryobacterales; family UBA6623; genus JBBDWJ01. The sequence goes on along the minus strand of CAWGNS010000008.1, from coordinate 2,596,303 downwards.
GCCGGTAGGGAGCCAACACGTAATTGCGGATCTGACTGCCAAAATTGATATCGGCCTTAGAGGCTTCCAGCTTCTCGGTCTCGGCCTGCTTCTTTTTCATCTCGTGGTCGTAGAGCCGCGACTTGAGCATCTTCATCGCGGTAGCGCGGTTCTTGTGCTGCGAACGCTCGTTCTGGCAAGTAACCACGATGTTGGTGGGCAGGTGGGTGATGCGGACCGCCGAATCGGTCATGTTGACGTGCTGGCCGCCCGCGCCGCCCGAGCGGTAGGTATCGACGCGTAGATCGTCGAGCTTGATGTCGATCTTCACCTCGTCGTCGATCTCGGGGTAAACGAATACCGACGCGAAAGAGGTGTGCCGGCGGGCGGCGGAATCGAACGGCGAGATCCGCACCAGGCGGTGTACGCCGATCTCCGAGCGCAACAGGCCGTAGACGTTTTCGCCAGCGATGGTGAAGGTGGCCGACTTCAGGCCCGCTTCCTCGCCCGGTAGCGAGTCCGTCACTTCGGCCTTGAAACCCTCGCGCTCGGCCCAACGCAGGTACATGCGCAGCAGCATCTCGGTCCAGTCCTGCGCCTCGGTACCGCCCGCGCCCGAGTGCAAAATGACGATCGCGTTGCGGTGGTCGTTTTCGCCCGACAGCAGCGCCCGGGTCTCGATTTCCTCGACGCGCTCGCGCAGCGACTTCAGCTCGGCGCCGATCTCTTTTTCGACGGGTTCGCCTTCGCGGGCCAGCTCAAAAAACGTCTCCAGGTCGCTGACGCGGCGCTCGAGCTCCTGGTCGCTTTCGACCACGTCGAGCAGTTTGCGGCGCTCGCGCATCACCTCCTGGCTCTTTTTCTGATCCTCGTTCCAGAAGTTGGGGTTCTCGATCAGCTTTTCGAGTTCGTCCAGGCGCTGCTTGTTCCCAGCCGGGTCAAAGATACCTCCGGATCACCCGCGCGTCTTCGCGCAGTTCGGAGAATTGCTGTTCCAGTTCGTCTAGGCTCGTCATGGTCTTTGTCCGTAGTTATCCTCGAAAAAGGCAATCGAATCAGAGCGTCCCGGCGTCGGTTCCGTCTTCCGCGGCCGCGGCCGCCGGGCGCGCGCCGCACAACCTGGGCAGCGCCAGCATCAGCGCCGTGGCCGCGATCGAGGCATACCAGAACCACTCGCCCCAGCGCGTAAACACGGTCAGCTTGCTGGAATAGCTAAATCGGCCGTCGAGCACCGCTTGTTCATAGGAGGGCAGCGCCCGCACGATCTGGCCGGCCGGGTTGATGATCGTAGTAATGCCGTCGTTGGTCGCCCGCAACAGCCACCGCGCGTTCTCCATGGCCCGCATCCGGGCGATCAACAGGTGCTGATAGCGGGCCGCCGTGCGGCCATACCAACTATCGTTGGAAATGTTGACCAGCACTTCGGCGCCGCCGGCGACAAACCGCCGCACGCCCCTCAAAAACACCGACTCGTAGCAGATGAAGGTTCCCACGCGATGGCCCGCAACCGGAGCGACCGCCACCTCGTGGCCGGGCACGAAATCGCCGGCTTCCAAAGTAATTTTCTCAATGAAAAGGGAAAAGGGCCAGGGGACGAATTCGCCAAACGGTACCAGGAAAATCTTAGCATAACGCGAAACAAGCTCCCCCGAAGGCGACAGCGTGACGGCGGCGTTGAGCGGGTGGCGCCGCGCGGCATCCTCGAAGGCGACGGTGTTGAAAATGAAGTAGGCGCCGCTGGCCCGGGCGATCTGCTCCATGAAAGTCTTCGAATCTTCGCTGTCGAAGTAGTAGGCCGGCACCGGGTATTCGGGCCAGATGAGCAAGGCCGGCGGCCCGTCGAAGACGTCGCTTTTCTGGATGGAGAGGGCGCCCATGCGGCGCATGTGCGCGCTGGCGGTGGCGGCCGTCCAGCCGCCTTGCTTGAGCAGATCGGGATGGACGTCGGGCTGCACCAGCCGCACCGCCTGGTCGCCCGTATGCGGATTGGGCAAGGCCGGCAGCAGGTAGAGCAACGGCAGCGCCGCCAGCCACAGCAACTGCTTGCGCGGGCGACGCAGCAGAACCAGCGCCAAGCCCGCATTCATCATCGCGAAGGCGAACGAGAGGCCATAGACAGCGCTGAACGGCGCCAGCCGGGCCAACACCGACATGCCGGCCCCCGCATTGCCCAGGTGCAGCCAGGTAAAGCCCAGATACTGATGCGTGCCTTCGACCGCCACCCACGCCGCGGCGACCCCTGGAATGGCCCAACCGCGGCGCATCAGAGGCGCCGCCAGCAGCGAAAAAACCCCCAGGTGTAGCCCTTTGACCAGGAAAAACCCCGCGAAGATCGCGGCCGCGGCCGGCGCCGCCAGGTCGGCGTAGTCGTGCATTACCCCGTACACCCAATAGCAGGTGCCGCCCCAGTAGATTGCCCCCGCCAACCAGCCCATCAGAAACTGCCGCTTTCTCTGGGGCTCCTGCGCCACGGCAATCAACAGGGGCGTAACCGCGACCGCGGCCAGCCAGGCGATCTGGAAACGGGGAAAGACCAGCACCTGCAGAACGCCGCTCACCGCGGCCGCCAAGAAGGCAAGCCAGGCGCTTTTGTTGGAAACAGAAATCACAAGTCTTTCGATGGTAGCGTTTCGGCGGACGGCTGGCGGGGCGTTCGGGTCCGGCTAGCGCCCTAACGCCAGACGATCGGCCAGCGCGGGGGGCAGGCCGGCGTCGCGGATCTTCTGTTGCGCGGTCGCCAGATCGTAGGCGCAGCGCCGGAACTCCACCAGCCGCTGCCCGGTGTCGTAGATGGCGTAGCCCGCCTGCCAGACGAAGTCGCGGGGTTGCCCCACCGAGCCGGGGTTGACCAACTGCGTCGTCCCTTGCGCGATGCGCAGGGCGTCGCTCGTCGGTTTGGTCCGCGAGGGTTCCACGCGGTCGTCGGCGTCCCACAGCAGGAAGCCCCCTTGCACGTGGGTGTGCCCGAAGAAGACCAGCCGGCCCTCAATGTGCGGGAACTGGAACAGCGCGTCGTAAGGATCGATGAGGTACTCGTCCTCGTCGAGAATCGAGCCGTGAACCAGCAAAAAACCGTCGACTTCCAGCGGGCCGTGGGCCAGCCCGCGCAAGTATTCCCGGTTGTCGGGCGTCAGCATGGACATCGTCCACTCGGCGGCGCGGCGGGCCACCGGGTTGAAGGTGATGGTGTCCTCGAGCCCGCAGCAGGCCTTGTCGTGATTGCCGCGGATGACGTCGGCGACGTGGCTGCGCACCCACTCGGTGACCGCGTTGGGATCGGCGCCGTAGCCGACGATGTCGCCCAGGCAAACGACCTTGTCGTAGCGGCCGTCGGCGGACGCCAGCACTGCCTGGAGCGCTTCCCAATTGGCGTGAATGTCGCTGAGGATGAGATACCGCATGGGCCGGCGAACGGCTTTCGTCAGGCGCGTCGGAGCCGCACCAAAGTGACTTCCGGCAGCGCCCCGATGCGCATCGGCAGATTCACCGTGCCGATGCCGCGGCTCACATAGAGCGCTGCCTTACCGAGGTGGTAATCTCCCGCGACGAAAGGCGTGAAGAAATGCCCGGCGTTCACCCACTGCTCGACGATTTCCACAGTCACTTGTCCGCCGTGGGTGTGCCCCCCGAGTACAAGATCATAGCCCAGCTCCGCCGCCTTCGGGAACACATCGGGGTTGTGAGACAGCAACAGGTTGAAAGCGCCGGGCTCGATCAGCTCCCCGGCCTTCACCAGGTAAGGGCGCGTCTGCCATTGATAGTCCACGCCGGCCAGATTCAGAGTGGCGTCCCCGAAACGCAACGGCTCGCGCCTCTGGCGCAGGAAATCGATGCCCAGCTTGCGGCCGTAGGCCTCGCTGAAGCCCTTGCTACGGGTGAAATCCTCGTGGTTGCCCATGCAACCCCAGATCCCCGCGTCGGCCTTGAGGGCGCCAAGCCGGTCGAGGGTCTGCTCCAGGGGATCGCCTTCTTGGGTAATCAAATCGCCGGTGACGACGGTCAGGTGCGGCTTGGTCTCATTGGTCATGGCGACGACCCGCTCGACGTCCTTGAGGCCCAGATAGGGCCCCGCATGGATGTCGGTGATCTGCGCAATGCGGAGACCGTCGAGCGAGGCCGGCAGATCGGGGAAAGCGAACTCCACCTCGCGCAGCTCGAATTTTTCCCGCCCGATGAAGGTGCCGTAGGCGGCCGCCGCAAAAGGCGCGCCAATACTTGCCTTGGCGAGGTTGCTGACCACCGCGCGGCGCGACAATGCGCCCACGCCGGGCTGGGCGACCATCCCCGCCTTGGGCCGTAAGCGGCTCCAGATCTCAAAAACCGCCGCGACACAGTAACTTCCGAACAAGCCGAACGTCCAGACGGAAGAGAGCAGGTGCCAGAACGTGGGGCCGCTCTCCACATCCAGGTAGGCCTCGTCCCAGCGAAACATTTCCGAGGAGCCCAACAGCATGAACCCGACGACCAACCCGACCAACGCCGCCCAGCGGCCGGCGGTCGAGCCGTTGCGCTCGGCGCGGCGGTGCAGTAGCCAAAAACAATGCAGGTTGAGCCCCAGCAGCAAGAGCTTCACCGCGACGGTCGCCAATCGAAAGCTAAGCGGAAGAGCAGGCATTCCTGGTGGGGCTGACGGATTGGGGAGTAAGGGTGCCGCTACCGGACACACCTCGGGTGAGCTAAGGTGTAGACCTACTCTGCCCCAGGGATCAAGCCCTGATTTCTTATCATCGGGGACTTTCCGGCTCAAAGCCACTAGGGAAAGCCTCGATCCGGCGCCGGAATTCATCTCGGAAGAGCGCGTTGGAGCCGCGAATCGGCAAACCATCGGACTAGTCCGCGCCCGTCTTTGCGGCACTGTGGCTCGTTGAATCGTCGTATACTGGCCGTTTTTCGATGGAGACTTTTCCAAGGAAAACCAAGAACTTGGAGCAAAAAACGGAGTGGCTGCCGTATTTCGGGCCGATGCTGGCATTCGCCGGCGTGCTGGCCGCGGCCGGAAATATCGAGGGGCATTCGCTGCTCTTTCTGGGTTTGCGATGCGCGGTGCCGCTGGCGTTGTTCCTGTTCTTTTTGTCACGGGGCTGCTATCCCGAGCTCGCAAATTTCCGGCCGGGCTGGACCGCGCTAGCGCTTGACATTCTTTTCGGCCTGTTCGTGACGGGTGTCTGGGTGGCCCCTTATCTGGTGTGGCCAGGGCTCGCGCCCGGCGCCTCGGAGGCTTTCGATCCGGCCGCCGCCGGCGGGGGGTTCCAGTCGCTGTCGCTCGGGTTGCGCTTTGCGGGTTTTGTCGTTGTCACGCCCTTTATCGAAGAGCTACTCGTCCGCAGCTACCTGATCCGGGCGGTGGACGTCTATCCCGCCGACCGCGATTTTCGCGAGATCCCGGTCGGGACTTTCGCCTGGCGCAGCTTTCTGGTGACCGTGGCCTGGTTCACGCTGACCCATGCGCAATGGGAGTGGCCCGTCGCCTTCCTCAGCGGCGTACTGTTCAACCTGTGGCTCTACCGTCGCAAGCACGTCGCTTCGCTCGTGCTGGCCCACGCGGTGACCAATGGCAGCCTGTTCCTGCTGGTGCTGTGGGGATCGTCTAATCCCGCGGCACCCGCGTTCTTGAGGGATTTGTGGTTCTTTCTCTAACCGCCGGCTCGCTCGCGTCAGGGGCACCTCAGGAGGCCGGTTGGCGGGGAAGCAGGTGGGTCACGATCGCCAGGGCGGCCAACGCCGCCGTTTCGGCGCGCAGGACCCCCGAGCCCAGCCCGGCTGGTTGGTAACCGGCGGCGCGGGCTTGCTGCCCCTCCGCCTCCGTCCAGCCGCCTTCGGGACCGACCAGCAGATAGGCCGAGTTTTCCGACAAAATGGATGGGGCAGCGTCGAGCAGGTCCTTGAGCGGGCGCGAGTCGCTGTCGAGGAACAACCGCAAGGGGCCGTCGGCGGCGGCAATTGCTTGTTCAAACGACAAAATTTCTTCCACCTCCGGAGCCGCCAGGCGCCGGGCCTGCTGGGCGCCCTCCTCGGCGATCTTCTGCCAGCGCTCCCGGCGCTTGGCGGCGGCCTGCAGCAAGCCCCGCTCACTGAGGCCGGCGGCCACGGGAACAATGCTGCGAACCCCCAACTCGGCGGCCTTTTCGAGGATCCATTCGAAGCGCGAGAACTTGAAGATCGACGCTTGCAGCACGATCGGGAAAGGCGGCGTGGGGGCCTCCAACGGCCCGGTGATCCGGAACTCCACCTGGCTGCCGGAGGCGGCCGTTACGGTGGCGGCGAACAACTGCCGCTGGTCGGTAATCTCAACCGTTTCCCCCAGCCGCAACCGCGCCACGCGCGCCAGGTGATGCGCCCGCGCGCCACCCACGCCGGCGGTCTCGCCGCGAATCCAATCCACAAAAACCCTGCGCAAAGCCATGCTCAACAACCCCGGAAGGCGAGCCCGTTCGCCACCCTCTCGCGCTTGACAGTGCGGGAAAGCGTTGGCAATAATTTGGCTCTGACTGGCCCCACGGCCGCCCTATTTGAATGATCGCTCATCTGCGGGGGACCCTACTCGAAAAGAAGCCAAATCTCGCCCTGGTGGACGTCGGTGGCGTCGGCTACGCGCTCACCATTCCGGTATCGACGTTTTCGCAACTGGGGAACCTCGGCGAACCGGTCGCGCTGTTTACCTTCACTTATGTACGAGAAGATACGCTGGCGCTGTTTGGTTTTCTGACACGCGGCGAAAAGGAGCTTTTCGAGCGCTTGATCACCGTCAACGGAATCGGTCCGAAGCTGGCGGTGACCATTCTTTCGGGTTTACCGTCGGAAGAGTTGTTGGCTGCGATTCGCTCGGGGGATTCCAAGCGGTTGACGCGAATTCCGGGAGTGGGGCGCAAAGGGTCCGAGCGCATTGTCCTGGAGCTTCGCGAAAAGCTGGGTGCGCTGGAGCCCGACGCCGATGCCGCTGCGGCCAGTCCGCAGGACGGCGTGGAGCAGGATGTCATTTCCGCCCTGCAAAACCTCGGTTGCACCCGCGACGCGGCGCAGGCGGCCGTACGCAAGGCCCTGGAGGCCGGAATCGGCCGCGAATTCGAGCCGTTGTTTCGCCGTTCGATGGAGCTGATCGGTCGCTAAGGCGCAGGCATGACGGATAGCCGCATCGTCTCAGCCGCTCTGCAAGACGAAGACCAACAGTTTGACCTGAGCCTGCGGCCGCAAACGCTGGCCGAGTTCGTTGGGCAGCCCAAGGTCAAGGAAATCCTGTCGATCGCCATCGAGGCCGCCAAAGGCCGCGGCGAGGCCCTCGACCACGTGCTACTCTATGGCCCTCCGGGCCTGGGAAAAACCACGCTGGCGGCGATCATCGCCAACGAGCTGGGGGTCAAGGTCGATTTCACCTCGGGCCCGGTGCTGCAGAAAAAATTGGATTTGACGGGCGCGTTGACCACCCTGGCGAGCCGGCAGGTTTTCTTCATCGACGAAATCCACCGCCTGTTTCCCGATGTCGAAGAAATGCTCTATTCGGCGCTGGAGGATTTTCGGGTGGATCTGATGGTGGGGGCCGGGCCGGGCGCGCGTACGCACTCGATCCCGCTGCCGCCGTTTACGGCCATTGGGGCGACCACGCGGGCGGGGCTGATCAGCGCGCCGCTGCGGGGCCGCTTCGGGCTGACGCTGCGGCTGAATCCCTACAACGTGCCCGAGCTGGCCTCGATCGTCTACCGCTCGGCACGGTTGTTGCAGGTGGAAATCGACGCCGAGGGCGCCGACGAGATCGCCAAGCGCAGTCGCGGCACGCCGCGCATCGCTAACCGGCTGTTACGGCGCGTGCGGGACTATTCGCAGGTGCGCGCCGACGGCCGCATCGCGCGCGATGTAGCGCAGACGGCACTCGATTTGCTCGAAGTCGACCACTTCGGGCTCGATGAAGTCGACCAGAAGGTCATGCGGACGATTCTGGGCAAATATGGCGGCGGACCGGTAGGGCTCAACACGATCGCGGCGTCGGTTGGCGAGGACGCCAACACGATCGAGGAGGTTTACGAGCCCTATTTGATGCAGTTGGGCTTTCTGGACCGCACGCCGCGGGGACGCGTTGGTACGCGCCTGGCGTTTGAGTATTTCGGCATCGATCTGCCGCATCGCTCTCAGAAAGCTTTGGAGTTCTGATCGGGGAGCCGCCGCCATGGGGGCCGTGGGTGTCAGCAAGTGGGGGCCCCGGACCGGGCACGGTGTCCGGTGGTGGCTCGCCTCCGAAGTCGTGAACCATACCCAGCCAGCCTGCCAACGCGCGCTTGCTCGGTCCGGCAAAACCCTAACCCAGTCAAGTAACCTTTAGCTATGAGCGCAGGCCGCTTCATTGTGATCGAAGGACCGCTGCGAGTCGGCAAATCGAGCCTGACGCGGGCGCTGGCGGAACGCCTTCACGCCCGCACGATGCTCGATTCCGAGGACAATCCCTTCCTGGACGCCTACTACCAGGGCCAGGAGGGCGCGGCGTTCCGCACCCAGATGTACTACCTCATCGCGCGCTTCCAGCAATTGCAGGCCGCCAACATCGACAGCTCGCGAACGCCCGTCGTCGCCGATTATCTTTTCGAGAAAGACAAGCTGTTCGCCTACCTCGGGCTGAGCGATGAAGAGTTGGCCGTCTACGACAAGTACTACGGCTTCCTCAAAGAGCAGGTGCCCGACCCCGACCTGGTGGTCTATCTGAAGGCGTCGCCGCAGGTGCTGCGCGAGCGCATCAGCCGCAAGAACATCGCTTCCGAGGCGCGCATCTCCAACGAATACCTGCAGGAGGTCATGCGCGCCTACGATCATTTCTTCGCGCACTACAAGCAGGCCGACGTGCTGGTGGTCGACACCTCCAAGGTGGACTTCGTGCACAACCCCGCCGATCTGCAGGAGTTGCTGCAGGAACTGACGCGGCCGGTGCGCGGCACGCAATACTTCCTACCGCTTGGCTCCTGAGGGAGCGCTTGGCTCCTTGGGGGTTCTTGGCTCCTAAGGAGTGGTCAAGCCCGCCCGGCAGGCTTGCGCAACTTAACCGGCGGTGGGCCATCGACCGGAACCGTACCGCCGTGCCGGTAACGCGGGTGCGGCCGCCTTCCCAGCCGAAACGGAGAGAGACCCTGTGGAACATAGCGTCGTCGGCCTGGCTCTGGTGATCATCCTGGGCGTCTCGGCGCAGTGGCTGGCCTGGAAGATCCATCTGCCGTCCATCGTGCTGCTGCTGCTGGCGGGCCTCGTCGCCGGTCCGGTAACCGGCTGGCTCGATCCCGACGCTCTGTTTGGAAACCTTCTGCAGCCGGTGGTTTCGCTTTCGGTCGCCGTGATTCTGTTCGAGGGCGGCCTGGGCCTGGAAATCGAGGAGCTGCGTGAAATCGGCGCCAGCCTGCGCAACCTGGTGACGATCGGCGTTGCCGTGACCTGGGCCGCGACGGCCGCACTGGCCTATTTTCTGCTGGGCCTCGATTTGCAGCTCGCCGTGCTGTTGGGAGCTATTCTCGTCGTGACGGGCCCCACCGTCGTGCTGCCCCTGCTGCGCCACGTGCGGCCTAAGGGCGATGTCGGCTCGCTCGCCAAATGGGAAGGGATTCTCAACGATCCGGTAGGCGCGATTCTGGCCGTTCTGGTTTTCGAAGCGATCCTGCTGGGTGGGGAGACCGCCCATACGAAAACCGCGGTGTCGGCTTTTTTTGAAACCCTGGGCGTCGGCACGGGTGTGGGGCTGCTCGGGGCCGGCATCGCGATCGTCGCCTTGAAGCGATACTGGATTCCCGATTTTCTTCAGAACCCCGTCTCGCTGATGCTTGTCGTCGCGGTTTTCCTGGTGTCCAACGAAATGCGGAGCGAAGCGGGATTGCTGGGCGTAACGGTGATGGGCATCGCCCTGGCCAACCAGCGCTGGTACCCGGTGCGGCACATCATCGAGTTCAAGGAAAACCTGCGGGTGCTGATTATCTCCAGCCTGTTCATTCTGCTGGCGGCGCGCATCCGCGCCGAAGACCTCGCGCAGCTGGATTGGCGGCACGCGGTCTTCGTGGCTGCCTTGATTGTGATCGTGCGGCCGCTGGCGGTCTGGATATCGAGCCTGGGGACGAAACTGGACCGCGAGCAGCGCCTGTTCATGGCCTGGATGGCGCCCCGCGGCATCGTGGCCGCCGCCGTGTCGTCGATCTTTGCGTCCGAACTGGTGCGGCACGGTTATGAGCAGGGGCAGGTTCTCGTTCCGATCACCTTTCTGGTCATCATCGGCACCTCGGCCGTTTACGGCTCGACTGCGTTTCTGGTCGCGCGCCGCTTGGGCCTTGCCGAGCCGAAACCACAAGGGGCGTTGATCGTCGGCGCGCATTCGTGGGCGCGCGAGATCGCGGCGGCTCTGCAACAGGAGAAGCTGCAGGTTGCCCTGGCGGACAGCAACTGGGAGAACGTCTCGGCGGCCCACATGGAGAATCTGCCCGCCTACTACGGGGCCATTCTTTCCGAATACATACACGATGAAGTGGAACTCTACGGCATTGGGTACCTGCTGGCGCTGACCTCCAACGACGAAGCCAACTCGCTCGCCGCGGTACACTTCGCGGCTACGTTCGGGCGCGATCACGTCTTTCAGCTTCCTCCACCAACCACCGTCGATCGCAAGAAACGCACCTGGCTCGCGCCGCAGTACCTCAGCGGCCGTTCTCTGTTCTCGCCACAGGCAACCTACCAATCGCTCAGCGAGAAGTTCTCCGCCGGATGGACGATCAAGAAGACCAACCTGACCGAAAAGTTTACCTACGACAACCTGCTGGCGCGCTACGGCGGCGAGGTGATGCCGCTGTTTGCCACCACCGCGGCCGGCGACCTGCGCGTCATCACGGCGGACTCGAAGCCGAAGCCGAGGGCCGGCGAGAAGCTGATCAGCGTGGTCGGCCGCGAGGTGGAGCAGGAAGGGAAAGCGCCGGAACAGCCGGCATGAGGCTGTGTTGGATTCCCCATTTCCCAGGCGCAAGCGCGCCGCCACGGTGACGACTTTTCGCCGCAAGTTCGACCCGAGCAAGCAAGCCGAGCTAGAATGAATGCCAGAACCGCTGAGGAGGTCGTGATGGCGTTTGATCGTAGAGCTTTCCTGGCAGCGTCGCTTGCCGCTACCGCTGCCGCATGCCAGAAGGCGGTGTCCCAGGAAACAGCAGCATCCTCCAAGTCCGCCGCGAAATTGGGCATACCCGGCCCCTACCCGGGGCGCGTCGTGGCGATCCACCACGACGGTAGCATCGTCGGCGACCAGTATCAGGCCGAGCCTGTCCGCCAGATGATGGAGCGCGGCATGCTGGAGTTGACCCACGCCGAGAGTTGGACCGACGCCTGGCGGCAGTTCTTCGAGCCCGGCGACGTGGTCGGCATCAAGCTCAACCCGGTGGGCGCGCCCTATCTGATTTCAGCGCCCGAGGTGGTGCACACCATTGTTGACGGCCTCGAGAAGGCCGGCGTCAAGCGCCGCGACATCGTCGCCTACGACCGTTACCACCAGGAATTCTTGAAGGCGGGGTTCGACAAGTGGCTACCCGACGGCGTGCGCTGGATGTCGGCCTCGGAGAAGTACCTCAACGTCCAACTCGATATGGACGGCTACGACCCCGACATTTACCGCGAGCTGCCGCTGATCAATCCCGATTACCTGAAGGATTACCAGGCCGACGACCCGCACATCCGGCGGTCTTACGCCTCGCGGTTCCTGACCAAGGAAATCAACAAGCTCGTCAACGTGTGCGTGCTCAAGCATCACCAGTCGGCGGGCGTGACGCTGGCTCTGAAAAACCTCTCCCACGGCCTTGTCAACAACGTCAACCGCAGCCACTCCACGCCTACCGCCAACGCCTGCGGCATCTTCATTCCCTCGATCGTCGATCTGCCGGTGGTTCGCGAGAAGGTTGTCCTCAACGTCCTCGACGGCGTCAAGGCGGCCTATCACGGCGGGCCGGGAGGCAAGGTTCACAAGTACATGTGGGCCCACAAGACGATGTATTTCGCCACCGACCCGGTATCGCTCGATAAGACGGGTTGGAAGGAAATCGACAAGAAGCGCGCGGAAGTCGGTGTGCCGTCGATCGCGCTGCTCAAGCCCGACGCGGATAGCCAATGGCTCAATTGCCAGGTGGAGCACATCGAGCTGGCCGGCAACATGGGCCTGGGCGTCTACGACGACGAAAAGATCCGCGTGAAGCGCATCGATCTGACGTAAAGCCCAAGACCTCCGCCATCCGCCAGGGCAACAAGGTGACGCAGGCCTCCGGCCTGTGCAAGCAAGTTCCATGGCGTGCAAGGCTTGGGAAACCTCCTGCCCCCGGTCGCGGGACCAGCTAGCCAAACCTCACCCAACCCGCGGCCGATACGACCGCAGCCGCAGGCTGTTGGAAACCACCGAAACGCTCGAGAACGCCATCGCCGCCGACGCCACAATCGGCGACAGCAGCCATCCGGTCCAGGGGTAGAACACGCCGGCCGCCAGCGGAATGCCCACCACGTTGTAGGCGAAGGCCCAGAACAGATTCTGGCGAATGGTTCGCAGCGTACGGCGTGAAAGCTCGATGGCGGCGGCGACGTCGCCCAGCTCGTTGCGCACCAGCACCATGTCGGCGGTCTCGATGGCCACATCGGTGCCGGCGCCGATCGCGATGCCCAGATCGGCTTGCGCCAGCGCGGGCGCGTCATTGACGCCATCGCCCACCATCGCCACGGTGCGGCCTTCGGCTTGCAGCCGGCGCACTTCCTCGGCCTTGCGGTCCGGCAGCACCTCCGCGAGGACCTTCTCGATGCCCACCTCGGCGGCGATCGCCTGCGCGGTCTGCCGGTTGTCGCCGGTGATCATCGCCACTTCCAGGCCCATCTCGCGCAGCCGCTGAATCGCTTTCTTTGCCCCCGGTTTGGGCGTGTCGGCGAGGGCGATCAGGCCGGCCAGCTTGCCTTCGCTGGCCGCGAACACCACGGTCTTTCCGCCCTGGGCCAGCCGGTCCGCCGTTGACTCGCCGGGCGCGACGTCGATCCCTTGCTCGGTCAGGAGCGATTGTTTGCCAATCAGCCACTCCTTGCCGACAATGCGGGCCCGCACGCCGTTGCCCGGTAGCGCCTCGAACGACTCGGCGTCGGCCGGACGAAAATCGTCCGACGACGCGTGTTCCACAATCGCTTCGGCCAGGGGATGCTCGGAGCGCTTCTCCGCGGAGGCAACCGCGTGCAGCAGTTCGGTCTCGGAGAGTCCGGTGAGCGGAACGATGTCGGTGACGCGCGGCCTGCCGCTGGTGATCGTGCCGGTCTTATCGAGCACGACAACATCGATTTTGCGCGCCACTTCGAGCGCGCCGCCGCTCTTGACCAGGATGCCGTTCTCGGCGCCGCGGCCGATGCCAACCATGACGGCCGTCGGCGTCGCCAACCCCATCGCGCAAGGGCAGGCGATGATCAGCACCGCGACCGCGTTGATCACCGCCATGCGCAGCGCGATGTCCGGCGGCGCAAGTGCATACCAGGCCGCGAACGTCACCACGGCGATGCCGATCACGATCGGCACGAAATAGCCGCTGATGACGTCGGCCAGACGCGCGATCGGCGCTTTGGAGCCCTGCGCTTTTTTCACCAGCTCGATGATCCGCGCCAGCGCCGTCGCGCTGCCCACTTTGCGCGCTTCGAACCGGAAACTGCCGGTCTTGTTGAGCGTTCCGCCAAAGACCTCGTCACCGGAGGATTTGTCCACCGGGATACTCTCGCCGGTGAGGGTCGATTCATCGATCGTCGAACGGCCGTCAATCACTGTGCCGTCCACGGGAATTTTTTCGCCCGGCCGGACGATGACCACGTCGCCGACCTGGACTTCTTCCAGCGGCACGTCCGCCTCTTCGCCGTTGCGAACCACCCGCGCCGTCTTGGCCTGCAGGCCCATCAGGCTGCGGATCGCCGACGATGTGCGGCCGCGCGCGCGGGCTTCGAGCAGCCTTCCCAGCGCGATCAGCACGATGATCGCCGCGGCCGTCTCGAAGTAGACCGGCACCGGGTGAGCCGCCGCATTGCCGGCCAAGCCGGCTTCCACCAGCCCCGGCGCGATCGTTGCCACCGTCGAGTACAGGAATGCGGCGCCGGTCCCCACGGCGATGAGCGTGTTCATGTCCGCGGCGCCATGCCGCGTGGCCGACCATGCCAGGCGGTAGAACTTGCCGCCGCCGTAGACCACCACCGGCAGGGTCAACGCCAGTTGCACCCAGTGCACACCCGGGAACGCAATCGCGCCATGCGACATCGCGATCACCAGCAAGGGCAGCGTGAACACGGCCGAGACGATTAGTTTTCGCTTCCACTCGCGCGTTTCTTCCTCGGTATCGTCGCCGCCATGGTCGTGGCCCGCCATCGGCTCGCGAGCCTCGTAGCCGGCGTCGTCGATGGTCTGGCGGATCTTCTCCAACCCGACTCGTTCGGGGTCATAGGCGACCGTGGCCGTTCCCGTCGCCAGGTTCACTTCGCATTGGCTCACGCCGTCCAGCGATTTCACGCGCGACTCGATGGTGTGGACACAGCCGGCACAGGTCATGCCGCGGATGAGCAGGTCCGCGGTCTGTGTTTCGGGCACCGGCGACCTGGAAGCCGTCTCGTCCGGCGGGTTGGTTTTCGCGGGCGCGGCGGGAGCGATCCCAGAGACCATCGCAGCGGGCCATGGGGCCACAGCGGCGGGAGAAAGCGACGTCAGAGGCGCACGCTTGGGCGGGGCGGCGGCGCCCAGGGTCACGAGTCCTGTATGGGCCGGTTTTGGTTTCGCGGGCGCACTCGCGGTATCCTCGCTTCCCGGCGCGACGAGTGCGGCCTGGTATCCGGCGGCTTGCACGGCCTGTTCAAGCTGTTCAGCGGTGACCCGCGAGGAATCCACACGAACGCTAGCCGACGCCCCGGCCAGATCGACTTCCGCGGCTTCCACGCCGGACACCGACAGCAACGCCTTCTGGACGTGGTTGGCGCAGTTGTTGCAGGTCATCCCGGTGACCTTGAGGCGCACGTCTTGCGCGCTAGCGCCGGTTTGCATCTCAGTCGTGTGGTGGGTCATCATGCCCTCCTTCCCTTGCGGACGGTCTTTGCCGGACGAAGCGCGGCGCGTTCCCTGGCCAACGGCTCGTTGGCCACCGGCTTCAAACCTTCGATGAGGCCGCAGACAACGCCCTCTTTCTCTCCAACTTGCGCCCAGGCGTCGACGGTTTCCTTGAGCTCGCGGCGATAGCGCTTCAATTCAGCCAGCCGCCGGTCCAGCTCGGCGAGTTTCTCGGCCGCCAGCCGGCGGACTTCGGCGCAGGGCAGCCCGTGGCGAGCGTCGGCAATGATTCTGGAAATCTCCTCGAGATTGAAGCCGATCGCCTGCGCCTTCTTGATGAAGTCAAGCCGCTCGAACACCGCCGCGTCGTAGAGCCGGTAGCCGGCCGCGGTGCGCCCGGCCGGTTCGAGCAGCCCGCGGCTTTCGTAGAAGCGAAGCGCCTCCACGCCGCACTGCGAGCGCGCAGCGACCTCGCCGATTTTGAAGAGCCCCGAGGATGTTTGTTTGTTGGGAACCGCCACGATCTCAGTGTAAACCCTGTAGTCAACTAGAGAGTCAAGGGTTTTTTGAGACCGGCCAAACGCGCCCGAGAAGTCGGCCCGGCCTTGTGCGGCTTCGGCCCGCCGGTTTACGCCTGCGGCTCTGTTTCTTGTTGGGGTGAGATGCGCTTGGTTGGGCGATGCGCCTCGTTGGGTGGCGCGCTTAGTTGGGGGGAAGATGCGCCAGCCCGGCCTGGGTCGGTTTTGGCGGCCGGCCGGCCTTTAGATCTTGCCTAGCAGTTCGTCCACGTGGCCGCCGACTTTGACTTTTTCGAAAGCTGCGGCGATCTTGCCCTTTTCGTCGATGAGGAACGTCGAGCGAATGATCCCCATGAACTTGCGGCCGTACATCGACTTCTCGCCCCAGGCGCCATAGGCCTCCGCAATCTTGTGGTCTTCGTCGGCCAGCAGGGGAAAGGGCAGCTCAAACTTGGCCTTGAACTTCTGGTGGGAGGCGACGCCGTCGGGGCTGACGCCTAAAACGACAGCGCCCTTCTTGTCGAACCCTGCCATGGAGTCGCGGAAGTCGCAGGCTTCCTGCGTGCAGCCCGGCGTATTGTCCTTGGGATAGAAATACAGAATGACTTTCTTGCCGCGGAAGTCTTTCAGGCTGACCGTGTCGCCAGCGTCGGTGAGTGCCTGGAAATCGGGAGCCTTATCGCCGGCTTTGAGCATCCGAACCTCCTCAGACGCGCGGGTAAGGTCAGTTGTCCCCGGCGTCCTCTTCCTCGTCGGTCGTTTCGGTGGCCGCGGTCTTGCGCGGCTTGAGGTTCTTTACCGGGAAAGTAATCGTGTTGCTGGCGTACCGCACCTGGTAGATGGCCAGCGGCGTATTGTGGTCGTCGGGCAAGTCGTCGTTCAGCTTCAGATTCACCTGATAGATACCGACCATGCCCGGCATCAGTCCCACGAATTCCACGGTAGCGGTCTTGCCCCCGGCCAGCGACGAAACAAAATCGTCGGACACCAGCGGCACGTTGAACAACGGAGACGGCGGTGTCGGCTCGCCCGACTCCAGCCCTTCGTCGGAAGGTTGGGGCGAGGTCAGCCCGAGGCCGGTGCCCATGACGATAATGCTTTCGCCCGGAACGGCGGGGTTGTCTTCGCTCACCAGCGAATACGGCTCGTTGCCGCAGCACAGGTTCGTGCTGCCGGCGGTGACCGTCAGCCGGCCCTCGTCGCTGGAGCTGGCGGAGTAGGTGATCTGGTTGGCGGCGGTGCTGCTGACTCGCGACAGCAGCTTGACGACCGGCGGCGTCTGGCCGCCTCCCAGCACGCCCGTGTCCTCCACGCTGCTGGTGGCCGTGATCAACGCCGAATCGGGGGTCACCGTCGTCGTAAACGGAATCTCGTTGCCGTTGGTACCCAGATCGCGCGCGACCACCTCGAGCCGCACCAGGCCCACGTCGTCCAGGCGCCGCGCCGTGACCTCCGGATCGCCCAGCCCGTTGGACTCGGGTCCCAGATTGATGCGCTGGACCAGGATGTTGCGCACGATCGTCAGCGTGTCGGCTTCCTTCACGGTGTAGGAATAAACACGGTCCCGGATGTTGATCGACACCGTGTCGCCGGCCTGAATGTCGCCGGCAAACTCGACGTCGGCGCGCGCGGAAAAGAAGCCCTCTTCGCCCGGCACGGCAACGACGTCGGGATCGCCGCGACGGTCGTTGGCATTGTTGATGAGCGACACCATGTGATCGCGCGCCGTGGAGAGCGTGTCGTCCTGCTGCGTCACGTAGAGGTAGTTGCGGCCGTTGATGTTGATCGTGACATCGACACCCGGCGGATCGATCACAAAGCTTCCTTCGGTATTGTCATCGCCAACTTCACCGTTAGGCGACGCCAGCGCGACCGTGCCCTGGGCCTGGCCCGAACCATGCAACACGACTCCCGGGCGCGGCTCCACGCCGGGAAAGCCAAACAACCCCGGGGCCGCCCGCGTGGCGGGCGTGGCGCGCGCCGCGCTCATCTGCACTTCCCCGCTGGCTAGGGTGCGCCGCACGGCGACACTGATGCTGTCACCTTGCTCGTTCCAGGGCACCTGGAAATTGATCTGCTCGGGCGACACCGAATACAGCGGGCTCAGGACGCCGTTGACGTAAACCTGCACGCCGCCGAGTTCCTTGGGCAAGTTGGTCGTACCCTCGGGAGGCGTATACGTCCCGTCGGCAAGATCGTTGCCGAACAGCGCGCCCATCGTGCCGGGAGGCAATTCGCGGGCATCGCTGCCGATCGAGAACTGGCTACCCGAGCTGGTGACCGTCATGCCCGTGCCCGTCACTCCGGCGGTCAAGCGGACGTCCTCGCCAAGCGGCCCTTCTTCGGCCGCCACAAGCCGGATGGCATACGGGAACGAACCTCCGTGCAGGGACTCGTCCACCTCGGCAGTAAGCTTGGCGCCGGGCGATAGCGTGACCTGGACCGGGATCCCGTTGGAGGAGGGTCCCACCAGCCGTGAGGTCAGCAACAACGTATTCTCGGTATCGATCTCGCGCTCGGCAACCACAATCGAGTTCGGGTTCGCATTGAGGAAGAACAGCAGCCGGTCGACCATGCGCTCGGGCGGGTCGCCGGCCTGCAGCGCGGCCGTATAGGTCTCGTCGCCGACCTTGAGCGTCGCCGTATCGCCGGCCTGCCCCTCGCCGCCAAACTCGACGCGCGCGATGGCGTGGACGCCCTCCCCCTCAATGGGCTTGGCATAGACCGGTCCGCCATTGGCCGCATCGGCGTTGATCATGTCCAGCAACGTGTTGCGAACGACCAGATTCGTGTCGCCCTCCTGGGCGGTGTACTCGTAGCTGACCTCGGGAAACCGCGTATTAGCGTCCGACACGGTGATGGTGACCGTCTGGTCCGTCTCGGGGTCCTGGTCGAAGGTCACCGAGGCCAGCGAGTGAACCGTGAACGAGGCGGCGTTGCGCAGACCGTCCTGGGTGATCCGGTCCTCGCCCGGTGTGAAGACCAGTACGCGCCTGGAAAACGGGTCGGCCACGTAGAGGTTCGTTCCGTCGTAAGCCAGCGCGGTCGGCGACCGCAGGCCGCTGGCGCCATCGGACTCCTCGAGTTTCTGGAAGTCGGCCTGACCGATTACCGTATCGGCAGGGGCGCCGTTTTCGAGCGGGATCTGGTTGTAGACGAGAATGCGGTCGTTGCCGGCATCGGCGATGAACAGCCGCTGGCCATCCGACAGCGCGAAGCGCGGAAAGTTCAACGTCTTTTCGCAGCGCCGCGGGTATTGCCGGGGATAGGTGTCATTCGAGTCGATCTTGCCGTCGCCGTTGGTGTCGGTGGGAGCCTCGACAGCGATGCCGCTGCCTGGCTGGGCGTCTTCGGGAAGCAACTCGCAGAGGGCGGAGGTGTTGTTGGTCGTGCCCGAGACCATGTCGGGCTGGCCCACCACCACGTCGGCCGGCGCGGAGTTCTGGGTTGGCACCGTGAGGAAGATCAAGACGCGATTGAATCCCAGGTCCGACACGAACATGCGGCCGTTGCTGATGGTGACCGAAACCGGATCCAGCATGCGGTCGGCCTGGGGCTCGAAGTTCGATTGCGTCAGATCGGGCTCGGGGCGCGTATCGAAGTCCGGCTGACCCAACACCATATCCGCCGGCGCTCCGTTGGCGGCCGGGATGCTGTTCCAGACCAGCACGCGGCCATTGACCGTGTCGGCGACGTAGAGCCTGCCGTTGTCGATCCAGACGCCCTGCGGCCCGCGCATCCCTGCCTGGGTGGTGGCGGGAAGGTTGGTCGTGAAATCCGGCTGGCCCAGAACGACATCGGCGGGCTGGTTGTTGGTCGTCGGAATCTGCCGCCAGATCAACACGCGATTGTTATCGGTGTCGGAGATCACCAGCAAGTTGCCATCGCTGGCGACCTGGGTGGGGTTCTGCAAGCCCGATTGCGACAGGTGGGGGTCGTGGACCTCGAAGTCGTCCTGGCCCAAAACGACATCGGCAATACCCACGCAAGCCGGGCACAGCTTGCCTTGAGGAAACGCCGCATCGGGATCAGGAACGAACGAGGAGAGGTTGTTGTAGATCAACGCCCGGTGGTTGCTCACCCGCGTGACCGCCGTGCCCGACACGACGTCGCCGCCGGCCAGCGCGCCGACTTTGTTGCCGTCGGCCACGAACAACCGGTCACCCGCCACGGCGATGCCGCCCACCGCGCCGACCACTTCCTGGTCCGGAGTCGGGCTCTGCCGCGTGAAGCTCGGCTGGCCGATCACCAGACGCGCCCCTTGCTTGTTCACCCAGACAGGCTCGGCGGAGGCCTCCGCGCCCACAATGCACATGGCCATCACGCTGAGAGCGATCGCTCGCAACGTGGCGAAACTCTTTAACCTTCGTCGAGTCATGTCAACCTGTTGTATTCTGCTTCCACGTCGCCGCCGCACGGCCTGTGCCGGCAAACTCAACTCTGCTGGAGGGTTGGCCTGCCGCACAAAGCTCCTGGCTGGGCGGTCCATGACGCAACCTGCACGCCATGACCACGCCAACGTGGCCCCGGATTCCAAAATCCATGGCTTTCGGCTTGCGTCGGATTACGAAGCGGACGGGCTGAGAAAACGGGCGACCCCCGGAAGTGCCGGAACGGACTTAAGTCTCTATCTTATTACGCTTAGACCCTGGATTTGGGTTCCCGTAGGTAGGAATCCTCTCCCCGCAGCCAGTCCTCGCGAACCGGCTGAAATACGTCGAGCGCCACCGAATCCTCCAGCGCTTCAACTTCGTGGGGCTCGTTGGCCGAAATCTGCAGCGTCTCGCCGGCGGCGACCTCTTGCTGGCAATCCGGAAAATCGAACCGCAGGCGGCCTTCGAGCACGTAGCTGAGCTGCTCGTTGACGTGCCGGTGGAGTGGGACGATCGCCCCTTTTTTCAAATAGATACGAGCCACAGTCAAGCCGTCGCCGTGCAGCACGCGCCGGGCGATGCCAGGGCTGAGCTCTTCGTATTCGATGTCGTCCCAGCGCCTATGTTTCATTTTCCGCTCGCTGCCCGCGGTCGCGGTGGAAGCCCCTGGCGAGCCAGCCTGGCTTCCGGCCGGGCTGGATCATTATAGCGGGCGGGCCGCCGAGTAGGAATAAGGGCGGCTTGGCCGCTGGAGTTGACATGCAAGGGTCGAGGGTAGGAATGGGCGGCCGCACGAATCGCCGAGGGCACAAATGGGGGGGGCGGGCCCGGCCTGGTTTGGACAGACAGGATTGTCTGTGCCACGGCCGCGGGCTTCCCGGCGATGTGCTAGAATCAAGATAGAAACCCATGAAATCAGGCAACTTAGCCTGTTCCTTGGGTCGGCTTGCCGTGTTGCTTGCTGTAGCAACCGGCGTTCAGGCCCAGTCGCCCCGGGTGATGGAGATCGACATCGACCGGGTTGTCCATCCCCTGACGGCGGAAATCGTCGGCCAGGGTCTTGCGCAAGCCGAGCACGACAACGCGGCCGCCGTTCTGATCCGGCTCAACACCCCGGGTGGATTACTGAGCGCCACCCAGCAAATCATCCAGAAGATCATTGCTTCGCGAGTCCCCGTGATCACCTATGTGACCCCGAGCGGCGGCCGTGCGGCCTCGGCGGGCTTCATGATCCTGATCGCGGGCGACGTGGCGGCCATGGCGCCGGGGACCAATACCGGGGCTGCCCACCCAGTCCTGATGAATGGCCAGATGGACGAGGTCATGAAGCAGAAGGTCGGCAACGACGCGGCGGCCGCAGTGCGAGCGATGGCGCAAAAACGGGGCCGCAACGCGGAGATTGCCGAACAGGCGGTACTCGAAAGCAAGGCCTTTACCGAGCAGGAAGCTCTCGACGACCACTTGATCGACGTGGTTGCCGACGATGTCCCCGGCCTGCTGCGTCAATTGGACGGCCGCACCATCACCCGCTTCCACGGCGAGCAGCAGACGCTGCACTTGGCCAACGCAGTGACCTACCCGTTCGAGCTGACCCTGCGGCAGCGTACTTTGCTTCCCCTCACCGACCCCGGGCTGGCCTTTATGCTGCTGATCCTCGGCCTGCTGGGTGTCTACATCGAGTTCACGCACCCGGGGCTGATTTTTCCGGGCGTGGCCGGCGGCATCGTCGTCATCATCAGCCTGATGGCGCTCTCGTTGCTGCCGATCAACTGGGCGGGCGCCGCTTTGATCGGGCTGGGTCTGGCTTGTTTCATCCTGGAAGCAACGGTGACCTCGGGGGGGATCCTAGCCACCGGCGGAGTCATCGCCATGGTGCTCGGAACCGTGCTGCTGATCGATACCGATGTGCCGGAGCTCTCCATCGGCTGGGGTACGGCCGTCGCCGTCACGCTACCGTTCGCGCTGATCACCATCTTCCTGTTGCGGCTGGCGGTCAAGTCGTTCCGCTATAAAGTCGCCACCGGCGCCGAGTCGATGGTCGGCGAGATTGGTGTCGCCAGAACGGATATCCACGCCACAGGCCGGGTGTTCGTCCATGGTGAATGGTGGAACGCCCAGTCCGAGCAGCCTATTGCGAGCGGCGCCAAGGTGCGCATTGTGGGCATCGACGGTCTGCTGCTGACCGTCGCGGCGGTCGCAGCCAAAGACCGCGTTGCGGCGGTTTGACTCCGCCCGGGCGCTCCGGTACCGTCAAGTCGCCCGGTTCGTACCCGCGGTTTGGGCGGTGGGAGGAGAGATCATGGATCTAAGCTGGTTAATTTTTGTCGTCATCGGCCTGTATCTGGTGAACTGCGTCAAGATTCTGGCCGAGTATGAACGGGGCGTGATTTTCCGGCTCGGGCGGGTGCTGCCGCGCCCCAAAGGGCCGGGCCTGGTGCTGGTGTTCGCCCCCATCGACCGCATGGTGCGCATGTCGTTGCGCGTCGAAACCATGGAGGTGCCGCCGCAAGACGTCGTCACACGGGACAACGTGACGGTGAAGGTCAGCGCGGTCGTATTTTTCCGGGTCATCGACCCGCAGAAAGCGGTGATCGAAGTCGCTTACTACGTGAACGCAACCTCGCAACTGGCCCAGACGCGCTTGCGCTCGATACTCGGCGAGGCTGACCTCGATGAGTTGCTGAGCCACCGCGAAATGCTCAACGCACGCCTGCAAGAGACCCTCGACGAGCACACCGGCCCCTGGGGCATCAAGGTGCAGGCCGTGGAAGTGAAGCAGGTGGACCTGCCCGAGCAGATGATCCGGGCGATCGCGCGCCAGGCCGAGGCCGAGCGCGAACGCCGCGCCAAAATCATTCACGCCGAGGGCGAGTTGCAGGCGTCGGCAAAGCTGTCGGAGGCGGCCGAGATGCTCTCCCGGCAACCGACCTCGGTCACTCTGCGCTATCTACAGACGCTGACCGAGATCGGCGCCGAAAAGAACACCACGATCGTATTTCCGCTGCCTCTGGACCTGTTCCGGGGGCTGGCTGCCTGGGCCGACCTCGGCATCGACAAGCGGGTGGACGCCGGCAAGGCGGAGGACAAGCCGAGCGCCACCTAGGACTTGCGGCCACCGTTGCGAACTTGCGGGGACCTTTTGCTTCACGGCCGCAGTTGCGCTACCGTGGTGAGCGGAGTATTCTTCCGAAACGGAACCGATTACGATGTTTTGCTAGGCGTTACAATTGGGTTCAGCCATGTCCCCACGTCAAGAAGAAGAATTTGAACTTGTGTTAGGCAACAAGCAGTTGCTCAGCCTGTTTTTCCTTGTGGTCGTCCTGTTCGGAGTCTTCTTTTCGTTCGGCTACACGGTAGGGTACAGCCGGGGCGAGAACGGCCGCACCCGGGAGGTGGCCGGCGCCGAGCCGGTCGAGGAGCCGGGCAAAGACGTGCAGCTTCCCGACGCGCTGTTTCAGAACGCGCCGAAGCCGACCACGCCCAGCGAAGCGGCCAAAACGGAACCGGGCGCAAAGTCGGAACCCGACTCGCCGCCCACGCCGGTGACGAAGAAGGAGCCTGCGCCGCAAGTGGCTCAGGCGTCGCCCTCGGCCGAAGCGACGAAGCCGCGGCCCGTGCAGGAACCGCCCAAGCGCGCCACCCCCGCCCCCACGAAGACCTCGCCGCCTCCCAAATCGTCGGCGCCGGCCAAAACCACTACCCCCGCCAAGGCATCGCCGCCGGCGCGGCAACCTTCCGCCCAGGCCGTCACCGAGGCGACGCACCTGCAGGTCTCCGCCGTACGCGTCAAACGCGACGCCGAGGTTTATGTCGAACAACTCCGTGCCAAGGGACATCCGGCGGCGGTCTCGGACCAGGGAGATGGTTGGTATCGCGTCGTGGTGGGTCCCTTCAACAGCGTCAGCGAGGCCGAGACCTATCAGAAACGATTGCTTGCGGAAGGCGTGAAGTCGCTGCTGCGCAAGCGCTAACGAAGGCCTTCAGTCGCCAAACACAATCTGAGCCACAAACAGATTCGGCAAGGCTTGGTTCCAATCGGCGGGAAGGTTGTCGAAGGGCAGCCGGAAAGACTTTTCCTGCTGGGGCGCAAGGGGGCCGGTCTTCGACCCGATCACCACCCGCGGCTCGCGCGCGATTTCGACGCCGTTGATGTCTCGAAACACGCAGTTGATCTCCACCAGGGCCACGGTTTTGTCGCCGTTGTTCTTAATCTTGCCGGTGATCTCGACCAGAGTCTGCTCGAGGAAGGTGTCGGAGGCTGCCATCTCGACGCCGCTCAAATCGAGCGAGGGCAGATAGGCGGCGGCCTCGGCCGTGAGCACGGCTCCGGCCTTCTGGCGGTGCTGCGACTGCCAGAACAGAAAGAGCGCAACCCCTACGCCCAGCAGGACCACGATGGCCCCGATCACCAGCGGCGCCGGGTCGCGGCGCTGCCGTTCCAGTTCCGATCCCGTATCGAGTACACCCACCGAATTCGCTTCCTGGCGGCGCTAGGACCAACCCCGAGAGCCGCGGGCCGCGTCGCCACCTGTATCTTGCCACACGCGGCCATCTTGCCACTCGCGGCGAGGCGGCTTCCGCTTTCGAACGATGGATTCCGCACGCAGGCTGGGCAGAGGCCACCCAGCCATTGATGGCGCCGCGAACCCCTAGAATGAAGAAGCGCCCGGCGAACGGAGTTCCACCGGGGCCCTGCACCGGTTCGTTCCCCGCCGCCAGCCCGGCCAGCATCGCGACCAACCCATGACCGGCTCTCCCAAGCAACAAATCCTGCGGTGCCGCGACCACGTGCTGCGGCTCGACCGGACGCTGCTGATGGGCGTGCTCAACGTGACGCCCGACTCGTTCTCCGACGGCGGGCTGTTTCTCGATGCCGCCGCGGCCGTGGAGCACGGCAGACGTCTGGTGGAAGAAGGGGCCGACATCCTCGACATCGGCGCGGAGAGCTCACGGCCGGGATCCGATCCCGTCAGCGAAGACGAAGAGTGGGCCCGGCTGGAGCCGGTGCTGCGCTGCCTCTTGCAGCAGGTGAACGTGCCGGTTTCGGTGGATACCTACAAGCCGCAAACGGCCCGCCGCGCGCTCGAGGCGGGCGCGCACATCATCAACGACATCACCGGCCTTACCAACCCCGCGATGATCGGGGCCGTCGCGGAACATCGGGCGCCCGTGGTGATCATGCACATGCGCGGACTCCCCAAAACGATGCAGCAGGACGTGCACTATGAAGACGTCGTCGCGGAGGTCAAGAGCTTTCTGACCACACAGGCCGAGCGCGCCACGGCTGCCGGGGTGGGGCAAATTCTGATCGACCCCGGCATCGGATTCGGCAAGAATACCGAACACAATCTGCAGATCTTACGGCGGCTGCGCGAGTTCGCCGCGCTGCCCTACCCGCTGCTGGTGGGTCCGTCGCGCAAGTCGTTTCTGGGCAAACTGACCGGAGCCGACGTTGGCGACCGGCTGGGGGGAACGCTGGGCGCGGTGACCGCCGCGGTGCTCGCGGGGGCCGACGTAGTCCGCGTGCACGCGCCGAAGGAATGCCGCCAGGCGGTGCTCGTCGCCGACGCGATTCGTGGGGCTTGAATGGATAAAATCCTCATCGAAGGAGCGTCGTTTCGGGCCCGCGTCGGCGTGTCGGAGGAAGAGCGCGCCCGGCGTCAGGAAATTATCCTGAGCCTGCAAGCCCTGATCGATATTCGCCGCGCCGGCCGGCAGGATGACCTGGCAGCCACGGTCTCCTACGTGGAAATCCACGAAGTGGCCGCGCGCGTCATCGCGGCGAAGGCGTACCGCCTGATCGAAACGATTGCCGAAGAGGTAGCTGCCGCCGTTTTACAGCGCTTCGAGCCCATCACGGGCGTCGTCGTGCGCATCGCGAAACCCGGCGCGTTGGGCAGCCGCGGCGTGCGGCTCACGGCGGTCGAGATCACACGGATGAGACATGAGTGAGGCGTGGCTGGGGCTGGGCTCGAATCTCGGCGACAAGCGCGCCCATATTCAACAAGCGCTCGCTGAAATTGCCGCGTCGTGCCGCCTGGTCGAGGTGTCGTCGCTCTACAAGACCGAGCCGGTGGGATTCAAGGACCAGGACTGGTTCCTGAACTGCACAGCGAGGATCGCGACCCCAAAGACTCCGCGCGAGTTGCTGGCGCTGCTGCAATCCATCGAACGGCAACTCGGGCGGACGGCGCGCGTCAAAAACGGCCCCCGCACGATCGATCTCGACATTCTGCTCTACGACAGCCTGGTGCTCGAAGAAGACGGCCTGGTGATTCCGCATCCGCGCATGCACGAGCGGCTTTTCGTGCTGGCCCCGTTGCGCGAGATTGCACCGGCGCTGGTTCATCCGGTGTGGGAGAGGACGATTGAGCAGTTGGCGGAGTCGCTGCGCGACCCGGAACGCGTGGAGCTATACGAGGGCAGCCCCTGTTGGAATCAGAACGGACTGCCACGACCTGGATGATCGAGAAGGGATGAAGCGGGATGGATGAAGCCCAGAAAGCCATCGCCGCGAGAACAGCGCCGGTCCTCGCGGCGTGGCGATGGTTGAAAATGCCGTAACGAGACGCTGCACGCAGCAATGAGCCGGTTGGCGGGTCACTCGGCCGCGTCAATCCGCCCCAATCCGGGACGTTCTAATTCGTGGCCTCGGATGGTTCGCTCGGTGCGCTCTTTTCGCCGCGCAGAGAGGTGCGAGCCTCGTCAGCCCAATCCCTGCCGCGCTGGTAGAGATCCGTGGCGGCCTCTTTCCCTTTTTCAAAGCGCACGGACGCTTCGTCGGCCAGACCCTTGCCGCGCTCGTAAAGGTCGCGACCACGGTCCACCGCTTCACGGCCCGACTTTGCCAGCCGTTCGCGCTCTTCCAGCGCCCGCCGGCGAATCGCCTCGCGCGTCTCATTCCCGGGTTGCGGCGCATAGAGCAGCGCCACGGCTGCTCCGATCGCGGCGCCGGCCAAGAACCATGCCAAGCTGCTTCCGTCGTTGTCGTGTGCCATCTGTTCGATCCTCTTCTCCAGTATATCGACTATATCGACGTTTTTTGCCGTTCGGCTCCTGTTAGGTTCGCTTCTTCGGCCCGCTAGGGGGATCGGCTGAGGCTCGCCCCGACTGCACCGGGTCGAACGCGGGCGTCTCGGCCTGCCAGCCCTGCCGCCGCCCCAAGTCGGGAGCCGATCCGTACGATCCGCGCTATCGGCGCCCGCCGAAGGCGCCACCGGACGCACAGCGGCGTCTTCTTTGGGCTTAGGAAAACCGACACTCTGGGGAAACGAGCGCGGCACGATTGTTACCGCGGAATCGTTGTCCGATCCCAGCCGAACCCGCGTGCGGGCCCCGGCGCAGCGTCGAAGACCGGCATGGTTGACACCTCTTCGCGGCCCTTGCTAGGCTGCCTCTGCCGCTATTTTGTTATCGCCCGGATCCCCATCCGGGGCCGGCTCGGAAGCGTTCACTGGGAGGAAACCGGCTGTGAAGATCAAGCCCCTTTATGATCGCGTGCTCGTTCGCCGCATCGCACCCAAGGAGCAGTTGAAGGGAGGGATTATCATCCCCGATTCCGCCAAAGAAAAACCGCAGGAGGGCGAAGTCATCGCCGCGGGAGGCGGCAAGCGATTGGAAGACGGCAAGATTGCACCGCTCGATGTGAAGATCGGCGATAAAGTTCTGTTTGGCAAGTATTCGGGCTCCGAAATTACCGTGGACGGCGAAGAGCTTCTGATCGTGCGCGAGGAGGAGATCCTCGGCGTTCTCGCCAAATGAGCCGCGGAGGGGCGCCGGCGTTACGCGTCCCAGCGCAGGCCGCGCTCGGCCAGTTGCCGTTGCAGTTGCTCTTCGCCGGCGAATAACTGCGCGTCGATTCCGACACGGCGAGCGCCGGCGATGTTCTCCGCGACGTCGTCGGTGAAAAAGCACTCCTCGGGATCGCAGCCGGCCCGCCGTACGGCCTCCCGATATATCTCGGGCGAAGGCTTCATGGCCCCGACCTGGTAGGAGAGCACGTAGTCGCGAAAGTGCTCGAGCAGCGGGTAGTGGCGCCGGATCCAGCGAAAGTGCAGCTCGTTGGTATTTGAGAGCAGCAGCAGCGGGTAGCGGGCGCTCAGGCCCCGCAGCAGTTCGCTCGACAGCAGCGGCGCCGGTTGGAACATATCACCCCACAGCCGGCCGAACTCGTCGAACGCTACCCCGTTGATCTGCAAAGCCTCGCAGAAGCGGTGGTGAAACTCGTCGCTCAAGATCTCGCCGCGTTCGTAGGGCTCATACAACCCGGCGTCGCGAATGCGGTCGGGAATTTCTTCGAAACCGAACGGGCAAAGCAAGGCGACGGCGCGGTAGAAGCGGTCCATATCGAGACCGACGATGACGTTGCCGAGGTCGAGCAAGACGGCCTTGGTCGTCACGAGGGGCCCTGCCCGCTGGGAATGTGCTGCAAGGCGTGCTCGGCGGCGCCGGCCACCCCAGCCGTGCTGTCGAGCTCGGCCGGCGCGACCTCGATCCTTGCCGCCGCCGGGGGAGCCAGGATCGCCCGCAGCTTGGTTTCGAGCGGTTGGCGGAACAAGGGCAGACGCCGCGCGACCGAGCCGCCCAGCACCACGATCGACGGATCGAGGACGGCGGAAATCGTGCCCAACGCCGTGCCTACGGCGACGCCGTAGTGGTACCACGTCGCCAGCGCCTCGGCGTCGCTGCGCTCGGCCATCTCGCCGATCTCCTTGGGCGGGGGGGCTTCCTTCCCCGTGATCCGCGTATAGAAGCGCTGCACGCCGCCGCCGGATAGCATCTCGTCAAAAGTGCCGCCGCTCACCGGGCAATAGGCCACTTCGCCGGCGTTGTCGGTGACCCCGGTGAGGATCTTGCCGTTGATGACGATGCCGCAGCCGAAACCGGTCCCGAGGGTAACGCCCACGACGATCGGCTTGCCGCGCCCGGCGCCTTGCATCGCCTCGCCCAGCGCGAAGCAGTTGGCGTCGTTTTCCATGTAGAGCGGCGCGCCAAACTCGCGCTGGATGAAGCCGGCCATATCGAAGCCGGCCAGGTGCGGCAGATTGTCCACCGCCAGCAGGCGTCCGTTTCTGGTATCGAGCGGACCCGGACTGCCCATCCCCACCGCCAGCGGCTGGCCTTCGAGGCCGGCCTCGCGGCGCGCCTGCTCACCCACCCGCTTGAGGTTCATCAGGGTAACCGCCGGCCGCTGCTTGGCCATCGCCGGCAGCGACTGGACCTTGCTCAGGCGGCGGTGGTCGAGGGAGAAGACGGCAGCGGCAAGTTTCGTGCCGCCCACATCAAAAGCTAGAACGTACTGCTCATTGACCATCTTTGGAAAAACCCGACAGGAGCCCCGGCCCAACCCAACCGTCGGCCGAGGGAATCCTAAATCATAACGATTCTCGGCGCCCGGCTGACTTCATTTCGGGCCGGGACCTCTAATCCGCGCGGATCTTCCAGCCCGATTCGCTCCCTTGGGAAGGTTCCGAGGCCGGGTTGAGACCCGTTTGCGGCCCGCTAGCCTCCCCCACGCGGGACCTTCGCCCGGCGGCCGGAAAGGCAGCGGCGGGCGGCGCCGGCGATGGTATGATGAGCGAACCATGAGCCCTTTCGCGCGGCCCACTATCGTCATCGTGGGACGCCCGAACGTCGGCAAGTCCACTCTTTTCAACCGCATAACCGCAAGCCGGCGGGCCATCGTCGGCGATGAACCCGGCATCACCCGCGACCGCATCCGCTTGGCAGGAAGGTTCCGGGACCGCCCCTTCGACGTCATCGACACGGGCGGCATGCTGTTCGGCGATTCCGACGAGTTTCCAGTCCTCATCAACGGCCAGGTACGCGCCGCCATCGATGCCGCCGACCAAATCGTATTTGTGGTCGACGGCCGCGCCGAACTCACCTCCACCGACCGTGAGCTGGCCGATTTCCTGCGCCGCACCGGGAAACCGGTCACCCTCGCCGTCAACAAATGCGATACGCCGAAGCACGAGATCCTCGCCTCGGGCTTCTTCGAGCTAGGCATCGCCGAGGTATTCCCGGTGTCGGCCGAGCATGGCCTCAGCATCGAGGCCCTGCTGCGGCACGTGACCCGCGACTTCGTCACGGACGAGGAGCAGCCCAGCGGCAAGGAAATCATCCATGTAGCAATCATCGGCCGCCCCAACGTCGGCAAATCGACTTTGCTCAATCGACTGACGGGGCAGTCGCGGTCGATCGTTTCCGCCACTCCGGGGACGACGCGAGACGCCGTGGACGAATATGTCGAGCGGGGCGCGACGACGTTCCAGTTTGTGGATACCGCCGGCATCCGCCGCAAAGGCAAGACCACTCGGATGGCCGAAAAGCTGAGCGTGATGATGGCGCAACGGCATATCCGCCTGGCCGACGTGGTGCTTCTGGTGCTCGATGCCGCCGAAGGCGTCACCGCGGGCGACGCCACCATCGCGGGTTACGCGCTGGAGGCCGGGCGGGCGCTGATTCTGGTCGTCAACAAATGGGACCAGGCCTCGCTGAGCCAGCGGCCCGCCTTCCTGCAGAAGGTCCGCGATGAGCTGCGTTTTCTCAACTATGCGCCGCTGGCGTTTCTTTCCGCCTTGACGGGCGCGGGAACGCAAAAGCTGTTTCCCCTGGTTCGCAAGGCGTACCACGCCGCCAGCCGGCGTATTCCGACCGGGGAACTGAACCGCTTTCTGCTTTCGATCGATTTCGACCGCGCCAGCTTCCCGGGCTCGCGCATGCCGAAGATCCACTACCTCACGCAGCCCTCGGTTCGCCCGCCAACCTTCGTGTTTTTCACAAACCGCCGCTCCGAGAAGCTGCACTTTTCGTTCGAGCGTTTCCTCGCCAACGAACTACGCCGGGCGTTCGATTTCGAAGGAACGCCGATTGTCATCAAGACCAAACGAAAGCTCAAGGAATGAACCGCCGGGCGCAACTATAATGAGGGGCGGCATGGGGTACGGGGGGACGGACCCCGATTTCTGGACGGTTTGAGCGAGGTGCGGTTGTTTGGCCGCCCCAGCCGGGCCGGCGTTTCCGTCGCGATTCACCGCAGAAGTTGTGCTGATCGAAACATGGCTCGAAAACGACGCGTAGCATTTCAAGGCGCCCGCGGCGCCTTCAGCGAGGAAGCCAGCCGGCTGCTGCTCGGCGAAGACCTCGACTACCTGCCTTGCGAGAGGTTCGAGGAAGTCTTTCGCGCCCTGGCCGACGCCAAGGTCGACTACGCGGTTGTGCCGATCGAGAATACGCTGGCGGGCTCGGTCCACGAAAACTACGACCACCTGCTGAACTTCAAGCTGCCGATTGTGGCCGAGGGACGCGTCCGCATCGTACACAACCTTATCGGGCACCCCGACGCGAAGTTCTCCGCGATTCGCCGTGCGATATCGCACCCGGTCGCGCTCAACCAGTGCCTGCGCTTTTTCAAGCGGCATCCGCAGATCCGCTCCGAGACGTTCTACGACACCGCGGGCAGCGTGAAGCGCGTGATGGAGCAGGACGACGGCGCCACCGCCGCGATCGCCTCGCGCGCGGCCGCCGAGTACTACGGGGCCAAAATTCTGCGCCCCTCGATTGAAGACAACCGCGAAAACTACACGCGCTTCTTTCTGTTGAACTCGAAAGCGCGGCGGCAGCGCGCCAATCCCGAGGGCCGGCGGCCCAAGACCTCCATCGTGTTCACCACGCGCAATCAGCCTGGCGCGCTGTTCCGCTGCCTGGCCGCGTTTTCGCTTCGCGACATCAGTCTGACCAAGATCGAGTCGCGGCCGCTGCGCGGCAGGCCCTGGGAATATTTGTTCTATCTGGACTTTTTGGGCTCGCCGGAAGAAACGCCGGTGCGGAACGCCATGTCTCACTTAGGGGAGATGACCGAACTGCTCGCCGTGCTGGGCAGCTATCCCGAGGCCGCGGAACCGCCTGCGCAGGCCATACCGCCCGCCGCGACCGAACCTGAGCCCGAGCGTGAAAAAGCGGCGACGAAACCCGGGCAAAGATAAACGATATGCAGGATAAGCAAATCGAAGGCCACGAGGCCGAAGCGGAAGAGTCCAAGAGCGTAGACGCCGAAGTCGTCATCGAAGATCTCAAGGCCGACAAGGACGAACCCGAGTACCCCGATGAGCTGGCCGTGCTGCCGGTGCGGGATACCGTGTTGTTCCCGCACGCGGTGATGCCGCTCAACATCGGCCGCGAAAGCTCCATCGCGCTGGTCAACTCGCTGGGCGAGAACAAGTACCTCGGCGTGGTGACGCAGCGCGACCCCCGCGTCGACGCTCCCGAGCCCTCGGACCTTTATGAGTTGGGCGCGCTGGCCATGATCCACAAGGCCGTGCGGATGCCCAACAACAGCCTGCTGATTTTCTGCGAAGGGTTGGCGCGCATCCGGATGACCGACGTCATCACGCAGACGCCGTTCTACCGCGTGCGCTACGAAATCATCCCCGAAGAAGAGCCGGAGATCACCCCGCAGCTCGAGGCTATGCGCCAGAACTGCATCAGCGTCTTCCAGGAGGTCGTGCAGCTTTCGCCGGCGCTCTCCGACGAGATGGGCTCGATGGTGAGCAACATCAAAGAGCCGGGCCGGGTGGCCGATTTTGTCGCCGCCACGCTGCCCGGGCTGCCGTCGGCCGAAAAGCAGGACGTGCTCGAAACCACTGACGTGACCAAGCGGCTCGAAGACGTCTTCCGCTACCTCAACAAGGAGCGCGAGGTCCTGCGGCTGCGCAACAAGATCCAGTCGCAGGTCGAAGACCAGCTTTCGCAGTCGCAGCGCGAGTTCTATCTGCGCGAGCAGCTCAAGGCGATTCAGAAAGAGCTCGGCGACACCGACGAGCAGGCGGAAATCGAAGAGCTGCGCGCGAAGATCGACCAGTCGGGAATGCCCGAGGAGGTCATGAAAGAGGCGCACCGCGAGTTAAAGCGGCTAGCGCGCATGTCGCCG
The DNA here is from genome assembly GCA_963824095.1 of Terriglobia bacterium. Taxonomy (GTDB): domain Bacteria; phylum Acidobacteriota; class Terriglobia; order Bryobacterales; family UBA6623; genus JBBDWJ01. The sequence goes on along the minus strand of CAWGNS010000008.1, from coordinate 2,563,474 downwards.
GCCGCCGCCGACTACACCGTCACGCGGTCCTATCTGGATTGGCTGGTGGCGCTGCCCTGGGATAAGTCCTCGGGCAGGGGCGTCGACGTGGTGAAGGCCAAGCAGGTGCTCGACGAGGACCACTACGACCTTGAGAAGATCAAGGAGCGCATTCTCGACTACCTGGCCGTGCTGCAATTGAAGCCGACCTTGAAGGGGCCGATTCTGTGCTTCGTCGGTCCTCCCGGCGTGGGCAAGACCTCGCTCGGCAAATCGATCGCGCGGGCGCTCGGCCGCGAATTTGTGCGCATGTCGCTGGGCGGCATGCACGACGAGGCCGAGATCCGCGGACACCGCCGTACCTACATCGGGGCGCTGCCCGGGCAGGTAATCCAGGGGATTCGCCGCGCCGGCGCCAACGACCCCGTGTTCGTGCTCGACGAGGTCGACAAGCTGGGCCGCGATTTTAGGGGTGACCCGGCGTCGGCTCTGCTCGAAGTGCTCGACCCGGCGCAGAACAACACTTTCCGCGACCACTATCTCGATGTGCCGTTCGACCTGTCGAAGGTCCTGTTTATTACCACGGCTAACATGCTCGACCCGGTTCCGGACGCCCTTCGCGACCGTATGGAAGTGCTGGAGCTGAAGGGCTACACGGAAGGCGAGAAGATCCGCATCGCTGTCAACTATCTGATTCCACGGCAAATCGAAGAAAATGGTTTAACAGATAAAAATATTCGTTTTAACGAGGATGCGCTCAGCCATATCATCCAGAGCTACACCCGGGAAGCCGGTGTGCGCAATCTCGAGCGCGAGATCGGGACGATCTGCCGCAAGCAGGCGCGGCGCCTGGCCGAGCAGCGTTCGACGGTGGATCTCGGGCAAGACGGCCCCGAACCGGCGGCGGAGGGCAGCCGGGCGACGCCCATCGCGGAAAACAAGCAGAAACCGGCCGCCCCGACAGAAGGCGCAGCGGACGGCGATGCCCCGTCCAACGGCGTGGGGCTGCTGGTGGTCACGCCCGAAGTTGTCGAGGAGCTGCTACGCGCGCCCCGCTACCGCAAGGACGCCGAAATCGCCGAGCGGACCCGGAAACCGGGCGTGGCGGTCGGGCTGGCCTGGACACCGGCCGGCGGCGACATCCTGTTCATCGAAGCCACCAAGATGGCGGGCGGCGGCAAGGGCATGACCTTGACCGGCCATCTCGGAAAGGTCATGCAGGAGTCGATGCAGGCGGCGCTGAGTTGGGTGCGGGCCCACGCCGAGCAGCTCGGCATCGATCCGGAATTCTTCCAGCACAATGATCTGCACCTCCACGTGCCCGCCGGGGCGATTCCCAAGGACGGTCCCTCGGCCGGCATCACGGTGGTGACCGCGCTGGCCTCGCTGCTGATGGATCGCCGCGTGCGGCCCTATCTGTCGATGACGGGCGAGGTCACGCTATCGGGCCTGGTCCTGCCGGTGGGCGGCATCAAGGAAAAGGTGCTGGCCGCGCGGCGTGCCGGGGTCAAGGAAGTGATTCTATCGCGCGAGAACAAGGTCAACGTCGACGAGGATCTGCAGCCGGAGCAGATCGGCGATCTGAAGATTCACTTCATCGAGACGGTGGAGGAAGTTCTCGATTTGGCTTTGATGCCGCCCGAGGATAAGCCCAAGGAAGAGACCGCCGGGCGTGACGACAAAACCAAGCCGTCGCCGGAAGCCAGCGAAGTAGGCGCCGCGCGGCCCGGCAATTGACAGATAGCCGGGCCATGAGCGTTTCTTCAGCGCTGGTTCGGCTTGGCCTCCCTCGATCGGCGGGATTCCCACCCAGAACGGAACGTATCCGGGTGACCATCGGCCGGCGTTGCTTCAGGGACTGTTGATCACGATGCGTATCCGCCTCATCGAAATTGCTCACGCCCGTTCGGGCGACAAGGGCGACACGGCCAACATCGGGCTGATCGCCCGCGAGCCACGGTTCTATCCGATCCTGCTGCGCGAGGTCACGCCCGAGCGCGTCAAGGCCCACTTCCACGACTTGTGCCAAGGCAAGGTTGAGCGCTATGAGTTGCCCAACCTGGGCGCGCTCAATTTCCTGCTGCACGAATCGCTGGGTGGCGGGGGAACGCTGTCACTGCGCACCGACGCTCAGGGAAAAACATTCAGCGCCGCGCTGCTGCGGATGGAGATTGAAGTGCCCGAAGAGTTGGTGGGCTGACGAGGCGACCCGTCAGGGCAATGGAGCAGGAACGTCCGCCGCAGGCGAACGCTGCCGGTCGGAGGCCCGCGCCACGCCGGGCCCTGATCCAAGATAGTCCGCAAAGAGCGCCGAGCCGAAGGGCCGCGAGGACTATTCGAATTGTTTGCGGAACACTTCGAGGGCTCCCTTGAGCTCTTCCACCTCGCCCCGCAAAGTTTCGACTTCCGATTCCAGCCGCTCCACGCGCTGCCCGAACTCGCTCGATGTAGGTTCGGCGGCCTCGATCGCCACGCCTCGCGGATGGGGCGGCTCGGCTTCGGGCGGCTCGCCCCCCAGCAAATGCGCGTAGCGCGATTCCTTGGTGCCGGCCTGGCGCGCCAGTTGCACCACCAGGGGGCGCGGAATGCGCTGCGCCAGCTCGTCCAGCGTCTCTTGCACCTCGGCCAGGGAAGCAAAGTCGTAGATGCGGTTGGTGCGGCCGCGGATCTCGCCCACCGTTTGGGGGCCCCGCAGCATCAACACACACAATGCCGCCGCTTCGGGTTGCTTCAGGCTGAAGGCCTCGGCGAAGACGTGGCGGTAGCGCGGAACACGGCCGCCCTCGGAGCTCGTGATCACGCGCGAGAGTCCTTTTTCGCGCAAACTGTCGAGCGCGGTCATCACCGTGTCATCGCTGTAGGAGACCACCGGATCGCGGCTCGACTTCTGGTTGCAGGCGGCGACCAGGGCGTTCAACGTCAGCGGGTAGTAGTCGGGGGTCGTGTTCTCCTTCTCGAACAGGGAGCCGAGTACACGAATCTCTTCGGGGCTCAGCACGACCTGCGGGTCGAACCCGGCAGCATCTTCGCCGCCGTGAGAGCCGGGAGCCATACGAATCGTTCGATATTGCATGCCTTCAGCCCACCAGGGGCCACCTCCCGATTCTAGCCAAACCGGTCCGAAGTTTCCGTGCGTTCAGCGAACGCTGACGGTGACCGGGTTCGCCGGCTTTCCATCGACATCCAACCGTACGTCGACTTCGCCGCGACCGGCCAGGGCACGCGGCAGACGAACGTTCACCTGGTCGAGACCGTCGTATTCGAGTTGCCAGCCGGCGTAGAGCACTTCGGCGGGCTCGCCCCCGATGGTGACGTGCACCTGATCCAAGGACCCTCGCCAGCGGATTCCGGTTCCAAACAACAGCAGGATCACTTGGTCGGACTCGGGGCCGACGTCGAGCCCGAGTGGCGCGCAGTTCCCACCCGCGCCGTCACAAGCGAATACGGACTCCACCTGACGGCTGCCATCCGCGTGAACCCGCAGCGCGATGGCCGCCGCCACACCGGCGCCGTCGGCATTCGCCGCAAACAGCGAAGGCGCGACCTGCTCGATCTGCACCAGCCCCGAGGCTCGCAGTTCGCCATTCGGGCCGAATACCTGGACGGTGCCGGGGCCAGAGGCCGGGGGCACCGGGACGACGAAGTTGATCTGCCCGGGCGACACAAACAGCAGCGAAGCGGTGTATTCGCGCTGTCGCTGGTCGGTCACGGTCACGCGGACACCGGCCAGCGATTGCGGCAGGGACGCGGCCGCCGCGGCCTTGGTCACCGGCGAGAGCGCGCGCCCGAAAGCGCTGACAATCGAGCCCGGTGCGATCGGAGAACCCTGAAAGCTGGCCGCGGAAACCGTCCGCAACGCCGTCGATGCTTTGCACCGCCCGCTGGCGTCGACGAACGTGCCCGAGTTCACCGCCATCGCCATTTCCGCAAAGATCTTTGGCGGCGACTGCGGACTGTCGTAGGCGACCGGCGGCAGCCATTGACTGCCGGTGGGCAGGCATCCCCAGAAGTCGCAGGTCAGCTCGACGACGGTCTGCGGGTAGATCAGGGTTTGAACCAGATCGTCGCCGGTCACGGGGTCGAGCTCGTAGATCGACATGAAATTCGTACCGTGCGAGTAGGTGTGCACGTCGCTACAGCCGCCCTGGTCGAGCTGGCCGTCGCCGTCCATGTCCACCGGGCACCCAACGGGAATATCGACGAATTGCGTTCCCAACACGTTGACGTCGGTCGTCGAAACCTGCTCGCTGCACTCGGCCGCGTTGTAGAGCGTGCAATTGGGCGCACGGAAGAGGTCGTGATCGGTGCAACTGTTCCACTCATACCAGCCGTCGCCGCACACCTTGTGCCGGGCGCCGCTGTTGTCGACGACCTGCTGGTCGTGGCACCAGCCGTCGAACTGGTGGCCGTCGAGTTTGTGGCCGAAGTTGGAGGTGACGCCCCAATTTCCAAACGGAGCGCTATGCAACCGGTCGGGACATTCGGCGTGAATGGCGCCCATGGCGCGGCGCGCGCGGTTGAGCCCGGCGACCGACAAGCGGCAGACCTGCGCGGCGCAGACGCCGGCCGCGGCGACGGCAAGCACCAAAGCCAACAACACGCTTCGCCCGGACGCTGAGCGATGCACCAACAAACCGTTTTCCAGCGAGATCAACAGGGTTACGCGAAGACCTTGTGACTATCTTCGCATGCTGCCGGCGGCCGGCCCGCCAGCGCGGCTGACGGCTGGGGAATGTTTCGAACGGGATTCAGGTGTACTCTAATCTCCTATGCCGCGATCCGGAACATCCTCGACAGCCGACCCCGTACCCTCCCTGGTGGAATTGAGCCGCGCCATTGTGGATCAACAGACGACGCCGTCGGAGATCGTCCGGGATTTACTGGCGCGCATCGACAAGCGGGATGGGAACCTGCGGGCATGGGCGTATGTCGGGCGCGAACAGGCCGTGCAGACGGCCGAGAAAGCCACCCGCGAGATCGACGCCGGCAAAGCGCACGGCCTGCTGCACGGCATCCCGTTCGGCATCAAAGACATTTTCGACACCGCCGATATGCCCACCGGCTGGGGCTCGCCGCTCTATGCCGGGCGCATGCCCGCCGCCGACGCGTCGTTGGTGGCGCGATTGAGAAACGCGGGTGCGATCGCCATGGGAAAAACGCACTCCACGGGCTTCGCCTATTTCGATCCGGCGCCGACTCGCAATCCCCGCAACCCCGAACATACGCCGGGCGGTTCGTCGAGCGGCTCGGCGGCGGCGGTTGCCGATGGCATGGTTCCCTTCGCGCTGGGCAGCCAGACGTTGGGGTCGGTGCTGCGCCCGGCCAGTTTCTGCGGCGTCGTCGGCCTCAAACCGACGTTTGGGGTGCTGCCAGTGGAGGGGATGCTGCCCTTCGCGCCCACGCTCGATCACGCCGGGTTGTTCACCCGCACGGCCGAAGAGATGGTGTGGTTGTGGGCGGCAATCACCGGCGATTGGGCGCCGATGACCGCCGGGCGCGTCCTGGCGCGGCCACACTGGCCGCTCGAGGGCGAGGTGCAGCCGGAAATGGCCGCCGGCTTCGATCGCGCCCTGGCGCAACTCGTCAAAGGCGGATTCGAAATTCACCCGGTCGAGCTTCCCGCCAGTTTCTCGCTCCTTCAGGCCGCCACGATGACGGTGGCCCGCTACGAGGGCGCCCGGACGCACCGCGAGCGCCTGAGCGAGCACGGCGTCAAGATTGGCGAAAAGCTGGCGGCGCTGGTCGAGGCGGGTTTGCAAATCGACAGAGCCGCGTACGAACAAGCCCTGGCGGATCTGGCGCAGGCGCGGCGGGAGTATGCGGAGTTGTCGGAAAGGTTTCCGGTATGGGTCACGCCCTCGGCCCTCGGCGGCGCCCCCAAAGGACTCGCCTCGACCGGCGATCCGCGCGCCAACGCTCCGTTCACGGCACTGGGAGTCCCGGCGATCTCGGTTCCGTTCGGGCGCGACGCGCTGGGACTGCCGCTCGGCCTGCAACTCAGCGCGGCCAGCGGCCGGGACAGCGATTTGCTGGCAACGGCGGTCGCGTGCGAAAAGTGTTTTGGTTGAAGCGAACACAGCCCCGTGGTGCAAGCCCGTGTAGGCCCGTCGCGCAGGGCTTGTGTTGCGGTCGCTGTGCTAGCCTAGGCGGAATTGGGGTTGGGTAACGATCGATGCGTATTCTGATCGCCGGCGGCGGCCAAGTCGCGGGTCTCATCGCGCGCCGCCTGATTCGGGAAGGCAACGAAGTCACGCTCGTCGAGACGGACCCGCGGCGTTGCATGCAGCTCGAAGAAACCTTGGACGCCAAAGTGGTGCAGGGCAGCGCGGTCAGCGTGCGCACGATGCGCAACGCGGGCATCCAGGACGCCGAGATGCTGATCGCGGTCACCAACTCGGACGAGAGCAACATCCTCGCCTGCCTGGTCGCGCAAGTGGAGTCCGACGTCAAGGTCAAGGTGGCGCGCGTGCGCAGCCACGAGGTCGACCACTGGCGCCGTATGACGCGGGAAGCCGGGCTGCGGATCGACCTGATCATCCACCCCGAGACCGACATCATGGACCGCATCATGCGCGTGGTCCACATACCGGGCGTCTCCGACATCCTCGACTTCGCCGGCGGCGAGGTCAAGCTGTTCGGCATGAACGTCGAGTTGGATAGTTGGTTCGCCGGCAAGACACTGGAACAGCTCGACGCCGCCGGGCCGCCGGAAAATTCGCTGATCGCGATGATTTTTCGCGGCCAGCAGGTGATCATTCCCCACGGCAGCGAGTATCTGCGCCCCGGCGATCACATCTATGTGATGGGAACGCGGCGCAACCTCGACGACGTGCTGCAGTTCATGGGTCTGCCGAAGAAGACGACGATGGAGCGCGTCCTGATCGTGGGCGGCAAGCAGATCGGCATCTCCGTCGCCGAAGCGCTCGAGCGGCAGGGCGTCAGCGTCAAGCTGATCGAGCGCGATCCGCAGCGCTGCGAGAAGATCTCCACGATTCTCAATCGGACCATCGTCGTGCACGGCGACGGCACCGATCAGACGACTCTGGAGGAAGCCAACATCGGGGGCGTGGACGCGTTTCTGGCGCTAACCAACGACGACGAGGACAACATCATTGCTTCGCTGCTGGCGCGACGGCTGGGGGCGCGCAAGGTGGTGGCGCTGATCAACCGCCTCAACTACCTGCCGATGGTGCAGCGGCTGGGGATCAATACGACGGTCAGTCCGCGGCTGACGGCGGTAGACCGCATTCTGCAGTTTGTCCGCAAAGGGCGCGTGCTGTCGGTGACCACGTTCCGCGAAGAAGAGGCCGAGGCGATCGAGCTGCTCGCCCAGACGGGTTCGAAATACGTCGGCCGGCAACTGCGCGATCTGCGTTTTCCGCGCGGCGCCATCGTGGGCGCGATCGCCAAACCCGGCGGCGATGTCGTGGTGCCGCGCGGCGATAAGACCATCGAGCCCAACGACCGGGTGATCTTCTTCACGCTCGAAAGCGTCGTGCCGCAACTGGAGTCGGCCTTCTTGATCGACAGCAAAAAGGGAGCCTGAGTGATCGACCCGCGCGCGATCGCCTACGTGCTGGCCCAGTTTCTGATGGGGTTGGCCGGCACGATGCTGATCCCCCTCTCGTACGGCGTATTGACCGGCAGCGGCGACCTCGGCGCAATGGCCGGCGCCGCCCTGATCACGGCGCTCGCCGGCGGCGTGGTGTTGCTCACCATCCGGCGCCCCTCGCGCGAGCTCAATCAGCGCGAGGGCCTGCTGATGGTGGTCGCGGTGTGGGCCTGCGTGGGGTTCTTCGGCTGCCTGCCGTTCTACTTCTCGCCTTACTTCCATCACAGCCTGACCGACTCATACTTCGAGGCTGTCTCCGGGTTTACCACGACGGGCGCGACGGTTCTGGGCGACGTCGAAGTCCTTTCGCAGACCCTGCAGTTCTGGCGCTGCTTCTCGCATTGGCTCGGCGGCATGGGCATTGTGTTGCTGGGCGTCGCGATTTTGCCGCTGGTCGGCCACGGCGGCATGCATCTGTATCGCGCCGAATTCTCGGGGGCCAAGTCCGAGCGCTTGCGGCCGCGCATCGCCGAAACGGCTTTCGCGCTTTGGAAGATTTATTTCGCGCTGACCCTGGCCGAGTTTGTGGCATTGCGCCTGGCCGGCATGAACGGCTTCGAAGCGCTGTGCCACACCTTCTCCACCCTGGGCACCGGCGGGTTCTCGACGCGCACCGCCAGCGTGGCCGGCTTCCACAGTCCCTTGATCGAGTACATCATCATCGTCTTCATGGTGCTGGCCGGCATGAGCTTCATCCAGCACTACCGCTGCTGGGTGGAACGCCGGCCCGCGAAGATGTTTGGCGACGTCGAGGTCCGCAGCTATCTCGTGCTCACTGCCGCCGCGGCGTTGACGATCGGCGTCATTCTGTTCTGGCAAGGCGACGTTTCCAGTGAATCCGCCTTCCGCGACGCGCTGTTCCAGGTCGTCTCGATCGTGACGACGACGGGGTTTGTGACGGCCAATTTCGAGCTCTGGCATCCGCTGCCGCAACTGCTGCTGCTGGCGTTGATGTTCGTGGGAGGCTGCACCGGCTCGACGGCCGGCGGCATGAAAGTCTCGCGCATCGTGCTACTGGGGCGCGTGGTCGAGCGCGAGTTCAAGCGCATGGTGGAACGCCATGGCGTCTTCTCGGTGCGGCTGGGCGGCGACGTGATTCCCGAGGCGACCATCCAGAGTCTGCTCAACCTAGTGTACCTGTCGTTTCTGGTGAACTTCGTTTCGTGCCTGCTGCTGGCGGCGATGGGCGTGGACGTGCTGACCTCGATCGCCGCCGTGGCGGCCTCGATGTTCAACGTCGGCCCGGGCTTGGGCACCGTCGGCCCGCTGGAAAACTACGGGCATTTGCCGGCGCTGGCGAAGTGGGTGTTGGCGGGGGATATGGTCGCCGGGCGGCTGGAGTTTTACACCGTGCTGGTGATCCTGACGCCGGCGTTTTGGCGCAGATAAGACCGGCGGCCATGGGGACAGTCACCGTGTTTCGCGTGCGGAGGCCCCTGAAAAGTCAAGGCGCGAAACGCAGTGACTGTCCCCTTCCCGCAAAACCGGGGGCATGACCGCATCAACGCTCTTTTGTGGGCGTCTTGTCCGCGCTACTGCTTGCGCAAACCTTCCAGCAGCGCGATCGCTTCCAGAATGTCCGCGCGCTGCGCTTCGCCGACGATTTCACGCTCGATCGTCAGCGGCCCTGTGTAGCCGATCTCTTTCAGCTTGGCGACAAAGCGGTCCATCCCAACGTCGCCCTTGCCCAACGGCGCCTCCGAACCCAGCGAACCCTTGGCCTTGGGCCAGGTGCCGTCTTTGCAGTGGACCGTTTCCACCCAATCCTTCACCACTTCGAGCGCCGGCAGCGGCTCGCCCGAGCCGTAAAGGATCATGTTGGCGGGGTCGAAGTTCACGCGCAGGTTCGGCCGGTCGACGTCCTCGATGAACTCTTTGAGCGCAGCGGCAGGTTCCTGGCCAGTCTCGAGCCCAAAGTATTGGCCGTTCTTGGCGCAATGATCGCAGACGCGGCGCACCATGTCGCGCACCGCGATGTAGTTGGGATCGGAGGTATCTTCGGGAACATAGCCGATGTGCGTCGCCAGGCCCGGCACGCCGATCGCTTTGGCGAAATCGCTCGCGTCGTAGGTGCGCTGCTCGCGCTCCTGGCGGGTGGCCGGCGGCATGTAGCCGACGGTTTTCTGCACGGTCGCCACGTCGGCGTAGCTCTCGCCCTGGAAAGCCGGAAAGGCGGTGATCACCGTGACGCCATGCTTGGCGAGGGCTTCCTTCCACGCCTTTTGCGCCGCCGCGCTCAGATCGGCGGTGCCGTGCAGCCCGATCTGGCCGCAGCTCACGCCCAGCGATTTCACCGAACTGACGATCTGCTCGGGTGAAGCCTCCACGCCCAGCTCACCGCCGGTCCAGAACATTACCCCGACTTGCAAGGGTTCCAATTCACTCATGAGTCCTCCTGAAAAATGAAAGTTGGGTCAGACCGTCACCGCTTCGCCGCCGCGGTCGCGCGAGGCGCGCATCGCCAGCGTCATCTTGGTGGACATGGCGGAGTCTTCGGGACGGCAGATCGCGGGGGCCTCGCCCTTGTCGCAGGCGTCGGCAAACGCCCGCAGCTCCCCCTGGAAGCCGTCGCCTTCGGGCAGCGGGACTTCTTCGGCCTTGCCGTCGCCGCCAAATAGCGTCAAGCGGCGCAGCGCGGAATGAAAGTCGAGCGTGCCGCCTTCGCAGACGATGGAAAATTCCATCGAGAACGGGTAGGAGGCGGGATGGTGCCAGCCTCCCGAGACCACCACCGGAGCGCCGTGACCATAGTGCAGGCGGGCCTCGACGATGTCGATGCCCTTATCGAGTTCCTCGACGCCGATGGCGGTGATCGAGTCGGGCTTGCCGAGCAGGTGCATGCAGTAGTCGAAGTCGTGGATCAGCAGGTCGAACACGCCTCCGCCGCTCTTGTCGCGCTCCTTGAGCCACTTACCCCAGGCCGGTGCGGCGCACTTGCGGCGGAACAAAGCGGCCTTGATCGGCCCCAGCTTCCCGGAGCGCGCCATCTCCCACGCCGCGGCGTAGTCGGGCCAGAAGCGCAGCACCTGCGCCACCATCAAAACCTTGCCCGCCTTCTTGGAGGCATCGATCATGGCGTCGCACTGTTCGCCGTTGAGCGCCATCGGCTTTTCGACCAGCACGTGCTTTCCGGCGGCCAGCGCCTTGAGCGCCAGTTCGGCGTGCAGGTGACTCGGCACGCACAGGTCCACGGCCTCGACATTGGCGTCGGCCAGCAGATCTTCGACCTTGCGGTAGCGGGCCGCTTTGCCGAAGTCCATCGCCTGCCCGGGGCGGTCGAGATTGCCCTGGATCGAGCTCAGATCGCCCGCAAGCTTTTTTTCGTCGTCGCTACAAAGCGCCACCAGTTCCGCGTTCGGAACGCTGCCATAGGCTTGCAGATGCGTGCTGCCCATGAAACCAAGCCCAACGACACCAACCTTCAATGCTGACCTCCTCCGTGTTCCAGGCGTGACCCCAATTATGAGAGGCGGCGCGCGCCGATGTAAAGGACTCCCCGGGTTCTAGGCAACCGCCCTCGGGCCGGTGGTTTGCTGGGAAAGGCAAGCCCGCCGGCGCTGCGTCGGGAGCGGCGCGGGATGAGCAGACGCCGATTTCTGGGGCTTCGGGTGCTATGGATCACCGGCCAGAGTCCGCCAAATCGCGCGAACAAGTCCGGCCCCGAAATCCAGGCGGTCTTGGATGGTCGGGCGCCGCCCCAGCTTGGTGTTGAAAGCGACCATTTGCTCCATCACCATGGCCGGAATCCGGCGTTGGGCGTAGAGCCCCTGGTCCACGGTCATGCGCCCGGGCTTGCCCGGTGTGGTGGTCGAGGCGGCATCGCGGGGCTCGGCGCGCGTTGGAAAGAACGTCGTCGACGACACAAGCTGTTTTCGGAACCGGGACGTCAGGTCGCGGAACTCGGCCGGACCTTCCAGGTATTCCGAGGTCTCGGTGTTGTGCAGCGTCAGAAACAGGTCGATGCGCTTTCCGGAATCCACCCAGTTGAGAATGGCCTGGCGCTGAGCGGCGATCTCGGGCATCAGCTCGGGATTCACGGCGTCCCAGTTGCGGTTGAGATCGTAGCCGTGGACGTTGAAGCGCACCCCGCCGCGGGCGACGCCGTCGGGGTCGGCCATCGGGAAAATCTTGAAGATCATTGCGCGGCGCATGCGAACGGCCTCCGGATCGTTCGACAGCAGATAGCGCAGAGCGCCTTCTCCGGCCCACGAGCTTCCCGTTTCCCAGGAGTGTTGGCGGAACATCAGCCAGGCCACTTTCTTGCCCTCGGGCGGAACCTGCGGGTCGGTCACGGTCAGCAGCAGCATGTCGCGCCCATCGACGGTCTTGCCGACGACTTCGCGCCGAAAGTGCGGATGCTCCCGGAACTCGTCGATCAGGCGGGACAGGTTGTCGTTGGTATAGGGCGGCACATGCGCGATCCAGACCGGGTCCTGCTCGGGCGTGAAGCGCAGGCGCAGCCGGACCGCCTTGTCGTCCCACTCGATGGCGTCGAAGTGATGCCAGGTGCGGTTGTCGTAGCTATAGACCGGGTAGGTATCCTTGGTGACCGCGTGGCTGCCGGCCTGGTAGTTGTATTCGCCGACCAGATCGACGAGATCCAGCGTCAGTTCCTTGCCCTTGGCGCCGTCGATGCGGAAGTAGTACCAGTTGGCTTGGCGGTTGCGGCCGTCCTGGTCGGCTTCGCCCTTGACCGCGCAGCGGGCGTGCGACGGCGTGACCCACTCGACCTTGCCGAGGCTCCCGCCAAGGAAGTCGGTGTGAAGAGAAACCGCGAGCAACAACAGGGGAAACATGGCTTGGCCCAAGGATACACGGATCGGAGCCGCAATCCAACCAAGCGAGCTGACGGCACGGCCCTGGTTCGAGAGACCGTTGCTGCCCGAGCCGGTGTCGATGCGAGGGATGCGGAACCTGCACGGGTTAAGGGCCGCAGTGGGGTTTACGCTACCGCCTCGCCCGCGTGCAGCTCTTGCAAGGATCGCACCCGTACGGCGCCTTCGCGGCGGGCGGCAATCCCGTCGGCGGCGGCCCGCGCGGCGCTGAGCGTGGTGATGCAGGGAATCCCCTGCTGCACGGCGGCGCGGCGGATCGACTTCTCGTCGTGGAAGGCATGCGCCCCGGCCGGTGTATTGATGATCAGATCGACCTGCCGCCCCTTGATCAGATCGACCAGGTTGGGCCGGCCCTCGTTGACCTTCAGCACCGTCTTGCAATCGAGGCCCGCATAGCGCAGCCGCTGGGCAGTGCCGCGCGTGGAGAACAGCGAAAAGCCCAGGTCCGCAAACTTTCGCGCCACCTCGACCGCGCCCTCCCATTGCCGCGAGCTGATGCTGATGAAGATCGAGCCGGAGTCGGGCAGCGCCTGCCCGGCGCTGAGCTGGGCCTTCGAGAAGGCCTCGCCGAAGGTTTCGCCGATACCCATCACTTCACCCGTCGAGCGCATCTCGGGCCCCAGAATCGGGTCGACGCCGGGGAATTTGTTGAACGGAAACACCGGCGACTTGACGCAGTTCTTCTCGACCGGCAGCACGCCCTTGGGCAGACCGTAGTCGGCGAGCTTGCGGCCAAGCATCAGGCCGACGGCGATCTTCGCCAGCGGAAATCCGGTCGACTTGCTCACGAAAGGCACGGTGCGCGAAGCGCGCGGATTGACTTCTAGAACGTACACGGTGCCGTTGGCGATCGCGTACTGCACGTTCATCAGGCCGATGACGTTCAGCCGCAGCGCCAGCCGCACCGTATAGTCCTTGATGGTCTCGATCTGCTGCGGCGTCAGGGTCGCGGCGGGCAGCACGCACGAGCTGTCGCCCGAATGCACGCCGGCTTCCTCGATGTGCTCCATGATGCCGCCGATGAGCACTTCCTCACCGTCGCAGAGCGCGTCGACATCGACCTCGACGGCATTTTCGAGAAAGCGGTCGACCAACACCGGCCGCTCCTGCGAATAGACCACCGCCTCGCGCATGTAGCGGCTCACGCTGCCCTCGTCGTAGGCGATCACCATGGCGCGCCCGCCGAGCACGTAGCTGGGCCGCACCAGCACCGGGTAGCCAATGCGCCGCGCGACCTCGAGCGCCTGCTCGGGGTTGGTGGCGATGCCGTTGGGCGGCTGCGGGATCTCGAGTTCCGCCAGCAGCTTGCCAAAACGGTCGCGGTCTTCGGCCAGATCGATCGATTCCGGGTCGGTGCCGATGATCGGCACGCCGCGCGCCTTGAGCGGCAGCGACAGCGTCAGCGGCGTCTGGCCGCCGAATTGCACGATCACGCCGTCGGGCTTCTCGGTGTCGCAGATGTTGAGCACGTTCTCGAGCGTCAGGGGCTCGAAATACAGGCGGTCGCTGGTGTCGTAGTCGGTCGACACGGTCTCGGGGTTGCAGTTGACCATGATCGACTCGTAGTCCAGCTCCTGCAAGGCGAACGAGGCGTGGCAGCAGCAGTAGTCGAACTCGATGCCCTGTCCGATGCGGTTCGGTCCGCTTCCCAGAATCATGACCTTGCGGCGGTTGCCGGGGTCAGCCTCGCACTCTTCCTCGTAGACCGAATACAGGTAGGGCGTGAAGCTTTCAAACTCGGCGGCGCAGGTGTCGACGCGTTTGAAGACGGCGCGGACGTCGAGTTCCTTGCGTTTGCCGCGCACGGTGTCTTCCGACGTACCGCACAGCCTCGCGAGGCGATTGTCCGAAAGCCCAAAGCGCTTGGCCTCCGCCATCGTGTCGCGCGAAACGGTGTCGATCGACTGGCCTTCGAGTTCCGTCTGGAAATCGACGACTTCCTTGACCTGCCGCAGGAACCACGGGTCGATGCAGGTCATCTCGTGTACTTCCTGCACCGTACGGCCTTGCGAAAACGCGTAGCGGATATAGTTCAGCCGGTCGGGATTGGGCGTGATCAGTTTGTGCGGAATCAGATCGGGGTCGTAAACATCGGAGCCCGACTTGCGGCCCGTCTCCAGGCTGCGAATCGCCTTCCAAAGCGCGTGCTTGAAGGTGCTGCCGATCGCCATCACCTCGCCGATGCTCTTCATCTGCACGCCCAGCAGCGGCTGCGTCCCGGGGAACTTCTCAAACTGCCACTTGGGGACCTTGACCACGACGTAATCGATGGTCGGCTCGAAGCAGGCCGGCGTCTTCTTGGTGATGTCGTTGGCAATCTCGTCGAGGCGCATGCCGACGGCGAGCTTGGCGGCGATTTTCGCGATCGGGAAGCCGGTGGCCTTCGACGCCAGCGCCGAGCTGCGCGACACGCGCGGGTTCATCTCGATGACCACCATGCGGCCGGTCTTGGGCTCGATGGCGAATTGCACGTTCGAGCCGCCCGTATCGACGCCGATCTCGCGCAGGCAGGCCAGTGCGCCGTCGCGCATCATCTGGTATTCGCGGTCGGTGAGCGTCTGCGCCGGGGCGACGGTGATCGAGTCGCCGGTGTGCACGCCCATCGGGTCGAAGTTTTCGATCGAGCAGATGATGATGCAGTTGTCGTTGAGGTCGCGCATCACCTCCAGCTCGAACTCTTTCCAGCCGAGCACGCTTTCCTCGATGAGCACCTCGTGCACCGGCGAAATCTCGAGCGCGCGCGTCAGCAGCTCGACCATCTCTTCACTGTTGTAGGCCAGGCCGCCGCCGCTGCCGCCGAGCGTGAAGCTGGGCCGCAGCACCACCGGGTAGCCGACGATCAGCGCGAAATCGAGGCCGTCCTGCAGGTTGTTGACGAGCTGCGAGCGCGGCACGTCGAGCCCGATTTTCGACATGGCGTCTTTGAACAGCAGGCGGTCTTCGGCCTTCTTGATGGCTTCGAGCTTGGCACCAATCAGCTCAACGCCGTACTTTTCCAATACACCGGCTTCGGCCAGCTCGACCGAACGGTTCAAGCCGGTCTGACCGCCGACAGTCGAAAGCAGCGCGTCGGGCCGCTCCTTTTCGATGATCTCGGTGAGGTATTCGAGGCTGAGCGGCTCGATGTAGGTGCGCTCGGCCAGCTCCGGATCGGTCATGATCGTCGCCGGGTTGGAGTTGACCAGGACCACCTCGTAGCCCTCGTTGCGCAGCGCCTTGCAGGCCTGCGTGCCGGAATAGTCGAACTCACAGGCCTGGCCGATAACGATCGGCCCCGACCCGATGATCATGATCTTGTGGATGTCGGTGCGCTTGGGCATCTACACTCCCGTCGAACGGACAACTCCGGATGGGGACAGTCTCCACTTCTCGCGCCTGTGGCGATCGGTGCAACCCGCAGGATTTCGCCCGGGCGCGAAAGGTGCTGACTGTCCCCCAACGCACCACCCGTTCGCACTCCTGTACCTGGGCGGGGCGCCTCGCCGCCGAGGGCCGGCCGTTAGGCCGCCTTCATCAAATCGACGAACTGCTGAAACAGATACCGTGAATCGTGCGGCCCCGGAGCGGCTTCGGGGTGATATTGCACGCAGAACAGCGGATCCTTGCGGCTGCGGAAGCCCTCCAGGGTCTGGTCGTTGAGGTTGACGTGCGTCACCTCGATATCGCTGGCCTTGAGCGAATCGGGATCGACGCAGAAGCCGTGATTCTGCGAGGTGATCTCGACCTTGCCGGTCAGCTCGTTGCGGACCGGGTGATTGACGCCGTGATGTCCGAACTTCAGTTTGAACGTCTTGCCACCCACCGCCAGGCCCAGCATCTGGTGGCCGAGGCAGATCCCGAAAATCGGCGTGCGCCCCACCAACTGGCGGATGTTGGCGGCCTGCTGCTGCAGCGGTTCCGGATCGCCGGGGCCGTTCGAAAGAAACACGCCGTCGGGCTTGAGCCCCAGCACCTCGTCGGCGGAGGTCAGCGACGGCACCACGGTGACGCGGCAGCCGTGCTGCACCAGCGCGCGCAGGATGTTGTGCTTGATACCAAAGTCGTAAGCCACCACGTGCAGCGGACGCTCACCGCCATTTTCCGTTCGTTCCGGCAGGACGTGCTCGGAAGGCGAGCAGGCGTCGAGCCCGCGCGCCCATTCGTAGCGCTGTTTGGTCGAAACCGCGGTCGCCAGGTCGAGGCCTTCCATCTTCGGGATGTTGCGCGCCTTCTCGACGAGCTTGTCGGCGTCGAGCTCGAGCGTCGAGACGACGCCGCGCATCGAGCCGCGATCCCGCAAGTGCCGCACCAGCGCGCGCGTATCGATGCCATGGATCACCGGGATCGAATGCTTGGCCAGAAAATCGGCGGCGTGCTGCGTGGAGCGCCAGTTGCTGGCGACAGCCGAAAACTCGCGCGCCACCAGACCCTCGATGTAGGGCTTGGCCGACTCGCTGTCTTCGGAGTTCGCTCCGTAGTTCCCGATATGCGGATACGTCAAAACGACGATCTGGCCGCTGTAGGACGGGTCGGTGAAAATCTCCTGATAGCCGGTGATGCCGGTGTTGAAAACGACTTCGCCGTAGCTTTCGGCGCGCGCGCCGATGCCGCGGCCGCGAAAACAACGGCCGTCTTCCAACGCGAGCACCGCGTCAAAACTCATTCCAGCACTCCAAATCGATCCAGAGGCCAGTAGGCGAACACCGCCTTGCCGGTGACGTACTTGCGCGCTACCGTGCCCCACGTGCGGCTGTCGTTCGAGGTGTTGCGATGATCGCCCAGCACGTAGAATTCGCCGTCGGGCACCACCACCGGCCGGCAACTGGTGTGGTCGCGGAACAGGGCCAGCACGTAGGGCTCGGAGACTTCCTTGCCGTTGACCAACAGGCGCCCCTCCTTGACCTCCACCACGTCGCCGGGCAGTCCCGCGACTCGCTTAATATAGGACTTGGAGGGATCCAGGGGGAACCGGAAGACGATCACGTCGCCGCGCTGGATGTCTTCAAACCGGTACACAAACTTGTTGACGAAGATGCGCTCCTGGTCCTGCAGGCGGGGCAACATACTGGTGCCCTCGACCTTGACCGGCTGGTAGAGGAAAACGATCACCACCGCGGCGATGGCGACGGAAAAGAAGATATCGCGCAGCCAGACCTGCACGTCGAACCAGAACGACGGCACGGCGGCGCGCGGAGCGGCCGGCGGGGCGCTATCGTCCTGAGCAGGCGCGACCGGGCCTTCGGCCGGCACGCCCTCAGGAGCGTAACCGGCGTGATTGCTTTCGAGAGACTCCATCAATACGATCAGGCAATACGATCAGGTCCGCGGGGAGCGATCCGAACTGGTCCGCGGGGGCGAAGCCTAACGTTTTTGTATCACGATCCCCGCCGGAGCGACAAGGCGGCAAGCGCCAAAGCGGGGTTTTGCCGCCCCTGGACAGCAGGGCTCCCGTCGGGAACTCCCGCCGGGCCCGTAGCGCAGGGCTCGCAGAGACCTGCGGCCTTTCCGGCCCCAAGCCACGGCGCGAAATCACTTGGGGCGGGTCTGGGCGCAAAAACAGCCCCGGAAAACGCCGCAGGTCTCTGCGAGCCCTGCGCTACGGTTAAGACCGATGGAACCGTCCCGTTTTGGGGGTTGAGTCTCTGAAATCAGAACCATGAAGGCCGCGCTGATCATTCCTGCGCTCAACGAGGAAGACAGCATCCCGCGGGTGCTCGCCGAGGTCCCGGCCGGGCTCTTCGGCCAGGTGCTGGTGGTCGATAACGGTTCGAACGACCGCACCGCGGCTCTGGCGGCAGCCCAGGGGGCGCAGGTGCTCCATGAACCTCGCCGGGGATACGGCAGTGCCTGTTTGCGGGGCATCGCACACCTCGACCCTGCTACGGAAGTGGTGGTTTTCCTGGACGCCGACGGCTCCGACGCACCGGCCGAAGCCGGGCGGCTAATCGAGCCGATTGCCGCAGGCCGCGCGGACTTCGTGGTGGGTTCGCGCGAGTTGGGCCAGCGCGAAGAAGGGGCGCTGACTCCCCACCAGCGTAGCGGCAACCGGCTGGCCGTCTGGCTGATTCGCCTGCTTTATGGGTTTCGCTACACCGACCTGGGACCGTTCCGCGCCATCCGATTTTCCAGCCTGGGGCAGCTCGGCATGGCCGACCATAACTACGGCTGGACGATCGAGATGCAGATGAAGGCGCTGCAAAAAGGCCTGCGAGTGATCGAGGCGCCCGTAACCTGCCGCCGCCGTTTTGGGGGCACCAGCAAGGTTTCGGGAACCGTCGCGGGCAGCCTCGCCGCCGGGTTCAAGATTCTGTGGACGATCGCCCGTCTGGGCTTTCGGGCAGCCTGATACGCAGCCCCCCTCCGTTGGCGTTCAAGACCACCCGGACATCGCCCACTTCGCGCACGATGGCGTCCGCCGCGGCGACTTCCCCAGCTTTGTGGGAAGTGGTTACGGCGACGACCCGAGCGCCCGCGGCCCGGGCAGAGGCCACACCGGAGGGCGCGTCCTCCACGACTACACAATCACTCACAGCTAGCCCAAGTCCCTTCGCTGCCAGCAGATAGGGTTCCGGGTCGGGCTTTCCGCGCCGGATGTCATCGGCCGTGATCAAAACCGCTGGCACCGGCAGGCCGGTTTGCGCCAGCCGGCTGCTAGCGATATGCCGCGTCCCCGAGGTCGCCACCGCCCAGGTTCCCGCCGGCAGCGAGCCGAGCAGCTCGGCGGCGCCCTCAAAGGCGACAACACCATCGGTGTCATCGGCCTCGCCGGCCTCCATGCGGGCCGTTTCCTCTTCGGCGGAAAGGTGAGGAGCCACTTCCCGGATCGTCTCGACCGTCGGCCGGCCGTGGGCGGCCCGAATGACCTGCGCCGGTTCGAGACCGTGCCGCGTCGCCCAGCGCGTCCAATGGCGCTCGATGCAGGCCGTGGAATCGACCAGCACGCCGTCCAGGTCGAACAGAATCGCGCGGCAGAGGAATTCTCGCATAGCTTATTGTGGGCCGATCGCGCGGGTGTCGGAGCCCCGTTCAGGAAGCCTTGCCCACCAGTTCCAGGAAAGCCTGGGCCGCGTAGGAAAGCTTCCGCTTGGCCGGGTAAACCAGGCGGATCTTGCGCTCGACCTCGATCTCATCCACCGACACTTCGCACAGCGCCCCAACCGACAAGTCCTGCTCCACGCACATCTTGGGCAGAAAAGCCACGCCGAGATTGCGCTGCACCATGGCGCGAATCGTCTCGATCGTGGGCATCTGGATGTCCATGTTCAGCGGCACCTGGTGGCGCCGGAACGCCTCGATGACGCGCGCCCGGTAGGGCGAAATTACGTTGTGGGCGATGAAGGTCTCCATCCCCAGCTCGGTGATACTGACCTTGCCGCGCTTGGCCAGGCGGTGCTGCGGCGAGGTCACGAAGGTCAGCGCGTCGGCGTAGATCTCGAGAGCGTGCAGATTCGGGTCGCCCGGGTCGTAGCTGACCGCTCCCATCTCGAGCGACCCCTGCAAAACGGCCTCGGGAACCCGGCTCGACAGGCTACGCCGAATTTCGACCTTTACGCTGGGGTACCGCGTGCGGTAAACCGAAATATGCGACAGCAGATAAAGCGCCGTAGACTCGTTGGCGCCAATCGTCAGCTTGCCGGCGTGCTTGTCGCGTAACTCCTTGAGCGCATTGGTGAGTTCGCGATCCAGCCCCTCGTAGCGCTGGGCGTACTCAAAGACCAGCCGGCCCGCGTCGGTCAACACGAGACTCTTCGACGAGCGGTCGATCAGCTTGTCGCCCAGCTCGGCCTCGAGCCGTTTGAGGGCTAGCGAGACGGCCGGCTGGGTCCGGAACAGCTTACGTCCCGCTCCCGAGAAGCTGCCTTCCTCGACAACCGCGACAAAGGTTTCCAGCAGGGATGCGTCCATGAAGAACCGCTACCTGGGCGGATCGGCGAGCGCCTCTAAGAACCGTCAATCCAAGAGCCGTCGTCAATAATAATTGTTTATCATATCAATAATTTATTCAGGATGGCAGCTCGACTATAAATTTGATTTATGATCGATCTGATGTTTAACTAAGAGATGTCGGCACGATTCCAGCCGGCGGTGGAAGGGAGGAGCCGTGTCCGATCAGGTATACATCTTTGACACTACCCTGCGTGACGGAGAGCAGTCTCCAGGCTGCAGCATGACGACTCCCGAGAAGCTGCGGATTGCCAAGCAGCTCGTCGAGCTCGGCGTCGACATCCTGGAGGGTGGGTTTCCGATCGCCTCAGAGGGCGACTTCGAGGCGGTGCGGGCGATCGGCTTGGAGTTCGGGCGCGACGTGACCGTAGCGGCGCTGGCGCGCGCCGTACCGAAAGACGTCGACCGGGCGCTCAAGTCGCTCGAAACCTCCCAGGCGCCGCGGCTGCATTGCTTCATCGCGACCAGCGAGATCCATCTCAAATACAAATTCAAAAAGACGCAGGAGCAGGTGCTCGAAGAGGCCGTCAAAGCAATCGAGCAGGCCAAAGCCCACGTCGACGACGTCGAATTTTCGGCCGAAGACGCCACGCGCACCGAAATCGGCTATCTGTGCGAGATCTCCAAGGCCGCCGTGGACGCCGGCGCGACCACAGTCAATATCCCCGACACGGTGGGCTTCATGGTGCCCGACCACTACGCCGAGATCATCGCCAAGGTAGTGGAAGCGGTGGGCGACCGCGCCATCGTCAGCGTACATACCCATGACGACCTGGGTCTGGCGGTCGCCAACGCCATGGCGTCCCTGCACGCCGGGGCGCGGCAGATCGAGTGCGCCATCAACGGCATCGGCGAGCGGGCCGGCAACTGCTCGCTGGAAGAGGTCGTGATGATCATGAACGTCCGTCACGACCGCACGCCGTTCCACACCAACATCAAGCCGGAATTGCTCTACCCCACCAGCCGCCTGCTGACCGAGTGCATCACCTTCGGCCCCCAGCCCAACAAAGCGATCGTCGGCGTCAACGCCTTCGCCCACGAGGCCGGGATTCACCAGGACGGCTATCTGAAGCATCCCTCGACGTACGAGATCATGCGTCCCGAGCAGGTCGGTGTTCCCCGCACCAATCTGGTGCTGGGCAAGCACAGCGGTCGCCACGCCCTGCATGAGCGGATCAAGGACCTGGGTTTTGGCGAGCTGACCAAGGACGACCTGACCAAGGTCTACGAGGAGTTCACCACGCTGGCCGACACCCGCAAGGGCCTCACCAACGAAGACATCGCCAAGCTGCTCGAGGATCTAGGCTTCCGCAAGCCGATGGAAGTATCGGTCGGTTGAGCGCGGGGCTGAGACGGGTTCCCTCGCCCCATCGCGCACAGGCGACCCCGTAGCGCAGGGCTCGCAGAGACCTGCGGCATTTTCGCGGTTTGCCCGCGGATCTTCCCCGCGCTCGCTGGTTGGACAACGGCCGCAGGTCTGGAAAAACACCAGCCCTGCGCTACGGATCGACCGAGGAAGCGACGATTGCGTCCCGGCGCCAGGAATTCTGGTTTCGAAACGCAGTCGAAATGTTAAACTAGAAACTCTTCCCCACATGAAGTTCGGCGTCGTCATCTTTCCCGGCTCGAACTGCGATCATGACGCCCTGTACGCGCTCGAGCACAATCTCGGGCAGCAATCCTTTCCCATCTGGCATGAATCCGAAGATCTGGGGGGCGCCGACGCCGTCATCCTGCCCGGTGGTTTTTCGTACGGCGACTATCTGCGCGCCGGGGCCATCGCCCGCTTTTCGCCGGTGATGCGATCGATCCGCAAGTTCGCCGACGGCGGCGGCCTGGTGTTCGGCATCTGCAATGGCTTTCAGATGCTGGTGGAAGCGCATCTGCTGCCGGGCGTGCTGGTCCGCAACCGGAGTCTGCGGTTCGCCTGCCGCACGGTGCATCTGCGCGTGGAAACGGTCGACTCGCCCTTCACCAGCGGCTGCAAGAAGGGGCAGGTGCTGGCGATTCCCATCGCGCACGGCGAGGGCTGCTACTGCGCCGACGAGCCCACGCTCGACCAGCTCGAGCGCCAGAATCGCGTCGCGTTCCGCTACGCCACGCCGACGGGCGAGCTCACCGCGGAAGCCAACCCCAACGGTTCTCTGCGGAACATCGCCGGCGTGCTGAGCGAGGGGAAGAACGTCCTGGGAATGATGCCGCATCCCGAACGCGCCGCCGACCCGGCGATGGGCTCGACCGACGGCCTGTTCGTTCTGCGATCGATGGTCGCCTCGCTCGATCTCGACCCGATAAAAGCATGAGCACCATCACCGCCGATGTCGTCGAACAACACGGGCTGACGGCGGAGGAATACGACCGCATCGTCTCCAAGCTCGGGCGCAAGCCGACGCTCACCGAGCTGGGCATCATCAGTGTGATGTGGAGCGAGCACTGCTCCTACAAAAGCTCGCGGCGCCACCTCAAGAAGCTCCCCACCGAAGGCAAGTACCTGCTGGTCGGCCCCGGCGAAAACGCAGGTATCGTCGATATCGGCGGGGGTTATGCGGCCGCTTTCAAGATCGAGTCGCACAACCATCCGAGTTTCGTCGAGCCGTTCCAGGGAGCGGCCACCGGCGTCGGCGGCATTCTGCGGGACATTTTCACGATGGGTGCGCGGCCCATCGCCGTGATGGATTCACTGCGCTTCGGGCCGCTCGACGACCCGCAAAGCGGCGTGCGCAACCGCCACGTGCTGCAGGGCGTGGTCGGCGGCATCGCCCACTACGGCAACTGCTTCGGCGTGCCCACCGTGGGCGGCGAATGCATCTTCGAGCCGGGCTACAGCGGCAATCCGCTGGTAAACGCCTTCGCGCTCGGCGTGTTCGCCAAAGACCGCATCTTTTTCGGCAAGGCGACCGGCGTCGGCAACCCGGTGATCTACGTCGGCGCGAAGACCGGCCGCGACGGCATCCATGGCGCCTCGATGGCCTCGGCCGAGTTCGACGCCGACTCCGAGGAGAAGCGCCCCAACGTCCAGATGGGCGACCCCTTCCTTGAAAAGCTGCTGCTCGAGGCCTGTCTCGAAGCGATGCAGACGGGCGCGGTGCAGGGCATCCAGGACATGGGCGCGGCCGGGCTGACCTGCTCGACCTGCGAGATGGGCGGGCGCGGCGGCACCGGCATCGAGATCGATCTCAAGTTCGTGCCGCAGCGCGAGACCGGCATGACGCCCTACGAGATCATGCTTTCCGAATCGCAGGAGCGCATGCTGCTGGTCGCCGAGCGCGGCCGCGAGCACGAAGTGTTCCCGGTGTTCAAAAAGTGGGGCCTGGACGCGGTCGAAATCGGCGTGGTCACCAACGACGGCCTGCTGCGCGTGAAAGATCATGGCGAAGTCGTTGCCGAGATTCCCAACTCGCTGCTCACCGACGACGCGCCGCTCTACGACCGGCCGCACACAAGCCCCTTGCGGTACGCGCCGCTCGATAGCCCGCTGGATGGGTCGCAACTCAGCGCCCCCGACGGTCCGGCGCTGGCCGATGGGCTGCGCCGCCTGGTTGCCGCCGCCGATATCTGCTCCAAGCGCTGGATCTACGAGCAGTACGACTACATGGTGCGCACCAACACCACGCTCGGCCCCGGAGCCGACGCCGCCGTTGTCCGCGTTAAGGAAGCCGGCGCGTCGTTGGCGATGGCGCTCGACGGCAACGGCCGCTACAGCTCGCTCGACCCCGCCGAAGGCGCCAAGCTGGCCGTAGCGGAATGCTGCCGCAACCTGGCGACGGTGGGCGCGGTGCCGCTGGGCGCCACCAACTGCCTCAACTTCGGCAACCCGGAAAAGCCCGAAATCATGGCTCAGCTCGTCGCCGCGATCGAGGGCATGGCGGAAGCCTGCCTCCACTTCGATGCGCCGATCACCGGCGGCAACGTCAGCCTTTACAACGAAACGCTCGGCCGCGGCATCTACCCTACACCAGTCATCGGCATCGTCGGGCGTCTGGACCACAGCAACGTGCCGGCCGGCATTCATTTCCGCGAGGCAGGACGCAAGCTGGTGCTGCTGGGCGGGTTGCTGCCCGGCGCCGACGGGCCCGAAGCCCAGCTCGAGCGCCGCTTCGGCAGCACCCAGTACGCCAAGGTCGTCCTGGGCGAGGTCTGGGGCCTACCGCCACTGCTCGACATGGACTACGAAAAGCGAGTTCACGAGGCTCTTCGCGAGGTGGTCCGCGAAGAACTGGCGGAGTCGGTCCACGACCTCAGCGATGGCGGCCTGGCCGTCGCCGCGGCGGAATGCTCGTTCAACCCGGCAGGCGTCGGCGCGCGGCTGGAGATCGAGTCGCCCCTGCCGGCGATATACGTTTTGTTTCATGAAGCACCCTCGCGTGTGTTGCTATCGACATCCGACGGCAGGTTGCAGAAAATAAGGGATGTGGCGCAACGCCACCAGGTCGAAGCCGCCGTTATCGGCTCGACGATCCCCAATCGCCTCGAGGTTCATGTGAACCATGCCGAACTGTTTCACGTCGAAATCAGGGACTTGTACGAGCGCTGGGACAAGGCGCTGGAGGAGATGCTGAAACCGCAATGACAAACGAATCGTCCGAAGCAGACCCCCACGGCGAGGCCTGCCCGTCCGGGGATCCGTGCAGCGATCCCAACGCTGGTCTGGAAGTCAGCCGCGCTAGCGACTCCGACGACAGATTCCACGACGAATGTGGGGTCTTTGCGATCTTCGGTCACCCCGAAGCCGCCAACCTGACCTACCTGGGTCTCTACGCGTTGCAGCACCGCGGCCAGGAAAGCGCGGGTATCTGTACCAGCGACGGCTCCAAGCTGCATTGCCACAAGACCATGGGCCAGGTGAACGAGATCTTCACCGAGCCCGTGCTGAAAACGCTGCGGGGCACGATGGCGATTGGCCACACGCGCTACTCGACCTCGGGGCAGAGCGCCGTGCTCAACGCGCAGCCCTTCTACGTGGAGTGCAACAAGGGCCCCGTCGCGGTGGCGCACAACGGCAATCTCACCAACGCCATCGAAGTGCGCCGCGAGCTCGAGATGGCGGGCTCGATTTTCCACGCCACCAGCGATACCGAGGTAATTCTGCACCTGCTGGCGCGCTCGCGCGAGCCGCGGCTCAAGCACGCCCTGCGCGAGTCGCTGCTGCGCCTGGAAGGCGCCTACTCGCTGGTGATGCTTGGAAAAGACCGCATCATCGTGGCGCGGGACCAGCACGGCTTCCGGCCGCTGGCTTTCGGTAAGCTCAACGACGGCGGCAACACCTCTTACGTGTTTGCGTCGGAGACCTGCGCCTTCGACCTGATCGGCGCCGAGTACGTCGACGACGTGCAGCCCGGCGAGCTGATCATCGCCAGCGAAGAGGGACTGCTGCGGGAGCGCTTTGCGCCGGAATTGCCGCGGTCGCAATGTGTGTTCGAGCACGTCTATTTCTCGCGGCCCGATTCGACGGTTTTTGGAAAGTCGGTGCAGCGCTCGCGCGAGATGCTCGGCCGCCTGCTGGCGCGCGAGGCTCCGGCGTTCGCCGATATCGTAGTGCCGGTGCCCGACTCGGGCGTGCCGGCGGCGATCGGCTATGCCTCCGAATCGGGCCTGCCCTTCGAAATGGCGCTGATCCGCAACCACTACGTCGGCCGTACCTTCATCGAGCCCAAGCAGTCGATCCGCGACTTCGGCGTCAAGCTGAAGCTGAACCCCGTGCGCCAGATCATCGAGGGCAAGCGCATCATTTTGGTGGACGATTCGCTGGTGCGCGGCACCACCAGCCGCAAGATCGTCCGCATGATGCGGCAGGCCGGCGCCAAGGAAGTGCACCTGCGCATTTCGTGTCCGCCGACGATTTCGCCCTGCTACTACGGCGTCGACACGCCCGACCGCGACGAGCTGATTGCCTACAATCACTCGCTTGAGGATATCCGCCAATACACCGAAGCCGATACGCTGGCCTACCTTTCCGAGGAAGGCCTGAAGAGGGCGGTCGGCGACACCAAAGGCGAGTTCTGCTATTCCTGCTACACCGGCCGATACCCTACTGACCTGGTAGGCATCGAGCAGTTGGTGACCGAGCACCGCGAAAAAGGTTGAGTGGGACAGGCAATCCTGCCTGTCCCACGTCAGGCCTTGGGATGCGAGCGGTCGTAGACTTCCATCAGCTTTTCGAGCGAGAGCTGCGTGTACTTCTGGGTCGTCGACAAACTGGCATGGCCCAGCAGCTCTTGAATCGCACGTAGGTCGGCGCCGTCGCTCAGCAGGTGGGTGGCGAAGGCATGGCGCAGCGAGTGCGGGTGTAGCGAGGGGTCGCCGGACACGCGCAGGCCGTACGCCTTCACGATGCGATCGACGCTGCGGGTGGTGAGCCGTCCGCCGCGTGCGTTGAGCAACACCGCGCGCTGCTTTTCGTGGCCGCGCACCTCCAGATAGTGCTTGAGCGCTTCTGCGGCGCGTTTGCCGAAGGGCACTTGGCGCTCCTTGCGGCCCTTGCCGCGCACCCGGACCCAGCGCTCGTTCCAGTCGAAATCCTCCAGCTCGAGCCCCACCAGCTCCGCAACCCGCAGCCCGCTGCCGTAGAGCAGCTCGAAGATCACGCGGTCGCGCGCGATTCTCGCCGGGAAACGCTCCGGCCGGCCGCGGTTGGCGGCGCCGGGAAGGGCTTCGACGACGGCATCGACCAGGTTATTGGTCTGCTCGGGCGTCATCACCACCGGCAGCGACTTGGGGATTTTCGGCGTCGCCACCAGCTTGGCGGGGTTGACGCTCACGGTTCCTTCGCGCACCAGAAACTCGAACAGCGCCCGCACCGCCGAGAGCTTGCGCGCCACCGAGCGGTTGGCATTGCCGCGCCCGTAGCAGGCGGCCATAAATTCGCGGATCTGTAAGGCGTCGAAAGCGCCGGGCGCAGGGGGACGCTCTCCCGGCGGCGCAAAGTACTCCACAAACTGCCGCAGGTCGGAGCCGTAGTTGAGCTGGGTGTGGGGCGAGGCGTTCTCGCGGGCCAGCGATTCGAGGAAGCGTTTCGCGGCGCGCGCCAACTCGGAATCCGCCGTCCGCGCAGGCTCGCGATCGGCACGGACGGGCTTATTTCGCAACCGCGGCATGCTCTTCGAGAAATGCCTCCAGGGCCTCGATCCCCCGCTCGCACTGCCTTTGGCGGCGGGCCTTCTTGTCGCGCCCGATGCGCTGCTGTTCGTCGGGCGGCAGCGCCGGCAACAGATCGAAGGTGATGTTGGCCGGCTGATAGTTGTCGGGATTCGCCCCCGAAATGTAGGCCGTCAGCGCGCCGTGGGCCGTCTCGCGGGGCCACACCAGCGGCTCGCGCCCTTCGGCCACACGAACGGCGTTCCAACCCGCCATCAGTCCGGTCGACATCGATTCCACGTAACCCTCGACGCCGGAAATCTGGCCGGCGAAGAAAATGTTCGGATGCGAGCGTAGCTGCAAGGTCGGAGCCAGCAGCGCCGGGCCGTTGATGTAGGTGTTGCGGTGGATCTGCCCGTAGCGCAAGAACTCGGCGTTCTCGAGCCCCGGGATCAGCCGCAATACCCGCTTCTGCTCGGCGTATTTCAGGTGATTCTGGAATCCGACGAGGTTGTAGGAGCCGGCCCGCAGATCCTCCTGCCGCAACTGCACCACGGCATAGGCGCGTTTGCCGGTCCGCGGGTCTTCCAGCCCGACCGGCTTCATCGGGCCGAACCGCAGCGTGTCGGCGCCGCGCCGCGCGATCTCCTCAATGGGCAGGCAGGCTTCGAAATAGTTCGGGTTATCGAACTCGTGGCCCTGGTGCTGGTGGGCCTCGAGCAGCGCGGCGACGAACCGCTCGTATTGCTCCCGCGTGAACGGGCAATTCAGATAATCCGCCGTACCGTCGATGGAGTTTCCGTAGCGGGAAGCACGGAAGGCGACGCTCATGTCGACCGTTTCGGCATCGACGATGGGGCTGATCGAGTCATGGAAAAAGAGCCGCTCGGTGCCGGTGACCTTCACGATCGAGTCGGTCAGGGCGTCGCTGGTGAGCGGACCACTGGCCACGATCGCGATTTCGTCGGGGGGCAGCTCACGAACCTCCTCCCGCCGCAGCTCGATCGCAGCCTCGCGCTCGATGGTCTGCTCGATCTGCTGCGAGAAAATGTCGCGGTCCACGGTCAACGCGTTGCCGCCGGGAACCCGCGCCTGGGCTGCGGCGCGCATCGACAACGCTCCCATGCGCCGCAATTCCTGCTTGAGCAGCCAGGGAGCCGAATGCGGCGTCTCGGTCTTGAGCGAGTTGCTGCACACCAGTTCGGCTAGTCGATCGGTCTGGTGCGCCGGCGTTTTCGCGCCCGGCCGCATCTCGTAGAGCCGCGCGCGCCGGCCCAGTGAGGCGATCTGGTAAGCCGCCTCGGTGCCCGCCAGGCCACCGCCGATCACATGAATGATTTTTTCCGCCATGAGGTCCCGGGAAGCTTCATTATAGGCTTGGGGCGCGAGGTGGACTGCTTCAACCCAAGGCGGCCGATGAGGGCAATGTGGCCCGGAAGGCTTGTTTTTTCGCCGTTCTCAGTACGATTCCCGGGGTGCGGCGCGCTCGCCATTTCCAGGCCGGAATGGGCGGAAGCGAGGGCCCCAACCGCCCAAACGGGGCCCCAGCAGGGCCTTTGAGGGTATCGGAGGTCTCAAAACCCAATAAAAATGGGCCTCTCAGCGTATTTCTCTCTTTACAAAGCTCCCTGAAGTCCCGTATGATCGAATAGCGGCCACTCGAAACATTTCACTACAGGAACGTTTTGATTTGTTTGGACCCGAGGAACTCGGGCAGCCGAACCGCAAAGTAAGGAGGACCATGGCAACAGTAGCGAAGAAGTCAGCCGACGCCAAGCGATTGACCCAATCTCAGGTCATCACGGCCCTTGCTGATCAGAGCGATCTCAACAAGAAGGTTGTCAAGGAAGTGCTGACGAACCTGTCCGATCTGGCGATCAAGGAAACGAAGAAAAAAGGCGAATTCGTGTTCCCGGGAATTGGGAAGCTGGTCAGATCCGACCGCAAGGCCCGCATGGGCCGCAACCCCGCCACCGGCGAGCCGATCAAGATTCCGGCAAAGAAGGTCGTCAAATTTCGCGTTTCCAAGGCAGCCAAAGACTCGATCGTCCCACCGACAAAGAAGAAGTAATCGAGCAGAGATTCCACTTACAAACGAAAAACCCCACCCGGCGATGCGTCGGATGGGGTTTTTCGGTGGGATCTTGTTCCCGCCGGGAAGGGCGTTAGGAAGGGGTTGAAGTCTTCGCTTCTTCCTTCTTGTCGCTGTCCTTGCCGGCTCTCAGAGAATCCTTGAACTGCCGGATCCCCTCACCCAGTCCCTTGCCGATCTCGGGAATCTTGCGACCGCCGAAAATCAGCACGGCGATCAACAGGATGACCAACAGTTCCTGTACGCCCAGCGTAGGAAGAAACAGGCCTGGAACGCCGTTTGCTAAACCCAGAGATGTCATTGAGGTACTCCCCGGTCTCATTGTAGTGGGCGGCCTGAAAGACCGTCAACCGGGGGTTTTGAGTGCCCTGCAAGAGCCTGGAGACGGTCAGTTGACCCAGCCGCCCCCGCCCGGGCGGTCCCGCTTGCGCATGTAGACTTCGAACTTGCGTTGCGCCCGGCGCAGCCGCCAACGGCGGTAGCTGGCCAGCCAGTCGATGTCGAGGACTTCGGGCTTATAGCGGAGATAGAAGTAGCCGAACAGCATCCCGCCGAGGTGGGCGAACTGGGCTACGTTGCTGCCGCCGCCGATCGCCGACAGGAAGGCGATGGCCCCCATGATCAGCACGAATACGCGCGCCGGAATCGGCAGCAGGAACCACATGTAGATCTTGCGGTGCGGATAAAGCAGGCCGTATGCCATCAGGACGCCGTAGATGGCGCCCGAGGCGCCGATCGTGGGGACCTGCCCGTCGCCCAAAAACAGCCGCGCCGTCACGTCGCACAGCCCGGCTCCCACGCCGCAGAAAAAGTAGAAGTTCAAAAACCGCCGCGTGCCCCAATCGCGCTCCAGATCGCAGCCGAACATCCACAGCGCGAGCATGTTGAACAGGATGTGGAAGAACCCGTAGGGGCTGTGCAGGAACAGGTAGGTGACCGGCTGCCAGATGGCGCCGCGAATCACCCAGTCGGGGATCAGGCTCAGTGCCTGAAACAGCAGCAGCAGCGGGACGATCTGCAGGGCGCGGGCGAGAAAGTAGATCACGAACAAAATGCCGTTGACGATCAACAGCATTTTGATTCCCGGCGTTACGAAATCCCCGGAGAACCCGTAGCCGCCGGCCCGGATCGTGCCACGCGAGTAATAAGACATGCTTCGAAAGGGCGCCAGTCGCCTTTCTAAGCAGCATAGCAGATGGTTCTTCGGCTCCCGTTTTTCGAGCGCAGGGTGCACGCGTGCGGCTTGTGGAGCGCCTGTTTCGATGCGTCCCTGCTACACTTTTCGCGTGGCCGTTCCCCGGGGAACCGTCGCCGTCGCAACAACGCTCTGCCGTTGTCAGAACATCGCGGCGCGCGCGCCCGGTGTTTTCCGTTGAAAAGAAGGTTGGGTCCCCTCACGCATGGAATTCGTCAATGGCTCTATTTTCCCTTCGGAACATTCTTCTTACCTCGATGAGGCGAGCGGGGCGCGCGTCCATCAGATGACGAGCCATCCCTCGATCAACCATCCCAGTTATTTCCTGCATAGCTCGTTTACGCCGGACCAGCGCGCTCTAGTGTTTACCTCCTATCGCGGCGGCGACGCCCAATTATTCGAAGTTGCGTTTCCCGACGGTGAGATCCGCCAGCTCACCGGCGGCGAGCCGATTCATCCGTTTTCGCCGGCCATCGCCGCGTCCGGCCAGAGCGTGTTTTTCGTGCGCGGCGGCGAGATTTGGGAGATCGACCGTGCCAGCCTGTCGGAACGGCGGGTGGCTTCGGTCGACGGCCAGCTTGGCGAATGCTCGCTCAGCGCCGACGGCGCCTGGTTTACCGCTGCCGGCCGTGTGCGGCAGCAATGGGGCATCGTGGTGGGCGAAACCTCAGGCGACAGCGCCGCTTTCATCCCGTTTCCGCGCACCGTCATTCATCCGCAATTCTCGCCGGTCGACACGGAGTGGATCGAGTTCGCGGCCGACCCCGCGCCGCGTATGTTCCGGATGCGCCGCGACGGCAGCGGACTTGAATGCCTTTACGAGCACGACAACGACGAATTTGTCGTCCACGAAACGTTCCTGGGCTCAACCGGCGACCTGGTGTTCACCGTCTGGCCCAGGGCCTTGAAGCGAATGAACTGGCAGACCCGCCGCGTCAGCACCATCGCTGAGTTCAACGCCTGGCACATCTCTCCCAACCGGGCCGGCACCAAGGTTCTGTGCGATACCAATCACCCCGACCTGGGCCTGCAGTTGATCGATGTGGCAAGCGGCAAGCACCGTACGATCTGCCTGTCCCAAAGCTCCAGTCAGGGCAGCCAGTGGCGGCGTTCCCGCTACGCGCTGGCCGAAGACTGGGAAGCCGCCCGCTCCGCCGCCGAGAAGGGCAAGGCCTTGAGCTGGATGGAGATGGCGACCGATTCGGTGTACGGTCCGCAGTGGACCCACCCGCACCCCTCGTTTTCGCCGGACGAAACCATGGTCGCCTTCGCCAGTGACCGCAGCGGCCATACCCAGGTTTACGTGGCGGAGATTCCCGCCCTCAACGGCGCTTAGACGAGTCGCGCGCCAGGCCCCTGCCGACAAAGTTGCCCCACGCCTCGAGGCCACGTTAGCCTGATGGGCTAGCCTGATGGGTCCGTCGCGCCGCAAAAAAAGCCCCAGCCCTTCGTCGCCGCCCATCGGGAGCCCGTCGGGCCCGCCGACCGCGCCACTTCCGCGGATCTGGCGGCTGGCGTTGCTCGCCCTGGCCGGCATCTTGCTTTGGGGCGCCTACAGCTCCGAGATCGCCGACACCGATTTCTGGTGGCACCTCAAAACGGGCCAATACATCGTCCAAACCCACTCGCTGCCGGCGCCTGATCCGTTTTCCTACACCACGGCAATGGGCGCGCCCGCCTACCCAGGTGAGCTGCAAGTCCGCCATTTCAACCTCACCCACGAATGGCTGGCGCAGGCGCTCTGGTTCGTGCTCTACCTGGCGGGCGGTTTTCCGCTGCTGGTGCTGTGGAAGGGCGCTTTGTTGGGCGCGATGTGCGCCATCGCCGGGTATCTGGCCGCCTGGCGTTCCGGCAATTTCTACGTTGGCCTGGCCGCCGCTTTCGCGGGTATGCCCGTGATCCAGTTGTTTGCCGCAGACCGCCCTCCGCTGTTGACGTTTCTGCTGGTCGCCGTCTTCGTCCTGATGCTCGAAAAGTATTTCGCCGCGGAGCTGGATCGCGCGATCTGGCTGCTGATCCCGCTGCAATTGCTGTGGGCCAATTTGCACGGCGGATTTTTTCTGGGCTGGGTGGTGCTGGCAGCCTATGTGGCCGGCTCCTGGCATCTGCCCGCCTTGCGCCGGCGGCGGCTATGGATCGTCGTCGGAGCCAGTCTGCTGGCCTCGGGCCTGAACCCAAATGGCTGGGGCGTCTTCGAAGTGCTGCTGAACTACCGCCGTAGCTACCTGACGGGAACGCTCATCGAATGGAAGAGCCCGTCGCTATGGGGGCCGCCCTACACCTTCGACGTGTTGCTCTACCTGGCCGCAGCGGCGCTGTTGCTGAACGCCAGAAAAGTACGCCTTCCCGACGCTTTGCTGCTGCTGGCTTTCGGGGGCGCCGCCCTGATGGCGTTCCGTAACGTGATCTTTGTCGCGTTTCTGGCGCCGGTGCTGCTGGCGGCCTACGGCTGGCCTGCGCTCGCCGCCCGCCTGCCGCGGCTGCCCCCGTTGGGGGCGGCGGCCGGCGCCTCCGCCGTGGTGCTATCGA
Source organism: Terriglobia bacterium (assembly GCA_963824095.1). Classification (GTDB taxonomy): domain Bacteria; phylum Acidobacteriota; class Terriglobia; order Bryobacterales; family UBA6623; genus JBBDWJ01. The sequence continues at coordinate 2,530,235 of CAWGNS010000008.1, read as the reverse complement.
CCGCTTTACTGGGCGGATGGTGGCAGGGGGACTTGTTTCAACTGCGCGCCGCCGAATGGAGGTTCCCGCGCCAAGCCGCCGAATTCCTGCAGAAAAATCAGGTCAAGGCCCGAATGTTCAACTCTTACGAGTACGGTGGCTATCTGATGTGGGCGCTGTGGCCGCCGATGCAGACCTTCATCGACGGGCGCGCGCTCAACGAGTCGGTCTATCGCGATTACCAGGCCGTTCTCTACCCCAGCGGCGCCAATGCTGCGGATAGCCGCCGGCAGCGCGAGCAGATCCTGGATCGATACGGCGTCGGGATCGTGGTGATGAACGGCTTTGAATACGTGAGCGGCGTGATCTATCCGGTCGTTCTGGCGCTGGCCGATCCCAACAACCAGGACTGGAGCCTGATCTACGAGGACGGCAAGGCGGTGATCTTCGCGCGCAATACGGAGCCCAACCGGGACCTGATTGCCGCCAACCGGTTGGAAAAGTCGCGCATCCTCGACCATCTGGAAAGCTCCTGCCAAGCCTACATCGAACACGATCCGGAGCTTCCTAACTGTGCCAGAAGCCTGGGTTTGCTGTTGTTGCGGGTAGGCCAGCGAGCCCGCGCGCGGGCAGCTCTTTCGCTCTATCTGGAGAACATCCCCTACCGCGATCCGGAGGCCGAGCAGGCCTTCCGGCAAGCCGCCGGGGCGAGCCAGTAGCGAAACAGCTAAGCCAGAAGGTCGATCGCGTTGCGGCTGATCTCATCCACCGTCTTAGCCAGTCCGATCGCGGCGTCATAGCCACCCTTGGCGGCCAGCAAAGCGACAGCCTGCGTACTCAAGTCGAGCTGGTCCCGATGGCCGGCGGGGGTTGAGTTGCTGTTTGGATGCCCCGGGCGGCCTGGTCGACCCGCTTTATGGCCTGAGACAAGCCGGCCGTGGATGGGGCGACCGTGGACGAGGAGGCGAGCGCGGGCGCGGAAATCGTCATCGGGGTCCCTCCCAAGACTCTTATCGGACGGTCGGGGCGGCTGTTGGCGGGCAAAGGAGGGAAGCTTTGGCCGGCCGGGTCACCCGGCAGCGGATTCCGCGCCGGCCTTCCGGTTTCAATTTCCTAAGGGTGGAGGGCAAGACTGCCGATGTGAATAAATGCGAGGCCGAACGGACTGAGCACCTGCGGGAACCCACGCCGGGCTGGGGCCTATGGCAGCCGGAAAAGGGCCCGACGGTACGCTGTGCCGAGGAGAAATGCCTGATGGTCATCAATCCCGATCGGCTGCAGGAAGTGGCGATGGGAGATGACGAGTTCCTTTGCGAACTCATCGACCTCTACCTGAACGATGCGCCGCTTCAAGTGGAAGCCTTGCGCGATGCTGTCAGCAGCCAGGATGGGGCGGCGGTGTTAGCGGCCGCTCATAAACTCAAGGGCTCTTGCGGCAACGTCGGGGCCGACGGGCTGGTGGCGCTGTGCCAAAGGCTGGAGGCTTCGGGAAAAGCGAGCCGGCTGCAGGAATTGCCCGACCTGTTGCAGCAGCTTTCCCGCGAGTTCGAAGAGGTCAACGAAGCCCTACATAGCGTGAAGACCGGTTCGCAGCTGGCAACCGGTCCCGCGAGGCCGGAGTCCGCGTGATTTTTTCCAACTCTTCACCCGGGACCAAGGGTCCGACGATCGCGATGGCGGCCAGTGCGGCCGTGGACGAGAGCATCACCCAAACGCCCGACACGGCGGTGGCGTCCGCCCAGGGTTGGCGGCGGGACGCGCGTCAGAAAGGGGTCATCCTGCTGATCGAGGATGACCACGGCGACCAGTTGCTGACGTGTGAGGCCTTGTCGGAGTCCGCCCTGGCCCATCAGATCGTCGTTGTTTCCGATGGCGAGGAGGCCCTGGAATATCTCAACCAGACCGGCCGTTATAGCGACGCGGCCAAGGCCCCCCGGCCGGATTTGATCTTTCTGGACCTGAACATGCCCAAGATCAACGGCCGCCAACTCGCTTCCCGGTTGAAGAGCGACCCGAACCTGCAAACCATACCGATCGTCGTATTGAGTACCTCCGACTACCACGACGACGTGGCGCATTGCTATAAGACCGGGGTCAATTCCTACGTCCACAAGCCGACCAACTACGACGAGTTCGTCGCCACCATCAATGCCGTCGAACACTATTGGCTGCGCGTCGTGCAGCCGCCGCCGCGCCCGTGACCTGCCGTCGGAACGCAGCGCGAGCCGCCCCCATTCGCCGACGGATTCCATGAGGGGTATGACGAGCCGGCCGTGAGGATATTGGTAGCCGACGACGATCGGAGTACGCGCGAGACCCTGCACAAGATCCTTGTCGAAAGCGGCTATGACGTGCAGTCCACCGAGAACGGCCAGCAGGCCTGGGATGTCTATTGCGTCCGGCGCGCCTCGCTGGTCATCACCGATTGGGAGATGCCCCTCCTCAATGGCATCGAGTTGTGCTCGCGCATCCGCAAGCACGACACCGGCAGCTATACCTACATCATTCTGTTGACCAACCACCGGGGGCGCCATCACCTGATCGAGGGACTCTCATCGGGCGCGGACGATTTCATCTCCAAACCGTTGCATCCCGACGAACTGCGTGTGCGGCTGCGCGTCGCGCAGCGCATTCTGGCGCTGGAGTCTAACCTGCGGCAGGCCAACCACGACCTGCTGAGCATGAACAGGCGGCTGCTGAGAATGTCGCGCATCGACCCGCTGATGGAAATCGGCAACCGCCTGGCGTTCGAGGAGAAGTTTGAGGAATATGACCGCCGGGCCCGCCAGCAAGGCCTCCGCTATGCCGTCGTGATGTGCGACGTGGACAACTTCAAGCACTGCAACGACAGCTTCGGCCACCAGCTCGGCGACGACGTGCTCCGGCAGGTGGCCGCAGCCATTCGCGCCCGGTTGCGGGCCGACGACTCCGCCTTCCGCTTCGGCGGAGAGGAAATCCTGATGCTGTTGAACCGCCAGGACCTCGCCGGGGCGGTGGCCGCGGTCGAACGGATTCGCCGCAGCATCGAAGAATTGGAGTTTCGATCCGGCGACGGCGGCCAGACGTTCCACGTCAGCGTCAGTTGCGGCGTGATCTGCCCCGCCGGGGACTCGCCGCAGTTCGGCCGTCACGAGGTGGTCGACATGGTCGATCGGGCCCTTTACCAGGCCAAACGCCTTGGCCGTAACCGTGTCGTGGCCGCGTTCGGCACCCAGAGCGAGATCCAATACAAGACAGCGGAAGAGATCCTCGAAAACACGCCTCCGGAGACCGATTCCTCCGAATCCACGCGGGTCAAGGCCAGCTAATACGCCCTGGATAGGCCTGGTCTCGCCCCGTGTCCCGTCGCCTGCCAGAAGCCCGAGTTGGGGCTGGCACCCCAGGCCCCTCCCGACTCTTGCCTCTGTGTTAGGCTTCGACCATGCGAGGCGTTTTCCTGTTGCTTTGGGGAGTGGCAAGTTGCTGGGGACAAACCAATCATGAGCATGAGGCTCATCACGTGCCCCGCAGCGCCGAGGAGTGGGTCCGCATCCTGGAGACTCCCGACCGCGACGGTTGGCAAAAACCGCAGCAGGTCGTCGATGCGCTGGATCTCGAAACAGGAGCGGCGGTAGCCGACATCGGAGCCGGCTCGGGGTACTTTTCGGTGCGCTTGGCGACCGCGGTTGGTCCCCAGGGAACTGTCTATGCCGCCGACATCGACGCCGGCTTGATCGACTATCTCAAGCAGCGGGCGGCAAGTGCGGGCCTTGCGAACCTGAAGCCGCTCCTCGGCCGGCCCGACGATCCGTTACTACCGCCGGGTTCGATCGACTTGGTGTTCATCTGCGACGTGATCCACCACATCGAAAATCGAGGCCCCTATTTCGCCAAGCTCGCTGAGGCGTTGCGCCCGGGTGGCCGGTTGGCCATCGTCGATTTCCACAAACAGGAATTGCCTGTGGGACCTCCGCCGGCGATGAAGATCGCCAAAGCCGACCTTATCGCCGAAGTCGAGCAGGCGGGCTTCGGGTTGCGCAGGGAGTTCGGGTTCCTGCCCTACCAATACTTCCTGATCTTCCAGCCCAAGTAGTGGAAGTCAACCGGTGGGGCAGGGGTTCGGCTTGCCCTTTCGCAGGACTTGCGCTCGACGGCCGGCTGCGCGGAGGCGGGCCAAGCCCAACTTTCGAGCCGGGACGCCCATTCGATCTCGCCTACAGCGCCTCGGGGACCAACCTCCTGGGCGCGTTCAAACTCCGCGAATCTCGGCGCCCCAAATCAGCTTGTGGAGCTGCGATCCGAAGCGAATCCCTTCCAATCCGTCGCCAATGATCCAGGCCGCCAGATCCTGCAGAGGGAGAGTGCCCGGCACGGGCGAAAAGATCACTGCCGCGGCGCGTTCGGTGAGTTGGTGGCGGCGCGTGAACTCGCGCGCGAATTCGTAGTCGCGTCTGCTGGCGAGAACGAACTTGAGCTGGTCGTGCGGCGTCAGGTGATCGAGATTCTCCACGGCAAAGGTGTCTCCCTCCTTGGAGTCGGGGCACTTGATGTCGACGATTTTGATCACTTCGCGCGGTACGCGGTCGATGGGGCGCTCGCCGCTGGTCTCAAGCATCACCGTGTAGCCTTCCCCCAGCAGCCGTTCCATCAAGGGATAGACTTCCTGCTGCAATAGCGGCTCGCCGCCGGTGATTTCGACGAGCCGGCCGCCGAATTCACGAACCTGCCCCAGCACCTCGTCGAGCGCCATCTTGCGGCCGCCGTAAAAGGAATACTCGGTGTCGCACCAGACGCAGCGCAGGTTGCAGCCGGTCAGACGCACGAAGGTGCAGGGCAGCCCGGCGTAAGTGGACTCGCCCTGAATGGACCGAAAAATCTCCGTCACCTGCATCGCTATTTGGACGCGGCCGGCGTCGACCCGCGGCGAGTGCGCGCCGCTCAGTGAGCGAAAAACTGATCGACGTCGTCGATCGAAGTCGTGAACGTGTACTGCGGCAGGCTATCGTGAAACACCTTGCCGTAGCGCTGCCGCAAGATGCGCGTATCGAGCAGCACCAGCGTGCCGCGGTCTTCGCGGCTGCGGATCAGCCGGCCGAAACCCTGCTTGAGCGCGATCACGGCCTCGGGAATCTGATACTCCAGGAACGGATTGCCGCCGGCCTGGCGAATACTGCGGATGCGCGCTTCCACCACCGGATCGGAGGGCACCGCGAAGGGCAGTTTGTCGATGATCACGCAACTGAGCTGTTCGCCCGGCACATCCACACCCTGCCAGAAGCTCGCCGTGGCGAACAGCACGCAGTGCGGCGTTGATTGAAATTCCTCGAGCAGCGAGCGGTTGGGCGCCGAGCCTTGCAACAACGTCGGATACTCCAGCGTAAATGAGACGATATCGTGCACGGCCCGCATCTGCTGGTAGCTGGTGAACAACACGAAGGCGCGCCCGCGGCTGTGACGCAGCACGGCCGTGATCTCCTCGGCGGCGGCGCGCGTGAACCGCTCCGAGCGCGGGTCGGGCAGCGTCGGGGGCACGTAAAACAAGACCTGTTGGGCGTAGTCGAAGTGGGGCGGCACGATCAATTCGCGCGCCTCGGGAACGCCCAGACGCCCCTTGATGAAATCGAAACGCCCTTCGACGGCCAGCGTCGCCGACGTCAGCACGATCGTATCCACGTCGTTGAACAGGCGCTGCTGCAACAGTTCGGCCACGTCGATCGGCGTTGCCTGCAAAAACACGCCGCGGCCACGCGTCTCCACCCAATAGACATAGCGCTCGTCGGCGCCCTCGATCAGGAAATGGAGGTGCGTAGCCATCTCCTTGGCGCGCCTCTCGAGGGGGATCACCTCGTCGCTGCGATCGCGCACCAACAGCAGTTGCGCGGTCGCCAACTCGAGCGCGTTGAGCAGACCGGAATATTCCTTTTCGTTGCGGCGGAGGAAACCGGCGCGGTCGCGGAAACCGTTGCGCCCTTCGCGGCCCTCGAAGAGGGTAAAGAAAGCATGCGCCCGCATCCGCAGCGCATCGAGCGCTTTGTCGAGTTGGGGGGAGCCAAACTCGGCGCGGAAGGCGATGCCCTGGATGTCGCGCGCCAGTTCCTCAAAGCGGTAGTTGCTGATCTGCACTCCGAAATGCTGGCCGGCAACCTCTTCGATCTCGTGCGCTTCGTCGAAGATCACCGCCTGGTAGTCGGGAATGATCGAGGCGTAGTCGTCTTCGCGCAAGGCGAGGTCGGCGAAGAACAAGTGATGGTTGACGATGATGATGTCGCTTTCGGCCGCGCGCTGGTGCATCAGGGTGATGAAGCAACGCTCGAACTGTTCGCACTTCTGGCCGCTGCACAGCTCGCGGCGGGCGTCCAGCTTGGCCCATACGTTGCTGTCCTGCGGCAGGGTGTGAAGCTCGGCGCGGTCGCCGGTCTGGGTTTCCTTCTCCCAGGCGCGGATCACCCCAAAATCCTCGATCTCGACCAGGTTATTGAGCATCGGCCGCGATTCGGACTCGTACAACTTCTGGCGACACAGGTAGTTGTTGCGGCCCTTCATGTAGGCGACCTTCAGCTCGCGCTCCATGTGCTTTTGCAGGAAGGGAACGTCCTTGAAGAACAGCTGCTCCTGCAGGTTCTTGGTGCCGGTCGAGATAATGACGCGCTTGCCGCTGGCGATAACCGGCACCAGGTAGGCGAGGGTCTTGCCGGTCCCGGTGCCGGCCTCGACCAGCAGGTGCTTTTTTTCCTCGAGCGCCGCCGCCACCTCTTCGGCCATGGCAAGTTGGCCGGGCCGGAATTCGTATTGCGGATGGAAGCGCGCCAGCGGCCCGTTGGGGCGGAAGAACTCCCGGATCCCCGGCTGGGTACGGGGGCGTGTGGGGATGGAAACCGTCTTATTCATCCGGGAAGGCAGGCGCGGCCGAGGTGCCGCCGCCCGCGAGATCCCCCTCAGGATATCGTTTTGGCGGACCCGGCGGGAACATTCGGCGCCGGGTCCAGACAATGCATTGTGGAGCCAGTCACCCGGGCGATCCGGGCGGGCGCCTCAACCAACGGTAGCCAGCGGCGGTGCCTCGATTGCGGGTGGAGCGATCCGGCCCGGCTGCTCTGAATCGGGGTCCCCGGGAGCGTAAGATCCATTCAACCAGGGGTGAGCATGGATGCGCCGCACCTCCCGGTTATGGACGATAGCGGTGGCCCGGATCAGCCCATGCACCGCGATTCGGGGGCCTCGAACCCCCGATAGACGGGCTGGCGCGCTAGTCGCGAGCGCCGCGCCCGCAAGGGGCCGTCCGCGGAAGAGCTTCCCCACAGAAATCCGCGGTCCACGGCGGGAAAGTAGCGGCGGAGCAGGTCAGTCAGCCATTTTTCGGCGCTTTCGCGCCTCGCGAAGCTGTTGGCGAAACGCAATTCCTCGCCCCACAGGAAGGCATTCCAACGCAGTTTGGAGGACTGCCGCAGCACCACGGCGTGGATCGTTTCGCGCCCGGCTCGAAAAGTCTGTTCCAAGACGGCCACCCCTGATTTTATCTTCGACAGGACCGGCGAGAAAGTTAACTAAGGCACCACGATCCGGGGCAAGGCCTTAGCTGCCACGGCGCCCCTGCTCCGGCTGCGAAAGTCGGGCCAACTCCCCGGAATCGCTCGCGAAAGCGGCAACGGCCCTTAAGGCAACCTTCTCACGCCTGCCCAACGCTGCCAATAGGACGATTACCTGGGTGAAGGGACCATTCCCGCTTCGCAAAAGCGGAAACGTGCCGCAGGGGTATCGGTGGGCGCTCAACTGCGATAACGGTAGGTGATACGTCCGCGTGTCAAATCATAGGGGGATAGCTCCACGTTCACCCGGTCCCCTGTCAGGATGCGGATTCTGTGTTTGCGGAGCTTGCCGGCGATCTGGGCCAGCACGACGTGCTTGTTGTCGAGTTCGACACTGAAGATGCCGCCTGGATGTTTCTCGACGATGGTTCCCTGAACCTCAATTCCTTCTTCCTTTGCCATTGACCTCCTTGTACTCGGCGGGGTGGATCGCCCTTTATTTTAGCGGGCAGCAGGCCGATTAGCACGTGCCAATCGGCGTCTGGCGGGCCCGCAGCGGTCTGTGGTGGCCGTTTTTCAAGAATCCTCGGCCGTTTGGAGCCGTTCGTAGGCCTCACGCTTGGAAAGACCCCGCTCGCGGGCGGCCTGTTTGATCGCATCCATCCTGGGCAGGCCGTTGGTGCCGATCAGTTCGGCGACCCGCTCGGCCAGGGGTTTCTCTGGCGCCTCGACCGTCGAGCCCCTGCCTATGATAACCGTCATTTCCCCTTTGAGCGCGGTTCGGGAGCGTAATTCTTCCAGCACGGTCGAAACGCTTCCCCGCAAGAACTCCTCGTGAAGCTTGGTCAGCTCGCGCGCCACCGCCAGCGGCCGGTCGCCAAGCACCTGCAGCACGTCCTCCAGGGTCGCCACAATGCGGCGCGGCGCTTCGTAGAAGATGAGCGGAACGTCTTCGTGGCGAAGCGCTTCGAGCGCCTTGCGCCGCTGGCCGGACTTTGCCGGCAGAAAACCGGCAAAGCGAAACGAATCGGTGGGCAGGCCGGATGCCGCCAGGGCGCTAACCGCCGCCACGGGACCGGGAACGCTCACCACCGGCACGCCCGCCTCCACTGCCGCCCGCACCACGCGAAAGCCGGGATCGGAGATCCCCGGAGTGCCAGCGTCGGAGACCACCGCCACCGCCTCGCCGCGCCGCGCCCGCCCCACCAGCTCGGCGGCGCGCTGCGCCTCGTTGTGCTCGTGGTAGCTCAACAGCGGCTTGCGGATCTCGAAGTGGGCGAGCAGGCGGCCGGTGTGGCGGGTATCCTCGCACGCCACCACGTCGGCTTCGCGCAGCGTGCGCAGCGCCCGCAGGGTGATATCCTCCAGGTTGCCGATCGGCGTCGCCACCAGATAAATCGCGCCGGCCATATTCGTTGTGCCACCGATGCAACAGCAAGCATGAGCGAGCCGTTTGAGATCCTCGATCATACCGCCGATACCGGTTTTCGCGCCTGGGGCGACACATTGGAGATGCTCTTCGAGAACTCGGCCCGGGCGATGATGTCCATCGCCGCCGAGACCGCTGGCGTGCAAGCCCGTGTCGAGCGGCGCCTCGAAGTCGAGGGCGAGGACTACGAGTCGCTGCTGGTCAACTGGCTCAGCGAGATTCTCTACCTGTTCGATAGCAACGCCTTCGCGCCGCGCGAGTTTCGCGTGGAGGCAATAACCCCTACCCGGCTCGAGGCGCGGGTCACGGGCGAGCCGCGCGACCCCCGGCGCCATCCCTGGGCGCTGATCGTCAAGGCGGTGACCTACTATGACCTGAGGGTCGAGCAGCGTAGCGGCCGCTGGGAATCAAAGGTTTTTCTGGACATATGAGCCTGGTTGCGCACCTGGAAAAAATCGACGACTACCGCTGGCGGATCCGACGCGACGCACGGCGCGGCATGCGCACCGACGTGCGCGTCTACGCCAGCAAATCCATCCTCGACAAAATTGCCAAAGACGCCTCGCTCGAGCAGGCCGCCAACGTCGCCACCCTGCCCGGCATCGTCGGCTCGAGCCTGGCGATGCCCGACATTCACCAGGGCTACGGCTTTCCGATCGGCGGAGTTTGCGCCACCGACATGGCGGGCGGCGTCGTTTCGCCCGGAGGCGTCGGCTTCGACATCAACTGCGGCGTGCGGCTGGTGCGGGCCAACCTCTCCGAGGCCGAAGTACGGCCCAAGCTGCGGGAGCTGATCGACCAGATCTTTCGCGACGTGCCCTGCGGCACCGGCGGCTCGGGATTCGTCAAGATCAGCGCCAAAGAGCTCGACCAACTGCTCGTCGAGGGCGCCGGCTGGATGGTCCGCCATGGCTACGGCGAGCCGCGCGATGCCGAACACGCCGAGGCCGGCGGCGCGCTTGCCGACGCCGGGCCGGGACAGGTTTCGGCCCGCGCCAAGGAACGCGGCCGCCCGCAACTGGGCACGCTCGGCAGCGGCAACCATTTCCTCGAAGTGCAATACGTCGACCGGATCGCCGACGAAGAAGCGGCACGCGCCATGGGCCTCTCGCAAGGCCAGGTGGTGGTGCTGATTCATTCCGGCTCGCGCGGCCTGGGTCACCAGGTGTGCACCGACTCGCTGCGCGACATGGGCCCGGCGATGAAGAAGTACGGCATCGAGGTCCCCGACCGTCAGCTCGCCTGCGTCCCCATCGAGTCCAAGGAGGGCCAAGCCTATCTGTCGGCCATGCGTGGCGCGGCGAACTTCGCCTGGGCCAACCGCCAGGGCATCACACATTTTCTGCGCGGCGCATTTCAGCGCATCTTCGGAGCGGCCACGCGGCTCGATCTGGTCTACGACGTCTGCCACAACATCGCCAAGCACGAGCGCCACGAGATCGACGGCAAGCGGCGCGATGTGCTGGTACATCGCAAGGGCGCGACGCGCGCGTTTCCCCCGGGGCATCCCGAGGTGACCCCGGCCTACCGCCAGGTCGGCCAGCCGGTATTCATTCCGGGCAGCATGGGAACGGCATCGTGGGTGCTGGCCGGCCAACAGGGCTCGATGCTGGAGACCTTTGGCACCACCTGCCACGGTGCCGGCCGGCTGCTGAGCCGCTCCGCCGCGAAGAAAGGCCGTGACCTGCGGAGCGTGCTGCAGAGCCTGGAAGACGCGGGAATTTACGTCCGCAGCGAAACGAAGAAGGGCATTCTGGAAGAGATTCCCGAGGCCTACAAAGACGTCGACGAGGTCATCGAGGTCGTCCACAACGCCGGCCTTGCCAAGAAGGTCGCGCGGTTGCGGCCGATGGGCGTGATCAAGGGATGAGGCGGCTGTAGAAGCAGGCGCTCTCGCCTGTCGGCCGCAGCGAAGCGAAGGCCCTCCCGGTCCGCATTTCGACTCGGCACAGATTTTTGACTCGGTAACGTAAACGCGGCAAGACTGGGCGCCCGATGGACGCACCGTGGATTCGGTACCAGGGCCGGCCTGGATACTTATACAGGCTATGAGCCGCCTGACGGCGGCGACAGGCGGGAGCGCCTGTCTCTACACAGGACAAACAAGATTGTCTGTCCCAGGGCAGGCCGGAGCCCTGCCCCACTCGTTTGCTAGCTCACTTGCGATAGGTGAACGTCGAGGCGCCGGGTGGCAGGGATTGGTGCTCGCCGAGCCAATTGAATTCGCCGGTCACCCCTGCGGGGAGATCGATCGAGGCAACCGATTGCCCGGCTTGCCGCCGCAGACTCACCTTGATCTCGCCCTTGGGATGGGGGATTGTGCCGGAAGCCTCGTGGAGCGGCCCCAGATGCGGCCGAATCATCACACGCGCAAAGCCCGGCGCGGCGGACTCGACGCCCAGAATCGTGCGGAACACTTCGATGTTGGGGCTCGAGCCCCAGGCATGGCAGTCCGAGCGCACCCGAAAGCCGACCCGCTCGGGCCAGGTCGTCACGCCGAGCGCCAACTGCTGCCGCCACAGGTCGAGAAACTCGAGATAGCGGTCGCCCAGGCCGGCCTTCACCGCCGCGCGGTGCAGGTAGTAGCGGAAGTAGATCGAAGCCGGCGCCAGGCTGGTGTCGCTGAGGGTCTTCTCGATCACTTGCCGCGCCTCGTCTCCCTCGGTGACGCCTGCCAGCACGGCTAGCGAATTCGCCTGCTGCGAAAACGTCTCGCCGCCGGCCGTATCGGAAAACAAGCCCTGCCGGCCCTGCCAATATTTCTCGCGGATCGTCTCTAGCAGCTTCTGTGCGGCAGCCCGATCGACCTGCGCGAACTCGCCATGCCCCAGCGCCGACTCCAGATCGGCCGCCCACTGATAGGCCAGCAACAACTGCAAGTCGTAAGCGGCCGAAGAGCCGTCGGGGCCCTGCGGCGGCATCCCCCGCGGCCAGTTCTCGACCCAGTCGAGATAGTTCCACCAGGGCAGCCGCGCCAGCGATCCGTTCGACTGCTGACGCCGCTCGAAAAACGCCAGCACCGCGCGCACTCCCGGCAGCATCTGGCGCACGAAGGGCGCATCGTCGACGTACATCCAGTAGTCGTGCACCATGCCGATCCACCACAGCGAAAACGGCGGGATGTATTGCTGCAACGCCGAGGGGGCGCGGCTGTAGGTGAGGCCTTCGGCCGTTCGTGAGGAATCGAGCTGTTCGATGGCGTTGCGGATCAACCGCGCGTCGCCGGCGTTGTAGAGCGAAACCAGGCATTGAATGCGCGTATCGCCGGCGTACTGCAACTGCTCGTAGTAAGGGCAGTCCATGTAGGTCTCGTGGGCGCAGAGCCGCGCCGTGCGCCAGCCGACGTCGAGAATTCGAGGAAGGTCCGGCGAATCGCTGGCAAAGGCCGCCTTGCGCTCGAACGGATAGGCGCTGAAGACGCCGCGAACGTCCTCGACCGTCAACGGCTCGTCCGCCGTCTTGATCTTCAGCTCGACGTAGCGGTAGGTGCGCCAGTAAAGCGGCCGAAACAGACGCTGCTGGCTGCCATCGGAGAGGAAAACGTCGCGGTATCCCGCAAAGACCTTGCCCTCGATCTCGTCGCGGTTACCCTTGCCGGAACCGTCGGGAAGCCACAAAGCCTCGGCGTAGCGCACGGCGATCTCGGCGCCGCGGCCGCCGCTGACCAGGAATTCGGGATAGGCCGTGGTGAGTTGATCCTGGTCGAGCAGGACCTCGGCCTCGCTGTCGGCAGGAACCTGAAATGCGGACGGTTGTTGGGGAAACGAGGCCGCCACGGTCACTCCCAACGCCTTGCGAACCCGGCCAAAGCGGATCGGCTTCTGTTCCATCGGCGGGATCGGGCGCGGCACCAGCATCCAGCGGTTGGGGCCGTCGATCGTATCGCGCGGCGAGCCTTGGCTGCCTGCCTCGGCGGTCTTCCAACCCGAATCGTCATAGCCGGGCTGTTCCCAGCCCCAGGGGTAGCGCGCGCCGTCGACGCGCTCGCCCGGCGGCCCCGCGTAGTAACCGTGAACTTGCTCGAAACTCACCGGGATCGGCCGGTAGGCGTCGTCGGCAACACAGCGCCAGGCGCTACCGGTGTTCACGGCCTGCTCGGCTTCGGTATCGCCCTGCAGCAGGAATCCGGTGCGATTGCTGATCTGGGCCACCGCCGCGTGCGCGCCGTCGTTCCAGACCACCGCCGCCAGAACGTTTTTCCCCGCCCTAAGGTGAGCGGCGATATCAACCGATTCATAACGCCAGTGGAACAGGTCGCCGCGCGCCGGCCCCGACGCGGCCCTTTCGCCGTTGACGAAAAGCTGATAGCGGTTGTCCGCCGTCACGTGGATGAGAAACGTTGCGGGCTTGGAGCTCAGCTCAAAGGTCCGCCGGAAATGGTAAACCCCGGAGTCGAACGGCGAAGCGCCGGGCGCGGAGATCCAGCGCGCCTCCCAGCGTTCGGTGAGCAGCTTGGGGTTCGCCGCGGACAGGCCGGCCGCCGAACACCACAGGATGAGGAACCACCGGGCCATTGCGGTCATGGAGTCCTCCGCGTGGAATGAGTGGGTTACATGAACCGGACTGGCGTCTTCCGGGCCCGCGCGCGGTTGCGGAAACCCAATTGGGCCCCAGCCTCACCCGGGAGGCCGCAGGCGGGAAGCTGTGATTGGCAGAACACGGGCGGATGGGCCCGCGGCCGGCTAGGCGTCGGAAAGCGCCAACTCGATGGTGCGTTTCTTGGGGTCGAGGCGCGAGACCTTGAAGGCGCGCACCTCTCCCGGCTTGACCTGCGCGGCGGCTTGGCTGGTGGCGGCGGGTCCACCGCCTCCACTCTTCCAGGCCGCGGCCAGCATGGCGCTCATCGAGGACACGTTCTTGTCGATCGCCGCCGGTTCGGCGCTTTCCACCTGCCGGGCCTCGAGGCGGCAAATCCCTTTGACGCCCTCACCCAGTTCGACGAACGCATCACGGCCCTCGACGCGGACGACGCGTCCGGTCACGCTGTCGCCTGCCTTGAGTTCGGCGATCACCTCGTCCTGCGAGTCGGGCTCGAGCTGCTTCATGCCGATCTTGAGGCGGCGCTTCTCGCGGTCCATCTCGAGCACGACGGCCTTGATGGTCTGGCCGACCTTGAGCATCTCGTTGGGATGATTGAGCCGCTTTTCCTTGGTGATGTCGGAGATGTGCAGCAGACCCTCGACGCCCTCCAGAACCTCGACGAAGGCGCCGAACTTGGCGATGTTGCGCACCGTTCCCTCGACCGGCGTACCCGGCTGAAACTGGGCTTCGGCGCGCTCCCAGGGATCGCCCAGCGCCTGTTTGAGGCCCAGCCCGATGCGATGCTCGGGGATCTTGATCTCGAGCACCACCGCATCGACCATGTCGCCGGGGTTGACGACGTCTTTGGGGTGGCGCACCTTGCGCGCCCACGACATCTCCGAGACGTGGATCAGCCCTTCGACGCCCGGCACGAGTTCGACGAACGCCCCAAAATCCTTGAGTCGCGTCACCTTGCCCTTGATGCGATCGCCGACGTTGATCTTGTCGCCGATCGAAGCCCAGGGGTCGGGCGTGAGTTGCTTGAGCCCTACTGAGATGCGGTTGCCGTCTTCCTCGACCTTGAGGATTTTAACGTCGAGCGTGTCGCCCTCTTTGAGCACTTCGGCGACGTCTTTGACCTTCCACCAGGCCAAATCGCTGATATGCAGCAGGCCGTCGATGCCGCCCAGGTCGACGAACGCGCCAAACTCGCGGATCGTGCGCACGGTTCCCCGCACCACCATGCCCTCGTGCAGACCGGCCAGGGTCTCGCGGCGCTGCTGCTGCCGCTCTTCTTCGAGCAGCACGCGACGGTCGACGATGACATTGCGGTCGTCGATGTCGAACTGGATGATGCGGCAGCGGAACTCCTGGCCGACGGCGGCGTCGAGTTCGGCGGCGTCGCGGATTCCTGAACGGGAGGCCGGCAGAAAGGCGCGGATGCCGTTGATGTCCACCGCCAGGCCGCCCTTAATCTTCTCGGTGACCGTACAGGCGATGGCCGCCCCCTCGGAATAGGCCGCTTCGAGCTGGGTCCAGCTCTTGGGGTGCTCGGCGATGGTGCGCGACAGTGTCAGGTAGCCGTCGGGGGAGCGGCCGGTGATGCTGGCCTCGATCAAGGCCCCCACCTCCAGCCGTTCGTCGTCGGGCTCCTGATGGGCCGCCTCGAGCGGCAGAAACGCCTCGGACTTGCGGCCGATGTCGACGAAATAGCCGTCGTCGCGCACGCTCACGATCGTACCGCGAGGGTTGCCGCCGGAATCCGCGCCCTCGGCCTGAGCCTGGTCATGCTCTTCGAGCGCGGCCGAAAAATCGTCGTCCGGGGAGGGGATTTCCTCGTCGAGTTCTTCCTCGCCGAGGGCAGCCGGATCGGGCTGACCCGGAATGTTCGTACTCACGCGATGCTCCTGGCGGGAGAAATCCCGCAATCCAAGCCTTCATTCTGACATAAGTTCCGGGCTAGCTCGGGCGCCGCAACCGTCATCGTTTTGCCATTTGGCGTCTACCCCAACCCCGGGGCTGGCGCTCCGGTCGATCGACAAAGCTTCCCGTTACGTCCCGGCCGGTGGAGGCGCGTGCCGGCCAGAGAGGGCCAATTCCGGTGCACTTGGTCCGGGGCGCGGTCGGGCGGCACCCCCCGGCGCTGCCTATGTCCGCTATCCCCGGCCTATCCGGCGCCTTACTGGCTTGGTGAAGCAAGCCAGGGGCGAACCAGCCGATCAAGCTCGGCCAGCCGCGTCAACAGCGGCTCGAACCGATCCAGGCGCAGCGCGTTGGCGCCGTCGGAAAGGGCCCGCTCGGGGGCTTCGTGGACCTCAAAAAACACTCCATCCACGCCGAACCCGACGCCGGCCCGCGCCAACGGCTCGATGAAGCGCGGCTGGCCGCCGCTCACGCCGCCGCCCGCGCCCGGCAACTGCAGGCTGTGGGTCACGTCCAGCACAACCGGGTATCCGGTTTCGCGCAGGATCGCCAGGCCGCGAAAGTCGACCACCAGATTGTTATAGCCAAAGCTGCTGCCGCGCTCGGTGAGCAGAATGCGGTCGCCGCCCCCCAGCGCGACCTTTTCCACGGCATGGCGCATGTCCCAGGGCGCCAGGAACTGGCCCTTCTTGATGTTGACCACGCGCCCCGAGCGGCCCGCTTCGACGAGCAGGTCGGTCTGGCGGCTGAGAAAAGCGGGGATTTGCAGGACGTCGCAAACCTCGGCGGCGGCCGCCACCTGACCGACCTCATGGATATCGGTGAGCACCGGCAGGCCGGTCTGTTTCTTGGCCTCGGCGAGGATGCGCAAGCCTTCCTCGAGCCCCGGACCGCGATAAGAGTCCTTGCTGGTGCGGTTTGCCTTGTCGAAGGAGGCTTTGAAGATAGCGGCGAGACCCGTCTGCCGGGCCGCGGCGGCGACGGCGCGCGCCATCTGCACGGCATGTTGTTCGGATTCGATGACACAGGGCCCGGCAATTACGACCAGGGGCGCCCCCCCGCCAACCGTCACCGGCCCGATCGAGAATTTCGTCATAGGAGTGGGGCAGAGCTCCGGCCTGCCCTGCAAGATAGGACCCTGAGCCAATCCGGCGGCCCGCCTGCTACACAGCTTGCTACTTATCGTGCGGGGCAGGCCGGAGGCCTACCCCACTGCTGCGTCAGCGCGCCGCACGCGAGGTGCGCAGAAACTGGTCGGCTTCCCGGGTGCGCTCATTGCGCAGGCGCTTCTTGCGGTTCTCGAAGCTGGCCGCCACGAAAGCGCTGAACAACGGCTGCGGCTCCAGAGGCTTCGACTTGAACTCGGGGTGAAACTGGCAGCCCAGGTACCAGGGATGCTCGGGAAGCTCGCAGATCTCGACGTAGCCTTCCTTGGGCGTCTCGCCCGAGATGCGCATGCCGTGCTCGCAAATGGCGGCTTCGAATTCGCGGTTGAATTCAAAGCGATGGCGGTGGCGCTCGCTGATCTCGTCGCGGCCGTAAGCCTTGTGAGCGACACTGCCGGGTACCAGCCGGCAGGGCCAGGCGCCCAACCGCATCGTGCCGCCCAGATCCTCCACCCCTTTGAGTTCGCGCAGCTTGAAAAACACGCGGTTGGGCGTATCGGGGGCGAATTCGGTCGAATGCGCGTCGGGGATGCCACAGACGTGGCGCACGAACTCGATCACCATCGTCTGCATCCCCAAACAGATGCCGAAGTAAGGGACCTGGTTTTCGCGGGCGTAGCGGATCGCCTCGATCATGCCCTCGATGCCGCGCTCGCCGAAGCCGCCGGGCACCAGGATGCCGTCCAACTCGCCAAGCTGCCGCTCGGCCTCGGCGGCGTTGATGCTTTCGGCCTCGATCCAGCGCACGCGGGTCTGCAGATGGTGGGCCAGCCCGCCGTGCAGCAGCGCTTCCTTGAGGCTCTTGTAGGAATCCTCATAGTCGACGTACTTGCCGACGATGCCGATGACCACGTCGCTTTGCGGATGGCGCATCCGCTCGAGCATCTGCTCCCAGGGCCGCAGATTGCGCGGGCCGGCTTTGATCGCCAGCGCGCGCAGGATGATCTCATCGACGCCTTGCTCGGCAAAGTTCACCGGCACCTGGTAGACCGAATCGACGTCGCTGGCGGCGATCACCGCTTCCTTGCTGACATCGCAAAACAGGGCGATTTTTTCCTTCAGCTCGCGCGACAGGCCGGTCTCGGTGCGGCACAGCAGCAGGTCGGGCTGGATACCGATGGCGCGCAGCTCCTTGACGCTGTGCTGAGTCGGCTTGGTTTTGAGCTCGCCGGCCGCCGCAATCCAGGGCACCAGCGTGACGTGAACGAAGATACAGTTTTCGCGCCCCACCTCGTGGCGCATCTGGCGGATAGCTTCCAGAAACGGCAGGGACTCAATATCCCCGATGGTTCCGCCGATCTCCACGATGACGACATCGACATCGTGGGAAATCTTGCGGATGGTGTCCTTGATCTCGTTGGTGACATGGGGGATGACCTGGACGGTCTTGCCGAGGTAGTCCCCCCGCCGCTCTTTGCTCAGGATGCGCTCGTAGATGCGGCCGCTGGTGCAGTTATTGTCCTGGGTGAGGGCGGCGTGGGTGAAGCGTTCGTAGTGGCCGAGGTCGAGGTCGGTTTCGGCGCCGTCGTCGGTGACGAAGACTTCGCCGTGTTGGAAAGGACTCATCGTGCCCGGGTCGACGTTGAGATACGGGTCGAATTTTTGCAACGTCACGCGCAGGCCGCGACTCTCCAATAGGTTGCCGATGGAGGCAGCCGCGATCCCCTTGCCGAGCGAGGAGACGACGCCGCCGGTCACAAAAACGTACTTCACCGCAGCCATAGTAGTTGCTCCCTGCCAAGCCGGGCCCCGCCCGCTGGCGGGTTCCCGCGAAACCATGCTGTTATCGGAAATCCCCGCTGTGTTGCGGAGCTGGCGCAGACCCGTGGGCTGGAGAGACTCGCACCGCCAGCACGTAGCGACCTAAGGCGTCGTGGCGGGGTGCCCATTCGGTCTATCGCGAGGTTTCAAGCGGTTGTCCGGTGCGCACAAACGCACCACAATTCGCTCGACGTACCAAGTTGGAATCGAAGCGTACCCGTTGGAAAAAGGCCCTTGCGGTACGCTTCAGTCTAGCACAGGATCGCTCCGCTGCCGTAGGGTCTGGTGCCGTATGTTAGAATCAAAAACGCTAGAAGAAGACGCCGCCTTATCAACATTACCCGTCTCACACCGTTGGGACGAGGAGGGAAGTGTGAGACTGCTCGGGAACCGCCGCCGCATGCCAGCCTCGCGCCCCGTGTGGTTGGTTGCCGTCTGTAGTCTCGCCCTGATTCCCGCCTTCGCCGCCGACGCCAGCGTCAAGCTTAAGGGCCGCGAAACCCTCGTCGAAGAGAACCTGCCTTCCACCAGCATCAAGGTCGACGTGCCTTTGGTGCTGATCAACGTCACCGTCACCGACCCCATGAACCGCTTCGTGACGGGCCTGGAGAAAGAGCACTTCCAGATCAAGGAAGACAAGGTCGAGCAGACCATCACGCAGTTCGGCGCCGAGGACGCACCGCTGTCGATGGGTATCGTCTTCGACGCCAGCGGCAGCATGGGCTACAAGATGAGCAAGGCGCGCGAGGCGGTGGCGCAGTTCTTCAAAACGGCCAATCCCGAGGACGAGTTTTTCCTGGCCCAGTTCAACGACAGACCGCAGATGGTGACCGGCTTCACCAACAGTCTCGAAGAAATTCAAAACCAGCTCACCTTTACCGAGTCGAAGGGCAGAACGGCGCTGCTCGACGCTATCTACCTGGCCCTCAACAAGATGAAAGAGGCCAAGAACACCAAGAAGGCGCTGCTGGTGATCTCCGACGGCGGCGACAATAGCAGCCGCTACACCGAGCGGGAGATCAAGCGGCTGGTCAAGGAATCCGACGTCCAGATCTATGCCATCGGCATCTTCGAGCCAGTCTCGGCGCGCGGCCGTACGCCGGAAGAATTGGCCGGGCCGGGGCTGTTGACCGAGATCGCCGAAACCACCGGGGGCAGGCAGTTCCCGGTCGAGAACCTCAACGAGCTGCCGGATGTGGCCGCCAAAATCGGCATTGAGCTTCGCAACCAGTACGTCATCGGCTACGTCCCCTCCAATCAGGAGAAAGACGGCAAATGGCGGCGCGTGCAGGTCGAGGTGAAGAAGATCCGGGGCATGCCGCCGCTGCGGCCGCATTTCCGCCTCGGGTACTATGCACCGTCGCGCTGAGCGCCCGCTCTGTTCGGCGATTGTTTGTTGTTTCCATTGTGACCAAGAACGCGACCTTCTCAAATTTTCTGGCGAACGCCTGTAAACTCTCTCTCGTACCGTTGCTCCTGCTGCTCGCGGCCCCGGCGGCCTCGCTGGCACAGCAACCGGCCAGCGGCAGCCAGGAAGAAGCCAAACCCAAGCCGGCCGCCCCTGCACCCGGCCAGGACCCTTACTCGGGCGTCACCTTCCGCGGCGGCACCGAACTGGTCGTACTGCACACCACCGTCGTCGACAAGGATGACAATGTCATCACCGACCTCACCCAAGACGATTTCAAGGTCTTCGAGGACGACGTGCCGCAGCAGATCGTGCGGTTTGTGCGCGAGGACGTTCCGGTATCGCTCGGCATCCTGGTCGACAACAGCGGCAGCATGCGCGATAAGCGCCAGACAGTAAACGTCGCGGCGCTCGATTTCGTCAAAGCCTCGAACCCCGAAGACGAGGTATTCATCGTCAACTTCAACGACGAGGCCTTTCTCGACAGCCCCTTCACCAAGAGCCAGGAGCGCATGCAGGACGCCTTGCAGCGCATCGACTCACGCGGCGGCACGGCGCTCTACGACGCCGCCAGCATGTCGCTCGATTACCTGCAGGAAGAGGGCAAGCACGACAAGAAAGTGCTGCTGATCATCAGCGACGGCGAGGACAACGCCAGCCGCGGCACGCTCGAAAAGCTGGTGCGCCGGCTGCAGGAGACCGACACGATCATCTACGCGGTGGGATTACTCAGCGAGGAGGACCGCCGTTCCGCCAAGCGCGCTCAGCGGGCGATCCGCCACATCACGCGAGCCACCGGCGGCGCCGCCTACTTCCCCGATAACACCGACGACGTCCACGACCTGACCCAGCAGATCGCCCACGCCATCCGCAACCAGTACATCATCATGTACAAGCCCGACGAGAACAAGCAGCCCGGCTTCCGCCGCGTTCGCGTCGCCCTGGTCGGCAAAGCGAGAAAGTATGACGTCCGCCACCGCCCCGGATACTTCGGCAACTGAGACTGCGCCGGCCGTTCGCGCGCGCAACCCTACCCCAAACTCTTTTTGGCGGGAACTGCGCCTTCTGCCGGAGATCGCCCGGTTTCTGTGGAGCGCCTCGCGGGGATACCGCCTGCGGCCCTGGGCCAGCCCCTATCTGCGCTGGCGCATCGAGACCTATTGGGGCTGGCACGCCGATCAGATCGACGCACGCCACTTCTGGGCGTTCACCTGGCGCCAACGCCGCGAGCTCTGGCGATTCCTCCGATGGGCCGCGGGCATGGCCTCACAACAAAACCACCGTCTTCACCCCTGAGATGTCGAAACGTTTGCGGCAGCGGTTGTTGCTGCACTGCACCTTGTCGTCGCGCAGCACCATGTAGGATTGCGCCTTTTCGAAGCGCATGCGGTCGTCCGCATCGGCACGACCGCCCAAACGTTTCTTCTTGCTGCGCATCAGCCAGCGCAGAGGGTACTCAGAGGACTGGCGGCAGTAGGGACAGCTCAGTGTCGCCGGCTTGGTGGTTTCGGATTCATCGAAAAAATCACGCTCTTGCATCAGTTGTTTCCCCTACGCCTTATACGGCAGGCTCTGTAACGCTCGCTCATTTCCCCTTATTACCCACACTATCAAAGTTCTATCCGTAAGCCGGAATGGGAACCTCGGACGGCCGAGGGATAGTATTTTCGTCCCACGAACAACCCCTTGGTTTTGTGCACGCTAGGGACATGTCCTTAGAAAACTTCGGTACCAATGCTCCATTCTAATTCGCTTCGAAAATTGTCAACATGTACATAAAGGTCAGTCCTAATAACCCGATGGGAAGATAAAGATGACGACACCAAAGCCCTCACCCCAACGTTTAGCTCCCCCGGACCGTGCATTGCAGCGGCTTGCCGGCGCAGTGCTGATTCAGGCCCTCCAGGACGCCAGCAGCGGTCCGCGCCGCTGCCGCGAGGAGGCCCTGGACTGGATTTCGGGCCGAACGCTGGGAAAATTCAGCTTCGAGTTTTGTTGCAGCCTGCTGGGCCGCCGCCCCGACGATGTGAGGCGGCGCCTGCAGCGCTACACGTTCATTCCGCGGTGGGAAGCAACCGCCTGCGGTCCGGTGGAATCGGTGCTGGGCTGAGAACGCCACACTCGGCCCGGTTGGCCGCGAGAGCGGGCGGACGCACCAGGGAGCGTCCGCCCACCCTCGTCGCAAACTCGTCGGAGAACCCTGTCGATCCCTCATTCCCGTCCGGCAGCGCTGCATCCACTCACACCTGAACTGCGTCAACTCCGCCGAAATCGCGTTCGCACCCTGGTCCGCCACAGGCCGCCAGAACGCCGTGGTGGAACGGGCGGGCGCCACGCTCCCATTTCGGCACGAACATCAACTATACAGCCAGGCACTATAATAGTGGGCTGAACTCGGCCGCAACGTCGAACAGTCTCATGCCAATCATACGCTCCGGGGCGTGCGCTCCGGAAGGCCGAGGGGCACCCGGGGGTCGGCAAGGACAGTGGTGCTTGCCAACACATCCATCCAAACTGTTTCAGGGAGTAGATTCATGCTTCGAATGCTGGTTTTTGCTCTGGCCGCAGCGGTCCCGCTGTTGGCCCAAACCGACGGCAAGATCCGGGTCATCGCCTTTGGCGCTCACCCCGACGATTGCGACATCCGAGCAGCGGGCCTGGCGGCGAAATTTGCCGCTGCCGGCGCTCTGGTGAAGTTCGTCTCGGTGACGAGCGGCGATGCCGGACACCAGGATCTGGGCGGCGGCATCCTCGCCAAACGGCGCCGCGGGGAGGCCAAAGAGTCCGCCCGCCGTTTGGGTATCGAATATGACGTTTTGGACAACCACGACGGCGAGCTGACGCCGAACCTCAAGGTGCGCGAGCAGATCATCCGCGAGATCCGCGATTGGAAGGCGGACATCGTGCTGTCGCCGCGACCCAACGACTATCACCCCGACCATCGCTACACAGGCGTGCTGGTGCAGGACGCCGCCTACATGGTGACCGTTCCGGACCTGCTGACCGATACGCCGGCGCTGCGTAAAAATCCCGTCTTCCTCTACTATTACGACCATTTCCAGCGCCCGCAGCCGTTCCGGCCCGACATCGTCATTTCGATCGACGACGTCATCAATAAAAAGTACGCCGCGCTCGACTCGCATGTCAGCCAGTTCTATGAGTGGCTGGCGTGGCACGACGGCATTCTCGATCAGGTGCCGAAAGATCCCAAGGAGCGCCTCGAGTGGCTCAAGAAGCAGCGGCCCGAGGAAGTGCGGCCGGAGTGGAAGGAATCGCTGCGCAAGTGGTACGGCGCCAAGGCCGATTCGGTGAAGCATGCCGAAGCGTTCGAGATCACCGAGTACGGCCGCCAGCCAAGCGACGACGAGATTCGCAAGCTGTTCCCGTTCTGAGCCTTAGGCCGTTCTCTAGGGCTGCAAAAGAAAGCGCCTCGCGGCGGGCCTGGCCCGGCAGGTCCGGTTCACCACCGGTTCGCCGCGAAGTCGCGCCTATCCAGAGCCCCCGCCGGGGAACGACTCCCATGGAACCGAGCCGAGGGAACAGAGCCGTTGGCGGAAGCCTGCGGGCCGAGGCGGCACGGAGCCGGGGGGAAGAGTTGCGATAACCGGCGCGGCCCGGCGGAGCGATCAACACTCTCCAACCAGCCAAGCGGGACCCAAGCCTAACTGGCCATAGCAAACTGATCTTGCCCCCACAAAACTAGCGACTCGGCCCGCAGGCTCCCGCCAGCGGCTCTGTCTCTCGCTTCGTGGGCTCTTGTCTTGAGCGCGACCCCGCCTCTACTAGTCGAACGCCCCCGCGAGTCGCGCTTGCCGTAGCTGGGGTGCCCTTGCCGTGGCTGGGGTGTTTTACTCCACCCGATGGGCTACGGGCACCGTGCGCCAGGCCGCTAGCCCGCTAGGGCAGGCTCGCGCTGACCGCCGATGAGGCGCCCTGGGCGTTGCTGATGGTCGCCGATACCGAGGCGATGGCGTTGGTTTCCCCGGAAATCGTAAACGGGATCGTCAGCGTAAACATGCTGCCAAAGGCTGCCGAGTCCTCCGATTCGTACCAGGCTGCGAATGCCTCCGCGATGCCGCTGGGGGTAACACTGGCGGGTTGCACCTGGATACCGCTGCGGCCGGTGAAATTGAAGGTCGCTCCCGTGATCTCGCGGGTGGGCGAAAAGCCTTCGACCACTACCGTGAACCCGGAAGTGGTGACGGACTCGACGGTTACGCTGCTGATGACGGGCGCGCCGCCGGAGACGCTGCCCGACTGGGTCGGCGCGGGGGTCGGCGTAGCGTCGGCCTCACCGGCTGCGAGGGTGGCGGTGAACACAAAATCCGCGGCGACCGTCCCGGATTGGAACCCGACCGTCGTCGCGCCGCCCGGGAACACGGCCGCCGACTCGCCCTGCGGCACCGTGAACGAAACGTTCGTGCCGCCGGTTTCGAACTGCACCGTCGGGTCGGGCTGCAACCCGCTCGACGGCGTGTACGCCATCGTCAACGTACCGCTGAGGGCGCTCGGCGCCGGGGCGGAGAGCGTCACGCCGATCTGCGGCTGGCTGTTGGCCGGGATCGCGTCGTCGACGCCGATGATCTCCGCGCCGCCGAGCACGCCGCTGCCGTCCAGCGCAAAGCTAGCGGATCCGATTTCGAGCATCCCGTTGAATGCGGCCAGCGCCGAGGGCGTGAAGTGAAGCGTCAAGGTCAGCGTGTCGCCGGGGGCGATCGTGGTGGGCAGCGCCGGTCCTGAGACCGTGAAAACGGGAGCGTCGGACGTAGTCGCCAGATCGATCGGCGAAGGCGTCGTCCCGTCGTTGCGCACCCCGAATTCGATGGAACTCGTGGCGCCAATGCCGGTGGGACCGAACTGAATCGTGCCCCCCGGCGTCACGTCGGCTGACTCGCCCGCCTGTACGACCACGTAGGAAAGATTCGCCGCGATCCCCTCGCCGCGGACGGCTACCGTTCGCGTTACGTTCACAGGATCGCTGGAGCCGGCCGGCATGCCCCGGAAGTCGAAGGTCAGCGTCCCGGTAACAACCCCTTCGCCGGCCGGCGAAAACACGACGGGCACGCGCGCTGCGCCGCCGCCGGGCACGGTGACTGCGCTCTGCGGGACCACGGGCGGCTCGAGCGTACTCACCGGGTTGAGCGCGCTCACCGGGCTGAGGCGGAACGCCTCGTTGTCGCTGGAAATCGTCCCGGTGAAGTCGGTGGAGGAATCGTTACGGATGACGATCTCCTGGGCCGAAGACCTCTCGCCGATCGACACTGTGCCGAAGTCGAGCGACAGCGGACTCAGCGTCAGCGGCGTCACCGCGCCAACGCCCTGCACGGGGATCAGCACGGGCACGGCGCACTCGCGATTGGCTTGCGAGGCGACCTGCACGGTGATGACGCCCGAGGCGGGACCTTCCGCGCTGGGCGAAAAAACGACCTCCACACGCCCGGAGGTGTTGGTGCTGATCACCCGAAACGCCGGATTGTCGCTGGAGGCCGAATAGACTCCCTGAAACGAGCCGGCGGGGTTTGCCATGATCACAGCCGAATGCGGCGAAGAGGTCGTGCCGGCGGGAACGTCGCCGAAGTCGATCAGGGCGGGCTCGGCCAGGGGCTCGACGCCCGCCGCCGTAACCGGCAGATCCTGCTGCTGCACGATGCGGTTGTTGGAACGCGCAAAGATCCGGAAGACTCCCTGCGCCGTGCCCGGCTCGACCGGACTGAAAAGCGCGGTAACGTCGGTCGGCTCGCCGGTCGAAAAGGTCGCCGGATCGACGCTGAACGGCAGGCCGGTCACGGTGGGCACGATGCTGAAATCGAACAGACTGCCGGTCGTCAGGGTAAACCCGGCCGAGCTCGTGCAGCCGACCAACGCCCCTCCGAGGTCGAGTTGGGGCGCCGACAGCAGAAACGCGGCGCCCTGGCCTTCGACCACCACGGGAACCGTGGAGCCCCCGCCGACGACGTTGATCGCGCCCCGCAAGGTCCCGGCCGCATTGGGAGCAAAGGTGACCGTCACGACGCCGGCCTGGCCGGGCCCCAAGCCGCTGAATTGCGTCGGGTTCACCGAGTAAATCGCCGGGTTCGACGATTGCACGGTGAAATCGAGAGGGTCCGTCTGGGAGTTGACGACGATCCGAAATGTCTTGCTGCTCGACGAGCCCACCAGCAAAGGGTCAAACGTCAGCGTGGCCGGGTCGACGCCAAAAGGAGCGTAGCCCATGCCGTCGACCGTGACTTCACCCACGACGCGGGACTGCCCCTGGGCGACCTCGCTGAAGGTGATCGTGGCGCTGTAGGTGCCGGCCGCGGTCGGCCGGAACGTCACCGAAAAGGCGGCGCCGTCCGACCCGACGGACTGGGAACTGGGGCTCACCGTGAAGGCCGAGTGGCTCGAGGTCGCCGTCACCACCGGTTCAGGTCCGCTCTCGGAACTGTAATAGGCGTAGATGGTGCCCGACATCGACTGTCCGACGGTAACGGTGCCGAACGAAATCCGGTCGGGGGTGAAGTAGTAGGGGCCCTGTTGGGCGAGCGCGGATCCTCCGCCACCCAATACGAACAGCAACAGGACAAAACCAAGCGCTCGCTTCAACGTTGCACTCTCCCGCGGGGCGAACTCGACGGGCCGTCGCGAAGGACCGGGTTGGCCGGCGCGCGATCCGGAGCCGGGATGAACAGCACACGTGGCGGGTTGGTGAGCCCGCCGTTCTGTAACCGTGCGTCGAGCACAAACAGCGGCGCGCTCGATGCGGATGTAATGCGGAAGACCGAGCCGGCGGCGAGGGCGTCCAGCCCCGTCGGCGTGCAGGAGCAGTTCACGAACTCGACGGGGCCGCCGCTGAGGGGAATCCAGGCAATCCGGCTATCCCCCGAGCTGACCGCGAAGACCGTTCGATTGTCGCTGGATGCCGCGACGGCGACCGGTTGACCCAGGCCGTCGCGGCCCGAGGCCAAAACGGTCCAATTCGCGCCCGCGGTCGCGTTGCGGACCAGGTCAACCTCGCCGCGGCCGCTGTCGGCTACCAGCAGGTCGTGCGTGCCCGGAAGAAACGCCAGGGCCGAAGCGTTGCCCAATGGCCCCACCGGATGCAGATCCTGGCCGGGGCTGCCGACGAACAGTGTGCCGCTGGCGCTCCGTGAGTTGGCGCTGCCTTGCGAGGCGGCGGCCGCCAGCGCCTTGCCATCGTCGCTGACCGCGAGCGCCGTCAGCATGCCGGGCAGGCCCGCCAGATCGATACGCCCCGGGCTCGCGCCGTGATCGGGCAGGCCGGTCACGATCTCCACCTGCCGGGCCCGGCGATAGTAGAGTGCGGCCGAGCCGCCCGACGGGCTATAGAAAATTCGGTTGGCGCCGGCGCTGACGGCGGTCAATCGCCCGCTGCTGGGCAGGCCCGAACGAAGGTCGATCACAAACAAAGCGCCGCTGCCCGCCTCGACGCCCAGGGCAAAGTCCCGGCTGGGGGAAACCTCGACCAACGAAGGCGTGAAGTCCAGCGGCATCGGGCTGCCGACATAGGAAGCGCCAGGGATACCGGGCAGCGGCCGAATGCCCAGCGACGATGCATCGAAGACGTAACCCAGCATGGGCCCACGGATGGGTCCCTGCTCCGAGGCGGCCTTGCCGCTTTCGACGCTCATTGCCACCGGCGCGGCGCGCAGCGCCTTCGCCGCAACCTGGGCGTGCGCCGGCGATGCCGCGCAGGCGGCGATCAACAGGCCTGCGAGAGTTTTTAGGGAATTGCTGAGTTGGAAGAAACCGAGAGTTCTCATCATTCGTTCGTTCCCCGTCCCGCCTCCGAGATGAGTGAATCGGCCACGCGTCCCATCCTGTGTTTGGAACCGAACTACGCTACCAGACGACGGCAATCCCGCTAACGCGGCGGGCCGACGCTCGGGCTTCCAGCGCTGACGTTGGCAATGCGCGCCGGAGCAGGTCCGCTGCTGGGGGAGTCGTTGCCCCTTTGCGTCGCGTAGACCACGCCGCCCGCCACGGCGCCGCCGACAATCGCCAGAATCGCGATCAGCTTGCCCGCACCGGCCGCCGCGGTCGCGGCGCCCGCGCCGGCTCCAGCACCCGCCGCGGCAGCCCCCGCGATGGCGTTGGACTGCGAAATGGTGGCGCTGGCGAGTTGGCCCTGGTGCGAGGCCGATACATGGATGTCGAACTGGCCCTCGACTGCGTTCGGCTGCAGGCCCGTGGCGACCGCCTGCCCCTGGGCATTGGTCGTTACCGAAAGCGATTTCGCGCCGTTGGCAAACGTGCCGCTCGCGCCGCGGTCGGGCAGCAGGAAGGTGACGACGGCTCCGGCGACCGGCCGGTTGTTTTCGTCCTGGACCTCGACGATGGGGTCGCGCGCGGTCCGCTGCCGAATGTTATTGATGGCGCCTTCGCCCTGCAGCACCAGAATCTTGAGTTTCGAGGTCTCCTGGGGAGGCGCGCCGC
Organism: Terriglobia bacterium; assembly: GCA_963824095.1. Taxonomy (GTDB): domain Bacteria; phylum Acidobacteriota; class Terriglobia; order Bryobacterales; family UBA6623; genus JBBDWJ01. The sequence goes on along the minus strand of CAWGNS010000008.1, from coordinate 2,502,107 downwards.
GCAACGGGGTGATCGCCGGCAGCGTCAGCAGCAGCGTCAGCGCGACCGAAACAGCGCGGCTGCCGCAACGGCTTGGATCGGACATGATCGGATCATTCTCCTCTCGCAAGAAAGCGCTGCTTCTCGCGTTTTGCAAGCGTGCGATCGCCGCATCAATCCGTACGACACCGCGAATACAGCCAAAGAGTACCACAATCGAAAACGCCTTTGATCAGGTGTTTCTCCTATAGGCCGCGGGAAAGCAAGCGCTACAATAAGACCATATTTTTCGGGCTTGGATCGATGCCGAGTCGGGTCCGGATTTCATCCAGCGGACCGAGGTGCTGACCATGCGAATGAAGTCCAGGTATTGTTTCCGTCTCGCGCTTGTTGTTGCCGTCGCCGGACTGACAACAGCCTGGGGCCAACAGGGTTCGGAAAGCGAGCTGACGGCGCGCGACATGTTCCGCAAGGCGGCTGGCCGGCTGGTTCCAGCCGGGGCGAAGCCCGCCGCGCCCGAGCCTCCTGCGCCGCCCGCGCCCACTCCCCGGCCAACGCCGGCGCCGGGTCCGCGGCACGCGCCCGACCCGCCGACTGAGCAGGAACAGTCGCCCGTGGAGCCGATGCCGATCAGCACGCGGCCGCCCCTGGGGCTGCGCTACAGCATTCTGAAGGAAGTCCCCGGCGGCAGTACCACCGAAGTCGATAGCGCGACAGTGTTTCATTCCGGCGATCGCATCCGGGTGACCGTGGCGACAACCGAAACCGCCTATGCCTATGTGGTCACGCAAGGCTCGAGTGGGAAATGGAGAGTGCTGTTTCCCTCGCCCGAGATCGGCAAGGGCTCGAATTTGATTCCGGGCGGCGTGATCTACCCGATTCCGGCGGCGCACTGGTTTGCCTTCGACGAGCAGGTCGGCGAAGAGCACCTGTTCGTGATGGTCTCGCGCACGCCGGTCAAAGACCTCGACGGGCTCATCTATCAACTCAAGGAATCGGGTGGGCAGCAGGGTGGCGATCAGCCGCCGGTGATGTTGGCCGCCAACATTCCGCCCGTCGACGACTCCGTCATCAGTCACTTGCGCGACGAAGTCTACGCCCGCGACCTGGTGTTCGAGAAGGTGGATGATACGGCGCCCACCGCCGGCGAGCAGCCCGTGCGCGCGGAGAAAGCGGTCTACATCGTCAACAAGACGGGGGCGAACAATTCGCGCGTGGTCGCCGACATCCGGCTGCAGCACCAATAGCCGCCGGGACCCGATTCGTTCGAGTAATTGCACAGAGGCCCGGGCGCTCACACAAAGGAACGCAACGACACCCATGCGAGTCGAATCCACGAGGCACCGTTCCAAGCAGCGCCGTTCACGGCTCGCGTATGGTCGATTCGTGCTCGCGATGCTTGGCTGCCTTCTGGCACTACCGGCGGCGGCTCAGAAGGCCTCTCTCGAACGCGGCCCACACCGCCTGGAGATCGTTCTCGAACGCTGGAAACCCACGGGCTGGGAGCGGATCGATCCCGGCCTGGTCCTCAAGCAGAACGACCGCGTGCGCTTCCGCGCCACCGCCAACTTCGACGGTTATCTCTATGTGATGAACCAGGGCACCTCGGGCAGCTACGACCGGCTCTACCCCAGCGAAGACGCTGGGATGCAAAATGAAATCCACGCCGGAAAGGAATACCTGGTGCCGTCGACCGAGGGCGCGTTTCGCATCACCGGGCCTGCCGGGCACGAGATCGTGTATTGGATGATCAGCCCGGCCGGGGTGGGAACGCGGCCCGAATACGCGCCGCTGCCACCGCCGCCCGAGCCGCAAAGCGTGCCGCCGAGCCTGCTGCCGCGCTGTGATGATACGATCTTTCGCGCCCGCGGCGATTGTGTCGACACCTCGGCCGGGCCGCGGCCGGTCGACGACCAGAGCCGCCTGCCGCAGAACCTGGCTCAGGCGCGGCCGGCCAGCGGCGACGATTTGCTGTTCGTGCAGAAAGAGGGCTCGTCGGTGGTTTCGGCGCCGCCGGCGCTCGCCGGGCCGGTGATCTTCGAATTCCGGCTGGCTCACAACTGATCATCATGAACCTGGGGCTCCCCATCACGGTTTCGCGCCGGGCCGCCGCCCTGGGCTGCCTGGCGGCCATGTTCCTGCTCGCCGGCGCGCGCCAGGCCGTCGCCCAGCAGAAGGCGGACGGCACGCGCGACCTCAACGTCGTTTCCGAATCGGGCGAAGTCATCACCAAGAGCGGTCCGGTCCACGTGCCCCGCAGCTACGCCCTGGTGGTTGGCGTCGCCAAGTACCCCAATCTTCCGCCCGAAAAGGCGCTGCACTACACCGAGCGCGACGCCGAGAGCATCTACCAGATTCTGATCAGCCCGCGGGGCGGCAATTTCCGCGCCGAGAACGTCCAACTGCTCACCGGCGCCAAGGCGACGCTCGCGAATCTGCGCCATCAGCTCGAGGATTGGCTGCCCTCGGTCGCGCAGGAAGGCGACCGGGTCCTGATCTATTTCGCCGGCCATGGCTTTCTCTACGACGAACGCGCCTACCTGGCCCCCTACGACATCGATCCGAAGAACATTCAGGCCACCGGCTATCCGATGGACGATCTCGGCCGCGTGGTCGGGGCGAAGATCAAGGCGACCTACAAGGTTCTGATCACCGACGCCTGCCACAGCGGCGCGATTACGCCGCAGGCCGAAGTCACCCAGAATCAGGCCGTGAACAGCAAACTGCTCGACCTGAGCAGCTCGATGTTTTCGCTCACCGCCAGCCGCGACCGAGAGCAGTCGTTCGAGAGCGAACAGTTTGGCGGCGGCCACGGCGTGTTCACCTACTACGTCGTCAAAGGCCTGGAGGGCGAGGCCGATGCCAATGCCGATGGACAGGTCACCGCCGACGAGCTGGCCGAATACACCCGCTACAACGTGCGGCAGGCGACCAAAACCCGGCAGACGCCGACCTCGGACCGCGGCAGCTTCGACCCCAACATGCCGCTTTCCTATATCCCGACGATCCTTTCCGAAGGAGCACAGCAGCGCCCCGACCAGTTCGGCACGCTGATCTTCGAAAGCAACATGGACGAGGTCGAGGTGTTCGTCGACGGCGAGTCCTCGGGGCTGGTGAACAAGGGCAAGCCGCTGCGGCTGCCCGGCCTGCGCCCCGGTTCGCACTCGATCAAGGCCGTGCGCATGGGTTACGAGCCCGACGGACCGCGCGAGGAGATGGTCTATCCCGGCCAGACGACGACCGTCACGATCAAGATCCTCTACGCGCGGCGGCGCGACAAAGCCGCTCTCGACGAGCTCGACAAGGGCATCGAGCTTTACAACAAGGGTTTTGAGAACAACTATCGCAAGGCGGCGGCACACTTTGAGAAAGCCCTGCAGATCGACCCCAATTACAGCCAGGCGGCGCTGTATCTGGGCCGCGCCTACAGCGCCCTGTTCGAGTACAAACAATCCGAGGCCGCCTACCGCAAGGCTCTGGCGATCGACCCCGACTACCTGGAGGCGCGCTCCAGTTTCGGCGGCATGCTGCTCGACACCGGCGATTTCGATGAAGCGATCCGGCAGTTGACCCGCGTCGTCGCCCGCGACAAGAAGCAGGGTCTGGCCTATGCCATGCTGGCCCAGGCCTACCGCATGAAGGACATGTACCCGCAATCGATCGAGGCCGCGCGCCGCGCCATCGAGCTGACTCCGGCCAATGCCGAGCCGCACTTCTTTCTCGGAGACAGTCTGCGGCTGAGCGGCAAGCCCGCCGAGGCCAAACCCGAATACCTCAAATATCTCGACTTGAGCGATTTTGAAAGCTCGACGGGGGAGAAGGTCGTCAACTACTGGATTCGCGGCTTTCTGATCGGCCGCGGCAAAAAAAGCCGCGCCGCGCAGAAGGACATCTGGAGTGACCTGCGCAGCCTGGCCTACTTCGGGCTCGGCGACAGCGAGCGGCTCCTCAAGCACCCCGACGAGGCCATCCAGTACTACACCGAATCTCTCAAGCTCGACGACAAAGACCCTCTGACGCACTATGCCCTCGGCCTGGCGCTGACGCTGAAATTCGCCCAGACCGATGGACGCGAACCGCTGCCCCAGGCGCGCGCGCACTTCGAACGCGTGCTGGAACTCAATCAGAATCTTGCCGAAGCCAAGCAGGCCCGCGCCTATATCACCGAAATCGACGCCGAACTAGCCAAGCACAACTAGGCGTCCCACGGCGTCGCAAACCCTGTGAGTGAAATTGCACCGATCCCCGTTTCCGGCGATGTCCTGGGCGAGAAGATTCGCGGCAAAACAGCCACCGCCGCGGTGATCGGGCTCGGCTATGTCGGGCTTCCCCTGGCTGTCGAGCTGGCGCGCGCCGGCTTCCGCGTAACCGGACTGGATACGGACCCCGAAAAGGTGCGCCGCATTCAGGCCGGCGACTGTTATATCCCCGATATCGACCCCGGCCTGTTCGGCGAGCTAACAGGGCAGGGCAAGCTGCAGGCAAGCCTCGACGACGCCGTGTTGGCCGCCTGCGATGCCGTCAGTATTTGCGTCCCTACCCCGCTGAGTAAAACCAAGGACCCGGATTTGAGCTTCATCCTGGGCGCGGCGGAAAGGCTTGCCGCTCGGCTGCACCCGGGGATGCTGATCATCCTGGAGTCGACGACCTATCCCGGCACCACCGAGGAAGCGATTCTTCCGGTGCTCGGACGCTCCGGAATGAAAGTCGGCGAGGACTTTTTCCTGTGCTTTTCGCCCGAGCGCGTCGACCCCGGCAACGCTTCCTACAAGACGCACAACATCCCCAAGGTGATCGGCGGCGTGACCCCGCAATGCGTCCGGATGGGCGCGCTGTTCTATTCGCAGGTGATGGATCAGGTTGTGCCGGTCAGCTCGCCGCGCGTGGCCGAGATGGTCAAGCTGCTCGAAAACACCTTCCGCATGATCAACATCGGGCTGGCTAATGAAATCGCCATGATGTGCAGCCGCATGGGCATCGATGTCTGGGAAGTGATCGACGCCGCCGCCACCAAGCCGTTCGGGTTCATGCCGTTCTACCCGGGGCCGGGGCTGGGCGGACACTGCATTCCTGTCGACCCACACTATCTTTCTTGGAAGACCAAGCAGGCCGGTTTCGAGCCGCGCTTCATCGAGCTGGCGTCACACATCAATCACCAGATGCCCGTGTTTGTCGCCGACAAGGTCCAGGCGGCCCTCAACGAGCATTTCAAACCGGTGAAAAATTCCCGCATCCACCTGATCGGCGTCGCTTACAAACGCAATATTTCGGATGTGCGCGAGTCGCCGGCCATCGACATCCTGACCCTGCTTGAGCAGCGTGGCGGCGTGATCTCCTACACCGATCCGTTCGTACCGGAGTTGCATCTCGACGCGCGAACGCTGCGCTCGAGCGCGCTGCCCGAGGCCGCTGCCCAATCCGATTGCGTGGTGATCGTCACCGACCACTCAAACCTCGACTACGCCGCCTTGGTCGAAGCCGCGCCGCTCATCGTGGACACCCGCAACGTCCTCAAAAACTACCGCCAACCGCACATCGTCCGCCTCTGAACCCGGCAAGAAACTGCCCCAAACGCCGACCTTGCCGCCCCCTCGTAGCGCAGGGCTGGAGCTTTTCCAGACCAGCGGCATTCTCAAAAAGTCAGCCTCCTCTCCGGCATTTGCGCCCCAGACGCCCTACCGCCAACCAACCCGCAGCCCTAAAGCACAACCACTAGCCAGCCGATCAAAAAGGTAGATAGGCAAGCCGCGACATCCGACCCGCGGCTGCTTGCTGGACCACCATGCCGACCGCCTCGCCGCCCATCGATCGCACTCCAGCCGTTGCACCGGGCCAGTGGGATCCCAGCCCGTCGGGCCCCGCCCTGCGCCTGAGCCATCACCTCCGCCGGCGCCTGCGCTGCCCGTCCTGCGGATCGGGACTACTGCTGGAATCGGATTATTGCGCCTGCCTGGACAGGGCCTGCGGCAAGCGCTTCGACACTGTCACGGGAGTCGCGGTGCTCATTGACGAGGCGTCGAGCGTGTTCCGCCCCAGGTTGGCGCCAAGCCCGCTACCCGCCGGGCGCGCGGCCCTGCATGGTGAACGCAGACGACTGACCCGGCTGCGAAATTTGCGTCCCACCCTCGACGCCAACCGCGCGGCCACCCGAAACCTGCAGACACTGAGCCGCTTGCTGCTCGAACGAAGCCTTCGGCCCTGCCTGCTCGTGATCGGGGGCGCCAGGGTGGGAGTCGGGATGGCCGCTCTGCTCGACGACCCGCGCGTGGAACGTGTGGAAAGTGATGTGTGGCTCAGCGAGCGCACCAACCTGCTCTGCGACGCCCACCGGATTCCCTTCGCCGAAAACACCTTCGACGGCGTGGTCATCCAGGCGGTGCTCGAGCATGTCGCCGATCCGGAACGCTGCGTCGCCGAGATCCATCGCGTGCTGCGGCCCGGTGGTCTGGTCTATGCCGAAACCGCCTTCATGCAGCAGGTTCACGCCGGCCGCCACGACTTCTGCCGTTTCACTCCCGTCGGCCACCGCCGCCTGTTTCGCGGCTTCGAGCAGCTCGCCGCGGGGGCCACGGCGGGTCCGGCGGTGGCTCTCGCCTGGTCCTGGCAGCATTTCCTGCTCAGCTTCACCGCTAGCAGGCCCGCGCGAATGGCAGCCACCCTCATCGCGGCTCTGACCGCCTTCTGGCTCAAGTATCTGGACCCGCTGTTGCTGATGAGGCCCGCCGCGCTCGACGCCGCCTCGGCTCATTTCTTTCTGGGTGCAAAGAGCGAAATCCCGCTGACCGACAGCGAAGCCATCGCGACCTACCCCGGAGCGCAACGCGATGTCGCCGAAAGAGTCTGACCGCCGAAAAAAAAGGAGGACTGCCGCCGCAAACAGTTTCGAACGCAGAGGCGAAAAGCCCGCCGCACAAGCAAAGCGCGGAACAGAGCCGCAGGCGTTATAGGCTGCGGAAAAAGGGCGTTGAGGTCCGGCCGTGGCATCCTCCAGCACAGCTTCGGCGGTGTGAGGCCCTACATCGCGACGACTCGCGACGCGGCAAACCTGAAGGTTCGCGCCACGGGTGCGGTCTCTTGCCTCTGTGCCCTTTCGGTCCACGGGCTCACGCTGAATCCAGGCTCGGCCTCCGGAGTACTTTTTCCGCAGCCTGGTAAGCCGTCGCCCAAACTGCCTGGGCGGACCAAAACCAGCGGCAAGCCGCGGGTGTTTTTCACCCGGCCGACTTTTCAACCGGCGGCCTTCGTCACTCGGGCGCGCCATCCCCTCTTCCAACGCAACCGTCCCTGACGGAACGTCCGCGGTCCGAAACCACGGGCTCCTGGCATTCCGCGCGAGGCACGAAGGGATCTCCCTACATCCGATCCATGCCATACACGACCGACACGACAGTAGCCCGGATTCCCGCGACGTACCCAAACAGGGCGACAACCTCCGCCGGACGCCTCCGCGGCCATCGAGCCCCGCTCAGCCTGGCCATCGTGCTGCTGTTGTCCGCCGCCTGCGCGGTCCTGTTTCGCAGCGGGGTGGGCAATGCCGCCACCGCCCTGGCGGCGGGCGCCATGTGGTGCGTTTCCCTGGGCTTGTCGTTCAAGGTGCTGCGGCTCGACCCGCTATCGCCGGCGATGATCTACCTCTACCTACTGGGGTTGTTTCATCTCGGCCTGGTGGTCCCCTGGGCCTTGGGCATTGCCACCTCCGAACCACCCTCGTGGCTCATTACGAACGACCTGAACCCGGCCCTGGCGATGGTTATCGTGGCGGTCTCGAGCTACCACGCCGGCGCGGCGGTTGCAGTGTGGCTGTGGCCGCCGCGCTCGGCGCCGCACCCGGGTTCCTCCGTTCGCCGCTACAACAACGCGCTCTTCGCTACCGGGCTGGCGATCGTGACGCTGGGGTTGTTGGCCTTTTGCGGCGGCATCCAGTCGCTGGGCCTGGAGCGGCTGTTGCGCTCCGACTATGCCGAGACTTATACGCTGGCAAGCCACTACGACCCCAGATTTTTCGCCACCAGCATGACCTTCGTCCCCCTGGGGCTGTATCTGGCGATCGCCGCTACCCGCCGCAGGATGCTTCCCTGGGTTCTGGGCTGCGGCATGCTCTGGAGCGGCGGCGTCCTGTTTCTCGGGTTTCGGGGCTACGCGTTGGTCCCGGCGATCACCGTCGTCGCCTTGCTCCACAAACGCGGCGTGCGGCTGCCGCGCCTAGCCTACGTGGTGGGTTTGCCCGTCGTGCTGACCGCCATCCCGTTCATTCGCGCCGTTCGCGCCGAACGCCTTGCCGACCGCGGCATGGCCACGGCGTTGACAGTCCAGGCGCCGCTGATGGCGCTCGAGGAGATGGGCGGCAGCTTGCGCGCGCTGGTTCACACCATCCAGTTCCTCGACAATGAGCCGCTGCGCTGGGGCCAGACCTACTGGCAGGGTTTGCGGTCGGCGGTGCCCAACGTCGCCTTGCACTGGGATGGCGGCGAGTATCTGCCGCTGGAGCAACTCCCGCCGAGCCATTGGCTGACTCTGCAGGCGGCTCCCGAGACCTACCGCGCCAACGGCGGCCTGGGCTTTTCCGCCGTCGCCGAGCCGTACATGAACTTCGGCGCGCCCGGCGTCGCTCTCTATTTTTTTCTGCTCGCTCTGCTGCTTGTCGCAGCCTATCGTTTCGACCTGTCGAATCCGTCGCGGCTGGCGATGTGGGCGGTAGTGCTGGGACCGCTGCTGTGGACGGTTCGCAACGACTTTCACGGTTTTTTTCGGCCCGTCCTATTGGGTCTGTTGAGCATTGCGGCTGCCCGCCTGCTGGCCAATTCATGGGCTCATTCCGGCACGACCAGCCGCAGTAAGACCGTCCCGCGCGAGGTGCGCGGCGCAGCGACCCGCATGCAGCCGGTCGGAATCGCCCCCCGGCCATGAGAGTCGCGGTCCTCACCGAGCACCGCTTCAACGAAACGTCCCAGGGCGTTTTTACCTCGGGCCCGTTCGCCTATTCGTTCTGGAAGCGCTATCTCGCCGCCTTCGATAGCGTGCTCGTCGTCGCTCGCGTGGCGGAATGTGACCGCCTCCCGGCGGTGTACGCCGGCGGCAACGATCCCCTCGCCGCCCGCGCCGACGGCCCGGCCGTTTCGTTTGCCCGCTTGCCCTGCTATCAGGGTCCGGAACAGTTTCTTCGCGGAATACGCTCGATCCGGAAGACCTTGCTAACGGCATTCGAGGAAAGCGACGCCATCCTCCTGCGGCTGCCCTCCGCCGTGGCCTTGCTGGCGGAGGGTTGGCTACGGCGCTGCGGGAGGCCCTTTGCGGTGGAAGTCGTAGGCGATCCCTGGGACGCATTGGAGCCCAGAGCCAACCACCACCCGCTGCGGGCTCTGTTCCGGCAGGCCTTGTTCCGGAACCAGCGGCGACTTTGCGCGACGAGCTGCGCGACGTGCTACGTGACCCGCGAGGCCCTACAGCGGCGTTACCCGGCGCGGCCCGGCCGCCTGGCGCTGGGGTGCTCCGACGTCGAGTTGCCGGTCTCTGCTTACGCTGCGCAACCCCGTGCCCTATCGGGTCTGCCGCGGCAACCGTCCCTGGTGAGCGTCGGGTCTCTCCACCACCTCTACAAGGCGCCCGATGTGTTGCTCGACGCCGTCGCCCGCTGTACCCGCGACGGACTCGACACGAACCTGGTCCTCGTCGGCGACGGCAAGCTTCGCACGGCGCTCGAAGACCGCTGCCGCCGGCTGGGCATTGCCGACCGTGTCTGGTTTCGCGGCCAGCTACCGTCCGGGGAAACCATTCGCGCCGAACTCGACCGCGCCGATCTGTTCGTGTTGCCCTCTCGCCAGGAAGGCCTGCCACGGGCGCTGCTGGAGGCGATGGCGCGAGGCTTGCCGGCCATCGCCTCGACCGTCGGCGGCATCCCGGAGCTGCTGGCGGCCGAGGACCTGGTCCCACCAAACGACCCGGCGGCACTGGCCCGCAAAATCGAAGAAATCTGCGCCGACCCCGGCAGGCTCGCGGAAATGTCGGGCCGCAATCTGGCGACCTCGCGGGACTACGAAGAAACCCAGCTCGAACAGCGAAGGGCGGTTTTTTTGGGAAACGCACGCCAGGAAACCGGGCGCTGGGTCCACTGTCGCCAAAGCGTTCCCCGCACCAAGACGAGTTGTTTCCCTACCTGGAAGTAGCAGTTCGAACGTGCTGCGGCGGGGCGCTCGCCTCTGTATGCGAGCCAAGTCCGCGAGTCGGCCGGAAAGGCGCAAAGGGTGCGCTATGATGTCAGGTTCCCCAGCTGGCGCCGAGTGCCGCGAGTAAGCCTTGGCAGGCGTGAAAGCCGGGCCGCTGGAATGACAGAAAGGCAAGTATGGCGAGGGTAGTTACCTTTGGCGAGATCATGTTGCGGCTGGCGCCGCCCAACTTCGAGCGGCCGTTGCAGTCGGCAATGTTTGTGGCCACTTTTGGCGGCGGAGAAGCCAATGTGGCGGTTTCGACGGCAAACTACGGCATTCCGAGTTCTTTTGTCACGGTCCTGCCGCCGAAGAACGCCGTTGCCGACGCCTGCATCTCCGAGCTGCGCAGCTTCGGTGTCGATACCAGCCACATCCTGCGTAAGCCGGGCCGCATGGGTATCTATTTTCTGGAGACCGGCGCCAACCAGCGGCCCTCCAAAGTCATCTACGACCGCGACAATTCCTCGATTTCTCTAGCGAAACCGGGCGATATCGACTGGGACGCCGTATTCGAAGGGGCGACCTGGTTCCACATCACGGGGATCACCCCCGCCATCAGCCAAAGCGCGGCCGACCTGTCGCTCGAAGCCGTCAAGAAAGCCCGTGAAAAGGGCCTCACCGTTTCGTGCGACTTCAACTACCGCAAGAACCTTTGGAAATACGGCAAGTCGGCCGTGGAGGTGATGCGCGAGCTGGTGAAATCGGTCGACGTGGGCATCGCCAATGAAGAGGACGTACAGAAGTCGCTGGGGATCTCGGCCGATGTCGACGTCGAGGCCGGCGAGCTCAATGTCGAGGCCTACGAGGCTCTGGCGGCCAAGGTTCTCAAAGAGTTTCCGAACCTGAAGATCCAGACGATTACGCTGCGGGAGTCGGTGAGCGCATCCAACAACGGCTGGTCGGCCTGTTTGCACGACGGCAAGCAGTTCCACCTGAGCCGCAAGTATCAGATCACCCACATTGTCGACCGCGTAGGCGGTGGGGACTCCTTTTCCGGCGGGCTGATCGGCGGGCTCGACCGCTATGGCGACGACCACCAGAGCGCGCTGGAATTTGCCGTGGCGGCGTCTTGCCTGAAGCACTCGATTCCGGGCGATTTCAATCGCTTCTCGGCCGAGGAAGTCGAGGCCCTGATGAAGGGCGGCGGCTCGGGGCGCGTGCAGCGCTAGGGCCGATTTCGCGGGCCCCGGGCTCCAGATGGAGCTAGCAAGACCGGAGGTTGGCAGGGCGAGCTGGACATTGACCGGAGACTGAACCAATCCAGGCCGTGGCTCGGCAGCGCGCGCCGGGATATGATCCGGTCCACCAGGGGGAACACATGCTCGATCCGGCGCGAAGAATCCTCGGCTTGGCCCTGTTGGTTTCGGCCTGCTGGGCGGCTGGGCCCTCCGAGGAAATCCCGTTTCGGCTTCACACTCTGGATCTGGGGCGCAACGAGGCATGCGCGGTTGCCGATGTGAACGGCGACGGCCTCCTGGATGTGATCTCGGGCGAAAACTGGTTCGAGGCGCCCCAGTGGAACAAACACCACTTCCGCTCCTTCCTGTTCTGGAATAACTATATCGACGATTTCAGCGACCTGCCGATCGACGTCAATGGCGACGGCCGTATCGACGTCGTTAGCGTGGGTTGGGGCTCGAAAACGATTGCCTGGTTCGAGAACCCAGGGCCCGACAGCGAGACCTGGAAGGAGCACCTGATCGATAGCGGCGATCCGGTCGAGTTCGCCTTCCTGGTCGATCTCGACAACGACGGCAAGAAGAACGAGCTACTGCCCCAGTTCGGCGGCCAGGACAGCGTTACGGCCTGGTACGAGATCGAGGGGCAAGGCGCTCAGGCGAAATGGGTGAAGCACATCGCCAGCGAGAAGGCTTACGGCCACGGCATCGGCGCCGGCGATGTCAACGGCGACGGCCGCGCCGATATCCTCACGCCAAAGGGCTGGCTGGAGGCTCCCGCGGACCCGCGGCAAATCGGCTGGAAGTTCCACCCCGAGTTCGAGTCCGACGAGCGGCTCGGTTTTCTCTGCGTCTACGACGTCAACCAAGACGGCCTGAACGATATCGTCACCACTGCCGCTCACGGCTATGGAGTGTTTTGGCTGGAGCAGTCCAGCAAGGCCGACGGCAGCCGCGGCTGGGAAAAGCACCTCATCGACGACGCCTGGTCGCAGGGCCACGCCATGACCATGGCCGATCTCACCCGGGACGGCCGGCCTGAGTGGATCACCGGCAAGCGGCTCTATGCCCACAACGGTCACGACCCGGGCGGACACGAAGTGCTGGGGCTCTACTGGTACGAGCAGATCGACAGCGGCGGCAAGATGGAATGGGTGCGCCACATCATCCATTACGGCGGCCGCATCGGCGGAGGCATGCAGATTCCGGTCGTCGACCTGGACGCCGACGGCGACCTCGATATCGTCGTCGCGGGGAAGGGCGGTCTGTTCCTGTTCGAGAATCTGACCGCCGGCAACGGCCACTGAGGCCTCCCAACGAACGGCACCGGGCCCGCCGGAATGGCGCCGGGTCCTCCCGACGCCACTGGGGTCCCTGAACAACTGCTCCCCAGACACCACTGAGGCTCCGCGGACAATACTGGGGCTCCGCGAATAGCACTCAGGCTCCGCGCACGGATACTGGTGGCCCTGGGCGGCTTGTTTCCGCGACCCTGCCCACCACGGGGCTCCTTGATTGGTTGAGTTGGCCGGTACGCGGGCAAGCCCCCTAAGCACACCACCCTAGGCAGACGCCGCTCCTAGGCCGCAGGCCGTCGATTCCCGCTCAAGTCGGGGGCGAACGGGACGATGAGACATTAGAAGGCATTACGATCCCAAGTCCCGTGCGGCCGTGGCTGCACGCGGCCGCCCGAGCCCGGGGAATAAGCTGTTTCGTCGGTCCGTAAAGCGAAGGCCCAGCGCCGTTTTAGGCAGTTCCTCCTAGCCCTCTCGTAGTGCCTCTAACTGATTGAAACAGTTTTGAATGTGGGCCTATCATTAGTCGAGCCTGGAGTCACTGCGGACAGACGGACAGTAGTGTCAGCCGCGGAGAGCCCAAGTTCGAAGCCAGGACGAATCGATTTGTTAGGTTTCGGCAAGTTGCGGAGGCTGCGGGGGACGGCCAACGCGAGTCTGGCCGCCAGCCCTCACGATCTATCGACCGCCACGTCGACGGAGAACGGGACTGCACCCGAAAGCAACGGCGCCTCGCACCTGCGGCCGGATGAGAATAAGCCGGGTCATAGTTCCCCTCACGGAACTTCCAAGCGCGGCGCCCGAGGCCGTGGTATCACTCTGGATCGCATGACTCCTATCTCGGAGTTCATCGCGCTGTTGCCCAATCTGGATCGCACGCCGCTCAAGCCGCCGACCTTCACGAATTTCAAGACTCCCAATCCGCAGGCCTATCTGCTGCTCGATTCCACAATCGCGCCCATCAAACTCTTCGGCGCTGCCGCCATGGCCGAGTTGCCGGACGAAACGGCCGCGCTGCTGGAAACGCCGCCCGAGCCCGCGCTACCCGAGCCAGTGCAGCCGCCGATGGAAATCGCGCAGCGCGACCCGTTGTGGTTCTCGCTGGCGGCTTCCAAGAGTGCCGATACCGGCATTGGCGAACACGATTTCACGCGCGAGGCTCTGCAAGAGATGAGCCCGCAACTCGAGCCGCTCGAGTTCAGCGACGATGTTGCGGACGCTGCATTGGACGAACCGATCAGCGGACCCGATCTGACCATCGAGGACGACTCGATCTACGACTCGCCGCTGCCGTACCGCGAATACGGCCAGCCGCGGCGTTCGAGGCCCTGGCAGGCGATCGAGGCGTTTTTCCTGAGCCGCGGGTTCTCCCAGGCCGTGGCGGTGTGCGTGCTGGCTCTGTTTGTGAGCACGCTCGACGTGCCGTGGAAGAACTGGTTCGACCAGCAGATTCAGCGCGTCAAAAATCCGATCGTCACCATCGCCAACAATCTGAGCCGCCCCATCAAGGAGCGCTCGGCGTTCTTCATCGTCGACGATTTCTCGCACGGCGTCGGAGACTGGATCAACAACCGCTCGCTCAGCGTCACCGACACCGGGTACGTGGCGGTGAAACCGGGTCTTTCGCTGCATGGCGGCACCTTGAACCTGGAAAGCTACCGGCTGGACTTTGAAGCGAAAATCCAGTCCGAAGCGGTGGGCTGGGTGGTGCGCGCCGCCGACACCAACAACTACTACGCGTTCAAACTGGTCGAAAAGGGACGCAAGTCGCACACCTTCGACCTGTTGCGCTATACGGTGGTCGAGGGCGCCAAAGACGCCGCGCAAGGCGTAGCCAGCATCGCGGTTCCCAAAAATCTCACCGCGGCGGCCGAGTTCAACCGGATCTCGGTCCGCGTCCGGGACAACCAGATCACTACCCTGATCAACGGATGGGGCGTCGATTTCTGGCAGGACAGCCGTTTCGAGCGTGGTGGCGTCGGGCTGTTGGCCGACAGGGGCGAATCCGCCCTGGTTCGCAAGCTCTCGATCGCCGGCAACGAAGACACCTGGGGCCTGATTCTCTACGGGACCCTGGAAACGATCAAGTCGGTGCAGAACACCTTCGCGGCGCCGGTGGCGCTGCGCATGCAGCCCGGACCCGCGGGGCTCAACGCAGCCATGCTGCTGCCTCCGGCCTCTCAGCCGTTCCTGCTGACCGGCGGACGACGCTAGCTTCCTGCGAAACCAGAATTGCTCCTGAATCAAGGTCAGTCGAGGAATTTCAGCGTTCTTGGTCAGACCGGCCAGCGGCCCCGCAACGCGCCTGGAACACCCCGTTCTCGCGGCAATCGCGACAGCCCTCCCGCAGGCTCCACCCCAGGTCGTGATTTTCCACACCAAACTTGCCGCCTACCCAGGGGGTTTGTTATCGTTGAAGTTCTGCCGGACCACCCATTTCCGGGATCTCAAGCCCTACAGTCCATTCCAGGATTTCGTGCGCGACGAGACCGCTCCGCGTTAGGGTAAGAGCAGATGGGCTTGCGTGGCTTTGGCTCCAGGCTGACGTCCGGTGGCCCCGCGGCCGATGCGGGCTGGACCCTGAGTGGCAGTGTGATCGCCTGCCTGCTGATCGGCTACATGATCGGGGAGTACTTCGGCAAGAATCCGGCCGCCACGGTCATTGGCCTTTTTCTGGGGATCGTGGTGGGGTTTTACAACCTGGCCAAGATAATGTGGCGGAAGCAATGACGGCGGCCATTTTCGGGGGGTTGCTGGCGGGGTTAGCCACGATCGGAATTTCCGAGTTGCTATTGAAGATCTGGGGCGCGCGCGCCGTCGAAGCGGTCTGGAAGCTGACGCTGGCCGGGATCGCTTTTCGAACTGTCTGGGTGTTGGGCGTAATGACCCTGGTTCTCATCAACGGTGGCGAGCACCGTGGAGCGTTTGTTCCGGCCTTGTTAGCCGGGTATCTGGCGGCGCAGGTCTGGGAAGGGTTCCGGTACCGGCGCGCGATGGCAGCAAGATGAGCGGCATGTGGCCCTTGGCATTTTTGGCGGCCGCCGGTGGCGGTGGGCACGAAGGCGAAGAAAGCCTCGGCCAAGTAATCCTCCACCATATCTCCAACGCGGATGTCCCTGCGCTGGCGCATCTCTACATCTCCAAGGCCGTGATCGTAATGTGGATCGCGGCGGCCTTTCTGATCGTTTTCCTGGGATGGGCGCTACGCCGCTCGCGTCTGGCCGCCGGCTCACCCCGCGGCGTCACCAACATGATCGAGGCGCTGGCGGTTTTTGTCCGCGACGAGATCGCTCAGACCTACATGGGCAAGAAATGGGGCCGCATCTTCACGCCTTACTTGCTGACCTTGTTCATGTTCATTCTCACCTGCAATCTTATGGGCCTGCTGCCGGGTTCCTACACGGCCACCAGCAACCTCAACGTTACCTTTGCGCTGGCGCTGATGACGTTGACGTTGATGATCGGTTCGGGAATCTATGTGATGGGCCCGGTCGGCTACATCAAGCACATGGTCCCCCCGGGTACGCCGATTCTGCTGGCGCCGCTGCTGATCGTCATCGAGACGCTCAGCACGCTGGTGAAGCCGGTCGCGCTTACGATTCGTCTTGGCGCCAACATGACGGCTGGCCATATCGTCATTCTGGTGATGCTCTCGTTCCTGTTCATCTTTCAGAGCCTGCTCGTCGGGCTGTTCGTCTCGGTGCCGATGGCCGTGGCGATCAGCATGCTCGAGATCATCGTGGCCTTCATTCAGGCATACGTATTCACGCTTCTCACAGCCATCTTTATCGGCATGTTAGTTCACTCCTCGCACTAGAGGAATGTTTCGGAGAGGATGATTTTTCCATGACACACTTTGCGAAAAGAGCGGCCTCGCTGCTCATGCTGCTGACCGCCATGACGATGCTGGCTCCCATGGCCGCTCTGGCGCAAGAGGGTGCGGCTCCCGTAGCCCGCCCCTATCTCGGGCTGGTCATGCTGGGCGCGGCGCTCGGCGCCGGCGTCATCACGATCGGAGCCGGAATCGGCATCGGCAAGTTCACCTCGTCCGCGGTGGAGAGCATTGCCCGCCAGCCGCAGGCCGCCAAAGACATCGTGCAGGCGTTCCAGCTTCCGCTGTTCCTGCTCGAAGGCGTCGCCGTCATCGGCCTCGGCGTCTGCTTCGTCGCTATCTTCATGAGTCTGGGCTAGGAAGCCGCCGTGGCAGCCGAAAACCCATTGCTCCGGTTTGAACCGGGCTTGATGCTATGGACGGTGCTCACCTTCCTGGTGCTGCTGTTCGTCCTGCGTAAGATCGCCTGGAAGCCTCTGCTCGAAGCGCTGGACGCGAGAGAGAAGCGGATCGACGACGCGCTGCAGAAGGCCGAAAAGGCGCAGCGCGAAGCCGAACAGGCGATCGCCGAAAACCGCAAGCGCAGCGACGAAGCGATGCGCCAGGCCGAGCACCTGATCGAACAAGCCCGCCAGGACGCCGAGCAAACGCGTCACAAGCTCATCGAAGACGCCCGCGCCGAGTCGCAGCGCGTTGTCGACCAGGGCATGCGGCGGCTCGAGGCAGAGCAGCGCGCCGCCATGCAGGAAGTACGGACCGTTGCCGCTGACTTGGCCATTCGGGCCGCGGGGCGACTGATTCAGTCTTCTCTCACCGAACAGCAGCAGCGCGAGTTGGTGGACCAGTTCCTCAAGGACGTTCCCCAGAAATCCGCGAACTAGCGGCCCTCGCTTCTCCGCCAGAAGCGCTGGGCCGGCGGCCGTTCCCTTGGCCGGAGTGCGCGGGTTCGTTTGCCGATCGCGGCGGCGATGCGCCCGCCCAAGGCCGCCTCCGCCGCCGCAGCTCTCGAACTTGTTGTGTTCGTTAGTATTTCGGGCCACAAGGCGCGCAAATTTCGCGGGAGTCTTTACCCCTTTCTGCTACACTCAGCACGATATGTGTTTCTGGCGGCGATGGAGGCTCGAGCAGCGTGTTGGCGGGGCTTTGGCGGCCCTGTTCGCGATGTGCGCGGCCGTTCACTCTGCCTGGGCGCGCCGCTCCGCTCCGTCAGCCGCACCTGCTGGTGGTTGTCATCGCCGAGCAGTTCCGCGCCGACTACCTCGAGGTTTACCGCAGCGGCTTTTCCGACTCCGGATTCAACCGCCTGCTAAGCGAGGGCGCCGTTTTCCAGCGCCTCCGTTTCGACCATCTGACGACGCTTGACGGTGCCGAACGCCGCCATTCTGGCCACGGGAGCTTATCCGGAGCTGAATGGCATCGTCGGCGACCGCTGGTACGACCGTGACGAACGTAAGGTCGTCTCCGCCGAAGAAGCCTGGTCGGAACCCTATTCGGTGGCACCGCCCGGCGCCGGACCGTCCCCGGGAAATCTGATTGGCTCCGCGTTTGCCGACGAGCTGCGGCTGTCGAGCGACGGGCAGTCGCGGGTGGTGGTGGTTTCTGGCCGCGCGGCCCCTGCCGTGATGCTCGCCGGGCACCGCCCCAACGGCTGCTATTGGAAGAAGGCCGACGGCCAGTTTGATACCTCGGCGTATTACGCCGAGCACCTGCCCCCGTGGGTGCAAGAGTTCAATCAGAACCATCCGATCATGCGATTTGACGGCAAGCCGTGGGTGGCGCTCGACGCCTCGCCGCAGTCGGCGCCGCTGCGCGTGATCGAGCTCGACGGCAACAAGGGGCGCGAGAATTTCCTGGCGCTCTACCACGCTTCGCCGTTTGCCACCGACGATACGTTTGAGTTCGCTAAGCGCGCCATTGAAGAGGAAAAACTCGGCAACAGTCAGTACACCGACCTGCTGATCGTGCACCTCAGCGCTCCGGGACGGCTGGCTCTGGAGACCGGCGCCTACTCGCCGCTGATGCGCGATACGGTGCTGCGGCTCGATCGCTCTCTCGGCGATTTCCTCGACTGGTTGGACAAAGACCTGGGGCTCGATAAGGTGAGCCTGGTGTTTACCGCGACCCACGGCATTCCGCCGCTGCCCGATACCGCCGCCAAGCAGGGGCTGAGCGGCGGGCGAGTGGCCGGCGACGACGTCGTGCGGGCGATCAACCAGGCTCTGGCGAAAGAATTCGACGCGAGCGTGTTCGTCGAGAAGTACATCTACCCGTTCGTCTACTTCAACTCGAATGCCGAGGATCTGTCGGACTCCAACTTCCGGCGGCTGACCGAGGTTGCCGGGCGCGGCGCGTTGCAGGTAAAAGGCGTGGCGGCCTACTTCACGCCGGCGGCGATCCGTACCCCGGCGACGATCCGCGAAAAGCTGCGGCGAAGCTGGCACCCGCCGCGCTCGGGAGACCTGATGCTGGTCTACGAGCCCTATTACGTTGAGTCGTTCGGCAACAACCGCGGCACCTCTTCGGGCTCGCTCTATCACTACGACACCGACGTGCCGCTGATTCTGTTCGGCGTTGGGTTCAAGCAAGGCCGCTTCGAAGGCGAGGTCGACGCCACGGCGGTGGCCCCGACGATTTCGGCGTTGTTAGGGATCCCGGCGCCCACCTCGGCCACCGGCAAGGTTCTCTCCGAAGCGCTGCTGCCGCCGCAGCCGCCGGCCTCCAGTGTCGGTCCGCCGCCGCCGCAACCTCAATAGCCGTGCCCGATCTCGCGACCGATTTCTGCGGACTCCGGCTGAAAAACCCGATCCTGGCCTCCAGCGGCACGTTCGGGTACGGCCTCGAGTTCGCGACGCTGGTCGACCTCAATGCCCTCGGCGGCTTTGTCGTCAAGGGACTCTCCCGGGAACCGATCGAAGGCAACCCGCCGCCGCGGCTGGTGGAGACCGCCGCCGGAATGCTGAACTCGGTGGGCCTGCAAAACGTCGGCGCGCGCGCCTTCGTCGCAGAAAAGCTCCCCCGCCTGGCGCAATTCGATACCGCGGTGTTCGCCAACGTGTTCGGCTATCAGCCTGAAGACTACGTCGAGGTGCTGCGGGTGCTCGAAGACGCCGAGGGGCTGGCCGGATACGAACTCAACGTTTCCTGCCCCAACACCAAGTGCGGCGGAATGCAGTTTGCCTCCGACCCGAGGCTGCTCGCTGAGGTCGTCGGCATGGCGCGCCAGGCGGTGCGCCGGCGGCCGCTGCTCGTCAAGCTTTCGCCCAACGTCACCGATATCGCGCAAATGGCCAAGGCGGCCGAGGAAGCCGGCGCCGATGCGCTTTCGCTGGTCAACACGCTGGTCGGGCTGGCGGTGGACGCGCGATCCCGCAGG
This sequence comes from Terriglobia bacterium, assembly GCA_963824095.1. Lineage (GTDB taxonomy): Bacteria > Acidobacteriota > Terriglobia > Bryobacterales > UBA6623 > JBBDWJ01. The sequence goes on along the minus strand of CAWGNS010000008.1, from coordinate 2,482,245 downwards.
CCGAAGCTGGGTGCGGGTTTCGGCGGCCTGTCGGGGCCCGCGATCAAGCCGGTCGCCCTACGGATGGTGTATCAGGCAAACCAGGCGGTGAAGATCCCGGTGATCGGGCTGGGAGGCGTCGCCAACGGCGAGGACGTGGCGGAATTTCTGGTTTGCGGAGCGGTAGCCGTCCAGGTGGGTACGGCGACGTTTTGGGATCCACGCCGCCCGCAGCAGCTTGTGGGCGAATACCGCACCTTCCTGGAGCGGGAAGGCATCGGCGCCACGCGAGACCTGATCGGCACCCTCAGAATGGGCGAGAGGCCTCCTGCCCCGTCCAACGATCCGCGCGACTAGCTAGCTAGAACTTTCGGCGGTCGGTAGTTGTTTCATCGGTCCACCCCTGGCGCTTGTTACCCCCGAACCCGCCGCGTTTTTCGCGCGCGCGCCGGTTGCAAAGGCGTATTCAGGAACTGCAAGAGCGGAGTGATCGCGCGGAAATGCTTCAGCAGTTCGCGGAACAGCTTGGGTGTGGTCACGATATTGGGCGGCAGCAGGCTGACCGCCAGAAACTGCTTGTAGACCAGCAGATCGGCCGCCGGGTGATCTGGAGGAAAGCCCTTCGGAACACGCTTCAGCTTCTCGCCGGTCATCTCCTTGAACAGCCGGCGGAACTCGCGCTGCCGCAGGATCGCGTCCAGCTCTTTGGCGTGGTCGGCGAGGTAGCCGCGCACGGCGAGCAATTCCGCCGGTCCCGGGGAATACATGCCGCCCCCCACCATCACCTCGTCGACCGAGAGGTGGAAATACATTCCGGCGCCGGAATGCTTTTCGAGCCCGCGAGGACTGAAGACCGCCGCAACGTGGGTTTTATAGGGGCTCTTGTCGGGACTGAACCGCACGTCGCGGTAGATGCGATAGACCGCCTTCTTCGGCTCAGTGACCATCTCGGGGGCGAACGCGGCGATCTCCTCACAGAGCGCGCCAACCAGGGCGAGCATAGGGCCGCGCACTTTCTCGTCGTAAATATCCTTGCGCGGCTGGAACCATTCGCGGCTATTGTGAAGCTTTAAATCGCGCAGGAAGGGTAGAGTCTCGGCAGGGAACCCGGGAAACGACGGTTTCATGCCATCTATCCTACCGTGTCCTCCGGCCGATTCCGTGATGATTCTAAGGACGGATTGGGTCTTCGGCCTGTGCATGCGAAGCAAATGCGCGGGCTCAGCCGCCGAGGCAAGACCACCGCAAGCAGAGCCGCTGGCGGAAGCCTGCGGCTTTGTTCCCACGCTTCGTGATTGCGGCGCCGAAAGTCGGGGTTGCGGTGGGCTCAGCCGCGCGGCGTATTTGAGATGCGCTGTGGGTCGCTTGCTAGAGCGTGAGCGTTTTCAGATAGTCGCGAAACAGGTCGCCGAGATCTTCGCTGCGCAGCGCATATTCCACGGTCGCCTTCAGAAAACCCAGCTTGTCGCCGGCGTCGTAGCGCGTGCCTTCGAAGCGGTAGGCGTAGACGCGCCCTTTTTGAATCAACTTGCGCAGCGCATCGGTGAGTTGCAGCTCGCCTCCGCTGCCGGGCTCAATCTCGTCCAGGCACTGGAAAATCGCCGGCGGCAGCACGTAACGGCCAATGATGGCCAGGTTGGAGGGGGCCTTGTCCGGCGGCGGCTTCTCGACCAGGTCTTGCACCTGGAACAGGCGGTCGGTCGAGCCGCTGAACTCGACCGGTGTTGCCGCCACGACGCCGTAAGCCTGGATCTGGTCGCGGGGCACTTCCATCACCGCGATCACGGCGTCGCCGAAATACTCGTGAATGTTCAACAACTGGCGCAAGCAGGGGACGCGGGCGTGAATCACGTCGTCGGCCAGCACCACGGCAAACGGTTCGGGGCCCACCAACTCGCGGGTGACGCTCACTGCGTGGCCCAGCCCCAGCGCCTGCTTCTGGCGGATGTAGGAGACGTGGATCAGCTCCGAGATCTCGCGTACCAGTTGCAGTTCCTTGCTCTTGCCGCGCTCTTCGAGCGTTCGCTGCAACTCGTAGCTGACGTCGAAGTGATCTTCGATGGCGGCCTTGCCGCGCCCGGTGACAATGATGATGTTTTCGACCCCCGATGCGAGGGCCTCTTCGACCCCGTACTGGATGATCGGTTTGTCCACCAGCGGCAGCATCTCTTTGGGCTGCGCCTTGGTGGCGGGAAGGAAGCGGGTGCCGAGACCGGCGGCGGGAAAAACAGCTTTTCGGACACGTGCGTTCATTGTCCTCTAGTGTCGCTTTTCCCAGGGTTCGGTTTCAACGGCGGGATTGGGGGGCCCCATACCGCGACGTTGCTACAATAGCCATTTGGCCGAGCGGCAAACCATTATCTATCCCGGATCGTTCGATCCCCCAACCAACGGGCACCTGGACCTGATCAGCCGGGCGTCGAAACTATTCGACGAGGTGGTCGTGGCCGTTCTGCGGCACGATTCCAAACACGCCCTGTTCGACGTTCCCGAGCGGATGGAAATGCTGGCCGAAGCCGTCCATGGCTTTGAGAATGTTCGCGTGGACAGCTTCGACGGCTTGCTGGTCGATTACGCGCGGCGCACCAAGGCCAAGATGATTTTGCGCGGCATCCGGGCCGTTTCCGACTATGAATACGAGCTGCAGATGGCGTTGATGAACCGCAAGCTGGCCCCCGAGTTGGAGACGGTCTTCATGCTGCCCGCCGAGGCCTATAGCTACCTCAGCTCGCGGCTGGTGAAGGAAGTGTGCCGCCTAGGGGGAGATATCAGCGCCCTGGTGCCGCCGCTGGTGGAGGCGCGGCTCACCACCAAGCGCCCCAAGCTGGAGACGGTGGAGGGGCAGGCGCCGCCGCTGTAGGGCGATGCCGGGCAGCCTCAGCGGGCAGTGGCGCGAGCGGACCGCGGTTCCCGAGTTGCCCCGGAAACGCGATACTGAGTTTCAGAATGGACGGCGCCGGGCGCTTCTCGATTAAACCCGAGAGGCCGCGACCGGCGCGCGATAAGAACAAGCATGCAACTGAGTCAAAGAGTTTCCCGCATCAGCGAATCGGCCACGATGGCCGTTACGGCCGAGGCTGGCCGCCTGAAGGCCGAAGGCATCGACATCATCGCCTTCGGAGCCGGCGAGCCCGATTTCGCCACGCCCGACCACATCAAGCAGGCCGCCATCCGCGCGCTGGACGCCAACTTCACGCGCTACACGCCGGCCGGCGGCATCGTCGAGCTGCGCAAGGCCGTCTGCGAGTGGCACAAGAAGGAACTTGGCACCGACTACGATACCGCCGAGAGCATCATCTGCGTCGGCGGCAAGCACGTCATCTTCAACACCATGGCCTCGCTGATCGAGCATGGCGATGAAGTGGTGCTGCCGGTGCCCTACTGGGTCACCTTCTACGACGTGATCAACTATCACGGCGGCAAGGCGGTGCGAGTGGAGACCCGCGAGGACAACGGCTTCCGGCTTACCGCCGCCGATATCGAGCGCGTGTTGACGCCCAAGACCAAGATGGTGATCGTCAACTCGCCCAGCAACCCCAGCGGCGCGGTCGTGCCGCCCGACGAGTTCGAGCGGATCTACGCGCTGACCTCGAGCCGCGGCGTGTTGCTGCTCAGCGACGAGTGCTATTCGCACTTCGTCTACGACGGCAAGCCGTTTTCCGTCGGCTCGTTGCCGGGCGCCAAGCCCAACGTCGTGGTCGTCGGCTCGCTGTCGAAGACCTACGCCATGACGGGCTGGCGCGTGGGGTTTGCCCTGGGCCCGGCCCCTTTGATCAAAGCGATCAACAAACTGCAAAGCCACTCGACCTCGAACCCGACCTCGATCGCACAGAAAGCGGCGCTCCAAGCGCTGACCGGGCCGCAGGATTCGGTTCCCCAGATGCTCGCCGAGTATCGCCGCCGCCGCGACTACGTGATCCCGACGCTCAATGCCATTCCGGGCGTGCACTGCGCCGAGCCCGGTGGGGCCTTCTACGCCTATCCCAACATCAGCTGCTGCTTCGGCAAAGACGGCATCGCCAACGGGATGGATTTTTCCACCAGGCTATTGCGCGAGGCCCACGTGGCCGTAGTGCCCGGCGAGGCCTTCGGCACCAAAGAACACGTGCGGATCTCCTACGCGGCGTCGATGGATGAGCTGGAGCGCGGCCTCGAGCGGATTCGCAAGTTCATCGTCGAAAAAACCTCTTGATGGCGCTCTACCCACTGAAGCTGCCTGCCTCGCTGCGTCCCAAGATCTGGGGCTCCCGCGATTTGAGTCCGGTTTTCGGCGAGCAGCCCGAGCCGATCGGCGAGGCCTGGTACAGCTTCGAAGAGAACCGCGTCGCTAACGGCCCGCTTGCCGGGCAGACCTTGGGCGCGTTGGTCGAGCAACTTGGCCCCCGGCTGATGGGCAGCTCCTACCAGCCGTCGGGGCTGCGGCGGCGAACCGCCGGCGAGATCGAGCAGCAGGGGCGGCAACAGGCGCAGCTCTACTTTCCGATTCTTTCGAAGCTGCTGTTCACCTCGCAGAACCTTTCGGTGCAGGTCCACCCCGACGACACCTACGCGCTGGAACACGAGGACGGCCCGGGCAAGACGGAGATGTGGCACATCGTCGACGCCAAGCCCGAGGCCAAGCTGGTGCTGGGGCTGACGCGCGGCGTGTCGCCGCAGGAACTCAGCGCCGCCGCCGCCAGCGGTGAGATTGAGCGCTCCCTCAACTGGGTCCTCGTCGAGAAAGGGCAGACCTTTTTCATCTCGCCCGGCACGCTGCACACCATCGGAGCCGGCGTCGTGATCTGCGAGATCCAGCAGAATTCCGATCTCACCTATCGCTTTTACGATTTCGGACGCCTGGGTGCGGACGGCAAGCCGCGCGAGCTGCACATCGAGCAGGGCGCCGTGGTCACGCGCCAGGAGTCCCATCCGGCGGCGCTGCCGCCATTCCGTTTTCCGGGTCCAACGGCCGCGCGAGGAATGCAGCGCGAACTGCTGGCCGCCTGCCGCTACTTCGCCACCGAGCGGCTGAGCTGGTCGGGAGTGGTCCCCTACCAACCCGACCGCGAGCGTTTTCACCTGTTGATTTTTTTGCAGGGCCGCGGAGCGCTCGTGGGAGATTCCTGGGATCAGGCCGGCTACCAGCCCGGCGACGCCTACCTGATTCCCGCCGAATGCCCCGCCTTCGAGCTGCAAGCCGCCGGATCCGAGTCGCAGGCCATTCGCAGCTACGTGCCCGATCTCGCCAAACTCCGCAAAGAGCTCCAAAGCACCGCAGCCCCCCCGAGCGATTACGAACCCCTGCTCATGGACTAGGCCCAACTGGCTGGAGGTGCACTCCAACCAGGGACGAGCACCGACTATCCGAGCCGCGCGTGAGCAAGCGGTGGCCGCTACGCGCTATTCCGTCTGGGACAGACCTCCATCCACTGCACCGGGGCGGAGGAAAAATGCCTGCTGCTCGCCATGGCGAGCCAACAGACAGGATTGTCTGGCCCACTGTGCGGCCGTTGGGTGCAGCAGCCTGTTGTCGTGCTTGCGCGGGCCCGGTTGAGTTGAGTCCCTAACGGATGAGAAAGTAGTGGCCACCGCTTGCTCACGCGCGCGGCTCGGATGGTCGTGCTCGTTCCTGGTTGGGGTGCCCGATCCAGCCGGGTTGGCGAAGGCCAAACTCCAGAGCACAGGCAGGATTGTCTGTCCCAAGTCGACTAAAGACGTCCTCCCACAGGCGGACGCAGCCGGCCGCAGGCCCGCGCCACCTTCCCGCACAAGCGGCCAAATGGCGGCTTCGCGACCATCCCCGCTAGAATGGGCGAACGGAAGCTAGTCTTGGCCGGTGCTGGGCCCGGACTTCAAATCCGGCGTTTGTCGCCTCGCGGCAAAGGTGGGTTCGACTCCCACTAGCTTCCGCCAGCGTCCCGCAGGGCCTTCCCCGGTTATCGAAAACTTGGCGCGAGTGGGCCGGGATGCCGCGGGCGCTCCCCACGCTGGATCCCTCCGTTGGCTAGCCCCGGCCCCACCTGGGGTGGCCCAGGTGAGGCCCGGCCCGTCCCTCTTACAGATCGTTCACGATACAGAACGGGAAGAAATCCTCCGCGTCGTGGTGGCTGCCTCCGTCGCTCAACCGCGTCGTGTCGGTCGCGTACAGCCGGATCAGATAAGCGCAGCGTTCGCCGCGGTAGATCTTGGGGTAGGGCGGCGGGACGTAAGGGTTCGGCGCCGGTCCGGCGTCCAGCGCGCTGACGATGTCCCAGTTCGCCAGCGTGCCCACGTCGTTGGGCGGCGCCGGCAATGCCGGGAGCACATTGGGGATGCGGGTCGAGCTGGTGGTGATCCCGACGTAGCTCGGCCCGCCCGCCTTGCGGAACGACACCTGGTAAAAGTCGAAGTTGTTGTTGGGCACCTCGGTCGCCGGCACCGTGTCGACAATCAGCGGATCCCAGGCCCGGCCGATGATCTCGGCCGTCGTGCCGGAGAACTGCGACAGGCTCAGTTCCTGGCAAACAGCCAGTGGACCGCCGCCGGCGATCGCCATCCCTTTGAGCAGCACCTGAATGGAGCGATTGTCGAGCCACACCGTCGCGGCGTCGTAGAGCAGCAGCGCCAGTCCGCCGCCGAGCGGTTGGTGCTCAAGTTTCAACCGCACGGTGTAGCGCCCGTTGAGGCTCGCGCCGGCGGTGCCCCAGTCGGACTCGGCCGTCTTGCGCACCGTATGGTAGGTGCTCGGCGGAAGCAGCAGGCACGAGTGATTTGTCCAGATGCGGGTGAGCTTTCCGTTAAGCACCGTGTTGGGCAACACCGACGGCCAGCACCAATACGTGCGGGGATGGTTCGGGTCGGCGATGCTAAACGGCAGCGGCGGCTTGACGTCGGTCCAGGGGCCGGGGTCGTCCTGCTCGGGCGGCGGCGCGCCAAAGGGCGCCTCCTGAAATTGTAAGACGTACTCGGTCATCTCGCGCCCGCAGCCCCAATAGTCGGCGCTGCCAACGACGCTGATCGATCCACCGACGGAGGTTTCCGGGTCGGTCGGCGCGGGACCCGCCTTGATCAGCTTCAGCAACTCGCTGGGGTCGGTCGGATGGACGCCTTCGATACGCGCATCCACCTGCCCGATTTTGTCGATCACTACCGGCGAGTTCTTGAGCGAGAACGTGGTCTGATCGACGATCGGACCTCCGGTCCCGTTGACCGTCAGGCGGACCTCATACTCATCGGGCTGCAGATTGGTCAGGTAGGCCAGCGGTTCCAGGAGCCGCGGCGTCGTGTGGTCGGGCGTAACGCTGGCCGGCGTGCAGTCGGGATAGACCACGCCCGCCTGGCTCCAGGTCGCGCTCGAAATCGGCCGGTATTCGATCCGGTAGCTGACAAAGCCGCTGCCGCCGGCAGTGCCCGAGATGCGCACGCCCGCGATGCCGCAACTGGCGTTGGGAATCACGCTGACGCACACCGGCGGAGTCGCCGTCAGCGGATCGGTAATCTCGCCGGTGAGCTGCGGAGCCGGCTCGGTCGGCCGGATCTGGATCCAGCAGTCGAGAACATTGCCCCACACCGGGATGAAGTTAGGGCCGGTGGGCACCTGCTGCCACGAGAGAATCGCCCGCAGCCGGACGATGTAGGGCTTCTGGCAGCTCGCCCGCAGCGCCCGAAACGCTTTCCCCAGCGCGTAGCAGAGATGGAACTGGCGCACCTCGGGAATGTCGTGCACGTTGACCGAGGCCACGCCGAGGTCTTCGTTGAAATCGTTGAAGTCGCCATCGCCGTTCCAGTCGATGAAGAAACGTACGTATTCCTGGCTGCCCGCGCTGCACAGATCGCCGAGGAAACCGTATGGCAGTTTGACCTGCAAGACCGCTTCCAGGAAATTGCGCTCCGGATAGAGCCCGATGCACTTCAATTCCTCGTAGCGCGTGTCGGACTTGATCGGGTTGACGGCCGGCAGTTCGGAGATCGGCAGCGTGCCGAAGTAGTTCGGGTTCTTCTTGAGCAACTCGAGGAAGCGGCTACGCTCTTTCTCGAGCTGCGGCGGGTCGTCCTTGCAATCCTTGCTCGCTTTGGCTTTCTTGGTGTCGCCAGCGGTCTGCGCGGTGGCTTCCTGCGCGACCACGCCGAGCACAACGCCGGCCACCGGATCGACCTGGATCCAGCACTCGACGACGTTGCCCCACACCGGCACGAAGTTCCAGGCGCCGGGCGGCGGGGGAATCTCCCAGGAGAGAATCGCCCGCATCTTGACGATGTAGGGCTTCTTGCAATCCGCCAGAAACGGCTTGAAGCGACGTCGAACGGCGTAACAGAGCGGATGTTTGGCGACTTCGGGAATGTCGTGGACGTTGACCGTGGCCATCCCGACGTCTTCGTTGGCGTCGCTGAAATCGCCGTCGCCGTTCCAGTCGATGAAGAACCGCACGTACTCGTGGCTGCCGGGCTTGCAGAGGTCTCCCAGATAGCCGAAGGGCCGTTTCACCACGATCGTGGCTTCGAGCAGGTTGCGTTCGGGCCAAAGACCGACGCAGGTGAGTTGCTCGTACGCCGTGTTGAACTTGATGGCTTGAACGACGGGAAGCTCGGTCTCCGTTGCCGTGCCGAAATAGTTCGGATTGTTGGCCAACAGCTTATGGACCGACAAGCGCTCTTGCCGAAACAGTTCAGGATTGTCAGATTGGGATGAGTCAGACTGAGATGAAACTGTCACCGTCGTTCTCCTCTTGTTGACTGCGCTGCGGCGTACGGGCCGCGCAGGCAGATTTCAACCGCGATCAGGCAGGTTGCACCCGTGGAGGCAGCGCCCAGTCTAGACGACGCCTGGACAGTAAGATCAAGACACAAGATCACCTACGCCGCCTTAGCCGCTGCTCTAGGAAAATCGTCGGAAATGCCAATGAAACAAAGCCAACCGGGCACAACCGCGGGCCGTAGGAAGCGGCTCGAGGTAATCGTCACTTCGTTGGAGGATGCGTGCGAAGCCGCCTCCGGCGGTGCCGACCGGCTCGAGATCGTGCGCGATCTCGCCGTGGGCGGTCTGACTCCCGATTTTGCCCTGGTGCGGGAAATCGTCGCCGCCGTCCCCACGCCGGCGCGCGTGATGGTGCGCGAGTCCGCGGGGTTTACAGTGCAAGGGCCGGCCGAGCTGGATCGTCTGCTGCGGGCGATGGCGGAGTTCTCCCAGTTGCCGATCGACGGTGTGGTGCTGGGCTTTCTCGACAACGGACGAGTGGACCTGCGCACCACTGAACGCATCCTGAACGAAGCGCCCGCGGTACGAGCAACGTTTCACCGCGCGTTCGAAGAGAGTGACGCCCCGTTCGAAGACCTTGCCGCTCTCGAAAGCCTCGAGCAGGTCGATCGCATTCTGACTTCGGGAGGCCGCAGCGATTGGCCGGCGAAGGCGGCGAAGCTGGAAGCGCTGCAGCGGGCATGCCGCGGCCGAATCACGATCCTGGCGGGCGGAGGGATGACGCTCGAAGGTCTTCGCTATCTGGCTGAGCACACCTCGCTGGACGAGTTCCACGTCGGCGCTGCGGCGCGCCTGCCGGCTACTCTCACCGGCGCGGTTTCCGCCCGACAAGTCGCCTGGTTGCGAACCGAGGCCGGTTTGGACGCCGCAAGCGCGGGACCGGTTGACAATTCCGGCGAGCCTATTGCACGCTCGTAAACTCTGCGTGGAATTCCTTCGGCGGCGGACCCTCGGGCTCTCGAACCGATATCCGGCCGCCGATCTTTTGTATTGGGGGGACCAAAACCGTGGCTTATAAACCCATCGAATCCTATGGCGTTATTGGGGACATGCATTCGGTGGCTCTGGTGGGCCACGACGGCTCGATCGACTGGTGCTGCCTACCCTATTTCGACTCCCCCAGTATCTTTGCGGCGATCCTCGACGAAAACAAAGGCGGCTACTTCCAGATCGCCGCCACCCACAAAGGCACGCTGCGGCAGATGTATCTGCCCGAGACCAACGTGCTGGTAACGCGTTTTCTGAGCCACGAGGGCGTGGGTGAAGTTATTGATTTCATGCCAGTTCGCCATCAACTCCAAGGGCAGCACGAGGCTCGCTTTCATCAGATCGTGCGCGTCGCGCAGGCCGTGCGCGGCCGGGTGAGTTTCCGGATGCGTTGTCACCCCGCCTATGATTTCGCGCGCCAGAAACATGAACTCACCATCAACGGCCGCGGCGCCGTGTTTGAGCTGCCCGGCGCCAAATTCGGGCTGGTGAGTCCCTACCCGCTCACCCGCCAGGACGAGGGAGTCGAGGCCGAGTTCAGCCTCGATCAGGGCGAGAAAGCCACCTTTGTGTTCCGCCACGATCGCGGCGACTGCGGCAACGAGTTTCTCGAAGCCATGCTCGATGGCGAAGAGGCGCAGCGCCACACCGTGCAGTACTGGCGCAATTGGCACTCGCACAACAAGTATGAGGGCCGCTGGCGCGAGATGGTCGACCGCTCGGCGCTGGTTCTCAAGCTGCTCACCTTCGAGCCCACCGGGGCGATGGTCGCGGCGCCGACTTGCAGCCTTCCCGAAGAAGTCGGGGGCGTCCGCAACTGGGACTACCGCTACACCTGGATTCGCGACGCCGCGTTCACCACCTACGCCTTCATGCGCCTGGGCTATACCGAGGAAGCCGCCAATTTCATGAACTGGCTGCACGACCGCGTGCGCGAGGAGGAAACGCCCACCGGACCGCTGCAGATCATGTACACGATTCATGGCAGCCACGAGCTGCCCGAGCAACGCCTGGATCACCTCGACGGCTATTGCGGCTCGCGCCCGGTGCGAGTCGGTAACGCCGCCGCCGAGCAGCTCCAGCTCGATATCTATGGCGAGCTCATCGACTCGATTTATCTCTACGACAAGCACAGCACGCCGATTGCCTACGATTCTTGGAATCAAATCCGCAGCATGCTCGATTGGGTGGCCAACAACTGGGAGCAACCCGACGATGGAATCTGGGAGGTGCGCGGCGGCCGGCAGCAGTTCGTCTATTCGAAAATGCAGTGCTGGGTGGCGCTCGACCGCGGTCTGCGGCTGGCTCAGAAGCGCAGTTTGCCGATTGAGCGGCTGCGCCTGAGGCGCGAACGCGATCGGATCTACGAAACGATCATGCGCAAGGGATGGAACTCGAAACGGCAGACCTTCGTGCAGTATTTTGGTTCCGACGCACTCGACGCCAGCAACTTGCTGATGCCGCTGGTGCTCTTCATCTCGCCCACCGACCCGCGCATGACCGGCACGATCGAGCAGACCATGCAAGAACTGGTCTCCGACAGCCTGGTGCATCGCTATGAGATCGGCAAGGGCGCCGGGGACGGGCTCACGGGCCGGGAAGGCACGTTCAGCATGTGTACCTTCTGGCTGGTGGAGGCGCTCGCCCGCGCCGGCCAACTCGAAGAGGCGCGCCTGATTTTCGAAAAGATGCTGACCTACGCCAACCACCTCGGTCTCTACGGAGAAGAGATCGGCCCCAGCGGCGAGGCCCTGGGCAATTTCCCGCAGGCGTTTACGCACCTGGGCCTGATTAGCGCCGCCTTCAGCCTCGACCGCCACTTGAAGAAGGGCTAACCCCAGCAGGCGACATCCCGCAACAGGGGATGTTCCTCTCCCAGCCGCCTCACCGACAGCCGCCGTCCCCGCGGATCGCGAAAACAGAGCCGCCGTTCCTACAACTCGATGACCCGCTTGTCCTTCAACAGGTACCATCCTGCTGCAACCAGCAGAATGACGGCGTTGACCGACACCACCAGCGGCGCGCCGAGCCGGCTGGCCAGCGATCCGGCCACCAGGTTGCCTAGGGGCATCGCCCCCCGAAACGCCGTGTGGTAAACGCTCATGATGCGGCCGCGCAACTCTTCGGGGCAGAGCAACTGCACCAGCGAGTTGAGCAGCGCGAAGACCGCCAGCACCGCGCCCCCCGCCACAAACACGAAAAAGCAGCCCGCCCAGAGGTTGGTGCTCAACGCGAACGCGAGGGTCGCCAGCCCCAGAACGACTTGCATCACCAGGGCCGTCCAACCCTTGCGCTCGGTATTTCCCAGCCAGGCGACAAACAGCGCGCCGGTCACCGCGCCCGCGCCGGAGAACGACATCATCGTGCCGTAACCCTGCGCCCCCAGGCCGTAGGTCTTGTTGGCAAATACAGGCAGCAGGGTGATCAGGGGAACCGCGAAAAACGCCGTGATGGTCGCCAGGGCGACGAGAGCCAACAGCGATTTCCGCCGGAAGACGAACGCCAAGCCTTCCTTGAGACTGTGCATCACGCGCACTTCGGTCTTTTTCGGTACGAACCGGACGTGGATGACGAACAGCGAGAAAATCACCGCCAGGTAGCTCAGCGAGTTGATCAAGAAACAGGCGGCCGGACCCATCGCGGTGAACGCCAGCAGGCCGACCACGGGCCCCACCACACGCGCCAGATTGAATTGAATCGACATCAGAGCGATGGCGTTGGGCAGGTCCTCTTTCTCGACCAGCGAGGGAATCAGGGCCTGGTAGGCCGGTCCGCCGAAGGCCTGGCCGATGCCGGTCGCCAGCGCCGCCGCCATGATGTGCCACACCTGGATGACGTTCAGCCACAGCAGGACCGCCAGCACCAGGGCGCTGGTCATCTGGATGTATTGCGAGAGCAACAGCAGCTTGCGGCGGTCGACACGATCGGCGGCGACTCCCCCCAGCAGGGAAAACATCAGAATCGGCGCGCCGTTGAGGAACGCCGTCAGACCCAGCAGGAACGCGGAGTCGGTAAGGGTGTAAACCAGCCAGTTTTGGGCGAATTCCTGGACAAACGTGCCGGTGGTGGAGGTGAACGCGCCGCCCCACATCAGCCGGAAATCACGGTAGAGGAATGCCCGGAACGTCGCCGCGAACACGCCCGGCTTAGGAGGAGGGGGCAACCCCTCGGGTTCGGTGTTCAACAAAGGGGCGCTCATGGACCCGTCATCAACGGTTGAGGGAGAACTCCTGGCTGTCTCGAGGCTAACCCGGTGGGCAGACTCATCATCTTCTCACACCACCTGAGACGCTGAGAAGCCGCCGGGGCGATCCAGAACGGACCACGCGAGGATGGGACGCAACGGAGTGGCGGTGATCGTGCGTCTTTCGGGAGATCGCCTGGCTCGCTGGACGGCAAAGCTATAATCGGTTACGCTTCAGTCGGTTAGTCCTCGCCACCAGCATCGGATGCCCCGACGCGGCGGACGCTCCGGCGAGATTGCGAAAACCTTGGGCTTGGAGTTATGACCAATCAACCCGGCGCCCGCGCGCCACAAGCACCGCTTCCGCCGCCGGATTCATCTCCGGCGCATGCCGTCTGGTTCGGCCAGCCTCGCGGCCTCGCCACTTTGTTTTTCACGGAAATGTGGGAGCGCTTCAGCTACTACGGCATGCGCGCCCTGTTGGTCTTGTTCATGACGGCCCCGCTGGCGGGCCTCAACCCCGGTCTCAACTTCGACGTCGGCAAAGCCTCGGCGATCTATGGACTGTACACTTCGCTGGTCTACCTGGTGGCCCTGCCGGGCGGCTGGATCGCCGACAAGCTGTGGGGCCAGCGGCGCGCGGTCTTCGTCGGCGGCTGCATCATCGCCGCGGGCCACTTTTCCATGGCGGTGCCGACGATTCCGACCTTCTACCTCGGCCTGTCGCTGATCGTCCTGGGTACGGGCTTGCTCAAACCCAACGTCAGCGCCATGGTCGGCGACCTCTACCCCGAGGGTGGCGCGCGGCGCGATGCCGGCTTCTCGGTGTTCTACATGGGCATCAACCTCGGCGCAACCCTGGGGACGATTCTCTGCGGCCTGTTTGGCGAAGGCTACAACTTCCATTGGGGCTTTTCGCTGGCCGGCATCGGCATGGTTTTTGGGCTGATCCAGTACCGTCTCGGCGGAAAATTCCTGGGAGACATAGGCCGGTTGAAGACCGACGAAACCAGCGAGGCGCTTGCCGCGCTCAGCCGCAGGTTTTTCGGCTCGCTGGGCGGGATTGGCGCCGCGGTCGCATTGCTCGTGTTCCTGATCGCTTCGGGAACGCTGCACGTCACGATCGAGCAGTTGGCCGAAGCCCTGGGCTACGGCATTCTGATCGTGAGCGGGTTGTTCTTTCTTTATCTGTTCGTGGCGGGCGGCCTGACGACGTTCGAGAAAAAGAAGCTCGGCGTGATTGTCTGGCTCTACATTCTGGCGGCCACATTCTGGTCGGGCTTCGAACAGGCCGGGTCCTCGATGAATTTGTTCGCGCGCGACCTGACCGATCGCATGGTGGGCGGCTGGGAGATGCCCGCCAGTTGGCTGCAGAACGTCAATCCGCTGCTGATCATCGTGATGGCGCCTCTGTTTGGCGGCCTGTGGACCTGGCTGGCGCGGCGCAAGGCGAATCCCTCGATTCCGGTGAAGTTCGCCTTGGGGCTGCTGGGGCTCTCGGCAGGGTTTTTCGTGCTCGCCTGGGGATCGGCCAATGCCAGCAGCACAAACCCTGTTTCGATGGGCTGGCTGGTGGTTACCTACTTCCTGCACACCGCCGGCGAGCTTTGCCTCTCACCCGTGGGCCTCTCGTCGATGACCAAGCTCGCACCCCGGGGACGCGTCAGCCAGATGATGGGCGTATGGTTCATCGCGGCCGCGTTGGGGAACCTGCTGGCTGGCCTGCAGGCCGGGCGGCTCGAAGAACTGACGCCCAGCGCGCTGTTCGGGAACGTAGCGTTGCTGATGGGCGGAGCCGGGCTGGTTGCAATGCTGATGGCCTGGTTCGTGAATCGCCTGGCGGGACGCCTGGAGTAATCGCGCACCTCGCCCCAGAGGTCCCCCCCGCGGATTCCTGGGAAAACCCGTGGCGCAGGGCTGGGAGCTTTTCCCAGACCTGCGGTTTTCCACGGACGAGTGGGCCCTTCGGCGCGGCGTGAAAGGCCGCAGGTTTGGAAAATACACCAGCCCTGCGCTACCGGGCATCCTACCCAGGCGTCTTGGCGTGGCGCGAAACGTTACCGCCGGCGCCGAGGCAAAGGGTGCCTGGCGCCCATGGAATCGCCCCAGGTCACCACAAATACCCCGAATTCGGGAAACGTCGCGGGTAGCGCCGGCCCCTGATATCCGACCGGACTTGCGGCCTGCCAGCCGGTCATCGGCACGTCGAGCGGCCCGCCCCGGTAAATTCGCTGGACGGCTTCCCCGTAGTAGTCCTGCACATTGCGGATCTCGTACGCATCGCCTCGCCGCATCCCGAGCGAGCTGACGTCGATCGCCACCGACGGCCGCCGGTCCCAGTTGTAAACAATCAAGTTCGCGCGACCCGGCTCATATTGATTCGGACGCAGGAACGTCGCCAGCCCATGTGGAGTCCCGAGGCCGTCTCCGTAGTAGATGTTGCCCGGGAATGCGGCACGAAATGCATCGCCCGTCAGGTCTAGGTCCGTTTGCGCCGTCTCAAACGAGGTCTTGCCGAAAAAAAGATTCCCGGCGATTTCCGTCGCGGTGCAATTGTTGACCTGCAGAGCCGCTCTACCGGGCCCGTGAGCAAACACATTCCCCACCACGGTCAGTCCCCGGCAGCCGCCCGCCTCGCTGCCCAAGGTGTTGGCTCCGGCGCCCGCGCCGTCCGAGAAATACGTAAAATTTTCGCGAAACACGTCATCGCGATGATCGGTGTTTTCGTTGCCGAACATCAGGTTGCGGTGGAAACCGTCGGCCCCGATGCCGTTGTTGAAGAAAACGTTGCCTTCCACCAGGAAGTTGCTGAATACGTTGTCGAAGGTGCCGTAGCCTTGCAGCCCCTGGCGGTAGTGCTGAAACACAATATTGTCGCGGAGCACCTTGCGCGGATAGTCCGAGCGATTACGCACATAGAAGCCCGGCCCGTGGCTGCGGTCGGGTCCCTCCCAGCCTGAGTTGTAGGCGATGACGCCGTAGATCTCGATGCCCGACCGCTGCGATTCAAACAGCGAAGTGCCCACGTCGTGAATGACGAGATTGATCAGCTTGGTGCCCAAGCCTCCCTGGCCCTGCACGCCCAGGCCGCGCGGGTTCGGCGTGCTGCCGGAGAAGGACACCTGGCGGACCCGCGTCGAGTTGGTGATTTCGAAACCCCAATACCAGGTGTAGACGCTCTTGATGAGCAGACATTCGGTGCCCGCTCCCGTTTCGGTGATCCGCCGGCAATCGAGCGTCGCACGCTCACCGGGAAACTGCCGCACCACGATCGGGCGGCCTTCGGCGCCAACCAGCCGGCTCACCAAGGTTTGCTCAAGCGCGTAGGTACCGCCGCGCAACCAGATCACGTCGCCCGGCCCCACCGCCCGCGGCTGAGCCAGCGCGGTTTGAATATCCCAAGGGTCCGAGAGCGTCCCCCAGCCGTTCGCGTGGCCGTCGGGCGCCGCAAAAAAGTCCGCCCCGGCGGCGGTCGCCGGCAGCAGTGCGCAGATGGCTAGGGCTAAGACGTAACAGCGAAGTCGCGGGACCATCGCTTCTCCAAAAACCTCCCGCAGCGGGGGAGGCCGGATGATCTCTTGTTGCGATCAGGCGTTTGTTTGCGATCAGGCTCGACCGATCTTAACCCGGGCCTGCGCCGCCAAACCACCCCCAAGCTAATATTCGGAGGGGCCCGCCAGCAACTTTATACTTTTGTTGTGAAACAGCTCACGTTGCAGTGGAATCCTTCAGACAAGGCTGTACAATGCGGTAGGGTCGCGGGGGACTTCTCCCATCATCCTGTAAACTCCCGGCTCATCCGCTGTCTTCCAGCTCGGGGAAAACCATCCATCGAGGACACGATGATTCGACTGCGCCTTGCCGCAAGCTTGCTGGTTCTGTGGATCGTATTCGTCGCGGCCGCGCCGGCCGCCGACGACGCCTACACGCGCTATCAGGAACCGGCGATGTTCTCCTACGACGAGCTGGTGGCGCTCCAGGAAGATCAGCTCGACGATGGGCTGGATGCGAAACTCACCGCCATTCGCACCACGCCCTTCCTCAGCAACGAGGCGCACTATCGAGGCGCCAAGCCGCACCGGCCCGACATCGAAGAGCTGGGTCCGTCGCTGCGTGTGGTGATGTGGAACATCGAGCGCGGCTTCGCCCTCGATCACCTCAAGCTGCTGTTCACCGACACCAATGCATTTCTAAAGGATCAGGCGCAAAGCGGCGAACGCATCCGCGTCAACGAGTTGCTCGAGCAACTCGACGTCATGCAGTCGGCCGACGTCATCGTGCTCAACGAGGTCGATTGGGGCATGAAGCGCACCGGCTACCGCGCGGTGGTTCGCGAGTTGGGCGAAGCGCTCAACATGAACTGGGCTTACGGCGTCGAGTTTATCGAGGTCGACCCGATCAGCCTCGGCACCGAGCAGTTTGAGGAAATGGAAGATGAGACCGAGCGCAAACACCTGGTGGACGACCTACAGGTCGACCGGGACCGGCTCAAGGGACTGCACGGCACGGCCATCCTGTCGCGCTACCCCATCCTCGAAGCCCGCTTGCGGCCGTTCGAAAAGCAGGGCTATGACTGGTTCCGCGGCGAAAAGGATCGGGTCAGCAAGATCGAGGCGGGCAAGCGCGGCGTCGCCTCGGCGGTCTTCCTGGAAAAGGTTTCGCGTGAGATTCGCCGCGGGGGGCGCACCTGCCTGATGGTCACCCTCGACATGCCCGACCTGCCGGAGGGCAAGGTCACGATCGTGGCGCCGCACCTGGAAAACCGCACCGAGCCGAAAGAGCGCCGCGAGCAGATGGAAGAGCTGTTGAACTTCCTCAAAGAGACGCACAACCCGCTGGTGATGGCCGGGGATTTGAACACCACTCTCAGCGACACCAGCCCGACCGACATCAAACGCGAGATCTACCGGCGCGTTGGCAGTTCCGAATTCTGGGCCACCACCGGGTTGAAATACGCCACCGGCGTTGGACTGATGTACGACGTCGTCAAGGGCGGCGTCAACTTCATCAAGAACCAGAACGATCCCACGGCGGCTAACATCCCTGTAATCGGCCCCAATCCCGAGGCCGAGCTGTTCAAGTCGATCGAGGAGTTTCGCTTCGCCGACGGCACCGTCTTCGACTTTCGCGGCGACAAGGGCCGCACCGTCAACGGCACCGAAGGGACTCTCGCCAATTCGAACATGCGAGAAAGCAAAGGCTTCGCGCCCAGTTACCAGGTCAACCGCACGATCGGCCCCGCCGGAAAACTCCGGCTCGACTGGATCTTCGTCAAGCCCTATATCGAAAACTCGCGTAGCCCGCGGGAACCCTATCGCTTTGCGCCCCACTTCGCGCGCGCCATGCGGGAAGTCAACTACTGCCTGGTGGAACGGCTCTCCGATCACAACCCGATCAGCGTCGACCTGCCGTTCCAGGATCCGGGCGACGTCAAGAAGAAATCGAAAAAGAAGTTTCCGTTCTTCTAGAGAGCGGCTTGTCGTCGCGAACGGCCGGACAGCGGGCAGCCCCCGTGCTCAAGCCCTGCGTATCCGCTATCCCCACAACTCGTTTACCGGCCCGTAGAGATCCTCGTCGGAGTCGGGGACGTATTCGAACCCTCGTCCCAACGGGTCATCGTCGCGAACCTTGGTCCAGTTGATCCCCAGCGCGGAGTAGATCGTGGCTTCGATGTCTTCGGGACGAATGTCGCGGTATCGCGACCAGCCGGTGTCGACGGTAAAGCCGCCCGTGGGGTCGGTCTCGCCGATCGCCCTGCCTCCTTGAATACCGCCTCCGGCGAACACATAGAACATCTGCAGATAGTGGTCGCGACCGTTGTTGGAGTTGGTCAGCGGCCCCACCGTGCGCCCGAACTCTCCTGAAACCACGATCAGGGTTTCATCGAGGTGGCCGGACGCTTCCAGGTCGCCCACCAGCGCCGCAAATGCCGCGTCGAACTGCCCGCATTGCGCGTAGATGTTGCTGCCCACGTCGCGCCCGTTGACTTCCTGGCGGTCGTAGATCCCCTGGTGATGGTCCCAACCGCCCAGCGTGACCTGAATAAACCGCGTGCCCTGGTCGGCTTCGGCGATCTTACGGGCGATCAGGCAGGCGTTGCCGAACGAGCTGCCGCCGTAGCGCGCGCTCTCTTCTTCGGTGAACCCGAAGGTGCTGGCGACCAGTGGGTTGAACATCAGACTTTGCGCGTCCTGATAGAGCTCGCCCATGCCCGAGGCAGCGGCGCCCAGCGGCGAATCGGCGCTGCGCAGGGCGCCGTCGATCGACGACAGCAAGTCCCAGCGCTGCTCGAAACGCGCCTGCCCGGCGGCGTGTTCGGTCGCGGCCAGCCCGGCGGCCTCCGGCTGTATCTTGAACGGGCTGAAATCCGTCGGCAAGTAGCCCGAGCCCGGGATGTTGGAAGCATTCAGCGCAATGAACGCGGGAAAGATTTGGTCGGGCCGCCGTTCGGGCTCTTTCTCGATGGCGACGACGCTGCCGATGTGGGGTGCGAACTTGCCTAACGCCGAGGTGGGGTTGCGGCCGATCTGGAACCAGGTTTGCGCCAGCGGATGCGCCAGCGCCCACGCCGAACCGGAGCGGATGATGGCCACCTTGTCGAGGACCTCGGCGGTCTTGCCCAGGATGCCCGTCGGGAAGCGCAATCCCTGGATCGTCTCGGGCGCAAAGTCGGCCGGAGTCACGCCGGCGGTTTCCTTCAGGTCGAAG
The DNA here is from genome assembly GCA_963824095.1 of Terriglobia bacterium. Classification (GTDB taxonomy): domain Bacteria; phylum Acidobacteriota; class Terriglobia; order Bryobacterales; family UBA6623; genus JBBDWJ01. The sequence continues at coordinate 2,462,674 of CAWGNS010000008.1, read as the reverse complement.
GTGTCGACACCGCTCGGCGCGCCTTCCAGAAACAGAAAGATGACCTGCCTGGCGGTGTTCTTGGTCTCGGTAGCCGCCTGGGCCTTCAACAGGCCGGGACTCCACGGGCCGGCCAGGTAATAGCCGCTGACGCCCGCCGCCAGAAAGCGGAAAAAGTGGCGGCGGCTCCACTGCGGCCTCTGCAAGAACGAAATGTGGGGGCGGGGACGTCTTTGCAACACTTTCTCGAAACGTTCACGCTCGTTCATCGATTGCCTCGTTTCCGAACGAATTCCGACGCGGATATGGCTCTGGGGCGGGGCCTCAATAGTTGAAAATGAAATCGACCTTGTTGTAGAGACTCCACATCAAGTCTTCGGCCTTGGCGTTGCGGTCGCCGCCGCCGAGCATGGCGACTCCCGCCGCCAGTTCTCCGGCCGTTGGAGGCCGGCTCAACACCCTCAGGTAGAGAAGTTGTACGGCCACGTTGTCGGGCTGCTGAACCACCTGCGCCAGGGCCGTGGCCGAGTTGTGCGAGTCCACGCGGGCCAACACCAGCGGACTATTCATCAACTGCAGCGCCTGCAAGATGCTGCCATCGCCGCTGCGCGGCGTCGCTTCGCGGTCGCCCCGGAAAAAGGCGTCCAGAAACGCCGCCGCTTGCAGCCCCGTCGGGTCACGCCGCCCCGCGCGCGGCATCGACTGCACGTCGGGAAACTGCATCGCCAGGCTGACCGCGCCGATCGCCGGCGACACCGGATACTGCACGGGCAAGCCGCCGGAAATCAGCAGCGCGTCGTGGATCTCCTCCGCCGTGAGCCGGCGCACCTGGTGGCGCGCGAAATAGGTCTCGTAGGCGGGGCTCCAGACACCGTCGTATCGCGAGGAAAGTTGATAGTCGTCGGAGTTCGCAATCGTGCTCATCAGCCATTTCAAATCGAACTTGTGGTCGATGAACTCGCCGGCCAGAAACTCCAGCAACTCGGGATGCGACGGCTGGACCGTCCAGGGCTGGGGCGGCGGGCTGGCGGGATCCAGGCGCGCCAGATCGAACTGGTCAGCCGGGTCGACAATGCCGCGGCCGAAAAACTCCCGCCAGATGTAGTTGACCGCCGCCCGCGCAAACTGTTTGTCGGCGGTCAGTAGACGCCCCAATGCTTCCGGATACGTCTCGCCGGCGGACGGCTTGCCTCCGCCGAACGGATACACCGGGTCGACCACCACCGTGCCGCTGCCTTCGGCCGGTTGCCGCGCCGGGCGATTGCCGCTGGTGGTGTTGAGGCGATAGGCGCCGCGGGAGTTGTCGGAGACGATCCAGTAACGCGGCAGGGGCGGCGGCTGGCCCTCGGGTGCGGCCGGCAGGCCCCGCGGCCGGCTCAACATCGTCTTCGAGAAAAACGAAGCCAAGCCCCAGCCGTCGGCGCGCTTGGCGGCCGCTCCCCAGACGCTGAGCGAGTCCAGATGGCCCTTGCCGTCGTGGCACAAAATGCAGTCCATGTGGCTGACGCCGAGAAAATCGCGGGCGGTGATCGAGGCCAAGGCGTCGTAAGTGTCTTGAATCGGGCCGCCGGTCGTCCGCCCGCCAACGATGTAGCTCGCTGCCGTGGGCTTCACCGGGTTGCCCTGGTAGTCGTTGGTGATCTGCTGAAATTCCTCGTAGGTCGCATATTCGGCCGGGTAGCTGCGGCCGTCGGCGGCGCCCTTCGAGGCCAGAATCTCGCGCACCATCCGGTCGTAGGGCTTGTTCTGCTGGAGGGACTCGAGCAGGAACAGGTGAAACGCGTCGCGCCCGTCGATGAAGCGATTGACCTGGGAGGTCACGGCGGTATTGCGGTAGAGATCGCCGAAAAACATCGCCCAACGGTCGGCCCACTGCGGCGTCTCGAGCAACGCCGCGATCTTGGCGCCGCGCTTGTCCGGGTTGGCGTCGGCGAGAAACTCCACCACCTCGGCCGAAGTGGGAATGCGCCCGGTCAGGTCCAAAGTGACCCGCCGCAGAAACTCGCTGTCGGTGGCCGGCGGCGCCGGCGGGATTCCTTGGATCTTGAGCTGCCCGAAAATGAAAGCGTCGATCGAGTCGCCGCCGGCGTACGACTGCGCCAGATCCTCCAGGGCGCGCCCACGGCTGCGCGGCGCCAGAGGGCTTGCCGGAAGCGCACCGGCGACCTTCGTCGTCAGTTCCGAGCTCTTTTCCATCGCCAGCAGACGGGCGCCCAGGCCGACCCGCAAGAAGTCCGCTCGCCGTTCGCCGAAGAAACTACAGCCAACGTGGGATATACCGAGGTCCTCGGTGCTGTTGTATTTGGGCGTCTCGGCGGCCGCCGCCTTCTGCGGCCCTCCCGGCGCCGGCATCGCCAGCCACGCCAGGCCGCCCAGAGCAACGATCGCGGTCAACCTGCTGAGGTCGTTCATGCTCCAACTCCTGCGGTAATTGGATCGACGCGGAGGAAACGGGAATTTCCGGCCCCGAAAGCGAAGAGGTTGTTTCTTGCCCGGCGCTCAGCTATGGAACCCCGCCGGGAAGGGAAAGTTGCGCGCCGACTGCCGCCGCGCCCGATTCCGATCGTCACGAATTCCAAACTTGGGCCAGGCTGGGCCTGCCGCTTGCCTGCTATAGTCTAAAAATGACGGGTTAGGCCCGTCCGGCTGGAATCTTCGCCCGCAACTTCGCCTGTCCGTTCGGGTTACTTGTTGAGCCCAAAAGGGCGGTCCCGCGCCCGATTCGGACAGCGAACGGTCAACAGAGTCCAATTCCGCGCCCCCGTTCCTGATCGGCAACCGTCGATCAGTGGCGGGAATAGGGCCTCACAACGAACACCATGAAATTACTTCGCATTTTCCTTTTGCTGACGTTGGCCTGCTGTCTGCTGAGCGCTCAGCAGCTTGACGACTCCGCTCTGACCGGCGGCTATTACTTCGTGCAATTGCTGGTGACGGTCACCCCGGAAGGCGTGACCTCCAGTGGTCGAAACCTGGGCGGCTCGATGACCTTCGACGGCAACGGCGGATTCAGTTTCACGGGCCGCCAGGGCGTCGATAGCGGCATGCCCAGCGCGGCGGCTGGTAGCGGGAGCTACACCGTCAACTCCAGCGGCTTCGTCTCGCTCACCAACCCGATTGCCCAACAGTGGAAGATCAATGCGCGGCTCGGCGCCGATTCGGAGATCCTGCTGGGGTCGTCCACCGAGGCCGACGATGGCTCGTTCGACCTGTTCGTCGCTCTCAAAGCGCCGGCCGACGGCGTCACCGACGGTCTGCTCAACGGCACCTACTTCGGCGGCAGCCTGTGGTTCCCCAATGGACGCGACACCGCGCTGAAGACGGCTTTTCTGCGGCTCACCCCCAACGGCGGCGGCGTGTTCCCCGGCTCTCAGGTAACCGGCCACGCGGCCGACGCCGGCGAGTCCACCGTCGAGCAGTCGTTGACGAACGCTACCTATGCACTCAACAGCGACGGTACGGGCACGGCGTCGTTCGGCTCGAGCGCCAGCCTGTTCTCGGGCAATCATGACGTGTTCGTATCGGCCGAGGGCAACTACTTCATCGGCTATTCGACCGATTCGGGAGGCCGCGAGATCTTTCTGGCGATCAAGAGCTTCGGCAACTCCGCCAGCAACGCCAGTTGGAACGGCGACTACTGGATCTCCGAGGTCTTGGTGAGCTTGCAGGGAAACAGCTACTCGATGGCCAGCGGCGCCATTCGCGCCAATGGAGCCGGCCAGGCGCCGATTTCCGAGCGCGTTCGAATTGACCGCTCGGCGATCGATTTCAGCGGCGTCAATGCCTATGTCGTTCGCTCCGACAGTGCCGGCGCGCTGGCCGGCATCCTCGACGAGGACGTCACCAATTTCGCCATCGGCGCGCCGACCGCAGACGGCCCCGGGGCTTTCGTCCAGGCGCAGGTCGATACCGCCGACACATCGAGCCACGGCCTGACTTTCGGCGTTCGCGTGCCCAAGCTGAGCGGCAGCGGCGTCTTCCTCTCGCCGCTCGGTGTCGTCAACGGCGCGTCGTTCGCTCCTCCGACCTATCCCATCTCCGGCGGCACGATTCTGTCGCTGTTCGGATCGGGCCTGGCGCCATCCCAGGAGATCGCTAAAAGCGTGCCGATCCCGACCAATCTGGCGGGGGTGACGGTGACGATCAACAATGTGCCGGCGCCGTTGTTTTTTGTTTCGTCGACGCAGATCAATCTGCAGGCGCCCTTCTCCCTTTCCGGTGAGACCGCGACCATCGTGGTCAACAACAACAACAACCTCTCCAACGAAGTCTCCGTGCCGGTGGCCGCCAGCAGCCCGGGAATCTTTTCGACCAACAGCAACGGCATCGGCCCGGCCATCATCACTCACGCCGATTTCAGCCTCGTCACTTCCGAAGACCCCGCTCTGCCCGGCGAGACGGTCATCGTCTTTCTGACCGGTCTGGGCGAGGTGAATCCTCCGATCGCCGACGGCGCCCAGGGCCCTTCGGCCGAACCGTTCAGCCGCGTCACCGACCCCAATCTGCAGGTCGAGTTCGGCCGCGAAGTCGGCTCGATTCAGTTCGCGGGCGCGGCGCCCTGCTGTGTCGGCCTCTACCAGATCAACGTGGGTGTCCCGACAACGGTGATTGTGGGACCGACGGTCCCGGTGGCGATCCAAACCAGCAACGGCTTCAGCGACCTGGTCGACGTAGCCATCGGCCTCTAGAGCCGAGCCACTCTTGGGCCCCCGCGGCCTCGGTGGGAACAGCGGCCTCCAAGTGGCGCAGGCCTCCGGCCTGTGCCGTCGATCTCCGATCGACGTTCTTGTGCGCGACCGACGCAATCCCATGCCTGGCTCGCCCGCGGATCCAGCGATGCCCCAACGTCAAACATCATCTCCAGCCATGGGCAGATCCGCGCAATAGGACGAACCAATCATGGACGCGGATTTCCCAACTGATTTAGAATCAAAGTTGGCCCTCTCGGGGGCGCGTAGCTCAGTTGGTTAGAGCGCCTGCTTCACACGCAGGAGGTCACAGGTTCGAGTCCTGTCGCGCCCACCATCTGCACCGCCGATCCGTTCGGAGAACCTCCACTTGGCGCGGCACTTTCCGCCGGTTGTATGCCGTCAGGGGGAGAGGAAAACTCTGAGAAGTACGCTAGGCCTTAAACTCGCCCGTCTAGGGTACAAAAGGCGCCAGCTCCCGACGCCACAAGCGATATACTCGCTGCGATGGTGTCGGGCGGACACCGTCGCAATCCGGTTGCGCACGCCAGAATGAGGCACGTGAGACGGCTGACCCTAGGATCGCTCTGCCTGCTGCTGACCCTGCTCGCGGGCGGTCTGCGTGGCGCCACGTACGAGGTTGGCCCGAGCAAGGCGTTCTCTTCGATCGGGGCCGTCGCCTGGGAGTCCCTGCAGCCGGGCGATACGGTGCTGATCTACTGGCGGTCCACGCCCTACAAGGAAAAGTGGGTGATCGGCCGGCAAGGGACGGCTGCCGCCCCAATCACCGTCCGCGGGGTTCCCGGCCCCGCCGGGCAACCTCCCGTAATTGACGGCAATGGCGCGACCACGCGCTCGTCGCTCAACTACTGGAACGAGGTCCGCGGCCTGCTCAAGATCGGCGGATCGAATGTACCCGCCGACACCATGCCCCAATACATCGTGATTGAGGGCCTCGAGTTCCGCAGCGCGCGGCCGCCGTATACGTTCACCTCCGCCAGCGGCGCCACCCAGAGCTACGTCAACAACGCCGCCTCGATCTACGTCGAAAAGGGCCAGCACATCACCATCCGCAACTGCGTGATCGACGATAGCGGCAACGGGCTGTTCATCGGCTCGCTCGCCGACCAGCCATCCCGCGATTTTCTGATCGAGGGCAATTCGATCTACGACAACGGCAATGCCGGCAGCGCCTACGAGCACAACAACTATTCGGCCGCGATCGGCATCGTCTTCCAGTACAACCATTTCGGCCCGCTGCGCGCCGGTACCTCGGGAAACAACCTCAAAGACCGCTCGGCCGGGCTGGTGGTCCGCTACAACTGGATCGAAGGCGGCAACCGGCAGCTCGATCTGGTCGATGCCGAAGACAGCAGCGTGATCGTCGCCGACCCCTCCTACCACACGACCCTGGTGTACGGGAACGTCATGATCGAGCCGGCCAACGACGGCAACCGCCAGATGGTCCACTACGGCGGCGACAGCGGTTCCACAGGCGACTACCGCAAAGGAACGTTGTACATGTACAACAACACGCTGGTTTCGACGCGCACCGACCGCACCACGCTGCTGCGGCTCTCCACCAACGACGAGACCGCCGACTTTCGCAACAACATCGTCTACCCGACCCTGGCCGGAAATACCGTCTCCCTGCTCGATCAAACCGGCGCGTTGTGGTTGACGCACAACTGGTTCAAACCGGGCTGGGTCAGCACGTTCGGGACCCTGAACGGCACCATCCACGACGACGGCACCGCCGTTACGGGGGCGTCGCCGGGGTTCGTCGATGCGGCCGGGCAGGATTTCCGCATCGCGTCGGGTTCCAGCGCAATCGACGCCGGAACGTCGCTGGCCGCAGCCGTGGTTCCGCTCCACAACGTGGTCCGGCAGTACGTCAAACACCAGTCGAGCCAGGCCCGGCCGTCCGACGCGACGCTTGATATCGGAGCCTACGAGTACTCCGCGGGCAGCCTGTCGCAATGCGACTTGAACATGGATGCCGCCGTCAACATCGTCGACATCCAGGGCCTGATCAATCTTGTGCTCGGGTTCACCGTCGCTCCTCCCGGTTTCGGCGATCTGAATCACGACGGATCGGTAAACATCGCCGACATACAGGGCCTGGTCAATACCGTGATCGGAGTGAGTTCTTGTCCGCTTTAGAGCGGAGCGCGAAGAAGTTCTGAAAGTCCGCAGCAAGCACGCGATCTGTCGTCAGGCCGTCCTCCACCGGCCATGGTTATCCGCGTAGCCCAACCAACCCATTCGTGGAGGACTCGATACGTGGCTTCCAAGATTCTCAAACACTTCGCCGGGATTCTCGAAACCTGTGCCCCGAAAGCTTTGATCTTGCTGGCGATCTTCGGCGTGGGCCGGGCCGCTACGCTTCCCGCCGGATTTACCGAAACCCAGCTCGTCTCGGGCCTGTCGAACCCCACGGCCTTCGCTTTCGCTCCCGATGGGCGATTGTTCGTTTGCCAGCAAGGCGGCCAACTGCGCGTGGTCAAGAATGGGACGCTGCTCTCCGCCCCGTTTGTGAGCGTGAGCGTGGATTCCAACGGTGAACGCGGCCTGCTCGGTGTGGCGTTCGATCCCGCCTTCGCCACCAACCATTTCGTCTACGTCTACTACACCGGGAGCACCAGCCCCCACTTCAATCGCGTGAGCCGGTTCACGGCGAACGGCGACGTGGCCGCGGCCGGCAGCGAAGTCCTGATTTTGCAATTGGAAGATTTGAGTTCCGCCACTAACCACAACGGCGGCGCGATCCATTTTGGCCCCGACGGCAAGCTCTACGTGGCCGTCGGGGAAAACGCCAACAGTTCGAACGCGCAGACCCTGTCGAACAAGCTGGGCAAACTGCTGCGAATCAACCCGGACGGCTCGATACCCACCGACAACCCGTTTTACAACACCGCCTCGGGCGACAACCGCAGCATCTTTGCCCTCGGTCTGCGCAATCCCTTCACCTTCGCCTTCCAGCCGGGTACGGGGCGCATGTTCATCAACGACGTCGGACAAAGCACCTGGGAAGAGATCAACGAAGGAATCGGCGGCTCGAATTACGGCTGGCCGACAACCGAAGGCGTCACCAACAACCCCTCGTTCCGAAGCCCCCTGCTGGCTTACGGCCATGGCAGCGGAAGCGCCACCGGATGCGCCATCGCCGGGGGTGCTTTCTACAATCCGGCGGTCAACCGGTTCCCCCCCGAGTTCAGCGGCCAATATTTCTACGCCGACTATTGCTCGGGTTGGATCCGCCGGTTCAATCCCGCCTCTGGACAGTCCAGTGACTTCGCTTCGTCGATCTCGAGTCCCGTGGATCTGGCGGTTGGCCCCGACGGCTACCTGTACTACCTGGCCCGCGGCGCAGGCGCCGTCTTCCAGGTCGGCTTTGCGTCGAGCAGCCCTTGCGACTTAACCCTCGACGGAGTCGTCAATGTGGTCGACGTGCAGCGGCTAATCCTGGTCGTTCTCGGCGCCGCGCCCGGAACCGGGGCCGAAGATCTGAACGGCGACTCGCTGGTCAACGTCGCGGACGTGCAGCGGCTGATCAATGTGGCGCTGGGCGGATCCTGCTCCGGATAGCGGTCGGGATGATTCCGCTTCAGGCAGAGTATGCTGTCCCCTTGATCCGCAAAACCAGGACGTGACCTAGCGCCCGTCAGGACCCTTTTCGCGGCACGGGCTTCGCTATCGTAAAAACGGAGCCCGAAGCCCGCCGGCCAAAATGTGTGCAAATTTATCCGGTCAGGGGAAGAATATCCCGTGACTCCGGGCTGTGTGATTGTGGGATATCGTACCAGAACCGCACGCATAAATAGCGTAAATTCAATCTGTTACGATTGTATGAAACAGTACGGCATGTGAAATGCATCTTCTGACGAAGAGAGAAAACAAGGAGGTGCCCGATGAAACGAACAAGTTTGTATGCTTTTGTTCTGGCGTTTGCACTCGCAATGCCGGTTTATTCAGCGACTGTCAACGGGCAGCGGGAAGAATCGGATCCGGCGCTCAGCTGGGTCGGTAAGCTGGTCGACCAGTCGTGCAAGGAAAAGCACATCGACCACAATTGCCCTGTTGGGCCTTCGACCGAGCGCTTCGGCCTGGTCATCGACGGCGGAATCATCCTGCCGTTCGATGATGCCAGCAACCAGATGACCAAGGAAGCCGTGGCGAAGGACGGCCGCAAGGGCAATCTCGAAGTTTCCGTGGTCGGAGCGCGGCACGCCGGGTTGTTCAAGATTGAGTCGATCGAAACCAACAAGTAGGACTTGGCAGTTAGAACGGTTCCACGCCGTCAGAAACCTGCCTTGTCCCATTGAATGACGCGAAAAATCGCGGGCGCAGACGCCGCAGCATCTGCACCCGCCAGGAAGACAAGCGTTTGCTGCCGTCTAGAACTGCAGCCGCAGCGCGAACCGGATGTTGCGGTTCGGAGCATTCACGTCGGTGGTGCTGATGGTGCCAAACGCAGCGTCGTTCACGCTGGCGTTCGGTGCACCGAAGTGGGGCGAGTTGGTCAGGTTGAACGCTTCCGCTCGAAATTGAGCTTTGAATCGCTCGGTAATCCGGAAGTCGCGGAACAGGCTCAAGTCCAGATTCAGAATCCCGGGGCCGTCGATAATGTTGCGGCCCGAGGTGCCGAACCGGACGTCGTTAATTGCCGCGAACGCAGCGGTGTTGAAGAATTGATCCGGGTTGTCGGGCGACCGCCCCACGTCCGCCAGGACCTGGTCGGCGGTTTGCGAGTTGCCCGGAGCGTTCAGGCTGGCGTCAGACGCCGTGATCGTGAAGGGCCGGCCCCCCACCGCCGTGAGGATGCCGTTGGCCTGCCACCCGGACAGCAATCGGCTCGGCAACCCCGTGGTGGCAAGCGACTTCCCCGGGCCGAACGGCAGATCGTAGACAAAACCCATCGAGAAGTTGTGAGTGATGTCGTAGCCGGCGCGTGCCCGGTTGCGGGAGAACTGCGAAGGGATGTTCCAGTCCACCCCGGCCCAGCCGTCATCGTCGGTAAAGTTGATCGCCTTCGAATAGGTGTAGGCCATCTTGAGGGTCAGCCCCTCGGCCGCCCGGCGGTTGAGCGTCGCCTGCAGCGAGTGGTAGTTCCCGCTGAGGTATCCGTTCCAGGAGAGCAGATCGGCCGTTGTTCCGTATTGCTGGAAGTAGGGCCGTCCTGCCGAGCCGGTGCCGGGTTCGGCGGCGTTGATGTTGAGGTCGGCCAGTTGCCGGGTGGTTTGGGTTCCGACGTAGCCGACCGAGCCGATCATCTGCAAAGGCAGCTTGTGCTCGACGATGAAGTTCCACGATTGCACGTAGCCGCGGTGCAGTTGGTCGCCCGCAATCCAGCGCGTCTGCACGCCCGGGGGCAGCGGCAGCGAGCCGCTGCTGACGTCGGGCAAGGGGATGTCGGGAATGCCCTGCGTCAGCGAGTCGAACGCCTGGAATGAATTCGCGCTGTCGAACGACTGCGCGATCGTCAGCGGATAGAAGCCGCGCAGGGGACGAGCCAGAACCATCGGGTCGTAGGTGATCCCATAGCCGGTTCGAATGACGGTGTTGTCGGTCAAGCGGTAGGCGACGCCGAGCCGGGGAGCGAACAGCTTGTTACTCGAGGTCTGGCCCAGGTGCTTGTCGTTGCCTCCCAACCCGCCCAGCAGCACCATGTTGGTGCTCGGATCGTAGTCCTCGATGCCGCCGCGGCCGGCACGGGTCATCAGCGGATAGTTCTCATACCGCACTCCCACCGTCAGTGTCAGTTTTGGAGACACCTGCCAGCGGTCGCGAATGTAGCCCGCGAACTGGTATTCGAAGGCCGTCATTTTTTCGTACTGCAAAGATTTCGCCAGGCTCTGCGGCGCTCCCAGCAGGAACGCGGCATAAGAATTGAACTGCGTGGTGGATTGACCCAACAGGCCGGTCACACCCTGGTTGAACGTGAACTCGCCGCGCGGACCGCCGCCGATCTCGGGCTGCCAGTGGTTGAGCTGGTGGTGGATGCCGTCGAATCCAAAGCGGATGTCGTGGGCGCCCTTGAGCCAGCTGAAGTTGTGGGTGAGCGTGTAGCTCTGGTCGTTGCGGTACATCGGGGTCCAGGTGTCGGGGTTGCCGAACGTGGTGTAGCCGTCGATGTTGAAGATCGGCAGGCCGCTCTGGCGGATATCCGGGCCATTGGTCCCGGGAATGCCCAGAACGTCGGTGCCGTAGTTGGTGCCGAAGTCAGGACCCTCGACGTGCTGCCCCATGCGCGTGAATCCCAGAACGGTGTCCATCACGAAGGTCGGGGAGAACGTCCAGGTCTGGCCGAGGGCGGCCACCTGAACCAGCGTATGACCGTTGCCGTTGCCGCCGTCGCAAAGGCAGGGGCCGCCGGCCGCGCCCAGTCCGAACTGGCCGGTCACTTGGGCGTTCATGGCGCTGTATTTGCCCCAGATGTGGTTGGTGGCGGTGCGGTTGAAGTCGATCTTGGTGTCGAAGTTGTCGCGGTTAAGCTCCTGGGTGGCGCTGTTGAAATAGTTGTTCGCCACGCCGGCCTGGTTGGGTTTGGGAACCAGGTCCTGCAGCGCTAGCGCCGGCTGCGAGAAGCGATCGCTGGGAATGATGTTGTTGGCGAATGGCGTGCGGCCGGTGCCGTCCGGGTTGCCGGTCAGCGGGTCGTAGATCGTCGCGCCCAATCCACTAAAATCGCCCGAGCGCTGCTGGTCCGTCGCCACCGTGAACAGGCTATTGCGGTTGACGCGCTCGCGGTTACCTTCCCAGCCGTTGAAGAAGAATAGCTTGTTCTTCACGATCGGGCCGCCGATGGTATAGCCGAAGATATTAATCAGGCTCTTGGGGGTATTTTTGTCCTTGAAGAAGAAATCCTTCGCCCCCACGGCGCTGTTTTGGTGGAATTCGAACATCGAACCGTGGAGCTGGTTGGTTCCCGACTTCGTTCTCACACTGATGGCCGCGCCACCTGCCATGCCCTGTTCGGCGTCGAAGTCGTTCGTGGAGATGTTCACGCTCTCGATCGTCTCCGACGGGGGAACGTAGACCGTGTGGTGAGGCAGCCAGACATAGACATCCGCTGCCCCGTCGACGCGCGTCGCGTTGCTGTTGCGGTTGGTGCCGTTGATGTTGGTGGTGAGCGATCGCGCCGGTGTATCGGTCACTGCGTTCTGGAATTGTGGCGGCGTCGCGCCGGGAACGAGCTGGAGGAGGCTCTGATAGTTCTTGTAACGGGCCAAAGGAAGGTCTTCGACTTGCGTCTGGGTGATTTCGGTGTTGACGTCAGTCTTCTCGGTTTGCAGAGTGAGCGCCTCGCCGGAGACAGTGACGCTTTCGGTGACCTGGCCCACCTGCAGGGTCAGGTCATAGCGTCCTACCCGGTTTGCCGAAACCGCGATGCCTTTCGCCGCGTAGGTCCGGAAGCCCTGCGCGTTGACGGTGAGATCCCAATTCCCCTCGGCGAGATTCGAGAGGGTGAACGATCCCGACTCGTTGGTTTCCGCGTCGCGGGTTTCGCCCGTGGCGGGGTTGGTAGCATTGACGGTGGCGCCGGGAATGACTCCACCGCTGGAATCCGCTACGGTGCCGACAATCGACCCGTAGAGCACTTGAGCCTGGGCCTGCCAGGGCGCGATCAGCGCCAGTACGAAAGCGAGACAAGTCCAGGCCATGGGACTTCGTAACGATGCTCCTAGTTTCGTTCGAGACATAAGGTTCCTTCCACGAAAAGGGTGGAGTCCGGCGTGGATAGAAAGACCAACGGGCAGAGTGCATCGAGCGAACTAACCTCGATTGGCTAACGCCGAAACGGAAAGTGCCGGGCCCTTTCGCAAATGCCGAAAGGGAGGGCTTTCTCCACCTCGCAGCCGAATTTGCGCGATTACGCGTAAATTCCGTACGAAACCCAACAAGCGGCCCTGAATTCCACTTGTTAGGATGCCGGGCTTTTGCTCAATACAAGAGGTTCGATGACCGGCACATGTTCACGGTTACGAACGAGGGCGGCGCATGGGT